>NZ_BAAIEU010000004.1:0-2558484 GCF_054654555.1 Halopiger thermotolerans | reverse complement strand
TCCCGAACGTCGCTTCGTGAACTGTGCTGAGTCATGGACGAACGGAGTGAATGCCGGTGTGGTAACTGAGTGAACAGGAAGTAGAATCCACGCATGAGGAGAAGTGAAGTAAGAAGGCTGAGATACGCTGTTCTAGGCGAATGCTGTTGCTCACCCGGAGCTTGCCCAAGGCCGCGGGCTGACCTCAGCCCGCGGCCGGCGCGTATGCTTCTGGCACACCTGTTCCGTTCATCTCGATCTCCCAACTCCGCTCTAGCTCTTCCTCTAATGCATGTCTGATCCAGTCAGAGAACGTCTTGAACGTGAATTCCTCGGGCAGGTCGCGCCCGCCCCGCTGGGGGCGGGCGACGACCGCCCATCGAAGCACAAGCCAGAGGTTCTCCAACAGGAATCCAACCAGGACGAACGCGAAGCGGATGATTGGGTCTTGTGTCGTCGTTACCACTCGTGCTTGGCGAAATACACGGTAGCTCGTTTCGATCGCTGACCGTTTCCGATAGAGCCGTTCGACTTGTTTCGGCGTGCGATCGGCCAGATCGCACGCCACATAGCCTCGCACGACCTCGCCACTTTTCCCGCGATCTCCGGCGTGATATGACACAGCGACCGCGAGCGGGAATTCCAGTTCCCGCTCGCGGCCTTTGTACATCCGATAGGTTGTCATGTACGAGCAGTGCGTATCCAGCTTCTTCCTCATGCGCTTGCCCTTCTTTTGGACGGGAACGACAGTCGCAGCAACCTCCCGTGAGCGGCGCAGAATACGTTCGTTGTAGAAGCCGCGATCAGCCAACAGAAGCTCTATCTCGAAGGGATAGGCCTCGACGCGGTCGAGGACGCGCTCGACCGCGTCGGCCTCTTTCTCATCACTACGGACGTACGTCATCGCCAACGTCACTGGCTTTCCGTTCGAGACGAGATACGCCGTGCAGTACCGGTGGCACGTCGTTGTTCCGTCTTTCGCGTGCATGCGACAGAGTTCACCTTCTTCATCGGCGTACGTTCCGTGGTAGGGGTTATCGACGAAGTCAATGGAGACGATCCTCGACCGATCAGGGTCGAGGATCGTCATCGCTAACTCTCTGAGAAGGCGGTTAGCAACCCGCTCAAGCCACTCCCGGTTGAGCGTATGTAGCCAGTCCATGACAGTATCGTCACAGACAGCGTTGTCGTTGTCCTTGCACGTCTCCCAGATGGACGTCTGATTGACTGCTGCAAGAATGACAACAGCCCAGATATCGCCGGGATCGAGGGGCGAGCCCTCGATCCCTGGCAAGGGGAGCTGGCAGATGACGTCTTCCGCTAAATCTTTCACGTCCGAATCCGAAAGAACACCGTCTGGCTGAGGGATACTGAACACATTCACTCAACCAGACATCTTCCTCATGAGACCAACGCTTTAGCTCCAGCTCTCACACCAGTCGGGAAGTACCGACGATGGGATTTGAACTACGCTGTCGGCTCGCTTCCGCTCGCCGCCGTCTAATCACGTTGGTCGCAGATAACGGGCACGATGGGGGTGAGCTATTTCGGAATTTCGCACTTGAATTTTCGCGTTCATATCTTTCATAGATCGGGGAGGTAGTCGCTACGCTGTTCGGCCTGTTCTCGGTCAGAACGGCGGTCGTAGTGCCGATCAAGGATATCCTCGCTCGCATTGAGACGGTCTTTGACGATCCGGCGCGGCACATCCTCGCGACGGTAGAAGGTCACGCGACCGCTACGGAGGTCGTGTGGTGACCGTGACGAGGGGCACTTGCTTGCATGATCGATATCCGTTGCTTCACACTCGTCCAGGTCACGGTCGTGCGGACATGGTTCACCTCGCCAACAGGGCCGCGTGACACGGTACAGGGTCTTCCGGAACGTGTTTCCTGCAGGACGTCCGTACCGGGTCGTAATTAACGGCTCTCGGCCGTGCTCGTCCGTCACATCCGTTCGGTGGTACTCGATATAATCCTCGATGTAGCGGGCCGCCTTTTCGCTAATCCGGTTCCATCGGGTACCCTGTTCCTGATTCTTCAACGGCGTCCCAGTATCCGGCCGATGAACGAACTTAATCGCAGGTCCGGAGACGCGTGGGTGTGATCCGTCAAGATCGAGGTCGCGAAGATCGAGACCACGGATTGCCCCCGTCCGCGCACCAGTTCGCCAGAGCAACATCACGACGATATGTTCTCGAGAACCCGGCTTTGCATTCTCGAGATAATCGAGGATTTCAATTGCTCGTTCTGGTTTTAGCGTCGTTTCTGACACGTCTTCGCCGTGTTTCATCGTCGGCAGCGTGACCTGCTCGTACAGCGATGGTGGCACGGCGTCGATGTTGGCCGCGAACCGGAGGAACCGTCGAAGTGTCGCGAGTTGGCCCTTGAGGGTGACCAACTTCACCGGCTCATATCCGTCGCCTTTCCCTTCACGCCGCCATGTTCGATATTTGTACAGGTTCCGTCCGGTTAGTTCGTTCAGATCTTCGATTCCCTCCTCATCACAGAACTGAACGAACGCACGGAGCCGGTGTTTCGCACTCCGGCGCGTCGACTTAGCGTGCTCATCACGCATAGCGTCGTGGTACATCTCAACCGCCTCGTGAGGCGAAATTGGCTCGAGGCCGTCGCTCATGCTTTACCCCCGTCATTGGCGAACAGACTCTCCTCGAGCGGGACGAACTCGTAGAAGACGGCCTTCGCCATCCCGTAGCCAATCTCTGCAGGTGAAGCGTCGGACCGAGGGTACCCTTCGCGGGCGTATCGGAGTCCGTCATCGGTTCGGCGATGATCGGCGTAGAACGGCGTCTCGTCGCCGTCGAAATGGAGCCGAAGAATACGTTCGTCGGTAATACTGTCGATCGCCTGTTCGACGGCTCCGTTCCCGTAGACGGCATACGGCTTCCGGAGTTCAGCGTCGTGCTCGGGCTGAATGGCGGGCTTGCGGTTCGTCTCGTCTCCCTCGAGACCGTTCGTGTTGTTACCCCCGTTGGCACCGGGGAAGACGGGTTCGACCGCTTCGCCACAGATGAGACACGTCGGTTCATCGTCGCCGTCTCGAGCGGCGAGCACGTAGCCGTTGACGGTCGGACACAGGCCGGTCACGTGACCGTCGTCACGCATCGTCATCACCGGTTGTCCCGCCATCGGTTGCAGCGACCTGAAGCCCACAAGCGTCGGCCCGCCGATGGATACTCGCCTCAAGCATCGCTTCGGCCTCGGTCGTCAGCGTGTAGCTGTTCGTCCGGGCGTCGAGTTCGTCTTTCTCGAGAAGCCCGTCGGCAACGAGGTCGTCGAGATTCGGGTACAGGCGGCCGTGGTGTACGTCGCCGTACTGGGACTCAAGATGTTCCTTGATGGCGAGTCCGTAGGGATCGTCACCGACTCGCTCGAGGTGAGCAATTGCTTCCAGGATGTCGCGCTGGAAGCCGGTGAGGTCGGCCCACGCGGTCCCACCGTCGGTGCGAATGCGTGCGCAATTGGCGCAAACAGGTTCGCCCCGACGAGCATCGTAGCCATCCACTTGAGCACCGCAGCTACAGCGAGCGTCAGACCTATTTGCTGGTGATGCCTCTTGGCGTGCGTGGGGCCCACGCCCCACGGAAGTTCCGTAGTTCATGCTCTGATCCACGGAGCTACCTTCTGGGACGGCGTTGCAGCGCCGTCCCGGCTTCACGTGCCAACAAGAGTCATCTTCAGCCGTGTTGATAGCTCCGTAGATCCGTCTTCGAATCCAATATGCATAAATGCAACGGTGGCTCAAGTGAGGGTGTAGAATAATAATATGGATAGACAATCGGAAATAGGTGTCTGGATTCCATAGTGGGTACTAATGAGACAGTCGGGAACTTGGATGACGATCTGGGACGATCGAATTCTCGAGATTATCCGTAAAGAGGGGCCAAAACCAGTAGGTGAACTAACTAGCCGGGAAGGGATACGAATTAGCCAATCCTCAGTGTCTCGACGATGCCAGAAGCTTGCTGAGCATGGACTACTACTTCCAATTGGGAACGGCGTTTATGATATTACAGATACTGGAAAAGCGTATCTCGACGAGGAATACGACGCCGAAAACGAGGTCTATCTCAATGAAAACGGGTCGACAAATGGACCAACTGCAAGTGAGACAACAGAGCCGTGACAGACCGAAAGCCTGCTCGGTGGATGTGTACGCTCGACGAACGGATACTCGAGCATCTCGATGACGAGGGGTGGTCCTCTCCCCGTCTCATGTCTCAAATAATGCGACTCAATGCCTCTCGAGAACGTATCCACGAGCGGTGCAAACTGCTTTCACAAGTCGGTCTCGTCGCACCAGTCTTCGAAGATAGCAGGATGTACGAGATAACGTCTGAAGGTAGTGAATATCTTGACGGCGATCTTGATGTCGAGAACCGGCCACGACCGTCGACGCAGACGCTTCAGGGATAAGATCTACGGGAGTCTCAAGACGTATTTCAGCACAGCTACATCATAACACTCGATTCTGACGACTTTCGGACGACTTTCACCTTTGGCATTCCTACGGACCGAACTTATAATTAAGACGACTCGCAATCTCTGATGAATAGTCCAGAAGCTGGATATACGTTTTCTCAGGTAAATCAGGAAGTTTCTTTTCATTATCTAAAAATAGGCCCAACAAATCAATTTCATCCATTGCTTTGTAATCTCCATTCCTCGTCACTTTTATTCTCTGGGTGATATACGATATGAAAATAAATCCTTGCAATAACTCACATATTATTTCCAAATCATATACAGACACTACAAATGGGTCTCTCTCTAAATCTAAGACGTTATAATAGTGGTTGGTAGCGATATCGTCATATTGTTCACCAATGATTACACAGGGAACTGATCTCTTTATATCATTGTTATTTATTTCAAAATAGTCTTCATCAACTTTCAACTTCAACGTATCTTGGTCAGCTAGTTCACGTATAATTGAAGTTGCTTGCTCATTTGCCTTTCCGATACCAGATTCCAAATCTTCTTTTGCAGACTCAACATTCCCACCGCGACTTTCAAGAACAAGCTTTTTCGATTTGCATTCAAACACGAGCAAGTACTCCTGGTAGATCACAATCACATCGGCTGCCTCTTCCCACGTTCCGTCTTCCGTCTTATAATATGGGTTTAGATAGACATGGTCTTCACCAAAAGCACTTACAAGCGAGTCATATGTCCATTTCTCAATATATTCGCCCCACTTATCTCCAAATTCCCCTCCCCCTTCTCCTGACGGAGATCCATACGTTGGGTGACTAATTAAATCATAGAAGAAAGTCTCTAACAGACTTCGTCTTGATGCCGCCGCTTGTGGGATGATATATTCGTCACCGTTAGTTATTATCGGATTTTTATATAGCGGATTAAAGTCGTCTATGTGTCTGAAGTCATAGGATTCAGAATACAGTTCATAGCTCATTCGGTCGAGAAAGTTTTGGAAACATTTGGTGGAGTACCTTTCTGGGAGGCTTTCGATTAGTATTTCTTCCGGTATCCACACACATTTACGATAATTACCTAATTCCGCAAATGCACCTTCTAGCTTCTCAGCGTTTTCTTTAACCTCTTCCCTTTCTGTGAATTTTTTAATCGTCCCTTCCTCCTCATACTCTTTCATCATTTTATCCATCGAATCTTCGTGGTCAACTAACTCTTCAGGGACGAAATTTGACTTCTCAAATGCTTCTGTCAACGCATTATTGATAACTGCCAGAGTATGATTCAGATAATCTATGGCTTGATCAATTGTGAATCCATTTAGTTCTTTGAGATACTCATCGTGGGGTTTGTATGCCCGCTGAGCTGCGTTCTCAATTTGCAGATCAAACATAAATTTTCCTGAAGTGATTTCCCTCGTTCGTAGAGACTGTTGTAATTCAAGCTCCTCAAGCTCCGCATCCGACATTTCGTGAGGATCGATGTCAGGAAGAAAACCGGTAGTATATGCTTGGCTGACACCATACGCACGTTTTGATATTTCTAAGTAACCTGGCTTCTGATCACCATACTCGTCATGCGCAACTACTTTGCCAACAACGTATTCCGCGAGTCTTGGTGGAAGACCGACCTTGTCATCAGGGACTGGTAAACCACTGATATACCCACCTAAGACCATTGAATGGGCTATTTTCTCCAATATACACTCTGGGTCAGAATTAGAAATGAATTCCTCGAGTAGATCGATCTGCTCATCTGGATCTCTTTCCTCATCAGTCAAAGAAGAAAGCATCTGCCTAATGTCATTTCTCATCTCTTCTGATCCAGTCACATAGTCAACATTTGAGGTTAAATCATCTGGAACTATATTTTCGTCCATGTATTGCATCTAGCGATGAATTGCCATATATCTAATACCAGTTATAGGGTCCGTCCGAATATTCTCAAAGGTCGAAATTACCGATACTTGCTCTCGACTGAGGTCCGATACTTCAATCCAATCACAGAGGTGTTCGCGACGGTTTGAATCGTCCTTGGATCGATGTCGCCACGGGCGTCGTCGATATTCTGCTTCGACTCCACAAGGTGCGTGAGTGCGGCGTCGATCACTACACTCATCGGTGGATCGTCGTACTCGTCTTCGGCAACGATCGAGGTGGCCTTGTCGAGTTTCCGTTGTCGTTCGTCGGTGAGTTTCAGGCTGGTGCGCTTGGTCATGGTTTAAGCGGGTGTATGCACGAGGGGTTGATTCGCGTCGGTCGCGGGTGAGCGACCGGCCTGTTCTTTAAGAATGGGGGTCGGTGCGACGGTGCAGCTGACGCGGGACCGTCTCGAGCACCGCTGATTCTATGCACCGGACGAACCCATTGGACACGGGAAGGTGCATAGATTGAGGTCTCTGTATATATTCGCGAGCAACCCCGTGGGGTCGGCTTCTGGAACCCGGTTCCAGGGTGCTGCAGCAACCTCATGGAAGTGAGATCGAGACCTCGGTACTGTCGTCGCGGTTCGGATTCAAGATCGTCGCTTTCTCCCCGCCTTCCTCGAGCATGAACGGGAGGTCATCTCCAGCCTCCAGGTCGAACTCATCGACGATCGGTGCCGGAACCACGACGAGTAGCGTGCCGTCTCCTTGCGTGACTTTCCGACTGTCGGCATAGAAGCCGTCAATTCCACTCATGATCGCCCGTAGCGGTTCTCCGCTACCTAATAAATGTATAGGGTCGTGCGATTGTCTGTGTAGCTTCTAATTCTTTCCTCTCGAATCGACATGTGACCAGTTGAGACGCTTTAAATAGGCCAACTGACCCCGGGGGGTGGCTCCATTAGAATATATACGCGCGCGCCTGTACCGGTCGGCAAAAATCCAGATCGTCGAAGATCAGGTGCGATTTTGAATTTACCAGTCGCGAATTCGAACCGTTCTACGATCTCGGTTCCGTCGATCACACCCTGGCCGAAAACGGTCGAAACTACTCACCGCCAGCTCGAGTTGAATTCGTCTGAGCGATTTTTCGCGCGCGCACGTATCGGATAGGCACGGTGGGGTCCCCCCCGTGTGACGCGCGTTGCGACCGTCGAAGACGGTCGCCCACACGCGCGGTCGCTCGCAACCTCAGAAGAATCTACCAAGATTCTCGACGCTTCTAATCCCCGGCCGAAAACGCGCGGTCATGGCAGAGTGCCAAACAGACGTGACAGCCCTTCGAGCCCGGATTATCGACGAACTCGAGTTGGATGCGTTCCCGGTCAATGGCCACCGACACCGCGAGTACCTCGAGCGCGCACTGGACGCTAACTTCAGCGTTCAGGACCTCGCGACAGCCCACGAGGTCCGTCGGAAGACGATCTATCGAGCCGCCGAACGCAATGGGCTTGAACTCGAGCGGCCGCCCGCGAACGGGCTTGCACGCCGTCTGTGGGAGATGGACCCCGACGCGATTGGAGGTGACGCCTAACGTGGCACAAAGTGAATCTGGCCGGTCTGACCTCGAGCGACCGGACATATACGAGTGTCATCCCGAACTGGCCGACACGGTTACTGGTATCGATGAGAATGACCTGCTGATCGTCAACGGGGACAGTCGAACGTGGGAGGTGACCGATATCGTCGACCGCAAGTTCGACGATCAGGACGACGATCGAGAGTCCAAGCGAGCGATTCGTCTTACCACTCGCGGACGGTCCGATGAGCCCAACGCCGTCTTTGCGCTGGTGCTGGTGACCTATCCCGACCGCTATCACTGCCGTTTACACGTACTCAGAACGCCCAACTGGTACGAAGAGAACGAAACCTATCCTGTCGAGTCCGTCCGCGTGCTCGACATGGAACCGACCTGGACGGTCGTTCACTCGAGTTCGAAAGTGTTCCACCTGCCGGACCCACGTGCAGCTGGCCGTGGGGAGGCACACCCTGCCTGTCATGGCTCGCCGAACACTGCCGAAGACGCCGACTATCGGTTTGCCCAGCACTACACTGTCCGTTCATCCTGTCGCCCCTGTATGGACTGTGCCCGACGCTACCAGCCGGTCAACGTCTCGAGAATTACCTGTCCCGACTGTGACCGCGGCATCGCTGGCGGTGTTCTCCTCGGTACCAACGTCTCCGCACTCGAGGGTGTCGAACTCGCTTGTCCGAACCGGAACTGTCAGTTCGAGGGAATTGTGCCGCTTTCGTTCACTGAGTGAGTCTGTCGCGGCTTCGAACAACCTGTTGGTATCTTCCTTCTATGAGAGTGGGTCTGTTGATTACCTTAACAATTGATAGGTGTCAGCTGCTGAATATAGAGCGTAGGTTCAGCAATGTCTCTCCCCAATTTCAGAAGCACTGAAGAGATCATACCTACTATGCGGAGGGACTTTCTGCCGTTACTCGAACGGGTCAGACTTGATTCTCGCAACCGGAGCCCTATTCTAAAGGCTCGTTCGGAGTTTACCGGACGTTTTCCTCGAACGCCTGGATCGCTTCCTCAATCGATACGAGCTCCACCTGCTCCTCTTCCTCCATGAGCACGTTCTTCATATAGAGATCGTATTCCTCGTAGGCATCAAGCTCGTATTCAATCTCTGCCGAATCCAGTTCACGGACTTCGTACTGGATTGCATTCAGGCAGTAGAACTGATCGTCCAGCAGCATGAGCCGGTCGTCAATTTCCACGGTGTAGACCCCAGGCGACTTGTCCAATGATGCTTCCCACGCCCGGTCGAAGACATCCTTCCCGATCGGTCGGCGCTCTTCGTCAAAGAGTGCTGGATTCCGATTCACATATTCGGATACGTCACCTTCGTGTGGACTGCCCTTAATCGGTTCCAACCCGAGATCCACGATTTCTGTCTGCTGGGGATTCGCGGTGATATTGAAGTTGAACTGCATCATCCGACCCTGCAGGTCCTCGCGCCGGAGTTCATCGAACTGGTAGAGCTCAATCCCGGTGTCGCGAGCAATAGATTTTGCTCCTGACTGGAACCCGCTGCTAGAGATAATCAACGTCTGGTTGACATTGGAATTTTCTTGGTACCATGCCATCGCAGCAGGGACATCTTGTTCGACAGCAGTCCCATGGAACTTGCACTCGATCATCACCATGAACTCGTAGCTGCCCTGCGACACCCATGCGACGACATCGGCTTCCTTCGCATCGCCCCGGTTCAGATCGATGTCGTACTGTCGCTCCACCCGATCGACTTCTTCCATCGACCGCATCCCGGC
Source organism: Halopiger thermotolerans (assembly GCF_054654555.1). Classification (NCBI taxonomy): domain Archaea; kingdom Methanobacteriati; phylum Methanobacteriota; class Halobacteria; order Halobacteriales; family Natrialbaceae; genus Halopiger; species Halopiger thermotolerans. The sequence continues at coordinate 2,548,842 of NZ_BAAIEU010000004.1, read as the reverse complement.
AACGATAATTTCATAGATATCCTCGTCGAGGTCATCCGACGTGACGGCATCGGCGATGAATTCCTCCTCAAGGTAATCCTGGTGAACGTCCGACACGTAACTCGTAGAAAGATCTATCCGATCCGCGAGTTCGGTGTGCGTCAGGTTTGGATGCTCGATCGCTTCGTCAACGATCTGCTCTTGATTGTCGGTTAGGTCCTCCCGGCTGACGCCATCTTTTAATGCTTTCCGTTTCACGTGTTGATCCTTACCGAACCTGTCGCAGTCCTATTAATTATTGTTTGGCTATTCCGTGTCAATCCAGGTCAGCACTGCATCCACCAAGTCGCAAGCCATACACTACATACCTCGAACGCACTCGTTCTGCAACGCTTCACGTGAAAAGTCGTAGCCATTCCGCACAGCTCAGTTGTAGAGGGACTGATCCGCGAGTACCTACTATGAGACATACTATCCCGTACTCCAGAAGTAACTCTGTGCAAGACTCGCTCGCTGTATTCAGCAGCACCGTAGAAACCTATCACCTTGAGGATTCAACCAGAGCGTGAGAACGGATTCGGATCAGGCTCGAGGTGATAGCAGAGGGAACGGTCGGCCGGATCCCAATGGACGCCGAGGTCGTCGCCAATCTGGACGTCAGTGTGGACGACGATCTCCCGTGGGACCGTAAGCCCGAGGTTGTCCCCATCAAGTTCCCAGAGCTGGTACGATCCCAAGAACACTGCGCCGTCTGGCCCAGAACCGTTGACCGGATTCTGCTCGGTCGTTCGGTAGACGATTGCTTGCTCTCGTCGATCGAAATGAGCGAACACCGACTGCCCCCGCTCAAGGTCGGTTTCGGTAACGATGTGAGCGGGAACTGATGCCGAGTAGGTGTTATCCAATTCGCGGAGTGTCCGCGTACCGAGATAGACCGCGACGGCTTCCATGCTCAGAACACCCCGCCCGACTCCGGCGCGCGTTCGACGGCTACGCGTTCGTTCTCTCGGTCGTACACCAGTGTCACCTCGTGGCCGACCTTGAGGTCCATGTCCGCTAAGATCTCCTGTGGAATCGTCACGCCTTGCGAGTTGCCCGTTTCGATCACTGTCCGCCGGCCGATCAGTACTGAGCGTTCCGGTGGCATATCGGCCGTCACACCCAATCCCACCTAAATCAGTATCCCATTGCGACACCATACGAACGACCGTCACTCGCGCCGAGTCTTTTTATCCATTCGCCGAACCGCGCCGGGTATGGCTCGAAACCACCACTGCCAGCACTGCAACGCTGTCATCAGTAGCGATTTCGTCCGTGTTTTCGGTCAGGACGGGAAGGCCTTCGCCTGTCCCGACTGTGAAACATGGAAAGCGATCTATCGTGGTGCCGCTACCAGCGAACACGCGTCTAAAACACCTACGTCGTCAGCGAAACCAACTGACGCTGACACCTGCACGGCCCGGGTGACGCTCGACGATCTCCAGAATGATCAACATCAGTCCCTTCAAGACGGCAGTACCTCACCGACAATCCACGGCGACTGCGCCTTCGAGCAGCTCGCTTACGAGTAGAATCCTATCTATTTCGAATACTCGTACACACGATCCTATAGGCTTCCGCTGTTCGTCTCATTCATAATAGTTAGACCGTCCAGAGACGGTCGATTCTATCACACTTTCGGGCAGATCATGGATTCCCCTCGGCCAGTTGACAAACGATATGCACACGGCGCTGCTTGACTTGTGTGCATATTCGGGAAACGGATTCTGTCAACATGCACCCCCAGGGGGATAGAAGCGATTTCACAAATATCGGCCCTATTTAGATGGATCCATATACTCAGCGCTCTCCCATGCGTTATTGAACATGGTTACAGCTTTTTTAACTGATTCTGGATCTTCAGTATACAACCCAGCATTGAAGGAATCATGAAGCTGATCCCGGATTATATCTGCATTTGATACAAGGAGTCGTTTTTCATCAGAAATCATCATACGTGTATGTAACAGTTCGCTCTGTTTAACGCCTGTTCCTGTTCGTTCAGCTAATTCATCCATCGCAGCTCGTTTGAACCTCTTGCGATCTCCGCCGGCCCTTTGCCGGTTAGTCAACACTCGAAAATCAAGTTCTGGGTATTCATCTAAAAGATCTAATATATCGTGATGAAACATACCGATTCCGCGGGTAGAGATATAGAGAGATTCTGTTGTATCTTCAATCATCCTTTGTATTTGTTGCTTAATTGTCGTTTGTCGGTTTTTCACAGCTGTCGCTGGTTGAGTACTCAAGAATTTCGGTAGATGGCGTTTGTGACGCTGCTCACGAAGTTTTGTCTGCCAATCTGCATGGTATGCGGTTTGTGATGGGCCATGGCCAGCTGCTAATAGAGCAATTCCGACTTCAGATCCTGTTGCAGGTTCAAAATGCGTATGATCACTTTCCATCCAGTGAGAGAATAGGAGTGAAGCTGCAGTTTGTATATCTGGGTTTGTATGAGTCGGATTCTTAGCTAATAAAAGGATATCCGTAGACATTAGGTACTTTTCCCCACCGTCTTCTTTAATATTTTCTCTAACCTTCGAAGCAACTCGCTCAGTTACGGCGTCAACTATTGAGCTATATGTTCTGTAGTCATGTTCAAGCAATCCCAACGCTGACTCAGCCATAATTCGATCGTCAATTGACGAGTGATCTGACTCATAACGGCGTACAATATTAGATATTGCATCGCGTGTAATATCCGCATCTGGGGCAACAGCAATGAGTCCTCGAAAAGCTAACCCGTGGTGTGATTCCCCATCTACTCGCAGTCTTCCTGTACGCAATTGTTCTTCGCGGAATTTTTCTAATAGACCGACTTCACGAACCTTCTCACTGATGGGTTTCTCACCATACTTGTCGTAAAGTTCAGACAGGTAATAGAGTCGGTGATTCCCTCCATTAGGATTTTCAGATAAGTCATGCGTCTCCCAATTGGATATGAATTGCTCAACTATATCTCCGGATTCCGTTAACCGATCAAGTAACCAATAGGCTGAAGCATCATTTGGGTCTGTAGAAACACCATCCGTTTCAATTTGCTTAACGATCTCCTCAATAGTAGTAATAAGCTTATCTGAGCAACTTTCACGTGCTGAAAATGTAATATCCTCTCGCTCCATATAAGGGATATTACCGTAGACGGATTCCGATCATTTAATTTTGATGGGGTTTAGCCGGTCCGAGTCTACAGGCTTGCGCTCTAGGTAATGTCACCCCTATTTCGTGTGCTTCAACTGGAGATCGCGCGAACGAGGGGGCTAGCGCTGTAATTTTTTGGCGCAGTCGCCTTGGCGACACCCGCCAAGGGGCGTTTCGCGCGCAGCGCGAAACCGACCCGCAGGCGAGCCGGCACGATCGTGCCGGCGATCCCGTCCTCGAGGACAAAACTACAATCAGAATTGACTAACAGCCGCTATTATACAACCAAAGTTGCTGAAAACAGGTATCAGGAGAGTGTTGCCACTCACGAGGACGGTTCTACCAGTCGGCGAGCGAACCCACGCGGTGGCTGTCGCGGCCGCCTTCAGGTGTCCGCCAGACCATCGACACCTTGCTGAATGGAACTACATCGTTCCCTGAGTGCCGCCAGGCGTCGATCGCTTCCTGTGCGACCGCACGAGCGTTCTCGAAGCTATCGTGCTTCAGCAGCGACAGAATCGCATCGATTCGGAGTCGCTTCGGGTTCCCATGCTCGTCGAATTCGATCTCGGCACCATTCTCGGCCAACCACCGCTGGAACGGTGACGACTCGGCGATGTGATCGGCCAGGCCCATTACGTGCTGAATCCGATCGGCAAAGCTCTCGATGGCGTACTCGGCGGACTCAACGAGTGCGCGCAACTCCTCCTGGTACTTCCGCGCCCGGAACGAAATCTCGCCCTGGTCGATCTCGAGGATGTCACCGAGATCTTCGATCGCCCGATAGATCGTCGCGGGGTGCTTGCCGAGTTCGTCGGCCAGGCCGTCGACGGTACCACCGCCATCGGTCGCGACCGTCTCGGTCACTTCGCGCGCGGTCTCGCCCATGTCCCGCAGCGTGGTCATCAACAGGTGGTCCGTCTTCGCCTTAAGGCGCGGCGTCGGGTCCTCGTAGAGTTCCACGGACTCGTCACGCGCCGCTGCGTCGAAGTGATCGTCCGGCACGTACACGTCGTTGCCGTCGGGTGCGAGCGGGATATCTTCCCAATGGAGCGCGTTCAGCAGCGTCTCTTCTATCTGCTCAGTCACCTCGTGACGATCGGCCCATGCCCATGCCTCGCCGTCGTTCATCGACTTGTTGACCAGCACCTCCACCTTCGGATGGTACGACGGGTGATCTTTCGACACCGCGTCTGGATCGGCCAGCTGGTAGATCTCGAACTTCCGGCCGTAGGTGTGACCTGGCAGTAGCTTCGCGGCCGATGTCGGATTGAGTATCAGCCGGTTCTGGTGGTTGATCACTTCCTCGTTGTCGAGATGCAGTTCTGCCTTCACGCCCTCGAGGTCCGAGAGGAAATGAACTACTTTCTGCAGGACACCGGCCGATGCGAGCTTTTCAGCCCACTGCCGACGGATACGAATGTATCGCTCGTACGCCCACATGCGGCTGGCCGAGTGCGGGTCCGCGCGAAAGTACTCTGGATGCACGCGCTCGCCTGCGTGCTCGAAGATCGCCGCGAAGAACTCCGGCAGCAACTCGAGACCGTGGCCGGGTTCGATGTTACTGACGTGAAATTCCACGTCGACACCGTCGACCTCGCCGACCTGATTCTCCCACGGGAGATTCACTGGATCGCCGGTCTCCCAGTGGCGCATGTTCGGGAACCGCGGTGAGATATTGAACGATGCCTTTCGCTCGCCGCGCCCGCGTCCGCGGATGTCCCACTCGTACAGCCGTTCGGCGTTGATTCCATCCGATAGCCGTGGTGCGAATCCCGACTTGCTGTAGCTCACCTCGAGGTGCCACGGTTCGCCGTCGATTTCGACATCCAATTCCAGATAGCCTTCGAACGGCGGCCCGAGCATCACCGATGAGAGGGCGTCGTACGGACCGCGGCCCCAGTCGGGCCACTTCCAGCGTCCCTCGCTTTCGTGAGGTGTCGTTTCGACTTGCGTCATCGTAGCCCCTCCCGGTCGGCGAAACACGATGGACAGAGCAGCACGCCGCTCTCGCGACGAACTCGCACCTCATAGCCGGCGTACTCGCAGTCGACGCACTTGCTCCAGACCTGCTCGTTGTTGACATCGTTGGACTCGTCATCGTCGTCCGCTGCCGAGTCCTGCGGCTCGAGGCCAAAGGCTGTTAGGTCCATCGTCAGTCCCCTCCAGCCTCCGCAAAGTCCCGCAATGTGGCCGCCTCATCGGTTCTATCGCCGGGTTCGTCGTTACCGGTATCGATCGAAATCGTCGATGGATCCGGGTGATGGACTACTTCGGTATCCTCGAGCCGGTCGACAACTATGTTTGCGAGCAGTCTTCGGTGACACCAACGAGCATCCCTCTCCCAGCACACCAACCAGATATCGCGCTCGCGTGCGCAATCGGCCAGCTCGTCGATCACCGCCTGGGGACCGTCCCGCTCGAGGTACTCGAGATACCGGCGTTCGTAGTCGACGGAATTCCAAGCGATTGCTGCAGGGTTGGGTTCATCGTCTTCCTCGGCGGCGTTCTCGACGGTCTTGTAGGCGTTCAGCAGGTCCCCCGGCGGTGCGACGGCCGGGATGTTCCGATCGGTGACCCGCTCAACGAAGTCCTTCGGGTATCGGACCACACCGAAGACATCGTCCCCCTCAGATGGATCGAACTGAGAGATTCCGCCGAAGTACGTCGTATGAACCGTCATTGTGGCCCCCGTAGGTCGTCAAAGACAGCGGTCCACGCAATCTGACGGTACTGCTCGGCGCTGCGCCCACCGTTCCCGCAGTCCCACCAGTTCCCGGCGATAATCCGGTCAATCGTCGCGGCACGCGTCAATGCGATCCGCAGTATCTCGTCGGACTCGCGCTCGAGGACAACCAAGACGTACCAGCCGTCGACATCGACTAGTCGCTCGTGATTCTCTCGCCGAACCCACCAGCGACCCGCGCGGTCGTCGTAGGTCTCGTAACACGACTTCGCTTCAGCGACCTCGCCCGCGGTTGCGATTACGCCGGCACGGTCACCAACGACATCCTGGACGAACTCGAGATCGTGCCACTCGGCACGGTCGTCGGCGACCCGCTCGAGGGGCCAGCGGTCGCAGGCGGCGTTTTCGACGTAGTGGCCGCGCTCGCGATTCTCGGCGACCGTCATCGGTCCGGGTCACCCCCGTGACGACCCGGTGAGGTCTCTGGATCTGGTATCTCGACCGCTTTCCCGGCGGCCGACCCACGGCTTAATCGTGGGTATGAATCGCACTCGGAACAGCGGTGAGCCCGGTCAGCATCATCACCGTAGACTCGACGAAATCGATCGGTGACGAACGAACCGCAGTGGAGGCACGTCGACCGACTGGTCGACGTCCGCATGACAGTCGTCACGCCGACCACCCCGCTAACCCGACAATGAAAACCGCAAGCAGTCGAAGGGGGGTGTTCAACTGCTGAACGAACACCAGATTCTCAGGTTGGATATCGAAGCGAGAATCCGCCGAATCTGTACGGTAGCAGTTCTTAGAAGGACTCCTGCGTAGGAATCCTAAAACGACAGTTTTCGGACGGGCACGATGGGATTTGAACCCACGACCGTCGGATGTCTTCCCCCATCGCTGCCGCGACGAGGATAGAAGTCCGACGCTCTTATCCAGACTGAGCTACGTGCCCTCGAGTCCAATTCAACGATCAACCGGTATAAGCGGTATGGATTGATCGCTCCGAGGAAAGGATACGACTCGATCGAGAACGAAGCCGGGAGTAAAGACAAAACCGAGACCGACACCGCGAGCGCCGATCAGAGACACAGTCCTTAAGCGGGCAACGCTACTATTCGGACTCGATGCACGTCATCGGAACGGTGGGACTGCCCGGCAGCGGCAAGGGTGAGGCCGCCACCGTCGCCCGCGAGGACGGGATCCCGGTGGTGACGATGGGCGACGTCGTCCGCCAGGAGACCGCCGACCGCGGACTCGACCCGACGAAAGACCACGGGAAGGTCGCGCAGGCTCTGCGCGACGAGAACGGGCCAGCGGCCATCGCCGAGCGCTCGCTCCCGATGATCGAGGACCGCCTCGAGGACCACGACACCGTCCTCGTGGACGGCATCCGATCGGACACCGAGGTCGACGTCTTTGAGGAGCGCTTCGGCGACCATTTCACGCTCGTCAGCATCGAGGCCCCCTTCGAGGTCCGCGCCGAGCGGATCGACGCCCGCGGCCGCGACGCCGGCGAGGACGAGGGCGGCGAGCCGCTGGCCGCCCGCGACGAGCGCGAACGAGGCTTCGGGATGGACGACGCGATGGCCCGAGCGGACATCGTCGTCGAGAACACCGACTCGCTCGAGGCGTTCCACGAGCGGATGCGGACGATCATCCGCGAGGGAGCCGCGGCGCTCGAGAGTGCGGACGAAAGCAACGACGGAACCGAAACGGTCGAACGAACCGAAGCGGAAGCGGAGGCCGACCCATGACCGACATCTACCGCGTCGACGTCGAGATCACGGCACCGGTCTACGACACCGAAGTCACGAGCCGCGTCGCCGACGCCGTCGCCAACATCTTTCCCAACGCCGACCTCGAGGAGGAGTTCGGCGAGATTCGGGCCGAGGCCCACTCGATGGACCACTTCTCGGACCTCCTCCATCGACAGGAAATCCTCGACACCGCCCGCGGGGAGTTCTTCGCGAACCGCGAGGGCGACACCTTCTCCTTCGCGCTCAAGAAGCAGGCCGCCTTCATGGACCGGGTCAACTTCTCGGTCGGCGAACCGGACGAGCTCGGCGAGATCAACGTCCGCGTCCGCGTCGAGGAGCCCACCGTCGAGGAGTACATCGATCAGATCGCACCGCCGACGGAAGACGGCGAACCGGTCACGGGCTGAGCGACCGCCTCGCTGCCGTTCTACGCCGGGCCGACGAACGGCGACCGAACGCGGCGACGGCTCGAGTATCCGATCGTCGCGTCCGTGGTTCGGCTGTACTGTGCTGCGCTGCAGTTCTTGCGACCCTACTACCTACTACTTAGCCGCGCAGGCGCGTGCGTCCTCGAGCGCCGCTTCGGCCTTCTCGCGGTGCTGGCGCGCGGCGACGACGTCCCGCTCGGCCGCCGCGGCCGCCGCGTCGGCGAAGCTCCCCGCTGCGGACTCGAGGTGGCCGCTCTGGCACAGCGCCGTGGCGAAGTAATCGACCAGCCCCTCGGGGGCCTCGTCCTTGCCGCTCGAGAGCGTCTCGGCTGCGGTCGCGAACTCCTGTTTCGCCGCGGTAAACGCCATCTCGGCGTCCTCGTGGTTTCCGTCGTCGGCGTCGGTCCGCCCCTGCTCGAGGTATTCGTAACCGCCCAGCAGCGTCTCGTATCCCGTCGCCAGCGTGACCTGCGAGTCGAGGACGTCGCCGAGCGTCGACGCGCCGGCCTCGAGCTCCGCGCGGTCGATCACGGCCAGCTCCTCGAGGCGCTCAGCGTCGAGCGAGAGCAGTTCCGACGTGGCGGCGTCGAACTCGGACTGGGCCGACTCGAGGGTCGCCCGCCGGTCCTCGACGGTCGTCACCGCCTCGTCGAGCTCCGCGCTGTCGTCGCTCTCGAGGGCGCTATTGACCTGTTCGACGTCCTCGGCGAGCGCGTCGTCGGCGACCGTCGCGGTGACGTCGGTCAGCGTCTCGAGGACGCCCGCGTAGGTCCGCAGCGCCTCGAAATCGTCCTCGCGGCCGTCCAGTTCCGACTCGGCGGTCTCGAGGTACTCGCGGGCCTGCTCGATGTGGCCGCGCGGCTCGGAGGGGTCGAAGTCGACGCTCTCGGGATTCTCGAGCGCGTCCTCGTCGACGTTCAGCGCGAGCGCGGCCCGGTTCAACTGTCCGACGGCCCGGTCGAGGGCGCGGGGGCCGGTACGGTCCTTGACCTCGACGTCAGAACCCTCGCCGCCGCCGAGGGCGTCGAGACACCCTGCGAGCGCGGCCGTGCCCAGCGCGGCGCCGCAGGCCAGATACTGTCGCCGGTTCCTCGTCATGATACTCGAGGCTAGGCCTAACCGTTCTTTAATATGACGACCGGACTGTCACCGGGTTTGATCGTTCGGGGGGAGACGTGGCGGCTCGAGACCGAATCGGAGCAGAACGCGAGGAAACGGCGCAACGAGAGAGAAAAGACGGAGAGTCAGTGAACGGCCGAATCGGTGCCTTATCCGAACGGACCCATGCCGCCCATGCCACCGCCGCCACCGCCGCCGCCCTGCTGTTGCATCTGCTTCATCATGCGCTGCATCTCCTGCTCGGAGCCCATGCCCTGGAACTGCTTGATCGTCTTCTCCATCATCTTGTACTGCTGGAGCAGCTCCCGGACCTGTTCCTCGCTCGTTCCGGACCCCTTGGCGATGCGCTCGATCTGGCTCGCGCCGATGGCCTTCGGGTACTCCTTTTCGGCCTCGGTCATCGAGTCCATGATGACCGAGAACGTCCGCATCCGCTCCTGGGTGACGTCCATCGCGTCGTCGGGCAGTTGATCCTTGAGCCCGCCGCCGAAGCCGGGGATCATGTCCATCACCTGGTCGAGCGGCCCCATGTTGTTCATCGCCTCCATCTGCTTTTGCATGTCCTTCAGGGTGAACTGCCCCTGCAGCATGTCCTCGGGCTCCCAGTCGTCCTCCTCCGTCTCGGTCTGCTCCATTGCGCGCTCGACGCGCTCGGCCAGCTGGGAGAGGTCGCCCATCCCGAGCAGCCGCGAGATGAAGCCGTCGGGCTCGAACCGCTCGATGTCCTGGACCTCCTCGCCGGTCCCGAGGAAGGCGATCGAGGAGTCCGTCTGGTCGACCGCCGTCAGCGCGCCGCCACCCTTCGCGGTACCGTCGAGCTTGGTGATGACCACGCCGTCGATGCCGATCGACTCGTCGAACTGCTGGGCCTGGTCCTTCGCGCCCTGCCCGATCGCGGCGTCTAACACGAGCAGGGAGGTGTCGGGTTCGACGACGCCCTCGATCTGCTCGATCTCGTCGATCAGGTCGTCCTCGAGCGCGTGGCGACCCGCGGTGTCCACGATGTGGACGTCGGCTTCGCTGGTCTCCTCGAGCCCCTTCCGGGCGATTTCGACAGGGTCGTCGGCGTCGGGGTCGCCGTAGAAGTCGACCTCCGCGCGCTCGGTCATCTCCTCGGCCTGCTCGTAGGCGCCGGGGCGGAAGGTGTCGGTCTGGATGACCGCCGGGCGCAGGCCCTTCGTCGAGAACCACCAGGCCATCTTCGCGGCGGAGGTGGTCTTACCGGACCCCTGCAGGCCCGCCAGCAGGATGGTCTGTTCCTCCAGCGGGAGTTCCGTGGAGTCCCCGATGAGATCGACCAGTTCCTCGTAGACGATGCGGAGGACGAAGTCCCGCGCCGGCGTGCCGGCGGGCGGCTCCTCCTCCAGAGCGCGTTCCTTGATGTTGTCCGAGAGCTCCTGCACGAGCGAGATGTCGACGTCGGCGGAGATCAGCGAGCGCTGGATCTCCTTGACGATCTCCTCGACGTCCTCCTCGCTGATTCGTGACTTCCCGCGGAGTTTGTCGAGGGTGCCCCGCAGAGAACTCCCGAGATCGTCGAGTACCATTTGCTCGTTCTACGGGACGACGGCGTTAAAGGTTTTTTCTACGCCCGATCCGTGACTGTCCGTTCGCGTGCGAAATCGCGCTCGCGGAACAACGCGCGTTCCGTCTCGGTCGAGTCGCGGAGCAACGCGGGGATCAGTTCGTCGACCGTCTCACGCGTTCGATAGACGAACGCTCGAGAGGACGCCACGGACGCTTGAGCGGTTCGAGCGCCTTCTCGAGGGGGCGCCTCGAGCGACTCGTCCGGGTCGAACGTCTCGAACGGCCGATCGAAACGGAACCCGCCGACGGCGACCGCTGGCGATGCGTATTTCACCCGCGCGGCGAGAAGTGACGGGTATGACGGACGAAGACGAGGTCGACGCCGACACCGACAGCGAAGTCAGCGGCCGCGGCGACGCGAAAGACGGGGCCGAATCGGTCGATCCCGACGAGTACGACGCCCTCGCGGACGCCGACGTGACGACCTGGGTCGACGAGAACGGGCTCCACATCGCCGAGGACGAGATCACCGGCGTCTCGAGCCAGGGACAGAGCGAACGGGCGGCCGTCGAACACCTCGCAGAGGCGGTCGCTTCCTATCGGGACGCACAGGAAGATACGACCGGCGACAACTGGCTCTAGCCGCCGCGGTGAAGTGCCGGGCGTCGCTGGCGACGTCGCGCGTCGACGACGGCGGTGCGTTTCGAAGCGCGAAGGACGGTCGTCGAAGCCCGAGGCGCAGTCGCCGCCCACAGATGTAAACGCCGCCCGAGCGAACGACACTGGTGTATGACCGTTGACGAGATTCTCGTTCCCGTGGACGGGAGCGACGCCGCGAGGGCCGCGTTCGATCACGCCCTCGAGATCGCCGGCGCCGCGAGCACGGCGTCCGACGTCACGCTCCGCGTGCTCCACGTCGCGGACGCGGCGGTTCTGAACCTCCCCGGATTCGGCGGCGACGCCGCCGACGCGCTCGAGCGGGAGGGCGACGAGATCGTCTCGCAGGCGCGCGAGCGCGCCGAAGAACGCGGGATCGACGTCGCCGTCGACGTCCGTCGGGGCGAGCCGCGCGAGGAGATCGTCGCGGCCGCGGCCGACGCCGATCTCGTCGTGATGGGCGCGCACGGCTGCCACGGAATCGGCGAGTACGTGCTCGGCACGACGACGGACTACGTGATCAATGCGACCGAGACCCCCGTCCTGTCGGTTCAGGCGGCCGAGAACGTGACCTACTCCTATCCGTACGAGGCGATCCTCGTGCCGACCGACGGGAGCGACTCTGGGATCGCGGCGGTCCGGATCGCCGCGCGGATCGCGTCGTGTACCGACGCGGCGCTGCACCTGCTGTACGTGATCGACGAACTGCCGGAGGTCGACGAGCCGGTCTCGGACGAGGCCACCACCGAACTCGAGGAAAACGCCCAAGAGATCCTCGAGGCCGCCGCGACGACCGCGACGGAGGCGGGGCTCGCGGCGGAATCGATCACGACGACGGTCGCGAACGGCTCCGTCCCCCACGAGATCAGAGCCCACGCCGACGCCGAGGGCGTCGACCTCATCGCGATGGGAACGCACGGCCACACCGGCCTCGATCGCCACCTGCTCGGCAGTTTTACCGAGCAACTCCTGCGTAGCGCGCCGGTTCCCGTCCTGACCGTCCAGCGGAGCGACGAGTAGCCGTCGCGTTGCGGTCGGTGCTCGAGTATCCGTCTCCGGAGCCGTCAGCGACGTCGTTTCGGCACCGCCACGACCCCTCCTAAACCTTCGGCAGCCGTGTCGGCGCTGGAAACGCGGCCCCGCCGTCGATATCCGTCGCCGTCGAAGGCCCCAGGGATGACAGCATCCGGAACGCACGTCGCGGACGGCGACGAGGGTGCCGCGGCGCTGGCGACGGTCCTCAGGGCCGCGGAGGAGGGCGACGGCACCGTCGCATGGACGGACGTGCGCGACGACATCGACCGCGAGCACTGGGGCGCGATGCTCGAGCGGGGCGTCCTCGTACCCGTCGACGGTGGGGATCGATTCGTCCTCGACGATCCGACCGCCGTTCGGGAGACCCTCGCAAACCGCGAGTTCGATCCGCCCGAACCCGACGGCTGGTCGCGTCGCGACGTCGCCGCCGGCGTCGGCGCGCTCTCGCTGCTGGCCGGCTACCGGGTGGCGGCGATTCGCGACGCCGTCGCGGCGGTCCTCGACCTCGCGATCGGGCCGCTCGCGGCCGCGCTACCGTTTCCGGCCGTCGTCCTCGCGCTGGCGGTCGCAACGACAGTGGCGACGACTCTCGCTCGCCGTCGCCTCGATCGACCGGACGCGAGCGCGTTCAGGCATCGGACGCAGGAACTGCAGGCTCGGCTGGCCGCCGCTCGAGCGCGCGGCGACGAGGCCGCGACCGAGCGGCTCGCGGAGCGGCGCCGCGACCTCGTCGGGCGGCAGGCGCTGCTGTTGACCGACCACCTGAAGGTGCTGGCGTGGACGACGGTGCTGACCGTCCCGGTCTTCCTCTACCTCTCGTGGCTGGTGGCGTCGCCGGCACACGCGACCGCGCCGCTGGTGACGGTCGCGCCCGTCCTGGGCGACGTCGTCTGGACCGCGCGGGTCGTCGGGCCAATTCAGGCGTGGATGGCCTGGTACGCGCTGTGCTCGCTCGTCTCGAATCTCGTCGTTCGAGGGGTCGGTCGTGTCGTCCCCGACGGGCACGAGGTGCGTCCCTCGTAGGCGGCGCGGAGAGCCGCGACTCGAAACGAGGGCCATTCGGGAGCAGGTCCCGGTTTTACGCGTCCGTCCGTGGTGAGAACGGCCCATGGACGAGACCGACAACGCGGACGAGTACGACGTCGTCGCGATCGGCGGCGGCTCCGGCAGCCAGGTCGCGACCGCGGCGGCCGACCGGGGCCTCGAGGCGGCCGTCGTCGAGCCCGGACCGCTGGGCGGGGCCTGCATCACCCGGGGCTGTGTCCCCTCGAAGGCGCTGCTCCACCGCGCCGACCTGGCAGACGAGGTGCGACGCGCTGGCGAGTTCGGAATCGCGGCCGACCTGCGGGACGTCGCGTACGGTGAGATCACGGACGCGGTCCGTGACACCGTATACGAGAAGGCCGCCCGTCAGGAGCGATCGCTCAAGGAGAGCGACAACATCGCGCTCTACCGCGGCGAGGGTCGGTTCGTCGACGAGCGGACGATCGCGGTCGAACCGACCGACGAGGCCGAGAGCGACGAGACCCGCGAGATAACCGGCGATGCGATCGTCCTCGCGGTCGGCTCGAGACCGATGGTCCCGCCGATCGACGGCCTCGAGGACGTCGACTTTCTCACCAGCGACGACGCGCTGTACCTCGACGAGCGACCGGACGAACTCGCGATCGTCGGCGGGGGGTACATCGGGGCCGAACTGGGCTACTTCTTCGGCGCCGTCGGCACCGACGTCTCGATTATCGGGCGCAGCGACCGATTGATTCCGGGCGAGGACGACGACGCGAGCGCGGTCGTCACCGACTCGCTCGCGGACTACTGCGATCTCTACACCGGCTACGAGGCGGCGGCAGTCGCACGGGGTGAAGACGGACGCGTCGCGATCACTGCGGAGCCGAGCGACGGCAATAGTGGCGACGACGGCGACGATGATTCAGTCGAGCTCGAGGCCGACGACCTCCTCCTGGCGACCGGTCGTCGGCCAAACACCGACACGCTCGCGCTCGAGGAGACGGCGGTCGAAACCGACGAGAAGGGGTACGTCGAGACCGACGCGCGCCTCGAGACGGCCGCCGAGGGGATCTGGGCGCTGGGCGATATCCTCGGCGAGCAGCCGTTCAAGCACGCGGCCGACTACGAGGCGGAAGTTGTGATGGCGAACGTCTTAGACGACGGTGGGCGGGAAGTGGACTACGGCGCGATGCCCCACGCGATCTTCACGACGCCGCAGGTCGCCAGCGTCGGGCGGACGGAGGGCGAACTCGAGGACGAAGGCCGAGAGTACGAGGCGACGACCGTCTCCCTCGACGCCGCACCGCTGGGACTCATTCTCGGGGCCGACGACGGCTTCGTGAAGGTGCTCGCGGCCCCGGACGGCGAGATTCTCGGCTGTCACGTCGTCGGGCCGCAGGCCTCGACGCTGATCCAAGAGGTCGTCGTCGCGATGGACCGCGGCGACGGCACCGTCGACGACGTCGCCGACCCGGTACACGTCCACCCGGCGCTCTCGGAGGCGATCTACACGGCGTTCGACGACCTCTCCTCGCGGGAGTTCTCGACGGCGCCGGACTGGCGGGACGTCGCGCCGAGCGGTGGCGATTCGAGGGAAGAATAGTAACTCGAGGACGAGACGAACGGCGGAACCGGACTACCAGTTCCAGGGACCGTGGTCGGGGTCGATATGGCGCTCGCGACGGTCGATCGAGTCGATCAACTCGCGGTCTTCTTCGTCCAACTCGAGATCGGCGGCGGCGAGGTTCTGCGCTAAGTGCTCGCGGCTGCTGGCCTTCGGGATGACGGCGACGTTGTCGTGGTCGAGCAGCCAGGCCAGCGAGACCTGCGCCGGCGTCGCGTCGTGCTTCTCGGCGACCTCCTGGATCTCGGGCACGTCGACGATTTCGCCGTTGGCCAGCGGCGAGTAGGCGACGAACCAGTAGTCGTGTTCCTGCGCGTGCGCGACCAGGTCGTCCTGGGGCAGCAGCGGGTGCATCTCGGCCTGATGCGCAAAGAGCGGCGCGTCGAGCACCTCGAGGGCCTCGTCGAGCAGTTCCGGCGTGAAGTTCGAGAGGCCGACGTTGCGCGTCTTGCCGGTCTCGTAGGCCTCGTCGTAGTAGGGCAGGATCTCCTCGTGGTCGTAGATCCCCGACGGCCAGTGGACGTACAGCAGGTCGACGGCGTCGACGCCCAGTCGCTCGAGGCAGCCGTCGATGGCGTCGGGAACCGCCTCGGGTTCGGGCGGGACGTCGTGGTGGACGGTCTTCGTCGAGAGGAAGATATCGTCGCGGTCGACGTCGGCCTGTTCGATTCCCTCGCCGACGTACTCCTCGTTCTCGTACACCTGTGCGGTGTCGACGTGGCGGTAGCCGACCTCGAGGGCGGTCCGGACGTTCTCGGTCCACTGCTCCCGGTTGTCCTCCGAGTACGTCCCGAGGCCGAGCCGCGGGAAATCGTCGCGTGGCATCACCTCGGGCTTCTCGAGTTGGGCGGTTTACTCTTCTGCTTCCGAGCCCGTCGGTCTCGGGCGCGAGTCTCGGGCGGGGACATCGACCGTCCGGCGGGGCAACCCCGAACCGAGCGTGCAAACGGTTTACGCCTCGGGCGCGCCCGTCTCGACCTCGCCGTCGCGTTCCAGCCACTCCGTCAGGCTACCCTCGTAGAAGGCGACGTCCTCGTAGCCCAGCGCTTTGAGCACGACGTAGGTGTGGCTGATCCGCCGGGCCGTGTTGCAGTAGAGGACGATCTCGCGGTCGCGCGTGATGCCGTACTCCTCGAGCAGCGCCTCGAGTTCCGCTTCAGGCTTGAGCCGCCGCGTCTCGTCGTCGACGACCTCCCGCCAGTCGAACAGCACGGCGCCCGGGAGGTGGGCCTCCTCGAACTCGTGGTCCTCGCGCGTGTCGACGAACAGCGCGCCGCGCTCTAAGGCCGCCTCGACCGCCTCGTAGTCGACGAGCGGGCTCTCCGCGGGCTCGAGCGGGTCGGGCTCGTAGTCGGTCGGCTCGACGTCGGGGACCTCACTCGTGGTCTCGTACTCGCGGTTCCAGGCGCTGTAGTCGCCGTCGAGCAGACGCACGTCGTCGTGGCCGTACTCGAGGGCGGTAAGCACGAACCGGGCGGCGAAGACGCCGTGGGTGTCGTCGTAGGCGACGACGGTGTCGTCGGGCGAGATGCCGGCCTCGGAGAGCAGTTCGGCGAAAGCGTCGGCGCCCGGCAGCGTGCCGCGGTCGACGTCCGACTCGTCGCGGTAGCTGTCGAAGGGAACGTTGACCGCGCCCGGAATGTGCCCGATACCGTCGTACTCCCAGGCGTCCCTGACGTCGACGATTCGAACCTGCGGGTCCTCGAGTCGCGCTGCGAGCCAGTCGGGGGCGACGACGACGGATTCGTCCATTAGGATAACCGTGCCGCCACGGGCCCCACAACCCATCGGTCCCGGCACGTCTCCCCTCGGTACCGAGATCCCGGCAATAATTTCTGGTACAGGGGCTCGGCCCGTATCAGTCCACCCGTTCATATGTCGGTCCTATGTATAAACCGCCGCCAGTAGTCGGCGTCGCGGCACCCGCGGTGACCGTTCACGCAGAGTACCAGCAATACTTTCCTGAACGGTCGACTGGTGTCCGAATTGTCCGGTTCGTGAGCCACTATGACCCTGGGGGCCCTACACGAACGTATGGCAGACGACTACGCCAAAGACGTACTTGTGGACGCCGATTGGGTCGAGGAGCGCCTCGACGAGTTCCAGGACGACGATTCCGACCTCCGACTGATCGAGGTCGACGTCGACACGGAAGCCTACGAAGAAGAACACGCGCCCGGCGCGATCGGGTTCAACTGGGAGACGCAGCTCCAGGACCAGACCCAGCGCGACATCCTCGAGAAGGAGGACTTCGAGGACCTGCTCGGCAGCCACGGCGTCAGCGAGGACGACACCGTCGTCCTCTACGGCGACAACTCCAACTGGTTCGCCGCCTACGCCTACTGGCAGTTCAAGTACTACGGCCACGACGACGTCAAACTCCTCGACGGGGGCCGCGAGTACTGGCTCGAGAACGACTACCCGACCACGGACGAGGTCCCCGAGTTCTCGGAGACCGAGTACGAGGCCGCCGGTCCGCGCGAGAGCATCCGCGCCTACCGCGAGGACGTCGAGAACGCGATCGAGCGCGGCGTGCCGCTCGTCGACGTTCGCTCGCCCGAGGAGTACAGCGGCGAAGTGCTGGCCCCGCCGGGACTCAACGAGACGGCCCAGCGCGGCGGTCACATCCCCGGCGCGAAGAACATCTCCTGGGCGGCCGTGACCAACGACGACGGCACGTTCAAGGACCCCGAGGAACTCGAGGAACTCTACGCCGAGGAAGGCATCGACGGCGACGAGACGACCGTCGCCTACTGCCGCATCGGCGAGCGCTCCTCCGTCGCCTGGTTCGCCCTGCACGAACTGCTCGGCTACGAGGACACCGTCAACTACGACGGCTCCTGGACCGAGTGGGGCAACCTCGTCAACGCCCCGATCGAGACGGGCGACGGCGACTAATCGACGCGTAGTCGTTCGAAGCGATCCGATTCGGTTTTATTTTATTGCGAGTCAGTAGCCGTAGCCGTCGCTGTCACTGTCGCCTTGCTCTCGCTCTCGGCGGCCAAACCGTGATTTCGTGTCGACTCGAGCGCACCGTTCTCAGCCCGCGGTGAATCGGAACCGTTACCGCGATCTAGTTGGATTTCTAAAACGATGGTCGACGCCGACTCGTGGCTCTCGAGTCGCAAAGCGACGAACCAACTGCTATGTGTCGCGATCGTCGTCCTCGCTGCGGGGTTCGTCAGCATCGGTGAGGGATACGGCGGCTTACGAGCGGTCGCAAAACTATTGTTAGTAGTCGTCCTCGCCAGCGCACTACTCTTGGCCCTCGGAAAGCTTGTCAGTCCTCCTCCGCCCGACCGAGAGCGTACTCGAGATGACGACCGATAGCGCCGGCCGGTCCGTTTTACGAGCTAGCCGCCGCCTCGAGACCGCGACCCACTGCCGATGACGACAGGCCTAACTCCCGGCCCCCCGAACGACCGCCCATGACCGACGCCGACGCGTTCGTCGAGACCGTTCAGGATGAGAACCAGACCGAACTCTCCCGGCTGGGCTCCTCGAAGTCGCTGTACGCCGACACCGGCGGCGACATCGACACCGAACCCGTCCTCGAGGCGACCGCTGACGCCGAACACGCGGCCTGGCAGACCTTCAGCCAGTGGGCCGACGACGAGGACCACGACGCCGCGCGCGAGGCCTTCGCGACGACGGCCGACGAGGAGCAGGGCCACTTCGAGACCGTCCTCGAGGAACTGGGCAACGAGGAGTACGAGCCCCAGGACGTGCCCGCGCTCCACGAGTACCTGCGCGGCCTCGAGTCGACCGTCGAACGGGTCGGCGCGCTCATCGGGCGCATCCTCGCGAGCCAGCGCTCGAAAGATCAGGTCGTCGGCTTCTTCGTCGGCGACGCCAGCCCCCAGACCGCCAGCGTCTTCCGCGACTTTGGCGACGATCTGGACGCGCAACTCGAGCGCGCCACCGAGCTGCTCGAGGAGGTCTGCGAGAGCGACGAGGACTGGGCGCAGGCGGAGGCGGCCGCGACCGGAGCGATCGAGGCGGCCTACGACGAGTACGTCGAGAACATGGAAGCGATGGGCGCGAACCCGAAGCCGGTCTGCTGATCCCCGCGACCTCGGGCAGTCGGCCGAAACGCCGCCGTTCCGGTCACTCTCGCCGTCGAATCGCGCTTCTGATCTGACTTTTCGGTACCCACTCGTCGGCGAGCCCGACGGCGTCGTCCCGGGTCTCGAACTGTCGGTACTTCGCTTGCAGCCGCCGCTCTAACTCCTCGCGGCGGTCAGCGTCGGCCCCGGTGTTCTCCAGGCCCCGCTCGAGCGAGCGAATCCCGTGTGCGAGGCGCATCAGCGCGTGCGTCGCCGCGGAGTCCTCGACGAGAATCGCCTTGTCGGTTTCGCGGGCCAGGCGGCCGACGAACGTCGTCGGTGCGTCCCCGTCCGCGTCCGCGCCGTCGACCTTCTCGTCGGCCAGCCACTGCGGGAGGTGGAGAAAGAGTTCGTCGTCTGCGAGTAAGTCCAGCAGCTGCCAGATCTGCCGGGTGTCCTGTTCGTTGAGCAGGCCGCGCGCTCGGGCCTCCTGCAGCGTCACCGAATGGGACTCGAGGTCCCGCGCGTGCCACTCGCGAGCGAACGCGTCGTAGTCGGCGTACTCCGTAATCGGGTCGCTCACTACGGCCCGCCACGGGGCAGCGCCGGAAGTAACTCCCGCTTCCAGCGCGGGCGCGTCGGCGCGGCGACTCGGGCCTATACGCCCTCGACCGTCGACCGGAACGCGCGGATCGACTCGAGGGCCTCCTCCACGCGGTCGGCGACCTCGCCGCCCTCCTCGTCGGCGATGTCGGTCAGGATGTGCTCGTGGCGAGCGAGTTTGCCGTGGTCGGGGCCGCGGTCTGCGGTCGCCAGGTCGTCGAACTCGTCGGCCTGGTTCGCGAGGCGCTCGCGGGCGTCGTCGTTGTCGGTCGCGTCCGCTGCGGTTCGAAGCGATTCGGCTGCGTCTGCGAGGTTTTCTCGCGCCATATACTGACGTTCAGCAGTCGGTACTAAAACGGTTTCAATAATCCCTCGCTCGCGGGACTACCCGGATCGCTGTCATGGTGCGGTGCGAGAGCCGTCAGTCGACGCGTTCGATCCGCTCCGCGAGGTCGACATCGGCCACGTCCTCGCTCGAGAGGCCGGCCACCGTATCGTGGAACGCCGTCCGGTAGCTCGCCGGCCCCTCGTAGCTCGCGTCGGCCGCGCGCTCGCCGGCGAGGCCGAACGCGAGCGTGCCGTGGACGGCGGCGGCGAAATCGTCCTCGAGCGCGCCGCGGAAGGCCGCGATCGTGGCGCCGACCATGCAGCCGGTGCCGACGACCGTCGAGAGCATCTCGTGGCCCACCGCAAGCCGGTAGACGGCGTCCTCGGTCGCGACGACGTCCTCGACGCCGCTGGCGACGACCGTCGCGCCGGTCGACTCGGCCAGCGACTGGGCCGTGTCCTCGATCTCCTCGTAGTCGCCGACCGATTCGACGCCCTTCACCTCGGCCTCGACGCCGGCCAGCGCGCTGATCTCGCCGTAGTTGCCCTTGATGACCGCGAAGTCGGTCGACTCGAGCAGCCCCTCGGCGACGCTCCGGCGCGTGGCCGTGGCGCCGACACCGACGGGATCGAGGACGATCGGCGTCTCGAGTTCGTTGGCCGTCTCGGCGGCGTCGTGCATGGCGTCGACGCGCCGGTCGGGCACCTGGCCCGTGTTGAAGAGGATCGCGTCGGCGAGTTCGGCCATCTCGCCGGCGTCGCCCTCGGAGTCGGCCATCACCGGCAGCGCGTCCCAGTGGAGGATCAGGTTCGCGACGTCGTTCATCGTCACCTCGTTGGTCACCGAGTGGACGAGCGGTTGGGACTCGGCGATGGCCTCCAGCGAGTCCGCGAGGTCGACGTTCTGGGGGTCGAGTTCGTCACTCATTGCCGATCCCTCCGTTCTCGAGCGGCGTCGCCGTTTCGACGGCCCGTGCAAGGGCCTCGGTCGCGGCCCGGGGATCCTCGGCCGCGGTGATCTCGGAGATGACCGCAACGCCGGTCGCGCCGGCCTCGACGATGGGGCCGGCGTTGTCGGCCGTGATGCCGCCGATGCCGACGATCGGGATCGAGACCGCGTCCGCGATGTCGGCCACGCGTTCGGGACCGATTCGGTCCTTTTCGGGGTCGACGTCCTTCGACGTGGTGCCGTAGATCGTGCCGACGCCGAGGTAGTCCGCGCCCTCGGCTTCGGCCTCGCGGGCCTCCTCGACGGTCGAGGCCGAGCAGCCGACGATCGCGTCCGGGCCGAGCAGGTCGCGCGCGACCGCGACGGGGAGATCCGACTGACCGACGTGGACGCCGTCGGCGTCGATCGCCCGCGCGATGTCGACGCGATCGTTGACGATCAGGTCGACGCCCGCCTCGGCGGTCAGGTCGCGCACCTCGAGGCCGAGCTCGTACCGCCGGCGCGCGTCGGTGTCTTTCTCGCGCAACTGGACCGCGTCGATCCCGCCGTCGATCGCCGCCTCGACGATCTCGAGGGTCGAGCGCCCCTCCGAGAGCGACGCCTGCGTGACGAGGTAGGTGTGCCAGTTCGGGAAATTCACGGTGTATATTCCTCGGTGATGTCACTAAGCCGCTTCGGTCGCTGGGGGTGGTCTCGGACTCGAGTTCGAGCGAGCGACCGTCCGCTCGCGAAGACGGTTCAATCCGCGCAAACCCACGCTTATGGATTCACGTAGCGTACGTTCGGTGATGGGCTCGAACCGCACCGGACGGCGAACGGTCCTTGCGGGGCTCGGGGCGACGGCCGCGGCGTCGCTGGCCGGCTGTCTAAGCAGCAGTGACGGCAGCGACGAGGACGGCGGCACGGACGAGCCGGAGGAACCCGTGGTCGACGCCGCGGAGACGACCGTCGGCAACACCGATCCCGAGGCGTGGCGGGACGTCACCGAACTCCGGTTCGACGGCTACGTCGGCGGTTGGCTCGGCCTCGCACCCGCGGCGATCGAACTGGTCGAGAACCCGACGCTGGTGCTCGTCGACGGCCGGAAGTACGAACTCACCTGGACGAACCGGGACGGCATCCACCACAACATCGCGTTCTGGGACGAGGACCGGAACGTGGTCAGGGACTACTCGACGCCGGGCAACGAGACGGCCGGCGCGAGCGAAACGCTCGTCTTCGAGGCGACCCCCGAGATGGACACCTACCGCTGCGAGTACCAGCCGGCGGGGCAACTCGGCGACGTGCGACTCATCTCTCCCGACTCGGGCTGATCGCCGGTCGAACGGTCGCGCTCGAGCGACGACCGCCGATTAGCGAACCACCGTAACCGACACCGGCGCGCGCCGGACGATTTTCTCGGCGACGCTCCCGAGCAACACTCGAGAGACACCCTCGCGTCCGTGGCTGCCGACGATGATGTGATCGACGTCGTTCTCCTCGGCGAACCGGACCACCTCTCGAGCGGGATCGCCGGCGGCCGTCTCGACTCGGAAGTCGACGTCCTCGGTCGCGACCAGTTCCGCGAGGTCCTCGTGGAGGTCCTCGGAGGCGGTTTCCCGGCGATCGGCCAGCGTCTCCTCGACGGCCTGAACGCTCGCTTCAGTGAGGCTGTCGGCGACCTCGACGACCCGCAGCAGGACGAGTTCCTCGTCCTCGTCGGCGTACTCGTCGAACGCGTAAGTCACCGCCTGCTGTGCGGGGTCGGAGCCGTCGTAGGCGACGAGAACGGACATATCGGCGGTACGGATCGGACGTCAATAAAGACCGATGCGGATCGGAGTTCAGACGCCACCGACCGGAGCGAACCGAAACAGGACGAAGGCGCCGACGGTCGCGACCACGGGCACGAGGTTCTGCACGACGAGCACGCGGGCGGTCGTCGCAGGGTCGAACAGCGCCGCCGTCGCCGGAACGTCGTTGGGGCCGTCGTTGCCGATCGGCGGTGCGGATTCGCCGTCGTCCTCGCCGTCGTCGACCAGTGCGCCGACCGAAACCGGCGGCTCCTCGCCGGCGGCGGCGGAAAGCGTCGTCGTTCGCGTCGCCCGCCCCCAGCCTAGCCCGATAATGCAGGTCGTCGCGATGACGACGAAACTCGCCGGGATGCCGACCGCCGAGAGCGCGACGACGAGCACCGAACTGATGACGGCGACGACGATCGCCGCCGGCAGCGGCAGCCTCGTGAGGTCGTCGCCCAGCGTCTCGAGCGTGCGCCGGGCGATCGTGAACGCGCCGAGCGCGACGGCGCCCGACCCGAGCAGGACCAGCGCGTCCAACTCGAGCGCGCCGATCGCGTAGAGGGGCGCGACGGCGTTGGCGACGTTGCTCGTCCCCGAGGCGTAGGCCATTAGACAGCCGACGCCGACGACGGCCGCCGCTCCGATCCGGTGCCGTCGCCCGTCGGCCGAGCCGATTCGGAGCCGCGGAACGAGTCCCGCCGAAACGACCGATACCATCGGTCGCGCTCGATCGCGATCGTCCCCCTGCTCCTCGAGCGCGAGCCAGGCGGCGAGCCGCGGATACCAGTACCGGCCGACGACGCCGGCGACCCAGAAGCCGACGACCGGCGCGACGAGCCACGCGACGACGATCTCGCGGAGCGCGCTCCAGTCGAGTTCGCCCGTCGCGTAACCCAGCGCCGCGATCGCGCCGACGGCGGTCATCGACGTCGACGCCGGGACGCCCGCGTAGTTGCCGAGAAACAGCGCGGCCCCGATCACGAGCAGGACGGCCACGCTCGAGCGGAGCGTGAACGCGGATGGATCACGGAGGAGGTCACGCGAGAGCATCGTCACGACCTCCGGACCGACGGTCAGCGCGCCGAGGAAGAAACAGCCGGACATGAGCGCGGCGGCGACGCCCTTGCCGATGACGTCGGCGCCGATTGCGGGACCGAACGCCGGCCCGGTCGTCGAACCGCCGACGTTGTACCCGACGAAAATCGCGCCGAGTACGCCGACGCCGAGAAGCAACTCGGACATACTGTCTACAGTCTAATATGTTATGTGTGGTATTTACCGATTATGCATCTGACAACTAGCGATCCACAGCCTCAGTTACCGGCAGTAGACGACGCTCGTTTGCACGGCTACTCGAGATGCAGCGATCGAAACTCGAGAAATCAGTCGGACGGTTATTCGTCGAAGCCGTCCTCGAACCGGAACGTGCCGTTTCGCTGTACGACTTCGCCGTCGACCTCGATAAAGGAATCCTCGCTCATGTCGACGATCATGTCCACGTGGACCGCCGAGTCGTTCTGCTCGTTGTCCTCGCCGACGGTGTCGTCGTAGGCGCGGCCGACTGCCATGTGGACCGTGTCGCCCATCTTCTCGTCGAACAGCATGTTGTAGGTGAACTGGTCGATCTCGCGGTTCATCCCGATGCCGAGTTCGCCCAGTCGGCGCGCGCCGTCGTCCGTGTTGAGGACCTCGGTGAGGACGTCCTCGTTCTTCGCCGCCGAGTGGTCGACGACCTCGCCGCCCTCGAACTCGAGGTAGACGTCCGTGATTTCCCGGCCCTGATGATAGAGGGGCATGTCGAACAGCACCTCGCCCTCGACGCTGTCGGGGACGGGCGCGGTGAAGACCTCGCCGCCGGGGAGGTTGTGCTCGCCGTGGTCGTTCAGCGTCGGGTTGCCGTCGACGGACATCGTCACGTCGGTCGTGTCGCCGCTGACGATGCGGACCTCGTCGGCGGGGTCGAGGATCTCGACCATGTGCTCCTGGTGCTCGCGCTGTTCCTCCCAGTCCTTGTTGACGGCGTCCCAGACGAAGTTCTCGTAGCCCTCCGTGCTCATCTCCGCGAGCTGGGCGTTCGCCGGCGCGGGGTACTGCGTGAGACACCAGCGAATCCCGAGACGCTCCTCGAGGATGGGCTGGTGGGCCTGCTGGTAGGCCGCCTGGGTCTCGGGGTCGACGTCGCTGGTCTGGGTGACGTTGTCGCTGGCGCGGATGGCGATGTAGACGTCCGTGTTCTCGATGAGCGCGAGTTCGTGCTCGGGCGTCTCGAACTCGCCATCGGCGGCGCGCAGGTAGGCGCGGCGCTGTCGCGCGCCGGTTCGCTGGGTGGTCGTGACCGGGTTCGCGCCCGTGTCACCGATCACTTCGTGCAGCGCGACGACCAGATCCTCGGCGACCGGATGGGCGTCGATGACGACGTTGTCCCCCTCCTCGAGGTCGACCGAGTGGTTCGCGATGATCTCGGCGTGTTCGCGGATGCGCGGATCCATGTGTCACGGCTACCCGAAGCGGCGGGATACCGTTTTCGAATCGAAATGATAGGGCAGCGACTAATCGTCGCGGCCCGCAACGACGCGAGTTACGGGCTCGAGTCGAAACGGTCGCGATCGACGGTCGAGCCTCGATACGGATCGTCGTCGGCGTCGACGAGTTCCTGACAGAGCGAGACCGTCGCGGCCGTCAACACGAGCCCGACCGGGCTCGCGACGAGCAACGCGAGGGCAAGCCCGACGATGCCGGCGTTCAGGAGCACCGAGAGCACGAGCGAGACGACGGCAGCGGCGACGACGTGGCCGAGGGCGAACCGGAAGTACGCCCCGCCGGCCGTCGCGAACGCGTAGGAGCGACGGAACGCCTCGAGGACGCCCGCGTCGGCGACGACGAGCAGGAACGGCGCCGCGTAGAAGCAGTAGCCGAGCACGAACACCAGCGGGATGGCGAGGAGTAGCAACGGCGGGGCGACCAGCGCGAACGGGACCAGCGCCAGGAACGCGCCGAAGACAACGAGGTAGTACGCGAACAGCCGCGGCGCGTAGTCGACGACGCAGGCGACCGGCGACGGCGACTCGTCGCGCAGTCGGCGGTCGATCCCGCCGAGGTAGGCGGCCGCGACCGCGGCCCCGATCACCGCGTACGCGAGCAACGCGACGCCGAGCCACCAGAGCGGCACCGAGCCGAGGGCGTCGGCCGGCACCGCGATGGACTCGACGGGCGTCTCGATCGTCACGTCGGACCCGGCGGCTCGACCGCCGCCGGCCGGCGCGGCCCCGCCGGGGCCGTCGAACGGCGCACCGCCGTCCCAGCTCGGCGTCGGACTCGCCGGATCGGGCGGATCGACCAGCGACCACAGCTCGAGCAGCGGCGACGGGAGGGCGAACTGGATCGAGAACGAGGTGGTCGTCGGTGCGAGCACCCGTTCGATCTTGTCCACCTCGAGCAGCGAGAGCACGAGCGGCACGACGGCGTACGGCAGGAGTTCGTCGAGTCGGTCGGTGACGCGGGAGACGTGGCGCGAGAACGCGCCGCGCGATCGATCCGACGGCGAACCCCCAGCAGGATCGGCGGGCGACTCCGGTTCGGGGACCATACGACCGTCAACAAAGGATAGGGAATTGAAACCTTCGCTTAGCTGTCGGTCGTCCGCTGTCCGATTCCGAGCGGCCGACTCGAGCGGGTACGCCGCCGCGATAGCGGCCGATCGACGCGGCGAGAACGTCGACTATTTCCACCGCACCGCCGAACGCGAACGCATGATCGACCTGCGCTCGGACACCGTCACGACCCCCGACGACGCGATGCGCGAGGCCGCCGCGACCGCCGACGTCGGCGACGACGTCTACGGCGAGGACCCGACCGTCACCGAACTCGAGGCCCGCGCGGCCGACGCCGTCGGCAAAGGAGCCGCCCTCTACGTCCCCTCCGGCACGATGGGCAACCAGATCGCGGCGCGGGTCCACGCCGACCGCGGGCAGGAGGTGCTGGCCGACCGCGAGAGCCACGTCGTCAAGTACGAACTCGGCGGCCTCGCCCAGCACGCCGACCTGCAGGTCCGCATGCTCGAGACCGACCGCGGGGTGCCGACGCCCGAGCAGGTCGCCGCCGAGCACGTCGCCGAGGACCTCCACCGGCCCGGGACCGGCCTGCTCTGCCTCGAGAACACGCACAACGCCCGCGGCGGGCTCGCGATCGCGCCAGAGAAGATCGCCGCCGCGGCCGACGCAGCACACGAGCGCGACGTGCCGGTCCACCTCGACGGCGCGCGGGTGTTCAACGCCGCGACGGCACTTGACGTGCCCGTCACCGACGTCGTCGATCCGGTCGACTCCGTCATGTTCTGCCTCTCGAAGGGCCTGGGCGCGCCGATCGGCTCGGTGCTCGCGGGCAGCGAGGAGTTCATCGCGGAAGCCCGGCGCACTCGCAAGCTGTTCGGCGGCGGCATGCGACAGGCCGGGATCGTCGCGGGACCCGGCCTCGAGGCCCTGGAGAACGTCGACGACCTCGAGCGGGATCACGAAAACGCGAGCCTGCTCGCCGAGGGACTGTCCGATCTCGAAGGCTTCGACGTGCAGGCGCCGGAGACGAACATCGTCCTCGCCGACGTTTCGGGGACGGGGCTGGACGCCGAGGGCGTCCTCGAGCGCTGTCGCGAGCGGGACGTGCTGGGGACGGTCTTCGGGCCGACGACGGTGCGGTTCTGCACCCACCGCGACGTCGATCGCGAGGCCATCGAGCGGGCGCTCGAGCGGCTCGCGGCCGAGTTCTGACTACTTCTGGCGCATCCCGTCGCGGAACTCGAGGACGGTGCGACGGAGCAGCAGGTACGAGAAGAAGATCAGCGCCAGCAGGATCAGGACGATCGCGACGATGACGGGATCTTCGGGGATGAGCTCCAGCATACGAGGGCGATACCGTGTCAGCGTGGATAACGGTTTCGACGCGTCCGATCGCCGCCGATCGCGAGCGGCGGCCGACCGTCCGATCGGCGCCGACGACGGTAGCTAAAACCGGCGTTTCACCTTACGCCGCGTATAATGCCCCGGAGAGCGAAGGTAGCAGTGCGTCTCGATCCGCGGCCCGCCACCGCCGCTGACGGCCTTCGGCCGGATCGAGACGGCCGCGACTCCGATCGTCGCTCCGGATCCGAGTCGTCCGAGCCCGGATCGATCACCCCGAATCGGATCGCCCCTCCCCACCACCGACCCGCTCGAGGACCGCTCGAGCGGATCGGGGGCTCCCGCTGACGCCTGTCTCGGACCGCGTATCGCGCGCCACCCCGCTGACGCTTCCGCGAATTCGGTCGCGAGTTCTTCGGCGTCGTCCGCTGCCGGAGTACTGAAACGCTATTCCGTCCCCGTCACCTCGAACGACTCCACCAGCGTCCCGTCCGGTTCCCGAATTTCGCCTTCGAGTCCGGTTCCGTCGGCCGCCTCCTCGAGCACGGCGAATCCGGGCCTGTGTCCGCGCGGCTGGGCGTGACTCCCCGGATTCAG
Source organism: Halopiger thermotolerans (assembly GCF_054654555.1). NCBI lineage: Archaea > Methanobacteriati > Methanobacteriota > Halobacteria > Halobacteriales > Natrialbaceae > Halopiger > Halopiger thermotolerans. The sequence continues at coordinate 2,520,647 of NZ_BAAIEU010000004.1, read as the reverse complement.
CAGGAGGCAGTCCTCGGCGTCGACGACGGTCGGCCGGTGGGTGTGTCCCGAGACGACGACGTCCGCGCCCCGCGAGCGGCCGAACATCGACAGGCCGACCTCGCCGCCCTCGCGGCGGTGGGTGACGGCGAACCGGACGCCGGCTTCCTCGACGACGCGCGCTTCGGGCAGTCGATCGCGAACCGCGCCGCTGTCGGCGTTGCCGTGAACCGCGAACAGGCGGTCGCACTCCTCTTGGAACGCCTCGAGCGCCGCCGTGCTGGTGAAATCGCCGGCGTGGACGACGACGTCCGCCTCGCGGGCGGCGGTCAGGGCCTCGCCCTCGAGTTCGTGGCCGTCGGCGCTGTGCGTGTCGGAGAAGATTGCGATCTGGGTCTGGGTCTGGGTCTGGGTCTGGGTCCGGGTCATAGCGGGGCTTCGCCCGCCGCCGACAGGTTCCTTTCGGATGCGTCACGGTCCCTCGCCGGCCGCCTCGAGTGGACCGAACGGCGGCAGCGAACCGGTCGTCGATCGGGACCGACTTGCTCTAGAGTGCCTTATACTTTTGGTACAGGCCTCTGTAGTCGTCGCCGATGGCAAGTAGTACCTCCGTCGTACTCGCGGCGCTGTTCGCGAACGGCGCGATCGCGGTCCTGAAGTTCGGCGGGTATCTGCTGACCGGCAGTCCCGCCATGCTCTCGGAGACGTACCATTCGATCTCGGACACGGGCAATCAGATCTTCCTGTTGATCGGGATCAAGTACGGCGCGCAGGAGGCGAACCGGACCCACCCGTTCGGCTACGGGAAATCGCAGTTCTTCTACAGCCTCCTCGTGAGCGTGATGCTGTTCGGCATCGCCGGCTGGGAGAGCGCCCACCACGGCTACGACGCGCTGACCCACGGCGGCACCCACCGCGCGGCCGAGCCCGTGACGCTGCTGGGGCAGACGTTCGACCCGGTCTACGTCAACTACGCGGTCCTGATCGGGGCGATCGTCTTCGAGAGCTACGCGCTCTGGAAGGCCTACCAGGGAATCAGTCGCCAGATGGACGAGTTCGGCTGGACCAGCCTCCGCGAGGCGTTCAGCAAGACCAGTGACGTGACGACGCTGACCGCGCTCACCGAGGACAGCATCGCGCTGGCCGGTGCGGGGATCGCACTGTTCGGCATTTACCTCACTCGAGCGACCGGCAACCCGATGTACGACGCCGCCTCCGCGCTCATCATCGGCCTCCTGCTCATGGGCTTTGCCGTCGCGCTCGCCTGGGAGAACAAGCGGCTCATCATCGGGGAGAGCCTCCCGAAACCGGCCGAGGACGAACTTCGGGCGATCGTCGCCGACTGGGACGGCGTCACCGAACTCGTCGACTTCCGGACCGTCTACTTCGGCGCCGAGGAACTGCTCGTCACCGCCGACGTCGCGTTCGAGCCCGACCTCGAGGCCGAGGCGATCGACGAGCGCATCACCGAAATCGAACGGGCGCTGCGCGACCACGACGATCAGGTACGGCGCGTCTACATCGAACCCGAAACGACGACGACGCCGTAGGGCCGACTCACGCGCTCGGCGTTCCGCTCCCGTTCTCGTCCTCGTCTCGGTCGTTGTAGCCGGCCACGATCGTCGCCCCCGGCGGTCGCTCGTTCAGCACCGCCTCGACGGTCGTCTCCTCGAGGTCGACGGTGGAGGTGAGCGGCTCCCAGCCGTCGTCCGTTTCGACCGCGACCGCGACGTCGGTGGGGCTCGCGCCGGGCGGCAGTTCGGAGGGGTCGTACACCAGCGAGATGCGGACGGCCTCGATCGCTTTCAGGCCGTCGAGGCCGGCGATCGTGACCGGTTCGGAGAGGGCGTCGACCGGCGGGTCGCTGTCGCTTCGCTCGAGGCCGAACTCGTCGGGGACGACGCCCGCGACGACGTCAACGCGGGCGCCGGCGTACTCGAGTGTGGCTTCCGCGACGCTGTCGGAATCGTATCCCGGGATGGCCATATCGTGTTCGGGGGGAGGGCCTCGAGACGTATGGCTGTAGACCGTGCGATAGCCGGCCGGCGGTCGATTCGCCGTCGGCCGTTTCCATACCGAACCCGACTCGAGACGAACGCTTTTATCGCAGCGGGAACCTATCACGCACTGTGTCCGAGACTACCGGGTACATGCGCTTTTTCCCGTACGACCAGCCGTACGAGAATCAGCGCGAGGCGATGGACCGCATCCACAACGCCCTGGTACGCGGGCAGAACGTCCTCTTCGAGGGGGCCTGCGGGACCGGCAAGACCCTCTCCTCGCTCGTGCCGGCCCTCGAGGTCGCCCGCGAGCAGGACAAAACGGTGGTCATCACGACCAACGTCCACCAGCAGATGCGCCAGTTCGTCGCCGAAGCCCGGGCGATCACCCGCGAGGAGAACATTCGGGCGGTCGTCTTCAAGGGGAAAGGATCGATGTGTCACATCGACGTCGGCTACGAGGAGTGTCAGGCGCTGCGGGACAACACCCGCGCGCTGGTCGACGCCGAACGCGACAAGCAGCAACTCGAGCGCCGCCAGCGCGAACTCTTGGCGGAGAGCCAGGAGGAGGGCAGCGGCGGCTCCGCGGCCGACGCTCGCTCCGCCGTGATGGACGAACTCGAGAACATCGAGGAGCGACTCGAGGATCTCGAGGACCAGAACGTCTGCGACTATTACCGGAACAACCTCACCGAGAACACGGACGAGTTCTTCGGCTGGCTTTTCGAGGACGTCCGCACGCCCGACGACATCTACGAGTACGCCGAGCAGCAGCAGCTCTGTGGCTACGAACTGCTGAAGGAGGGGATCGAAGGCGTCGATCTCGTCGTCTGTAACTACCACCACCTGCTGGACTCGATGATCCGCGAGCAGTTCTTCCGCTGGCTCGGCCGCGACCCCGAGGACGTCATCGCCGTCTTCGACGAGGCCCACAACGTCGAGGACGCCGCCCGCGACCACGCCACGCAACACTGCTCCGAACGGACCTTCGAGTCCGCCCTGGACGAACTCGCCGACGCCGACGACCCGCGCTCGGAGGACGCCGCGAACGTCCTCTCGGCGTTCCACCGCGCGCTCGTCGAAACCTACGAGGAATCCTTCGGCTTCGGCGACCGCGAGGGGATCGGCGAGAACTGGGAGGACGTCCCTATCGCCAACGAGGACCGCAAGGACGACCTCACGCTCGAGTTCCTCCAGCGCTACTCGGGCCGGGGGATCCAGGAGGACTTAGAGGCCGCAATGAAGCTGGGCCAGGAGCTCGACCAGCAGTACGAGGAGGCGTATCGGGAGGGCGAGACCGCGACCCGCACCGAGTGCCAGACCCTGCAGGCCGCCGCCTTCGTCAGCGCGTGGATGTCGGAGGGTTCGAAGGAGGGCCAGTACCCGGTCGTCTCCGTCACCCGTGACGCCGGCACCGACGAGATCTACGGCCGCGCGGAGCTCTACACCTGCCTCCCGCGGCAGGTCACCGGCCAGCTGTTCGACGAAGTCTACGCGACCGTCCTGATGAGCGCCACGCTGCAGCCGTTCGACGTCACCGAGGACGTGCTCGGCCTCGAGGACCCCGTCACGATGGCCTACGGGCTCCAGTTCCCCGAGGAGAACCGCCGCACCTACGCCGTCGAGACGCCGCCGCTGTTCGCCTCGGATCGGGACGACTCCGCCGTCCAGGAGGAGGTCACCGACGCCATCTACGACGCCGTCCGGATGACGCCCGGCAACACGCTCGCCTTCTTCCCGAACTACGGCGAGGCCGAGCGGTACGCGGATCGCCTCGAGCGCCGGCTCGGCGGCGACCGGCGGGTCTACCTGGACGAACCGGGCGTGGCGGTCGAGGAACTCCGGCAGAAGTTCGTCGCGGACGACAAGGCCGTGCTCTGTACGTCGCTGTGGGGCACCCTCGCCGAGGGCGTGAGCTTCGACGGCGACGACGCCCACACGGTCCTCGTGGTGGGCGTCCCGTACCCGCACCTCGACGACCGCGCGGAGGCGGTCCAGGAGGCCTACGACGCGGCCTTCGACGGCACCGAGACCGGCTGGCGCTACGCCGTCGAGATTCCGACGGTCCGCAAGACGCGGCAGGCGCTCGGGCGCGTGCTCCGCTCGCCCGACGACGTCGGGGTTCGTGCGCTGCTGGATCGGCGCTACTCGCGCTCGGCGAAGTCGGATCTCGGCCGGTACAGCGTCAACGGAACCTTTCCCCACGAGGAGCGCGAGGAGCTGATCGACATCGACCCCGAGAAACTCAAGTTCGCGATGCGCAACTTCTACGGCGATCACGGCGCCTACGACGGCGAGCCGCCGGCGCCGTGAGTCGTGCGACTCGTCGCGAGTCCTGAGTTGCGAGGCGCCGCGCTACTCGATCGTCACATCGGCCACGCCGCCGGCGACCGCCACGGTGTGCGTTCCGCCGTTCCCGATCGTCAGGTCGAACGTGGTCGAGTCCGCGACGGTCCGAGTCGCGATGAGTCCCGCGTCGACGTGGTCGATGCGGAGGCTGACGCCCTCTCGCTCGATGTCCATGTCCTCGAGTTGGAACACTTCCTGTACGTCGACCGTCACCGTCAGTTCCGTCCCCTCCTCGGCGCTGAACTCGGCGTGATCGCCGTCCTCGAGGGTCGTGTCTACTCCGCCGCCGCCGGGAAGCAAGCCGCTACAGCCGGCGAGCGGAATCGTCGCCGCGAGCGAAACGAAGGTCCGTCGGCGCATAGGCTGAGGTATCAGTACGCGAAAATATAGCTACTGGCCGATCGCGGCGGCGAAAACGGACGGCGATTCGACAGCGGCAGCAACGCCGTCGCAGCGTTCGGGGTGGTTCGTCTCGAGCCGACGATTCGCGTTCAGTCCGCGGCCTCAGCCTCGAGCGGTTCCCAGGCGTCGTAGCCGCCGGCCATGCTCGCGACGGAGTCGGCGTTCCCGTACTCCTCGATGAGCCTGGCGGCCTGAACCGACGTCTTGCCGACGTAGCAGTAGACGATCACGTCGTCGGCCCAGTCCCGGTCGACGACGGTGTCCTCGAGTTCTTCGATGGTGACGTGTTCGGCGCCGGGGAGGTGGCCGTCGTCGTAGGCGTCGGCGTCGCGGACGTCGATCAGGTCGAACTCCTCGTCGGCGTCGTCGCGCTCGATGCGTTCGCGGACCGTTTCAGGGGAGAGTTCCTCGACCATCGTTACTGCTTCCGGAGGTAGATCCGGTAGGTCGCGTCCCCGCTGCGCCAGACCTTCGCCTCGGCGTCGTCGCCGACGGCCTTGGGCACGTTCTCGGTGCAGGGGACGTGGTCGGTCTCCTGGACGAGGAGGTCGCCCGACTCCAGCTGCTGGAGGCCCTTCTTGGCCTCGACCTGCGGGTACGGGCAGACCTCGCCCATCATGTCCTGAACGAGGTCGGCCTCCTCGAGCAGTTCCTCGGCTCGGTCGTCGCTCAGTTCGTCCGGTGCGTCGGTGACGTCGTCGATGGATGGCATTGTAGTGTACGTGTGTCAGTCGTCGCTGCGTGGTATGGTTGGCGAACGATACCGCTCAGATCGCGCAGCCGACCTCGCGGTAGATCCAGTGGGTCATCACGTAGACGCCGGCGACGATGCCGACGGCGGCGATGAACGAGTGGACCGACAGCTCCGCGATGCCGGAGTAGATGTTCCCGATGTTACAGCCCGGCGCGAGCCGCGAGCCGGCGCCCATCATGATGCCGCCGAAGACGGCGTTGGGGAGCCGGCGGCGCTTCGGAACGCGGACGGAGAAGTCCCCGCTCCAGACGGCGGCCAGGAACGCGCCGACGATGACGAACGCGATCATCACCATGTCGACGGTGACGCCGACGCCCCGGCCCTGAAAGAGGACCGAGCCCCAGTACTCGAACGACCCCGCGTCGACGCCGACCTGCGAGAGCAGGTAGCCCGTCCAGCGGGCCTCGGGGCCGGTCACGCCGACGATCGAGACCTGCGTGAACCACAGCACCGCGGCGGCGGTGATCCCAAGCGCCGCGGTGCGGGGGTCCCACGGCTGCTTGCTCGCTTCGATCGGGTTCCGCCAGGCGCGGGCCAGGCCGGCGAAGTACGCGCGCGTCCCGTCCGCGAACTGCCGGAGCCCCACGGCGGGCGCGGCCAGCGCCGCCGGCCGGAACTCGGCCGCCTCGGCGCGCTCGCCGAGCGCTGCGCCGACCGACGAGCGACCGATCACCGTGGCGTAAACGAGCAGTACGGCGCCCGCGACCAGCAGCGCGAGCAGTCCGGCCGGCAGCGAGGAGTAGGCAAACAGGCTCACGCCCTCACCGAACGTGAGGGCCTCGAAGTACGTGCTCTCGAGCGTCGGGAAGGCGACGGTGAAGCCGGCGTAGCCGACGCCCATGAACAGCAGGGTGAGCCAGAACTGGAGGTAGCCCTCGCCGGCCCGGTAGAGCGTGCCGCTGGCGCAGCCGCCGGCGTAGGTCATCCCCACGCCGAAGATAAAGCCGCCGACGAGGCCGGTCAGGCCCCACCGCGGCGTCCAGAACCCCTGATAGTAGCCGAATTGGTAGGCGATTCCCCAGAAGACCATCGTGAGCAGCGTCGCCGCGAGAACGCCCTTCGTGACCCGGGAGTCCTTGTAGGCGAAGAAGTCCCGGAAGGCGTTCACGAAGCAGAACCGCCCCTTCTGGAGAAAGGCTCCGAGGGCGATCCCGACGACCGCTGCGACGAGTAGCGTCGAAACCACACCGTTCCCAAGGGTTCGACCGACTTAACCCGCAGTCAGTCGGCCGCTTTGGCCACGGCTCGAGACGCACCGTCGCGAAGAAATGGGGCCATACGGCGGGTCTCCGAACCGATGCGCCGACGAAACCGTCTCGGTCGGTGGCGTAGAAACCAGCGGTATTTGCGGATCTCGAGTGCGATTGTCTGTGACGGGAAGCTCTCGCAAATCGGGCGGTCGGGACGAGACGGACTCGGGCGCCGGCGTTACGACGGCAGCGACACGCGGCTCACCGGGAGCTTGTAGATGCCGTCCCAGAACTCGAGTTCGGTGACCGTCCAACTGACCGGTTCGATCTCGCGGTCGGCCAGCCGCCGCGCGGTCTCGGCGTCGCCGCCGCGGGCCAGCGTCACGTGCGGGACGTAATCGGTTCCCTCGAGCCCGTCGACGGCGTCGAAGGTCTCTGCGAGGTCGGCGTGCAGCGACTCGAGGCCGGGACTCTCGACGGCGAGGTAGACGACCGGCGCGGAGCCAAGCGGCGGCTCCTCGAAGTAGTCGATGCCCGTAATCCGGGCTTCGACGGCGGGGGCGCCCTCGAGGGCGCGGTGGGCGCGGTGTTGTAACTGGGCGACGTGATCGGCCTCGCCGAGGCGCTTGAGCAGGCAGGAGTGGGTCTCGCGGATCGTCTCGAAGCCGATCAGGTCGGGGTGGAGTTCGTCCGCGAGTTGCCGGACGCGGCCGGGGACGGGGACGTTGACGCTGTACACGGTGGATGCTCCGCGATGGGGTAGGAGCGGCGCGACTATCAGTCTGGTGCCCTCGGAGTCGGCGGCAGGACGGGGCCGGAACCGGAGCCGGAACCGAGACGACGCTTCAGATCCGATCGAGCAGCCAGAGAACGATCAGGGCGGCGATCGCGAGTTGCACGACGACGAAGAACGGTCCGAGCAGCCAGGCGAGCCCGGACAGGAGCGCCTCGAGGACCTCGAGGGCGAGCAGGACGGCGATCAGTCCGAGGACGATTTTCAGGAGGGTTTCGACGTCGAGGGAACCGCGTCGATCGAGCATAGATTCACGTACGGAGACCGGTTTGAAAAATACACTGCTACAGTCGGAAAGACCTATTTAGCCGGCTATGACATGTGGACGTAATGGACGGGAAGGGGCTGCGGGCCCTGCTTTGCGTGCTCGTCGTAGTCGGGTGTCTGTTCGCGTCCGCGCCGCTCGCCGTGCCGGGGGCGGCCGCGGAGGCCGGGAACGGCGGCCCGAACGCGCTAGCACAGCAGGACGGGGGACAGTCGCAGGCGCAAACGCAACGGTTGCAAGGGAACGGGAGCGGCCAGGAGGGGAGCGACCGGCTCAACGACGCCAGCGAGATCCACATCGACGTCTTCGTCTACGAGAACGGGTCGGCGACGTTCGTCGTCGACTACCGGTTCGAGAACGACTCCTCGGGCGAGTGGGCGGCGCTCCGCGAGGACATCGAGGCGAACAACGCCGCGTACGTGGCCGACGAGATGGCCGCCTGGAACAAGACCCTCGAGGACAGCGAGAACGCGACGGACCGCGAGATGCACCTCGAGGACGGCGCGATCGAGACCGATACGAGTTCGCAACCGCAGAATCTCGGTCACGTGCAGGTTTCCTTCGAGTGGATCAACTTCGCCTACGTCGAACTCAACCGGATCGAGATCAGCGACGTCCTGACCGGGATCGTCCTCTCGCAGGACACCACGATGGAGGTGTACCCGCCCGACGGGTACGTCATCAGCGAGGACGAGTCGTCGACGGAGTCGGGCGACGGGTCGGTGTTCTGGCAGGGGGACAGCACCGACTTTACCGCCGATCCGCCGACGGTCGTGATGATCGAAAACGGCGACGTGCAAAACGAGTCGGCCAACGCGACGGCGAACGCGAGCGCAGCCGGCGACCGGGGGCCGCCGATGCGGTGGTCCATCGTCGCGGCCGCGCTCGCGCTACTGGTGGTCGCCGGCGCCGCCGGCTGGTGGGTCCGCGATCGGGGGATCCTCGGCCCGGGTCCCGCTCCCGAGGCGGGCGGGGGCAGGGGCGGGGGACCGCCGCCGGCCGAGGGCGCGGCGAACGGCGGCGAGGCGAAATCGAACGGACCGCCGCCGGAACTGCTGAGCAACGAGGAGCGGGTCCTCCGGCTGCTCGAGCAGCGGGGCGGCCGGATCAAACAGCAGGAGGTCGTCTCGGAACTGGACTGGACCGAGGCCAAGACGAGTCAGGTCGTCAGCGGCCTGCGCGAGGACGGCGAGATCGAGGTGTTCCGGATCGGCCGCGAGAACGTCCTGTCGCTGCCGGACGAGGGCGAGCGCGGAAACCGCGACGTGCCGTCGGGTTCCGGCAGCGACTCGCCGTCCGATCCGGAACCCGGCGTCGAGAACGAGTGACGGAGTCGCGGTTCGGCCCGCAGAACCCGTGTAACACTTGCCAAGCGGGCAAGCTTTAATACCACGAAGTAGTATAGAGCCACCAATGAGTCAGTCCGTCGGCACCACGCTCGCCGTTCTCGGTACCGACGGGACCGTTCTGGCGCGGCGGCCGCGGCGACCGCGACCGGGCCTTTGAGCCCGTACTATACTACTACCCCACGTCCCGGTTCGTTCCAACGTTTCACTCGTTGCAGAAACTCCAGAATTTTCGGTTAGCAGCCGCTCTATCCTTAGTTTTCCCGAGTTAAACCGACGAATTTAAGGCTATCCTTCCGTTTCACTCGAGTACGACATGACCCGCGTGGCACTTGCGTTCTCGGGCGGCCTGGACACGACTGTCTGTGTCCCGCTGCTCGAGGAGGAGTACGGATACGACGAAGTAATCGGCGTCACGGTGGACGTCGGCCAGCCGGCCGAGGAGTTCGAGGAAGCCGAGGAAACCGCCGAGGCGCTCGATCTCGACCACTACGTCGTCGACGCGAAAGACGAGTTTGCGGACCTCTGTCTCGAGAGCGTTCGCGCGAACGCGACCTATCAGGGCTACCCGCTGGGCACGGCGCTCGCGCGACCCGTCATCGCGAAGGCGATCCTCGAGGTCGCCGAGGAACAGGACTGCGACGGGATCGCCCACGGCTGTACGGGCAAGGGTAACGACCAACTGCGCTTCGAGGCCGTCTGGCGCGACTCGGATCTCGAAGTCATCGCGCCCGTGCGCGAACTCGGCCTGACCCGCGAGTGGGAGCAGGAGTACGCCGACGAGAAGGGCCTGCCCGTCGAGGGCGGCAGCGGCGGCGACTGGTCGATCGACACCAACCTCTGGAGCCGCTCCGTCGAGGGCGACGAGCTCGAGGACCCGAGCTACGTCCCGCCGGAGGATATCTACGCCTGGACCCAGTCGCCCACCGGCGACACTCAGGAGATCGAGATCGAGTTCGAGGAGGGCTATCCCGTCGCCGTCGACGGCGTCGAGTACGAGCCCGCCGAACTCATCCAGCACTTAAACGAGATCGCCGGCCCCTACGGCGTCGGGCGCACGGACACGATGGAGGACCGCATGCTCGGCCTGAAGGTCCGCGAGAACTACGAACACCCGGCCGCGACGACGCTGCTGAACGCCCACGAGGCCCTCGAGGGCCTCGTGCTCACGCAGGAGGAGCGCCAGTTCAAGCAGCAGATCGACCAGCAGTGGGCCCAGAAGGGCTACGAAGGACTGGTCGACGCGCCGCTTGTCGACGCGCTCGAGGGCTTCATCGCCGAAACCCAGAAGCGCGTCACCGGCACCGTCACGATCCGCTTCGAAGGCGGGCAGGCGCGTCCGGTCGCCCGCGACAGCAAGTTCGCGGCCTACTCCGCCGAGCACGCCTCCTTCGACACCGAGACGGTCGGCAAGATCAAGCAGGAGGACGCCACCGGCGTCGCGAAGTACCACGGCTTCCAGCGCCGCCTCGCGAACGAGGCCATCGCGGCCAACGCCGAGGACGGCGAGGAGGTCGAACTCGCGACGGACGGCAGCGGCGACGAAACAGACGAGTAAGGACAGATGACTGAGGAGAGCGCTCACGACGGTGGCGGCGAGTTCGAGCCCGCGGTCGAAACCGACGGCGGCAGCGACGAGGGCGTCGTCCGGCGGGACCGGTTCAGCGGCGGCCCCGCCCGGAGCTTCCTCTCCTCGCTCGAGGCCGATCGGCGGATCTTCGAGGCCGACCTCGAGGTCGATCGCGCCCACGTCGTAATGCTCGCCGAGCAGGGGATCGTCGGCGACGACGTCGCCGGGAGCATCTTGACCGCCCTCGACGCGATCGAAGTCGAGGGCCACGACGGCCTCCCCGAGGGCGAGGACGTCCACGAGGCCATCGAGACGGCCGTCATCGAGCGCATCGGCGATCAGGGTGGCAAGATGCACACCGCGCGCTCGCGCAACGACGAGGTCGCGGCCTGCATCCGATATCGCTTACGCGAGGACGTCCTCGAGGCGATCGAGACGACGCTGGCACTGCGCGAGTCGCTGGTCGAGGTGGCCGCCGAGCACCGGGAGACGATCATGCCCGGCTACACCCACCTCCAGCCCGCACAGCCCACCACCGTCGCCCACTGGGCGCTCTCCTACGAGGCCGCGGTCCGCCGCGACACGGCGCGGCTGCTCGAGGCCTACGACCGCATCAACGAGTCGCCGCTGGGCGGCGCCGCGTTCGCCGGAACCACGTTCGACATCGACCGCGAGCGCACGGCCGAACTGCTCGGCTTCGACGGCGTGGTGGAAAATTCGATGGACGCCTCCTCGGGCCGGGACTTCCTGCTCGAGACGGTGCAGGCGCTGTCGACCCACGCGACGACGCTGTCGGGACTCGCGGAGGACGTCGTTATCTTCGCGAACCGCGGCTTCGTCGACCTCGCGGACGACTACTCCTCGACGTCGTCGATCATGCCTCAGAAGAAGAATCCCGACACGCTCGAGCTCGTCCGCGCGGTCGCGGGCGACGCCGCCGGCAGCGTGCAGGGACTGACGACGACCCTGAAGGGACTCCCCCGCGCCTACAACCGCGACCTCCAGCGGGCGACGACCCACGCCTGGGAGACCGTCGACGCCGTAACGGAGGCAAGCGAGGTCGCAGCGGGTGCGGTCGCCACCGCCGACTGGAACGCGGAGACCCTCGCGGCGGAAGCCGGCGAGGGCTTCTCGACGGCGACCGGCGTCGCAGATCTGCTCGCGGCCAACGGCCTGCCCTTCCGCACGGCCCACGAGATGGTCGCGGTGGCCGCCGAAAACGGCGCCGACTACGACGCCCTCGAGGCCGCCGCCGAGGACGTGCTCGGCGAACCCCTCGAGTCGCTGGTCGATCCCGCCGCAGTCGAGAAGGCGCTCGACCCCGCCGAAAGCGTCGCGAGCCGCGACTCGCAGGGCGGCCCCGCACCCGACGCGGTGGCCGACCAACTCGAGGCCGCGCGGAGCGCCGTCGCGGACGACGAGGCGACCCTCGAGGAGCGCGACGAGGCCCTCGAGGACGCACGCGAAACGCTTCGCTCGGAGGTGAACGAGTATGTCTAACGTGTCACCTACCGCTCCGATCCCGTTCCCGCCGATCTCGCCACCGTTCGCAGGTGAGCCGCGAACCTGCGAGCGAGCGAGATCTCCGATCTCGCCACCGCCGTCCCCGCGAGGGGACGTACTACCTACCACATGATATGTCAGACTAAATCCGCCGCGTGGTCGCCTTTTCACTCCGTTAGCCGGTAGTGCGCTTCATGTTTTTGTTCTGATAAGTTCGAAGGCTTTAAGGGATATCGGCTCCCAGTTGCAGGTACAATGACCGAATGCGTCGAGTGTGGGGCTGACGTGTCCCTGCACGACGATCTGGAAGTTGGAGAGATCGTTGACTGTACGACCTGCGGCGCCGAGCTGGAAGTCGTCGACACCGAGCCACCAGTCCTCGAGCGAGCCCCGGAGCTCGAAGAGGACTGGGGTGAGTAACCTTGAAGGTAGGAATACTCTACTCCCGGATCCGCAAGGACGAGAAGCTGCTGTTGAACGAGCTGCGCGAGCGCGACCACGAGGTCGAAAAGATCGACGTCCGCAAGCAGACCTTCGACATCGGCGAGGTCCCCGAGGCGTTCGCGGACCTCGACATCGTCGTCGACCGCTGTCTCGCCACGAGCCGGAGCCTGTACGCCACGCAGTTCTTCGAGGCGTACGGGATCCCCGTGGTCAACAGCAACGAGACCGCGGATATCTGCGCGGACAAGGTCAAGAACAGCCTCGCGCTCGAGCGGGCGGGCGTGCCCACGCCCGCGACGAAGGTCGCCTTTACCAAGGAGTCGGCGATGGAGGCCATCGAGGAGTTCGGCTACCCCTGTGTCCTCAAACCCGTCGTGGGCTCGTGGGGCCGTCTGATGGCCAAGATCGACTCCGAGTCGGCGGCCGAAGCGATCCTCGAACACAAGGCGACGCTTGGCCACTACGAGCACAAGGTGTTCTACGTTCAGGAGTTCGTCGAGAAGCCCGGACGGGACATCCGCGTGCTGGCGACCGACGGCGAGCCCATCGCGGCGATGGTCCGCTCGTCGGACCACTGGATCACCAACGCCGCGAAGGGCGCCGAAACCGACGTCTTCGAGCTCGACGACGAGGCGAAGGAACTCGTCCAGAAGGCCAGCGACGCCGTCGGCGGCGGGCTGCTGGGCGTCGACCTCATGGAGACCGAAGACGGCTATACGGTCCACGAGGTCAACCACACCGTCGAGTTCAAGGCCTTAGACGGCGCCGTCGAGACCGACGTCGCCGGCACCGTCGTCGACTGGCTCGAGGAGAAAGCGGCCGCCGCGGCCGAGGACGAACTCGAGGTGACCGCCTGATGGCGGTCGGCACCGAAACCGGCGCCGACGAGAACGCGGAGACGATCACCGCGAGCGTCGTCGGCGGCTCCGGCTTCACGGGCGGCGAACTGCTGCGCCTGTTGGCGGGCCACCCGAACTTCGAGATCAGCGAGGTCACCAGCCGGTCGAAGGCCGGCAAGAGCGTCGGTTCGGTCCACCCGCCGCTTCGCGGGTCGGACCTCCGGTTTACCGAACCCGACGACCTCGAGAGCGTCGACGTGCTGTTCGCGGCGACGCCCCACGGCGTCTCGATGGGCCAGATCGACGAGTTCTTCGACCACGCGGATACGGTCGTGGACCTCTCGGCCGACTTCCGCCTCGACACGGAAGAGCAGTACGACGAGTGGTACGACGGCCACGAGGCGCCCGAATACCTCGAGAAGGCCGAGTACGCGCTGCCCGAGATCAACCGCGACAATCTCGCAGGCGCCGAACTCATCGCGGGCGGCGGCTGTAACGCCACCGCGACCATCCTCGGCCTGTACCCGCTGTTCGAGCACGACATCCTCGAGGGCGGGGAACAGATCGTCGTCGACGTGAAAGTGGGGTCGTCGGAGGGCGGCGCCGGCGGCGGCGAGGCCTCGAGCCACCCCGAGCGCTCGGGCGTCGTCCGCCCCTACGCGCCGACGGGCCACCGCCACGAGGCCGAGATCGAGCAGTTCCTCGGCACTTCGGTGGCCTTCACCTGCCACGCCGTGGACATGATCCGCGGCGCCAGCGCGACGAGCCACGTCTTCCCCTCGAGCCCGGTCTCGAAGGGCGACCTCTGGCAAGCCTACCGCGGATGTTACGAGGACGAGCCGTTCGTCCGCATGGCCGCGGGCGGCTCCGGGGTCTACCGCTACCCCGAGCCGAAGGCGGTCGCCGGGACGAATCTGGCCGAGGTCGGCTTCGAACTCGACCCCTCGAACAAGCGGGTCGTCGTCTTCTCGGCGATCGACAACATGATGAAGGGGTCGGCCGGCCAGGCGGTCCACGCCGCCAACGTCGCGCTCGGCCTCGAGGAAACGGCTGGACTCGAGTTTACGGGGCTGCACCCCGTGGGGGCGCCCTAAAATGACGGTAGTAGTGAAAATCGGCGGCGCGCGCGCCGTCGATCCCGAAGGCGCCCTCGCCGATGTCGCCTCGCTCGTCGAGGACGGCGAGGATGTCGTCCTCACCCACGGCGGCTCGACGGCCGTCGACGAGACCTTAGAGGACCTCGGCAAGGAGCCCACCTACGTCGAGACCCCCGGCGGCGTCGTCGGGCGGTTCACCGACGAGGAGACGATGGACGTCTTCAAGATGGTCATGCCGGGCAAGCTCAACACGGATCTCGTGGAGAGCCTGCACAACGAGGGCGTCGACGCCGTCGGCCTCTCCGGCACGGACGGCAAGCTCCTCGAAGGGAAACGGAAGTCCGCCGTCCGCGTCAAGGAGGACGGCAAGAAGAAGATCAAGCGCGGCGACCACTCCGGCAAGATCGAGTCGGTCAACGCGGACCTGCTCGAGACCGTCCTCGCGGGCGGCTACACGCCCGTCGTCTCCGTTCCCATGCTGGGCAAGGAGAAGTCCGGCGGCTACACGGCGGTCAACGCCGACGCCGACCGCGCGGCCGCGGCGATCGCGGGCGCGCTCGAGGCAGACCTGGTCGTCCTCACGGACGTCTCCGGGATCTACGAGGATCCCGACGACGAGTCGACGAAGATCGACTCGGCCGCGACCCCCGAGGAGTTCGCGGCCGTCAAGGACGCCGCTGAAGGCTTCATGACGAAGAAGGTCATGGCCGCCGAGGAAGCCCTCGAGGGCGGCGCCGCGAGCGTCACCGTCGCGACGGCGAACGCCGACGCACCGATCACGAGCGCGCTGGAAGGCGAAGGGACGACGCTCGAGCCCGGCGTGCTCGCTGACGAAGCGGACGACGCGGACGACGCGGACGACGGCGAGGAGGTGGCCCAATGAGCGACCTCGATTTCGTCTCCGGCAGCAAACCGATCGGCCTCGAGCGCGGCGAGGGACCGTACCTCTACACCGCCGACGGCACGGAGTACCTCGACGCGGGCGCGAGCTTCGCCTGCACGCCGCTCGGCCACTGCCACCCGGCGGTCGTCGACGCGGTCCAGGAGCAGGTCGGCGAGCTCACCTTCGTCGACTCCTCCTATCCCGTCGAGGCCCGCGAGAACGCCTACGCCTCGTTCGTCGCGTCGACGCCCGACGGCCTCGAGTCCGCCTGGTTCTGCAACTCCGGAACCGAGGCCAACGAGGCCGCGCTGAAGTTCGCCCGGTCGGCGACCGGCGAGTCGAAGATCGTCGCCGCGACCCGCTCGTTCCACGGGCGGACGATGGGCTCGCTCGCGGCCACCTGGAAGGACAAGTACAAGAAGCCCTACGAGCCCCTGGCCGGCGACGTGGAGTTCGTCCCATACGGCGACGACGAGGAACTCGCCGCGGCCGTCGACGACGAGACCGCGGCCGTGATCCTCGAGCCGATTCAGGGCGAGGGCGGGATCAACGTCCCGCCGGCGGGCTACCTCGAGACGGCTCGCGACCTCACCGACGAGGCCGGCGCGGCGCTCGTCTTGGACGAGGTCCAGACCGGCATGGGCCGCACGGGTTCGATGTGGGCCTGCCAGAACGTCGGCGTCACGCCCGATATCCTCACGACGGCGAAGGGGCTGGGCAACGGCCTGCCCGTCGGCGCGGTCGCCGTGCAGGACTGGATCGCCGACGGCGCGGCGTCCCACAACGCTACGTTCAGCGGCGGCCCCGTCGTCGCTGCGGCGGTCCACGCCACCGTCTCGACGCTGGTCGAGGAGGAGTACCCCGCCCGCGCGGCCGAGATCGGCGACTACCTCGCCACCGAACTCGAGGCGGCGCTGGGCGACGACGTCCGCGAGGTCCGCGGCCGGGGCCTGCTCGTCGGCCTCGAGTTGAAACGGGGGGCGAACCGCGTCGCCCGCGATCTGGCGATGAACCACCAGATCCTCGCGCTGCCCGCGGGTCGGACCGTCCTCCGGCTGCTACCGCCGCTCGTGATCGGTCGGGAGGAAGCGGACCAGCTCGTCGACGCGCTGACGGCGGTCGTCGGCTCCGATTCAGAGGGGAACTAACCATGAGCGCAGCCACACAGGATCAGGACGCGGCCGACGTTTCGCACGAGGTCGCACGACAGCTGTTGATCGATCTCGTCTCGATCCCGTCGCCGACGGGCGAGGAGCGCGACGCCGCCGAGCGGCTCGTCGCGTTCTTCGAGACCCACGGTCGCGACGCCTGGATCGACGAGGTCGGCAACGTCCGTGCGCCCGCGGACGACTCGGTCCTGCTCACCTCGCACGTCGACACCGTCCCCGGCGAGATTCCCGTCGAAGTGCAGTCGGCCGACGAGGACGATGTCGCGGCCGACGTCGCCGAGGAAACCGGCGAGGAGATCCTCTGGGGCCGGGGCAGCGTCGACGCGACCGGCCCGCTGGCCGCGATGGCCGCCGCGGCCGTCCGCACCGGCGTCTCCTTCGTCGGCGTCGTCGGCGAGGAGACCAATTCCCGCGGCGCGCGCCACCTCGTGGCGGACCGCGAGGAGCCCGACGCCGTCATCAACGGCGAACCCAGCGGGACGACGGGCATCACGCTCGGCTACCGCGGCTTCCTCGCGGGCACCTACGTCGCCACGAGCGAATCCGGTCACACCTCGCGTCCCGAGCCGAACGCGATCCAGCACGCGACGGAGTGGTGGACCAGCGTCGAGGACGCCTTCGAGAACGACGAGTACCAGCCCGTCTTCGAACGCGTCACCGCCAAACCCGTCGACATCGACGGCGGGATCAGCGACGACGGCCTCTCCGTCGAAGCGACGCTGGACGTCCAGCTGCGGATTCCCCCGTCGCTGGACGCCGAAACCGTCCGCGAGACGGCGGAAGCCGAACTCGAGATCGGCACCGTCTCGTGGGCCGAGCCGATTCCCCCGGTGATGGAGAGCCCCCGCACCGAGGTCGCCCGCGCGTTCCGCGTGGCGATCCGGGAGGTCTGCGGCGATACGCGACTGGTTCGCAAGACCGGCACCAGCGACATGAACCTCTACGCCGGCGCGTGGGACTGCCCGATGGCTACCTACGGCCCCGGCAACTCCGATCTGGACCACGCGCCCGACGAGCGACTCTCGCTTACCGAGTTCGACGACTCGGTCGACGTGCTGGAACGCGTCGCGGCGACGCTGGCCGGAGGTGACGACGAATGACGGACGGCGACGACGTCCGGCACTTCCTCGAGATCGACGACGTCTCCGAGGACGAACTCCTGACGATCCTCGAGCGCGCCGAGGAGTACAAAGCGGCCCAGCACGCCGGCGAGGACCACGAGGACCTAGACGGCCAGACGCTGGGGATGATCTTCCAGAAGCCCAGCACCCGCACCCGCGTCTCCTTCGAGACGGGGATGACCCAGCTGGGCGGCCACGCCGTCTTCCTCGGCGAGGACGACATCCAGCTCGGCCGGGGCGAACCGCTGAAAGACACCTCCCGGACCCTCTCGCGGTACGTCGACGCCGTGATGGCCCGCGTCTTCAAGCACGAGAACATCGAGGTCTTCGCGGAGTACTCGTCGGTGCCGGTCGTCAACGGCCTGACCGACGACGCCCACCCCTGCCAGACGCTGGCGGACCTGCTGACGATCCGGGAGCAGGAAGGCGGCTTCGACGGCGTCTCCGCGGCCTGGATCGGCGACGGCAACAACGTCGCCCAGTCATTCGTGCTCGGCTGTGCGCTGACCGACATCGATCTGACCGTCGCGACGCCCGAAGGCTACGGCATCGACGACGACGTCATCGAGCGCGCCCGCGAACTGGGCGGCGATCCGACGATCACGCACGACCCCGACGAGGCCGCCGCCGGCGCGGACGTCATCTACACCGACGTCTGGATCAGCATGGGCCAGGAGGACGAACGCGACGTCCGAATGCAGGCCTTCGAGGGCTTTCAGGTCTGTGCGGACCTGCTCGAGCGGGCGCCCGACGCCTCAGTGATGCACTGCCTGCCGGCCCACCGCGGCGAGGAGATCACCGACGACGTCATCGAGAGCGACCGCTCGGTCGTCTTCGATCAGGCCGAAAACCGGCTGCACGCACAGAAGGCGCTGTTGAGTTGGCTCTTAGAGTAGACTCCGCTGCTCGCGAGCGGTCCGAGGAGCGGTATTTTCTGGTCGTCTCTTGTCGAACGGATTTCTCGAGAACGCGATTCGGTCCCCCGAGTGACACCCGCGTCGCTCGAGCGATTCGAACCGGGAACGGCACCGGAATTCGGCCGTCAACCGGTCGTTGACTCCCGTATTCGGTGGTCGAATCCGTGAACGATCTCGAGCTATTATATGTCACTCGGATACAACTACGGGTATGTCATTCAGGGTGCTACTCGCGGTCTTCATCATGCTGCTGGGGCCGGCCGCGCTGATCGGCCTCTACGCGCTGTGAGCGGGTGCAATCGAACGGTGGCGTCCTCGACTCCCGAAAGTCTCGAGAGTCGCGACATCGTCGCCGCGAGACGGTCGGGTATCGCGATCTACCGCCGGGTGAGTGCCGCGTACGTCACGCCCAGGACGAGCCCGTACGCGGCGTGACCGACGAGGCTCTCCACGGCGACGTTCGGCACGGACGGCGCCATCGAGAAGCCGACCGCCGACAGCCAGATCGGCATCACGACGACCGCCAGGAGCGCCCAGACGGCGAGCCCGTAGACGAGGCCGGCAGCGCCGGCCGCTCCCGCGCCGAGGGTCGGACGGCCCGCCGCGACGAGCAGCGCCGCGAAGACGACGCCGAGGACGGCGCCGTGGGAGACGTGAATGATCATCCCCGCGAGGCCGCCCTCGAGGCCGTACATCGCCGGAATCGCCATCTCGAGGACGCCGGGCGTCCGGGCGGCCATCAGCGCGCCGAAGACGATCGCGCCGACGATGCCGCCGACGGCGCCGGCCTGCCAGGGCTCGAGTGCAGTTGCAGTGCGGTCGACGGTTCTACGTTCGGTTTCTTGTGCCATGGTATATAGTAGCACCCAGTGAGTAGTAGCGGTACCCCGGTCTGGAACCGCCCGCGCACAACCGTACCGTCGACGGTTCCCGTCCGAGGGAGCAGGGGGGACGTGAACGTTCTTTGCACCGGCGGTCACAGTCGGAGTCGATGGGAGACACGATCCGCGTTTCCGCAGGCGATCTGGCGGCCGACGAGATCATTGCCGCGATCGAGGCCGGCGATCGGGTCGTCGTCGCGACGACGGTCGCCGGCGGGACCCACGAAATCGTGCTGCGGTACGACGGATCGGTGTACTACTGCGACACCCCGACGCGACTGCACCGCCACGAGAGCGAGGGCGAGATGCGAACGTGCATTCGACGGATGGGGTACGGGGCAGACGCGGATGCGGACGCGGCGGGTCCGGAAGCCGACGCCGAGTCGCCGACCGACTCGGACGCGGCGGACCGATAGCTCTTTGCGCCGCGGGTCGACGGCTCACCTATGAGCGGTGATACCGAGCACCGACTCGGGGAGCTACTCGAGGACTCGAGCCCTCCGTTCGAGAAGGTGATGAGCTGCGTCTTCGGGATCGAAGACCACGAAACGCGGACTTACCTCGTGCTCCGCGACCGGCCTGGGAGCACGGTCGACGAGCTCGCGGCGGCCCTCGAGCGGGACCGGAGCACGGTCAACCGATCGCTGGCGACGCTGCACGACCGGGGGCTCGCGCGGCGCGAGCGGCGGCTGTTGGACGGCGGCGGCTACGTCTACCAGTACACCGCGGTCGCACTCCCGGAGGCGAAGGCGTCGCTCCACGAGGCCCTGGACGCGTGGACCGAGACGGTCCACGACGTGATCGACGAGTTCGACGGCGAGCGAGCGCGGGCAGGACCGACCGAGGAGGAATCGAAGCGAACGTAAGGCTCGTCGGAACCGACTGCCAGCGAGACCCGATCGGGACCGGCGAATCCACTCACTTTTTCCCCTTCGCCTCCCTCTCGACTGACAATGAGTCTCAGTCTCTCGGCCGAGCAACCGGCAACGCCCGACGTCGCCGACGACGGCGTCTGGCTCGAGTGCATCGAGTGTGGCGCAACCTTCGCCCCCTTCGAGGACGTCCGCTACACCTGCGACGAGTGCGATAGCCTCCTCGAGGTCCGCTACGCCGACCTCCCGACGTTCGACGACTTCGAGGGCGAGGGCGTCTGGCGCTATTCGGACGCCCTCCCGCTCGAGGACGGCGTCACGACCCAGGAAGGTGCGACGCCGCTGTACGAGGTCCCCCGGCTCGAAGACGAAATCGGCGTCGAGGCCCTGCGGATCAAACACGAGGGGATGAACCCCACCGGCTCGTTCAAGGACCGCGGGATGACCGTCGGCGTCGCCGTCGCGCGGGAACTGGGCGTCGACCGCCTGGCCTGCGCCTCCACCGGCAACACCAGCGCCGCGCTGGCGGCGTACGGTTCCCGCGGCGGAATGGAGACGCTCGTCCTGCTGCCGGCCGGCAAGGTCGCCGCCGGCAAGATCGCCCAGGCCAGCCTCCACGGCGCGCGCATCCTCGAGGTCGACGGCAACTTCGACGCCTGCCTCGACATCGTGCAGGAACTGGCCGAGGGCGGCGAAGCCTACCTCCTCAATTCGCTAAACCCCTTCCGACTGGAGGGTCAGAAGACGATCGGCCTCGAGATCCTCGAGGGCTTCCGCGACGACTACGGCGCGTTCCCGGACCGGATCGTCCTCCCCGTCGGCAACGCGGGCAACACCTCCGCGCTGTACAAGGCCTTCCGCGAACTCGTCCAGGCCGGCGCGCTCGAGGAGTCCGAGGTGCCGAAGCTCGTCGGCGTCCAAGCCGAGGGCGCGGCGCCGATGGTCGAGGCGATCGAGAACGGCGCCGACGAGGTCCGGCGCTGGGACGACGTGGAAACGCGCGCGACCGCGATCCGGATCGGCAACCCGGTCAACGCGCCGAAGGCGCTGCCGGGCATCCGCGAGACGGGCGGCACCGCGATTGCGGTGACCGACGAGGAGATCACCGAGGCCCAGCGCGACCTCGCGGGCGAGGGGATCGGCGTCGAACCCGCTTCCGCGGCCTCCGTCGCGGGGCTTCGGAAACTTCGGGCCGAGGGCATCGTCGACGACGACGAGCGCGTCGCCTGCCTGACGACCGGCCACCTGCTCAAGGACCCCGACGCGGCCGCGGCCGCGGGCAACGATCCAGAGTCCGTGCCCGCCGATACGGAGGGCGTGCTCGAGCACCTGCGCGGCGAGTAACGGACATCGACCAGCCGGCCGACGCAGGGCGGACGCGTCGGACGCGTCTGACGCCCGACTGACTGACTCTTTTGGGTACCGGTCGCATACCCTGTGCTGTCCATGTCCGCCGACCGACACCCCTCTCAGTCTCAGTCCCAGTCCCCCGAGGCCCGATCCGACCACGAGCAGCCCGGTCCCGCGGCGACCGACGTCGAACTCGAGTTTCGCTCGTCCGCCGCGTCCACGGACCTGCACTCGAGCGCCCGATCCCCCGCCGCGTCCGACGCGACCACTGGCCCGGAGCCGCCGCTCAGCCACCGCATCGAGCAGACGAAGCTCCGGGCGCGAGTGACGGCCCTCGAACGCGCGCTCGAGACGAGCGAGTCCCGCCAGCGGGAGATCGTCGCGCAGTACGAACGGTTGCTCGCGGAGCGAACGGACGAGGCGCCATCGGCAGACGCGAGCCAGGACTCGACCGACGCGAACGACGGACTGCTACACCGGCTGCTCGAGCGCTGGCGGTAGCGACCTGCGTCCCCCTGACGCCCCTCCGTTTTCGTGCGGTCCGCGGACGACCGACGTGACGTAACTGCAGAAAAGCGAACGGCAGAATCCGAGTTAGTCCGAACTGCCGACTTCGGGCGTCGCGTCCGCTTCCGTCTCGGCGTCGGCGGCCGTCTCGAGTTCAGCCTCCGCGCTTGCGGCCGCAGCCTCCTCGGTGCGCACCTCCTCGACGAACGCGAGGAAGTTATCGAAGACGAGCTTCGCCGGGCAGGCCCGCCGGTAGTTCTCCGGGGTGATTTCGTCGAGGATCGACTCGAGGCGCTCGTCGGAGAGCTCCTTGCGGTGGACGAGTTCACGTGCGGTTTTCGTGTCGTACTCGGGGTGGAACTGGACGCCGAAGACTCGATCCTTCCGGAAGCCGTGGTTCGAGTACTCGTTTTCAGCGAGCGGTTCGGCGCCGGGGGGCAGTTCCGACACTTCGTCGGAGTGGCTGGTGAAGGCGGTGAACTCCTCGGAGATACCCTCGAACAGCCGCGAGTCGCCGAGTTGCTCGATCTCGCTGTAGCCGACCTCGTAGGCGCCCATGTCCTCGACGGTGCCGCCGAGAACGTGCGCGAGCAGCTGGTGGCCCCAACAGACGCCGAGGAAGGGCATTCCGCGATCGATCGCCTCGCCGACCCACTCCTCGGTGGCGGCGATCCACTCCTCGTCCCAGTAGACCGACGACCGCGACCCGGTGACGACGGCCCCGTCGTAGTCGAACGTTTCGGGGACCTCACCCGCGGTCACGTCGAACTCCGACAGCGACGCGTCGAGTTCGCGCCGGAAGTTCCGCGTCGTGTTCTCGTCCCGATGGGCCGCGTTCAGGACGGCGATTCGGAGTTGCTTCATCGTCCACTATTGGCGACTCGATGATGAAAGGCCTTCTGCACGTCGCCGTCGTTGCCGCGATCGCAGTCGAGACCGCGCGTTCGTTCTCTCTTTTCGTCCATTATCGATCATCGTCAGCACGGTAGTAGCGGCCGGTTTCGTCTCGCCGGAACCGCTCGTCCGCGTAAAACCAGCCGTCGGCGAACCGGCCGCGATCCGCGGTATCGTCGGGTTTCTCGTTCGTTCGATCGCCGGTTCCGAAGCCGGCGTCGACGGTCGTCTCGCCGTCACCCCCGGCGTCGCCGTCCGAACCGGACGAGTCGGCGCCGGGAGCACCGACGTAGCCGTCCGCCAGCACCGGCCCCGAGAGCGCGAGCGATCCCGTCCCCGCACCCTCGAGCGGGTCGCAGTCGCTCCCGTCGGCAATCAGCCGGACGCGACAGTCGGGGACCGGTTTGCCGACGTCGACGGCGTCAGTCCCGGTAGCGTCTGCCGGATCCGTGCCGGTCTGAGTCAGCGCGATCGGGCACTCGAGGCGCCCGTACGTCCGCGCGACCGGAATCCCCTGTTCGCGGTAGGGCTCGAGGACGTCCGCGGGAACGCTGGCGTCGGGGAACGCACGCTCGAGGGAGGCGGCGGCCGCCGGAAACCGGGACTCGGCCGCGAGGTCCCGAAACGCGGCCGTTCGGCCCGCGAACAGGGTCGCGTCCTCGCTCTCGATCGCGGTCAGCGTATCGCCGGGGTCGAACGCCCGGTCGAGCAGCAGGCGGCCGCCGGCGTACAGCGTCGGGAGCGCGGTCCGAACGAGGCCGTCGTGGGCCGACAGCGGCGCGACGAGCGGCACGGTGTCCCGCGGAGAGAGGCCCCACGTCACCAGCGTCGCGATGCAGTTCCACTCGAGGCTTCGCGCGGAGTAGCGGACGATCGGCCGGCCGCCGTCGCCGTGGAGCAACAGGAGGGGGTCGTCGGTGGCGGTCTGATCGTCGCCGACTCGAGGGTCCGGTGGTTCGTCGGTGGCGACGCCGTCGTCGGCGGTACCGCCTTCGCTGACGTCGACCTCGGCCAGTTCCGAGAGCGTCACCGTCCGATCGAACGGCATCGAGCGCACGAGATCCCGCTGGGCCGCCTCCGCGACGACGAGCGTCGGCTCGAGCACCGCGAACGGCCGCTCGACCGTCACGGGCGTCAGGCGGTGCGAGATGGGGGCGAACGTCGCGTCGAGCCGGCGGCAGGCGAACAGGAGCGCGAGCGAGGCCACCCGGTTCCGGGTGACCAGACAGACGGTGTCGCCGGCGTCGATCCCCAGTTCGGCGAGCCGATCGGCCGTCTCGGCGGCCAACTCCGAGAGCGTCGCGTAGGAGACGCGGTTCTCGTGGATCGTCTCCGCGGGGGCGTAGAGCCGTTCCTCCGAGATGTCGACGACCGCCGTCCGGTCGGGGTAGCGGTCCGCGCGCCGCGCCAGCGAGAGAGTCACGGCCCCGGCTACCACGCTCGAGCCCGTAATACGGCGGGGGTCATTCGCAAGTACCGGGCCAGAGACGACGGCGAGACCACGATCGATGACGGCGCGCCGAGCCGCGGTGAGCGACGGCGAAGCCGCGGCTCGAATACCGCGAGGGATGAGCGAGCGAGCGCCGACGGCGCGAGTGAGCGAATCGGTTGGGGAGGACGTGGAACTCTCGTTGCCACGATCGGAGACGCTCGACGTCGTATACGGCCACCGCGAGGACCCGGATACACTCGAGAATCACGCAGTCCGATACCGCTCGAGTACGTCTCGGAGTATCCGTATAGCCCCACTCTCGAGACGCGAGTCGACGCTCACCGGTCGTCCGTTTCCGTCCGTTTCTCGAGAAAGCCCAGCAACCGGTCGTTGACCGTTCGCGACCGCTCGATCATCCCGAGGTGGCCCGCGCCCTCGAGTTCGACGAACTCCCCGCGGGGGAACCCACGAGCGAGGTCCCGCCCGGCGTCGACCGAAACGAGTTCGTCGTCGGTGCCGTGATAGACCCGCGTCGGCTGGGTCACCTCGACCAGCCAGTCGGTCGCGTCGAACCCCTCGAGGGCGGCAACTTGCGCCGACCACCCCTCGCGGTCGGCGTCGCCGTCTGCACGCCAGTCGACGATGCCGTCGACGACGTCCGGTTGCTCGGCGAGGAACTCGTCGGAAAGCGCCGTCTCGAGCGACTCCCGCAGTGCGTTCGGGTCGTCCGGCGGTGCAAAGAGCGGCTCGAGGTCGTATTCGGCGCCCGAGGCCGCGGTCCCGATCAGCGAGAGCGTTTCGACGCGACTCGAGGTTCGGGCTGCGGCGAGTGCGGCCGCGCCGCCGAGGCCGCAGCCGACGAGGTGGGCGTTCCTGATTTCACAGTCCGACAGGACCGCCTCGAGGTCGCCGACGAGCGTCTCGAGGGCGTAGGGACCCGAGGGCGCGTCGGAGCGGCCGGTTCCGCGGAGGTCCCAGACGACGGCCTCGTGGGGGCCGGCGACGGCGGCGTGTTGCCAGCCCCACGACCAGCCACCGAGGCCGGCGTCGGGGACGAAGACGACGGGGGCGCCGTCGCCCTCGCGGTCGTAGTACAGCGAGACGGAGCCGTTCGAGGCAGTGGGCATACTCGAGGAGAGCGGGCGGAGGAAGGCGACGGTTTCGGTTCCGAGCGCTGTCCGTTCGAGCACTGGAAGCGGGAGAATCAGCGTCTCGAGCGAACGGCGGAAAAGAACGGGCGGACGAGGGCTTACGCGTCCAGCACCTGCCGCAACACGTCCGGTGCGTCCTCGAGCGCCTCGTCTAGCTCGTCGACGTTGGGGCCGCCGCCCTGCGCGAAGTCGGCCGGACCGCCGCCGCCGCCGCCGACCTTGGCGGCGAGTTCGCCGACGACGTCGCCGGCGTTGACGCCGACGCCGTCGGGCACGGCGACGACGAACTGGGCGCCGCTGGCGCCGCTGCCGAGGACGGCGATCTTGCCCTCCTCGCTGATGGCGTTGGCCGTCGCGCGGAGTTCGTCCATGTCGGCGTCGAGGCGGTCGATCACGGCCGTCGTCTCGCCGACGTCGACCTCCTCGGCGTCGCCGCCGCCTCCCGCGCGGGCCTCGGCGAGCTGTTCCTTGAGGTCCTCGATCTGCTTGCCTCGGTCCTTCCACTCCTCGAAGAACCGCTCGGCGGTCTCGGGAACCTCCTCGGGCGAGACGTCGAGCACCGCGGCGGCCTCGTAGAGGGCGTCCTCCTTTCGCTGGGTCGCCTCGAGCGCCGCGTCGCCGGCGGCGAAGGTGATGCGCTCGACGCCGTCCTGGACGCGCTCGGTGTTCAGGATCTTGATCGAGCCGATGTCGCCGGTGCGGGCGACGTGGGTGCCACCGCAGGCCTGCACGTCCTCGTCGACGTGGATCAGCCGGATCTGCTCGCCCGGCGGGATGCCGCCCTGGTAGAGGTCGAAGCCGTGTTCGGCCTCGGCGTCGTGGCGGTCGGGCCACTCCTGGGTGACCTGCGTGTTGTCCATCACGATGTCGTTGGCGACGCGCTCGATCTCCTTGACGTCCTCGCGGGAGATGCGGTCGTAGTGGCGCAGGTCGATCCGCGAACTCTCGACGCCCTTCTGGGCGCCGGCCTGGCGGACGTGCTCGCCGAGCACCTGGCGGGCGGAGTGGATGATGATGTGGGTCGCCGTGTGGTGGCGCATCAGCTGTCGGCGGCGGCCGCCGTCGACCTGGCCGTTGACGAACTCGCCCTTCCCGGGATCCTCGTCGGTGCGGTGGAGGATGACCCCGTCCTCGATCTGGACGTCCTCGACTTCGACGGTCGTGTCGTCCGTCGAGAGCGTCCCGGTGTCGGCGGGCTGGCCGCCGCCCTCGGGGTAGAACATCGTCTGGTCGAGGACCACGTCGTAGCCCTCCTCGCGCTCGAAGACGTCGAGCACGACGGCCTCGAACTGGGTGCGCTGCTGGTCGTCGTAGTAGAGTTTCTCCGTCTCGGGGAGGTCCGCGAAGCGCTCGTCGGACTCGCCCTCGGCGGCCGCGTCGACGCCCTCGGGCGTGTCGTGGCGCTGCGCGACGAGGCTGTAGAAGTCGTCGGGCACGTCGACCTCGGCGCCGGCTTCCTCGGCGATCTCGACGACCATGTCCGGCTGGATCCCGTGGGAGTCGTAGAGTTCGATCAGCTCCTCGGTGGGGATCGGCTCGCCCTTCTTCGCGTACTCCTCGGCGAGCGTCTCGACCCGGCGACCGCCGCGCTCGAGCGTCTCGCGGTACTTCTCGACCTCGGTGCGGACGATGTCGCGGATCGTGTCGCGGTTCTCGTAGTCCAGGCGCTCGGCCTGCATGTCGACGAGTTCGTCCAGCGGCGCGTCGACGCCGGCGTTGTCGCAGAGGCGCTTGG
The DNA here is from genome assembly GCF_054654555.1 of Halopiger thermotolerans. Taxonomy (NCBI): domain Archaea; kingdom Methanobacteriati; phylum Methanobacteriota; class Halobacteria; order Halobacteriales; family Natrialbaceae; genus Halopiger; species Halopiger thermotolerans. The sequence continues at coordinate 2,493,204 of NZ_BAAIEU010000004.1, read as the reverse complement.
TGCGCCGGAGAACCATCCGCGCGAGGTAGCCTGTGCCGACGTTCGAGGGGACGATGCCGTCCCCGAGCATGTACGCGAGAGTGCGACAGTGGTCGGCGATGGCGTAGATGTCCTCGAGGGGCTCGACCAGATCCCGAAGCTCATCGACCGAGACGCCGATTTCTGCCGCGATGTCGCCGCGGGCGGCTTCGACGTCGTCGACGTCATCGATGTCGAGCTGGCCGGAGAGGCGGGCCGCGCGGGAGACGATCTCGCTTTCCTCCTCGGTGTAGGAGAGCCCGGCGTTGTCCTTGAGGAAGTCGATCATCTCGGGGTAGATCGCCTCGTAGACCGTCGGGGTGCCCTGACTCATCCAGGTCCACCGCTCGAGGCCATAGCCCGTGTCGACGATGTACGTGTCCATGAACGAGTAGGTGTTCCCGTCCTTGAGCTCGTACTCGCCGTCGGGGTCCTGCTCCATGCACATGAAGACCAGCGTCGCCAGCTCGAGGCCGCGGTAGATGACCTCGATGGCGGGGCCGGCGTTGCCGCCGCCGACCCAGGGGTCCTCGATGTAGGTGACCTCGGTGATGTCCGCGCCCATCTCCTCGAGGAGGCCGTCGCAGAGCTCGACGGTGCGGTCCTTCCAGTAGACCTCGCCCTCGTAGGCGTAGTCGGCGTCGGCGTCCTCCCGGCTGTTGAAGGCGTGGTGGGCCATCATCTCGAAGGCCATCGTGTGGCGACCGGTCTTGCCGACGTTGTCGATGTCCTGCATCCGGATGCAGGGCTGGGACACCGTCAGCGGGTTGGCCGGCGGGGGCGTCTCGCCCGACGTCACGAGCGGCTGGAAGTCGTAGATCGACGCCTGGGTCAGCAGGACGTCGTCGCGCCAGCGGTTGGCCGCGACGGGGTAGGGTTCGATTCGTTCGTGGTCGTGGTCCTCGAAGTACGAGAGAAAGGCCTCGCGCATCTCCTCTAAGCTGTATTCCTCCGCGAAGCCGGGGTTGCCGATGAAGTCGTAGTCGGCGCACGGCGGTTCGCCGCAGGTCTCCCGGCTCTCGTCGCGCGTCCAGAAGTGCGACCCGCACTCGGGACACTCCTTTCGCACGAAGCCTTCCTCCTCGAAGTACTCGAGGCGGTACTCGTCCGCCAGTTCGCTCATTATACCTCTGTTGGCCAGCCAGCGCCTAAAACAGTTCCGCAACGTTCACGGCGAGAGAACGGGAAACGTGCGATTCCGGCCGCTAATTCGCCGGCGATCGGTAATGACTACTCCTCGCTGCGGACCGGATGGCGAACGGACCGCCGCCGCGTACCCGCGGAAACGAACCTATCTCGAGTCGCGGCGATTGCCCGACGGGCCACGACTCACGATTCGATTCGGCCAGCAGAATCTTTACCCAGGTCTGCCGGACAGTATGTATAGACGACCGATTCGGTTCGAAGGTACGATACACGATGGCACACCCGTCACCCCGTCACCGATCGCGAACGATCCTCTACGCGGCCCCGAGCGAGGACGCGGCCCGCGAGGGAGCCGCGGCGCTCGAGCGCGCCGCGCAGGCGGATCCGGATCGCGAGCCGACGATCCACCCGCTCGGGTCGATCGACCGGCTCCGCGAACTGGCCCCCGAGGCCGACTGCGTCGTCGTCTGCGAGCGCGAGTCGGACGGGACGGAGCCGCGGCTCGATCGGAGTCTGCTGGAGATCGCTTCGACCTGCGGCGCGACGCCGCTGGTGCTGTTTACCGACGCGTCGTACGCCTCGGCGATCGCGCGCTCGGCCGAGGGGATCGACGGCTACGTCCGTCGGGACACCGAGGACGCCGTCGTCCACCTCGCGGACGAGATCGACAGGGTCTGTCACAGCGAGGCCGTCGACGACGAGGACGGGCTCGAGACCGATCGAGCGTCGTCGTCCCACGATCACGAAGCGGTCTGGGAGTTACTCGAGGAGCACGGGCGGAACCGCGACGTCCTCGAGGACGTCGACGAGGCGCGAGCCGCGGCCGACGAGACCGGAGGCGGCGACGGGGCCGGCGAGACCGCGGCCTCGCCGGCGGAGTCGGATCAGAAATCCGACTCCGACCGGGGCGGGATCGAGGACGACGAATCCGCCGAGCGGACGGCGGAGGCGGATCGAGAGGCGGACTCGGAGACGGAGCCGGAAACGGATCCGGAGCCGGGCGGAAAAGCCGAGTCGGAACCGAAGCAGCGAGCGGAAGCCGAGTCGGGCGCGAGTTCGGCGGCAGAGGCGGAACCGGAAGCCGAGTCCGACTCGAGTTCGGAATCCGAAACGGTGGCCGAGACGGACACGGACTCCGAGTCCGAGCCGCGGACGACGGCGGCGCCGGACGAAACGGAACGGACGGACTCGAAATCGAAGCCGACCGTGCGCGCGAGCGAGACGGCCGACGGTGCGACAGGCGGCGAAGCGGAACCGGGAACGAAAACGGAAACGGCGACCGCGATTCTCGAGACGGCCGCCACCCTCGTCACCTGTCACGATCGCGAACGGCTGTTCGAGCGGCTCGTCGACGGCGCCGTCGAGATTCTCGGGGACGAGTACTGCTGGCTCTCGACGGTCCACTTCGGCGAACTCGTGCCGCGAGCCGTCGCGCCGTCGGTGCCCGCGAACCGCCTCGAGTCCACGCCGGTCGAAGGACCGCTCGGCGAGGCGTTCCGGACGGGCACGTCGACCCAGGTCGACGACCTCGATGGCCGCGCGGAAATCGAGCCGCCGTTCGCGGACGTGCGCTCGCTGTGTAGCGTCCCCGTCAGCGACGTCGGGGTGCTCCGCGTGGCCGCCGCCGAGCCGAACGCGTTCGACGAGCGCGACGTCGTCCTCCTCGAGCGACTCTGTCGGACCGCGGCGGCGGTCCTCGAGCGCAACTGGCACGAGATGGGCGTCGTCAACGAGCGCAACCGCTTGGAGCGCGAAGTCGATCGCGTCGAGCGCGAGCGCGACCAGTACGCGGCCGCCACGGAGCGACTGGCCGACGAGCGCGACCGGCTCGCGGCCGAGCGGGATCAACTCCTCGCGCTCGTCGAGGACGTCACCAAGCCGACGCTGCGCTACGAGATCGTCGACGGCGAACCGGTCATCCGAGACGTCAACGCCGCCGTCGAGAACGTGTTTGGCGACGGTCGCGAGGCGCTCGAGGGCACCCCCGTCGACGAGTACGTCGTCCCGCAGGGCCTCGAGGAGCGCGCGGCGACGCTTACCGAAGCGCTGCGGGCAGACGAGCAGCGCCAACTGCTGGACCGGCGCGAGACCGTCGACGGCGTGCGGGATTTCATGCTGACGATCGTCCCCCTCGAGCGGGCTGCGGACGCTGCCGACGGCGCGTCCGCTCGCGACCGGCCGGACCACGCGGGGCTGCTCGTCTACGAGGACGTCACCGAGGACAAGCGCCGCGAACTCGAACTCGCGGCCGCCACGGAACGGCTCGAGCGCGTCGCGGACCTGATCGACGACGACGTCCAGAAGCCGCTGCAGGTCGCGCGCAGCTACCTCGAACTCGCCGCCAAGACCGGGAAGGACGAGCACTTCGACGTGATCGAAGACGCCCACGAACAGCTCGGAAAGCGGATCGCGGCCATCGAGGACGTCGCCGCGTGGGACGACGACGCCGACACCGAGCCCGTCGCCCTCCACGACGTCGCCAGACGCGCCTGGACCGGCATCGAGACCGGCGAGGCGCGGCTGGTGACCGAGGACGACCTCATCCTCGAGGCCGACAGGGACCGGCTGCACGAACTGTTCGAGTTCGTGGTCCGGTCGGCGCTCGAGATCGATTCGGACGGCGACGACACCGCGCCCGTGACCGTCACCGTCGGCGCGACCGACGACGGGTTCTACGTCGCCGGCGACAGGCCGACGGCCGGCGACACCGACGACGGCCCGCAGGAGGCGCCGACGCCCGGTCGGCTGACCGACTCGGACGATCCGGAGGGCACCGGCCTGCAGCTCGACCTCGTCGAACGGGTCGCCGACGAGCACGGCTGGGACGTCGGCGTCGCCGAGGACGAGGACGGGACGGCCTTCGCGTTCCGCGGGGTCGACGCGATCAGCGTGAACCGGGATCGGGTCTAGACGTACTAGTCGCGAGAAAATAGAAACCGAAATCGGGTCGGCAGTCGCCTATTCCTGCTCCTCGAGCGCCAGCGACGCCAGCATCGCCTCGAGTTGCAGGCGCTCGTTCGCGCCCTCCGTAATGCGGTAGTCGACTTCGCCGAGTCGCTCGAGCAGTCGGACCGTCGCCTGCTCGGGGATGTCAAACTCCCAGGCCGAGCGATGGAGTTGGTCGATGACGTCGCCGCCGGCGAGGCCGCGGTCGGTCAGCAGGTCCTCGAGGGCCGCGCGGGCGGCGGTGAAGTCGCCGTCGATGGCGTGGTCGACCATCTCCTCGACCTCCTCGGGGCGGGCGGTGGCGGTGATCGCGAAGACGGTCTCCTCGTCGACGGTCTCACCCATCACCGCGGCGGCCTGCAGGGCGTTGATTGCCTTGCGCATGTCGCCGTCGGCCGCGTAGATGAGCGCGTCGACGCCGTCGTCGGTGACCGCGATGTCCTGATCGGCGGCGATCTCGCGGACCTGGGCCTCAATGGCGTCGTCGGTCAGTTCGGTAAAGCGGAAGACCGCACACCGCGATTGGATCGGATCGATGATCTGGCTCGAGTAGTTACACGAGAGGATGAAGCGCGTGTTGTTCGAGAACTGCTCCATCGTCCGGCGCAGGGCCGACTGGGCGTCCGAGGTGAGTGCGTCGGCCTCGTCCAGAAAGATGATACGGTGGTCGTAGCCGCCGAAGGAGGAGCGCGCGAAGTCCTTGATCCGGTCGCGGACGACGTCGATTCCGCGCTGGTCGGAGGCGTTGAGTTCGAGGAAGTTCTCCCGCCAGTCGTCGTCGTAGAGTTCGCGGGCGATGGCCTGCGCGGCGGTCGTCTTGCCGGTGCCGGCCGGCCCCGCGAACATGAGATGGGGTAGGTCGTCCTGCTCGACGTACCGTTTCAGGCGCGGGACGATGTTCTCGTGGCCCTTGATCTCGTCGAGCCGCTCGGGGCGGTACTTCTCGATCCAGACTTCGGTCCTGCCGGGTGTGGGCTCCGCCGCCTCGGCGTCGGGGTCGGCGTCGGCCTCGGCCTCGCTCATACCGGCCCAAGGGCGGGACGGGAAATAAATCGACCGAAGGTGCGCGTCGTACTCGGGATCGGCCGCCCGCTACCGTTCGGCCGTGAACCGTCCGTTTCGAGTCGTTTCGCGCTCGGGAATCGGGTGTCGTCTTTTTGTCACTGGTCGACGAACGCTGACGTATGGTGCGTGGAATGACACGAACGCGGTTGCGAACGAGCCTGTTCGCCGTGCTGATCGCCCTCGTGGTGTGTGTCGGGCTAATACCGGGGGCGGTCGCCGCGCAGGCGCAGGTACAGGACGCCCAGACCGGCGGCACAGTCGTCGTCGAGGAGGGCGAAACCGTCGACAACCTCGAGGCGTTCGCGGGGACCGTCGTCGTCGACGGCACCGTGACGGGGGACGTAGACGCCGTCGCGGGTAGTATCCGGATCAACGGCGACGTCAGCGGAAACGTCGAGGCGACCGGCGGCAGCGTCACGATCGCGGGCACCGTCGACGGCGACGTCGAGGCGGCGACCGGCAGCCTCGAGGTCGCCGAGGGCGCGACGATCGGCGGCAGCCTCTCGGGCGGCGCCGGCAGCGTCGCGATCGACGGCACGATCGAGGGCGACGCGACGATCGGCGCGGACACGATCCGGCTCGGCGAGGACGCCGCGATCGCCGGCGATCTGCGGTACGGCGGCGACCTCGAGGGCAACACCGACGCGGTCGCGGGCACGATCCAGCAGGACTCGTCGCTGGGACCGAGCGGCGACTTCGCCCCCTCGATCCCGTTCGGTTCGTGGCTGGTCGCGGGCTATACGCTCGTGCTGAATCTGGTGCTCGGTGCCGTGCTGCTCGGCCTGTTCCCGCAGTTCTCCGACGGCGTAGCCGACCGAGTCGGACGGACGCCGCTCCGGTCCGGGCTTGCCGGCCTCGGCGTCCTGATCGGCGTGCCGATCCTGCTTGTCGCGCTCGCGATCACGATCGTCGGGATTCCGCTGTCGATCGTCGGGGCGTTCGCGTTCGCCTTCGTCGTCTGGATCGGCGTCGTCTACGGCTGGTTCGCCGTCGCCGCGCGGGCCCTCTCGGCGGCCGGCGTCGAGAGCCGCTGGCTCGCGCTCGTCGTCGGGGTCGTCGCCGGCGCGCTGGTCGCCCGGATTCCCTGGATCGGCGGGTTGCTCAGCCTGCTCGTCCTCCTGCTCGGGCTCGGAGCGTTCGCTTACGGGCTGTACAGTCACCGGAAAGCGGTCGGCGGCGGGCGCCAAGAGCCCCAGCGCGGGGTGGCGGAAGGCCCGGCGGCGGACTGAGCGGCGGCCGAATACCGAACGACGCGCTCAAGGCCGGCCGCTCGTAATTCCGGGTATGCACGTGACCGTCGACGTCAAGGGCGAGGACACCTACGAGTTCGACCTCGCCGAACTCGACGGCGAGGCCGGCGCGGACCCGACCTACGCCGACCTGCTTCGCGAGATCGATCTCAGCCCCCACGAGGTGAGCGTCCTCGTCGACGGACGGCCGGTACCCGAAGATCAGCCGGTCGAGAGCGACGATATCACCGTGTTACGGCTGATCAAAGGAGGATAGGAACGCGCCGGTCCGCACGCAGCGGTCGTCGATCGCCGACCGCGGACCGCGGACCATCGATCGCCGGTAATTCGGACGCTTCGGTCGGCGGAAGTCGCGGCTCGCTGGAGTCGGGACTGGGATCGAAACGAGCGAGGGCGGGCTCTCGAACGGGTCGATCACCTGCGATGGGGTGGAGGGAAACGCGAACGGAGAGACCGCAGTCAGTCGTCCTCGGGCGTCGCTTGCCCGGTCGGGGACGAGGATCGGTCCTCGTCCCGGAGGAACAGCGCCCGCCGGCTGCCGAAGACGGAGATCATGACGCCGACCGCGACGAGCGTGATGATCGCGAAGGGACCGCCGGCGATGATCGCGGCCTGTTGCAGCGCCGTCGTGCCGCCGGCGACCATCAGCAGCGACGCCAGCGATCCCATGAGGGCGCTCCAGATGACCCGGTTGATCGTCGAGGGACGGCGCTTGCCGCCGGTGGTGAGCATCCCCAGCGCGAGCGTCGAGGAGTCGGCCGACGTGACGAAGAACGTCGTCACCAGCACCAGGAACAGCGCCGTGAGCAACTCGCCGGCCGGCAGCGCCTCGAACAGCGGGTAGCCGGCGACCGCCTCGTTGAACCCCCACGCCTCGAGCGTGCCGAGGATGTCGGCGCGGCCGTTCGACTGGAAGAAGATGGACGTGCCGCCCATCGTCGCGAACCAGGGGATGGTGACTGCCGTCGAGGCGACGACGCCGGTCGCGGCGACCTGGCGGACGGTCCGGCCCCGCGAGATGCGGGCGATAAAGAGGCCGACGAACGGCGCCCACGAGAACCACCAGGCCCAGTAGAAGATGGTCCAGGCGCCGACGAAGCCGGCGTCGGCCCCCTGACCGCCGCTCTCGGCCGCACCCATGTAGAGGCTCATCGAGACGAACTCGTTGACGTACGCGCCGAGCGCCTGCGTGCCGACGGTCATGATGTACACGGTCGGGCCGAGCACGAACGCCACCACCGTCAGGAGGGCGAACAGCCCCATGTTGAAGTACGACACCCGCTGGATCCCCTTCTCGACGCCGAGCGCGACCGAGATCGTGAAGGCGACGGTCAGCCCGGTGATTACGAGCACGGTCCCCGCGTCGCCGAAGGAAACCCCCGTCGAGTACTCGAGGCCGACGAGGAACTGGTTGCCGACCAGCCCGAGCGTCGTCGCGATGCCGCCGATGGTCGCGAAGACGGCGAGGACGTCGACGAGCTTCGCCCAGGGACCCTCGAGGTTGTCGAACCCGACGATCGGCCCGATGATCGTCGAGACGCGCATCGGCGCCCCCTTTCGGTAGGCGAAGTACGCGATCGGAATCCCGACGATCACGTACGCCGACCAGGCCGAGAGCCCCCAGTGGAAGAACGTGTACTGGAGGGCGCTGACGGCGGCCCTCGTGGTTTCGGCTTCGACTCCGGAGAACGGCGACGGGGTCGAGTAGTGGAAGATCGCTTCGGCCGGCCCCCAGAAGACGATGCCCGCGGCGATCCCCGCCGAGTACAGCATGGAGAAATATCCAAGAAAACTGAACTCCGGCTCCTCGTCCGGGTCGCCCAGTTTGATGTTCCCCCACGGCCCGAAGACGAGAAACAAGACGAAGGCCACGAGCGCGAACATCGACACGAGGTACGCCCAGCCGAAACTCGTCCACAGGAACTCGTTCGTTCCCTCCATGAGCTCGAGCGTTCGGTCCTCGCGGAGGAGGAACGCGACGACGACCGCGGCGGCGACGACGAAGCCGATCCCGAAGACGACCGGATCGAGTTCCTCGACGAACGTCCGAAACGGGCCGTCGCCCTCGCCACTTCCGTCCCGGTCTCCGCCCCCGTCGGCGTCGCGATCGGCGGTGCTCATCGCGGATCACCCGACGTCGGCGCCCAGCGACCGTTCGATCCGGACCCGATCACGATCCGACCGGCGATTCCGCAGCCGAGTCGAAGCAGCACGCGTTGATTGCCGTGTTTGCACATGGTACCACACACCACGATCATAGATAACAACCCTCTAAATCAAGGTTCATCTTAATAGCCGGAGCCGTTTTTGTACGTCATCCGAACTGGATAGCCGACCCCGGATATCGGAACGAACGGGCAGCGAACGGGAAGAAAAGCAATCAGACGTTGACTCGTCTGGCCTCGTATCCGCAGTCGCGGATCACCTCGCGTGCAGTACAGGTGAACGAGTGAATGGCGTCGCGATTTTCACCCGAATAGTCACACAATACTATGGTGGGAGACGGTGAAACGCTGCTATGCCCAATGGGGAGCGGAAACGAGCAATTGCCCAGTGTCGCTCCTGCAGTTCCGCCTACGCTGTGAACGTATGGTCCGACGGGACGGTTCGTCCCATCGGAAGAAAAAGCTGCGACTGTGGCTCGACCGAGTTTGAAATCATCGGTGACGCCGCTGACGTCTCCGTTCGAGACGAGGCGACTGACTGACCGGACCGCTCGGTAAGCACACGTAGTTACCGAATCGCTCGCGAGCGAATTCGGAACGGGAGATCGCGCTTCGATCTACTGCGACGCGTCGAACCGATCGAGGGAGAACATGTCGATCGAGTGGTCGGTCTCCCCGTCGGCCGCGAGGTCGGCGAGGATCTCGCCGATGACGCTGGCGAACTTGAAGCCGTGGCCCGAGAACCCGGCGCCGACGGCCACCTGCGGGTGGTCGGGCAGGGTGTCCAGGATGAAGTGTTCGTCCGGGGAGTTGGTGAACATGCAGGTCGCGAGCCGCATCGTCGGCCCCGCCGCCTCAGGGAAGTAGTTTTCGACGACCTCGCGGAGGAGCTGCTCGTCCTCGCGGTTCGGCTCCCGGTCGTACTCGTCCGGGTCGACATCCTCGTCGAAGTGATGGTACTTGCCGAGTTTCATCCCCGGAACGTCGTAGATCGGGAGCCCGTAGAACCGGCCCTCGGGGACCTCCAGGTTCCAGACCGGGAAGTTGTCGGGTTCGAACGTCGCCGGTCGCTCGGGCTGGAACCAGCCCAGCACCTGTCGCTCCGGGACCGCGAGCCCCTCGAGCGCGTCGGTGAACTTGTAGTTCCAGGCGCCGGCGGCCAGCACCATGGCGTCGGCCTCGTAGGCGTCGCGGTCGGTCTCGACGCGGACGCCCTCGTCCGGCGTGGGTTCCCAGTCGAGGACGCGCTCGCGGGCGCGCACCTCCGCGCCCGCGGCCTGGGCCGCCTCGACGTAGCCGACGATCGCCTGTTCGGGGACGACGAAGCCGCCGTCGGGCTGGTACAGCGCCTTGTGCCCGTCCGGGAGGTCGTAGCCGGGGAACCGCTCGGAGACCTCGGCGCTCGTCAGGACCTCGTGGGGGATGTCGTGTTCCTCGCAGGAGCGCAGCGAGCCCTCGAAGATGACGTTGTCCTCGGGACCGGCGTCGATCGACCCCGTCCGGTGGATCACGTCGCGGCCGGTCTCCTCGGCCAGGTCGTCCCAGAGGTCGTAGGCGCGCTCGACGAGTGGGATGTAGTCGGGGTGTTCGTAGTAGGCCCGGCGGATGATCCGCGTGATCCCGTGGGACGACCCCATCGCGTGGGGGACGTCGTACCGCTCGAGACCCACCACGTCGAGGCCGCGCTCGGCGAGGTGGTAGGTCGTCGCGCTGCCCATCCCGCCGACGCCGATCACGACGACGTCGTGCCGGTCTGCTGTCGCGTTCATGTTGGGTACCGATTCGACGACGAACCCCTTGATTGTTAATGCGTCTCACACCGTCCCTTTTTGACGGGCTCGGTCCGTCCCGACGGCTCGAGTGGGTTCGACCGCGCTCGCGTCCCGTCGTCGGCTCCAGTCGACGCTCGGAAACGTCCGCGAGGGCGCGAGCGCCAGCAGCGGTTCGCGACCGCCTTACTCCTCGAGCAGCGTCGTCTTCACGAGCTTGCCGGTCCCGCGGCGGATGCGGCCGCCCACGGCCGTCGGGGAGATGCCCAGCGAGTCGGCGAGCTCCTCGAGTGACGTTTCCCGGGGTTCCTCGAAGTACCCCTCCTCGTAGGCGGTGACCAGCGCGTCGCGTTGTTCGTCGGTTACCTCGGGCGCCACCCCGCTTGTCCACTCGTCCTGCTGGAACATCCGGTGGAGTTCGAACGAGATGTCGCACTCCTCGCACCGCTCCCAGAGCCCGGCCAGCGCCTCTCGATCGGGCAGGTGGAGGCGGACGGTCCAGCCGCGGTCGTTGCTCTCGGCCTTCAGCAAGAGCCCGCCGAGTTCGGTCACCATCGGCGAGATGAGTTTCGTCCCCTCGGTGTGCTCGAGCCGATAGAGACGCGTCGAGTCGAACTCGTCGACGAGCAGCCAGTCCGCGACCGTGTGATCCCGCTCGAGCGTCGCCTCGAACGTCTCGTCCACGTTTCGCACGAGGAAGAAGAACAGGCCGGTCTCCGGGTCCGTCGTCGAGTGAGGGACGACCTCGATGGACGCGTCCGAGCACTCGCGGATGGTCGGCGTCAACGCGAGATCCGGATGGGCGACGTCGAGTATCGCGATCAGGCTCACGGGTTCTCACACTGTCGGTCGGTTCGCAGTCGTTCCGATCACCGTTCGGACACCGATCGGTGGCGTTTCAACCGATCCGTCGACGGTGCGGTCGTACTCGACACCATCTTGGTACTGAATACCACACATCGATACTTAATCGTTCCCTCGTATGGGGGTCCCCGAGCGCCGCCGGGCGACCGGACCGTTGAAAGCCGAGCCGTTTTCGGGGCCGGCGGGGTACTGCGGGTATGATCGATTCCGCCACTGAGGTCCGACTCCCGAACGTCGGCCCGGGACCCGACCGGCTCGCGATCGCCGACCTCGCCGCGCCGGTCGCGCCGGCGGATCCGACGACGACCGACGAGACCGACCCCGCCTACGAGAGCGCCCTCCTGTTGCTCCACCGGGACCACCACGCCGGCCAGTGTCGCCGGCAGGTCCGGGCCGTCGCGGACCGTTACGAGGAGTTTCGGGAACGGGGCTGTCAGGTCGTCTCGGTCGTCCCCGAACCCCGCGAGCGCGTCCGCGAGTGGCAGGACCGGTACGACCTGCCGTATCCGATCTGTGCGGATCCGGACGCGACGGTCGGGGAGGCGTTCGATCAGCCCGTCAGACTCGGACCGCTCGGCCGACGCCTCGATCTCGTCGGTCGCATGCCCGCGGCGATCGTCCTCGACGTGCGAGCGGGCGGCGACGAGATCGCCGTCATCGCCAGCCACCGCGGCCGCACGAACATGGACCGGCCGGGGATCGACGAGTTGTTGGCGACGATCGACCGAGAGACGTGACACGAGAGACGATGTCCGGCACCGGTTCCGACCCCGACCCTGACCCCGACGCCGACGGCAATTCGGACGCCGCGTTCGTCCGCCCCGCAACCGCCGACGACGCCCTCGAGGTCCGGCGCATCCTCGACGCCGCCATGCTCGAGCCGGGCGACGTCGAGGCGCGGATCGACGCCGGCGACGTGCTCGTCGCGGGCGATCGCCGCGGCGGCGCCGGCGCCGTGTCGAGTTCGACGCCGACCGCCCGCATCCTCGGCACGCTCGTCCTCGAGCCCCTCGAGGGCGAGCGGGGCGCCCACATCGCGGCGATCGGCGTTCGCCGCCGCCACCGAGGTCGCGGGCTCGGCAGCGCGCTGATCGAGCGCGGCCTCGAGCGCGAGGGACGGCTGACGGCGCGGTTCGACGAGGGCGTGCGGCCGTTCTACGAGCGGCTCGGGTTTTCGATCGAGCCGATCGACGGGCAGCGACACCGGGGCGTGGTCGCGGCGGACGACTGAGACCGCTTCTACCGGCGCCGAACATATTCACCGTATTCCACCCGCGCGGGAACACCGGCGGGACTGAAGGCGGTCGCGCACGCTCGGATAGAAACGACTACGGCCGATGGGACGCAGGATGCATCCAGTGCTCGGACGCGCCGACGATCGACCGATTCGGATGGACGGCCCCTGCACGAGCCGTCGGGACGGAAACCCATGACCGACTACGCGCTCTTCATCGCGGCGAGCAACGCGGCGACGCTCGTGACCGGCGGCGCCGTCGCGACGCTGGCCTACCGGGCGTTCCGCCGCACCGGATCACCGGCGCTGCGGGCCGTCGCCGTCGGCTTCGCCATCATCGTGGCGGGCTCCGTCCTCGGCGGGCTCGCGCACCTGCTGCGCAGCGTCGCGCTCGGCGTCGCGATCCAGAGTTCGTTCACGGCCGGCGGCTTCGCCGTCCTCCTGTACTCGCTGTACACGGAGACGAACACGACGACGACCGTCACGGTGGGGTGGTCCAAGTGACGGCGGATTCGACGCCGGACGAGGCCGCAGCCGACGAACCCACCCGCGTCGTCGCCCAGGGGACCTTCGACCTCCTGCACCCCGGCCACGTCCACTACCTCGAGGAGGCCGCGGCGATGGGCGACGAACTCCACGTCATCGTCGCCCGCGCCGAGAACATCACGCACAAGCCCGATCCCGTCCTGCCGGACGCGCAGCGCCGGGACACCGTCGCCGCCCTCGAAGCCGTCGATCGCGCCCGCCTCGGCCACCCCGAGGACTTCTCGGTGCCGATCGAGGCGATCGATCCCGACGTGCTCGTGCTGGGCCACGACCAGCACCACGACGAGGCCGACGTCGCGGCCATGCTCGCAGAGTGGGGGATCGACTGCCGCGTCGAGCGGGCGAGTCCGCTCGAGGCCGAGGGCGACGCGCTCTGCTCGAGCAGCGACATCAAAGAACGAGTGCTCGAACGCCGCACGGTCGAACTCTCCTGAGGCGTCGGCGTCGTCCCCCAGCGGAGCGAACCGGGCTACGACTCGAGGCGCGACCGGAACCGCTCGAGACCGACGTCGAGCATGTCGAGACTGACGGGCTGGAACTCGCTGTCCTCCGGGAGGAACTCCCGTACCGAATCCCAGCTATCGCGAGCGTAGCGCTCGTCCAGCAGGACGCGCACGCCGACGTCCTCGGGTGAGCGGATCACGCGTCCGATCGCCTGGCGGGCCTTCCGCACTGCAGGAATGGTGAGGGCGTAGGTGAAGCCGTCGCCGAACGCGTCGTCGTAGGCCCGGCGGACGGCCTCGGTCCGGGGGCTCGAGGTGTTGACGATCGGGACGCCACAGACCACCGCTGCGGCGAGGCGGTCGCCGCTGTAGTCGACGCCCTCCGTCAGCGTGCCCCGGAGGCTGGTCACGAGCACCTTCCCCTCGCCGGCGAAGAACTCGCTTTTGAGCGATTCGGTCGCCTCGTCGTCGGTCGAGGCGTCCAGCAGGATCGGTTTCCCGTCGACGCGGTCCTCGAGCGTGCCGGCGACCCACTCCGCTTCGGCGTAGCTGGGCATCCCGACGAGGACGTTCCCCGGCAGGCGGGCGATCTTCGCGACGGCGTCGGCGTACTGCCGGCGCGTGGGGTTTTCCTCGCCCGGTCGACCCCGGTTGTCGTAGGTGTACTTCGGCGCAGCGACCGCGAAGCTCTCTCGGTTCTCCGCGGGGAAGTGCAGGCCGTAGCGGCGCTCGACGACCGGGCGGTCCTCCTCGCGCTCGAGGTACTGCAGGCCCGTCACTTCGGTGAACGCGTCCATCGGCTCGAGGGTCGCGCTCATCAGGATGCCGCCGCCGAACTTCGCGAGACGGTCGCCGATGGCGTCGCTGGGGACGCAGTTGTGCAGGGCCAAGCGCGCGGTGTAGGCCCGGCGCCACGAGTCGGCGGGCTCGGTCTCGTTCCAGGTGCGCTCGAGTTCGATCTCGCGGAAGTAGTCGGTGTGGTCGCGGCGGTACCACTCGCCGAGCACGCGGCCGACGGCGGGCGCGGCGCGGGTGCGGTCCTCGTCCTCGGCCTCGTTCAAGATGCGAGCCACGACGGCGCCGACCGCTTCGGCGCGTACCCAGTCGGCGTCGCTGTACCCCGCCTCGCGCGCCCACGCGGAGAGTTCGTCCTCGGCGGGTTCGCCCGGATCGCGCAGGGGGATCTCGTCGTCCTCGAGGTCGGTGAGGTTCGACTGCCATCCCCTGTGTTTCCGGTCGAGATGCGCCGTAACGCGGCGGTCGAGTTCGGCTCGCAGATCGCGGATGAACTCGAGGGTCCGGTTGAGTTCGTCGTAGGTGACGTCGCTGTCGTTGAGCTCGCCCCGCACGAGGTCGGCGTCGGCGGTCTTCGAGCCGCCCTCGGCGGTGCGGCCCTCGCGCTCGAACTTGATCGGCTGGATGACCCGCGAGAGTTCGGTTTCGGCGTCGCGGAGGGTCGCGTCGGCCACCCCGTCGCTGACCAGATCGCGCACGCGAGGCTCTAACATGTGGGCCTCGTCGCAGACGACGAACGTCGAGTCGTCGAGCAGGGCGCCGGTGAACGACCCCGTCGTGGTCGGATCGAATGCGTGGTAGTAGTTCCCGATGACGACCTCGACGTGGCCCAGCGCGGCGCCCATCACGGAGTGTGGGCAGGTGCCGTGTTTGACGGAGCGCGCGACGAGGTCCTCGGGGGTGATCATCCCGGCCGTCGTGAAGTCGTAGGGAACCGCTTCGGCCGCGTCGCCCTCCTCGTCCTCGGGCAGATCCTCGAGGTACTGGGCGTAGAACGGACAGTACTCGGTTTCGGCGCCGACGGGGCCGCCCTCGCCGTATTCGGGGAGATCGGGCGGGTAGGGGGTCGGCTCGCCGGCGGTCTCGAGGTAGTTCGCTGTCCCGCCCTGACTCCCGCTGTCGGCCAGCCCGATCTGCTGGCTGCGAGCCCGCGCCGCGAGATTTTGCGCCGTGGTGTCGCCGCCCTCGCCGACGAGGTCGCGAGTGCGATCCCGCAGCGTCTCGCAGCGGTCGTAGACGGTGCCGTCGTCGAATCCCGCCGTCTTCTCGCGGTTGTACGGGCAGACGTCGGCCTTCCCGACGAGGGTGAGCCCGGAGACCGGCCGCCAGTCGTCGGGCAGATTGTCGTTGATCGTCTCGAGATCCGCCTCGAACTGGCGCAGCTGTTGCTTGACGCTCGTGAGGACGAAGACGCGCTCGTAATCGGTGTCGGGATCGCGCACGAGGTCGATCCCCGCCGTGAGCGCGATCATCGTCTTCCCGGTGCCGCAGGCGCCCTCGACGACCGTGTAGCCACCGTCTCGAGCGGCCTCGATCGCGGTCTCGATGCCGTCGACCTGCGGCTCGTAGGGCTCGGCGTGCCCGAAGATCGTGCGCCAGTCCGTCATGCGGTGTCTCCGCCTACTCGGTCGCGGTCGGCCATAGGGTTGACGGACCGCACTGGCCGCGCCATCGGTGATAAAGCGACGGGCGCGCTCGGCGGATGGAAACTCGACGGAACCAGCGCGCTACCCCTCGTCCCCGCCGGCGATGTCGGAGGCTGGAGACTCGGCGCCTCGAGCCGACGAGGCTTCGGCAGCCGCGCCGTCGGCCGGGAGCGCCCAGTCGGGCTCGAGCGGCGGCGCTCCGACGGCAGCGATCGCGACCGCGGTGAGTCCGAACACCAAAATGCCGATCCCGCCGACGGGGTTGACGATCAGTTCGGAGCCGCCCTGCGCGAAGACGACCATCGTCGCGGCGAAGGCGTTGAACGTGCCGTGGAAGACCGCCGGCGCCAGGACCGATCGGGCGGCCAGCGTGACGTAGGTGTAGACCGGCGCCATCGCGACGCAGGCGACGGTCATGACGCCGACGCCGATCACCGGGTTGTTCGGGAAGTTGTACCCCTCGATGACGACCGGCGCGTGCCACAGTCCCCAGCAGAGGCCGACGAGGGCCGACGCCCGCCAGAAGCCAAGCGGCGCGAGCGCGGTCTGGAGGACGCCGCGCCAGCCGAACTCCTCGCCAAAGGCGAAGACGGCGTTGATCGTCGCGCCGGTGACGACCGCGACGACGATCGTGAGCAGGAGGTTTAGCGGCCAGCCGGGAAGCGACGGGCCGGCGTCCGCCGTCTCCGGCTGTTCGAACGACGACCCCGCGCCGGTGAGCGGATTCGCGTCGGGAACGAACTCGGTCCCCGGCAGGGCCACCGCGAGGGCGGTGCCGACCAGTACGAGCACGAGCGGGACGACCGCGGCGACCGCGAGCCAGCGGAGCCGTCCGCGCGGCAGTCGCAGTCCCGCGCGCTCGAACGACAGCGCGCCGGAGACGCAGGTCACGATACCGGCCAGCAGCGGCGTGAACATGTACGCGGGCGCGAGGAGAATCATGCTCACGCCGGTGAGCCGCGAGACGAGCACGAACCCGCTCGCGAGCGCAGCGAGCGCGACGAGGTAGACGACGAGCGGCCGACGGTCGATCGCTGCGGAAGCCATTCGTACTCGTGATGACGTGTCGTTCCACCATCAATACTGCGGCGACGAGAGCGACCGAACACCGCCGGCTCGAGGCGGCAATACGGAGGCGACACTACGACGCCGCTCAAGGCGATAGCGGGCGCCGCTCGAGCCGAACAGAAGCGGACTCTCGAGGCGGCTGGCGCGCCGAATCGGGTAGCCACTGCCGGCGCGTCCCTTATAAGTCCAAGGCCCCAACGATGGGTGTGAACGTTCCCGAATCACTCCGAAACGCCGACCGCCACGGTGCGATCGTCCGTACCGTCGAGTACGACGACACGAGCGTCATCGCGGTGGATTTCGGAAGCGAAGCCGGCGACGTCTCGATTGACATCGTCGGTGACACGGCAATCATCGTGACCGACGGCGAGCAGTTCGAGTTCGAACTCCCGCCGGAAGCGAGCGACGTCTCAGCGAACAACGGCGTCCTGACGATCACGGAGTAACCCTCGTTCGTCCGATTCCGACGGCACCTCGTTTTCGACCGCAGTTCGCGACGACGCGATAGCGCGCCGATCGAAACGCAACCCATTCCCGTTCCGGGCGGCTACGGGAGGTATGAGCGATTCGTTCGACGTCGACGTCGACCAGTGGCGCGACGAACTCGAGTCGAAACGCGCCGAGAAGGACGAGTTCTTCGCCGAGCACCCGCAATCGCCGATTCCGCCCGAGCAGCGGGACGACTTCGACGGCCTCGACTACTTCGAGCCGGCCCCCGAGTACCGCGTCACCGCGACCGCGACGGTCCACGACGACCCCGAGGTCGTCCGGATGGACACCACCGCCGGCCGCGAGATGCGCTACCTCCGCGTGGCGACCCTCGAGTTCGACCTCGAGCGCGAC
The DNA here is from genome assembly GCF_054654555.1 of Halopiger thermotolerans. NCBI lineage: Archaea > Methanobacteriati > Methanobacteriota > Halobacteria > Halobacteriales > Natrialbaceae > Halopiger > Halopiger thermotolerans. The sequence continues at coordinate 2,475,406 of NZ_BAAIEU010000004.1, read as the reverse complement.
GACGAGGAGCTCGAAGACGGCACCTACGAGCTGGCGGCCTACCGGCTCGAAAGTCCGAACGAGGAGCAGCTGTTCATCCCGTTCCGGGACAAGACGACCGGCCAGCAGACCTACGAGGGCGGCCGGTACATGGAGCTGGCGCCGGACCGGGATCTCGAGACGGGCGACGAGATCGTCCTCGATTTCAACCTCGCGTACACGCCCTTCTGCGCCTACAGCGAGACCTTCGACTGCCCGCTGCCGCCCGAGGAGAACTGGCTCGAGGTGGCGATTCCGGCGGGCGAACGGTTCGAGTAGGGATCGGACGACGGCCTCGCCCCGACCGGCCCGGACCGTTTCGAGTCGAGCGGACAGCCGAAAACCGGCCGACGACGCGGGGGCTCGAGTCGAAGCGAAGGGGTTGGAGTCGGCGCCTCGCTCGAGTCGAAATCGAGGTGTCGCGGGGGCCGACGCTGGGCAGATCGCAGTCAGGGCGCGACGCCGACGGTCAGCAGCGTCCCGTACTCGCGGTAGCGCTCGACCATCTCCTCGCGGGTGTCCCAGTCCTCCGTCGGGAACTCGGCCTCGCTGGGGATCGTGATCTCGCGGTCGGGGATGTTGTCCTGCTCGGCGACGTGGAGCCCCGCGTCGCGGAAGGCCTCGCGGTACTGCTCGCGATCCCAGCGGGTCATCTCGACGGAGATCATCTCCTGCCACTCGTGGGAGTGGACGTTTTCCTCGTAATAGTTGACGGCGCAGTAGAAGGTGCCGCCGGGACGGAGGATCCGGGCGATCTCCCGGAGCGTCTGGTGCGGATCGGCGGCGTAGTAGAACGCCTCCATGCTCCAGACGTGGTCGATCGAGTCGTCCGCGAAGGGCAGCGAGTCGAAGTCGCCGACGACGTAGCCGACCTCGGGATCGTCGGTGTAGCCGGCGGCGTTGCGCGCCATCTCCGGCGAGCCGTCGAGACCGTAAACTCGACCCGCGTCCTTGTTGTCCCGCAGGGCCCGGCCGGCGTACCCGCTGCCACAGCCGAGATCAAGCACGGTGTCGCCGGGTTCGATCGGCATCCGGGCGAGCGCGTGTTTGGCAGTGTGCCAGTGGCGCTCCTCCATCCCGCGGTCGCGGCCGCTCGTTGCCCAGTCGTCGAACTCCTCGCGTACGCTCATACGCGACGGTCCGTCTCCGCGGCCAAAACCCGTTCGGCTTTCGACGCCGACGCGGGCGGCTCGAGTCGAAACGGCGGGGGCGGCAGGGGAGGGAACCGACGCCGAACGCGGGTGGGGCGTCACCGCCCGTCGGTCGCCACCGCGCCACCCGGCAGCACCCCCGAAACGACCGACAGGTTCTTTAGGGTGGCCTAAAAATAGATGGGTGGAGAGGTTGCGGTCGACCGACACACCGTGGGCATCGGCTCTCGGTCGAACGGACAGCACTCGCTGCCTCGACCTCTCGTCCCCTTGCTTCCGAAGTCGCGTCCGCGAGTCGTGCGACCGTGACGGGTTCGCGGCGAGAAATGGTGACGGTTCTCGCGCCGGTCATCGAGCGCTATCGAACGGACGCCGAACCGGCGCTACCGAACCGACCGGCCCGAGACCGGCGTTCGAACTCCCGAGCGACGCCGCGGACGACACATCCGCACTATTAAGTCGGTCCCGAAAGTTGTTGACTCCAGAATGGAGTACACGCTCGAGATCGACGGGACGCCGGAGACGATTACGGGTGGGACGGGGATCCTCTTGCTCCATCCGAGCACCGGCGAGACGGACCGCATCGACACGGACTTTCTCAAAACCGACACCGACCACTTCCTCGTCGTCTCCACGCGAACCACGGCCCGCGAAGTCAGACAGAAACTCGAGTACTACGACGTCGACGAGGAGTGCGCCGAGATCCTCGATACGCTGTCGATCGAGCGGGGATACTCCCGTCGCAAGAGCGACACCGTCCACTACGTCGCCGCGCCCGACGACATCGACGGTATCGTCGACCAGATCGACGGCTTCCTCGCCGACCACGACGGCAAACTCCGCCTCAGTTTCGACTCCGTCACCGAGCTGGCCTACTACGCCGGCGACGAAGCCGCGATCGAGGCGGTCGAACGGATCCTCGACCTGCTCGAGGAGCACGACGCGGTTGGTCTCTTTCACGTCTCCGAGGAGCCCCACGATCCCGAGATCGTCGACCGGTTCCGCTCGCTGTTCGACGGCGTGATCGATCTGGACGAGGACGGCAGCATCGAGGCCGACTTCTAGGTCCGTCCGCGTTCCGTACCCCGCGGTTCGTTCTCGGCTCTCTCGCAGTTCGGTTCCGGTTCTCAGAGCGGACCGAACGACGACGCCGACCCGAAAAATCTCCCCTCGACTCGAGACGCCGGTCTCGCTCACGCCTCGACGATCTCGAGGTCGCCGCGCATCGTCGGCTGGTGCGGGTCGCAGACGTACGCCGCCATCGCCGGCGTCGCCTCGAACTCCAGCGTCTGAGTCTCGCCCTCCGTCGTCAGCGCGGAAGTCGCGTAGCCGTCCACGACCGCATCGTCCGCGTCGCGGAGTTCGATGTTGTGCCGGAACCCGTCCGCGTTCTCCCACGTGATCGCGTACTCCCGACCGGCGACGAGCACGAGCGTCGGGTTCGACTCGCCCTCGATCATCGCCGGGTCGGCGCCCGTCCAGACCGTGATGTCCGTCTCGAGGCGTATCTCCTCGACCGAGTCCCAGTCGTCCAGAGAGGTCGATTCGTTCGCGTCCTCGGCCCCGGCCGCGTCCTCGTCGGCCGCGAGTTCGGTCTCACCGGCGTCGTCGACCGACTCGTCCCGCTGGCCGAGACAGCCCGCGGCGGTCGCCGCCGCGGCCCCCGCGATCCCGATTACCGTGCGCCGTGGTAACGCATCTCTCCCCCGCATAGCCGGGACTACGTAGCGGCGATAGTAAACGCTGTTCACTGTCCCCGGGACCCCGGAGACGTCACTCCGCGAGCGACTCGAACGTCTTCTCGGCCCACCGGATCGCGTACTCGGGGCCGTGGTCGCGATAGGCGTCCGTATCGAGCGCGGCGAACGGCGCCGGGAGTTCGATCGCGTGTTTGATCGCCGCACACGCGAGTTCCGTCGCGTCCGCGAAGTCCGTCTCGCCGCGGGCGACCGCGCGCGGAAGTTCCGAGACGCGATCCTCGAGGCGCGCGCCCGCGTCCTGCCACGCGTCGGCCAGTTCGGGGTTCTCCTCGTGCCAGTCCGCGAAGACCTCGCGGGTCCGAAGCCCGACCCAACCGTCGAACAGCGCCGCGGCGACCTGGTAGGTCCCGTTCGGGTCGAGTTCGACCGCCCGATCGAGGTCCGGATAGGTATCCTCGAAGAAGCCGATGAAGTGTTCCGGCACCTCGAGGCCCAGTTCGACGAACGCCTCCGCGAGCAGGAAGTTCAAGAACGGCTCGGGCGTCCCCTCGACGCGCGGTTTGACCAGCACGACCGGCGGCTCGGTCTGGCGCGTCCAGACGATGCTCCCGTCGCCCGGCATGCCGATCGTCAGATCCGAGCTCGCGTAGCGAGCCAACAGCTTGGGCGCGTCCTCGGGCAGCCACGACGCGGGATACGTCGCCGGCTCGAGGGCGTCGACGACGAGGCCGAGGTCCTCGGCCAGCGCCGGCGGGAGCGTCTCGAAGTCGCGCTCGCAGTCGAAGACCTTCGTTTCGGGTGCGTGTCGCTCCCGGACCGCCTCGACGGACGCCGAGAGCTCGCGGGCCTCGAACATCGAGATCGGTTCAGGCGAAGAGGGTCTGGACGATCAGCAGGATCGAAAGCAGTGCCGAAACGCCGACCGTGGTGACGACGACCTTGGTTGCAGTGCTCATAGTCGAGAGCTATCACCCGCGTCGCTTAAATCCATCTGTCTCGGCTCAGTTCGCGTCGCCGCGGTGGGCCGTCCCGGCCGTCGGAAAATCGATTCGGTCGCGACTCCGCTTCCGATCGCTACTCGTCGGCCTCGCGCCACGAGTCGGGGACGTCGATCACGTACCGACCGTCCTCCTGCAGTGAGATGATGTACTCCTCGCGGTTGTACAGCTCCATCAGGTTGAGTTCGTACTGCCCGGGACGAACGATCTTAATGCTCTCGAACTGCTTGTTCAGTTCCTCGCGGAGCTCCTCGATCGACGGTTCGTCGCCGGAGGGTTCGCTGACGACCCGTCCGTGAGACGGCGGCCGATCGCCGCCGCTGGGGTCGGCGTCCGCGGCAGCGTCGCCGTCAGCCGATTCGTCGGCGGCGGGTTCGGCCGCCGAGTCGGCGTCGGCGTCGGAAACGGACGTCGACTCTGCGGGCGCGCTCGTCTCGACGGACGCGTCGGGCTCGTCGGTGTCCGCGGTGCCGGTGCCGCCAAAGTCGGAATCGGAGTCGGACGCGACGTCACTCGCGCTCGAGTCGACCGACTGGGATGCGGTCTGATTGCGAAGGTCACTCTGGTCGGTGTGCGAGGGGAGTTCCGTGGAGGAGACGACGTCGCTTCGCGCGTCGGCCTGCGCGGTGTTTTCGGTGTCCGCGAGCGTCGCCGTCGGTTGCCGGCGGTCCGGGGCCGGCTCGGACGCCGTCGATTCGCCGGCCGCGCCGTCCGCCGATCCGGCGTCTCCGTCCCGATCCTCGGGTCGGCGCGCCGTGTCAGGCCACTCTTCGAACGCCTCCGTTTCGTCTGGAGTGTTGCTGTCGGTGCCACCTCGAGCGTCTTCGGTCGCCGTCGCGGGCCACGACCGCTCAGACGATGCCACGTCCGGGTCCGGGTCTGGGTCCGCGTCCGTCTCCGAATCGACGGCCGGAGACGAGCCGGACCCGGACGACGGATCGGACTGAGACGAGGAATCCGACGACATCCAGTCCCGTACCGTCTCCGCGGCGCGCGCCGTGACGCTTTCGTCCTCGTCGGTGTCCGCCTCCGGATCGAGACCGGCGTCGGAAGCGGACTCGGAACGATCCGCGGCGCTCGAGGCCGACCCCGAACCGGCGGCCGCGTCGGCCGGGCCGGCTGCGGCCGATCCGCCTCCGGATCCCGACCCCGGTTCCGATCCCGAGCTCGACGGCGCGAACTGGAACTTGTTCCCGCCGCAGTCGGGACACCCCGACAGCATCTCCTTGGAGCCGTCGGGGAACGTGCGGCCGCAGTTCGTACATTGGTGTGGCATTTTAGTTACGGGATACGAGCGCGCTGATCAGCGTTTCGTCCTTGTGCAGCGTTTCGATCTGGTTCGCCGGTCCGATCACCGTCAGCTTCGCGTCCGACTCGTCGCCGCCCATGATCCGCCCGAGCAGCGAGGAGTCGCGCGTGTCCGACTTCGGATAGGTCTCGATCTCGATCCCGTTGAACTCGTTCGGACTGATCTCGGACATCGTCACCTCGATGAGGCGACTCTCCTCGTCGGGCGTCAACCCCTCCTCGAGGATGACGATGTTGCCGTCGTGGACGCCGTCCAGGATCATCCGGATCTTCTCCATCGTCGCCATCCCCTGCATCCGCTCGCCGCTGATCAGATCGATCTGGACGCCGTCGTCGGGCCCGTCCGCGTCGTCGGTATTAGTTGCTTCCGGCATCGCAACTCACCCGAAGTACTCCGCAATATTGTCGTACACTTCGTCCATGTTGTCGCCTTCCTTCGCCGACAGCGGCACCGTCTTGTGCTGCGGGAAGGCGTCCTCGATGCGCTTGACGCTTGCCTCCTCCAAGTCGATCTTGTTCGCGAAGATGAGAACGGGGAGATCGCGAGACTCGATGATGCCGATCAACATCGTGTTGACCTGCGTGATCGGATCCTCGGCGCTGTCGAGAACGTAGATGACGCCGTCGACGTCCTCGCGAAGCCAGTGCATGGCCTCGGCGACGCCCTCGGTGGCCTCGCGGGAGCGGCGGATCGCGTCGTCCTCGTCCATCTCGTCGGTGAACTCCTCGTAGTCGACTTTCGTCGTCACGCCGGGCGTGTCGACGATGTCGATGGTCACCTTCTTTCCGTCGCGCTCGATCTCGACGTTTTCTTTCCTGCGTGCGCGACGCGTTTCGTGTGGAACGTGACTCTCCGTGCCGACGGCGTCGCCGGTCCAGTCCCGTGCGATTCGGTTCGCGAGCGTCGTCTTGCCGGCGTTCGGCGGACCGTAGATACCGATACGTTTGGGTTCCTGTTCCGAAAACAGGCGGTCCGTAACCCGAGAGATACTATCTTTGAGTTCTGTGAACAGTCCCATCTGTAGGGCCCTCCAGCACCGCGGGGTGCATCTGCGCGTACTACTGACTGAATTCACTTAAGCTTATGTCAGACATATCTATAATCCTACAGTAGAGAGTTATCAGAAAGGATGTGAGAGAGTTCCACTCGAACGGCGGCCACACAATGTGCGATGTCACCACTTACCTCGGCTCGGTCGTTCTCCCCCACCCCTTCGTTTCAACTGGAGATCGACGAAGCGGTGGGGGTCCGGTGTGACTCGAGCGGCTGGACGAACCCCATCCGTCCCGGACGAACCGGACAGAGAGTGCGTCTTCGGAACGAATCAGGCGGAATCGGCGGATCTAGTAACTCGAGCCCGATTTGACGGCAAACCTAGTTAAGTCTAGCAACTAGCTGCAGAGACCCTAGTAAGATCAGATATTTGCTAGTCGTTCGGATACTGTTTCTCCTCTACCGGCCTAAAGCTTCCCCCTCTAGAAAGCCCTCGTCTCACCCCCTCCCCCTCTCTGTGCCGTTCCACCTGAAACGAAGGGGGTGGGGGGCTTCCGACATCGAGCGTCGATTTTCTCAAGCCAATCGTGAGTCGTGTCACCACCCTACAACAACTGTCACCGATTCGGACACTGTCCGATCGGCGTCACGTTCTCCGGCCGATAGATGTCAGCGATCGGTCGAACCTTCGACGAGTATCGCGCTAATCGAGTCGACAGTGCAGTCACGTCAGGAGCGTACTGCGCCGCGTCGATGTCCCGACGCCGCCTCACCGTGGTCTCACCGCAGCGATGCCCTCACTGCGGCACCGGTACGTATCCCGTCTCGATCACCGGCGTGAATCGAAGGGAAGAATTTAATACAACGGTCTCCCTCTGTTTCGTTTGCATCAACTGGACCCGGACCGAGTTACCGGAATAGTAGATGGCTGCCTTTGGCCCGTCTACTCCGCTATATTCCTGATCTCGGGTTCGGATCTCCACCTGAAACAAGGGGGTGACTGTACGACGGATGTCAGATGACGACACCGAATTTACGGGCTCGAACGACGCCGGAGACGACGATACGCACGGGTTCTCGACGGACTTCGGCGATACCGAGCTCGGCGACGAGGAGCCCAAGCAGGGGTTGTTCGACGACCTGTTGAGCGGGGAACCGATCTTCGAGAACAAGGAGGTCCTCCGCCCGTCCTACACGCCCCACGAGCTTCCACACCGGAGCGATCAGATCAACAAGATGGCGACGATCCTCGTCGCCGCGCTCCGCGGCGAAACCCCCTCGAACATTCTCATCTACGGAAAGACCGGAACCGGCAAGACCGCCAGCGCGAAGTTCGTCAGCAAGGAACTCGAGAGCACCTCCCAGAAGTACAGCGTCCCCTGCGACGTCGAGTACATCAACTGCGAGGTGACGGACACGCAGTACCGCGTGCTCGCGCAGCTCGCGAACAAGTTCATCGAGAAGAACGAGGAGCGCATCGACGAGCGGATCGACTCGCTCGAGGAGCTGCTCGAGGCCGTCGAGGAGTACGAGGACGGCGCCAAGCCGTCCGAGACCGACGGCTCGGATCGCTTCGAGTACCCCGACGAGTTTGCCGATCCGTCGACCGAAACCGACGTTTCGACTGGAGCCGATAACTCCGCTACGGCTGGCGGATTTGCACCCGAAACGGAGGGGTATTCAAACGGCGAGACCGAGATCCCCGACGACCCGTCGGCCGGTGACCTGCCGTCGGACCATCCCCTCGCATCCACGCCCTTCGATTCGACGAGCGACGTCGAAGACCGAATCGAGTCCCTCCGAGAGGACAAGGACTCCTTCGAGGACGTGCCGATGACCGGCTGGCCCACGGACCGGGTGTACAACGTCTTCTTCGACGCCGTCGACTACGACGAGCGGGTCGTCGTCATCATGTTAGACGAGATCGACAAACTCGTCGAGAAAAGCGGCGACGACACCCTCTATAACCTCTCGCGGATGAACTCCGAACTCGAGAACTCCCGGGTCTCGATCATCGGCATCTCGAACGACCTCAAGTTCACCGACTTCCTCGACCCCCGCGTCAAGTCCTCGCTGGGCGAGGAGGAGATCGTCTTCCCGCCCTACGACGCGAACCAGTTGCGGGACATCCTCGAGCACCGCTCGGACGTCGCGTTCAAGGACGGCGCGCTCTCCGATGACGTGATTCCCCTCTGCGCCGCCTTCGCGGCCCAGGAGCACGGGGACGCGCGACGCGCGCTCGACCTCCTGCGGACCGCGGGCGAACTCGCTGAGCGCTCGCAGGCCGAGACGATCGTCGAGGAACACGTCCGGCAGGCTCAGGACAAGATCGAACTCGATCGGGTCGTCGAGGTCGTCCGGACCCTCCCCACGCAGTCGAAACTCGTCCTCTTCGCGATCATCTTGCTCGAGAAAAACGGCGTCCACAGCATCAACACGGGCGAGGTGTTCAACATCTACAAGCGCCTCTGCGAGGAGATCGACGCGGACGTGCTCACCCAGCGCCGGGTGACGGACCTGATCAGCGAACTCGACATGCTGGGGATCGTCAACGCCGTCGTCGTCTCGAAGGGCCGCTACGGCCGCACGAAGGAGATCAGCCTCTCGGTGCCGCTCGAGGAGACCGAAGCCGTGCTGCTTTCGGATTCCCGACTGTCCGACATCGACGACATTCAGCCGTTCGTGCAGGCCCGATTCGAGAACTGACCGCTACTTTTCCGTCCGACTCGCGATCGTCGTCCGGCGCACAGATCCAACGAAGGACGGATATACGAGGGTTGTCTTCGCTCGGACATGAACCGACGAGCGGTCCTCGCCGCGACCGGGGCGATCGGCCTCGGCTCGCTTGCCGGCTGTCTGTCCGACGTGATCGGCTCCCAGTCCCACGATTACGAGCGCGGCACCATCGAGGTCGTCGTCAACGGCGACCCGGTCGATCTCGAGGCGCCCCGATTTCAGGCGGAACACGCCGACGAGTCCATCGATTTCCACCTCCACGAGGGCGACGAGTACTGGTACATGGAGGGGGACCGCGTGACGTTCGCGGAGGGGATCGATCTCCTCCCCCACTTCGCCTACGAACGGATGGACGGGAAGCACGTCGTCACCGTCGACGATACGGTCTACGACGGACGCGACGACGGGACCGACATCACGTTCCTCGTCAACGGCGAGGCGGTCGACCCGACCGAGACCGAACTCCACGACGGCGACTCGCTGCGCCTCGAGGTGTCGACCGAAGGCGGCGGCGAAAACGAAAACTAACGACGATTCTTTTCTCCTCGGCTAGCCGGCCGCCGCGTGCTCCGGTTCACCGGTAACCGCGGCTCGTTCTCGCGGATGTGCGGTCCCGCGGTTCGCTTCGGTCGCTAAGACGTCGGCGGCCGGGCCCGTTCCCGTCGCGGTCGCGTCTGCCGTCGGACTCGAGGTCGAGGGGACGCCGGAATCGACGCCGAGATGCGCGGGTGCCGACGTCGACGCCGGATTCAGGGGCGTTCCCGCGTCCCAGACGACGGGTGACGGAACCACGGTCCCGCTGAACAACTGATCGAACGCCAGCCGGATGTGGCCGAGCCACGGGATCCGGAACATCGCCTTCCCGGTGACCCACTCGGGTTTGACGACGGTGCTGACGCCACTCCCGAACTGGTCGTAGCCGCTGTTGGCGTCGCCCTTCGTGATGAAGCCGTCGTGGGGCGCGGGGCAGGTCCGGACCTGCTCGCAGGTCACGCCGCCGACGATGTCCTCGTCGGCCTCGGCGACCCAGTTTTCGCCCTCCTCGACCCAGAAGTGCGCGCGGTGTATCACCGGGACCTCGTACTCGTTCCCGTTCGGTTCGTAGACGATGACGTCGCCGGGTCGGTTGAACTTGTCGTAGCCGCTCTCCTGAGCCCGCTCGAGGGGGACGACGCCGGTGCCCTCGACCGCGGCGTCGCCGGCGAACCGCTCGTTGTCGACGATGAAGATGAGGTCTCCCTTCTGCATGTTCGGAACCATGCTGCCGCTCTCGACGGCGACCAGCGGCGGCCAGATGCCGCTGACCCCGAACAGCAGGAGGCCGATGACGGCGACGATGGCGACGCTGCTTACGACGTCCCGCGCGAGGACGACCGATTCCTCGTCGGTGCGCAGAAACCAGCGGACGATGCCGTCGTCCTCGATGGTGACGTCGGCGCCGGACTCGTCCCCGCCTGCTGTCGGTGCGTCGGGCGACCGACCGTCCCGGTCGCTCGAGCCGCGGCGGGGACCAGCGCCGCCGCCGTCGGTTCGCTCGTCGTCGGAACTACCCGGGTCGGGACCGCTCATTGCCTGGGGTTTCGCCGGGATCGGAAATCAACCTTCTGCTCGAGTCGACTCGTTGAAGGTCGCCCGTCACGGCTCGCGATCGCGACGGATCGGTCGCCACAGTCCGTGACTGTGAGTGACTCGGCCGCCGCGGGGCGTTCCGCTACCCTTTTTGTCCCCGTCACGAATGCGAGGCGTGTGCCGCTCGAGGGCCACGCCCGGATCGTCAGCGAACTCACCAGTCGCGGCTACAACGCCGAGCGCGAGGCGGTCACGCAACTCGCGGCCGCGGACGATCCCGACGCGGTGCTCGAGCACCTCCTCGACGAGATTCCAGACGACGCCCTGGTCGTTCGCAGCGAGCACGTCGAGGCGGCGCTGGACGCGGTTTCGGGTTCAGCACCGTCGAACGAGAGCGGAGGCGAGGCTGCGAACGCTGCCGGACCCGGACCGGAGGCGGCCGCGCCTTCACCGACGGCCGATTCGGCCGACGCTCACGGAGAACCGACCCCCTCCGTTTCAACTGGAACCGACGCACCCGTCTCGGGCGATTCGGCAACCCGGTCTCCAGTTGAAATGGAGGGGTCACAGTCGATCGAGCGGACCGTCGATCCCGATCTGCGATCCCTCGAGATCGAGGGCGACATGACCGGTCAGAGCACCGGCACCGGCGAGTACGAGGACTTCGTTTCCGTTTTCCGGGACCGCCTCGAGCGCCTCGGCTCGAAGCTCCGCGGGCGCGTCAACCACCGGCCGGCCTCGGCCATTCAGGACATGCCCGGCGGCAGCGAGGTCGCGATGGTCGGGCTGGTCAACGACATCCGGTCGACGGCCAGCGGCCACTGGCTGATCGAACTCGAGGACGCCACCGGAACCTTCCCGTGGCTCGTGATGAAGGACCGCGAGTACGTCGACCTGGTCGACGAACTGCTCTGCGACGAGGCGCTGGCGATGGAGGGGACCCTCTCGGACGACTCGGGGATCGCCTTCGTCGACTCGATGTACTTCCCCGACGTGCCCCGGACCTACGAGCCGTCGACGGCCGACCGCCACGTCCAGGCGGCGCTGATCAGCGACGTCCACGTCGGCAGCGAGGAGTTCATGGCCGAGGCCTGGAACCGCTTCGCCGATTGGCTTCACACCGAGCAGGCCCAGCACGTCGAGTATCTCCTGATCGGCGGCGACATGGTCGAGGGCGTCGGCGTCTACCCCGACCAGGACGAGGAACTCGACATCATCGACATCTACGAGCAGTACGAGGCGTTCAGCGAGCACCTGAAGAAGGTGCCCGGCGACCTCGAGATCGTCATGATCCCGGGGAACCACGATGCGGTCCGGCTCGCGGAACCCCAGCCCGGATTCGACGAGGAGCTCCGGGAGATCATGTCGGCCCACGACCCGGAGATCGTGAGCAACCCGTCGACGGTCACCGTCGAGGGCGTCTCCGTGCTGATGTACCACGGCGTCTCGCTGGACGAGGTCATCGCGGAACTCCCCGAGGAGAAGGCCAGCTACGACGAGCCCCACAAGGCGATGTACCAGCTGTTGAAAAAGCGCCACGTCGCGCCGCAGTTTGGGGGCCACACGCGGCTCGCGCCCGAAGAGAAGGACTACCTCGTCATCGACGAGGTCCCCGACATCTTCCACACTGGCCACGTCCACAAGCTCGGCTTCGGCAAGTACCACAACGTGCTCGCGATCAACTCGGGCTGCTGGCAGGCCCAGACCGACTTCCAGAAGAGCGTCAACATCGACCCCGACGCGGGCTACGCGCCGATCGTCGACCTCGACACGCTCGACGTGACGGTCCGGAAGTTCAGCTGATCACCGCGACCCGAGCTCCGCCTCGAACCCGTCCTCGGTGATCGAGACGGTGATCTCGTCGACCGCGAGCCGGTAGCGCTCGCAGTGGTTCCCGTCGCTGCGGATCCGGATCTCCGTCTCGACGAGCCCGGCCTCCTCGAGGCGGTTCAGCCGGCGATAGATCGTCACGCGCGACCCCGGACACGTCGCCGTGAGTTCCTTCGCGGTCGCCGGCCCGTCGACGAGGACTGCCAGGATCTCCTGGGCGTAGTCGTCGCCGAGCAGCGCGAGCGTCGCGTCGAGGTCGACCGTCGATTCGTCCTCCGCACGCCGCTGTTGTCGCTGTGACATATCTACCGATATACGGCGGGTTATATTCAGCTCTATCCAGTTACTACGCTTACAATCGATACTACTATAGTAACCGTACTATGATTACTATCCACAGTGACACGAGAGACGGAACTTCGATCGATCGTGGAAGTACACATCGCGCCGCTCGGCCACGAGTACGATCGAATCAAGGACCCCGTCCTCGAGTACGACGCCGACGTCCTCCACCTGCTGGCCGACGACGACACGACACAGGCGTCCTACCACGATCGACTGGTCGACGAGCTCTCGGCGGAGGGGGTGACCGTCCGCGTCCGCGAGGTCGACTTCGGCGACATGTACGACGTGCTCGGAGAGGTCACGACGATCATCGCGGACTACGAGGACGACATCGTCCGGGTCAACGTCTCGAGCGGCCCGAAGCTGGCCGACATCGGCGCCGCTCTCGCCTGCATGGCGACCGACGCGATCGGCTACTACGTCCACCCGGAATCGCGAGCGCACCCGGTCGCCGAGACTCCCCGAACCGAGGGGATGGCGATGGCTGAACAGCTCCCCTCTTACCCCCTCGAGACGCCCTCGACGGATCAGGTGCGGATCCTGAACTACATCGATACCGCCAACACCGAGGCGTACACGCCGAAAAAGAGCGATCTGATCGAGTTCGCCGAGGAGGAGTCCCTCGAGTTCATGACCAAGTCCGATCCCGCCAACGAGAAGGCGAAGTTCGCCCTGTTGAACAACCGGATCGTCGACCCGCTGCTCGAGGTCGACTACATCGAGGTCGAGGCGGTCGGGCGGACGAAGCAGGTGTCGCTGACCGAGACCGGAGAGAACGCGTTACGGGCGTTTCGCCACAAGCTCTGAAGCGGTCGAGACGCCGGTGCTATCGCTCGTCCTCCGCGACCAGGTGCGTTCGAACGTAGTTCTCGAGTTCGCGCCGCGCCGCGCGGACCGGCTCGTCCGTTTCGGCCGTCACGCGCTGGTTTCGCGCACCGTGGATCGTCGCCACGATGAACGCGGCGGTCCGCTCGGGATCGACGTCGCGGAACACGCCCTCCTCGATCCCGTCGCGGACGACCGCGGCGGTGTGGCTCCGGTAGAACTCGTCGGCCGCGGCGAACTGCTCGCGGTAGGCCTCGTCGTGGGGCGCCTGCCCGCGCAGCGCCTCGATCGCGCCGGCGAAATCGAGGTGGCCCTCGTCGAACGGGTCCGGCAGCGCGTACTCGATGAGCGTCTCGAGGTGGTCGCGGGCGTCGTCGAACTCGTCGTCGATCGGCAGCCCCGCCTCGAACTGCTCGAGCAAGTACTCGAGGAAGGCGACGAGCAGTTCGTCCTTGCTGTCGTAGTGCTGGTAGATCAGCGACTTGCTCTTGGGGAACTCGTCGCCGATGCGCTGAATCGTCAGGTCCGAGTAACCGTGCTTCTGGAGCGCCTCGTAGGTCGCCTGCATCATCTGCGCGTGCGTGTCGTCCGTCCCGTCTGCGGACGCGAAGAGATCCGTGTCACTCATTATGAATGAATATTCATTCAGAATCCATATAGTTTCCTATTTTCTGTCGTCCGCACGGTCCGACCGCTACGGTTCCAGCCGAAACCGGATGGTTTGCGCGCCGTTGAACCGCGGTCCGGTGCCCCGTCGCTCGAAGCCGAGTTCCTCCGCGGCGTCGACGATCGTGTCCGTGTCCGGCGGGGCGAGCACTTCGACGGCCATCGACTCCCGCTCGGCGAACCGCACCGGCTCGGCCAGGAGCCGCTTGCAGGCCTCGTCGGTCCCGTCGAGTTGCGTGACGTGGACGGTGTCCTCGCGGGCGTCGAAGCTGATGAACCCGAGCAGATCCTCGGGATCGGAGCCGTCGTATTGGGAACTCGAGACGTCGGCGTTCGGATCGGTGGTGCCGTCTTCGGCGACGCGGACGGTCCGGTCGTGGACGAGGTTTCGCATCACGTCGGTCGGCGAGTCCGCGATCGCCGCGAGCGCGTCGGCGTCGGCCTCGAGGGCGTCCCGTACGTTCATTACCGTGTGGTATTGATGCGCACGACCATAAATCCCGCCCGCGGGGAAACGCCGACGCCACGGTCGGGCCGACGGTCCGGATCGGCGGCCGTCGGCGGTAAAAGTACGGCCAATGGGACACAGTTATCTGCCCGCTCTGGTAACGACGGTGTATGAGCCACGACATCGGTACGCGAACGCATTACAATTGCGAGGTGTCAGTATGCGAGTTGTAGCCAAGTTCGGCGGCACCAGCCTGGGCAGCGGCGAGCGGATCGACCGCGCCGCCGACTCGATCGCCGCCGCCGTCGAGGACGGCCACGAGATCGCCGTGGTCGCGTCGGCGATGGGATCGACGACCGACGACCTGCTCGACGAAATCACCTTCGAGACCGACGAAGCCGACCGCGCCCAGATCGTCAGCATGGGCGAGCGCACGTCCGTGCGGATGCTCAAGGCGGCGCTCGCCTCGCGGGGCATCGATGCGGTTTTCCTCGAGCCCGGCGGCGAGGACTGGCCGGTCATCACCGACGAGTACGGCGAGGTCGACGTCGAGGCGACCCAAAAGCGAGCCCAGGAGGTCGCCGCGGAGATGGACGAGGTCGTCCCGGTCATCACCGGCTTCCTCGCGGAGGGGCCGGACGGCTCGATCACGACGCTGGGTCGCGGGGGCAGCGACACCACCGCCGTGATGATGGGCAAGTACATGGACGCCGACGAGGTCGTCATCGTGACCGACGTCGAGGGCGTCATGACCGGCGACCCGAACGTCGTCGAGGGCGCCCGCAACGTCGGCGAAATCTCGGTCGACGAACTCCGGAACCTCTCGTTCCGCGGCGCCGAGGTCGTCGCGCCGTCCGCGCTGTCGTACAAGGACGGCGAGCTCGACGTCCGCGTCGTCCACTACCAGCACGGCGACCTGCTCTCGGGCGGCACCAGCATCGAGGGTGAGTTCAAGAACCTCGTCGACCTGCGCGAGCGGCCCCTGGCCTGTCTGACCGTCGCCGGTCGGGCGATCCGCAACGAACCCGGCGTCTTCCACCACCTCTCGGAGGCGCTGGCCGAGAGCGACGTCAACATCGACGCCGTCGCCAGCGGCATGGACACCGTCACCTTCTATATCGACGAGGAGGAGGCCGAACGCGCCGAAAACATCCTCCACCGCGAGGTCATCGCCCGCGACGAACTCTCCTCGGTCACCGTCGACTCGCCGATCGCGGTCGTCCGCGTGACCGGCGGCGAACTCCCCAACCAGCCGGGGATCGTCAGCGACATCGTCAACCCGCTCGCCGAGGAACGGATCCACCTGCAGGACGTCATCACGAGCGCCACCAGCGTCGCGCTGTTCGTCGAGTGGGAGGACCGCGAGAAGACCCTCGAGATCACCCAGGAACTCTTCTGAACGCCGAGCGCGCCCGCGCTCGCGCGACTCCCGCGTCGCCTTTCGCCGAAGGAAACCGCGTTTTCACTTCCCGTCGTTGGTCGAGTATGCGCGTGCGCGATCGACTCCGCTCGCTATGCCGGGGGCTGGGGGCGCAGTATCCCCGTTGCGAGTCGGCGCGGACGATCGGCATCCCCGCGACGCCGGGACTGCGACACTGCTTCAACTGTGGCGACGGGTTCAACGACAAGAGAGAGTCCGGTTCGAGCCGCGCCGAGCCGTCGATACCGGCGACCGGCCGGGAGAACGGCGGGGACCGTCGGCCGCGGTAGTCGATTACCGGTTACTGGCTCGAGACGAAACCGAGCGCGCGGTCGCGAAGCGTCGGTTCGCGCTCCGATTCCGACCGACTCTGCAGCCGGTTCGCCGCCGCGCGAACTCCCTGTTTCGCCGATTCGGATTCCGCGAGCCCGACCGCCCAGTCGGGCACCTGCGATTCGATCTCGGCCCGCTTCTGTTCCTTGAGCTTGCTGTACTGCCGCAGGAGGAGGCCGACGCCGATGAACATGCCGGCGTCGACCAGTTCCCGGCGGAACCGCTCGCGATCCTTTCGCACCGCGATCGCTTTCACGAGCGAGAGGCCGCCGATCGCGAGGTAGAGTTTCGCGTTTCTCGATGGGTCGCCGCTGAGTAGCCGTTGGAGCGCCATGCGCAGCGACGTACCACGTTCCCCGCCTTAAAACTGCGCTGGGCGTTTGAGCGCTGCTCGGAGTAATCGTCGCTTTCACCGGTCCGGGCGGCCTCCCGCTCCGAGGGCCGGTCGTCGAGGCGTTCCCCGTCGGTCGTCGTAGCACATCGTTACCGGGCACTCGGTTCGCGGCCCCCTCCTCGAGCGGCGGCTCGAGAGCGGCGTGGCGCCGGCGACGGCTGGAACCGCACGTCACGGACCGCCCCGCGACGCGCCCGTCGTAAGGACTTTCGAACGCCGCCGCGTCGGTCGGTGAGAAAGATTTTATCCTCTCGGTGACAGTCACTACTGTGTCGACGAACACGGATTCGAGCGGTTCTTCGCGTTCCGGACTGACCGGCGGTCGGCGCCGCCGCTACGTCCTCGCCGGCGTCGTCGGGCTGTTAGGGATCGTCACCGGCGCGATCCTCCTCGAGGTGCTCGGGACGATACTGTTCGCGCTGACGGTCGCCTACGTCCTCTCGCCGCTGCAGGGGTGGCTCGTCAGGCGCGGACTTTCGGAGTGGGTCGCCACCACCGCCGCGACGGTGATCGGATTCGTCAGCGCGGTCGCCGTCTTCTCGCCGATCGTCCTCACCCTCTACTTCCGGATCGACGAGATCATCACTATCGTCGAGGGGCTCCCGGAAACGGTGCCGATCACGGTGCTCGACGTCACGTACACCGTCGAAGCGACGCAGGTGCAGTCGCTCGTCGTCGACTACCTCAGCGCCGTCGCCGCCACCTTTGCGCTGTCGCTGCCGGTGCTCGCGATCAAGTTCGCGCTGTTTCTCACCCTGCTGTTCGCGCTGTTGCTCGAGGGCGACGCCGCGGGTCGCGCCGCGATCGCGCCGGTTCCTCGCGAGTACCGCGACGTCGTCTACGCGCTCGCGCGGCGGGCCCGCGAGACGCTGTACGCGATCTACGTCCTGCAGCTCGCGACGTCCGTGGCGACGATGCTGATCGCCTTTCCGATCTTCCGGCTGCTCGGCTACGAGATGGCCCTGACGCTCGCGATCATCGCCGCAGTCCTGCAGTTCGTGCCGATCATCGGGCCGAGCGTGTTGATCGGACTGATCGCCGTCTATCACGTCACCGCGAACGAGATCGCCGCGGCGGCGACGGTCGCCGTCTTCGGACTCGTGTTCGTCGGGTGGCTCCCCGACGTCGCCGTTCGGCCGCGTCTGGCTCGCCGGTCCGCGGGCCTGCCCGGAAGCCTCTACTTCATCGGCTTCACCGGCGGGCTCTTCACGCTCGGGCCGATCGGCATCGTCGTCGGCCCACTGATCGTCGCCGTCTTCGTCGAGGCCGTCGATCTCCTCGCCGACGAGGTCAACAGCGAGCTCACCTTCTCCGAACTCGCCGCGGCCGAGTCCGAATCCGACGCCGGCTCCGAGTCGGCGGCCGCGACCCGGCCCGACGAAGCGGACTCCCGCGTCGCCGACGACTGAGACCCGGCCGTCGCTGCCCACCACCGACACTTTTCTCCGTCCCCGTCGTCCGAGCGGTATGGCGAGTGATCGAACCCTCATCCACGCGATCGTCGGCGCCGTCGTCGGCGTCGTCCTCTCGTTTATCCCGTTTTCCACTGTCATCGGTGGCGCCGTCGCGGGCTTTCTCGAGGGGCCCGACGACCGGGCGGGCGCGATCGCCGGCGCGCTGGCCGGCGTCGTCTCGTTCGTCCCGGTCGCCGCCGTCGGTGTCCTGCTGCTCAGCTTCCTCGGGTTCGGGTTGGGGATCGCGGCCGTCCCGTTCGAGGGGGCCGCCGTCGCCGCGTTCTTCGTCCTCGTTTTCGCGCTGATCGTCTTCCTCTACACGGTCGGGCTCTCCCTGCTGGGCGGCTACCTCGGCGCGTCCCTCGCGCGGGAGTACCCCGACAGACACCGGTCCGTGCGTCGGTCGCTCGGGATGGCCGCCGACTCGCCGTCCGACCGCGCGGCGTCGCGTTCCGGTCCCGGTCCCGGCTCGAGGGGTCGATCGACCGACCGGTACCCCGTTGACGACCGATCGGCCGGCCGCGTCTGGGACGACGAGCGGCCCGACGACCGGGCTCGAGGCGGGAACGCGGAACGCGATCGAGATCGAGACCGGGACCCGTTCGACACCGGCCCGACGTTTCCGGGGACGGATCGGCGGCGCGAGGACCGCGAGCGGGACCGCGAACCCGAGCCCGAACGAGAACGAGATCGTGAGCGCGAGCGCGATCGCGACGAGTAGCCGTCCGCGCTCTCCGTCGACCGAGTCGAACCGGCCTCGAGTCTGAACCGCCGCTGAGGTCGGGGACCGCTCTCGGCGGCCGCCGCGCTCATTCGTACCTGAGCGCGTCGATCGGGTCCGTCCGCGCCGCCCGCCAGGCCGGGTACAGCCCCGCGAAGACGCCGACGAGGATGCCGACCGCGACTGCCAGCGCGACGTACTCGTAGGGGTAGACCAGCGGGAGATCGACGTACCACGCGCCGAGATACCCCGCCGCGAGCCCGAGCGCGGTCCCCAGGATCGCCCCGACGACGCCGAGCACGACCGCCTCGGTGAGAAAGAGCCCCAGCACGTCCCGGTTCTGCGCGCCGACGGCCTTCATGATCCCGATCTCGCGGGTCCGCTCGGCGACCGAAACTAGCATGATGTTCGCGATGCCGATCGAGCCGACCACGAGCGAGATGGCCGCGATCCCGACGATGAAGTTCCGGAGCAGTTCGAGGACGTCCTCGAGTTGCGAGAGCAGTTCCGTGCTCGTCTGAAAGGTCACCGCGAGGTCGTCCCCGAGGAACTCGCTGGCGTCGGCGGCGTCGCTCTGTAGGTAGGCGACGGCGCTCTCGCGGGCGGCCTCGACGTCGCTTTCGGCGGCGGAGTGGGCCTCGACGATGATGGCGAGGTAGCGGGGCTGGTTTCCGTCGCCGTCGCCGGTGCCGTTCGCGGCGCTGTCGTTGCCGGCCCCGTCCTCCCCGTCGCCGCCTTCTCCGTCGCCGCCGTCGGTCCCGATCCCCAGCCCGGCCGCCTGCTCCGTGTAGTAGGGCTCGGTCGGCACGTAGATCCGCGGCGCGGCTTCGAACCCCTCGAACGGACTCAGCCCTTCGGAGGTGTCGGTGATCCCGACCACCTCGACGGTCGCCTGCCGGCCGCCGAGGAACGTGACCGTCAGTTCGTCGCCGACGCTCACGTTGTCCTCGAACTGGCCCGCCGCGGCGGGATTGATCACCGCTTCCTCCTCGCCCGTCTCGAACCGGCGCCCCTCCGCGAGTCGCTCCTCCCGGATATACGACGGCCCGGACGCGACGAACCCGTCCCCCTGTGCGACCCGTTCGTCGCCGTTCGAGACCGCCTGCGTCTGGATCGTGGCGTAGCCGTAGGCCGCGTCGATCGCCTCGCGGTCCTCGAGCGCCTCGAGGTCGTCCGGGCTGAAGACGGGTTGGGCGCCCGCCAGCGGCCCGCCCTCGGTGTCGGGGTCGGCGGCCCAGCCGTAGAGGTTGCGCCGGTCGTCCGGGCTGATGTCGCCGATGATGCCGGCCTGGAGGCTCGCCCCGAGCGTGACGAACGCGATGACGGCGGCGACGCCGATCACGACCCCCAGCGTCGTCAGCGCGGAGCGCAGTTTGTGACCGCGGATCGAGCGCCACGCGAGTCGTAGGTGCTCGAGCGGGCGCATTCGTCAGCGCCGCTCCGGCTCCGACTCCGGCGATCCGTCGCTCTCGTCGCCCTCGAGCGGTTCGATCCGTTCGATCTTCCCGTCGAGCAGGTGGACGATCCGCTCGGCGCGCTCGGCGACGTGGCGCTCGTGGGTGACGACGATCATCGTCGTCCCGGCGTCGTGGAACTCCGCGAAGAGATCGAGCACGTCGGCTTCCGTCTCGGTATCGAGGTTGCCGGACGGTTCGTCGGCCAGCACGATCGCCGGATCGTTGACCAGCGCCCGCGCCAGGGCGACCCGCTGGCGCTGCCCGCCCGACAGTTCGTTCGGCAGGTGGTCCGCCCGGTCGCCGAGTCCGACCCGCTCGAGGAGGTCCCGCGCCCTGTCGCGTCGCGTTTCCCGGTCGACGCCCCGAAACAGCTGCGGCAGCGCGACGTTCTCGAGGGCGTTCAGCCGCGGCATCAGGTTGAACGTCTGGAAGACGAACCCGACCGTGTTCCCCCGCAGTCGGGTCCGCTCGCGATCGCTCAGCCCGGCGACGTCCTCGCCGTCGACGACGACGGTGCCCTCTGTCGGCGTGTCCAGACAGCCGACAAGGTTCATCAGCGTCGACTTCCCCGAGCCGCTGGGGCCCATGATCGCGGTGTAGGACCCCTGCGGCACCTCGAGGGAGACGCCGTCGAGCGCGTGGACCGGTTCGCCCAGGTGGTAGGTCTTGCGGACGTTCTCGAGGCGGACTGCGTTCCCCGTTTCCGGCGTCGTCTCCGACTCCGTACTCGCTCCCGATCCCGATGTCGCCATGGACGTTCGACCACGGACGCTGCAAAAAAGGTTCGCCGCCGCGAGAGGTCAACGCTTTTCCCGTCGCCGCACGCCCGACGTAGTATGAAGACGGCAGGCGGCACCGACGCAGCGAAACGGCGCGCCGGCGAACGCGCGGCCGAGGAAGTCGAAGACGGCGACGTCGTCGGTCTCGGCACCGGCTCGACGACCGCCTACGCGATCGAAGCCATCGGCGAGGCCGTCGCCGACGGCCTCGAGGTGCAGGGAATCCCCACCTCCTTCCAGTCCCGGCAACTGGCGCTCGAGGTCGGCGTTCCGCTGACCGACCTCGACGCGGTCGAAACGGTCGATCTGGCGATCGACGGTGCGGATCAGGTCCTCGACGACGCCGATGCGGCCGCTCACGGCGCGCTCATCAAGGGCGGCGGTGCCGCGCACGCGCGCGAGAAACTCGTCGATTCGGCGGCCGAACGGTTCGTCGTCGTCGCCGATCCGACGAAACTCGCCGACGCGCTCGAGCGCTCGGTCCCGATCGAGGTGCTCCCGGACGCCCGCACGGTGGTCGCCGACCGGCTCCGCGAACTGGGCGGCGACCCGACGCTGCGGGACGCCGAGCGCAAGGACGGCCCGGTCGTCACGGACAACGGCAACCTCGTGCTCGACTGCGAGTTCGGCCGGATCGACGACCCCGACGCGCTGGCGACGCGGCTCTCGCGGCTTCCCGGCGTCGTGGAACACGGCCTGTTCGTCGATCTCGCCGACGCGACCTACGTCGGGCTCGAGGACGGCGTCGAGGTCCGGGAGTACTGAGCGGCTTACGCTCGGCGGCGGTTCCGGTCGGTCCCGTCGGCTGGCGTCTCGGCGCGTCCGGCGAACAGCCCGGCGACCAGATAACATGCGCCGAGGAGCCGCGTTACCGGAACCACCCACGATTTCAACTCGAGGTCGTCGGCGTTCTCGTAGGAGAGTGCGAGCCCCGATTCGACGGCCGTTCGCGGAACCAGCGCCATCGCGGCGCCGAGCGCGACCAGTCCGGCGCGGAGCGGCTGTGACGGCCTGCGCTCGCGGACGAGGAGGCAGGCGAACAGGATACCCTCGAGTCGGGCGATCGGCATCGTCGACGGCCGCAGCCGTCCGACGTCCGGATTCCGGAAGGCGAGGCGTTCGGCCGGTTCGACGATTCGCCGGGGCGCGAGGATCTCGAGCAGTGCGAACCCGAGTGCGAACGCCCGTTTCGGTTCCATGCGGATCGTTCGCACCCGCGGGTGAAAAGACGATCGGGAGCGCGACCCGGCGGCGGGTCAGTCGATCGCGATCGCTTCCGGTTTGGTTTCGGTCGGCCGTTCGTCGCCGTCTTCGCTGCCCGTCGTCGACAGGTAGACGACGGTCAGGTAGAGCGCGCCGAGCAGTCGCGCCGCCGGTTCCACCCACGGCTTCAACTCGAGGTCGTCGGTGTTCTCGTAGACGAGGGCCTGACTGAAGCCGATGATCGGCTGGGGGAGCACGACGAGGACGGTGCCGGCGAGCGCGAGCAGGTTGCTGGCGATTCGCGACCCCGATTCCCGGCGGGCGAGCAGCCAGACGAACAGCAGCCCCTCGAGCCTGGCGCCCCACAGCGCTCGCGGCCGCAACTGTGCGCCGTCGGGGTTCTCGAGACCGATCCGCTCGCAGGCGTCGATGACCGGCTGGGGCTTGGCGATCTCGAAGATGCCGAACGCGATCAGCAGTTTCCGGAGCATGCGTGACCGGGGTGACCTACGCCGACGAGTGCCAAAAACGCACTACCGGCGACTCCGTGTCGAGTAGGCGTATCCGCTCCCTGACGATAGAAACCGGCTGCTACGCGACGAGATACCGACTGCCAAAAAATGCGAACGATCGTCTCGCGCCTTACAGGTCGCGGGGCTGGACCGTCTTCCGGTCGTTAGCCTCCGCGCGACGGGCGGCGTCCTCGAGCAGTTCGTCGACTTCCTCGTCGAGGGCGTCGTAGAAGTCCGAGGCGACGTTCTTGTCATCGAGCGCTTCCTTCACGGCGGCTTTGACGATAAGGTCTGCCATACGGTGTATCCGTTTCCCTTTCCATGATATAAACGTTTTGGTTGAGAGTCGAAATACCCGTCCCTCAGGGGTTGATTCGTCGGTTTCGGCCGCTGTATTCACCGGAAAGTATATGACTGATGAACCGCGGCAGCCGAGCTCCGCCCGTTCGGACCGTAGAATACGGCTCGCGCGCGGCTCGACCCCTCTCGCGCGCGCTTTCGCCGACGGGGGATCGCGACCGCGGCCGACCGACGCGTTCGTCTCGGGTCGACGGATTCGAGTACGGCCGCCGCCGAGAGTCGGTATGCGCGAACTCCTCGAGGCCGTCGCCGACGGCTCCCTCTCGCCAGCACAGGCCGAAGCCCAACTCAAGGGGTACGTCACCGGCGAAGCGGGGCGGTTCGACGCCGCCCGCCAACAGCGACGGGGCATCCCCGAGGCGATCCTCGCCGACGGGAAGACGCCGGCGCAGGTCGTCGCGCTCGCCGAGACGGCCCTCGAAACGACCGACCGAGCGCTGCTGACGCGACTCTCCGAGGCGCAGTTCGAGGCGCTCGAGGACGCGATCTTGGAGACGTTCCCCGACGCGACGTTCGACCGGTGGAGCGGGTCCCTGCTGATTCGGACGCCGGACTACGAGCGTCCGTCGCTCGAGGCGACGGTCGGGCTGGTGACGGCGGGGACCGTCGACCAGCCGGTCGCCGACGAGGCCGAGGCCGTCTGCGTCGACGCCGGCGCGACCGTCGACCGGGTCGACGACATCGGCGTCGCGGCGCTCGACCGCACGCTCGATCAGGTCGACCGGCTCCGGGAAGCGGACGTGTTGATCGTCGCCGCGGGCCGCGAGGGAGCGCTCCCGACCGTCATCGCCGGCCTCGTCGACACGCCGGTGATCGGCCTCCCCGTCTCGAGCGGCTACGGCTACGGCGGCGACGGCGAGGCGGCGCTTTCGGGGATGCTCCAGTCCTGTACCGTCATGTCGGTCGTCAACGTCGACGCCGGCTTCGTCGCCGGCGCACAGGCGACGCTGATCGCCCGCGCGATCGACGCGGCGCGAACCGACGGCGGGGAAGACGAAAAATAATCTTTCTAGTTCGAAAATCACAGTACTCGTTTGGCAAAGTCTTTTCGCTCTTGTGTAGCACATTGTTGATTTCAGAGAGTTGCTTTGACGGCGTGTTTGAGCGCTTCTCGTCCGGGTTTGCGGTAGAGTTCTCGTCTGAGCTGGAACGCTCGGAGATACTGTGTGAGGCGATCTTTTGAGATGCCTCGATGTGGCGAGAGCCACCGTCGCGCCAGCGACGCGTGGCTCTCGCAGGTGTTCACGTGGACCGTGTCGTCGGCGTACTCACCGTCTCCGTGAACGACGTATTCGCGGTCGAATTGCTCATCTTCATCAAGCGGATCGTACGCACGAAATCCGTCGGTATAGACCGTGAGAGGCTCCTGCTGGCGGTCAGTCAGCAGGAGCCGGATCGTCGATTCGTCTGCGGATTTCGCCGGCACAACGTACCGCTGCTCGGTGCCACGATCCACGAGGACGAACACGGGTGGTTTGTCTTGATCATACGTTCCGCGTCCGCGTCGAGAGAGACCGCGAGAGCGCGACCAGCGGTCGCGCTCGCGGCCTTTCAAGCCGGCAGAGACGTAGAACTCGTCAATTTCAACCGGGCCACGGAGATCGAGTGACGGCGCGTCGAGCGCTTCGGCGAAGCGCTCGACACGCCTGTGAATCGTTTTGTAGGTGACACCGATTTCGCACTGTAACTGCCTGAGACTCGTGTTAAACCGCAAAAACGCGTAGATCGAAAACAGCCACTTGCGGAGTGCGATCTTCGAGTGAGCGAAGATTGTGCCAGTCTTATCGTTGAACGTGCGGCCGCAATCCTTACAGAGATACCGCTGAAAGTGCCCGTAGCTGCCGTTTCTGACTGTTCGGTCAGAACGGCAGCGAGGACAAGAAACGCCGTCACGCCAGCGAACCTGTTGGAGCAGGTCCGCTGCGACCGATTCCGACCCAAACACATCCAGCGGAATCATTCGTGTCGGACACCGCTGACGCGGTGTCCTTGTCCTCTTCGACTCCACAGCGATAGCTCAGCAGTATCAACAATCTCCTACAGAAGAGCGAGTCTTTTTATATGCGCCCGCAGTATCCTTAGGTGCCGGCTTCGGCCGGTGTGACCAATGCCCAAGTGTAACCACTGCGGCGCGCACGTGTCCGAGCGTTTCGCGCGCGTCTTCGCCGACGAACACGGCGAGATTCACGCGTGCGTGAGCTGTTCGGCGAACGCGGGTATCGCCGAGGCAGCCCGAGAACGCGCTCGCGGCACCTAATCGGACCCCTCCCAGCATCGCGACGGACGAGCAACCGGTGGACTCCTACGAACGCGACGCTTTTCACCGTCGTCTTCCTATCCGCGGCCGATGGCCGACGAGCACGTCGTCTACGTCCTCGAGTGCGCCGACGGAACCCTCTATACGGGCTACACGACCGACCTCGAGCGACGCGTCACCGAGCACGATGCGGGCGAGGGCGCCAAGTACACGCGCGGGCGCACGCCGGTCGAACTCAGGTACCACGAGCGGTTCGACTCGCGATCCGCGGCGATGTCCCGCGAGTACGAGATCAAGCAGTTGAGCCGCACCGAGAAGGAGCAGTTGATCGGACTCGAGCAGGAGTAGACCGCGGTCCCACGATCGTCGATCGTCAGTCGTCGGTCGTCGTCCGCGGCGACGACACGTCGGGCTCGATGAAGGCGTACTCGACGAGCATCCGACCCAGTTTCTCGACGCGCTCCCGCAGGTCGTCCTCGCGGAAGGCCCGGCCGTCGATCGCGTCCGGGTCGGCGCGGAAGCGACTCGAGGCGTTGCGGATGCCGACCTGGTGGGGGAGCACCCAGCCGTGGACGCCCCGCACGGTGATCCGGAGGTGATCGAGCGTCGAGCCATAGCTGCCGCCGCCGGCGGTCGCGAGCAGGCCGACGGTCGTGTCCTCGTACTCGTCCCAGCCGCAGTAGTCGTGGAAATTTTTCAGCGCGCCCGAGTACGAGCCGTGGTAGACCGGCGTGCCGAGCGCGACGGCGTCGGCCTCGCGGACGAGCCGTTTGACTTCTCGGGCGTCGCCCTGTTCCCTGTCATCGATGTCGGGATTGTAGACCGGCAGTTCGTACTCCCGCAGGTCGAGCAGGGTCGTTTCGGCGCCGCGCTCGTCGGCGGCGCGGAGGACGTACCGGAGGGCCGTTCGCGTGTAGCTTTCCGCGCGGAGGCTGCCGCTGACGGCGAGAACCGAGGGCGTGGCACTCATATCTCTCACTATCGTGCCGCTCCCGTAAAGTCCGACGGTCGTCGGTAATTCGGGACGCTAGTAACTGCCGACCGTGCTCCCGTTCGCCCACGAGTACGACGGTTCGCGTTCGATCCGAGGGCGTCGCTTTTTTTGAACGGGCCGGTGATGGGAAGATATGGAGCCGATCAGCTTCGGTACCGACGGTTGGCGGGCGACGCTCGAGGAGTTTACCGCGCCCCGAGTTCGGATGGTGGGGCAAGCCGTGGCGACGTACCTCCGCGACGAGGGTCGGGACGCCCCAGTCGTGGTCGGCTACGACGCCCGCGAGACCTCCCGGGGCTTCGCGGAGGAACTGGCCCGGGTGCTGTGTGCGAACGGATTCGACGTCATCATGCCGGAGCGCGACCGGCCGACGCCGCTTATCGCCCACGCCATCGTCGAGCGGGACCTCGCTGGCGGGCTGGCGATTACCGCCTCGCACAACCCGCCGGAGTACAACGGCGTGAAGTTCATCCCCGCCGACGGCGCGCCCGCCCTGCCCGACGTGACCGACGCCATCGCCGACCGGCTGGCGGAACCCGATCCCCTCCCCGAGAGCGAGCACGGCACCGTCGAGGCGGTCGACCTCGCCGGTCCCCACGCCGACGCCGTCCTCGAGCGGGTCGCGGACGTGACCGGCGTCGATCGCGTCGACCTCTCCGATCTCACCG
The DNA here is from genome assembly GCF_054654555.1 of Halopiger thermotolerans. Taxonomy (NCBI): domain Archaea; kingdom Methanobacteriati; phylum Methanobacteriota; class Halobacteria; order Halobacteriales; family Natrialbaceae; genus Halopiger; species Halopiger thermotolerans. The sequence continues at coordinate 2,448,266 of NZ_BAAIEU010000004.1, read as the reverse complement.
TCGCCTACGACGCCATGCACGGCAGCGGCCGCGGCACGACCGACGCCCTCCTCGAGCGGGCCGGCGCTTCCCTGGAGTGTCTGCGCTGCGAGCGCGACCCCGAGTTCGGCGGCGGCGCCCCCGAACCCGCTCCCGAGAATCTCGAAACGCTGATCGACCTCGTCACCGACGACGACGCCGGTCCCGAACTGGGCGTCGCCAACGACGGCGACGCCGACCGGATCGCGATCGTCACCCCCGAGCGGGGCTACCTCGACGAGAACCTCTTTTTCGCCGCGCTGTACGACTACCTGCTCGAGGACGACACCGGCCCGGCGATCCGCACGGTCTCGACGACGTTCCTGATCGACCGCGTCGCCGAGGCCCACGGCGAGGACGTTCACGAGGTGCCGGTCGGCTTCAAGTGGGTCGCGCAGGGGATCGCCGAGCACGACGCGCTGGTCGGCGGCGAGGAATCGGGCGGGTTCACGATCCGCGGCCACGTCCGCGAGAAAGACGGGGTGCTGATGGCCCTGCTCGCGGCCGCGATGCACGCCGACGAACCCTTAGACGGCCGGGTCGACCGCCTGCTCGAGGAACACGGTACCGTCGTCCAGGACAAGATCAGCGTCGTCTGCCCTGACGACGAGAAATCTCGGGTGCTGGACGATCTCGAGGACGAGATCCCCGACGCCGTCGCCGGCACTGACGTCGAGAGCGTCAACACCGCCGATGGCTTCAAACTGCAACTGGCCGACGGCTCGTGGCTGCTGATCCGCCCCAGCGGGACCGAGCCAGTGCTGCGGGTCTATGCCGAGGCGTCCGACGAGGACCGCGTTCGGGACCTGCTCGCGGCCGGCGAGGAGTTAGTCGAGCCGCTGGTGTAACCGCCGGTATCGTATCCGGTAGTGGGCGCTCGAGTCGCTACCCGCTCGGCGTTTTTGTCGGTGCGTCGCACCGATTCGCGCTCGGATTCACGACGGTGGTATCACCGGTTGCCGGACGACGGCCCGACTCGGCGCCCTCGTTGACGTAGCCGCCGTCCGTCCCGTCTGTTCTCGTCTCGAAAACGCTGGCGATCCAACTCTCTACGACGTTCGGCCGCCGGAGATCGACGTCCAGAACTCGGGGTATCACATCCCGAAAACGAGCCTCGATACCACGTACTGGGTCTCCGTCCAGATCCACGACCCGGCCGGGGTCGACCGTGCCGCGCTAGTCAAGGCTGGGAACGAGGAGACGACGGCGAACTACGACGGCGGCGAAACCGTCTACGACTACCTCGAGTTCACCGAGGTACTCGCCGAGTCGGACACCGACGTCGACACCAGTACTTACAAATCGACGTTCATCTCGTTCGGCGCCAAGGCCGTTGAAACGACCGGGAGCGTCGCCGAATCCGTCGGCGATACGACCGCGGGGACGACGATCTACGTCGAAACGCGCGACCGGAACGGCAACGAAGACGACGCGGTCGGCGTCGAACGGGCGAACTTCTACGGCGAGGCGGCCGGCAGCCTCTACACGGGGACTCCTGCCGATTACGTCGTGGCCAGTGAGTTCGCAGCCGTCTCCGGGTTCTCCGCGAGTCTGGGCGTCGCCTTCCAAGACATCTCGCAGCTCATCGACGATCCGGAGGCGGTCGTCGAGGGGATCAGAGCGCTGCTCGACCTGGCCCGGTCGGAGGGACTCGGTGCCGCCGAGACGCTCGTCAAGGCGATGGCACAGGACATCGAGCGGAAACAGGCGGTGAACAACCCCTACGGATCGCTCGAGGAGAAAGAGCAGGCGGACCTGTACGACACCTTCAGGGAGAACTGGTACGAGGGGTACGCCGCGGGCTTCCTCGCGAAGATGGTCCTCGACCAGAGCCGTTCCGGCAGCGTCAAAACGGCCCTCAAGAGCTCTGATAAGGTCCAAGATGTCGGGTCGAAACTCTCCGATACGAAGGCGCTGAGGGCCCTCGAGCGGGTCAGCGACGCGAAGAAAGCCGCGAAAGGCCGTGCGACCGCGCGGATTCTGCTTGCGGTCGACGGCGATGCGGCCGAACCGCTGCTGAGTCAGGCCGACACCGCCGGCGGGGCGTATCGGCTCTGGCGGCATCAGCGCGCGATGGACGCTGATATCGATACACTTCCGGAAACTCAACAGCGGCAGCTTAGCCGATATCTCTTGCAAACTGGCGATGACGGCGCGAAGTTCATCGACGAAATGGATCAGTCGACGCGAGACACATTCCTTTCGATTCGCCGAACGACTGTACCCGACGGTGGCTCCGGACCGGACCTCAAACGAGCATGGCAGCTTCGACTGACACAGCTGCATGATCAGGATGCCATCGATAACGACGACTTCCGCCGAATCGTTCAGCGGACAAGCGATGCCGATCCCGCTGAACGCGATGTATTATTCCAGACCGTCGCTGAGGGTGGCGAAAACGGCGCTCGAGTGGTCTCGGAATTAGACGATCTTTCTCCGCTGTATCGATTCGATGCCGATACAGGCACAGATGGAATCGAACTGATTCGGACGTTCGACGATCCAGAGACAGCGCAACGGTTCTTCGAACTTGATGGAAGTGATATTAACACTGTTGACGATGTCGAACTCACAGCAAGTGACTTAGACGATGTACGAGCAAACCTCGCTAAGTTCACCGGTAACAGTGATGTCCCTAGGGCTCGAGCAGAACAGTTTATCGATGATATCGATGAAATTTCGGATATAACTGGTGCAGAGAGAATTGCGAAAAGCCTAGCAGACGCGAACTCAGTAGACAACGTTGATGGAGCAACGTTTGAGGCTCGTGTAGCCAGTAGTTCTGATCAAAATATCGCAGAGTTAGAACGGGAACTCGGCCCGCAGGGAACTCATGGTGAATTAGATCTGATCTTTAAAGACGGAACTATCGGAGAGGTGAAGGCGACAGATGCGTCAGATTACAAACCGAATGGGGATAGAGATGTCTTTGATGTATCTTCCCAGATCGCCGGTTGGAACGAAGGCACTGACTTAGATGGGCGGACCATAGAAATATATGTGAAAGAGACGCCTACTAATGGAGATGTGGATGATACTATCGGTACTTCCCGACTGGTGTGAGAGCTGGAGCTAAAGCGTTGGTCTCATGAGGAAGATGTCTGGTTGAGTGAATGTGTTCAGTATCCCTCAGCCAGACGGTGTTCTTTCGGATTCGGACGTGAAAGATTTAGCGGAAGACGTCATCTGCCAGCTCCCCTTGCCAGGGATCGAGGGCTCGCCCCTCGATCCCGGCGATATCTGGGCTGTTGTCATTCTTGCAGCAGTCAATCAGACGTCCATCTGGGAGACGTGCAAGGACAACGACAACGCTGTCTGTGACGATACTGTCATGGACTGGCTACATACGCTCAACCGGGAGTGGCTTGAGCGGGTTGCTAACCGCCTTCTCAGAGAGTTAGCGATGACGATCCTCGACCCTGATCGGTCGAGGATCGTCTCCATTGACTTCGTCGATAACCCCTACCACGGAACGTACGCCGATGAAGAAGGTGAACTCTGTCGCATGCACGCGAAAGACGGAACAACGACGTGCCACCGGTACTGCACGGCGTATCTCGTCTCGAACGGAAAGCCAGTGACGTTGGCGATGACGTACGTCCGTAGTGATGAGAAAGAGGCCGACGCGGTCGAGCGCGTCCTCGACCGCGTCGAGGCCTATCCCTTCGAGATAGAGCTTCTGTTGGCTGATCGCGGCTTCTACAACGAACGTATTCTGCGCCGCTCACGGGAGGTTGCTGCGACTGTCGTTCCCGTCCAAAAGAAGGGCAAGCGCATGAGGAAGAAGCTGGATACGCACTGCTCGTACATGACAACCTATCGGATGTACAAAGGCCGCGAGCGGGAACTGGAATTCCCGCTCGCGGTCGCTGTGTCATATCACGCCGGAGATCGCGGGAAAAGTGGCGAGGTCGTGCGAGGCTATGTGGCGTGCGATCTGGCCGATCGCACGCCGAAACAAGTCGAACGGCTCTATCGGAAACGGTCAGCGATCGAAACGAGCTACCGTGTATTTCGCCAAGCACGAGTGGTAACGACGACACAAGACCCAATCATCCGCTTCGCGTTCGTCCTGGTTGGATTCCTGTTGGAGAACCTCTGGCTTGTGCTTCGATGGGCGGTCGTCGCCCGCCCCCAGCGGGGCGGGCGCGACCTGCCCGAGGAATTCACGTTCAAGACGTTCTCTGACTGGATCAGACATGCATTAGAGGAAGAGCTAGAGCGGAGTTGGGAGATCGAGATGAACGGAACAGGTGTGCCAGAAGCATACGCGCCGGCCGCGGGCTGAGGTCAGCCCGCGGCCTTGGGCAAGCTCCGGGTGAGCAACAGCATTCGCCTAGAACAGCGTATCTCAGCCTTCTTACTTCACTTCTCCTCATGCGTGGATTCTACTTCCTGTTCACTCAGTTACCACACCGGCATTCACTCCGTTCGTCCATGACTCAGCACAGTTCACGAAGCGACGTTCGGGAAGTACCGATAATGACATCGAGGAGAACAACCGAATCATTAGATGGCACTCACGTCGAGAGAGTGGGCTGACGAGCTGACTGAGAGATACGCTGATCTTTTGGAGAAGCTGGAATCAATCGGTCCAAACAGTCGATACGATACCCCGAAGAAAGCACTCTTCAATGAGACAAGTATTGGTGGCGGCGAGGCTGGGACAGCAGGGGCACATCAAGACCGTGAACTTGTCGAACTGTTACAGAATGGACGCGATGCCATCCAAAAGGCTGACGAGACGGGAACGCTGTACGTAGCCGTCTCACGTGAAGGCGTCCTCGTCGCAAACACGGGTGCACCGTTTGAATTCGACGACGAAGAGGTCCTCGAAGACTTACGAAAGGTGAGTCGTTCAGGGAAGGAAACAGACGCAATCGGGGAAAAAGGAGTAGGTTTGACATCGGTCTGTACTATTGGGGATGCCTATGAGGTGTGGACAGACCTCAACGACGGTAATCTTGCACGACTCCAGTGTGGTCCTGTAAACCCGACAGCGGCTGTTCTTTCCCGCTCGACGGCGACGGATAACAATCCCGAAGTCAAATATCGACTCGACCGCTTTCGAGAGCGACTCGCCACGTCTGACCTCACCAACCTCGTCACGACGACCGATCAGGAAAACCGTATCACATTAGATTCCCTCCGTGCTGAAGATGTCACAAGCCTCCCCTTCTTTTCCTATCCACTCCCACTCGAGATACCAGACGACAGAGCAGCTTTGGACGGATCATTGCAGCAGGTGGCAAGACAGCTGTTAACTGATGCGTCAGTGATCGTTGACGGACCAGAAATTCCAGATCAGTTCACAACAGCAGTCATCGTGCGCTTCAAGGACGATGACCTTACGGCGTTCCGCTCTGCCCTCGGAGTCGAACAGGAGCGCGACAGAGATCCCGACCGAATCGCAAACAACCTGTGGGCCCGGCTGCGGTACTCAGCGGCTGCGAACGCCTATGGGGAGTCACGAGGTGAGGTCACACCAGAATCTCTCATCCATTTCGGAAACATCGACCAACTCGTACTGGATCAGCTTGAGGGAACCGAGCGGACGGCCCACGAACGGTGGGATATCGACCGATCAGAGCCAGCAACGTACGCGACAGATACCAAACGTCCGGTGGAGTCTACATCTGTCACAGTAACGGTCAACCAGCAGGAGCAAGACCATGACCAGAGTCAAGAGCAGGTTCAACAGACCTACGAACTGTTCCACTGGGTAGAGGGGCACGAACCGATTGTCCCGGACACCTTGCTGACTACGGAGCAACGTCGGTCAACAGACGACGAGCAGGAGGTTGATGTACGACCGCGAATCCTCGTCCCCACGGATAACGAATCCCCAGCTTGGCTAGCTAACCAGAACCTGCAGGCAGTCCTCGAAGGAGAGGCACTGGACGGCATCGGACCAGAGTCACACGCCTACCCACCATATCTATACTACCCCATCACGGGTGCCTCGAAACGGTTCCCCTTCTGCCTGCACGCGAACGTGGAGGTTTCCAAAGATCGGGAAAAACTCTACTCTGACTCAGACCAGTACAACGCGTATATCCTAGACCACTGCGCGACGCTAATCGGCGATGTCGCCACCGTACTCGCTCGTCAGGAAGGAGGGACAAAGAACCAGGGTAGCGTGACCAGTCCGTGGAACCTCCTTCCACCAACGCCAGCAGGCGCCAATGGCGTGACACTCGCAGACATCATCAACGACGAGGTACACCTCGACGAAACCGGGGTCGGCCTACTAGACCTATTCTCACGGGCCGTCTACGAACAACTGGGAAAAAGGTCGTGTCTACCTACGGAAGGGATAGGCGATGACGACTCACCGGCGACGGCAGTCAACGAGGCGCTTCTGCATCCTGATCCCGAAGTGGTGGGAGCCTTCGCAGCACTGTACCTGGTCAGAGAGAAACTGAATGAACCCGCCCAGGCGAGGAATCCGGCAAAGACAACCCGTCGTCTCCCCACCCTTACAAGCCTGCTCACGTTCCTTCGGTGGAGTGTCCACGACGATCTCGACACCGTGGACTGGTCGAAGCGATACCGCTATCTCCTAGAAGAGGCACCGCCGTCAACAAACGACGATGCTGAGCGGCATCACTCTCTAGTAGAGGCTTGGACGACCCAGCTCTCAGAACACCTCGCAACTCCGGACGCACGAATTGTTGTCTCGGCACCGATCGGGCGGCAACTCTTCCTTGGATCGGTGAGGCTCGTGGACGCGTATGCCGAGTTCAAAGATAAAGACGTTCAGAAGGTACTGAACGAGGAGTTCGACATCGAAAAGGCTGGCGTCCATATCCTTCCATGCTCCTACCGTTCGAAGACCACCAAAGAGGAACGTGTCCAGCTGGTCCCAGTCGAGTCCCACGGCGAGGGAGGCAACGTGACGGAAACGTACACGCGGACGGTGTTCTGGCGGGGAGATGACGCCCCCGAGACGGAGCTACGCATCCCCCCAGACAGTATCGGCCTCAGCGTGTTCGTCATCGACGAAGCGATCTCCGATGACTCCCGGTCCAGCAACATTCTCTCAGAGGCAGGGAACGACTGGGGCATCGTCCAGCTTCGGTCATATCCACAATACGTCCGTGAACTCCTCGGATCAACCCAACGCCAACAAAGACGAACAGGCGAACCCGACTCCTCCAGTAAGGAGCTCTCCGACGACGCCCTGAGCTTTTTCGCGGGAGCGGTTGCCAACCAAGAGCGTGAGCGCCTCATTCCGACGGAAGGAGCGTATCTCAATCACGACAACGTCCAAAAACACACCCACAACTCCGAGCGGCGTCGGAACCTCTTGAACCGCCTCGCAGTAAGGCGGAATCGGCTGGGGGCGGATCTTCTCGACCAGACTGATGGAACAGCTCATCGAATCGCCGATATTCGCCTGCCACCGAAGTGGCAGGCTCTCAGGAACACCGAAGAGCGGATTGACACCTGGGAGAAACTAGCTCCAGACATCAACGAACAACCGACAACCTCGGTTGAGCCGGTGAGGGCTGGCCCAATCGTTCGCCCGCCGAACGATGACCGGTGGCAGTTCTTGGCGGAACAGGGAATCAGCCCTACCACGGCGGCAAAGCTCCTCGGCATCCTCGGACTCTCAGCGTTCCCAGAAGTAGAAGCCCTAACACAGACGGAGACGCCAAAGGGGGGGCGCGACCACTGGAACCCGCTCAAGTGGAACGTACGTGATGCTCGCGCTGAGATTAACGCGGAGTCAATTTCGAGTCTCCGGACAACGCTACAGCAAGTCGTCGACAGGACAGCCGTCGGGAGCCGTGGTGAGGATAGCGGATCGTATCTCGACCTGATCACCGCACCAGAGTTCGGTCCGCAAATGACGGCGGGCCACAGCGATCACTGCTCAGTTAAAGATCTCCGTGGCCGATACACCGACAGCGAACTCGGAAGCGAACCGTCAGCCGTGGAAGGTGGGCTGGACAGTTACGACGTCGCCCTGGAAGCGTGGGCCTGGATGCCTACTAAGGGCGCGGACGATCCATTTGCCCGACTGGGAGTAGAGTATGTCTGTGACCTCCTCGCCACCTACGGCGACAGGTTTGAGCAGTCTATCCTGACCACGGGATGGTCATGTCGTGCCGACCACGGCGGGCGTCATGGCTGGACAGAGACAGTCCCAACACTGCTTAACTGGCAGCTCCGCGCGGCGCCAATATGGAGCAAACATAACGCCGTCCAAACACCAGACTGGTGGTCCGATGGCTCCATACTCTGGGCGGTTGAGCGCGCCGGCGAGGGGTCACAGACCGGCAGCTGGCTTCCGACAGTAGACGTGGGGTCGACTGAGGTCGATGTCTCGATTTGGCGACAGCTTGGCGTCAGACCGCTTGAAGAATTGTCGGCAACAGAGGCTGCGCTCCGTCTCCAAAAAATACAGGAGGAACTTGCTGCAGCGCCGTTGGTGTCCGAGATGGACGAGCCCGTGGCGCTCGACCAGTTAGCCACCGACGGCATAGCCGACGGCTGGAAGACCGTCTATTCACGGCTCATTACGCCCATCGCCGATTACCTCGACCGTGACGACTCAACGCTCGGTGAACTCCCCTTCCTCACCCATTTCCCAGTCAAGGCTGGCGATCGATGGGCATCGGTACCGATCGAACTCATCCGCGACAGAGAGAGCTACTGGTTCAGCGACAGCCAGCAACTCCCGTGGGAAGACCGCGACGGCTCCTGGGAAGGTCCGTGGGTCGTAGAAACGCCGACTGTCGGCCGAGGGGCAGCCCTCGCAACAGCTCTCGATTGCAAATTCCGGACACAGGCCGGCGATCGGCCACAGCTATCGGCTGCTCAACTTGATGCTTCGGCCAACCCCGAGATGGACGAGCGCCTCGCCGCAAAACTACGCGGTCGACGACCACTCATTCTCGCCGCATTGAGTGCCGAAACCAGCGAGACGTTCCAACCCGATCATCGTGAGGATCTGGAGGTAGCCATCGACCACATCCGAGGCGTCCCAGAAGAGGTGTTTGTACGCTACCGTGAACGCTTCTCGTTGCAGGATTCCAGGTTCGGAGAACGTTCTGCCGTCTACCCGCTTGGCGAAAACGGAGCTCAGGCCGGAAGTTCCCGGTATGGGCTCGCCTATAACGTAACGTCCGTTGATGAGAACGATCCGAATCCAACAGTCTTCACCGAGGCGCTCCAGGTACTGTTCGAGCGCTCGCGCTCAACGTACCTTCGTCTCGCTCTCGCTGACGAGGAGGAAGTACTCGCCGCAGATCTCGACGTCAGCGCCGTTCGGCGGGCAATCGGTCAGGGTTCGGTTGACGCCCTCAGATCAGACATCGAGGCAGCAACCACTCTCCTGGATAAGGTCGGGGTATCAGTCGACACAGATCAGGTGCTGAGTCGGCTGGACGACCGACTTGCCGAGGCGGATACGGATGCCTATACCGTTCGGACGAACATCCGGCAGGCCATCCGGGACGGCACACCCGACACCAATGCCGTGAAGCCGTTCATTGACTCGACGCAGTCGGCTTCGGAGCCTGTCGTTGAGATGGTACAAACTCTGCTCTCCGATCGGGCAGCTTTAGCGGACGAATGCCCCTGTACTACGCTGTCACAGACGATTGCTCCGGAAACGTTCGTCACGTGGGCGGACGCCCATCACCCAACTTTCCAAGAGCACCACTCGCTGCCGAAAGAGCAAGCACAACGTTTAGAGAAGGTGTGTCGAATCTGGTGGAACGCCGACGAAGAAACCCGATGGACTGACCTCCAAGACATCCAAGAATGGCGAGTTGAGACGCGCCAGCAGCCCGCGGAATGGTCTTGGACCAGTCCACCGTTCGCACATCGCCTCCTGGAATCAGAGGACAAAACTGGCGAAGAGAACTGCTGGCTCTCACTCGGCCCTGCCGCCGTGGACAACCTCTGCGAAACTATACTCACAGTCATCTGTAATGACGGAGCACCTGATTCTGGGTCGGAGGAAGAAAGTCGGGACAGCAAGGAGGCCCTCCGTCGATCACTCAGACAGTATCTTGAGACCGGGACGTTCCCCGACACTCACGACATGTCGACCTCCGAAGAGACGCATACTCGAAGGGTGCGAGAACGAGCCTTTGAGACTATCCAAGCCGAACCGATACGGTTCGATGATAACGCCAGTGCCGGGGTGAGCGGTCGCATTCAATCCCGAGACGCCGGATATGGGAGCGGTGGGAGCAGCGAACTCACCGACCGGCCAGAGTTTGCCGAGGAGGTCATCTTCGCTTCTGTCTGCAGCCAGTTACAGACGTGGGCCAAGGAAACCGACGACTGGCAACAGCGACTGGGAGAGCATCTCCAACCGATCGTCAACGAGTCGAGTCCCTGCCCATGGCATAACCCTGGTCGTTGCAGCGACCTCAACCGCCTAGAGCAGACCCCAAGGAGACTCGCCAAACGCCTTCTCGATTCCATCGAAGCTGGTCAGACGACTCGATCCGACGATCCTCCTCGTCTCGCCTTCGTCGCCGCTGACGAGCGGGGACCAGGGTACGATATCCTCGATATCACAGGTCGGGTCGCAGGAACAGCGGGGGATAAAGCCGCACAACCAACTCCGATCGAGGTAAAGGCGGTAACTGGCGACGCGCCCTACACCGTCCGCTTCACGGTAAACGAGTTCCGCCGTGCCCTGGAGTTCGTCCGTAACGATGTCCCGTATCGCATCCAATTGGTTCGCGTCGAAGGCGGTGACATCGACGCCCTTGATTCAATGTCGGTCATGCCAGCGCCGGGTGTCACGTTCTGGACGCCAACAGACCTCTATGCGTATCTCCCTACTCTGGATCTACCAGCAGTTGAGGATGTGCCAGACGATGTTGTGGACACCATCGTCGCCACCACTCTAGAGCGGACAATACGTGGAGGTTATCTCCGAATCACGTTCGGCTAATGGGAGTCAATCGACGACCATCTCCACCATAGAACGAACCTCAGATTCGATTGTAGAGAGTTCGCTCGCGTCCCATTCGAACCGTTCTTCGACGCCGACATCGGTAAACCGAAGCGAGGCAAGAACACCACGGTCAGGATCGTGCTGGAGGAGCGCCAACGCGTACGCCAGCATCTGGGGTCGATAGTGGCTAGCCAGATTGGTCGTTGAAGTCGACGACAGGTCGTTCGTCTTGTAATCAATTACGTGATACGCGTCCGGGGTAACCAGCAGCCGATCGATATCACCGACTATCCGCGATGCACCGATTCGGGCGACGACAGAGTACTCATCGTAGGTCGCCTCGAGCTGACTATCGTCCTCTACTTGGTTGACAAATTCGACTGCATCCGTTGCATGGTCAACCACGTCGCGGAGGTCACTCTCCGTCGGTTCTTCTCCAGCCATTGAACTCAGACGCCGAACGAGCGCTGGCCACTCGTCTCTCGGTGGACGAAGTTCGTTGATTCTGTGTACGACCGTCCCAAATGTCGTTGGGCTCAGTCCAGCTGACTCGCCGCTCTGGGTGTAGCTGTGACCGTTCGCAGTGGCATCTGCGACCGCGTTCACGAGCGTCGTTGCAGCGATTCGTTTAGCCGACGTTTGAGTCGGCGGAGAGGGTATCGAAATGTTTGACTCCGAGTCGACAAAAGCGTCGTCGGCCTGCCAGTCGACCGGCCTTGGTGGTCGACAAACTGTATAGCGGGCATCCTCAATCTGTCCGCAGGCCTCTCCCTCACGGATCGCCCGGCCAATGAGATCGCCATCAAGGAGGGACGGCTGAAGCCAGTCACTCCACCGGTCCGCGTCGTCGAAGGTTGCAGGCTCACCGAGTTCAATATCGCCGGACTCGCCAACGTCCATCTCGTGCGTGCCGCAGAGAAGGAGGTGATCCCGCGTTCGTGTACACGCTACATAGAGGAGGCGTTTCGACTCCGCCCGCTCCTGTGGACGCGACCGTCGGTCAGCGTACTCGTGGACGGCCGTCTTCTCGATGGAGAACGCATCGCCCGGATTCGGTCCACCAACCGCCGGCACCGGCGGCGCGTCATCAGTTCCGCCCACGAGTCGAACGTAGCCATGGTCGTCGACGGAGCGGCCGAAGTTGAGATCACTCCCGAGATCGGGGACGGTGACGATCGGGAACTCGAGGCCCTTCGCAGAATGGATCGTCATAATCCGGACGCCCTCGGCGTCACCCGGAATATCTGCTTCCCCCTCACGAGGGTCGATCTCTGCTTGGCGGTCGATCCGGTGGAGCAACCCGGCAGCTGTGTGAACACCGTTCTCGCTCCAAGTACGGACCTGGTCGCGGAATTTCTCGACGTTCGCGACGGCCTGGAGACCGCGTTCGTCAGCACTCACGCTCGCCAGATACCCCGTGTCGTCGATCACTCGGGACAGCAGGCGGTTCCACGGGAGGACGCCATCTTCGGACGGCGTCGCACAGCCGCTGAGGGTCCGCCACGTTGTGAGGAGGTCGAACGCGTCCGCGAGCTCTGGATCGTCCGTCTCGGCGAGTGCGTCCCATACTGAATCGGCTTCTGCGACCGCCGGTGCGAGGCGATCATCCGCAAATCCGAATAGCGGCGACCGAAGCATCCCGTAGAGGGAGACGTCATCCTGTGGGTCACCGAGTACTCGAAGCAGGTTCGTGAGCGCCTGGACCTCGGGCGTATCGTAGAACCCGACGCCACCGACGACAGTGTAGGGGATGTCGTACTCCTCGAGGGCGCGCTGATACCGATCCAGATGAGTTCGCCGGCGCAGGAGGATAGCCGTGTCGTCGGGAGTAGCGTCACGATGGGCACCTGTATCGGGGTCTTGGACTGTCGGCGGATCGTCGAACAGGTGGGTCAGTCGAGCAGCGAGCGCTTGTGCCTCGGCCTCGATGGTGTGGTCCAGCGCGCCTTCGGCGACCGGATGGTCGTCGCCGAAGAGCTCCGCTGCCGTATCGGCATCGTCGGGGACAGCAAGATACTCGACACTCCCGGTCAGTCCCTCGATGTCCTCGACACGGTCGCGCTGCGTACTCAGTCCCTGAGGTGGCGCTTCGTAGGGTTCGTGGGTATCACCTTCTGGTTGGAACAGGTACTCGAAGAGCTCGTTCAGGAACGACAACGGCTCGTCCAGCGTCCGGAAGTTCCCGGAGAGTTCGAGGGCGGTCGGACTCCCGGCATCGCTGTCGGGAACGTCGTCAACCCCACGAGCCTCGTTGACGGCCTGGAGTTCTCTGCGCGCATCCCCGAACGTCGTCACGTCGGCCCCACGGAATCCGTAGATGCTCTGTTTCTCGTCGCCGACCAGGAAGACGTTCGACGCCGCCTGCTCGTCAACGCCCGTGAGGAGCTTGACCAACTCCCACTGACGCGGGTCCGTGTCCTGAAACTCGTCGACCATCACGGCCGCAAACTGGTCTCGAAGCCGCTCCGTGACCGCATCATTGGCTCGCAGAAACTCAAGGGTCGTCTCGATCACGTCGGGGAAGTCGAGCGTATCGCGGCGCTCCTTCTCGTCGGTGTAGGTTGCGAGGACGTCGTCGAAGACCCGCATCAGAGCCAGCGCGTAGTGAGCGCTATTCGCTTCCAGTTCCCCCGGCGTCGTCTCGACCGCATCCGCGTGCGGTTCGATGGCCGCGATGACCGCGTCGATGGCGTCCTTCAGGTCGTCGTAGACGTCACCGTACTCACCCCAATCGTCCCGGTCACCGACGACGTACCCCGAACTGCTGTACAGGCCGCCGTTCTTCTTCTCACAGGCCTCGTAGAGCTCAAGGATTGCCCGCTGACAGTCGCGTGAATCGCTTTCCTCCGAGTCGTCTGGGAGTGTCGTCGCGACCTCGGTGAAGGTCCGGTAGGCCCGAAGACCGTCCTCGTCGCCGATAGCGCCCTCGCGGTCGACGCGGCCCGCGACTGTGCGTAGCCGCTCAAGGAGTCCGTCCGCATACAGCGTCTGTCGGGCGTCGGCAACATCGAGATCACAAACGACCTCCCAGCAGATATCGACGTAGTCGTCGACCTCCGCATCACGCCACTCCTCGAGGACCGCCTCGCTCTGTGGGCGCTCATCGAGTAGTCCAGTGAGTACATCGACCAGCTGGTCGCGACCCCAAAGCTGAGCGAGGAGCGCGGCGTCGTCATCGTCCTGGTTGCGTTCGAGGAACTCCGTCACGACTTCGCGTTGGAGTGTCGCGGCACCGTCTTCGTCGACCACGTCGAAGCCGAGCGGGACCGGAGCCTCGACGGCCCGTTCTCGCAGGAGCCGGGTACAGAACGCGTGAATGGTGTGGACATAGCCGTCCTCCAGGTCGTCGAGGACGTTTCGCCAGCGGTGGTAGGCCTCTGGTGAATCGACAGTCTCCAGCCGGTCGTACACCTCCTCCCGAACGCGCTCGGTCAGTTCGGCAGCAGCCTTTCGCGTGAAGGTGATGGTGACGATGTTCTCCGGCGTGAGCGATGGGTTCTGGGCCAGTATCGTCACGTACCGCTCGGTGAGCGTGGTCGTCTTCCCTGTCCCGGCGCCGGCAGTGATCGCGACGTTCCGGCCCTGGACGAGCGCGTCCTCCTGTTCCTCTGTGAGCTGAATCTCCTCGGGTTCCTCAGTCATCGCTCATCACCGCCTCGATGTCTTCGTCGTCGCGAACACGGAGCGGAACGTACGCTGCGTCGTCCTTGTGAACCTCGTCGACGAACTCCCGCTTGCGGTGATGGCGGACATCGCACGCCCGACGGTAGTCACAGTATCGGCAGTTCGCTCCGCTGGCCGACAGAAGCGTCGTGTGGAACCGTCCGTTGCCGATTGCCTCGTCGATCTGGCCCAACCACTCCGGAACGACATCGTTCAGGAACCGGCGGAGTTCGGCCTCTGAATCGAACTTCGATTCGACGCCGCGTGGAACCTTGAGGTCGTTTGGCGGTCGCACCTGATAGTACGTCGCCGAGAGCGAGCCCTCCGCGAACAGGTCACCGTCGACGACCTCGGCGGCAGCGAGCAGATAGATGGGGAGTTGGAACTTCGTGCCGCCGGTCGTCTTCGTCATATACGGTGCTCGACCAGTTTTGTAGTCGTAGAGCGTGAGCGTCGGTTGTTCGCCATCCCGATCCACGTCAACGCGGTCGATGTATCCCCGAATCGAGACAGTCGAGCCGTCCGGTCGCTCAACTGTGAACGGCCCAACATCCGAGTCGAGAAGCCCCTCGCCGAACGGAGCCTCGAACAGATGTGGGCGAGCGGCGCCGTCACGCGAGAGTTCGTTGTCGAGGAAGGTAGCGAACAACCCCTGTTCCGGTGCGTCGTGGGGTTTGCTCCCGGCCTGGTACGGAGCGCTCTCGCCCCAACCCAGGCCCGCGAACAGCTCCGCCTTCCACCGTTCGTAGAACAGGCCGTCGTACTCGAAGTCAGCATCCCGGAGTTCCTCAACGGCGATCTCGCGAAGGTGCGTCGCCAGGTCGTCCCGGTTAAAGTCCGTGAGATCGACACCATCCCCGGTCTCGTCCTGCAGATCCGCGAAAAATCGTTCGAGAACGTCGTGAACGTACGACCCGGTTTCGAGGGGCGTAGGGACGACCTCAACGTCGTCGGGATCCTCGATTCCGAGCACTTTCTCGGCGTAGAACTTGAACCCACACTCGACGTATCGCTCGATCCGACTCGCGCTGTAGGGTTCTCGTTCCGACGGAGGATAGACCTCAGCGACGGTCTCGGGTTCTAACACGCCGTCGTGTTCGGAGAGGCCAGCCGTTCCCCTGTTGTCCGCACAGTGGAGTCCCCGATCCGTTCGCTTGGTCTGCTCGGGTGAGAGGTCACCTCGGTCGCCGGCGCGGCTGACTGCCGCACGCCGGTCGGCCGTTGCAGCGACGTGGCGCTGGAGATCTTCGCGGGAGCCTACGCGGTCGTCGACGCCATCTTCGGGTTCGATGCCGGTCACGCGCTGGAGTTCGTCGAGGACCGGCGACCGGACGACGGCGGATTCGTCGTCGCCCGTCTCTGGTGTGGTGATCGTGAGTTCATCGACGTTCGCGAGCAGCGTCGCGAAGAGATAGCGGCCACGGAGTCGCTCGTCGCCGGTGTCGAACCGCGGATGGGCGTCGGTCATCTCCTCGAAGAAGGCCGGGCGTTCCGGCGTCACGGGGAAGTGCTCGCTCGTCAGTCCCACGAGAAACACCTTCTCGAAGGATCGCATCCGCGCGTCGAGCAACCCCATCACTTCGACGTGACCGCCAGCAGCGCGCTGTGGAACCCGGATCGGAACACCATCGAACGCACGGGTGAAGAGGGCCAACGGGGAGAGATCGCTATTGACCGCCGCCAGCGACTCGAACGAGGAGAGGACCTCGTCTACGAGGTCGTAGGCTCGCTGTTCGACGGCTTGCTCGGCGCCGCTGGCGTAGTCCTCTGTCGCCGCCTCCAGGTCGAACCGGTCGTCCAACAGTCGTCGGAGCGTCTCGGTTGCGCCCTCGATGTCCTCCGTTCGGAGCGTCTCTAGCGTGGCCAGCAGCTCCTCGATTAGGGCCGCCGACTCGCCGTCGACGTCATCGAGCAGGGGTGACACAGAAACCGTGTCACGCCGGCGAGCAGCTGCCGTGACGGCGTTGGCTTGGTCGGTGTCGACGACGTCAACCAGTGGATTTGCTAACAGGGACGTGAGGTCCTCGGCCCGCGGATCCGGTTCGGCGAGGTTCAGGAGATCGTGGACGACACTCCCGGTGAACGTCCGGTTCAGCTGTGAGGCGGCGGTCGTGACGTGCGGGATGTCGAACGTATCGAACGTGTCCTCGACGTTCCCCGAATAGGCCTCGGTCCCGGGGACGACGACGGCCAAGTCGTCGGGGTCGCGACCATTGGCCAACTCAGTCCGGAGCTCGCGAGCGACGAAGCGAATCTCGCGCTCGGGCGTCGGGAGTTCACGCCATCGCAGAGCGTCTGGAGAAGGGACGGTGTCGGGGTCCGGGCGATAGAGCGCTTCCGTGATCGTTCCGAAGGCCCGCCCTGACTCGTCGACGGGCTCGAGTTCTACTGTCTCAAAGTCAAGTGCTTCGTAGACCTCTAAGGCGTCCTCCGCAACGGCGTCGACTCCGCTCCGGCCATCTTGGTGGAGCGGCAGCAGCGCGATCATTGGAAGTTCGTCGACGAGGCGTTCGATGAGGCGTCGTTCGACAGGACGGAACTCGTGATACCCGGAGAGGACGACGACATCCAGTTCCGACTTCTCCTTGAGTCGGTGGCCGGACATCGACTATCAGCAGCTCGCGAGCCGGTCGACGTACTCGAGCTACGGTCGCGTCGGTCACTCGCCGGCGCGGTACAACGTGCCCGGCCGGGCGATCATCGACGAGTCGAACACGTTCTTCTACGGAGAGACGAACCTCGACGGCGTCCTCGACCTCGTGTCGCCCTCAAAGAAGCCCGTCCAAGAGCTCGCGTGGGCGTCGATCGGGAACGTGCTGACGGCGATCCAGATCTGCGAGGCCCACGACCGCGGCGTCCTCGTCCCCTGGAACTCCTGGCGCCACGAGTTCTACAAGCCGATGGGGACGCTCCACGACGCCGACCGTGGCGGCTTCATCTTCGCCCCCGAGGTCGGCCTCCACGAGAACGTCCACGAACTCGACTTCTCGAGTCTCTATCCGAACATCATCTGTACCCGGAACGTCTCGCCGGATGTCATCCGGTGTAGCTGCCACAGCGACCGCGACGACGTCCCCGGCCTCGGGTACTCGATCTGCGACGACCGGGGCTACCTCGTCGACGTGCTACAGCCGATCATCAACGCTCGCGACGAGATCAAGGCGGCCATCCGTCACGAGAAGGAACGGGACGACCCCGACGAGGACCACCTAGCGGAACTCGAGGGGCGGTCGGGAGCGCTGAAGTGGATCCTCGTCGCCTGCTTCGGCTATCAAGGGTTCAGCAACGCGAAATTCGGCCGCATCGAGTGCCACGAAGCAATCAACGCGTTCGCTCGCGAGATTCTGCTGACGGCGAAACAGCGGCTGGAAGCCGGCGGCTGGCGCGTCGTCCACGGCATCGTCGACTCCATCTGGGTGACTCCGGACCCCGACGTCGACGACGAGGACCGCGAGGACCTCGGGACGCTCGCGACGGCAATCACGGAAGAGGTCAAGATCCGGCTCGAACACGAAGCTCACTACGACTGGGTGGCGTTTGTGCCGCAGCGCGAGAGCGACGCCGGCGCGTTGACGAAGTACTTCGGGAAGGTCGCCGGCGACGACGATTTCAAGATACGCGGTATCGAAGCTCGGCAGCGCTCAACCCCACCGTTCATCGAGGACGTCCAGCGGGACTGTCTCGAACGGCTCGACGCGACTCGATCTCCGGACGCCGTCCTCGACTGTCTCCAGGACGCAATCAAGCGCCTCCACGCTGGGACGGTGCCGGTCGAGCAGCTCGTCGAACGGAATGGTGTCTCCAAGCCGCTGGAAGGGTACACGCAGAACACGCAGAACGTGGCGGCGCTGAAGCGGGCTCGGGACCAGGGCCTCGCTATCCACCCGGGACAGGACATCGAGTACGTGGTCGTCGACGACGGGAAGAGTTCGCGAGAGCGGGTCGCGTTGGCCCACGAAGAGGTAGAGTCGTACGATGCGTCGTACTACGAGACGCAACTCGTCAGAGCGGTCGAGAGTGTGCTGGCACCGCTTGGCTGGGATCGGACAGAGATTCAACGCGAGATCGCGGAAACTCGGGAAACGGACTTGACCGCATTCACCGAGATTGAGAGAGGTTAACCAACACTATCGAGGTATCGGGAGATTTGTTGGTTAATACTGAGTGGAGACACGGAAGGGAGCTGGAGAGAATACTTTGCCCACACACCCCTCGTCCAGAGTGAAAACCAATCAAGAGAGTGGGGTGAGGTCCACGGGAAACGGGGGTTCTCGTGGGAGAAGCTCAGCAAGAATCACGGAAAGACTGCCTAAGACGTGAGAACACGGAGGAAATGGAACAACGAACACGAGCAACGGTTCGAAACCACCCGGACGAATGCCGCCTTCGTCCTCTTCCCTGTGCTGAATGCACTTGGGGAGTGGTAAGAGATAGGTAGTAATAAAACTTCTAGGTAATACTATGCAGATTGGCATGTTTAGAGGAGCTTCGACTGTGTGACGACTGCTGTTCGAGGGATACTCGTCTCACGCCTTGTGATTTCGGCACTTCCCAGCCGACTCGCCGTGTGGTTTCCGCCCGGTCAACCGAGGGACTCTCGTAGCGTTTCACTCTGGACGAGGGGTGTGGGGGTTCGATTCCGTCGTCAGTGTATTATGAGACGTTGAAGGAACAATCGTCATTCTGACTATTCGCCAACCAGCTAAGCGGCATCAAAGGCCGAAATCGGGATTGGTATCTCCCTCGTCAACCGTAATCAAGACACCCAATCCCGACAGTTCCTACTGTACCCTGCTTTGCTTCGGCTGGAGATCTGGCCTGCGTCTTCACTCTTGATTGGGGGTGCCGACAAACGCTCGTCACTGTCACTCGGGGTCCACACTCCACTCCAACTCGTCACACCGGAGCTTTCACTCTGGACGAGGGGTGTTGCCTCAACCAAGTACTCTGCTCTCCGGCTGGAGGGCTATTCACTCTTGACTAGGGGTGTGTCAAACCCGCTCCAGTCCGGCGTTTTCACTCTGGATTGGGGGTGCCCGTCTGCGTCGGTAACTGTCGCTCCGAATCCGATTTCACTCGGGACCGACTCGACCCTTTGTGAGGATGATACGGCAGCGACAAAACATCAGAAGACGACCATAGCCCGATTTACACTCTGGTCGAGGTAGCCAAATCATTAAGTAGGTCCCATCCGCGATGTCTTATATTGATGGCTGAGGAACCGTCCCAACTCTCTGACTTCGACGGCCGCTACGAGGATCCCGCTGACGATCCCCTCTTTGACTTTGATGAAGACGACCCTGACCGAGCCAACATTTTCGCTCGAAAGGAGCTGCTGAAGGTTGGCCACGTCCCTGAAAGCGGACGTATCGTCGGCAGAGATGGTGAGATCAAAGCCGTTGCTGCTGAACTCAGACCGATCGTTCGTGGCGATCCGCCCAACAACGTGATTATTTACGGGAAAACGGGTACGGGGAAGTCACTGGTTGCTCGTCACGTGACCGAACGAGCGCGACGAGCCGCGGAGTCGAACGGTGTGTCCGTCGGCACGGTCTACGTCGACTGCGCGCAGCACAACACACAGACACGCGTCGCGAGGACGGTAACTCGTTCACTTAACGAAACGGACGAGACTGACTTCGATATTCCGCGCGCAGGGATTGGCAGCGGTGAATACTACGACTATCTCTGGGAGATTCTGGATACTGCCTACGAGTCAGTCATCATCATTCTCGACGAGGTGGACCGACTCGATGACGATGATATTCTTATGCAGCTCTCGCGGGCTCGCGAATCGGGGAAAGCGGATTGCCACCTGGGCGTCATCGCAGTCAGCAACAAGATCGAGTATCGCGACCAGTTGAACGAGCGCGTCAAGTCCAGTCTTCGCGAGGAGGAGTTCGTCTTCCAACCCTACGACGCGAATCAGCTTCGCGAGATTATGAAGCATCGACGGGACGCGTTCCACGATGGCGTTCTCTCGGATGATGTGATCCCGCTGACGGCGGCACTAGCCGCTCAAGAACACGGTGACGCCAGAAAGGCTATCGAAATTCTTCGTCACGCCGGCGAACTGGCCGAACGAGAAAACGTCGATACAGTCGTCGAAGAACACGTTCGCGATGCTCAGGAATGGGCTGAAATCGATCGGTTCGAGGAGCTGCTACGCGGGTCGACGACACAGGTCAAATTCATCCTCTATTCGCTCGCGCTGCTCACCGAGGAAAATCCGAACGAGGATGGATTCTCTACCAACCGAATTTACGAGCGCTATCAAGCGACGACAGAGAAGGCTGATGCGAAGACTCTCAGCGAGCACCGCGTCTATGAGCTGTTGAAAGAGCAGGCGTTCCTCGGTGTCGTTGAATCAACTCGGACCGGTGGTGGCCGGGGTGAAGGCAGTTATCTTGAGCATCGGCTGGTTCAGGATACCGGCATCGTGCTGAAATCTGTCCTCCGGGACAGCCGGCTGGAAGACCTGGCCTAGCTCCCGTTTCGGTCGCTGACCACACCCCTGATCACGAGTGTATCTCTCGATACGTCGGAAACGTGGGGTGGGTGATCCGAGGTCGTCTTCTACTCCCAATAATCGGTACTTCCCGAACGTCGCTTCGTGAACTGTGCTGAGTCATGGACGAACGGAGTGAATGCCGGTGTGGTAACTGAGTGAACAGGAAGTAGAATCCACGCATGAGGAGAAGTGAAGTAAGAAGGCTGAGATACGCTGTTCTAGGCGAATGCTGTTGCTCACCCGGAGCTTGCCCAAGGCCGCGGGCTGACCTCAGCCCGCGGCCGGCGCGTATGCTTCTGGCACACCTGTTCCGTTCATCTCGATCTCCCAACTCCGCTCTAGCTCTTCCTCTAATGCATGTCTGATCCAGTCAGAGAACGTCTTGAACGTGAATTCCTCGGGCAGGTCGCGCCCGCCCCGCTGGGGGCGGGCGACGACCGCCCATCGAAGCACAAGCCAGAGGTTCTCCAACAGGAATCCAACCAGGACGAACGCGAAGCGGATGATTGGGTCTTGTGTCGTCGTTACCACTCGTGCTTGGCGAAATACACGGTAGCTCGTTTCGATCGCTGACCGTTTCCGATAGAGCCGTTCGACTTGTTTCGGCGTGCGATCGGCCAGATCGCACGCCACATAGCCTCGCACGACCTCGCCACTTTTCCCGCGATCTCCGGCGTGATATGACACAGCGACCGCGAGCGGGAATTCCAGTTCCCGCTCGCGGCCTTTGTACATCCGATAGGTTGTCATGTACGAGCAGTGCGTATCCAGCTTCTTCCTCATGCGCTTGCCCTTCTTTTGGACGGGAACGACAGTCGCAGCAACCTCCCGTGAGCGGCGCAGAATACGTTCGTTGTAGAAGCCGCGATCAGCCAACAGAAGCTCTATCTCGAAGGGATAGGCCTCGACGCGGTCGAGGACGCGCTCGACCGCGTCGGCCTCTTTCTCATCACTACGGACGTACGTCATCGCCAACGTCACTGGCTTTCCGTTCGAGACGAGATACGCCGTGCAGTACCGGTGGCACGTCGTTGTTCCGTCTTTCGCGTGCATGCGACAGAGTTCACCTTCTTCATCGGCGTACGTTCCGTGGTAGGGGTTATCGACGAAGTCAATGGAGACGATCCTCGACCGATCAGGGTCGAGGATCGTCATCGCTAACTCTCTGAGAAGGCGGTTAGCAACCCGCTCAAGCCACTCCCGGTTGAGCGTATGTAGCCAGTCCATGACAGTATCGTCACAGACAGCGTTGTCGTTGTCCTTGCACGTCTCCCAGATGGACGTCTGATTGACTGCTGCAAGAATGACAACAGCCCAGATATCGCCGGGATCGAGGGGCGAGCCCTCGATCCCTGGCAAGGGGAGCTGGCAGATGACGTCTTCCGCTAAATCTTTCACGTCCGAATCCGAAAGAACACCGTCTGGCTGAGGGATACTGAACACATTCACTCAACCAGACATCTTCCTCATGAGACCAACGCTTTAGCTCCAGCTCTCACACCAGTCGGGAAGTACCGACTATCGGAGCGGTGCCGCCTCGCTTCTCGTCTCGAGGAACGACCTGTGATCGAATTGCTCACCCGGTCCGCTCGGCCCACGGCCGCAGCATCGCGTAGACGGCCTCGTTCATCGGTACGTCGACGCCCCTTTCCTCGGCGTGGCGGACGACCGAGCCGTGCAGCGCCTCGAGTTCCATCGGTTTCCCGTGGGTCAGGTCGTACTGGAGCGACGAGTACATCTCGGGGTCCAGATCGCGGGCGAACTCGAGCCACTCGTCGACGATCCCCTCGGGGAGGTCGACGCCCTCGGCTCGAGCGACGGCACAAACCTCCTCGATGAGTCGGCGATACATCGACCACGACGCGTCGACGTTTCGGATCTCCCCGATTGGTAGCCGGGTCGCGGCCGTCATCCCGGCCTGCGCGCAGATGAACGCGAACTTCCGCCAGAGCTCGACGCGGATGTCGTCGGCGAGCACCGCGTCGACGCCCTCGCTCGCCGACAGCGCGTCGTCGAGCGTCTCGATCCGGTCCGTCCGCGCCCCGTCGAGTTCGCCGTAGACGAACCGCGCCGGGCCGCCGGTGTGCTCGACGACGCCCGGGGAGCCGATCGTCGAGAAGATGTAGGCGACCCCGCCGACGACGTGCTCATCGCCGATCTCCTCGGCGATCCACCGCTCGTTGTCGACGCCGTTCTGGAGCGAGACCACGGCCGTGTCCTCGTCCAACAGCGGCTCGAGGTCCGCGGCCGCGTCGCGGGTATCGTACGACTTCACGCAGAACAGCACGTTGTCGCACGGTCCGATATCGGCCGGGTCGTCGGTCGCGGGCACGTCGACCGTCGTGTCGCCCTCGATGCTCTCGAGCTGCAATCCCTCCGACTGCAGGGCCTCGAGGTGTTCGCCTCGCGCGATCAAGTGGACCTCGTGGCCCGCATCCGCGAGCCGGGCGCCGAGGTAGCCCCCGACGCCGCCGGCCCCGAATACGGCGGTTTTCATACCGGTGGTACGGAGAGATCCCTGAAAGGGATTGCGGGCGCCGTCGACCCCGCGTCAGCGGCCGGGACACGCCTTGAGGAGGTGTTCGCGATAGATCGATTCGGGAACCGACTCGCCACAGAGGTCGCACTCCCGATAGTCGGGCCGATCGCCCTCGCCGTCTTCGTCCGTCGAGTCGGTCACGCGATACCGTTCTCGCTCGAGGTTCCTCGTCGTTTCGCTGTCGATCGGTTCGCGCGACGTCTCGTCCCGGTTCGACGACGGCCACGCCGTCGGACCGCGATCGGTTTAGGTCGACCTAATATCCGAAACTACTTTGGTTATTTAGGGACACCTAAAACGCATGGAAGGCGTTCCCGTGACGGACAGCAGCCGCGGCGCCGGGTGGCGGTCCGACCGCCGACGCCGCGCGGACCGACGTGGGCGTCGCGCTCGGACGCGTCGCCGTTCGCGAGGCCGACCCCCGCGGCGACACCCCCGAACCGGTACCGAGCGTCCCTGTGGAATCGCATGACGAGCGAGTCCCAGTACCTGCTCGTCGTCTACCGCGCCTCGCGAACCGGGAGCGAGCCGGTGTCGCCGGGCCGCGTCGCCGACGAACTCGACCGGTCCCCCGCGGCCGCGACCGAGATGCTCCAGCGACTCGAGACGCGCGGCCTCCTCGAGTACGAGCCCTACGAGGGCGCGACGCTCACCGCCGACGGTCGCGAGACGGCCGCGGAACTGTACGAGACCTACGCCGTGCTGTCGCAGTTCTTCCGCGAGGTGCTCGACCTCGAGGACCCCGAGGCGGAGGCGCTGGAACTTGCCGGCAGCGTCAGTCCTCTCGTCACCGAACGAGTCGCCGAGACGCTGCTCGAGGACGACGGCGCCGACTCGATCGACGGCAGGATGCTTTCGTCGTCCCTCGAGGGATCGTGACGGCCCATGGCTCGTGACGACGGTTTCGCGATCCGCGACACCGACGCTCGGTAGCGTAGGCGCTTCCGACAGTACCGTCTGAACCGATCGAGAACGGCAGAAAAAACGGTGGCGACGCGAGTCCCTTACTGGGTCGCCGACTCGAGCACGAGCGTGTCGTCCTCGAGGTAGTGCTCGATGTGGTGGGCGTGCTCCTCGATCGTCACCAGTTGCTCGCGCAGCATCTCGGCGGTCGCGTGGTCGCCCAGTCCTTCGGCGAGGTCGATGTGCTCGCGGTAGCTCTCGATGATGTCGCCCATCATCTCGAGGTCGTTCGCGAGCGAGGTGCGGATGTCGTAGACGTCCTCGTCCTCGGGCTCGACGGTCGCCTTCTCGGCCAGCGTCGTCATGTTGGCGTGCGGGACGCCGCCCAGCGCCTGCAGCCGTTCGGCGACGTCGTCAGCGGCCTCCTCGACGTCCTCGTAGACCTCCTGGAGGAAGACGTGGATGTCGAGGAACTCGGCGCCTTCGACGTTCCAGTGGTGCTTGTGGAGCTGGTGGTAGAGGACGTACGCGTCCGCGAGGTCGCGGTTCAGCGCCTCAACGATCTGTTCGGCCTTCTCGGGCTCAAGTCGCAGCGCGTTTTCCTCGACGGTGCCGGCCTCCTGCTGAACGGTCTTCTGCGTGTTCATAACAACTACAGCTTGGTCCCGTACCCTCTTATAACTTTTCAATATTCTTATAATTTTTCGTACGACCTAAACCTGCGTCGCGAACGAGAGCGCAATCGGGGCGGCAGCCGTCGCCGATCGGCCGATTTTATATATCGCTATTTAATTTATAGAGTTCCGACCCGCGAGAATCGTCGAATACGTATATCCTCATCTACGGGCCTCGAGAGCGTCTCTCCCGGCCGCTGACCGGTCCGATCTCGGGAACTACTGTCAAATCGTATATTCGTTTTATCTCCACGGACGGCGTATCTATACTCGGTGAATCAAATGAACTCGATCACAACCGACGGTGAATCGTACGGCTACTCCCTCGCGCACGGCTGGCGCACGCTCGCGATCGCGGGCGGCGTCGTCGCCCTCCTCGGGCTTCTCGCGATCGCGTTCCCGCTCGCGACCGGCCTCTCGCTGACGATCGGCCTCGGCGCGCTCCTCGTGCTGAGCGGCGTCGTCCACGGCGCGCACGCCGTTACCGCCCGCGGGTGGCGCGGCCGGCTCTGGCAGGCCGCGCTCGCTGTCGTGGCGATCGTCGCCGGTCTCGTCGCCTTCGCGAACCCGGCGGTCGGCCTCGTGACCCTGACGCTCGTGCTGATCGGCTACCTGCTGGCCGACGGCGTCGCGGAGACGTGGATGGGACTGCGCATGGCCGGCCAGCCGGGCCGTGGCTCGATCGTCGCCAGCGGCGTCATCTCGCTGGTCCTCGCCGGCCTCCTCTGGGCCGGCTTCCCGGCCACTGCCTCGTGGGCGCTCGGCCTCCTCGTCGGGGTCAGCCTGTTCATGACCGGCCTTTCGATGGGCATCGTGGCTATCTCGGCCCGCCGCGTCGACGAGTCGACGCCGCCCGCGACCGAACCGCGCAGCGCCTGACTTTCTTTTATCGTGACCCGTGTCCCCGACAGCCTCGAGCGACGGCAACGGGCGCCGCGACGAACGGATTATTGGGGCCGGGATTCCGACGGCCGGTATGGACCTCTCGATCGTCGATCTCGCGCCCGTTCCGCAGGACGGGACCGCGACCGACGCGTACGCGAACACGGTCGATCTCGCCCAGCGGGCCGAAGAACTCGGCTACGACCGGTTCTGGGTGGCCGAACACCACGGGATGGCCGACCACATCGCGAGCACGACGCCGGAGACGCTGATCGCGCACCTCGCGGCCGAAACCGACGCGATACGGATCGGCTCCGGAACGGTCCTGCTCAACCACTACCGGCCGTTCAAGGTCGCCGAGACGTTCGCGTCGCTCGACGCGATGGCGCCGGGCCGGGTCGACCTCGGCCTCGGCCGCGCTACCGGCATCCCCGCGGCCGATCAGGCGCTGGGGACCGACCGGCACAGGGACGATCCCGACGAGGACCACGCCGAGAAGATCGAGGCGACGGTGAGCCACCTCTATGACGGCTTCCCCGCGGACCACCCCTATGCGGATCTCTCGCTCCCCCGCTCGGCCGATGACGTTCCTGAGGTGTGGGTCCTCGGCTCGAGTCCCTCGAGCGCCGAAATCGCCGGCCGACTGGGCCTTCGGTACTGCTTCGCCGCGTTCATTCGTCCGAATCTCGCCGAACGGGCCTTCGAGACGTACCGCGAGCAGTTCGAGCCCTCGGACGTCGGTGCGGGGCCGGACAGCCCCGAGGGAATGCTCGCGATCAACGTCGCCTGCGCCGAGACCGACCGGGAGGCGGCCCGGCAGCGAGCGACGGCCGAGGCGACCTACAGGCGGCTACAACGCGGCGAGGTCGGCTCTCCCCCGACCGTCGAGGCGGCGATCGACGAACTCGGCGGTGTGCCGGAGCCGACGCCGAACCCGCTTCCCGAGGGCGAATGGTCGCGCTCGATTTCGGGCAGCCCGGAGACGCTTTCGGCGCTGCTCGAGCAGCTTACCGATCGGATCGGCGTCGATAGCGTGGTCGTGCAGAACACGATCGCCGAGCACGAGGACGTCGTCCGCTCCCACGAGTTGCTTGCCGAGGGCGTGGGGCTGTAGAAGCGCGAAAAACGAGCCTTACTCGCCGAGCACCGAATCGAAGAACTTCCGCTCCGCCGTCCGGAGGTGCTGGTTGAAGGTCGCGGGCGCGATCCCCAGCCGGTCGGCGATCTCCTCGCCGGTGCTCTCGCGGGGCCAGTCGAAGTAGCCCGCGAAGTAGGCCGTCTCGAGGGCCGCCCGTTGCTTTTCGGTCAGATCTTCCTCGAGGACCGAGGCGGAGCCCGAACCGCTGGGTTCGCTGCGCTCGGTGGTTCGCTGGGCGAGGTAGGTGACGTCGGACCGCTCCTCCTTGATGAGTTCGATCATCTGGCGCGTGTCCCGGCCGCGCGGGAGTTCGACGACGAAGCGGAACTCGCCGTCGGAGATCCGCGCCGACTCGACGCGCCCGCCGTGGGTCGCGATCGTCTCGAACAGCGAGATGGCGGTCGGCGCCACGAGCTCGAACTCGAACTCGTCGCGTCTGGCCGCGAGGAACCGCACGTCGTCGATCCCCTCGGTTTCGGCGACGGTCTCCTCGAACTCCTCCTGCGAGACGCCGGTCGCCGACCCGTAGACCAGCAGCGTCTCGTCGCCCTGGACGAGCTGTTCGATCTCGATCGTACACGACTCCGTCGCCGAGAGGTCGACGAGTTCCTCGGCCATCTCCTCGACCCGGAACTCGAGTTCGACGACGGCGTCGCTGACCAGGGCGTCGCGCCGTTCGATCGCCGTGATCGCGTGGGCGATGATGTCGCCGATCCGCGAGAGGATCTCCTCTTCCGGCCCCGTGAACGCCCGCGGCGATTCGGCGTAGACGTTTAGGACGCCGTAGACGAGGTCCTCGTGGACGATCGGAATCGCGGCGGACGACCGGTAGCCCCGCTCCCGGGCCTCGTCGCGCCACGGCTCGAACCCGGCGTCGGTCTGGATATCGTTCGAAATCTGAACCTCGCCGGTTCGGATCGCTATTCCTGACGGCCCCTGTCCGGTGGGTTCGTCTTCGTCGACGCTGACCTCGACGGTCTCGAGGTACCCGTCTTCGACGCCCGCCGCGGCCTTGGGGACGACC
Source organism: Halopiger thermotolerans (assembly GCF_054654555.1). NCBI lineage: Archaea > Methanobacteriati > Methanobacteriota > Halobacteria > Halobacteriales > Natrialbaceae > Halopiger > Halopiger thermotolerans. The sequence continues at coordinate 2,419,987 of NZ_BAAIEU010000004.1, read as the reverse complement.
TGGTCGCTGCCGGGGTTGACGCCGCCGATCCAGGCGAAGCGGTAGGCGTCGGACTCGGCGAGCCGATCGCAGACGCGCTGCTCGAGTTCGGCCCGGGTCTCGGTCGTGATCACCGCGTGGGTGATGTCGTGGCCGATCCGGTTGAGCCGGTTCAGCGCCTCGAGCTGTTCACGTTGGCGCCGTCGCTCGTACTCCTGGCGGGCCCGCTCGATCGCGTGGTGGATCGTCCGGACGAGCAGCTCGCTCGTCACCTCGTCCTTGACGAGGAAGTCCTGGGCGCCCCGCTGGATCGCCTCGACGCCGACCTGCTGGTCGCGAACGCCCGTCAGCACGACGATCGGCGTCGTCTCGCTCTCCTCGTGGACCGCCTCGAGCGTCTCGAGGCCGGCGCTGTCGGGCAGGTTTAGGTCGAGCAACACCACGTCGGTCGACGCGGACTCGAGCGTCGCGAGGCCGTCCTCGAGGCGCGTTTCGCGGGTGATCTCGGGCGTCCGGCCCGCAGCTTCGTCGGGGCTGACCCGCTGTGCGAGCTCCTCGGTGTCCTTGAGCATCTCCTCGATCAGGCGCGCGTCGCCGGGGTTGTCCTCGATCAGGAGGATGCGAAGCGTTTCCTCGGCGTCGGCCGAGTTCGTGTCTCGTTCGGCGGGCGTCGCATCGCCGGCGTCGGTCTCGGCCTCGTCGTCGCTTGCGGACGTGTACGCGTCGGTTTCGCTCATGATTCCACCTCCGGGGGCAGCCGGACGACCGAGAACCAGAACTTCTCGAACGCGCGGACGGTCTCGATGAACTCGTCCGGATCGACCGGCTTCGTCAGGTAGGCGTTCGCGTGCAGTTCGTACGAGCGGGCGATGTCCTCGTTGGCCCGCGAACTCGTCAGGACGATCACCGGGATCGAGCGCAGCTCCGGATCGTTCTTGAGCTCCTCGAGGACCTCCTCGCCGTCCGTTCGCGGCAGGTTGAGGTCCAGCAGCACGAGGTCCGGCCGCGGCGCGTCGGCGAACTCGCCGCGCTGCTCGAGGAACTCGAGGGCTTCGGTCCCGTCGGAGACGACGTGGAGGTCGTTCTCGATCCGGCCCTGCTTGAACGCCTCCTCGGTGAGCCGGACGTCGCCGGGGTTGTCCTCGACGAGCAGGATTTGCGCCGGTTCCGGTTGGCCGCGTCGTGATTCACTCATTGTCGCCCTCCCGTTCGGTTCGCGTCGGCAGTGCACCGAGAACGTCGATCCCTCGCCGGGCGCCGAATCGACCCGAATCTCCCCGCCGGCACGCTCGCGGAGCGCGTCTGCCGAACTCGCTTCGCTCGTTCGAACGCCGTGGCGCTCGGCGATCCGCTGACGGAGCGCGAGGCCGACGCCCGCGCCGTCGTACTCCTCGACGCTGTGCAATCGATCGAACGCGCGGCAGATGCGGTCGACGTCGTCGGGATCGATCCCGATCCCCTGATCGCGAACTGAAATGACCCACGTTGTATCTTCGTACGCCGTGAGCACGGATATACGTGAGGTCTTCTCCCCTCGAGTAGGTGACCGCGGTATCGAGCAGCGTCCGGAACAGTTGCCGCAGCGGGCCGGGATCGCCGCGGACCGCCGGGTGGTCCGCCGACCTCGAGCTCGGCGTCGGTCTCCTCGATCCGCATCTCGAGGTCCGGGCAGACGTCCGCGACGACCTCCCGGTGCCGGACGCGGGACCGAAGCTGGCCTGGTGAGGGATCGGCGGTTGCCATGAATCGATTGCTACTCACAAGTCCGCTGTCGAGTATAAATGTAATGCTCGAAACATCACGCAGCGACTGTTTCAGGCCGCTCGGACTATGTTTCCGGCCGAACGCTTCGACCCGTCCGATCGGAACCGTTGCGCGTTCGCGTCGGCGGTCGATCCGGTAGCGACGCGGCCGTCTCGGTTTCCCGTCGGGGCACTGCTCGAGGCTTCGGGCCGATTCTATATCGCGATATGAGATTTATCGAGTGGCGGTCGTCCCTCCCTACTTCCGTCGTATACGGCCGTACGGTGTACTCGTGAGGAGGTTCCGCGAGGCGGACTCGGAACACCTGTTCGCGCGGACGGCGATTGAGAGCGGCGTTCCCTTTGGATCGAAGGACGGTAGCGTGTGCCCTCGAGCGCACGGAACGGCGCCGCTTTCAGTGCAACTCCCCGCTGCGTATCCCCACGATTCGGTCGCACCGGTCGCATTCGATCTCAGTATCGCCGCAGCGCGAGCGAGTCTGCCGTTCGACGCGCCTCTCGTCGGCTGACCGCACGGACAGAGCGACGTCCCGGTCGCGGGACCCGCTCGTCCGTTCAGTGGAGGACGCATGCCCCGTCGAACGAGCGGCCTCGAGCCGTGGCGACAAGTGCGCCCGGTCGTTATTCGGCCGGGACCGCGGGACGACGTTCTCACGGCGGCGTCGTTTTACCTGCCCATGAACCTCGCGCGCCCATCGCCGACCCGCAGTTTCCGAGGGACGCGGCAGGCTGCATCGGCGACGACTTCCGAGACGGTTCTCGGCCTTTCGCGCGGGCCGAGGCGGTCGTCTCGATTGGTATCTGCCACCGTACGCCCTGACGCGCCGATCCCTCGCTGTCTCGTCGTTTCGACGCATCTGCCGCGATAAACCATATACTACGATACGGAATCCGACTGCCGCTTCGATCGACCGTCCGTCTCATCCGGCCGGTCGGACGGCCTCCTGTACCGGACGACGGCCGCTACCGACGGGATCGCGCCGGACTGCGGTACTGCGGACGCTTCCAATCGACCGCATCGCACACCGAACGATTCGATACTTCGTGAAAATTCGTTATATCTCCGGATATTTTGTCATCGTATCCGCGTTCTGGGTGTGATAGTAGGTACCTATACGCCTGAATGGCCAAAACGTTGAAAATTGACACTGCAGACGGTTGACTATGGTTTGGACGCGGAGTAGGAAGGGTGTCCCCCCTCGACGGGGTGGACGATGAGACGCGACGCATCGAGACGGCAGTATCTGGCGGCCCTCGCCGGCGGTGCGACGGCGGCGGTCGCCGGGTGTAGCGCGAACGGCGACGACGGTCGCGATCGACCGTCGCTGTCCGACCGGACGCTTCGCTACGGCGCCGTGTTGCCGCTGTCCGGCGAACTCGAGTCGTTCGGCGGGACGCTCACGAACGGCGCGGCGTTACCGGCGGCCGAACTCGAGGCGTCGGAGCTCCCGGTCGAGATCGACCATACGGTCGCCGACTCGGAGACGTCGCCGACGGCCGCGGTCGACGCCGCCGCCGGGCTGATCGAGGAGGGGTATCCGGCCATCGTCGGCGCGGCGGGATCGGACGTCTCGCTGCAGATGACCCAACAGGCGACGATTCCGGCTGAGGTCGTCTCCTGCTCGCCGGCGAGCACGTCCCCGACGATGTCGATCCTGAACGATCGGGGGTACTCGTTCCGGACGGCGCCGGACGACTCGCTGCAGGCCGTCATCGCGGCCCGGCTCGCGGTCATCGAACACGACGCCGACTCGGCGGCGACGATCTACGCGGCCGGCGACTACGGCCGGCAGCTCTCGGGCGCGTTCTCGGCGTCGTTCGACGGCGAGATCCAACACCAGGTGTCGTTCACGCCCGGCGAGTCGTACGCGGAGCCGCTGTCGAAGGCGCTTTCGGACGATCCCGACATTCTGTTCCTGATCTGTTACCCCGAGAGCGGGATTCCGCTGCTTCGGGAGTATTACGCCGAGCACGCGGACGACGAGATTCTGTTTGTCAGCGACGGGCTGCAGGACGAGGCGGTCCTCGAGGGCGTCGACCGCTCGATGGACGACGCCTACGGCACGGCGCCGCGGTCGAACGGCCCCGGCCGAGAAGCGTTCGCTTCGCTATATCGCGACGAGTACGACACCGACCCCGGACTGTTCGCGGCGAACTGTTACGACGCCGCGGCGGCGATCCTGCTGGCGAACGCCGCCGCAGGGGCGAACGACGGCGCCGCCATCGCGGCGCGGATGCGCGAGGTCACGGCCGGCGACGGTGAGGAGGTGCTTCCGGGTGATCTCGCCGCGGGGATCGAACGCGCGGCGGCCGGCGAGCCGGTTCGGTACCGCGGCGCTGCCGGCGAGATCGAGTTCGACGAGAACGGCGACGGCGGCTCGGTCGAGTACGAGTACTTCACCTTCGGGAGCGACGGGATCGAGGTTATCGACGAACGGACGCCCGAGGAGGTGGCCCAATGAGCGACGATCACGGCGGTGGCGGTCGCGGCGGAGAGGCCGACGCCGCTCTCGAGGCGGACGGTGACGACGCCGCATCGCCCGGCACTGACACCGCCGCATCGCCCGATACCGACACCGACGTCAGTTCTACCGGCTCCATCGAGCGGTTCGTCTCGAGGCTCGAGCGGCGGGTTCAGCCGCTCGTGCCGTCGGTGGTGCGGGGGAGCTACCGCGCGAAGTTCGTCATCTCGATCGTCGCGATCGTCGTGGTCCTCTCGGCCGTCGGCGCGGCCGGCTACGTCGACGCCGAGCGGACCGTCGAGCGCGACGCCGAACAGCAGCTGACGGCGACGGTCGACATGCACGCCGACTCGATCAACGAGTGGACGATCTCGATGGAGTCGCACACGCGGTCGCTCTCGTCGTCGCCCAAGCTGGCCGGAACCGACGCGGAGACGACCGAAGCGCACGTGATCCAGTCCCAGGCCGCGTTACCGGTCGACATCCGCGCGATCCACGTCGTGGACACGAACAACGATCGGGTGTTGACCAGCACGAACGGCGAACTCCGCGGCCAGTCGCTCGACAGCGTCGACGAGCCCTGGACCGAGATCGAACCGGGCGTCGACCTGACGGCGGCAAACGACGTCTGGCAGTCGGACACGGCCTACCGTGACGGCACGCTCGACGACCAGGTGATGTCCTTCGCCAGCCCCGTCGAAGGCGACGAGGCGCGGATCGCGGTCGTCGTCGGGACGATCGAGTACCGCGTCGACGGACTGCGGCAACTGCACGAGGACCAGGAGACGATGATCGTCGACACTGACGGTCAGACGGTCCTCGCGAGCAGCGACCTCGAGGGCGATCCGAACGAGCGGATCGTCGAGGAACTCGGCACCGTCCGCGACGGCACGCGGTTCGAGCGCGACGGCGACCTCGTCACCGCCTACGCGGCGACGGCGGACAACGACTGGGTCGCGGTCACGACGGTCCCGACCCGGCAGGCGTTCGCCGCGAGCAGCGCCGTCGGCAAGAGCCTGCTGGCGATCATCGGAACGGGACTGGTCGCGCTGGTGCTGGGCGGACTCGTCCTCGCGCGCCAGACGGTGACGCCGCTGCAGGACCTGCGGAACCGCGCCGAGCGGATGGAGGACGGCGACCTCGCCGTCGACCTCGAGACGGATCGGATCGACGAGGTCGGCCGCCTCTATCAGGCGTTCGACGAGATGCGGACGACCCTCAAGACGCAGATCACCGAGGCCAGGGAGGCCAAGGAGGACGCCGAGGCCGCACAGGCCGAGGCCGAACGCGCGCAGGCAGAAGCCGAGGAAGCGCAGGCCGACGCCGAAGCCGAGCGCGAGCGGATGGCCGAGGTGACGGCGGAACTCGAGCGGACGGCCGACCGGTACGGCGAGACGATGCGGGCCGCCGCGGACGGCGACCTGACCGTCCGGGCGACCGTCGACACGGACAACGAGCAGATGCGTGAGATCGGCGAGGAGTTCAACGCTATGCTCGCCGAGATCGAGCGCGCGGTCGAGGAGGTCAAGCAGTTCGCCGTCGACGTCGCGGCCCAGAGCGAGGAGGTCACGGCCTCGAGCGAGCAGGTCCGGACCGCCAGCGAGCAGGTCGCGGAGTCCGTCCAGCAGATCTCGGAGGTCGCCGAGACCCAGAGCGTCCAGCTCCAGACGATCGAGTCGGAGATGTCGGACCTCTCGGCGAGCACCGAGGAGATCGCCTCGACGGCGACGAACGTGGCGACCGCCGCCGAACGGACGGTCGACGCGAGCCAGCGCGGGAGCGAGGCCGCACAGCGGGCGATCGACGAGATGACTGCCGTCGAGAGCGACGCCGAGTACGCCGTCGAGACGATCCGCTCGCTCGAGGCGGAGGTCGAACAGGTCGACGAACTCGTCGACGCGATCGCGGAGATCGCCGACCAGACGAGCCTGCTGGCGCTGAACGCCTCGATCGAGGCGGCCGACGCCGGCGGGGACGGCGACGGGTTCGCCGTCGTCGCGAACGAGGTCAAGAGCCTCTCTGCGGACGCGAAGGAGGCGGCGGCCGAAATCGAGGACCGCATCGAGACGATCCGCGAGCGGACCGATCAGTCCGTCAACGTCGTCGAGGAGACGAGCGAGCGGGTCCAGCAGGGGACCGAGACCGTCAGGCCGGCCGTCGAATCGCTCGAGGAGATCGCCGAGTACGCCGACGAGACCAACGAGGGCGTGCAGGAAATCTCCGCGGCGACGGAGGACCAGGCCGACTCCACGGCGGAGGTCGTCACCGCGGTCGACGACGTCGCCAGCAGCAGCGAGGAGTCCGCCAGCGAAGCCGAGAGCGTCTCGGCGGCGGCCGAGGAGCAGACGGCCTCGCTGACGCAGGTCTCCGAGAGCGTCGGGGACCTCGCCGAACAAGCCGCGGCGCTGTCCTCGCGGCTCGACCGGTTCGAGACGTCGGACGGCGACGGAACCGCTCGCGCCGACGAGTCGACGACGGTCGCGCCGCAGTAGCCGCTCCGCATCGCCGGCCGCGACCTCAGGTTTCTTGCCGGTGGCCGCGCTACGTTTTCGCATGGAAGACATTTCACTCGGCGTTCCGCAACCGCTGCTCGAGCGACTGCCCGACGAGGACGAGGCCGCCGCGGCGGACATGCAGCAGGCGGTCGCGAGTTGGGAGGAGAAGCTCAACCAGGCGATCGAGGAAGCCGACGACGACCGCGAGGCGGCCGGGAAGGTGCTCGAGGCGATCGACCGGTTCGAGGAGCGCTACGAGACCTACGACGAACTGGTGCCCGAACTGCGCGCGTGGGGTCAGTCGCCGATCTACGCGCTCACGTGGCGGACGCTGTACGCGGACGTGGTCGCCCAGCTGTACGACCACGAGGAGCTCGCCGAGCACCTCGAGCGGGAGCGCAACGCGCGGCTCGTGCAGGACGGGATTCGGCTGCAGGATCTCTAACGCCGGCGCGCCCGGCTGGCCGCACGCGGCTGCACCCACCGAGTGTAGGCCCTAGACAGAAGTGCGCGGCGGGAAAACCTCTCGCCGCACTATGGCCGAGATTCCCGAGGAGTTACACGACCTGTTCGAGAAGGAAACGTTCGCGCACGTCGCGACGCTGACCGAGGAGGGGCTGCCCCACGTCACGCCCGTCTGGATCGACTACGACGCCGACGACAACCGGCTGTTGGTCAACACCGAGCGCGGCCGGCAGAAGGAGCGCAACGTGCAGCAAAACCCCGCGGTCGGCCTCAGCATGGTCGATCCGGACAACCCGTACCAGCACCTCTCGGTCATCGGCGAGGTCGACGAGATCACCACCGAGGGCGCCCGCGAGCACATCGACGAACTCGCGCAGCGCTACATGGGCGAGGACGAGTATCCGAACCCGATCCAGACCGAGCGGGTCATCCTGCGGATCCGGCCGGATCGCGTCATCAACCCCTAAGACCGGGTTCGAACCGCAGCGGGCGAATCGGACCCCTTCTGCGTTTTTCGTACCCGCTCGAGCGGCGCGCTCGAGGAGAGGGTCGTCGACCGACGGCGAGTCGGGAGCCGCCGAGTCCGCAATTTCGAAGCCATAAAGGGGGTGATACGCCAACTCCCGCCATGGCCGAGGCAAACGCCGTCAGAGAACGGATCGTTGACAGCGGTGTCGTCGCGGTACTGCGGGGCATCGACGAGGACCAGATCACCGACGTGGCGACGGCCATCCACGAGGCCGGCGTCACCGCCCTCGAGGTGACCGCCGACGGCAAGCGCGCGAGCGAGAAGATCGCCGCGGTCGACCGCGAACTGGCCGACACGGACGCCGTCGTCGGGGCCGGGACGGTGCTCGACGCCGCGACGGCGCAGTCGGTCATCGACGCCGGCGCGGAGTTCGTCCTCGCGCCCGACTGCAACCCGGAGATGATCGAGACCTGCAACCGGCAGGGCGTCCTCTCGATTCCGGGCGTCATGACGCCGACCGAGGCGGTCACGGCGATGGAGGCCGGTGCGGACATGCTGAAGATGTTCCCCGCGACGACCGTCGGACCGGGCCACATCGGCGCCCTGCAGGGCCCGCTCGGCGACGTCGACGTCATGCCGACCGGCGGCGTCTCGCCCGACAACGTCGACGACTTCTTCGAGGCCGGTGCGATCGCGGTCGGCGCGGGCAGCGCGATCGTCGACTACGACGCGATCGAGGCCGGCGACATGGACCAGGTCCGCGAGCACGCGGCCGAGTTCGTCGAGGCGGTCGAAGCCGCACGCTCGCAGTAGCGCCGCGTCCGTTCGAAAATCGCTCTCTTTTCGCCGCGTTACCGGTCGATCCCGCCGTCGGCGTCGTCGATCACGCCCTCGACTTCATCGGGCGTGAGCACGGCGAGGTCGCCGTTGATCGTCCGCTTCAGCGCCGCCGTCGCGGAGCCGTACTCGAGCGCGTCGGCCACGTCGCGGTCCTCGCCCGCGAGGTAGCTCGCGAGGAAGCCGCCGACGAAGGCGTCCCCGGTGCCGATCGGGTCGGTCGTCTCGGCGGGGAACGCCGGCTGGTCGTGGAGCGTGCCGTCGGCCTCGAGGGCGAGTGCGCCGTCTTCGCCCTGAGTCACGATCACGACCGCCGCGTCGTAGGCCGTCGCGATCTCGCGGGCGATCTCCTCGTCGCTGCCCGACAGGTCGAGGACGGAGCGGGCGTCCCGGGCCGCGACGACCGGAATATCGACCGACTCGAGGAGTTCCTCACAGCAGGCCCGCGCCTCGGCGGGCGACCAGAGCTTCGAGCGGTAGTTGAGATCGAAGACGGTCGTCGCGCCCGCGTCCTGCGCGCGCTCGAGAAGGGTCGCGGTCGTCTCTTCGAGGCGATCCGAGAGCGCGGGGGTGATCCCGCTCGTGTAGAGGGCGTCGAGGGCCTCGAGGTCGACGCCGTCGGTCAACTCCTCGGGCGTGGCGGTCCGGACCGCCGCGTCCGCACGGTCGTAGATGACGTTCGTGCCGCGGGGCTGGCCGCCCTGCTCGATAAAGTACGCGCCCTGCCGGCCCTCGTCGGTCCAGGCGACGTTGGTCTCGACGCCGTGGCTCTGGACCTCTCGGGTGACCCGTCTGCCGAGCGGCGAGTCGGGGAGTTTGGAGGCCCACGTCGCCTCTAGGCCGAGGTTCGAGGCCGCGATGGCGACGTTGCTCTCGGCGCCGGCGGTGCGAAAGTCCAGTTGGCGGGCCGTCTCGAGGCGGTCGCCGGGGGTCGGCGAGAGCCGCAGCATCGTTTCGCCGAACGTCAGCAGCGATGACATTGCTCGTTCGTTTCGAACTCTCGCATATAGGTGTTCACGGTACCGTCGGATTTGGCGAGGGTTCCCGTCGATTCGAACCGAAAATAGAGTCGAGACATCCGCTCGAGGCGCCGTACGCCTCCCGCTACCACTCAGCGACGCTACCGTCGTCGTGCTCCCAGACCGGGTTGTGCCAGTCGACCTCCTGTTCGGCGCGCTCGCGAACGACCTCCTCGTCGACCTCGATGCCCAGCCCCGGTTCGTCGGGCAGGTCGACGTAGCCGTCCTCGTACTCGAAGACCGAGGGGTCGGCGAGGTAGTCGAGCACGTCGCTGGTCTCGTTGTAATGGATGTCGAGGCTCTGCTCCTGGATGAGCGTGTTCGGCGTGCAGGCGTCGACCTGAATGCACGAGGCCAGCGCGATCGGCCCGAGCGGACAGTGGGGCGCGATGGCGACGTCGTAGGCTTCGGCCATACTCGCGATCTTCTTGACCTCGGTGATGCCGCCGGCGTGTGAAAGATCCGGCTGGATCAGGTCGACGACGCCCTGCTCGAACAGCGACTTGAAGTCCCACCGGGAGAACATGCGTTCGCCCGTGGCGATCGGGATCGTCGTGTGTTGAGCGATCTCCGGTAGCGCGTCGTTGTGCTCCGGGAGCACGGGTTCCTCGACGAAGAACGGCTCGTAGGGCTCGAGCGCTTCCACGAGGCGCTTGGCCATCGACTTCGAGACACGACCGTGGAAATCGACGCCGATGTCGACCTCGTCGCCGACGGCGTCTCGGACCTCGGCGAGCCGGTCCTGAGCCGCCTCGACGGCCGCGGGGTTGTCGATCCGGCGCAGTTCGGGGGTGGCGTTCATCTTCAGCGCGGTGAAGCCGGCGTCGACCTTCTCGGCGGCCGCCTCGCCGACGTCGGCGGGTCGGTCGCCGCCGATCCATTGGTAGACCCGTATTCGATCGCAGGCCGCGCCGCCCAGCAGTTCGTAGACCGGGAGGCCGTACTGTTTGCCCTTGATGTCCCACAGGGCCTGATCGATGCCGGCGATAGCGCTCATCAGGACCGGGCCGCCGCGGTAGAAGCCGCCGCGGTAGAGCCGCTGCCAGTGGTGTTCGATCCTCGAGGGGTCCTTGCCGAGCAGGTAGTTCTCCATCAGTTCCTCGACGGCGGCCCGGACGGTCTTCGCGCGGCCCTCGACGACGGGTTCCCCCCAGCCGACGGTGCCGTCGGCGGTCGTCACCTTCAGAAACAGCCAGCGGGGCGGCACCTCGAACAGTTCGTAGTCGACGATTCGGCCGTCCGAATCGCCGTCGGAGTCGGTCGACATACGCGTCCATCTTGCACCTCGATATATAGTGATACCGTCTCACGCGCGGGGTTCGACGGCGCATTGAGGGTACGTGGGCTCGAGCCGTCCGAGTGACTGAAAGCGACGGACCGTCCCGTCGCTCGACCGGGAACGATCACTCGAGCGTGGGCAGGTACGCCTCGTTCGCCGCGAGCAGCTCCTCGGTCATCTCGTGGATCTCGTCGAGCGACAGTTCCGCCGCCGTGAGCGGATCGAGTTTGACCGCCTGGTGGACGGCCTCGCGGTCGCCCTCGAGCGCCCCCTTCACAGCTAACCGCTGGACGTTCACGTTGGTGCGGTTGAGCGCGGCCAGTTGGGGCGGGAGTTTGCCCACGGAGCAGGGGTGGACGCCCGTCCCGTCGACCAGACACGGCACTTCGACGCAGGCGTCGTTCTCGAGGTTCTGGATGTGTCCGGGGCCGTTGGGGACGTTGAGGTTGAGCCGCCGCGGCGTGTCGGTCTCGATCGAGTGGATCAGCCGCGAGGCGTACTCCTCGGAGCGCTCGATTGCGGCGTCGGCGGAGTCGACGTCCGACAGCGGGTCGTCGCGCTCCGCGGAGCGGGCCTTCCAGCCCTCGAGGTAGGTCGCGGTCGGCATCCGCTCGGCGTAGTTCGTGCCTGTCAGTTCCTCGATGAGGTCGGGATCGGTGCGGAAGTAGGGGTGGTACTCCGAGTTGTGGTGGCTCGACTCGGTGACGAACGCGCCGAAGTGCTTCAGGAGTTCGAACCGGACCGTGTCCTTCTCGTAGATCTCGTCGTCCGCCATCGCGTCCTCGAGCATCGGGTAGACGTCCTCGCCCTGCCACTCGCACTCGAGGAACCAAGCCATGTGGTTGATGCCGGCGACCCAGTACTCGAGTTCCTCCTGCGGGGCGCCGACGTACTCGGCGATCGCTTCGGCGGTGTGGGGAACGCTATGACAGAGGCCGACGGTCTCGATATCGGTGGCCTCGTTCAGCGCCCAGCAGACGATCGCCATCGGGTTGGTGTAGTTCAGCAGGAGCGCGTCGGGGCACAGTTCCTCCATGTCCGCGGCGATCTCGAGCATCGTCGGAATCGTCCGCAGGCCGCGGAAGATCCCGCCGGGGCCGAGCGTGTCGCCGATCGCCTGCTCGACGCCGTACCGCTCGGGGATGCGGATCTCGTTCTCGAACGGCTCGGTGCCGCCGACGTTGATCATGTTCAGGACGTAGTCAGCGTCCTCAAGGGCCTCGCGCCGGTCCGTCGTTGCCTCGATCGTCGCGTCGACGCGGCCGTTTTCGACCATCGCCGCGGCGATTTCGGCGGTCTGCTCGAGACGGCGCTCGTCGACGTCCATCAGCGAGATGGTGCTGTCGCTCAATGCCTCGAAGGAGAGGATGTCGCCCACGAGGTTCTTCGCGAAGACCATGCTGCCGGCGCCGATGAACGCGATCTTTGTCACGCCACCACCTGACACATACTGCCGAGATAAAGGTACTGTCCTGTCACTTTCGAAAGCAACCGTCTTTCGGTCCCCGGCCGGATCCTCGAGTACACGAGAACGGGTCGGCGCAGATTCGAACCACGGTCGGAGCGACGCTCCTCCCTGATTCGAATCTGCTTGGTCCATCGCGGACCGCTCGCTGTCGCTCACGGTGTTGCGATGCGGGAAAAGTGGGCCGGCGCAGATTCGAACTGCGGTTACGGCCACCCGAAGGCCGAAGGATACCAAGCTACCCCACCGGCCCGCACTTGGATAGTGAGCGTCCGATCGTTTAACGCTTCCGAAAGCGCACCGTCGGACCGCAGGCGTGCGATTCGATCACTTTCATACGAGCGCCGACTCCCTAAAATCGCTCGTAGCCGTCCGTGTCCAGATAGTGGTGCGCGATCGTGATCGCCTGGTCCGCGTGCAGCAGTTCCGGCCCCAGTCGAAGCCGCTGGTCGACCGCGCCCTCGAGCACCCGTTCCTCCTCGTCAGTAAAGTCCTGATGATCGGAGAGTACGAAAACCCCGTCGCCAAGCTCCGACGCAGCCACGTCCGTCACGGCGTCGCCGTCCTCGTGCAACTGGACGACCGGGCCGTCGTCGGCGACCTCCTCGAGCGTCTCCTCGAAGCCGCGGCGGTAGACCTCGACGCCGGGGCTGGGTTCGGCGGGCAGCGCGCCGATGGCTTCGTCGCGGTGCTCGAGGGCTTTCCGGACGAGCGCGGCGGTGCTTCGCTCGTCGGGGTTGAGCCGCCGCAACTCGCTCCCGTCGAAGGTGATCGTGAGCTCGTCCTGCGCGATCAGGTGGGTGCGAACGTCCTCCCGGATGCCGTGGGAGGTGACAAAGGAGGCGGTGATCGACCGGCAGAGGGCGTCGAGCCGGCCGGCCCCGCTCGCGAGGTCGTCCAGCGAGAAGTCGGGCTCGGTCGGCACCTCGTGACCGAGGAGTACGAACTGGCACATAGCGGAGCACGGACGTCCGCAGGGATAGCCGCCACGGTTTTCGGCGGGTGCTCGAGACGAGCCGATACCGGCTCAGGACGCCTGCCGTCGAAGCGCGCGCCGGGGCAGCCCCAGCACGTACGCGAGTCCGGGCATTCCGTCCCGGTACCAGACGAGCGCGGCGATCGCGAACAGGCCGAACTGGACGACCTCGTAGGTACCCAGTTCGTAGTAGTGGAGGATCGCGTCGAGCAGCCCCGCGACGGGCTCCTCGGCCGGCGGCTCGAGCAACGGCCAGAGGAAGTACTCGGTGCCCGAGAGGTCGCCCCGCAGGACGCTCGGCGGAACGTCCGCGACGAGGTGGGCGTAATGCCCGATCAGGAAGGCGATGCCGACGTCGCGGCGCTCGAGCCGGGCCGCGGCGACGAGCACGAGCACCGACAGGGCGGCCCCGAACAGCAGCGAGTGGCTGAGCGTCCGGCCGCCGGGAAGGACGCCGAAGTTCCACGCGAGCGGCTTATCGATCAGGTCCGGAAACTGCGAGCCGACGGCGAGAGCGAGCGCCGGCGGGGCGAGCGGCGGGCGATCGAACCGGCGGTGCGCGTAGGCGGTGTATACCAGGTACGCGACGGCGAGGTGTCCCCAGGGCCACATTCAACGGGGGTTTTCGGGACCGGGAAATAGGTGCTTCGACTCGAGACACGTAGCCGTCTTGCACAGCCATGGCTAACCGTTTCCTCCGCTCCGGGTGGCGGTACTGGTATGGCGAAATCACAGTCGACAGCGGAGCACCAGCGTGACGGCGGGTCGTTACTCGCGATTCTCGAGGGGCGCTCGTGTCCGTCCTGCGGCGGCGAGCTCGAGCGCGACGTCTACAAGGACAAGGCGGCGGTCGTCTGCGCCGAGTGCGGAACGCCGCGGGCGCAGGTGTGGACGACGTCCTGATCCTGACGGCCGGAACTCGGCGCGACGTCTTTTTTCGCGACGGTCGACTCGCTCGACAGTGCGGGGGACGCGCTCACTCGACGCTCACTCGGAGCTCACTCGGCGCTCGAGAGCGCGTAGTCGTGCCCGATCACCAGCGCGAGCACGTTGATCGCGACGAGGCCGAGGAGGAGCGAGAGGCGCCCCGGCGAGTCGACCCCCGTCGCGAAGACCGGGAGGTACGCGATCGGGAAGAGGGCCCCGATCCAGAAGCCGAGCGCGCTGACGGTGCTGCCAAGGCGCGTGGCCATCGTCTAGAGCATCGATTCGAGGTCGACGAACGCGTCGTCGTGGGCGGTGATCCAGGTCGTCATCAGTTCGTCTTTCCCCGCGTCTCGCGGATAGACCGCGCACTCGTCGGGGGCGTCCTCGTTCTCGATGACGACGCACTCGAGGGCGATCGACGAGTCGGTCGGCGACGGTCGGGAGTCGGTATCGATGTCGGAGCTCATGGGCGGACGGGCGACGGTTGGCTTCGCCGTCCGTTCGTCGTGGTCGCTCCGCCATAGTTATCGAGTCCTTAACCGGACGAACGGCCTCGGTTACGCGCCCGTCCGATTCTGTTCGATCGTTTTCAGTCCGCGAAAAAGAAGTCAATCGGCGATGTTCTGTACGGACGAGCTACGGTCCGGCGGTCGTCGAAACGTCTTCTTACCGTGTACGCGGCCGACTCGTGGCGGCGGATCCGTCTCCGTCCTCACTCCGGCGGGGTCCGCGTTCCGAGCGTCAGCGACTCCTGCGTCTCGGCGCCGTTTCGCCACAGCCGGACGTCAATCGTCTGGCCGGGGCTCGTCTCGAGCGCGAGGTATCGCGAGAGCGCGTGCCGGTCCGGGATCGGCTGGCCATCCATTTCGAAGATGACGTCGCCGCCGACGGGGATCGGTTCGCCCCGCCGCCGGACGGTCCGGTCGGCCCCCTCGAGGACGCCGTCGGCCGGCCCGCCGTCGACCACGCGGCTGACGATGACGCCGGTGGCTTCCTCGAGGCGGTTTTCCTCCGCGACGAGGCGGTCGACCGAGCGCAGTCCGATGCCCATGTAGGAGTGGTCGTACTCCCCGTCGTCGATGAGCGCGGGGACGACCCGGTCGGCCAACTGCGCCGAGATCGCGAAGCCGATGTTGTCCGCGCCGTTGACGCCGGCGTTGACGACGCCGACGACGTCGCCGTCGAGGTCGACCAGCGGCCCGCCGCTGTTGCCCGGGTTGAGCGCGGCGTCGGTCTGGACGACGTCCGGGAACGAGAACTGGCGGCCGCCGTCGACCGTTCGCTCGACGCCGCTGACGATCCCCTGGGACATCGACCCCTCGAGGCCGTAGGGGTTGCCGATCGCGAGTACCTGCTGGCCGACCGCGGGCCGTCTATCGGCGAGCGAGAGCGGCGTCGCCGCGTCGGGGACGTGATCGACCTCGAGGACGGCCAGGTCGCTGAAGTAGTCGGTGCCGACGAGCCGGGTGCCGGTCCAGTCGCCGTTGATGTACTGCAGGTCGGCCGCCTCGCCGCCGGCGACGACGTGCTCGTTCGTGACGACGTGGGAGTCGTCGTAGACGAACCCCGAGCCCTGGCCGCGGCCCTCCGCCTGCGTGAGCGGGTCCTCGACGCCGAAGACCCGGACCTGGGTCACGGAGTCGATGATCGCCTCGTAGACGTCGGTAAACGTTGAGCCGTCGGCGACGTCGTCGCGGTCGATGTCGTGGGTCGAGCCGCCCTCGATCGACGCGGTCCCGCTTGGCTCCGCGCAGCCGGCGACGGCCCCGAGGAGGCCGGCGCCGGCCGCGGCGAGGACGTGCCGCCGAGAGCAGCGATCGGTATCCATGGCCGACGGATCGAACGCCACCCATTTGAACGCCCCGGCTGGTTCCCGACGGCCGCAGCGACGCGGCGTCCTCGAGCGTCGGTCCGGCGTCCCGGTCCCTACCGCCCGACCGCGACGAGCCGCCGACGGACGAAGGGAAAACGTGTTACCCGCGACGCTCCAGTCTTCGGGTATGATCACGGACGACGCCCGCGCGCTGCTCGCGACGGGCCCCATCTGCGACTCCTGTCTCGGCCGTCCCTTCGCCGACCGGAGTTTCGGCCTGACAAACGGCGAGCGCGGCCGGGCGCTGCGGACGACCGTCGCCCTCGAGGACGACGACGACTTCGACCCCACCGACCCCGCCGACTGCTGGGTCTGCGAGGGCTATTGTGGCACCTTCGAGGCCATCGCCGACACCATCGTCGCGGCCCTCGAGGGCGTCGACTTCGAGACCTACCAGGTCGGGACCCGTGTTCCGCCGCTGGCCGAGGAGAACGAGCGCCTCCTGCGGGAGGACGCCGGCCTCGAGCCCGACGCCGGCGAGTCGCTCAAGCGCGAACTGAACCGCGAGGTCGGCCGCCGCGTCGGCGCGAAGACCGGCGCCGAGGTCGACTTCGACCGGCCCGACGTCCTCGCGGTCATCGATCTCGAGGCGTTCGACCCGTTCGATCTCGAGGCCGACGAAAGCGTCACGAGCCACGCGGTCGACGTCCAGATCAACCCGGCGTTCGTCTACGGCCGCTACCGCAAGCTCGAGCGGGACATCCCGCAAACCGAGTGGCCCTGCCGGGAGTGCGGCGGCAGCGGCGTTCAGCTCGGCGATGAGGGCGAGGAGCCCTGCGACTACTGTGGCGGCTCGGGCTACATGTACGACAC
This sequence comes from Halopiger thermotolerans, assembly GCF_054654555.1. NCBI lineage: Archaea > Methanobacteriati > Methanobacteriota > Halobacteria > Halobacteriales > Natrialbaceae > Halopiger > Halopiger thermotolerans. Next base: position 2,403,165 of record NZ_BAAIEU010000004.1, on the reverse strand, counting down.
CAGCGTCGAACAGGTCGTCCGCCCGCACGTCGTCGAGGCCATGGACGGCGACGAGGGCACCTTCCACGGCGCGGGCCGCGAGGACGTCGACGCCCGCATGCTCGGCGAGGGCCGCCCGTTCGTCCTCGAGGTCAAGCGGCCGAAAACGCGCGATCCGGACCCCGCCGAACTCGAGCGCGAGATCAACGCGGCCGCCGATGGGAAGGTCGAGGTCGAGGGCCTCAGACTGGCGACTTACGAGATGGTCGAGCGCGTCAAGGAACACGACGCGAGCAAGCACTATCGGGCCGACGTCGAGTTCGCCGACCCCGTCGACGAGGATACCTTCGAGACCGCCCTCGCGGAACTGTCGGGAACGACCGTCCAGCAGGAGACGCCCCAGCGCGTCGACCACCGGCGGGCGAGTCTCACCCGCGAGCGGACGGTCTACGACATCGAGGGCGACCTGCTCGAGCCGACCGAAGCCGAGGTCCGGCTCCACGGCGAGGGCGGACTCTACGTCAAGGAACTGATCAGCAGCGACGACGGCCGCACGGAGCCGAGTCTGGCCGGACTGGTCGGCACCGACGCCGAAGTGACCGCGCTGGACGTCACCGGCGTCGAGGGCGAGGACGAACCGTTCGAACTCGAGGACTACTTCCGCGACGAGCCCCGCGAAGACGAGGACTGACCGCGCTTACTCGCTCTCCTTTTCGGATTCGGTTGACGCGTCTTCCGTCCCCTCCTCATCCTCGTCCTCGAGCGCCGGATCGTGGCGCTCGTACCACTCGAGGATGCGCTCGAGGCGATCGATCGCGCGGTCCGGATCGCCGATGTTGTGGTGTTCGTCGGGGTAGACCACCAGTTTCGCGTCGACGTCCTGCTTGCGCGCGGCGACGTAGAACTGTTCCGACTGCGAGGGCGGACAGCGCCAGTCCTCGCCGCCGGCCATCACCAGCAGCGGGGTGTCGATTTCGTCCGCCTCGAGGATCGACGACGCTTCGTCGTAGGCGTCCGGCTCCTCCCACGGGAGGCCGAACTCGGTTTCCATCCAGACGTGGGCGTCGTCGGTACCGAACGAGGACCGCAGGTCGTAGATGCCGTGCTCGGGCGCCGCCGCGGTCAGGAGATCCGTCTGCGTGACGAGATGGCCCTGCGCGATCCCGCCGTAGGAGAACCCGTAGCCGAAGACGCGGTCGGGATCGACCCAGCCGCGGTCGGCGAGCGATTCGACCCCGGCGACGATATCGTCGACTTCGACCGTGCCCCACTGTCCGTACAGTTCCTCGGCGAACGCCCGTCCGCGAGACGCGCCGCCGCGGTAGTTCGGCCGGAAGACGACGTAGCCGCGGCTCGTCAGCGCGGCGTGTACGAACCGGAACTCCGGCTCGTCGTACGACAGCGGGCCGCCGTGGATCGCGACCACGAGCGGCTTGGGGTCGTCGGCCTCGAGGTCGACGTCGGGGTCGTGGTAGAGCACGCCGTCGATCGTCCAGCCGTCGGACTCCCACTCGACGCGCCGGACGGCCGGCATCGGGTACTCCTCGAGCAGGTCGGCGTTGACCCGCGAGAGTCGCCGCAGCGAGTCGGGGCGCTCGACGGCCGCGAGGTCGTCGACGGCGACGGCGTAGACGTCCAGCCCGTCTTGGGGATGCGAGAACGCGAGGGCGGCCGTCGAGCCGTCCGCCGAGACGTCGAAGGCGGCGATGGCGCGGTCGGCGCCCTGCGCTTCGAAGGTCCGTTGAGCCGGTCCGTCGTCGGAAATACGCACGAGCCGCGTCCGCGACTCGTCGCCGATAAGCGTGTAACCCACCTCGTCGGCCCAGTAGATCCCGTGTCGCGCCGTGACCGTCCGGTCGAGCGGTTCGGTCAGCGTCCGGACGTCTGCACCGTCGTGAACGTACGCGTTCGCCGGTCGACACCAGTCCTCTGGATCTTTTCCGACGAATCCAAGCGCCCCGTCCTTGCGCCACCGCGGGCTCGTGCAGAGCAAGTCGCCGCCCGTGAGCCGCTCGAGACCGTCGCCGTCCGGATCGATCGTGTAGACGTCCCGGACGTGCGTGTCGTCGGGCCGCTCGAGTCGACACGAGGTAAAGGCGATGCGATCGTCGGGGCCCCAGCGCGGCTCCATCCCGTACAGGTCCTGGAAGGCGCCGCCGCCGTAGGCGTCGTCGAGCCGCTCCGCCTCGCCCGATTCGCGGTCGACGACGAAGCAGTAGGTCGTCACCTCGTCGGTCCAGCCGACGCCGTCGACCTTGTGCTGGAGCCGCGTCGTCTCGATCGGGCCGCCCTCGCGGCGCCGCTCGAGGCGCTCCCGTTCCTCGTCGGTCGGGTCGCGCGCGGCGACGACGAACCGGTCGCCGTCGGGGGACCAGTCGAACCCGGAGACGCCCTCCTCGAAGTCCGTTTCTTGCCGGGCGTCGCCGCCGCGGACGAGGTCGAAGGTCCACACCTGTGGTTTCGGATCGTCCTCCGCGCCGCCGTCGCCGTCGTCGCTATCCGATTCGTTGGCGTCGTCTTCGCCGGCAGCGTCCGCACCGTCGTCCCCCTGCTCGCTTTCGTCTTCGTCCTCGTCGCGCTGCCAGCCCACCCGTCGCTCGACGTCGGTCTCCCGCGCGGCGAGGAACGCTAGTTCCTCGCCCGACGGACTCCAGGCTGGACTCGAGGCCCCTGCGACGGTCGTCAGCCGGTGGGGCTCGCGGCTCCCGTCAGTCGGAACGACGAACAGCGAGGCGACGGCGTCGTCCTCGTGTTGGTCGTACTCGGTCGCGGTGAACGCGACTCGATCCCCGTCGGGCGACACTGCGAGGTCGGTGATTCGGGTTAGATCGTAGAACGCCTCGAGCGGCAGTTCGTCCGCGGTCATACCAACTCGTTTCATACGGCTATCATATGAACGTCGGGGTGGTGTGCGATCGATTTCGGCTGGGCTCGAGACCGTCGCCCGTCCCGGCGACCGGGGAGTCACAACGGTTATTTCGCCGCCCGTCCGGAGATCGTGGTATGCCATTCGGCGTCGACGAAGCCGGGAAGGGGCCCGCCCTCGGGTCGATGTTCGCCGCGGCCGTCCACCTCGAGGAGCCCGACCTCGAGGCGCTCCCCGAGGGTATCGCGGACTCGAAGCGACTCGCGCCCGCGCGCCGCGAGGAGTTGGCGGCGACGATCCGCGAGGACGACCGGATCGGCGTCGGCGTCGCCGAGGTCCCGCCCGAGCGGATCGACGATCCGAAGACGGACATGAACTCGCTGACCGTGCGGGCCCACGCCGAGGCGATCGCGGCCGCCGTGCCCGACTCCGGGGACGACATAACCGGTCTCTGCGACGCCTGCGACACCGACGCCGATCGGTTCGCGCGCCGCGTGACCGACGCCTGCGCGTCCGCGCTCGAGATCGACCGCGAGGCCGACGCGACCCTCGAGATCGACGCCCGCCACGGCGCCGACGACGACTCGAAACTCGTCGGCGCGGCCAGCATCGTCGCCAAGGTCGAACGTGACGCCCACGTCGCCGCCATCGCCGACGAGTACGGCGACGTCGGCAGCGGCTACCCGAGCGATCCGACCACGCGCGAGTTCCTCGAGTCCTACGTCGACGACCACGGCGAGTTGCCGCCCTGCGCCCGCAAGTCGTGGTCGACCTGCGAGGACGTGCTCGCCGAAGCACAACAGACCGGCCTTGAGCAGTTCTGATTCGCTCGACCGTCTTCGGTCGCGATCTCCATCGTCCAGACGGCAGCGAGTGTCGCGTCCGGCCGCAGTGGCAGGCCGGCCGTTTTTCACCGTGGTCGGGGTTCCGGATTGCTATGCCGATCTGCACGAACTGTGATACGCCCGTTTCGCTCGATTTTATTCGCGCACACGGCGACGACGGCACCGTGGACTGGTGTCCGCGCTGTCGGTCCGAATGACGGCTCTCGAGCGAGGGGACGATTATCGAACGCTATCGAACGCGGAACGCGGACGTCCGCCGTCAGCAGTAGGAAACTGCGGCTAACGGCTCGAGGCGAGAGTCGCGAAAAGGGGAAAGGAAACGGGCGGCAGTAGCGACGTTATCTGTCGGTCAGCAGCCGGCGGAGGATGTCGCCGTACGCGGGGCGGGTGATGAGCACCCCGACGAGCACGCCGAGGATCGTGATGATGGCGAACCCGCGTAGATCGCCAAGGCTGAGGACGGCCAGCGGCGACAGCGCGATGATCGTCGTCGCCGCCGCGGCGCCGATGACCCAGAACGCCTTGCGGAAGCGGGATTCGAACACCCGTTGCGAGTTGACGTCGCCCTCGTCCATCACCTCGTCGGCGATGATCACCAGGTCGTCGACCCCGGTCCCGATGACGGCGATGAACCCGGCGACGTGAGAGAGGTCGATCGGCATGCGTATCGCCGCCACGAAGCCCAGCAGGATGACCACCTCGGCCGTCGCCGTCAGGATCATCGGCGCGGCGACGTTCGGATCCCGGTACCGGAGGAAGACCACGCCGCTGACGGCCAGCACCGAGAGGAGGCCGATGAACAGCGAGTAGAGCTTGAACTGGTCCGCGAGGGCCGGCTGGAGCGAGTAGACCTGCTCCTGGCTGAAATCGAGCGGCGCGGGAAGCGCCCCGGCGCGGAGGTTGATCGACAGCGACTGGGCTTCGTCGTAGGTCGGCGTCCCCATGTAGAAGCTCGGATCCTCCTGCCAGGTGCCGGCCTGCATGTTGTCGGCCAGGTTCGGCCCCATGCTGTGGGCGTCGACGGGCTGGCCGTCGACGACGGTGATCAGACAGTACTGGGTTCCCTCGTGGTCGAAGTTGACCCCCTGGCCGTCGCCGCGAATGGTACACTGGCCCTGGCCGGCGCCCGTGAATCCGAGCTCGTTCAGCCGCGACTGGAACTCGGGCGCGGCCTCCTCGCTGACCTGAACCGGCACCTGATACCCGGAGCCGCGCTGGCGTTGGGTCGGCGAGTCGACGTTGACGATCTCCTCGCCGGTGAGGATCGTCTCGTTCGTGTGCGTGCCGTTCTCGGCCGGGTAGTAGGCCCAGAGCTCGACGGTGCCGCGATCAGAGAGGAGTTCCCGCAGTTCGGCGGGATCCATGTTGGGGACTTCGGTCACGATGTAGTAGCCCTCGCCGACGCGCTCCTCGACGTAGGCGGTCCCGCCGGAGAGGCCCGCCGCGTTGATCTTGTCCTGGATCGTCTGGACCAACTCGTTGCGCGTCTCCTCCGTGACGCCGTCGCGGATGTCGTCCGCGGTCACGTCGATGCCCTGGTCCTGCAGGGCGCTCGCGAACTCCTCCTTGGTGACGTCCTTGGTGAACACCTCTGCGGACACCGTGCCGTCGTCGCTGTCGACGGACACGCTCACGTTCTGCCTGTCGAGGTTCAGGTCCTCCCGAAGCGCCGTCTCGATCTCGGTCACCCGCTCCTCGTCGACCTGTCCGTCGTCGCTGACGACGCCGGCGTCGATGTCTTCGGCGGTTAGCCCGACGACCGGCGCGCTGAGCCGCGTCCCGCCGTCGAGACCGATCCCGTACTCGAGGTTCGTAGCGCTGGTCTGGTTCGCCTCGATGGCATCGTTGTCAGCCATGATCCCGCCGGGGATGAACAGCGCGACGAGCGCGGCGGTGAGGAAGACGACGAGCAGGAGGATCCGCCAGTGCTCCTTGATGTAGGCGATCGGTCCCATTACGATCGCACCCCCTTGAACTTGTACCAGCGAAGGAGACTCAGGTTCAGCATGTACGTGTTCATCAGGTCGGCCGCGAGGCCGACGAAGAGGATCGTCCCGATCGACTGCAGCAACTCGACGCCGAACAGCGAGGCGGCGACGGCCATCACGAGCATCGCGGTCATCGACGTGATGGTCATCGTGACGCCGGTCTTGGTCGCCCGGAGCGTGCTCTCGTAGAAGTCACCCTGTCGGCGCAACACGTGGTTGTTCAGCAGGATGTCGGAGTCGACCGAGTACCCGACCAGCATCAGGAGGCCGGCGACGGTCCCAAGCGAGAGCGGGATGTCGGCGAGCGACATGAACGCCAGCGGAATCACGAGGTCGGAAAACGCCGAGATGACGATCGCGATCGACGGCACGAACGTCCGGAACAGCAGGAACGCGAGGGCGCTCATGCCGAGGAAGGCGACGGCCAGGCCGAGCAGCGCCGTCTGCTGGGCCTGTTCGGCGAAACTCGGCGAGACGGTCGACTGCTGGAGGACGTCCATCCCCGCGTTCTCCGCCTGCGTGGCCAGGTCCTGAATCGCCTCGTTGTCGTCGACGCCGCTGAACTGGACGGTGTACTGATTGTCGACGCCCGGCGCCTGGACGGCCTGGATCGAGTCCGGTTCGCGATCGAACGCGGACTGGATCTGTTCCTCGGAGGCCGTCGTCTGAACGGTCAACTCGGCGCCGCCTGCGAAGTCCATTCCCAGCGGGACTGGCGTTCCGTACGCCAGAAACGACCCGCTGAGAACGAGCAATGCGACCGCGAGAACCGCAAGCGGTACCGCCGCGAGCTGGCGGTCCGTGTACCGGGTGTAATCGATCTCCGGTACGTCGAAATACCCCATATACTCGAGCACTTGCAGCGACCCGAGGTAAGCCTTCTCAATTTCACCAGCACGTTCGCCGACGAACACTACCGGTAATCGCGGAGGTTTGAAGCCGCTCGAGTCCGTTTTTCCCCGCATGGGACAGGAATCCGAGCGACCGATCGACGAAGGCGACCGCGCGAGCGAGACGACCGACCTCGACCGGGCCGACCGCGCCGAGCGCGTCGTCCTCTCTCACCCCGCGGACCTCTCCGACTGGGGCCGGGACCAGCTCGAGATGTCGTCGTTCCGGACGTACCTGGGCAAGGTCCACGACGAGGCCCGCGTGGGGGACGTCTGGGAGGAGTTCGTCGACGTCGGCTGCTGTGGCAGCGCGATGGACGTCCCGCTGCGGGTCGAGCGCGTCGACGGCGGGCCGCGGCCGGATCGGGACACCGAAATCGAGTACGAGACCCGCGACTCCTGCGAGATGGAGGGCAGTTGGCAGGTACAGAGCGAGGGCGGGCCGAAACGCGCCTGACGCCTTTGCTTAGCGTCGACGCTTCTATTTTGCGTCCGTAGCGAACGGTCGAGTCAGTCCGGCAGGTACCGAACGCTCAACACGCCGTCGTTGGCCGACCGTCGCACCTCGACGCGCACCGCCTCGAGACGGGCCGCGCGGGCCACCGTCTCCTCGTCCTCGAGGACGTCTTCGGCGGCGGCTTCGGTCTCCTCGCTCGGCACCCGGAAGACGTGGATCTCGCCGGTGCCGGCCCGCTCCTCCTGGACGAGGTCGCCGACCTCGGCGTCGGCTGCTAGTTCCTTCGCGTGCTGGGTGGGCTCGAGGTCGCTGTCGACGAGGTCGATCGAGCGTCTGTCCTCGACGTCGATCACCTGCCAGGTCACCTCCAGCGGCGGTTCGGGCGCGACGGTCGCCTCGAGGACGTCGTGGACCTCGAGGCCGGGGTTCGACCCGAGGGTGTGGACCTGTGCGGTCTCGACGTCGCGGACGACGGCCGACTCGGGTTCGGCGTGGGTGACGACGAACGTGCCGGTCTTTTCGGTCATTGCCGGACGGTAGGGGCGGGAGCGTTTTTCCGGCTTTCGGCTCTGGCTTCCGGCGCTCTATCCGCGATCACGTCTTTCGGGACCGCCGCCGTCGCCGCGTTAGATGGGCCGAGCAACGGGGCGAACGCGAACACGACGGCCATCGCGACGCCTAGAGGAACAGCCCTCACATGCCCCGCAACTGAACCGCTTGCTCGTGGACTCGGGTCTCTAACTCCTCGAGCCTGGCGTCGACGTCGTCCGGCGGATCGTGGGGTTCGTCGGACACGGAAACTATCGCTCAGATGCAACTTCTCCGGCAAGTATTTTCCGTTGCCGCCGAGGGCGAGCGCGGCCGGTCCGCCGCGGAGACGGACCGATCCGATCACGGAACGCCTTTACTGCAGGGGGTTGCGCCCTCCCGTATGAACGTCGACATCGGCAACGCCCTGGCGTCGGTCGCCTCGCCGGGCGTCTCGAGGGAGTCGCTCGAGCGGTTGGACGAACAGGTCGCGGACGCCCACGAGCGCATCGAGCGCGGGATGGCGAACGCGGAGCACGGCTACGAGGCGCTGAACCTGCCCGAGCGGACCGATCCTGACGAGATCCGGGCCGCGGTCGAGCCCGTCGCCGACGCCGAGGCGCTCGTCACGGTCGGCATCGGCGGCAGCGCGCTCGGTGCAGCGACGATCACGAACGCGCTGGCCGAGGAGTCGGACGCCGAGACGGTCTTCCTCGACAACGTCGACCCCGAGTGGGTCACCCAGCAACTCGAGTCGCTGCCCCTCTCGGAGACGGCGATCAACGTCGTCTCGCGCTCGGGGACGACCGCGGAGACGCTGGCGAACTTCCTCGTCGTCCGCGAGGCCTTCGAGTCGGCGGGCGTCGACTGGACCGAGCGGACGATCGTCACGACCGGCGAGTCCGGCCCCCTTCGGAACCTCGCGGACCGCCACGACCTGCCCTCGCTGAAGGTCCCCGACGGCGTGCCCGGACGCTTCTCCGCGCTCTCCGCCGTGGGGATGGTCGCCGCGGCCGTCTGTGGCCACGACCTCGAGGCCTTGCTCGAGGGAGCCGCCGCCGAGCGCGAGACGCTGTCGGGGTCGCTGTTCGAGTGTCCGGCCTACGCCTACGGCGCGACGACCTACGCGCTGGACGGACGCGGCGCGGGGATCAACGCCGTGATGCCCTACGCCGAATCGCTCGAGACCTCCGCGGAGTGGTTCGCCCAGCTGTGGGCCGAGAGCCTGGGGAAAGACGACCTCGGGCAGACGCCGGCCCGCGCGCTCGGCGTGACGGATCAACACTCCCAGTTGCAGCTCTACCGCGCGGGGCCGCGGGACAAGCTCGTGAGCTTCGTCGTCCCGCAGGAGCGGGCCGATCGGTCGATCCCCGAGACGGACGTCGAGGAACTCGCCTACCTCGGCGACTCGACGCTCGGCGAGTTGCTCGAGGCGGAGTTCGAGGCGACGGAGGCGAGCCTCGCGGCGGCCGGGCGGCCGAACGTCCGCGTCGAGATCGACCGGGTCGACGAGTACGAACTCGGCGGCCTGCTGTACGGGATGGAGGCCGCGTGCGTGCTCGCGGGCGAGCTCTACGGCGTCAACACCTTCGAACAGCCGGCCGTCGAGTGGGCCAAGAAGGCGACCCGCGGGCTGCTCGGCGGGGGCGAGTTCGAGGAGGCCGAGGCGGTCGCCGAGAAGACCGAGTTGCGCGTCGAACGGTAGGGCGGATTCGACCGCCCCGCTGACGGCGGCGTCACCGCCCTTCGGATCGTCCGGTAGCGGTGCCCCTATGAGTGCGCGCACGAACACGGAAAATATGACAGAGACTGCACGGGCCGACGACGCGGCCCCGGTCGCGTCCGACGCCGTTCCCGGCATCGGGACGGTCCTCGCGGCCGTGACGATGGCCGCCACGCTCCTTCCCGTCACCCGCGGCGTCGACTCCCCCGCCGTTTTGGGGGCCGCCGCGTTCGCCATCGCCGCCGTCCTCGCCTTCCTCGCACGCCGCCACGGCGCCGTCGGCCGCCGGGTCGCCGCGATCGCCGCGGCCTCGAGCGTCGTCGTCCTCCTGTGTGCCGGCTACGCGCTCAACCAAGGGATCGCCGCGTCGGTGCAGGTTCCCGGCGTCGGATTCTCCCTCTCGCTGGTGTTTACGGCGTTCGTGACGGCGGGACTCGCCGTCGGCGTCGGCGTCGCGGACTACTTCGGCGTCGGGCTCGCGGGGCTCAAAGCCAGGACGCTCCAGACGGCGACGCTGGCCCTGCTGGGCTTCGGGGGGCTGTTCGCCGCCCAGATCGCGACGCTGTTGCTGCTGGTGCCGATCCTCACGGTGTTCAACGTTCCCTTCGAGGCGCTGTCGGGCGTCCAGACGACCGTCGTGAGTCAGTTCGGCATGGCGATCGGGACGGCCGTCCTCGCGGTCGGCTACCTCTCGGCGTCCGACCTGGACCGCTCGTTCCTCGATCTGTCCGTGCCGTCGAAGCGCGATCTGCTCTGGATCGTCGGCGGCGTCCTCGTCATCTTCGGCGCGATAATGGCGATCACGTTCGTGTTCCAGACGGCGGGCGTCGAGAGCGCCGAGCACGGGACGGCCCAGCAGGCCCAGGACAACCCCGAGATCCTGCTGGTGTTGATTCCGGCCTCGATCCTGGTCATCGGTCCCTTCGAGGAACTGCTCTACCGGAACGTGATCCAGAAGTCGATGTACGACACCTTCTCGCGGTACGGCGCCGTCGTCGTCGGCAGCGTCATCTTCGCGATCATCCACACGCAGGCCTACTGGACCGCGGGCCCGGGGCAGGTCGCCGCGAGCCTGGGGACGGTCTTCGGCCTCTCGATCGTCCTCGGGACGGTCTACGAGCGCACGGACAATTTGGTGGTTCCGGCGCTCGTCCACGGCATCTACAACGCGGTCGTCTTCGCGAACCTCTATTTCAGCTACGTCTGATCACGCCGACCGCTGCTATCGCTTCTGCCACCGGTCACCGGATACCTACCGCTCACCGACCTCGCTGCACCGCACTCGAGAAAACGCGTCCGGTCCGTGCGGTAGCTCCCGTTACGAGGGATTCTTTCGCGCTAACTCCGAGCCGCAGATCGGACAGCGATCCTTCTCCTCGTCGAACTCGCGGCCACAGCCCTGGCACTGCCAGTGCCAGTGGCGCTGCTCGTCGATGCCCTCGCGGGCGATCACTTCGACGGCGACGTTCAGTTTCTCGGCGACGTTTTGCATCGCGTAGTCGTCGGTCACGAGCGTCCCGTCGAGTTCGAAACTCGCCGCGATGAGCCGAACGTCGGTCTCCGAGAGGACCTCGAGGTCGCCCGACTCGCGGGCCGCGCGCTGGACCTTCTCGGTGGTGTCGTCGTTGGGGATGTGAATGTGCATCCCCGAGCCCTCCATCGCGTCGTAGCGATAGGCGCTCTCGTCCTCGAGTTCTTCGCGGACGAGGGGGATAGTTGCAGTCTGTTCTGACGTGTGAAAGTCGTGGATAAAAGCCGAGGAGTCGAGAACGTACATACCGTTAGCGCTGGACGACGATGTAGTCTTTCACCGCTTGGACGCGGCTGACCGGAACGAGGAATCGGCCGTCCTCGCTGAGGTTGAAGTCCACCGAGCGGGTCGGCAGCTCTTCGTCCGGCTCGATGACGAGGTCGTGCAGTTCGCCCGATTTGATGTCCATCGTGATGTTGTAGAGCAGGCCGAGCTCCGTACCGTCGGAGCCCATGACGGATTTGCCCGAGAGGTTCTCGGCGAGTATATCGCTCATGCATACCCGTATTTACTAATCGGTATTAAACGATTTGCAAAACCGAGTTCCTTGCGATTACGGCGGCGGCCGCGCGCTCGAACTGTCGGATAGTCGACCCCATTCGCGGACGCGATCGGCCGTCGGCGAGCAGGGACACGAAACGGCGTGAGACGGCGTGACTCGAGCCGAGCGCTCGAGAACTGCACGCACAATCGCGCACGTAACGCCGTCGAGCCGACGGCCGTGACGATGGGTTTAACTACCGTCCTGCGGACGATCTAGGCAAGACCTTCTCGGGTGGTTCACCATGTCGGATACGGATACTGATACAGAGACGAACGCGCGCGACCCCGCATCTACGTCCCTTAGAACGCCGATCGTCGCCGTCCTCGGGCACGTCGACCACGGCAAGACGAGCCTGCTGGATAAGATCCGCGGCTCCGCGGTCATCGAGGGCGAAGCGGGTGCAATTACCCAGCACATCGGGGCGACGGCCGTCCCGCTCGATATCATCTCCTCGATCGCCGGCGATCTCGTCGATCCCGACGACTTCGATCTTCCGGGTCTCCTCTTTATCGACACGCCGGGGCACCACTCCTTTACGACGCTGCGCTCCCGCGGCGGTGCGCTCGCCGACATCGCCATTCTCGTCGTCGACGTCAACGACGGTTTTCAGCCGCAGACGCTCGAGGCGCTCGACATCCTCAAGCGCTCGGAGACGCCGTTTATCGTCGCCGCGAACAAGATCGACACCGTTCCCGGTTGGAACGAAAACGAGGACTCGCCGATCAACGCCACCTACGAGTCCCAGTCCGACCGCGTCCGCTCACGGCTCGACGAGCAACTCTACGAGATCATCGGTAATCTCTCAGACGAAGGGTTCTCTGCCGACCTCTACTGGCGCGTCCAGAACTTCCAGCGCAACGTCGGCGTCGTCCCCGTCTCCGCGATGACCGGCGAGGGCGTCCCGGACCTGCTGGCTGTCATGATGGGCCTCTCCCAGCGCTACATGAAAGAGGAGATGGAGATCGACGTCCAGGGGCCGGGCGTCGGCACCGTCCTCGAGGTCAAGGAGGAGAAGGGGTTCGGGACGACGATCGACACGGTGCTGTACGACGGGACGATCCGCGCAGACGACCAGATCGTCGTCGGCGGACAGAACGAGCCGATCGTCACCGACGTCCGCGCGCTGCTCCAGCCCCGGCCGCTCGCCGAAATTCGAACCGAGAGCCGGTTCGAAAAGGTCGACGAGGTCGGCGCCGCGGCGGGTATCAAGGTCGCCGCGCCCGAACTCGACGAGGCGATGGCCGGCGCGCCGGTTCGGGTCGTCCGCAACCGCGACCTCGACGACGTCGTCCGCGAGGTCGAGGCCGAACTCGCGGACATCGCCGTCGACACCGCCGAGGAGGGCGTCGTCGTCAAAGCCGACACGCTGGGCAGCCTCGAGGCGATGGCCGACGCCTTGGACGAGGCGGAGGTGCCGATCGTCCGCGCGGAGGTCGGCGACGTCGCGCCGCGGGACGTCTCGGTCGCCTCGACGGCCGACGATCCGAAACAGCGGGTCATCCTCGGGTTCAACGTCGACACACTCTCGGACGCCGAGCGCCGGGCCGAGGCCGACGACGTCACGATCTTCACCGACGAGGTCATCTACCAGCTCATCGAGGAGTACGAGGAGTACGTCGAGGAGATCGAGCAGGCCCAGCAGTCGACCATCCTCGAGAACATCTCGCGGCCGGCCCGGTTCCACATCCTGCCGGACCACACCTTCCGCCAGAACGATCCGGCGGTCGTCGGCGTCGAGGTGAACTCGGGCACCGTCCAGAACAACGCGAACGTCGTGAAGTTCGAGGGCAACGAGCCCGAGCGCGTCGGCCAGATCAAGGGGATCCAGGAGCAGGGCGAGGACATCGACGAGGCCCGCGCGGGCGACCGCGTCTCGGTCGCGATCGACGGCCCGACCGTCGGCCGACAGATCGAGGAGGACGACGAACTCTGGACCGAGATCCCCGAAAAGCACGCGAAGATCTTAGAGCAGGAGCTGGCCGACGACATCCCGGCCGACGAACTCGAGGCGCTGAACATGTACCTCGACAAGCAGCGCAGCCGCGATCCGTTCTGGGGGAAGTAGGCGAATCGTGTACCCAATTGGGTGAACAACGCGGGCGGCTTCACCCACTTCGAGCGCCTAACTTCTCTGGATTCTTTCATAAGAAAATTGAACCGCAAGACGGCGCGGACCCGCCCCCATCAAAGATAGCCTGGCGCGGGTCCCTACGAGGAAAGGGTGGGTGGTGGGTACGCCCGCGAGAAGCGACCCGATTAGTCCCGCTCAAACCCGATGGTTCGCGCTTTCACGTCGCCGTATGATTCCTCAATCCCACAGTCGGGACATTCCAGGTAAAGCCACCATTTGGTTCCGTCCCCACCTTCGAGTCCCCCGTCGTGCTCGTATCCCGACATTCCACCTATCACAAGTTCGTACCCACACATGGGACACTCCCACGTCTCACCTCGGACCTTCTCAATGAACTCCCCCGCCTCACCGCCAACGTCAGGGTAGAAAAAACGACTGTCCTGCATGGTTTCAAGCCCTCTCCTCTGCGAACTCGAAGAACATGAACAGTAGTATGCCCCCGAGACTCAGGGGGACAATCGCTAATAACCCACCTACCAGTAGTTCGACAGACTGCTTGAGCATCGCAGGGTCGGAACCGAACAGTCCCGCTTTGAGCGCGAGAAAGCCCATTCCGAGCATGAACGGAGCGACGGCAATGAGGGTGAGCAAGTCCCCTATGTCGCTTATCTCCGCCCAAATTTTTGTCATACATTTGGAATGAGCGGATGTGGACTAAAAAGTGTTCCGCCGATTCGGAGGTGACAGTCCTCAAAACCTCAGTTTTGAGGAGATGCGACGACCGTTGTGATATGTAGGACAAACGGGTTCGGCTTCTCGCATTTTTAAGAGACCTTTCACGTCATGCCGATGGAACCGAGGGCTTCGCCCGATGAGTGTTCCACCGAATCGTCGGCGTGACCTGAACGGTTACGCGGCTATCCACGCTCGGGCGGGTCGGGGATGCCCGTCCTCGTCGTCACGGTCGCATGGGGTCGGCTTCGGGGCGTCGTGGTGCTCATTGACGCCTTTGATGGTGGCCAACATCGCCACCGCGCTTCCTCATAACGCTATTCGGACCCACGCCGCGCTTTCTGGCGTGGGCTTCTCGAAACACACCCGTAGCCGCGGCTATCGGGTTTTTGATACACGAAAACGTCCGAATCCCGCGCCACGCCCGTATTGATTGACGGGCGTACTATCAGTCAACTGACATTCCACCACAGAAAACCAGTTCGCTCCGCCCGCCACGAACGCCAGACGAATCCCGTTGGCGCTCTCCACGGGGTTCTCCCGCTGTCCCAACCCCCTCATTGGTATAACGTTAATGCTACTACTTAAACGAACGTTGGAGCTACGGGCCTACACGAACTCCGCCAACCCGCTCGGGTCGTCGTGTTCCTCTGCGTAGTCGTCAAGTGTCCGCTGTTCGTCGTCAACCTTGTACGACCGCCCGTACTTCGGGGTGAACTCGAAGCCCTCCATCGGTCGCACAACGTCTTGTAGCGTCTGACGGGCGACGTTGAACAGACGGGCGATTTCTCGGGTCGAATACTGGCGCTCCTCATGGAAGTACCGCAGAACGCGCTTCGACCGCCACGGTTTCTCACGCTCCACCAAGAGACGGCGAATCTCGTCGTCGGGGACCCGACAATTGTACGGGTGGTCGTCGTCGGTGTACGTCATTCCCATGTCACCCCCGCAACGACGGTCGCCACCTCGAAGCCGCGCCGTTCTGCGACCGCCTCAACCGCCTCACGCTCCGCGAGACGGTTCGCTACGAGTCGTTGAACGCGGTCGTCATTCGCCACGGCGGTGAGGTTTTCCAGAACGCGGAACCGCTTGGCGGGCGACTGTGCGCGTTCAAGCGCGTTCTGTATCTGCTGAATCTCGTCGGTGTGGGCATCAATGCGACGGATTCGCTCGGCTATGTGTTCGTCGTGGGCGACTACGAGCGCCCCGAGTGCGACCGCCTCGTACTGTCTCCCGTTCGTCTCGTCTGCGGGGAGTTCCAACACGAGCGACCGCGCCCGTTCTCGGGTCCGCCTCGTCGCGTCAACGGTACTGGCGAGGGCGTCAACCGCGCCGAGAAGCGACATTGACCGAATGCGGTCGTCGCCGTCGGTTTCTACGCCCGCGCCGTCGTGGCGTTTCAGGTACTCGTCGCCCTCACGCTCGTACCGCTCGGGGTCAAACGTCAGAACGGACTCGTCGCGTTTCCGTAGCCGTTCCCACCGCTTCGAGTCAATGTCCCGCTTGGCGATTTGAGTCCCGAGCGGGCGACCCGAGCGTTCGCCAGTCTTGGCGGAGTTCGTCGTCTCAAGGTCCCGCTGTTCGCCCCGTGACTCGTCAATCTCACGGGGGAGAACGTCAACGGCGCGGCTACGGAACGGCGACGCGCTCGTCACGTCGCGGTCTAACCGTTCGTCAACGACGAGTCCGCAGTCCTTACAGTATCGGTCGTTCGTCTTGTCGTCGCCACGAACGCGCCCGTCACACTCGGGACACGTCCGCGTCGCTATGCTACTGTCGTGGTTCTGGTGCGTGGTGCTCATTGTGGTAACTCGGGTGGGGACTCGCGGCTCCGCGCCACCCTCCCCAAGTCACCACACTTGGGACTGTCGCGGTAGCCCGCTCCCGCAAAGAGGGGCGTTACGTCATGTCGTGGGCTACGATGTTCCCACCGCCGTCGTACTCGTCGGGGTCGTGTTCCGAGATGTCCACGGTCGTGGAGGTGGAGCGATTGATTTCATCGGCGCTTCGCCCGCGACGACGACGCTCCCGCCCGCGTTCGTCCACCGTCGCACCGTCCATCAGATTCATCTCACGGAGAGTGTCTTTCACGTCGCGCTCCGACACGGTGTACCGAGTGTCGCCCGCTCGGGCGTCGTTGACGGCGCGTTCAAGGAACTCTACCACCTCCGCGACGCCCATGCCGCAGACGACCGTGAGGTGATGAATCAGTCGGTGGTCGTCGTGAGGCGGGGTCGCCAGGTCGTCAAGATGAACAGGGTCGTCCGCCAGCGGAACATCAATGGTCCCCGTTGCGGTTTCCACCTCGAAGGAACCGCCCGAAGGGAGTTCGACCCCGTGGAGGTCCGCGCCCTTTTCGACACGGGACACGGAGGTGTGGAGTTCGTCGGCTACGTCTCGGGGTTCCGTGACGAGTTCGTGGTTCGCCACCTCCGCGAGCGTGTCGCCAGCGGTTGGGTGGAGCGGGTCGTCGGGATACTCGTCGTATCCCACGTTCGCCAGCGGTTCACCCTCCTCGAAGCCGACACGTTCGCCCTTTTCGAGCGCGTCGTCAACCTCCACGGGACGGTCGTCCGCGGGGTCGGGGAGCCGTTCGCGGGCGGCTTCGAGGGTATCGCGGTCTATCATTCGCCGTACACCTCCCGCGGGACGGCGAACCAGATGTTTTCGTTCCACGGGTCAACCCCGAGAACGTTCGACCCTTCGGGGACGGACACGTCGCCGTCGGCGTCGTCGTTCAGAACGACGTATTCGGCGCGGTCGCCAGTCCCCGCGACGGTGACGGCAAGGTCGGGGTAGTTTCCACTCCCGACACGCTCCACCGCCGTCGTCGCGCCGTCGGGAAGTTCGATTACGTCGCCCTCGTCGGGGTCACGGTACGTCGTCGCGTAGAGTTCTGCGTCGTTCATCGGTCGTATTCCTGAACTTTCTGTTCGCGGTACTCGGCAAACTCGTCGGGAATGTGCTCGAAGGTCCCACCGTTCGGCTCGGGGTAGTGACGGCGACAGTAGTAGTCGCCGTTCTCGTCGGGGAACGACGGGAGAACGACGGGACACTCGGGGTGCTCGCAAGTCTCGTCAACAGACATGGTTAGATGTCGAGGTTGTTCGTTCGCGTCTCGCTTTCGTAGAAGCGGGCGAGTTCCGCCACGACGTAGCCGTAAGGCGTCTCGTCGCCACCGAAGTGACGGCGACGAACGTCGCGGAGTAGCGCCTTTTCCTCGTCGGACAGTCGAATGCGTTTGTCTCGGGCCATAGTTTGTCTTGAGAACTGTGGTCGCGGGCGACCACCGCCTCCGTGTTAACCGTAATA
Source organism: Halopiger thermotolerans (assembly GCF_054654555.1). NCBI lineage: Archaea > Methanobacteriati > Methanobacteriota > Halobacteria > Halobacteriales > Natrialbaceae > Halopiger > Halopiger thermotolerans. The sequence goes on along the minus strand of NZ_BAAIEU010000004.1, from coordinate 2,385,699 downwards.
ACGAGTGATTCACGGACCAACGCGGTCGAATCTCGTCACTCGGGTGTGGTCGCCCACGCCCACCGCCTCCGTGTTAACCGTAATCACAAGTGACCGATTATTAACGGGCGCTAACGGAATCTAAGGCGGTATCAGACGTGACGAAATGCGCCAAGCGCCCCGCTCCCGTGTTCTGTGGCGCTCGCAGTTCGTGTCGCTTTCGTGTTATTAACCTCGCGCATATCACCGTGTCATGGGACCGCCCCGCGACCCCATTCACTCCTTTAAGTCGTACCATACACGTGTAGACTATGAGGGGAGTGAGGGAGCGGGACAGTCCCGTGACGGAGCGCCAACGGGATTCGTCTGTCCAGCACCCCGCCAACACGACACGCCCCAATCAACACGGGCGTGAGTCCTCGAAACGGTGATTTTCCGATGTACGAACCCATACGCCAGGTTCTCGAACGAGCGACGCGGCTACGCTTTCCGTCGCCGTGGGACTTGGGACGTGAGTTCCGAATGCCCACGAACGTAACGCGACGACGGCGCAAAACGACTCAGAACCCCACGTCTCGGGGCGATTCGACCAACACCTACGTGATAGCATGAACGAATGTCCAACCTGCGGACGAGAGTTTGAACGGCTCGGGGGTCACTTCCGATACCACCCCGAGCACCGCCCCGACCTTTCGGACGAACAGCGGGCGGTTATCGAGTTCCTGATACTCCGCGGGTGTCACGTTCGTGAGGGTGGGTCACACCCGTCTCTCGAAGTGTTTTCGACCGCAGAATCCGCGATTAGGAGGGTCGCGGATGAACTCGGGTGGTTGGCCAACGACCCGCGGCTCCACCAAAGCGCGACGGACGTAGCGGAGCGTCTGAACGACCGCTTCGAGGGCTACGAGTTCGACCCCGCGGAGTGTGACGACGTGTTCGCCGTCTCCACGGTCCCCCACCCCGCGCTCGGGGACTACGAGGGTCCCGAGTCCGTGGAGCGACTACGCCCGTTCACGGGGCGTCTGCTGGCGTGTGAGGCGGGCGTCTGGCGGGGGCTTCCGCTCGGGTCGCTCTACCTTGACGTTCGGGGCTTCGACGTGTCTGGCGACCACCTCCGCCGTCTACTCCGTCGCATGGGCGTGACGACGGCGGAGCATGACGGTGAGGGCTACGCCAAGCCCGATTCGACCATGCGACGGCGGTATCACCCGAGCGACGACGTTCTGACGCTCCCCCACGGTGAGGCGGTGAAGTTCCTCGAAGCGGTAGGACTGTCCATCGGGGACATGACGCCCGACCGTCCGCTCACGGTTCGGGAAGTGGTCGAAGGGGCGTACTGAATACGTCAGAAAGAGGGACCGTCGCGCCGAATCATGTCCGCGGCGTCGTCGTCAATCACGGACGTGTAGATGTCCGTCACGCTCAAGTCGTGATGTCCGAGGGCTTCCTTGACCATCGGCGCGGGAACGCCGTTCTTGGCGCATTGAACGGCGAACGTCGCTCGTAGCGCGTGAGGCGTGACGAGGTGTTGCTCCCGTCCGAGGGCGTCTTTCCCGTAAGACTGCTGGATACCCGCCCGTTCTGCGGCTTCAACTACGATGTCCCGAACGACCGTCTCCCCGAGGTGGTCACTCTCGCCTCTCCCGTCGGGCGGAAAGAGGTAATCACTATCTTCGGCTCCGTATTCCTGCGCTCGGTGGTGGTCAATCCACATCCGAAGGTCCCGCGCCAGTCTATCCGAGCGGAAGCCGACCGTCCGATAGTCGTCGTTCTTTCGCTCGTAGATGCGGATGCGCTTCTCGCCAGGGTCAACGTCCCGCAGACGGAGACTGATTACTTCCGACCGTCGCATACCCGTTGCGACCAAGAGGCGGATTATGAGCGTGTCGCGGAAGCCGTCCGCGGCTTCAATCAGTTGCTCCACCTCGTCGGCTTCGAGGTAGAATACGCCCTCTCGCGTCTGACGCTTCTTTTCGGTGGTGATTGACCACTTCCCCTCGTTGCTCGGTTTCTCCCACTCGTCAACGGGGTTCGGGTCGTCGGGGCGGTGAATCTGAAAGAACTTCGAGATAGCGCCGACGGCGTTCTTGACGGTCCCCTCCGAGTAGCCGACGGGTTCGCCACCTTCGAGCGACGCGCCACACTCGGGACAGTCGTCCTCGAAAGGGTCCGCCACCTCGTCACACTCGGGGCATTCGGTTCCCGCTCCGCGCTTTTTCATCCACCGACGGAACCGCAGAAAGTCGTCCTCCACCTCAATGTCGCTTTCAAGGTCTTTTCCACGCTCTTGAAGCCACGACTCGAATTTGCGGAGGTGGCGAACGTGGCGCTTCACCGTCCGCTCTGCGGCGTCGCTATCCGACCGCAGAACGTAACTCTCGCGGTAGGACTCCACGGGGTCCGCGGTGCTCGCACACATGGTTACACCTCCCGCCAGTACCGCGGTTCCTCGAAGTCACGGAGCATGAGCATGGTCACGTCATCCCCGTACTCGTACCGTAGTTGTACGAGGGCGCGGGCCGCCTCCTCCTCCGTGACGCCCGCCTCGTCTGCGATTTCCGACGGCGTAGCCCCGAACTCCGTGGCGATAGCATCCTTGTCCGCGCCCTCGAAGCCGCTTTCAACCACGGGTATCGCCCCGTACACATCCGAGAACACGCTTTCGGGGATACCGCCCTGCGATAGCATGGTGTCGTGCATCTTCTCAAGGCGGTCCTCAATGGCTTCGAGGGCGCTCCCGTTATCTTCGACACCGTTGAGGATGTCGTCTATCCGCCCGTTCGCTTCGACCGTCTGCGAACCCGACTCTGCGGAAGCGTCGCCCGTATCCCGCTCAATCTGGCGTTCAACGGCGTGACGGACGAGTTTCGACATACTCCCGTACTTATCGCCAAAGTCGTCGTTAGCGTGTTCGTTCCACTTCTCTTTCCGCCCGTCGCCAACGCGGATGTGGACTTTTTCGCTCATCGTTCCACACTCGAAGCCACGGACTCAACCCACTTATTCGTTTACCCATTTGGGTACACGATTCCGTGGCTTCTGGGGGAAGTAACGCGGCTTTCTTTACTTCGATCGAGAACTATCGGGCTCCCGTCTTTTCTGTCGCTACTCGTCGAAAGCCGCTTCCGACGGCGACACCGGCCAATGCTCTTATCATGGTCTGTTACCTATAAGAAGTATGAACCGTCTCGTCTGGGTGCTCGTCGCGGCCTACGTCGGTCTCGCCGCCGGACTGTTCTACTCGCTCGCGATCGGGGCGACCGAGCTGTTCGTCCTGCTGGCGGCGGTACTGCTCGTCCTCGCCGTCCCGCAGTGGCTCATTCTCTCGCGGCGCAACGGGCGGGTACTCGAGAGCGAGTCGACCGCCCAAGAGCGGTCTTGATCGCCCGGACGGCGTTCTCGTTTAGTTCGAACGGTCAGCTATCCTCGGCCGGCTCGAGTTCCAGTCGTGCGCCGCCGTCGACCGCAGCGAGCGGTTCGACGTCCGTAACGCGCGCGACGACGGTTACGGGGGCGGCGGCCCGTGGTTCGTCCTCGACGCTGGCGGGCGTCGGCCCCCAGAACAGACACAGCTTCGACCCCGCAGGCCAGTACGCGATCGCACCCTCGGGGACGACCTCGCGGGCGTTCTCGCTCGGCGCGTCGAGCGGAACGTCGATGTAGAGTTCGTCGCCCCACCGCACCGCGTCGCCGGCCACCGGCAGCGCGTCAGCGAGCGCCCGCCGGGTTTCGGGCGCGTCGTCGGTCCAGGTCGCCTCGAGTTCGACGCCGTCGACGGTGACTGAGAGATCGCTCATGCGTCGTGCAACGACCGTTCGGTACTTTGCAGTACTGACCGCTGCCGGCGGCGTAACTACGGACGGCGACGGGTTACGTGGTCTCGGTTTCGGTTTCGATGTCCGGCGTCTCGATCTCAGTTCCCTTCTCTGGCCCGCCATCGCGGTCGGCAGCGTCGCGCTCGCGCAGGTCCGGCCGGTCGTGCTCGGGCGCGTCGGTACCCGCTCGAGCCCGTTCGATCCCCGCCAGGACCGCTTCGGGATCGTCGATGGCCGACCGATCACAGCGAATGTCGAACCAGGCGCCGTCGCGCTCGAGGACGAGTTCGTCGTCGGTCAGCCGAACGTCGTCGATCCGCTCCCACGGAATGAACGTCCGATCGCCGATCACGAGGCCGGCGTCGTGGGCGCGGATCTCCGGCGGGTTCCACTGCTCGTTCGGGTCGACGCCGTCCAGTCCGCCCCACTCGGTTCGTTCCGCGAGGAGTATCGCGATCCCGTAGACGGCCCAGAACAGCCCGATCCAGTAGCCGGTCCACGCCAGCACGAGGCCGCCGACGAACGTCACCGCTGTGAGTGCGATCGTCGCGGTCTCCCCGGAGACGAACCCAGAGCGCTGCCACGTCCAGCGTGCGGCCGGCTCGTCGTCCGCGACCGCGTCGGCGTACCGCTTTCGGGAGAGCCGGTTCAGGCCGAACGCCGAGACGCCGGTCAGCAGGGCGAACGCGCCCCCGGCGACGGCGAGGGCCGTGCTCCCCTCGAGACCGGGGACGACCTCGAGGCCGACCGGGACGGCGCCGAATCCCGCGGCGGGGAGGTACGACGCGAGCCGTCGCCACCGACTGGCGCCGATCCGTTCGGGGAGGCCGCGGGCCCGCTTCGCGAGGATGTGTCCCACGACCGCGACGGCGGTGAGCGCGCTCGGAAGGATGCCGAGCAGCGTCGCGGTGGTCGCGCCCGCGAGGAGGCCGCCGATCGCCGCGATCCCGGTCGCGACGATCCCGAGGTAGAAGCCGAACCCGGCCTGAAAGCCGATGTCGGGCTCGCCCACGTCGTCGGGATCGGGAACGTGTCGTCTGAGAGACACCACGGGCGAGACTATGTGCGCCCAGTTACAAATACGTCCGGGCGTGGCCGCCTCCGTGCCGGTCGCCGGTCCGAGCTGTGAGGTCGGCTCAGACCGTTCGACCGCTGACCGTTCGCACCGCTTGAACCGCTCGAACCGCGAGCGTCATCGCCGCCGCCGAATCGTCGGGTCGGGTGATGAAGCCGTTGCCACTTCCACTGTAACGATTAACTAGGTGGTTCCGGTTGGTTCGGGTATGCTCGTGCATCTCCGGCAGTACAAACACGAAGAAGTCCAGTTCGACGACAACCGGACGACCGGCGAGTCCCAGACGGAGGACACGGTCGACAAGGAACCGGAGGAGTACTTCGGCGAAAACATCGACGAGTTCGACCTCGAGACGTGGGAGACAGTCGAGTACGAGGACGATCCGATCCAGCAGCGCGACGTGACGATCGAGGGGGTAACCGCCGTCTCCGTGCCGAAGGAGGACACCGACGAGGACGACCCGGATCTGCCCGGGCGGACGATCCAGTTGCGGATGGGCGGGGGCATCGACCACCTCCCGCAGGCCGAGATCGTCGAGGTGCAGGATCTGAATCCGCAGGACGAGGCCGAGGGGAAGATATCGAAGGAGGAGGAACCCCACGGGAAGGCGAGGATGGACGAGGAGCCGTAGGGGCAGTCCGCGACGCCGTTCCGCGCGTCGGTCGCCGATCCCGTTGGAGTCCGACGCCGGTCTCGAGGCCGCACCGCCACCGCACCGTGCCAAGGCCTGTCGGAGGCGATACGGTCCCGAAATCGTTTTCAATCGGTCGCGCGGACACTCGGTATGCCGACGGAATCGGACACTGATTATGACCCCTCACTGGGGAACAAGTTCATCTTCGTCACCGGCGGCGTCATGTCGGGACTCGGCAAGGGGATCACGGCCGCGAGCACCGGCCGACTCCTGAAAAACGCCGGCTTCGACGTGACCGCCGTGAAGATCGACCCGTACCTGAACGTCGACGCGGGGACGATGAACCCCTACCAGCACGGGGAGGTATACGTCCTCAAGGACGGCGGCGAGGTCGACCTCGACCTGGGGAACTACGAGCGGTTCCTCGACGTCGACATGACCTCGGACCACAACATCACGACGGGGAAGACCTACCAGCACGTCATCGAGAAGGAGCGTGCCGGCGACTACCTCGGAAAGACCGTCCAGATCATCCCCCACATCACCGACGACATCAAGCGCCGCATTCGGGAGGCCGCCGAAGGCACCGACGTCTGTATCGTCGAGGTCGGCGGCACCGTCGGTGACATCGAGGGGATGCCCTACCTCGAGGCGCTGCGCCAGTTCGCCCACGAGGAACCCGAGGAGAACGTCCTCTTTACGCACGTCACCCTCGTCCCGTACTCGAAGAACGGCGAGCAGAAGACCAAGCCCACCCAGCACTCGGTCAAGGAAGTGCGCTCGATCGGCCTCCAGCCCGACATCATCGTCGGCCGCTGCGAGGACCGCCTGGAGCCCGAAACCAAGGAGAAGATCGCGCTGTTCTGCGACATTCCCACCGAGGCGGTGTTCTCGAACCCCGACGTCGAGGACGTCTACCACGTCCCGCTGATGGTCGAGGAGGAGGGACTCGACCAGTACGTCTTAGAGCACTTCGGGCTGGCCGACGAGGCCCTGCCGGAGGGCGAGCGCGCCAACGAGTGGCGCGAGATCGTCACCACCGACCAGATGACCGAGGTCGACATCGCGCTGGTCGGCAAGTACGACCTAGAGGACGCGTACATGTCGATCCACGAGTCGCTGAAACACGCCGGCTTCGAACTGGGGGTCGACGTCAACGTCCACTGGGTCCACGCCGACGGGATGGCCGAGGAGTACGACGACCAGCTCAAGGACGTCGACGGGATCATCGTCCCCGGCGGCTTCGGCATGCGCGGCACCGAGGGCAAGATCCGCGCGGTCCAGTACGCCCGCGAGAACGACGTTCCCTTCCTCGGGCTCTGTCTCGGCTTCCAGATGGCCGTCGTCGAGTACGCCCGCAACGTCCTCGGACTCGAGGACGCCCACTCCGCGGAGATGGACGAGGAGACGCCCCACCCGGTCATCGACATCCTGCCCGAGCAGTACGAGGTCGAGGACATGGGCGGGACGATGCGACTGGGCGAGCACACGACCGTCATCGAGCCCGAGACGCTGGCCTACGAACTCTACGGGGACACCTCGTGTTCGGAACGCCACCGCCACCGCTACGAGGTCAACCCCGAGTACTTCGACCAGTTCGAAGACGAGCCGCTGACGTTCTCGGGCACCGCCGGCAACCGGATGGAGATCCTCGAGCTCGAGGATCACCCGTTCTTCTTCGGGACGCAGTTCCACCCCGAGTACAAGTCCCGGCCCGGCCAGCCGAGCCCGCCGTTCGTCGGGTTGGTCGAGTCGATCCTCGAGCAGCGCGGCGAGGAGGCCGACGCTGAGAGCGAGCCTGACGCGGACACCGACGCCGAAACGGAGGTCACCCACTGATGGTAGACACAGACACGTTCGTTCCGGAAGCAGTAGCAGAGATCGGCGACGAAATCGGCGACGCGAACGCCGTCATCGCGCTCTCGGGCGGGGTCGACTCCTCGGTCGCGGCCGCCCTCGCGTACGAGGCCATCGGCGATCGGCTCACCCCGGTCTACGTCGACACCGGCCTGATGCGCAAGGGCGAAACCGACCAGATCCGCGAGACCTTCGACTACATGGAGTCGCTGCGGATCGTCGAGGCCCAGGATCGATTCCTCGAGGCCCTCGAGGGCGTCACCGACCCCGAAGAAAAGCGCGAGATCATCGGCGAGCAGTTCATCCGCGAGTTCGAGCGCGAGGCCAAGGACGCAGACGCCGACTACCTCGTGCAGGGGACGATCTATCCCGACCGCATCGAGAGCGAGGGCGGGATCAAGTCCCACCACAACGTCGGCGGTCTGCCCGACGTCGTCGACTTCGAGGGGATCGTCGAACCCGTCCGCGACCTCTACAAGGACGAGGTCCGCGAGGTCGCCCGCCACCTCGGACTCGAGGAGATCGTCGCCGAGCGGATGCCGTTCCCCGGCCCCGGGCTCGCCGTCCGCGTGATCGGCGAGGTCACCGAGGAGAAACTCGAGGTCGCCCGCGAGGCCAACCACGTCGTCGAGGAGGAACTCGAGGAGTACGAGCCCTGGCAGGCGCTGGCGGCCGTGATCGGCAAGGCGACGGGCGTCAAGGGCGACAACCGCGTCCACGGCTGGGTCGTCTCCGTGCGATCCGTCGAGTCCCGCGACGGGATGACCGCCCGCGCCCAGGAGATCGACTGGGAGACGCTCCAGCGCATCCAGTCGCGGATCACGGGGACCAACGAGAACGTCGCCCGCGTCGTCTACGACGTCACCCACAAACCGCCCGCGACGATCGAGTACGAATGAGCGAGGAGTCCCAGTCCACGCGAGCGATCGTCGCCGGCCCCGACGCCGACGGCATCGGCGAGGCCCTCGAGAACGAGGGCGTCGACGTCACGCGGCTCAACGGGGTCCTCTCGCGACCGCAACTCGAGGAGGCGGGCATCGTCGACGCCGATCTCTACGTCCTGACCGACGCGGGGCAGGCGACGACGATCCCGATCGTCTGCGATCTCACCGACGACATCCGGACCGTCGTCTACACCGAGGACTCGATTCCGGAGTTCGTCAAGGCGCAACTCGACATCGCGGTCGATCCGCAGCTACTCTCCCCGGCGATCGTCGCCGAGGAACTGCTCGACCGATCGGACTGAGCGGCGCGGTTCGGCGTCGGTCGCCGTTTTCGTGCGCCGTAATCGTCAATTGCGACTAGATTCCGCCAGTGAACGTTCTCCGTGCGGATATCGGCAGATTAAATTCGAGTTAAATTCGGGGGAATTCGGCGTAAGAAGGCTATACCGTCGCCGGCGTTCAAGTGGGTCCCCACCCTACGAACGGGTGGAGGTCGACGGGTCAACTCCACCGTAGGCACCCGCGCCTGTTCCCGCGACTTCCAGCAATCCCACCACAGCACCCTTCCCCCACCATTGCCGTACCGTTCCGACGCGGGCTACTGCACCGGCCTGGGTCACTCCTTACGGTTCTGGCATCCGGGGCGCACCCGCGCCTCGGGCAATTCTCGTTTCCGACAGCGATGTCACCGCTCGCCCGTCGAGTCGGCCGTCGCGAGTCTCGGCACCGTCGTCGTTCCGCCCTCGAGCGATCAGTCGCCCGACCGGAGCCGCTCGAGGATCGGAATCTCGGCGAGCCGCTCCTCGCTCAGCTCCGACCACTCGATAGCGGTCGGTTTTGCGGCCCCTGCTGCGTCCGTCTCGAGCGTCCGTTCGGGCGTGACGACCAGATCCATCGGCACGTCGTGCGACGAGAGCGGAACCGCCTCGTCGACGACCTGCAGTTCGTGGACCGTCGTCGCGGTGACCGTCGCGTCGTCGACGAGATCGAACTCGCCGAGGATCGCGAACTCGAGGTCGCTGTAGCCTTCGCCCTTGCCGACTCGCGCACCGTCCTCGGTGACGGCGACGCTGCCGGAGACGATCAGATCGATCGGGTCGACGTCCTCGGGGCGGACCGGGACGCCGACCTCCGAGGAGCCGCCGACCGTCGTCGCGTGGTCGATGTCGTCGACCTCGTCGGGGTCGAGCCGGAGGAAACACCGCTCGTTCCGGAGCCGCGGGACGGCCATGTAAACGGTCTTTCCCTGCCGGAGCGCGGCCCGCCGGACGGGGAGTTGCGGCGCGTCGGGATTGGTCTTGACGACGTCGGCCTCCCGCCAGGCGGCCGTCTCCTGAAGCCGTTCCGCGGCCTCATCCGCGCCGGCGAAGTTCGGAATGCGTCCGTGGGGCGGGAACGGAAACCGCGCCTCGCCGCTGTCCTCGAGGTCGTCCCAGACGCGTTCGCGCAGGTCCTGCTTGTCCATAGCGGCCCTTGCGTCCGCTGCTACTAGTACCTCGAGGGATCGGTCCGGACGGGCCGATACGCAGCTACGAGTCGGCGGAAATGTCGCCGTTGCCGTCGGCTCTGGCGTCCGCATCCTCGTCGTCGACGCGCGCGAGATCGACGAGATAGTCCGCTTCGGGGACGATGATCTCCGTCGTCGCGAGCCGGGCGCCGTCGGCGTCGCCGGGGAGGCAGAACACGGGCGTCCCCTCGGCGACACCGGCGAGCGTGCGTGCGGCGACGACGCGGGTGCCGACCCGCTCGTAGGCGAGCGACGTGAACAGCTCCTGGAAGGCCGTCAACTCCTTGTCGAGCAGCGTCTCGACGGCCTCGATGACCACGTCGTCCGGTTCGACGCTCGTCGCGCCCGCCGTCACGACGAGGTCGACGTCGTCCCGTTCGATCATGCGCAGGACGATCGACTGTACCCGATCGTGGCTCGGGGCGACGTGCTCCCGCGTCGCGAGGTCGAACCCGCCCGCCTCGAGCGTCTCCACGACGGCCGCGCCGGCCGGGTCGTCCTCGAGCGACCGGTTCGCGGCGATCGTCACGATGCTCGCGCCGAGGGGGTCCCCCTCGCCCTCGGTCGTCGTTTCCCCCGCGGGCTCGGCGTCCGTCTCGGACTCGCGTTCGCTCATGCGCCGCCTTTCGGCGGCCGAGCGGAAAACGCTGCTCACCGCCGGCGCCGAAGATGCCGCCGCCCCGTCCCGTCGCCGTTCCCGCGAAGGACGGGACGGCCGCGCGGCGGCGAGTTCTCCTACCCACAATTATAAATGACAAATCCGTCTGCTACCGTATATGCAGGCGGTGAAAATTACCGAGCACGGCGATACCGATGTCATCGAGTACGGCGAGTACCCCGACCCCGAGGTCGGCCGGAACGAGGTGCTCGTCGACGTCAAGGCCGGCGCGCTCAACCACCTCGACGTCTGGGTTCGCCGCGGGCTGCCCACGCTGAACCTCGAGATGCCCCACGTCCCCGGCAGCGACGCGGCCGGCGTCGTCGAGGAAGTCGGCGAGGGGGTCACCCGATTCGAGCCGGGCGACCGCGTCGCGGTCACCGCCGGCGTCAGTTGCGGCGAGTGCGAGTTCTGCCGGGACGGCGATCCGACCCTCTGTGTCAACTTCCACCTGCTGGGCGAGCACGTCACCGGCGTCCACTCCGAGTACGCCGCCGTCCCCGAGGACAACCTGATCCCCGTCCCGGACGACGTCGACTGGGTCACCGCCGGCGCGTCCTCGCTGGTCTTCCAGACCGCCTGGCGGATGCTGATCGACCGCGCGGATCTCGAGGCCGGCGAGTCGGTGCTGGTGCTGGGCGCCAGCGGCGGCGTCGGCCACGCGGCCCTGCAGATCGCCGACTACGCGGGCGCAGAGGTGTACGCCACCGGTAGCACCGAGGCGAAACTCGAGTACGCCCGCGAGCACGGCGCCGATCACGTCGTCAACTACGAGGAGCGAAACTTCGCGGACTGGATCCGGGAGGAGACGGACAAACGCGGCGTCGACGTCGTCGTCGACTACATCGGCGCCGGCACCTGGCGCGATTCGATCAAGAGCCTGGCCAAGAACGGCCGGCTGGTCACCTGCGGCGGCACCGCGGGCGGCAACCCCGAGACGGACATCCCGCGCATCTTCTGGAACCAGCTTCACATCATCGGCTCGACGATGGGCTCGCCGGGCCAGGTCGACGACGTGATGGAACTGGTCTGGGACGGCACTTTCGAGCCCGCGATCCGGGAGGTTCTTCCGATGAGCGAGACGGCCCGCGCCCACGAGATCATCGAGGGGCGCGAGGGCTTCGGCAAGGTCGTCGTGCGGCCGGACAGCGAACTGTAGGCCCGGCGGCCGCCCGGCTCGAGTCGATCGGCGCCTCGAGCGCCGAACTCGAGCCGAATCGGTTCGGCGTTCGCCGGCAGTTACACCGGAACCGTGAGGACTTTGACCACGCCCTCGCAACTCCCGCTGTGACCTCGAGCGACGACGGCGGCTACGTGCACGATCCCGGGGCGTTCGACGAGGACGGCGAGCGCCGCGAGACCGCCGGTACCGCCGACGCTGACGTCTCGCCGGCGGGCGGGCGCGCGACCGACGCCGACGGGGACTGGGTCGACGACCCCATCCACCCCGGGATGGTCGACCGCGAGTTCGACTGGCGCGGCTGGGTTCTCGTCGGCGTCATCGTCTTTGCCTTCCTGATCGCGCCGGCGACGATCATCCTGCTCCCGCCGTCGAACTACATGTTCGCACTGCTCATCCTGCCGCTCGCGCCGGCCGTCTTGCTGGCGCTGACTGCGGTCTGGGCGACGGTTCGTCCCTGATCTGTTGTTCTAAAAACGAGTCCGGCCCGCCGTCAGGCCCGACCGTCGAGTACCGATTCGAGGCGGTCGATGGCGGTCGATCCGTGTTCGACGTCCTCGTCCGGCACGTCCGCGCGGTCGAGGTAGTCGGTCAGTAGCTCCCGGAGACGCCGCGCCTGATAGCCCGTGAGGGTCGCCGTCTCGCCCGCCGACTCGAGGGCGTCGAAGACGTCGATCGTCCAGGTCGGCGGCTCGTCGCCCTCGTCGATCAGTTCGTCGACGCGGGTGACGATGGCGTGGTGGGCGATCCATTGCTCGTCCGTTCCGAGCTCGATTTCGTGCGTCTCGGTTTCCGGTGATGGGGAACTCATTTCGTCACACGGACCGATTCCGTTGGTCCTCGCCCGACGCTACGGACGGGGGTATAATAAACCTTGTTCCACGATACCCATTGTCATGGTGGGTGCGGTCGGCCGATTCGCCGCTCGGTGAGTCGATCTCGCGGGAAAACGGTGCGCTTCGGCGGCGTGCTGCGGCGCTACTCGCGGACGTCGCGCCGCATGGCGATCTCGAACCACGGGCAGAGTCGGAGCTGTCGGTACCACTCCGGATTCGAGTGGAGCCGCTCGTAGGGGACCCACATCAGCCCCGCGACCTCCTCCTCGTTGGGGTCGAGCGACCGGTCCGAGAGGGTCAGTTTGAGGACGGCGCAGACCTCGTGCTCGACGCCCTCGTTCTCGAAGTAGCGCTTGTACTCGAAGCGGTCGGTCAGGCGCAGATCGTCGTACTGATCCGGCGTGATCCCCAGTTCCTCCTCGAGTCGCTGCCGGGTCGCCTCCTCCTGGCTCTGGCCCTCGACGGGGTGGGAGGCGACGGTGCCGTCCCAGTAGGTCCCCCAGAGGCGCTTGTCGGGCGCCCGCTGCGCGAGCAGGATGTTGCCCTCGTCGTCGAACACGAGCGACGTGAACGCGCGGTGTCGAATGCCGTCCCCGGTGTGGGCCTCGAGGCGGTTGACGAGTTCTATCTCGTTGTCGTCGGCGTCGACGGCGATCACGTCCTGTCCGGCGTTCTCGTGTTGCAGGTCGTCCTGCTGCGAACTCATACCTCCACAATTACGGTGACTCTTGAAACCAGTATCGTCTTCTCGCCGTCGGCTAGCCGCCCTCACGCTCGGAAGGGCCACCGACCACCGTCGTCGGGATTCGACCGGTACGCGTCTCCGACCGCGACCTCGAGCGCGCTCGCGTCCGTCTCGAGGTCGAGCCGTTCGGTCTCGAGCATCTCGCCGTCCAGGCTGTACCCGACGGCGTCGTCCCGGCTCTCGATCGTCAGCGACGGCGTCCGCCGGCGAACGATGTTGTCGCTGTCGCGATCGAACAGCCCGAGCGCCTCGAGGGCCGCCCCGCTCAGCAGTTCCGTCGCCGGGGCGTCGGCGACGATCGTCACCTCGAAGAGGCCGTCCTCGACGTCGGCCTGCGCGGTGCGGGCGCCGGTGAAGCGACGGCAGTTTCCGACGAGGACGAACAGCGCGTTGCCCTCCCACATCCGCGCCGCCTCGCCGTTTGGCCCCTCCGCCGTCTGCACCCGCAGCGGCAGCGCGTCGAACGAGCCGATCGCGTCGAGGGTTTCCTTGACGTAGGCCAGCACGCCCAGCTCCGCCTTGCTCTCCGAGGAGGTTTCGCCGCTGGCCTCGGCGGTGACGCCGCCGACGCAGGAGTTGACGAAGGCCCGTTCGTCCGCGACGCCGAGGTCGATTCGGCGCCGTCGCCCCTCGTCGATGACCGCGAAGGAGTGCTCGAGACCCTCGATGCCGATGTTCGCCGCGAAGTTGTTGCCCGTCCCGACCGGGACGACCCCGAGGGTCGTCGTCTCGAGTTCGCCGGCGGCCGCGATGCCGTTGGCGACCCCGTTGACGGTGCCGTCGCCGCCCGCCGCGGCGACCAGCGACGCGTCGGCCGCGGCGTCCCGGGCGAGCCGCTTCGCGTCGCCGGCCTCCTCGGTTTTTCGAATCTCGAAACCGCGACCGGTGGCCAGTTCGACGACGTCGTCGACGTGGTCGCCGCCGCCGCTGACGGGGTTGAGGACGAGGACGCGATCGCCGGTCCCGCCGCCGTCACCGTCGCCGTCGTCGCGGCTCCCCTCGGGATCCGAGCCCATACCCCGTGTATGCCGGCCCTGCGCAAAAGGGCCACCCCGGCGTATGCCTCCGCATGCACACGGTCGCCGTCGATCTCCACGCGCACACGCGTTTCTTCCACGGTCGCCGCGGCCTCGGCGATCGGTTCGATCCGCTCGGCGCTCGACTGCTCGCCGAGGCCGCCGCGCGGCGCGGCCTCGACGGAGTCGCGACGACCAACCACGACTACTACACGCCGCTTTCCCCCGCTGCGGATATCGAAACGCTCCCCGGGATCGAGATCACGACGGACCGCGGCCACGTGCTCGTCGTCGGGCCCGACCCGCCGCGGGAGACGAAGCCGGGCGCGCTGGCCCCCGAGGAGGCCGTCGCGCTGGCCCACGACCGCGACTGCGCCGCGATCGTCGCCCATCCGTTCAGAAACAGCACCGTTCGGGAACTCGAGGACGTCCCCTTCGACGCGATCGAAGTCAACGGCAAACACCCGCGCTCGCAGCCGCTCGTCGAGGAGTTAGCGGCCGAGCGGGACCTCCCCCTAGTCGGCGGCAGCGACGCCCACTACCCCTTCGAGGTGGGACGGGCGTACACGGTCCTCGAGACCGACGCCGGGCAACTCACGCCGTCTGCGGTCGTCGACGCGATCCGTGACGGCCGCGTCAGCGCTCACGTCTCCCGGTCGCCGCTCGATCAGTTGCTCCGGCGCGGCTACCGGGCGATCCACCGCCACAAAGGCGTCATCGACGCGATCGACCGGCCGACGCCGGGGGTCGGGCCCCCGCCCGGCGAGGAGACCCCCGAATCGAGCGATTAGCGCGGCGAGCGATCGCTGCACGGTCGTTCGGGGCCGATCCGGTCCACCACGGCCGCGTCAGCCGAGCTGTTCCTCGAGGATCAGCCGCGTCTTCGTGCTCATGACCTCGTCCTGGTTGCGGGCTTTCGTGATGAGATCGTTGACCCCGCGCGTGTCCGCGGCGTCGACGACGAGGACGATGTCCTGCTCGCCCGAGACCATCCAGACGAAGTCGACCTCGTCCCACTCGGCCATCCGGTCGGCGACGGCCTTCGTGTCGACGTCGACCTCGACGCTGATCTCGAGCATGGCCTGTACGTTGCCGGTGCGGGTCGAGATCGTGAACCGTTCGATGACGTCGTCGTCCATCATCCGCTCGACGCGATTGCGGACGGTCCCCTCGCTCGTCCCGATCTCGTCGGCGATCTCGGTGTAGGGCGTCCGGGCGTCTCGCCGCAGGATATCGAGGATCTGTCGGTCCAGGTCGTCCATGGAGATGCGAGGCTACGCGGACCGGGGACTTACCGATTACGAATTTCGTAACTGAGCTTCGAAGACAACACTTATAGTGGTGGGATCAATACGTAGTTCGTAATGACAGAGGCCTACATTGCACTGGAGGGTGGCCACGTGATCGAGGGACGTGGTCGCGCTCCGGGTACCGCTCGCGGCGAACTGGTGTTCACGACGGCGTATACCGGCTACGAGGAGAGCCTGACCGACCCCTCCTACGAGGAGCAGGTCCTGACCTTCTCGTACCCCCTGATCGGCAACTACGGCGTCCGAGAGGAGCGGTTCGAGGACGACCGCGTCCACCCGCGTGCGGTGCTGGCCAAGGAACTCACCGACGACGTCGCCGCGTGGCTCGAGTCCGAGGGCGTGCCCGCCGTCGACCACCTCGACACCCGCGAAGTCGTCACCGACATCCGCGACGAGGGCGCGATGAAGTGCGGCATCGCCGTCGGTGAGGACGTCACCGAGGAGGACGCGCTGGCCGAACTCGAGCAGTGCAAGGCGATGAGCGAGCACACCGACATCGGCGCGCAGGTCAGCGTCGACGAACCCGCGGTCTACGGCGCGGACAACGACGGCGAGACCGTCGCGCTGGTCGACTGCGGCGCGAAGGGCTCGATCGTCGACTCGCTGCTGGCCCGCGACGCCGAGGTCCACGTCCTGCCCTACGACGCGAGCGTCGCTGAGGTCGAGGCCGTCGACCCGGACGTCCTCTTTATCTCGAACGGCCCCGGCGACCCCGCCAACTACGAGCAGGCGATCAGCCTCGTCGAGGAGTTCGTCGAGGACACGCCCGTCGCCGGCATCTGCCTCGGCCAGCAGATCGTCGCCGAAGCGCTGGGCGGCACCACGACCAAGATGGACTTCGGCCACCGCGGCGTCAACCAGCCCGTCCTCGACTTGGAGTCCGGGCAGGTCGTCATGACCACGCAGAACCACGGCTACACCGTCGACGATCCGGGCGAACACCTCGAGGTCACCCAGATCAACGTCAACGACGACACGCCGGAGGGCATCGACGGCATCGAGTACGACGTCATCACCCGCCAGTACCACCCCGAGGCCAACCCTGGCCCCGAGGACACCCTCGACTTCTTCGACGACGTCCTCGCGATGGCCGACGGGCGAGAGACGACCCAGGCCGTTCCCGCGGACGACTGACCGCGACCTCACCATCACCGCTGTCGACTACCTCGATTTCTCGCCGTCTACACTTCTCGAGCGTCGCGCTTCGCTGACCGTGTCTGTCGTCTCACCGGCAGTGTAACGGGCTTCGAGCACCCGCTTTCGCGAATCTCGAGGACGGATTTACGGATCTCAGACGTTTCCTCGAACGATCTCCGCGACGCGCTCACGGTCGAACAGTGTCGCGTCTGCGAACGCGTCGGGGTAGATGTCCGTTGCGGCGCGTTCGGTGTGGTAGTAGTTGATGATCGGTCCCTGATCGAGGTAGCCGGCGTTGTAGACGGCCTCGTCCTGGACCGCCTGCACCTCGCTTGCGACCGGATCCTCCAACAGCGGCTCGACGACCGCGTCGCGGAACTCCGATTCGGACGCTCCGCCGTAGTTGCGTACCAACAGTACCTCGGGATCGATCTCGAGGAGCGTTTCCAGATCGATCGTACTTCGTTCGCCGTAGCGGTAGTGGCCGACGTCGGTCGTTGCGAGCGCGTCGGTCAGCCCGAGATCGCGCCACTGTTTGGTGCTGATCCCGCCGTCGTCGAATCGGAAGGGGTAGAACTCGGTCCCCGCCTCCGAAGCCGGGTAGACGAGCATCGCGGTTGGACGCTGCTCGGCCGGCGGTAACCGGTCGTCGATCGTCTCGAGCATCTCCTCGTGGAGATCGACGTACGCCTCGTACCGGTCCCGCGCCCGAAAGACGTCGGCCATCAGTTCGAAGGCCTCGTAGAGGTCGTAGTAGCGGTAATCGTGCCACTCGTCGCTGTGGCGGCGAATGAAGTTGCCGAAGAAGGGGCCGATCTCGGTTCTGACCTCCTCGATGTCCGACTGATCCCAGTCGTACCAGTAGCTCAGTATATTGGGATCGATGAAATGGACATCGGCGTTCATCTCGTAAAACCGCTCCTTGTCGACGCCGCCTTCGGTCAGTTCCACGACCTCGTCCGCGTCGAACTCGATACCGGGAAGCTCGTCGAATACCTCGCTTCCGAACCGCTTGTGGTTCTGTATGCCGAGCGTCTGCCCACCGCCGAGCGCAAAGGCCATATCCGCAAAGGTGGGCAATAGTGCGGTCCACCGCTCGGGTGGCCCCTCGAACTCGACCGCCCCCATCGGTTCCATCGCGACCGTATACGTATCGCCGTCGTCGCTCGAAGTGGCTTCGGCGCCGCTTGGGCCGCCGTCCGCGTCGCCGCTCGTCCCCCCGCTTTCTTCGTCGGCGTTGCTACCCAGACAACCGACCAGAAGTGCGCCGCCAAGCGCGACACCGCTTCCGACGAACGCCCGTCGCGTCGATCTGATCCGTTGCATCGATATCATGTTTTTAGGCTAACCTAAAAAATGCCTCGGTCGTCCTTACTTCTGGCCGATTTCCGAGCCGGCTATTCGTCCGCCGACTCCTCGAGCGCCCGCGCCCGCTCGAGGATCGCCTCCTCGTCGACGGTCTCGAGGAGAATGTCGTCGTCGATCGCGTCTGCGAGGCGGCGCTGGCCGCGCTCGGCTCGCCGGGCGGCGACGTCGGGCTCGACGTAGCTGCTGCCGTACTCGTCGGCGTAGGTTTCGGCGAGGCGGCGGACGGTGACCGGATCGTACTCGTCCGGTGCGCTCTCCTCGAACAGTTCGACCCACCGCTCGGGATCGACCCACTCCTCGCGGCGGTTCTCGACCTTGCGTCGCCAGTCGTAGTTGCCCGCGTACTTGCCCCAGAACCCCTCGTCTTCCCGTAGCCTGCGGATCAGCGTGCAGGCGACCGTCGCGCCGTGTCCGGCCGCGATGATCGCCTGGTCGCCGCTGCCGGCCAGCGGCCCGGCGACGTAGAGCCCGTCGACGGGCGTGGCGCCGTCGTCGTTCGGGTAGTCGCGGTCGAACCGCTCTACGGTCTCGCCCTCGTGCTCCTCGGTGGCGAACATCGCGTCGTCGTCGAGCCCGCGCAGGTAGGACCCGTCGTACTTCGACGCGGCGATCACGAACCGCGCCGTGACGGGATCGCCGTCTTGGGGCTCGAGCCGGAAGCCCGAAGCGTCCTCGAGCGCCGACACCGACTCGACCATGTCCCTGCGGAGGTCGCAGCCGGCTTGCTCGGCGTGGTCCTGCGCGAGCTCGAGGAACGTTTCGACGTCGATTCCGCAGGGAAAGCCCAGGTAGTTCTCGAGGGAGGCACACCGGCGCAGCGAGGAGGGGCCGCGGTCGAAGATCACGGTCTCGAGGCCGTACCGGGCAGTGAAGACGCCGGCGCTGCAGCCGGCGGGGCCACCGCCGACGACGGCGACGTCGACGTCGAGGGCGAGATCGAGGTCGCGGTCGTCCGGCGACTCGAGCGCGCCGTTACTGCCGCCCTCGACCATCCTAGAACTCTCCGCGGACGATTTCGGCGACCCGCTCGCGGTCGAACAACTGCTCGTCGCTCGGGACGTCGGGGTACGGCTGGCCGGGCTCGTAGCCGGGCCACTCGCCGAACCGCTCGGGGTAGAGCTGCTTGGCCGTCATCTCGAGCTGGAACAGGTTCATGATCGGCCCCTGATAGCGCATCCCGCCGGCGACGACGCGGTCGTTTTGCACCGCCGTTAGCTCGCTCCCGACGGGGTGGTCCTCGAGCGTCCCGCGGACGTCGTCGATCGAGTAGCGGGAGGTGATCCCCCAGAGGTGGAGAATCACGTCCGGATCCTCCTCGAGCATCGTCTCGTAGTCGATCGTCCCCCAGTCGCCCGACCAGTCGTGGTCGGCCAGGGCGTCGCGGGCGCCGAGCGGTCGCGTGTCGGCCTGCCAGAAGCCGGGCGTGTTGAGGTGGTAGGTGAAGAACTGGCCGTCGCCAAGCGTCACCCGCGCGGCGGTCGGGCGCTCGTCCTCCGGCGGCAGGTTCGACTCGATCTCCGCGAGGAGGTCGTCGTACACCGCCCTGAGCTCCTCGTAGCGCGCCTGCTCCTGGAAGACCGCCGCGACGCGCTCGAAGATCTCCCAGAGCGTGTAGTACTCGTAGGCGTCGGCGTAGGCGTCCGCGGGTTCGCTGTGGACGCCGCTGTGGAAGTTCCCGAGCCACGGGCCGACCCCCGAGACGATCTCCTCGACGTCGCTTTCGTCCCAGTTGTCGTTGTGTTTCACCGGGTACGAGGGATCGAGGAAGTGCACGTCGCTGTCGAGTTCGTAGAGTTGCTCCTTGGTGAGCCCGTCCTTGAGGGGGTCCGGCAGCCCCTCCCAGTCGAAGGAGACGCCCTCGAGGTGCTCGTAGAACTTGTTCATCGTCGTGCCGGCCATCTCGGTCGAGAACAGCGAGTTGACCCCGTCGCCGTGGCCGAGCGCGACCGCCATGTCGGCGTACTGCGGGAACGTGACGAAGACGTCCTCGGGGACGGAATCGAACTCGACCTCGCCGACGGGTGCCATCGACGCCGTGTACGAGCCGCCGCTCTCCGACCCGTCGCTGCTCGAGGATCGGTCACCGTTTCCGTCGGTTCCCCCGTTTTCGGTTCCGTTGCCGCTTCCCCCGTTTCCGTCGCTGTCGCTCGCGCAGCCGGCGAGCGCTGCCCCGCCGAGCGCGATACTCGTCGCAACGAACTGTCGCCGACTCGATCCGCCGTTCCGATGCGAGTCCATGTGTTTTAGGCTCGCCTAATCGGGCAAAAGTAGTTCGGTTTCAGAGCGCCGAACGCGGGTCTCGGCCGGCAACGCTAGCACTCCCGAAGAAGTTCGGCTCGCGACTACGCGGCCGCGTCGAACGCGTACGTGACCGTCACGCTCGCCGAGACGGTCACGGGTTCGGCGTCGATCTCGGTCGGCGGCGCCCCGCCGTTCCCCGCAGCCTCTGTACTGTACGCGACGTCGTGGCTGACCGCGTGGACGTTCACGTCGCCGGTGGTCACCGATTTCGTTCCGGCGAGTTCGACGCCGCGGTTGTCGGCGATGTACGCGGCCTCGTCGTCGGCGTTCGCCAGCGCCTGATCGAGCGCCTCCTTCCGAAGCTGGTCGCGCGTTTCCTCCTGCAGCGTGAAGTTGACGTGACCGACGTCGTCGGCTCCCGCCTCGACGGCGGCGTCGATCACCTCGCCGACCCGCTCGACGTCCTCGAGCGTCACCTCGAACGAGTGCGTCCCGCGGAACCCCTCGCTCTCGCCGTCCCGGCTCGGCGCCGGCCCGACGCGGTACCGTCCCTCCTCGACGTTCTCCTCGGGGATCTCGAGGTCGGTGAACGCCTGCCGTAACCGCTCGGCGCCGGTCGCCAGTTCGTCGGTGACTGCCTCGGCGGTTTCCCCGCGGGCTTCGACGCCGACGGAGACGATCGCCTTGTCGGGCTCGGACTCGACCTCGCCGCTCGCGCTGACGGTGATCTCTCGGTCGCCGCCGCCGGAACCGTTCCCGTCTCCTGACTGGGCGCCCGCGTCGTCGGTCAACGCGCTGCTCGTACACCCGGCCATCGCCGCCGCGACGCCGACGCCCGACGCCGCGAGGAACTGCCGTCGATTAACGTCCATAGTCGCTCTATCGTGGGACACTCAAAAAGCACCTTGGATAGGTGAAACGTCGGTTTCACCGTCGGCCCCGGGTTCTCGTGACGGCGGCGAACGCGTTCGGGACAAGTCGGACTCCCGATCAGTACCTCGTTCCGACCGATGGACGACGATAGCAATCGCGATCGCGAACCCTCGCCGACCCTCGCGGTCGCTGACGGCGTCGACGAACTGATCGGAAACACGCCGCTGCTCCGACTGGACGCCTTCGCCGACAACCTGTTCGGGAAGGTCGAGGCGGCCAACCCCTACTCGGTCAAGGATCGGATCGCCCGCGAGATGATCGCCGCGGCCGAGCGAGCGGGCGCGCTCGAGCCCGGCGGCACCGTCGTCGAGTCCACCAGCGGCAACACCGGGATCGGGCTGGCGGCGGTCTGCGCCGCGCGCGGCTACGACTGCGTGTTGACGATGCCCGAGTCCATGTCGACGGAGCGGCGCCAGCTCCTGCGGGCGCTCGGCGCGGAACTGGAGCTAACGCCAGCCGACGACGGCATGGGCGGGGCGAACGAGCGCGCGGAAGAGATCGTCGCCGAGCGCGACGACGCGATCATGGCGCGCCAGTTCGAGAACGAGGCGAATCCGACGGCCCACCGGGAGACGACCGGCCCCGAAATCTGGGCGGCCACCGACGGCGGGGTCGACGCGGTCGTCGCCGGCGTCGGCACCGGCGGGACCATCACCGGCGTCTCGGAGTACGTGAAAGAGGAGCGGGGCGACACCGAGTTCACGTCGGTCGCGGTCGAACCCGCCGAGTCGCCGACGCTCTCGGAACTCAGTAGCGACGGCCACGACATCCAGGGGATCGGTCCCGGATTCGTCCCCGACATCCTCCGAACCGAACTGATCGACGAGGTTCGCGCGGTCGAGGCGGCCGACGCGAAGGACGCCGCCCGCACGCTGGGTCGCACCGAGGGCCTGCTGGTCGGTATCTCCGCGGGCGCGGCGCTGTCAGCGGCCGCCGACTACGCGGCCAAACACCCCGAGGAACTGGTCGTCGCCGTCCTGCCGGACACCGGCGAACGCTACCTTTCGACCGACCTCTACGACCTCGAGGCGGAGTCGGAATCCGAGTAATACGGGCCGTACTCACTCCTCGTTCGAGTTTCAGACACGCCTCCGCGTTCGCTCAGTCGTGTCTGAAGGAGCGCTGCCCCGTAAACGCCATCGCCATCCCGTGCTCGTCGGCCGCCTCGATCACGTCCTCGTCGTTGACCGAGCCGCCGGGCTGGACGACCGCCTCGATCCCCGCCTCGGCGGCCTCCTCGATGCCGTCTGGGAACGGGAAGAAGGCGTCCGAGGCCATGACCGCTCCCTCAGCGTCCTTCCCTTCGGCGTGTTCCTCGGCTTTCATCGCCGCCAGCCGCACCGCGTCGACCCGCGAGACCTGACCCATGCCGATGCCAACGGTCTCCGTGCCGTCCGCAAAGAGGATGCCGTTCGATTTGACGTGTTTCAGGGTCTGCCACGCGAAGACCATCGTCTCGAGTTCCTCGTCGGTCGGTTCGCGCTCGGTGACGACCTCGAGGTCGTCGGCCGTGATCGACTGGAGGTCCCGCTCCTGCACGAGTCGCCCGCCCACGAGCGGCTTTTCGGTGAACCGCTCCGTCCGCTCGCCGAGTTCGCCGACGTCCAGTACGCGCAGGTTGTCCTTCTCGCAGAGCACCTCGAGGGCGTCGTCGGTGTAGCCGGGCGCGACGACGACCTCCTTGAAGGAGTCGACGATCTGCTCGGCCGTCGCGGCGTCGCACTCGCGGTTCAGCGCGACGATACCGCCGAAGGCGCTCATCGGATCCGTCGAGAGGGCCTTCTCGTAGGCCTCGGCCAGCGAGTCGGCGGTCGCACAGCCGGCCGGGTTGGTGTGCTTGATGACCGCCGCGGCGGGCTCGTCGAACTCCTTGATCAGATTGAGGGCGCCGTCGGCGTCGTTGTAGTTGTTGTACGAGAGCGCCTTCGCGCCCTCGTTGAGCTGGTCGGCGTGGACGACGCTGGCCTCGTCGCAGGTGTAGTCGGCGTAGACGGCGGCGTCCTGGTGGGGGTTCTCGCCGTATCGGAGGGTGTCCGCGCGGTCGTCGGAGACGATTCGCCGCCCCGGAAGGCCGTCGTGGTCAGCGCCGTCGATCCCTGCTACGTCGGCCGCAACCGTCACCTCGCCGGCCTCGAGATCCACGTCGACCGCTCCCTCGGCGAACCACTTCACAGCCCGCGGATAGGCGCGGAACTCGCCCTCGTAGAGGACCCGCTCTTTCAGGGTCTCCTCGTCGTCGCCCTCGTAGACCGGGATCGGCTCCTGCGTGACGATCGGGCCGGCGTCGACCTCGCTCTCGACGACCGCGCCGTCCTCGTCGGTCGCGTCGGTGACGACGTGGACCGTACAGCCCGTGACCGAGACGCCCGCCTCGAGCGCGTCGCCCCAGGCGTCCGTTCCCGGGAACGACGGCAGCAGGGCGGGGTGGACGTTCAGCGTGGTGGGTGCTTCCTCGAGGAAGGTGTCCGAGAGGATGCGCATGTAGCCGTCCAGACAGACCAGGTCGAACTCGTAGTCGGCCAGGGCCTCGAGCACGGCCTCCTCGTGCTCGCGGCGGCTCATGTCGTCCTCGAGCGGGACGACCTCGGTCGGGATCCTGCGCTCGGCGGCGGCCTCGAGCACCGGCGCGTCCTCGCTGTTCGTCAGGACGACGGCGAGTTCGGCGCCGCCCGGCCGTCTGTCGGCGATGTTCAACAGGTTACGCCCTCGGTTGCCGGCCATCCCGGCGATTCGCGTCATAGGCGTATGCCCTCCCGCGAAGGGGAAAGCCGTTGCGGTCTCGAGCGCCGATCTATACACGAACGCGTATTACTCGGTCGGTAATGGCTCGGAGCAAGCTCGAGGTATGCACGCTCGTGCGTCTCTCGGGCCCGACTTTCGATACGCTTTTGCACCGCGCCGGAAAGTTGCGCACGATGACCGACTCAGACGCGCTGTACGCCGTCTCGCCGCTCGACGGCCGGTACAGCAGCCGGACCGCACCGCTGTCGCCATACGCGAGCGAGGCCGCGCTCATGCGCGCTCGCGTCCGCGTCGAAGTCGAGTACCTCATCGCGCTGGCCGACCTCGAGGCGACGCCGCTCGAGATCGATCCGGAGGAGCGCGAGCACCTGCGGGGGCTCTACGAGCACTTCGCCGAGGAGGACGCCGAACTGATCAAGAAACTCGAGACGGAGGGCCACGCCGGCTTCGAGGCGACGAACCACGACGTCAAGGCGGTCGAGTACTTCGTCCGCCACCGACTGCCGGAGGGCAGCGGCGCCTCCGCGTGGATCCACTTCGGGCTGACCAGCGAGGACGTGAACAACCTCGCCCACCGGCTGCTCGTCCGCGGGGCGGTCGACGAGGTGCTCCTGCCCGAACTGTACGAGGTTCGCGACGCGCTCGCCGAGATGGCGCGGGAGTATCGCGACGTGCCGATGCTGGCCCGTACCCACGGCCAGCCCGCGACGCCGACCACGTTCGGCAAGGAGATGGCGGTCTACGCCTCGCGGCTCGGCCGCGCGACCGGCCGCATCCGGCGGGCGACCGACGCCCTCAGCGGGAAGCTCGGCGGCGCCTCGGGCACCTACGCCGCCCACGTCGCGGCCTACCCCGACGTGGACTGGCAGGCCTTCGCCGAGGAGTTCGTGACCGACGGGCTGGGTCTCGAGTTCGAACCGCTCACCACGCAGGTCAACCCCTGCGACGACCTCGCGGCCGTCTTCGATGCGTTCCGCGCCGCGAACAACGTCCTGCTCGATCTGGATCTGGACGTCTGGCTCTACGTCTCCGACCGCTACCTCGGTCAGGAGGCCGTCGAAGGGGAGACGGGGTCGTCGACGATGCCCCACAAGGTCAACCCGATCGACTTCGAGAACAGCGAAGGGAACCTCTCGAAGGCGAACTCGGACCTCGAGTTCCTCGCCGACTACGTCACGACCTCGCGGCTCCAGCGGGACCTCTCGGACTCGACGGTCAAGCGCAACATCGGCGCGGCCTTCGCCCACTGCCTCATCGGCTACGGGAAGACTCAGGCCGGCCTCGGGAAGGTGGTTCCGAACGAACCCGTCATGCGCGAGGACCTCGAGTCGACCCCGGAGATCATCGGCGAGGCCGTCCAGACGATCCTCCGCCGCGAAGGACAGGAGGACGCCTACGAGCAGGTCAAGTCCCTGACCCGCGGGAAGGACGTCACGCTCGCGGACTTCCGCGAGTTGTTCGACGACCTCGAGGTCGACGAGAGCGTTCGCGAGGAACTGCGAGACTTGACGCCGGCCGGCTACACCGGCGTCGCCAACGAACTGGTCGACGACCTCGAGCGGACCGAATAAGCGGGTCGATCTGAGCGACGGGTGCGAAAGCCCGACCGGGACCGTACTGCTGGATCGGCGTGACTTCGTCCCGCGACACAGTCCCGAAATCGTGACAGTATTGGGCTCGCTGCCCCGAGGTCACGTATGGAGTATCTGCTGTGGGTTGTCGTCGCGTTCCTCACCTACGGGCTGATGGCCCCGCTGACGAGTTCGGTGACGGAGGACGTGCCGCCCGCGGTCGCGCTGTTCCTCTCGACGGCGATCTTTCTCTGCGTGACCAGCGGCGTGCTCGTCGCGACGGGCACCGGCGACCTCGCGGACGCCGTCAGCCCCGCGGCGGGGTACGTCTACGTCGCCGGCCTGTTCCTCTCGACGGGGATCCTCGCGTACTACCAGGCGCTCGAGGTCGGGCCGGTGAGCGTCGTCGTGCCGATCTACGGGCTCTTTATCGTCGGCAGCTCGGTCATCGGTATCGTCTTCCTCGACGAACAGCTAACCGCGACCCGCGCGGCCGGCATCGGCGTGGCGGCGCTCGCGATCTACCTCGCGGCCGGGGGTGAGGAGTGATGCGGCGCTACCTGTGGCTCTCGATCGTGGCCTGCCTCGCCTACAGTCTGGTCGCGCCGCTGCTCGATATCGCGATGGCCGACCTCCCGAGCACGGTGGCGGTCTTTCTCTCGAACTCGGTGATGCTCGTCGTCGTCGGCCTGGTAATACTTCGCCGCGGGCTGTCGGTCCGAACCTATCTCCGACACCCGCGGACGCCGCACATCCTCGCGATGGGCCTGCTGCTGAGCGTCGGCTTGCTCACCTACTACCGGGCACTGGAACTCGGCCCGGTGAGCGTCGTCGTGCCGATCTACGGCCTCTTTATCGTCGTCAGTTCGCTGGTCGGCATCGTCGCCTTCGACGAGACCGTCACGCCGCGCAAGGTCGCGGCCATCGCGCTGAGCGTCGTGGCCATCGCGCTGATGTCGATCTAAGGGGGTACCTGAAAACCGAAATTAGCAGTATCAGCAGACGAGTTCGGCGAGCGTCTCCTCGAGCGCGGCCGCCGCCGCTCGAACGTCCGAGAGGCGTACGTACTCGCGTTCGGAGTGGGCGACGCCGCCCTCGTCGTCCTCGAGGACGCCGGGGCCGAAGACGACGGTCGGCGCATCGGCGGCGAAGAAGCCGGCCTCGGTCGCCGCGCCGAACGGCCGCACCTCGCCGCCGCTCGTGTCCTGCAACGTTCGAACCAGCCGGTCGTCCGCGTCGGTCACGAACGGCTTCGGGAACGGGGTGTCGGGACGGATGAGGTCGACCGAGACCTCGAGGCCGTCCGGGACTCGCTCACCTGTCTCGAGGAACGCCTTGAGATCCGTCCGGAACGAGTCGGCGGTCTCGGGCGGGACGCTCCGCCGGTCGAACGTCACTGCGCACTCCTCGGGGACCCGGTTCGGTGCCTCGCCTCCCTCGAGCATCGTGGCCGTCAGTTTCGGCTCGCCGAGCACCGCGTCCTCGCCGGGCCCCGCTTCGTCGTCGTAGCTGCGAAGCGCCTCGAGAACGCTCGCGAGCCCGTAGACGGCGTTTCGCTCGGCGGGCACCTGCGCGGCGTGGCCGCCCTCGCCGCGGATTGCGACGGTCCCCTCGCACTGGCCGCGGGCGGCGATGCAGACGTCGAGGTCGGTGGGTTCGCCGACGACGAAGCCGTCGGCCTCGAGTCGCTCCCGCAGTCCGGCGGCGCCGGTCATCAGCGTCTCCTCGTCGTACGTGATCGCCAGCGTGACCCGGCCGGCGGTCGGCTCGACGCGGAGGAAGGCGGCGACCAGGGCCGCGAGCGGTCCCTTCGCATCGCAGGCGCCACGTCCGCGGACGACGTCGCCGTCGCGCTCGTAGGGGACGTGCGGGGCGACGGTGTCCATGTGGGTGTTCAGGACGATGTGCGGGCCGTCGGTTTCGTCCGCACTCCTGCCGCGAGTCGCGAGCACGTTCCCCAATTCGTCGACTTCGGGCTCGAGGCCCGCGCCCCGGAGCGTCTCGAGCAGGAATTCGCGCATCTCGGAGACGTCCTCGTGGGAGGGCGTTCGAACGGCCTCGGCGTGGAACTCGGCGAGGTCGAAGTCGGCGTTCCCGGCCATCTTACCGCTCCGACTGGTCCGCTTCCCGCTCCACGCGCGTCACGTCCTCGAGCGTCTCGCGGCGCCGGACGACGCGGGCCTCGCCGTCCTCGAGGGCCACTTCGGCGGGTCGGGGCTGGGAGTGGAACTGGCTGGCGAGTTCGTAGCCGTAGGAGCCGGCGTTGCCGATTGCGATGATATCCTCGCGTTCCGGGCGAGCGATCGGCCGGTCGTGGGCGAACACGTCGGCGCTGGTACAGACAGGACCGCCGACGGTGACCTCCTGAGGCTCCCGCTCGGGCGCGCTGACGTTCAACATCGGGTGGTAGGAGCCGAACATCGCGGGTCGGATGAGGGTCGCGAGGCTGGCGTCGACGCCGACGACGGTGGTGTCCGGTGCTTCCTTGATCGTGTTGACTTCCGAGAGGATGAGTCCCGCGTCGGCGACGATGTAGCGGCCGGGCTCGAGTTTGAGTTGCGCGTCGAGGTCGCCGACCGCATCGCGGACCATATCGGACGTCTTCTCTAAGTCCAGCGGTTCCTCGTCCTCCCGGTAGGGGACGCCGTAGCCGCCGCCGACGTCGACGAACTCGAGGTCTTCGTCGCCGACGCGGCGAGCCATGTCGCCGACGCGTTCGATCGCGCGGCAGTGGTCCTCGAGGTCGTCGGTCAGGACGCCGCTGCCGGCGTGGGCGTGGATGCCGACGAGGTCGAACTCCTCGCGCACGCGGTCGGCGACCTCGGGGACGCGCTCGTAGGGAATGCCGAACTTCGCGTCGGCGCCGGTCGCAACTTTCTCGTGGTGGCCGGTGCCGATACCGGGGTTGATGCGGATGGCGATCCGGCCGTCGTAGCCGCGCTCCTTGAGGCGCTCGAGGGTGTCGGTCGCGCCGATCGTGATCGTCAGGCCGGGGTGCTCGGCGCCGAGATCGGCGGCGTAGTCCAGATCGTGGTCCGGCGGGTTGACGGCGGTGTACTGGAGTTCGTTCGGGTCCGCGCCGGCGTCGATCGCCCGCTGGAGTTCGCCCCAGGCCGCACACTCGATCGTGCCGCCGGCCTCGAGGACCGCCTCGAGAACGGCCCGGCCGGTGTGGGCCTTCGCGGCGTACATCACGTGCGCGTCGGGGAAGGCGGCCGCAAAGCGGCTGTAATTTTCTTTGACGCGATCGAGATCGATCACGTACAGAGGTGTGTCGTACTCGTCGGCGAGCGACTCGAGGCGATCGAGATTCCAGTCGTCGAGCCGGCGAACGGCCGGCGAATCCGCGCGGTCGGTCATTGTCGAGTGCAAGTGACCGCGAGGATTCAAGGGTTTGGGTTCCGGTTTCACCCGCCACGCGGAGCGGCGGAGAGCGCCTCCTACCGACGGGGTTCCGATTCCGACAGCAACCTGCCCGTTTCCTTGTAATGGGCGTGCTCGAGCCACTCCGTTCGGAACGGCAGGCCGACGTACCGGACCGTCCCCTGGCGCTGGTCGTAGTCGACGATGCCCGCGTCTTCGAGCTGCGGCAACTGGGTGTGGTGCAGGTCGCGCGCGATCCGTTCTTCGAGCGTCTCGTCGGACTCGCCCGCGCCGCTCGCTTCGACATCGGCGAGTCGCGCGACGAGTTGCGACCGTTCGACGACCGCACCGTCGGCTGCGACCAGCGCATAGAGTAGCCTCCGTCGCCGACGGTTCGACAGCAGGGAAAACTGCTCGTCCAACGTGCTCGCAACGGCCGGATCGGCGTCGGTCAATTCCGTCGAGGACGGTTGGCCCGACGTCAATTCGTTCGGTCCCCGGCGGACTCGCTCTCCCATGAGACGACAGGGACTCGAGCGACCGAAAAACCTTGCTAGGAGTACTGTCGTTTCGAACGTACCGGGAGAGAGCGGTATATAGCGGTACGGACGTCCCTTACTCCCGCAGCGCGTCCTCGCGCTCGGTCGCCTCGAGCGTCTCCGTCTCGAGGTCCGTCGCGACGACGGCGGGCTTGTACGCGCCGCCGTCGAACAGGTCGTGGTCGCTGACCGAAGATTCGACGAAGCGGGTGAACGCGCGGCGGTCGGCGGGCAGTTCGCCGTAGAGGACCTCCTCCTCGACGAGGTCGTAGACCGGGATGCGCGGCGTCAGGAGCGTGTTCTCGCCGACGACGCTGTTCTCGCCGACGACGAAGCCCGAGGTAACGCGACAGCCCGCGCCGAGCGAGACGTTGTCCTCGATGATGACCGGCGCGTTCTCGACCGGCTCGAGAACGCCGCCGATGAGGGTGTTCGCGCCGAGCTTGACGTTCTCGCCGATCTGGGCGCACGATCCCACGGTGTCACAGGAGTCGACGAGCGTGCCGTCGCCGACGTGGGCGCCGATGTTGACGAAGCTCGGGCTCATCATGATGCAGTCCGAGCCGAGGTAGGCGCCCCGGCGGATTGTCGTCCCGTCGGGCGTGTTCCGGGTCCCGCGCTCGCCCAGATCCTCCGTTTCGCGCAGCGGCAGGACGTCGTAGTGGTCGACGCCGCCGTAGTCATAGGCCTGGTTCTCGCGGAGGCCGAAGTTCAGCAGGATGCCCTGCTTGACCCACTCGTTGGCCTCCCACTCGCCGTTGCGCTTCTCGGCGGCGCGGATCTCGCCGGCTTCGAGGGCCTCGAGGAAGGCCTCGAGCGTCGCCAGTTCGTCCTCGCCGGCCGACTCCGCGTCGACCTCGCCGTTCTGTTTGCGGTCCCACAGCTCGCCGATTTCGCTCTCGAGTGCGCTCATGCGTCGATCACGTCTGCAAAGTCGTACCACCCTGCCTTCTGTCCAGCGATCCATTGTGCCGCATCGACCGCGCCGGCGGCGAAGACGCCCCGATCCTCCGCGCGGTGGGTCAGGCGAACCTCCTCGTGGTTGCCGGCGATGACGATCTCATGTTCGCCCGTGATGTCGCCCGCGCGGAGGACGTGAACGCCGATTTCTCCCTCCTCGCGGGGATCGAATCCCTCACGGCCGTGCTTTCGCTCCGCGAAGTCGCCGTGGGCCTCGATCTCCTCGAGTAGGCGGTTCGCCGTCCCGCTCGGGGCGTCGCGCTTGCCGTTGTGGTGGGTCTCGACGAGTTCGACGTCGTACCCCTCGAGGCTCCGGACGGCGTCGCCGACGACGTTGACGAGCGTCTGGACGCCGCGGGCGAAGTTCGGCGCGTGCAGCACCGGAATCTCGTCGCTGGCGGCCTGCAGTTCCTCCCGCTGGTCGTCGTCGAAGCCGGTCGTTCCGGTGACGAAGGGGACGCCGGCCTCGGCGCAGGCCTCGACGTACTCGAGGGCCGACTCGGGGCCGGTGAAGTCGACGACAGCGTCGGGCTCGCGGCCGGCGACGAGCGCGTCGAACTCGGCCGCGGGCTCGAGGTCGACGCCCGCGATGTCGTCGGTGTCGGGGTCACGGTTGACCGCGAAGGCGACCTCACAGTCCTCGCGCTCGGCGACGGCGTCGACCACCTCCTGGCCCATGCGGCCGGTCGCGCCGGTGACGCCGATCCGCGTCGTCATCGATCACCCTCCGCTCCCGCGTCGGCGACCTCCGTCGAGGTGTCCTCGAGGTCGGCGAGGACGGCCTCGAGATCGTCGCGGTACTCCTCGGAGAGGCGCGTGAGAGGAGCCCGCAGACGTGCAGGGCCGTAGCCGCGGATCTCCATGGCCTCCTTGACCGGGATGGGGTTGGTCTCGACGAACAGTTCGCGGAACAGCGGCCCGAGTTCGTGGTGGAGTTCTCGAGCGCGCGCGTAGTCGCCGTCGAGCGCCGCGCCGACCATCGCGCAGGTCCGCTCGGGCTCGATGTTGGCGGCGACGCTGATCGCGCCCGTCGCGCCGATCGACAGCATCGGCAGGGTGAGCGCGTCGTCGCCCGAGAGGACCGCGAAGTCCTCGTCGCGGGTTCGTTCGATGACCTCGCCGATCTGTCCCAGGTCGCCGCTGGCGGCCTTGTACCCCGTGATGTTCTCGTGGGAGGCGAGTTCGACGGCCGTGTCGGGTTCGATGTTCTGTCCCGTCCGCGAGGGGACGTTGTAGACGATCTGGGGCAGGTCGACGGCGTCGGCGATCGTCCGGTAGTGCTCGAGGAACCCGCGCTGCTCGGGCTTGTTGTAGTACGGTGAGATCAGGAGGAGGCCGTCAGCGCCCGCGTCGGCCGCGCGCTCGGACAGCTCCAGGGCCTCGCGCGTGTTGTTCGATCCCGTCCCCGCGATGACGGGCACGTCGTCGACGGCCTCGATGACGGCCTCGACGACGCGAACGTGTTCGTCGTGGGTCAGCGTCGCCGATTCGCCGGTGGAGCCGACGGGGACGAGCCCGTCGACGCCCGCGGCCTCAAGCCGCTGGGCGTCTTCTTGGAGCGTTTCGAAGTCGATGCGTTCGTCGTCGTCGAAGGGCGTGCACATCGCCGGGAAGACGCCCTCGAGGTCGAGTTGTGTGGGTGTGCTCATGGTGATCGCGGTAGTCGTTGTCTCGTGTGTCGGTCAGCGGTCGTGTAGTAGTTGTTGATCGATCGTGAACGCCGGCATCGCGTGGGAGCCGACGTCGATCGAACGCTCGATGCCTCGTGCCTCGATCGCGGTCGCACCCGGGACGAGCCGCCACACTCGCCTCGAGCGCACTCACGGGCGTTTGCGTTTCGAGCGTTTCGGAAAACGAGGAGCAGCGCCGCTCACGGCGCGACCGACGGCGGAGGCCGAGTGAGCGACGCGGCGCATACGCGATACACGACGCCGAACTAACTTATCCGTTGTGACTGTGCGCGGAATTCGCCGCTTCCTGGCCGCAAGTGACGGTAATCACCGCTATCATAGAAGATGCACGAACTTTATAGGTCCGAGTACTAACTATCCACCGCACATGAACAAAACCGGCTTGCAACTGCGGATGGCGGTGGTCGGGACGATCCTGTTCGGGCTGTACCTGGCCGCCGCGGTGTTCTTCTCGGCGCTGTTCGGCGTCTCGCTGCTGCCGATCCTGGTGGTCAGCATCGTCTTGCTGCCGGCGGGGCAGTACAAACTCGGCAAGTGGCTCGCGGTCAGAAGCACGGGTGCCGAGGACATGCCGGAGGAGGGTCAGTACCGGCATATCCACCAGATGACCGACTCTCTCTGCCGGGACATGAACCTCGAGAAGCCCCGGCTGATGGTCGCCGACATGGGCGTTCCCAACGCCTTCGCCACCGGCCGCAAGGGGGCCGGCATCGTCGTCGTCTCGAGCGAACTCATCCGGCTGCTCGACGAGGACGAACTCGAGGGCGTCGTCGCCCACGAACTCGCCCACCTCAAGAACCGCGACACGGTCATGATGGTGCTCGGGCAGTCGATCGCCACCGTCGTGAGCTACGCCGTGTTCTTCCTCGTGCAGGCGCTCGGCGACGACAATCCGGGCGGCTTCATCGTCGCGTGGATCGCCTCGAGCCTCGCGAACTTCCTCGTAATGTTGTTCGTCATGGCGATCTCGCGGTACCGCGAGTACGTCGCCGACGACACCGCCCGCCAGTACATCGGCAGCGGCGACCCGCTCGCACGCGCCCTCGAGAAGATCTCCGCGGGCGCCGAGGGTCGCGAGCCGAAAGTCGAGGACAGCGGCGTCAACGCCCTGTGTATCTTCAACGCCGACCGCAGCATGCTCCAGCAGCTCTTCTCGACGCACCCGCCGACGGAGAAGCGCATCGAGAAGCTCCGGAGCTAGCGAGCCGTCGTCGCTCCGTTTCGATCCGCTCGCGCGTCGCGTCGCACCGACGCTGATCGCCGCGATTTTTACGGATGGCCGCCCGAAGCTAGGTCGTGACCGAAATTCATCCCGGCCAGCGCGTCGCCGTTCTCGTCGACGCTCAGAACCTCTATCACACGGCACAGAGCCTCTATAGCCGCAACATCGACTACTCGTCGCTGCTCGAGAAGGCCGTTCAGGACCGCCAACTCACCCGCGCCATCGCCTACGTGATCCGCGCGGACGCGCCCGAGGAGGAGAGCTTCTTCGAGGCGCTGGTCGACATCGGCTTCGAGCCGAAGATCAAGGAGATCAAGACGTTCTCCGACGGCTCCAAGAAGGCCGACTGGGACGTCGGCATGAGCCTGGACGCCGTGACGCTCGCGAACCACG
Organism: Halopiger thermotolerans; assembly: GCF_054654555.1. Classification (NCBI taxonomy): domain Archaea; kingdom Methanobacteriati; phylum Methanobacteriota; class Halobacteria; order Halobacteriales; family Natrialbaceae; genus Halopiger; species Halopiger thermotolerans. Next base: position 2,351,983 of record NZ_BAAIEU010000004.1, on the reverse strand, counting down.
TCGACACGATCGTCCTCTGTACGGGCGACGGCGACTTCTCGCGGCTCTGCTCGCACCTGCGCCACGAGGGCGTCCGCGTCGAGGTGATGGCCTTCGAATCCTCGACCGCCGAGGAACTCATCGACGCGGCGGACTCCTTCCTCGATCTGGACGAGCGCCGCGAAACGTTCCTGCTCTGAGCGCCGGCCGACCGTCGCCTCGCAGCGTCGACGAGTCGCGGCGTGACCAACTCGAGATTGCGACGAAGAGAGGACGCTGAGCCGAATCGCCGCTGATCGCCCGGCGGATCGACGGATCGGGGTCGGTTACGCTTCCCGGGCGACGGTCATCACCATCGCGCCGGCGCTGGCGATCAGCGCCGCCGCCGGCAGTAGCGACGCGAGCGGCTGGTCGAGCGCGGCCGGCCCGACGAACGTCAGGCCGCTGATCGCGAGGAGCCCGAATCCCAGGCCGATCTGCGTCAGGTCCATCGGACTCGACTAGCCGCTCGCCGTATATAATCGTCATGATGTATCGCGGACCCACGTATCGCCCGCGGTAGACGCCGTTCGCACCGTCACACCCCCGAGCGGCGGTTTACCGACGTCGATCGTCATCGCCGATCGCGCCGACTGCGCCGACCCCGCCGACCCAGGTCGAAGGGCTTTCGACGGCCCGCGCCGAACGGCGACCCAATGAGCGAGGCAGCCGACGGGAACGCGGATCTGGCGACGCTTCGGACGATCGCGGACTACCAGTTCGGCGCGGGGGCGGGCGCGGCGCTCTTTCCGCCCGCCGAGGCCGAATCGCTGGACGTCACTCGAACCTCCTCGGGTCGACCGCGGCAGGTCCACGCCGACGCCGGCCGTATCGTCTCCTTCGGCACCGACGGCCGGTTCACGCTGGGCCTCGAGGGCGGCCGGCGGCTCGCCGCGGCGCTCGAGTACCCCGCCTACCGCGTGGTCGTCGACGACGAGAGCGAACCGTTCGTCCGCGAGGAGAAGAACGTCTTCGCGAAGTTCGTCCTCGAGGCGGGACCGGAAATTCGGCCGGGCGACGAGGTGCTGGTGGTCCACGAGCGGGGGGAGCTGCTCGCGGTCGGCCGGGCTGAGCTCGACGCCGAGGCCATCGGCGATTTCGATACCGGAATGGCGGTCAACGTTCGCGAGGGCGCGCCTGCGGAGTAGTACATCAGGGATCGTACGCCGGGCGGTCACCGCCGACCGTTGTCGTTGCGCGTCGCCGCTCCGCCGGCGCAGTCTCGATCTCGCTCGGCGATCGGTAGGCGCACTCACGATCTCGCTTTACCGACTCCGTCGGCGATCGGTATTTGCTGCCGCTGATTCTTCGCGGTAGACTTTATTACGAATTGACGAGAACGTTCCGCGTACGGAAATGTCAGACGCGAAAACTACCCTCCCTATCGTGACCCGGCAGCCGTGACTCGTGAGCCGACGACCGAGCAGCGTTCGCCCCGGCAGCGATTCCTCGAGGCCGGTCTCGAGTACGCCCATCGACTCGTCGACGTCCTCGCGTCCAGCGCGATCATCGGGGCCGCGGTGACGACGTCGGGGGCGGCCGTCGTCGGAATCGTCTACGCGGTCGGATTTCCCGCGTCGGACTGGTTTCGCACCGTGACCGTCACCGTCGCGACGCTTGCCGCCGGATTCCTGTTCGCGACCGCGGCGTCGGTCGCGGCGTATTACCTCCTCTACGCGCTTCGCGGCGAGCACAGCCACGGCGGGATTCTCGACGGGGAGTAGGGTTTCCGTCACCGCACGTGACGGCCCGGCGCGAAAGACCGCAGGGTAAAAGAGTGCCGACGCCGACGTGTCGGGTATGTTCGGAGGAGGCGGAGGCGGACTCAATCCGCGTAAAATGGAGCAGATGATGGAACAGATGGGCATCGACGTCGACGACATCGATGCCGAAGAAGTGATCATTCGGACCGACGAGTACGACCTCGTCTTCAGCGACCCCGAGGTCACGAAGATGGACGCTCGCGGCCAGGAAACCTACCAGGTCATCGGCTCGCCCGAGGAGGTCGAGTCCGGTGCGGCCGGCGGTGCTGCCGACGCCGGTGCCGACGAGGACACCGGCGCGTCGATCCCCGACGAGGACGTCGAACTCGTCGCCACCCGCGCCGGCGTCAGCGAGGACGACGCCCGCGCCGCCCTCGAGGAGAACGACGGCGACCTCGCCGCGGCGGTCGAGGACCTCGAGTAGCGGCTGCCGTGACCGACAACGACGCGACCGACGGGAGCGGAAGCGACGCCGACTCCGGCGCCGACACGGACGACGAAACCGGCCGCGTTCCCGTCCTGCTGGTCCGGGGCGACCGCGAGTACCTCGTCGAACCCGGCGCGGAGATGGGCACCGACCTCGGCGTCCTCGAGGTGCCCGAGGACGTCCGGCCCGGCGACACCCTCGAGACGCATCTGGGCGACGAGTTTCACGTCCGCCGACTGCGCGGGCCGGACCTGTTCCACCACTTCGAGCGCACCGGCGCGCCGATGGTCCCCCGCGACGTGGGGCTGGTGATCGGCGAGACGGGCATCGCCCGCGGCGACCGCGTGCTCGACGCCGGCACCGGCACGGGCGTGCTCGCGGCGTCGATGGCCCGCGCCGGCGCCGAGGTCGTCACCTACGAGCAGGACTCCGATTTCGCCGACGTCGCCCGCGAGAACATGGCGCTGGGCGGCGTCGACGACGCGGTCGACGTGCGGACGGGCGACCTTCTCGAGCACGTCGACGATCTCGAGCCCTCGGCGTTCGACGTCATCACGCTCGATACGGCGGACGCGGCGGACGTGGTCGCCCGCGCGCCGGACCTGCTGGTCGACGGCGGCTTCGTCGCCGTCTACAGCCCGTTCATCGAGTCGACGCGCGAAGTCAACGAGACGGCCCGCGAGGTCGGCCTCGCAAACGTTCGGACGCGGGAAACGATCCAGCGGGAGATGGAGTTCGACGACCGCGGCTCGAGGCCGTCGACGGCTCCCGTGGGTCACACGGGATATCTGACGTTTGCTCGGAACGAGTAGCAACCTTTTCTCTCTACAAACTCACGCTGGCCGAGAGCGGGCTTCGAGCATCGCGAGGAGCCCGCGACTCGGGGAAGGGCAGGCTACTGCACTATTACCGACCGTGAGCAGCCGAAGGCTGTGAGCGGGCCGACGACTGATGTGGAGTGACGCGAAGCGTCACGAAACGGAAAGAGGAGTGCTTTTCATCAAAGTTTTGCCGAGGGTGCGCCGCAGGCGCACCCGCAGCGCAAAAGTTTGTTAGTTGTCGTCCTCGCGCCACTTGTGCTCGCACTCGGTGCAGATGAAGAAGCGGGTCTCGGATTCGTCGGCCGAGCGGATCTGTTGCATGTACCAGTAGGCGCGGTCGTTGCCGCACTCGGGACAGTGGGCGTCGGTCTCGGGCAGGGAGGTTTCCTCGGAGGATTCGATGATCTCGCTGGCCTCCTGGCTGTCGGTGACGATATACTGGTCGGCGTCGCCCTTGGGTTCGGTGTAGCCGCAGCTGCCGCACTTCCAGAGGCCGTCGTCGGCTTTCATCATCGAACCGCATTCGTCGCAGAATTCCATCGTTGTCCGGGTTACGTGGGTCGACGGACTTAAGCGACCCGTTTGGGTGGTCCGCAGCGCTCGTCGTTCTCGTCTTACTCGCCTCGCTCCCGTCGCTCTCCGCGCCTCGTCGCTGTCGTCACCTTCGTCGCTCTCCTCGCTCGAGCGTCGGCTCAGACGAGGCGCGGATCGCCCGCGCGTGGCTGCGCATGGCTGCGCGCGCCTATCCTTCCCCTTCCGACTGGTACGGCTCGCCCACCGCTTCCCGCGGCAACACGTTGTGCAGTTCCGACTCGAGGTCGTCCATCGACTCGAACTCGTCGTCGCTACTCCGCGAGATGAGGTCGCCGAGGTTGCGCTCGCCGTCGGCGAGGACGAGCGTGACGTCGTCGTACTGCTGTGCCGCCTCGTCGCGCGTCACGGGGTACTCGAGGTTCTCGAGGACGGACTCGACGCGGCTCAGTTTCACGGAGTTGGTATCGCTTCCCATGCTCAGTGGTACGCCGGCCGCCCGCTTGTAACTCGTTGCTGGTGGTGACGACAGTCCCGATAGGCGATACGTTCGGATTCGGTTCCGGCTCAACTCGAGTTTCGATTCGAAACGATAATCCGACGCGACGTCGCAGTTCGTGGCGATGCGGCAGTTCGTCGGCTGGCTCCTCGCGCAGTTCGCCGTTGACCGGCGTGTGCTCGCGCTGGCCTTCGCTCGGATGGCCGACGGTATCGGCAACTCGTTTCTGATCATCGTCATCCCGCTGTACGTCTCGAGCGGCCTCGTGGGCGGGCCGACCTTCGGCCTCGCGGAGTCGATGATCATCGGGCTCATTCTCTCGCTCTTTGGCTTTCTCAACAGCAGTTTCCAGCCGTTGACGGGCCGGCTCTCGGATCGGTTCGGCCGGCGCAAGCCCTTCATCCTGATCGGACTCGCCGGGCTTGCAGTGACGAACCTCGCGTACGTCCTCGCGGAGACGTACGTCACGCTGGTGGTCATCCGCGGGCTGCAGGGGGTCAGCGTCTCCTTCATCATCCCCGCGTCGGTCGCGCTGGTCAACGAACTCGCGACGACCGGCGACCGCGGCGGGAACATGGGCGTCTACAACACCTTCCGGCTGATCGGCTTCGGCGCCGGCCCGGTCGCGGCCGGCGCGGTCGTCAACCTCGGTCCCTACACGCTGCCGGGTTGGGGGACCGTCGGCGGGTTCGACGCCGCCTTCGCGGTCGCGACGGTCACGGCCGCGATCGGCTTTCTGCTGGTGACCGTGCTCATCACCGATCCCGAGTCCACGCAGGCCAACGCGGGCGCGGACCTCTCGATCGACGTGTTCGACCGGTCGGGGTCGAACCTGCTCGATCCGATCTTCACGCTCGGCGTCGCGTCGCTGTTCATGGCCGCGGCGATCGCGCTGTTCGCGACGCTCCAGCCGCAGATCAACGCGCGCCTCGAGCAGGGCTCGACCTGGTTCGGACTGCAGTTCGCGGCGTTTATCGTCGCCCAGATCGTGCTCCAGACGCCGATCGGGCGGGCCTGCGACCGGTACGGGCGGCGGCCGTTCATCGTCGCCGGCATGCTGCTTCTGATCCCGTCGACGCTCGTCCAGGGGTTCATCCGCTCCTCCGAATTGATGTTCGCGGCGCGGCTGGTCCAGGGCGTCGCGGGCGCGATGGTGTTCGCGCCGTCGCTCGCGCTGGCGGGCGATCTCGCCCCGGAGGGCGAGTCGGGATCGAAGCTCTCCGTGCTGACGATGGCGTTCGGCTTCGGGATCGCCGTCGGCCCGTTCGCCTCGGGCGCGCTGGTCGGCTACGGCTTCGCGGTGCCCTTTATCTTCGGCACCGTCCTCGCGACGCTGGGCGCGATCCTGGTCGCCACGCAGGTCGAGGAGACCCTCGAGTCGACGGCCTCGGTGTCGCTGCCGTTCGTCGGGGGCGATTGACGCTCGGGGCTCGAGCGGTCCGCTCGACTCGAGGCGAAGACCGAGAGGCGACGGCGCGACCGCAACTGCGAGACGGGACGCAACGCAAAAGTAGCGGATCCGCATACGCTCGGACGATGACCCTTTCCGAGGAGGCCAGGGACCGGTTGGCCGACGTGGTGGAGCTACAGCCGACGAAAAATTCCGAACTGCAGGAGCGGTGGGGGATGGAAAGCGGCAGCGAGGTCCACCAGTACCTCGAGAACGAACTGGGCGACTACTACTTCCGGGACGACAACAGCCTGATCCGCGCGACCGCGGAGGCGGCCGACCTCGTTGACGTCGAGCCGGGGATCGAGAGCGACCCCGAGTCTGAGGGCGCGCCCTCGCGCATTCGAGTACCGGAGCTTCAGGCGCAGATCGTGCAAGTGCTCGCCGGCCCCGACGAGGAATCGGAGAGCGTCGTCTCGGTGCTGCACAAGCTCCGCGACGAGTTCGACGTCGATCCGGACGCCGAGGACGTCCGCTCGGGCCTCCAGAGTCTGCGGCGCAAGGACGTCGTCGAGGTCGAGTACCGCACCGTCCCCACGTTCCGGCTGGCCGTCGACCGCGACGACCTCGAGGTCGATATCTCGGATTCGGACTGACCGGTCGCGAATCCGTCCGCGAGGGCCTCGAGTCTCCCCTCACGGAGTTCGGTTCTACCGTCGATTCCGCTTTCTCGCCGTTTCCGCTTCGACCGCCGCTACTCGTCGAAATTTCCGTCTCTACCCGCTCTCGGCGCCAGCGTGTAACAGCTCCGCGGTCAGGTACTCGACGAACTTGTCCGGGTGTTCGGCGTGGGGCAGTTGCGTCGCGTAATCGATGACGACGAGGTCGGTGTCCGCGGCCTCGGCCAGATCGCGCCCGTCCCGCAGCGGGACGAGTTCGGCGTCGCGACCCCAGACGAGCGTGGTCGGCGTCTCGAGGGCCGCGAGTTCGGTCTTGAGGTCGAACTCGGAGTCGGTGTCGGGATCGAGCATGCCGGCGGCGAACGACGCGGGTGCGTACCGCGCGCCGGGTTGGTGGGCGCTGTCCCAGGCGTATCTGACTTCTTCGTCGTCGATGCGGTCGCTGTCGTAGTAGCCGTCCCGGTCGTAGAAGTACCGGATCGACGGTTTGGACGCCAGCAGGTTGTAGAGCGTCGTACCGACGACCGGCGTTCGGAGCAGCGTCCGCAGCCACGGCCGTTCGTCGGCCGTCTCGTCGGTCGGACAGATGAGCACGAGGTGCTCGAACTCGCTTTCCTCCTCGCCGGCGGCGTCGACGGCTAACGCGGCGGTCAGCGAGGAGGCGACGACGATCGGCTCGTCGGTGACGTCGGCCGCGAAGTCCCGGACGAACTCGCTGTAGAGGGTCGGCGAGTAGAGCAGCGGCGGCCGCTCCGAGCGGCCGAAGCCGGGGAGATCGACCGCGATCACGTGGTAGTCCTCGGCCAGTTGCTCGAAGACCGGCGCGAACTCGTTGCTCGTCGCGCCGGTGTAGATCCCGTGCAGTAAGAGCATGTCCGGGTCGTTCGGGTCGCCGGCGACGGTGTAGGTCGTCTCGATCCCGCGCCACCGATAGGTTCGCTCGACGCCGACTAACGGATTCTCGAGGTCGCCGGCGCGTCTCGTCAGGAGGCGGTTGCCGAGGACGGCTCCGCCGACGGTTCCGAGCGCCGCTCCGAGGACTGTGCGGGCTTTCATGGGCGGTCGTACGACGGCATCGTCCTTAGGCGTGCGGTCGGCATGCGTCGCCCGCGACTCGCGCGGCGCCGCTAGCCGTTCTCGCCGCCGTCGCGGCCGTCTCGATTCCTGTCTTCGAGCGCGCCCTCGAGCTCGAGATCGGTCTCGAGTTCCCCGACGCAGGCCTCGACCGGCCCGAGCAGTTCGTCGACGATCGAGTAGGGGTCGGTCTCGCCCCGACGGACGGCTTCGGCGAGGTCGCCGACGCCGCCGGCGCGCTCGAGTTCGGCCTCGAGCAGGGCGTGGACGTCCTCGCGGAGGTGGGTGCGGATCTCCTCGGCGTAGCGCTGGCGAGTGTTGTCGGCGAGGGTGCCGGAGTCGACGAGGTACGCACGGTGGGCGGCGAGTTCGTCGACGAACGCCTCGACGCCGTCGCCGGTGGTGGCGACGGTTTCGACGATCGGCGGGCGCCAGTTCTCGTCGGCGTCGTCCTCGCCGTCTCCCCCGTGCTCGGTTCCCGCGCCGACGCCGTGGTGGCCGGCGCCCGCGCCGGGAGCGCCGCCGTCCTCGCCGAGGTTGATCATCTCGCGCAGTTCTTGGACGGTCCGGTCGGCGCCGTCGCGGTCGGCCTTGTTGACGACGAAGATATCGGCGATCTCGAGGATGCCGGCCTTCAGCGTCTGGACGTCGTCGCCCGAGCCCGGCGGGACGAGCACGGCGACGGTGTCGGCGGTGCGGACGATGTCGATCTCGTTCTGTCCGGCGCCGACGGTCTCGATGATGATCTTGTCCTTGCCGAAGGCGTCCATCGCCTTGACGGCGTCCGCGGTGGCGGTCGACAGTCCCCCGAGCGTGCCGCGGGCGCTCATCGAGCGCACGAAGACGTCCATGTCGCCGACGGTGGAGGCCATCCGGATGCGGTCGCCCAGCACCGCGCCGCCGGAGAACGGCGAGGACGGGTCGATCGCGATGATGCCGACCGTCTCGCCCCGGTCGCGGTAGGTTTCGGCCAGTTTGTCGACCAGCGTCGATTTGCCGGCTCCGGGGCTGCCCGTGATTCCGACGACGTCGGCGTCGCCCGTGTGGGCGTACAGTTCCGAGACCAGTTCGCGGTAGCCCGCCGACCGGTCCTCGATCTTCGAGATGACCCGCGCCAGCGCGCGGTGTTTCCCCGCGAGGAGGTCCTCGAGCAGCGCCCGGTCGTCGTCACTGAGCGACTGCGTCGGGCGATCGGACTCGTCACCGCTCATCGGCGGGGCGCGTTCTCGCGGACGAACTCGACGGTCTCCTCGATCGACGTGCCGGGGCCGAAGATGGCCGCGACGCCCTCCTCCTTGAGCTCGGGGCGGTCCTCCTCGGGGATCACGCCGCCGACGAGGACGAGGGTGTCGTCCTTGGCGCCGTACTCCTCGAGCCCGTCCATGACCTTCGGGACGAGCGTGTCGTGGGCGCCCGACAGGATCGAGATGCCGAGAACGTCGACGTCCTCCTGCACCGCAGCCTGCACGATCTCCTCCGGCGACTTGTGGAGCCCGGAGTAGATGACTTCGAAGCCGGCGTCCCGAAACGCCCGCGATACGACGTGTGCGCCCCGATCGTGGCCGTCGAGGCCGACCTTGGCGACGAGACACCGGATCGATTCCCCTTCCTGTTGGCTGCTCATACGCTCCCTTCCTCGTCCGCCGGTTTGACTTTAACGGACGTTACTGAACATTTCGCCGGCAGAACCCGCCGTCTCGAGACGGGGTGGGCGATCGTTCAGCGCCACTTTGGTCGCCGCGGCGCGACCGATAGCTCGGCAGGGGACCTCTCAGCGCCGGTTATTCTCCGATTCCCGCGACTCTCGCCGAGGCGATAACTCGAACGAACCAAAGGCTAAAGAGCGAAACTACCGAACATTCTGTCAATGACTATCGTTCGTCTATTGCGGAGGGATCTCTCGTGGGCGTCGAAATAAAAGAAACCAGAGTCACCGACGCCGAGTTCGAGGCGATGAAGGAGTTCGTCTTCGAGTATCTTTCGGCCAGCGTCGAGAAGGAAGAGGAGGGCGGCCGCATGCGCTGGTACCCGTGGCACTCCGCGGAGTACCGGTTCAACCACATCCTCAACGTGGTCGACCTCTCCGCGGAGATCGCGGAGGGCGAGGGGGCCGACGTCGACGTCACCCGCGTCGCCGCCCTCTTTCACGACGTGGCCAAACTCGAGACCGATCAGGAACTCCACGCCGAGGCCGGCGCGCGCGTCGCCCGTGAGTACTTAGAGTCCCGCGTCGACTACCCTGAATCGTTCATCACGCAGGTGTGTCGCGCGATCGAACACCACTCCTACCAGGGCGATCTGAACGACGTGGCCCTGGAGACGCAGTGTCTCATCGAGGCCGACATGCTCGACAAGGTCGGCGCGAACGGCACCGCCCTCATGCTGTTGCGGATGGGCTACGAGGCCCGCACGCACATGGACTGCGACGAGATGGTCGAGCGCGTTCTGGAACGGGGGTACGACGCGGCCTCGCGGGTTCAGAGCGACACCGCGGAAGGCATCGCCCACCAGCGGCTCAAGCGCGTCAAGTGGTTCAGCGAGTGGATCGAAGACGAGATCGCGGCGATGGGGTAGCCGAAGGCGGACGGCGAACTGCGCCTCGCGTTCGGCGCTCGATCGGCGATTCGACCGCAGGGCTCTCGACGGGCCGCGGCGACGCCGCGGCCGAGGAGTCGGTACTGGCGGATCGCTCGCACTGATTTTTCGATCGGTTGACCCTCGATCGAGTACCGTCCCGACTCACAGGACGCTCATCGCGCCCACGCCCAGAAAGAGCAGGCCGAAGCCGACGAGGACGGCCGCGCTGCCGGCGGCGACCGCCGGCGCGAGCGCGTCGACGCGCTTCCCCGCCGAGGACAGCGCCGCCGGGTAGGTGACGATCCAGACCGCGATGCCGCCGAAAAAACCCACCAGCAGCGCCGGCGACCCGGTCTGGACGATCAGCGCGCCGGCGAGTCGGTCGCCGACGGCCGGGACGTGCGCGAAGACGTCGAGGGTGCCGGTCTCGAGGAGGCCGACGCCGACGGTGAGCCAGAAGCCGATCTGGTAGGGATTGGTCAGCGAGAGGACGAACGTTTTGCGAAAGCCCTTGACGTTCGCCGCCGCGGCGTCGACGACCCCCTCGCCGCCGTCGGTAAAGGACGCGGTCTCGCGCGCCTCCTCGATCGCGCCGACGGCGAAGTACAGCATGAGCAGGCCGCCGGCGAGGTAGAGGGCGGGTCGAACAAACGGATAGCGGTCGATCACGGCGACGACGCCGGCCAGCGTCAGGACGAAGAAGATGACGTCCGCGAGCATCGCCCCCAGGCCGGCCCAGAAGCCCGCCGCCCAGCCGCGGAGGACGCTCTCCTCGGCGATGATTGCGTTCATCGGTCCCGGCGGCGCCGCCAGCGCCAGGCCGAAGACGACGCCGGCGAGTGCTGTCGTTGCGATCGACACGTGTTCTCGCCTTCGAATCGGCGCCGTACCGTGAAAAACACAGCGAAGCGATCGCGTCCCGCTCGAGCGGCCGTCGGCTCTCACCGAATCCGCGTGCCGGTCACGACCAGCCCGAAGGCCCCGAGGACGACGACGAGCGTCAACAGGATCGCGACGGTGTAGCTGCCCGTGTACGCGACGGTCGCCGTCCCGAGCGGCGGCATCGCGAGCGCGCCGATGCCGGCGGCGACGTTGAACACCCCGATGACCGCCGTGTCCTTCTCGGGATCGTAGATCTCCATCAGCAGCGGAATGTACAGTGTCGCGGAGCCGCCGAGTCCCAGCCCGACGAAGAAGACGCCGAGCGCGAGCATCGCGACCTGCGGGACGACCAGCAGGCCGACCCCGAGGGCCGCACAGGCCAGCGAGGCGAGAAAGGCTCGTCTCGAGCCCACGAGATCGCCGACGTAACCGCCGCCGATTCTGGAGATGATGCTGACGCCGCCGATGAGGCCGAACGCGGTCGAGGCGGCCGCGTCGGTCAGCCCGCGTGCGGCGAAGAAGTCGACCGCGTAGGCCGCAAGCAGCTGGTACCACGCGAACGCGAGGCTCATCCCGACGAACAGTAGCTGGAACGTCCGCGTGCCGGCGAGCTGGCGGACCCACGCGAGTAGTTCGCCGAGCGACGCCGCCGACTGCTCGGCCCACGCCGGCCGCCGGCAGACGACGCCCGCGACGGCGAACGCGACCGCCGTGACCGCCATGATGTAGAGAAAGCCTCGGCGAACGCCGAACGTCGAAATCGAAAGCTGCCAGATCGGCGGGAGGACGGTCAGTCCCAGCCCGTTGCCGACGAAGATCAGCCCCGTCGCGGCGCCGCGGCGCTCGTCGAACCACCGCGGGACGATCGACGCGGTCAGGACGAAGACGGTCCCCAGCGCGATCCCGAGCACCGCGAAGACGATCATGAGGGCCGGGTAGGAGTCCACGACGTACAGCGACGGCGCGAGCACCGCCGACGCCGCCGCACACGTAAGGAGGACGGCTCGAGCGGAGATCTGGGCGGAGAGGACTCCGACGAGCCCGGAACCGATGAAGAAGGTAAACAGCATGACCGAGAAGACCGTCGACATCGCGACCGTCGAGACGGCGAACGTCTCGGCGAACGGCTCGCGGAAGATGCCGTAGGACAGCGGCGTGCCGAAGGTAAACACCATCGCGACCGCGCCGACGACGGCGACGATCCAACTGCGGCGACTATCCGGGCGCTCTCGAGGCGACGTCACGGACGAGGGTAGCCGACCGGCCGGCGAAAGGGTTCGGATTCGAGTGCGGTTTACCGCTTGTCGGCTGCCTTCGAGGTTAGGCGGGATCGGGGTCTTCCGACTCGAGGCGCGGATACGACTGTGTGCCGCCGCTCGAGTTGCGCGCGACGATCGTCGCGACCGCGGCGGTGCCGTCGGTGACGGTGCGCCGACGTTCCTCGTAGGACAGCACGGTCAGGTCCAGACACGCCCGCAGGAGATCGTTCGATCGGTAGCGATACCGGTCGCCGGAGGGACCGACGTCGATCGGGTCGCTCGAGCGGAGGTGGTGCTCGTAGACCAGCACGCCGCCGGGCGCGAGGGCCTCCTTGATGTCGGGAAGGTGCTCGAGAGCGGCGAAGAAGCCGATCGTAATCACGTCGTACGCTTCCCGCTCGAACTCGTACTCGGCGAGATCGGCGCGGATCCAGTCGATCCGGTCGTTTATGCCCCGCTCGTCGGCTCGCCGGCGTGCGCGCTCGAGGGCCTCGTCCGAGACGTCGACCGCGTCGACGTCGTACCCCTCGGCGGCGAGGAAGACGGCGTTGCGCCCGGTGCCGGTCGCGACGTCGAGCGCGCGGCCGTCCGGCAGCGTCTCGAGGCGTCGCTCGAGGGCCGGAATCGGATCGCTGGGGAGTTCGAAGTCGGCGTCGCTGTGCTTCTCGTTCCACCGCTCGCGGTCGTCTCGATCGTCGGTCACGGTTGCAGGGACGGTCGGGCCGGTCTTGTAGGTTGGACTCGTCGCGGCGTTCCGAACCCGATCGGACCGATCCGGCAGGGCCTGCTCCCGCCGCCCGTGGTTATTTTTCGCTGGTCGTGGACGGCGGTCCTATGATCGGTCGGTTCGCTCGTCCCGCTCGTCCGCTCGAGGTCCGCAGGGGGACTCGAGGCGTTTGTTGGGGCTGTGCAGCGCCAGCGATAGCGCCGGTGGTGGTCGCCCCGTGAAACGCCGCGAGGCCATCGCCGGCGTCGCGAGCGTCGGCGTCCTCGGCGGCAGCGCCGCGGTCTTGCGGAACGGGCTGCCGTTCGGAAACGACGAGCCGTCGCCGGCGGCGACGGCGGAGCAGGAGGGAGGCGGCGACGACGGCGGTATCGACCCCATCGAGGTCGAGGTTCTCGAGGACGAGCGCCCGGGCGGCGACGCGCCCGACGCGCTTTCGGTCCCGAACGACGGCGTCACGCTCGCGATGATCTTCTCGCCGGTCTGTAGCCGCTGCCGGGCGCTACTGCCCGAACTCGCGGCGGCGCGCGAAACACTTCGCGCGGACTACGGCGACGCGCTGACCGTCCTCTCGGCCACGTCCCAGGGGACGCCCGACCAGCTTCGCGACTGGTGGGCCGAAAACGACGGGCAGTGGGTCCTCGGATACGACCCGGACCGGCGACTCGGCGAACGGTACGACGTCGTCGGCCACCCGACGCTGCTGGCGATCGACGACGCCGGAACGCTGCAGTGGGACAACCGCGGCCAGCTCGAGGCCGCACGGATTGTCGAGCGGGTCGCGCCGGTGCTCGAGGCGCACGCGGACCGATAACTGAGAGAGAACGAGAAACGCGGGCTCGCAATCAGGCCTCGGCCTGCCAGTTGCGGATCCGGTCGGCGCTGACGCCGTCGACGTCCTCCGCGACGGCGTCCGGGTCGGCCTCGGTCAGGTCGTCGATGCTCTCGATGCCTGCATCGGCGAGCTTCTCGACCGTCTTCGCGCCGAGACCGTCTAACGCCTCGAGGTCGGAGCCTGAGTCGCTCTCGCGGGCCTGGAACTCCTGGTAGTTGCAGATCGGACAGCCCAGCTCCCAGGGGTCGTCGCCGCTGTGGACGACGAGTTCGGGGAGGTCGTGTTCCTCGCAGCGCTCGTCGGTGACCTCGATCTCGCCGCGCCGCGGGAGCGGCAGCGAGTACTCGCAGTCGGGGTAGCGAGTGCAGCCGACGAGCCGCGAGCCGCTCTGGAGCGTTTTGATCGCGAGTTCGCCGTCGTGCTCCTCGCCGCAGTCGGGACACTCGCCGAGGATCGGCCCTTCGCCTGCCTCCTCGGACTTACAGAGCGGGCAGCCGTGGACGAACGTCTGCCGGCCCGCGAGCATCTTGACCTCGTTCAGACCGTGCTCCTCGCACTCGCTCTCTAAGATGAGCGGCTTGCCCGTCGAGGGCAGCGGCAGGGTGTACTCGCAGTCGGGGTAGCCGTCGCAGCCGATGAAGTACGAGCCGTGGCGGCTGTTGCGCACCAGCAGGTCCTCGCCGCAGTCGGGGCAGGGGCCGAGCCGTTTGTCGTCCTTGAGCGACTTCCGGAGGTGGTCGCCGATCTCCTCCCGGGAGTCCGCGAGGTTCTCGAAGATCTCCTCGAGCATCTCCCGCGATTCGTCGGTGACGTCCTCGAGGCCCGCTTCGCCGGAGGCGATGGCGTCCATGTCCTGCTCGAGCTGGGCGGTCATCTCCTCGCTGACGACCCGGTCGGCGTAGTTCTCGGCGGCCTCGACGACAGCCATCGCGAGCTTCGTGGGCCGGGGCGGGTCGCTCTCGATGTAGCCCCGGTCGTAGAGCTTCTGGATGGTCTCGTGGCGGGTCGACTTCGTCCCGATGCCCATGTCCTCCATGGTCTCGATGAGCCGAGACTGGCCGTACCGGCGGGGCGGTTGGGTCTCTTTCTCCTCGAGTTCGACGTCGGAGAGCGCGAGCTGTTCGCCCTCCTCGACGTCGGGGACGTAGTTCTCCGTGGTGGAGAAATACGGGTAGACGTCGTGGTAGCCGGGCTCGACGAGGCGCTTGCCGTTCGCCTTCAGGCGGTAGTCCTCGACCTCGCTGACGACCTTGAGGTGCTCCCAGACCGCGGCGTCGGCGACGGTCGCGTAGAACCGGCGGACGACCAGTTCGAAGATCTCCCACTCGTCGTCGGAGACGTCGCCCCGCGAGGGAATCTCGCCGGTCGGGTGGATCGGCGGGTGGTCGGTCGTCTCCTCGTCGCCCTCGGTGGGGGCGATTTCGTCGGCCTCGAGCAGGTCCTCGGCGGACTCGCCCAGCGTCGGGTGGCCGACGAAGTTGTCGAGCAGCTCCTCGGGGTCGAGGTCGTCGGGGTAGACGGTGTTGTCCGTCCGCGGGTACGTGATGTAGCCGGCGGTGTAGAGGTCCTCGGCGATCGACATCGCGCGCTTGGCGGAGTAGCCCAGCGCGCCGGCCGCGCGGATGAACTGGGTGGTGTTAAAGGGCGTCGGCGGCGCGTCGGTCCGCGTGCGGCGGTTGACGTCGACGACGGTGGCCGCGTCGCGCTGCGAGAGGGTGTCGTAGACCTCCTGCGCGGTCGACTCCTCCCAGACGCGCTCGGCCTCGTTGTCGTCCTCGTCGCGGTAGAAGTACTGGGATTCGAAGGTGGTGTCGTCCTTCGCGAGGTCCGCGAACAGCTCCCAGTAGTCCTCGGGATCGAACGCCTGGATCTCGCGCTCGCGGTCGACGATCAGCTTCAGCGTCGGCGACTGGACCCGACCGACCGAAATGAAGTCGTCGCCCAGCTGGCCCGCCGACAGCGAGAGGAAGCGGGTCAGCGCGGCGCCCCACACGAGGTCGATGATCTGGCGCGCCTCGCCCGCGGCCGCCAGATCGAAGTCCAGATCGTCCGGGTTATCGAAGGCCTCCTGCACCTCGTTCTCCGTGATCGAGGAGAACCGTACCCGACGGATGGGGACGTCCTCGTTGACGTCGCGGACGATCTCGTAGGCCTCCTTGCCGATGAGTTCGCCCTCGCGGTCGTAGTCGGTCGCAATCGTCACGCTGGTCGCCTTGCGCGCGAAGATGCGCAGGGTCGCGACGATGTTCTCCTTCGTCGCCGTCTTCTCGACGTCGGCGTCGATCAGTTCGACGGGCTCGACGTCGCGCCAGTCGGAGTACTCGTCGGGGAAGTCGACGCCGACGACGTGGCCCGACAGCCCGACGCAGCGCTTGCCGCCCCACTCGTAGACGTTGACGCCGTTCTCGCGGCTCGAGTCGTACGTGCCGCCCGAAAGGATGTCGGCGATCCGTCGCGCGGCGTTGTCCTTCTCGGTGATGATCAGTTCCACGGCGGATCACCCCCGAAACCGTTGCCGTAGCCGCCTCCGGCCTCAGTGACGGTCCCCTGCCGGAGCCGGTAGTCCGGCGAACGCGTGTCGTTCATCGTCGCCGGGTACGACTGAAGATCGGATAACCCTTTCGCCGAAAACCGACCGACAGCGCGGGTGTGCGTGCGTTACGCGCGCTCGAGCGTCGCGCGGCGCGCGTGCGTGAGAAGGCCCGATGGCCACCCGCTCGCAACGCCCGGTGACGCCCCGCTCACAGCGGTGTGAACGGCAGCATCGCCAGGGAGTCGGCGTCGTACTCGAGCGCCTCGGACTGGTCGACGTCGGGCGTCAAGAGGTCGATTATCCGTGGCGCGTTCTCGACCGCACCTTCCTTCGCGCCGCCGAAGACGTAGCCGCCAGCGTCGACCTCGACCGATCGGAACGAGCCGAAGTTCTCGGAGCCGACCACGGGGACGAATTCGACGTCGTCGGTCTCGAGGTCGAGGTTCAGGTCATCCTTGTCGACCGACAGAATGACCGTGTTCTCCTCGAAATCGGCGACGGTCTCCACCGATCCGAGTTCGGTTCCGTCGGCGTCGACGAGTCCCGCTTCGAAGCCGCTCGCGGCGATCCGGTACTGCCACGCAGCGTCGAACCCGGCGGTGATCTCGAGGTCGCCGAGTTCGGTCGTCCGGCCGTCGTCGGCCGACGGGTCGCGGAGGTAGACGGCGAAGTAGTGGGGCGAGAACGTGCCGCCGTAGACGTCGTAGAGGTCGCCAACCTCGAGGGCGAACAGGTACTCGGTATCGGACTCGTAGACGGCGACCGACCGCAGGTCGAACGCGCCGTCCCGGAAGTCGCTCGCCGTCGGGTAGGTGTACGAGCCGGGGCCGTGGTCGTCGCCCTTCGGATCGACGAATTCGGCCACGAGGTCGCCGGGCGCGACGGTGACCGTCTCCGACGCGAGGACGCTGCCGTCCTCGGGGTCGCGCAGGACGACGTCGTAGGTGCCGATCGACGTGATCGCGTACCCCAGTTGCACCGTTTCGTCGGTCG
Organism: Halopiger thermotolerans; assembly: GCF_054654555.1. Lineage (NCBI taxonomy): Archaea > Methanobacteriati > Methanobacteriota > Halobacteria > Halobacteriales > Natrialbaceae > Halopiger > Halopiger thermotolerans. The sequence continues at coordinate 2,334,977 of NZ_BAAIEU010000004.1, read as the reverse complement.
CGCCGGGCGGGAGTCGGACGTTGTCGACGGTCTCACGCTCGCCGTCGACCTCGATCGCGACGGTCGTCCCGCCGACGAACTCGCCGTCGTTCGAGCCGGTGGCGGTGATGAACGGCTCGCCGAGGCCGGCCTCGGCGCCGATGCTGAAGCGCACGTCCTGTTCGGGGCGCTCGTAGGTGGGGAGGTCCTTCCGTTCCCTGCCCTTCGCGGGGCGGATCCGAACTGCCGTGCCGCCGCCGCGGGCCATCGAGGCCAGCAGCGTCGTGCTCGGATCGACGACGGCCTCGTCGATCCGGACGGGTTCGGGATCGGCCTCGTAGTCGGCGCCGACCTCGTCGGAGTAGATTTCGGCGACGTACTTCGGTCCCCGCGGTCCGTTTCCGTTGCCCTTCCCCTCGGAATTGCCCGGCGCGAGGAACGAAAGCGGCACGTCGACCGCGCGCCCGCCGTCGTCGGTCATCGCGCCGACGTACCACTCCTCGCCCTTGCGGCGAGCGACGACGGTGTAGTCGCCGATCTCGGCGTCGACGACCCGCGTCTCGTCCCAACCGGCCGCCGGGACGGCCTCGAGGAAGTCGAACTCGGGCTTCGAGTCGAAGTTCTCGTTTGCGGGTTCGTACCCCTCGTACTCGGCCGGTACCGGCGACGGTTCGCTGGGTTCGCTGACGCCGATCGTGTTGAGGTTGAAGCCGCCGACGTCGCCCTCGAACTGCTCGCCCGAGTCGTCGTAGTGCAGTTCGATCGCGATCTCGTTGTCGCCGTCCTCGAGTTCGATCTCGGTCGTGAACACCTCCCACTGGTCCCAGTAGTCGGTGAACGCGGGGGTGATCGTCCGCGTCGAGTCGTTGACTCGCAGGGTCGCTTGGGGCGCACCGGCGTCGATGACTCGCTGGGCGTTGTCCTCCGGTGCGGCCGCGTACCGGAGGTGGAGTTCGTACGTGCCTGCGTCGGCGTCTTCGACCGTAAATGAGACCGAGGAGCCCGACGGGACGCGGTTGGGATCGACCGCGACGTAGTTCGTGCCGAAGGCGTTGCGCCACTCGTCTACCGTGACGAAGCCGTCGATATCGCCCGAGGCGGCCTGCAGACATTCGCCGACCGTGAGAGTCTCGTCGACGTAGGCCTCGATGCGGTCGGCGGCCATCTGCATGCCGCTCAGGTAGGTGGGGTACATCGCGAGCTGTTTCGCCCGCGTGGTCTGGATCTGTCCGCCCCTGTCGTCGGTGAAGGTGACGTCGAAGATGCCCGGCTGGAAGCTGACCGGACCGGCCAGGTTCCGCGTGAACGGCAGCGTCACGTGGTGGTCCGGGGAGATATTCGAGCTCAGCTGCCCGAAGCCGTCGTACTCCTGGGCCTTGACGACCTCGCGGTTGGCCACGTTGGGGTAGGTGCGGATCTCGCCGGTCGGCTTGATCCCCTCGTGGATCTCGAGCAGCTGGCGGTTCGCCGCCGCGTTCTCGATCACTAGCCGGTGGTGGTTGACCGCCAGCTGGTTGTGCTGGTTGTGCGTCGGCTCGGAGCCGTCGCCGTCGATGCCCAGCCCCGCGTCGGAGACGTAGCCGTTCTTGATCGACCGAATCCCGACGTCCTCGTACTGTTCGAAGATGTCGTCCTCGAGGATCTGTTCCTCGTAGTGGGGGAGGGCGCCGGCGGTCTCGTTGTGGATCGTCATCTCTACGTCTTCCTCGAGCGACCGGCCGAAGTCGGTGACCTCGCGGACGTCGAAGTCGGGGTAGGAGTCGTCGACGCCGAACTGGAGGCCGGTGCCGTCGCCGGGGTAGGTGTCCCAGCCCTGGTTCCACCCCTCGACGAGGACGCTGTCGATCCCGTTCTCGGCGGCGAAGGCCATGTACCGCTTCATCCGCTCGGTGCGAGCGCCGTGGATGTACGATGCGGGATTGTCGCCGTCGGCCCGAATCTCGTCGTCGCTCTTGTACTCCCAGTTCGCGGAGCCGGCGATCATCGTCCACCAGATGCCGACGTACTTGCGAGGTTCGATCCAGTCCGTGTCGGGTTCGCCGCCGACGGTCGGCAGGGCCGATTCCTCGAGGCCGGCACTCAACAGCGGGATCAACTGGGACTCGATCAGGTCGCCCGGCCGCCGACCGATCTGTACCGTCCGCCAGGGGGTCGCGTTCGGCAGCTCGAGCGAGGCCTTCGTCCCGTCGGGCAGCGGCGTCAGTTCGGTGGCGAACTCGGTCCCGCCATCGTCCGAGCGGGGCGCGAGGGTCGCAGCCGCGTAGTCCTCGAGGTCGGCCTCGTGGACGCTGAGGTAGGCGTCGCCGTCGCCCGCTTCGACGGTCAGCGGCGTGTGCGCGCCGGTTCGCATCGGCGTCCCCGTCGGCCGCGTCTCCCTCGTCCCGCCGGGGATCTCGCTCAGCGGGGTCTCCTCGTACTCCTGCTCGAACCGGGGGTTGGTGACCTCGTTGCGGATCCACCACGCGGTGTAGTCGTCCGCGAAGGCGAAGGCGGTGTTCTCCGACGTGATGACCGCCTTTTCGGCGTTGCTCGCGAAGCTCTCGTCGAAGACGACCCGGAAGCCGAGCCCGTCGTCGAAGACCCGGAGCTCGAGGTTGGCCGTCCGTCCCGGCCCCTCCGTTTCCTCGAGGCCGACGACGAGCGCGTTGTAGTCGGCAGTGACCTCGTTGTAGGCGCCCCAAACGGGGTCCCACTCCTCCGTTTCCGATCGGCGCTCGGTGCCGGTGACCTCGAGGGCCGGGCCGCTGCTTCCGTCCCCGGCCGCCCCGAACGACGGCTGATTCCGGAAGTCGAAGCCCAGCGGCGAGGGCTCGAGGTAGGTCCTCCCGTCGACCGCGACCGCGTAGGTCGGCGTCCCGCTCGAGACGTCGACGGTGACCGAAATCGACCCGTCGGGGGAGCGCACTCGCTGGACGGCGCCGTCGTCGCCGTCGGTGACCTGCGCCGCGACCTCGTCGGGTACCGTCTGCGCGTACGCCGCCGCGGCGACCAGCGACGCCGCGCCGCCGAGGAAGCGCCGTCTGCTCTGCCCGTTTGACAGGTGTCGTAATTTTTCCTCAAACATCTCCGTCAGTGGCTGCTACGTTATTCACTATAAAATTAATTATAATCTTAGTTACTAACTCGGCGCTCGGCGGACGAGTCCGTCGGTCGCCCCGCCGAGCGGCCGATCGGCCGAGGCCTTTTCACTCGAGCGAGCGAGACACGGACGTGAACGCGTGACGGGGAGGGATTCGGAGCCGGCGGACGCGGACGGGACCGCGAGCCCCGAGCGCAAGCGCGTCGACATGACGACGGGCGCGATCCCGCCGAAACTCCTGCAGCTGGCGTGGCCGCTCGTCCTCGGTAACCTCCTCCAGACGGTCTACAACCTCGCGGACATGTTCTGGGTCGGACGCGTCGGCAGCGACGCCGTCGCCGCCGTCTCGCTGATGTTCCCGCTCTCCTGGCTGTTCGTCTCGACGGCGATGGGGATCACCGCCGCCGCGGTCGCGCTGGTCTCGCAGTACGTCGGCGCCGGTGACGACCGGACGGCCGACAGGGTCGTCGCGCAGACGATTCTGCTCGCGGTCGCGGTCTCCGGCGTCCTCGCGGTCGTCGGCTTCGTCGTCAGGCGGCCCCTACTGTGGCTCATGGGCGCCCGCGGAGCGGTGTTCGACGCGGCGCTCGCCTACATCGAGGTGATCTTCCTCGCGCTCCCGCTGACCTTCCTCTTTTTCGCCTTCCGCGCCTCGCTGCAGGGCGCCGGCGACACGAAGACGGCGATGTGGCTCGTCCTCGTCTCGGCCGGGATCAACGTCGTCATCGACCCGTTCTTCGTGCTCGGCTGGGGACCGCTGCCGGCGATGGGAACGCGCGGCGCCGCGATCGCGACCTTCGTCTCGCGGGCGATCGCCGCCGCGGCGGGCGTCGCGGTCCTGCTCGACGGCCGCTTCGGGGTTCGGCTCCACCCGCCGGACCTCCGCCCGGACCTCGAGATCCAGAAGCAGTTGATCGACGTCGGCTATCCGTCGACGATCGACGGCTGGGCCCGCAGCTTCGCGTCGGTCGCGATGGCGGGGTTCGTCGCGCGCTTCGGCGCCGCGCCGACCGCGGCCTACGGGATCGGCGTCCGGCTGATGTCGGTGACTTGGGCCGTGGCGGGCGCGGTCGGCAACGCCGCGGCGACCGGCGTGGGACAGAACCTCGGCGCGGACGCCGCGGACCGGGCCGCGGGGGTCGCGCGGACGGCGACCGCGGGGACGATGCTGCTGATCTTCGCCGTCGCGGCCGTCCTCGTCGCGTTTCCGGCGCAGGCGATCCGGATCTTCGTCGCCGACCCCGACGTGATCGCCGAGGGCGTCGTCTTCCTGCGGATCACGGCCCCCTTCTGGCCGCTGTTCGCCGGCGTGATGGTCGTCCAGGGGGCGTTCCGCGGCGCCGGCAACACTCGGGAGGCGATGATCCTCTCTTTTCTCTCGCGGTGGGTGTTTCGGGTTCCCGTCGCCGTCACCCTCGCGTTCGCCTGGACGGTGACGATCCCCGGCGTCGGCACCGTCGGCGGCCTCGGCTGGGGCGTCGCGGGGATCTGGTGGGCGTTCTCGTTCGGGATGGGCCTCTCCTTCCTCGTCGCCGTCGCCTGGTTCCGGCTGGGGACGTGGCGCGAGGGAATCGTCGAGGAGCGCGGGTCCAGAGCGGACTCGACGGCCGGTGCCGATCTCGAGACGGGCGAGGGAGATCCGGACGGACGCGACCGCGACCGGACGTCGCCCGACTCGAGCGACGGCGCCGAAACCGACGCTGTCGACGACTGACCCGCTGCCGGGTATCGCGAGCGACGCCGCCTCGAGCCGGTCGTCCGACCTCGACCGAGACCGAAAACGGGCTCGTTTTACACGTCCGACGGCAATCGCCCGATATGGAGTGTCGCCACTGCGCCTCGCCGCTCGAGAAACCCGGCGACTTCTGTCTCGTCTGTCGGGAGGCCAACACCGAGGCGGTCGTGCTCGAGGCGGGGCGAGAACGGGCGACGCTGACGATGCTGGCCGGCGAGTCGGACGACGGCGCCGCGGACGGGCACGGCCACAACCGCGGCGCCGACGACGATCCGGTCCTCGGACAGACGACGATCACGACGACCCCCGAGGACGGCGAGAACGAACCCGTCGAGCTGCGGAACTTCGCAGGGCTGATCGGCGACGAGATCCGCCGCAAGCGCCCCGAGGAGGTCTACGCCGGCGGCGAGCGGGCGGTCATCCGCGCCGTCCGCGAGGACATCCACCACTCGCTGTACCGCGTCGACGACGAGAACCCCGTCGAGACCGTCCTCGAGCGCCGCGGGACTCGCGCGCTCGACGTGGTCGAGACGCCGCCGGTCGAGAAGATCGGCGGCAGCCACTCGACGCTCATCGGCGGCCGAACGGGGATGGAGGCCATCCGGGCCGTCGCCGGCCACCCCCATGTCAAGAAGGTCATTCCGGGGCCGATCGACGCCGGCGGGAAGGGGTCCCAGTCCGGCCTGCGCGCGAAGGTCACCCGCGCCGACGACGGCGGCAACGTTCGCATGCTTCTGCGGAACGGCTCGAGCGTCCAGGAAAACCGCGTCGTGACGACCGCACGCGACCGCGAGATGGGCGAACGGATCCGCGAGGACTTAAACGACGTTCTCACCGAGGCCGACTTTCAGTGATCCCGCGACGGTGATCGCGCAAGTACTGTCACGAACTGATGGAACCGACACCGCCTGCTGGTAGGCAGTGCCTTTACGGGCTCCGCCGTAATTAGATATAATTAGCCATGCTCGAGCGTCCCGACGCCGTCCTGGCTACGATCCCGCTGCTCGCGGTGAGTGGACTCGTCCTCCGATCGATAATCGCGGTGACAGGTATCGGGACGGGACTGCTCGCGGCGCCGCTCGCGCCGGTCGGTTACCTCATAGCGCTCGGATTCGTCTTCCGGGAACTGGTGAACGGACCGGTCGCGAAGCGGATGCGGTGAGCCGCCGTCGACTCGAAACTCGAGACGCGAGGACGCCCCCGAACGGAGCGCTGGTGCTGGCGCGGGCGCGACTCAACAGGTTTAAGAATCCGCTGGCGATAGCTAGCCCTACTATGGCCAAGAAAGGATCCGTCGGTAGCGCGGGCCGTTTCGGCGCACGCTACGGTCGCGTCGCACGACGTCGCGTCAGCGAGATCGAGGACGACATGGAGAACGCCCAGGTCGACGGCGACGACGTCACCCGCATCGGAACCGGCATCTGGAAGAACGAGGAAACCGGCGAAGTCTTCACCGGCGGCGCCTACCGCCCGGAGACCCCCGCCGGCCGCACCGTCCAGCGCTCGATCCGCGCCGCGCTCGCCGAGGACGAATAACCGTCACCGTTCCCTTCGAGTCCACAATGAGCTACAAATGCTCCCGCTGCAAACGCGACGTCCAGCTCGACGAATACGGTGGCGTCCGCTGTCCCTACTGCGGCCACCGCGTCCTGCTGAAAGAGCGTAGTCGCGACGTCAAGGAAGTCGACGTCCAATAACGTCGGTTCCGCTCTGCCGTGTCTTCTCACGACGCGACGCTCGAGTTCGACTACGAGAGCCCTGATCGCGCTCGGATCGTCGCCGAGAGCGTCGCCCGCGAAATCGGCGAGATCGACGACGACCGGTCGCAGACGACGCTCGAGCGCGAGGGCGCGACGGTCCGGATCGCCATCGACGCCGCCGACGTCGTCGCCTTGCGGGCCGCGTTGAACACCTGGTTTTCGCTGGTCGACGTGGCCGAACGGACGGCAGCGGTCGGCGACTCGGCGTGACGGTGCGACGCCGTGACGGCGTAACGTACACGTTGGCGGCGACCGCTCGATCCGGCACCGATCTCGGCTCGAGCGGCTCGCATGGGTAGATTACCGGCTAGTCGAATCGCTGTCCCTCTCCGCGACCCCCGCAACGTCGGCGGACGCGGCGGGGAGCGCGACGTAGAACGTCGAGCCCTCGCCCGGCTCGGCGTCGACCCAGATGTCGCCGCCGTGGCGGTCGACGATCCGCTCGCACAGCGCGAGGCCGATCCCCGTCCCCTGCCGGTCCGCGTTCGCGTGGAGCCGTTCGAAGAGGTCGAAGATGCGGTCGGCGTGGTCGGACTCGAGGCCGATCCCCTCGTCCCGGACCGAGACGATCCAGCCGGCCTCGCCGTCCGATGCGGGCTCGGCGTCGATGTGAACGCGGGGGGGTTCGTCGCCGCTGTACTCGATGGCGTTCTCGACCAGGTTCTGGAAGACCCGGCGGAGTTGGCTGCGGTCGCCCTCGACGCGGGGGAGGTCCGCGACGGTGAGGACGGCGTCGCTCTCCGCAAGTTTCACCTGCAGATCCTCGCGAACGTCGTCGACGACGGCGTCGAGATCGACGGGTTCGAACGATTCGCCCCGCGTTTCGACGCGGGCGTACTCGAGCAGGCCGTCGATCATCTCGCCCATCCGCTCGGCGCCGTCGACCGCGTAGTCGAGAAACTCCCGGCCGTCGTCGTCGAGTTCGTCGCCGTACCGATCCTCGAGCAACTCGAGGTAGCTCGTGACCATCCGCAGGGGCTCCTGGAGGTCGTGGGAGACGGCGGACGCGAACTGCTCTAAGCGTTCGTTCGACGCCTCGAGCTCGCGCTGGTAGGTGATGAGCTCGGTGATATCCTGCGCCATCAACATCCCCGCGGTCACCCGTCCGTCGTCGGTGACGGGGATCGTCCGGACGAGCCAGTGGCGGTCCGCGTACTCCAACTCGACCGTCTCCCGGTCGCCTGCCAGCGCGGCGCGGAGGGCCGGCGTTACGGACTCGGCGAACTCCTCGCCGAACCCCTCGCGGGGCGTCCGCCCGTCGACGTCCGCGGGCTCGAGGGGCAGCCGATCGAACGCCTCGCCGGCCGAGAGGGAGAACGTCAGTTCCTCGTCGAACAGGGCGACGATCCCGTCGGGAAACCGCTCGGCGAGGATCCGGTACCGCCGTTCGGACGCCGAGACCCGGTCGTACAGCTCCCGAAGCCGCCGCTCCTTCGCCTCGAGTTCGTCGGTGTACCGTCGCTGATTGGCGTTGTAGACGCCGATTCCGAAGGCGGCGACGACGCCGAAGAGGATGCCGTTGAGCGCGAGCACGTACGGTTTCGGCTCGGACATCACTCGTAGTTGGATCAGCACGACCCACAGGAACAGCGCCGCGATTGCCCCGCCGACCAGCAGGTTCCACTTCGCGACCGTCACGACGTAGTCGGTGTCCCAGTCCAGGCGGACGAGCCAGCCCCCCGCAACGACGAGACCGAACGCGAGCACGAGCAGCGCGCTGTTCTCGAGCAGCGTCCACGTCAGCCCCCACGAGAGGTTGTGGAAGTCGTCCCAGATGTCGTACAGCGGGACGAGCAGGAGTATCGCCCCGAGTCCGGAGATGCACCCGCCGGCGAGGTATCGACGGACGCGGTCGCTGCCGAGCGACATGCTCGGGCGTACGAGGCGACGGCCCTAAGAACTATCCGACCGTTGACGATAGCTGGTAGTAATCGAAAGTCGGTTCGCCGTCGCGGCCGTCGGTGGGCCCCGGTCTATCCGAACGATCCCAGCGACGACTGCAGGCTCCGGTTCGCCCGCCCCTCCTCGAGCTCGTAGCCGACCAGATCGCGCATGTCGACGGCGTAGGTCGTCCCGCCGTTCTCGAGGACGAGCAGCCGACCCTTGACGCCGCGGACCGTCCCCGACGCGATCGTCTCGCGGACGGGCCGATCCGCGAGGGCGAGTCCGTAGTCGAACGAGAAGCGGTCGATGACGTCGGCCTCGAGGGATGCGAGCGTCCGTTCCCAGGCGTCTTCGTCGACCGTCGCCGCGAGCGAGGCCACCTTCGGGCCGGTGCGGACGCGGTCGGTCAGCCGCTCGGCGATCTCGGCCTCGATCTCGCGGGCGACGCGGCCGTTCGAGACGGTGTGGACGTGGGCCGCCCGATCGGCGCCCTGCTCGCGGAGGCGGGTCTCGAGGCGCCGCGACTTGGTGACGCCGACCTTGAACGTGTCCGGCGCGAACGCGGCGATGTAGACCGCGTGCTCCTCGTAACAGTCCATCTCGTCTTTGAGGCAGGTGCCGGTACAGCGGGCACAGACCCACGTGCTGGTGTGGTACTCGCAGTACGGCGCTGCCGGGCGGTCGCAGGCGACGTGTCCGCCGTCGTCGATCGCCCCGGCGCAGCGTCGCTCCCCGAGCGCGTACGAGAGGGTCTCGCCGGGCTCGAGGACCCGACGCTCGATCGCGCCGCTCCCGTCGGCCAGCAACAGCGCCGAGCCGCGACCGCTCGGCTCGTAGCCCACCAGTTGCACGGTCGGAGTTAGCGGCGAAAACGGATAGCTGTACCGGGATCGGCGGTGCGGGTGACCGTCCACGATCCGACGGCGGGCGGAGACGGGGACGGGAACGGTGCGAACCGCCCCCGTCGTCGGACGGGGTTGGCCGTTCGCCGAAACGGGCCGCGCGAACGTGTGGCTCGGCTCCGCGCTTGGCACGATCCAGCGGAGGCGCGGCCCGTGTCGCGGATGGCTCGCACGCGATGCGTCGACCAGCCGTTCACCGGGCTTGCTATCGTCCGGTGACAGTCAGTCGTCCGTGGCCGACGCATATAACTGGTGTGCTTGTTATTCCCACCCACTTCTGTGCCGCCGTACGCCCCCCATCCTACCCGCCCGTCCCGGCGAACGGTTATACGTCCGACCGGCGAACCTCCCGCCATGACGCTCCAGGGATCGCTCGAGGCGAGGGTATCGACGGACGGGACGGGGTCGACGACGGTCGAGTTCAGGTTCACCGTGACGAACGCGGGATCGGAGCCGGTCGAGTTGCGGTTCTCGGACGCGGCCAAAGCCGAGTTCGTCGTCGAGGACGAGGGCCGCGAGGTCTGGCGGTTCACCGAGGGGCGGGCGTTCATGCAGATGCTAAGCGCCGAGCGACTCGCCCCGGAGGAGTCGACGACCTACGACGGGACGTGGGAGGAACCGCGGCCGGGCGAGTACGCCGCCGTCGCCGAGTTGCGCGCCCAGGAGGCGTCTTGCGAGGCTCGCACGGAGTTCCGCGTCCCCGACTCGGAGTGACGCGGGAACCTGTTCGCACCGATCCGGGTGTTCCCGCGTCCGGGACCGGTCGAATTCGGAAACAGTCGATCCGCGATCCGCGACTCGTTTTCGACGGCTGCGAAGTACATACTGGTTGGCAGAGGGTATAAGCGGGCGTCGTCCCAACGCCCCGGTATGCAAGCGCTGGTCATCGCGGCGCACGGCTCTCACCTCAATCCGGACGCCTCGGACCCCACCTACGCCCACGCGGACCGCGTCCGCGAAACGGGCGCGTTCGACGAAGTTCGGGAGGCGTTCTGGAAGGAGGAACCGCACTTCCGCGAGGTGATTCGTACCCTCGAGTCCGACGAGGTCTTCGTCGTCCCGCTGTTTATCAGCGAGGGCTACTTCACCGAGCAGGTAATTCCGCGAGAGCTCAGGCTGGACGAGTGGCACCCCGAAAAGTGGGACTCCGACGGCACGAGCGCCTCGCAGGTCACGCTCGAGGCGACCGACGTCGACAAGACGGTCCACTACTGCGGCCCGGTCGGGACTCACGACGCGATGACGGACGTGATCGTCCAGCGCGCCGAGTCCGTCACCGACGATCCTGACGTGGGGGAGGGGTTCGGCCTCGCGGTCGTCGGCCACGGCACCGAGCGCAACGAGAACTCCGCGAAGGCAGTCGAGTACCACACCCGTCGCATCCGCGAGCGGGACCGCTTCGACGAGGTGAAGGCGCTGTTCATGGACGAGGAGCCCGAGGTCGACGACGTCGCGGACTACTTCAAGAGCGAGGACATCGTCGTCGTCCCGCTCTTTATCGCCGACGGCTACCACACCCAGGAGGACATCCCCGAGGACATGGGCCTGACCGAGGACTACCGACTCGGGTGGAACGTTCCCGCTGAGGTCGACGGCCACCGGATCTGGTACGCCGGCGCCGTGGGCACCGAGGGACTAATGGCCGACGTCATCCTCGAGCGCGCGGCGGACGCCGGCGCGGACCTGGGCGACGCCAGAGCGGCCGTCCGGACGAACGGGGCGGTCGAGACGACCGGAACCGGAGACGACGGCCGCGACCTCGAGTCGGGAACCGGCACGGGGACGGGCGCCGGCGCGGGTGACTGACCGTGGCGGACGCGACGACCGACGCCGTCGACGCGCTGATCGGGGCGGTCCAAGACGGAGCGGACGGCACCGTCGAGTTCGACGGCCTCTCGCTCGAGCGCGACGGCGACGCCTACGTCCTCGAGACGCCCGAACTCGAGCCGCGGCGGGTCGACGAGGCGACGCTCTCTGAGGCTCTCGAAGCGGTCGCGGAATACGCGACCAACTGGCGCTACTGGCAGCAGTCGGTCGGCGGCGAGGGCACCTACCGCCGGGCCTTCCTCCGGTGGTGCGAGCGGGCGCCGGTCGGCGAGGACGGCGCCGGCGAACCGACCGACGACCCGCTCGCCGTCCCCGAACGCTACGAGGCCCTGCGGGACGGCGTCGATCGCGAGTGGGGGCAGCTGTCGATCACCGCCCGGTTCGTCGACGTCGCCGAGCCCGACGGCGAGCGGGTCTACGACCTCTGGCACGTCGACGACGCCGAGGCGGATCTGGCCGACCTCGAGGTCTACGACGACCCCCGCGAGGCCCGCGAGATCGCGACCTACGACGCGGACGGTCGCTACCGGCCGCTGAAGACCGCGCCAACGCTGCCCTCCGGATGGGCCTTCACCGGCCTCTCCGGGTCGGAACTCGTCGAGGCAGTCGAGTTCTTCTACCCCGCGACCGTCGCCAACTGGCACCGCGAACTGCGAGACGATCTGGACGTCGACCACTGGCGAGAGACCGCCGAGCGACAGACGGGCATCTACGACATCCTCGACGAACTGCCCCGCGAGGCCGTCGACTGGGTGGCCGAGGCCTGCTGCGTCGACTCCCAGTGTCTCCGACGGCGCGAGTGGGAGTACGAGGCGGGCGACGATCTCGAGCCGCCAGGCGGCGACGGCCCGTTCCCCTGTCGCGAGCCCTGCTCGCTGGTCATCGCAGCTGCGCGCCAGTGGACCATCCTGGAGTCCGAGGAGGAGCGCACCTACGAACTCGAGCTAACCCCGAGCGAGCGCAACCAGCTCGAGGAGCTGATCGACGCGGTCGCCGAGGGACGAACGGACGAGATCCGCGAGGCCGACGTCGCCGACGGCGCGAACCGCTACCGGGCGCGATACCTGCGGGCCAAGCGGTTCGACGAGGACGGCTCGCTCGAGATCCGAGAGCGCTCGGCCGACGGCGAGTCGGAGTGAGAAGGGGTTACCAGAGCAACAGCGCGAGCGCGACCACGACGCCGCCGGCGACGACGATGAACCCCAGCGTCGCCGCGAGGCCGCCGATCGTCGCGGCCGTCGCCGTCGCGATGGCCAGCGCGACAAGCCCCAGCGCGAGCACGGCGAGGGTGCCTGCATCGAGCCCGCTCGCCGCGAACAGCCGCTCTATCACCTTTTCGGCGGCCGTTCGGTCGGCCGACCGGTCCGGCGACGGCGGTTTAGAGAGCGACTCGTCGACGTCGACCGCGGCCGGCCGGGGTTCGACGGTGACGTCGATCGTCACCGATTCGGAGCCGTAGCCGGTCACCACCTCGAGCCGACCCGTGACCGGGTCGTCGATCGCCTCGGCGTCGACGGCGACCGGAACGTCGATCGTCTCGCCCGCTTCGACGTAGTAGTTCGACTGATCCAGCGAGACGTGCCGGGAGAAGGACGGGTCGGCGTCGGCGAGCCGACAGTGGACGTGTGCGGGCGATTCGTGGCCCCGTAACGCGAGGACGAACGAGTCGCGAGTCGTCACCGTACGCGTCGCTGCCTCGAGGGTGTCGGGCGACTCGCGGTTGACGTGGACGGTGACCTCGGTTCGGGACACGGGTACGGGAGGTGGTACTGCGGTTCAGGGGTACTCCGTCGATCGGCTCAGGCCGGCGTCTCCTCCCGCATGTCCGGCGGGAGCAGATTCGGGATGCCGTCGTCGACGGGATACCGTTCGCCGCACTCGGTACAGACGAGGTCGCCGCCGACGACTTCCTCGTCGTCGTCGCCGTACTCGGCGTCCTCGAGTTCGAGTTCGTGCTTGTCCAGCGGACAGCGGAGAATATCCAGCAAGGACTCCTTCATAGTACGTAGGCTGGCCGCCTCCAGCAAAAGGTTTCGGGAACGAAGCCGCGCGGAAACGGAGCCGGAAACCGACGCGAACCGATTACTCGTAGGGATCCTCGACGACGACGGTCTCCTCGCGTCCCGGTCCGACGCCGACCGCGTAGATCGGCGCGTCGAGTTCGTCGCTGACGTACTCGAGGTAGGTGCGGGCGTTCTCGGGGATGGCGTCGTAGCCGTCCTCGGCCACCTCGCTCCAGTCGACCTCGTCCCAGCCGTCGAAGGTGCGGAGGTTCGCCTCGCAGTCGCCCCACTTCTCGGTGGTCGGGGGCATCGTGAAGACCTCCTCGCCGTCGAGTTCGTAGCTGTGGCCGACCTTCACCTCGTCTAAGCCGGCGAGCACGTCGATGTGGTTGACCGCGAGGCCGGTGAAGCCGTTCGCGCGGGCCGCGTGGCGCAGCATCGGCATGTCGAGCCAGCCGACCCGCCGCGGGCGGCCGGTGACGGTGCCGTACTCGCCGCCCTCGTCGCGGATGTAGGTCGCGAGTTCCTCCTCCTCGTCGCCGGCCCCTTCGTCGGCGTCGTAGTCGGGCGTCTGGCCCTCGACGCCGCCGAGTTCGGTCGGGAGCGGGCCGGTGCCGACCCGCGAGAGGTAGGCCTTGACGATGCCGATGACCTCGCCGTCGCCGACGACCGTCGGGCCGAGTCCGGTGCCGACGCTGGCGCCGCCCGCGGTCGGGTTCGAGGAGGTCACGTAGGGGTAGATGCCGTGGTCGATGTCGATCGAGGTGCCCTGCGCGCCCTCGAGCATGACGTTGTCGCCGGCGTCGATGCGCTCCTGCAGGAAGGTGCCACAATCGACGGTCATGTTCTCCTCCTCGAGGCGCCGCCCGTACTCGCGGTAGGTCTCGAAGAGGTGGTCGACGTCGAACTCCTCGCCGGTCTCCTTGCCGAAGACCTCCTCGGCGAGGGCCTTCTTTTGGGGAACGACGTACTCGAGGCGTTCCCGGAGCGTGTCGGGGTCGAGCAGGTCGCCGACGCGGACGCCGCGGCGGCCGGCCTTGTCCTCGTAGGTGGGTCCGATGCCCCGGCCCGTGGTGCCGGCCGCGAGGTCCTCCTTCTCGTCCTCCTCGATGCCGTCGAGCGCGCGGTGGTAGGGGAGGATAACGTGTGCGCGCTCGGCGACGCGGACGTCGGGCTCGAGGCCGCGCTCGCGGAGCGTGTCGATCTCGTCGAACAGCGTCTCGGGGTTGACGACGCAGCCGTTGCCGAGAACGCCGATCTTCCCCCGAACGGCCCCGGAGGGAACGAGCGATAGCTTGTACGTCTCGCCGTCGTGGACGACGGTGTGTCCAGCGTTGTCGCCGCCCTGATAGCGGGCGACGACGTCGGCGGCGTCGCCGTAGAGGTCGACGACGCCACCCTTGCCTTCGTCGCCGAGTTGCGACCCGACGATTGTGACGGTCATAACAGCGGCGGGTTCATGCCGGGCCGATAAACAGATTACGGTATTGCCGGCCCATTCAGGGCGGGAACTCGAGTGTGCGAGTGTCGATATCGTTTCCCATGGACGCGACGAGCGTCGACAACGTGCTCGCGGCGCCGCGGCGAAGGCGGCCCGAACGACGAGTCTATAGGGCTCCAGCGGCGACGCACGGATCGTCTAGAGGCGAGCGACATCCCGGCCGGATCGGAACGGAATCGTTAACTACTCTCAAGAGTAATCAACGCGTTGAGTAGATTGTTCAGCGCTCGAGGGTAACCTTTAAAGGCCCCAAAGACAAGTTAACAAATGCCATGATAGACCGACTTGAGAAGGAAGTCGATATGCTGGAACGTCATCTGCAGGTCCTGAAGATGGTCATCGAAAACGAGCCGATCGGCATCGTCAAGATGTCCAACGAGACCGGCTATCCCCACCACAAGGTTCGCTACTCGCTGCGCGTTCTCGAGGAAGAAAACCTCATCGAGCCCTCGAGCCAGGGTGCGATCAAGACCGAGCGCACCGTCGAATTCGTCGACGAGCTCGACGACAAGCTCGACGACATCATCGACAAGCTCGACGGCATGAAGATCGAAGACGTCGCCGAAATCGAAGGCTAACTGCTCGATCGGCGCGATCTCGTATCGATCGACCGTCGCGACCGCTGTAACGACATAACGACAGGAATACCGAGCGACGAAACGGGTGCACCGCTACAGCGTTCGCGACTTCTTCTTCTTCGACTCCTGCTTCCGCTCGGCAGCGATTGCGACTGACCGTTCGGCGGTCAGCTAACTCCGTACCGCCTCGAATAAGAAGTAATCCCGCGCGGCCAGCGGGCCGGCCGGCGTTCGGATCGCCCCCGCTGGAAGCGCCCGTCGCGATTACAGCTCCGGAACGGTCATGTGGAACCCTTCCGAGCGCGACTCGACCAGACAGAGGTGGTAGCCCTGCTTTCGCGAGAGGCTGACGTAGCTCAGCTTCGAGCTCCGGCTGAGGAAGCCGCTGCTCGTCGCCTCCTCGGTCACCTCGTGGGCGCCGGACTCGA
Source organism: Halopiger thermotolerans (assembly GCF_054654555.1). Taxonomy (NCBI): domain Archaea; kingdom Methanobacteriati; phylum Methanobacteriota; class Halobacteria; order Halobacteriales; family Natrialbaceae; genus Halopiger; species Halopiger thermotolerans. Next base: position 2,319,301 of record NZ_BAAIEU010000004.1, on the reverse strand, counting down.
AGTAACTCGAGGTGACGGCGATCGCGGCCGCGAGGTCGGGGTAGTTCGCCTTGACCGCCGAGGCGGCCTCCTCAAGGCCCGCGAGGGTGTCCTCGCTGACCGGCTTGCGCGAGTCGTTGAGCATCGCGACGAGCAGCGGGTTCCCCATCTTGTCGAATGCGACGACGTCGAAGGTGACCTCGTCGGGGACGTCCTCGGTGTCGTCGTCCGCGAGCGAGATCGTCGCGTCCAGTTCGGCCCGGTCGATCTGCGGGATGGCGTCGTAGAGGTCGGCCAGCCCGTTCGCGTGGCCGGTGTCGCGGATCTCGTAGAGCGTCGTGTCGGTCAGCCACTCCACGAACCGGTAGGCCATCGTCCCCGTGAGGAACTCCTCGTAGGGCGCGCCCTCGACCGCCACGTCCGAGGCGTCGAACTCGGTGTGGTGCTCGAGTTGCAGGTTCGACGCGACCTCGTCGCGGTCGGCGTCTCCCTCGTGGGCGGTCTCGAGGGTCGGCTGGCTCTTCGAGCGGTAGCGGACGAAGAGGTTCGTCCCGGCCAGCGCGCGGTCGGGGGAGAGTTCGGTGCCGGCCGAGGCGCCCGCACCTGCACCCGAACCCGCTCCGTCGCCGGCTCGGGCCGCCTCCAGTTCCGACTCGAGCTCCTCGATGCGGGACTCGAGGCGGTCGATCGTCTCGGACAACTGCTGGTTCTTCTCGCGGAGTTGATCGCGTTCGGAGACGAGGTCCTTGTTCTTCGACTCGAGGGCCTCGCGCTGTTCCTCGAGGCGTTCGATGCGGTCGGCGAGCCGCTCGACGCGCCGGTCTCGGTTTCGGTCGGCGGCGTCCGCCGTCGCCCGGGTTTCGGACGCCGTAGCGCCGTCCGGCCGGCCCGACCCGCGCGGTCCGTTCGCGGCGTTCTGCCCGCCCGAACCGGCCGATCGCCGGCCTTCGGGTCGGGAGTCGGCCGCCTCGCGGCCGGACTGGCTCGCGGGCTGTGGCCCCGACGCGGCCTTCGCTCCGGAGGCGGCGTTCGCCGAGCTATCTCCGGTCGTCTTCTCCGGATCGATCGACGGAATTCGCCGGGTCTCGCGCCACTGCTCTTCCTCCTCGAACCGCTCCTCGAGTTCGCCGTCGCCGTCGGCGTTCGGGGCATCGGCGCCCGTTCCGGAACCGGAATCGGCCGCTCCCGACCCCGTTCGCTCGGCCCCGCTCGGCGGTCGGACGTCGCCCGCCGTCGTCTGGGGCTGGTCGTCCTCGTCGTCGCCGGTCCAGGAGATGTCGTTCTGGTCGAGCTGTTCGGCGGCCGCCTCGACCTCGGCCGGATCCGGGGAGCCGGAACTGGTCCCGGGTCCCGATCCGGGTTCGGACGGCTCCGTCGCTGACGCCTCCGCCTCGGGATCGGGACTCGAGGTCGATGCCGCGTCCGGACCTTCGACGCGTTCGCTTGGGTCGGCTCCGTCGGCGCCGGTCGTCCCGGCTGGCTCGGCCTCGAGGCCGGGTTCGTGATCGGACCCCGTCTCGAGTTCGACGCCGGTCGGGTCCGGATCGGGGTCGGATTCGGCTGCGGGTTCAGGGTCAGGTTCAGCGCCGGCCGGTCCGGTCACCGCATCGGCGGAGTCGGTACCCGCGGCGGCATCGGCCGAGGCTGCGTCGTCGGTAATCCCCGGCGTCGACTCGCGTGCAGCCGCGTCCGGGTCCGTCGACGTGATTCCCGACAGGTCGTCGCCGTCAGCTTCGGCCGTCGCACCGCCGGTACCGTCGCCGGCGTCGACCGACGATCCGGCGCTCGAGCCGCCGGAGATGTCGATCGGCTCGATGCCCGACACGCCGCCGACCGACGGCTCGTCGTCCGAACCGGCGTCGGCGCCGTCGGTCGTCGCGCCCGTCTCTGCGTTCGCGTCCGCGTCCGCGGCGGGCGCGTCGTCCGCGCCCGGAACGTCGGTCACGTCGACGTCGACGTCGATGACCTCGTAGATCCCGACCTCGTCGTCGGCGCGTTCGAACGCCTCGTCGCCGGTGACCAGCCGCTCGGCGTTGCCGATGTAGGCGGCGGCCATCCGGCGGCCGCCGTAGTAGACGGCGTAGTAGTCGCCGCTGAGGACGTTCTCGCTCAGTTCGATGTAGCCCGTAAAGGAGCCGTCCTGGAGCGTCTCGTCGACCTCTCGCAGCGGCGTTTCGTTCGTGTAGTACTTGGCCCGGGTGTCGCCCCCGCGTTCCTCCATCGAGCAGAGCAACGGCAGCGACGGATGCGGCGCCTGATAGGTCGTGCCCGAGGCGCCGTCGAAGTCCTCGATCGCCCCCTCGAAGACGCCGACGATACGGCCGTTAAGCATAAAGAGCCAGGTGCCGCCTGTACCCGTCGTTACGGCCCCCGAAAAGCCGTTCTCGGCGAGATCGGAGAGCCCGTCGTAGCCGCCGTTGAACGGGCGAGAATCCCATTGTTCGACGCGCTCTTGCGTGCGCGAGTCCATAGTTCAACAAGCGGTAACTGAAACAAATACGTTTCGCCTAGATGTTCGCGGCCGGCCGTCGCCCGACTAGATCTTCGACTCGGCGTCCTCGGCGAGCTCCTTCATCCGCTTGCCGATGCGCCCGGCGCTCGAGAACTCGTCTTCGCTCATCCCCTTCGCGAGGGCGTTGCCGAGGACGAAGACCGCGTGTTTATGTTCGCTCTTTGACTTGTGGACGTGGGAGGGGTCGACGTCGAGCTGGCGGTACGGCTCGAAAAGTTCTTCGTCGACCTCCTCGCGCTCCGCGAAGTACTCCATGATGGTCACGAGTTCTTCGTGCAGCTCGAGGAGTTCGTCTTTGTGCATACCCGCGTGTATGGACGGTCTCGGCTTAAGGATTGTGTGCATACGGGTCGCAAAACCCGTCGCGAATCGGGTGGAAACGGGAGTTACGCTGCGTCTCCAGAGTGTGAGGCTCTCTCGAGATCGACGGCGAGGTAGCCGACCCACGCGCCGAACGCGACGGCGGCGACGAACTCGGGGACGGCGAACCACGCGCCGGCATCGCCGCCGGCCACGAGGAATACGAGCCAGCCCAGCCAGGCCAGCGGATGCACAACGGCGAGCCAGATCGAGACGAGGCCGCGACGGAGCCGTCCGGCCAGTACCGCGCCGGTGCCGTAGCACCACTGCGCCAGCGGCGCGGCAGCGAAGTACGTCAGCGCGGCCGGCTCGTGAAAACTCCGCTCGAGGTACCAGTCCGTGTGGCCGAGGAAGAAGATCCCGACGCCGACCAGTCCGACCGTCGCGACGACCAATAGGGCGACGCCGACCCGTTCAAGGACGGTTCCGCTCGCGCGCCAGAGCCGCCAGCCGAAGGGGACGCCGAGCAGTCCGCTCAGGACGAGCCCGCCGTTGAACAGCGGAAACGTGCGGGTCCCGTATCGGCCCATGTCCGAGAGCGCGGCGCCGCGCCAGGTGAACGTCTCCGGGGACGCGACGAGCGTCGCGAGGACGATCGCGCCCAGCCCGACGACCGCCGCGGCGAGCCCGCACCGCGTTGCGACTCGAGTCGCGGTCGAACTTCGGGGCCGGCGTCGACGCGGGGTACCTCCCATTCGGGTGACGGACACCATCGAACCGCGGCGGTATCAAAGTACGTGGTCGAACTGCGCGATCGAACGCAGAAAGGCCGTTATTCGGCGGGGACGTCGCGCTCGCGCTGGCCCGCGGGGAACCACGCGAGTTCGTGGTCGGCGATGACGCGGACGCCGACACGTTCGTCTAAGTCGATCCGATCGGAGTGGTTGTGCATGCACTCGACGGTTTCGCCCGAGTCGAGTTCGACGCGGTAGAGGACGGTCGGCCCGAGGTAGCGCCGGTAGACGACGCGGCCGTTGACCCGCGCCGCCTCCTCGGCCGGCACGGCCGCGACGTCGTCCGGGCGCACGAGCAGGTCGATCTCCGAGCCGTCGTACTCCTCGACCAGCCCGTTGACGTCGTCCCGGAGGACGCGCCCGACTGCCGTCTCGACGTGGTCGCCCCGCACCTCGCCCGAAACGAAGCTCGCGTGGCCGAGGAAGCCGGCGACGAACCGCGACTTGGGCTGCTGGAACACCCGTTCGGGCGCGCCGAGCTGCTCGATGTCGCCCTCGTTCATCACGGCGACCCGGTCGGAGATCGACATCGCCTCCTCCTGATCGTGGGTCACGGAGACGGCGGTGACGCCGGCCTCCTTGATGATCCGGCGCACCTCCTCGCGCATCTCGACGCGCAGGTCGACGTCCAGGTTCGAGAACGGTTCGTCCAACAACAGCATCTCGGGTTCCGGCGCGAGCGAGCGCGCCAGCGCGACCCGCTGTTGCTGGCCGCCGGACAGTTCGTCGGGGTAGTCGTCGCCGTGGGCCTCGAGCCCGACGAGGTCGAGGAGCTCGTCGACGCGGGCCTCCCGTTCCGCCTCGGACCAGTCCTGCAGCCCGAAGGCGACGTTCTCGCGAGCCGTCAGGTGGGGAAAGAGCGCGAACTCCTGGAAGACGATGCCGACGTCGCGATTCTCCGGCGGCGTGAACCGGCCCTCGTCCGTGACCGCGACGGGGTCGTCCTGCAACCGGATCCGACCCGCGTCGGGCCGCTCGAGGCCGGCGATCAGCCGCAGCGTCGTCGTCTTGCCACAGCCCGACGGTCCTAGCAGCGTGAGGATCTCGCCGTCGCGGACCGACAGCGACAGGTCCGGGATGACGGCTTCGCTCCCGTACCGCTTCGCGACGCCGTCGAGCTGGAGGACGACGTCGTCCGTTGCGGCGCGCCCGGGAGCGGATTCGGGCCCCGATTCGTCGGCTGCGGTCGTAAGTAGGTCTCCGTTCGGCATAATCGATTCCGGCCGGACCGGTGCCGGCACGTATTCGGTTTAGGCACTCCTAAAACACTTATAGTTGCCGGTCAGTTCCCGCCGATCGGGAGCGGGCGTGGATCCGGAACAGCGGCAGAAAGGAAGCGACAGCGACGGAACCGCGGTTAGAGCTCGACGCCGCTCGGAATCAAGCTGTGCTGGCGCAGGAGGCTCCCCTCGTCGTCGTAGACGAGAAAGGTCCGTTTGTCGTAGGTAACGAACGGTTCGTCCTCGTCCTCGAGCGTAATCTCGACGGTGTAGCGCCCCTCGTCCTCGGTGGCGTCCTCGCCGTAGCCGCGGGCCGCGCGGATGAACTGCAGGACGTCGTCGGCGTCCTCGTTGAGTTCGAGGATGAACTCGCCCGTGACCCTGTTCGTGACGCTGACGACGCCGTCGGTGTCGTTTCCGAGCGGCTCCTGCAGCCGGAGCGCGACGTCGGTTTCGTCGGCGTCGAGGACGTCCCCCTCGGGACCAGTAAGGCGCTCGCGAAGCATCGTCGACGGGCCGGTGAATTCGATGGATACGGCGGGTTTTTTTCGGCTCGCCGTCGGTCTCGACCCAGTCGACGTTAGTAACGTTTAGCGTGAAGTGCTCGCGCCTCATTCCGTACCCTCCGGTTAGCGCTCCCGCCGTATGAACGTAACGCACAATCGTCTTCGAACGAACACGTCCGGGCCGTTCGGTCGTTCGCCTCGGCGCTCGTTGTCGACGGGGCTCGTCTCGCCACTGCGGTCCCGACTGTACCGGCGACGGTCGAGGGCGCCGTCGGACCCGCCGGCGGGGATCCGTCGACGGCGGACCGGATCGGTCGGGATATTTATGATGGTCCGGTCGGGATATGCGACGAACACCCGTCCTCCCGCCGTGAGGACACCGTACCGATGGCAGACCGTACCGATTCAGCCTCGACCGAGTCGGCCGCCGACCGCGCAGCGTCGCGTGCCGCGGCGGGCGAGGCGGACCTGGACTCCGTCGCCGACTCCGCGGGCGTCGCCTCCGACGCGTCGGGTACCGGCTCGTCGGCCGAGCCCGAGTCGACGTTCGAAACCGCCAAGCGGACGATCCGTCGGGTCCTCGAGACGCTGCGCGGATCGACGATCGAGGTCGACGACTACGATCCGGCCGATCACGGGCCCCTGATCGAGTTCGACGGGGTCGACGGCCGCGAGGAGGTCGAGCGGTACTGGGTCGACGCGCCGTTCTCGTTCGTTTCGATCGGCTACGACGAGTCGGCCAGTAAGCACCGCTACCGCGTCGTCGAACCGCGACTGACCGACGAGGAGCGGGTCCTGCTCGAGACGCTGGTCGAGGACGTGCGCGATCCGCTGCTGTACCGGTCGGATGTCGGCGGCGGCGCTGGTGCCGCCGCGGACGCCGACGCCGACACCGACGTCGAGAACCTGCTACGTGAGACGATCCGCGAGTACCTCGAGCGGTACGGCGCCGAGATCGACGCGGCCACCTTCTACCGGCTCTTTTACTACATCCACCGCGATTTCCGCGGCTACGGCCGGCTCGAGCCGATCATGCACGATCCTCACGTCGAGGATATTTCCTGCGACGGCTACGACCTGCCGATCTTCGTCTACCACGACGAGTACACCGACGTCGAGACGAACGTCTCGTTCGGAAGCGACGAGCTCGACGGGTTCGTCGTCCGGCTGGCCCAGCACTCGGGCCGGCACATCTCCATCGGCGATCCGATGGTCGAGACGACCCTCCCCGACGGCTCACGGGCCGAACTGGCGCTGGGGACGGAGGTGACGCCCCGGGGTTCCGCCTTCACCGTCCGGAAGTACGCCAGCGAGCCGTTCACGCCCGTCGACCTGCTCGAGTACGGCACCTTCAGCGTCGAGCAGTTGGCCTACCTCTGGCTGGCGATCGAGCACAACAAGAGCCTGCTCTTTGCGGGCGGGACCGCGTCGGGCAAGACCACGAGCATGAACGCGATCTCGATGTTCATCCCGCCGCGGGCGAAGGTGCTGACGATCGAGGACACGCGAGAACTCGAGCTCTACCACGACAATTGGCTCTCCTCGGTCACGCGCGAGCGCGTCCACGAGGGGAAGGACGTGACGATGTACGACCTACTGCGCTCGGCGCTGCGCCACCGGCCTGAGTACATCGTCGTCGGCGAGGTCCGCGGCGAGGAGGCGATCACGCTCTTTCAGGCGATGAACACCGGCCACACGACCTACTCGACGATGCACGCCGACTCGGTCCAGACGGCGATCAATCGCCTCGAGAACGAGCCGATCAACGTCCCGCGATCGATGGTCCAGAGCCTCGACATCCTCTCGGTCCAGACGCTGACCCGGCTCGGCGAGGGCCGGGTCCGCCGGAACAAGGTGCTCGCCGAGATCGAGGGAATCGACCAGCGGACGGGGGAACTCGACTACTCGACGGCCTACACGTGGGACAGCGAGGACGACGCGTTCCGGGGGACCGGCAGCCGCGTCCTCGAGGAGATCCGCGACGAACAGGGCTGGTCCCGCACCGAACTGCTGACGGAACTGCGCAACCGCGAGCGGTTCCTCGAGTACCTGCGGGACAACGACATCGCAGACTACCGGCGCTTTACCGCCCTGGTCAACGAGTACTACGCGGATCCGGAGCGCGTGCTCGAGACGATCGCGGCCGACGAGGACGAGGGCAACGGAGACGGTGCGGACTCGGCGGCGGCCGATCCGAGGAGCGACTCGATCGTCACCAACCCGCTCGCCGGGGACGGTCCTGACTGGGCGGACTCCGAAGCCTCGAGTGACCGACTCGAGGGACCGGACGCCCGACCCGAGGACGCCGACGAGGACGGGTGATCGCCGCCGATGGCCCTCTCGAACTTCCTGCCGCTGGCCGTCGCCGCCGCCCTCTGTTCGCTCGTCGCCCTCGCGCGGGTCCACGCCGGACTCGACCGCGCCCTGACTCGAGCGGCGATCGGGCTGTTCGGCCGCTACATCGCCGAGTTCAAGGGCGAACACCCCGACAGGCAGGCCGCGCTTCGGGCCGCGCATTTCCCGACGACCTACCGGGAGTACGGCGCGACGACGATGCTGTACGCGACGCTGTTCGCGGTCGCCGGCGCCATCGTCGGGATCTACGTCGTCTGGGGGCTGTTGCTCGTCCTCGCGGTCGATCCCGCCGCCATGCGCACGGCGCTTCCCGGGGCGCTGGCCTTCCTCGCGAACCTCGGCGGTGTGCCGTCGCTGTCGGTGACCGAACTGTTCGGCCTGTTCGTCCTCTCCTGTCTGACGATCGGGACCGTCGCGGGCTTCGGCGCGTACCGGCTCCGGTGGTGGTACCCGAGCTACGTGGCCGACGGCCGCGCCCGGCGGATCGAGACCGGCCTTCCCTCGACGGTCGCGTTCATGTACGCCCTCTCGCGCAGCGGCATGGAGTTCCCGAAGATCGTCCGCATCCTCGCGCGCCACGAGGACACCTACGGCGAGGCGGCCGCGGAGTTCGACGTCGCGGTCCGGAACATGGACACCTTCGGGATGGACGTCATCACCGCGCTCCGGACGACCGGCCGCCGCTCCCCGAGCCCGAAGTTCGCCGACTTCGTCGAGAACCTCGTCAGCGTCCTCGAGAGCGGCCACAGCCTCTCGGGGTTCCTCGAGTCCCAGTACCGCGACTTCCAGGAGGAGTCCGAGTCCCAGCAGGAGCGAACGATCGAGTTGCTCGGGACGCTGGCCGAGGCGTACGTCACGGTGCTCGTCGCCGGGCCGCTCTTTCTCATCACCATCCTGGTGGTCATCGGCATCTCCGTGGGCGATACGTTCGATCCGCTGCGGGCGTTGATCTACGTCATCCTGCCGCTGGGGAACCTCGGCTTCATCGTCTACCTGAGTACCGTGACCGAGACGATCACGCCCGGCGGCGTCGCCGACGCGGACGCCGACGCGACCGGCTCGCCCGCGTCGAACGCTGTCGCCGCGATTCGCGGACAGGCCCGTGCCGACGGCGGGCGAGGGGCGTCGCGGGTGACCGCCCGCGATCGCGGTCGCGAGCACCCGAACGTCGAACGCGTGCGCTACTACCGCCGACTGCAGCGACTCCGCGAGCGGGTCGGGTCGCCCCTGTCGACGCTGCGCGAGCGGCCCCGGCTCTCGCTCGTGCTCACCGTTCCGATCGCGCTCGCCGCGGTCCTGTGGCGGCTGCCGGCGGCGGTCACCGACGGCGGGTTCGACGCGACCGTCGTCGACGACGCGATCGCGGTCGGCGCACTGCTGGTCCTCGCCGTCTTCGCCGCCTGTTACGAACTCCACCGCCGGCGGATCGAGGCGATCGAGGGCGCGATCCCCGACCTGCTCGAGCGCCTCGCGAGCGTCAACGACGCCGGCATGTCGCTGGTCGCGGCGATCGATCGGGTTCGGGGCTCGGACCTGGGGCCGCTCGGCGCCGAACTCGATCGCATCTGGGCTGACGTCCAGTGGGGTGCGGACCTCCAGACCGCCTTCGGCCGGTTCGGTCGGCGCGTCCGCACCCGCGCGACGTCGCGGGTCGTGACTCTGGTGACGGAGGCGATGAACGCGAGCGGTTCCCTCGCGACCGTGCTCACCATCGCCGCCAGGCAGGCGGCGGCCGATCGGCGCCTCGAGCGCGAGCGCCGGCAGGCGATGGTCGAGTACCTGGTCGTCGTCTACATCGCCTTCTTCGTCTTCCTCTTTATCATTGCCGTGCTCGCGGCGTACCTCCTGCCGAATCTCCCGGTGGGGGAGCTCGAGGCCGCCGGCGGCGGGGGCAGCGCCGTCGACGGGCTCGGCGGGCTGTCTCGGACTGCCGCCACGCGGTACAACACGCTGTTCTACCACGCGACGCTGGTCCAGGGGCTGCTCTCGGGGCTGATCGCCGGCCAGCTGAGCACCGGCGACGTCAGGGCCGGCGCGAAACACGCGGCCGCGATGATCGCGCTGTCGGTCGCGCTGTTCGCAATCGTCGTCTGAACGCCGTCGTCGGTGGCAGTGCAAACGCTTTTTGCACGCGCCTCGAGCACTCCGAACTGATGGGTACGGGCGACCACGGTGACGACGAGTCGAACCCGAACCGGCCGGATCGCGGGAGCGTCCGCGCGACCTACGACCGGATCGCGAGCCACTTCGCCTCGACGCGGGAGTACGCGTGGCCCGAGGTCGAATCGTTCGTCGACGAGCACGCGGCCGCACTCGAGACGGCGGACGCGCCCGCCGTGGGCCTCGACCTCGGCTGCGGTAACTGCCGCCACGCCGAGTTGCTCGCCGCCGACTGCGACGTCGTGGTCGGCCTCGACGCGAGCCGCGGCCTCCTCGAGACCGGGCGCGAGCGCGCACGGGAGCGCGGATTCGACGTCGCCCTCTGTCAGGGCGACGCGAGCACGCTCCCGCTCGCGGCCGACTGCGTCGATATCGCGGTCTACGTCGCGACGCTACATCACCTTCCGACCCGGGCGGTGCGCCGAGCGAGCCTGAACGAACTCGCGCGGGTGCTCTCGCCGGACGGCCGCGCGCTCGTCAGCGCGTGGTCGACGGCCCACGATCGGTTCGACGCGGCCGCCGACGCCGAGGCGGGATTCGACACGACGATCGAGTGGACGCTGCCCGGCGGGGAAGCGGTCGATCGATTCTACCACATCTACGCCCCCGCGGAGTTCGAGGCCGACCTCGCGGCGAGCAAGCTCGACCTGCTCGAGTGGGAGGTCTCGAGCGGGAACTGCTACGCCGAAGTGGCCGGTTCCGGATGAATGTGTCCGTGTGACGGACTTTCACCTCCCTCAAATGGGGGTATTTTTAAGAGGAATTACTAAAGGTAGTTCCCGGAGCCCAAGCCGATAGTTTTCAGATTATTTGTCTATGTATAAGTTGAAAGTAAATCGAATAAAACGTTCGCAAACGGGATCAATCGCGCAAAAAGGCCGCCCGATTTTATTGACATCTCGCTCCCCACTTCCGGATGCGCTATGACGCGCTTTACGCGACGGAAGACGCTGAAGGTCGCAGGCGCATCGCTTGCCGCAGCTACCCTCCCCGCGACGGTCTCCGCCAGCGACGAGGAGTCCGAGTGGACGGTCGCCGAAACGCCGATCGACAGCACGATCCACGACGTCGCGTACACGGCGACGAACGCCCACGCGGTCGCGGGCGGCGGCCTCGTCATCGAACGTACCGACGCCGGCTGGGAGGTCGTCCTCCAGGGCGGACCCACCGGCAACGGAAACGACCTCTACGGCGTCGACACCACCGACGACGGCGAGCGACTCTGGATCGTCGGCGCCAGCGGCGCGATCGGCGAGTACGACGTGACGACGGGCAACCTGATCGACCGCTCCGCCCCCAACGACTTCACGTCCAACTTCAACGACGTCGCGGTCACCGGCCCCGCGGGCGACGCGGACGTCTACGTGGCCGACGACTCCGGTTCGATCCACTACAGCTTCGAGAACGGTAAGGAGGGCACCTGGGACTACGAGGTGCCTGGTAGCGGCTCCGGCTTCAACGCCATCGAGTTCTACGGCGACGGCGCCGGCCACGTCATCGACACAAACGGCAAGGTGTTCGCTACCGACGACGGCACCACCTGGAACCCGATCGGCATCGAGGACGCCGGCGTCACGTTCTACGGCCTCGACAGCGACGCCGAAGACGACGTCGTCGTCACCGGCGGCAACGCCTCCGTCTTCGAGTACGACGGCAGCCAGTGGGTCCCCGAGAGCCTCGGCGACGCCGACCTTCTCGACGTCGAAACCGACGGCGGCGACGGCGTCACCGTCGGCAGCGGCGGCGTCATCTTCGAGCGGACCGACGGCAAGTGGTCGCTGGTCCAGACCCCGACCGGCGAGAACCTCAAGGCCGTCGCCACCGGCGACGTCGACATCGCGGTCGGCGCCGGTGCTGCGGTCCTCGAGAAGTAACGGCACCGCGACGCCGTACTCGCGCCCGGTTCCCACGGTAATCCGACGTCGGTTCGCTGCTGGTTCAATCGACACTCCCCCGTCTGACCCCCACCGATCGTCTCCGGACGGATCACCCCCATCGCTCCTGCTTCTTCATTTCGAGTCGGCGCTTGCACTGTCGCCCTCGAGTCAGCGACCCGACGGAATCGACAGACGAAACAGGAAGACCCTTAAACTCGGAGCGAAAATCGGGGAGTGAGCGCGGATGGTCTAGTGGTAGGACCTGAGCCTTCCAAGCTCATGGCCCGGGTTCAAATCCCGGTCCGCGCATCCGCAACTCCGTTGCGTCTTGCAGTTTTCCTCGATGTCCACAGGTGAACAAAAGTGACGTCGAAAGTTCAGTACGTGGGGTCCACCTCGGGAACCCCGAGGCAGTAGAGCAATTTTGAAAACCTGCGCATAACCCCTCCATGACTACCCGACGAACAGTAAGTGCAGCTACCATAAATAGCGTTTATTCCATTCTAAATATCGGAAAACCGTGGTCGTTCAGCCGATTTGCCACCGGCTTTAATCCTCTCAGAGGCGAACCAACGGTATGAGCATCATCGCGGAGTTCTCGGTCAATTCTGACGATCTGGCGCTGAATCACGCCCTCACGGAAGCACCACACATGGTTGTCGAGATCGAGCAGGTCGTGGCGACGATGGAGGACAAGGTGATGCCGTACTTCTGGGTAAGTGGTGGCGATCACGACGAGTTCGAAGCGGCCTTCGAGAACGACGAAACGGTGACGAACGTCGCACCTATCGACGAAGTGGACGACGCCAGACTGTACCGCGCCGAGTGGACCCAAAACGTCGAGTCGATCGTCTACGCCTATGTCGAACTCGGCGCGACGATCCTGCAAGCGATCGGGCGGGACGAAAACTGGGAATTGCGGATGCGGTTCGACGATCGGGAGAGCCTCTCTAAGTTCCAGACCTACTGCGAGGACAACGGAATCGCGTTCGATCTCAACCGAATACAGGATCAGGAGCAGCCGATGGCCAGCGCCCAGTACGATCTCACGACGAAACAACGCGAGACGCTGGTCACCGCGCTCGAGGAAGGCTACTACGAGGTTCCACAGGCGGTTTCGATGACTGAACTGGCCGACCGGATGGGTGTCTCACAACAGGCACTCTCGAAGCGATTTCACGCTGCACACGAGAATCTCATCACCAGTACCTTGACGTTCTCCCACCCGGACGACGAGTAAGGCTCTGTCAACGGAATTTCCGTAGTATCGTCCTTGAGATAGTCTATACAACCCTGTACCTCTTCCGCAAGGTAGCTGTTTATGCATACATGGCGGGGAACCAACAAGCATACGAAACTGGTGAGAAAACGACCGACGAACGGCAGAAAGTCGCCGGGAAGTGCTGTGACTGTGGTGCCGTCTACTCCGCTTGGATCCTTCTCGATGGAACCGTGCAACCGATCGGGAAAAAAGGTGGCTGTCGGTGTGGTTCGACGGAGTTTGAGATACTCTCTAAATAACTCCCTTTCGAGACCCATCCCTACAATAGGGGAAGCGGGATCGCCAGTACGGGGCTTCGATTACATTCCTCGGGAAAGACTTCTGGTAATTACTCGAGAACATCGTCTATAGGCCCGGTTCGTCAAAGGACAGAAATCCCTACTATCCGAGATCTTTGCCCCAATCTGATTTAGTCCAAATCGACGGAACGCTGATTCCCAATCTGAGTCAGTCCTAACTGGTTTAGACTAATCCGGCGGGAACCGCCGCTTCCTCAACTGGGTTCTGAATAACCGAAAGGAGAATCCGATCCTCCTAATTGGATATCTGTAATGGTCCTGATCGGGCTGTTCGTAGCCGCCTTCTTTCCACAATATAGAGTATTGGACGGTTTATATACCCCTCTCCCAGTTTCGCTGGAAGGGACGACCACGCCTCTGTTGTCGGAGTTGAGGGGCGAAACGGGCTGGCCGTTCCCGCCGAGTGTGAGTGCAAAACCGACCGGTACAACGAGGAATACGACTGTAAGCACAAGGTGGCGTTGGCGACCGTTGGCGAGTCGATTGTCCTAAACGCGGCCCTTGAGTACGAGTCGCCGATCGTGGCCAACCTCGCGCCAATCCCGGTCCGCGCACTTCTCAGCCCTTCTCTCGTTTGTTTATCGCTCTTCTAGGGAAATCGGCGCACTCCCGTTTGAGAGGGGTGTTACGGTCGGTCGGGGAACAGCGCAAGGTGGCTGATGAGTACCCGATTCTCCAGCCCGCCCGCCAATGCACCCGAGAGTACCCCGACGGTGCTGATGAACGCACCAGTTCGAACGAGATCGATGAAGCCAACGGCTGGCTCCTCCAGGCTCGGCCAGTTGGACATCAGATTCGGCGGGAAGACGACCAGTTCGATAACGAGGATGATTACCCACACAAGGCCGAATAAGCCGACCATCGCCAGCAGGAGGACGAAAAAGACGGTGACGTTGACCAGGGCCGTATGTTCGGTGACGATCTGATGTCGCTTCCGCGGAAAAGAGAGGTTCTGGACGAACAGGAGGTACAGTGCTGCAGTGAGAACACTTACGGCCGCGAAAAGCGCTGCCGTCACGTTTGTCATATGGAAACCGACGTCCCAGGATTCGGCGCTGAAGACGATGACCAGCGTCGGTGCTAGCGCGGCCGTCGACAGCTTCGGTAACGAGAGCGGCAACAACGGTGCGCGGCTGTTGCCGAGCGCCTGGAGGATCTGGCCGGGGTTTCGGACAGCACTGGCAACGTGGAAAGCGAAGCGCTCTATCGGACCCCGTGGGCGGGCTTCGGCGGCGGAGAGTTCCGCGGCAATCCCATGAAGGTGCCGTTCGATGTCTGCGTCAATCGGCGGGACGGCCCGTCGCTCCGGATCGAACCGGAACGGCTCCATGACGCCTCCGTCGGCGTCACGGTGGCGAGCGCCCAGCATATGCCCGACGAGGTGGACCACGAGCGTCGCCGTATTCCAGCGGACGGCATCGTCCTCGAGTGAGCGTCGGGGCTCGTTGCGGGGCGCACTACGGAGGTTCTCCGTCGAGACGATAGCGACGCGAGAGAGCGGTGATGCCAGTCCCGGGACGAATTTCTCCTTGCTCGAGACGAGTGGAACGTCCGTCACGACGACGATCAAGTCGTACGGCCCTTCGACCATCTGGTGAGTGGCGTGATCGAGGAACTCCGAGGGCCGTCGCTGATCGTGGTCGGGGAGCTTGACAGCGTCCTCGAGGTAGAACCGCCACGTGACCTCCGTGGCCGCCGCGAGTTCGTCGACCGTGTCTTCGGCAACTTGCGTCGCGAACGACTGGAGCTGATCCGGGTCAGTTTCCGGCGCGTGCGCGACGAGTACCCCCACGTGGACCTGCAGTTCGATCGTCCCCTCACGCTCGGCCGCCATTAGCGTCGGACCGTCGCGGTTGCTCGATCGAGAACGATCCATCACGGCTGACGTCACCGTGAACGATCTTAACGGCTGGTGGCGCTGTCCCCGTCTGCGTACTGTGGGACAGGCCGACCCACGCTGCTGCTTTCGAACGTGGAACGGCTATCTCACTCGTTTTCGAGGGCGTCGAGGATACACGCGGAGGCGATTACCGCCTCTTTCGGGACGTCGCTGGCGTCGTCGATGCTGACCGTGTAGGTGTCCCGCAGCGAGAACTGCCCCTCGATGTCGCCGACGTGGTCGCCGTCGGCGTCGAATATCTCGTACTTGTTGGGGATGAGGTTCGCGACGGAAATGAGGTGTCGAAGCGCCGAGAGCAGCTTGTTCTTCGATCGAATCGTCGCCAGCGTCTCCCCCGTGTCCGGGTCTCGGATCGTCCAGTTCTCGGCGAGCAACGAGAGGTCCTCGTCGAGGACGACGACCTCCTCGCCGGTACCCGCGTCCGTGATGGCGTAGTTCCCCGCGACGTCCATAATCCCGCCGGCTTTCACGGTGAACGCGTCCGCGCCGTCGCCGGTCACGAACGGGAACTCCTCTTTCATCTTGAGCATCTTTTGCTTGCCCTTCAGGACGACATCGCCGGCGCTGTCGCGGACGACGTACTTGTTCCGAATCGCCGACTGTTTGACCTCGTACCGGTCGTCGTCGAGATCGACCGTGGAAATGTCGTAACTGCCCGATCCTGACGGAGAGAAATCAGCCATAAGTAATACCTGTTTCTTGTTCGAAGAAAAACCTTCTGCAAAGGGGTTCGTGGGAGGAGCGGGCCCGCGAGCCCCGTTCGCGTCCGCTGCGACCCGACCACTATAGTAACCGCCGTCCGAACCGGGAATGTGGAGTACGAACTGCTCGACTGGCCGCCGGACGGACCGAAGCTGCGCCTCGACTACGAGCGGTTCAGCTACGCCGGCAAGTTCGTCATGACGAACACCGGCAAGGCCGTCGCGCGCGAGGGCGAGGACGGCGAAATCGTCGCCGCCGTCGCCTTCAACGAGGACCGCACCGACGAGGACACCCTGTGGCTGCGGTACGTCACGGTCGCCCGCGACCGCCGCGGCGAGGGCATCGGCCCCGACCTCTGCCGACTGGTGCGGGACCGCGCCCTCGAGCGCGGCTACGAGCGCCTCCGGATCGCCGTCAACAACCCCTTCGCCTACGAGGCGCTGTACCGCTGCGGGTTCGCCTACACCGGCGAGACGACCGGCATCGCCGAACTCGTCCTCGAGTACCCGCGGCCGGATCCGATCGACGAAGTCGAGGCTCCCGATCGACACGCTGCGGAGCGGTACCGGACCGGCCTCGAGGAGTTCCGCGAGCGCGACCTCTCGGCGGAAGAGGAGGACTTTCTCGAGTCGCGCCGCGGGAGCGATCCGCCGGCGGTCGACGAGGCGTAGGGCCGACGGCGCGCCCTCGACTGCGACTACTTCTCTCCCCGAATCGGACGCAGCCGGTACGACGCGGCCACGACGAGCGCGTGTGCGGTTCCCGCGACGGTCACGCTGACGACGGTTCCCACCGTCACCCCGAGCGGCGACGCCGGAGCGAACTGCGCGACGCCGGTCAGCGCGTACCCGACGTATCCCAGTCCGAACAGGAGCACCGAAATCGCGAGCGGCGACTCGGCGGCGAACCCGACGCTCTCGCGGATCGCCGCCCGCGGCCGGCGTCCGCCGAGGACGATGGCGGCCGGCGTCAGGAAGAGCCCGATCGCGACCGGCGCGAGCGCGAGGACCGCCAACAGCGAGACGCCGAGATTGTCGATCCGCCACAGGGCGTATACTACGGCCAACGCCGCGACGTCGACCGCGATCGCGTAGGCGACGAGCCAGCCGACTCGCTCGAGCGTCGGCGTCCCGTCCCCGTCGGCCGCGATCCAGAGGCAGGCGGCGAACGCGACGGCCGCCGCGGCGCTAACGCCGACCTGCCAGCCGACGAGGGCGGCGAGAAAGCGCGGCTTTAGTCCGAGAAACAGCGGCGGACCGATGTCGACTGCGGGCTCGAGCGCCGGGACGACGGGCGTGCGCAACTGGAGCAAGCCGGAGTCGGGAAACGGCGCGACGCCGATCGGGAAGGGCGACGCGCGTCTCGCGAGCGTGCTCGCCGCGCCGAACAGGCCGGCGACGACGAACGGGACGAGCGCGAGCGGCCGCTCGCGAAACAGCCCGACTGCGGTTTGGAGGATCGCCCCGAGACGGCGACCGAAACCGGCCTGTCGGCGGATCGACCCCGGTCGGGACGAGGCGGCAATATCGGTGCGGTCCGGCGGCGTCTCGGCGGAATCGTTTCCGACCATCTTATTCGAGTCCGTACAGCATCAGCGTCGTTCCGAGGACGATCCGGTCGTCCGAGACAACCGCCGGCGTGATGCCGGCGCGCGCCATCTCGCCGCCGCCGGACGTCTCGACCGTTTCGGTGAACGTCCACAGGCGCTCGCCGCTCGTCCGCTCGAGGGCGTGCAGGCCGTCTTCGCCGGGCACGAGCAGGTGCTCGCCGGCGACCGTCGGCGGCGGGCCGCCGGGTCCCAACACGTACCCCGGCGTATCGTCGATCGTCGCCTCCCAGCGAGCGCGGCCGTCCTCGCGATCGACGGCCGCGACGCCGATCCAGTCGGAGCCCTCCTCCGCCCGCATCGTTCCCACGTGGTAGATGGTCGTCCCGTCGACGGCGAGGCCGACGTGCGATTCCCGCTCGAGGGACTGATCCCAGCCGTACTCGCCGGTTGCCGCGTCCAGTTCGCGGAGCCGGAGCGGTCGACGCCGGTCTCGGTTCCGGCCCCGATTCGTCCGGTCCGCAACGTAGACCGCGCCGCCGGCGGCCGCGAGGCTGTCCCGCTCGACAACCAGCCATTCCAACTCGTCGAGCCCCTCCCCGACGGCGGTCCACTCGAGGCTGCCGTCGGCGAGGTCGAGGCCGACGAG
The DNA here is from genome assembly GCF_054654555.1 of Halopiger thermotolerans. NCBI lineage: Archaea > Methanobacteriati > Methanobacteriota > Halobacteria > Halobacteriales > Natrialbaceae > Halopiger > Halopiger thermotolerans. The sequence continues at coordinate 2,301,220 of NZ_BAAIEU010000004.1, read as the reverse complement.
CACCGCGGATCCGGCAACCTCGGTTTTCACGACGACGGTTTCGGTCGCGGTGTCGACGACGTGGTCGACCGGCGCGGGCGACCGGTCGCCGCTCCGGCTCGGGTTCGCGTCCTCGAGGACGTACCGCCAGTGGGCGCCGCCGTCATCGGGGGAAACGGCCGAAACGGTGCCCCGCGGGTGGAGCGCGACGACGGCGTCGTCGACGACGACTGGCCCGACGAACCACTCAGGCGACGAGGACAGCCGGTTCGGCGGCTCCGTCGCGGTCCGTTCGTCGTCGGTCCACCAGCGCGCCCGCCGTTCGCCGAGCCCGGACACGGTCTCGGGCCAGCTCTCGGGATCGGCGGCGTAGCCGGCTACGGCGTCGCCGTAGGGCGCGACCAGTACGCCGTCCCGGTAGAGCGTCGTCGAACCGAATGCCATCGGCCCGGCCCCGCGGCCGAAGCCGCCGTAGGTGTTAGAGAGGGTCCCGTCGCCAGTTTCGGCGTCAAGCACGAACAGGCCGTTCACGTACTGGCAGTAGACGGTGCCGTCCGCGACGACCGGCGGGAGCCAGTTGTCGGCGCCGACCGACCGCTCCCAGGCGATGTCGACCCCGTCGCGCGGCAGGTCGGCGTCCGGCACGTGTCGCGTCCGGCCCGGATCGCGGCCGTACATCCGCCAGTCGGCGTCGCGTTCGGGCGGCGTCGGCTCCGCTCCGAGGTAGCCCTCGTCGCCGTCACCGTTCCTGAGCCCCGGCCGACCGGCCCCGAGGCACCCCGCGCCGAGCAGCGATCCGGCGGCAGCGAGGACCGCCCGGCGCCGGAGGTTCGATCTTCGCTCCATCTGGAATGTTCACTTCGACAACACTTCCGAACGAGGTAAATATCCTGTGGTCGACGGCGACCGCTCGTGACGGCGGGGGACAAGGCGGGGGCAAGGTACACAGGTACTCGTTACTCCGCGAGTGCGTGGAGCGTCCGGACTCCTTCGAGGACCAGTAGCAGTCCGAGTCCCAGCGCGACCGCGCTGGTCCCGACCCGACCGATGAACACTGCCAGCGTGAGGAACAGTCCGTAGAGTATCGCTCCGCCGCCGACGATTGCCAGCGGGACGTCGCTCGCTGCCGATGCCATGCTCCGAAGTAGTAACCTCACCGACATATAGGTGTGGTTGGAGTTGCTCGGTCTGAGCCCGGTATTGGTCGGCGTCGGAGCTGCGCCCGGGACGGGACACGATTCTGGCCGCGTCGTTTTCGCGCCGGTATTCGAACCGACGCCGACTGGAAGCCAACGATTCAAATCCCGGTCGACCCAATACCACGACAATGGGAAACGCTGCACTTCGGGACATCGCCGTCATCGAGGAGATCCCCTTCTCCGAGATCGAGGGGGTCGTCGCCGTCGACGCGCACAACTGGCTCTACCGCTACCTGACGACGACGGTCAAGTGGACCGATAGCTCGGTGTACACGACCGCCGACGGCACCGAGGTCGCGAACCTCGTCGGCATCGTCCAGGGCCTCCCCAAATTCTTCGAGAACGACGTCACCCCCGTGATGGTCTTCGACGGCGGTCCCTCCGAGCTCAAGGAAGACGAGATCGAGTCCCGCCGCGACCAGCGGCGCAGCTACGAGGAACAACTCGAGGTCGCCCGCGAGGAGGGCGACGAGGTCGCCATCGCGCAACTCGAGTCCCGCACCCAGCGGCTGACGCCGACGATTCAGGAGACCAGCCGCGAGTTGTTGCGGTTGCTGGACGTGCCAATCGTCGAAGCTCCCGCGGAAGGCGAGGCCCAGGCCGCCCACATCGTCCGCCGGGGTGACGCCGACTACGTCGGCTCGGAGGACTACGACGCGCTCCTCTTTGGCGCCCCCCGCACGCTCCGCCAACTGACCAGCAAGGGCGATCCCGAACTGATGGACCTTGAGGCCACGCTCGCACACCACGACCTGACCCTCGAGCAGCTCATCGACGCGGCCATCCTCATCGGGACGGACTTCAACGAGGGCGTCTCCGGCATCGGTCCCAAGACCGCGATCAAGGAGATCACCGAGCACGGCGACCTCTGGAGCGTCCTCGAGGCCCGCGGCGACTCGATCGAGTACGGCGACCGCGTCAGGCAGTTGTTCCGCGATCCGAACGTGACCGACGAGTACGAGTTCGATACGGCGATGGATCCGGACCTCGAGGCGGCCCGGGAGTACGTCACCGACGAGTGGGGCGTCGACCCCGACGAGGTCGAACGGGGATTCGAACGCATTGAGGAAAGCGTGACACAGACAGGACTGGATCGCTGGACGTAGAGCCCTCGCACACTGAGGTCCGAAACGCCGCATTGCCGGTTGTTCGCGGAGCCAGCAAAACGCTCGCCGGACCGAGGACCGAAGTTCCGGCGGTTCCTTTCATTGGCTGATGAAAGCCTACGAAGTCCAGGAACCCTCGAGTGACTACTCCGGCGTCGTCAAAGTCGAACGTGACCGTCCCGAACCGGCCGCGGACGAGGCGCTCGTCGAGATCCACGCGGCGTCGATCAACTACCGGGATCTGGCGATCGCCCACGAGGATCTGGTCTATCCCGGTGCGGAACCGCCGGTCGTCCCGCTCTGCGACGGTGCCGGCGAGGTCGTCGCGGTCGGCGACGACGTCCAGCGCCTCTCGGAAGGCGACCGCGTCGCGACCCCCTTCGCGCCCGACTGGGTCGACGGCCCCGTCACCCCCGAGAAGGTCGCCCGGACGACGGGCGGGAACGTCGACGGGACGCTGGCCGAGTACGCCACCTTCCCCGCCGACTCGCTCGCGCAACTCCCCGCGAACCTTTCGTACGAACAGGGCGCGACGCTGACCTGCGCCGGTCTGACCGCGTGGCGCGAACTGATGGAGGCCGGCGACCTCACCGCCGACGAGACCGTGCTGGCGCTGGGCACCGGCGGCGTCTCCACCTTCGCCCTGCAGTTCGCGACGATGCAGGGCGCCGACGTCGTCGTCACTTCCTCGAGCGACGAGAAACTCGAGCGGGCCCGCGAGCTGGGGGCGACGTGGACGCTCAACTACGAGGAGACGACCGAGTGGGGCGACGCAGTGGCCGAGGAGACCGGCGGCGTCGACCACGTCGTCGAGGTCGGCGGCCCGGGTACGCTCCAGCAGTCGATCGAGGCCGCGGCGTTCGACGGCTACGTCCACCTCATCGGCGTCCTCTCGGGTCCCGAGGGGCAGGTCCACCCCGGCCCGATCCTCCAGAAGGCGCTGACCGTCAAAGGCTCGATGGGCGTCGGCAGCCGCGCGATTTTCGACCGGATGAACAGCGCCATCGAAGCCGCAGACCTCGAGCCGGTGATCGACCGCACCTTCGGCTTCTCGGAAGACGAGATCCGCGAGGCCTACCGCTACGTCGACGCCGGCGAGCACCAGGGGAAGGTCGTCATCTCGCTCGAGTGAGCGACCTCCCGGTTTGAGTCGCCCGAACGGTCACTCGCGATCGAATCGCCCCTCGAGGAACTCCCGGTACGCGCGGTCGGTCGCGTTACCCACCGCACCAACCGCGGAGAGATAGCCCAGTCCGACGGTCGCTTTCAGCGCCTTCGCGGGCCGGCCCGTGAGGACGGCGGGGCCGATCTGGGCGACGGCGTCGTCGCCGACGCTGACCGTCCAGCCCGGCGAGTCGAACGCGAAGCGCTCGGGAGCGTCCGGGTCCGTTTCGACGCCGGTCTCGTCGCTCACGAGTCGCGAAACGTTCTCCGCGACCGTCCGCGCCTCACGGACCGCGGCCTGGGCGCTCGCCGGAACCGGCTCCTCGTCGGCGTCGGTCACGCGAACCGCGTCCCCGAGCGCGAACGTCCGCTCGTCCAGCCGCAGGTCGCTCTCGACCAGCGGTCGCTCGCCCGCGAGCGCGTCCGGACCCCCGATGCCGCCGGTCCAGACGAACTGGTCGTACGGAATCGCCTCGCCCGACTCGAGGTGGACGTGCGTCTCGTCGGCCCGCGACACGGCCGATTGGGTTCGCACCTCGATTCCCTGCTCCTCGAGCGCCGAACGGACCGCCCGCTGGAAGTTCTGTGGGAAGGTCGGCGCGACGCTGTCGAGTTGCTCGAGGATCGTGACCGTCGCCGTCCCGCGCTCCTCGTCGGCCAGCGTGGCCAGTTCGCCGGCGACCTGGACGCCGGAGAGGCCGGCGCCGCCGACGACGATGCGGCCCGCGTCGCCGCTGGCGCTCCCACGAAGCACCTCGAGCGCCCGCGATCGAATCCGCAGGGCGTGCCGGAGCCGCTTCAGCGGCGTCGCGTGCTCGCGAACGCCCTCGAGGTCGTAGTAGGCCGTTTGCGCGCCGAGACAGATCGCCGCGACGTCGTACTCGAGTCGCCCGCTCGAGAGGTCGACGACGCGCTCCTCGCGGTCGATCTCCGCGACGCGAGCGACGCGGACGGTCGCCCGCTCGAGCACCTGCGGCAGCGAGACGGTGATCGCCGAGGCGAGTTCAGGGCGGCGCACGACCCGGTGGAGTTCGTGCTGGACGAGGTGGTCCGGCGACTCGTTGACGATCGTGATGTCGGCGGTGGCGGGGAGCTTCTCCTCGAGCAGCCGCGTCAGCGTCAGGCCCGCGTAGCCCGCGCCGAGCACGACGACGTGCATGGGTGGTCGTAGGGGCTCGAGGAGTATAGTGATATGCCGTCCGACCGACACGTACTTCCGGGTGCCGTTCGAACGTCGCCGGCAATGGTCCTTGCACTCCTCCTTCCGGCGCTAATCGGATTCACCTTCGTCATGGCGGCCGCCTACGCCGGCACGCTCCGGGCGTTAGACGTCTACTTCGATCCCGAGCAGGACAGCATCTTCCTCTCGGACGGGTCTGACCCGACGGAAAAGCCCTAGGCGGCAGCCGACTCGTTCGACTCGAGCGGACAGTCAGCACAGTCCGGCAAAACCCTCATTTCCGCGTCGGGTGTAGCCCCCTCGACGCACGCCCGCCGCCGGTTGCGCGAGGACCTTCCCATGAGCGAGACACCACAGCGCGAGCGACCGAGCATCGACCCCGAGTACGATCACCGACGGACTGAATCCGTCGACGAGGCCGAACTCGAGGCGCTCCTCTCCGAGTACACGCTCCGCCGGGACGAGCACGAGAACGCGCCCGCGTTCGTCATTCGGCCGGACGACGTCCAGGAGGTGCTGGGGCTGCTGCGCGACGAGGCGGGGTTCGATCACCTCTCGTGTCTCACGGCCCAGGAGTACGAGGACCGCTACGAGTCGATCCTCCACATGACGAAGTACGACCAGCGCCAGCACGAGGTGTCGCTGGTCGTCCAGTTGCCCCGGGACGATCCGGTCGCCCAGAGCGCCGAACCCGTCTTCCGGACGGCCGACTGGCACGAACGAGAGGCCTACGACCTCGTCGGCATCGAGTACGAGGGCCACCCCGACCTGCGGCGCATCCTGCTGCCCGACTCCTGGCAGGGCCACCCCCTCTCGCTCGACTACGATCAGGACAAACCGCAGGTCGTCAAATTCGCTGAACACCGGAACCCGCTCGAGGAGGACCGCCGCCTCGAGGGCGATGGCGCCGAGTCCGACACGATGCTGTTGAACGTCGGGCCCCACCACCCGGCGACCCACGGCGTGCTCCACCTGAAGACGGTGCTGGACGGCGAGACGGTCGCGGACGTCGACCCCGACGTGGGCTACCTGCACCGCTGCGAGGAGCAGATGTGCCAGGACGGCACCTACCGCCACCAGATCATCCCCTACGCGGACCGGTGGGATTACACTTCGAACCTGCCCAACGAGTGGGCGGTCGCCCGCGCCATCGAGGACCTGGCGGACATCGAAGTACCCGAGTACGCGCAGGTGCTGCGGACGATGTCGACCGAATTCGCCCGGATGCTCGGCCACTTCCTCGCGCTCGGCACGTTCGCCTTAGACGTCTACGGCGAGTTCACCGCCATCTTCCAGTACGCCTTCCGCGACCGGGAAGTCGTCCAGGACATCCTCGAAGACCTGACTGGCCAGCGGATGATGTTCTACTACTTCCGGCTGGGCGGGGTCGCCTGGGACCTGCCGAAACCCCGCGAGGAGTTCATCGAGAAGTGCCGGGACTTCCTCGACGAACTGCCGGCGAAGATGGACGAGTACCACGACCTCATCGTCACCAACGAAATCTTCCGCATGCGGACCGTCGACACGGGGATTCTCGAGCCCGAGGTCGCGAAAGAGTACGGCTGTACGGGGCCGGTCGCCCGCGGCTCCGGCGTCGACTACGACCTCCGGCGCGACGACCCCTACGGCTACTACGAGAATCTCGAGTGGGATGTCGTCACCCGCGACGGCTGCGACAACCACGCGCGGGTGCTCTGTCGCATCGAGGAGGTCGAGGAGTCGGCCAAGATCATCGAGCAGTGTCTCGACCTGCTCGAGGACTGGCCCGAGGACGAGCGGGAGGTCCAGAGCAACGTGCCCCGGACGCTGAAACCCGAAGCCGGGAAGGAGACCTACCGTGCGGTCGAGATCGCGAAGGGCGAACTCGGCGTCTACGTCCGCTCGGACGGGACGAACTCCCCGGCCCGGTTCAAGATCCGGAGCCCGTGTTACCACAACCTCTCGGCGCTGCCGGAGATGGCCGAAGGGGAGTACGTCCCGGACCTGGTCGCCTCGCTGGGCAGCCTCGATATCGTCCTGGGGAGCGTCGATCGCTGACGTCGCGGGTTACTTGCCGTCCGCCCGGTCCTCGTCGTCCTCCTCGAGGTAGGCGAGACAGTGCTCCCGGGCGGTCAGGATGTGCTCGGTAGTCTCGCCCGACGCCTCCGCGGCGAGGCCGTCGAGTTTCGCGGCGACCTCCGCGATGCGGTCGTCTTTCGGCGGCGCGTCGCCTTCCGTGAGGTCGTCGTCCTGCTCCTCGAAGACGCCTTTCGTAAGGGAGTTCAGTTGCGTCTGTACCCCGCGCTCGGCGCCCTCGGTCGCGTACTGGAGGTACTCGCGGACCCGCTTGAGGTGTTCGTCGGGCGCGTGGTCGCCGACCGGACCGGGCTCGGGTTTCGGCTCGGCGCGGCGGTCGTGCTCGCGGTCGGGATCTGGCTCGAGGTCGCGATCGCGGTCGTCACCGTCGTCGGCCATACGCCGCGCTACTCCCTCGAGTCGGGTAGACCCCCGGCTTGCCGATGACGGAACGGCGGAAGACGTACATTTACGGTCTTCGGGCGCCAGCACCGACGTATGTCAGACGGAGAGTTCGAGGGATACGGCGGTCGACACGTTCCGGAACCGCTCGAGGAACCGCTCGCACAACTCGCGGCGGCCTACGACGAGGTCGCGGCGACCGACGAGTTCCAGACGGAGTTTCGCGACCTGCTCGCGGAGTTCGCGGGCCGGCCGACGCCGCTGTACTACGCGCGCAACCTGAGCGAGCGCTACGGCGCGGACATCTACCTCAAGCGCGAGGACCTGCTCCACGGCGGCGCGCACAAGATCAACAACTGCCTGGGTCAGGCCCTGCTGGCCAAGCGCGCGGGACGAGACCGGCTGATCGCCGAGACCGGCGCCGGCCAGCACGGCACCGCGACGGCGATGGTCGGCGCCCTGCTGGGGCTGGACACGGAGATCTATATGGGGAAGAAAGACGCCCGGCGCCAGGAGATGAACGTCTTCCGCATGCGGCTGATGGGCGCGGAGGTCAACGAGGTCACCCACGGCGACGAGGGGCTGGCCGACGCCGTCGACGCCGCGCTCGAGGACTTCGCGCAGAACGTCGAGAACACCCACTACCTCGTCGGCAGCGTCGTCGGCCCGGACCCGTTCCCGCGGATGGTCCGGGACTTCCAGAGCGTCATCGGCGAGGAGGCCCGCGAACAGTTTCAGGAGCGGACCGGCGGCCTCCCGGACGCCGCGGTCGCCTGCGTCGGTGGCGGCTCGAACGCGATCGGCCTCTTTCACGCGTTCCGCGACGACGATGTCGCCTTCTACGGCGCCGAGGGCGGCGGCGAGGGCTCGGACTCGAGCAAGCACGCCGCGCCGCTTTCCAGCGGGACCGACGACGTCATCCACGGCATGAAAACGCGCGTGCTCGAGGACGACGTGGACGTTCACTCGGTCTCTGCCGGCCTCGACTACCCCGGCGTCGGCCCCGAACACGCGATGTTCCGGGCCGTCGGCCGCTGCGAGTACACGGGCGTCACCGACGAGGAAGCCCTCGCCGCCTTCCGCGAACTGAGCGAGACCGAGGGGATCATCCCGGCGCTGGAATCCAGCCACGCCGTCGCTCGAGCGATCGAACTCGCCGAGGCAGGCGAACACGAGACGATTCTCGTCAACCTCTCGGGGCGCGGCGATAAGGATATGGAGACCGCGGCGACGAAGTTCGACCTCTGAACGACGCGATATCCGGGTCCGCCGTACGGACGCTTAGAAGACGGAGGTGCCGATCGTCGCGATCGCGAACCCGAGCACGCCGAGTGCGAGCAGCCCGTCGCCGACCGTGCCGTAGCCGCCGGCCGTGTCCTTCGTCGTCGCGACCATCGCGCCGATGCTGCCGATCAGGACGGCGAACACCAGTCCCGCGAAGAGCAGATAGTTCATGCCGGGAGACTGATCGCGTCTCGTACTAAATGTTGCGTGTTCCCGTGCCCGGACGCGCCCGCGATCGAACGATTATAATACGCTCATTCGCTACTCCGGGCCATGCGGATGGAACTACGGGTGTGCAAGCACTGTTACAACGGCGAGCACGGAAACCCGCAGAAGACGGCGATCACGAAGGACATGGTCGAGTGCGCCCGCCGGATTCGGGAGTACAAGGACCTCATCGGCATCGACTCGCTGTACGTCTCGATGGTCGAGGAGGGGGACAACGGCGGCGCCGAGGCGCTTTCCGTCTACGTGGCGAGCATCGAGCACAACCAGATCCAGATGAACGACACGCAACTGGTCATGGAGGACGGCGACGGGAACGTCCTCGTGTATCCGGACCCGGACGACATCCTCGAGGTGCTCACGCGGAACATCGACCAGATCCAGGACCAGACTCGACAGGACGTCACCGTCGAACTCTCCTCGGAGAGCGCCGAACTGCTCTCGTAAGCCGCTTTTCGCCTGCCGTCGATTTCACTTCCTCCCGCTCGACTTCCCTACTTCGACTCGAGCGAGCTATAAAGGGCCGCTCGAGACGCGATTAGGCTGCTCGAGGTCGAGGGGACGGTACTCGGTGGAACGGAAACCACGAAACGCGAAAAACCGTTTTACGGCGAATAGAACCGATACCTCGAGATCGAGAGCGCCGACCGAGATCGTGGCCGGCGACGTTACCGCGTCTCGCCGCCGTCGGCGGCGATCGCGTCCGCGTCGTCGGTTCGGTCCTGCTCTCGGTCGCTTTGGGCCTGCGCCTCGCGCTGGCGCTGGTAGCGGACCCGCAGGATGTTCCCGTACATCGAGAGCGCGAGCCCGACGAACAGCACGAGCACGCCGACGTTGATGGCGATCGTGCGGAAGATGTTCCCCTCGTTGAACGCAAGCGAGTCGGGGATCGGGTAGCCGCCGTAGGTCATGCTGCCGGCCAGCACGCCGGCGATGCCGATGATGACCATGGCGCCGAACAGGTTCGTCGCCCACTTCCAGGTCGGCTTCAGCCGGAGGTTCTCGATCCCGGTGGTGTCGTAGTCGTCGGCATCCCCGTGGAAGTTCGGCGTCTCCTCCTTCGGCAGGAACGCCTTCATCTCGACCGGGTAGAAGGCCGGGTGGCAGGCGTGCTCGAACGTGTGGAACATCACGCCCATGAACATGATGATCCCGAGCAGGCCGTGGAAGGCGACGAAGCCCATGGCGACGGACTGGGTGTTGTAGAAGTCCATCAGCCACGTCTTCTGCCAGATGAGGAGCCCCGAGATCATCAGCAGGACGAGCTCGACGGCGAAGATGGCGATGACGCCCTTGCCGACGTACGACAGCAGGGGCACCTCGTCGGCCTTGTAGCCGGCGAACTGCTTGGCGTGGGGGTGGCGCTCCTCCGCGTAGCCGAGCGCGAACTTGACGTCCTGAACGAACGCTGCGGTATCCTGCTTGATGTCGGGGATGACGTCGCCCAGGTTCGACCGGCTCGAGGGGCGCAGCAGCATGTACAGCACCCAGAACACGGTCAACAGCATGAGCGTGAAGCCGGCGACGCGGTGGATGGTGAGCACCCACTCGTTGCCGCCCATCAGCTCGACGAGCCACCACAGCTCGGCGTTGAACGCGATGGAGTACCCCGTAAAGAACAGGAAGAACACCGTCAGCGCGAGCAGCGAGTGGAAGATCGTGGTGACGCGGGAGAACTTCCCGTGGTCGAGGTTCGTCACGCCGCGTCACCTCCGTTCTCGTCGGCGGTAGCGGGCGCTCCGCCGTCCGTCGCGACGTCGGCGCCGCTATCGGCGTCGGGACCGGCGGCACTCGCCGGCGGCCGCATCCGGTCGCCCAGTCGGCGGAACGCCGCCCAGTGGATCGCGACCATGACGATGATAAAGGCGCCCATGACCACGTCGGCGACGTGGATGACGGCGATCAGGGCGTTGAGCAGCGGTTCGGTGTTGCCCGCGACCCACGCGGTGCCGACGCCGCCGCCGCCGATCGTCGGTCGGACGCGCAGGAGCGTCTGGTAGCTCGGTCCCTGCACGAGCCAGACCGAGCCGACCGCGACCGCGGCGCTCACGACCGCAGCGATCCAGAACGCCGCCGTGTCCGAGAGCAGTCCGGCGTCCGTCGATGTGTCTTGCTCGCTCATGATTCGAACAGTTTGGCGTCCTCCTCGCCGAAGATGATCTTCATCGCCTCGTCGTTGAAGAACGGCTGGCTGTCGCGCTTCTCGAGTTCGTCGGCGATCTCGCCGGCCGTCCCGACCAGCAGGGCGTTGGTCGCGCACTCGTCGACGCAGGCGGGACCCTGGTCGGCCATCTGGCGCTCCTTGCAGCCGGTACACTTCTCCATTGTGCCGCCGGTGCCGACGATCTGGGCCGCTCCCTCGTCCTCCTCGGGGAACTGCGGGGCGCCGAACGGGCAAGCCGAGAGACAGTACTGACAGCCGACACAGAGGCTCTCTTTGAGGTCGACGAACCCGTCCTCGCTCTTCTGTAAGGCGTCGGTCGGACAGACGGAGACGCAGGGGGCGTTCTCGCAGTGGTAACACTGCATCGGCAGGTTCGTCTCGCCGGGGTTGGCCCCGTCCGCGAGGGCCGCGGACTGCTTGCCGTTGTAGCCGTCGTCGGCCTCCTGCCCCTCGAGCATGTTGACGATGTCGATCCGCTCGCGGTCCGGACCGACGTCCCAGGTGCGTTTACAGGCGACGACGCAGCCGCCGCAGTCGATACACGCTTCCACGTCGGGGAAGAGGCGCATCCCCTCCCCGGTGCTCATCGTTCCGTCGCTGATTCGCGCGGTCTGCTGTTGTTCGTTCGTTGACATTGTTCGGTGTCGTCTTAGTCGTCTGCGAGCATGTCGTGCTCACGCACGTCGTACTGTTTCTGGAGTCCGAGTCCCGCCTCGTCCTGCGGGAAGTCGATGAACTCCATGTCGAGTTCCTCGATCCGCTCGGGCGTGGCCTTCTCGACGCGGACCATGCCGACCTTGGTCTCCTGCATCTGGGTCTCGGCGTCGAAGCCGTGGGCGGTGACGATGTTCACGGAGTCGCCGATCGCCAGCGGCTTCGTGCCCTCGGGCCAGTCGTCGGTCTGGTCCTTCCCGCCGAAGACGCCGCCCCAGTGGTACGGGAGGAAGACCTCGTCGGGGTGGGGCCGGTAGTCGACCTTCGCCTTCACGAGGATCGCGCTCTTGGCCTCGTGGGCGGAGTGGACGATGACCTCGTCGCCGCCGGAGATCCCCATCTCCTCGGCGCGGTCCGGGTGGATCTCCGCGTACATGTGGGGCTGGCGGTCGGCGGTCATCTCGTTGTTCCGCGTCTCGGAACCGCCGCCCTGGTGTTCGACCTGCCGGCCGGAGGTGAGGATCACGTCGAACTCCTTCTCGTGGACCGCCTCGGTAGCTTGCTGTTGAGTCTGACCGTTGTTCTGATCGAGGCGGTAGACGTTCTGCTGCTGGCCGTTGGCCGGCCACTCCTCCGCGAGGTCCGGGTACGGACTCTCGATCGGTTCGCGGTGGACCGGCACCGTGTCGAGGAAGTTCCACGCGACGGCGCGGGCCTTCCCGCGGCCCGTCGGCGGGTCCGGCTGCGCGACGTCGTACTGTTCCCAAAAGTCCATGTCGAGCTCGTGGCCATACTCCTCCTCGAGCGCCTGTGCGGCGTCGTAGGGCGACTGGTCCGGACTCAGTGCGTACTCGACGGGGAGGGACATCTCGCTGGGGTTCGTGATGTCGTCCGGCAGCGTCGTCGTGTAGTGGGGGTACTGCGGGACGCCCTCGATCTCCTCGTCCCACCAGTCGGGCTGGTAGGGCTCGCGGAGCATCTCGAGGCCCTCCTCGCCGTGTTCGTCGTAGGTCTCCTGGAGTGGGTACTCTCGATCGACGTCCATCGCCTCCCAGTCCTCGGGCGACGGCGCCTCGGTGCCCCAGTTGGCGCGGAAGTCGTGGCCGCCCTCGCGGGGGTCCATGTCGTCGCGCCAGATGATCGGCGTGCCGGTGTGGCCCTCGCCCCAGTAGGGCCAGGGCAGCGACCAGTACTCGCCGCTGACCGGCAGCCCCTCGGAGTCGGCCCGCAGCGTCTCGGTGTTGAAGGCGTAGTCGTACTCGCGGTGTTGCTGGAGCTTCTCGGGGGGCTGCTGGTAGCCGATCGAGCGCACGCCGAGGTTGATCTCCCGGAGCGCGTCCTCGTAGGTGCTCTTGCCGTTGTGAATCTCCTGGCCGCTACCCCAATCGAAGTGCTCGCCGAAGCCGAGCCGATCGGCCAGCTCCTGCATGATCTGGAGGTCGGGCTTGGAGTTGTGGGCCGGCTGACCGGCGGGCTCGGACCACTGCACCGACCGGTGCGTGTTCGTCAGCGACCGGTAGTGCTCGTACTGGCTCGAGGCCGGCAGGAGGATGACGTTGTCCTCGTCGGAGAGGGTGCCGGCGACGGCCGGGAAGACGTCGACGACGACCAGCAGGTCCAGCGACTCCATGGCCCGCTTCATCTTGTCCATCTCGTTGATGGAGTTGGCCGAGTGGCCCCAGAGGAACAGCATCTTCAGCGGGTTCGGCTGGTAGAGGTTCGACTCGTGGAGCCGCTCCTCCTGGGGCAAGGCGGCCTCGTACCAGCGGGCGACGGTCAGCCCGGACTGGAACATCATCGACCGGGTCGTCACCTCGTTCGGCCGGTACTCCTCGCCGCCGAGGCTGTCCTCGACCTCGGTGTCGACCTGGGCGGTCGTGATGGGTTCTTCCGTTTCGCCGAGTTCCTCGAAGAGGTCCTCGGGCATCATGTCGAACCGGCCGTACATGTCGTTGAACTCCGTGCTCCCGCTGGTCCACGGACTCCGGTCCCAGACGTTGGCCCAGTGGGCCCACGAGCCGGGCGAGCTCACGGAGTAATAGCCCGGCAGGATGTCGGCGTCGACGCCGAGGTCGGTGGCGCCCTGGACGTTCGCGTGGCCGCGCATGACCTGCAGGCCGCCGCCGCTACGGGCCGCCGACCCCGACGCGAGGCTGAGCAGCGCGTAGGAACGGATGTTCTGGGTGCCGTTGTTGTGCTGGGTCCCGCCCATCGCCCACTCGATCTGGACGTTGGGCTTGTTCTCGATGATCATGTCGCCGATCTCCTCGAGATCCTCGACGTCGAGCCAGGAGATCTCGGCCGCCGTCTCGAGGTCGTACCGGTCGAGTTCGGCGTAGGCGTCTTCCCAGCCGTTGACCCGCTCGGAGAGCATCTCCTCGTCGAGTTCGTCCTGCTCGTCGAGGTAGTGGAGGAGGCCCATCATGATCGCGACGTCGGTCCCCGGCCGCATCCGGTAGTAGTGGTCGGCGTGGGCCGACGTCTTCGTGTATCGGGGGTCGATCGAGACGATCGTCCCGCCCCGGGCTTGGCCCTCCAGAATGTGCTGCATCGCGATCGGGTGGGCCTCGGCCGGGTTCTGCCCGATGATGATGTTGAGATCGAAGTTGCGGTAGTCGTTGATCGTGTTGGTCATCGCGCCGAAGCCCCACGTGTTCGCGAGGCCGGCGACGGTCGGCGAGTGACAGATCCGGGCCTGGTGGTCGACGTTGTTCGTGCCCATAAAGGCCGCCAGCTTCCGGAAGGCGTAGGCCTCCTCGTTGGAGTGGTGGGCGCTGCCGACCAGCATCGTGCTGTCGGGCCCGTACTCCTCGGTGACCTCCTGCCACGTCTCGGCGATCTCGTCGTAGGCCTCGTTCCACGTGATCTTGCGCCACTCGCCGTTTTCCTTCTTCAGCGGGTGCTTCAGTCGGGTTGGCGAGTGCTCGGTCTCGAGGATGCTCGCGCCCTTCGAGCAGAGCGAGCCGTTGTTGATCGGGTTCTCCTTCCACGGCTCCTGGCCGACGAAGGCGTTGCCCTCCTTGACGGCCTTGAACCCGCAGCCGACCGAGCAGTAGTTACAGATGACCTTCGCCGTCTCGGCGTCGTCCTCGACGCCGGTCGATTCGCCCTGGTCGTCGCTGAGAACGCGTCCCGTCGCCCCGCTGCCGAGTATCGTGGCCCCGGCGAGGGCGGACGCCTTCATGAACGACCGCCGGTCGAGATCCAGCGTAACTGGTTCCGTGCTCATGTTGATTGATAGGAGATTTGAGACGACAGTATCGTCTCCCACACACCGATGATTGCCATCCGGTAGGGCTCTCCCCGAGTATAATGAATCTTTGGAATTTATACTTCTTTTTCTGGTGAACGTATAGAAAAGTAATCGCTCTCGGATGTCTCACCCGGTTGAGGAAAACTACTCTTACATCTATCGGCAGAATAATTGTTGGGACACAATAATTTTGATGCGAAGATCGAATTCCGTCACGCAACATCTTTTACCGTCCGGCGGTTTCGGCTCGCTAATGAACGTCGGCTCTTTCGTCTGTTCGTGCGCTGACACCTGCGACATCGATCTGGAGGCGGCGCGCGACGGGATCGACCACGTCGACGTCGCCGCCAGCTCTCGGATGCTCTGTCAGGACGGGCTCCCCGGCATGGAACACGTCATCGAGGAACACGACCTCGATCAACTCATCGTCACCTGTCCGGAGGCGCCCGCCCAGGAGAAGATCACCGAAGCGGCCACCGAGAACGGCCTCCACCCCGACGCGGTCTCGTTCGTCGACCAGCGCGAGGGCGCGGGCTGGGTCCACGGCGAGTCCGAGGCGACGGCCAAGACCGCCCGGATGGTCAACGCGCGCTACGCGGGACTGGAGCACGAGTCGATCCACCAGTCGCTCACCCGCGAGGCCGGCGACGCCGTCGCGGTCGTCGGCGACGCGGAAACCGCCGCCGCGCTGTCCGAGGACGCCGACGTGACCCTGATCGCGAACGGCAACGACTACGCCGAGTCCGACTACGACCTCGAGGACGTGACGATCGAGCGCGGCCGCGTCGTCGACGTCGACGGCAAGTACGGCGAGTTCGAGGTCACCGTCCGCGCGCGGGTCACCGAGGACTGCATCTCCTGCATGAAGTGCGTCCGCGAGGCGCCCGAGGGGACGGTGACCCGGTACCCGGTCGACATCGATCCCGCGGTCGAGGACGAATCGGTCGCCGAGTGCTGTCCGACCGACGCCATCGACCTCGAGGGCGTCGAGCGCACGCTCGAAGTCGATCAGGTCGTTCACCCCGCGGCGACCGACGGCGCTCGGGGCGGCCGGATCGGCTTCTACACCGCCCCGATCACGTCCGAGAAGATCGCGGCGATCGAACGCCACCTCGGCGGGCTCACGAAGCCGGAGTTCCTCGACCTCGAGATGGACGTCTGCGCGGCCGGCGACTCGAGCCGCGCGGGCTGTAACGAGTGCGTCGAGGCCTGTCCGCACGACGCGGTCGAGCGCTCGGGGATCGACGAGGTCGCGTTCGACACGGCGCTGTGTCAGAACTGCGGCGCCTGTACCAGTTCCTGTCCGACCGGCGCGGCGCAACTGCGCGAGCCCTCGAACGAGCGCATCGCCCGCGAGGTCGAGGAACTGCTCACCCCGGACGAGGTCGAGGACAGCTGGATCCCGGGTCGGGGCGGCTCCGGTCTCGAGGAGTCCGTCGTCGCGTTCGTCTGCTCGGAGCGGGCGGCCGACGCCTTAGCCGAGTACGGCCGGCTCGCAGCCGCCGGTCGCGAGGACGTCGAGTACCCGCCGATCCTCCCCGTCCAGGTGAACTGTACGGACACCGTCGGCGAGGCCCACGTCATGCACGCGCTGGCCTGCGGGGCCGACGGGGTCGCGATCGTCGGCTGCGGCGGCGACTGTCTCCACTCCGGGCCGGACCCGAAGGCCGAACTCGTCCGCCGGCTCGATGTCGCCACGGACGACCTCGGCCTCGGCAAGCGCGTGGCGTTCTTCGCGCCCGATCCGAACGAGCCGCGGGCGTTCGTCGAGGACATCTCGACGTTCGTCGTCGGCCTCGAGGAGTCGCCGATTCCCGAAGGCGAGCACGAGGCGACCGGCGAGATCGACGATCCCGAGCGGGAGAACCCCGCGTTCGACAGTCACGGCTGGACCTTAGAGAGCGTGCGGGCGATCCTCGAGCACGTCGACCCCGAACGGGAGGTGATCCGCGGGCTGAAGGACTTCGGCCGCGTCGAGGTCGACGACGCGTGTACGCTCACGCCGACCTGTTCGACGCTCTGTCCGACCGACGCGCTGCGTCGCACGCGGACGGGTCTCGAGTTCAACCACGAGCGCTGCGTGAACTGCGGGCTCTGCGAGGACGGCTGCGTGGAGAACGCGATCACGGTCGAGGAGGGGCTCGATCTCTCCCTGCTGCCGGAGAACGGGGAGCAGGAGGTCGCGGACGACGAAGACGCCGACCCCGCCTGGACCCAGGTTTTCGAGGGCTCGATGCTCGAGTGCAAGAACTGCGGGACGGAGTTCACGAGCGAGCGGTCCGCAGAGCGGATCAAGGGCGAGGTCGGCGACCTCGTCTCGGGGATGGCCCCGGACGCGGAGGGCAGCATCTTCGACTATTGTCCGGAGTGTCGGTCGATGCTGCTGTACAGCCGAGCGGGAGGTGACGACTGATGAGCATGGACATGGAAGCCGTCTACGCGGCCCGACTCGACCTGGTCGAGTTCCTGATCACCGCGACCCACGACGCGCCGCCCGAGGAGTTCCTCGAGGACGTCCTCGGCGGCGATGTCGCGTCGCCGTCCGGAAGCGTCAACGACGATCTTGACGAGGGATTCGACCTGCTAGAACAGTTCATCGAACAGAACTGCGACCGACCGCTCGAGGCGGTCGCCGACGAACTCGAGGTGGAGTACACCCGGCTGTTCGTCGGGCCGCGCCCGCCGGTGATCCCCCACGAGACGTACCACCGCGAGGACACGGAGTACCTGGGCGAGGGGCTCCCGAAGGTCGAAGCGAGCTACGGCGCGGCCGGCTGGTCGCCGCCCGAGGACTACCCCGAGGAGAACGACCACGTCGCGGTCGAACTCGCCTTCCTGCGGTACCTCGTCCGGTCGCAGTACCGGGGCCGGGAGGAGACGCTGGGCTACCAGCGCGTCTTCCACGAGGAGCACCTCTCGCACTGGATCGACGACTGCGCGGCGTCGATCGTCGAGGAGGCCGACGAGCCGTTCTACGAGGCGGTCGGTCACCTCCTCGCGGGCTACGCCGCGTTCGAGGAAGAGATCGCCCTGCAGGTTAGCTGAGAGCGACGTATGGGTCCCGGGCGGACCCAGTAGAAAACCGCCAACTGCAGTCGCAGTAAAACCGCGTCGCGTCTCCTGTTCCGGTCAGTTCGACTCCGACGAGTCGGTCCGCGACTTCTCCTTGAGTTCGTCGGAGAACTCGACGTCACCGTCGACTTCGCCGTCGGTGACCTCGTGGGCGCCGGTGTGGGTCCACGCGTCGTCGTCTTTTTCGCCGTTCTTCGGTTTCCAGTCGGTTTGTTTTCGGCGCATCGTTGTTTTCTACTCCCTGGTTGCGTCGATCGTCGTATAATCCTTCCGCTCGCCTCGATTTCCGTTGTCGATTCGTCAGGTCAGGTCCCTCAGACTTCGGGCGCCTGTTCGGTCTCCTCGAGGAACGCCCGCGCGAACAGGTCGACGTGCATCTCGAGGACGGCCTCGGGGTCGAGCCCGTGGGTCTCGGCCTGGCGCTCGAGCAGCGCCGCGAGGTCGTCGGTCGGCTCGTACCGGACGGTCTCCGCCTCGTCGTCGACCGCGAACGCGACGTTTCGCGCCCCGGAGACCAGGTGCTCGATCTCGAGCAGGGCCTGCTCGACCTTCTGCTCGATCGCCGTCGTCCGGTCCGTGACCCGGGCGTCGCCCCACTCGCGGGCGGCCTCGAGGAAGCGATCGCTCAGTTCGATCTCGAGGGTCTCGCTCATGCGTTACTGGGTCCCCTCCGGCGGGAATTCCTCGGGCAGCGGTTCGGTCTCGCCGAGTTCGCCGTAGACGAGCACCGCGAGGAGCCCGATCGCGACGAGGACGGCCAGCCCGACGAGGCCGACGACGCCGCTCTGGCCGACCCAGTCGCCGTAGACGACCGGTCCCATGCTCGCGGCGACGTTCTGTATCGTCAGGAAGACCCACGCACCGAACGCGAGCAGTCCGATCAGTACGAGTTTGTGCTGTCGAAAGGCGGTTCGGAGTCCCATAGCTAACTCTCGAGTGGTCCTGTCGGCCGGGTCGGTATTAACGTTTCGGAGGCGGGGACCGTCACGCCCCGGCTAATTGACGTTACTGCGACAGTTCCCAGCCCGCCTTTTCCGCGGCCGTCTCGAGCGGGACGTACTCCCAGTCGGCCGCCGCGGCGATTTCCTCGCCGCGCTCGCCGGTGCCGACGACGACCATCCGCTCGGCGTAGAACATCGACGTGCGGTCGATCTCGGAGAGACGCTCGCTTGGCTCCGTCCCGCTGCCGGTGAAGAAGTCGGCGTCGAGGCCGTGATCGCGCTGGAACTTCGTGATGGCGGGCGTGCCGACGTCGCCGACGATCCCGATCCAGTCGCTCCAGCCGTAGGCGTCCGCGAAGACGGCCGCCGGGTGCTCGAGCCGCTGGAGCGCCCGATAGGTAAGGGCGATCGTCATGTCGTCGACGCCGCCGCCGTGCGGGCCTTCGGCGGCCGATCCCGCGGGACGGGGCTCCGTCGGCTCGGCCGACGCTGCGTCCGCGCTCCCGGCGCTGTCTGCGTCCGCCCTCGAGTCCGCACCGGCACCGGCACCGGCGCCAGCACCGCCAGTCGCCGCCGGAATCCCGACTGGCTTCCCCGCCTCCGACTTCGGAACGTGGGGCGCCGGCTGCGAGCTCTGGTCGACCGTGGCCCCGCCGGCGTCGGTCGCGCCTGCGGCGGCGTCTGCGCCGCCGCCGTCCTCGCCGTCAGGCTTCACCGCCGGCCCGGTCGTCCGCGGCGGCTCGTCCTCGGGATCGCCTTCGCCCCGCCAGAACCAGTCGCCGGGGTTCCGTTCGTCCTCCGGCTCGTCCTCCTCGCCGACGTCCAGTTCGTCGAGATCGATTCGTTCGGTCACTGTCGATTACCTCCTTTCGGGTCCGCGTTCGTAACTGCATCGCTCGCGAGGTCCGCGAGCCCGAGCCGCTCGAGCGTCTCCGTGGTCGGCCGGCCCTGCTCGTCCCAGCCGCGGTACTCGTAGTAGCGATCGAGCATCTCCTCGAACGCCTCGGCCGCGACGGCGTTGCCGTCGTTGGGGCCGCCCTCGAGCGGCTCGGTCAGCTGTTCGGGGAGTTCGTCGTCGGCCCGCGAGAACCCCTCGCGGACGTTGAACAGCCGCACGAGCGTCCAGATGCGCTCGCCGACCCGGCGGAGTTCTTCGGGCTCGTAGTCGGCCGCCCGGTCGCTGGCGGCGAGCCACTCCGCGCCGAGGTCGGGCGTGAGCGCCTCGCCGAAGAAGTCGTCGGCGATGAGGCTCCAGAGGACCGCGCGCCGGTCCTGCTCGGCGGCGACCGTCACCACGCGCTCGGCGATCGTCCAGTCGCCCTCGATCGCCTCGGTCTCGACCGGCCGCGCCCGGCGGTGGCAGGCGCCGCGATCGCTGGTCGCGTACGCCAGCGCCATCGCGGCCGACCCCCGCGGATCGTAGGAGGGCAGTTCCATCCCCTTCACCGAGGGGATCAGCTCGTCGGCGCCGTACGTCTCTGCCGCCGCCTCGACGCCGTCGGCCAGCGCGTCGCCTAGCGGACTCGAGCGCGTCGCGATCTCCTCGATGAGCGTGCGGGCGTCGTCCTCGTCGCCGAACGCGAGGTCGCGCTCTATATACCCCTCCTCGCTGGCGCGCATCGCCCAGGCGACGGCGTTGCCGCTCGAGATGACGTCGACCGCCAGCCGGTCGCAGATCGAGCCCAGCGTCGCGACGGCGTCGAAGTCGTCGATCCCGAGCCCGGAGCCCAGCGCGATCGGCGTCGAGCCCCGCGGCACGGTGTCGCCGTCGTCGCTCTCGACGCGGAAGCCGCCAGGGACGGGGTCGTCGGCCCGCTCGCGCTCGTAGGCGGCCTCGCGGACGGCTTCGATCCCGACCGCGTCGGCGCCGTCGAACCGCCCCTTCTGCCAGCCCCGCGTCGGGAGGACGCCGACCTCGTTCGCGAAGTCGACGGTCTCGACCGTCTCGCTGGCGGCGTGCCACCGGCCGGTCTCGCCGTCGGCGAACGCGGCCTCGTCGCGCTCTCTCAGCCGCCGCAGTTCCGGCGGCGATTCGGGCGCGTCGTCGCGGGCGACGACCGCTTTCAGGCGTTTCGAACCCATGACCGCCCCCGCGCCGCCGCGGCCGGCGTGGTGGTCGCCGCCGTCCGAGGCGATGGTCGCGTAGGAGACGACGTTCTCGCCGGCGGGGCCGATACACGCGACCGCCGCGTCGGGGACCAGCTCGTCGACCTCCCTGGCGTCGAGTCCCCACCAGTCGTCGGCCGGTTCGATCGACACCTCGCCGTCCGCGACCTCGAGGGCGACGGGTTCGTCCGCGCGCCCCGTCACCAGGATGCCGACGCGATCGCCGAGCGATCCCGCGAGCCGGTCGGCCATCGAGCCGCCGGCGTAGGAGTCCAGGAAGGCGCCCGTCAGCGGCGACTTCGTGACGACGACGTAGCGCTGCTCGCCCGGCAGGTGACCGGTCAGCGGGCCCGTCAGAAAGAGCAGGGCGTTCTCCTCGCCCAGCGGGTCCGCGCCGGCCTCGAGTTCCTCGTAGAGGTAGCGGGCACCCAGTCCCTTCCCGCCGACGTACTTGCGGCGCCACTCCTCGGGCACCGGCTCGGTCGTAACGGAGCGGGTCGCGAGATCGACCCGGACGATGGAGTCCCCCTCTCCCATGTAGTCTCGTCCCAGTAACGGCCGGACGGAACTAAAAGTGTCTCGCTTTCCGAGGTAGTCCGTCACGAGAATTTACAGCTTCTCTCGGCCGTGTGGAGCGGATGCGGGCCGTATCGCTATCGGCGGCAGAACCTACTGTCATCGTACCGATTAAAAGAGGCCGCTCGATTCCTGCAGCGTCCGGTAGGTCACGAGGTAGCGGTCGCGCACGACGTCCCGGTCGTAGTCCGCGAAGCGGTCGTCGTACTCGCGGTGCTCGAGGTCGCCGGCCGCGACGATGGCGTCGGCAAGCTCCTCCTCGCTCGTGGTCCGGAATCCCCGGTCCCAGCCCTCGACGAGTTCGTGGGCGCTCGAGTCGGCGTGGTACTCGACGATGCCGACGCAGCCCGAGGCCAGCGCCCACAGCATCTCCGTCGGAAACACGCAGTGCTCGGCCGTCTGCGCGAAGACGTGGGCGCCGCGGTAGGCGGCGATCCGCTCCTCGAGCGAGCACTCGCCCGCGAACGCGATCCGGTCGTCGATCCGCAGGTCGCTCGCCAGTCGCTCGTAGTTCTCGCGCTCGGGGCCGTCCCCGATGACCGTCGCCGACCAGTCGTGGTCCCGGAGTTCGGCCAGTCCCAGCAGGAGGCTCTCGAGGTTCGCACCCTCGTCGAGCCGGCGGGCGTAGACGACGTCGACCCGGTCGTCGGGCTCGACCGACCGAATCTGCTCGAGGTCGATTGGGTTCGGTACGGTCTCGATGGCGTCCCTGCCGACGCCGAGTTCCTGGAGCCACGTCGCGACGAGTTCCGACGGGACGTGGATCCGGTCGGCGCGGCCGGCCGCCCAGCGCCGCCACCGATCATGTCGGACGCCGCCGTCGCCGTACCACTCGAGCACCGTCGGCGCGCGGGAAAGCGTCGCGCCGACGCTCGCGGCGACCACCTGCCCGGGCGGGTTCGCGCTCGCGTGGACGATGTCGGGCTTCGCGCCGGCGAGTGCCGTCGGCAGCCGGAGCGCGAACGACGATCGAGCGTCGGGTTCGCTCACGAGTCCGTGGTAGGTCACGCCCTCGCGCTCGAACGTCTCGTGCTCGCCGTCCCAGAACCGCGCGCAGAAGACGTGGACGTCGTGGCCCGCCTCCTCGAGCAACTCGAGGATCGTCTGCAGGCGCCGGTTCGTCTCGGTACCGCGGTGGTGGACCGTTTCCAGCGAGACGAACGCGACGCGCATACTCGGTCGCCACGCAGTCCCGGGCTATAAAGTCACTTTTTTCGTTTCGTTCGACCGGTCCCGGCGGGTTTCCGATTCGACCTGTTTCGCAGCGACACGACGCTCACGCCGCGTTACTCGCCGTCGCCGTCCTCGCCGATATCGAAGACCTCCTCGAGGAAGGAACTGATCGGGCTCAAGAATCCGTCGTCGTCAGCGTCGTCTTCCGACTCGGGTTCGCCGTCGCCGTCGCCGTCGTCGCTCTCGGAGTCGGTCTCCTGTTCCCCCGCCTCGGCGGCGTCGTCGCCGTTCGTCTCGGACGGCTCGTCTACCGCGTCGCCGTCTGCATCGGCCTCGCTCTCGTCCGCCGCGGGGGCGGCGTCCGCGGCGTCGGTTTCGTCGTCGGTCTCGTCGGGGTCTTCCGCGTCCGCTTCGGGGTCGAAATCGGACTCCGCGTCGTCTTCCGGCCCCTCGTCGTCCTCGGGATCCGGCTCGGTGGGTCCATCGTCGTCGTCGTCCGCCGATCCGTTCCCGTCCTCGCCGGTCTCGCCCTCGTTCTCGTCGTCCGCGTCCGCCTCGTCGTCTGCGTCTTCATCCTCCTCTCCGTCGCTCTCGTCTTCCTCGTCGCCCTCATCCTCGTCGTCCTCGGCTTCGTCCTCCTCGTCTTCACCATCTTCGTCCTCAGCAGCGTCATTAGCGTCTTCTTCATCATCCTCGCCGTCCTCCCCGTCGTCGTCTTCGCCATCTTCGGCTTCGTCGGCCCCGAGTTCCGAATCATTGCTCGTCGCTTCCTCCTCGTCCTCGCCGTCTCCTCCGTCTCGTCCGTCCTCTCTGTCTCCTTCGTCCCCATCGTCTGCGGCCGCGTCGCTCGCCGTTTCGTTTCCGTCGCTCTCGGAGTCGTTCGTACCCCCGTCCGAATCGGCCCCGGTTTCGCTCGAGTTCGAGCCCGCGTCGTCGGTCGACGGCGACGCGTCGGCGACGCGACCGTCGTCGCTGCCCCCGATCGACTCGAGCCGGTCGCCCGCTTCGGCCCCCTCCGTTTCGACCGGCGACGAGTCGGTGACGAACTCGGGACCGACGGCGGCGACGATCGCGCCGAACGAGACGAGGACGATCAGCATCGTCACGAGGAGCACGCCGACGGGATCCTCTCGATCCGAATCTGGATCCGGATCTCGATCCCGATCGTCCGCTCCGTCCGCGGCCGCGTCTGTCATAGCTGGTCCACGGAATTCGGCGGGCTTTGTTATGCACGGCACAGCAACGCACGTCCGCCGGGTCGCGTCGGCGGTCGCTCCCGCGCGTCACCGTCGGCTCACATCTGCTCGACCGAGCCGCGCTCGGCCCGCGATCGCCGACGGCGCGGCTGTACGGTCGCCCTACGCTGATAGTCTCGCCGTATCGCCGATTCGGGCCGGTAGTTCGGCGGCTCCCGCCGGTTCGTCGCGGGGAACTCTCCGGAACCCAAACGACTACCGCCTCGAGTCGAGACGACTCCGGTATGGGTTACGACATCGAACGCTATCTCAACATTCGCAGCGCCTACGGCGCGTCGTTCGGTCCCGACGGCGAGCGTCTCTCCTTCCTGATGAACACGACCGGCACGGCGCAGGTCTGGACGGTTCGCGAGCCTCAGGAGTGGCCCGAGCAGCGGACCTTCTACGACGAAACGGTGAGTTTCGCCTCGTGGTCGCCCGAGCGGCCCGAACTGATCTTCGGGATGGACGAGGGCGGCAACGAGCGCGCCCAGCTTTACCGGCTCGACGCGGAGACGGGCGAGATCGAGAACCTGACGGCGATGCCGGACGCCAAGCACCGCTGGGGCGGCTGGAGCCACGACGGCGACCGGTTCGCCTTCGCCTCGAACCGCCGGGACGAAGCGGTCTTCGACGTCTACGTGCAGGGCCGTGACGAAACGGGCGAGGACGCCGAACTCGTCTACGAGGGCGACGGCTGGCTCTCGCTGTCCGGCTGGAGCCCGGACGACTCCCGCCTGCTCGTCTCGCAGGCGTACTCCAACTTCGACCAGGATCTGTACGTGCTCGACCTCGAGGCCGACGACCCGGAACTCGAGCACCTCACGCCCCACGAGGGCGACGTCCGCTACCAGAGCGCGAGCTGGGCGCCCGACGGCGAGGGGATCTACCTCGTGACCGACGAGGGCGACGCGGACACGCTCTACCTCGCGTACCTCGACCTCGAGACGAACGACCTCGAGACGGTCGCCGACGGCGACGGCTGGAACGTCGACGGCATCGCGCTGGACGACGAGACCGGCCGGTTCGTCTACTCGCGCAACGTCGAGGGCTACACCGACCTCACGGTCGGCGAGTTCGACCCCGACGAGCCGACCGAGTTCGAGACGTTCCCCGAACCCGATCTGCCGGGCGGCATCTCCGGCGGCGTCAGCTTCGGCCCCGACGCCGAGCGGTTCGCGCTGTCGACGACCGGCGACACGGTCAACACGAACGTCTTCGTGGTCGACCTCGAGACCGGCGAGGCCGAGCAGTGGACTCGCGCGCCCACGGCCGGCATCCCGCCCGAATCGTTCGACGAGGCCGACCTCGTCCACGTCGAGAGCTTCGACGGCCTCGAGGTGCCGGGCTTTCTGACGCTGCCGGACGACGCCGAAGAAGGGAACACGCCGGTCATCGTCGACATCCACGGCGGCCCCGAGAGCCAGCGCCGACCGTCGTTCTCGA
This sequence comes from Halopiger thermotolerans, assembly GCF_054654555.1. Lineage (NCBI taxonomy): Archaea > Methanobacteriati > Methanobacteriota > Halobacteria > Halobacteriales > Natrialbaceae > Halopiger > Halopiger thermotolerans. The sequence continues at coordinate 2,276,006 of NZ_BAAIEU010000004.1, read as the reverse complement.
GCGTCAAGCAGTACTTCCTCGACCGGGGCTACGCCTACTTCGAGCCCAACGTCCGCGGCTCCGCGGGCTACGGCGCCGACTACGCCGCACTGGACGACGTCGAGAAGCGGATGGACTCGGTAGCGGACATCGAGGCCTGCGTCGAGTGGCTCCAGGATCACCCCGCGATCGATCCCGACCGGATCGCCGCCAAAGGGGGATCGTACGGCGGGTTCATGGTGCTGGCCGCGCTGACCGAGTATCCCGACCTCTGGGCGGCCGGCGTCGACGTCGTCGGCATCGCCAACTTCGTCACGTTCCTCGAGAACACCGGCGACTGGCGCCGCGAACTCCGCGAGGCCGAGTACGGCTCGCTCGCGGAGGACCGGGAGTTCTTAGAGGAGATTTCGCCGACGAACAACATCGAGAACATCGAGGCGCCGCTGTTCGTCCTCCACGGCGAGAACGACCCCCGCGTCCCGGTCGGCGAGGCCGAACAGATCGCCGAGAAGGCCGCGGAGCAGGGCGTCCCCGTCCGCAAGCTGATCTTCGACGACGAGGGCCACGGCTTCTCGAAGCTCGAGAACCGCATCGAGGCCTACTCCGCGATCGCGGACTTCCTCGACAAGCACGTCTGAGCGCTCGCGAACGAAACCCGCGTCAGCTGATAACGCCGGTTTTCCGCGCGACTTCGCGGGCGGCTCGCTCGTTCATCCCGTCGCCCAGGATCGTGTACCGGTCGCGGATCTCGTGGCAAGTCGTCAGCGCCTCGATGACGGTCTCGTCGTCGATACCGAGTTCCGCGGCCGTCGTCGGCGCGTCGATGCTCGCCAGCGCGTCGCGGATGTCCCGCCAGACGCCGTCCTCGCCGCCGTGGAGGTAGGCCGTCATGATCGAGCCGACGCCGACCTGATGGCCGTGCAGCGCCGCGTCGGGTTCCAGCCGGTCGAGTTTGTGGGAAAAGAGGTGCTCGGCGCCGCTGGCCGGCCGCGAGGAGTCGGCGATGCTCATCGCGACGCCCGAAGACATCAAGGCCTTGGTGACGACCCAGGCCGACTCCTCGAGGCCGGGCCGGATGAGGTCGGCGTTGTCCACGAGGATCTCGGCGGTCATCTCCGAGAGCGCGCCGGCGTACTCGGAGTACTCGACGTCCTTGAGCCGCGAGGCCAGCCGCCAGTCCATCACCGCGGTGTAGTTGGAGATGATGTCGGCACAGCCCGCGGTCGTCAGCTCCCAGGGCGCCTCCGCGAGGATCTCGGTGTCGGCGACGACGGCCAGCGGCGGCTCGGCCGCGACGCTGTGGCGGGTGTCGCCCTCCGGGACGGAGCCGCGATTGCTGACGATCCCGTCGTGGCTGGCCGCCGTCGGCACCGAGAGAAAGCCCATCTCGAGGTGGTCGCTGGCCATCTTCGCGATGTCGATGGCCTTGCCGCCGCCGACGCCGACGAGGTACGATACCTCTTCGGCTTCCGCGACCTCGATCACCCGCTCGACCGAGTCGAAGGTCGCCGTCTCGACGGTGACGATCGCAGGATCGATGCCGGCGGCCTCGAAGTCCGCGGCGACCGGATCCGCGGCGACCTCTCGCGGCGTCGGACTCGTGACCAGCAGCGGTCGGCCCTGCAGGTGGAGGTCGTCGACGACCTCGACGACCGACGAGCGGACGCCGTGGCCGACGACGACGTTTCGCGGCAGGCGAATCCACGTCGACTTCTCGAACATACCTATCCTGTCTCACCCGCGGGTCATACGTGTTTTTCCTCGCCGCGCTCGAGGGCGCCGATCGATCCGACTCGACGAGCAGTTCCGTTCGAGAAGTCAACCGCGCACCTATCAGATTTAGATGGTACTCTGGTAAATTATGTTTTCTCGTTCTCGATGTCCACCGCGGCCGGCGGGCGGAGAATCAGATACCGTCTCACTGTCGTCGTACAGAGGCGGAGCTGACCGGTAATTCTCGGCAAAACGCTCTGTTCTCGGCGTCGTATGTCGGTATCGTTTCGGGATTCGCTCAGGTTTTCTCGAATCCGTCGGTTCGTGCCGTCCGGGCTCTCCCACTTCGCAGAATGCCGGCCACATGGCCTGGTTCGGCCGTTAATCCAGATGGTGGAACTAGTTCGACGCGGTCGGGGGTAATCCGAACTGAGCGGTCGTCTCGCTCGAGTGCCCACTTCTGGTTAACATTATAGAAATGGTATATCTGGAAACGTACCAGAATGATAGTATATATTGTGTCTGATTCGGAACCCGAGCGCGAGCACACCGAGCTATCGTCGAACGCGGGTGCGGACGACCGCGAGGCCGCGAGTCAGTCCGACGCCGGCGTCGACTCGGGGCGGTAGTCCTCGCTGATCGCCTTCCACTTCTCGGAGCGGAACCGCCAGTAGTTGATCCCGGCGGGAACGGCCGTTTCGGCGATAAACGCCAGGTACAGCCCCCAGTAGCCCAGCGCCGTCGTCGCGCCGAGGAACGCCAGCGGAATCGATCCGCCGAACATCCCGAGCACCTGGCTCAGGAACGTCACCCGCGTGTCGCCGCTGGCGTCCAGCGGTCCGGCGGCGGCGCCCGAGACGCCCTGAAAGAGCGACGCGAAACAGGCCGCGTACACGAGGTCGACGGCGATCGGAATCTCCGGGCTCGTCGGATCGTCGGCGAACAGGACGACGACGTGGTCCGCCAGGAGCGCGGTGAGGATCGCGAAGGCGGCGTACGTCGCGAGGGAGAACCGGATGATGTCCCGCCCGTACGCCGCCGCGGCCCGCTCGTCGTCCCGCCCCAGCGACTGGCCGACCAGACTCGAGGACGCGAGACCGAACCCCCAGCCGGGCGTGTTCATGATGCCCCAGATGCGGCGCGCGATGACGAACGCGGCGAGCGTCGGCTCCCCGAAGACGCCGAGAATGGTGAGCATCGGGAACTCCGCGACCGTCCAGACGAGGTTTCGCGCGCCGATCGGCGTGCCGATGGACACCAGATCGGTCAGCATCGCGCCGTCGCAGTACGATCCGAACGGATCGACCTGCACCGGGAAGTCGCCGATCACCGGCGCGCGGCCGCGGGCGATCCCGATCGCGAACACCGAGGCGGCGGCGACGTTCGAGAGGACCGTCCCCAGCGCGGCGCCGGTGACGCCCATCTCGAGGCTGAAGATGAACGTCGCGTTCAGCAGGACGTTCGCGACCGCACCGCCGGCCCGCACCTGCATCGCCGTGTAGGCGTCGTCGGCGCCGACGAGGGTGCGGCTCCCGACGAGGTTCAGCCCCGCGAACGGAATTCCCAGGCCGACGATCTGCAGATACGTCGCACCGTACTCCATCGCCCGCTCGGAGCTGGCGATCGGCGCCACCAGTTCCTGCGGGAACAGCCAGAAGACGACGGTCACCGGAACGCTGATCGCGACGACCAGTAGCGTGCTCGAGCGGACGGCCAGTCCGAGTTCCGCGTGCGCGTCGGCGCCGAACCGCTGGGAGACGAGCGCGATCGTGCCGCCGGCGACGCCGCCGCCGAGCGCGAACGCCAGCCCCCAGTAGGGACCCGCGACGCCGACGCCGGCGACCGCGGACGTGCCGACCGCGACGCCGACCATCGCCACGTCGACGGCGTTTTTCGACATGCGCGCGATGCCGGTGACGATGCGCGGCCACGCGAGGTTCGTCGTCTCGACGGCGCGCTCGCGGTCGATCACGCCGAGTCGCGAGAGTCCGAGCCCGATCGCGAGTATCACCATTCGCACCGGATTTCTGTCCCGAAACACGAACGCTACGCTTCCCGTTTCGAACGGCCGATAAAGGGTGTTCGTTCCCCGGCAAGCCCTTCCGTTAGGCCTGGCGGCGCGACTCGATCCGTAGAGATATAACCCTCCCCCTGCCATACGGGAACACGAATGACGGACCGAACGCGCTACGAGGCGGTGCTCGAGGACGAGACGCTCTACCTCGAGGGCGACGGCGCACGGATCGAGATCGGCCCGATGGACGCGGTCGTCGACCTGATCGGCGGGGAGACCTACACCCTCGAGTACGACGACCGACAGAGCGCGGCCGCGTGGCTGGCCACGGACGAGGACAACACGATCACGGTCGACGTGCGCGAGTCGCTGCTCGACTGGGCCTACACCGAGGAGTTCGCCGCGAACGTCGGCGACACCCCGCTCAAGCGGACGGGCGAGAGCGGCCACCCCGTCCGGACTGAAGTGTTCGCCGACATGGTGACCTCGATCTGGGACGCGAAAGGCAACCTCGAATCGTAACGCCGCGACCGTGGCGCTGCGGCGACTCGTCGCTCGTCCGGTCGTTCTCCGCTGACACGTTTTCGAACGCACGCTAGGTTCACTTGGAGGCGCCTGCGAGTTGCGTATTTTACACCCTCGAGCGATAGCTCGCGGCCGTCGGTCGGCGACGGGCTGTTTCGCGGTGCTCGTCTGTCGGTCGAGCGTCGAGTGTGACGCTCGACCGCAGTGTTCGCTCGAGTCGTCCCGCCGCCTACGGTCGTCCCGCTGACCTCTTTGCAAAATCCCGTTCTCCAGTAGAGAAGGCTTGGGTAGTAATACGAAATCCGATTCGACCTATCTAATTGCCCATTATTACGATAGTACGATTGTAAATATCGTTCGCTCGAGCACCGTTATTCGGCCGTATCGAGTTTCCCGACCTCGTTTTTCTCGAGGGGCGTTTCGATTCTCGACGGTAGAACTAGCGGTATACGTCATCCATCCGGAGATTTATACTGGCCATCGTTTCGATGGCCGACCGTTCCATGGGCTGACCGCAGCTAACACTTGGACCAGCATTACAGAACTCTTTTCTCTAATAGTAGAAACCGTTGTGCAGCGGTCGGTGCTACTGGACTACTCGAGAACGCCGCTGACGGAACTCGGAACTGCTGACGCGTAGCTGCCGACGCGGACGCGGCCGTCTCGGCGGTTGCGAACCGATCAAAACGCAGGTGGGGGGTCCCACCGGCGAAAAGAGCGATGAGCGACGACGATCCGGTTCTCGAGCCGGATCGAATACGAGTTCGTTCGTGTGGGTTGGGAGCGCGTTCGACGTCGGCTTACGCCTCGTCGAACGCCGCGAATCGAAGATTCGCGAGCCCGACGAGGCTCCACTACGTTACGCCTCGTCGAACAACGTCTCGCCCTCGACCATGTGCTCCTCGACGGCGTCGAAGTCGAGCGTCAGGCCGAGCCCGGGCTTTTCGGGCACTTCCATGCGACCGTTCTCGATGAGGTCGTCCTCCTCGACGAGGTCTTCCCACCAGCCCAGCTGGTAGCTGTGGTATTCGACGGCCAGCGAGTTGGGAATCGCAACGGCGGCCTGGGCGGAGGCCATGGTGCCGATCGGCGAGGAGACGTTGTGCATCGCGACCGGGATGTAATAGAGGTCGGCGAGGTTCGCGATCTTGACCGTCTCGCGGATACCGCCGACGCGGGGCAGGTCCGGTGCGATGATGTCGACGGCCTGCTCCTCGAGCAGGCGGCGCTGGCCGTGGGTCCGGTAGACGTTCTCGCCGGTCGCGATCGGCGTGGTCGTGTGCTGGGTGACCTCCCGCTGGACGTCGTGGTTCTCCGGCGGGACGGGGTCCTCGAGCCACCAGACATCGTACTCCTCGAGGGCCTCGGCGAGGCGGTGGGCGCTGCCGGAACTGAACGCCCAGTGGCAGTCGAAGGCGACGTCGGCGCGGTCGCCGACGCGCTCGGTGACTTCCTTGACGATCTGGACCTTGTGGTCGATTTCGGGGTCGCGCAGGTGGCGGTTCGCGCGATCCTTCTCGTGGCCCGAGGGGACGTCGAGGTCGAACTTAATGGCGTCGTAGCCGAGTTCCTCGACGACGCGTTCGCCCTCGTCGGCGCAGGCGGTGGGGTTGGCCTCGTCTTCGGTGTGGAGGTCGCAGTAGATGCGGGCCGAGTCGCGGTACTTGCCGCCGACGAGCTGGTAGGCGGGCACGTCGAGGATCTTCCCGGCGATGTCGTGCAGCGCGATCTCGATGCCCGAGATGGCGGAGATCGTCTTGCCCGAGATCGATCCCTCGCCGGACATCTTCTGGATCATGTGCTCGTACAGGCGATCGATGTCCAGCGGGTTTTCGCCGATGATGAAAGGCGCCATCCGCTGGATGATCGCGTCGTCGCCGCCGCCCCAGTAACACTCGCCGTTGCCGACGATGCCGGCGTCGGTGTAGACGCGCACGAGGATCCACGGGTAGTTCCCGTCGACCATCGTCGTCTGGACGTCCGTGATCTCGACGTCGCGCGGTCCGCGGTCGGCCTCGAGACCCATCGTCTCCGACGACAGGTCCCGCATCGTGTACTCTGCGTTCGGATCTCGCAATGTCCGATAGTTCGGCATACGATCAATGCATACGCGTCGGGGTATATCACGTTTGGCATGTCGCGCCGTCGCACGTGATTGTACATCGACAGCTATGGCCACCGCTCAAGACGTGCCCGCAGTTCTCCCTTAGAGAACGGAGCTACATCAAAAAGAGATGAGCGACGACTCGAAACCGACTACCCGGCTCCGGGGTTAGAAGCCGTCGTAGACGGTCTTTTCGATGGTGTAGAAGTCGATGCCCGCGTCGCCCTGCTCGCGCCAGGTCTCGCTCGAGGAGCGCTTGAAGCCGCCGAAGGGGACGTGCAGCTCGAGGCCGGTGGTCTTGTCGTTGACCTTCGCGACGCCGGCTTCGATTTCGCGGACGAACCGCTCGGCTTCAGTGTGGTCGTCCGTGACGATGCTGGCCGAGAGGCCGTACTGCACGTCGTTGGCCGTCTCGAGGCCGTCCTCGAAGTCCTCGACTTCGATCACTGCGAGGACCGGCCCGAAGACCTCCTCCTGAGCGATGCGGTAATCGTTGTCGACGTCGGTGAAGACCGTCGGCTCGACGTAGTAGCCGTCGCCGAAGCGCTCGCCTTCGGGCTGACCGCCGCCCGTCTCGAGGGTGGCGCCTTCGTTCTCGGCGATCTCGATGTAGTCGAGCGTTCCCTCGAGTTCGCTCTCGGTGACCTGCGGGCCCATGTCGTACTCGTCGCCGGGACCGATCTCGATCGACTCGGCCTGTTCGACGACGGCGTCGACGAACTCGTCGTAGACGTCCGTGTGGACGATCGCGCGGGAACAGGCGGTACAGGCCTGCCCGGTCACGCCGAACGCGCCGTTGGCGACGATTTCGGCGGCTTCCTCGACGTCGGCGCTGTCGGAAACGACGGTCGGGTTCTTGCCGCCGAGTTCGGTCTGGACGCGCTTGCCGTCGTCGGTCGCCTTCTCGTAGACCATCTCGCCGACCTCGCTCGAGCCGGTGAAGGAGACGGCGTCGACCTCGTCATGGGTGATGATCGCGTCGCCGACGCTGCTGCCGGGGCCGGTGACGATGTTGGCGACACCGTCGGGGATGCCGGCCTCGTCCAGCGCCTTGAAGATCTCGAGGGCGACGCCGGGCGCGACCGACGCCGGGTTGAGGACGATCGTGTTACCGGTCGCGAGCGCGGGCGCGATCTTCCAGGCCGGAATGGCGATGGGGTAGTTCCACGGCGTGATCAGCGCGGCGACGCCGACGGGCTCGTCGACCGTGTAGAGGTTCGTGCGCGGGCCGCTGGCGCTTTTGACGTCGCCGCCGAGGTCGCGGGTCTTCTCGGCGTAGTAGTAGAAGATGTCGATCGCGCGCTGGACCTCACCGCCGGCTTCGGCGTGGGTCTTGCCTTCTTCGCGGGTGAGCAGTTCCGTCAGTTCCTCCTTCCGGTCGGCCAGAATCGACGCCGTCTCGCGCAGGATCGCCCCGCGCTCGGGAGCGGGCGTGGTCGCCCACTCGTCCTCGGCGGCCGCGGCGGCCTCTACAGCCGCGTTGGCGTCCTCGGCGCTCGATTGCTGGTACTCGGCGACGACCTCCGCGGGAGCGGCCGGGTCCTCCGTTTCGAACGTCTCGCCCGTTTCGGAGTCCGTCCAACTTCCGTCGACGTAGTTCTGGTAGCGTTCGGTCACATGCGTCCCTTCGCGGTCATCCTATACGATTCTTATGATCCCTGCGGGAATTTCGTGTGGTACCGACTGCCGCGCGCTCTCGAGGCGCTCGCCCGTCGGCTCGAGTTCGCCGCGTCGAGGCGCGCAGTTCGGGGCGAACACCAGAGCTAATACGGACGAGCGAAATGGTAGGACCGACATGCGTTATTACCAGCTTCGCGAGGAGGGTACTCCTCGCCTCGCAGTGCAAACCACGGACGGACTGTACGATCTCACCGCGGCGAAGCCGCGACTGCGGACGCTCGAGGATCTCTTTACCGCCGCTTCGATCGCCGACAGTTCGATCGACCGGATTTCCGAGCGACTGCTCGACGGCGCCGACGTCCTCCCGTCCGAACTGCTAGACGCCGAGCGCGACGACGGCGACGGCGCGGTGGCGACGCCGATCTCGTCCGGCGAGGTGTGGGCCGCGGGGGTCACCTACCGCATCAGCGAGGAGGCGCGGAAGGAGGAGAGCTCGATGGAGGACATGTACATCGACGTCTACGAGAGCGATCGACCGGAGGTGTTCTTCAAGGCGACGCCGAATCGGACGGTCGGGCCCGACGACCGAGTCGGCATTCGGGCGGACTCGGAGTGGGACGTGCCCGAGCCCGAACTGGGCGTCGTGCTGTCGGACGAGGAGATTGTCGGCTACACGATCGGCAACGACATGAGCAGCCGCTCGATCGAAGGCCGGAATCCGCTCTACCTCCCGCAGGCGAAGGTCTACGACCGCTGCTGCGCGATCGGCCCCTGCGTTCGGTCGGCCGACTCGCTGGCGGACCCCCACGATCTGGAGATGTGGATGACGATCAGCCGGGACGGGGAGGTGCTCTACGACGACTCGACGAACACGAGCAAGATGGTGCGCTCGGTCGAGGAGCTCGTCGACTGCTACACCAACCACAACGCCGTCCCCGACGTCTCGGTGCTGCTGACCGGCACCTCGTTAGTTCCCGACGACGACTTCACGCTTCGAGAAGGCGATCTGGTCGAGATCGGCATCGAGGACATCGGCACGCTCTCGAACACCGTCGTCGAAGTGTAGGTCTCGCCTCTCGCTGTGGCGCCTTTCGCTTCTACGCGTCAGTGAGCACGGTCCGATCGCTGATCGGCGTACCGACTGCCGAGTCTGCCGACTCTCGAGTAATCCCATCGATCGCGACGGAACGCTGCGACCGGAAACGGGTCGTCGGGATAGTCTACCCAGAAAGACACCGGCGACGTGGTCTGGCTAGGGGGAAGACTCTCGTGGTTGACGACCGAGACGACCCGATCGATTCGAAGCGTCGAAGGGTATTCAACGAGGTGATATCAGCAAGTATTGTCGCCGATCGAACGATGTCACCGACGCCAGTGCTGTGCCCCAGCTCGCGAGGGGGTTGTGGTGCAGATTCGTCGACGATCGAGTCTGTCCCCTCGAGTCGTGTGCGAGCCCTCGATCATCGACGATGCGGGCTCCGCGGAACCGCCTACCGTACCCGACCGTCCGTTCTCTATTTATGAAACGTGCTGGCTCTGCTAGGAACGCAGTTCCGCCCTTTCCGTGACCGATTCTCCGTTTCGGGTCGCGATAGTGGCCGACTGCCTCGAGCGGGCGCCGAACTGCCCTCGCCCCCGTCGCGACTCGGTCCGAAACGCGCTATCGACGAGGATGGCTGTTCTCTATTAGATAACTATGTTCCCTGTTGCCGCTAGTGCGTTGGCTATCGCGGTCCGTCGGCCTTTCCGACGCCGCGACACTTATGTGAAATGCCCGCACACCATTGAAACGGATATGAAAGTCGGCGTACTCACAGTCCCCCTCGATGATCAGCCCCTCGACGAAGCGCTCGAGTACCTCGACGGCATCGGCGTCGAGGCCGTCGAACTCGGTTGTGGCGGCTTCACCGGCGACGGCCACCTCAGCACGGACACGCACCTCGACGACGAGGACGCCCAAGCGGAGGTGCGCGAGACGGTCGAGGTCTACGACATGGAGATCAGCGCGCTGGCGACGCACAACAACCCGCTCCACCCGGACGACGAGCGCGCCGAACGGGACGACCAGCAGCTCCGCGACGCGATCGAGCTGGCCGGCCAGCTCGACGTCGACGCGGTCACCTGCTTCTCGGGGCTGCCCGGCGGGAGCCCGAACGACGAGACGCCCAACTGGATCACTGCGCCGTGGCCGAGCGAGCACCTCGAGGCGCTGGAGTACCAGTGGGACCTCGCGACCGACTACTGGAGTGAGATCAACGACGTCGCCGAGGAGCACGACGTCGACGTCGCGATCGAGATGCACCCGAACATGCTCATCTACGAGCCGCAGGGCATGCTGAAGCTCCGCGAGGAGACCGGCGAGCGCATCGGCGCGAACTTCGACCCCTCGCACCTCTACTGGCAGGGGATCGACGTCACCGAGGCGATCCGCCTGCTGGGCGAGGAAGACGCTATCCACCACTTCCACGCGAAGGACACGAAGGTCTACGACGCCAACGCCCGCGAGAAGGGCGTCCTCGACACGACGCCGTACACCGACGAGCCCGACCGCTCGTGGCTGTTCCGCTCGATCGGTTACGGTCACGGCGAGAACCACTGGAAGGACGTCGTCTCGACGCTCCGGATGGTCGGCTACGACGGCGCGCTCTCGATCGAACACGAGGACTCGCTGACCAGCAGCCGCGAGGGCCTGGAGAAGGCCGTCGACGTCCTCTCGCGAGCCGTCTTCGAGACCTCGCCGGGCGAGGCCTACTGGGCCGAGTAACGACGCACCGCCGGCGGACTCCTATCGAGCGGCCCGACGGACGGCGATAGTCGTCGGCCGCTTCACTACCGCGAACCCGATCCCGAAGCCGACCCCGACTCCGCGCCCGAACTATACTCGTCACGACGACGTACCCGGTCGCGAACGTCCGCCTATCTGCGAATCTGGTGCCGAGTGCCGACGCATAGTAAACGTCTGTTCTGCTCCTCAAAACGGTATTACCGATAATAGAATCCTGTGTGCTAAACGCGAACAGGCACCAGCGCGAGTGGCCGGCCGCGGCTGCGTGTCCTTCCCGCTCGAGTCTCACCCGAAAAATCGAACGAGTGCGGCGGAAATCCGATCCCGTCTTTGGTACCGACCGCCGGAGCGTCCGACGGGAGACCTCGTCGACTATTACACACGTATGGTTGTAATCGAAGGCTGATCGACGAACTCCGCGTCCCGTCGTCTACCGGTCGATATCGCGGGCGACGAGCGGTACCGTCGATTGGTGACTGGAAAGGGAACACCAAATTACGGACACCAAATGGAGTTTACTGTCAGGAAACGGTGTTCCGTATAACGGGACGAGTCTAGTGTCACGGTCGGCGCCGATGAACGAGCGATCCGTTCCTGCGGCCGTTCGTTCGCGTCCACTCCCTCCGATAACCGGTTTCGAATCGTCGAGCGTCCGTTTGCCGTTCGAAAACCCGTTCTGCGAAAGGAGGCCGCGTCAGAAGCCGTCGTAGACGGTCTTTTCGATGGTGTAGAAGTCGATGCCCGCGTCGCCCTGCTCGCGCCAGGTCTCGCTCGAGGAGTTCTTGACGCCGCCGAAGGGAACGTGCAGCTCGAGGCCGGTGGTCTTGTCGTTGACCTTCGCGACGCCGGCTTCGATTTCGCGGACGAAGCGCTCGGCCTCGGTGTGGTCGTCGGTGACGATGCTGGCCGAGAGGCCGTACTGCACATCGTTTGCCGCCGCGAGCGCCTCCTCGAAGTCCGCGACCTCAATTACGGCGAGGACCGGCCCGAACACTTCTTCCTGGGCGATGCGGAAGTCGTTCTCGACGTCGGTGAAGACGGTCGGCTCGACGTAGTAGCCGTCGCCGAAGCGCTCGCCTTCGGGCTGACCGCCGCCGGTCTCGAGGGTGGCGCCCTCGTTCTCGGCGATCTCGATGTAGTCGAGCGTTCCCTCGAGTTCGCTTTCGCTCACCTGCGGACCCATGTCGTACTCGTCGCCGGGGCCGATCTCGATAGATTCTGCCTGCTCGACGACGGCGTCGACGAACTCGTCGTAGACGTCCGTGTGGACGATCGCGCGGGAACAGGCGGTACACGACTGGCCGGTGGTTCCGAAGGCGCCGGCGGCGACGATTTCGGCGGCCTCCTCGACGTCGGCGCTGTCGGAGATGACGGTCGGGTTCTTGCCGCCCAGTTCGGTCTGGACGCGCTTGCCGTCGTCGGTCGCCTTCTCGTAGACCATCTCGCCGACTTGCCCGGAACCGGTGAAGGAGACGGCGTCGACCTCGTCGTGCGTGACGACCGCGTTTCCGGCGGTGGCGCCGAATCCGGTGACGACGTTGGCGACGCCGTCGGGGATGCCGGCCTCGTCCAGCGCCTCGAAGATCTCGAGCGCGACGCCGGGAGCGTCCTCCGCGGGTTTGAGCACGATGGCGTTGCCGGTCGCGAGCGCGGGCGCGATCTTCCAGGCCGGGATGGCGATCGGGTAGTTCCACGGGGTGACGAGGCCGGCGACGCCGACCGGTTCGGCGACCGTGTAGAGGTTCGTGCGCGGGCCGCTGGCGCTCTTTACCGTCCCGCCGAGGTCGCGGGTCTTCTCGGCGTAGTAGTAGAAGATGTCGATCGCGCGCTGGACCTCGCCGCCGGCTTCGGCGTGCGTTTTGCCCTCCTCGAGCGTGAGCAATTCCGTCAGTTCCTCATTCCGGTCGGCCAGAATCGAACCGGCCTCGCGCAGGATCGCCCCGCGCTCGGGAGCGGGCGTAGTGGCCCACTCTCCTTGTGCGGCCGCGGCCGCCTCGACGGCTGCGTTCGCATCCTCGGCGCTCGACTGCTCGTACTCGGCGACGACCTCGGTCGGAGCGGCCGGATTCGTCGTTTCGAACGTCTCGCCCGTTTCCGACCTCGTCCACCGCCCGTCGACGTAATTGTGGTACCGCTCGGCCATGGCTCGACTAGGGGAGGGACGGTATACGGTTCTTGTGATTTCCCTGACGACTGCCCCTGGCCGGCACCTCGCTGGTCTCCGACGACGTCACGCCTCGAGACCGAGATCCGGTCAAATCGCCGTCGAGGGTCTCGATACCCTCCCGAACACCGTCGTCGAAGTGTAACCGTAGCCGTCGCAGCCGATCGGCGCACCGTCGCTCGACCGTCCGGACGGGGTCGATTTTGCGGGCCGAGTATCGATACCGCCGGCTGCGAACTGCAACGACGAGCGTCACTCTCCGCGTCTTCGTCCGCCACCGCTTCGATGCGTTCCGTGACGGACGGGATCGTACGAGTCATGACAAACGGGTTTTCGCTAGGCAGAACAATCTATATGTATGTCGAAACCAACCATAGGCGTATGTCCGAACCGAAACACCCCGTTCGAACCGTCGACAGGACGTTCGAGATCCTCGAGATCATTCAGGAACTCGACGGCGCGGGGATCTCCGAAATCGCCGAGCGGGTCGACATCGGCAAGAGCGCGGTGCACAACCACCTGACGACGCTCGCGAACCGCGAGTACGTCGACAAGGACGGCGACGAGTACCACATCGGGCTGTCGTTTCTCGGCCTCGGCGCGTACGCGCGCAACCGCACGCCGATCTACGATACCGCCCAGAAGGAGGTCGACAAGCTGGCCGACCAGACGGGCGAACTCGTGAACCTGCTCGTCGAGAAAAACGGGACGGGGATCTACCTCTACCAGGCGAAAGGGGAGAACGCGGTCGAGCTCGACACCCACGAGGGCAAGCGCGTGCCGCTGCACTGTACCGGCCTCGGCAAGGCGATCCTCGCGTTCCGCCCGCGGGAGGAGGTCGACGAGATCCTCGACGCGCACGGCCTGCCGCAGGTCACCGAGCAGACGATCACCGACCGCGAGGCGTTCTACGAGGAACTCGAGGCGGTGCGCGAGCAGCGCTACGCCGTCGACCGGGAGGAACGCCTGAACGGCCTGCGCTGCATCGCGGCGCCGATCACCGACGACACGGATCGAAGCATCGCGGCCGTGAGCGTCTCTTGTCCCGTCCACCGCGTCGGCGACGAACGCTTCTACGAGGACCTTCCGGAGGCGGTGCTCGGAACGGCGAACGTGATCGAACTCGAGCACAACTACTCCTGACGGGTCCGCCGGAGTTCCGACACCGGACGCGTTTGGGTGGGCTCGGCGTACGGTCGGACGACGGACGCAGTTGCAGCGTTTACAAACAGCATTGGTAACGCCGACCCGCTGATGCAGTTCTGGCGCACGAGTCTTTCGTAATAGCTGACGGCTATCGATCGGAATCCGACGACCCTTCTAAAAGACGATGAAAATCATTATAATTGGAGAGTACAATTGGGTTACTGTATGGCAGATAATGACGGTCGCATTAGCGTGACGGTCGGCAAGGGAATTTCGCGTCGACAGGTGATGCAACAGCTCGGTGCAATCACGGCGGTCGGCGGGCTGGCCGGCTGCCTGCAACGGGACGGGGGCAACGGGGACAGCGGCAACGGCGGCAACGGCGGCAACTCCGGCTCCGACGGCTCTGCGCCCTCGTACCAGCGCGTCGACCTGACGCCGCCGCCGACGGAGTTAGACTTCTCGCGCGATCCGCCCGAGCGGGACGTGACGATGGTGTGTCACAACGCGGCGATCTCGTTCTGGGATCCGACGATCGGCGGGCTGCACGACGCCGCCAGTCAACTCGGCTGGAACGCGACCTTCACCGGGCCGTCCGGCGGCTTCAGCGTCGAGGAGCAGGTCAACATCCTCGAGAACGTCGTGGCGTCCCAGCCGGACGTGATCGTGACGACCGTAAGCGACACGGAGGCGTACAACAGCGTCATCAAGGACGCGCTGGACAACGACATCGCGGTCCTGACGTTCAACACGAACAGCCTCCGGGAGGAAGGCCGCCAGTTCATGCGCGAGGAGTTCGGGCAGGCCCTCTCGTTCGTCGGCCAGGACCAGTACTCGTCGGGCTACGCCAACGGAATGGCGCTGCTCGACAAGCTCCCGGACGACGCGAGCAAGGTGACGATCGGACTGGCCGACCCCGCCCACAGCGGCCAGGCCGCTCGCGCGAGGGGCGCGGAAGATGCCATCCGGCAGAACTCGGACATCGAGATCACCGATCGGGTCAACTACACCGACGACTCCAACGAGGGCGTCTCCCGCATCGCGAACCACCTCGCTGCCAATCCCGAACTGGACGGGATGGCCGGCAGCGACGTCTACTCGTGGTTCATCGGTCAGGCCGCCGAAGACGAGGGCATGGCCGAGGACATGGTGATCGGCGGCTTCGACCTGCCCCAGAACACGCTCGACTACATCCAGCAGGGCGTGATGGACTACACCACCGGCCAGGACCCCTACAGCCAGGGTTACCTCCCCGTTCACCAGGCCTTCGCCTACCTCGAGCGCGGCATGCCGCCCAAGGAGATCATGACCGGCGCGGAAATCGTCGATCAGGAGACGATCGACTTCGTGCTCGAACGGCGCAACTGGGGCGAACTGCTGGAGTACCACGGCGTGTAAGCGGCGACGTACGTACCACACTACCTACCACGAACCCATGTCGGACAACGATTCGATACTTCAGACGGTCGAACTCACGAAGCACTTCGGGAACGTCGTTGCGGTCGAGGGCGTCGACTTCTCGCTGCGCGAGGGCGAGATCATGGCGCTGGTCGGCGACAACGGCGCCGGCAAGTCCACCCTGATCAAGATGCTCTGTGGCGTGCACGAGCCGACGAGCGGCGAGATTCGCGTCGACGGCGAGCAAGTCGAGTTCGAGGACTACAGCGACGCCCGCGAGATGGGAATCGAGACGGTCTACCAGGATCTGGCGCTGGCCGAGCGCCAGACGGTCGCGGCGAACGTGTTCCTCGGACAGGAGCCCGTTCGGTCGGACCCCCTCGGGCGATTCCTCGGCGTGGTCGACAAACAGGCGATGCGCGATCGCGCTCGAGAGAGCTTGGACCGCGTGCAGATTCCGGTCGATCCCGACGCGAGAGTGAGCGATCTCTCGGGCGGCCAGCAGCAGGCGGTCGCGGTCGCCCGCGCGTTACAGTCCGATCCTGACATCCTCATCCTCGACGAACCGACCAGCGCCCTCTCGATTGAGGGGGCGCGAAACGTCCTGCGCGTGATCGACGACCTCCGGAACGAGGGGCTGTCGATCGTCCTCATCAGTCACAACATCCGGCAGGTGCTTACCCTCGCCGACCGGGTTTCGGTCCTCGCGCAGGGGCGGCTGATGGGCGTTCGCGACACCGATTCGGCGACCCGCGACGAGATCATCGCGCTGATGATGGGCGCCGAGGACGAGGACGAGATCGACGAGTTCGAACTCACGTCCGTCGATGACGCCGCCGACGACGAGGGGGCCACAGCATGAGCGGCGCGACCCAATCTGCGACGGACGGGGACGCCGTCAGTCGCGAGACCGACTCGCGGCTCCGGCGGCTCCTCCAGCGCCGACAGATCGGCGTTCTCCTCGGGTTCCTCCTCCTGTTCGGGCTCATCGGCGTGACGCGACCCGACCTGTTCTTCAGGTGGGATAACTTCAGCAGCATCCTCTCGCGGCTGTTGCGCCAGGCCGCCCCGTACGTGATCATCGGAATCGGCATGACCTACCTGATGATCGGCGGCGAGTTCGATCTCTCGGTCGGCTCGATGTACGGCGTGGCCGGACTCACGTTCGCGATGTTGCTCACCGACTACCGGCTGACAGTGCCGGCGGCGCTGGTGGCTGTCCTCCTCATCGGCGCGGCCGTCGGCCTGACCAACGGCGTCATCGTCACCAAGGTCGGCATCCCGTCGCTCATCACGACGATCGGCATGATGAGCATCCTCAGGGGCGTCGCCTACATGCTCACTTCCGGCGGCTCGCAGCAAACGCCGGAGGGGCTGGCCCTGCTCGAGCTGTTCGGCGGCTCGATCACGGTCGTCGGCGTCGAGATCACGTACATGGTGTTCTGGATGTTCGGACTGCTGATCGCGTTCGGCCTGCTCCTCCAGAAGACCCGCTTCGGCCACCACGTCTACGCGACCGGCGACGACCAGTCAGCTGCCGACCGGAGCGGCATCAATACCGACCGCATCAAGATCGCGAACTTCGTCATCACCGGGATCGTCGCGGCCTTCGCCGGCATCATCGCGATTTCCTACTACGGCTCGATGTTCGGCTCTGCGGGTCGTGGCTTCGAACTGCTGATCATCGCCGCGGTCGTCATCGGCGGGACGAACCTCTTCGGCGGCGAAGGGAGCATCTCCGGGATGTTCCTCGGCTCGCTCGTGATCGCCGTGATCCCCGTCCTGCTGGTGTTGAACAACATGTCCGTCGACATCCAGGAGACGCTGACCGGCGCGGTGATCATCGGCGCCGTGATGGTCGACATCCTGCTCCGAGACTGAACTCGAACTCCACTCTCTGATTTCGCTTTCGTACTGTGGTGTCCGATTCGGACGCGCTGTAAATGCCCTCGAGAACGAGCGGCGAGAGTCGAGAATCGCCGGTGACACCTGCTACCGATCACTCGAGACCGATCCGCGAGCGGAACTCCGGCACGCCGCCGGGGGCGACGTCGGGGACGCGGAAGAACGCGCCCGCGCCGTCACCCTCCTCGGCCCGCGTGCCGTCCTCGAGCGCCGTCGTCAGGTAGAGATCTGCGTAATCGGGGCCGCCAAAGGTGACCGAGGAGACCTTTCGTGCGGGCAGTTCGATCTCGTCGACCGGCTCGCCGTCGGGGTCGTAGCGAACGACGCGCCCGCCGTTCCAGCGGGCCGACCAGACGTAGCCGTCGTCGTCGACGGTCATGCCGTCCGGCACGCCGTCGTCGCTCGGCACCTCGACGAACGGCCGGCGGTTCGAAATCGCGCCCGTCTCGCGGTCGTAGTCGAACGCGTAGATCACGTGTTCCTCCGACTCGGTGAAGTAGAACGTCTCGAGGTCGTCGGTAAAGCCCATCCCGTTGGCGATGTCGACGTCCCCGACGACGCGGGTCGCCGTACCGTCGGTCTCGAGCCGGTAGAGGTCCCCGAGGTCGTCCTCGCCGGGCATCGTGCCGCAGAAGACCCGGCCCTCGGGATCGGCGATGACGTCGTTGAACCGCGTCTCGGCGCTCTCGATTTCGGCGACCGGCTCCGCCTCGTCGGATCCGGGTTCCCAGCGACTCACGGTGCCGTGGGTGAACAGCAGGAGCGCCCCGTCTTCCTCGATCGTGTAGCCGCCGAGGGGCTCGTCGCCTTCGGTCTCGTAGACCGGGTCGTAGTCGTCGGTCGCGGGATCGTACGCGTAGAGCGTCCCGGCCGGAATATCGACCCAATAGAGCAGCTCCTCCTCGGGGTGCCACAGCGGGCCTTCGCCGGTGTGGGCGGTCGTGTCTGCGACGCGTTCGTACCGTGTCATGCTCTCGGTGTTTCGGACGTTTCTACTTGAATCTAGCTTCGATGGGGGTTCGACCGTTCGGTTCCGCGTCGGTCTGTACTGGCGCCGGCGACTCGAGCGCCCGGTCCCGGACTGCGACCGTGTTTCCGGACCATGGATGGGACTGTCGGACAGAAATCGAACATCTATGGTAGCCGTCTATATACGAAAATATACGTAATGGACGTTAACCAGGGATGCTACGAGATCGTTTCTTCCGGTAATCCGTAGAATAGAGTCGATGTGCGGCGCTTTCTGACTCTACTGGACCGATCCGCCGCCGTATCGCTTCCACGGCGATTGACGCCGGGTCGACGACGTTCTCCGCTCAATATCGGTATACAGTCCGCTGAGCGCCGCTTCCGGTGTGCCGGCCCGCATCTCGTGAGAAACTCATTCGGAATCTGGTAAACGATCACTTCTCTCGGTTCAGAGATAGTTCAAGTGGTCCGACGTGTCGTGATCGGACGACGGATTACAGCGTGTCCAAAATTCCCAGAACGCGCTCCTCCGCCTCCCGATCCGGGCCGTGCTCGCGCCCGTCGCGGTCGCTCTCGAGGTGATCGGCCACCGATCGGTCCATGGCCTCCTCGAGCGGCGTCGACTCCCAGCCGAGGGCGGCGAGTTTGGCGGTCGAGAGGACGTGGGGGTAGTCGCGGTAGAGGACGTAATCGTCGAGCGAGAGGTCGGCGGCCTCGAGTTCGCGCGGGCCGGCGTGGACGACGTCGACGGTCGTCTCCAGGCAGTCAGCGATCAGTTCGACCATCTCCTCGAGCGTGACGAGCCGTCGATCGCCGACGTTGTAGGCCTCGCCGGGTTCGCCGCGCTCGGCGACGATTCGCAACGCCGTAGCGACGTCCTCGACGTAGACGCGGTGCCAGACGTTCGTTCCGTCGCCGGGCACGATGACGCGGTCGTACTCGTTGACCCGGTCGATCCAGAAGTCCAGCCGTTCGGTGTAGTCGTGGGGGCCGTAGACGATCGGCGGGCGGACGGCCATCGCGTCGACCCCCTCGTCGGCCGCGGCGAACACCGCGCGGTCGCCCTCCGCCTTCCGATTGCCGTACGTCTCCTGCGAGTCGTCGGTCGCCTGCTCGGCCGTGCAGGGCTCGAGCGGCGTCTCGTCCTCCCGCTTGGGGATGTCCTCGCGGCCGTATGCCGCGCCGCTCGAGACGTAGACGTAGGCCTCGCAGTCGTCGAAGATCGTCGTCGCCGCGCGGACGTCGCGTGGCTGGTAGGCCACGCAGTCGAAGACGGCGTCGGGATCGACCGTCATCGCGGCGGCCTCGAGCGCGGACTCGTTCGTCCGGTCGCCTTCGACGCGATCGACGCGGTCGTCGTCGGCGAACGGGTTGTCGTGGGTGCCGCGGTTGAAGATCGTCACGTCGTACTCGTGGGCGAGCAACTCCTCGACGAGGTGGCGGCCGATAAAGCGCGTGCCGCCGATGACGAGTGCGCTGTCCATGTCCGGTCGTCGTCGGTTCGGGGGAAAACGATGACGATGCCGGCGACGGTGTCGGGTCGCCGCCCGGCCCGACTGCAATCAGGCCGAGGTTTTTTCTCGCTGCTTCGTGCCGATGAACGCATGACCGAACGGATCCGGACCGACCAGCGCGCGGCCGTCCCCTTTCGGTGCGACCACTGCCACTATCCGATCCCCGGCGAAGCGAAGCGCGCCGACGACGGCGACGGCTACTTCTGTTCGACGGCCTGCAAGGACGCCGCCGAAGACGACTCGACGATGCCCGAACCGGACGCCTACAAGCGCGTCGTCACCGGCATCGAACCCCTCGACTCGCTCCTGCCGAACGGCATTCCCGCGGACGCGTTCGTCCTCCTCTCGGGCGACGAAGGGACGCGCCGCAGCGAACTCCTGACGGAACTCGTCTGGCGCGCCCTGGAACGGGGCGAACCCGCCGTCGTCGTCTCCTACGCGAACCCGCCGACGGCGACGCTCGAGCGGTTCTTCCAGAACGGCTGGAACGTCCTGCCGGCCCTCGAGGACGACCGTCTGAAGGTCGTCGACTGCTTCACCCACCGCCTCGAGGATCGGGAGCGGTTCCTCGAGACCCGAACCGAGTGGACCAACTTCGTCGGCGAGGCCGCAGCGGACGCGCTCGTCGAGGTCGAGGATCCAAGCGACGTCCGTGCGGTCGCGAACAGCCTTCAGGACGCGCTCGACGACCTCGAGATGTCCGAGACGGGGCTGGTGACGATCGACTCGCTGGACGAACTCGACTCGCTCGTCGAGGAGCAGCGGGTCCATAACTTCATCAAGGACGTTCGGGCGACCGTCTGCAAGGCGCGGTTCGTGCCGATCGTCGCCGGTGCGACGACCGCGGGCGGGAAGGCATACCCCGACGAGTACGTCTTCGACGGCATCGTCGATCTGCGGCTGACGGATCGGCTGACGCCGGACGCGCGGCTCAAACAGCTCGGCGTCCGGAAACTGATCGGCGCGCAGTTCCTGCCCCAGTGGGTGACCTACGAGTACGAGCCCGTTCGCGGCCTGTTCGCGTTCGGCCCGTCGACGGAGGCACGGGAGGTGTACGAAGAGACGGGTGCGGTACCGATGCAGGAGCGCCCGCAGCGATAACGCCCGCTCGAACCCCGTCTCGAGCGATTTTCCGTCGGCGGTTCGTGCACGCGAACGCATGCTCAGGATTGAACCCGCCGTTCGCTGTAGCCCGTCGTGGGGACGCCTGTACTGCGGTCGGTGACGGTCAGTGCGTCACTCCCGTCAGCGAACCGGCCGCCGACGATCGATCACTTTCAACTTCACAGCCATGAACGACACCAACGACGAGCGCCGACAGTCTCGAGAGCACGAAGCGAACCGGTACGACGACCAGAGCGGCCAGCGCGATCGGAGCGATCGGGGCGAGCACCGCGAGCAGCGCAACCAACGCCAGGGCGACCGCGACCGCGGCTGGCTCCAGGGCTCCTCGAGCCGCGGCGGCGAGACGGAGGGCCGGCGATCCGATGAACGGAGTCAGCGCCGGGACCGAGGGCAGGAATCGGCCCGGTCGCGGTGGACCGAAGACCGAGAGGAGTCGACCGGCGAGCCCGGCACGGGTCGGCGGTCGAGCGCGCAGTCGAGCCAGGGCCACCGCTCCGGCGGCAGTCAGGGGTACGCGGAGCGTCGGTACCAGCACCAGCGGCAGGGTCAATCGGGAATGCAGTCCCAGCGCGGCGGTCAGGGACGGAGTCGAGGCCAGGGTCAGCAGGGCGATCAAAGCGGCTTCGCGACGAACGCGCGCAGTGAAGCGAACCTCGAGTACGGCGGCGAAGCCCGTCGGTCGGAGCGAGAGGAACGCAGCGCCCGAGAGCAGTACGGTGGCGGCCAGCAACGCAGTGGTGGACAGTACCGGTCCGAGCAGTCGGGACAGTACGGCCAGCGGCAGGGCGGTCACCAGCGACAGAGCGGCCGACAGCAAGGCCACCAGTCCGACCGCCGTCAGCAGTCCCAAGAGCAGCAACGGGGCTGGGAACAACAGGGGCAGCCGGGTCACTATCGAGCGGAAAGCACCGGTTCGAGCCACCAGCAGAACCGCGGTCAGGAACAGGGTCGCGGCCAGCGTCACGGGCAGGACCAATTCGAGACCCGGTCTCAAGTGGACGAGAACCTCGAGTACGGCGGCGAAGCGCGCCGCCAACAGCAGGGCCGATCCCAGGGGTCCCACGGCCGCGATCGCGGTGGCGGTCGATCGGAGTCCGCGTTCGGATCCGGCGACCGCGGACAGCGCGAGCAGGACCGCCGGCAGCAGGATCAAAACCGGAACCAGGGCCAGCAGCGCCGCTTGAGCGACGATCGGTGGTCCCAGATGAGACGACAGGGCCAGGAGCAGGGCCAACGGCACGACCAGCCTCAGGAGGAGTACCGCCAGGGACAGCAGCCCTACGGTCGCCACCAGCGCAGTGAGGGCGAGGCGTTCTCCGATCGGGACCGCGAGGAGCACGACCTGCAGCGCCAGCAGGGGTCCCAGCGACAGGGGCAGCAGAATCAGCAGAACCGCTATCAGGCCGATCGGCAGTCGGGTCGGAGCCAGCAGAGCGGTCGCCGCCAGTCGCAGGGCGACCGGCAGCAACAGCGCGGACAGCACGGCCGAGGCGGGTCCGAAATCGGCCAGTACGGACGGCAGGATCGCGACCGCGACTTCGGTGAGTCCGAGTACGAATCCGGCGGCGGCCTGCAGTACAGCCAGCAGCGCCCCCGTTCCGAACAGGGCGACTGGGCCGAGGGGCGGTCCGACCGCGACCGAGACCGGGGGACGGAGCGCGGCCGGCTTTCCGACGAGGACATGACCAACCGCCGGCACGTCCACGAAAACGATCCGACGTCCGACCGGGACCGCAACCCCGACCTCGATCGGAACGATCGCTCGAGATAAGGGAATCGCGACGCCGGCACGGACGGAACGTCGATCGCCGACCGCCGGATCGCGCTCGAGCCGAGACCACCGTCGTTTTTGGCGGCTCCGATCCGACGCCCGATATGGGCAGTCCCGACGGCAGCGACTCGAGCGGTTCCGGCGGCACGTACGTCCTCGCGATCGACATTTCGCAACCGACGACGATCGAGGTCGGTGCGCTCGGCGACCGCGAGTTCGCCGCGGGCGCGTACGCCTACGTCGGCAGTGCGTTCGGTCCCGGTGGCTTCGCCCGCGTCGATCGCCACCGCGAACTCGCCCGCGGCGAGCGCGACGCCCGCCACTGGCACGTCGATTACCTGCTCGGTCATCCGGACGCAGCCCTCGAGACCGCCGTCACGTTCCCCGACGCCGATAGAGAGTGCGAGTTGGCCGCGTCGCTGCCCGGCGAGCCGGTCGCGGGGTTCGGCGCCTCCGACTGCGACTGTTCGGCGCACCTGCTCGCCGCACCGTCAGTCGAGAGCGTGCTCGAGGCGGCGAGCGACGCGGGCGGCGTGCTCGAGGACGGCGCGGAGCGAGTCGATCGCCGGTAGCTGGTAGCTGGCGCTAACCCAGTCAAAGAGCGAAGACGAAAACCGCGTTTTCGGGGCCTCGAGGCGACTATCCGGTCAGTCGTCGCTCGCCGCGAAGCTGGCCGATTCGGCCTCGGCGGCGACCTCGGGAGCACCGGGCAGTTCGTCGCGGACGTCGTCGCTGCCCTGCTCGGTGATCGCCTCGTGGTAGGCTTCCGGCATGACCTTCACGAAGGCGTTGAGCGCCCGTTCCCAGTTCTCGAGCAGGCGCTCGCCACGCTCGGAGCCGGTGTAGGCGACGTGGTTCTCGACGAGGCGGCGCAGCATCTCCTCGTCCTTGTCCTCGAGTTCGTCGTGAAGCGAGACCATGCCGGTGTTGGCCTTGGCCGCGAACTCGTCGTCGGGGTCGTAGACGTAGGCGACGCCGCCGGACATGCCGGCCGCGAAGTTCTTGCCCGTCTCGCCCAGCACGGCGACGACGCCCCCGGTCATGTACTCGCAGCCGTGGTCGCCGACGCCCTCGACGACGGCTTTGGCACCGGAGTTGCGGACGGCGAACCGCTCGCCGGCGACGCCGTTGACGTACAGCTGGCCGTCGGTCGCGCCGTAGAGCGCGACGTTGCCGATGGCGATGTTCTCGCTGGGGTCGTAGCCCGCCGTCTCGGGCGTTCGGATCGCGACCTTGCCGCCCGAGAGGCCCTTGCCGACGTAGTCGTTGGCGCTGCCGTTGAGGTGCATCGAGACGCCGCTGGCGAGGAACGCGCCGAAGCTCTGGCCGGCGGTCCCCTCCAGATCCACCGTGATGGTGTCCTCGGGAAGGCCGGGCTCACCGTAGCGGCTGGTGATGCGGTTCGAGAGCATCGCGCCGACGGTGCGGTCGACGTTCGTCACCTCGGCCTCTAGGTTGACCGGCTCTTGGTCCTCGATGGCGTCGGCCGCGGCCTCGATGAGGTCGCGGTCGAGTTGGTCCTCGAGTTCGTGGTCCTGCTCGCGGATCTTGCGGCGGACCTCGTTGTCGGGCTCCGCGAGGACCTCCGAGAGGTCGACGTTGCGGGCCTTCGGGTGGTCGACGTCGTCGCGCTGTTCGAGCACGTCGACCTGGCCGATCATCTCATCGAGCGTCTCGAAGCCGAGTTCGGCCATGATCTCGCGCAGTTCCTGCGCGATGAAGGTCATGTAGTTGATGACGTGTTCGGGCTCGCCGGGGAACCGCTTGCGCAGGTCCTCGCGCTGGGTGGCGACGCCGACCGGGCAGGTGTTCTTGTGACACTGGCGGGCCATGACACAGCCCGACGTAACGAGGGAGGCGGTCCCGAAGACGTACTCCTCCGCCCCGAGGAGGGCGGCGACGGCCACGTCGCGGCCGGTCTTCATCCCGCCGTCCGCGGAGACGCGGATGCGGTCGCGCAGGCCGGTCGCACAGAGCATCTGATTCGCTTCGGCGAGGCCGAGTTCCCACGGAAGGCCGGCGCTCTTGATCGAGGTCTTGGGCGAGGCGCCGGTGCCACCGGAGTGGCCCGAGATGTGGACCACGTCGGCGTTTGCCTTCGCGACGCCGGCGGCGACGGTGCCGATGCCGGCCTCGCTGACGAGCTTGACGTTGATGTCGGCGTCCTCGTTCGCAGCTTTGAGGTCGAAGATCAGCTGCTTCAGGTCCTCGATCGAGTAGATGTCGTGCAGCGGCGGCGGCGAGATCAGCCCGACGCCCGGCGTGGACTTGCGCACGTGGGCGATCATCTCGTTGACCTTCGAGCCGGGGAGGTGGCCGCCCTCGCCGGGCTTGGAGCCCTGGGCCATCTTGATCTGCAGTTCGTCGGCGTTCGAGAGGTACGTCGAGGTGACGCCGAAGCGGCCGGACGCGACCTGCTTGACGTTACACTCGCGCTCGGTGCCGAACCGTTCGGGCGGTTCGCCGCCCTCTCCGGAGTTGGACTTGCCGCCCAGCCGGTTCATCGCGATGGAGTTGTTTTCGTGTGCTTCCGGCGAGAGGCTGCCAAGCGACATCGCCGCGGTCGAGAACCGCTCGACGATGTCCGCGATCGGCTCGACCTCCTCGATCGGAATCGGATCGCGGTCCGAATCGAACTCGAGCAGGCCCCGCAGCGTCTGGAGGTTCTGCTGCTGGTCGTTGATCTGTTCGGCGAACTCCTGGTAGCGTTCGTAATCGTTCGAGCGGACGGCCTGCTGGAGCGCGCCGACGGTGTCGGGGTTCCACTGGTGGTGGATGCCCCCCGAGCGGTGTTCGAACTCGCCGTGGCGCTTGAGGTCCGACTCCTCGCCGTCGTCGCCGAACGCGACCGCGTGGCGCTCGCGGAGGTCCTCCTCGATCTCGGCGAGGCCGATCCCTTCGGTGCGGTTCTCGGTTCCCTCGAAGTACTCCGCGACGAGGTCCGAGTCGAGGCCGACGGCCTCGAAGATCTGGGCGCCCTGGTAGCTCTCGACCGTCGAGATGCCCATCTTGGCCATGATCTTCAGCAGGCCGTCCTCGACCGCGCCGACGTAGGCGTCGATCGCCTCCTCGGTGTCGGCGCCGTCCGGGCCCGCGGTGATGTCCTCGATGGTCTGGTAGGCGAGGTAGGGGTTGATCGCGCCGGCGCCGTAGCCGACGAGCGTCGCGAAGTGGTGGACGGTTCGCGGGTCGGCCGACTCGACGACGAGGCCGACGTGGTTGCGCAGGCCGTTGCGCACGAGGTGATGGTGGACGCCGCCGGTCGCCAGCAGGCTCGGGATCGCGACCCGGTCCTCGTCGACGGTGCGGTCCGAGAGGACGATCACGTCGTGGCCGTCTTCGATGGCGTCGACGACGTCCTCGCGGACGCGTTCGATGGCGGCCTCGAGGTCGGCGCCGAGTTCGTCGCTTGCGGGCTCGTAGGTGATGTCGATCGTCGCGGCCGTAACGTCGTTCACCGAGCAGTCGCGGATCGACTCGAGTTCGGCGTCCGTGAGGATCGGCGAGTCGAGTACGAGCTGGCGAGCGTGCTCGGGGGACTCGTCGAGCAGGTTGCGCTGGAATCCCAGCCGAGACTCCATCGAGGTGACCAGTTCCTCGCGGATGTAGTCCAGCGGCGGGTTCGTGACCTGGGCGAACAGCTGTTTGAAGTAGGAAAAGAGCGGCCGGTTGAAGTCGGTCAGCACCGACAGCGGCGTGTCGTCGCCCATCGAGCCGACGGGGTCCTTCCCCTTCTGGGTCATCGGCTCGATCAGGTTGTCGAGTTCGTCGTGGGTGTAGCCGAAGGCGGCCTGGTAGTCGCGCAGGCCGGCTACCTCCCGCTGGGGCGCGCTGTCGTCGGTCGTCTTGATGTCGTCTAAGTGGACCTGCTCCTGCTCGACCCACTCGCCGTAGCGTTCGTCGGTGAGGTCGTCGAAGACCTCCTCGTCGGGGATGACCCGGCCCTCCTCGGGGTCGGCGAGGAACAGCTGGCCGGGCTGGAGGCGACCGCGCTCCTCGATGTTCTCGGGCTCGGTCTCGAGCGCGCCGGCCTCGCTGGCCATGATCAGGCGGTTGTCCGTCGTCACGTCGTACCGGCAGGGACGCAGGCCGTTGCGGTCGAGGACGGCACCGACGCGTTCGCCGTCGGTCGCCGCGACCAGGGCGGGGCCGTCCCACGGCTCGACGAGCGAGGCGTGGAAGTCGTACCAGTCCTTGCGGTCCTCGTCCATCTGGTCGTCGCCGCGCCAGGCCTCGGGAACGAGCATCCGCAGGGCGTGGGCGAGGTCCCGACCGTCCTGCATCAGCAGTTCGAGCGCGTTGTCGACGCTCGCCGTGTCCGACTGGTCGGGATCGTCGATGATCGGCTTGACCGCCTCGAGATCCTCTAAAACGTCGCTCTCGAGGTCGGTCTCACGGGCGCGCATCCAGTTGATGTTCCCCTGAATGGTGTTGAACTCGCCGTTGTGGATGATGTTGCGGTAGGGGTGGGCGAGGTGCCAGGCGCCGAGCGTGTTCGTCGAGAACCGCTCGTGGACCATCACGAAGTTCGAATCGATGCGCTCGTCGGTCAGATCGGGGTAGTAGGAGGGAACCTGTTCGCCCTTCAGCAGGCCCTTGTAGACGATGGTCTTCGAGTCGAGCGAGACGACGTAGAACCGTTCCTTGTTCTCGATGTCGGCGTCCTCGACGGCGTTCTCGAGGGCGCGTCGGGCGACGTAGAGTCGCCGGTCGAAGTCCTCCTGCGATAGGTCATCGTCTTCGGGTGCAACGACGACCTGCCGGACGTCCGGTTCCGATTCGACGGCCGTCTTCCCGAGGTCGTCGTTGTTCGTCGGGACGTCGCGCCACTCGAGGACCTCGAGATCGTAGGTCGCGAAGGTGTCCTCGGCGAGCGAGACGAGGTCCTCGCGGGCGGCACTGTCTTGCGGGAAGAAGATCGAGCCGACCGCATAGGTGTCGGGTAGATCGGTCTCGAGAACGTCCGCGAAGAAGGTATGCGGCGTCTGGAGCATGATGCCGGCGCCGTCGCCGGTGTCCTTTTCCGCACCGGTGGTGCCGCGGTGCTCGAGGTTGACGAGTAGTTCGAGTCCGTCGGCGACGACGTCGTGGCCCCGATCCCCGTCGAGGTCCATGACGACGCCGACGCCGCAGTTCGACCGCGCGTCCTCGGGGTCGGCGAGCCCCGTCGAACGCTCGGTGGATGACGCTCCGTGTGGCTGTGACATACACCCCGGTACCGAACTCAGCTATAAGAGGCTACTCCATAATGACTAAGTGTATTATAAACACATATGGTGGTGTTTAAGGTATATACACCATATCCGTACGGATATATAATGATGTTTGGAAGACTTCGGGATATTCTGCTCTCAGTGGATAGTTGTGGAGAACCACCGGAAGAGTGAAACAAACAGTTACTGACCGGCGACGAATGCGGACGGTAGTCAATACCGGCCGTAGAAAGGGTTATGTCAGAGGCACGTAGTGTTCACCCACCAGAGTGAACACTACGCTAATACATTCGTCTCCTCTGGTAAGCTTTCTGGGGTTAAAGAATTAGGCTCAGATATTCGGATCGGACCGTCGGGCGCCGCGGCCGGCGGCCGGCGCCTGACCGCTCGGCGGCTCGTGCGACGGTGACGCGCTAGTACGACTTCGCGAAGTACGCGATCTCGTCGGCCGGCTCGCCGCAGACGCCGCACTCGTCCTCCTCGGGTTCGGGCACTTCGCCCGCTGTTTCGCCGCCTTCGTCCTCGAGCGGTTGCATGACGATCTCGGCGGCGACCTTCTCCTTGATCGCCTCCTCGCAGGCCTCGTCGCCGCACCACGGCGTCTTCACGTAGCCGCCGTGTTTGCCGATCGTGCCCATGATCTCCTCGGGGCTGTGGGCCTCGCGGATGTTCTCCTCGAGATTCTCTTCGGCCGCCTCGTAGAGTTTGTCGTAGATCTCCTCGAGGTGGGCGTCGACGGTGTCGACGATCTCGTCGCGGTCGCCGACGGACTGCTCGTTGTCGGGGCGGTGGACGAGCGTGACCTCCTCGTCCTCGACCTCGTTGGGGCCGATCTCCAGTCGGAGGGGCACGCCGTTTAACTCGTGCTCGTTGAACTTGAAGCCGGGATTCCGTTCGTCGCGGTCGTCGAGTTCGACGCGGAAGCCGGCGTCCTCGAGCTCGTCCGCGATTTCCTCGGAGTACTCGAGGACGTCCTCCTTGGTGTCTTCCTGCCAGATCGGGACGACGACGACCTGCGTGGGCGCGATGGTCGGGGGCAGCACGAGCCCCTGGTCGTCCGAGTGGGTCATGATGAGCGCGCCGAGCGCACGCCAAGAGAGGCCCCACGACGTGGTGTAAGCCGTCCGTTCTTCTTCGTCTTCGTCGACGAAGGTGATGTCGAACGCCTCGGCGAAGCTCTGCCCGAGGTGGTGGCTGGTGCCGCCCTGGACGGACTTCCCGTCGGGCATCAGCGCCTCGACCGTGGTCGTGGTGTCCGCGCCGGGGAACTTGTCGTGTTCGGGCTTCTTCCCGCGCAGCACCGGAATCGCAAGGACGTCCTCGTAGACGCGTTCGTACTGGCCCAGGCGGGTCCAGACCTCCTTCCAGGCGTCTTCGCTCGAGGCGTGGGCGGTGTGGCCCTCCTGCCACATGAACTCCTTCGTCCGGAAGAAGGGCTTGGTCTCGGTGGCCTCCCAGCGGACCACGGAACACCACTGGTTCAGCCGTAGGGGCAGGTCACGGTGGCTGCGGACCCAGTCGGCCATAAAGGGCGTGATGATCGATTCGCTGGTCGGCCGGACCGCGAGCCGCTCCTCGAGTTCCTCGTGGCCGCCCTGCGTGACCCACGCGACCTCGGGGTCGAACCCTTCGACGATGTCCTTCTCGCGCTCGAGGAAGGACTCGGGGATGAACATCGGGAAGTAGACGTTGTCGACCCCCGTCTCCTTGAACCAGCCGTCGAGCGCGTCCTGGATCGACTCCCAGAGCGCGTAGCCGCGAGGCTTGGTGACGATAAAGCCGCCCATCGGCGCGTAGTCTGCGAGGCCGGCCTTCTGGACGACTTCGGCGTACCACTCGCCGGGCTTGTGCGATTTCGACTCGGTGATCCCGAGTTCCTGACTCTCGTCGCTCATACATCGTCTCACTGCCACCGCGGGCTTAAACGATACGAAGGGCCGACGTCGAAACCAGGATGGTTCCGGACGACCTGAGGCAAAATATTGTAACTGTATGTAGATAAAATATAGATATACTAAATTAAGTTAAAAGTATTATGTTTTATCACATCATGCGTTGTGGACAGTTCCGCATGGAAGACAACGACTCTCGTGATCGAGACGCACCTGCCGTCGACCGACGAACGCTGCTGCGAGCCGGTGCGACGCTCGGCGCGCTGTCGGTCGCCGGCGTTTCCATCGGCACCGAGCGAACGCGAGCGATGCCGGATGGTCCGACCCCGGACGCCGACGGTGAACCGGTTCTCTACCAGTACTTCCACACGGAGTGGCAGGACGTCGAAGACGACCTGCAACGCCTCGCCGACGTCGGTATCGACGGCATTTGGGTCCCCCAGCCGGCGACGCCCATGCTCGACTGGGAGGACCAGACCACCGCGGACCAGGACGGCTACTACGGCAATCCGCATCCGGACTACGGTTACCTCGAGCCTCACCCGCCGATCGGCTACCAGCCGGTCGACTATCGAGACTTCAACTCGCCCTATGGGACCGAGGCGGCGCTCGAGTCGATGATCGAGACCGCTCACGACCACGACATCGACCTCGTCGTCGACACCGTGCTCAACCACATGGCGTCGGCGACCGGCCCCGACGGCGCAGTCGAACTTCCCCAGTTCGATCGGGACGAACACTTCCACGATTACGGAACGCTCGGCGAGGATTGTTACTGGCAAGGGGAGGGAAACGACGAGGAGCGCGCGCTCTACGAGTGCGATCTACTGGGGTTGCCCTCGTTCGATCACGAACACCCCCACGTGCAGCGCGAGCAGGCCGACTACGTCGAGCGGATCGCCAACCTCGGCGCCGACGGGCTGCGGCTCGACGCCGCCGGTCACATCTGGCCGTGGTACTTCGAGTCAGAGATCAACCCGCTCGCCGACGAGCTCGGCCTCTGGCGTGTCGGTGAGGTCTTGGACGGGGACAAGGACGCGGTCATGGAGTTCGCCAACACTGGCATGACCGTCTTCGACTACCCGCTGTACTACGCCATCACCGACGCCTTCGAGGGCGGCGACATGACCGCGCTTGCACAGGACGCGGCGCGGGGAATCGTCCACGAGGATCCAAGCGCCGCCGTGACGTTCGTCCAGAACCACGACGCACCAGGCCCGAACGTCGGCATCGACGACGGCGACGATCCGGCGAACTACGAGGAGGAAGGCACCGAGGTCGAACTCGCACACGCCTACATCCTCTCGTTTCCGGGGACGCCGATGCTCTTTCTCACCGCGGAGAGCAGCGCCGCCGTCGACGACCCGTACCTCGAGGACATGATCTGGATCAAACGAAACCTCGCGTCCGGGCCCGCCGTCGATCGGTACGTCGGCGCCGACCTCTACGTCTTCGAGCGGGAGTCGAACCTGTTGGCGGGGATCAACAACGGCCCCGAGCAACGAACCGAGTGGGTCGAAACGTCCTGGGTGAACGAACCGCTCGTCGATTACACCGGGCACCGAGGATCGATCACTACCAACGACGACGGCTGGGTCGAACTATCCGTTCCGTCCAACGGATGGGTGATGTACGCGCCCGAGGGCCGGGGCGAAACCGCGCCGCACGACGGTAAACTCACGCTACGGGTGACCGTTGAGGTCGAGCCCGGCGAATCCGTCTACTTCACCGGCAGCACCGACGAACTTACGAACTGGGGCGGCGGCGTCGAAGGCACCTGGGCGGCAGGGAACGTCTGGCAGGTCACGATCGACGACCCAGGCGAATTCGAGTGGAAGACACGGCGCGGTCCGTCCGGCGCCACCGGTGACGTCTGGGAGCGCGGCCAGAACCACGATCAGACTGCGATCCACCCCGAACACCAGGGCTGGGACGCGTAACGTACCGCGACGCCGCTCGATCAGCCGTCCCCCTCGAGCGAGACGCCCGTCTCGAGGTCGTAGTCGACGAACGCGGCTTCGTCCAGGGACTCGTCGCCCTCGGCCTCGAAGCGGAACTCGCCGCGGACGGTCTCGTCCTCGAGCACCGTCGGCAGCCAGAGATGGTCGTCCTCCCACATCTGATCGTAGGGGACGTCCTCGACCGGGACCCACTCCGGGCGCGCCTCCGCGGAGGCCGTCGGCTCGCCATCGAACGCCGTCGTCCGGAAGACGTGACAGAACGTGTGCTCGTCGCCGTCCAGCAGGAAGGTGAGTTCCCCCGTCTTCTCGAGGTCGGCGGGATCGATCTCGAGGCCGACCTCCTCGCGGGTCTCGCGGACGGCACACTCCCGGGGCGTCTCCGTGCCCTCGAGTTTGCCGCCGGGGCCGTTGTACCAGCCCTCGCCGAGGCCGCGGCGCTTCTCGATGAGGAGGACCTCGTCGGGGGCGTCTTCGGTCGCGGTGTCTTCGACTGTGGCGTCGTCGCTCCCGTCAGACCGCGAGCGCATCGGAAAACACAGCGTCGCCTCGATCATACACGTAGCGGTTCGACTGTGGCGGAATAAACGTCCGTATTCGCTCCCCGAGGGTCGACGAACGCGGCCGATCAATCGTCCGTCAGCGATCGGGACTCGAGACCGACCGTCCCGTCCTCGAGATACTCGTCCGGCGCACAACCGAGCGACCGGTGGGGACAATGCCGGCAGTGATCGCCCGGCGTCGTCTCGAGGTAGGCAGGATCGTCGACGGACTCGAGGGTCTCGCGGACGCTCGACCACGGCGGGAGGTCGTCGGGGTCGAACAGTTCGACGCGGGGTTCGTCCTCGCTTTCCCCCTCGAGAGCGCCGACGTAGACGTAGCCGACGGCGCCGATCGGCTCGTCGAAGCGCCGCTCGCAGGCCCGCGCGTACAGCGACAGTTGGACCGCATCGTCGGTCGCGATCCGTTCGGCGGTCGTCTTGTAATCGAGGACGGCGAGCTCGCCGGCTCGCTCCTGCGCCCCTGTCAGTCCTGTATCGGCGGTGGCACCTTCTCCAGGTAGCCGTCGAATCGAATCCACGTACCCGATCACGTCGCCGGCCACGCCGTCGACCTCGGACAGCGAGAACGGCACCTCGGCCGCGAGCGGCTCCCACTCCGCGACCGACCGCTCGAACCCGGGTGCGGTCGCCTCGAAGTAGCGATCGATGCAGGCCAGCACCGGCTCGCGGTGCTCGAGCAGGTCCCGCGCGGTCAGGTGCCGAACGGCGGCCTCGCGCCACTCGGCGCGCGTCTCGTACTCCCGGTAGAAGGCCTCCTCGGCGACGTCGTGGAAGACGGTGCCGACGATCCTCGAGCCGCCGCCCCTGTTCCAGTCCTGCGAATCGACCGCGCCGAGGGGTAGCGGATCGTCGATCGCCGTCACGACGTGCTCGAGGTAGTGCTTTCGCGGGCAGGTGTCGTGGGTCTCCATCGCGCTGTAGCTGTGGCGCATCGCGACCGGAAGCTCGGTCGCGTCCGAGAGCGTCTCGACCGGGAACCGGACGGTGTCGGTCGTCAGCGCCGCGGGTCGGCGACCGCTGGGCATCTGGACTGACTCGCGGACGTCCTCGTCGCCGTGGCTGGCGGCGTCGGCCGCCGGCAGTAGCGTGCCATCGCGCAACAGCCGGCCGAGCCGGTGGACGGTCTCGATCGCCTCGCGCGTCTCGAGCGGTTCGACGTCCCGGTCGCCGTAATCGCTGTAGTAGGTGATCGAGCCCGGCGTGACGTCGGCGGAGTAGGCGATCTCGTCGGTCCGATCGGCGACGGTATCGGGATACTGCGCCCGCACCCGCTCGAAGCTCTCGGTCAGCGACGACCAGAGGTTCATCTGCTGACCGGCGGTCGACCACTCGATGTCGCCGGCGAGACAGGCGTCGGCCGTCGAAACCCCGAGTTCCTCCTCGTCGCCGTCGTAGTCGTACTCGGAACCGAAGACGAACAGGTGGTTCTCGGCCCGGGTCAGCGCGACGTGGAGGACGCGCCACTCCTCGGCGACGGTCTCGGCGGCCAGATCCGCGAGTAGCGGCGAGTCGATCCCGTCGTCGATGGTCGCCGCGAGCAGCCGTTCCCGGGCGCGCTGGGCGTAGTCGGACTCGACGCACCACTCCTCGTCGGAGAGGTAAGGGACGAGGACGGTGTCGAACTCCAGCCCCTTCGCCTGGTGGACGGTCATCACGTCGATCGAGTCCGAGGACTGGGTGCCCCGCGTCCGCTCGCTGCCGCTGCCCCGGAGCGTCCGCTCTAGGGCGTCGACGAATTCGGACGTCAGCGTCCCGACGACGGTCTCGGGATCGTAGCTCTCGACGAACCGATCGAGGCGGTCGAGTTCCGCCCGCTCCTCGCCCGTGAGGAACCACTCGATCCGCGTCAACTCGCGGAACCGCCGGATAAAGCCCGAGAGCGGGTAGACGTCCCGCAGCGTCGCGAGTTCCTCGAGGTGGTCGCGCGCCCGCTCGAGGCGGTCTGGGTTTTCGAGCGCGTCGGGTTCGACGTCGAAGACGGCGTCGTAGAGCGCCCCCTCGCGTCCCTGCAGAGTCGTCAGGTCGGCCTCCGAGAGCCGATAGCGGTAGAGCAGCACCCGCCGGAGGTGGGCGTCGGCGTCCGGATCGACGAGCGCGCGGAGGTACGACAGCACCGTTCGGATCCCCGGCGAGATTTCGCCCCGCGGCGAGCCCGAAATCTCGTAGGGTATCCGCCGTTCCCGGAGTTCGTCCGCGACCGCCTGCGCGTGGCGGTTCGTCCGCACGATGACCGCGATGTCCTCGAGGCTCCGCTGGGGAACGGTTTCGGCCTCGCCGTTGAGCAGCCTCGAGACGGTCGTCGCGACCTGATCGGCGGTCGGTTCGGGGATGTCGGCGCTCTCGACTTTGACGACGCGGTCGACGGGGTCCTCGGCGGGATCGGCGTCCACCCCGTCGCGACCTCGGCCGACCTCCCGAAGCGTCTTCGAGGACTGGGGGCCGTACTCGCAGTGGTTCGTGAGATCGAGGATCTCCTGGCGCGAGCGGAAGTTGAGCTCGAGTTCGATCGCCTCGTGGTCGTCGTACTCGTCGGCCAGCCGGTCTAACCCTTCGCGGTCGGTGCCCCGCCAGCCGTAGATCGCCTGGTCCTTGTCGCCGATCGCGAGCAGGTCCGGCCGGTCGGGGCCGTCGGTCAGTTCGGTGATGAGGGCGAACTGCGTCTCGTCGGTGTCCTGGAACTCGTCGCAGTAGACCTGGTCCCACTGGCCAGTGATCTCGTCGGCGATCGATTCGTCGTCGAGCAGCTCCGTGGCGGTCCGCACCAGTTCGTCGAAATCGAGCGCGCGCTCCTCGGCGAGGGCCTCGTGGTAGTCCGCGTAGACGTCGGCGTAGTGGCGTGCCAGCCGGAGGAACTCGACGTAGTGTTTCAGTCGGCCGAACGGGCTCTGCTCTATGCGCTCGGTCTTCCGTCGCCAGATCTCGTTGCCGAACAGCGCGCGCGGGAGCTGTTTCGTGGTCGGCTCATCGAGCGAGAGCGCCTCGATGGTCTCGGTCACGCAGGTCTGCAGCACTTGCAGGTAGCGGTCGACGTCCTGCACGACGTCGTCCTCGCGGAACGGTTCGGGCGACTCGGCGATCTTCTCGCGGCAGTACTCGACGAGCTTCCCGTAGCCGACCAGCGACTCGCGGGCCGTCTCGAGGTGCTCGTCGCGGTTGAAGTACCGTAGGGCCTCCGAATCGAACGAGAGGTCCTGCCCGGCGCGGCGCTCGAGCCAGAGGACGAACTCGTTGCAGAGTTCGATGGTCCGCACGTCCGGCAGCCCCTCTCGGAGTTGCTCGGGGGTGACGTCCTCCTGGCTCATCGTCCGGATGAAATCGTCGACGGCGTCGGTGAGGTCCGATCGGGGCCCGTTGCGCTCGGGCGAGGCCGCGAACCCGTAGTCGGTGGTCGCGAGCAGTCGGCCGACGATGCGGCGGCGCTTGCGCTCGGTGACGACCTCGAACTCCGGCGAGTAGCCGAGGTAGTAGGCGTACTCGCGGACGAGCCGGTAACAGAACGAGTGGTAGGTGTAGACGTCGATCGCCGCCGCGGTGTCGGGATCGAGCCGCTCGGCGACGGCGTCGCGGATGCTGCCGGCGGCCTCGTTCGCGAAGGTCAGCACCAGCACGTCGTCGGGGTCGACCGCCCCCGTCTCGATGGCGTGCTCGATCCGCATAAGCATCGTCGTCGTCTTTCCGGTACCGGCGCCCGCGTCGACGGAGACGCAGGCGGCGTCGCTGTCGATGACCGCCCGCTGGTTGCCCTTCGGCTCGAGGGTCTCGTCCGCGCCCGCTGCGGGATCGCGCCCGTCGGTCGGTTCAGCCATCGAATCGCACCTCCTCGGCGATGTACTCGCCGCAGCAGACGGTGTACGCGCACTCGGGGCAAGCGTGCTCGGCGACCTGCTCCCACCGATCGGACGGATCGAACCCGCCTGCGACGATCCGGCCGACGACCGACGCGAGCCGGTCGTCGACCGTCTCGTTCCGGTGTTCGTGAGTCCGGCCGTAGGTGAGGTGATCAATGTAGACGTCGGTGAGGTCGACCGGCTCGAGGCTCGTCTCGACCGTGCCCCGTACCCAGTTGACCGAGGTGCCCGAGCGGTCGGCCAGCGGAATCTGGACGTAGCGGCAGGTACGGTCCTCGAGTCCGAGTCGATCGCACAGGTTCCGTAACCCGTCGAGCACGACGGCGGTTTCGAACAGCGCGCCCACGGGACCGGGCTCGAACGCCGCTGCCTCGGGATCGAAGTGGTCGACGAACAGTTCCGCGACGCGCTCCCAGTCGGAGCGGTATCGGAGGACGCCGAGCGGGGCGACGGAGGGAACGAAGCGAACCCCGACGACCGACGAACCGTCGCCGTAGACGTAGTCGATGGTTGCGTCGACGGTCACGGGCTCGGCTGCCGGATCCGATCCGGTGGCGTCGCCTATCTCTGGCGTTACGACGCTCGAGAGTCGGATATCGGGGCCGATCAAGCCGTCGGCGCTCGCGGACCCGTCGCCGCTCTCGAGCAGTTGGTCGACGCCCGCCGCGTGGTCCGCGCCGACGTCCTCGACGTACGCTTTCGCCGTGGCCTCGAGGACGCGCCGTTCGTGGCGGCGCTGCTCGCGGGAGTGAAACCGCTCGTCGTGCTCGTCCCACAACGTCGCTAGCCGCTCGAGGGCGGCGTCCTCGAGGTCGGTGGCGTCGTCATCGTCGGGTTCGCCGACCGCGACGCGCTCGAGCGCGGTACAGATCGCCCGGCGCAGGATCGCGACGCGCTCGTCGGTCGCGACGGCCGCGTCGTCCGCGTCGCCCGCGTCGCCGTCGAACTCGTGGACGTGCGCGAACTCGTACCGGCGCGGACAGCGGAGGTACGTTCGGATGCCGTCGGCGGAGAGCGCGGCCCGGATCTCGCCCGTTCCCCCGCCGGTCGCGGCGCCGTCAGTCATTTCGGACCACCTCGCCCGCCGCGAACTCGAACTGCGAGCGGACCGCCTCGGCGAGTTCGTCGTCGATCTCGCCGTCCTCGAGCACGACGGCGATCTCCTCGAACAGCTCCTCGGTGTCGGACAGATCGGCCTCGCCGCCGGTACTCGCCTCGCGGAGCACCCGCTCGAGTTCGGCCCGTGGCTGGTCGAGCAGCGCCTCTAAGGCCTTTGTCTCGCCGTGGATCGCGGCGCCGCCGGCGGCGTCGACGTCCTCGAGGGTGAGCCCGGGGGTCGACTCGATCAGCTTCAGGTAGCGCGAGCGGTCGTAGGTGCGGCGCAGGCCACCCGAGCCGCGCTCGTACGAACAGCAGTAGAGACGCTCCGTCGCGGCGCGGGCGCCGAGCGCGAGCCGGCGCCGAGCCCGCTGGGCGTGATAGGTCTCGAAGGGGTCGCCCGCCGTGTCGCCGTCGGCCGTTGCGAACGTCGCCGTGACGTCCGCGGGGGACGGGTCGGTGACGGCGGGGTAGTGGGGCATCTCGCGAAGCCACGCCGACGGGAACAGTTGGGTCAGGAACTGCTCGCCCGGATAGGTGTCGTCGATCAGATCCAGCAGGAAGACGACCTCGCGGGAGTCGTACTTGAGGTCGTCGACGGCGCAGACCGTCACGCCGCCGGTCGGGGGTCGGGTCTCGACCGCGTGGACGTAGGGCGCGTCGTACCGGATCGTCCGCCGGAGCATCCGGCGCAGCCCCTCCCAGTCGGGCCCGACGAGGTCCGTCTCCTCGACGAACCGGGCGATCTCGAGCACCCGGCGGACGCTTTCGTACTGCTCGCGGGCGTCGACCCAGTCCTCGCCCTTGGCGATCCGTCCCTTCAGATCCGTCCGGAGGATCCACCGCCGGAGCGAGTCCGTGATGCTCGGGCCGGTACAGTCCGCGAGCAGGGCGGGCGAGAAGTCGTCGACGCGGGCTCGCAGGCGCTCGAGTTCGCGGTCGTCGTCGCCGCTGCCGTCGGCGGCCGGACCGGCGTCGACGCGAGCGCGTTCTCGGTCGCGCTCGCACTGGACGGTGACGAACGCGTAGAGTTCGTTCACCGCGGGGTCCT
The DNA here is from genome assembly GCF_054654555.1 of Halopiger thermotolerans. Classification (NCBI taxonomy): domain Archaea; kingdom Methanobacteriati; phylum Methanobacteriota; class Halobacteria; order Halobacteriales; family Natrialbaceae; genus Halopiger; species Halopiger thermotolerans. The sequence continues at coordinate 2,237,651 of NZ_BAAIEU010000004.1, read as the reverse complement.
CCGCCAGCGACGGCGTGCCGATCGTCGCCGTCGGAATCCCGGCCTCGCGGAGTCGACGCCGGGTCTCGGGGACGCGCTCGACGCTCGGCACCGCGACGGCGAACTCGTCGTAGCTCCGGTTCCGGCGGTCCGCTAACGACTGGATCTCGGTGGCGACGGCGCCGACCTGCTCGCGGGCGGTTCGGGTTCGGATGTGTCGCGCGCGGCCGACCGGCTCTCGGTCCGCGCCGGTTCCCGTTTCGTCGTCTCGCGTCCTCTCGTCTCGAGTCGTCCGGCCGTCGGTTGCGGAGGCGGGCCGTTCGCCGGTCGCGAGAAACCTCGCGATCGCCGCGTGGGGTGGCGAGTCGCGGTCGCGCCCGTCGCCGCCGATCGCGGCGGTGGTCGAGTCCGACGGCGACGCCGCCGCGACCGGGACCGTCTCCACCTCGAGGCCGTCCCCGACCGCGTCGTCGATTCGCTCCGGTTCGACGCGCGTGCGCTCGACGCTGGCGTGGCGCTCCCCGAGACAGACCAGATCGACGTCGCTGCCCGTGAGCGCGGCGAGGTACCGGCGATCGAGCCGGCGGTACTCATCGAACTCGACCGCGAGGACGGCGTCGAACGAGGCCGTCACGCGGTCGCGCAGGCCGTCCGCGTTCGCCTCGAGCAACTCGACCGCCCGGGGGATCACGTCCGCCCGCTCGACGAACCCGCGGGCCTCGAGTTCCTCGTGGAAGCGGTCGTTCATCGCGTACAGAAAGGCCAGACAGTCGTGGACCGCCTGCTCGTCCAGATCCGCGAGCCGAAGCCGCTGGCGGGTCGCCTCGAGCAGCAGTTGCCCGACGTCGCGGGTGAAGCTCTCGTGGTCGGCGGCCCGCTCGAGGTAGGGCGGGACCTCGCGGCTCGCGCCGTCGATCACCAGCGAGATGAGTTCGATACGCTCCTCGTACTCGAGTCGGTCCAGCGTCGGGTCGTACTCCTCGATGACCTTCGAGGCGTGTTCCGGCACCGACTCGACTCGCGGGGACTGGGGCGTTCCGTCGGCCACCTCGGCGGCGGCGAGCGCGTCGGCGAGCGGGTCCAGTCCCGCCGGGTGTCGCTTGAGCACGAGCACGTTCCGCGGGCCGTGTTCGGCGGCCAGCGCGGCGTACTCGTCGGCGACGAACTCGAGGAGGGCGTCGCTCGGCGCCGGCGCGGCCAGCAGTTTGCAGCGCCCCTCGAGGGCGGCGTCGGTGGCGGCTCGGGACCGGGACATCGGTAACTGTCCCCGTGTATGCTCGACAACGCACTTAAAGGTGCGGCGCAACACCGACCGCCGTTTTCACGGGACGACGGCGGGCCGCCGGGGACCGACCGCCGTGCGCTGCGATACCTGTTGACAATACTTATTACTCGACCGACCTATAGCGACGAGTATGGAGGACATTTTCGTCGCGCGAGTCATGTCCACGTCGCTGCACACGGTCAGCCCGGACACGCTCGTCGAGGACGCGGGACAGCTCATGCTCGAGAACGGTATCGGCTCCGTCATCGTCGTCGGGGAGAACAACGAACTCGAGGGGATTCTGACGACGACGGACTTCGTCGACATCGTCGCGCAGAGCCATCCGAAGGCGGAGACGACCGTCGAACGGTACATGACCGAGGACGTCGTGACGGCCTCGGCGCAGGACGGCATCCGCGACGTCGCGGATACGATGATCGAGCACGGGTTCAAGCACCTGCCCGTCGTCGACGAGGACGAGGGCGTCATCGGCATGGTCTCGACGACGGACCTGGCGTCGTACCTCTCGCGCGTCCGGTCGCCGAGCCCCGTCGACGAGTAACGCGTTCGGTCAGTTTCGCGGTTCTACTCCTCGCCGCCGTCCGCATCCGACCCGTCCATCCACCGGACGGTCTCGTCCAGTCGGTCCCGCAGCGTGCGGGCCTCTGCCGGCGTGAGTTCGACGTCCGCGTGGCCCGTCCCGTGGTCGCCGGCCATCGCGTCAAGGCTTAGAATCACGCGGTGGTCGTCCTCGTTCTCGCCCTCGCCCTCGCGCTCGCTCTCCGGGCGGACCGACACGTCCGCTCGGTCCGGATAATCCCGCGGCGGGCCGATCTCGAGGTCGTGCTCGCCGCGGGTGACGCCGACGCGAACGCGCTCGGGACATGCGAGATCGAGCGCGTCCGTCGGATCCTCCTCGAGCGCCCAGTCGTCGGCGCCGGGATCGGCGTCGGATTCGTGGCCGCGGCCGGGATCGCGGTCGGTGTGGCTCTCGTCGGGCATGTGTAAGCGTTAGCGTGCGACACTCTTGGGTGTACTCCCGGTCCCCGCGCGGTGAGAGTCAGGTCGGCGATCCGTCACGTGATCCTGATCCTACACGTGCCGTGACTTCCACCGGAATTAATACTACTCGACTCACAACCGGTGGTCGAGAATGGCCGACCAACCTCCATCGCCGCCGACCCCGACAACTGACACACAGGTCTCCGCCGACGACGATCGGATCCTCGCGACGACCGCGCAACTCGCGCGGACCGTCGAGGAGACGCTCGGCGTCTCCCTCGAGCCGTCGACGCTCGAGGAGCTATTGCTCGAACTGGATCGGCAAGCGTACGTCGAGTGGGTGACCGTCACCCGAACCGGCGACTACGTCTGGGACCTCTCGGAGTCGCCCGATCGGATCGCCGACGCGGTCGCCGAGGCCGTCGTCGCGCGGATCGACGACTGGCTCGCCGACCGCGCCGGCGCGCGCGACGGCTCGGCGTAGTTCGGACTCCCGGACCGACGTCTTCTCGAGGCGATTCGATCGCCGCGTGCGGTGACGTCCGCGAAGCTCCGGTTGATCGAACGCGGGTTCGTCCGCGGTGTGTCTCCGGCCGACGCGGCACCGGCGCCTTACGCGCCTTCGATCAGCCGCTCCAACTGCTCCGGCGGGACCGCGCCGCGGGCCGCGTGCTCGCCCGAAATGAACGTCGGAACGCCCGTGATTCCGGTCTGCTGTGCGTCCGTAAACGCCGCCTCGAGTTCGTCGGCGCTCTCCTCGTCGGACAGCGTCTCCGCGACGAAGCCGTCCGGCAGGCCCGCGTCGGCGGCGAGATCCTCGAGGACGTCGCGCTCGCCGATGTCGCGGCCCTCGCGCCAGAGCGCGTCGAAGACGCCGCGGTGGAAGTCCTCGAACGCGTCGGGGTGTGCGTCGGCCGCGCGCCAGGCGACGCGCTGGGCGTCGTAGGAGTCTACCTCCTTCGCGAGGGACTGGGCTAGTTCGACGTCGTACCGATCGGCCAGTCGCTCGACGTTTTGCTTCGCTTGCTCGTAGTACTCGTCGTCCTTGCCGTTGTCGACGTCGTGGTCGATCTCGCCGTCCGGCCCGCGCTGCTGGGCGCGCAGATCGAAGGGGTGCCAGTCGGTCGCCAGCGGCTCGTCGCGCTGGTCCCGGTATAGGTCGAGCGATTCGTACCCCAGGAAGCAGAACGGACAGACGTAATCGGCGTACACGAGCACGGCGTCGGCGGTCTGTTGGCTCATACGAGCCGCTTGGGAGGGCCGACACAAAACCCCGTTGCTGGAGCCGTGCGGAGTCGCGGCGGCCGTGGCGGGCACGACGGGGACGGGATCGGCCCCGCCGTCGATCGCCGGAACCTTCTCTCGGCGGTGATTGCCAAGCGAGGGACGAAAGGGGTTGATACTGCTGGGTCGCCTGGTCCCTCCGGGGGTGATCTCCCTGGTCGACCGCAATCGCCTCGTGGCCATTTGCGAACAGTGCGGGGCAGCGTACGCAGCGAAGGTACTCGCCGACGGGACGCTCCGCCCGATCGGCGTCGAATCCTGTTCCTGCGGCTGTTCCGAGTTTCGCCCGCTGCGGTGATCGGGCCGCACCTGCGGCGCTGCACGCAGCGGCCCGCCATTTTCTGGCCGTCCGACGGCTCATCCGGCCGGCGCGCTCGTGTAGCGAACCGCCGCGGCCCGGTCGCGCGAGCCAAAGATATTGGGACGTGAACTGAACGGTCTCGAAGCGCTAGATTCGCGCGCCGGATGTTCGCTCGCTGTCCCGAATGCGATGGCGGGTTGGGGGAACAACTCGACAAGTACGTCTCCGGCGGGGAGACGATCGTCGACTTCGAGTGTCCGAACTGCGGCCACGAGTGGTCGCTCTCGCTGTAAGCCGGCTCGTATTCTTTTGGCTCGTTTCGGCCGTCGGTTGCCGTGGACTCGACTCCTCCCTTCCAACCGCTGAACCGGCTGTACTGCCACAGGAGGCGGTGCTTCCGCACTTCATCGGAGCGGTGGACGCCCATCGAGAGCCTCGGTCGCTCTCGAGCGGACCGGGGAGCACGTCGGTCAGTTCGAGAACGGAATCCGGTCGGGATCGAGCGTCTTGCGCTCGAGCATTCGAACGGGCAGCCGGGTACGGCGACGTCTCTCGCGCGTATCACGAGAAGCGACGGCGACGCGACGGCTGGCGACGTCCGAGCCGCAGACGTACCGTCTCGAGATTCAGTCCACGGTAAGATCGCTCACTCGTTCGTACGCCGTTTCGAGGCGTTCGTTTTCGTGATACCGGATCGTTTGACTTCGAATGTCGTAGTCGATGACGCCAGCGTCGGCCATCTTCGGAAGGTGGTGGTGCTGGAGATCCACCTGAACGTCGTCGTGGTTCGGTTGCCTACCCTGTTTCCGCCCGATTTCCAGTATCGTGTATTCGGTCGCTTCTTCGAACGATCCGACGTTCTCAGGTTGGTCCCATAGATATTCGAGGAGGTAGCGACGACGCTGATTCGCCAGAATGTCGAGAATAGCGTCCAGCGACAACGGAATTTCGTGCAGCGATTGTTCTCCTGACCCGTCCGACGGACTGTTATCGGGAGGCATTCACACTCACGCCATGGCCACACAGATTCTCTACACGGAAAGATTTCCGCCGCGCAGGTTCGTGGTGTCGACCTCGCATTCGTTCCATGCTGACAGCGTTTCGGCCATCGGCCAGCGCTGCTCGTGCGGGAGTTCGTCCCTCGAGGACCTGACGTACAGCTGTGACGAGGGACGTCTTCACAGGCCGAAACGACGACCTTCGTCTTGTTACAATCGTAGAAATCGGCTGCTCGCTCGATTGCATCCTCGCGGTAGGTGTAGTCGCCGTCGGTTCGAATTCGCATCCTCGTACACGACCCCGAAAATCCTAGTTATTTCGATTCACTGGACCGGCCCATACAGCCCAAAGTCAGGGTATTTCTGTCACTCTACCAGAGCGGTTGACGGAGCGTCAGGGCGATCGCCGAGCAATATGCATACGGCGCTACTCGACTCGTGTGCACATTCGGGAGATGGGTTCTGTCGACGTGCAACCTCAGGGGGAGTCATCTCAAAGAGATTCTTAACATGGTATCTAGTATTATGAGAAGGTAAGAGAGTCGTCGGATAGTGACCATAGATTTACATCCATTGTGGATAGTCAACCACCAATGGCTGACCAAGAGGATGAAAAAACCAGGCCAGCTGCCTATCCGGACTCCGATGCGGAAGAGCAGGCGACAATTGAGATTCTTGAGCAGGCCTTTAATAGCGAGGTGAAGTCACATCTTGATTCCCGGGATAAAGTTCCAAATCATGATGGCTATCTAGAGATTCTTGACTCTGATGGGAGTCCCACCGGACGGTTGGTTGTTCAAGTGAAAAAGTTACCAAAAGGGAAGGATGATCCACCCCGTAAACAGGTTGACACTCGGCATTTAGCATATTTTCGAGCCTTGGCGGACCCATTTCTTCTTCTACTGGTAGATATTGAGCAGAATATTGGTTATTGGAAACACATCACCCAAGAATGGTTTGAAGACGAGGGACTAGACTCTCAAGAGTCAAAAGTTGTGAGGGTCCCTAGCGAAAACCGCATCCAGAAAGGGGAGTCAGATTACATATCTGAATGGAGGAATATAATTGAAGAAACTCAAAAGAAAATAAGAGATTATGAAAAGTACGAGAAGTTAAGGAGGCGCTCAAACCCAGCGATAGGGCGCGAAAAAGAGCACTTCGCTTCTATCCATACTTTTCTAGATAGTTACCATGATTTACTAGAGAACCGATTTCACTCGCTAAAAGAGGAGCAATATCCCAACGTCTGGAAATTCGGATTTGGGAGTATACAATACACGGAGAATTCTCTACACTACACACTCTATCCTATTTATAGAACCGAAAACGATGCACAAATTCGAGAAATAGATTCGTCTTGGGACGAGATCCAGAACTTAGGTAGTTCTCGACGCCGAGGAATCCCTCAAGATAACCCTCTTGAAAGAAACCCAGAGAGGTTCGCTTACAACGTTCTTCGTAGCGAAGTTAAAAATCAAATCAGAGACCGAAACTTGGACTTCTCAAAAAACACTTTCCTCGCCGAGGAGTATGTATATTCATTTGTTGATAAGTACGCTGAGCTATTGGGTTTAGAAAAACAGGAGACATATCATGTCGATGAGGTCAGAGAAGGTTACTATCGCTATCTTCAATTTTGGCTAGCTGAAGACATTGGACCTATTCTTGAGGAACATGGTGTCGACAGCGTTGGTGTTCATATCGAGGGTTATCTTGATTCAGATATAGATAAAATGAATGATAAGAGGCATACAGTGGCGAGGGAACAAACAAAGGAAACATCCAGCGACCCTCCCCGAATCCGTATACATGGCCCTGACTTTGACCAAGAATTGCTTGAAAGACTGCTTGATGTACTGGTTGAGTCTCCCAAACAAGAATTAAGTCCCCAATTTAGAGGAGAAGATCTAATGCGTGAGGATGTGGATGAGGTGGACTCTGTGTGGGATTTGTACTCTGATGAGGTGCTATTAGAGAACATAAAAAATTACTATAATAATTTCCCGAAGGAGTTCAAGCAGCTAATATCTGAGAACTACGGCGTGAGCTTTGCAGAATTAGACTATCCACCTTCTAACCATCTGATTGTCGTGCTTGATATATCCGGTGTAAAAGGGGAGATTAGGGGAGGCGGCTGGACTGTCAAGAAATACTGGGTTGAGTCAGGTAATGAAGAGGAGATGCGCGTAGATATCTATGAGCATACGGATGAGGAGGTGCCGGAAGTGGGTGATAACCCGTTTGAATCGTTCCGGTATAGAGGCACAGAGCCTGATGTAGTGAGAATGTCGCGCGGCAGCGCTTACTCGGAATTTGGAGACGTAATTCGCAGATCTTCATTGCTTGAAGAAGTGTTGGACAAGGCCAGAAGGGAGCTGGACTCGTATTTGCGGGATAGGGAAGAACGGATACAGCATCCCGCAATAGGGGATATGACCTGAATGCAGTCCCTCTCTGTTCCCGTTTCCTATTGAACTGAACAAAGCAGTGCGGTGTATTTTGATGGAGTGGCCTTAGCAACACCCCTAACGGGGAACCCGACGGCCCCCGTCGTGGTTCCCCGTCAGGCGTGGCCGGGGCTTGTCCCCGGCCACCCTACCGCGCGCGCCGATCGGGGCACGATCCGGCCCTATTGCACGGTGAAATCAGTGAAATAAGCGTGTGATAATAGTGTTGCCACTGGCCGACCACCCGCTACAGCCAGCGCCAAGCTGTGCTCTTCCCGCGCCGGTTGTAGCCCTCAATCTGTAATTATCGCTAACCGTGGGATAGCGACCGGAGGACTCCGAGAAATCACGAACACTCAACCGGCAAGAGGTGCCGAACGACGGACCGAATACACGGTTCTAACCGTCAAGTGGATTTAAGTAAAAGCCCCATCGTAGGAGGATTACCGAACGCGCGTAGCGCGAGTGGACTCGCCGGGATTTGAACCCGGGGCCTCTTCCTTGCGAAGGAAGCGATCTGCCACTGATCTACGAGCCCTCGCCCCTTTCTAACTCGGGTTTGTATTTGTACCTTGTGTTTCGTCACAGTATCGTGAATGCCATGCACAGGCTTGCTTCCTCGTGCGGGCGTGCCGACGATCACCGGATCACGACGCCGCCAACCGCTGTAGCCGACGAATCCGTGCCTCCGTCGACGGATGCGTCCGAAACGGCCCCGACCCCTCCTCCTCGAGCGCCGGCGGAAGGATATCCAGCGCGACCACCGATCGCTCCCACTCCCGCAGGTCCGTCGTCGGCTTCCGTCTGGCGTCGGCCAGCGTCTCGAGCGCGCTGGCCAGCGCGGCGGGCGACGCGAGCGCGGCCGCGCCGGCGTCGGCGTGCCACTCCCGGCCCCGCGAGAGGACGGCGACGCCGAACTGGCCGTACCGTTTCAACCCGCGGAAGAGGGCGTTCCAGAACAGATCAGCCGGATCGCTCGAGTCGCGCTCGATCCAGTCGTCGGCGATGAGCACCGGCACGATCGCGGCGGCCACGAGCCGCCCGTCGAGGTTCGCCAGGTGGCTGACCTCGTGGGCCAGCACGGCCTCGAGTTCGTCGTCCGCGAGGCGTTCGCACAGCCCCGTCGAGACCACGACGACGGCCGATTCGCCGCTCCCGAGGGAGAACGACTCCGGCCGGTCGGCGTCGGTGACGTACACCTCGGGCGCGGGCACGCTCGCGAGCTGGGCGAGTCGCCGAACCGCGGCCTCGAGGTCCGGGTCGGCCTCTGCGGCGGGGACGCTGTCGGCGACCAGCTGCGACCGGAGATCGCGAACCTCTCGACGCGCGCCGGCGACCAACAGCGCGACGACGAGCAGGCCGCTCGTCCCGAGGCCGAGCAGAACCCGCTCGATCGGCGAGAGGACGGCGGCGACCGCGGACGTCGCCGCGGCGCTGCCCTCGACGATCGCGAGGTACAGACAGCCAAGCACCGCTCCCGTCGCGACCAGCGACGGGACGGTCGGCTGGAACAGGTGCTCGACGGGCGTATAGCGGGTGAGCAGCGGCCACCAGTTGAGGACGACGACCAGCGCGAGCGCGGTCAGAAGCGCCGCGGCCGGTGCCGAGACGGCCGTCACGTCGCTAATCGTGGGCAGCCCCGCGAGGAACTCGAGCCCGGTGGCGAGCCAGTCCCAGGCGGCGAGTCCTACCAGCCCGCCACAGAGCCCGCCGATCAGCGCGACGGCGATCGACAGCGTCGCGAGCACGCCACACGCAATCCCCATCCGAACGAGCAGCGAGCAGCGAAGCCGAAGATCGTTCATCGAATCTAACCTGTTGGCTACCGAGACAGAACGCGTGCAAAAACCTTCCGCCCTCGGCAGCCGACGGGCCGTCCCGACGCCGCAGCCGCGCGAGCGCCCGGCTCACGCCGCCCGGCTCACGCCTCGAGCCCCGACCTGCAACACGCGGAGCCGACCGGCGAGCAGGCCGACCAGGAAGCCGGTGAAGTGCGCCAGCAGGGCGACGCCCGGCGCGGCGGTCGCCAGCGTGACCGCGATCGCGAGCCCCAGAAAGACCAGCGCCGAGACCCAGTCGGGGACGTCGACGAACGAGGCCAGGCCGGTCGCGAGCCGGTTCGAGGCGATCAGGTAGCCCAGCAGCGCGAAGACGGCACCGCTGGCCCCGAGCACGGGTCGAACCGCGAACCAGTTCCCGACGAACGGCAGTCCGGCGAACGCGCCGCTGAGGACGATCTGCGAGACGCCGGCGATCGCGCCCGTCGCGGCGAAGAAGGCGTGAAAGCGGAGCCGCGTCGTCGCCCGCGCGACCGGCCAGCCGAAGACGACCAGCGCGACGCTGTTCGAGACCAGGTGACCGACGTTGCCGTGGGCGTAGACGCTCGTGACGATCGTCCACGGGTTCGTCGTCAGCGGGGGCGCGAGGACGAACAGGCTGGCCATCACGCCGACGCCGATCAGCGCCGTCAGGCTTTGCAGCGCGAAGACGAGCACGAAAATCCCAAGCAGGTCGACGACGGGACTGCCCGAGTTCGAGGTCCCGTCGGCCCCGCGGGTCCGGTCAGTCCCGTCGGGAGCTGGCCCCGATCGGGAACCCTGACGGGATCGCGAACGCGGTCGATTCGCCATACCGACTACTGGGACGGGACGGACCAAAAGTCCCCTCGACGGTGCGTCTCTCGTCGACTCGAGGGACGACTTCCGCGACTCGCAGGGCTCCCGGCCGTCTCGCTGTCGGGATGACTGTCACTGTTCTGTCCGACGGACGCGCCGCTCGAGCGGGCGCAAAATAACGCGATGAAAGTGGAACGTACTGATCCCGGAGCCGAAAGCGAACCGCGATCGGCTCTCGGTCTCGATGCGCCTCGAGTCCGTTAGTCCTCGAGGACGATCTCGATCGAGACGTCGTTCGGCACCTGAATGCGCATGAGCTGTCGGAGTGCGCGTTCGTCGGCGTCCAGATCGATCAGGCGCTTGTGGACGCGCATCTCCCAGTGCTCCCACGTGGCGGTGCCCTCGCCGTCAGGCGACTTCCGGGTCGGCACCTCGAGGGTCTTCGTCGGCAGCGGGATCGGACCGCTCAGGTTGACGCCGGTGTTGTTCGCGATCTCGCGGACGTCGTCGCAGATGTCGTCCAGGTCGTCGGGACTCGTGCCCGCGAGTCGAACGCGTGCCTGCTGCATTTATTACTTCTCGTTGACCTCGAGGACCTTGCCGGCCGCGATGGTCTGACCCATGTCGCGGATGGCGAAGCTCCCGAGCTCGGGGATCTCGCTGGACGGCTCGATGCTGAGCGGCTTCTGCGGTCGGATGGTGACGACCGCGGCGTCGCCCGACTGGATGAAGTCGGGGTCTTCCTCGGCGACCTCGCCGCTCGAGGGGTCCATCTTCTTGTCGATGGACTCGATGGTACAGGCGACCTGAGCCGTGTGAGCGTGGAAGACCGGCGTGTAACCCGCCGTGATCACGGACGGGTGCTGCATGACGACGATCTGTGCCTGGAAGGTCTCGGCGACGGACGGCGGGTCGTCTGCGGGACCGCAGACGTCACCGCGGCGGATATCGTCCTTGCCGATGCCGCGGACGTTGAACCCGACGTTGTCTCCGGGTTCCGCCTTCGGCACTTCCTCGTGGTGCATCTCGATCGTCTTGACCTCGCCGCCGACGTCGGACGGCTGGAAGACGACGTCGTCGCCGGTGTTCATGACGCCGGTCTCGATACGTCCGACGGGGACGGTACCGATACCGGAGATCGTGTAGACGTCCTGGATCGGGAGTCGCAGCGGCGCGTCCGTCGGCGGCTCCGGCTCGGGCAGGTCGTTCAGGGCCTCGAGCAGGATTTCGCCGTCGTACCACGGCGTGTTGTCGGACTCCTCGGCGATGTTGTCGCCCTCGAAGGCCGAGATCGGGATGAACGAGGCGTCGTCCGTGTTGAACTGGACCTGCTGGAGGAGCTGGTTGACCTCCTCGACGACCTCGTTGTACGTCGACTCCTCGTAGTCGACGACGTCCATCTTGTTGATGCCGATGATGAGCTCGTCGATACCGAGGGTACGAGCCAGGAAGACGTGCTCCTGGGTCTGGGGCGCGACGCCGTCGTCAGCGGCGACGACGAGGACGGCGTTGTCCGCCTGGGACGCGCCCGTGATCATGTTCTTGACGAAGTCGCGGTGACCAGGACAGTCGACGATGGTGAAGTAGTATTCGTCGGTGTCGAATTCCTGGTGGGCGATGTCGATGGTGACGCCACGCTCTCGCTCCTCGGCGAGGTTGTCCATCACATAGGCGAACTCGAAGCCGCCCTTACCCTTCTCTTCGGCTTCTTCGCGGTGCTGTTCGATGACGTGCTCGGGTACGCTCCCCGTCTCGTAGAGGAGTCGTCCCACGAGCGTACTCTTCCCGTGGTCCACGTGGCCGATGATGGCCAGGTTCTGGTGCGGTTTGTCTTCGCTCATTGTTGTAGCTCACGCGCAGAGGCGCTTATATCGGTCTCTTTCGCTCGTTGCGGTTAAAACCATTTCGAAAGCGTATTCAGGTGATCCCGGCGCCTGCTTGCGGTTTGTGTCACATCCACACGCGATCGCAGCACGATCGGAGCGGTCGTTGGCGGGATCACTGCACCCCTACTAAGACTCGAGTCGGCAAGACGTTGGCGGATCTCGAGCAGGGCGAGAGGGGGCGATCGAACGAATGGCGTCGGGGTCAGGGTCCGACGCAGTCGGACTAAGTGGAGAAGAAGGCGAGACCGACGAACGTTACAGTTCGGGGAGCCGGCCGACGTCCGAGAGCACCGCCGTCGCCGTCTCGGGGCCGCCCGCGCCGCGGCCGCTCGAGTGCAGGGAGCCGGCGTTCTTGGTTTCGATCTGGACGATGTTTCGCGTGCCCGTGACTGCGAGGGGCCCGTTCTCGGGCACCAGCCGCGGGGCCACGCGGACGCCCTCGCGGGTCGCTTCGCCGATGAGCCGGATGGTCCGGCCGTCCTCAGCCGCGAGGTCGAGCGCGCTGCCTGGGATGTTCTGGATGCCGGTGACGTCGGCGTCCTCGAGCGCGAAGCCGCCGTCGGCGAGCACGTTCGCGAGGATGACGAACTTCAGGGCGGCGTCGGTGCCGTCGACGTCGAAGGTCGGGTCGGCCTCGGCGACGCCCAAGTCCTGGGCTTCCGCGAGGACGTGCTCGTAGTCGAGTCCCTCCGCGGCCATGCGCGTGAGAATGAAGTTCGCGGTGCCGTTGAGGACGCCTCGAACCGCCGTCACGGCCTGGGGCGTACTGTCCTCGATCGTCGACAGCACCGGAATCGCACCGCCGACGGTCGCCTCGAAGCGGATCGACCCCGCGCTGTCGGCCTCGAGGGCCCGCAGTTCCTCGTAGCGCTCGGCGACCGGACCCTTGTTCGCGAGGACGACGTGTCGGTCCGCCTCGAGGGCGCGCTGGACGTGCGAGAAGCCGGGCTCGGCGTCGCCCAGCGTCGTCGGCGTCGCCTCGACGAGGACGTCGTAGTCGGTCTCGAAGACGTCCTCGGGGTCGGCGGTGCCGACGGACTCGCCGCCGACCTTGCGCTCGAGGACCGATTCGACGTCGATACCGTCCGGGTCGACGGCGGCGGACGTCGAGTCCGCGAGCGCGACGACCTCGTGGCCGTACTCGCCGGCGAGGTCCGCGACCGAGCGGCCCACGTCGCCGGCGCCGAGAATTGCGAGTTTCATTGAGCGTCACCTCCGAGCAGCGGTTCGACGACGGTCAGTTCCTTGTCCGCGCCGATCGAGCGGATCGTTTCGAGGGTCTCCTCGGCCTCGCCGGAGTCGATGGCGAGCCGCAGGCGCGCGCTCGAGACGTTCTCGGTGCCTTCGGGCGTCGAGAGCGAGAGGTCGAGCACGGCGGCGCTGGCCTCCTCCTGAATGCGGTCGAGGGTGTGCGAGAGGTCGGTATCGACGAGGTGGCCGACCAGCACGACGCTGATCTCCTCCTCGTAGCGGTCGGCGCCGGCCTGAATGACGTTCACGCCGGCGTCGCGCAGCGCCTCGACGATGTCCTCGAATCGGTCGGGCGGGCACTCGAGGTCGACCTCGACGGGGATGTGCCCGCGCGGCGTGATGTTGCCGCGCTCGTGGTGAATGCTCAGGAGGTTGCCGCCGTTCTCGGCGATCGGGGAGAGGGCCCGCAGCAGCTCGCCCGGCTCGTCGACGAGCTCGAGGCGGACGGTGTAGGCTCGTACGCCGCCGTCCGTTTCGGGTTCGGTGGCCTCGTCCTCGCCGTCGTCGGGGACGGCTGGCTCATCGACCATCGCGCTCACCTCCGGCACCGGCTTGCGGACGTCCACACGTCGTCATGGTGTACGACTCCGTAATTGGAGCGTAAAAGGATATAGGAGTTCCCAAAACTCACCGGCCCTGTCAACGTGGCACGCGGTCTCGCGCGCCCGATCACGCAGTAGCGGGGACGCACCGGGCTCGAGGACGGACGTCGAGAAGCGTCGGAAGGGGAACGCTGGCCGCAGCTAGTATGGTTCGACGCGGCTACGCGCGCAGCGCGACGAAAGAACCGACCGGACGGATCGAAACCTGACCGGACCGCTACAGGTGGTCTTTGCCCGGATTCGACGAGCCCCAGTCGCCGCGGCCGCCCTCCGTTCGATCCACGCCCATGATCGATTCGGGTTGTTCGGGGCCGCCGAGGCTGTCGCGGGCGTCCGGCACGCGAACCGTCACCTCGTCGATCTCGGGCCACTTGATCAGTTCGGCCTCGATGTTGCCCGTCGTCACGTCGCTGACCGAACACCCCTTGCAGCCGCCGCCGAGTTCGATTACGACCTCGCCGGTCTCGGGGTCGGCCTTCCGGACGGCGCTCGTCCCGCCGTGCATCTGGATGATCGGCATCTCGCGGCTGAGCCAGGTCTCGACGCGCTCTTTGAGCGATCCGTCCGCGTCGGTATCGGCGTCGGATTCAGTCATCGTCCGCTCTAGCCGCTCGAGCGCCGAATAGGTTTGGTTACGATACCCACGGTTAATCATTCACGACCGGCGAGCGTCGAAAACGGACGAAAAGCGAATTCGGCCGCGCCGACTACCGAGCGTTGCGGATCCGGTCGGCGACGATCGAACCGACGGCGCCGCCGACGCCCGCACAGACCGCGGGGAAGAGCAGTCCGGCGAGGACGACGGCGGGGAGCGCGTCCGGGCCGCCGGTGGCGTTCCCGAGGGTGACCTCGAAGAGGAAGACGCCCGCGACGGTGACGATGAGGTAGCCGGGCAGCGCGGTCAGTCCGGCGAGCAGTCCGTCCGTCGGCGCCGGCGAACCCCGGTACACCGCGAGCGCGAGTCCGGCGACGAACAGCGTCGCGACCGGCACCGCGTACAGGGCGACGGTGAAGCCGCCCTCGCCGCCGATGGACGACGTCGCGCGGCTCCCGAGTAGCGGGACGTTCCGGAACACCGTCTCGACCAGGTGGCCGTTGTAGAACACCCAGCCGACCATCTCGTAGGTGGCTGGCTCGCCGTCGAACGCCTCGATCATCCGCTGGAGCGGCGACTCGCGGACGTCGTTCGCGACGAGCAGGTAGGTGACGGCGTAGCCGACGAGCCAGGCGCCGACCCCGGCGGCCGCGCCCTCGAGGACGGGGAGGCCGGTTTCGGTCGCGGCCTCGTCGGTCGTCTCGGGGGCATCGGTGTCGGAAGTGGGGAACGACATCAGCGGTCACCTCCCTCGGCGGCCGCAGCGGTTCCGTCGGCGTTGCCCTCCCGCGCGGACTCGGTCCGCGTCACCTTGTCGGCGAGGAGTTCGGCGATCGGATCGAGCGAGACGTACAGCCGCGCCGCGAGGATGCCGAGCGGCGGCAGCGAGAGCGCGAGGAAGACGACGTCGTACACCCAGGTGCCGCCCTCGAGCAGGGGCACGATCGCGGGGGCCAGTCCGCGGTGGGCGATAAGCACCGCGACGAGGACGACGAACAGGTGGACGATCGACGCGACGTCGTCGACGACGGCCTCGGGGCCGTCGACGGTCGATCGCACGAGGTCCGCGAGCGCGGGGGCGAGGAACAACAGGAGGCCGACGGCCGTAACGGTCGCGACGACGCTCGCGAGCGCGGCGAACGTGATCGGCGTGCCCGGGACGAGCCGGCCGATCCCGGGGAGCAGCGAGGCGAGATAGAGCAGGCCGATCAGCGAGAGGGTCGCGAGCAGCAGCTTGCTGACCGACTGTACCGTATCGCGGTCGACGCCAGCGGGGGTCGTGTAGCGGTCGAGACTCATTGCAGTCGTCGGTGAGGACCGATTAGTCAAATAAGCAAACGGTCGTCAACGGCATTTTCTCTCGTTTACCGACGTTTTACGGCGTTTCATTCCCGTTCGAGGCGGTGTCTCGCGGTGCAGGCTCGGGTCCGATGGCTGGTCGTCGCCTTCGAAAAGCGGCACCTCTTTTACCTCCCCTCTCCACGCCACCCATATGACCGCGCTCGGATTAGTGGTCGCGGAGTTCAACCGCCCGGTCACCGAGCAGATGGAGCAGGCGGCCCTCGAGGCCGCCGGCGACGCAGGCGCCGAGGTGTACGAGACGGTTCAGGTTCCGGGGGCGTACGACGCGCCGCTGGCCGCCGACCGGCTCGCGCGCCGCGCCGAGGTCGACGCCGTCGCCGTCGTCGGCGCCATCATCACCGGCGACACCGACCACGACCAGGTGATCGGCGACGCGATCGCCCAGCGGCTCACCGACGTGAGCCTCGAGCGCGACACCCCCGTGACGCTCGGCGTGACGGGTCCCGGCATGTCCGCCGCCGAAGCGCGCGAGCGCGTCGAGAACGCGGCCACAGCCGTCGAGAGCGCGCTCGATCTGGTTTCGGAGCTGCCGGCTCCCGATTCCGACGCCGGCACCGGCGCCGACGCCGATCAGTAGACAGTAGACCGTACGACGCTACCGCTACCCACAACGACAACGACACCCATGACGATGGAATTCACCGACCGCGTAACCCGAGTCGAACCGTCCGCAACGCTTGCCATCTCCGCCCTCGCGACCAAACTCGAGAACGAGGGCGCCGACATCGTCGACCTCTCGGTCGGCGAACCCGACTTCCCGACACCCGAAAACATCGTCGAGGCCGGGAAAGACGCGATGGACGCCGGCCACACCGGCTACACCACCTCCGCCGGCATCCTCGAGCTCCGCGAGGCCATCGTCGACAAGCTGGCCGCGGACGGCCTCGAGCACACCACCGACGAGGTCATCGTCACGCCCGGCGCGAAGCAGGCGCTGTACGAGATCGTCCAGTCGCTCGTCGAGGACGGCGACGAGGTCGTCCTGCTCGACCCCGCGTGGGTCTCCTACGAGGCGATGGTCAAGATGGCCGGCGGCTCGCTGACGCGAGTCGATCTCTCGGACTCGGACTTCCAGCTCGAGCCCGCGCTGGACGACCTCGCCGAGGCCGTCTCCGACGAGACCGAGCTGCTGATCGTCAACTCCCCGTCGAACCCCACCGGCGCCGTCTACTCCGACGCGGCCCTCGAGGGTGTGCGCGACCTCGCGGTCGAACACGACGTCACCGTCATCTCGGACGAGATCTACAAGGAGATCACCTACGGTGTCGAGCCCACGAGCCTCGGTACCTTCGACGGGATGGCCGACCGCACCATCACGGTCAACGGCTTCTCGAAGGCCTACTCGATGACCGGCTGGCGGCTGGGCTACTTCGCCGGCCCCGAGGAGCTGATCGACCAGGCCGGCAAGCTCCACAGCCACTCCGTCTCCTCCGCGGTGAACTTCGTCCAGCACGCCGGCATCGAGGCCCTCGAGAACACCGACACCGCCGTCGAGGAGATGGTCGAGGCCTTCGAGGACCGGCGCGACCTCGTCATCGACCTGCTCGACGACCACGGCGTCGACGTCGCTGAACCCCAGGGCGCGTTCTACATGATGCTGCCCGTCGCCGACGACGATCAGGAGTGGTGTGAAGGCGCGCTCGAGGACGCTCACGTCGCCACGGTGCCCGGCAGCGCGTTCGGCACGCCCGGCTACGCCCGGATTTCCTACGCTGCCAGTGAGGAACGGCTCGAGGAAGGCATCGAACGGCTGGCCGAGGAAGGCTACCTGTAACGCGGCTGTTTTTCCGGTTCGTCTTTCGCGTCGTTTCACACCGTCTCTCCACTATGAGTGCCCCGCCCTCGAGTTTATATGCGATAGCGCAGCCAACGCCCGCATGGACTGCCCGACGTGCGGCGAATCGCTCAGTAGTGAGCGGGGAATGCGCCAGCACCACACGAAGGTGCACGGCGATCCGCTTCCGAACCGGATCTGCAGCGGGTGCGGAACCGAGTTCTACGATCCGAAGGCGCGCAGAGAGTATTGCGACGACTGCAATCCGAACGCGGGCGAGCACAACGGCAACTGGAACGACGCCAAGGAAACGACGACCTGCGAACGATGTGAAGCGACCTTCTCATACTATCCGTCGAATAAAGAGGGACGGTTCTGCTCTACCTGTGTCGAGCAAAGCGACGAGTTCCTCGGAACTCCGTACTCTGAGGTCCACGATATCGAACGGACGAAAAGAGTATGCGAATTCTGCGGTCGAATCATCGACGTGCTTCAGTCTCGAGTTGAAAAGTATCCAGTTCGATTTTGTAGCCACAAGTGCCATGCGTTGTCGCAAACCGAACGATGGTGCGACGATAGGAACGTCTATAACGGGAAATGGCGGACCACACGACGCCGAGCCTTAGACCGAGACGATCACACCTGCCAGCACTGCGGTCGATCGCGCAGCGACATCGGTCACGAACCGGATGTGCACCACCTTGTTCCCGTTCGCGATTTCGATAATCCTCAAAACGCTCATACACTGGATAACGTCATCTGTCTCTGTCGACGCTGTCACCGGTTAGCCGAAATCGGTTCGATTACGGTGTCCCCGGCGGCGGAAAACAATAACTCATAAGCCGTTACGTAGATAACTCGGACTTGCCCTTCGCAGTCCCGTGGTGTAGTGGCCAATCATATGGGCCTTTGGAGCCCATGACGGCGGTTCGAATCCGCCCGGGACTATTATCATATTTATTATACTTCCTCGAGCGCTGTAGTCTTGCATTCGAGAAGGGTCTAGTTCTGCGGAAGGTCCGCAGTACGGTCGAGCACCAAACCGCTATCACGGCCTTCGCAGAATCGGCTATATCGAGGCCTTTATCCGAATAGATCCCCGAATACAGAGGGGTCATGGACAACCTTCGCACCGGATTGAGTTACGGCGACGTGCTGCTCGTGCCGAAGCGCTCGCCCGTCGACAGCCGCAGCAACGTCGATCTCGAGACGAATTTCACACCTAGCCTCGCGCTCGAGACGCCGCTGGTTTCGGCGGCGATGGACACCGTCACGGAGACCGAGCTGGCGATCGAGCTCTCCCGGAACGGCGGTATCGGGGTTCTTCACCGGTTCCTCACGCCTGAAGAACAGGCCGACCAAGTCGAGGAAGTCAAAGCCGCCGGCGAGCGGGTCGCCGCCGCCGTCGGAATCAACGAGGACCACGTCGCGCGCAGCGCCGCCCTGGTCGAGGCCGGCGTCGACGCGCTCGTGGTCGACGTCGCCCACGGGCACTTGGAACGGACGCTCGAGGCGGTCGCGGAGATCAGCGACGAGTTCCCGGACACCGACCTGGTCGCGGGCAACGTCGCGACGCCGGCGGGGGTCGCGGATCTCGCGGCGGCCGGCGCGGACTGCGTGAAGGTCGGCATCGGTCCGGGTTCCCACTGCACGACGCGGAAAGTCGCGGGCGCCGGCGTCCCGCAGTTGACGGCCGTCGACGACTGCGCGGACGCCGCCGAGGACCTCGACGTCACCATCTGCGCCGACGGCGGGATCCGCACCTCCGGCGATGCGGTGAAGGCGCTGATGGCCGGCGCCGACACGGTGATGATGGGCAGCCTCTTCGCCGGCACCGAGGAGGCGCCCGGCGCGGTCGTCGAGGTCGACGGCACGAAGTACAAGCGCTCGCGCGGGATGGCGACCACGACGGCCGCCGAAAACCGCGACGACAAGGAGGAGAACGTCCGCGCCGACGAGGGCGTCGAGGCGCTGACGCCGTACAAGGGGCCGGTCGCCGACGTCGTCGAGGAGTTCTGCGCCGGCATCCAGTCGGGCCTGTCCTACTGCGGCGGCCACACGATTCCGGCAGCCCGCGAGAAGGCCGAGTTCATCCGCGTCGCCGACAGCGCGAAGGAACGCGAGGGGTATCACGCGGACCACGACTGGGAGGGCGTCAGCGTCGACAGCGTGGTCGACGACGCGACCTCCGGCGCCGACGACACTTCCGCACCCGCCGAGAGCGGCGACTGACGGGTATTCGACTGCGCGTTTTCCGGTCCCGCCTCGCATCCTCGAGCCGCCGGTACGACTTCGGGTTCGTCTCCCGGACGAACCCCGGATTACCGCGATTGAGAATCCTTAAGCGCTGGCGCCGAGAACCGCCGCCAAATGACGACGCTCCAGACGCCGGGTCCGACGCTCGGCGTAGTCGGCGGGGGACAGCTCGGGCGAATGCTCGCCGAGGCGGCCGCACCGCTCGGCGTCGAGGTAGTCGTGCTCGATCCGACGCCGGACTGTCCGGCCGCGCCCGTCGCGCGCGATCAGATCGTCGCGGACTTCGACGACGAGGCCGGGATCCGCGAACTCGCCGCGCGGGCGGACGTTTTGACGTTCGAAATCGAACTGGCCGATCAGGACGTCTTAGAGCGCGTCAGCGAGGATTCGGGGACGCCGGTCCACCCCAAGCCCGCGACGCTCGAGACGATCCACGACAAGCTCGTCCAGAAGCGGGAACTCGAGGACGCGGGCGTGCCGGTGCCGCCGTTCCGCGAGGTCGACGACGCCGAGGACATCCGCGAGGCGATCGACGACTACGGCGCGCCGGTCATGCTCAAGGCCCGAACCGGCGGCTACGACGGCCGCGGAAACGTCCCCGTCGAATCCAAAGACGAGGCCGACGAGGCCCTCGAGTCGGTCGCCGGCCCGGCGATGGTCGAGTCGTTCGTCGACTTCGAGCGCGAGGTCTCGGTCATCGCGGTCAAGGGGGACGACGAGACCGCCGCCTTCCCGATCGGGGAGAACGTCCACGTCGACGAGATCCTCCGGGAGACGATCGTCCCCGCGCGCTCGAGCGACGCGGCCGAGGAACGGGCCCGCGAGGTCGCCGAGGACGTCCTTGAGGTGATGGACGGGCGGGGCGTCTACGGCATCGAACTCTTCGAGACGACCGACGGCGAGATCCTGCTCAACGAGATCGCGCCGCGGCCGCACAACTCGGGCCACTGGACGATCGAGGGCGCCCACAGCTCCCAATTCGAGCAGCACGTCCGCGCCGTGTTGGGGTGGCCGCTGGCCGCGACCGACCTCCGGTCGCCGACCGTGATGACGAACCTGCTGGGCGACGTCGAGGAATCGCAGAAGGCGGCGCTGCACGGCGTCGAGAAGATCCACGAGACGCCCGCCGCGCACCTCCACTGGTACGGCAAGCGCGAGGCGCGCCCGCTGCGGAAGATGGGCCACGTCACCGTCTGCGCGCGCGACGACGAGACCGACGTCGAGGACCTGCTCGAGACGGCCCGGGCGCTCGAGGATTCCGTGACGTTCACGGCCGATCAATAGAGTGACCTATCCATGACGGACAGCGTTTCCGACCTCATCGACCGACTGCACGAGGAAGCCCAGCAGGACCGCCCCGACGAGGAAACCCCCGACGTCGGCATCGTGATGGGCAGCGACTCGGACCTCGAGACGATGATGACCGGCGGCCGCCGGCGCGGGGCCTACGACGCCTTCGTCGACGAACTCGGCTTCGCCGAGCAGACCGACTACGAGAACCCGCCGGCGGAACGGTTTACGTTCGAGACCTACGTCACCTCCGCCCATCGCACGCCGGACCTGATGACCGCCTACGCGGAGACGGCCGAGGAGCGCGGCCTCGAGGTCATCATCGCCGGCGCGGGCGGCAAGTCCGCGGACCTGCCGAACATGACCGCATCTATCGCGTACCCGCTGCCGGTCATCGGCGTGCCGGTCCAGGAGAAGTCCGTCGACAGCGTGATCGGGATGCCGACGGGCGCGCCGCTCGTGGCGGTCGACGCCGGCAAGTCGTTCAACGCCGCGCTCTCGGCGGCCCAGATCCTCGCACGACAGCACGACGAGGTTCGGGAGCGGCTGGTGTCGTACCACGAGGACCTCCGCGAGGGCGTCGGCGACGTGTCCCGCCGGCTCCACGACGAGGGGACGCCGGCGTTCCGGGACGGGGAGCAGTAGGGTCCCGTTCGAGACCGGTCGATCGCGGCCGCTTCTACGGTAAGCTCTCGTTCTTCGGTCTCGAGCGCTGTCGGCACCGTTGGGGCCGCCGGTAACGGTCGATTACCCGTTTGGTCACTTTTTGTATCGATCGGTATGGTATTAGGTCGATTAATTTAGCACGTATTAGGGCGCGGAAGCCACCGTTTGGCCGGTGTTGCCCCGGAAATCGAACAATCAACCCTTATGTGCGTGCGGTTTCAACCTCCGAACGTTACGTAGATGAACGACTGGATAGCGATCGGGGCGTTGGCGCTCGTGGGACTGCTGATACCGTTCGGGATGATGGCGGTATCGTACCTCCTGCGGCCGACCGTCCCAGAAACGAGCAAACGTGCCACCTACGAGAGTGGCGAGGTTCCGACCGGCGGAACGCGCGTCCGGTTCAACATCCAGTACTACATGGTTGCGCTTCTGTTCCTCGTCTTCGATATCGAGACCGTCCTGCTGTTCCCGTGGGCGGTCGTATATCGGGAGGCTGTTGAATCGGATGCCGTTTCGCTGCTCGAGATCCTCGGACCGATGGTCGCGTTCGTTGCCATCCTCCTCGTCGGGCTCGCGTGGGCGTGGCGCAACGGTGCAGTACAGTGGGCACAGACACCGCGGCAGGTGGAAGGCGAAACTGACCGACTATGAGTAGCGACGAACCCAAACAGCAAATCCACGGCAGCACCGCACCGTCGACGGACACCCGCGACTCCCGGATCGGCGAGGGCGTCGACGACCGATTCAACTCGAAGCTCCGTGAGGCGTTCGGCGCGTCGCCGTTCATCCTCACGAAGTTCGACGAGTTCATGAACTGGGTTCGCGGGAACTCGATGTTCATGCTGCAGTTCGGGATCGCGTGCTGCAGCATCGAGATGATGCACACGTACGCGATCAAACACGACCTGGACCGCTACGGGGCCGGGGTGCCCCGGGCGTCGCCGCGACAGGCCGACGTGATGATCGTCCCGGGGACGATCGTCTCGAAGTTCGGGCCGCGCATGAAGCGCGTCTACGACCAGATGCCCGAACCCAAGTTCGTCGTCGGGATGGGGTCGTGTACGATCTCCGGCGGCCCCTTCCAGAAGGGGTACAACGTCGTGAAGGGCGCCGAGGAGATCATCCCCATCGACATTCACGTTCCGGGCTGTCCGCCCCGTCCCGAGGCGCTGCTGTACGGCGTCCTCAAGCTTCAGGAGCGGATCCAGAACGGGGAGTCCTCGCCCGTCGTCGTCAAACCGTACGAACTCGAGGAGTTCGGCGATCTCCCCGAGGACGAACTGGTACAGAAGCTCGCAGGCGAGATCGACGAGGACGACCTCGTCATGCGGTACAACTGGGCTGATTCGCCATGAGCACGGGCATCGAACGACCGCCGGAGCAACTCTCGGCCGACGACCTCGAGGCGCTGATCGGGGACCGCGCGATCGGGCGCGACGACCACATGAACGCGCCCGCCTTCGTCGTCAACCCGGACGAGGTCCAGAGCGTCCTGTCGGACCTCCGGGAGCAGGCCGGCTACGACCACCTCTCCTGCGTGACGGCACAGCAGTACGAGGACCGGTACGAGTCGATCTACCACCTGAAGAAGTACGACGATCCGACCGACGAGGTGAGCATCGTCGTGCCGACGACGCGGTCGGAGCCGGTCAGCGAGAGCGCCGCGCCGGTGTTCCGCACCGCCGACTGGCACGAGCGGGAGGCCTACGACCTCGTCGGCATCGAGTACGCCGACCATCCGGACCTGCGGCGCATCCTGCTGCCCGAGACGTGGCAGGGCCACCCGCTCTCGGACGACTACGACCAGACCAAACCGCAGATCGTCACGCTCTCGGAGCACGCGAACCCGATCGCGGAGGACCACCGGGACGCCGAGTCGGACACGATGTTCCTGAACATCGGTCCGCACCACCCGGCGACCCACGGCGTGCTCCACCTCGAGACGGTGCTGGACGGCGAGACCGTCGCCGACGTCGACCCCGACATCGGCTACCTCCACCGCTGCGAGGAGCAGATGTGTCAGGAGGGCACCTACCGCCACCAGATCATGCCCTACCCCGACCGCTGGGACTACGTCTCCTCGGGGCTCCTCAACGAGTGGGCCTACGCGCGGGCGATCGAGGACATGGCGGACATCGAGGTCCCCGAGTACGCGCAGGTCATCCGGACCATGGGCGCGGAACTCTGCCGGATCGCCTCGCACATGCTCGCGCTCGGCACCTTCGCGCTGGACGTCTACGGCGAGTTCACCGCCATCTTCATGTACACGTTCCGCGACCGTGAGGTCGTCCAGGACATCCTCGAAGACCTGACCGGCCAGCGGATGATGTTCAACTACTTCCGGGTCGGCGGGGTCGCGTGGGACCTGCCCGAACCCCGCGAGGAGTTCATCGAGAAGACCCGCGACTTCCTCGACGGCCTCCCCGCGAAGGTCGACGAGTACCACGACATGGTCACCTCGAACGAAATCTTCCAGACCCGGTGTATCGACACCGGCGTCCTAGAGCCCGAGGTGGCCAAGGACTACGGCTGTACGGGGCCGGTCGCCCGCGGCTCCGGCGTCGACTACGACCTCCGGCGCGACGACCCCTACGGCTACTACGAGAACTTGGAGTGGGACGTCGTCACGCGCGAGGGCTGTGACAACTACGCCCGCGTGCTCTGTCGCATGGAGGAGGTCGAGGAGTCGGCCAAAATCATCGAGCAGTGTCTCGACCTGCTCGAGGACTGGCCCGAAGACGAGCGCGAGGTGCAGGCCAACGTGCCCCGCACCCTGAAGCCGGACGCCGACGCCGAAACCTACCGCGCCGTCGAGGCGGCGAAGGGCGAACTCGGCATCTACATGCGCTCGGACGGCACCGACAAGCCGGCCCGGTTCAAGATCCGGAGCCCGTGCTTCTCGAACCTCCAGGCGCTGCCGGAGATGTCCGAAGGGGAGTACGTCCCCGACCTGGTCGCGTCGCTTGGTAGCTTAGACATCGTGCTCGGGGAGGTGGATCGATGAACGCGGCGACGCCGCTGCAGAGCGGAACCGACGGGACGGTCCTGCTCCCCGAACAGATCGGCGATCTGACCGGCCTGAGCGAGTTCGGGCTCGCCGGCGAACTGGTCGCGACGTTCATCGCGGCCTTCATCGTCGGCAACCTAATGCTCGCGATGACCGGCGTCGCCGGTCCCTGGGCGAAACGAAAGATCACGGCCGCGTTCACCGACCGGATCGCGGTCAACCATCTGGGTCCGGGCGGCATCCTGATCATCGTGGCCGACTCGGTCCGCCTGCTCTCGAAGGAACTGATCATTCCCGAGAACGCGGATCGACCGGCCTACGACCTCGCGCCGGTCGTCATTACGGGCTCGGCGCTGCTCGGCTTCGCCGTCATTCCGATGGGCAGCGGCATCCACCTGGCCGACCCCGAAGTCGGGTTGGCCTACGCCTTCGCCATCGCCGGCATCGCCTCGATCGGACTGGTGATGGCCGGCTACGCGTCGGACAACAAGTACTCGCTGCTGGGCGGCCTGCGCGCGGTCGCGCAGAACGTCGCTTACGAGATCCCGCTGGTCGTGACCGGTATGTCGGTCGTGCTCTTCTCGGGATCGCTGCGCATGAGCGAGATCGTCGCCGTTCAGAACCAGACGACGCTGTTTACGATCCCCGGCCTCGAGTGGTCGATTCCGGCCTGGTTCGCGCTGGTGAACCCGTTCGCGTTCGTGCTGTTCCTGATCGCGAACTTCGCGGAGGTCGGCCGGAATCCGTTCGACATGCCCGAGGCGCCGGCGGAACTCATCGCGGGGTATCAGACCGAGTACTCCTCGGTCTACTTCGTGCTCGTCTACCTCGGCGAGTTCCTCCACATCTTCCTCGGGGGCGCGATCATCGCGACGATCTTCCTCGGCGGCCCGGCCGGACCGGGCCCTGAGGGGCTGGGCATCGTCTGGTTCCTCGTCAAGATCTGGGCGGCGTTCCTGCTGACCCAGTGGCTGCGGTCGGCCGTTCCGCGCGTCCGCATCGACCAACTGATCGAAATCGGCTGGAAGGGCCTGCTGGTCCTTTCGTTTGCGAATCTCGGACTTACCGCGGCAATCGTAGGGGTGATCGCATGATCGGCGTACTCAAATCCATGGCAACGACGATGAAGCACGCGCTGGACGGCTCCACCTTCACGGTGGAGTACCCGAAGACAGCTCCCGACGTGTCGCCGCGGTTCCGCGGCGTCCACAAGTGGAGCCAGGAGCGGTGTATCTGGTGTCGCCAGTGCGAGAACGTCTGTCCGAACGACACGATCCAGATCGTGATGGACGACAAGCGAAACGGCGAACAGTACAACCTCCACATCGGGCAGTGCGTCTACTGCCGGCTCTGCGAGGAGGTGTGCCCGACCGACGCCATCCTGCTCACGCAGAACTTCGAGTTCACCGGCGACACCAAACACGACCTGGTGTACAACAAGGAGCAGCTGAAGTCGGTCCCGTGGTACAAGGACATCGACCCGCTCGAGTCGCGCGAACCCGACCGGGGCGCGTGGATCGGCGAGGGCGAAGGGGAGGTCGATTACCAGTGACGGGCGCTCGATCCCGACGGCGGCGGCATCGAGACGAGCGACCGGTCCGAACACGCGTACGAGCGACAGTACAATGACACCGGAACAGATCGCGTTCGCGGTGTTCGCGTTCGTCACGATCGGCAGCGCGCTGGGCGTGGTCCTCCTGCGGGACCCCTGGCACTCGGCGCTCATGCTCGGCGTCGCGCTGATGAGCATGGCGGTCCACTTCGTGATGCTGGCGGCCGAGTTCGTCGCCATGATGCAGATCCTCGTCTACGTCGGCGGGGTGCTCATCCTCATCACGTTCGCCGTCATGCTGACCCAGCGCGAGGAGACGGACGCGGACGGTGACGCGGACTCCGACTCCAGCGAGGTGGTACAGGCATGAGCAAACGCAACCGACCGCGGCTCCGACTCAGTTCCGGCGCGGCGCTCGCGCCGGGACTGCTCGCCGTCGGCCTCTTCGCGCTGATGGCGCTGGTCGTCCTGAACACGCCGTTCGAGCCGATGGCCGAGGGCGGGTTCGAGGTCGAATCGATCACCGCCGCCATCGGCTACGCGCTGTTCGACCTCGAGCCGCTGCAGTCGGCCGGCGGCGTCGCGGGGACCGAGCCGTTCCTCGCCGCCTTCCTGCTGATCGCGCTGACGCTGGACGCGGCGCTGGACGCCTCGCTCGTGCTGGCAAAGCGCGAGGAGTCCGGCGAGCCAGTCGCGGCGCTGGCCACGCGTGGCTCCGAGACGGCCAGTGGCGCGGAGACGGGGACACCCGCTGAACCGTCCCCGACCGCGACCGACGGCGGAACGCCCGAGGCGGCCGCTGCCGACGGCGACGATGCCGACGCCGACGGAGGTGAGGCCTGATGGTGGTCGAAGTGCAGTACTACGTGCTGCTGTCGATGGCCCTGTTCTGCATCGGGCTGTTCGGCATCCTCACCCGCCGTAACGCCTTGCTGTTCCTAATGTCCGTCGAGCTCATGCTGAACGCGGCCAACATCAACCTGATCGCGTTCTCGTTCTACCAGGGCAACCTCACCGGGCAGGTGTTCGCGCTGTTTACGATGGCGCTTGCCGCCGCGGAGGTCGCCGTCGGACTCGGGATCATCCTCGTACTGTACCGCAACTTCCGTGACGTCGACGTCACGGTTCCAACGACGATGAGGTGGTAAGAGATGGCTGTATTCGACTACGCTCCGGCGATCGCGCTGTTCCCGCTCGTGGCATTCGTCGTCGCGCTCGTCTTCGGCCGCCACATGCCGAAGAAGGGCGCGCTCGCGGGCATCGCCGCGACGGGCGGTTCGTTCCTGCTCTCGCTCGCGATGCTCGCGGCCGTCGCGGGCGGCGAAACGTATCACCAGACGGTCTACGAGTGGGCGGCCGGCGACGCGCTGACCGCGGCCGACGGGCTCGAGGAGATCGCCTTCTCCTTCGGGATCCTGATCGACCCGCTGTCGGCGCTGATGCTGGTCATCGTCTCGCTCGTGGCCCTGCTGGTCCACGTCTTCAGCCTCGGGTACATGAACGCCGAGGGCGAGACCGGGCTCCCGCGCTACTACGCCGAGCTCGGGCTCTTTACGTTCAGCATGCTCGCCTTTGTCTACGCGGACAACCTGCTGATGGCGTTCATGTTCTTCGAGCTGGTGGGCCTGTGCTCGTACCTGCTGATCGGGTTCTGGTTCCGCACGCGCTCGGCCCCGTCGGCGGCGAAGAAGGCGTTCCTGGTCACCCGCTTCGGTGACTACTTCTTCCTGCTGGGGGTCGTCGCCATCGCGGCGACCTTCGGAACGGTCGGTTTCGCCGGCGACGAATCGTTCGTCGTCGCCGCCGAGACGGCCATCGAGGACGGCGCCACGCTGTTCGGCTTCGACGCGCAGACCTGGGTGACGATCACCGGGCTGCTCGTGCTGGGCGGCGTCATCGGCAAGTCCGCCCAGTTCCCCTTACACACGTGGCTGCCCGACGCGATGGAGGGCCCGACCACCGTCTCCGCGCTCATCCACGCGGCAACGATGGTCGCGGCCGGCGTCTACCTCGTCGCCCGGATGTTCGGCTACTACGCCCAATCGCCGACCGCGCTGGCGATCATCGCCTTCGTCGGCGGCTTCACCGCGCTATTCGCGGCGACGATGGGCGTCGTCAAGGACGACATCAAGCAGGTGCTGGCCTACTCGACGATCAGCCAGTACGGCTACATGATGCTGGGCCTCGGCGTCGGCGGCTACGTCGCCGGGGTCTTCCACCTGATGAACCACGCCTTCTTCAAGGCGCTGCTGTTCCTCGGCTCCGGCGCCGTCATCGTCCTCATGCACCACGAACAGGACATGTGGAAGATGGGCGGTCTGAAGGAGAAAGCGCCCGTCACCTACTGGACGTTCCTCTCGGGCGCGCTCGCGCTCGCCGGGATCGTCCCGTTCTCCGGCTTCTGGTCGAAGGACGAGGTCCTGTTCGACGCCCTGATCGTCGGCCTCGAGCAGCCCGTTATCCTCGCGGCCTACGCGATGGGGCTCCTCGCCGTGTTCTTCACCGGGTTCTACACCTTCCGGATGGTCTTCCTGACCTTCCACGGCGACCCCCGGTCCGAGACGGCCGAGAACCCCCATCCGGTCGGCTGGTCGATCAAGGCGCCCCTGATCGTGCTCGGGCTGCTCGCGCTGCTGGCGGGCGTCGCCAACCTCGCGCCGATCGCGAAGCTGACCGGCGCGGACATCACTTTCCTCGAGCACTGGCTCGACGGCGAGTACGGCTACGTCGAGGGCCTGACCTACCACCACTACCACGAGATGGTGGCCTTCGAGGAGGGCTACGTCGGCTCCGAGACGACAACCATGCTGCTTTCCGCGGCGCTGTCGCTCGGGCTCGCGATCGGCGGCGCACTCGTCGCGTACTCGCTGTACGCCGTGCCCGAGCCGACCCGCCACACGCGGAAGCTCGGCGGTCTGTACGACCTGCTGCGCAGCAACTACTACCAGGACGAGTTCCAGGTCTGGCTCGCCGAAGGATTCGCTCTGCCGCTGGCTCGAGCCGCCGACCGGTTCGACCAGACCGTCATCGACGGCGTCGTCGATGGCGTCTCGGCGGCGAGTCTGTTCAGCGGGAGTCGCGTCAAGCGCATCCAGACCGGTGTCGTGACGAACTACGCGGCCCTGCTCGTGGCCGGGTTCATCGGCTTACTGTTGCTCCTCGGCATTAGCGGGGGGTGGTTCCTATGATGATCGAAGCACTGATCGCGGTCGCACTGCTCGGCGCGCTCGTCACGTTCGTCGCGCCGAACCGAATCGCCGGCAAGCTGGCGTTCGCGATCAGCCTCGTGCCGGCGGCACTCAGCCTCTGGCTGTTCGCGGCCTTCGACGGCAGCGGGAACGCCTTGCTCGACGGCGAACTCGCCTTCGAGTCGCAGTTCGAGTGGATCCAGCTGGGCGACTACGCGATCACGTGGTTCGTCGGCCTCGACGGGATCAGCCTCCCCCTGGTGATCCTGACGACTGTCCTCTGCTCGCTGGCGATCCTCAGTTCGTGGACGCCGATCGACGAGCGCGAGTCGCAGTTCTACGGCCTGATCCTGTTCATCGAGGCGAACCTCATCGGCGTCTTCACCGCGCTGGACTTCTTCGTCTGGTTCATCTTCTGGGAGGCCGTCCTCATCCCGATGTACCTGCTGATCGGGATCTGGGGCGGCCCGCGCCGGAAGTACGCGGCGATCAAGTTCTTCGTCTACACGAACGTCGCATCGCTGCTGATGTTCGGCGCGTTCGTCTCGCTGGTCTTCGGCCTGGGCGACGTCACGAGCTTCGCCCTGCCCGAGATCGCGACGGCCATGCTCGAGGGCGGTCCCGACGGCCTGTTCGGCCTGAGCGGGTCCGCGCTGGCCTCGATCGTATTCGTCGCGATGTTCCTCGGCTTCGCGGTGAAGGTCCCGGTCGTCCCGTTCCACACGTGGCTGCCGGACGCCCACGTCGAGGCGCCGACGCCGGCGTCGGTGCTGCTGGCGGGCGTCCTGCTGAAGATGGGGACCTACGCCCTGCTCCGATTCAACTTCACGATGTTCCCCGAGCAGGTCGAAGCGTACGCGGTCCCGATCGCGGCCATCGCGGTGATCAGCGTCATCTACGGCGCGATGCTCGCGCTGGCCCAGACGGACCTGAAGCGGATCGTCGCCTACTCCTCGGTGTCGTCGATGGGCTACGTCATTCTCGGCCTGATCGCGTACACGCAGTTCGGGGTCGGCGGCGCGACCTTCCAGATGGTGTCCCACGGCCTCATCTCGGGGCTGATGTTCATGGCGGTCGGCGTCATCTACAACGCGACCCACACCCGGATGGTCACGGACATGTCCGGGCTGGCCGACCGGATGCCGATCGCGGTCGGCATCCTGATCGCTGGCGCCTTCGGCTACATGGGACTGCCGCTGATGAGCGGCTTCTACGGCGAGTTCGCGATTTTCTTCGGTGCGTTCCAGTCCGAACAGCTCGCGTACGCCCCGCTGTTCACGGCGGCGGCGATGTTCGGCATCGTCATCGTCGCGGGCTACCTGCTGTTCGCGCTGCAGCGCACCGTCTTCGGACCGTACCGGCTTGAAACCGACTACGACCTCGGCCGCGCCCCGCTGCACGACGTCGCGCCGATGTTCGTGCTGCTGGGACTGATCATCCTGCTGGGCGTGGCCCCCGACCTGATCTTCGAGATGATTACCGACGCAGTCGATCCGATCCTCGAGACCGGAGGTGAGCTGTAATGGCGGTGGCACTGCCCGCGTGGGCCGGCCTCGCGCCCGCCCTGATCATGGCCGCGACGGCGATCGCGCTGTTCCTCGTCGATAGCGTCTCGCCTCGGTCGACCAACCGCGCCCTGCTGGCCGGTACCGCCGCGACCGGCGCGCTGGCCTCGCTGGCCGTCGCCGTCTGGTTCATCACCGCCGGCGTCGGCACGCCCGGCATGGAGGGCGGTCACGGCGTCATCGAACTGTTCGACGGCCAGTTCGTCGTCGACCAGCTGGCGCTGTACTTCATGATCATCGTCGCGGTCGTCACCGCCCTGGTGTCGGTCGCGAGCTACGACTACCTGCAGGACCACACCTACCAGGCCGAGTACTACTCGCTGGTCGTCCTCGCGGCGACCGGGATGTCGACGATGGCCGCCGCGAACAGCCTCGTGACGATCTTCATCGCGCTCGAGCTCTCGAGCCTGCCGTCGTACGCCCTGGTCGCGATCCTGAAGGACAACCGCGGCAGCGTCGAGGCCGGCCTGAAGTACTTCCTGATCGGCGCGCTGTCCTCGGCGGTGTTCGTCTACGGCGTCTCGCTGGTCTACGGCGCGACCGGCGTCCTGCAGCTGGACGCCATCGCGGCCGCGCTCGAGGAGAGCGCCGCCGGCGGCGCGTTCGCCTACGACGGGCTGCTCGGGCTGGGCATCCTGATGCTGCTGGGCGGGTTCGCCTTCAAGACGGCCAGCGTCCCGTTCCACTTCTGGGCGCCGGAGGCCTACGAGGGTGCACCCGCGCCGATCTCGGCGTTCCTCTCCTCGGCGTCGAAGGCGGCTGGCTTCGTGATCACGTTCCGCGTGTTCACGACCGCGTTCCCGCTGGACGTGACGAGCGACCTCGTCGGCGTCGACTGGACGCTCGCCTTCGTCGTTCTGGCGATCGTCACGATGACGCTCGGGAACTTCGCGGCCGCGACCCAGGAGAAGGTCAAGCGGATGCTCGCCTACTCCTCGATCGGCCACGCGGGCTACGTGCTGATCGGCCTCGCGGGTCTGACGGCCGACGGCGGCGAGCTCGTGATGGGCGCGGCGATGATGCACCTGCTGGTCTACGGCTTCATGAACACCGGCGCGTTCCTGTTCGTCGCCCTGGCCGAGTACTGGGGCGTCGGCCGCACGTTCGAGGACTACAACGGGCTCTCGAATCAGGCGCCGGTCGCCTGCGCGGCGCTGGCGATCTTCATGTTCAGCCTGGCCGGCATCCCGCCCTTCGGCGGGTTCTGGAGCAAGTACTTCCTGTTCACCGCGGCGCTCGACGCCGGGCTGGTGATCGTCGCCGCCGCGCTGGTGATCAACAGCGCGCTGTCGCTGTACTACTACTCGCGGCTGGTCAAGGCCGTCTGGATCGAGGAGCCGATCCTCGAGCGCGACGCGCTGACTCAGCCGACCGGGCTCTACGCCGCGATCGTCTTCGCGGCCGTGATGACCGCGTTGCTGCTGCCCGGCTTCGGGCCGGTCGTCGACGCGGCGGTCGACGCGGCGGCCGCGGTCGTGGCCTGATCGGCTGATCGCTTGATCGCCTGATCGACCATCGGATTATCGGCCGACCGATCGACCGGTCGACCGACCGCCAGTATTTCTCTCTCGGCTCGAGCGACCCGGTAGCTTTTACCGCTCGGAGTCGCAACCGGCGATACATGGTTTTCCGGCTCGTGCTCGGCTGTGGCACCGTCGGTCGCCACGTCGCCGAGCGGTTGGCCGAGCGCAGCGACGGCCGCCTGCTGGTCGTCACGAGCGACGAGGCCGTCGTCGAGACGCTCCGCGAGGAGAGCATCCCGGCGCGCCACGCCGATCCGAGCGACCCGGAGACCCTCGCGAACGTCGAGCGGCCGGACGTCATCTTCGTCGGCGGCGACCGCACCGACGTCAACCGCGCCGCCCTCGAGCACGCCCGCGACCGGTTCCCGGGCGCCTCGATCGTCGCCTCGCTCGGCGGGAATCCGACGCCGACCGACCGGACGACCTTCGGCGGGCTCGCGGACCACGTGGTCGACGCGGCCAGCGCGATCGTCGAACGGGTGATCGACGAAACCGCGAGCCGCTCGGCCGAGGCCGCGATCGGGCTGCGCCAGGAGTTGGCGGCGATCGACGGCCCGCTCGCGGTCGTCACCCACGACAACCCCGATCCCGACGCGATCGCGAGCGCGGTCGCGCTCGTCAAAATCGCCGAATCGGTCGGCGTCGAGGCCGAGGCCTGCTACTTCGGCGAGATCTCCCATCAGGAGAACCGCGCGATGGTCAACCTGCTCGAGCTCGACCTTCGAAATCTATCGCGCGAGGACTCGCTCGAGGAGTACGGGGCGTTCGCGCTGGTCGACCACTCCCGGCCCGGCGTCAACGACGGGCTGCCGGAGACGCTCGACGTCGATATCGTCATCGATCACCACCCGCCGCGGGGGCCGGTGCCCGGCACGTTCGTCGAACTGCGCGAGGAGGCCGGCGCGACCAGCACCGTGCTCACGGAGTACGTCGATCGGTTCAACATCGGGTTCGATCGCTCGACCGCGACGGCGCTGCTGTACGGCATTCGGGTCGACACGAACGACTTTACGCGGGAGGTCGCGCCCGCGGACTTCCGGGCCGCGTCGATCCTCCGGCCCCACGCCGACGTCTCCCTGCTCCAGCAGATCGAGCAGCCGACGATCGAGGGCGACACCCTGGAGACGATCGCACGGGCGATCAAGAACCGGGAGCAGCGCGGCGCCGTCGCCGTCGCGAGCGTCGGCCGGATCAGCAACCGGGACGCGCTGCCGCAGGCGGCCGACCAGTTGCTCGCGATGGAGGGCGTCGAGACGACGCTGGTCTTCGGCTTCCGCGACGAGATGGCGTACCTGTCGGCTCGCTCACGGGACTCCGACGTCGACCTCGGCGAGACGCTCCGCGACGCGTTCGCCCGCATCGGCAGCGCCGGCGGTCACGCCGACATGGCCGGCGCCCAACTCGAGGTCGGCATCCTCGCAAGCGCCGACGACGAGGCCGAGGTCGAATCGATCGTCAGCGTCGTCGAGGAAGTGATCACGAAGCGCTTCTTCGAGGCGATCCGATCCCAGCCCGGCACGGCGGTCGGCACCTACACCCAGACCAGCGAGTGGCTGTTCACGCTCGAGGAGTGACCCGGCCGACTCCGAACGGGAGCCAACGGCGGCGGGGACCGCGCCGGCGGTGCGCTCGAGGCCGTCGACGGGGACCGTCGGCCGCGGCGCTCAGCGAGCCGCCGAAGCGAAGACAGTACTTTTGCGCGGGGCGCCGTTACGGTCGGTCATGGAGGAGATACTGTCGGATCGGAGAAAACCACAGGTCGAGGAGTACATGACCCGCGACGTGGTGACGGTCTCCCCGGACGCGACGGTCGGCGACGTTGCAGCCCGAATCGCCGAGAGCGAGGCCCACAGCGGGTTCCCCGTCTGCGAGCGGCGCCGCGTCGAGGGGTTCGTCAGCGCCAGCGACCTCCTGCTGGCCGACGACGACGAGCCGATCTTCAAGGTGATGGCCACCGATCTGCTCGTCGCCCACCCCGAGATGAAAGTCACCGACGCGGCGCGGGTCATCCTCCGATCGGGCATCCAGAAGCTCCCCGTCGTCGACGACGCGGGGAACCTCGTCGGCATCATCTCCAACGCCGACGTGATCCGCAGTCAGATCGAGCGGGCCACCCCCGAGAAGGTCGGCAAACTGATGCGTACCCTGGAGCAGATCCACGACGTCGAACTCGAGCAGGAACGCCGTACCGTGCCGCTGGCGGATCTGACGCCGACGCAGGGTCGGGTCTACGCCGACGAACTCGAGGGCCGGCGCTACGAACTCGAGCGCGGGCTGGCCGAGCCGCTGGTGGTCATCGACAACGCCGGGACGCTGTTGCTCGCGGACGGCCACCACCGCGTGCTCGCGGCGGATCGACTCGGCATCGACGAGATGGACGCCTACGTCATCGTGATCGATCAGGGGGACGGCGTCGACCTCGGAATGGCCCGCACCGCCGAAAAGGAGGACCTCGAGCGGATCGACGACATCGAGGTCGTCGACTACGCGCGCCATCCGCTGGTCCAGACGACGAAGCGACTGCAGTCCGACGAGTAGCGCCGCATCGCGGCGTCAATCGGTCGGACCCGGTGACTGTCGGCTACACGATTATCCGTCCTCGGGAAGTATCCCGCACGATGACCGAGACTGGACCCGACGGCGATTCGCGATCCGGACCGGCGGCCGACGACGCGAGCCGCGTGCTCGTGGCGGGCGCGAGCGGCCAGACCGGCGGCGAGCTCCTGTCGGTGCTGCGGCCGACCGAGCTGACCGTTCGCGCGACGACGCGGTCGTACGCTACCGCCGACACCCTCGAGCGCCACGGCGCCGACGAAGTCGTCGTCGCCGATTTCTTCGAGCCGCGGGACGCCGTCGACGCGGTCCGGGACTGCGACGTCGTCTACTGTGCAGTCGGGACGCCGCCGAGCTACCGCCACACCCTTGGCGGAAAACTGGTCGATCGAACGGGAGTCATCAACCTCGTGACGGCCGCGCTGGGTTCTGACGTCTCCTTTTTCGTCTATCAGAGCGCCATCGGCGTCGGCAACTCGAAGCGCGGGCTGTCGTTGCCCGCGCGACTGCTCATCCGCGGGTCGCTGCGGGCCAAGCGGGACGCCGAAACCGCGCTCCGTCGGTCGGGGCTCGCGTACACGATCGTCCGCCCCGGGCGACTCACGAACGAACCGCCTCGCGGCGACCTCGTCGTCGGCGAGGGCGGCGATTCCGTCGCCGGATCGATCCCGCGGACCGACGTCGCGCGGCTCATGGCCGCCGCGCCGTTTACTCCCGACGCCGAGAACCGGACGCTCGAGGTCGTCAGCCGGGACGGCCTCGCCGATACGCCGACGAACGTCGTCGACATCGACTGGGCGTTCGACCGGATCGAGGCGGATCGGGATCGAATGCAACTGTAGCTCGACGCTCGTGCTCGTCCGTTCACCCGCCGGCCGCCCGTCGGCGCTCGGTGGACGAGAAAACCGCCAGACTCGAGGCGGATCGCGTCGAGAATCGGGGGAACGTTTATCCCGGTTATGCCCGATGGTTCCGGTATCATGAGCGAGGAACCCACCGAGGGCGAGGAGGCGGTCGATCTCGAGGCGCGACTCGAGGAGCAAGAGACGTTCGAACCGCCGGAATCGTTCGTCGAGCAGGCGAACGTGACCGACGAGGGCATCTACGATGAGTTCGAGGAGAACTGGCCGGAGTGTTGGGAGCGTGCGGCCGACCTCCTCTCGTGGGAGGAAGAGTACGACACCGTCCTCGAGGACGGCGACGCGCCGTTCTACGAGTGGTTCACCGGTGGGGAGCTGAACGCCTCCTACAACTGCCTCGACAGACACGTCGAGAACGGCGCGAAGAACCGCGCGGCGATCAAGTGGGAGGGCGAACTCGGCGAGACGCGCACCTACACCTACGGCGAACTGCTCAACGAGGTCGAGGCGTTCGCCGCGGCCCTGCGTGACCTCGGCGTCGAGGAGGACGACGTCGTCACCCTCTACCTGCCGATGATCCCCGAACTGCCGATCGCGATGCTCGCCTGCGCTCGCATCGGCGCACCCCACAGCGTCGTCTTTGCCGGCTTCTCCGCGGACGCGCTCGCGACCCGGATGAACGCCGCCGAGAGCGAGTACCTGGTCACCTGCGACGGCTACTACCGCCGCGGCGACGCGCTCAACCACAAGGAGAAGGCCGACAAGGGCCTCCGAAGCGTCGAACAGGACGTCACCAGCGTCGTCGTCGACCGACTAGGCGAGGAGCTCACGCACTTCCTCGGCAACGACGCCCGCGACTACGACGACCTGATCGCCGAGCACGAGGGCGCGTCGGTCGAGCCGGTCTCCCGGGACGCCGAGGACATGCTGTTTCTCATGTACACCTCGGGGACGACGGGCGAACCGAAGGGCGTCAAGCACACGACCGGCGGCTACCTCGCGTACACGGCCTGGACGAGCCATTCGGTGCTGGACCTCAAGCCGGAGGACACCTACTGGTGTTCAGCGGATATCGGCTGGATCACGGGCCACTCCTACATCGTCTACGGCCCGCTCGCGCTGGGGACGACGACGGTGATGTACGAGGGGACGCCCGACTACCCCGAGCGCGACAGGATGTGGGAGATCGTCGAGAAGAACCGCGTGGACGTCTTCTACACGGCGCCGACGGCGATCCGCGCGTTCATGAAATGGGGCTCGCAGTACCCCGAAAAACACGACCTCTCGAGCCTGCGCTTGCTCGGGACCGTCGGCGAACCGATCAACCCGCGGGCGTGGAAGTGGTACTACAAGCACATCGGCAACGAGGAGTGCCCGATCGTCGACACCTGGTGGCAGACCGAGACCGGGGGCATGATGATCACGACGCTGCCGGCGATCAACACGATGAAACCCGGCTCGGCCGGCCCGCCGCTGCCGGGTATCAGCGCCAAGGTCGTCGACGCCGCCGGCGAGGAAGTCGAGGCCGGCGAGGCCGGCTACGTCACGGTGGACAAGCCGTGGCCTGGCATGCTCCGGACGCTCTATAACAACGACGAGCGGTTCATCGAGGAGTACTGGCGCGAATACTCGGACGAAGATGCGGACGAATGGGTCTACTTCCCCGAGGACGGCGCGAAGATCGACGACGACGGCTACATTACCATCCTCGGGCGCGTCGACGACGTGATCAACGTCTCCGGCCACCGCCTCGGCACCATGGAGATCGAGTCGGCTATCGTCGGCGTCTCCGGCGTTGCGGAGGCCGCCGTCGTCGGCGGCGACCACGACGTCAAGGGCGAGGCCGTCTACACCTACGTCATCCTCGAGGACGGGCAGGAGCCGAGCGAGGACATGCGCGACAGGATCGTTGCGGCCGTCGAGGACGCGATCGGCCCGATCGCCCGACCCGAGGACGTGATCTTCACGCCCGAACTGCCCAAGACCCGCTCGGGTAAGATCATGCGTCGGCTGCTCGAGGACATCGCCAGCGGCAACGAACTCGGCGACACCTCGACGCTGCGCAACCCCGAAATCGTCGAGGAGATCGCCGAGGGAATCGACGACGAGTAACGCGTCGGCGCGACGGCACGGCCTGTTTTCG
This sequence comes from Halopiger thermotolerans, assembly GCF_054654555.1. Taxonomy (NCBI): domain Archaea; kingdom Methanobacteriati; phylum Methanobacteriota; class Halobacteria; order Halobacteriales; family Natrialbaceae; genus Halopiger; species Halopiger thermotolerans. The sequence goes on along the minus strand of NZ_BAAIEU010000004.1, from coordinate 2,199,685 downwards.
GTTCGACCACAATCGACCCCTTCTCGTCCGAAGTACCCGACACCGTTTCCCGCTCGTTGCACGTAACCCGTAGTACTGGGGGACACGATGAGTATCACAGTCAACGTCGAAGGGAATCAGAACGTCAGGGTGACCCAGCAACTGGTCGATACGGCTCCGCCGAGTCAGGTCGAGTTCGCCGCCGAAGGGACGATCACGATGACGCCGGCATTGCTCGAGCGCTTCGAGGGCGCGTCCCTGCAACCGGCCGAGATCGAACTCGCGGTCGCGGATTCGGAGACCGTCGCCGTCGACCTCTCGGGAACGGCGTCGCTTCGCCTCGAGACAGTCGACGTCGGCGTCGAAACGCCGGACGCGGGCGATCTTTCCCCGGGAACGGACGCGATCGGTTCGTCGACGAACGACGATTCCGAGACGGTCGACGCGAAACCCGGTGCGATCGCGTTCACCGTCGAAGGGACGATCGCGGACGTCCCGGCGGAGACGCTCGAGTCGCTCGCCGACGCGTCTTCGAAGCCGACGCTCGCGACGATCACGTTCGCGGTCGAGGAGCCGACCAGAAGCGACGGCGGCTCGGGGGCAGATATCCTCCTCGAAATCGACCTGCTCGGTTACGGGATCACCGTGTACCGGAACGGACGGATCGACATCGGAACGGGGGACCTTGCAGACGACCTCAGTCTTCCCTGACGTATCGGTCGGAAGCCGCACCCGAGTCGGCGCAACCCGAATTCAGCAATCCAAATTCAAACGTCGCGCTCGATGACGAACTCCGTGAACTCGCGGAGTTTCCGATCGGTCTCGTCGTCGAACTCGAGCCCGTCGATCGCCGCCCGCGCCTCGGCAGCTAGTTCGAGAGCCCGCTCGCGGGCGTAGTCGATGCTACCGGCCTCCTCGAGGATCGACAGCGCCTCGAGCACTTCCTCGTCGGTGTTCTCGTCGGCGGCCAGAATCTCTCGGAGTCGCTCGGCCGTCTCGGGGTCGCTCTCCTCCAAGGCGTGGATGACAAGCAGCGTCTTCTTCCCCTCGCGGACGTCGTTGCCGAACTCCTTGCCGAACTCGCCGGCCCGACCAAGCGAGTTCTCGATGTCTAAGATGTCGTCGCCGATCTGGAAGGCGACGGCGGTCAGTTCGGCGTAGGTGGCGACGGCGCGCTCGACCTCGGGCGGCTGGTCGGTCAGGATGGCGGCGAGGCGGGCGACGATCCGACCGAGACAGCCCGTCTTGCACGCACACATCTCGAGGTACTGTTCGGGCGTGATATCGACATCGCGCTCGTTGTGCCAGTGGATGTCCATCCCCTGCCCGAGGTGGGTGCGGTTGAGCTCGTCCATCAGCATCTCGTAGGCGGCCAGCCGCCGATCGGCGGGGAGGTCGGTCCGTGCCCGCGTGAGGATCTTCAGCGGCAGGAAGTACATCGCGTTGCCGGCGTTCAGCGCGATGTCCTCCCCGTAGATGTGGTGCAGCGCCGGCTCCCCCCGGCGCTTCGTGGCCTCGTCCTCGACGTCGTCGACGATGATCGTCCCGTTGTGGAGGATCTCCGGAATGCACGCGTAGCGTAGGTACTCCGCCGGATCCTCGCCGAATCCCTCGATAAAGACCAGAAAGAGCACCGCCCGCCAGCGTTTGCCGCCCCGATCGAGCAGCTCCCAGAGCGGGTCGGCCAGCGCGCGCTGGATCCCGTCGGGATCGTACTCGTAGGTCGGCCCGCCGAAGAACGTCTCGAGGTAGTCGGCGTCGATCTCCCGCGGAACGAGGTCGGCGATGGCCTCGTCGATCAGCGGCCGCCATTCGGCAAGCGTCTCCCGCATACTCCCTCCGAGAGCGACCGTAGTAAAAAAGATTCAGCTCTTCGTGGATGAAACCGTTCGAATCGAGAGACAGTCACCGTCGGACGGTTCGCGCTCGAGGACGGCACGGCGACGCCGGCCCGCGATGTCGACCCGCGGTCGACCGCGAACGGTACAGTTACCCGCCCGCCGGTCCACGCTATCGGCATGACCGACTGGATCGGCGACGTCTTCACGAGCGACGTCGGTTGGGACCACCTCGAGGACCTGGTCGACGTCGGCAACCGGATGGCCGGCAGCGACGGCGAACGGCGGGCTGCCGAACTGACCCGCGACGCCCTCGCCGAGGCCGGTGCTCGAAACGCCCGCCTCGAGCCCTTCGCAATCCAGGGCTGGACGCGCGGCTCGAGCGCGATCCGCGCGGACGGCGACGACGTCCGCGGGAACTGCATCGCGCTCCCGCGCAGCCCGGCCGACCGCGTCTCCGCGCCGCTGGTCGACCTCGGCTACGGGCTCCCCGAGGACTTCGCGGAGCGCGATCTCGAGGGCCGGATCGTCATGGTCCGCAGCGACATCCCCGACTACTACGAGCGGTATATCCACCGCCGAGAGAAGTACTACCACGCCGTCGAGGGGGGCGCGGTCGGCTTCGTTTACCGCAACCACGTCGAGGGCTGTCTCCCGCCGACGGGCAGCGTCGGCACTGACGAGAATCCAATCGGCGAGGTGCCGGCCGTCGGCGTCTCGAGCGAGGCCGGAGCGCGACTCGCCCGACGCTTCGATGGCGAGGAGATCGAACTCGCTGTCGACGCTGCCATCAACGAGGCGGAGAGCCAGAACGTCCACGCGGAACTCGGCCCTGACACCGACGATCGCGTGCTCGTGACGAGCCACGTCGACGCCCACGACATCGCCGAGGGCGCCCTCGATAACGGCGCCGGCACCGCGACGGTCGTCGAGATCGCGAACGCCCTCGCGAACCGGGAGGACGAACTCGAGACCCGCGTCGAGTTCGTCGCCTTCGGCGCCGAGGAGGTGGGACTGACCGGCTCCTCGCGCTACGCCGCGGCAACCGATCTCGACTCGATCAAAGCCGTGGTCAACAACGACGGCGTCGTCCGCGGGCGCACGCTGTCGCTGGTAACCCACGGGTTCGACGGCCTCGAGGACGCGGCCGAGGCGGTCGCGGACCGCTACGACCATCCGATCGCGACGGTGCCGAAGCTCGGTCCCCACAGCGATCACTGGCCGTTCGTCCGGTGGGGCGTCCCCGGCTACCACGTCAAATCGACGTCCGACGAGGTCGGACGCGGCTGGGGCCACACCTTCGCCGACACGCTCGAGAAGCTCGAGCCGCGGACGCTGCGCGAGCAGGCAATCTTGCTGACCGAACTCGTCGTCGACCTCGCAGGCGCGGATCGAACCGTCGAACACCGCGATCCCGCGGCGATCGCCGAGGAGTTGGAGGACCAGAACCTCGCGGAAGGGATGCGGATCACCGGCGACTGGCCGTACGACGGCTGACGACTGACGACCGGCCGATCGCACCGACCCGGCGCCGACACAACCGTACGCTTTTGAATCGGCCGCGTTAACTGCCGGGCATGGATTCCGCCGGGCGGAGTGGAGGTGACGGGACCGGGGCCGTCGTCGGCGTCGTCGAACGCGACTCCGAGGGCGCCGACGCTCTCCCCCGAGACCTCGAAGCGCTCCTCGACTCCCGCGGCGTCGCCGCCGAGATCGAGCGCGGCGACCTCGAGACCGTCCTCGCGGCTGAGCCGACGTTACTGGTCGCGGCCGGCGAACGCGCCCTCTCGGCGGTGGCTCGAGCCCGAACCGATGTGCCCGTTCTCCCGGTTGGTAACGTCTCCGGCATCGAATCAGTCGTTCCGGAACGGCTGCCGGACGCGCTGGCGGCCGCGCTCGAGGGCGAGGCCGCCGAACGCGAACGGGCGGTGCTTACGGTCGGCATCGAACCGGATGGCGGGGACGCGGCGGTGACTCGCGAGCGAGCCCTGTTCGACGTCACTCTCGTCACGGCGGAACCGGCGACGATCTCCGAGTACAGGGTCCAGTGTCGGGGCGACCGCGTCGCGACCTTCCGCGCGGACGGCGTCGTCGTCGCGACGCCGGCCGGGAGCCACGGCTACGCCAGCGCCGTCGACGGACCGCAGCTCTCGGCGGCCGTCGACGCCGTCGCCGTCAGTCCGATCGCGCCGTTCGTCACGCGGACCCAGCGGTGGGTGCTCCCCGACGACGAGATCCGGCTCGCGGTCGAGCGCGACGAGAGCGACGTCACGGTCGTGGCCGACGAGCGGGCGATCGATACGATCTCGGTCGGCACTGACGTCGCGGTCTCAGTCGAGGAGACGCTGTCGACGCTGGTCGTTCCGGACGAGTTCCTCGCAGACGGCTAACGGTCGGACTCGAGCGAAACCCGTTACGCGTTAGGATGTCGAAAAGTGGGCGATTTTCCGGCGGGACGGTGCGAGGCCGGACGGCGATCAGCTGTTGTACGGCTCCTCGTCCCGGTGGTGGTCCGGATTCGCGTTCTCGAGGGCGTCGGCTTCCCGCTCGACGGATTTGCCCTCGATGTCCTGCTTGCGTTCCTCCTCGTCGGCTCGCTCGCGGGCCTCTCGTTCCTCCTCGGTGAGCTCCTCCTCGTCGCGGGCCTCCTCGGGGTCGGTTCGCTCCTTCTCGAGTTGGACGTCCCGTCCGTGCTCGTCCTTGCCGGTGTTCTCGCGTTCGTCCCGATCGTTGTCGGACATAGTGATCTCGATCGGGTGTACCGCCGGTCGCTGAAAAGACGTTGGGCTTGCGAGGGTCGGCGTGTCGACGTCTCCCTCTGCGGACGGTCTACGCGACTACGCGGCGCTTACCACGGCTCGCCCGACGCGAGGTCGATCTCGCTGTCGCCCTTCTCGGAGGGGCAGATATCGGCGAGCACGCAGTCCGAACAGTCGGGGTTGCGGGCCGTACAGGTCGCCCGCCCGTGGTCGATACAGAGGTGGGTGAACTGCTGCCAGTAGCCTTCGGGGACGATCTCCATCAGGTCCTGTTCGATCGCCTCGGGTCGCTCCTCCTCGGTCAGCCCGAGCCGACGCGAGAGTCGCTGGACGTGCGTGTCGACGACGATCCCCTCGACGACGTCGTGGCCGTGCTGGAGGACCACGTTGGCCGTCTTCCGGCCGACGCCCGACAGCTCCGTTAGCTCGTCCATCGTGTCCGGCACCTCGCCGTCGTGCTCCTCGAGGATCGTCTCGCAGGAGCTCTTGATGTAGCCCGCCTTGCTGTTGTAGTAGGTGATCGAGTTCAGGTCCTCCGCGAGTTCCTCCTCGGGCGCGTTGGCGTAGTCCTCGGGCCCGTCGTACTTCTCGAAGAGCTGTTTCGTTTCCTTGTTCACCCGCTCGTCCGTACACTGGGCCGAGAGGATCACCGCGATCAGCAACTCTAAGCGATTCGAGTATCGGAGCGAAATCGTCGAGTCGGGGTACTCCGCCTCGAGTCGCTCGATCACCTCCTCGGCCTGCTCGGCGCTCGTCTCGCGTGGGGTTCCCATAGGCGAGTGGTGGGGGGCTCGGCGTTTCAGCGTTCGGATTCGCCGCGCTTGCGCCGTCTCCGCCGTCCGGTACGAGGTCGTGAGCTTTAAGCGACCGTCACACGCGTGTCCGGGTATGAAAGCGACCGCGATGGCCCACCCGATCCAGGGGTTGGTCAAGTACCACGGGATGCGCGACGACATCAAGCGACTCCCCTATCACGACAGCATCAGCGTCTGTACGGCCCCGAGCCACACCCGCACCACCGTCGAGTTCTCGATGGACTACGACGAGGACACGTTCGTCGTCGACGGCGAGGAACTCGAGGGTCGCGCTTACGAGCGCGTCGAGGCCGTCGTCGAGAAGGCCCGCTCGCGGTCGGACGCCGCCCACACGGTCTACCCCGTGCGCCTCGAGAGCGAGAACAGCTTCCCGACGAACGTTGGACTGGGCTCGTCCTCGTCAGGTTTCGCGGCCGCGGCGATGGCGCTGGCGGAGGCCGCCGAACTCGACGCGTCGCGAGAGGAGATTTCGACCATCGCGCGCGTCGGCTCCGCGTCGGCCGCCCGCGCGGTGACTGGCGCGTTCTCGCAGCTCCACACGGGGATGAACGACGAGGACTGCCGCTCGCGGCGGCTGCCGAGCGACCTCCACGAGGACCTCAAGATCATCGTTGGCCTCGTCCCCTACCACAAGGAGACCGAGGACGCCCACGACGAGGCCGCCGACAGCCACATGTTCCAGGCCCGGAACGCCCACATCCACGAGCAGATCGCGAAGATGCGCGACGCCTTACGGAACGGCGACTTCGACGCGGCGTTCGAACTCGCCGAACACGACTCGCTCTCGCTGGCCGCGACCACGATGACCGGCCCGAAGGGCTGGGTCTACTGGCAGCCCGCCACGATCGCGATCTTCAACCGCGTGCGCGAACTGCGCGAGGAGGAGGACATCCCCGTCTACTTCTCGACCGACACCGGCGCCAGCGTCTACGTCAACACGACCGAGGAACACGCCGAGTACGTCGAGGAGGAGATTTCCGACTGCGGCGTCTCGACGACCATCTGGGACGTCGGCGGCCCCGCGCGCCTGCTCGACGAGGACGAGCACCTCTTTTAACGGACCCGGCACGACTCACTCGTCTTCCTCGTCGTCAGAGTCGGAGTCGGACCCGGACTCGCTTTCGTTCTCGGTATCCTTGACGTCGTCATCGTCGGGCTCCACCTTCATGTCCGACGCGTCCTCGTCGGGGGTCTCCTCCGGCTCGGTCGTATCGGTCTGAGCCGGCTGGGCCTGCTCCGAGGTCGGCCCCGCCGCTTCCGAGGCCTCGTCGGCCATCGCCGAATCCGAAACGTCGACCTCGAGGGGCTCGTCGTCGTCCGCGGTCTCGCGGCGTGGATCGTCGTCTTCGCCCTCGAGGTCGCCCGTCGACCCGTCGGGGTCCTCGGTGTATTCGATCTCCGAGCCGCCGTCCTCGTCCGCGTCGATGGTCGGCGACTCCTCGATCTCACCGCTGTCGGCATCGATCTCCGACTGCTGGCTGAGGTCGGGCCGGGCGGACGCCGCGGCGGCCGCGTCGGAGGTTTCCTTTCCCTCGCTACCGCCTTCGACGCCCTCGACGCTTTCCGGCTCGAACGTCGACGGTTCGTCCGAGCTGGACCGCAGTCCGAGGCCGCTGCTCGAGCGCACGCCGAAGCCGTCGCCCTCGCCGCTCGAGTCGCGCTTGCCGAGCCCGTAGCCGAGCAGGCCGGCGGCCGCGAGCCCCTTCGGAATCGCCCGCAGTTGGCCGCGGCCCGCCGATCGGAGCGCGGAGACGAGCAGGAGGCCGCCGCCGACGAGCGACAGCGTCCCCGCGGAGACGTCGACGTCGGTGACGACGTCTTTCGCCGTTTCGGGATCGAGCGGCGCTTTATCGGCCAGCTCCTCGAGGCGCTGTTCGTCCGCATCAGGCAGGTCCGCCGTCAGGTCGTGATCTGGGTCCTCTGTCATCGTAAATCGCGGCGCGAGTGCGCTTACGACGGCTACGACACCCGAACGGTTGAAAGTTGGACCGGCAGTCGACTACTCCGGTTGCGATGCGTACCGCGGGCGGCTGGGCAGAGCTTTTATATTTTTGTCACATACTGGAGGACGAAGCGAATGCGTTTCGACCGCCGCATCGGTATCGGCATTGCGTCCGCGCTGTGTGCCGTCATCGCACTCGGAGCGCTAGCCGCAGCGCTCGAGGCGACGGCCGTTCCGTCGGCGTATCAGGTACCCGATGCAGGGGGGACCGGGTCAGGAACGACGATATTGGAGGCGATACTACTGCTCATCAGCGCTGTTCTCGAGTTTTTCGGGATCGATATCGAACTCGGTGTGCCCGGTGGGGCGGCTAGGTCGCTGCTCGGTCTCGTGTTTTCGGTTGCGGCCGCGATGTATCCTGACGTGATCGTTCTCGGCGTCGTCTTTCTCGCCGCCGCTGCGGGCCTGTTCACGAGACGGCGACTCGAGCGCTCGGCGGCAGCGGCGTCGCTGCGGCGCGCGGCCGCGATCTTCCGGTGGCGGCGGTGGCGCCCGGAACGCGACCCGGACGAATCGGATTCCGTGTCCTGGCCGCCTGCAACGCCGGACGACGACGCGTTGCGAGCCTGGGCCGAGTTGACAGGCGAGCTCGACGTATCCCATCCCCGCGCCCGAACGCCTGGCGAGTGGGCCGAGGCCGCCGTCGACGCTGGCTACGATTCGGCGTACGTCGAGATCGTTACGCGGCGGTTTCGGGCGGTTCGATACGGCGGCGAGCAGGCCGCCTCGAGACGACAGGATCGAACGCCGAACAGCGCCGACGAATCGGAAGCCGACCCCGACTGATGGCGGCCGGTACGACGGTCCGAACGGCGCTGCTCGCGGTCGGCGGGTGTTCGCTGAGCGCCGGACTCGTTCTCGTCGCGAACCCATCGGTCGCCGCACTGATCCGATGGCCGTGGGACGCCGAACTCCTCCTCGTCGCGTGTTTCACGCTCGTGCTCGTGATCGGGATGCTTCTCGGTACCCTGGGAACGTGGGACCTAGACGACCCGTCAGCGTCCGAACCGGACGTCCCGGAACGAGTCCCGACGGCGCCGGCCCCAGGACACGATCTCGAGCGTATCGTCGATCGTCGGTGGCCAGTAACTCTCCCGCCGGCTCGCCGCCGCCGGCTTCGAGAACGGATGCGAGAGACGACCGTTCGAACACTCGTTCGGACGACCGGTTGCGATAGGGCGGCCGCCGAAACGAAGATCGTGACCGGGACGTGGACCGACGATTCGGTCGCCGCCGAATTCGTTCGTCCCGATGCCGATCCGGACCGGTCCCGGACCCGCCTCGAGTCACTGTGGGATCGCCTGCGGTTCACGCGTCGACTGCGTCGAGCGGCGACGGCGGTGTCGACGCTCGAGACTGAGAAAGGGGAGGACCGATGACAGGTCGACACACGAAGCGGTGGAACCTACCGCTCGCCGTCGGCTTCGTCGCCTGCGGCGTCGGCGTTCTCTTCGCGGAACCGACGGTGCTCCTGTTGGCCGTTCCGCCGATCGTGTTCGCGGCGTACGGGTACCTCGCGCCGGCGCCGACGCCGACATCGTCACCGTCGCCGTCGCTCCCGCTCGAGCTCGATCGGTCGATCGATGCGGACAACCCGTTGCACGGGCAACCGGTCACGATCACGACTGCCGTCCGAAACACCGGGACGCGGCCGATTTTCGACCTCCGAATCGTCGACGGCGTTCCCCGCCTGCTCTCCGTCGCGGACGGCTCCGCTCGCCACACGGCGATTCTCGGTCCCGGAGAGGAAACGACGTTTTCGTACACCGTTACCGCGAAACATGGCGTGCACCGGTTCGAACCCGCGTCCGTTCTCGTCCGGAACATCGCCGGAACGACCGAGATCGAAGCCACGCTCGACGCCGAAACGGAACTCGCGTGTCGACCGTCGCTCGAAACGCTCCCGATCGATCCCGCAGTCCGCCGACGCGCCGGTGCGACCGCTACCGCCGCACGCGCGAGCGGACTCGAGTTCGCCGCCGTGCGGGAGTATCGCCGCGGGGATCCGATGAACCGGATCGATTGGAACCGCTTCGCACGGGTCGGCGACCTGACGACCGTGCAGTTTCGCGACGACCGATCGGTATCGGTCGTCCTCTGTCTCGACGCTCGAGCGGCGTGTTACCGCGCCCGGGAGGCCGGTGAACCCCATGCGGTAGCCTACGGAACGGCGGCCGCGCACGCGGTTCTCGAGGCGATCAACGATCACGGAATCCCGGTCGGCCTCGCGGTGATGCGCGGGGAGCCCGCGTGGGTCCCGCCAGCCGGCGGATCCCGCCACGTCACGACGATTCGTCGAACACTTCAGGACCGCGAGATCGTGCCGGTCGAACCGCCCGACTCGAACGGACGACCGGCCGACGGTTCGTTCGAGGACCAGATTCGGACGCTTCGAGAGCGAATCGACCGCGGCGTCAGCGTCGTACTCTGTACCCCGTTGGTAGACGATCTGCCGGTCGACGTCGCCCGAACACTCGCGTCATCAGGCCGCTCGGTGACGGTGCTATCGCCCGACGTGACGACCACCCGGTCCCTCGGGACCGACCTAGCGCGAGTGCGCCGAGCGAACCGGATCGACCTGCTTCGCCGCTCCGGAATCGACGTGATCGATTGGCGGCCGGACCGATCGCTCGAGGCGGCGATTCAGGGCCAACGGAGGCGGGATCGATGACCTCGTTTCCGCCGAGTCCGACGAATCGGTATCCGACGGCGACGAGCGCGCTCGCGTCGCTTTGTGCCGCCCTCCTCGGGTGCTTCGCCGGGATAACGAAACCGATTCAGATCGCGGCCCTTTTCGTTCTCGCAGCCGGGCTCGCGCTGTTCGTCGCCGGAACGCTGTGTCGCCGACGCGGCGGTCGGTTCAGCGGGCGAGTGCTCACGGGCTGTGGGCTCGCGGTACTTCTCGCCGGGTGCATCAGTCCAGTTCTCCTGTCGCCGCCGACGGTTGAATCGGTCCCGATAGCGGCCTGCGGCCTCGGCCTCGTCTTGCTCGCCTTCGCCCTGTTCCCGGTGTACGCCCGGTGGCTCCGCGGGATCGCGACGGCGGGACTGCTGTCGGCGGTTTGTGGCGTCGTCGCGAATGCGGCGCTCGTCGAGCCGCCGCTGTGGCGGTCCGTCTGTGCCGTCGCGTTGCTCCTCGTCTCGTGGGATACCGCCGAACGCAGCTTGCTGTTGGGGACGCAGGTCGACCCCGACACCGAGACGACGGCGCTCGAGGTCGGCGGCGCGACGACGACGGCCCTCGTCGGCGGCGTCGCGGTACTCGTGACGCTGGTCGTCGCGTCGATTCCGGTCGGCAACGCGTCGCCGCTCGGGATCGGACTGCTCTTCCTCGCCGTCGTCTCGTTTGGGCTCGTGTTTGCCCGATTCCAGCCGAACAGCTAACGAGGCTTCATTCCAGTAACGAAAAAACGGTACACGAGAGAACCGAGAAAATTCGTCCGCGTGGAGTGCTGGCTTACTCGCCGCTACCCCACTTCGCGACGCGCTTCGGACGGTCGCTGACGGTGTCGACCTCGAGCTCCCCGTCGAAGCTATTCAGGGCCTCGACGTAGGCCTCGGCGCTGGCTTCCGTCGAGAGATAGGGAATCTCCTCCTCGACGGCCATCTCGAGGCTGTCGCGGTCGCGGCTGACAACGAAGTCGACCTTGCCCTCGCGGATCGCCTGCGGGACGTCGTCGAACTCGGCGATCTCGAAGTGGTCCTCGAAACCGTCGACGTCTAAGTCGACGACCGCGGTCCCACCGCTGACGTCGTTGTGGGCGGCCTGCTGGGCCTTCCAGTAGGCCGTCCCGAAGTCGCTCGCGGTGCCCATCACTTCGCCGGTCGACTTCATCTCGGGGCCGAGACGCGGGTCCGAACCCGGCAGGCGGTCGAACGGCAGGACGACCTCCTTGATCGAGGTGTGCTCGGGGATCTGCTCGGTGGCGTCGAGGCTCGAGAGGGTCTCGCCGGCCATGACCTTCGCGGCGAGCTTGGCGATCGGGACGCCGGTCGCCTTCGAGACGTAGGGCACGGTGCGCGAGGAGCGCGGGTTCGCCTCGAGGACGTACACCTCGGGCTCTGCGTCGGGGTCGTGGACGCCCGTGACGGCGAGCTGGACGTTCAGCAGTCCCTTCGTCTTCAGCCCCTCGGCGATGTCCTCGGTGACCTCGCGGACGCGAGCGAGCGTGTCCTCGTCGAGCGAGCGCGGCGGGATCATGCAGGCGGAGTCGCCGGAGTGGACGCCCGCGCTCTCGACGTGTTCCATGATGCCGCCGATGAGCACGTCGCGGCCGTCCGCGACGGCGTCGACGTCCAGTTCGACCGCGTCCTCGAGGAAGTCGTCCACGAGGATCGGCTTGTCCGGGGAGACGCGGACCGCTTCCTCGATGTAGCTCTCGAGTTCCTCGTCGCTGTAGACGACGTCCATCGCGCGGCCGCCCAGCACGTAGGACGGGCGCACGAGGACGGGGTAGCCGATGTCGTGGGCCAGTTGCAGCGCCTCCTCCTTCGAGAAGGCCGTCCCGCCGTCGGGCTGGGAGATCTCGAGTTCGTCCATCAGGGCGTTGAAGCGGTCGCGGTCCTCCGCCAGGTCCATCGCCTCGACGGAGGTGCCCATGATCTCGCAGTCGAGCCCGCGGCGCTCGAGTTCGTCCTCGAGCGGTTCGCCGATGTTGACCGACGTCTGGCCGCCGAACTGGACCATCACGCCGTCGGCGCCGGTGGCCTCGGCGACGTCGGCAACCTCCTCGGCCGTGATGGGCTCGAAGAACAGCCCGTCGGAGGTATCGTAGTCGGTCGAGACCGTCTCGGGGTTGTTGTTGACGACGTGGGCGTCGATGCCGAGTTCGCGCAGCGCGCGAACCGCGTGGACCGAACAGTAGTCGAACTCCACGCCCTGTCCGATGCGGATCGGGCCGCCGCCGACGACGATCACGCTCTCGACGTCGCGGTCGACCTCGAGTTCGCCCGCGGCGGCGTCGCCCTTCAGCGGGCCGGACTCGAACTCGTTCTTGCGCGAGGAGTAGTAGTAGGGCGTCTCGGCTTCGAACTCGCCGGCGCAGGTGTCGACCTGCTTGTAGGTGCGGCCGGGCACCTCCTGCTCGACGGTGTCGACGTCGGCGCCGGCGGCCGCGGCGATCGTGGCGTTCGTGCGGCCGGCGATCGCGGCCTCGGTGAAGTCGCCTTCCTGTGCGGCGCGGGTCGATTCGGCGATGCGCTTGTAGCGCTCGGTGTACCACTCGAAGATGCCCGTCAGTTCGACGACCTCCTCGACGCTGTAGCCGCGCTCGAAGGCCTCGAACATCGCGTACGGGCGGTCCGGCGACGGGCGCTCGAGGTACTGTTCCTCGAGTTCCTCGTCCGAGACCTCGTCCCAGTCGACGTCCGGTTCGTACTCCGAGGATCGAAGCGCCTTCAGCAGCGACTCCTCGAAGGTGCGGCCGATGGCCATCGCCTCCCCTGTCGACTTCATCGCCGTCGTCAGTTCGAAGTCGACGTCGTCGAACTTGTCCTTTGGCCAACGGGGCACCTTCGTGACGACGTAGTCGATCGCGGGCTCGAAGGCGGCCGTGGTCTCGCCCGTAATTTCGTTCTCGATCTCGTGGAGGCGCTTGCCGAGCGCGACCTTCGCGGTCACGCGGGCGATCGGGTAGCCGGTCGCCTTCGAGGCCAGCGCGGAGGAGCGGGAGACGCGCGGGTTGACCTCGACGACGCGGTACTCCCCGCCGGGCGTGCCGTCGTCGCGCCAGGCGAACTGGATGTTACAACCGCCCTGAATGCCGAGTTCGCGGATGACCTCGAGCGCGGCGGTGCGCATCTCCTGGTGGCCCTCGTCGGGGACGATCTGCGAGGGCGTGACGACCGTCGACTCCCCGGTGTGGATGCCCATCGGGTCGATGTTCTCCATGTTGCAGATGATGATACAGGAGTCGTCGGCGTCGCGCATGACCTCGTACTCGTATTCGACCCAGCCCGCGATGGACTCGGTGATGAGCACCTCGCTGTTACGGGAGAGGCGCAGCCCCTTGCGGACGCGCTGGAGGAGTTCGTCGAAGTCGTGGACGACGCCCGACCCGCTCCCGCCGAGCGTGTAGGTGGTGCGGGCGATGACCGGGAGGCCGCCGACCTCGTCGACCGCGGCTTGCACGCGCTCGCGGAGGTCCTCCTCGGTCAGTTCCGAGACCTCCTCGCCCTCCTCGAGCGAGATGGTCGTGGAACCGGGGACCGGCTGGCCGATCTTCTCCATGCGCTGGCGGAACAGATCGCGGTCCTCGGTCGCGTAGATCGTGTCCAGCGGCGTCCCCATGATGTCGACGTCGTACTCGTCCAGGACGCCTTCCTCGGCGAGTTCGGCGGTGACGTTGAGGCCGGTCTGGCCGCCGAGGCCGGCGATGACGCCGTCGGGGTTCTCCTTCTCGATGATCTCGGCGATGGCGTCGGTCGTGATCGGCTCGATGTACACCTCGTCGGCCATCTCCGGGTCCGTCATGATCGTCGCCGGATTGGAGTTGACGAGGACGACCTCCGCGCCCTCCTCCTGGAGCGCCCGGCAGGCCTGCGCGCCCGAGTAGTCGAATTCGGCGGCCTGCCCGATCTGGATCGGGCCACTCCCGATCAGGAGGATTTTGCGTCCGTCCCCTGCACGGTCTGTAGTGTCCGTACTCATTGGTCTTGTTCTCCCGGAGTTCGTACATCGTAATAAGCCCCACGATACAGTACGAATCTCGAAACGGCTTTTCGAATTTCGAACCGACGGCGGAGCGGGACCGTCGCCGGCTCGATTTTTCGACCAGCGGTCGACGATTCGCCATGCCGATCGACGATCTCGGGAAAATCCGCGGCCGGACGCGATAGATCGGGTGAAATGATCCGTGCGAAACGCTCACGAGTACCGTCCTTCCCGGGAATCGGGCCCTGTTGAACGATAACGCTCCACGCTCGAGTCGCGCTTTCGCGCCTGCGTGGCGCGTACAGTAGAACGAGAGAACGACGACGCGAGAAACCCACGACGAACCGATCGCCGACCGTACGGCGGCGTTTCGAAATCCGTAGCGAGCGCGGTCAGCGGCGACTCGAGCCGTTACCGCATCTCTTTCGGCGACCGCACGGTGTCCGACATGATCCAGGCCGTGTCGCTGCCCGGTTCGCCGAGGTAGATCGCGTAAAACGAGTCTCGGCCGTCGTCGACCGTGATTCGGTATCCGCGACTCGTCAGTTCCTGTCCCGTGTCAGGTGCCGGTAACGCGTTCTCCGCGTCCGGCGGGGATTCGGGGGGTGTCACAGTTCCTTTCAGCACCAGCGACGGATAACGGACACGGTTCGAGCCGAACGCTCCCGATAACAGGTTCGAGGACCGTTAAAACACGAGTTTCGGATCGTCTTCCCCAGGCTGTGTGATCGGTTACTGACGGTCGTCCGACCGGTCGATTTCGCAGGACGGGCCCCTGAGACTCAGTCGACGTATCAGTACGATTCGTATCACAACGATCTGAGAGCTATCGGACGAGCACGGGGCAGGCTACGCCGCGGCGTTAGACCGGCCGATCGTGCTCGCTCTCGAAGTTCCGCTGGGCCCGGTACTGGTCGACGAACTCGCCCACGTCGAACTCGAGCATCTGCGATTCAAACTCGCTGATCGCGGCGTCGTCGTCGGCGTGGCTGATCGCGTGTTCCATGAGTTCCACGACCAGTTCGACGACGATCTCGTGGAGCCGCCGCGAGTCGAAGTCGGTGACCCACAACATCGCGTAGCCGACGGCGCCGTCGTCGCTGGCGTCGTAGGTGACGACCTTCTCGGGGAACTCCTCGAGGACGACGCCCATGAGGTGGGGCGTGCCGAACCGGTCGAACTCGTCGTCGGTCTCGATCGTCTCCTGGAGGACGGCCACAAGCGATTCGGGGAAAAATCGCGACGGCGGGTGGGCGTCGGTGACGACCGCGTGGTCGGCGTCGCACGGGCAACTCGCGTACTCGTACATCCCCAGGTCGACGTCGTGGGGATCTATCTGTTCCCCGCAGGGAAGCTCGAGACGCCGTTCGGTGCCGGAACCCGGGACGCGGGGCTCTGCCATTGTCCGGTATTCGGCCGGCGCGGGCATAAGGGCGACGACTCGCGGGCTCGCGGCCGCTCGAGACGACGTACCGCCGCGGATCGTCGGTTTACGACGGTAGCCGCATCGCGACGCTGTACATCTCGCCGGCCGACTCCGAGCCGATCGTTTCCGCGAGGCGCTCGGCGTGCTCGAGGAGGGACTCGCCGACCGCGCTCGTGCTCGAGTCCGGAAGGCGGCCTGTCCGCTCGCGGACGACGTCGACGTGGGCCGCGAGGTGGTTCTCGGTCCACGGCACTGGCTCGAGCAGCGTCCGTCGTCGCTCGAACTCCCAGCCGTAGCCGGCGAACAGCCGGCGCAGCACCGCCGCGGGGTAGAAGGTCAGCGCCGGCCGGCCGTCGGCCAGCGCCGCGGCCGCGTTCTCGAGGGCGAACAGCTCCCGGACGGCGGCGTCGGCGGGCAGCGGTTCGTAGTCGTCGACTACGAGGTGACAGCCCGGCGCCGCGACGCGGGTGAGTTCGGCGGCGACGGCCTCGAGGTCGGCCGGCGGGACCACGTTGAACAGTCCGTGGGCGGTGACGAGATCGACCGAATCGGCGGGGAGGGGAATTTGCCGAAGGTCGGCCTCGAGGACGGCGAGTCGATCGGCTCGGTCGGTACCGTCGCCGTCATTTCCCGCCTCCTCGAGCACCCGGTCGACCGTCGTGCGCGCGTGCTCGCGGTCGTTCGTCACGGCGTAGACGCGGGCCGCGCCGTCGGCGAGCAGCCCGGCCGTCGTATTCCCGACGCCGGCACCGGCCTCCAGACAGACCGCACCGTCGACCGGTCGGTCCTCGAGGGCGGCCGCGACCGTTTTCGGGACGTCCATCGTGGCGGTCGAAAGCGGAGAGAAACCGATTTAGTGGTGTAACTGTTCGGGAACCGGACTCTCGTCGTGGCGCGCTTCCTCGATCAGCGAGCGCTGTTCGGTCTCGCTCAGTTCCTCGTAGCGGTCGGCGGCGTCGAGCACCATCGTGACGAGCTTCGGATCGCCGGGCGTGACGACCGTCGTCAGCCCCTGCGACGCCGCGAAGTCGAAGCGGTCCCTGATTTCGTCCGGTCGATCGACCGGCTCGTACCAGTTCGCGTAGGGGCGGTCGGCCTCCGGCAGTTCGTCCGTCGGGGGCCACGACCCCTTCGCGAAGGCCTTGATCCCGAGCGTGCCGATCCCCTCTTCGTCGGCGCGCTCGAGGACGGCTTCGTAGTCGTACTCCTCGTCGTCCTTGCCGGCGACGACGGGATTCATCGGGAACATCACCGTCGAGAGGTCGTCGATCCGGTCGATAGCGTCGAGGATGAGTTGCGGGTTTCCGTGGCTCGTCAGGCCGATGTCGCCGATCAGTCCCTCGTCTTTAGCGTCCCGGAAGGCCTCGAGCGCACCGCCCTCGCCCGTGATCGTCTCGAGTTCGTGCTCGTACTCGAGGCCGTGGATCTGGTAGAGGTCGATCCGGTCGACGCCGAGGCGGTCGAGCGAACGCTCGAGTTTGCGGCGCGCGCCCTCGTACTCGCGCTCCTGGGTCTTGCAGCCGAGGTAGATCTCTTCGCGGTGCTGTCGGAGCTTGGGACCGAGTTTGAGTTCCGCGTCGCCGTAGGTCGGTGCGACGTCGAAGTGATTGACGCCGTAGTCGAGGACCTGCTCGACCATCTGATTCGCGCCCTCCTGCTCGAGCCAGTTGAGCGCGATCGCGCCGAACGTCGCGACGGTGCTCTCGTGTCCGGTGTCGCCGAGGGGACGAGTTTCCATACCGGAGTCTAGGCGAGATCGCACATAAGTGTCGGCGCTCGAGGGCTCGAGTGCGCGACGTCGACGCCGCGAGCTACCGTGAACGGAAAAGCGAGCGTCGTCGGTTCAGGGCCAGTCGTCCCGGACCGGCTCGGCGTCGTCCTCCTCCTCTTCGGCGCTCGTCGCGAGGATCCAGTCGGCCGCCTCCGCGGCGTCCTCGACGTCTAAGTACTCCCAGCCGACCTCGTCGGCCAGCCGTTCGTCCTCGTCGTCGGCGCCGATGTAGACGTACCGTTCGGTGTCGAACTGGTCCTTGACGCCCTCGAGGCTCTCGGCCTTGCCCCGCGGCCCGGAGAAGAAGTCCTGCCGGATGCGGTTCTTCCGGGTGAAGTTCGTCACGACGTAGGTCGGTTTCTCGGAGACGACGCCGATGTACTCGGTCCAGCCTCTGGCGTCCTCGAAGACGCTCTCGGGCGAGGCGAGTTCCTTCAGCGCCTCGAGCTCGAACGCCAGGGTCATGTCCGTGTCGCCGTTCATACCGGGCAGAACGGTCCCGCTGGGGAAAACGGCTTCGATACTTTCGGTTCTCCGAGAGTTGCCGCTATCGTCCTCTCGCCCCCGCGAGCGCCGTCGGGCCTTCAGATCGCTTCGACGCGGAAATAGTCGGTGAAGACGACGATGTCACCGTCCTCGAGCGCGGTCTCCTCGGCCGGCAGCGCCTGTCCGTCCTCGAGCAGGTCGTAGAACGCCTGAAACTCGTCCGTCTCGAGCTGATCGACGTGACGGACGGTGGCGGTTGAGTCGACCGATTCGACGCGACGTACCGTCAGAAGACGGGTGAGGGGCTCACCTGCGGACGGTTCGCTGAAGGCCATGTGTGGTGTTACCAAGAACCAGTGCATACTTAACTGTTTCGTCGCCCGTCGACTCCGAGGCGTCAAGTTGATAGCGCGAGAGTCCTTCGGTTCCGCCTGAATATGCCGACCCCATCCGCGGCGATCGGAAGCGGTTCGGTCGCCGGCCTCGCGTCCGCAGGACGCGCGCCGCTCGCGTCGAGCACCGCAGGCGGGCTGTCGGACGCGATCGTCTGGATCGCAATCGGCGCCTTTTTCGCAGCATTAGCCCTCCGCTGGCGCGGCGCAGACCGACCGGCGCGGTTGACCGCCGCGGGCGGGTGGCTCGCCTTCGGGATCTTCTGGCTGACGATGGTCCCGTACTTCTACTACGAGATGCAGAGTCCCCTCGAGACGCTCCTGTCGGTCGCCGCCCTCCCCCTCTGTGCGTACACCGGCTATCTCATGCTGCGGGATCGGCAGTCGCTGTTCCTGCTGACGAAGGCGGTCGCGTTCATGGGGCTGATCTACCTGCCCGCGGAGACGATTCCGTTCGTCCGCGAGTGGCTGATCGAGACGACCGCGGCTCAGACCCACTTCGGAATGGAGCTGCTCGGTCACAGCCCCGGTCTCAGCGAGGGCGCGAACGGCTACATGAGCCGGTTCGACTTCGACCCTTCGGAGACGGCGACCGGGCGGACGACCTACATCGTGCTCTCCTGTACCGGCCTCGGGAGCATGGCAATCTTCGGCGGGCTGATCGCCGCCGTCTCGGCGCCGCTCAAGCGGAAACTGTCGGCCTTCGCGCTGGCGATCGGCGTCATCTGGTTCCTCAACCTCATTCGGAACGTCTTCATCGGCCTCGCGTCGCCGCTGGGTTGGTTCCAGCAGGACTGGCTCGTCTCCATCATGACGACGTACCTCGGCGCCGAGCCCAGCCGCGTCTCCTTCCTCGTCTCGCACAACTACATCGCCCAGACGCTGTCGGTCTTCGCGCTGATCGGCATCACCTACCTCGTCGTCAAGATCGTCCCCGAGGTGCTCGCGCCGCTCGAGGAGGTCCTCTATGTCCTGACCGGCACCGAGTACGACCTGTTCGAGGCGCTGGGCGTCGAGGAGGTCCGCGCCGACGGCGGCCGCGAACCCGACAACTGATGCCGACGGCGCTCGATAGTCAGCGCCAGTGACCGGCTCCGACGTTCCCGAGGCAGATACCGACGCCGACACCGCCACCGATGGCGGCGTTGACGTCGACGTTCCCTTTTCCCCGCTCGAGCGCGCCGCCTACCTCCCCGCGGCCGACGCCGTCCTCGTCGCCGATCTCCACCTCGGGCGCGCCGCCGCCTCGAGCGTCGACGCGCCGATCGACGACGGCGCCGACGTTCGGGACCGGCTCGTCTCGCTGCTCGAGCGCACCGGCGCGGGAACGGTCGTCGTCGCCGGCGACCTGCTCCACTCGTTCGATCGAATTCCTCACGGCGTCGCCGAGGATCTGTCGGCGCTCGAGTCAGCGATCACTGGGGCCGGCGCCGACCTCGCGGTGACGCCGGGCAACCACGACACGATGCTCGCGGAACTGGACGCGTTCGACGGTGAGATCGTCGACGAGTTCCGCCTCGCGGACGGCGAGACGGTCGTCTGTCACGGCCACGAGCGGCCGACCGCGGACGCGGCCCGGTACGTCGTCGGCCACGACCACCCCGCGCTCTCGATCGAGGGGCGCAAGCGGCCGTGTTTCCTCTACGGGCCGGGCGTCTACGAGACCGAGTCGGGCCGCGACGCGGACGTGCTCGTCCTCCCCGCGTTCACGCGGCTCGCCGGCGGCGCCGCCGTCAACGGCATGCGCGCTCGAGACTTCCAGTCGCCGCTGGTGACCGACGCGGACGCATTCTATCCGGCCGTCCGGGACGGCGAGCGCGGGGAGACGCTGTGGTTCCCGCCGCTGGGGAAGTGTCGGCGACTGCTGTAGTACATGTTCGCGGTCCGTAGGCTCACGGCGATCAACCCGACAGATCCTCGATCACCGCCCGCGCCGCCTCGCGGCCGCTGTCCATCGCACCCTGAATCGAGGACCACTGCGTATAGTCGCCGGCCAGGTAGACCGGCCCGTCCGGGTCGCGGGCGTCCGGCAGCCGCTCGTGGATCCCCGGCGGCTGATCGAACTGCGCGAAATTGATCCGGTCGGTGTGCAGGCGTTCGAAGTCGTCGAAGACGCGCTCGGGGAACCACGACTCGAGAGTCTCCCGAGTGAGGGCGGCCAGTTCCGCGTCGCTTTCCTCGCGGTCGCCGAGGTAGGTCGCGCTCAACAGCGTCTCGCCGTCGGGCGCGTACTCGGGGGCGACCGCGCTGTGGGGGACGACGTGGTTCGGCCCCTCATCGCCGGCGTTCAACAGGAGGCGGCGGTCGGCGCCGATCTCGGCTTCCCCCGGCAGCCGGTAGTACTGGGTCACGCACGCCCGCGCGTCTGTCGGAATCGCGTCGACGCCGGTCAACTCGCGGGCGGTCGGCGGGTCGGTCGCGACGACGACGGCGTCGCTCGCGCGTTCGCCGTCCGCGGTCGAGACGGTGGCCGCGTCTTCCGTTCCGTCGGCCCTCGAGACCGATTCCACGTCGACGCCGGTTTCGATCGTCGCGCCGGCCGCTCGGGCCCGGTCGGCGAGCTGTCGGGGAATCGCGCCCATGCCGGCCGCCGGGACGGCGGTCGCACCCCTCGCGAGCGTCCGGAAGGTGTACTCGAAGACGCGCTTCGAGGTCGACAGCGACCGATCGAGCGTGATCCCGCCGTAAAAGGGCCCGACGAAGTTCTCGAGAAAGCGGTCGGAGAAACCTCGGTCGCGGAGATACTGGGCGATCGATTCGTCGTCGCCGCTGAATATTTCGGCCGGGTCCGCGCTGCGCAGATCCCACCAGAGTTCGAGCGCGCGGAATTTATCGCCCGTCGAAACGTCCAGGTTGAACAGCGTCGCCGGCAGCGCCCGCGGTTCTCGGCGCGGATCGGCCAGCGTCGACCGGTGGTTCGGTCGGGCGATCGTCGCTCCCGGCGCGAACCGGCGCAGATCGAGCGCTTTGAGGTCCAACTCCTGACGGACGGCGGGATACGCCGTGAACAGCACCTGGAACCCCCGATCGAACCGATAGCCGTCCCGCTCGACGGTTCGAACGCGGCCGCCGACCGTTTCCTCGCGCTCGAGCACGGTGACGTCGAGTCCGCCGCCGGCGAGGTGCCGGGCCGCCACGAGGCCGGCGAGGCCGCCGCCGACGACGGTCACGCGCGGTGTCGACTCCATACGGGAGCGTCGGCCGGCGACGAGTAAAACCGCTGACCTAACAGTGCAAGGGAGACTCCGCTCGAGTCGAGACGCTCGCGGCGGAGTCGGGCGCCGACGCGGTCGGCGCGAACGCGAGCCGTGGCGGCGCGTCCGCGACGGCGATACGCGTTGAACTATACGTCGAAGAGCACTCTGAGGCCGATCCCGGTGAGGATGACGACGATACCCAGCGCCGTGGCGATCGGCGGAATCGGGACGAGCAGCAGGCCGATCCCGACGAGGACCACGATCGTGGAGAACCTGACCATACCGACGTGTCGACCCGACGAAAGGTATCGGTACGGCCGGCATTGCCAGCCCGCGGAAAAGCGGCGGCAACGCGCCGGCGCACTCGCCCCGGTAGCACCGACACTATAACCGTCGGCCGACCGTTCCCGAGGGTATGGTCGAGGCGAACCTCACGCCGATCCAGCGCGGGACGATCACCGCCGACGTGAACAACGTCCTCGAGGGCGCGCGGCTCGGGACGGCCGACGATCCGAACCCCGACACGGAGATGATCGAAGAACCGGTCTACAACGTGGTCATCGACCACCCCGAGGGGACTATCCTCTGGGACACCGGCTCTCACCCCGACGCCGACGCGGGCCACTGGCCTGATGAGCTGTATGCCGCCTTCGAGCACACCGGCCTGCGGCCGCTCGAGGACGACCTCGCAGATGCGGGCTACGACGTGGCCGACATCGACTGCGTGATCCAGACGCACCTCCACCTCGATCACGCGGGTGGCCTGTACGCCTTCGAAGGGACCGAGACGCCGATCTACGTGCACGAGCGCGAGCTGAAGTACGCGTACTACAGCGCTAAAACGGACGCGCCGGACGCTGACGTCGCCTACCTCGCCGGCGACTTCGACCGCGACCTCGAGTGGGAGATCGTCCACGGCGACCGCGAGTACGCATTCGAGGGGCTCGAGTTCGTTCATCTCCCCGGCCACACGCCGGGCCTGCTCGGCGTCGTCCTTGAACTCGAGGACGCGGGGACCGTCGTCCTCGCCGGCGATCAGGCCTACGTGCGGGCCAACTACCACGACGAACACCCGATGGGCGGCGGCCTCCTCTGGAGCAAGCGCCACTGGCTCGAGAGCCTGCGGTTTTTGAAGGATCTCGAGCGGCGGCGAAACGCCACGGTGATCTGCGGCCACGACGGGGACGACCTCGAGCGGCTACGGTCGCTCGCAGGCGATTAGCGCGACTGGTCGCCGTTAGTCCGTCACGTTGGCGTAACAGTCCGAGTCGGGAATCGGACACTCGGAGTGATGTGTGAGAAATGACGGTGACGGTCCCCGGATATTGGCTATGATTCCCATACAACCCGTCTCGTCGACCGTCGTGAAAGCGTTCCAGTCGCCGTCGACGTGACGGACGTTAACGGTAAGCGGTGCGTCGGGCCAGACGCAGTCGACGACCCTCCACGCACCGGCTGCCACGTCGCGAGTATCAGTGTGGACGATCTCGCCGGTAGCCGCTCTCTCGATTCGGAAATCGACCCTGGCGGGTTCGTCGGTGGAGTTGATGAAACTCAGCGACTGCAGCGTCGCGTACTCGTCCCTATCGGAAAGACACGCCGCCGTCACGCCGACCCCGGCGCTCGCAGCACTCGCGAGCAATCGTCGCCGATTCATGTTGGGATGCGATCAGTGAAGCGCCAAATACCTTGCTTGATTGAAGTGATCGTCGTGAGCCGCGCAGTAGCTACGGCTCGAGAACCGCCCGTTCGTATCGGTGGCTCCTCCCCGGTTAGATCGAGAGCGGAATGACCTCGAAGACCACGATCAGGTAGTACAGCGAGACCGCGACCAGCACGATTCCCACGAGGCGGTTGATCGCACCGCTGTACCGCGCCAAGGTCCGCGTCGCGCGCCGGCCGGCCGACTGGGAGACGACCGCGAGCGCCAGCAGCGGCGTCCCGATCCCCAGGCCGAACGCGAGGAACCCCAACAGGACCTCGAGTTGCGTGTCGAAGGCGGGGAACGCGACCGTCGAGCGGCCGAGAAAGAGCGCGATCAGGCCGGGATTGCAGGGGATGACGATCGTCCCGAAGAAGAAGCCGTAGGCGAACGCCGACAGCGTCGGGTACCGGCTGTGGGGCGGTTCGACCGTCGGCAGGCGGGCGAAGCCGTTGGGCGCGACGAGGAGGACGACGCCGACGACGGCCAGGACGGCGAACGCGACCGGCGAGAGGACGGTGACGGCGTCCGAGATCGACCGCTGCAGGACGGTCGTCCAAACCAGTCCGAGGGCGCCCATGAACGCGAGCACGCCCGCGACGACCAGCAGGCCGAGCAGCACGGCCGACGGACCGTCCGCGCCATCACTGTCCCCTTCGGCCCGCCCGCTGACGGACGCCAGATATGCGATGAAACTCGGATACAGCGGAATGACGCAGGTCGCCGTCAGCGGCGTCGCGACCCCCAGCAGGAAGAACTCGAGCAACGCGGCGGCGGTAGGCGGGAGCGTCATTGTCGGTCCGTCTCGAGTGCGGTCAGTGGATCGAGTTCGGGGGCAGAATGGCCGCCGTGGACAGTGCCCTGGATACCCTGACAGCGGCGGCCGGCGGGAGTAGTCGAGGAACGCCCGATCAACGGTACTCCTCGATGACCGACGCGAGCGGGCCGGCGTCGACGACTTTGTCGAGGCGGTACGTGGAACCGTCGGGGTAGACGAGGACGAGCGGCGAGGAGGCGCTGACGGTCACCTCCTGGCCGAAGTCGTCGACGAGGCTGCTCGTGACCTCCTCCGGCGAGACGCTGAACCGCCAGTCGAATCCCTCCTCCTCGGCGTGCTGGCGGACGGCGGCGGGCCGCTGACCCGGATCGATCGTGAGGTCGACTATTTCGACGGCCGTCTCGCTCTCGTGCAGGTCGACGAACTGTTTGTGCTGGCTGTGACACACCGCACAGCCGATCGCGAACGTGTGCATCACGGCCGGCCGGTCGAACCCGTCGATCGTGAACTCCTCGCCGGTCAGCACGTTCGTGAGCGTCGCCGTGCGCCAGGCCGCGTCCTCGGCGACGTCGACCGGTTTCGGCTCGATCGATTCGTCGTCGTCCTCGTCGCTACTGTCCCCGTTACCGTCGTCGCCGGCGACGCAGCCCGCGAGGGTGGCGACCGAACCGACACCCAGTCCCCGGAGTACCGTCCGCCGGTCGACCGTTCCCCCGCTATTCTCAACCATACTGGTAACTAGTTCGGACCGGACGAATACAACGGTTGTGGTACGATTATCGATACGTTCGGTTCCGGAGCTTCACGCTATTGCGCGTCACTCGCCGTCTCGGAATCGAGTGCGGGCGCCGGGACGAGGTCGTCGATATCGCGCTCTCGAGCGGCCTCCAGTAGTCGATACTCGCCGTCCTCGAGCGCGACGACGCCCTCGCGGCGGAGGTGATCGAGGTGCGCGTATGCCTCGCCGGGCCCGTGGAGGATGTGAATACCCGCGAGGTCGCCGAACAGGTGGGCGCTGACGGTCCACGGGTCGGCCGGCCCGCGCTCGCGAAGCGCCTCGAGGACGTTCGCGGTCCGCTCGCGGTGGTGGGCGGCGATCGTCAGCGCGCGGTCGGTCGGCTCCTCGATCGGGTCGCGGTGACCTGGCCAGACGCGGTCGTAGTCGCGCTCGGCGAGCCGCCGGAGCGTCGCGAGGTACTTCTCGAGGGGGCGCTCGACGCGGACGTCCGCGCCGCCGACGTTGGGCGTGTAGACGGGGAGGACGGCGTCGCCGACGAACGCCTCGGCAGCGTCGTCGCCCTCATCCGAGAGCAGTTCGAAACAGCACAGCCCCGCCGCGTGGCCGGGCGCGTGCACCGTCTCGAGCCGGTGGCCGCCGACCTCGAGAACGTCGCCGTCCGCGATCGGCGTTACGTCGGCCGGCTCGCCCGTGATGCCGTCGGCGGCCGCGAGGAACTCGAGGAGTTCGTCTCGGGGCTCGTCGGGGACGCCCCACCGCTCGAGTAACTCGCGTCGTCGTCGTTCGAACCCCTCGACGGCCTCGGGCTCTTGCGCGACCAGCGGCGCGTCGGCCTCGTGGACGTAGACGGTCGCGTCCCCGGCGGCCTGAATCTCGCCGGCCAGTCCCGCGTGGTCCGGGTGGAAGTGCGTCAGGACGACGGCGTCGACGTCCGCAAAGTCGTAGCCGCGCTCGTCGAGCCCCTCGCGGAGCTGCGTCCGCGTCTCGGGCGTCGCGATGCCGGTGTCGACGAGCGCGAGGTCGTCGCCGTCCGCGAGCACGTAGGCGTTGTTGCGCCCCTCGAACTCCTCGTTGTCCAGCGTGATCCGATCCATGTCCATGTCGGGACACCATTCGCTGCGTGGCAATAATTCGACGGGTCGCTCGCAACCCCTCCTCGAAAAATCTGGACCAAAAAGCCGAACGCTCGCTTTGCTCGCGTTCGGTGCTTATCCCTCGAGTTCGGCCCGCAGCAGCTGGTTCACGTCGCCCGGATCGGCGCTGCCGCCGGTCTTCTGCATGACCTGGCCGACGAGGAAGTTGATCGCGCCGTCGTCGCCCGACTCGTAGTCCTCGACGGCGCCGGGGTTCTCGTCGATCGCTTCCTCGACGGCCTGCTGGACTTCGTCCTCGTCGGTCTTGCCCAGCCCTTCCTCCTTGACGACCTCGTCGGGCGTGCGCCCATCGTCGAGCATCGACCGGAGGACGGTCTCGCGGGCGTTCTTCGCCGTGATCTCGTCCTCGGCGACGAGTTCGACGAGCCGCGTGACCTCCTCGAGGCGGCCCTCGATTTCGGTGATCTCCATGTCGCGGTAGTTGAGTTCGCCGAGCAGGTTGTCGGCGACCCACGTCGCCGCGAGGTCGGGGTCGAACTCCTGAGCGACGTTCTCGTAGAAGTCAGCGACCTGCTTGGTCGAGGTCAGTTTGGAGGCGGCCTCCTCGCTCAGGCCGTATTCCTCCTGGAACCGCTCGCGGCGGGCGGAGGGCAGTTCCGGAATCGCGATCTCCTCCTTCCAGTGGGAGACCCGCAGCGGCGGCAGGTCGGCCTCCTCGAAGTACCGATAGTCTTTCTCTTCTTCCTTCGAGCGCATCGAGACCGTGATGCCGCGGCTCTCGTCCCAGTGGCGGGTCTCCTGCTCGACCGCGCGGCCGCGCTGGATGGCGTTCTTCTGACGGGTCTCCTCGTAGGCCAGGGCCTTCTCGGCGCCCTTGTGGCTCGAGATGTTCTTGACCTCGGTGCGGTTGGCGGCCGCCAGCGCCTCCTCGCCGATCTGGTCGACGCCGTCGCCGTCGATTTCGTCCTCGGGGATGATCGAGAGGTTGGCGTCGATGCGGAGGCTACCGTCTCGCTCGGCGTTGAACACGCCCAGGTACTCGAGCACTTCCTCGAGTTCGGCGAGGAACGCGCGCACCTCGGAGGGGCTGCGGAAGTCCGGCGCCGTGACGATCTCCATCAGCGGCGTGCCGGCGCGGTTGTAGTCGACCAGGGTGTAGTCGGCGGTGTCGATCCCGCCGCCGACGTGCTGGAGGCTGCCCGGGTCCTCCTCTAAGTGGGCCCGTTCGATCGTCACCGAGCGGCGGGTCCCTTCGACGCTGATCTCGAGTTCGCCGTCGGCGCAGATCGGCTCGTCGTACTGGGTGATCTGGAAGTTCTTCGGCAGGTCGGGGTAGTAGTAGTTCTTCCGGTGGAAGCGGGTCTCCTCGGGGATGTCGGCGTCGATGGCCTTGCCGATCTTGACGGCGGCCTCGACGGCGGCCTCGTTGAGCACGGGCAGGGCACCCGGCAGGCCGAGACAGACCGGGCAGACGTTCTCGTTGGGCTCGTCGGTCGGCTCGGTCGAACAGCCACAGAAGATCTTCGTGTCGGTCTCCAGCTGGACGTGGACCTCGAGCCCGATGACGGTCACGAGGTCCTCCTGCTGGACGGTCTGGGCAGTCATTGGGCCTCGATTCGGGCTGGTGGGGGTAAAGCGTAACGACTGGCGGTCGGCGATGGCGGCCGCCGTTCTGCAGAACGTCTTCAGTCTGACTCCTCGAGCAGGTCGATCACGTTCTCCCGGCCGATTCGGAGTTTCTCGACCGTTCCCTCGTCGGCCATCCCCGAGACGACGCGCGAGGTCTTCGAGGCGGACCACTCGAGTTCCTCGGCGATCGCGGCCTGACGCATCCGGCCGTCGTTTCGCTCGAGAAGCTGGCGGACGCGGTCCTCGTCGGTGAGCAGGTCGGGGTCGACGTCGGCGTCTCCGGCGCCGTCGCCGTCAGTTGGCTCGCCGGGTGACGAACTGCCGGTATCAACCGGCCGATCTGGTTCGTCGATGTCGGTGGGCGTGCCGTCGCCGTCGCCCGGATCGGTCGCCGATCCGATCGCCGTCGGAACGCTCGAGCGGATCGACCGATCCGAGACGGCGACGAGGGCGACGCCGATGAGCACGAGTACGAGTACGGCGACGGACGCGACGCCGACCGTCGACGGTGAGAGCCACCGTACCGACTCGCCGGTCTCGCTGGCGCCCGTCGACCCCGACTCGGCGGGCTCGAACCGCACCGTCGGCTGCCGGTCGGCGAAGTCCTCCGGCCCCGTCCAGACGACCGTCCGCCCTTCGGTCTCGGTCGGCGGTGGCGACGTCGTCGCCGGCGCGTACCCGTCGGGCGGCACGACCTCGAGGTAGTCGCTCTCGCCGAGGTAGAGGCCGCCCTCGAACACATCGCCGACGACGACCGCGTCGTCCTCCACCGCGGCGAAGTTCGTCCACGTGACCGAGTAGGTGACGACGCCCCACCGCCGCGGCAGCTCCTGAATCGACGTCTCCGCGCGGAACGCCGACGCGGTCATGTTTCGACCGGTCGCCGCCGCCGCATCCGAGACGACGCCGGTCAGCCGCCGCTCGAACCGGTCGCGGTACGTCTCGCGCTCGGCGCGAAACTGCTCCTGAAAGGCGCGGTAGTCGTCGACCTCGGACTCGTTCTCGAGCCGCGTTCGAACCGCGATCGACCAGCGCGCGGTCCCGTTTGCCTCGAGTTCGACCCGCGTGACGGTCGCGTCGGCGTCGGGGAGTTCCTCGGCCGCGATCAAGGAGGTTCCATCATCGCTCGCTCCGTCCGAGTGGGCGAGTGCCGACGATGCGCCGATAGGACCGACCGCAGATAGTATAAGTAGTGCTACAAATGCCGCAGTCGCGGCGCGATCGAATACGGCTCTCACGGTGCTCCGCAGTTTTGAGAGCAGTCGTATAAGCGTACTGTCCTGGCGAACTGACTGACAGAAAATCGATGCAAATCGATGCAAATGGGAGATGTGCACCGTTGCAAACGGCGCAAATCGGTGCAAATCGGTCCGATGATCGACCCCGTTTATGGGGACGACGGATCGATGCGCAAGCGACGATGATTCGACGACTACTGATCGCTTTGCTGGCCGTACTGCTCTGTACGAGTGCATTCGGCCCTGCAGTCGTCGCCGGTGCCGGCGCGGCGACTCAGACGCAAGACGGATCGAGTACGAACAGCGTCCGCGTGACGACCGGCGCGCAGCTCTCGACGCTCGTTACCGCGACGAGCAACGAGGTGCGCACGGAGTTCGAAAACGCGGCGTTCGAGGAACGGCTTGAACGCAACGGCAGCGACGACGAGGCCCGCGCGGCTGCGATCGCCGACCGAGCGGCGACCCTCGAGGACCGGTCCGCGGCGCTGCAGGCCGAGTACGAGGACGCGACCGCGGCCTACGAGGCCGGCGACATCGACGAATCGACCTACGCCCAGCGGCTCGCGTCGCTGAACGCCCGCGCACAGGGCGTCGTCTCGAGTTACGATCGCCTCCTCGAGCGGGCCGACGACGTCTCGGCCGACGCGCTCGACGCGGCCAACGTGTCCGTGGCGGAACTGCGCGAGCAGCGCGACGAGGCCGACCGACTGACGAGTACGGGCACCGACGCGCTCCGCCGGCAGTTCACCGGCGAGGCGGAGGGCGAAGCCGAAATCGAGATCGAGACCGGCGGCATCTCGATCGAAGCCGAGACCGAGGACGGCGAGCGGAGCCGCGAGTTCGAGCGACCGCGCGACGGCGACGGCTCCCTGAACGTTTCTCAGGCCGACGCGCGCGAGGCCGCACTCGACGCGCTCTCGGCCGTCAACGGTAGCTGGACGCTCGAGGAGGCCTCGAGCGACGCCGACGACGGCGTCTACGAGTTCGAGTTCTCCCTCACCGGCGACGCGACCGGCGAGGCCGAGGTCAGCGTCGACGGCGAGACGGGAACCGTCTTCGCGCTCGAGGAGGAGATCGAGGTCCCTGAAGCCGACGAAGAGGACGAAGACGACGAGGACGACGGCGAAAAACCGGATATAGACGACGAACGCGAGGACGAGGACGAAGACGAAAGCGAAAACGAAACCGAGCGCGAGACCGACGACGAACGAGAGGACGACGACGGCGACGCGGCCCTCGAGACCGACGCTACCGTCGAGAACGGCACCGTGACGGTCACGGTGACGCAAAACGGCAGCGCGGTGTCGGGAGCCGACGTCGTCGCGAACGACGAGTCGGTCGGCACCACCGGCGCCGACGGCACCGTCTCGTTCGCCGCCCCCGACGATGCGGAGGAACTCGAGATCGACGTGACCGACGGCGACCTCGAGGCCGAACTCGAGATCGACCTCGAGGGCGCCGATCGGGACGCGGCGGAAGCCGACGAGGAACAGCCCGACGGCGATGACGGCGATGACGGCGACGTGGATGAGGACGACGAAGACGACGGCGAGGATAGCGACGACGAGGACGATGAATCGACCGACGAATCGGCGGACTGAACGCGGCCGATGGCTGCGTCGGTGTGCGTCGGGACTTCTCGCCGCGACGCTCGTCATGGCCGCCCTGACCGGCGGCGCCGCGGCGAGCGGCGGTACCGGCGCGACCCAGGACGCATCGACGTCAGAGTCGGCGTTCGTCGTCGCCCTCGAGGAGGGCGGTGACGCGACCGTGACCGTCCGGGTCGGCTTCGACCTGACGGACGAGGCGGACCGGGCGGCCTTCGAGGCGCTCCGCGAGAACGAAACGAAGCAGGATCAACTCGAGGCCAGAACCGAGCGGCGGTTCCGGGCGGTCGCCGCCGAAGCGGCCAACGCGACCGGCCGTGAGATGACGATCGAGTCCGTCCGTACATCGTTCGAGACGACCGACGGCGGCGACCGCGGCGTCGTCTCCGTGTCGGCTGACTGGCGCGGATTCGCGGCGACGGCGGACGGAACCCTCCGCGTGACCGAGCCGTTCGCCAGCGGGTTCACGGCGGAGCAGCCGGTCGTCCTCCGGTACCCTGACGGCTACGCGCTCGCCGAGGCCGACCCGACGCCGTCCGGGCGGACTGACGAGCGGGCGGTTTGGGACGCGAACACCTCCCTCGAGGGGTACGAGGCCGCGATCGCACCGACCGACGACGGAGGGGCCGACGGCGGCTCGGGCGATTCCCTGCCCGGTCCCGGCGTCGTCGGCTCGCTCGCCGCGATCGGCGGCGGCGTCTGGCTGCACCGCCGCCGATAGACGGATTCGCGAGTCCTGACCAGTTGGACCGCGATACAGTCACCGCCGTTCGCCGCGCTTTTTCGGTCCCCGCTGACTACCGCGCGGCCTCGAGTTCCTCGAGCGCCGCCGGGTTCTCGATGCTGCTCAGATCCCCGAGGTCGTCGCCGGTGTAGGTCGCCTCGATGGCACGACGGATGATTTTCCCCGACTGCGTTTTGGGGAACTCCTCGACGAACAGCACCTCGCGCGGGCGGAACGGCTTGCCCAGCTCGGCGCCCACCTGCTCGCGCAGTTCCTCGCGGAGGCCGTCGCTTGGCTCGTAGCCGTCCTCGAGGACGACGTAGGCGACGACCGCCGTGCCGGTCGTCTCGTCGGGGGCGCCGATCGCCGCGGCCTGATTGACGGCCTCGTGGTCGATCAGGGCGCCCTCCACCTCCGCCGGCCCCACCTTGCGGCCGGCGACGTTCAGGGCGTCGTCGGCGCGGCCGTGGAGGAACCAGAAGCCGTCTTCGTCCAGCTGGGCCCAGTCGCCGTGATCCCACAGGTCGTCCCATGTCGACCAGTACTCCCGGAGGTAGCGCTCGTCGCCCGACCAGAGCGACTTCGTCATCGAGGGACAGGAACTGCGGGCGACGAGGTAGCCCCGTTCGGTGTCGTCCGTCACGGAGTCGCCCTCCTCGTCGACGACGTCGACGTCCATCCCGAGCCCCGGTCCGCCCAGCGTGCAGGGTTTCAGCGGCTCGGTCGGCATCGGCATCAGGAAACAGCCGCAGATCTCGGTACCGCCGGAGATGTTGATGATCGGGCACTCGCCGTTCCCCACGTTCTCGTAGAACCAGCGCCAGGATTCGGGATCCCACGGCTCGCCCGTCGAGCCCAAGATGCGGAGCGAGGAGAGGTCGTAGTCCTCGAGCCACTCATCTCCGTGTTTTCGGAGCGCCCGGACGGCGGTCGGCGAGATACCAAACTGCGTGATCCCGTGCCGGTCGATCATCGACCAGAACCGGTCGGGGTCGGGATAGTCGGGCGCGCCCTCGTACATGAAGACCGTGCCGCCGAAGGTGTGGGTCCCGATTAGCGTCCACGGCCCCATCATCCAGCCGATGTCGGAGACCCAGAAGAACCGGTCGGCGGGTTTCAGATCCATCCCGAAGTAGACCTCCTTCGCGCACTGGACCTGCACGCCCGCGTGGGTCTGGACGATCCCCTTCGGTTTCCCGGTCGTCCCCGACGAATAGAGGAGCATCGACTCGTGGCTCGAGGGCAGCAATTTCGTCTCGTAGGCGTCGTCCCGCATCTCGACCGCCGCGTCCCACCACTCGTCGCGGTCGTCGGTCCAAGGGATCTCGTGTTCGTTTCGCGGCTCGCTCGAGCCCAACCTGTCGAAGACGATCGCGTGCTCGACGTCGCCCGCCTGTTCGATCGCCCTGTCGGCCGTCGACTTGAGGAAGACCGGATCGCCGCGCCGGTAGAACCCGTCGCCGGTGAACAGCACCGAGCACTCGGCGTCCTCGAGCCGCGTTGCGACCGCGTCGACGCCGAACCCGGAGAAAATCGGCACCGCGATCGCGCCGACCTTGAGACACCCGTAGAGGATGGACACGACCTCGGGGACCATGGGCATGTAGAGGCCGACGGTGTCACCCGTCTCGACCCCCCGTTCCTCGAGGGCGTTCGCGACCTGATTCGCCTGCCGGTGGAGTTCGTGGTAGGTCATTTCGCGGACCTCGCCGCCCTCGCCCTCCCAGATTGTCGCGACCGTATTCCGGCGCTCCTCGTCGACTGCGGCGTGGCGGTCGACGACGTTGCGGGCGACGTTGAGTTCGCCGCCGACGTACCAGTCGGTGAACTGCGGGCCGTCGCTGTCGTCCCGTACCGCGTCGTACGGCTCGTCGAACTCGATACCGAGATAGTCGACCACCTCGTCCCAGAACCACTCGAGCCCCGACTGTTCGATCCCCTCGAGATCGGTCGTCGTTCGCTCGATCAGTTCGTCGTAGTCGTCGATCCCGTACTCCTGCATGAACGCGTAGACGTTTGTGGACTCGACGAACTCGGGATCGGGCTCGTGGACGATTTCGTCGACGGCCTCGAGGCTGACGTCGGTGGCGGCGTCGGTGTTCTCGGACATGGGTCTAACGTTGTGTGTTCATCACACGCAACCATCAAACGCGGGGTCGAACCCGGCGAACCGATGAAAATCCCCCGTCCGCCGGCTATCCGCGCTTCGAATCGCGGCCGCCCTCCGTTCACCCCTGTTCATCTGACAGGGAACGTATCATTGTCTGACGTACGTTTATGGTTCCCGGTGCCGGCCTAGCGGATATGTCGAACAACCGCGTCGAGCAGCTCGAATCGACGGTCGCGGAACTCGAGTCGACGGTAGAGGGACTCACGGACGAGCTCATCGAAGCGAAAGAGCGCATCCGCGTCCTCGAGGCGGAGCTCGATGCCGAAACGCCCACGCGCGTCCCCGAGCGGCGGAGCGACAAGACGGCGACGAACGGGAGCGACGCCGAGACGACGGAAGCGGCGCCCGACGAGGTCGCCGAGGCGACCGCCGACGCCGCCAACGTCGACGCCGAAACGGACGCCGACGAGGACCCCTCCGGCGACGAAGCGGAAGACTCAGGTACCGACGACATCATTATCGCGTAACTGCACGATCGGAGCGCCGTCAGGCGACTAGGGGCCGATCCCCGGCCCCGTCTCTCTCCGTCGCTATCGCCGCCCGCGGCGCCGACTATCGCGAAACGGAGGTCTCGAGAAGGGAATGCACATCAAGGCAGTCGTTCTGGACAACTTCAAGAGCTTCGGCCGGAAGACGAAGATCCCGTTCTACGAGGATTTCACCGTCGTCACCGGCCCGAACGGCTCCGGGAAGTCCAACATCATCGATTCGATTCTCTTCGCGCTCGGACTCGCCCGCACCCGCGGGATCCGCGCGGAGAAGCTAACCGACCTCATCTACAACCCTGGCCACGAGGACGGCTCGTCCTCCGGCGGGCCCCGAGAGGCGACCGTGGAGGTCGTCCTCGACAACAGCGACGGCACCCTCGACCGCTCGCAGGTCGTCAACGCCGCCGGCAGCGACGACGTCGGCGACGTCGACGAGATCCGCATCCGCCGCCGGGTGAAAGAGACCGAGGACAACTACTACTCGTACTACTACCTGAACGACCGCTCGGTCAACCTCTCGGACATTCAGGACCTGCTCGCGCAGGCCGGCGTCACGCCCGAGGGGTACAACGTCGTCATGCAGGGCGACGTCACCGAGATCATCAACATGACGCCCCACGCCCGCCGGGAGATCATCGACGAGATCGCCGGCGTGGCGGAGTTCGACGCCAAGAAGGAGGACGCCTTCGAGGAACTCGAGACGGTCGAGGAGCGGATCGACGAGGCCGAACTCCGCATCGAGGAGAAGCGCGACCGCCTCGAGCAACTCGAGGACGAGCGCCGCACCGCCCTCCGGTACCGCCGGCTGCGCGACGAGAAGGAGGAGTACGAGGGCTACAAGAAGGCCAGCGAACTCGAAGAGAAGCGCGAGGAACTCGCCGCCGCGGAGGAAAAGGTCGACGACCTCGCCGAGGAACTCGAGGACCTCCAGCGGGAACTCGACGAGCGGCAGGGCAAGGTCGTCCGCCTGCAGGAGGACCTCGAGGACTTAAACGCCGAAATCGAGCGCAAGGGCGAGGACGAGCAACTGCGCATCAAAAGCGAGATCGAGGAGATCAAAGGCGACATCTCGCGGCTCGAGGACAAGATCGAAGCCAGCGAGGAGGCCATCGAGGAAGCCGAGTCCAAGCGCCGCGAGGCGTTCGTCCAGATCGACCGCAAGCAGGAGGAGATCGAGGAGCTCGAGGACGAGATGCGCGAGCACAAACTCGAGAAGGCCTCGATCAAGACCGAGATTCAGGAGCGCGAGCAGGAGAAGCAGCAACTCGAGGCCGAGATCGAAGCCGTCGACACCGAGTTCGACGAGCTCAAGGCCGACCTCGCCGAGCGCAAGGAAGAACTCGAGGAGGCCAAAACCGAGAAGAACGACCTCCAGCGCGAGCAGGATCGCCTGCTCGACGAGGCTCGGCGGCGCTCGAACGAGATCAGCGAGAAGGAGCAAACGATCGAGGACCGGCGCGAGGAGATTCCGGAACTCGAGAGCCGCAAGAGCGACCTCGAGCGCGAACTGGAGAAGGCCGAGAAGAACCGCGCGAACATCGCGGGCGTCGTCGACGACCTGAAAGACGAGAAGCGCCGCATCCAGTCCGACATCGACGACCTGGACGACAAGATCCAGGCGAAACAGCAGGAGTACGCCGAACTCGAGGCCAACGCCGGCGAGAGCGGCGACTCCTCGTTCGGTCGGTCGGTGACGACGATCCTCAACTCGGGAATCGACGGCGTCCACGGCGCGGTCGCCCAGCTGGGCAACGTGTCCGGCGAGTACGCCGTGGCCTGCGAAACCGCCGCGGGCGGCCGGCTCGCGAACGTAGTCGTCGACGACGACGTGGTCGGCCAGCAGTGTATCGAGCACCTCAAGTCCCGCAACGCGGGCCGTGCGACCTTCCTGCCGCTGACGGACATGAGCCAGCGGCGGCTGCCGTCGGCGCCCAGCGACCCGGGCGTCGTCGACTTCGCGTACAACCTCGTCGACTTCGACGACCAGTACGCCGGCGTCTTCTCGTACGTGCTCGGCGACACGCTCGTCGTCGAGGACATCGAGACCGCCCGCTCGTACATGGGCGACTACCGGATGGTCACGCTCGACGGCGACCTCGTCGAAAAGAGCGGCGCGATGACCGGCGGCTCCGGCAGCGGCTCCCGCTACTCCTTTACCGGCGGCGGCGAAGGTCAACTCGAGCGCGTCGCCAAGCAGATCACCGATCTGCAGGAGGAGCGCGAGTCGCTGCGCGAGGACCTGCGGGGCGTCGAGGAACGGCTCGACGACGCTCGCGACCGCAAGACCGACGCGGCCGACGAGGTCCGCTCGATCGAGAGCGAGATCGAGAGCCTCGAGGAGAAACGCGAGTCTATCGAGGACGAGATCGAGACGCTCGAGACTGAACTCGAGGACCTGCGCGAGGAACGGGAATCGGTCGACGAGCGGATGAACGAGATTTCTGGCGAGATCGACGAGAAGACGTCCGAGATCGAGGAGATCCAGTCGGACATCGACGAACTCGAGGCCGAACTCGAGGACTCGAAGATCCCGGAACTCACCGAGCAGATCGAGGAGTTAGAGAGCGAGATCGACGAACGAGAATCGCAGATCGACGAGATCGACGGGACGCTCAACGAGCTCGAACTCGAGAAGGAGTACGCTGAGGACGCCATCGAGGACCTCCACGACGACATCGAGGCGGCCCAGAACAAGAAGGCCGAGCACGAGGACCGCATCGCAGAGTGCGAGGCGACGATCGAGGAGAAGGAGGCCGAACTCGAGGACAAGCGCGAGGCCGTCGAGGAACTCGAGGAAGAGCTCGCCGAGCTCAAGGAGGACCGCAACGAGCTCCGCGAGGACCTCGAGGACGCGCGGACGAAACGCGACCAGCAGCAGGACCGCGTCAACGCCGTCGAGAGCAAACTCGAGAGCAAGCGCGAGCGCGTCCAGGATCTCGAGTGGGAGATCGAGGGCCTCGAATCGGAGGTCGGCGACTACGACCCCGAGGACGTGCCGGATCACGACACCGTCCTCGAGATGATCGAGCTGCTCGAGAGCGACATGGAGGCGATGGAGCCGGTCAACATGCTCGCGATCGACGAGTACGACGAGGTCCGCGAGGACCTCGAAGAACTCGAGGACGCGAAGGCGACGCTCGTCGAGGAGGCAGAAGGAATCCGCGACCGGATCGAGCAGTACGAGACCCGCAAGAAGGAGACGTTCATGGAGGCCTACGAGGCGATCTCCGCGCACTTCACGGAGATCTTCGAGAAGCTCTCCGAAGGAACGGGCACGCTGCACCTCGAGAACGAGGCGGATCCCTTCGACGGCGGGCTGACGATGAAGGCCCAGCCGGGCGACAAGCCGATCCAGCGGCTGGACGCGATGTCCGGCGGGGAGAAGTCCCTGACCGCCCTCGCGTTCATTTTCGCGATCCAGCGGCACAACCCGGCGCCGTTCTACGCGTTAGACGAGGTCGACGCCTTCCTCGACGCCGTCAACGCCGAGCGGATCGGCGAGATGGTCGAGGAGCTGGCCGATCAGGCGCAGTTCGTCGTCGTCTCGCACCGCTCGGCGATGCTCGACCGCTCCCAGCGGGCGATCGGCGTCACGATGCAACAGGACAACGTGAGCGCGGTGACGGGCATCGATCTGAGCAGCGAGGGCGACGGCGAAAGCGAGGAGGTGCCCGCGGGTGACTAGGGAGGAGCCCGAGGAGCCGACGGCGACGACGGGCTCCGCCGAAACGCCGAGCGGGGAGTGTACCGACCCGCGAGGCAGCGAGTCGTCGGACGAGCCGCAGGACGGCGGGACGTCGCACGAGGAGTTCTACCGCGAGGTCCGAACCGACGGCGGAGACGACATCCCGCTGAATATCGCCGGCCACGAGGATCGTGAAAGACCCGGTTCGGACGGCTCAAATGACTCGAGCGGTGGCGACGGCGCCGACGAGACGGTCCTCGAGTTCTCGGAGTCCGGCGACGAACGCGACGAAGACGGCTCGACGGACGGCGACGACGCGGACGACGACGAGGACGAAGTCGAACCCGTCGAACTCCTGGTCCAACTCGCCGAGAACGGCGAGATCGACCCCTGGGACATCGACGTCGTCCGCGTCACCGACAAGTTCCTCGAGGCGATCGAGGACGCCGACCTGCGAACCTCGGGCCGGGCGCTCTTTTACGCGAGCGTCCTCTTGCGGATGAAAAGCGACGAACTGTTCGCGCCCGACGAACCCGAGGAGGAGGAACTGCCGCCGTGGGAGGCCCCCTTCGCGGACGAGGGGCCGATGGACGGCGCCGAGGGCGGCGACGACGACGGCGGCCACCCGCCTGGCTTCGACCCCGTCGAGAACCTCGAGAACGAGATGGAGCGGCGCCTCGAGCGCAAGCACGCCCGCGGGAAGCCCGAGACGCTGGACGAGTTGGTACGGGAACTGCGCAGCGCCGAGCGGGACAGCTGGTGGAAGGAATCCCGAAGCTACGACACCAGCGACTCGCCGCAGGGGTACGACCGGGGCGTGCAGGAGCTGAGCTACCACTCGGAGGACCAGTTCCGCGTCGACGACGAGCCGACCAGCGACGACGTCACGCACACGACCCACGAGGAGGACATCGAGACCGTCATCGACGACGTCGAAGCGGCGCTCGAGGAACAGTACGAGCGAGGCCGCGAGGAGGTGCTGTACGCCGAAATCGACGTAGTCGGCGGCTCGCGCGTGATGACCTACCTCGCCCTGCTCTTTCTCGCCCACCGCGGCCGGATCGAACTCGAGCAGGACGAACTGTTCGGCGACCTCTGGATCCGGCGGGCGACGCTCGAGGCGGAGCCGGACGAAGCGGTCGCGGACTGACGGCGGGTGCGCCGTCGCCGTGACGATTTTCCGCTCCGAGCGGCGTTGCGTTCGTTTCGCACGGAGCCTCGCGTCCGGCGTCCTGCGAGATGTTTGGTTGCCCGCGTGGTCACCGCGGGCGATTCGAAACGCGAATCCGTTGCCGTCGGTTGTCACCGACTCTATTTCGCCATCGTCTATAAGGGGGAGTGGCGGAGTGTCTTCGGCAGAAACCAATGGCGACCGAAACACAGCCGGCGCACGATATCGAACCGGAAGCGGACGCGGATCTCGCTTCGTTCTGGCGACACGCCTTTACCACGCTCGTCGAGACGTTCCCCGAACCGGCCTTTATCGTCGACGATGACGGCTACATCACGGACTGGAACGCCGGCGCGGAGGATCTCACCGGCTACCCGCCCGAGCAGGTCGTCGGCCAGCACGCGTACGACGTCTTCGGGACCGAAGGGCAGGACGAAACGCTCGCCGAAGAGGTCCTCCGCACCGGTCGGGTCATCCGCGAGGACGACATTCGGTCCGCGGAGACCGCCGACGGCGAGCTGGCGCACGCTCGAGCGCTCGGCGTGCCGATCACGACGCCGGCCGGCGAGGTCGTCGGCGCCGTCGAGGTTCTCACGCGGGTGACGACGCTCGTCGAGCAGCGAGAGCAGATCCAGCACCTGCAGGAGCAGATGAGCGACGAGGTCGAGGGCGCCGTCGACGAGCTTCAGGCGTCGACGTCGAACGTCGCCGAAAACTCGCGGGCGATCAGCGACCTCGCGGCGGACCAGTCCGAGAGCCTCGCGGACGTGCAGGACGAGGTGTCGACGTTCAGCGCGACCGTCGAGGAGATCGCCTCCAGCGCGGAGGAGGTCAGCAGTCAGAGCGAACAGGCGCGAACCCTCTCCGAGGAGTCAGTCGAGACGGCCCAGGACACGCTCGAGACGATGGACGACGTCGCCGCGGAGGCGGACGACGTCGCCGCGGACGCGACGGAGTTGGCCGAGCGGATCGACGAGATAGACGACATCGTCGAGGTCATCAACGACATCGCCGACCGGACCAACCTGCTGGCGCTCAACGCGAACATCGAGGCGGCCCACAGCGACGCCTCGAGCGACGGGTTCGCCGTCGTCGCCAACGAGATCAAGAGCCTCGCCGAGCAGTCCAAGGAGCGCGCCGACGAGATCGAACGGATCGTCACGGAGGTCCGCGAGACCACGCTCGAGACGGTCGACAGCGTGGAGGCGACGAACGAGGAGATCGGAAGCGTCGTCGCCGACATCGAGACCGTCGTCGAAAACCAGCGGGACATCCTCTCTGCGATCGAGGACACCGATCAGGGGATCGCCGAGATCGCCACGGCGACCGACCAGCAGGCCGCGAGCGCGGAGGAGATCGCGACGATGGTCGATTCGGTCGCCGAGCGCGGGGACGAGGTGGCGGACTCGGTGCAGGACGTCGCCGCCGCGACCGACCAGCAGACGGCGATGGTCGAGAACATCGAAGCGAGCATCGAGTCCCTCGAGCGGGACATCGAGGACGTGCTCGACTGAACGCGCTCGTCTTTGCGGTATCGAGACGGACCGGTCGACGAGTCAGTCGAGGTAATCGCCGGCCAGCAGGTCGATGCGCTCACGAGTGTCTTCGGGAATCGCCTCCGTCGGCGTGTTGATCGTCCCCTCGAGCGCATTCCAGGCCTTACTCTCGAAGTCGTCGGGCATCGTGCGGATGGCGTGCTCGACGACCTCGTTGATCGCGTCCTGGTTGGCCTCTGCGTTCGCGAGGACCTCCTCGAGGGTGACTTCGTTGTCCTCCTTCCAGACGTCGTAGTCGGTGACGCCGGCGACGGTCGCGTAGCTCAGTTCGGCCTCGCGGGCGAGTTTGGCCTCCGGAATGGCGGTCATGCCGACGACGTCCCAGCCCTGATCGCGGTAGAACTCGCTCTCCGCGCGGGTGGAGTACTGGGGGCCTTCGATGCAGACGTAGGTGCCGCCCTTCTCGGTCTTCGTGTCGTCGTCGGTCGCCTCCGCGGCGGCGGTCGAGAGGTGGTCGACCATCTCCGGACAGTAGGGGTCGGCAAAGCCCATGTGGACGACCATCCCGTCGCCGAAGAAGGAGGGCTGGCGGTGCTTAGTGCGGTCGAAGATCTGGTCGGGGACGACCAGCGTCCGCGGCGGCAGGTCCTCGCGGAGGCTGCCGACCGCGTTCGTCGCGATGACCCGGTCGACGCCGACGGACTTGAGCGCGTAGATGTTCGCCCGGTAGGATGCGTCGGTCGGCGCGTGCTGGTGGTCCTCGCCGTGCCGGGGCAGGAACGCGACCTCCTTCCCGGCGAGTTCGCCGAGGGTGACCGCGTCGCTGGGTTCGCCGTAGGGCGTC
Organism: Halopiger thermotolerans; assembly: GCF_054654555.1. Classification (NCBI taxonomy): domain Archaea; kingdom Methanobacteriati; phylum Methanobacteriota; class Halobacteria; order Halobacteriales; family Natrialbaceae; genus Halopiger; species Halopiger thermotolerans. Next base: position 2,159,003 of record NZ_BAAIEU010000004.1, on the reverse strand, counting down.
GATACCTCCTCCTTGCGGGTGTTCTCGAGGGGCAGCGCCTCGTAGATGCCGCTGCCGCCGATGACTCCGATCGTCATGCTTCCTAGTGGGTCGACCGGGATTCAAATATCGGCCGATTCGATCGCCGGCCTCGAGTGACGGCTACCGGTTCTCCCCGGTTATTGATCATCGATATCACATCTCACGAGCGGTCAAGTGGTCAGATCGATAGAGTACGGGTATGTCGTCCGGCCGAGTCTCGGACGAGGGGAACCTGACCGACGGCCCCCTCGTCCGGCCGATGTTCGAGTTGGCGTGGCCGCTGGTCGTCATCCAGTTGCTGCAGGTCGCCTACAACGTCGGCGACACCTTCTGGCTGGGCGCGCTGTCGCCCGACGCCGTCGGCGCGATCAGCCTCGCCTTTCCGCTCCTCTTCTTGCTGATCGCGGTCGGGGGCGGCTTCACGACCGCCGGCGCGATCCTGGTCGCCCAGCACACCGGCGCCGAGAGCGGCGAGGGCGGGTTGATCGCCGGACAGACGATCTCGTTCGTCTCGCTGGTCGCGATCGGCCTCGGCCTGTTGGGCTACGTCGCGACCGAGCCGATGCTGGCCGTCCTCCCCGCCGACGCCGACACGCAGGCCGAGATCATTCCGCTGGCCGCCGAGTACCTGCGGGTCTTCTTCCTCGGTCTGCCGTTCGTATTCGGCTTCTTCGTGTTCGTCTCGCTCATGCGGGGCTACGGCAACACCCGCGCGCCGATGCGCGTGATGTTCGTCAGCGTCCTGATCAACGTCGCCATCGACCCGCTGCTGATCTTCGGCGTCGGGCCGCTGCCGCGCCTCGAGATGGCCGGCGCCGCGCTGGCGACCGCCTTCTCGAGAGCGATCGCGACGGCGATCGGCTTCTACCTGCTGTACTACACCGACGTCGGCCCCGACATCCGGCCCGACCACCTCCGGCCGCGGCTGGAATACGTCCGGAAGATCGTCCGGCTTGGCGTGCCCACGTCTCTCGAGCAGTCGATGACGGCGCTGGCGCTGACGGGGATGACGGCGATGGTCGTCACGTTCCCGCCGCCGGTCGTCGCGGCCTACGGGCTGGGAAACCGGCTGATCTCGCTGGCTTTCCTCCCCGCGCTGGGGATGGGGCAGGCGATGGACTCGATCGTCGGCCAGAACCTGGGCGCCGACCGACCGGATCGGGCCGAGCGGGCAGTCCGGCTCGGCGCGGGCGTCGTCGCGGCGATCATGGCCGTCGCGGGGCTGTTCGCCTTCCTCTTTCCGGAGCCGTTCGTCTCGGTGTTCGTCACGGCCGAGGAGGCGGGCCGCGCGGCGACGATCGCGTACGGCTCGACGTACCTCCGGTTCGCCGCGTTCGGCTTCGTCTTCATGGGCGTCCTGCAGGTGGTCCAGGGGGCGTTTCGTGGCGCGGGCAACACGAAGACGGCGCTGGCCTTCGCCGTTTTCGGCCTCTGGATCGTCCGGATCCCCCTCGCCTACGCGCTGATCTTCCTCGCTGACTGGGGGACGACCGGCATCTGGACGGCCGTCGTCCTCGGCGACGTCGCCGGCGCGATCGCCGCCGCGGCGTGGTTCACGCGCGGGACGTGGAAGGAAGCGATCGTCGACGACGGGGGCGGTGCCGAGGAGGCCGACGCCGAGAGCCCGCCGGACCAGGCTGAGGCCGACAGCGAACCCGTCGCCGAGTAACGGGGCGGACCGGACCGTCACGCCAGGCGACGGCTACGGACCACCGTTATTGTCCTCGAGCGCGCACGTCCGGTGTGGCATCGTCATCGGACGCCCGGGGGGACGAATCGCGGTGTACGCTGTGCGGGCGCCCGGTCTCGGAGCCGGCCGGCCCCGTCGAGTCGGCGTCGGGTGCGGACGACGCGACCGGTACCTACTGCTCGAGCGGCTGTCGCGAGATCGATGCGACGCTCGACCGGCCCGCGGAATCCGCCGCCGGCGACGGCGCCCACGGCGACGGCGCACCGCTCGAGGCGGCCGCCTCGAGGACCGAGTCAGGCGACGACGACCTCGAGCGCACCTTCTTCCGCGTCGACGGCATGCACTCGGCGACCTGCGAGTCGTTCCTCGAGTCGGTCGCGGAGAAACGGGACGGCGTCGCGGACGCGGCGGCGAGTTACGTCACCGAGTCCGTTCGGGTCGACCACGATCCCGAGCGAATCTCGAAGGCCGACCTGCGGGACGCGCTGAGTACCGTCGGCTACACGGCTTACCTCCGGGAGGAGGCGACGGCCGACGACGACGCCGGCACCACCCGCCGCGCGCGGGAGATGTCGGGGCTGCGCAAGCGCCGCAGCGAGGACTTCCTTGAGGTCCGGTACATCGCCGGGATCGTCTTCGGCTCGTTCCTGCTGTTGCCCTACGCCGCCGTGTTCTACCCGGTGTTCCTCGCGGCCTACACCGACTGGGGGCCGCTGCGCTACTACGACACCGCCTTCACGGGCTTCGACAACCTCCTCTTTCTGCCGCTGTTTTTCGTCGTCACCGGCATTGTCCTCTACCTGACCGGCCTCCCGCTGTTGCGGGGCGCGTACGTCAGCCTGAAACTGCGCCGGCCGAACACGCAACTGCTTGCCGCGCTGACGATCGTCAGCGCGTACGTCTACGGCACGCTCTCGTTTCTGCTCGGTCGGATCGACCTCTACTACGACCTGACGATCGCCGTCGCCGCCCTCGTCATGGCCGCGATCTACGCCGAGGCGACGGTCAAACGACGGGCGACCGAACGGCTCACCGACCTCACCGTCTCGCAGGTGGAGACGGCCCGCGTGCTCGAGGCCGACGGCGGAACGGCCTCGGTCCCCGTCGCGGACCTCGAGCCGGACGACCGCGTGCTCGTCCGCGAGGGCGAGCGCGTGCCCGTCGACGGCGTGCTGGCCGACAGCGCGTGTACGGTCGACGAGGCGGTCGTCACCGGCGAGTCGCTCCCGGTCGCGAAGGCGCCGGGCGACGACGTGATCGGCGGCTCGGTCGTCACCGACGGCGCGGCGGTCGTCGACGTCGGGCCGGAGACGGAAAGCAGCATCGAGCGCCTGACGGAGGTCGTCTGGAACCTCCAGAGCGCAACCCACGGCGTGCAACGGCGCGCCGACGCGCTCGCGGCCCGACTCGCGCCGCTGGTTCTGGGCGCCGCGGTCGTCGTCGGCGCCGTGCAGTTCGTCCGGGTCGGCGACCCCGCGACCGCCTCGCTGGCCGCACTGCTGACGATCATGGTCGCGAGCCCGTGGGCGCTCGGCCTCGCGACGCCGGCCTCGGTCGCCGCCAACATCCGGGACGCGATGGCACAGGGAATCGTCGTCTTCGACGAGACCGTCTTCGAGCGGCTCCGCGACGTCGACGTCGTCGTCTTCGACAAGACCGGAACGCTCACGACCGGCCAGATGTCGGTCCTCGAGGCCGACGCGCCCGACGACCTGCTGTCGGCCGCGGCGGCGCTCGAGCGGCGAGCGTCCCACCCGGCGGCGACGGCGATCGCGGCGGCGTTCGGGGCGGACGTCGATTCGAGTACCGACGCCGACGAACCGCGCCGCACCGACGGGGGCGTCTCGACCCTCGAGGTCCGCGACTTCGAGAACCACGGCACCGGCGTCTCGGGGCGCGTCGACGGCGACGCGGTCCTCGTGGGCCACCCGGACCTCTTTCGAGAGCGCGACTGGCCCCTCGGCGCCGACCTCGAGGAGCGGCTCGAGCGCGCCCGCGAGGCGGGACACCTGCCGATCGGCGTCGGCCGAAACGGGGGCGCGGACGGGCTCGTCGTGGTCGGGGACGAGCCCAGGGACGACTGGGACGAGACCGTGACGAGTCTCCACGAGAACGGCGTCGAGATCGTCGTCCTCACGGGCGACGAGCGGGCGGCGACCGAGTTCTTCCGCAGCCACGAGGGCGTCGACCGCGTGTTCGCGGGCGTCCCGCCCGCGGGGAAGACTGAAGCGGTCCGGCGCCTCGCACGCGAGGGACGGGTCGCGATGGTCGGCGACGGGACAAACGACGCGCCCGCGCTGGCCGAGGCCGACCTCGGTATCTCGCTCGGCAGCGGCACCGCGCTGGCCTCGGACGCGTCGGACCTCGCGATCGTCGAGGACGACCTGTCCGCGGTCGAGCGCGCCTTCCGGCTGGCGGCAGCGGCGCGGCGACGCGTCAGGCGAAACCTCGCGCTGGCGCTGGTCTACAATGCGATCGCGATCCCGGTCGCCGCGCTGGGGCTATTGAATCCGCTGTTCGCGATCGCGGCCGTCGCCGTCGGTGCGCTCTGTATCGGGGCGAACGTGTCGTGGCCGCTGCTCGACGACTCGTAGACGGCGAAATCGACGGCAGAACGGACGACTCCGCGCCGGCGCTTACTCGACCAGTTTCCACTCGCCCGGACCGCTTCCCTCGATGACGTCCCGGCGTTCCATCTCCGAGAGGACCTCCGGAATCCGGTTCGGCTGGGCGATCTCCATCTCGATGCGGTCGACGCCGTGGAACTCCGCGAGGTAGTGTCGGATGTCCTCCTGCGTGAACGACTCCTGGTCGGCCTGCTCCATGACCCCCGAGATCAGGTCGATCATGTCCTCGATGAAGTTCCACGGGTAGACGATCCAGGTCCAGTCCTCGAGTTGCTCGCCGACGTAGTCGGGTTCGAACTCGCTGGTCTGGAGCAGCTGCAGCGTCGCCGTCCGAACTTCGCCGGCGCCGCGGTCGTCGACGTACTCGTAGGCGCGCTTGATCGAGCCGCCGGTGTCGGCGATGTCGTCGATGATGAGCACGTCCTTGTCCTCGACGCTGCCCTCCGGCATCGGGTACCGAACCGTGGGCTCGCCCGATTTCTCGGCGGTGCCGACGTAGTGTTCCATCTTCAGGCTCGTCAGGTCGTCCAGCCCGAGGAAGTCGCAGAGACACCGGCCCGCGAACCAGCCGCCCCGGGCCAGCGCGACGATGACGTCCGGTTCGAACTCGTCGCGGCGTACGTCGTCGCTGACGTCGCGACAGAGGCTGTAAATGTACTCCCAGTTCGTGATCGTACAGTCGAAATCGTCCGGTAAGTCGGACATCTAGTGGCCACCTACTCGAGTGACCGGGCGGGAACCTCATAAGTGGGCTGAATACGGTCCGCCGATCGCCGCCCGTACCCGATACAATAGCACCTAGCTATAGCCGTCGAAAACGCGACCGGTGCCGATCTCCGATGACGCGACCGAGTCGATGATGGTGGCTCTCGCGGCGGACCGATCGCGACGCTCGAGTAGCGTACCGTCTCCGGAAGGCGAGACGGTGAACGCTCCGCGGCGGATCGGTCGTACGACCAGCCCGTTTTCCGCAAATTCTATGATACGTGGTATCAGACATCATTGAGTTAGTTTCATCTACTACTGGCGCGTAATAGATCGTGAGTCTCTCGAAGAGACCGGCGGAACGGGCCTCGGTATCGGGAGGCTCAGGGGGTTCACCATGGTATCGTCAGCAATGAAAGCGGAAATGGAAGAGTACCTCGGGCGGGTTCCGAGTTGGATCGAGGCGCTCCCGGAACCGGCTGCGGACCACTGCTGGAAGACGGTTCGCGATCTGCAGTTGGGGGAGACCGAACTCGCGCAACGGGAGAAGGCGCTCGTCGGTCTCGGGGCGGCGGCGGCCATTCAGTGTCCGTACTGCGTCCACTTCCACACGGAGGAAGCGAAACTTGAGGACGCGACGGACGAGGAACTGGCCGAAGCGATCGCGGTCGCGAGCGACGTCCGGTTCTTCTCGTCGGTGCTCCACGGGGCGGAGGTCGACCACGAGACGTTCGTCTCCGAGACCGCCGACATCGTCGAGCACGTCGAGGACCAACGGATGCAGGCGGCGGGCGACGACTGATCTGCTATCCGACCGCGACATTTCTTTTACCGTCGATTGGCCGACTGCGACGCCGTTTTATACGCATCGTGTCTGAACGACGCTGTCATCCGCCGCTCGAGATGGTTGGGGTAGCTATTTATAACCCGATAATATAACCTAGTTATCGATGGCGAACACCCAGATCGCCGCCGCCCGAAACGGCACGGTCACCGAGGAGATGGAGCGCGTCGCCGAGCGCGAGAACCGCGACCCCGAATTCGTTCGCGAGCAGGTCGCCGAGGGGCAGGCCGTCATCCCGGCCAACCGGAACCACGACGCCCTCGACGCGATGATCATCGGCCGCGAGTTCGCGACGAAGGTCAACGCCAACATCGGCAACAGCGAGACGACCAGCGACCTCGAGACGGAACTCGAGAAGCTCCACACCGCGGTCCACTACGGCGCGGATACGGTGATGGACCTCGGCACGGGCAGCGACTTGGACGAGATCCGCGAGACTCACATCGAGCACTCCCCGGTGCCGATTGGGACGGTGCCGCTGTACGAGGCGGTCAAGCAGGCGGGGAGTCCCGAGGAGATTACGACGGACTTGCTGCTCGAAATCATCGCGAAACAGGCCGCACAGGGCGTCGACTACATGACGATCCACGCCGGCATCCTCGCCGAGCACCTGCCGCTGACCGACGGCCGGAAGACCGGCATCGTCTCGCGGGGCGGCTCGATCATGGCCTCGTGGATGGAAGCCCACGGCGAGCAGAACCCGCTGTTTCAGGTCTACGACGAGATCTGCGAGATCTTCGCCGAGCACGACGTCACCTTCAGCCTCGGGGACAGCCTCCGGCCGGGCTGTCTGGCCGACGCCTGCGACGAGGCCCAGTACGCCGAACTCGACACGCTCGGTGAGTTGACCCGCCGCGCCTGGGAGTACGACGTTCAGGTGATGGTCGAAGGCCCGGGCCACGTCCCGATGCACAAGGTCGCAGAGAACGTGCGGCGCCAGCAGGAGGTCTGCGACGGCGCGCCGTTCTACGTGCTCGGGCCGCTCGTGACCGATATCGCGCCCGGCTACGACCACATCACCAGCGCCATCGGCGCCGCGATGGCCGCGCAAGCCGGCGCGGCGATGCTCTGTTACGTCACGCCGAAGGAGCACCTCGGTCTCCCCGAGGAGGAAGACGTCCGCAACGGTCTCGCGGCCTACCGGATCGCCGCCCACGCGGGCGACGTCGGGAGCGAGCGGCCCGGCGCGCGCGACTGGGACGACGCCCTCTCGGAGGCCCGCTACGACTTCGACTGGCGCGAGCAGTTCCGCCTCGCGCTCGATCCCGACCGCGCTCGAGACTACCACGACCAGACGCTGCCGGAGGACAACTACAAGGAGGCCCGCTTCTGCTCGATGTGCGGCGCCGAGTTCTGCTCGATGCGGATCGACCAGGACGCGCGCGCCGACGGCGAGATGGAAGAACTGGACGCGAGGACGGACCTCGAGGCCTCGCCGGCCGCCGAGGTGAACCTGCCGCCGGTCGGGACGCACGAGTCCGGCGAGTTGCCGCCGCTCGAGGACTGCGCGGAGTATCCGGCGGAGTCGGCGGACGACGACTGAGGCGGGCACGCGGTTCTATGTAGCGCGGGCCGCTAGTGGAACGTGACCATGGCCACGGAACTGCTCTCGACGCCGACGCTGTCCTGCGCGGAGTGCGGCGAGCCGATCGAGGATGCGGGCTACGTGCCCGCCGACGAACGCGGCGACGGCTACGAGCCGATCGCCGACGCGGCGGTCTGCGACGCCTGCGGGTTCAACGAGATCGGCATGATGGGCTGTGCGCCTGAACTCGGCGACGTGATCGATCCCGAGCCGGACCGCGTCCTGTTGTACGTCCGCGTAACCGACGCCGGCGACGGGCTCGAAGTAGTGAGCGCGAAGGACTGACGGACGCGACGGAGGTCGAGAGGCGAAACTCGAGGCGAGGACCGAGGATTCATACCGCGCTCGACCGACCGACCTCGTATGGAGACGACGCGAATCGTGCAGGTCGACGCCTTCACCGACGAACCGCTTTCCGGCAACCCCGCCGGCGTCGTGCCGGACGCGGACGGGCTCACGGACGGGCAGATGCAGTCGATCGCCGCCGAGATGGCCGTCAGCGAGACGGCCTTCCTGCGCTCGAGCGACGACCCCGAAGCCGACCGGCGCGTTCGCTACTTCACCCCCACGCAGGAGGTCGATCTCTGCGGCCACGCGACCATCGGCTCCTTCGCGCACCTCCACGACGAAGGGCTCGAGCCAGGGACGACGACTCTCGAGACGAACGTCGGCGTCCTCGAGATCGAGGTCGACGAGGACGGCACGGTCTGGATGACCCAGGACGAGCCCCGGATTCGCGAGGTCGACGTCGGCTACGACCATGTCGCCGACGCACTCGGCGTGAGTCAGGCCGCGCTCGAGGGTGCCAGCGACGACATTCCGCTCGCGGTCTCCTCGACCGGCCTCCCCTTCTTGATCGTGCCGATCACCTACCTCTCGGATCTGGGCGACGCCGATCCCGACATGCAGGCGGTCGAGGAACTCGCCGAGTCGGTCGACGCCACGGGGATCTACCTCTTTACCTTCGACGCGCTCGGGCGAGACTCGACGCTGCACGGCCGGATGTTCGCGCCCGGCGCGGGCGTCCCCGAGGATCCCGTTACGGGCACCGCCAGCGGCGCCGTCGCGGCCTACCTCGACCGCTTCGGCGCGTTCGACGACGACTTCCCGGAGGAACTGCGACTCGAGCAGGGCCACTACGTCGACCGGCCGGGGCTGGTGCGCGTCCGCCTCGAGGGCGGCGTACGCGTCGGCGGTCGCGGCGTGACCGCGCTGGACGGGACCATCGCCGTCCCCGATATCGAGGCGGACGACATCCTCGAGGCCTGACGGCCGCGTACACCGATAGCGATCGGTTTCGTATTGATAACCTGATTACATAGTCGTTCGAAACCGGCAGTAATAGCCACTCTGTGGCGGCGATTCACTCGATCTCGAGTTGTTATCCGTGACGATCGTTCGCAACCTTCATTAGCCGTTCCGATGACCACGCAGATACAGATGGCTGTACTCTGGCTGGACGAGATCGACGCCGGCGATCTCGAGCGGGTCGGCGGTAAAGGCGCTTCTCTCGGGGAACTCACGGGTGCGGGGCTCCCCGTCCCGCCGGGCTTCGTCGTGACGGCGGGAACCTACCGCTCGTTCATCGAGGAAGCGGGCATCGACGAGGAGCTGTTCGCGGCCGTCGACGTCGACGTCGACGACTCGAGCGCCCTCGGCGAGGCCGCCGACCGCGCGCAGGAACTCATCCTCGAGACGCCGTTCCCCGACGACCTCCGCGAGGAGATCCTCGCGTCGTATCGAGAGGTCGGCGACGGGGAGGCGTTCGTCGCCGTACGCTCGTCTGCCACCGCCGAAGACCTGCCCGACGCTTCCTTCGCCGGGCAACAGGAAACGTTCCTCAACGTCACCGAGGAGGATCTGCTCGATCGCGTCCGGGAGTGTTGGGCCTCCCTCTTTACCCAGCGGGCGATCTACTACCGCCAGGAGCAGGGGTTCGACCACTCCGCAGTCAACATCGCCGTCGTCGTCCAGCAGATGGTCGACGCCGAGAAGTCCGGCGTCATGTTCACCAGCCACCCCTCGACCGGCGATCCGACGATGATCATCGAGGCCGCGTGGGGGCTGGGCGAAGCCGTCGTCTCCGGCTCCGTCTCGCCGGACAACTACGTCGTCTCCCGCGACGATCGCTCGGTCGACGTCACCGTCGCCGAGAAGAAGGTGATGCACGTCAAGGACGAGGAGACCGGCGAGACCGTCGAACGGCCGGTCCCCGACGAGAAGCAGACCGAACGCGTCATCGACGACGAGGAGATCGACGCCCTGGTCGAGCTCGGCGAACGCGTCGAGGACCACTACGACGAGCCCCAGGACGTCGAGTGGGCCATCGTCGACGGCGACGTCTACATGCTCCAGTCGCGGCCGATCACCACGATCGACGAGGGTGACGCCACGGAGGCGGCCGACCCCATCGAAGACACCGTCGACGCCGCGCAGTCGAAGGGCGTCACCGACGGCAGCGGCGGCGTCCAGACCGCAGGGAGTGGCGGTAACGGCGCCGACAGCGGGGCGGCCGGCGAGGTCATCGTCGACGGGCTCGGCTCGAGCCCGGGCACCGTCAGCGGGGCCGCGCGGATCGTCACGAAGCTCGACGACCTCGACAAGGTCGGCGAGGGCGACATCATCGTCACCGAGATGACGATGCCCGACATGGTGCCGGCGATGAAACGCGCCTCCGGGATCGTCACCGACGAGGGCGGCATGACCAGCCACGCCGCCATCGTCTCCCGGGAACTCGGCGTCCCCGCGGTCGTCGGCACGACCAACGCCACCTCGGTCCTCGAGGACGGCCAGGTCGTCACGCTCGACGGCGACAAGGGTCAAGTGCTGGAGGGCAAGAGCGTCGAACCCGAGGAGGAGACCGAACCCGTCGAGGAGGTCCGCCCGCAGTCGCCGGTCAAGCCGATGACCGCGACCGAGGTGAAGGTCAACGTCTCCATCCCCGAGGCCGCCGAGCGCGCGGCCGCGACCGGCGCCGACGGCGTCGGCCTGCTGCGGATGGAGCACATGATCCTCTCGCTGAACCAGACGCCGGCGAAGTTCATCGAGGAGAACGGCGAGGACGCCTACATCAACGAACTCGTCCAAGGGATCCGCCACGTCGCCGACGAGTTCTACCCCCGCCCCGTCCGTACCCGGACGCTGGACGCGCCGACCGACGAGTTCCGCCAACTCGAGGGCGGCGAGGACGAGCCGAACGAGCACAACCCGATGCTGGGCTACCGTGGCATCCGGCGCTCGCTCGACCGGCCGGAGGTCTTCGCCCACGAACTCGAGGCGTTCCGGCGGCTCTACGAGATGGGTTACGACAACGTCGAGATGATGTTCCCGCTGGTCAACGACGCGGAGGACGTCTACCGGGTCAAGCAACTCATGCAGGAGGCCGGCATCGACCCGGACAAGCGCAAGTGGGGCGTGATGATCGAGACGCCCGCCTCGGCGCTGGCCGTCGAGGAGATGGCCAAGACGGGGATCGACTTCGCCTCCTTCGGCACGAACGACCTCACCCAGTACACGCTCGCGGTCGACCGCAACAACGAGAACGTGGCCGACCGGTTCGACGAGCTACACCCCTCCGTGCTGCGGCTGATCGGCGACGTCATCGAGACCTGCCGCGAGCACGACGTCGATACGAGCATCTGCGGCCAGGCCGGCTCGAAGCCGGAGATGGTCCAGTTCCTCGTCAACGAGGGCGTCAGCTCCATCTCGGCGAACATCGACGCCGTCCGCGACGTTCAACACGAGGTCAAACGCGTCGAGCAGAAGCTGCTGCTCGAGTCGGTTCGCTGACCGCCACGAGCGTCGGCGTCGCGGTTCAGTACGCTCATTTTGCTGCTCGAGGCCGTGTGAGGCCGTGCGGTTCGTTCCGTTCTTCCGGCTCTGTACTGGCTCTGTCCGAGAGAAAGCGGCTGTCCTGCTATCGTGACACCGAGGAATCGCCACGCCCTCCCCAGCCGACTCGTTCGCTCCCGGCGGTCGCTCACTCGTCCCTCGCGGACGTCGTCGATCGGCCCTCGCTATCGCTCGGGCGCGATCGACGGCGCGCCAGTGACCGGCGGTGACCGAGTCTAACGAGTGCAGCCGCCGAATCCGATCAGCATACGGAAGAAACAGTCGATACCGTCGTCGCGAGCGGCGGATTACGACCCCGTCTTCTCGACCCGATACCAGCGCCCGTCCCAGCTCAGACAGTACTCGAGCAGCGATCTGAGCGTCAGCACGCCGAAGGCGGGATACAGCAGCGGCGCGAGCAGCGCGCTCCAGCCGAGATCGTCGATCCGATCGTCGCGCGCGTCGCGCCAGGCGACCAGCCCGATCGTCGCGAGCAGCACCGCCGCCGGCGCGAGAAACACCGATTCGACGCCGAGCACGAGCAACACGAGCAGTTTCGAGACGAGCACGAGCGTCACGAGGGTGCCGGTGAGACTCGAGCACATGCGCCCGACCGAGACGAGTCCACGCCGGCCGGCCCGACCGCGCAGGAACTCGACGAGGGTCGCGTGCAGCACTTCGATCTGGCCGACGCGCCAGCGCTTGCGCTGGCCCCACAGGTCCCGCAGCGTGTGGGGCGCTTCCATCGTGTTCGTGCAGTTGCGGGCCTGGCGGACGTCGAGGCCCTCGCGATAGCAGGCGTGGGCGAAGTCCAGGTCCTCGGTGAGCACGTCGTCGTAGCCGCCGACCCGCTCGAGGGCCTCGCGGGTGAATGCGGTCGAGGAACTGCGGCAGTTCGTGAAGCCGAACAGTTCGACCATCTTGTAGCTGGCGTGGAAGACGACCCGCTCGCAGTAGGCGACCGTCTCGACCGGCCCGGTCGGCCGCGGCACGCGCCGGCCCTGGAAGACGTCTGCACCCTCGAGCAACTGGCCCATCGCCGTCGGCAGGAACTCGGGGGCGATCCGCTCGTCGGCGTCGAACACCGCGAAGTGGTCGGTATCGCGCTCGCGGACGGCGTAGTTGATCGCGCCCGCCTTCGATCCCGGATCGCCGTTGATCAGCACTTCGACGGGCTCGTGTTCGGCCGCCAGTTCGCGCGCCCGCTCGAGGGTCGCCTCGTCGTTCGGTTCGGCGACGACGACGATCTCGAGGTTCTCGTAGGCGCTCTCGACGAGGCTCTCGACGCTGACGTCCATCACCGCGTGGTCTCGGTAGACGGGGACGACGGCGGTCAGCCGCGGGCCGGCGGTCACGCGCTCGAGGGGCTCGCGGGACCGCCAGACCTCGCGGACCAACAGCAGGCCGGTCAGGGCGACGAAGAACGTGAACACGGCCATCGCCGACAGCGCCTCGAGGACGACGAACCGGACGGTCACGACGAGCAGATCGAGCGTGAGCGTCTGTATCTCGGTACCCTGGAGGAGGCCGAGCACGAGGAGGACGGCGACGCCGCCCGCGGTGCCGCCGTGCTCGAGCAGTCGGGAGGGGACGAATTGCATCGCTCGGTGGTTCTTATCGATCCGGTATCAATATTCTCACTCGGAGACCATCGCTGCGAGTGAAATCGGTGATCGACGGTCGGCGATCGACCGCATGCTCCGACCGATCGAAGCGATATCGGTACCGGCGCTGCCGGAACGGCCGTAAACGTCCGTCGTGAGCGTCCGAACGAGCGGATAAACGCAACGCATAAACGGTCGACCGTCCACATACGTGATATGCAGACCGAGCCGCAGGCGTTCGACCGGGTGCTCTCCTCGATGTGTACCGAACCCCACCCGGTAGCGCGCGAGGCGGCCGAACGGTTTCTCGCGACGAACCCGGGCGACCCCGGCACCTACCCGACCGTCTCGGCGCTCGAGGACGAGGCGATCGCGATGCTCGGCGAGATCGCCGGCCTCGAGGAGCCGTCGGGGTACATCGCCAGCGGCGGCACCGAGGCCAACATCCAGGCGGTGCGGATCGCCCGCGAGCGCGCCGACGCGGCGAACCCGAACGTCGTCATGCCCGAGTCGGCCCACTTCAGCTTCCGGAAGGCGGCCGACCTGCTGGGCGTCGACCTGCGGATCGTCCCGACCGACGACCGCTACCGGGCCGACCTCGAGGCGGTCCGGGCCGCCGTCGACGACGACACCGCGGCGGTGGTCGGCGTCGCGGGATCGACCGAGTACGGCCGCGTGGATCCGATCCCGGAACTCGGGGAGATCGCCCGCTCGGTCGACGCCACGCTCCACGTCGACGCCGCCTGGGGCGGCTTCGTCCTTCCCTTCACGGACTACGAGTGGAACTTCGCCCACGCGCCCGTCGACACGATGGCCATCGACCCGCACAAGATGGGGCAGGCGGCGGTGCCGGCCGGCGGTCTCCTCGTCCGCGACTCCGCGCTATTGGACGAACTCGCCGTCGACACGCCCTACCTCGAGTCGACCTCGCAGGCGACCCTGACCGGGACCCGCTCGGGCGCGGGCGTCGCCAGCGCCGTCGCCGCGATGGAGGAACTGTGGCCCGGCGGCTACCGCAGTCAGTACGTCCGCTCGCAGAACAACGCCGAGTGGCTCGCCGACGCCTTAGAGAAGCGGGGCTACGACGTCGTCGATCCGACGCTGCCGCTGGTCGCGGCCGACGTCCCCCGATCGACGTTCGACGCTCTCCGCGCGAAAGGGTGGCGGATCTCCCGAACCGCGACCGACGAACTCCGGATCGTCTGTATGCCCCACGTCACCCGCGAGATGCTCGCCTCCTTCGTCGCCGATCTGGACCGGCTCGAGGTGCGCGCGAGCGTGCCGGTCGCCTGCGACGACTGACGCCGGTCGTACTGCCTCCTTCGATCCGTTCACGCCGTATCGATACCCGTTTCACGCTCGCCGCTCGAGCCCCTCGCATGGCGATGGATCGGATCGACGCCGCCGCGCTCGTCGGCTTCGCGCTGGTAGCGGCGTCGGCGCTGCTGTTCGATCTCGAGCGGCTCCTCGTCGGCGCTTGTTTGGCGGGCTTCCTGTGCTCGCTGTCGGTCTGGCGACTGTACGCGGGCCGGGTGTGGGAGGCGCTGGGGTGGCTCGCCTGGGTCGGCGCGGCGGGCACGCTGGCGTTCGGCTTCGGCGGGGCAGTCTCGGTGACGGCCTTTCTCGGCTTCGGTCTCGCCGGCGCTTTCCTCCTGATCGGCGGCCGATCTGGCTACCTGCGGGACGTGTGGCGCGTCGATTCGTCCGCGTGAGTCCGTCGCTCCGCCCGCAGCGCTCCCGAGCGTGACCGCTCGAGAGCCGGGCAAAGCGACGCGAACGCCACAATTATGGATCTGCCCTCCCGATATGGGGGTGAGTATGCTGACGCGCGCTGTCGTCGGTAACGGTCGTTCTCGCGCTCGCATGCGCATGTAGCGACAGGCGCCGTCACCGGGGGAACCCGCCGCGACCGAAACCGGTCATACGGTCCGTCGTCGCGGCGTCGAAACCCGGCGCGATTCCAGCCGACCCAGCGAGACGTCTCGCTCGAGGATCGACCGCGAAACCGAACTGAAATCGAAACCGGCGGGTTTTACGCCCGCGACCGACAGACCACGAATATGAGCACGCACAACGACGACTTTCCGACGGACGATCCCGCCGTCGTGACCTGCGGACTCCCCTACGCGAACGGGGACCTCCACATCGGTCACCTGCGGGGCTACATCGGCGCAGACGCGTTCAACCGCGCGCTCCAGACGCTCGGCCAGGAGTCGGCCTACGTCTGCGGCTCGGACATGCACGGCACGCCCGTCGCCGTCAACGCCGAGCAGGAGGGCGTCGATCCCGAGGACTTCGCCCTCGAGTGGCACGAACAGTACGAGGAGACGTTCCCGCAGTTCAACGTCGAGTTCGACAACTACGGGCACACTCACGACGAGACCAACACCGAACTCACCCAGGAGATCGTCCGCGAACTCGACGAGCAGGGCTACATCTACGAGAAGGAGATTCAGGTCGCCTACGACCCGCAGGCCGACCAGTACCTCCCCGACCGCTACGTCGAGGGCACCTGTCCCTACTGCGGCGAGAAGGCCCGCGGCGACGAGTGCGACGAGGGCTGTCAGCGCCACTTGGAGCCCGGTGAGGTCGAGGACCCAACGAGCACCATCACGGGCAACCCGGCGGAGTACCGCGAGCGCACCCACAAGTTCTTCGAGGTCTCGGAGTTCGCGGACTTCCTGACGGAGTTCCTCGACGGCCTCGAGGGGACCTCGAACGCGCGCAACCAGCCGCGCCAGTGGATCGAGGACGGCCTGCAGGACTGGTGTATCACCCGCGACATGGACTGGGGGATCGACTACCCGGGCGACGACGGGCAGGACCTCGTCCTCTACGTCTGGGTCGACGCCCCGATCGAGTACATCGCTTCCACGAAGCAGTACTCCGAACGCGTCGGAACCGACGAGTACGACTGGGAGCAGGTCTGGAAGGGCGACGGCGAGATCGTCCACATCATCGGCCGCGACATCATCCAGCACCACACCATCTTCTGGCCCGCGATGCTCGAGGGGGCCGGCTACAACAAGCCCCGCGGGATCGCCGCGACCGGCTTCATCACGATCAACGGGAAGGGGCTCTCGACGAGCCGGAACCGCGCGATCTGGGCGAAGGAGTACCTCGAGGAGGGGTTCCACCCCGACCTGCTCCGGTACTACCTGACGACGACCGGCGGCCTCCAGCAGGACGTCGACTTCTCCTGGGACGCCTTCCAGGAGAAGGTCAACGGCGAACTCGTCGGCACCGTCGGTAACTTCTGGTACCGGTCGCTGCTCTTTGCCTACCGCAACTACGAGGGAACCCCCGAGGCGGACGTCTCCGAGGAAGTCCACGAGCGCATCCAGGACGCCATCGCCGACGCCCGCGAGAGCGTCAACGACTACGACCTGCGCGGGATCGGCCAGGCCGCCGTCGAACTCGCCCAGTTCGGCAACGAGTACATCCAGCGCAACGAGCCCTGGAAGCTCACCGACGACGAGCCCGACCGCGCGGAACAGGTCATCCGCGACTGCGTGCAGATCGCCAAGGCCGTCGGCGTCCTCCTCGAGCCGATCGCGCCCGACAAGGCCCAGCGCCTCTGGGAACAGCTCGGCGAGGACGGCGACGTGAGCGACGCCCTGCTCGAGGACGCGCTCGAGGCCCCGCCGCGGAACTTCGAGGAGCCGGGCGAGCTCTTCGAGAAGATCGAGGACGACCGCGTCGAGGAACTCAACGAGAAGCTCGCGGAGCGCGTCGCCGAGGCGGAAGACGACGAAGACGAGGACGACGAAACCGAAAGCGACGACACCGACGCTGACGAATCGGAGAGCATGGCAGACGTAGACGACCTCGAGCCGCTCACCGACGACCGCATCAGCTTTGAGGACTTCCAGGAACTGGACATCCGCGTCGGCCGGATCGAATCGGCCGAGGGTATCGAGGGCGCGGACGACCTCGCGCGCCTCGAGGTCGACATCGGCTTCGAGACCCGCCAGGTCGTCGCGGGCATCAAGCAGTTGCACGACCTCGAGGAACTGCCCGGCGAGAAGTGCGTCCTGCTGGCGAACATGGAGAAGGCCGAACTGTTCGGCGTCGAGTCCAACGGCATGATCCTCGCGGCCGGCGAGGAGGCCGACCTGCTGACGACCCACGGCGACGCCGAGGTCGGCGAGAAGATTCGATAGGCCGACTCGAGTAGCGGCTATCGGACTGCCGCACAAATTTCCGTTTTCGACATCTCGAGACTCGACTCGGCGACTGACCTGACGATCCGGTGATACGCCTCGCCGGGTTAGCTCTCGTCGACCAACTGCGAGAAGTCGTCGGTGTCGACGAGTTCGGCGTCGTGCTCCTCGAGCTCCGTCCTGATCTCGCCCCAGATCGAGGCGAGATCCTGCGCGTTCTGGACGGTCCGGTCTTCGACGTCGACGAGGGACACGTAGGTTGGCACACGTGCAGCGGGCCCGGTTCCGCGGAAACCGATCGCCGTGGCACAGGACGGCAGGAACTCGAACTCGGATCCGAGTAAGTCAAAGCACGTGGCTTTTTGGCCGTGCCCGCGCTAGTTCGGGGCATGAGAAACGCGAAGATCGTCTGTACCCTCGGTCCGGCCTCGAGCGACCGCCGGACCATCCGCGAGCTGGCCGACGCCGGCATGTCCGTCGCCCGGCTGAACGCCAGCCACGGCACTCCTGAGGATCGAGCCGACCTCGTCGACCGCGTCCGCGACGTCGACGAGGAGCGCGACGAGCCCGTCGCGGTCATGCTCGACACGCAGGGGCCCGAGATCCGCACCGCACCCCTTCCGGAGGGCGAAACCGTCACTCTCGAGACGGGCTCGGAGATCGAGTTCGTCGAGGGCGACGAGGCGACGGCCGACCGCGTCGGCCTCTCCCTGTCGATCGACGAGGTCGAAGCGGGCGACCGCATCCTGCTCGACGACGGCCTCATCGAGACGACGGTCCTCGAGCACGACGGCGACGCGATCCGGGCCCGGGTCGACACCGGCGGCGAACTGGCCGGCCGTAAGGGCGTCAACGTCCCCGGCGTCGACCTCGACTTAGACATCGTCACCGAGAAGGACCGCAAGGACCTCGAGTTGGCCGCCGAGAAGGACGTCGACTTCGTCGCGGCGAGTTTCGTCCGCGACGCCGAGGACGTCTACGAGGTCAGCGAGGTCTTAGAGGAGTTCGGCGCCGAGATCCCGATCATCTCGAAGATCGAGCGCGCCGGCGCGGTCGAGAACTTAGAGGAGATCATGGAGGCCTCCTACGGGATCATGGTCGCGCGGGGCGACTTAGGCGTCGAGTGTCCCATGGAGGACGTGCCGATGATCCAAAAGCGGATCATCCGGCAGTGCCGCGAGGCCGGCCTCCCGGTCATCACGGCCACCGAGATGCTCGACTCGATGGTCCACGCCCGCCGGCCCACCCGCGCGGAGGCCTCGGACGTGGCAAACGCCGTCCTCGACGGCACCGACGCCGTGATGCTCTCGGCTGAGACGGCCGTCGGCGACCACCCCGCCGAGGTCGTCGACGCGATGGACAGCATCATCCGCGAGGTCGAAGCCTCCGGCGAGTACGCCGAACTGCTCGAGCAGCGCGTGCCCGCCGCCGGCGAGGCCCGAACGGACGCGCTGGCCCGCTCGGCGCGGTTCCTCGCGCGCGACATCGGCGCTGACGCGGTCGTGGCCGCGACCGAGTCCGGCTACACCGCCTTAAAGACCGCCAAGTACCGGCCCGGCGTCCCGGTCGTCGCCTCGACGCCGAGCCACGAGGTGCGCCGCCGCCTCGCGCTCTCGTGGGGCGTGACGCCGCTGTACGCCCGCGTCTCGGACCAGGGCGCCGGCGCAGTCGTCGAGAAGGCCGTTCAGGCCGCCCTCTCCGCCGGGGTCGCCGAGAGCGGCGACACCGTCGTCGTCCTCTGTGGTATGATGACCGAACTCGAGGGCGCGAACACGACGAACATGCTGAAGGTCCACGTCGCCGCCGAGGCGCTGACGACCGGCCGCGTCGTCGTCGAGGGACGGACGACGGGTCCGCTCGTCCACCTGACCGACGGCGACCTCTCAGACGTTCCCGACGGCGCGATCATCGCCGTCCCGTCGGACTTCGACGAGGAGTTCGAGGGCGACCTCGAAAAGATCGCCGGCATCGTCGACGCCCAGCGCGGGATGACCGGCTACCCCTCGCTCGTGGCCCGCGAGATGGATCTGCCGATGATCAGCGGCGCGGACGTCTCCGAGGAGGCCGAGGGCGAGACCGTGACGATCGACGCCGAACGCGGCGTCGTCTACGGCGGCGACATCGGCGACCGAACCGTCCGGGAGTGAGCCGATCCGTCCGGTCGGGCCGTGTCGAACCTGCGACCGCGCCGCCGGCCCCGCCGTGACCGCGGCTTTTTGACGGGGGATCGCCTATCCGGGCGTATGGTCGACGATGACTCCGACGATCGCGACGCGTCCGAGGGCTCCCGAGACGAGGACGCCCGGTGGGACCGCTCGAGCGCGTGGGACGACTCGGACGCGTGGGACGGCTCCGGCGGCTCCGACGGGGGCGAGCGGCCTCCGTCCGACGCCGACGCGGACGTCGAAGCTGCGGGCGAGGCCGAAACGGAAAGCGACGACGCGACCGACCGAATCCCCTTCGATCTCTCGGGCGGCCGCGACGACCCTGACGCCGGCGCCGCCGATGCAGACGCCGACCGGGACGACGAGTCAGCCTACGAACCGGAGCCCAGTTCGACGCCGATCGAACCCGGCGATCCGGACCTCGAGAACGCGGTGTTCGTCGTCATCGGCGCGATCGCAATGTTGCTCGTGCTCGTCCGGCTGTTTTCGCTCCCGATGTGAGCGGGTCCGCGCTCAGGCCGTCGCCGTCAACTCCTCTAACTCCTCGAGTCCGTTCTCCGCTTCCGCCCTGGTCCGTTCGAGCGGATCGACGATCTCGTTGGGAAGTTCCATCCGATCGGCGAGTTCGAGCAGCGTCTCGAGCTTCGTGATCTCGAGGCGCTCGATCGCCCGCCCCAGTTCGGCGTCGACGAGATCGCCGACGACGGGATCCCGCGTATCCTGTACCAGCTCCTCCCGCTCGGTGCGAAGGCCCGAAAGCGCCGCGTCGTCGGCGACGCCGGGTTCGACCTCGATCTCGACGGCGTCGAAGATGGGCTCGAGGCGACCGATCTGTTCGGTGGTCCGCTCGCTGTGGGCCATGTAGTACTCCTCTAGGTCCTCGTCGGTCGCGGACTCGGCCAGTTCCGACTGGAGGTCCTCGAGTTCCTGTTCGATGTGGTAGAGGTCCTGCAGCGTGCGGGCGAAGAGGTCTCGTTGGCGGTCCATCATACCACTCGCGGGGTCACCGGCGACGCGCAAAGAGGTTCGGCCGTCGAGTGAAACGCCGCTCGTTCGCTGCGCTCACTCGCGGTTCAGCACGTTAGTCCAACCGCGCATCGGTGATCCGTAGCTGGCCGCGCGTACCGTCCCATTCACGCTCGTACTCGAGGTCGAGCCGTCGATCCATGTGCGGCCCGTCGACCACCAGCGTCTCGAACTCGCCGCCCTCACCGAGGATGTGGACGCCGTACTCCTCGTTGAGCGCCTCGAGGTCGGCGATCGCCTCGCGGTCGAGAGTGCGACCCAGCCACGATTCGTCGAGTCCGTGGGCCGCGACCTGGATGATCGTGATTTCGAAGCCAGCCTCGAGCATCGCGTCGGCCAGTTCTCGGGGATCCTCTCGCCAGAGCGGCGCGAAAAGATCGCAGCCCAGGCGGTCGCACATGCCCTGGATCCGATTCGTCTGATACTCGCTCTCGACGGCGCCGGCCGTGACCCCCGCGATGCCGCCCGCGCCCGACTCTCGGAGCGCGGCGTCTAACTCCTCGAGCGCGGCCTCCAGCGGTTCGAGTTCGTCGTCGCCCTGGGCGCTCGAGTCGGCGACCGCCTCGGCCTCGAGGTCCCCGGGATCGACCTCGACCAGTTCGATGCCGATGCTCTCGGCGGCCAGCGAGGCGAGGTCGGTCGCGGGAACGTGATACATGTAGGAGTCCTCGGAGGGGTGGACGGTGACGAGCCGTCGGACGTCCAGCCCCTCCTCGAGGGCGCGGTACACTGCCCACGAGGAGTCCTTCCCGCCGGAGAAGAGACCGACCCACGCGCCGTCTGCGTCGCTCATAGTCGTCAATCGCGTCAGGGGAGTAAATGGGTGACGAGTTCGCCGCGGTCGATCAGGGGTCCGCGGCCGGCTCCGAGTCGGCGTCCGCGTCGGGGTCGGCGTCCGCGGCCGGTGTCGACTCCGGACTCGAGTCCGCTGGTTCCGCTTCCCGTTCGGCGGCGTCGCCGGTCGTCGACGGACCGCCGTCGGGCACTTCCGAATCCAGTTCGGTGCCCCCGTTGGTCACCGCGGGTTCGTCGTTCGCGTCGTCGGCGTCGTCCGCGCCGCCGAAGTAGGACGCGATTCGAGCGCCGACGAGGCTCACGACGATCGCGGTCACGACGTACAGCGCCAGCCGCTGGCCGGGTTCGATCGTGAACTGCTCGATCGAGAGGACGCCCAGTTCGATCGCCGGGACGTCGACCCCGTCGATCACGCGCTGTTGCTGGAGGAAGTACGCGGAGAACCCGCGGATCACGAGGCTGACGGCCACGACGATAAAGGGGAGGTTGAGAAACGAACTGCGGATCGGCTCCTCGCCGATCGCCTCGTCGAGCAGTCGCCCGGCGCTCGCGGTCAGCGCGGCCATCGCGAGCCAGGGGATACTGTCGTAGCCGAACTGCATCGCCGGAACGACCACGCCCTGCGTCTCGCCGAGCCCGGAGACGCCGAGCGCGCCCGCGAACAGCCCGACGAGCGTCAGCCCCGCGGCGACGACGTAGGTGACGACCGACACCTGGCCGGAGTACAGCGACTCCCGAACCTGGTGGGTGAGCCCCGTCACGATCTCGTCGACGTTGAACCCCTTGTACAGCAAGAACAGCCCGATCACGGTCGTGATCGCGGCCGCCCCCTCCGCGGTGCCGATCCGCATCGCCAACACCGGGAAGACCAGGAGGGTCAGCCCCAGCGGAACCAGCACCGTCTGTCGGAGCTCCTCGTCCGCCAGGAACTGTTTCAGGAGGTAGTAGGTCGACTCGATGTCCCGCGCCTGACGGACGACGACGCGGTCGACGGAATCGACTCGGACGCGGCTCTCGACGATCGGAACCAGCCGCTCGTCCTCCGCGCTGTCGAGGACGACGACGGCCGAGTCGGGGTCGTGCTCCGCGATGAGGTCGTCGAGCTGCCGGGCGACCGCTCGATCGGCCGAAACCATCGACTCGCGGTCCCCCGAGACGACCGCGACGACGGCCTCCTCGTCGTCGTCGCGCAGCTCCTGGGCGACCCGCAGCGTCTCGAGCAAGGTGTTGACGCCCGAGTCTTCGGGATCCGCGAGCCCGATGTCGGTCACGAGCGCACGAACCGCCTCCCAGCCGACGATCGGCGACCGGAGCCCGGTCTGCCGACCCACGTCGTCGGTCCGGTCGAGGCAGACGACCAGCGTTGTCACGGTAGTCGTTCCTTCCTGTGTGACGATAAAACCACTCACTCGAGCGACGGATTCGCCGCCGGTAATCGCGGGGGGTAACGGGAACGGCGTCGCACGAGCGGCGCCGCGGCCGCGATCAGGTCCGCAGGCGGAATTCCCGCTCGTCGGTCAGGCCGGCGACGCCGGCGCCGAACGCGTACGCGACCTTCTGTGCGCCGGCCCCGACGCGGGCCATTAGCGGTCGCTCGGGTTCGAACTCCTCGACCGTGACGTCCTCGACCGCGAGCCGGTCGGCCAGTTCGTCCTCGATCTCCCGGCGGGTGCCGAGCTCGTCGACCAGCCCGAGCTCGTGGGCCTGCTCGCCGAGGTAGATCCGCGCCTCGGTATCGCGGACGAACTCCGCGTCCAGGTCGCGGCCGTCGCTGACCCGCTCGACGAACGTCTCGTAGTAGTCGTCGATGATCCCCTGCAGGTACTCGCGCTCGTCCTCGGAGAGCTCCTTCAGCGGGGTGCCGGCGTCCTTGTACTTCCCGGCGGCGAACCGCTCGTAGGAGAGGCCGACCCTCTCGGCTAAGTCGCTGGCGTTGACCCGCGAGCCGATGACGCCGATCGAGCCGACGACCGAGCCCTCGCGGGCCCACAGTTCGTCGCAGCCGCTGGCGATCCAGTAGCCGCCGCTGGCGCAGACGTCGGTCGCGTACGCGATCGTCGGGCCGTCGAACCGCTCGGCCGCGAGCCGAATGTCGTCGCTGGGAACGACCTCGCCGCCGGGGGTGTTCAGCTTCAACAGGAGCGCGTCGACGGCGTCGTCCTCGTCGGCGCGCTCGATCTGTTCGACGACCTCGTCGGCGGTGGCCCCCCGCGGACTCGGCGGGAACGAACTCCCGCCGCCGTCGCGGGTGATCGGGCCTTCGACGGCGACCTGCGCGACGTCGTAGCCGGGGAACAGCGACGAGGCGACATTTCCGCCGACCTTGACGCCGACGGCGGCGACGACGAGCGTGACGAGCACGCCGAACAGCTCCGTCAGCGTCGTCGGATACACGACGAACAGCCCGACGCCGATCGCGGCGAACGCCGCGACGGCGCCCAGCACGACCGCGAGTCGTCCGAGTCCCTCCTTACTGACCATCGCTCTCGCGAACACCTCGGTCCATGCCCGATGCTGTGGGTGCCGCCCTGTTAACCGTTATCGTCACGGGCGGAAGCGGTGCTCGAGGGCGGATTCCATCGCCGGCGTGGCGCACCCGCCGCTGATCGTGCGAGGAACTATGGATCGCAGACGAAACAGGGATACGCAGTTACGTCGCTCTGCGCTCGCGTTTAACGCGATGGCGGTATCGCGTCGGATAGCAATCGATGCCGCCGCATATCGGACTCGCTCGCGTCCCGGGACCTGCGCGCGGTTCGTCGACGCCGCGTCTGGTCGTCCTCGAGCGTCACGGCTCGAGCCGGACGAACGACGCGCTCTCGCGAAAACCGGAGAACGCAGCCGCGACCGCGAGACGAATCGAACTGACGACCTCTAGAGCAGGCCGGTCTTCTGGAGCTTCATCAGGTCCTCGGTGTCGAGGGTCTCGCCTTCCTTGAACTTCTGATAGATCTCCTCGGCCTCTTCCTTGGCCTGCTCCTGTTTCTTGTCGCGCTCGGACTTGCGCTCCTCCTCTTCTTTCTTGTCCAGTTCGCGCAGGCGCTTCTGGACGCGGACGAAGTCCTCGTGGTGCTGGTCGGCGGCCTCCTGAGCCTCGACGAACTTCTCGTGCATCTCGTCGGCCTCGTCGCGGATCTCGTCGGCCTCGCGGTAGGCCTCGATCATCTGGTTGTGATGTTCCTGGGCCTTGTCCGCGAGCTCAGTGACCTTCTGGTGGTGCTTGGATGCTTCCGAGCGCACCTCCTCGGCTTCCTCGACGAGCTCCTCGAGGTCCTCGTTCTGCTCGAGTTTCTGCTTGCGCTCCTCGTACTCCTCGCGCTTGGACTCGATCTTCTCGATGAGCTCCTGCTCTTCCTCGCTGGAGAGGACCTCGGTCTGTTGCTTGAACTCGAGTTCCTCGATCTCCTCCTCGAGTTCCTCGAGGTCCTTCCCCTCGTCGAGCTCCATGTCCGACTTGAGCTCCTCGACGCGGTCGAAGAGCTCGTTGGCTTCGGCGTTGAGCTCGTTGCGCTTTTCCTTGTGTTCCTGGACCTTCTCGTTGAGCTCGTCGCGCTTCTCGCGGTGCTCCTGGGCCTCATCGACCTTCTCGCGCGTCTTCGCGTTCAGGTCGTCGCGCTTGGATGCGCGCTCGGAGGCCATCTGGTTGAGCTCGTTGCGCCGGTCTCGCAGCTGACCGGCCATCTTGATGAGCTCGCCTTTTGATTTGTTTTCGAGGTCGTCCTCTGTCAGTTCGATGTTTTTCGATTCGTCTACCATATGTTAGTCAAACCTCTGTGCCATACCCGCACCGGGGCGACGGGCGATCGCGACGGCACCGCCGCTCGAATAGTGAGCGTCGGCGTCGTCGCGGCCGCCCGTACAAAGCGACCGCTCACGATCTGCGAAACCTCGGTGAATAAGATTTCCTGTCATCGATCGTCGAGCGATACGCGCCCCGGTGGCGTTCTGGTACCCGTAGGTACTGGCGCCTGTAATTTAAATGTACCGGTCGAAAAATGCGTGAAAACCGTTAGCAGGGGGCTGTCCGGGGCTGTCGCCCGGTCTCGCGGTCGGCGAGTCGCACATAAACAAAACGCACGAGCGACGGCGACGACGGGCGGCGATTAATCGCCGTTCTCTGTGGCGATCGGATCGGTCAGGTGGCCGGGCGTGACCGGGCGAGGTCGGCGTCAGAAGAGGTTCTCGAGGCGCTCGTCCGTGAGCTCCTCGGCCGGATCGGTCCGCTCCTCGGCCTCGTTGGCTTCGCGCGCCCGCTCCATGAACCGCTCGAGGCGCTCGGAGCGTTCGGCCCCGCCGAGCAACACGAGCGCGCCCAGGCGGTCGCTCTCGAGCGGGAAGTCCCCGCCTCGGACCTGCATGCTGCCGGTTTCGTCCTCGAGCCAGCGGCGGGCCTTCTCGACGCCCTTGCGCGGGATCGCCTCGGGCTTGCCAGCGATGACCAGCAGTGCGGCGTCGGCCGTCGTCGCGTTCGGCAGGCTCGTCCCGGTCAGCAGCGCCTGCCGTGCGACGGTCGTAACGGTT
Source organism: Halopiger thermotolerans (assembly GCF_054654555.1). Taxonomy (NCBI): domain Archaea; kingdom Methanobacteriati; phylum Methanobacteriota; class Halobacteria; order Halobacteriales; family Natrialbaceae; genus Halopiger; species Halopiger thermotolerans. Next base: position 2,133,426 of record NZ_BAAIEU010000004.1, on the reverse strand, counting down.
CGGATGTTGTCGGCGCTGTCCTCGCTGGCGACCTCGCTGGCGTAGCCAAGCGCGGCGATGCCGCCCGCGCGGAGGGTGTTGATGACCTCGCTTGAGTCGACGACGCTCTCGCCGACGCCCTCGACGGCCTCGCCGGAGGCGAACAGCAGGCCGACCCGCTGGGCGATCTTGTCGTTGATGCGGTCGAACGCGCCGTCGATGCTCTCGCCCTGTTCGTGCCAGGAGTCGTTGTCGATCAACAGGGTCGAATCGGCTTCCCGCGCGAGCGTCTTCAGGGAGCGACCGGCGTTCGCCTGATAGAGTGATCCCTCGTTCTGCCCGGGCAGGATTCCGAGCGCGTAGACGGGGATGTCGTAGATCTGCTGGAGGTTGTGGACGAGCACGGGCGCACCGCCCGAGCCGGTGCCGCCGCCGAGGCCGGCGACGACGAAGATCGCGTCGGCCTGCGAGGTGACGCGGCCGTCCAGCCCGTTTAACACCTGCTGGATGTCCGACTGCATGATCTCGGTGCCGAGTTCGTTGTCGCCGCCGACGCCGTGGCCGTTGACGCGGTCGGCGCCGATCAGTTGGGTGTCGACGAACTTGAGGGACTGGAGGTCGGGTTTCGCGGAGTTGACGGCCAGTGCACCTTGGACGGCTCCGAAGCCCATGTCCGCGTCGAACCGGGCGAGCCGTTCGGTGACCTTCCCACCGGCCTGACCGACTCCGATCAGGGCTACCTTCATAGCACCCGCATCGGAGGGATCCGTGTTGAACGTTCCGATGAATTACCCGATCTGTTATCGGTCGGCCCCCGCCTCCCACCGCGACGGAAAGTTCTAACTCGATCTATTGTGAACGTGAATCCATGACGCTTCAAGTCGGCGTTCTCGGCTACCGGTTCATGGGCAAGGCTCACGCAAACGCGATGGCGCGGCTGCCGATGTTCTTCCCGGACGCGCCCGACGTCGAGCGCAGCGTGCTCGTCGGCCGCGACGAGGAGGCGCTGAGCGAGGCCGCCGACCGCCTCGGCTTCGACTCCATCGCGACCGACTGGGAAGACGTCGTCGACGAGGTCGACGTCTTCTACAACCTCGGCCCCAACCACGTCCACGCCGAGCCCTCGATCGCCGCCCTCGAGGCCGGCACCCCCGTCTTCTGCGAGAAGCCGCTCGCGCCGACGCTCGAGGAGGCCGAACGGATGGCCGAGGCCGCCCGCGACGCCGGCAACGACGTGCCCGCCGGCTGTGCCTTCAACTACCGGTTCGTCCCTGCGATCCAGTACGCGAAGAGGCTGCTCGAGGACGGCGAACTCGGCGAGATCCGCCACGTCCGCGGCCGCTATCTGCAGGACTGGCTGGTCGATCCCGAGGCCCCGTGGTCGTGGCGCAACGACGAGGAGATGGCCGGCTCCGGCGCGCTCGGCGATCTGGGCGCGCACACGGTCGATCTGCTTCGGTTCCTCGTCGGCGACGACGATCTCGCGGGCGACATCGAGCGACTCAGCGGCCACTTACAGACGTTCGTCGACGAACGGCCCGTCGAAGGGGAAGACGAGACCCGCCCCGTCACCGTCGACGACGCCTACTCCGCGCAACTCGAGTTCGAAAACGGCGCGATGGGGACGCTCGAGGCCACGCGGTACGCCACGGGGCACAAGAACGACCACACGATCGAGATCCACGGCTCGAAGGGCAGCCTGAAGTTCTCCCTCGAGCGGCTGAACGAACTCGAACTGCTCCGGGAGGGCGACCGCGGCTACGAGACGATCCTCGTCACCGACGAGGACGACCCCTACGTCGACCACTGGTGGCCGCCGGGCCACGTCATCGGCTGGGAGCACACCTTCGTCCACGAGAACTACGAGTTCCTCTCGGCCGTCGACGAGGGCAGCGAGTTCCACCCGAGCTTCGAGGACGGGCTGGCCGCCCAGCGCGTGCTCGCGGCCGTCGAGGACAGCGACGAGCGCGGCGAGTGGGTCGGCCTCGAGTAACCAAGCCCACCGTCAATCGCGATTTCCCGTCTGGATCGAAATCAGCAGGTCGTTAGAACGGCGACGTCCGCTGCTGTTCCTCTGTTTTCTCGTCTCCGCTGGCGTCCGGATCCGGAATTTCGCCGGTCTCGCGGAACTCGGATTCGAGGCGCTCGAGCGACTCGTTGAGCGGGGCGGCCTGGTGGTGGGAGGGGTGGACGCGCACGCGCACGAGATCGAACTCGTGGCGGTCGGCGAGACCGTTCCACGCGCGGAACGAGCCGGTGACCAGCGCCTCGGCCTGCGGGCAGAACTCCGTCGTCGGCGTGAACTCGGCCCGGAGCACGGTCGGATCGTCGGCGTCGACCGCGTACCGGAAGCCCGCCTCGGGGTGGCGGACGTCAAGGTTGAGCATCGCGAGGTTGTAGCCGAAGGTCGCGTCGTAGACGCCGCGCTCCTCGAACACCTCGCGGGTCACCTCGTGGAACGCGACGTGCTCGCCGTCGGTGAGGACATCGTGGCCCTCGAGGAACGGCCCCGGATCGGGGAGGTGCTCGGGGACGAACTCGGACGTGTCGTCGAAACCGTCGCTGTCGCCGCCGGCCGATCGGGCGGTCGAGAACGGGTTCATGGGCGATAGTAGCGCGCGGTCCGCCCAGTACCTCCCCCCGAACATGTAACCGCGGGCGGGCTCGGTCGGCGGGCGCGATACCCGCGTCCGATTACCGATTCCTGCGCCGGTTCGGGCTCGCGACCCGCGTCTCGCGGTTCACGGCGTCGACGTGAACGTGGACGCGTTCGCCGTCGACCTCGAAGGGTACGATCCAGGAGGCGCTGGTCCGGTGCGGGGCCTCGGGGACGGCCGCGTCCCGGTCGTACCCCTCCTCGGCGAGCGCGTCGCGCGCGATCCGTTCGGCCTCGTCCGCGTCCTCGATGCGCAGCTCCTCGTTCAGCCGCACCGTCACGACCGGCACGTCGGCCATGCGGACGATCCGCTCGGTGACGCTGCCCATCAGCACGCGGTCGATGCCGGTCCGCCCCTGGGTCCCCATGACGATCACGTCGACGCCGTTCTCGTCGACGTACTCGAGGATTTCCTCGTGGGGGACGCCCTGTTCGACCGCCGTTACGACGTCGACGCCCGCCGCGTTCGCCTCGAGTTCGACGCGCTCGACGGCCCGGTGTGCCGCCGGCGTCGCTTCGTCCGCTTCGAACGTGCCGAGCGGTCCCTCCGGAACGACCGAGAGGGCGTGAACGGTCGCGTCGAACCGGTCCGCGATCGCCAGTCCGTGTTCGATCGAGCGTCGCGTCCCGTCGCTCCCGTCCGTCGGAATGAGGACGTCCTGGTACATCGTCACGACGTTAGGAACCGCGACGTAAATAGGCCCGAGTCCGCTCGGCGCGAGAGCGGGTTCGCTCCGTCCGGGAGCGCCGGGCGTCAGTGCGAGTCTCGACATCGGCTCGATCGACGCGATCGCAGCCGTGGCCCGCCCGACGCGCTAGGTCGCGGCCGAGGCGAAGTCGTCCGCTCCGATCGCAGACCCGCAAAACGGACAGCCGCTTTCCACCGCGGCTTCGCGCCCCGCTTCCTCGAGTTCGATACGCTGCGCGCAGTCCGGGCACCTGAATCTGTAGGGGCTCATCACGGTTCTTTCTAGGTTATCGACCCGCATAGCGTTCGCACCACGATATCGGGGACGTTTAAGTACGCTGGGGGGATGGCACTGCCGCACGGCCGTCGTCGAGGATCTGGACGGCTGCGAGGTCGAGATCGACGCGAAGCGAGACGAACAGCACGGTCGCGACTCGCGTTGCGTGTCTCGGCGGTACGTCGGAAAGAAAACGAACGGGCGATCGGTCTCGGTCGGCCGATCGCGAGCGCCCGCTCGCGACGGCGTTACTCCGCGCTGCGGACGAACGTCGCCGGACACGGCGCGGAGAGCAGCACTTCCTGCGCCGTCGAGCCGAACACGGCCTTGCCGGTCGGCGAGCGGCGGCGACCGCCGACGATGACGCGATCGGCGTCGACGTCGCCCGCGAGGTCGACGATCGTCGGCCCGTGATCGCCGACGGCGCCGCGAACCTCGTACTCGACGTCGTACTCGTCGAGGGTCGTCTGCAGGTCGCGGATCGTCGAGTGGCGCATCGCGACCTCGTCGGGTTCGATCTCGTCGACGCTGCGGTCGAACTCGAGGCGGTCGAGCACCTCGTCGTACTCGCTGTCGGTGAAGACGTGGGCCAACACGACGGTCGCGTCGGCCGGCTCGGCGACTTCGATGACGGCTTCGGAGAGTTCGTCGATCCGTTCGGCGTCGCCCGGGCCAACTGCCAGCAACACGGTTTCGAGCGTCATGCTCTCGCGTTCTTACTCCACCGATGTAAATCCATCCGACGGTTCAAGCCGTGAGCGGAGCCGGTGAACCGTCCGCCGCCGGCCGATCGTGTCGCGTTTCGGACGATTTTTCCGCCCCGTCGTGGAGGTGGCGGTATGGACGGACCCGACCTCTCGAACCGGACGGTCCTCGTGACGGGCAGCGCGAAAGGCGTCGGCCGCGAACTCCTGCTCGCGACGGCCGACCGCGGCGCCGACGTCGCCGTACACTACCACACGAGCGCCGACGCGGCACGCGAGGTCGCCGACGAAGCGCTCGAACGCGGCGCCGGCGACGCGATGACGGTCCAGGGCGACGTGACCGATCCCGACAGCGTCGACGGGCTGTTCGCGGCCGTCGAGGCCGACCTCGGCGGCGTCGACGTGCTCGTGAACAACGTCGGCGACTTCGCCCCCGTCCACTGGGCGGACCTCGAGTTCGACGCCTGGAACCGGGTGCTCGAGACGAACCTCAACGGGACCTACCTCTGCTCGAAGCGCGCCCTGCCGCACATGCGCGAGCGCGACTACGGCCGGATCGTCAACGTCGGCTACGCCTCCTCGGAGCAGGGGCTGGTGAGCCCGAAGAACTTCCCCTATTTCGTCGCGAAGGCCGGCGTGTTGATGTTCACGCGGATGCTCGCGGCCGACACGCAGGACGACGAGGTGACGGTCAACGCCATTTCGCCGTACGTCGTCGAAAACTCCGATGAGTTCCCCGACGACCTCCCCCGCGGTCGGCCCGCGAGCTTCGAGGATCTGATCCAGCCGCTGTACTTCTTCCTCGATCCGGACAGCGAGTACGTCAGCGGGGAGAACGTCGAGGTCGACGGCGGGTGGCTGCCGGAAACCGTCTGACGGCGAGTCGGCGCGACTGGCGCGTCCGCTCCGTATGCGGTCGCGTCGGCCGACCGCCGTCCTCGCCGGATCGTTTCGACCCGATTATTAATTTAGCATTCGCAGCGCCGTATAGATAATTTATTCGGACGATTATCTGCTAAATTAGCATATTATTCCAGAAACTTCTGAGTAACAATAAAATGGGTACGAAGCGACTGCGATAGTAGGAGAATGGAACTCGACGCCACGAACAGAGCCGTCCTTTACTTGCTGCAACAGGATGCGCGTCGCATCACGACTCAGGAGATGGCCGACAGGATCGGCGTCTCCGCGAGCACGGTCCGCAATCGGATCGAAGAACTCGAGGAGGCGGGGGTCATCCGCGGCTACCATCCCGACATCGACTACGATACGGCGGGCCTCCAGCTCCACGTCCTGTTCATCTGCACCGCGCCGAATCCGCGGCGGGAAGCGCTCGCGAGGAAGGCCCGCGACGTGAGCGGGATCGTGACGATCCAGGAGGTGCTAAACGGCACGGAGAACATCCAGATCGAAGCCGTCGGGACCGACACCGACGACATCGCGCGCATCTCCGACGAACTGACCGAACTCGGGATCGACGTCGTCAACTCGAAGATCCTCAAGAGCACGCACAACCAGCCGTTCGATCACTTCGGTCGGGGACTCGTCGACGAGGAGGGCCGCGACCATGAGTAACGCCAACATCGTCGAACTCGAGGTGGATCGAAACACCTACCGAGCGCGGTACGACTTCGAAACGACCACGCCGACCGTCGCCGTCGTCACGCTGCTCGAGCTCGTCACCGGGCGGGAGCCGGCGGAGCTCGACCCGCTGTACGAGGCCGTCGATCCCGAGGCGATGGACTCCCTGATCCGGGGCGCACGGCGCCCCGATCGGACCGTTTCCTTCATCTACCGAACGTTCGCCGTCACCGTCCGAAGCGACGGGACGGTCACCGTTCGATCGCGCTCGGACGCCGACTGATAGCGTACCGCGACCGCGTCGTCCGTCGTCCGTCGCCGTCGAGCACGAACGCCGAGCGCGGAGTGCGGAGCGCGGGCTATCCCAACCGGCTCCCGTCCGAAACGATGTCCGCGTCCGCGGGCCCGGCGGCGTCGAACTCGGCGACGAACGCGTCGAGGCGCTCGGGGTCGTCCGCCCCGGGGAGCCGGCGACCGGCCGTGACGCAGGGCTCGTCGACCCCGAACCGGTCGCAGACCAGATCCGCCGTCGCCTCGGCCATCGCCCGGTAGGTCGTCAGTTTCCCGCCGACGATCGAGGCCATATTCGCGACGCCGTCCGCGTCGTGTTCGAGCAGGAAAAAGCCCCGCGAGATGCCCCGCGACTCGCGGGTCGCCTCGTCGGGCGCGTACAGCGGCCGCACGCCCCACCACGTGCGAACGCGCTCGGCGTCCGCGACCGGCGGCAGCATCCGCGCACACTCCTCGCGGACGCGCTCGAGCTCCCAGTCGGCCGTCCCGTGGTCGTCGGGGTCGTCGACGTCGACGCTCGTCGTCCCGAGCACGACCTCGTCTCGGTGGGGGACGACGATGTCCCCGTCCGCGGGCTCGCGACAGCGATTGAGCACCGGCATCGCCGCCGGCTCGAGGGCGTCGTCTCGAACCGAGACCATGACGCCTCGGTTGGGCTGCATCTCGACGTCGATCTCGTCCATCGCGGCGACGCGGCCCGCCCACGCGCCGGCGGCGTTGACGACGAAGTCGGCCTCGACGGCGTCGTCGACCCGCCCGCCGAGACGGACCGCGGCGATCCGGTCGCCCTCGAGGCGCATGCCCTCCACGGGCGCGTGTGTGAGGATACGTGCGCCGTGCTCTCGCGCGGCCGCCGCGTTCGCGGCGACGAGCCGCGAGGGGTAGATCACGGCGTCGGGGACCGACAGCGCCCGCTCGACGTCCGCCGCGAGGGCTGGCACCTCGGCCCGGACGTCGTCCCCCTCGCGCTCCGTCGTCGGAATGCCGACCTCCTCGCAGGCGTCGCGCTTGGCCGCGAAGTAGCTGGGATCGTCGTCCTCGAGTTGCACGAATAGCCCGCCGGTGTCGCGGACGCACGCGCCGGCTATCTCGCCGAGAACCTCGCGTTCCCGGATGCACTCCTCGGCGCCGGCCGGATCGCTCTCGGCGTACCGCGCGCCGCTGTGACAGAGCCCGTGCGAGCGACTCGAGGTGCCCGCGGCGAGGCCGTCGCGGTCGACGAGCGCGACGTCGAGGCCCCGCAGCGCGAGGTCGCGCGCGGTGCCGGCGCCCGTCGCGCCGCCGCCGATGACGAGTACGTCAGTTTGAATCGGCATAGCAGAGCGAAGGCCTCGACGGGGAAACCTCTGGTCCCGGCGCGTTCCCGCCGCAAGTTCGCGATCGGGGGCCTGCTGCGGGCGGCGCTCGAGACCAAATGCACGACGGGTCGAGCGCGGCGATGACGGCGACGAGCGAGAACCAGCGATCGTTCGGCGATCGGTCGAAGATCGTTCGGTGATCGGATCGGCGGGTCGTGCGACCGAGTCAGCTACCGCAGCGGATTGAGCGAGCTAAAATCCAGATACTCCGTGCCGAGCCGTGCGAGCAGCGGCAGGTCGTCCAGATGGAGCAGCTTCGAGATCGCGGCGACGTTACCCTTGTTCGCCTGCGCCAGCGTGTCCTCGTCGAACCGGTTGAGATCCCGCATGAACCGGTCGTACCGCTCGTTGTCCGCCAGGTAGAGCAGCCGCGTCATCCACAGGCGCTTTTGCATGTTCGGCGCGACCTCGCGGTGCCACAGCGTCTCGTAGACCTCGAGGTTCTCCGCGGTCGGCTCGAGGTTGCCGTGCTTGAGGCAGCTGTCGGCCGCGGCGGCGGCCATCCGTCCGGACTGCATGCACTTGTTGATCCCCTCGCCCCAGAGGGGGTCGACCGTCGGCACGGTGTCGCCGATGGCCATGAACCGGTCGGTGTGCATCTTGCCCGGCATCTGGATGTGGGCCGAGCCGCGGTGTTGCTTCCCTTCGATGCGCTGGGCGTCCGCGAAGCGGGGATCGGTGTCGAGCCAGTGCTGGAGGTAGTCGTCGATGCTCTTGCTGTCCTCGCCGTACTGCTGGTAGCGCTCGTTCTGGATGTAACAGAGGCCGACCTTGGCGGTGTCGCCGCCGGTGTGGAAGATCCACGAGTAGCCGCCCGGCGCGATGTCGTGGTCCAGTCGCAGCATCATCGCGTCCCGCAGGTCCGCGAAGCCGGGCCGGTCGATGTCGATCCCCTCGAGTTCGTACTCGATGCCGATCGCGTGGTTCTTCCGCTCCAAGTTGCTGACGCCGAGTTTCTTCGCGATCGGCGCGGCGGGGCCGGTCGCGTCGACGACGATCTCGCCGTAGATCTCCTCGTCGCCGTTGTAGGTGACGCCGACGATCTCGCCGTTCTCCGTGATCGGCGCGGTCGCTCGCGCGTCGAACCGGTACTCCGCGCCCTTCTCGCGGCCGTCCTCGACGAGGTAGCGCTTGAAGTCCCCGAACTCGAGGACGGCCCCGGGCTGTTCCTGTACGAAGTACTCGTGGGGCGACTCCAGAACGACGCTGTCGGTGTACTGCATCACGACGTCGTCCGGAATGCCGAAGGAGGCCATCATCGACGGGAAGGTCCCGGCGGTCGACTTGTTGCTCTGGCGGGGGAACTCGTCCTCGGATTCGGTCTCGAGGACGACGACGTCGTAGTCCCTCGCGGCGAGGTCCCGGGCACACTGTGCTCCCGCGGGACCGGCGCCGGCAATCACCACGTCGTAGCGATCGTTCATGTAATCGTGATTTGCTCGGATCCTAATGAGTTTGTCCAGTTGTGCTGCCGTACCATCTTGCTTATATGTTCGTGACGCCCGGTCAGATTCCGGTTTCGGCGCCGGTCCCTCGAGTTTCCTATCGGTACTATAGCGCCGAAGCTACTTCCGTGTTGGCGGGGCGAGGGCCGGCGACCGGCGTCGTCGACGGCCGTCCGCGCCCGGGACCGACTCGGCGGGACCGCGCATCTTTTTGGCGCGCTCGCGAAACACTCCGGTATGGTCGACGTCCTCGACAACAAGCGGGCCGCGACGCGGTTTCGCATCCTCGTGCAGATCGCCGAGCGCCAGCCCGCGGTCAGCCAGGGTGAGATCGCCGAGGAAGTCGGCGTCACGAGTCAGGCCGTCAGCGAGTACATCCGCGAGCTCGTCGACGACGGCCTCGTCGAGAAGGAGGGACGGTCGCGGTACCGCGTCACCAAGGAAGGCGTCGACTGGCTCTTTCAGGCCGCGGGCGACGTCCGCCGCTTCGCGGACCACGTCACCGAGGACGTCCTCGGCGCGATGGGTGAGGACGCCGCCATCGCGACCGCCGACCTCGAGGAGGGCGACATCGTCTCGCTGACCGTCGAGGACGGCCTGCTCCACGCGACCCCCGGCGACGAGGGGCCGGCGACCGGGGTCGCGACCACTGACGCCGCGGCCGGCACCGACGTCGGGGTCACCAGCTTCGAGGGCGTCATCGAACTGGATCCGGGGTCGGTGACGGTGCTGCAGGTCCCCGCCGTCAGGACCGGCGGCAGCCGCGAGGTCGATCTCGAGGCCGTCGCGGACTACTGCGACGACGCGGACCTGATCGTCGCGACCGGCGTCGAGGCCGTCGTCGCCTGCCGCGAGGCCGACGCCGAACCGGCCGTCACGTTCGCCGTCGGCGAGGTCGCCGCCGACGCGGCCGAACGCGGCCTCGAGGTCGTCGCCGTCGCCACCACCGACGCCGTCGGCCGCGTGACCGACGCGCTCCGGGATGCTGACGTTTCCTACGAAGTTCTCGAAAGCTGAACCGCCTACCCGTCTGCGGCGCGACAAGCTACGCCGACGGTTCGCCGACCGCAACCGACAAAGATAACGAAAACCGGACCGCCGTCAGCCGATGTACCGCAGGTCGTCGTCGGTCGGCACCTGCTGTTGTTGCTGCTGTTCCATCTCCTGGATCTTGCCCATGACCTCCTCCATCTCGTCGGCCCGCTCGTCCAACGTCTCGTAGTCGAGTTCGAACCCGAGCAGCGCCTCGAGCACCTCGAGCACCGCGCGGGCGCTCTTGGGGTCGACGAGGTAGCCGCTGGTTTCGCCCATCAAGCAACTCGCCTCGAACCCGCGGCGGTCCCCCAGTCCCAGGAGGAGCCCGGAGACGCCGACGATACCGCCCGCGGGTTCGTCCTCGCGGAACTCGACCCCGGCGTCCTCGAGGTCCTCGCGCAGCGACGCGTCGTTGACGGCGCCGACGACGGCGTACTCCTCGATGAGTTCGCCGGTCGGCACGCCGCCGAGCGCGTACGCCTCGTCGGCGCCGAACTCCTCGGCGATGTCGAGGAAGGCGCTCGTGAGCACGTAGTGGCCCGCGTTGGTCTGGGCCTGGTGGTCGCCGGTCAGCAGGAGGAGATCGCGACCCTCGGACGCCGAGACGGCGTAGATCTCGGCGCAGGTCAGCTCGGCGACGCCGTCCTCGATGCTCACCTGCGGGGGGAACTCCTGGGAGTAGACGCGGCGCACGAGGGTGCTCTCGCCCTCGAGTTCCTCGAGCAGGTGATCGACCGCGAGCTTTCCGACGTGGCCGACGCCCGGCAGCCCTTCGACGAGCACCGGATCGTCCAGTTCGACGTCGTCGACTGCGTCGATCTCGAGTTCGTCCATACCCGAATCAGCGATTGCGACGCTTAAGAGACCGTCGGTACTCGCCGTAGGGATCTTCGGGATCGAACGGCGCCGGCGCGCTGTTTTCGGCGTCGGCCCCGCACTCCGGACACTCGGTAGAAAGGGTATACACCGGGCGGTCGTGTCGCTCGCGCCACGCCGAACACACCCGGATGTCGGATTTCATCTATTCGTCGTCGGTGCGGCGCTCGCGGTGGTACTCGCCGGAGCCGCCCTCGTCCTCGATGGCGGCGATCGCGCGCTGAGCGCTCTCCTCGAGCTGGGATTCCGCGGTCTTGTAGTTGGGCGCCTGCACCTCGATCCGATACTCGGGTGCGCCGACGTAGCTCACGTCGAGTTCGACCTCGTCGGGGACCTCGCCGTTGCCTTCGGCGGCCTGCAGGGCCTCGCGGATGCCGTCGACGCCGCTGGGCGAGGGGTTCTCGAGGTCGACGTAGCCGGTGACGTTGACGTACGGCACCGAGACGTTCTCGCGAGCCGTCTCGACGATCGAATCGATCTCGTCGTCGGAGAGGTCGGTGTCCTCGAGGGCCTCGTCGCCGTGGATCGCGGCCTGCTTGAAGCCGTTGTAGAGGCTGCCGTGGGCCCCGATCAGTTCGTTCGCGATCGCGGTGTAGGTCTCGTCGTCGGCGTCCTCACCGAGCGCCAGCTCCATCCAGTTGTCGGCCTTCTGCTCGTTTTTCCACTGCTGGATCTTCTCGGAGCGCTGGTGATCGTTGACGTCCTTCAGCGAGAGGTCGATCTGCTGGGACTCCTGGTCGACGTCTAACACCTTGCAGACGACGATCTGGCCCTCGCGGACGTGGTCGCGGACGTTCTTGATCCACCCCGAGGCGACCTCGGAGATGTGGATCAGACCGCGCTTGTCCTCGTACTCCTCGAGATCGACGAAGACGCCGAAGTCCTCGATCTCGTCGATCTTCCCGACGACGAGCTCGCCGGTGTCGGGCCAGCCGCTGAACTTCATCGTGACTCGACGGTCTCGATGATCTCGTGTTCGATCTCGGCTTTGCCGCCGGTCGGTCGCGCCAGCGTCGTCCCGCAGACTGCGCAGGCGACCTCCGTGGAGGCCTTGCCGAAGACGGTCTGTTCGTTCTCGCAGTCACTGCATCGTACCTGGTAGAAGCTTCCTGCCATAGTGATCACTCCTGGAACTCGAGTCGGCCGGCGCGCCATCCCTCGCGGAGGTGGGCCTTGCCGCACTCGCTGCAGCGGTACTTGAGGTCGGTCTTCTTGGTCGGCTTCTCGCCGGCGGGCACCTTCGAGAAGCGACCGGAGTTACCGATGCTCGAGGAGTTGCGCTTGGTTCGGCGAGCGTCCCACTTCATGCCGCTCGAGCGCCCGGTCCGGGCCTTCTCGACTTCGTGTTCGTGGTGTTCGTTACAGAACGGGCAGTACGTATTGAATCGGCGTGGCATCTGCATGGTTATCTCACTTGCCGTGGGCTAAGAGACGGCTGTTTAAAACCCGTTTGGTTCGCCGTCGGCGAAATCGCGATCCCCTTCGCGGATCGGGAACCCGGCCAGCGACTCCGCCAGGAGGCGCGGACGGAGACGTGGACGCGTTCGAAGCGTTTAATCGTCTTTCCTGCGAACGCTGCCGTATGAAACAGCTCATCATCCACGGGGACCCGGGCATCCGCAAAGGGGCCGTCGTCGAGTACGAGGGGGAGGAAGTGGTCTGTTTCGGAATCAACCGCAACGGCGAGTGGCACGGGCCCGAGGAGGTGCAACTCTGGTGTACCGTCGGGGACCAGTCGGAGTACGAGGACTACGAGAAGCGCAACTTCGTCCCCCACTTCCTCGACGTCGACCGCGTCGACGCCGAGGACGTCGAGGTCGTGCGCGCGAGCGCCGACCTCGCGCTCTGACTGCGGGCCGTCACACGCTCCGCCCGCGGCTTCCGTTTCCAGTACGCTTTTCTCCTCCCTCGCTCGACGGTCGAGCAGATGCGACCGAGCCGCGCAGCGGGGGGAGGGGGTCCGCCGGCCGGCCTCGAGCAGGGTGTGCAGTCGTTCCGGACCGAATCGCACGGTCCCGCTTCTCCGCCTCGTTTCCGTCTCCCGTTTTCGGGTCGTTTCGAGCATCGGGCAGCGAACTCGCCGTCGCCGTCACTCCCGCGGGCGCGGGGCCGAAACGATGTTTGATTCGGTCCTCGAGGCGTGCCGGATGCGGCTCCGGGCGTTGCTGTCGACCGCGCGGTTCGGCCTGTTCGTGGGCGTCGGCTTCGTCGGCGCCGCCGTCGACATCCTCGTCCTGTATCTGCTGGTCGAACTGACGTCGCTCGGCCCCGCTCCGGCGAAGGTCCTGTCGTGGGAGCTCTCGATCGCCGTCATCTTCGTCATCAACGAGTGGTGGACCTTCTCGAACTACGGCAAGACGGGGGCTCGAGCGCTCGGGAAGCGGTTCCTCCGATCGAACGCGGTTCGGTTCGCCGGGTTTCTCGTGACCCTCGGCGTGCTGGCGGGGCTGGTTCGCTGGTTCGACGTCTGGTACCTCGCGGCGAACGCGGTTGGGCTGGGCGTCGGCTTCTTCGTCAACTACATCTGTGAGAGCCTCTACACGTGGCGGGTCCACCGAGGCTAACGGTAGAAATCCCCATACGGCGTCCGAATCACAACCCTTAACTAATACACTCGGTTACGTGCTGGTAGCGGGATGGGATAGCCAGGAGATTCCGGCGGGCTCATAACCCGCAGATCGGTGGTTCAAATCCACCTCCCGCTATGTTTTGTCGGAAACAAGCCCGTGAGCGACAAATATCGGGCGAGTTCCGAGAGCAGACCGCGAGCGATACAGGCGGTCTTCGCGCGGGTCAACTACTAGATCCGGTTACGTTTCGCCGCGACTTGGCCGACCGATAGGGACCACTCCGTCGGAGACGTGGCCGTGAGCGTCGAAAAGGCGAGACGGAGGAAGCGTCCTCGTTAGAGGGGGGGGGGACCTACGACGATTCATCGTCAGGAACGATGCGGATACTCGTTTCGTCGCCGAGTCCCTTCTCCATCGCGTCGTCGACGTTGAGTTCGGCGCCGATCGTGTAGCTGTCCGGTTCGGCGGGTACCCACTCCGACTCCGAGACGCGAAACCGCTGTCGCCACCGCTTCGTGATCCGCTTTCGTTCGCCCCGGTCGAAGACGAACTCGCCGGCTTCGTCCGGCGGATCGTGGAGCTGGATCTCGGACGCCTCCTGCAGATCGTCGACGCGCCAGGTCCACAGCAGCGGCGAGTTAGTCGGAACGGCGATCGGAACCGGGAGCGGATTCCGCATCGTGACGGTAAACGGGACGACCTCGCCGACCTCGTACTCCGTTCGCGGGGTCGACACCGAGACGGAGATCGCCCGGTGGCGAAGCGAGCGCGGAACGACGCGTCGGCTCAGCGCGGTCGAGTTTATCGACCGCATCGCCTGGATTCTGTGGCCGGTTTCCGTCTCGGCCGGCGTGAACGGCTCCTCGTCGCGGCGAAGCGCTTCCGATTCGTATATCCGACGCACTGGCGGACGCAGGACCGATGAAAACTAAAGCGTTCGGATTCCCCCGTCGAGCGCCGATCGAGCGCTCGTTCGGGGGAGCGTCGCCGATCAGTCGTCGGCGACCGTATCGCCGGTGCCGCTACCGCTTCGCTCGCCGCCGGTCCGAACCCGCCCGTCGGCGTCCGCGTCCTCGTAGAGCAAACACGAGATCTGGTGGGTCCCGCCCGTCCGGACGGCGTCGGGCTCGCGGCGCTCGCAGGGCGACGTGAACGCGTCCTCGAGGCGATCGAGCGCGCCGCTCACGTCGCCGGCGTGGAGGTCGTCGATCGCCTGCGAGAGCACCCGCTCGGCGTCCGGATCGGAGACCTCCGGTGGAATGCCGAACTCGGAGCGGACCAGTTCGTCGAAGCGGTCCGGAGCGACGTCGGTCGGCGCCGTCCGCTGCGTGTCGTCTCTGCCCGCGTCGTCCGCGACCGCGGTGACCGCGTCGACGCTCTCCGCGTCCGCGAGCCGCAGTCGGAAGTCGACGACGGAGCGCCAGACGTCCTGCTCCATGTCGTACGCTTCCGGCTGGATGATCCGCGGACACCGCGTGTGGAACCGACAGCCCGATGGCGGATCGATCGGCGACGGGACGGTCCCCGGCAGGAAGATCTGCTCGCCCTCCCAGAGCGGATCCGGTTCGGGGATGGCCGACAGCAGCGCCTCGGTGTAGGGGTGGTGGGGCGGCGAGAAGACCTCCTCGGTCGTCCCGACCTCCGCGAACTCGCCGAGGTACATCACCGCGATCCGATCCGAGATGTGTTCGACGACGCTCAGGTCGTGCGCGATGAAGATGTACGAGAGGCCGAACTCCTCCTGCAGGTCCTCGAGTAGATTGAGGATCTGCGCCTGGACCGAGACGTCCAGCGCCGAGACGGGCTCGTCGCAGACGATGATCTCGGGATCGACGGCGAGCGCCCGCGCGATGCCGATGCGCTGGCGCTGGCCGCCGGAGAACTCGTGGGGGTACCGGTGAGCGTGGCTCGGGTTCAGCCCGACGGTCTCGAGGAGGTCGTAGATCCGTTCGGTTCGCTCCTCGCCCGAGGCGATGTCGTGAATGTCGAGCGGCTCGCCGATGATGTCGCCGACGGTCAGGCGCGGGTTCAGGCTCGAGAACGGATCCTGGAAGATGTACTGGAGGTCCGTCCGGAGATCGCGCAGGCGCTTGCTGGAGAGGTTGGTTAGCTCGAGTTCCTCGGTGCCCGCTCCCGATCCGCCCCTGCCGCGGTAGTAGACGGAGCCGTCGGTCGGCTCGATCAACTGCAAGAGCGCGCGCCCGAGGGTGCTCTTTCCGCAGCCGGACTCGCCGACGACGCCCAGGGTTTCGCCCTCGTACAGTTCGAGGTCGACGCCGTCGACGGCTTTCACCCACTGGCTGCGGCCGAGCAGGCTGTCGATGAGGCCGTCGCTGCTGTCGTAGTGCTTCGTCAGGTTCTCGGCGCGAAGGATCGGTTCGTCGCTACGCATCTCGATCACCGTCCGAATTCGCAGGCGTGTCGGTGCGTGTTGTGGTCGATCCGGCTCCGGGCACCGCCTCGGTTTCGGTCCCGGTCCCGGCGCCTCCGTCGGCACCCTCGCCGGCCGCCTCGTCTCGAACCTCGACCGTGTAGTCGAGCCCGTCGACGAGTTCGCCGGCGTACTCGAGACACGCCGCCGCGCGCTCGGTCGAGGAATCGGTCGCCGGCTCGCCCGTTTCGGGGTCAAGCAGCGGCGGTTCCTTCCGGGTACAGGCCTCCTCCGCGAACGGACAGCGGGGGTGGAAGCTACAGCCCGGCGGCAACTCGACGAGGTCCGGCATCGTGCCGGGGATCGTCTGCAGCCGGTCCCGCTCGGTGCCGATCCGCGGGATCGAACTCATCAGCCCGACCGTGTAGGGGTGTTTGGGATCGTAGTAGAGCTCCTCGACGGGCGCCTTCTCGACGGGTTTGCCCGCGTACATCACCATCACGCGGTCGCAGACCTCGGCGACGACGCCCAGGTCGTGCGTGATCAGCTGGATCGCGGTGTCGAACTCGTCGGCCAGCTCCTCGAGTTCGTCGAGGATCTGGGCTTCGATCGTCACGTCGAGGGCGGTCGTCGGTTCGTCGCAGAGCAACAGGTCGGGGTCGCACGACAGCGCCATCGCGATGACGGCCCGCTGTTGCATTCCGCCGGAGAACTCGTGGGGATAGTCGGAGTAGCGCGCCTCGGCCTCGGGAATGCCGACCCGGTCGAGCAGCTGGATAGCTCGCTCGCAGGCCTCGGCGTCGTCGTAGCCGAGGTGGTGCCGGATCGCCTCCGAGATCTGTTCCCCGACCGTGTAGACGGGGTTGAGCGCGGTTTGGGCGTCCTGGAAGATCATGGCCATCTCGTTGCCCCGGATGTCGCGGACCTCCCGCTCGGTCATCTCGAGGACGTCCTCCCCCTTGAACAGGATCTCGCCGCTCTCGATCTGACCGGGGCTCTCGATGAGGCGCATCAGCGACAGCGCCGTGACGCTTTTGCCGGCGCCGCTCTCGCCGACGACGCCGAACTTCTCCCCGCGCTCGATGCGGTAGGAGAGGTCGTCGACCGCGGTGACGACGCCGTCTTCGGTGTAGAACTTGACCGTCAGATCGTTGACCTCGAGCAGCGCCATCAGGCACCACCTCCCTGCGTCTCGACGCCGGTCTCCTGGGCGTCTAGGGCGTCGTTGATGCCGTCGCCGATCATGTTCATCGCCATGACGAATAGGAAAATCGCGCCGCCCGGGAACACCGTCGCCCACCAGGGAATCGCCCCTTCGGGACCCTGAATGAGGGTCTCGCGGGTCTGGTCGAGCATGGTGCCCCACTCGGCGGAGCCCGGCGGCATGCCGAGTCCGAGGAAGCCGAGCGCGGCGACGCTGATGACGACGGTGCCGATGTTGAGCGACGCGACGACCAGCAGCGGGGGCAGCGCGTTCGGAACGATGTGTCTGAAGATGACGGATCGATCGCGCGCGCCCAGCGCCTTCGCGGCCAGGACGTACTCGTTCTCTTTGACCTTCAGGACCTCGCCGCGGATGAGTCGCGCGTAACTCGCCCAGCCCACGAGGGTAAAGGCGAGCACGAGCTGCCAGTAGCCGCTGCCGAGCATCGCGACGATGATCAGCGCCATGATCAGGAACGGGAACGCGAAGACGGTGTCGACGATCCGCATCATGATCTCGTCGACCCAGCCGCCGTAGTACCCCGAAATCGCGCCGTAAACTGTGCCGAAGCTCGCGGTCAGCAGGACGACGATGAAGCCGATCGAGATGCTGTAGCGGCCGCCGTAGAGGATCCGCGAGAACAGATCGCGACCGGAGCCGTCGATCCCCATCGGGTGCGCGAGCGACGGCGGATCGTAGACGTTGACGCTCGGATCCTGCAGGTACAGCACCGCCGTCGGATCGTAGGGGGCCAGCGAGAAGGGCTGGACCGTCACGCCGAGGACCGTCACCGGCCGCGCGAAAAGCGCCAGCAAGGAGAGGACGGCGACGACCGCGAGGCCGATCAGCGCGGATCGGTTCCGTTTGAATCGGGTCCAGGCGCGCTGCCATCGGCTCCGCGTCTCGCCGGCCGTGTCGTCGGTCCAGCTCGACAGCGGGTCCCGTTGTTCGACGTGCTCTGCGTCAAAGCCGGAGATGGTAATTCGTCCGCGTTCCGTCGATTGCTCTCTAGTCATATCTGATCCTCGGGTCGAGTGCCGCGTACAGGATGTCGGCTACCAGATTCGCCAGGACGATGAGGACGCCGACGAAGAGGGTGATCGCCATAATGAGGTTGATCTCGCGGCCGTTGATCGCGTTGATGAGTTCCATGCCGAGTCCGGGCCAGTTGAACACGGACTCGACGACGACCGAGCCGGAGACGATGCTGGCGGTCAGCGTCGCCGCGAGGGTCACGACCGAAATCAGGGAGTTACGGAGGACGTGTTTGAGGACGACGGTCCGCTCGGGAAGCCCCTTCGCCCTGGCGGCCGTCACGTACTCCTTGTTCAGCTCCTCGGCCATCGACGTCCGCATGACGCGCATGATCGACGCCGCCGCGCCCGTCCCGATCGTGAGGCCGGGGAGGATCAGGTACCACAGCATGTCCGGATGGTACAGCGCTTTCCGCGCGGGCGGCAGCACCGGCCACAGCCCCATCCACAGCGCGCCGACGAGGATCAGCATCAGCCCGAGCCAGAAGTTCGGGATCGAAATCCCGGAGAGCGCGACGAAGCGGCTCACGGTGTCGCCGAAGCTGCCCTTGTTGACCGCCGCGTAGATCCCGGTCGGAATCGCGATCAGGAGGCCGAACGACCAGCCGAACAGTCCGAGCACGATCGTCTCCGGGAGCCGGGTCAGGATGACGTCGGAGACGGCGCGTCCGGAACTGATCACGGTGCCGAAGTCGCCGGTCAAAACGTTCCCCATCCACGTCAGATACTGCTCCCAGACCGGCTTATCGAGGCCGTACCGCGCCCGCAGCGACGCCACCTCGCTGGCGGACATGTCGGGGTTGAGGCCGACGATCTGGTCGATCGGATCACCCGGCGTCAGGTGCACGAGCGCGAACGTGATCACCGATACGCCGAACAGTATCGGAATAATCGAAAGTAACCGCTTCAGTACGAAGCGTCGTAAGCTCATAGTTGGATAGTGTCAGTGTGGGTGTCTACCGAATGTCTCTCGAATATCTCGAGTCTCTCGAAACCGCGGTACCGCGAAATCGCCGAGCGGTGCGACCGATCAGAGGTCGTACTCGTCGATCACTTCCTCGATCAGTTCCGTCGCGCGCTCGGGGTTGTACTCGTTGTACGGGCGGACGTCCTCCTCGAGCGCCTCCGCGTCGGTCGTCCCGGTCTCCTCGGCGAGGGCGGGGAGGTCGGTCCAGGCGGGGCTGCCCCAGCCGTTCAGGACGTTGTCGACGATCTGCTGGCGCGGGATGAGGTAGTTGACGGCCTTTCGGAGTCGTTTGTCGTCCCACGGTTCGACGTTGACCGGGTACTGGATGTAGTCGTACGCGCCGGCTTCGGTGGCCGCCACCACGTAGTCCTCGGAGTCCTCGAAGTCGTCGAGCGTGCCCGACGCGAGCTCGTGGGCGAGGTCGATCTCGCCGTTCTGGAGCGCGCCAGCGCGGGTCGCGTCGTCGGGCACGATCTGGAGTTCGATCGCGTCGATGACGGGGCCGTCGGGGAACGACGAGGGACCGTCGAACCAGTTCTTCGAGTCGAGGCCGAGGTTCTCGAGCCAGTAGTCGTCGAACTTGGCGTACTCGACGTACTGCTCGTCTTCGAAGTCGGTGAGTTCGTAGGGACCCGTCCCGACGGGAGTCGTTCCCTGTCGGGGATCGAGCTCACCGCCCTCCATATCGGCCTGCTCGAGGGAGTGGATGTGGATGCCGGGGAGCTGGCGCTCCGCTTCCGCGTCGGGCACCTGCGCGTAGAGGTTGACGGTGTAGTCGTCGACGGCTTCGGCGTGCAGCAGCGAGTCGAACGTCTGGGCCGACATCTGGGAGTTCTCGTAGCGCTCGCAGGACTGCACCACGTGTTCGGCCGTGAGTTCCTCGCCGTTGTGGAACGTGATGCCCTCGTGGAGGTTGTACTGGTACTGCATGCCGAACACGCCGTCGGCGACGGCGTCGGCCGCTTCGGCCGGCGTGATTACGCGGACCTCGTCGTCCGCGACCGGATCGTCGTCGGGGTGCTGAACGATGATCTGTTCGTCCGTGTCGATAGCGCCCTCGTCGTCCGCCGCGACCGCGGTCATGTACTCCTCGTAGGCGGTCCGGTCGATGTCCTGCGTCTCGACGAGTTCGTAGCTCTCCGCGAGCCACGGGTACACGTTCCCGCTGTCGTCGAGGCGGATGAGCTGTTCGAACACGAGGTTCTGGTTCAACAGCGAGTTCGCGTCCGTGCTGTACGGCGGGTCGAACGACTCGACGTTCGCCGCGATCGCACCCGCGAGCGTTCCGCCTTCCGAAAGGTCGGACAGGCCGGCGTCGGCCGGCTGCGTGTCGCTCTCGCGATCGACCCAGGTGATCTGCTCGTCGTGGGGTGCGTACAGCCCGTAACTGAGCAAGCTGCCCTGGAACGGGTACGCGGTGAACCCGTAGACGTCGGTGTTCAGCACGGCGATCTCGAGGTCGAAATGCGTGATCGAACTGTACCGGTGGTCCGCGAGGTACCGCCAGATCTCGTCGTACCGTTCGGCGCGGAGTTCGGGATCGTCCGCCACGGCGGCGTCGAACCGCGCGTTGTCGATCATCTCGTCGAGTTCGGAGTCGCTGATCCCGTTCAGGTTACAGCACTGCCCCTGGTTGCTGGAGTGGTGGAGCGCGCTACAGTAGCTTCCGGGGTTGAACTCGCCGGAGAGCCCGATCGCCGGAATGACGCCCTGGTTCGGGTAGTCCGGCCCCATCACGCGGGAGACGTAGGTGTTCCACTCGTAGTCTTCGACTGACGTGGAGAAGTACCCCGTCTGCTCGAGGGAGTTGGCGATCAACTCGACCATCTGAACGCGGTCGTCGTTGTTCGCGTTCACCTCGAACTGAATCTCGAAGGGCGTGTCACTCTGTTCGCTCTCGCTGCCGAGGCACCCGGCGACTGCAGCGATTCCAGCACCGCCGATCCCCTGTAGAAGGTGTCGGCGATTAAATTTAGATTGATTGTCTTCCTGCACCATGACTCCTTGATGCAAAATACAAATATAAATATGTGTCGCTTTCTACCAAGGTGATATTTGGACTGTTTACCGTAGCTCCGGACTGGGAGCCCAACATCCAATCTCTACCCATAGCTGACTATGATCGTTCATAGTTAGCCGATATTTCGAGAATAAACAGAGAACGAAGTTGAAATTATGTCCCGATCGTTCATGATCGTTACGGGGCGTCGCAGCCCGCCGTCCCCGTTTGCGATCGAGCCGGATACAAAGATGCGAGTCGGCAATGCCAGTGGTATCGGCGGACGGCCCTCGAGTTCGGGCTGTCGGCGTCGCCGCGATGACCGCTTACTCGTCGCCGTCCTCGTCGACGATCACGACCTCGCCGTCGACGACGTCGACGTTGATCAGCGTCTTCACGTCGTAGCCGGCGTCGTCGACCTTGTTCTCGCCGCCGACCTTCTTGATGACCGCGACCGTGTCGATGACCTCGGCGCCGATCTCGTCGAGCGCGTCGAGGACCGCTGCGAGCGTGCCGCCGGTCGAGAGGACGTCGTCGAGCACGAGCACGCGCTCGCCCTCGCGGACGTCGTTGATGTACATCTCGTTCTCCGAGTAGCCGGTCTGCTGGGAGATGGCGACCTCGTCCTCGAGGCCGTACTGGCGCTTCCGAATCACGGTCAGCGGAATGTCGGTCATCAGGGAGACGGCCGTCGAGATGTGAATGCCCATCGCCGCGGGCGTGACGATCCGGTCGACGTTCTCGAGTTCGGCCTTCCGGATGATCCGGATGACGATCTCCCGCAGAAGCGTCGGATCGAGCTTCGGGACGCCGTCGCTGATCGGGTGGACGAAGTAGTGGTAGCCGTTCTTCTCGATGATCGGCGCCTCGAGGAGCGACTGTTTGAGTTGATCCATGTCGTCGGTCGGGCGGTAGCGGAGTAAAAGTTGACGATCCGTCGGAGGGCGTCGGATGCGAACGGTCAGCACGGACGCGAGGACGGCGCTCGGTCGTCGTTTCGGTTCCGTCGAAACCGCCGACGCCGAGGACGGCCGCACGCTAGCCCGACGGTGCGGTCAGTCGTCGGCTCGGTAACTGAGCTCCGGCGGCTGCTCGCTCGCCCCGAGTCGCATGTTCCGCTCGTAGTAGAGCTGCGCGACCGCGGTCGCAGTTACCGTGACGGCGATCACGCCCGCCCACGCCAGGTTCGACACCAGCGTCAGCGGGTAGATCTCGAGCCAGAGCGCGGCGACCAGTGCGCAACTGATCGCCCCCAGCGAGAGGTACAGCTCCCGCCAGGCGAACTCGTGGCCGGGCACGATCTCGAGGTAGACGCTGATGTCCCGGGTCCGCTCGGTCGCCTCGATGACGCCCCGATCCGAGTCGAACGCGAGGATGTCGGCCTTGTCCATTTTCGGGAGATGGGTCTGCTGGAGCGTCGTGTAGACGCGCTTTCGTTGCTCGGGGGTGACCCGGTCGAGGGTCGTCTCGTACTCCCAGGCGGCGACCTGCTGGGCGAGATCGCCGAGTTCGACGGGCCGGCCGTCCTGTTTCAGGAAGTGGAGGACGTAGCGCCGCCGCTGATTCCGGAGGAGGTCGAAGATTTCGCCCTTCGAGAGCGTCGGGGTGTCGGCGTCCGCCTCAGGTTCGGTTTCGATTTCGGTCTCGGTCTCGAGTGCGTCGGTCCGTTGCTTCTGTCCCACCACGAATCACCTCGGCTACCGATCGGTCCCAATCCCACCACGTCGGCGTCCCCCCGTTAATTCGGCGGTGGAACGCCACCTATATAATTCTCCTGCCCGCCGTCTCCCGGCGGTCGGCGCCGACGCGCCGGGCGCGCTCACTCGCGGCTCCGCTCCCGGTCCGGGCCGCGTCCCAGCACCGCCGCGATCGAGGCGGCGATCTCGCCGCCGAGCCCGGCTTTCGATCCCTCGTACCGGGCGACGTCGCCCTCGTGGACCAGCAGCGCCCGCGTCCGGTCCGAGCCCATCACGCTCGCGTCGTTGGCGACGACGAACGCGAGGTCGGCCCGCGAGAGGGTCCGGCGGGCCTGCTCGACCATCGCCGCCTCGTCGCCCGACGTTTCGGTCTTGAAGCCGACGATCGGCAGGTCCGGATGGGCCGCGCGGATCTCGTCGATGAGCTTCGGCGTCGGCTCGAGTTCGAGGGTCAGTTCGTCCTGCCCGGAGCGGATCTTCTCGTCGCTAGCGTCGACGGTGTAGTCGCCGATCGCGGCCGCCGAAACCAGCGCGTCGGCGTCCGCGCAGGCCTCGCGGGTCGCCGCGAGCATCTCCGCGGCGCTCTCGACCTCGCGCACGTCGGCGTAGGGGACGTCCGCGCCGTCCTGGACGAGCGTCACGTCGGCGCCGCGGACGTAGCAGGCCTTCGCGACGGCCCGGCCCATCTTCCCCGAGGAGCGGTTCGTGATCACGCGGACGGGATCGATCGATTCGCTGGTCGCACCCGCGGTGACGACGACGCGTGCGCCCTCGAGCGGTCGGTCGCCGGCCGCCCGGGCGACCTCGCAGACGATCGCCTCCTCGGTGGCGATCTTGGCCTTCCCCTCCTCGACGCGCGGATCGACGAAGTCGACGCCCCACGACTCGACGGTCTCGATGGCCTCGAGCACGCCGGGGTGGTCGTACATCGGCTCGTGCATCGCAGGCGCGACGACGACCGGCGTCCCCGCGCCGAGCGCGGTCGTCGCGCAGGTCGTGACCGGCGTGTCGTCGACGGCGCCGGCGATCTTGCCGACGGTGTTCGCCGTCGCAGGCGCGATCAGAAAGACGTCAGCCCAGCCGTCCGAGCCGCAGAGTTCGACGTGCTCGACGCTGCCGGTGATCTCGGTGACCACGTCGTCGTCGGTCGCGAACTCGACGGCCCAGGGGTGGACGATCCCCCGCGCGCTGTCGGTCATCACGGCCCGCACGTCGGCGCCCTGCCGTCGCAGCTCGTGGGCCAGTTCGACCGTCTTGACGGCCGCGATAGACCCCGTCACCCCGAGCGCGACGTTGACTCCCTCGAGCATGTGCACGATGTTCTCACGGCGGTGTGTTAAGGGTAGCGAGCCGCCGTCGGTCCTATCGGCTCTTGAGACGCGTTTCGTGCCCGAGTACGCTACGCGTCGTCGCCGAGTTCGGCCGCGATCGCCTCGAGTTCGGACTTCCGGAAGGGACGCTCGGCTTCGCCGGGGTCGTCGTCCTCGAGGACGCCGATGGTCCACAGAATTCCGGCGCGCATCCGCGATTTCGACGGGAGATCGCTCGTGTCGATATCGTACCCGACGGCGTCGCAGATAGCCGCGAGCGACTCCTTCGTGAAAGCGGTCGATTCGGGACGCTCGAATCGTCCGACGGCCTTTCGAATCTCGTTGCGCAGGTCGCCGACGGTCTTCGTCATACCGGCGGAAACGAGCGGGCTCGCCGTGTATATTCCGGTCGCGAGCGGGACGATCCGACGACCGTACGACTCGACGGGCGTCACCGCTCGGAAACCGATCGGCGTCAGTCGTCTCGAGCCAGCGGGTTCGAGACCTCGCTGGTGACGTACTCGTGGCGCTTCCCCTGCAGTCGCATCGCGGTCAGGGCCTTGTGCGTCGCGGGATCGGCGAAGAGCGCGCGCTCGTCGCGGCGAACCCGCGCGTTCGGTACGGCCGGATCGTCACGGAGCCGCGCGAACGCGCGCTCGCACTCCTCGCGAATCAGGGCCCAGCAGTCCCGTTCGTCGACCGGGAGGGCGTGAGCGATCGTCGCGACGAGTTCCGCGAGGTGGTTCTGGAAGAGCGCGTAGTACAGCTTCCGGTGGAGCGCCGCCTCGCCGTCGGCGTCCAGATCCGAGTCCGGGTACGGATCGATCGAGAGGCCGCGCTCGGCCAGCCGCCCCCGGTGGACGCGAATCCCGCCGAGGTCGCGCACCAGCGTCGCCGTCGGCCGCGCGTCCCCGTCGAAGACGACGAGACTGTTCTGGAGGTGGCTCTCGAGGGCGACGCCGTACGCGCACAGCAGGCGGAGCTGTTCGGGGACGACGACCGCGGCGTACCGCTCGAGAAACGAGAGCGCCGCGTCTTCGGTCGACGCGACCTCGGTCGCCGATCCGTACTGCTCGATCAGCTCCCGGACGAGCGGCCGTCCCGTCGTCGGCGCGTCGGCGACGAGGCTCGAGGCGACGACCGGCGTGCCGTCGGCGGGAACGAGCGGATGGCCGGCGGGCGGCGACCGGAGCAGCCCGGAG
Source organism: Halopiger thermotolerans (assembly GCF_054654555.1). Taxonomy (NCBI): domain Archaea; kingdom Methanobacteriati; phylum Methanobacteriota; class Halobacteria; order Halobacteriales; family Natrialbaceae; genus Halopiger; species Halopiger thermotolerans. The sequence continues at coordinate 2,108,182 of NZ_BAAIEU010000004.1, read as the reverse complement.
AGGTGCCTGGCGTTGTCGTACCCCTTGCCGCTCGGGTGAGGGCCGTTCGGCGGATGGTAACACGTCGCCGCGGGTTCGGCGAGCAGCCCGAGGGTCTCGAGCGATTCCCGCCGGGTGATCGTTCGCGCGACGGCGGTCACCTGCGGCCCGTTCGAGACGGCGTGGGGCGACAGCGTTCGGACGACGTTCGTCGTCTGGACGGGAATCGCGAGTTTGAGGTGCGGACGGGCGCCGTCGTCGCCCGCGGATCGCTCGGTCCCGCTTTCGTGGGGCACCACCGTCCGAAGGTTGAGTTGCGGCGTTACCGGCCGGGCGTAGTCGTCGATCGGCACGACTCGACCGTCGGCCCGCCGATCGGCGTAACGGTCCGGAATCGTCCGGTGGTACTGCAGCGGGTGGACGGGAACGACGGCGTACGCGTCGGGGGACCGTTCCGCGGGGACGGCGCGCTCGAGCGCGCCCCTGAGGCCGTCGAAGGTCGCGAACAGCCGCTCGGTCAGCCGGTCGTCCGATTCGCTCGCTCGCGTCTCGAGGGCGTACTTCCGGTCGACGGCGACGAACCGGAGGTCGATCCGATCGGTGAACTCGGGCGCGTACGCGAGCCCCTCGCCAGGGGTCATCCCGCGTCGGATCTTCCCGCTCGGATGGAACGGGTGGCCGTCGGTGACGAGCCGCTCGAACGCGGCGGCGTCGGTGGCGGCCGGAATCGCGGTCGGAATCGCCTCGAGGGGCCTGGAAGCGTCCGACCGATCCGCCGCACGACGCTCGTGGACGGCCGCCGCGAGTCGCGCGAGCGCGAGATTCGCGACGCTCTCGGCCACCTCAGCCCGAATCCGTTCGGCCTGTTCAGCGTCGCTGAACGCGCCCTCGCACTCGAGCAGCGGGACGAGATCGACCGGATGTGAGAGGCGCTCGAGGGCGGGGTCGCCGTCGCTCGATCCCGCGGTCCCGCCGCGTTCGTCACCCCTCGACCACCGCCGAACCGGACCGGCGAAGCGGAGCCGATCGTACCCGTGTCTCGCCGCGACCGGGACGAGCAGCGCGCTCTCGGATTCGGGAAACGGGACGAGCGCGAGGCGCCGACGCGCCGACGCCGACGGCGACTCGGCGACCGACCGCAGGTGCGCCCGCTCGAGAGCGTCCAGCGGCGTCAGCTCATTCGGGACGGCGGACGGCTCGGGCGAGACGAGCGCGGCGGACAGGCCGGCCGGCTCGCCGCGAATCACGCCCCGGACGAAGCGGTGGAGGATCTCCTGGCGCGCCGCGGGGAGCGCCTCGAGGTACGCGGCTTCGGCCGGACTCGAGAGGTCGCGGACGCGAGCGTAGCGGGTGGCGGCGCCGAGCGCTGCCCGCTCGGCGGCCGTCCGGAGGAAGTCGGCGTCGCGGCTCCCGCGGGATGGCCCGGACATGGGAACTGTCGCTCCCCTCCAACGTGCGCCGTGTTAACTCGTGGGGGTGTCCGTCAGCGCGTGGAACCACGACCGGACGGCGTCGACGCGAGGCCGGTACCTGAATCGACGGCTGACCGCTGAGAACCGGCCGAATCGCGTTCGCGAGCGCTGCGTCCTCAGTCCTGCGCGACGCTCGGATGCATCGTCGGCTCCTCGTCGAGCGGTTCCGCGAACGCCTCGAGCAGTCGTTCCCGGGCCTGCTCGTCGCGCTCGCGCCGCTCCTCGTCGTCGATCTCCTCGCAGCCCGGCGGCACGTCGCGGCCGCGCCCGGTGAAGTACCCCTCCGGGACGACCCAGTCGTGGTAGAAGTTGGCGTCCGAATCGTGGATCACGGCGAGGCCGACCTTCGCGCCGTGGCCCGCCGCGACGATCGCCTGGTGGGGTTCGTCGGCGAGTCGGCCCGCCGCGTAGACGCCGTCGACGGCGGTCCGTCCGGCCTCGTCGACCGAGACGAAGTGCTTGCTCCCGCGCTGCATTCGGCCCACGTCGAGGGGGACGAGGTACTCGCTGTCGGACCACGAGGCCGCGATCACGCGCCGCGCTTCGATCGGTTCGCCGCCCTCGGTCTCGAGGACGAACCCCTGCTCGAGGTCCGATTCGTCGACCGGTTCGGCTCGCGTGACCCGCCCGAGTTCGAACTCGGCGCCGGCGTTGCGCGCCTGCTCGCGGGTCAGTTCGAGATACCGGCGCGCGTCGACGCCGTTCGGGAAGCCGGGGTAGTTCTCGAGGCTGGCGTTGCGCGCGAGGATGGACTCGCCGCCGTCTACGACGAGCGTGTCCAGTCCCGCGCGGGCGGTGAAGATCGATGCGGCCGTGCCGGCGACGCCGCCGCCGACGATGCAGACGTCTCGCATGGCGCGTCGTTGTGGGGCGCCGCTATAGAAGGTTGCCGTCCGAGCCGGTGTACCGCGACCGTGCGGTCGGTACCGTCGGTTCCGCGGTCCGCCCGCCGCGTCCGTCCACGACCGGTCGGATTTTCGGCCCTTCGTCGACGTTCATGTGATCGTGACAACAGAAATTTGGGCCGCGACGGTGACCGTTCGACCGATGTTCGCGACCGTCGCGTTCGTCCTCGCGCTCGCCGTCGGCCCCTTCGTCGCCTTCCGCGCGTACGCCCGCCGGGTGGCGGCGACCGACGCTCCGCTCGAAGACCGCCTCCACCGACTCCAGCGCGTCCAGCAGGGCGCCGGGTTCGTCCTTCCGATCGTCGCCATCGTCGGTCTCCACCTGCTCGAGGTGATCGACCGAACGACCGCCGTTCTCCCGCCCGGGCCGCGACTGTTCGGCGTCGGCGTCCTCGAGTTCGCGGCGATCATGCTCCTCTCGTTCGGACTCGTCGCCGTGCCGCTCGTTTCGATGGCGCTGGGAACGTACCCCACGGTCCGCTCGCTGCGGGAGATCGAGGCCTCGCCGTGGAAGGTCGCGAAGGGCGTTCTCGCGGCCCTGGCGATCGTCTGCGTCACGGTCGCGATCTCGATCGGCGGCCTCCTCGCGGTCATCTCGACCGTCGGATCGTCGCTTCCCGTTCTCCTGGCCGCGTTCGGCGCGATCGTCGCAGCCAGCTACGGCCTCTCGCCGTACCTGATCGCGCTCTTTCAGGACCGGGTGCCGCTCGAGGGGGCGGACCGCGAGCGCGTCGAACGGCTCTGTTCGGAACTGGACTACCGGCCGCGCGGAATCTACCTGCTCGAGGGCGAGTCGACCAAGACCGCAAACGCCCTCGTGGCCGGGACGATCCCCGGGTTCCGGTACGTCTTCCTCACCGATTACCTCCTCTCGGCGTGCGACGACGACGAACTGGCAGCGATCCTCGCCCACGAGTTCGGCCACGTCGCCGGCCGCCACCTCTGGCAGCGCGGCCTCCTGACGGTGGCCGTCTTCGGCGTCTGGATCGCCGGCGCCGACGCCATCGGGATCGGTGCACTCGAGGAGCGGTTCGGCTTCCTCGGCTTTTTCCTGCCGTTCATGGGACTGTACGCGCTGTACCACGTCGGCCTGCTCGGCGGCCTCGCGTACCGGCAAGAGTTTCGCGCCGACGCCTACGCCGCCCGCCGGGTCGGCCGGGCGGCGACCGCCGACGCGCTCGAGGTGCTCGCGTCGGCCAACGACGCGACGCGCGAGGCGGGGTTGCTCTACGCGCTCGCGACGCATCACCCACCGATCGCGGATCGGATCGAGGCGGTTCGGGACGCGGACGTCGCCGACGGGCATGGCGGCGACTCGGATTTCGACGCCGATTCCGACACCGACGTCGACCGCGATACCGACGCGGACGCCCGATCGACGACCGGCGACTGAACCGGTCGCCGAACGCCGGGCGGACCGGTTCGGCGCCCTGAAGACGATAGCAATCCTTACTTTCGAACCGCTCGTACGGCCCGGCGTGGACCGAATTCTCCTCAGTACCGTCGCCTACCGTCCGCCCGAGGAGGTATTTCCGTACGTGCGATCCTTTACCGACTATCCGCGGTATACGGACCACCTGAAGGAGGTCACGGTACACGGCGACGGCGGCGTCGGCTCCGTCTACGACCTGCGACTCGCCTGGTGGAAGCTCAGCTACACCGCCCGCTCGAAGGTGACCGACATCTCCGAGCCCCACTCCCTCGAGTGGCGGCTGCTCAACGACATCGACGCGCGCGGGGAGTGGCGCGTCGAACCGGCCCCCGAAGCGCTCCCCGCCGACGCGGCCACGGACGCCGAGACCGCGAGTCGGATCTACTTCGAGGCGGTCTACGACCCGCACTCCGCGAACGAGGACGCGATCTCGCTCCCCCGGTTCGTCTCCCTGGACTGGGTCGTCAAGAAGGTCCAGCCGCGGCTGCTCGACGAGGCCGAGACCGTCGTCGAACGGCTGGTCGCGGACATCGAAGGCCGGTCGCAGCCCCGCGACGCCGAGTTGACGATTCACGAGATGCCCTGAGCGGCCGCCCGCGTCGTCGCCGGGGAAATCCACTTACACGTCGCCCGTGAACCGCCGGGCATGGCTGCCGTTCCGGGTGAGCGGTCGTGCGCGTGATCGTCGTCGGCGCCGGCGAGGTCGGCTCGAGCATCGCCGAGAGCCTCGCGCCCGAACACGAGGTGGTCGTGATCGACCGCGACGAGGAGCGCGTCGAGGCGGTGACCTACGCCCACGACGTGCTGGCGATCGAGGGCGACGGCACCTCGATCGAGGTCCTCGAGGAGGCGGGCATCGAGCGCGCGGATCTGGTTATCGCGAGCACCGACGGCGACGAGACGAACATCGTCATCTGCGGCGCGGCGAAGGCCGTCACCGACACGTTCACGATCGCCCGCGTCAGGCGGACGAACCTGCTGCGGACGTGGGAGCGCTCCCGGAGCGCGTTCAGCGTCGACTTCATGGTCTCGACCGACCTGCTCGCGGCCGAGGAGATCGTCACCATCGCCGGCCTGCCGGGCGCGGCGGACGTCGACACCTTCGCCGGCGGGCTCGTCCGCATGGCCGAGTTCGATATCGCCGCCGACAGTCCCGTCGCGGGCGAGACCGTCTCCGAGGCCGACCGCTTCGAGTCGCTCACGTTCGCGGCGATCTTCCGCGAGGACGAGGTCGTCATCCCGCAGGGCGAGACGGTCATCAGACCCGGGGACGCCGTCGTCGTCATCGGGTCCGCGGAGAGCGTCCGCGAGTTCGCCGGCGCGGTGACGCCCGTGCCGATGCTCGCGGACGCGGACGAAGTCGTCGTCATCGGCGGCAGCGAGATCGGTTACCAGGCGGCGCGGCTGTTCGAGGACGAGGGATTCGAACCGCGGCTGGTCGAGCGCGACCGCCAGCGGGCCCGCGAACTGGCCGAACGGCTGCCCAACACCGTCGTGCTCGAGAGCGACGCGACCGACGCCGACTTCCTGATCCGCGAACACGTCGGCGACGCCGACGTCGTCGTCGCCGCGCTCGGCAGCGACGAGAAGAACCTGCTCGTCTCCCTGCTCGCGGATCGAGTCGGGGTCGAACGGACGATCGCCGTCGTCGAAGCGGCCGAGTACGTCGACCTCTTCGAGACCGTCGGGATCGACGTCGCGATCAACCCCCGCTCGGTTACCGCCGAGGAGATCACCCGGTTCACCCGCCAGTTCAGGACGGAAAACGTCGCGATGCTCGAGTCGGACCGCGCGGAGGTGCTGGAGATCGAGATCGACGAGGACAGCCTGCTGCTCGAGAATCGGATCAGCGACGTGATGCGGGAGTTGCCCGACGGCGTCGTCGTCGGGGCGATCACCCGCGACGGGCGGTTGATCACGCCGCGAGGCGATACCGTGCTCGAGCGGGGCGATCACGTGGTCGTCTTCGTCGATACGCGCGTGCTCGACGAGGTCGCGGCGGCCCTGTAGCGCCGGACTTGAGTCAACGCGTCGTCGCGGGCAGCGCGACGAGCGTCGACTCCGCGCGGTCGGCGGGCCGCTCGAGACGGCTCACCACAGAGTGTGGGGCCAGACGAAGGTGAACAGGAACCAGATGATTCCGGTCAGCACCGCGGTCATGACGACGTTTAGGACGAGACCGGCCCGGAGCATGTCGCGCTGTTCGACGTAGCCGCTGCCGAACACGATGGCGTTGGGCGGGGTCGCGACCGGGAGCGCGAACGCGAAGCTCGCGGCGATCGCGCCGGCGACGGAGAGGAACAGCGCCGTGGCGAAATCGGTGAGCCCGAGCGTCGCCGAGAAGACGCTCCCCAGGCTGATGAGGACGGGCACGATGATGCTCGTCGTCGCGGAGTTCGACGTCATCTCGGTCAGGAAGATCACCAGCAGCACGACCGCCCCGATGACGAGGACGATGGGCGCGCCGACGAGGCCGCCGAAGACGGTCTCGGCGATCCACTCGGTCGCGCCCGTGTCGGCGAGGGCGTTGGCCAGCGAGATGCCGCCGCCGAACAGCAGCAGGGTACCCCAGTCGATGTCGACCAGTTCCTCCCACTCCATCGTGTCGGCCAGCACGAGCGCCGGCACCGCGGCGACGCCGACCATCACGTAGTAGAGCAGCCCCTGGTGGCCCTCGAGGCCGAAGACCGTCATCCCGTCGCCGCCGAACAGCGACGTCATCCAGACGCTCGAGAGGTACGGCTCGAAGAAGTCGCCGAGGCCGCCGAGGATCCAGAGGCCGGCCGTCGCGGCGAAGATCAGCGCCACGCGCTTACCGCGCGGATCGAGTTCGCCGAGTTCCGCGAGCTGTTCTCGAGCGCTGCCGCGGGCCTCGGCGACGTCCGGGATCTCGGGCGGGTACAGCACGTAGGTCAGGATGAACCAGACCAGCGGGAGCGTCACGACGACGACCGGGAAGCCCACGAGGAACCAGTCGGTGAACCCGATCTCGTAGTCCAGGATGGCGTTGAGCTGGCCCACGAGGATCGCGTTCGGCGGCGTGCCGATGATCGTCCCGACGCCGCCGACGCTCGCGGCGTAGGCGGTCCCCAGCAGCATCGAAACCTGAATGTTCGTGAACTCGGCCGCCGTCGCCGCTTCGGCGGTCCCGCCGTCGGCGACCGTCTCGGTCGCCGGGGAGCCGGCGGCCTGCTCGTCGGCCGACGCGAGATCGTTTCGGTCGAGCACCTGCGTCAGGACGCCGACCGCGATGGGGGTCATCATCGCGGCCGTCGCGGTGTTCGAAACCCACATCGACAGCGCGGCGGTCACGAGCATGACCGCGAGGATCAGCCGCCGCGGCGAACTGCCCATCGTCGCGATGGTGTACAGCGCGATCCGCCGATCGATGTCGTACTTCTGGATGCCGTTCGCGAGCATGAAGCCCGCCAGAAACAGAAAGATGATGTGATCGGCGAACCCCGAAAGTGCGGTGTCCATGCTGTCGTAGACGCCGGTCCCGGTCAGCAACACGGGAATCGTCAGCGCGGTGACCGCCAGCGGTAGCGTGCCGGTCACCCAGAGGAAGCCCGCGAAGAACATCGTCGCGATCGCGTACTGTCCCGCCACCGAGAGGCCGGCCGGCGACGGCGCGGCGGCGATCGCGATCGTTCCGATGACTGCCACGAGGAATTTGACAATTCGCGCGCGAGACTGGCTCATGCGACCGTGTATCATTGATACATGCGACAATCCTCATTATTGTTCTTAAATCTTGCCATGAGGAGTCACACTGCACGCACCGCATCCGAAACGCGTCAAAAGTGGCGGACGATCGCCGCGACCTGTTCGCCGGTCAGTTCCGCGCCGTAGAGTTCGAGCAAGGTCCGCCGCCGGTCCCGAGAGAGCGACCGGTTGCCGCTCTCGAGCATCGAGACGTGCGCCTGCATGAGGTCGTCGATCTCCCGTTCGACCGCCCGCTGGTCGTAGCCGGCCGCCACCCTGAGCAACCGCCAGGCGAGCGGCGAGATGTCATCCGGATCCGGACCCGAATCCGGGACGTCGGAACAGCCCATGCCCGGTGGGTCGCGGGAGTATCAAAAGGATTTATTGAAATCGTTCGTCTCGAGCGACCGTCGCCGATTCGGAGCGGAGCGAAGCGACCGGCGGCGGCAACGGCGACGAACGACGGCGCTCAGTACGTGTACTCGCGGCCGCCGTCCTCGCTCGCGAGGAACGCCTCGAGTAGATCGATCGTCGCCGCGACGTCGTCGACGTGGGCCGTTTCGGTGACGGTGTGGAGGTACCGCGTCGGGATCGAGATGGCGCCGACGGGCTTCGCGCCCGCGACGTTCTGGAAGCCGGCCGTGTCGGTGCCGCCCGCGGGCAGGATCTCGAGCTGGTAGTCGATCCCCTCGTCCTCGGCGACGGCCTTCAGCCGGCGGTGGACCTTCGGGCTCGTGATGACGCTGCCGTCCTTGAGCTTGATCGCCGCGCCGTCGCCCAGATCGGTGACGTGCTCGCCGTCCTCGAAGCCGGGGACGTCGTTGGCGACGGTGACGTCCAGCGCGATCGCGAGGTCCGGGTCGACGTCGACGCCCAGCGCCTTCGCGCCCCGGAGGCCGACCTCCTCCTGGACCGTCGCGCAGAAGTGGATCGTCGCCTCGGGGCGGTCGCCGTCGGCCAGCCGGCGGGCCGCCTCGAGCATCGCGAACAGACAGACCCGGTCGTCCAGGGCCTTGCCGGTGATCGTCTCGCCCATCAGTTCGGTCGTCTGGTCCATCGTCACGAGGTCGCCGGGCGAAACTCGCTCCTCGAGCTCCTCGTAGGGGAGGCCGACGTCGACGAAGGCGTCCTCGACTTCGGGGGTCTTCTCGCGCTCTTTCTCGTCTAAGGTGTGGGGCGGCGGCGAGCCGATGACGCCCGGTAGGTCGCCGTCCGCCGTGTGGATCGTCACGCGCTGGGCCTTGAGTACCCGGGCGTCCCAGCCGCCCAGCGCCTCGAGTTCGACGAAGCCGGGGCCGTCCTCGCTGCCCCGCACGTGGCGGACCATGAAGCCGATTTCATCCATGTGTGCCGCCACTGCGACGGAGTAGTCCGAGTCGCTATCGCCCTCGAGCGTCCCGACGACGTTGCCCATCGCATCGGTTCGCACGCGGTCGACGGTGGCCTCGAGTTCCTCGACCACGAGCTCGCGGACGCGGTCCTCGTAGCCGGGGACGCCGCTCGTCTCGGTCAGTTCGGTCAGGAGTTCGACGTCGAAGGGAACGGATGCCATAGTGGACCGTTCGGCACGGGGAAAATAAAATCGCGGAAAGCGGTCGTTCGCCCGCCGACCGGCGGGCGGCGATTCGACGTGACGCTGTGGCACTCTCTGACACTGACCGCCGAGTATTAACGCGTCCGCACGCTACGGATGTGTATGTCTACCGTACGTGTTGCAGGGACCGGCATCACGCCGTTCGGCAACGCCCCCGAGCGGACGAGTCGGGACCTCTTCGGCGAAGCGAGCGCCGCGGCCTTCGAAGACAGCGGCGTCCCACCCTCGGACGTCGAGGCCGTGCTCTACGGCAACTTCATGGGCGAACTGTCCGAACACCAGGGCCACCAGGGACCGCTGATGGCCGAGGCCGCGGGCGTCGCCGCGCCCGCGACCCGGTACGAAGCGGCCTGCGCCTCGAGCGGCGCGGCGGTCCGCGACGCGGTGATGCGGATCCGCAACGGCGAGAACGACGTCCTCCTCGTCGGCGGCGCCGAGCGGATGACCAACCTCGGGACCGCCGGCGCGACCGAGGCGCTGGCCATCGCCGCCGACGACCTCTGGGAAGTCCGGGCCGGCATGACCTTCCCCGGCGCTTACGCGCTGATGGCGCAGGCGTACTTCGACCGGTACGGCGGCGACCACGAGGACCTTGCACACGTCGCAGTCAAGAACCACGAGAACGCCCTGAACAACGAGAAAGCCCAGTACCAGAGCGCGATCGACGTCTCGGACGTGCTCGAGGCCCCGCCGGTTTCCGCGCCGCTGGGCCTGTACGACTCGTGTCCGATCTCCGACGGCGCGGCCGCGCTCGTGCTCACCAGCGAGGAGTACGCCGCGGAACGCGACCTCGAGGCGCCGGTCGCGATCACCGGCACCGGCCAGGGCGGCGACCGGATGGCGCTGCACGACCGCGAGTACCTCGCGCGCTCGCCCGCGGCGCGCGAGGCCGGCGACGAAGCCTACGCCGACGCCGGCGTCGACGCGGGCGACGTCGACCTCGCGGAGGTCCACGACTGCTTCACGATCGCCGAGGTGCTCGCCCTCGAGGCGCTGGACCTCGAGGGAGTCGGCGAGGGGATCTCGGCGGCCCGCGACGGCCGGACGACCGCCGACGGCGAGACGCCGGTCAACCTCTCGGGCGGCCTGAAGGCGAAGGGCCACCCGGTCGGCGCGACCGGCGCCTCCCAGATCGCCGAGATTACGACACTGCTCGAGGGGACTCATCCGAACAGCGAGTACGTCGCAGACGCGACGACCGGCGTCGCGCACAACGCGGGCGGCACGGTTGCGAGCGCGACCGTCCACGTTTTGGAGGTGGTTGCATGAGTGAGCACTGCGAACGATTGCAACGACGCCGGAGTTTTGCTCCGGAGGTGGTCGCATGAGCGACGAATCCGAACTCGAGACCTCGGGCGTCCGCGACGCCGGCTTCGACGACTGGCTTGACGCCGCCGAAGACGGCAACGCCTACTACCTCGAGTGCGCCGACGGCCACGGCTCCCTCCCGCCGCGGCGGGTCTGCCCGGAGTGCGGCTCGACGGCCCTCGAGGAGCGCCCGCTGCCCGACACCGGCGAGATCGAGACCTACACGGTCACGCACGTGGCGACGCCCTCGTTCGAGGACGACGCGCCGTACGCGACGGCCATCGCCGACTTCGGGCCGGTCCGGCTGACCGGCCAGGTCGCCGGAGTCGATCCCGAGGCGGTCGAGCGGGGACTCGAGGTCGAAGTCGCGGTGACGGTCTCGGAGACGACGGGCGAGCGCGTGGTGTCGTTTCGGCCCGTCTGACGGCTAGATCGCCGAGAGACGCGCCGGAGCGAACCTCGCGGTTCGGTGGCCGTAGCCCCGCTCAGTAGAACTCCTCGTGGACGCGTTTCCCCTCGGTCTCGAGAACCGGTCCGTCGACCGTCGTCGACCCGCCCTTGCGGTCGATCACCTCCTCGCAGGGGATTCCGCTCTTTTCGTTCCCCCGTACGTTCGCCACTGACCTCCCGGAGACGCTGTAGACGACCCGATCCAACCCGGCGTAGTGGATCGCGGTCGCGCACATCTCGCACGGTTCGGTGCTGGTGTACATGGTGCAGTCCTCGCGGTCGGCGGCGTCGAGTTCGCGGGCCGCCCAGCGCGCGAGCTTGAGCTCGGGGTGGGCGGTGATGTCGTCCTCGGTCACCGTGGTGTTCCGCGAGCGCTTGACGACGGTATCGCCCACGACGAGCAGCGATCCGTACGGGGTGTTCCCGTCGGCAACCGCCTCGCGCGCGAGCTCGATCGCTTCCCTGACGTACTCAGCGTCCGCGTCCGTGTCCGTGCTCATACGGGTCCTTCCACCGCCAGCAGTTAGTAGCCGGCGCTGCGCACCGCGCTCGAGCGGCGATCGGCCGTACTCGAGGGCGCGTTTCGGCCGTCGTCGACGGCTACTTCGACTCCGACGCGTCGCCGTCCAGTTCCGGTCGCCGCCGACGGCGCCGCGCCGCGAGCAACCGCTTGAGTCGCTTGCCGGGGCCGCCCTCGATCGGCCACCCCTTCGTCCGCCATGCGGGCGGTTCCGGCTGAAAGTCGGGACACGAGCCGGCGCACTCCGCGGCGGTTTGACAGCCCCCTTTCGCGGTACAGTAGGGGAGCAGTTGTGCGCCGGCTGCCGGTCCCTCGGCGCGCAGTTCGAAGTGCCGACAGTCGGGCCGCATCGTGTCGACGAACGACCGCCAGCCCCGCTCGTACGCCCGTTCGGCGATGCGTTGGCGCATCTCCGCCTTCTCCGACGGATCGACGTACTCGAACCGCGCCGCCGACCCCCCGCGGTCGCCGTCGTCCGGCCGCTCGAGGATGCGCGTCCCCGGTTCGTCCACCGCGAGGCTCCGCGGGTACCACGCGACCGCGGCCGTGAGGCTATCGGGCTCGAGCGCCAGCACGCCCGCCTCGACGGGCAGATCCTCGAGGAGGACGGGCTCGACGCGCTCGCCCGTCTGCCGGGTGGCGACCCAGACCTCGTCCGCCAGCGCCATCGCGACGTCGTACTCGAGTTGCGGGCCCAGCGTCCGCGCGGCGCTGGCGTCCAGATCCGGTTTGTTCTCGATCGCGACGATGCGCTCGACCCAGTCGGGGTAGGGCCACCTGCGCCGGATCTGGATGCGGTTGCCGTCCTTGCGGGTCTCGAGGATGCCGCGATCGTCGGCCCGGTGGATCGCCTCGCGGACGTAGCGCCACGGGTAGCCGGGATGCGGGAGCGCGTCGCGGTAGTAGGTCCACTCCGCGGGCGCGTTCCGGACGACGTGCAGGAGGTCGCCGTCGAGTCGCTTCTGACCGAAGTTCGCGCGTCGCTCGAGGGCGTCGGGGTCGCACTCGATGACGATGGTGTCCCAGCAGCGGCGCTTGGTGCCGAGCTGGCGGGCGACGATCGCGGTCGGGTGGCGGTCGCCCGTACCGTCGCCGTCACCGTCACCGTTGCTATCCGGCGGCCACGCTCGCTCGGCCCACCGACAGGTTCGCAGCTCGAACTCGAACTCGGATTCCGTCGCGCGATCCACGTCGGCGGCACTTCGGCTCGCGACGCGAAATGCTGCTCGGTCGACCGTCACGCTCGAGCCGTCGGCTCGTCAGGGGGCGGGTGAGCAGAGAAACCGATAGATCACCGTAACGGCCCAGCGCAGGCCCTCGGTTCCGCTCGCGTCCGACGCTGCGACGCGTGCCGACGAGTCGATGGGCGGCGAGCGCAGTAGTTACTCCTCCTCGCGCTCGTCGAGGAACTCGTGGGCCTGCTCTAAGATCTCGCGCGGACCGTCCTGAGTGACGGTGTTTACAGCCTGTTCGTAATCGCGCCACTGCAGGTCGCGATGCTCATTTGAGAGTTCCGCGCTGGCCTCGAACGACTTCGCGATGAAGAGGTGAACGGTCTTGTGGATGGTCTTGCCGTTCGCCTCGAACACGTAGTCGTAGTCCTCGCGAAAGCCGTCGAGGAGCCGGAAATCTTCGATACCTGCCTCTTCCTTTACTTCGCGGATCGCCGTCTGTTGTAGCTCTTCATCTCCTTCGACACCGCCCTTCGGAAACTCCCAGTCGCCCGGGCGGCTCTTGAGTAGAAGATACTCGCGCCGGCCCCGCGTGTCGCGGAAGAGGATCGCGCCTGCGCTCGTAGCTTCGACTGCCATTAACTGGACTAATACGTACGACGTTAAGAGAATATCGGACTGTTCGTCCAGCGTACACTGTTCGGCTCGCGGTTTCGTCGGCTTCCTGAATCACGTCACTGAACCGTCGAATCGGCTCGGACAGCCCCTCCCACCCGATCTCAGCAAGCTTTTACGCGCCGGCCGTTGACGATGTCGTATCCATGACCTTCGTCACCCGGCTCACGCTCCAGAGCGGCGATCGCGCCGCCCTCGAGGGCATCGTCGACGACATCAAAGCCACCGCCGAACGGAAGGGCGCCGCACTGAAGGGGCCCCACTCGCACCCGCCGGAGAAGCTGTCGGTCCCCCAGCGGTGCCGACTTCACGCGGACGACGATCGGCGATTCTCCTCGTGGACCTACACCGTCTTCACCCGCGAACTCGAGATCCACGGCCACGACCAGTTCGCCCGCGACGTCGCCGCGCGGGAGTTCCCCGACTCGATCCACGTCGAGGTCGAGGTCGAACAGCTCCGCGGGACCGGGCGAACGAACTAACCACAGTCTATCGGAGTCGTTCGGTCACGGCCCCGATTCTGCCGCACCAATTGCTCCAGTCATCGTTTCGTCGGCTAACGGTCCGTTAGCGCGTCAAATCAGCCGCATAACTACGGTCGAGGTCGCCGTCTCGCCGGTCGTCATCCATGTCGAACGATCGACCTGCGACCACTGCACGGCGACGGTTCGTCCAGTTGCTCGGTGCGGGAACGGCGCTCGGTACCGTCGGTTCGACGGCGGCCGTCGCTGGCGACGAATCAACGACAGGAACGAGGAAGGGAGATTCTGACTGTCCGAGCGACTACGACGAGGCCGGACTGGTAACGCACGAAAGCGATGCCGATTTCGAGACGACCGTCGCCCGGGTCGAACCGGCTCTCGAGGAGCGCGATCTGACGCTCGTGACGACCGTCGATCACGCGGCGAACGCCGCGTCAGTCGACGAATCGCTCCCGCCGACGACGCTCTTTCTCTTCGGCAACCCCGCCGTCGGGACGCCGTTGATGCAGGCACAGCGTTCGATTGCGATCGACCTCCCGCAGAAATTGCTCGTCTGGGCGGCCGACGGCGACGTCTACGTGACCTACAACGACCCACAGTACCTCGCGCACCGCCACGGACTCGAGGGCGAGGAACTGCGTAATCGGATCGCGACCATCGCCGACGCACTCGAGGGCCTCGCCCTCGCCGTCGCTCGAGGCGAGTAGCCGGTCGCCCGACCGGACGAGAATCGCCTCCGCCGATCGAATCGACGGCTGCGGGCGCCGTCAAAGGTAGAGTACTTTTTACGCTCCCCGATGAGGTCGAGGTATGACCGCGGACGACCTCGTCTCGCTGCGTCGCGACCTGCACCGCAGACCGGAACCGGCCTGGCGCGAGTTCTACACCACCGCACGCATCGTCGAGGAACTCGAGTCCCGGCTGGGCGACGACCTCGCCGAACTCCACGTCGGGCCCGACGCCATCGAAACGGACCAGCGGCTGGCGGTTCCCGACGACGCCGAACTCACCCACGCCTACCAGCGAGCCCTCGAGACCGACGCCGACGAGGAGATCCTCGAGCGACTCGAGGGGGGCTACACCGGCGCCGTCGCTGTCTTAGAGCGCGGCGAGGGGCCGACCGTCGGCCTGCGGGTCGACATCGACGGGCTCCCGCGGGCGGAGTCCGACGACCCCGAGCACGTCCCCGCCGCCGAGGGCTTCCGCTCGGAGCACGAGGGCGCGATGCACGCCTGCGGCCACGACGCCCACGCGACGATCGGCGTCGGCGTCCTCGACCAGATCGCCGAGAGCGACGGCTTTTCGGGCACGCTGAAGGTGTTCTTCCAGCCCGCCGAGGAGGTCATCGGCGGCGCGAAGTCGATGGCCGAAAGCGAGCACATCGAGGACGTCGACGCCCTGCTCGCCTTGCACATCGGGCTCGATCATCCGACCGGCGAGATCGTCGCCGGCATCGATGGCTTCCTCGCGGTTCGGCACCTCGAGGCCGAGTTCTCGGGCGAACCGGCTCATGCCGGCGGCCACCCCGAGCAGGGGCGCAACGCCGTCCAGGCGATGGCCACGGCCGTCCAGAACCTCTACGGGATTCCGCGGCACAACGACGGGAAGACCCGGGTCAACGCCGGCGTCGTCGAGGGCGGCAGCGCCTCGAACGTCATCCCCGAGTCGGCCCGGATCGTTACCGAGGTCCGCGGCGAGACGACCGACCTGATGGATTACATGACCGACGAGAGCCGGCGCGTCCTCCGGTCGGCCGCCGAAATGCACGAGTGCGAGGTGGCAATCGAGATCGGCGCCGAAGCGCCGAGCGCGACCAGCGATCAAGAGCTCGTCTCGATCGTCGAAGATGTCGCCAGTGGCGTTGACGGTGTGGACAGCGTCCTCGAGCGCGACGAACTCGGCGGCAGCGAGGACGCCACGTATCTGATGCAGGCGGTCCAGGACAACGGCGGCACGGCCTGCTACGTCGGCGTCGGCACCGACCACCCCGGCGGCCACCACACCGCGACGTTCGACGTCGACGAGGACAGCATCCAGCACGGGATCGACACGCTCGCGGGTGCGATCGAGCGGATCGGTCGCGGTCGATAGCCGCGTCCGACCCAAAATCTTCTTGAAAATCCTACCAGTACGGAGACTAGACAGTGCATCCCTCCGTCTCGGTAGTCGACCGATCCGTGTCACTGCACCCGCTCGCGCTCGAGGTGCCGTCGTCGTGAACCGATCGACGCGTCTCTGGATCGGCCTCTGGATTCGAATGGCGGTCGCCACGGTGATCGCCTGTTTCGGCATCGCGATCTTGCTCCCGCTCGAGGTACTCGCAGTGGGAGCGATGGTGATCATCTTTCTCACCGTCGTACCGCCGATGATAACCGCATTCTTGCTGTTCTACGGTGTTTGGGTCGTCGTCGCAGGGATCTACCGGCGCGTAATTCCTGCTCCGCTGGTCGTCGGCCGAATCACACACAACGGGATGGCCGACGCCGTCGAATCGGTCGCCCGCACCGCGGCCCGGCCCGCGGCCGGTGCCTCCCCGCGTCAGTTCGCCGGTGCGGCCGCGGGACTGGTCGCCTGGTACGTGGGTCTCGCCGTCGTCGCACACGACGCGACCCCGCGACCGCTTTCGATCGTCCTCGTCGGTGCCGTCGTTATCGGCGTAGTTTTCGCGGTGTACCACACGGGACGGACCATCTACGACGAACTGAAACGCGGCGGGACCGTCCAACGACAACTCGAGGCGGATGCCGAGACCGTCGGTTCGACTGACGGCTTGGAACAGGAGCGGGAACGGACTTCCGCCGCCGAGATCGCCTCCGTCGACGAGTTGCAATCGCGGGTTGATCGACTCGCGAGGCAGGTCGACATCCCGGCACCGACGGTCCGACTCGGCTGCGCGCAACAGCCCATCGCGGCGACGGCTGGGCTCCGCTCCGACGCCTCGACGATCGTCGTCTCGCGGGGCCTCGTCGAGACGCTCGAGGACCGCGAACTCGATGCCGTCCTCGCCCACGAAATCTCTCACGTCGTCAACCGCGATGCGGCGATCCTGACCCTGCTCTCGATGCCGGCCGTGAAAATCGACGCGATGCTCGAGGCGGCCGAGAGTCGCAACCGCGAAGAGGCCGACCCGCAGTCCCCGATCCGCCATCCCTTCCTCATTTTCATCGGCCTGTTCGTCGCGGCGCTCAACCGGTGGGCCGTCGCGGTCGCTGCCCGCTACCGCGAGTACGTCGCCGACCGCGGCGCCGTCGCGCTCACCGGCGATCCAGCAGCGCTTGCGAGCGCCCTCGAGACGCTCGACGCCGACCTCGAGGATCGTCCCACGAGCGACCTTCGGGGTCACCGCTCGACGGCGGCGTTCTCAATTGTGCCGCCGCCGTGGGACGAGCACCGCTTTTTCGATCGTATACGGCGGTTCATCGCTCGAACGATCTTCGGCACTCACCCGCCGACCGAAAAGCGGATCGACCGGCTCAGAAACGCGATCGGCGACGTCGACTGAGCGCTCGAGAACGACCGGCTACCGATGGGTTTTACTGTAACTCGCGGAACCTATCCGACGGTCGAAACGAGAGATGGGTCTACCTGAGCCACACTACTTGCCCAACGCTGATCGACGCGACCGCAGGTTCGCCGAGACGTCGTTTCGAGGTGATTCACCGTGGCGCTGCAACGCCAACTGAACCGCGTTCGGATCGCGCTCTGGTGCCGGATGGCGTTTGCGGTCGCCCTGCTGCTACTCGCGCTACTCGTGCTCGTCGCGCTCGAGGCGGCACTGCTCGCGGTCGCCTCGGCGGCGCTCCTGATCGTTCCGTACCTCGCGGCGACCGTCGTCCTCGAGAACCCGCCGCTCGCACTCGTCGGTACGACGGTCGTCTACGCCGGGCTGGTGTTCGCGCTCGGGTGTGCTGCCCGTGCGATGGGAGCGGACGATCACTCCGAGACCGCCGTCAACGCCGTTACGGGAGCGTACGTCGTGGTCGTCCTCTCGTCCCTGGCCGCCGTCGGCTACACGGTCGTCGAGATTCTCTCGTACTCGGTCGAGGCCGCCGTGTTGCTCTGCGGGGTGCTCGTCGCCGGCGGATACGTCAGCGGCCTGTTTTTCATGGCCGATAGCTGGTCGAACACGGATGCCGAGGATCGGTCGGTCGATTTCTCGGCCCATCTCGACAGTGACGACGGAGACGATAGCGACACGGTCGGGATTCAGACCGAGATGCGACGCGTGCTCGAGGAGTTCCACCACACTGCGGGACTGCGGGAGTATCTGCTCGCGGTGACGGCGACAGTCGCCGCGCTCGGGGCCGTGTACACCGGTGCCACGGCCATCCCACGCTTTTACCACCTGCCCGCACTCGCTGCCGCCGGAAGCTTCTGTCTCGTCGGCGCACAGGTCGGCGCGACCGCTCGGTCGGAGGTGACGGGCGATACCGCGGTGCTCCGGAATCTCGAGCACACCGTCGGATTCGACGGAACCCAAACGACAGGGTCTGACTCGGAACGCACGTCCGAAGCCGAACGCGAGGACAGAGAGCGGCAGTCGCTCCAACGGATCGTCGATCGACTCGCTGCACAGGTCGCCGTCCCCGCGCCGGAGGTTCGGGTCGGCTCGAGCGCAACCCCGACGGCCGTCACCGCCGGCTACCGCCCTGCGACGTCGACGATCGTCGTCTCGCGGGGTCTCCTTGAGGAACTCGAGGATCGCGAACTCGAGGCCGTGCTCGCCCACGAACTCGCCCACGTGATCAACCGCGATGCGGCCGTAATGACGTTTCTCGCCGTGCCCGGCGCTAACGCCAACGCGGCGATCGTTCGGCACGTCATCAATCCGGTCGTCGCGATACCGGCCGCGGTCGCGTACGCGGTAAGCCGGTGGTGCATCGCTGTCGTCTCGAGCACTCGGGAGTACGCGGCCGACGACGGCGCCGTCGCGATCACCGGCGATCCCGCAGCGCTGGCCAGCGCCCTCGAGAAACTCGACGCCGAACTCGAGCGCCGCCCCTCGAGCGACCTTCGAGAGTCGCGGTCGACGGCGGCGTTCTCGATCGTGCCGCCACCGTGGGAGGAGCACCGCTTTTTCGACCGGACGCGGCGGTTCGTCAACCGGCGGATCTTCGGTACCCATCCGCCGACCGAAAAGCGGATCGAGCGACTTCGTACTCGAGCGTAATTTCGCCGTTCCACAAACCGCACTGGCCGGGAGCGGGCTTCGAGCACTGCGAGAAGCGCGCGACTCGGGGGAGGGCAGGCTATAGCCAGCGTATTCACCGCGAGCGACCGTCGGGAGCGAGCGGGCCGACGACCGACGTGGAGGACGCTACGCGTCCGAAACGGAGGGAGGAGTGCTTTTCATCGAAGCTAAGCGGAATCTTCGATTCCGCGAGGTCCGAGAGAGCTTCGCTCTCTCGAGATTTTACCGAGGGCGCGGCGAAGCCGCGCCCGCAGCGCAAAAGTTTGTCTTTAGTACTTCGGGTCCGCCCCGGTCGTCTCGTACACCTGCTCCATCAGGTCGTCGCGGCGCTGCTGCCAGTGCTCGAGCGCGGCCGGATGGTCGGGGTAGTGCTCGTAGAGTTCGAGCAGGTCGTCGGCCCGCCGTTTGGTCTTGAAGAGGTTCAGGATGGTGCCCCAGTGGCCGTAGCTCTTGTAGAGGCTCTCCGCAGCGAGTTTCGGGCCGATACTCGTACTGCCGGAGTAGAGCGCTTCGGCCAGCTTCTCGCCGGGCATCGCGGCGAGCAGCCCCATCAGGTCGTCGACGTCGACGGCCGTCGAGAGGATGTTGTAGACGTCCAGAGCGGCGTAGCGGGCCCCGAAGTGGTCCATCACGCGCTCGTTGTACTCCCAGAACGTTTTCTCGCTCACGTCGCCGGTCTCGAGGCCCTCGATCGCGGCCTCGGCGGCGTACTTGCCGGCGTAGGCGGCGCCGGCGATGCCGCCGCCGGTGGTGGGGTTGACGTGGCCCGCGGCGTCGCCGACGGCCATGTAGCCCGGGTGGACCGCGGAGTCGTAGGGACGGCGCGTCGGGAGTGCAGCGCCGAGTTTGTCGTCGACCTCGGCGTTGCGGAACTCCCGGCGGTTCTCGAGGTCGCGCTTGAGGTCGTCGACGAGCTTCATCGGCTCCTCGGTCATCTGGAAGCCAAGCCCGACGTTGATCTCGGTGTCGGTGCGCGGGAAGTACCAGAGGTAGCCGGCGGCGCGCTCGGTGGGCTTGAACACCAGCGCGTCGTCCCACGGGACGGGTTCGTCGACGGTGACGATCTCGCGGTAGGCCGAACAGAAGTGCGAGTAGTCGACGTTCGTATCGAAGGTGGAGCTCGAGAAGTCGACGTAGTCCTGCAGGACGGACAGCGAGCCGGCGGCGTCGATGACGACGTCCGCGTCGTAGGTTTTGGGCTCGCCCTTGCGGATCGCTTCGACGCCGGTGACGGTCCCCTTCTCGTCGTCGGCCTGAACGACGTTTTTCACGACGGTGTCGTAGTGAATCTCCGCGCCGGCCTCGGCGGCGCCCTCGATGATCCGCTTGCCGTACTCCCAGCGGTCGATGACCGCCAGTTCGCCGGGGACGGGGATCTCGAGGACGGTGTCCTCCTGCGGAATTTCGAAGCGACCGTGGTCGACGTCGGTGTTCGTGAATGCGGGTTCGATCTGCGACTTCGGGATCGAGTCCGGGAAGGCGCTGGCGCCCTTCAGCGCATCCCCGCAGGCGATGTGGCCCGCTTCCTCCTCGGACTTGCGCTCGAGGACGACGACGTCGTACCCCTCGCGCGCGATGGTCGCTGCGGCGTAACAGCCTGCAGTCCCGGCACCGACGACGACGACGTCCGCCTCGCGGGTTCCGGTTCCGCTCCCGGTCGTCGGAGCGGTCCCCGACTGGTCCTGCGTACTCATACCGAGAGTGTGGACACTGCGGTAAGAAAACGTTTTATGGTCGATTCGTCCCGGGGACGGAGCCACGATGGGTCAACCGGGGATTTCCGCCGGATTCGGAACGATCCGACGCGCGGTACCGAGCGACTACGAACCGGCGTGAGCCGAACGTGAGCGGCGCGGAGAAAGTCGTCGCCTCCTGACGGACGGATCCCGTAATAAAGAGTTTTAGTCGGGTCTGCCGTAGCGGAGGGTATGACCGAGTACACTGTCGAGTTCGTCGGGACGGGTGAGACGATCACCTGTTCGGACACCGAGACGATCCTCAGCCGGTGTCTCGAAGAGGGGATCGCCCAGGAGTATTCCTGTCGCGTCGGGATGTGTCTGGCCTGCTCGGCCGAAATCGTCGAGGGCGAGGTCACCCAGCCTGCGGCCCGCGCGCTCACCGAGGAGGAAGCCGAAAAGTACGCACTAACCTGCATGGCGCGTCCGCAGTCGGACCTGAAACTCGACCGCGGGAAGTACCCGCCGAGCATCGAGGACGAAATCGACGTCGAGGGCGAGGGCGGCGACGACCCTGCGGTCGCGGACGACTGACTGCCGTCGCGTCGTGTTCTTTCAGTCTGCGCTCTGCGATCAGCCGGTAACCGCGCAGTTGTTCGGCCCGAGTTCCAGTTCGAACGCCGTCTCCGAATCGACGTCTTCCGCTCCGAGGTTCGCGGCCACGATGCGCTCGTGGTTTGCCGGCCGCGGCGGCCGGTCGCTCGTGACGTGTTCGACGAACTCGGCTTCGGCCATCGAAAACGCCTCGAGTCGGTCGCGCAGGTCCCCGAGCGTCGCCGCGTAGGTGCCGTCGGTCTCCCGCGGGTCGGCAGCGTCGCTGTAGTGACCCGGCGCGACCGTCGTCTCGTCCGGCAGTTCTGAGAGGGTATTCTGGAGGGTCCCGTAGAGCCGTCGAGCCGCGTCGGGCGCGCCCTCGTCGCCGCGCTCGAGATCGGGTCGGCCGACGCCCTCGAGGAACAGCGTATCGCCGGTGAACAGGACGTCCCCGAGCCGGTAGGAGAGCGATTCGGTGGTGTGGCCCGGCGTCGCGACGGCGGTCAACGTGACGTCGCCGACGCGGAGTTCGTCGCCGTCCGCGAGGGTCGTCGCCTCGAACGCGAGCCCGCGATCGCGAGCGCCCTCGGGGACGACGGCCATCGCGTCGGTTCGGGACTCGAGGGCGCGGACGCCGCTGATGTGGTCGGCGTGGACGTGCGTATCGACGGCGTACGTCAGTTCCGCGTCCCGATCGGCGGCATCGGCGACGTAGCGGTCGGCGAACGCCCGAAGCGGATCGATCACCGCTGCCTCGCCGCCGCTGTAGATCGCGTAGGCCAGACAGCCGCTCGAGGGGCGGTCGTACTGGACGACCGTCGCGGTGGCGCCATCGAGGCCGAGGTCGACCTCGAGTTCGCGGACCACGTACAGATCGGCCCAGGCGTCCATCCCGCCGGCGAGGTTCTGCGCGTTGACGCCCGCATCCCGGAGGAGGTCGACGGCGTGGTCGCTGGCCTCGCCGCGGCCGCAGACCGCGACGATCGGTTCCGCGAGGTCGGCCGCGAGGTCGTCGACATCGCCGGTTGCCTGGGCCTGGATGAACTTCATGTGGGGGATCTGGACTGCGTCGACGCCCTCGCCCTCGATGTGCCAGCGGTCGAACTCGTCGCGGTCGCGGACGTCGAGGACGGTCAGCTCGTCGCCGGCCTGCAGCCGCTCGGCGAGCGTCTCGGGTGTGATCGTGGTCGGATCGTCGAGCGCCGCCTCGTTGTCGGACATGTCGTCGCATACGCCCCCGCGGCGGTTAAGCGCGCCCCCGCGGGCGCGTCCGCAGCGCAGCCTCGATCGCGCCCGAACGCGGACTGATACCCCCACTCGGGACCAAGGTTCAACACGCACGCCGTGGTCGTGGGGGTATGGACGCTGCCGATTTCCAGCGCGACCTCGAGGCCGCGAAGGACACCGAACTCGAGCGCCTCGCCTCCTCGAAGCTGCTCGTCGCGCTCACCGACGCGGATCTGACGGCGGAACGGGTGCTCCGGATCGCCGCGGACAGCGAATGCGCCGCCGCTGAGACGTTCGGCGTGTGGGCGGAGGACGAGTCCGACGATGAGGCACGGGAACTGTTCGCCGACCTTCGTGATCAAGAACGGGAGCACTGCGAGCGGGTCCTCGACTTGCTCGAGGGAGATGACGGTGAGAAGTACGACCCCGACGCGACCGGCGGCCCGATGCACGACCGTCTCCGGGCGCTCGAGGAGGCCGTCCCGCGGCTGGGCGGGCTGGTCGGTCGCGCGCTAGTTACCGAGCGAACGCACCTGCAGGTCGTGAGCTTCTTCGTCAACGAGAGCAACGAGCGGCGGGCCGAGGCGTTTCGAGACCTCCGGACGGAGACGGCAGCGCAGGGGGAACGCGCGGCCGAACTCCTCGCGGAGACGTGTGAGGGGGACGCGGACCGGGATCGCGCCGCCGAAGCCGCCGAGGCCGTCATCGACGCCGCGTACGACGCCTACGCGGACTCGCTCGACGATCTCGGGATCGATCCGAAGCCGATCTGCTGACTCGCGTGCGACGCGGTTCCGACGAGTATCGATAGACCGGCTAAATCGCTAGAGAAAGGAAAATCGATCGCAAAGACCGACTCGAGGGCTCACCCCTCAATTGGGGATCAGTCGACGAAGTCGATGTCGTCGCCCTGTCCGGGTGCCTGCTGGCCGCTCATGTCGGGCTGGACGGAGTCGCCGTCCGGACGCCCGTAGATCTGGGGCGACTCGACGCCGGTAACGACGATCATCGTCCGCATGCTGCCCTCGAGGCTCTCGTCGATCGAAGTCCCCCAGATGATGCGGGCGTCGGGGTCGATCCGGTCGTAGATCTCCTCGACGACGCCCTCGGCCTCCTCGATGGCCATGTCGTTGCCGCCGGTGACGTTGACCAGCGCGGAGTTCGCGCCGGAGATGTCGACGTCCAGCAGCGGCGATCGGAGGGCCGTCTTGACGGAGTCTTCGGCCTTCGCCTCGGAGTCGGCCTCGCCGAGGCCGATCATCGCGACGCCGCCCCGCTCCATCACGGTGCGGACGTCGGCGAAGTCGAGGTTGACGAGGCCGGGCTTGGTGATGAGCTCCGTGATGCCCTTGACCGAGCGCATCAGCACCTCGTCGCTGACCTTGAACGCCTGGCGGACGGGCAGTTTGCCGACCGAATCGAGCAGGCGGTCGTTCGGGACGACGATGACGGTGTCGGAGACGTCGCGCAGGCGCTCGAGACCGGCCTCCGCGTTCGTTCGTCGGACCTCGCCCTCCGCCGTGAAGGGCGTCGTGACGATGGCGATCGTCAGCGCGCCGGCCTCGCGGGCGGCCTTCGCGACGACGGGCGCGGAGCCGGTGCCGGTCCCCCCGCCGAGCCCGGCCGTGACGAAGACCATGTCGGAGCCGTCGATCGCGTCGTAGATGTCCTGTTGGCTCTCGAGGGCGGCTTCCTCGCCGACCTGCGGGAGCGAACCGGCGCCGCGGCCGCCGGTCTTCTCCTCGCCCATGAGGATCTTGGTGTCGGCCTCGATCTCCACTAAGTGCTGGACGTCGGTGTTGGCGGCGACGAGTTTCGCGCCGTGGATGCCTTCCTCGTGCATCCGATTGATGGTGTTGCCGCCGGCGCCCCCGCAGCCGACGACCGTAATGTCAGTCTGGAGATCCTGGAGAACGTCTTCGAGTTCCTCGTCGGTCATCGTGCCGGACTGTCGGCCGCCGTCGTCGGGGGACTGGCCGCCCTGGGAGGCGTCGTCCGCGGGGGACTCGGCCGGGTCCCCGTCTTCGGCCTCGTCGATGGCGTCGTCGATGAGTGAGTCCATTCTTGGCCCCTTCTAAACAATGGAGCATAATTACCTTTCCCCTACACGTCAGCCGCCTGTCTGACACGTTACGAGCGCATTATCTGTTTTCCACCTTACGAGAGGCGTTTCGGCAGCTGTCAGCGAGTACGGGGGTATTACCATCAGGGAACGAATAGATCAGATCTCGAAGCGGCGCGTCCGCTCGGTCCGAACTCTCTCCGGGTTGATGGTTTCCCCGTCGACGGTCACCGCCTCGCCGTTCGCGAGCGCGCCGAACTTCGGCCCCTCCGGGACCCCCGCCTCGCGGGCTAGTTCCGGATCGAATCCCTCCTCCTCGGCGACGACGGCGTCGTCCTCGAGCCGAACCGTCTCGTACTTCTCCTTGAGCACGCCGGCCAGTGCCTCGACGAGCGCTCGCCGCGGATCGGCGGCGTCGGCACTCGAGTCGGGAACCGCGGCCCGCGATCCGACGCGCGTGCCGCCGTTCTCGGTCTCGTAGGCGACGGCCTGCTCGTCGACGAGCTCGCGGACGCGGTCGGGGTCGATCCCCTCCGCGGCGTCGACGAGGTCGGCCGGCAGATCAACGACGGTGAACTCCCGCTCGTCGACGTCGTCGGTCCGATCGCCGAACCGAATCCCGTCCTCGACGCGGCCGAGGTCGGACTCGACCGCGTCGACGAGTTCGAGGGGTCGGTCGCCGACCTCGCGCAGCCAGGTCTCGCCGACGATCCGGTAGCCCAGCTCCTCGAGGGTCTCCGCTACCACCGGCCACTCGCCGTCCAGCAGGGCGATCTCGGTGTCGCTTTCCTCGAAGGCGGCCTCGAGGACGTCGCGGTGGGCCGTCGGGTGGCCCAGCGCCTCGAGGGCCCAGTCCGAGGCGATGTGGCCGACCGCCCACGGGGTCTCGCGGACGACGCGCTCGAACCGGGGCGCGTAGTGGTTGCCGCCGAAGCCGACGACCTGCCTGCTGCGGTGGGGTTCGACGCCCCGAAGGTCGAGGATCGCGCGGGCGACGGCCTCGGCGCCCGCGGGGTCGTCCCACTGCTCGTCGCCGCTGCCCAACTCCGCGAACAGCGACGGGCAGCCGACGTCGGTCGGGCCGTGGTGGGTACACTCCATTCCCACGTCGTACTCCTCGGGCGCGTACTCGTCGAACGCCTCGAGCAGCCGGGCCAGCGCGTTCGGGGCGGCCTCGGCGACGGCGTCTTCCTCGCCGCCGTACTCGGCCGGGCCGAAGTTCCCCGTGAAGTGACCCGTCAGGAGCGGGCCGGTCTCGCCGGAGTGGCGCGAGGCGAACACGAGCAGGTCGGGGTCGCAGTCGAAGGCGTCGGCGGGGCGCTCGAGTTCGATGTGGAGGTCCTCGAAGGTGCGGAGTTCGGCGCCGTCGGTGCGGTAGTAGGTGCCGCCGCCCGCCTCGTCCGGGCGGGTATCGTCCTCGCGCTCGGTCCAGTCGGCGAGGTCTCGGAGTCGGTCGCAGACGTGGACCGACGCGCGGTCGGCGCGGCTCTCGACGATCGCGAGGTCGCTCATACCCGGTCTCCGGTCCCGGAGGGCGTTAAGTCGCCCGTTTTCGGCACTCGTTGCATCGCGGTTCGCCGCCGATTCGCGGCCGACTCGTCGCTCGAGACCCTCGGGGACGGGAACCGAGCGTTGCGAACGCCACCGTGGGACTTTCCCGGCTGGACGCCGTCGTATGATGAGTTAGCAATACGCACGATGGCTGAACCACCGCCCTGCCAGAACGGCCCATCGAACGGCTCGACGAACGACGGTAACGGCACCGAATCGGTAACCGACGTCAGCCTCGACGTTCGGGAGCTGACCGCCCTCCTAAGCGATCACGCGGTCGTCCTGCTCGACGCCGCCGGGCGCGTCGCCGCGTGGGACGAGGGCGCGAACGCAGTGCTGGGGTACGAGGCGGAGGCGATCGTCGGCACCGACTACCGCGCGTTCTTTCCGGACGAGGCCCGCGAGACCGGCCGTCCGGAGGCGCTCCTCGAGCGGGCCCGGGCCGAGGGGCGAGCCGAAGACGAGGGTTGGCGCGTCCGCGGGGACGGGGAGCGGATCTGGATCCGCGGGGTGATCGTCCCGATCTGGACGGGCGAGGACGGGAGACGCGTCGGCGACGCGGACGAAGCGAATTCCGACGGCGACGTGGACCTGCAGGGGTACGGCTGGTTCCTCCACGACCGGACCGACGAACGCGAGCGCGAACTGGAACGGCGCGAGGAGGCAGCGTTCCTCGAGAGCGTCTTCGCGGCCCAGCCCGACGTCCTCTACGCGTTCTCGGCCGAGGGAGACTACATCGACTGGAACGATCGCGTTCCGGAGGTGACGGGGTACGACGAATCGGAGCTGCCCGAGATGGCTCCCCTCGAGTTCGTCGCGCCGGAACACCGCGACCGGATCGCCGACGCGATCCGGCGCATCCTCGAGGAGGACGAGCAGGTCACCGCCGAGGCGGATCTGCTCACGAAAGACGGCGAACGGATCCCTTACGAGTTCAACAGCGCCCGCATCACCGACGAGGAGGGCGAGGTCGTGGGGTTCACTGGGGTCGGTCGCGACGTGAGCGACCGCAAGGCCCGCGAGCGGGAACTCCGCGAGGAAAAGGCGCTCACCGAGAGCATCTTCGAGGCCCAGCCCGACGTCCTCTACGCGTTCGACGACGACCGAAACCTGATCGAGTGGAACGACCAGTTTCGACGGATCAGCGGCTACGACGCCGACGAACTCGCGGGGATGGATCCCCTCGAGTTCATCGCGCCGGAAGACCGCGAGGCGATCGGCGACGCCGTCAGTCGGATCCTCGCCGAGGGGGCGCGCATCACCGCCGAAGGGCGGTTCCTGACGAGCGACGGCGAGCGGATCCCGTACGAGTTCAACAGCGCCCGAATTACGGACCCGGAGGGCAACGTGCTGGGATTCACCGGCATCGGCCGCGACGTCAGCGACCGGAAGCAGCGCGAACGCGAACTCGAGCGCCTCGAGCGGCTCAACGCGGTCGTCCGGGCGGTCGACGAGACGATGGTCGCGGCCGAGACGCGCGAGGCGCTCGAGCGCGCGGTCGTCGACGCGTTCGCGGACGCCGACGCGTACCGGTTCGCCGCCATCGGGCGGCTCGAAGCGCCGGCGGCGTCCGAGCGGCGCCAGTGGGAGCCGCGAACGTGGGCGGGACGCGACGCGGACGAGATGAACGGCGTCCTCGGCTCGTACGTCGATCCGCCCGCCGGGGCCGGCGGACCGAAGGGGGCGTCGCTCGAAACCGGCGCCGTCCAGCGGTACCGCGCCCTCCGCGAGAGCGAGGTCGACCCGTGGCGACGCGACGCGCGCGAACACGACTACGGGGCCGTCGCGGTCGTCCCGATCGTCGCGAGCGGGCGCTCGTTCGGCGTGCTCGTCGTCGCCGCCGCGGAAGCGGACGCCTTCGCGGACCGCGAGCGCGAGGTGCTCCAGGAGTTCGGCGGGACGATCGGCCACGCCGTCAACGCGATGACCGTCCGCCGCCTCCTCTACCGCGACACCGCCGTCGAACTCGAGTTCGAGTCGACCGATCACGGGGACGCCTGCATCGACCTCGGCGCGCGCGCCGACTGCCTGTTCGCCGTCGACCACGTGCTGCCGCTCACCGACGACTCGTTCGTCCACTACGTCACGGTCACCGGGGTCGAACCCGACCGCTTTCGCGAGCTCGCCGCGGAGCAGCCGGGGGTCGAGGACCTGCGACGCATCGACGTACAGGGAGACGAAAGTCGGTGGGAACTCACGGTCCGCGACTCGACGTTCGCCGAGTTGCTCGCGGGATACGGCGCACGGCTGCGGTCGGAGGTCGTCGACCGCGGCCGCGCGACCGTCACCGCCGAGGCCAGTCCCGATACGGCGATCCGCGAGCTCGTCGATGCGATTCAAGCGGCGTACCCCGACACGACGCTGGTCTCGAAGCGGACCGTCGAGGGCTCGGTCGAGACGCCGGGCGATTTCCGAAACCGGGTTGAGTCGGCGCTGACCGACAAGCAACGCGCCGCGCTCGAGGCGGCCTACTACGGCGGCTACTTCGAGTGGCCGACCCGAAACAGCGACGCCACGGCGATCGCCGACCGGCTCGGCATCGCCCGCCAGACGTTCCACCAGCACCTCCGGGTGGCGCAGGCGAAACTGCTCGAGCACTACTTCGAAACGGCGTTCTGACGCCGGGCCCCGATCGCCGCGCCGACACCGAGGTGCAAAACTGGGTGGTACCAGACAGCGCTGGTACACCCCTTACCCGTTCCCGTCGTCTCTCTCACGATCAATGAGTTCCCGTCCCGCCGACGAATCGACTCCGGCCGTCGCGTTCGACGCTCTCGCTACCGTTCGCCGACGCCACCTGCTCGCCGTGCTCCTCGAGCGGCGCGCTCGATCGCCCTCGTCGTCGACCGACCCGATGCCGCTCGCGGATCTCGCGACCGAAATCGCGTCCCTCGAAACCGGTCAGCCGATCGTCTCCGACGACCGCTGTACGGACGTTCATATCTCGCTGGTCCACGTGCACGTCCCGAAGCTCGCGGAGCTGGGGCTCGTCGTCCGCGAGACCGAGACCGATATCGACGGCGACGAGCCGGCGGTTTCGCTGCCCTCCCACCCGCTTCTCGAGGCCGACTGGGTGCACGCGCTGCTCGAGACGCCGGGCGACGGCGGGATCGGCGACGAGGACCTGCTTGACCGGACGTTCGAAGTCCTTCGATCGGACCGCTGTCGAACCGTCTGTCGGCTGCTCGCGCGCCACCGGGGCGCCGTTTCGGTCGACGATCTCGCCGCGCTGGTCGCGGCGCAGGAGGGGGGCGACGACCGGCGCCTCGTCGACGTCTCCGAAGCGGAAGCGCGGGACATCACGACTGACCTCGTCCACCGGCGCCTCCCCGCGCTCGCCGACGCGGGCCTCGTCACGTACGACCGAGACGCGACGACGGCCGCGCTCGCGACCGACGCGCCGCAGTGGCGAGCCGACTGGATCGCGGCGAGTCCGCTCGCACCGGTCGTCGACCGGCT
Source organism: Halopiger thermotolerans (assembly GCF_054654555.1). Lineage (NCBI taxonomy): Archaea > Methanobacteriati > Methanobacteriota > Halobacteria > Halobacteriales > Natrialbaceae > Halopiger > Halopiger thermotolerans. The sequence goes on along the minus strand of NZ_BAAIEU010000004.1, from coordinate 2,078,728 downwards.
CGGGACGGTGCCGCCGGGATCCGACGCCTCGAGCGGGGTCGGGGAGGCGTCGTCGCCGACGGCGGGCGTACGCGACGGGGGGGACGGGGTCGACCTCGGCTCCGGCCAGGGTTCTGACTCTGATTCCGATCCTGATTCCGACTCCAACTCCGACGGCGATGACGACCACCGCGGCGATTCGACCGCCGACCGAACGCCCTCGTGCTGGGCGATCGACGGCGCGGAGAACATCGTCGCGCGAGGCCACGACATCGCCGCTGGCGCCGAGGAGGAACTGTTCGTGACGGTCCCCGACGACGGCATCCTGCAACAGCAGTGCCTCGAGCGCTGGCGTGCGGCCGCCGACCGCGGGGTCGCCGTCTACATCGGCTCGCGCTCGGATCACGTTCGCCGGATCGTCCGGGCGGCGGTGCCCGACGCGACCGTCTGCGAGCCGCAGCTCGACTGGCTCAACTTCCCCGCCGACCGGGTCCACCACGGCCGCGTCGTCTTCGCGGACCGCGAGCGGGTCATGCTCGTGACGATCGACGACGGCGGTTCCGACGGGAGCGACCGCGACGCCCCTCCGCAAGCGACCGCCGTCACCGGCGAGGGGCCGGAGAACGCGCTGGTCGCCCTCGTTCGCGAACACCTCGGGCCGCGACTGGACCGCCTCGAGTCGACCCGGGAGGGCCGCGAGAGCGAGGAGACGGACGGGGCGCCGTCGCCGCTGCCGATGTGATCCGTCGAGTCGTGCGCGACCGCCGTCGCGGCGGGCCGAGGTCAGGTCGCGAGCAGGTAGATGAAGCCGACGTAGCCGACGACCAGCGCCGCGCCGTCGAGACGCGTGAGTTTCCGTCCGTAGCCCATCATCGCGACCAGCACGACGGTGAACGCGACCATGATCGGGAGCTCGAACCGGAGCGTGCTCGCGGTGATTTCGATCGGCGTGATGATCCCGACGATCCCCAGGACCGCGAGGATGTTGTAGATGTTCGAGCCGACGACGTTGCCGATGGCGAACTCGGTCTCGCCGCGGACGGCGCCGACGACCGACGCCGCCAGCTCCGGCAGCGACGTGCCGAGCGCGAGCACCGTCAGCCCGATCACCAGCTCCGAGACGCCGAGCGCCGACAGCAGCCCGGTGCCGCCGGTGATGAGCCAGCGCGAGCCGACGACCAGCACGAGCAACCCGCCGACGACGAGCGCGACGTCCTTGATCGAGACGCCCTCGCCCGCGTCCGGCTCGTCGACCATCGGCGCTGGATCGGCGTTGACGTAGTACAGTAGGTAGGCCGTGAAGCCGGCCAGCGTCAGGAGAAAGACCGCGCCTTCGAGCCGACCGATCGTGCCATTGGCCCCGAGCGCGACCAGCAGGATCGCCGCGAGCACCATGAACGGGACGTGCCGGCGGACGACGATCTCGGTGACCGAGAGGGGCTTGACGAGCGCCGAGATGCCGAGTACGAGCCCGATGTTCGCGATGTTCGAGCCGACGATCGTACCGAGCCCGATGTCGGTCGAGACGTTCAGCGCGCCGATGGTCGAGACGAAGAGTTCCGGTGCGGTCGTCGCGAACGCGATGACGGTGACGCCGACGGTCGCCGCGCGGAGGCCGACCCCGAGCGCGAGCCGGCCGGCGCCGGCGACGAGCAGTTCGGCGCCGGCGTACAGCGCGACGATGCCGGCCGCCAGCAGGGCGACGTAGAGCGCGATTCCGGAGAGCATGGGCGCGAGTTGTACCGAACGCCGTATAAGCGACCCGAACCTGTCGGACGACCGCACCGGCGACCTCGAGGGTCGCCGGACCGGGCGAGGGTCGGTCGGCACCGAAGCGCCACCCATTATATCCCCGCCGCGCGGACCTCTCTACCATGGCGATGGACGTCTTCGGTCTGCTCGGAAATCCGGTCGGTCACTCGCTGTCGCCGCCGATGCACGAGGCGGCCTACGAGGAACTGGACATCGACGCCCGCTACGTGACCTTCGAACCCGACCCCGACGACCTCGAGGCGGCGATCGAGGGCGCCGCGGCGCTGGGCGTGACGGGGCTGAACGTGACGATCCCGTTCAAGCAGGACGCGCTCGCGGTCGTCGAGCCCGACGAGCTTGCGGCCCGGATCGGCGCGGTCAACACGATTGATTTCACTGGCGAACGCCCCACGGGCCACAACACCGACGCGGGCGGCGCCTTTCGCGCGCTGCGGGAGCGATCGGACGCCACCCTCGAGGGCGCCCGCGCGGTCGTCGTCGGTGCCGGCGGCGCAGGGCGAGCGATCGCGTTCGGGCTCGCGGACGCCGGCGCGACGGTCGACGTCGCGAACCGGACCGAACGGAAGGCGCACGATCTCGCCGACGAGGTTCCGAATGCGACGGGTCACGGGCTCGAGGACCTCGAGGAACTGCTGGCCGACGCCGACGTGCTGGTCAACGCCACGAGCGTGGGGATGGAGGAGGACGCGACGCCGGTGCCCGCCGACGCGCTTCATGGCGACCTGACCGTGCTGGACGCGGTGTACCGGCCGCTCGAGACGCGGCTCCTGCGGGACGCGGCCAACGTCGGCGCGACGACGGTCGACGGCGCCTGGATGCTGCTCTACCAGGGCGTCGAGGCGTTCGAGCGCTGGACGGGGCGGGACGCGCCGGTCGAGGCGATGAACGAGGCGTTGCGGTCGCGGCTCTAGGGCCGTTCGGCCGGTCGTCTTGGCAGTTCCTGTATCGTATCAGCCGAATTTAAGTGAAAGAGACGACTATATCCGGATAATGGCAATCCTCGAAAAGCTGAAGTCGTTGTTGGGACTCGACGAGTCCGACTCGGAGCCGCGGCGCTCCCGCGAGGTCGGGGTTACGGTCGAACGCGAAGGATCGCGCGGGAGCGACCGGTCCGAATCGACGCCGGCGGAGCAGGCAGCCGCGGACGAGGACGCTGCCTCCGGAACCGACGCCGCGGCGTCGACGGACTCCCCGGCGGAACCGGCGGAAACGTCCGAGGAGGCGCCCGAGCCGCCGGCATCGCCGGGCCCGAAAGAAACGGACGAAGATGCGGACACGGCGTTGACCGAAACGGAGACGGCCGACGAGGAAGACACCGAACCCGAACCGAGCGAGATCGACGAGGCCGAGGTCGCGATCGAAGACGCGGAACCGGACCGCGACGCGAGCGAGGACGACGCGGCCGCCGAGTCGGATGCGGAGACCGAGCTCGAGGACGAGGCTGCGGCCGAGTCCGCGACCGAAGCCGAAGAAGCCGAATCGGAACCCGAGCCGACCGACGAACCGGCGGAGACCGAGAGCGAGGACGAGCCGGAACCGGAACCCGAACCGGAGCCGGACGCCGACGAAACGACCGAATCCGAACCCGTTGACGTCATCAAGGGCATCGGTCCCGCGTACGCCGACCGGCTCGCCGACGCCGGCGTCGAGACCGTCGACGAACTCGCGGCTGCCGACGCGGCCGACCTGGCCGAACAGACCGACATCTCCGAGAAGCGGATTCAGGGCTGGATCGACCGCGCCGAAGTCAGATAGGGAGGGCAGGCCGTTCGCGGGCGGCTCCGCTCTCTTTCTCTCTTCTTTGCGCTCGTCTCGAGTCCCACGAGCGCGCCGGATTCGATCGCGAGCGGCTGATCGACCGAAGATTCCCGACGCCGACTGTCCCGCAGGACCGAAAGAAGATTAGTCGCGCGGCTGCTCTCGAGGGATATGAGCGATCCGCGCGTCGTCACGACGCTCGACTCGTTTCGGGCGGCCGCTCGCGAGGGGCTGGACCGAGTGCGGTCCGGCGATGACGGGCCCGAACCGACGACGCGCACCGGAACGCCCGCTCGAGTACGGATTCCCGTCGAAGTTCGCGTCGACGTCGCCGATCCGTTTCTCGCCTACCGACGGGCGCGCGAGGACCCCGACGGCGGCGCCTTCCTCGAGACGACCGGCGGACAGCCCGGCTGGGGCTACTTCGGCGTCGACCCGATCGACCGGCTCACCTGTTCCGCAGACGCGATATCCCGTTCTCGAGACGGCCGCTCGCCGACGCTCGCCGCGCTCGAGGGACTCCTCGAAACGGACCGCCTCGTTCGCGGGGACTGCGACGTGCCCTACCCCTGCGGGGCCGTCGGCTGGCTCTCCTACGACGTCGCGCGGGAACTCGAGGCCCTCCCCGAGTCGGCCGTCGACGACCGCGGCCTGCCGCGGCTCGAGGTCGGTGTCTACGACCGGTTGGCGGCGTGGGAAGCGCCGGTCGACAGCGACGAACGCGAAGACGAGGGCGAGTCGATCACCCTCCGCGTGACGGCCTGTCCGCGGCTCGCAGTCGCTTCGGACGCGGAGCGCGACGAGGACGGGCGGATCGAGGCTGCCTACGAGCGCGGTCGCGACCGCGCGCTCGAGCTCGCGCGAGCCGTGCGCGAGGGTGATCCAAGCGTCGGCGAGCCGCCGGTCGATCGACCGGACGCGACCTTCGAGAGCGACTGCGGTCGCGAGGCCTTCGCCGAGCGAGTCCGCCGAGCCAAGGCGTACATCCGCGACGGCGACACCTTTCAGGCGAACATCTCCCAGCGGCTCGCCGCTCCCGCGGCGGTCCACCCGGTCGCGGCCTACGACGCCTTGCGCCGGGTGAACCCCGCGCCGTACTCGTGCCTGCTCGAGTTCCGCGCGGCCGATCTGGTGAGCGCGAGTCCCGAGTTGCTACTCGAGCGCGACGGCGACTTCGTCCGCACGGAACCGATCGCCGGCACGCGACCCCGCGGCGAGACGCCCGAGGAAGACGACGCGCTCGAGGCCGACCTCCTGAGCGACGCGAAGGAGCGGGCCGAACACGCGATGTTGGTCGACTTAGAGCGCAACGACCTCGGGAAGGTCTGCGAATACGGCACCGTCGACGTCGACGAGTACCGGCGGATCGACCGCTACTCCGAGGTGATGCACCTCGTCTCGAACGTGACCGGTCGACTGCGGCCGGACGCGACGCTGTCCGACGCCGTCGCGGCGGTCTTCCCCGGCGGGACGATCACCGGGGCCCCCAAACCGCGGACGATGGAGATCATCGACGAACTCGAGGCGACGCGGCGCGGTCCCTACACGGGCAGCGTCGGGATCTTCGGCTTCGACGGCCGCGCGACGCTGAACATCGTCATCCGAACCCTGGTCCGCCACGCCGACGAGTACCACCTCCGCGTAGGCGCGGGGATCGTCCACGACTCCGAACCCGACCGGGAGTACGACGAGACCCTGGACAAAGCGCGGGCGCTCATCACCGCGGTCGACGAGGCGCTCGGCGAGCGGGCCGGGATGGCGCTCGAGGCCGATTCCGACGGGCCGGCCGACTCGAGCGATCCGTCCGGAGGTGCGTCCGATGACTGACGGCACGCCGGCGACCGAGACGCGGATTCTGGTCGTCGACAACTACGATTCGTTCGCGTACAACCTCGTCCAGTACGTCGGCGAAATCGCCGACGAGGTGGTGGTGCGCCGCAACGACGAGATCGACCTCGAGGGCGTCCGCGAGCTCGATCCGACGGGAATCGTCGTCTCGCCCGGACCGGGAACGCCCGAGGAGGCGGGCATCTCGATCCCGTTGTTCGCCGAGACCGCGTATCCCATCCTCGGGGTCTGTCTCGGCCACCAGGCGCTGTGTGCGGCCAACGGCGCGCCGGTCGTCCACGCGCCGGAGGTCGTCCACGGCAAGCCCTCGACGGTCACCCACGACGGGGACGGCATCTTTGAGGGGCTCCCCGCGGACTTCCAGGTCGGGCGCTACCACTCGCTGGCGGTCGAGCGGGAGGACCTGCCGGACGCCCTCGAGGAGACGGCCCGAACGACCGACGAGCGCGGCGTGTTGATGGCGGTTCGCCACCGCGAGCGGCCCCACGTCGGGGTCCAGTTCCACCCCGAGAGCATCCTCACGAGAAGCCCCGAAGACGCCGCGAGCGGCGACGGCATCTCGCTCGAGACGGGCAAACGAATGATCGAGAACTTCTGTCGGCTCGCCGCCGCCGAACGAAGCGAAGCATGACCGGGGAAACGGACCGCCTGTACCACGTCGACGGCGATCTCGTGCCCGCCGGCGAGGCGACCGTCAGCGTCGACGATCGCGGCTTCCGCTACGGCGACGCCGCCTTCGAGACGCTGCGGGCCTACGGCGGGACGATCTTCGCCTGGGACCGCCACGTCGAGCGCCTCGAGCGCACCTGCGAGGCCCTGTCGCTCGAGCACGGGCTCGCGGCCGCCGACCTCCACGAGCGGATCGACGAGACGCTCGCGGCCAACGACCTCGCGGACGCCTACGTGCGGCTGTCGATCACCCGCGGCGTCCAGCCGGGGAAGCTGACGCCCCATCCCGAGGTCGATCCGACGGTCGTCGTCTACGTCAAACCGCTACCCCGCGGCGGTCTCGAGGGCGAGTCGGTCTGGAACGAGCCGGCGACGGTGCAGACGGTCGAGACGAGGCGGATGCCCGACGAGGCGATTCCGGCGGACGCGAAGACGCACAACTACCTGAACGGGATCCTCGCCCGGGCGGAGCTTCGGGACCTCGCTTCCGACGGGGACGAACCGGCCGACGAGGCGCTCATGTGCGATTGCGAGGAGACCGTCGCCGAGGGGGCGACGAGCAACCTGTTTTTCGTCCGCGACGGCACGGTTCACACGCCGACGACCGACGGGCCGGCGCCGGTGCTTCCTGGCATCACGCGCGAAATCGTCCTCGAGTTGGCCGACGATGGCGGCATTCCAGTTCGAGAAGGGCGATACGATCTCGAGGACGTGCTCGCGGCCGACGAGGCCTTTCTGACGAACCGAACGTGGGAGCTACGACCGGTCGCGACGCTGGACGGCCGCGAGATCGGCGGCGGGCCGATTACGAGCGAGCTCTCGAGGCTGTACGACGAGCGCGTCGAGGAGACCTGTTACCGGTAGTCTTCTCCGACGTCCAACAGGTTCAAGCGGCGGCCGTACCGAGTGTCGCTCGTGCTCTCCGGCGGCCGCCGACGGCTGTTCGCGGTCTGGCGACGGGTGGTCGACCTCTCGTGGCCAGTGATGGTCGAGCAGTTCCTGCGGACGCTGATGCGGACCACGGACGTCCTCGTGACCGGCCTGTTCTCGCCCGCGGCGGTCGCGGCCGTCGGCCTCGCGGATCTGTACGCGCGCCTGCCGCTGCGGATCGGGCTCGGACTGGGCAGCGGCGTCATCGCACTCTCGAGTCAGGACACCGGGAGCGGGTCGACGGCGAACCGGGACGAGGCGATCACGCAGGCGATCCTGCTGGGTGCCGTCGCGGGGCTGCCGTTCGTCCTGTTCGGCGTCGTATTCGGCGAGCGGGCGATCGCGCTCCTCGGCGCGGACCCCAACGTCGCCCGGATGGGCGGGCACTATCTGGCGATCATCTTCGCGACGACGCCGGCCCGCCACGTCGCGCTCGTGGCCGCCCGGTCGGTTCAGGGCGCCGGCGACACGCGGACGCCGATGTACGTCAACGGGCTCTCGAACGCGCTCAACATCGCCGGGACGGTCGCGCTGGGACTCGGGCTCGGGCCGGCCCCGCGGCTGCACGTCGTCGGCGTCGGGATCGCGACTGCCATCGGTAACGTCTTTTCAGCGCTCGCGCTCGTCGCCGCGATCCGGACCAGATGGACGCCGGCGAGGTTCGTTCGGCCGGGGCGGTGGACGATCACCCGCCAACTGCTCGCGATCAGCGCGCCGCGGATCCTCGAGGGGCTCTGTCGAACGGCGATCGCGTTCCCGTTCAATTCGATCCTGCTGCTGTTCGGAACGGACGTCAACGCGGGCTACCAGATCGGCCGGCGCGTCTACCAGCAACTCACCGGTCCGCTGTCGCGGGGCTACCGGACGGGGACGAGCATCGTCGTCGGCCAGACGCTGGGCGCGGGCGATCCCGAGGGCGCGCGGTACAGCGGCTGGGCGGCCGCGGCGCTCGGGGTCCTGACCGTCGGCACGCTCGGGGCCGCGCTGTTCGTCGGCGCCGAGTGGCTCGTTGGCTTCTTCACTACCGATCCGGCGACGCGGTCCTACGCGGCCGGCTTCGCGATGGCCTACGCTGTCGCCGCACCGGCGACCGCCCTCTACGTCGTCCTCTCGGGTGCGCTCACGAGCGGCAGCGACACGCGAACGCCCTTTATCGCCATTATCAGCGGCACGCTCGTCGGGATGCTCGGCGTCTCCGCCGTCTTCGGCGTGGCGCTGGGGTTCGGCGTACCCGCCGTCTACGCCTCGATCGTCGTCTGCTACCTGTGGGCGACGCTGTACGTCGCCGTCGGCTTCTACCGGGGCGGCTGGGTCGACCGAACGCGGGCGATGATGGACGAGCGCGGGAGTGTCGGCGACGAGTGGGGAACCGAGGACGCCGAGCTGGACTGATACACGCCTCCCGGCCAAAACAGCTGCAGCCGTCAGTCGTCGGACTCGAGCGCCGACTGTGCCGATCCGTCCGCCCCGCTCTCCCCGCCGGACTCCGCCGGCGCTGCGAGCAGTTCCCGTTCGGTGCCCGTCAGTTCGAGCGCGAAGTCGGGGCCGAACGCCGACGCCGGGGTCTGGAACCCGTTCGGAACCGAGCCGCTGTCCGTTCGTCCCCGATCCTCGAGCACGCGCTGGGCCGCGAGGACGGCAGACTCGGCGGTCAGCGCGTACGGGTTGGGCGTCCGCAGTCGAGCGCGGGCGCGCCGCCCCGCGTCGTCGGTGACCTCGCCCCAGACGACGGCGCGGCCGTCGGCCGATTCGGGGTTCTCCGGGCCGTCGACGCGAGCGTCGACGAGCCGTTTCAGGCCGCGTTCGACGACGGGGCGCTCGAGCAGCCAGCCCAGCGAGTCGACGGCCGACAGGACCCGGTCCGCCCACGGCGGCGCGGCGGCGTAGACCTCGATCGTCTCGATTCCCGTGGTGTGGGCCGCGGTGACGACGTCGCCCCACGGGATCGTGACGGCGTGTTCCGGCTCGTCGCCGAAGTCGATCTCGCGGCTGCGAAACGCCGTCGGCACCTTCACGAGCCGCCCGTTCCGTCGGACGATACCGCCGTCGCCGAGTTGCTCGACGATCGTCCGGGCGGTCCCCCGCGAGAGCGAGCCCGTGCCCTTGATCCCGAGCGCGAGTTCGTCGGCCGACGGGAGCTGCGCGTGGAGAAACGCGGCCAGACAGTCCGAGGGAACGACGTCGAAGCCGACGCCCGGCAGCATTGCGATCCCCGCCTCGCGCGCGGTCGCGTCGCGCTGGCGGAGCCGTTCGAAGACCGCGACCTCGCCGGTGATGTCGAGGTAGTCCGTCCCCGACGCGAGGCAGGCCTCGATCAGCGGATCGACCGTCTCGACGAACGGGCCCGCGCAGTTCAAGACGGCGTCGAACCCCTCGAGGCGGGCGGCCAGCGAGTCGTCCGCGAGGTCGAACGCGCGGCCGTCGACGCCGAGGTTATCGGCCAGTCGAGCGACGGCGCGGCGGTCGCGCCCGGCGACGGTCGGTGACCCTCCTCGGGCGACGGCCTCGCGGGCGATCAGCCGCCCCGTGTCGCCGTACGCGCCGTAGATGAGAAGGGAATCCATGGGCTCCGTTGACCGCTCGGCGTGTTAAAACTGCGTCAGACGTTCGCCGCAGTCGTAACGTTCACGGCTCCCGACCGGAAAGACGGCACCGATACCGATGGACCCCGAATCGCGGATCGCGGCCCTCGCGGACGTGCCGACGGACTCGAGCTACCTGTTCCGGGTCGCCGACGAGGACGGCGAGCGGAGGGAGGCCATCCTCGTCGCCGACGCGGTGACCGACGGCGACGCCGACGCCGACGCGGACCCCGCGAGCGTCTCCTGCTGGCTCAACTACTGCCAGCATTTCACCCACATCAAGCTGGACAAGGGCTCGGGCGCGGCGATGCGAAACGGCGAGATCGTCTGCGAGAACCACGGGGCCTACTTCGAAGCCGATTCGGGGTACTGCACGTACGGCCCCTGCGAGGGCGCGACGCTGTCCGAACTCGAGGTGACCGTCGCGGACGGCGACGTCTACCTGACGGACGACGCGTACGAGTTCGTCGGCGAGGGACCGATCGACTCCGCGGACGACGACGATCTGACGTCGACGTCGAACGTCGAGTTCTGAGGGGCGAGCGGCGCGGATCGCCGCAAGTAGAAGTGAGCACCGAGTAGCGATTACCGACGATCGACTACTCGAGCAGCGCCGGCGAGACTAGATCCCGTTCCTGATCGTACTCGAGCAGGCCGGCGTCGACCAGCCGCGGAAGGTGATCGTGGTACAGCGAGAGGTAGGTGTCCGCGACCCGCTCGCCCGACAGGTCAGTCACCGCTCGGCCGGTTTCGCGGACGGCGACTTCCTCGGCGGCGTCCGGGAGCGTGATCGCCTCCCCGTGACTCGTCATAACCGCGAGGAGCAGCCGCCGTCGCTCGTCGGCGAGTAGCGTGAAGGCGTCGTCGATCACCTCGGCGGGGACCTCGCGGCCGTGGAGCCACTCGAGCATCGCGAGCACGAACTCCGGCCGGTCGAGCGTGGAATCTGACGTGGCTGTCATGCGTATCTCTGGGCCCTCGAGGCCGAGACGCCGCGTTTCGACCGCCGACGGCGAGCGGGGGCGCCGAGGGCGGACGACCGTCGATAGTCGTTCGCTCGAGGGTACGTATCGATTTCTCGCTTCGCCGCTAAATAGGCGTGTCGGATCGGGACGTCGCGGTTCGGTGTTCGTGACTGTCAGCCCTCGATGGTAAACGTCGGCTCCGCGACCGACTCGCTCTTGCAGGACGGACACCGCGAGGGGCGGTTGAGCAGGTCGTCGAAGTCGGTGAAGCCGCAGTCCCGACACTCCGGCGGGGCGACGAGGAACCGCTCGTCGTCTCGGCCCTCGATCGTCCGGGAAACGTGCTCGAGGTGTCGGAGCACCGCATCGGGCGTCAGATCGAACGCCGCCGCGAGTTCGCTCGGCGTCGCCGGCTCGGCCCGGAGAGCGTCGGCGAGCCGCTGTCGCGTCGTTTCGTCGGCCTCGCGCATACGTCGACTGACGGGCCGCGGTCTTTTACGGTTTCGCTCCCGCCTCTCGCTCCGAGGCGGCGGACCCGCCGTCACGCGCACCCGTCGGACGCGAAGTTGTGGCTCGTTCTCATTCCACGTTCCATAAAGGGCAAGTAACTTACCGTCACCCGGCGAACGGCCCCACATGAAGGCCGTCGTCCTTGCTGGCGGATACGCGACCCGAATGTGGCCAATTACCAAACACCGGCCCAAGATGTTCCTTCCGATCGGCGACTCCACCGTTATCGATCGCATCTTCGCGGAACTCGAGGAGGACGATCGGATCGACGACGTCTACGTCAGCACCAACGAACGATTCGCCGCCGATTTCGAGGCCCATCTCGCCGACAGCGAGTTCGAGAAACCCCGGCTCTCCGTCGAGGAGACGACCGGCGAGGACGAGAAGTTCGGCGTCGTCGGCGCACTCGCCCAGCTGATCGACCGGGAGAACGTCGACGACGACCTGCTCGTCATCGCCGGCGACAATCTGATCAGTTTCGACGTCGCCGACTTCCTCGACTACTTTCAGGAGAACGACGCGCCGACGCTGGCCGCCTACGACGTCGGCTCCCGCGAGAAGGCCAAGTCCTACGGCCTCGTCGAACTCGAGGGCGACCGAGTCGTCGACTTCCAGGAGAAACCCGAGGACCCCAACAGCACGCTGGTCTCGATCGCCTGCTACGCGTTCCCGCAGGATTCGCTCGATCTGCTGCCGACCTACCTCGAGGAGGGGAACAACCCCGACGAGCCCGGCTGGTTCGTCCAGTGGCTCCAGAACCGCGAGCCGACGTACGCGTTCACGTTCGAGGGCGCGTGGTTCGACATCGGCACGCCCGAGAGCTACCTCGACGCCGTCGCCTGGCACCTGGGCGGCGACTCCCTGATCGCCGAGTCGGCGACGCTGGAGAACGCGACGATCGGCGACAACGTCCACGTGATGGGCGACGTCACCCTCGAGGACACGAATCTCGATCACGCGGTCATCTTCCCCGAGGCGACGGTCCGAAACGGCGACATTCGCCGGTCGATCATCGACGAGGAGACCCACATCGAGGAGCTGGATCTGGCCGGGGCGCTCATCGGCGCCCACACGACGATCACGAACGGATCGCCGGAGTAGCTCGCGGCTCACGGCTCGCGTTCCGCGCTCCGCCTGCGCCCGCAGCGCCGCGCCGTCACGGCCGCGGCTCGCGCTCGCGAACCGCGACCCGACGGCCGGCGGTAGTCACCCGTTCCGAAAGAACCACGAGCACGGACACGTATGTGGGCTGTATGCCGATCAGGGGTGGGGACGAAATTTCGGTCTTGCTCGTCGACGAGCCCAGCGTCGGGTCGGCCGCCGCGACGGTCCTCGAGCGCCGCGACGATCGGTTGTCCGTCGCGATCGCCAGCGACGTCGACGCGGGGCTGGACCGGCTCTCCGCCGATGTCGACTGCGTCGTCAGCGACTACGAGCTGCCCGATGCGGACGGGATCGAATTTCTCGAGGCCGTTCGCGACGAGTATCCGGATCTGCCGTTCATCCTGTTTACGGCCGGCGGGTCCGAGGCGGTCGCCAGCGAGGCGATCTCGGCGGGCGTGACGGAGTACCTCCGGAAGGACGACGGCGCCGATCGGTACGCCGCGCTGGCCGATCGGATCGTCGACGCGGTCGAGGCGTATCGGGCGCGTCGGCGCTGCCGCCGGCACCGCACCGCGATCGAAACCGCACAGGAGGGCATCAGCATCCTCGACGCCGACGGCCACTTTCGATACGTCAACGAGGCCTACGCCCGGCTGTACGGCTACGAGCCCGAGGACCTGCTCGGCGAGCACTGGGAGCTGCTGTACCCCGATTCGGAGGTCGAGTTCGTGCGATCGGAGCTCATGCCCGCCGTCGCCGAGGACGGCTACTGGCACGGTCGCACCACCGGCCGCCGCGCCGACGGCACCACGTTTCTCGAGGACCACGTCGTCTCGACGACCGAGAACAGCGAACTCATCTGTACGGTGCGGGACGTGACCGGCCGCGAGGAGCGCGAGCAGAAACTCACGCGACTCCACGCCGCGACGCGGGACCTGATCGAGGCGACGACCGTCGAGGAGATCGCGGCGATCGCGACCGACGCGGCCGACGACATCCTCGATTTCCCGCTCAACGGCATCCACCGCTACGAGGCGGGCGCCGACGGCCTCGTTCCGGTCAGCGTCTCCGACTCGAGTCGCGACCTGCTCGGCGAGCCGCCCGTGCTCACCGACGGGCTCGCCTGGGAGACGTTCCGGCGCGGCGAACCGCAGGTCTACGGCGACGTTCGCGAGGCCGAGGGCGTGCTCAACCCCGACACGCCGGTTCGGAGCGAGATCCTGCTGCCGCTGGCCGATCACGGCGTCTTCATCGCGTCCTCGACCGAACGCGACGCGTTCGACGACGCCGACGTCACGTTCGCGAAGCTCCTGGCGGCGAACGTCACGAGCGCGCTCGACCGGACGGCCCACGCCCGGAAACTCGAGCTCTTACAGGAGCGGACGCAGACGCTGATGAACACCTCGAGCGTCGACGCGACCGCCGATATTGCGGTCACGGCCGCCCACGAGATTCTGGGTGCGGACCTCTCGACCTACCACGAACTCGTCGAGCGAGACGGAATGCAGCGCCTCGAGCCGATCGCGACGACCGACACCGTTCGGGAAGTCTTCGACGCGACGCCCGAGTACGTCCGGTCGGCGACCGCAGATCCGGTGACGGAGTTCGTCTGGGCGGTCTTCGACGACGGCGAGCCGGCGTACGTCGACGACGTCCGCGAGCATCCGGCGCTCGCCAGCGAAACGCCCGCGAGAAGCGCGATCGTCCATCCGATCGGCGACCACGGCGTGTTCATCGTCACCGCGACGACGCCCGAGGCGTTCAGCGAGACGGACGCGAAGCTCACCGACATCCTGGCCTCGACCCTGACGACCGCGCTCGAGCGCGTCGACCGGGAGTCGCTGCTGCGGGACCGGACGACCGACCTCGAGGCGAAAAACGAGCGGCTGGAACGGTTTGCCAGCATCGTCTCCCACGACCTCCGGAACCCACTGCAGGTCGCTTCGGGGAGCTTGGAGCTGGTCCGCGAGGAACGGGACGGCGACGCCGACGACGGCGTCCGCGAGCACCTCGACGACGCGCGCTGGGCGCTCGAGCGGATGGACGAGTTGATCGAGGAGCTGCTGACCCTCGCGCGCGACGGCGACCGGATCGACGACCTCGAGCCGGTCGACCTCGCGTCTGTCAGCGAGACCTGCTGGCGGAGCGTCGAGACGGTCGAGGCGACGCTCCGCGCCCGCGTCGATCGACGAATCCTCGCGGATCGAGCCCGGCTCGAGCAACTGCTGGAGAACCTCTTTCGCAACGCGGTCGAACACGGCGGCGACGGCGTGGCGGTCACGGTCGGCGATCTCGAGGATCGGGACGGCTTTTACGTCGAGGACGACGGCCCCGGCATTCCCGCCGAGGAACGGTCGCGGATCTTCGAGAGCGGGTACTCGACGGCGGCCGAGGGCACCGGGTTCGGACTCTCGATCGTCCACGAAATCGTCGCGGCCCACGGCTGGGAGATCGCGGTGACCGACGGCAGCGACGGCGGCACCCGGTTCGAGATCACCGGTCTCGCCGTCGCCGAGTGACGGCGGACGACGGGTTCGAACGTCGGATCGACGCGCGCTGTGGCTCCGTTCTGAGTAGTAGGTTAGTTCTTCGAGCGGCGTACCCGAGCGTCCGATAGGAATCGAGTCCTCGAGCGGACGGCCTTCGAGCGGCGACGGGCTGCGTGGGTTGTCTGTGGCGGGCTGTAACCAGCTCGAGACTCTCACGTACCTGCCCTCTATCATACTATGAATTCTGGTAGGTGTCGGGAAGCGACGCTCTACTCGATAACTCGACACCCGGACATTATCGATGAAAGTGTGTCGTTAAAACGGGTATTTTTGATGCGAAGAGGAGATGATACGAACACGCATTCACGTAAAAAGTAGAAATTCTGGACTCATCGCGGATCGATCGTAATGGATCCAAACCGAGGAAAGCGCGGAAACGAGATACTGCGCGGTATCGGCTTAACGGCGATAAAACGTTGCGTAGCGTCGAGTTCCTACGATCGCTGACCGCTGGCTCGAGTCGCTGTGACTACCGTTCAACGTTTTGAATTCGGTGTGCAATGACCTATCTAACACTAGATCTGTATTCGTATACATACGGAATAAGACAATACAGATTCGACCGGAGTCGATTCACGCGGTGATACGCTCGAGTCACCCGCTCGCGGGACGGGTACGTTCGAGTCCGCGGCGATCGGCGGCGAATTCGCTGTCGGCGACGGCTCGCCGATACCGCCGTATTCGGCCTCGAGGGGCCGGTTCGACCGATCGGAGCCCGTCTCAGCCGCCCTCGACCGCCGGCGACGCGCTTAGCACGTCGCCGTCCGCGAGGGCCGTTTCGGCGCCGCGCTGGAGGGCGACGTTTCGGCCGTTTCGCACGACGGTCACCGACTCGGCGAACTCGCCGTCCTCGAAAAGGGCGTCCCGCAGCGCGGGGTACTCGTCCGCGAGGGCGGCGAACGCGTCGCCGACGGTCGCGTCGGCGGGAACCTCCCGCTCGAGCGACTTCTCGCCGACGATGTCGCGGAGCGGGCCGTAGAGTTCGCACGTCACGCGCATCGACGTCGAATTCGGTGCCGACGACCTTGAAAGCGGTCACTGCTGGACGGAGACGGAAAACGGGTCGCGTCGAGGGGACTGATCGCGATCCGACGGCGCCGTTCTGATGCCAGCAGACGATCCAGCGGGACGGGCCGCGATCGGAACCCCGACGACGCACGTCCGCGATCGATCGCTCGACGGTTCGGACCGTCGAGCCGACCCAGCATGTCGGACCAGGCATCCGAATCGGATCGATACTCGAGTACGGGTCGGCGGGATGCGCTGGCGACTGGATCCACGACGGCGCGGGTGAAAGAGGTTACGTCCGGTGACAGGTCGTGCGGTCGCGCGGTTCCGAACCCGCCGCCCTCGCCGCGGACCGCGAACCGACCGGGCGCCCTCGAGACGGACGCCGCACGCGCTCTCGCTGCCCCGAACTCAGGTCGTCCGCCCGGGATCGACGAGCAAGATCGGATGGCGCGGGCGGCGGGTCAACAGCGCGTCCAGTTGCTCGAGACAGGAGGTGCCGCTGGCGACGACCGTGCGGTCCGCGGCGTCGGGGGCCTCGAACTGCTTTCGGAGGCGGTCGCCGACGTCCACGCTCAGGTCGTAGTACTCCTGCTTGTAGCCGAAGCTGCCGGCCATGCCGCAACACTCGACGTCGGAGGTGACGACGTCGTAGCCGAGGCGCTCAAGGACGGCCGTCGTGTACGGCTCGAGCTCGAGGGTGCGCTGCTGGCAGTGGGAGTGGTAGGCGATTTCGGCGGTCGCGGTCCCGGTCTCGGTGCCGGCCGCCGCCTCGCCGACCGCATCGTCGGCCCTGCCCAGCGGCGCGGGATCGGCCCCGTTCTCGAGCAGGCCGTAGACGTACTCGAAGACCTCGTAGCTGCGGTCCGCGAGCGACTCGTACCGCTCTGCATCGAGCAGCTTCTCGTACTCGCGCTGGAACATCGCGAGGTCGCTGGGTTCGACGACGACCACGTCGTAGCCCGCCTCGAGGTACGGCTCCAGATCGGCGGCCACGTCGCGGGCGTGCTCCTCCGCGGTGGCGACCATCCCCTGCGAGAGCGGGGCGCGACCCGAAGCGGCGACGTCAGGCACCTCGACGGCGACGCCCAGCGCCTCGAGCGTTCGGACGGCCGCCTTCCCCCGTTCGGTCCGGACGTGGTTCGTGTAGAGGTCGGGGTAGACGACGGCGCGGTAGTTGGCGTCGACGGGCCGCAGCCCGTCGCGGTTGCGGAACCACTCGACGAAGGTCTCCCGCTCGAACGCGGGCAGCTCGCGGCGCCGGTCGATACCCAGCACGCGCTCCATGAGCAGCCGCGAGGGCGGCAGGTCGGCGAGCCAGTTCGACGCGGGTGCGGTCGCGGAGCCGAGCTTCGCGAGCGTCGCGAAGTTGCCGAAGAACCGCTTCTGGACGTCGAGCCCGGCCGGTTCCTCGTCGGGCGTCAGTCCTTCGACCAGGAAGTCGAACTGGCCGTCGTCGGCGTCGCGGTTGATGCGGTCCCGGACGACGGTGTTGATCCACGGAATGTCGATCTTCACCGGACACTGATTGACGCAGCGCGAGCAGCCGGTACAGAGGTCGTTGAACTCGGCCGCGGAGTCCTGCCCGTGGACGCCGGCCTCCCACCCGGTCGCGATGCCGCCTGAGTAGGTCTCGCCGCCGAAGGCGTGGCCGCCGACCGACTGGAAGTTCGCACACGAGTTCGCACACGCGGAACACCGGATGCAGTACAGCGTCTCTCGCAGCTGATCGTCCTCGCGCATCTCCATGCGGCCGTTGTCCAGCAGGACGAGGTGAAACTCCCGGTCCTCGGACCCGGCGTCGGCGATCGGCTCGTCCGAGTCGAAATCGATCGTCGGCGTCCCGACCGGCGGCGAGAACAGCGAGACGTAGGAGGTGATGTCCTGGCCCGTCCCCGAGCGCCCGATGAGTTCGACGAACGGCTGGAGGTCCTCGAACGTCGGGATGATCTTCTCGACGCCGGCGACGGCGACGTGGGTGTCCGGCACGGCGACGGTCTTGCGGGCGTTGCCCTCGCTGGTGACCAGCGCCATCGTCCCCGTGTCCGCGGTGATGAAGTTCGCGCCGGTGATCCCGACGTCCGCGTCGTCGATGCGCTCGCCGAGGTACTCCCGGGCGAACTCGGTCAGTTCCTGGGCCGTCTCGAGATCTTCGTCTAGATCGAAGTGCTCGTTAAACAGGCGGGCGATGTCCTCGCGCGAGCGGTGGATCGCCGGTGCGACGATGTGGCTGGGCGCCTCGTCGGCGACCTGCAGGACGAACTCGCCGAGGTCGGTCTCCCAGACCTCGCTGCCTTCGGCCTCGAGGTGCTCGTTGAGGTCGATCTCCTCGGTGGTCATCGACTTCGATTTGACGACCGTCTCGGCGTCGTTGTCGCGGACGACCTCTCGGATGTATTGGTTCGCGTCCGCGGCGTCGTCGGCGACGTAGACGGTGCCGCCGTTAGCTTCGACGGTCTCGCGGACCTGCTCGATCAGCTCGGGCAGGCGCTGGATCGCGTCCTCCTTGATCGCCCGCGCTCGGTCCTTGTAGTCCTCGTAGTCCTCGAGCCGCTCGACGGACTCGTAGCGACCCGCGTTGAATCCGCGGGCGTTCTCCCCGACGCTGGCGCCCTCGGTGGCCAGCAGGTGGCGGATGCGGTCGGCCTTCGTCGCTCGGTCGCTAGACATCGTTTTGGCCTCGGTTCCCGTTCTCGCTTTCGCTTTGCTCCTCGCTCTCGCTCTCGAGGATGATCGCGTGCGTTTCGCGCGGCCCGTGGACGCCGTGGACGAGTTCGCCCATGTCGGCCGTCGCGCTCGGACCGGTCGCGATCACCGCGTCGTCTCGCCCCTCGCGGAACCGCTCGCCGAGGCGCCGGAACGCCGCGGCCATGTCGGGAACGATGTCCCGTTCGCGGAGCACGACGACGTGGCGATCCGGAAACAGCCCCGAGAACTCGGCGCCGTCCGGCGTCGCCTCGAGGACGACCGAGCCGTAGTCGGCGACGCCGAGCGCCGCGGCGGTGACGCCGCAGGCGGCCTCGCGCAGTTGGGTCGGCGTCGGGTCGCGGACGACCGCCGTGTCCGCGAGCGAGACGCCGTCGAACGGGAGCGAGGCGCCGACGGCCGGTTCGACGATCGCGTCGGCGACTGCCGCCTCGAACGTCGACGGGGTCGCCCGGGTCACGTCCGTTCGGACGCTGCCGAGTTTCGTTTCGAACGCTTCGAGTTGCGTTGCCATTCTTTGAGGATAGGTAACGAAGGCCATTAATTTGGGTCTTACCATTACGGGCCGGGTCGGCCCGTCGATCGCACCGCTGAGACTCCGGGACGGCCACCGGCCGCGTTCGATCCGGTGAGACCGGACAACTATTAAATAGACTGGTGTGCAATTACGGACCAAATGTCACAACGACCCACATATCCGGTGCAGGCCGCCGCGACGACGTTCCGGATCGTCGAGGCGCTCCACGAACTCGAGGGCGCGGGCGTCGCGGAGCTGGCCGCCGAACTCGAGATGCCCAAGAGTACGGTCCACGACCACCTCCGGACGCTGACCGAAGCCGAGTACCTGGTCAACGAGGACGGGACCTACCACGTCGGCGCGCGGTTTCTCGAGCTCGGCGGGTTCGCCCGCAGTCGGATGAAACTGTACCAGGTCGCGTCGCCGGAGATCAAGAAGCTCGCCGAGGAGACGGGCGAACACGCCAATCTGATGATCGAGGAACACGGGAAGGGGATCTTCCTCAACAAGTTCAAAGGGGAGGACGCGGTCACCCTCGACACCCACATCGGGAAGCGGGTGCACCTCCACACGACGGCGCTCGGCAAGACGATCCTCGCCTATCGCCCGGAATCGACGGTCGACGAGATCATTGATCGGCACGGACTGCCGGCCGTGACCGAGCGGACGATCACCGACGAGGACGAACTGAAGGCCCAACTCGCGGAGATCCGCGAGCGCGGCTACGCGGTCGACGACGAGGAACGCGTGCTCGGCATGCGCTGTATCGCGGCGCCGATCTGCGACGAGAACGACGAGCCGCTCGGCGCGATCAGCGTCTCCGGCCCGACGAACCGCTTCACCGGGGACCGGTTCGACGAGGAGATTCCGAAACACGTTCTGAGCACCGCGAACGTGATCGAGGTCAACATGACGTATTCGTGACCCGTTCGCCGTCGCCGGACGTAGCGAGATATCGGGTGTGTCGGGCGACGCGACTGCGCCCGAATTCGCGACGAACGACGTCCCGCTCGGCGATCCCGACGGCCGAGCCGAACGCCGATCGTCCGGCGGGAGCGAACCCGGTCTGCGACGCCGGCTGATCGTCACGTCGAGTCGGCCATCGCGGAACCGGACTCAGTTCGCAGATCGGTCCGGTCGTCGCTCCGCCCTCGTTACTCGGGGTCGTCGCCACCCCCGATCCTCTCGAGGGCGGCCCGTCAGTCGGCCGCCGCCGTCGGTCGAAACGTCGATCGAGGCGAACTGGTTGCACGGCCGAAATAAGTTATTTACGGACGGTCGTTAGAGAGTGCCGGTATGGTCGTCGTAACGGCGATCGACGGCGAAGACGGCTCGAGGCGGGTGCTCAGCGAAGGGTGGGCGCTGGCGAAGCAGTTCGACGAACCGCTCCACGCCGTCCTCGTCTACGAGGGACCGACGCACCGCAATCTCATCAACAAGTCGCTTGACGTCGACGACTCGGTGTCGCCGGAGCGGGCCCAGGAGATCGCCGAGGAGGTTATCGCCGACGTCGCCGAGGGCGTGACCGACGAGTACGAGGCGATCGGCCGGACCGGCGAGGCGCCCGCGGAGATCCTCGAGTACGCCGAGGAGGTCGACGCGTGCTACGTCGTCGTCGGGGGCCGCTCGCGGTCGCCGGTCGGCAAGGCGCTGTTCGGCAGCGTCACCCAGTCCGTGCTGCTCGACGCGTCGTGTCCGGTGCTCGCGGTCATGGATGAGGACGCGGACGAGCGGGAGGCGTAGGGCTTAGGGCCCCGTCGCTCGGCGCGTCACCCAGCGGCCGACTCGAGGCGCCTCGAGAGCAGGTCGTCGACGAGCGCGGTCGCGGTCGGATGCTCGCCGTAGGCGTCGGCGACGCGGAAGGTGCACGTCTGTATCGTTCCGTCGCCGTAGCCGCGGGTCGCGATCGCCGCCGACGGGTTCGCCAGCCACCCTTCCACGTAGCCGACGGCCACGTCGTCCGCCTGTTCGGCGTCCGCGACCGCGTGGGGGAACAGCCCGTCGAGTTCCCAGCCGGGGACCGTCCCGAGCAGCCGCTCGAGGCGCTCGTCGACGGTGAACAGCAGCGACGCCACGAGATTCCAGCTCTCGTCCTCGGGCAGTTCCCGGTAGTCGAACGCCGTCGCCGACGAATCGCCGTCCGCAAGCGAGCCGTCAGCGTCTGCAATCGCCAGCACGTCGCCCCCGTCGCGGGCGTACTCGAGCACGTCGTCGGTCGTCTCGGTGACGAGGGCGACGTCGACAGTCGCATCGAGTCGGTCGACGACCGTCCAGC
This sequence comes from Halopiger thermotolerans, assembly GCF_054654555.1. Lineage (NCBI taxonomy): Archaea > Methanobacteriati > Methanobacteriota > Halobacteria > Halobacteriales > Natrialbaceae > Halopiger > Halopiger thermotolerans. Next base: position 2,057,555 of record NZ_BAAIEU010000004.1, on the reverse strand, counting down.
CGCGGTCGTCGTCGGCGCCGCGGTCCTCGAGAGCGGTCAGCAGTTCGGCGTCGTCGACGGAGATCGTGGCGTCGGCGAACCGGCCGCCCTGCTCGGTGTCTAACCGCGGCCGCGATCGCGAACAGACGGTGACGGGTTCCTCGGTCCGCGCGTCGCCGAACTCGAGGGTGATCGGTTCGGAAGTCACCGAGTCGCTGGAAGCCGTCACGGCCGAGGCGGGGACGTCGACCAGATCCGCGACTCGAACCCTCGAGACGGGATCGACGGCCACCGTTCGCCGACCCGAGTGACCCGCGACGGACCATGCGAGGTCCGCTTCGACCGCCTCGGCGGTGTCGTTGACGACGATCGCGTCCGCTGTGATCCGTTCGTCGTCCCAGACGGCCCGCGACTCGAGATCCAACTGGACCGCGACCGGAGCGTTGACCCGCGCGAACGCCTCGACGGTCCCCTTGGGCTCGCGGCGGTAGTCGAGCAGGCCGTTGAACTCCCACTCGATGTCGGAGAACTCGGTCAGGACGTACCCCGCGATCTCGTCGCGGGCGCGCATCTGCTCGATGACGTCCCTGTTCGAGCGGAGTTGCCGGCGCTGCCAGGCTTCCGCCAGCGCCTCGAGGTCGTCGAAGGCCTCCGACAGGACCGAGTCGGCGAACCGCTCGCGGTAGCCGGCGGGGCGTTTCAGCCCCTCGGGGAGGAACTCGTAGTCGAACCAGGGCGGCTCGCCGTCGTATTCGGCTTCGACGGCCTCTATGTCGCCCAGGCCCCAGGTGCCGAACTCCGAGACGACGATCGGCGCGTCGTCGGGGTCGGTTTCGGTCGCCGCGTAGTTCGCCGCCGGATTCTCGATCATTCCGTCCAGGTCGGCCGCCCACGCGTCCGCGCGGTCGGGACTGACGAAGTAGCGGTGGTAGTCGTTGAGGTCGGTCGCGACGTGGGCCCACCCCGAGTTGTCGCAGACGAGTCGCGTCGGATCGGTCGCCTTCGTCTCCTCGTACAGTTCCGCGAGGGAGGCCTGCTTCGACTCGTCGTCCCACAGCGACGTCTCGACGTCGAGCCCCTGCGGGTTGCCGATCCCCCACTCCTCGTTGTAGATGCTCCAGATGACGACGCTCGGCCGGTTGTAATCGCGCTCGATCATCCCCCACAGCTGCTCGGCGAGTTCCGCCGTCGAGCGCTCCGTGTGCACCGAGGGGTTCGCCGGTTCCTCCCAGACGAGGAGCCCCAGTCGGTCGGCCGCCTCGAGGAAGTCGGGATGGGCCGGCTTGATGTGCTTGCGCAGGAGGTTGAAACCGAGGTCCTTCGCGGTCCGGACCCCCTCCTCGAACCAGTCGTCGCCGGACGGCCGGTACAGCGTCTCCGGGTAGTACCCCTGCTCGAGCGCGCCGCGGATCGGATACGGCTCGCCGTTCAGGTAGATTCGCCCGTCGCGGGCCTCGACGCTTCGCATGCCGAAGTAGTCCCCGTAGCGGTCGACGACGGCCCCGTCGCGCTCGAGGGTGACCCGTACGTCGTAGAGCGCGGGCGTCTCGGGCGTCCAGTAGTCGGGGTCGTCGAGCGAGAGTGTGACCTCGGCCGCACCGTCGCCCTCGAGGGCGGTCGTCGCGGATACGATCGCGTCGCCGTCGCGTTCGACGGTGATCGTCGCGTCGATCGCCGACGGGTCCTCGACGGCGGCGACGGCGTCGGCCGTCGTCTCGAGTTCGATCCACACGGTATCGTTCGCGAGGTTCGGCGTCGCGCGGATCCGCTCGACGCGGCAGGCGGGGACGTACTCGAGGGTGACGTCCTGCCAGATGCCGCTGACGCGCTGGTACCACGGCTCGCCCTGCTTCCCGTGGGGGATCTCCGAGATGTCGTCCGGATCGGTGACCTCGACGGCGATCGCGTTCTCGCCGTCGACCAGCGCGTCGGTGACGTCGACGGTAAACGGGAGGTAACCGCCCCGGTTCGAGCCGACGCGGGTCCCGTTGACGTAGACGACGGACTCGTAGTCGACGGCGCCGAACTGGAGCAGGGCGCGGCGGCCGTCGTCGCCGTCTCTCTCGGGCGGCGCCTCGAGGTCGATCGTCCGTCGGTACCACGCGGTGCCGGTGTACTCGCGGAACTCGTCGCGTTCCTGCCAGACGTGGGGAACCTCGACCGTGCGCGCCCTGTTGGGCAACGAGCCCTCCGGGGCCGCCCAGTCGCGCTCGCGGCCGCGCTCCTCGGGGTCCGTGATGAACTCCCACGGGCCGGCCAGGTCGATCCGCCGCCGGTCGCCGTCCGCGCTCGAGTGCGTGTGCGTACTCATATGCCGCAGCGGCCCCGTCAGGCCGCTTCCTCCGTCTCTGCCTCGGTCTCGTCGCGCGACTCCCGGCGCATGTCGGCCAGCAGGTTGTCGCCGGTGCGCGTATCGAAGAGGTGGATGTCGTCGGGATCGAACGCGATCTCGATCCGGTCGCCGACGTCCGGCTTCACGTCGCCCGGCACGCGGACGCGACACTCCGAGCCCTCGATGTCGAGGTAGACGAAGTTGTCGCTGCCCGCGACCTCCACGACCTCGACGGTCGCGGCGATCGAGTCGCCGTCGCCGCCGTACTCGATGTCCTCCGGGCGGATCCCCAACTCGAGGTCGTCGCCGGCGCCGGCGTCGCGGATCTCGTCGACGATCGACGGGGGAATGTCGTAGGTGAACCCGTCGCCGACGAGCGTCGACCCGGAAAGCGAGACGTCGAAGAAGTTCATCGCCGGGCTGCCGATGAAGTCCGCGACGAACCGGTTGGCCGGGTTGTTGTACACCTCCTCGGGCGTCGCGAACTGCTGGAGTTCGCCGCCGTCGAGCACGATGATCCGGTCGCTCATCGTCAGCGCCTCGTGCTGGTCGTGGGTGACGTAGATCGTCGTCGTTCCCAGTTCCTCCTGGAGCCGCTGGAGTTCGGTCCGCATGTGGACCTTGAGCTTCGCGTCGAGGTTCGAGAGCGGCTCGTCCATCAGGAAGATCTTCGGATCGCGGACGATCGCGCGGCCGGTCGCGACGCGCTGTTGCTGCCCGCCCGAGAGCTCGCTGGGCTTGGCGTCGAGCTGATCGCCGATCCCCATCATCTCGGCGGTCTCCTCGACGCGCTTTTCGATCTCCTCGTCGGAGAGGTCCGTCGTCAGCTTCAGCCCGTAGGACATGTTCTTCCGGACGGACATGTGCGGGTACAGCGCGTAGTTCTGGAACACCATCGCGATGCCCCGGTCCTGCGGTTCGACGCCCTTGATGCTCTCGTCGCCGATCTTGATGTCGCCGGCGGTGATCTCCTCTAAGCCGGCGATCATCCGCAGCAGCGTCGACTTGCCCGACCCCGAGGGGCCGACGATGGTGATGAACTCGCCGTCCTCGATGCGGGCGTTGAAGTTCTCGATGGCGACGAAGTCGTCGAGGTAGACCTTCCGGACGTCCTCGAAGGTGACCGAGGCCGACTCCGAGTCCGACTCCATGGCCGTCGATGCCGCCGTCGCTTTCAGGTTCGATTCCGCGTCCGTGTCGCTGATGTCGTTTGCGTTGCTCATTGTCGTAGCACCGTTTGCGAGTCGCGTGCGTCGCGATCGATTTCGATCGTTGCCGTCGGTGCGACCGCGTCGGTCGCAGTTGCAGCTACACCCGCTTCGCCCGTCGCCGGGGAGTCGATACCGAGACGCGTCCGAGCGCCGCCGCCCGCGGTCGCGCTCACGCGTCGGTCACCTCCGCTTCCGTCGTGATCGGGGTCGCCTCCGTCGGCGCCGAGACGCTCGCCACGAACTCGACGTGCAGGGCGAACGCGACGCCGGCGAACAGCACCGCGACGGCGACGGTCAGCACGGAACTGACGACGAACAGGACGACCGTCACCACGCCGAGCGCGACCGCGCCGACCGCGTGGCGGGCCGTCCACCGGTAGCCGTCCGCGAACGCCGCGAGGACGGGTTTCCCCGCCGCCAGCCCCAGCAGGGTCGGCATCGAGACGAGACCGGCGTACAGCCCCGCGTACAGGCAGCCCAGGCCGAGCAGGCCGGCTGTCACCGCCCCGCTCGCGAGGTACGCCAGCGCGTAGTTGGCAGCGCTCACGAGCAACACCAGCGGGACGAACGACAGCAGCGTCGCGTGGACGAACCCCTCGCGGACGGCCTCGAGGACCGCCCCGCGGTCGATGCCGTCGACGTCGTCCTCGCGAAGCGACAGCACGGCCCGGTAGGCCCCGACCGTCGCCGGCCCGATCGTGACGATCGGCAGGACCGCGAGGAACCACGCGAGGCTGATCTGGACCACCTCGACGAGGTTGTCCCAGACGAACCGCGCCGTTCGCCGGAGCGAGGCGTACATCGGGTCGAGATCGTTCGATTGGGGTTGGAGTTGTTGTTGGCGCATCGTGGATCACTTCGTGGTCCCCTGCATTTCGACGGCCCGGACGAGGTGGCGCTGCATCACCAGGAACACCAACAGGAGCGGCACCGACGCGACGACCGCCGAGGTCATGATGACGCCGGGTTCGGTGGCCCCGAGGTTGTCCTGCAGCGTCACCAGCCCGATCGGCAGCGTGTACATCGCGTCGCTCTGGAAGATCAGCAGCGGCCAGACGAAGGCGTTCCACGTCCAGATGAAGATGAACAGCCCCAGCGCCGCCAGGGCCGACCGCATCAGCGGCAACACGATGTGGGTGAAGATCCGCAGGCGCGAGAACCCGTCGAGACGGGCCGCCTCCTCGAGTTCCTCGGGGATGTCCTTGAAGAACTGCACGAGCATGAACACCCCCAGCGGATTGGCGGCGCTTGGAAGCACGACGCCCCAGAGGGAGTTGACCAGGCCGAGTTCGCTCACGATGATGTAGACCGGCACGAGGTTGATGATCCCCGGTACCATGAAACTCGCCACGATGACCGCGAAGACGGCCCGTCGGCCGGGCCAGTCCAGTCGGGTCAGCGAGTACGCGATCATCGCGTCGACCGCGATCACGACCGCCGTCGTGATCCCGGCCAGGATGACCGTGTTGACCGTCCACTGGACGATCAGCGAGTTCGCCAGCAGGTACTCGTACCAGTACAGCGTCAGGTCCCACGGGATCAGGTACGGCACCTCGGCGTAGACCAGATCGCGCGTCATGAACGACGTCGCGAACATGTACCAGTACGGGAGCAGGAACAGCGCCGCCGTCCCGTAGAGCCCGACGTACAGGGCGATCGTTCGGAGTCGGGTGTTCGACAGCGAGACGTTCTCGAGGACCGATTTCGATTCGACGCTCATTGGTCATCACCCGTGAGGAAGTAGTAGTTGGTCGCGGAGACGGCGATCAGGATCATAAAGAGGACGTAGCCGACCGCGGCGGCGTAGCCGAACTCCCGGCCGGTGAAGGCGGTCTCGTAGAGGTAGAGGACGACCGTCGTCGTCGAGAACGACGGGCCGCCGTCGGTCATGATGTACGGCTGGCCGAACACCTGGAAGGAGTTGACGAAGGTGACGATGACGACGAAGATCAACGGGTTTCGCATCTGCGGGATCGTCACGTCCCGCATCATCCGCCAGGTGCTCGCGCCGTCCAGTTTCGCCGCCTCGTAGAGCCGGTCGGGGACGTTCTGGCGCGCGGCCAGCAGGATGATGAAGTTGAACGCGAGCTGCCACCAGATCGTCGCGATGGCGATCGCCGGCATCGCGAGCTGGTGGTCGGTCAGCCAGTTGCCGCCGCCGATGTAGTACGAGACCAGCCCGGAGGCGTTGAAGATCTCCGTCCACAGCAGCCCGACGACCGCGACGGTCAGCACGTACGGGCTGAAGAAGATCGTCCGCAGCAGCCACTTGCCCCGAACGTCGCGGTTGACGCCGAGCGCGAGCAGCAGCGAGCCGACAATGATCGGCGGGACCGTCAGGACGACGAAGTAGACGGTGTTTCGCAGGGCGTTCCAGAAGTCCGGATCCGACAGCAGGATCCGGTAGTTCTCGAGGCCGATGAACTGCGACTGGGCCGGCTCGAGCGCGTTCCAGTCGTGGAAGCTCATGTACAGCGCCAGGAGCAACGGCCCGAACAGGAACGTGCCGGCGATCAGGACGTAGGGAAGCGCGAAGGTGACGCCGGCGACCAACTCGCGGAGCGACGACGACGTCAGGCCGTCCGATTCGTCCGCACTCGCGTTCGTCGCGTCCGTCTCGGTTTGTTGTGCTTGTGCCATGGGTAGTTACCCTCTATTGAACGTCTGTCGAACGCCTTTCTCGGCCGTCTCGATGACCGCCGGCGGATCGATGTTTCCGGCCCGCATGTCGTCGAGCGGCTGGTAGATCTCCTCGGTGTACTGCTCGACGTTCGGCGTCGCCGGCGGTCGAATGAATTGATCGTTCTCCACCATGCCGTAGAACGTCTCGAGGGTCTGCTCCCAGGTGTCCGATTCCCGCAGGGTGTCGCTCTCGACCGCCCTCCGGCTGGCGGGGAGGTGGCCGGCTTCGGCCCCCCACCGATCGTTGAACTCCTGGGTGAGCAGCCGGACGGTCTGGATCGCGTCCTCGAGCCGTTCCTGATCGCGATCCTTGCTCTCGGGAATGATCAGCATGTGGCTGTCGCCGACCGTCACGGGGCTGGTCGACTCCGGCATGATGAACGGCTCGGTCAGCCCGAACTCGAAGCCCGCCTCGCGGACGATACTGATGTGCCACGTTCCCTCGAGTTTCATGCCGACTTCGCCGCGGTTCCAGGCGTTCCAGCCGGTCGTGGGATCGACGGGCGCCCACTCGTGTTCGTACACCCAATCGTGCATCTCCTGGACGACGTCGTGGCCGTTCTCCGTGTCGAAAGCGGGTTCGTAATCGTCGGTCAGGATCTGCCCGCCGCGGCTGTGCAACAGCATTCGCATCGTCTCGGCATGGAACTCGCCCTCGAAGTAGTCGAAGGCGTAGTAGTCCGTGTTCTCGACGATCGCGTTGGCGCACTCGTAGAACCGTTCGGCGGTGTTCGGCGGGTCCTCCGGATCGAGCCCGGCCTCCTCGAAGATCTCCTTGTTGTAGTAGAGCCCGAACGGGTGGGTGTCGAGCGGCACGGCGAGTTGTTCGCCGTCGACGACGCCGCCGTCCGCCACCTCCTCCAGGTACGGATCGGTGCCGATCTCGTCGGTGACCGGGACGAGACTGTTCTGGTAGTCCCGCATCATCCGCGAGTGCATCACCGCAACGTCCGGCGGGTTGCCGCCGACCATCGACGTGTAGAGCCGGCCGTAGTGTTCGTCCCACGGCACTCGCTGGCGGTTAATGTGGAGGTCGTACTCGTCGCTCGCGTTGATCTCGTCGACCATCGCCTTCATGACGGTCCCGTCGCCGCCGCCGAAGAGCGTCCAGTACTCGACGCCGTCCCGCGAGCTACCGACGTAGCCCGTACAGCCGGCGATACCGGTGAGCCCGGCGGCCCCCGTCGCCTGCAGTACGCGACGGCGGCTGACCCGGCGCGACGAACAGCCGTCGGGAGGGGGTGACGCGGTCTCACCCCTGTTGGTGTTGCACATTGGCATACAACAGTATGAATTAAACATAATACATGTATCTTCCGGTCAGTACGACTAGAATAATCCGACACGGCCCCTCGAAAAATCCCGTTTTGTCGCCTCGTCGGCGCGATTGACCGGCAGCGACGCGGCTACGTGCGGCGCACGACCGCGAACCGATCGCGCCACGCCGCCGGTCAATCCGTTCGAGTTCGGCCTTAGAACGCGCTGTCTGCGAACCCGCCGTCGACGGTGAGCACCTCGCCGGTGACGAACGAGGACGCGTCGCTCGCCAGGTAGATCGCCGCGCCGATGAGTTCCTCGCGCTCGCCGACCCGACCCAGCGGCGTCCGCTCGTCGATCCGTTCGCGCTTCTCGGTCCCCTCAGCGTAGGTGTCCTCGTTCTGGGGCGTGATGAAGAAGCCGGGCGCGATCGCGTTGACCCGAATCTCCGGCGCGAGCTCCTTGGCCGACGCTCGGGTGAACGCCTCGACGGCGCCTTTCGCCGCCGAGTACGCCGGCAGGTTCGCCATCGAGAGCCGCGCAGCGAGCGAGGAGATGTTGATGATGCTGCCGCCCTCGTTCATCGCGGGCGCGAACGCCTGCGTGATCCGCCGCACGCCGTCGAGTTGGACGTCGGTGACGAAGTCCCACTCGTCCTCGCTGATGTCGACGACGGTGTCCCGCGAGATCGCCCCCGCCGAGGAGACGACGACGTCGATTCCGCCAAGCGTTTCCTCGGCGACCTCGCGGAGGTTTTCGAGCGACTCGGGGTCGGTGACGTCGCAGGTGACCCGGGCCGTGGTCGCGCCCCGCTCCTCGAGCAGGTCGGCCGTCTCGTCGACCGCGTCCTCGGAGCGACTCGTCGCGATGACGTCCGCGCCGTCGGCGGCGAACCCGACGGCGATCGCCTGCCCGAGCCCGCTCGTGCCGCCGACGACGACGGTGCGCTTGTCAGCAACGGTGACCGGAGTATGCGTGTACTCGTCCATGTGTCGGGCGAGCACAGCGACCATCATGAACGTTTTCATGAACGAACGGCCGGCCGTCGGTCCCGTCGCGCGAGGGCCGCCGGGAACCGAAGTATTATTAGTGACATCTACAAACACCGGGTTAGTGCATGACTGACGCGCAGATCACAGTCCATACTGCGGCGACTATCGACGAGATCGCGCCCGAGATCCACGGCCACTTCGCCGAACATCTGGGGCGGTGTATCTACGGCGGCATCTGGCACGCCGATAGCGCTGACGAGGACGGCTTCCGCGAGGATACCGTCTCCCTCCTCGAGGACCTCGAGTTGCCGGTGCTGCGGTGGCCGGGCGGCTGTTTCGCCGACGACTACCACTGGGAAGACGGCGTCGGCCCGCAAGAGGAGCGCCCGCGCCGTCGGAACCTCTTCTGGGCCCAGGGCCCCGAGGAGAAGCCCGAGGAACCCAATTCCTTCGGCACCGACGAGTTCCTCGAGCTCTGCGAGCGGATCGGGACCGAACCCTATCTGGCGGCGAACGTCGGCTCGGGGAGTCCCCAGGAAGCGGCCAACTGGGTCGAGTACTGTAACTACGACGGCGACACGGAACTGGCCGACCGCCGCCGCGAGAACGGTCGCGAGGAGCCCTACGGCGTCAAGTACTGGGGCCTGGGCAACGAGAACTGGGGCTGTGGCGGCCAGATGAGCCCCGAACAGTACGCCCGTGAGTACCGCCGATACGCCACCTACGTCGGTACCCAATCGAACCTCATGTTCGATCACGACCTCGAGTTGATCGCCTGCGGGTTCGAAGGTCACGAGTGGAACCGCCGCTTCTTAGAGGAGATCAACGAGTCGCCGTGGGGCGCGGAGTTCCCGCTGGATCACCTCACCTTGCACCACTACTACGGCCGCGGGACGAACGTCGCCGAGGCCGACGACGAGAAGTACGACCGCATGCTCGCCGACGCCCTCGAGATGGAACGGCACATCGAGCGGATGGCCGGGGCGATCAACGCGGTCGCGACCACCCGCGACATCGGCGTCATCATCGACGAGTGGGGCACCTGGCACCCCGAGGCCACCGCCGACAACGGCCTCGAGCAGGAGGGGACGGTGTTCGACGCGCTCTCGGCGGCCGCAGTGCTTGACATCTTCAACAACAACAGCGACGTGGTGACGATGACTAACATCGCCCAGACGGTCAACGTCCTCCAGTGTCTCGTCGAGACCGACGAGGACGACGCCTGGGCCCGCCCCACCTACCGCGTCTTCGACCTCTACGCGCCGCACAAGGGCAACGAGGCCGTCCGCACCTCCGTCGACACGCCCACCCGCGAGGTCGTCGACGACGAATCCGACCGCGAGCTCCCGCTAGTCGGCGCCTCCGCCTCCGTCGGCGACGACGCCACCTACGTCACCCTCACCAACCTCGACTGCCGCAGCGAACAGACCATCGAGCTCTCCCTCGAGGGAACCGAGCTGAACGAGGGGGACATCGCCGGCGAAATCCTGTTTGCGGGCCAGGAGCCCGATTACGCGGTGACCAAGCACAACGCCGACGAGTTTGCCGCCGACGAGCTCGCGGTCCCGGCGGACGGCTCCGCTATCGAGGTCGAACTGCCTCCCGCCACCGTCGCCGCGGTCTCGATCGAGTAAGCGCTGTCGCACGGTCGGAAGGCCGTTTGCCGGTCGCGGGATCGAACCGCGTTCGGTCGCGGCCGACTCGACCGTCGAACCGTCGCCAGGGACTAGTTGCGCCGCCCGTCGGCCGAGTACGACCGACTGCGTCCGCCGTTGCGTTCGTGTCCTTCACTCTGCTCGAAGCAGTCAGTCCCGGAGCGGCGCTCTCGAGCGTTCGTTTCTCAGTCAGAAACGCATCTACTCGGCGGTTACGGCCGGTATTTTCCATCATTATCGATTTCATACGACGCAGGCTATTACAAACGTACTGTAGTAAAAATGACTGCGGTGTCGAATCCGTTTCCGATCAAGAAACGCCGCGTCGCGATTCCGTCCCGCACGCACGCTCGTCCGCGGTCCGCTGGCGCCGTCGTCGCCGCGGCACCGAACGATTTTATTCACGTCGCGCAAAACGTCGCGTATGGACGCCACGATGATCACGGAATTCTCGAAGCGGGACTGGGAAACGACGGCCGACGGCACGGTTCGGTTCGCGCTGATCGGCCTCGGGTGGTGGACCGTCGACGTCGTCATCCCCGCGATCGAGCAGGCGGACTACTGCGAGACCGCGGTGCTCGTCAGTTCGTCCGCGGAGAAGGCCGAGCGGCTGGCCGACCGCCACGGCGCCGAGCGCGGGATCACGTACGACGAGTACCACGACGGCGCCGCAGCCGACGAGTACGACGCCGTCTACGTCGGCACCCCCAACGCCTACCACCTCGAGTACGTCGAAACCGCGGCCGAGCTCGACAAGGCCGTCCTCTGCGAGAAGCCCCTCGAGGCGACCGTCGAGCGCGCCGAGCGGCTGGTCGAAGCGGCCGAGGACGGCGACATCCCGCTGATGACGGCCTACCGGATGCACACCGAACCCGCCGTCCGCCGCGCCAAGGAACTCATCGCGGACGGGTTCATCGGCGAGCCGACGCAGGTCTACGGCAACAACACCCAGCCGCTCCTCGAGATGATCCCCGATCCCGATCAGTGGCGCCTGAACTCCGATATCACCGGCTACGGGACGTCCGTGATGGACCTAGGAATCTACCCGATCAACACCGCGCGATTCCTCCTCGAGCGGGACCCAGTGCGGGCCGACGCTCGCATGTCATCGCCGCACGAGGCGTTCGACGACGTCCCGGACCAGTACGCCACGTTCACCCTCACGCTCGAGGACGACGTGCCGCTGGTCTGTACGACGAGCCAGCACGCCCAGGAGGACACCGAACTCAAGATCATCGGCACCGACGGCCTCATCGAGCTCTCGCCCGCGTTCCACGGCGAAGCCACGCTGCACCTCTCATCGGGCAGCGTGGAGGCGACGATCGAGGACACCGACTTCACCGAAGTCGAGGAGATGCGCGAGGAGTTCGATTACTTCGCCGACCGCGTGCTCGGCGACGAGCCGATCCTTCCGGACGGCCGCCACGGGCTCGAGGATCTCCGAACGATCGAGGCGATCCACGAGGCCGCCGAGCGGGACGAACCCGTCGACATCTGAACTCGAGGCCGCGGGACCGGAATCCCGTTCGTCTCGGCTGCGCTGACGATTCGTCGACCGCCACTAAACTAGTTTTTACCACTAATCGAGAATATACGATTTACCGAGGCCTCGATCCGGAATCCTCTATCCCCACATATCCCGTCACGAACTATCGCCGACTATTCGGCGTATTGATTCTGATCTTCGAGCATTCGGGATATTAGTAGATCGAACGGTCAAATATCTTCGATTGAATTCACCGAGTCGAATTCGGGCTCCGCGAGAAGGACCTCGGTCGATCTATACCAGATAGTATACAGTAAACCAGTCCTAACAGAATCAATATATTTCGTCCTACAGCGCTCGTTCCATCTCGTACTCGCCCCGGTCCCGCTCGGTGATCTCGAAGCCGGCCGACCGATAGAGGTTCATCGCGATGCGGTTCCCCCGGGCCACGGTGAGCCACACGTGCGAGAGCCCGTTTGCGCGCCCGTGACCGAGCAAACACCGGATGAGGTGCGTCCCGATACCGGCGGACTGGTAGGTCGGCCTCACGAAGATCGCGAGCTCCGACGTCGAATCGTACGGAACCAGGACGGCGTGGCCGACGACGTCGCCTCGGTGGCGCGCGACGACGTGCAGGCCGTCCTCGAGCAACTCCGCGATCCACTCCGCGATCCGTCGGTCGCTTCTGGGCGGGAGTCCCTGCGCCCGAGAGTCGTCGTCGAAGTGCGAGTACATCTCCCGCAGCGGCCCGGAATCGCCGTCGTACTCGTTGACGGTGATCGTGCGCCCCTCGCGGTCGGTGAACGTCTTCGGCGGGCGGGGAAGCGACGTCCGGTGGTCGGCGGCGGACATACGAGACGCTTGTCTCGGCACGGTCCTAAGGGCACCCCGCATTCCCGGCTTCTGGGAGCGACCGCAGGTCGAGGCGCGGCCCCGTCACGGCGGTGCGATCGTCGGTCGCCCGGCTCGTCGCCGGTCGTCAGGACGATATCTCTGCTCTCGATAATACTATGAGATAATAGATAAACTGCTCGAACAGACTGCTCGGTTATTCCAATGACGACCGCGATCCGATCGGTGGGCGAATCCCGACGACCGCTCGAGCGATTCAATCGCTCCGTTTTCGGGTTCCGAGTCGTCGATTCGATCGTTCGTCGAATTGTCGTCGGCCCTGCCGACGATGGCGCCCGACTGTGAACCGGAAACAGCCGCGGGAATCGGATTTCGATCGGATTCGGCCGTATCTCGGGTTCTCGAGCCGCAGAAACTGCTCTGTACCGGGTACGCTACGCGGATGCGATCGGGGATTGGACGCGTGTCGTCGGCCTCCGAATATCCATCACATATCTAGTAGGTTCCTATATACGTAGGGTATCGTATATTATACGGCAGCGGGCGAGCGCCGGGACGCCGACCGTCGGTGCAGCGCGATACCTCGATCCGCTCGACCGATTCGATGCCCGAGTCGCGGACCGGCGGATGCCGGATCCGTTCCTCCGGTCAGTGGCAGTGAGCGTTGAGGTGAACCTCGCGCTCGTCGTACGCCGGACACAGTTCGACGGTCGCGTGATCGACCCCGCGGGCGTCGAGTTCGGCGTGGACCCGCCGCGTCACCGCCTCCGCGTCCGCCATCGTCTCGGCGTCCGTCTCGAGGTGGACGGTGGCGACCGTGATCCGGCTACAGACCTGCCAGGCGTGGAGGTCGTCGACGCCGGTGACGCCGTCGACGTCCGCGAGCGCGGCCCGGACCGCGTCCCGGTCGAACGGCGTCCGGTGGAGGAAGATCGCGCTGCTGCCGCGAAGCACGTTCACGGCGGACCACGTTACGACGAGCGCGATGAGACCGGCGGTGAGCGGGTCGACGATGCGAAAGCCGGTCAGTTCGATGACGAGCGTCGAGACGATGACGGCGATCGAGCCGCCGGCGTCGCCCAGCAGGTGGTAGAAGGCGCCCCGCTCGTTGAGGCTCATCTCGCCGCCGTGTAACACGTAGATCGAGCCGACGTTGACCGCGAGCCCGCCGGCGGCGATGACGAGCGTCGGCCCGGTCCCGATGGCGACCGGCTCGAGGAACCGCTGGTAGGACTCCCAGAGGATGAACCCGACCATCGGGAGCAGGAGGACGCCGTTGAGGAAGGCCGCGAGCGGCTCGAGGCGGTGGAGTCCGTACGACCAGCGCCCCTCGTCGCCGTAGGATTCGGCGACGTGCGACGCGGCGAAGGCCATCACGTACGCGAGCGCGTCGAACAGCATGTGGAACGCGTCGCTGATGAGCGCGACCGACCCGAACAGGAGCCCGCCCGCGAGCTCGGCGACGAATCCGAGGAGGTTGATCGCGGAGACGGCGGCGAGTTTGCGGCTGCTGGTCGACGAGGCGCCGTGATCGTGGCCGTGGTCGCGATCGTGGTCGTGGCCGTGGCTGTGGTCGCGATCGTCCAGACCCTCCTCCTGCCCGCGACCGCGGTCCCCTCTGCGACGGGAGCGCGCCGACTCGTGATCGCTCATCGTTGCCGTCGCTTCGGGCGCGAATCTTATTATCGTAGCTGTTGTAAACGCGCCGTATTTCGTTACTAATTAACAACTGAATGGCAATCAGTTGTTAAAACGAGGCCGATCGACGGACTCTCGAGGCGGGAATCGAAGCGGGTCATCCCGTGGAGGGCGGTTCGAAGGGGCGAGATCAGAAGCGGAAGCAGAAGCTGCGAGTCGGGCCGGCGACGGGGATGCGAGAAGCGGATGCCGTCGTCGACGCGCGGGGTCGGTCAGTCGTCCTCGAACAGGTCGGCGACGTACTGCTGTTCCCAGTCGCGTCGCGCCTCCAGTTCGCGTCTGCCGCGGCGGGTGAGCGTATAGAAGTTCGTCCGTCGGTCGGCCTGGCCCTTTTCGACGAGGCCCTTGTCGACGATCGTGTCGAGATTCGGATACAGGCGGCCGTGGTGGATCTCCGTCTCGTAATAGTCCTCGAGTTCCTCCTTGATCGCGAGGCCGTGTGGCTCGTCTTGCCCGGCGATGACGTACAGCAGGTCGCGCTGGAACCCCGTTAAATCGTACATATCCGAACGTTGTTGTATCAGGGACATAAATAAACCGGTCGAGACGCGGCCGGGATCGGAAGAAATTCGGTACGGCCGGCCGATCGTCGGCCCGTGTCCGACGGGGAACCGCTCACGATCGACGACGAGATCGTCGCCCGCGCGCGGATTCACGCCCGCGAGGTCGCCGGCGAGGACGGCGGGGAGTACGACCTCCCCGTCGATCTCGAGGCGCTCGAGTGGACGGTCTCGGCTCGCGCCCGCCGGCGCGCGGGGGCGTGTCGGTGGGACCGCGATCGCGAGGTCGCGACGATCGTCCTCGCGCGGCGGGCCTACGAGCGCTACGACTGGCCGGAGTTCGCAGCGGTCGTGCGCCACGAACTCGTCCACGCCTGGGAGTTCCAGCGGTTCGGCGAGTCGGGGCACGGCCCGCGGTTTCGCGACCGAGCGGCCGACCTCGAGGCGCCGCGTCACTGCCGGGCGTTCGCGGAGCCGCGGTACGTCCTCCGCTGTCGCGCGGACGACTGCGACTGGCGCGCGACGCGCCACCGCGCTTCGCGGCCGGTGAAGGCCCCCGAGCGGTACCGGTGCGGGAGCTGCGGCGCCGCCTACGAGGTCGAACACGTCGAGAGCGGGCGGACGTGGGCGACCGCGAGCGAGTACGGCGGCGCGAAGGCGGCGCTCGGGGACGACTGGTAAGGCGGCGGAGTCGATGCGCGGGCCGACGGCGAGCCGACCGTGGGCCGAGAGAGCGCGCACCGCATCGACCGCGGAACACTTATTCGCCTCACAGAACCTGTATTACCTATGGGACTTCTCGAGTTGATGCTCGGCCATTCGGGCCCCGGCGAACAGGGCGTCGAGGGCAAATCCTACAAGCTGCCGAAGGAGAACCACGACTTCGTCTACCCCGTCGCGGCTCGATCCGCGGAGCTCGAGGCCTTCCAGCGACTGATCGAGGCGGAGGCGGACGCGCCGTACATCGAAGAGAACACGGAGGAACTGCAGGCCGTCTTCGACGACGCGCTCGGCGAGGGGGAGATCGACGCGGGCGAACTCGCCGAGCAGAAGCGACGGCCGCGACTCGAGGCCGAACCGGTGATCGACCACTGGCGCGAGCAGGTGGCCGACGGCGTCGGCGTCGTCTACGCCCGCCCGGGCACGTACTCGACGCTGGCGTCGTTCCTCACGGTCTGTCGACGGCGCGACGAGGACGACGACGACCCGTTCGAACTGCCCGAGGACTTCGACGAGGCGGCGGCGCTGGTGACCCGCCTCGAGGAGGCGACGGAGAGTCAGTACCGTGCGGTCGTCCACAGCGATCTGCTGCCGGCCGACTCGGACTAACTCAGACGATCGTCTCGAAGGCCTCGAGCGACGGCAGTTCGTACGTCGGCCGGTGCTCGCCGCGGTCGACCCCGCCGTCGGTTGCAATCCACGCCGAATCGAGGCCCATCGCGTTCGCGCCCGCAACGTCGGCGTGCAGCGAGTCGCCGACGTGGATCGTGCCGTCGGGCGTCGCCTCGAGTTCGGCGAGCGCGTGCTCGAACGGCGCCGCGTCGGGTTTGGGGTGGATCCCCGCGCTCGGTTCCGTGAAGACGCGCACGTCGAAGGTGTCCTCGATCCCGAGCGCCCGCAACTTCTGCGTCTGCGTCTCGCGTCCGCCGTTGGTGATCAGTGCGACCTGCCCGCGCTCGCGGGCGCGCTCGAGCGCCCGTTCGGCGCCCGGCCGAAACTGAACGGCGGTGGGGTCCGTTTCTTCGAGGTAGGCTCGCGCGAGCCGCGACGGCGTTTCGGGGTCGACGTCGCGGTCGGCGCGGCGCGCGACCTCGGTAAACAGGTGCTCGTAGAACTCCAGGTCCGACTCGGCCGTCGGCAGGTCGGGTATCGCGGCGCGGAGGTCGGCCGGCGTACAGAACTGCTCGCAGCCGGCGCGGTCGACGGCCGCCTCGAGCAGCGCCGCGGGATCGCGGGTCGGCTCGCAGAGGGTGTGATCGAGATCGAAACAGATCGCGTCGTAGCCGGACATCTACTTCTAGTTGGGTCGAGCGCGTTCTTAACGTTTCGACGGATGTGACCGCGCCGTCCCGGTCGGCGACGGTCCCGGCGATCGGCCTGCGCGATTCGCCACGTTCAAGCCGGTTCCCTTCGACCGTCGATGCATGACACGGACACGATCCGTCTGGATCAAGGCCGACGACACCGTCGGCGACTGGGACGAGCGCCGCGAGCGGATCACCGCCGCGCTCGAGGCGGGCGCCGACTGGGTACTGGTCGACGAGGACGACGTCGAACGCGTGCGCGAACTCGGCGACATCAACGTCGCGGCGTTTCGGACGAACGGCGACGTGACCCTCGTCGACGACGCCGAAGGTGACGGGGACGCCGAGGACGTCATCGAAGACGTCGGCGACACGGACGCGGACGGCGGGTCGGCCGCGAAACCCGACGCCGTCGTCGTCGGCAAAGACGGCGAGGGCGACGCGACGATCGACATGCCCGAGGACCTCTCCGGCTCCGCGGACCTCTCGACGCTCCGTCGAGACGGCGACCCCGACCTCGAGCGGGGCGCGTACGTCCGCATCCTCGACACCGAGTACGAGAAGTTCGCCGAGACCGCGGCCCAGGAGGCCGACCACACGATCGTCATCGGCGAGGACTGGACGATCATCCCCCTCGAGAACCTGATCGCCCGGATCGGCGACGAGACCGACCTCGTGGCGGGCGTCACCAGCGCCGAGGAAGCGCGGACGGCCTTCGAGACGCTGGAGATCGGCGCCGACTCCGTCCTGCTGGACTCGAGCGACCCCGACGAGATCCGCAAGACCGTCGAGGTCCGCGACGAGGCCGAGCGCGAGACCCTCGAGCTGGAGTACGCCGAGGTGCTCGACGTCGAGCGGGTCGGCAGCGCCGATCGCGTCTGTATCGATACGGGGAGCCTGCTCGAGCACGACGAGGGGATGCTCGTCGGCTCGATGGCCCGCGGGCTGGTCTTCGTCCACGCCGAGACCGCCGAATCGCCCTACGTCGCCTCGCGACCGTTCCGGGTCAACGCGGGTGCGGTCCACGCCTACGTCCGCACGCCCGACGGCGGCACGAAGTACCTCTCGGAACTGCAAAGCGGCGACGAGGTGCAGGTCGTCGACACCGACGGCAACACCCGCGAGGCCATCGTCGGCCGCGTCAAGATCGAGCAGCGACCGATGTTCCGGGTCGCCCTCGAGACCCAGGACGGCGACCGCGTCGAGACGCTGCTCCAGAACGCCGAGACGATCAAGGTCGCCTCCGACGAGGGCCGCAAGGCGGTGACCGACCTCGAGGCCGGCGACGAACTACTGCTGTACTACGAGGACACGGCGCGACACTTCGGCGAGGCCGTCGAGGAGAGCATCATCGAGAAGTAACGGACGGTCGCGGACGGCTCGCGGGTCGGCCGATTTTCACTCAGGCTTCGCTCGGGTCCGCGTCCTCGCGGTCGGCCGGCTCGAGGCGCGTCGTACACCAGTGACAGAACTCGAGGTCTTCGTCGAGTTCCTTGCCGCACTCCGGACAGGTCGAGCCGTCGCTCGAACCCGAACCCGTTCCCGACCCGGTCGGCGGAAAACCGAGCGAGCGGAACGCCGCGTCGATCGCCGCGAACAGCCCGATAAACGAGACGGCGAACTGGCCCGTCGAGTCCATGTTACCGACGATCGTTACGGCGTCGGCCATCGTTTCGGCCGCGGCGAGTTGCTCAGTCGGGAGGAAGATCGCGATCGCGGAGAGATACAGCCCCGCGAAGACGACCGCGCGGAGCCAGTCCCGCAGGAGCGCGTGTCCCGCACCGGGAAAGAGGATCGAGAGGGCCCCGGCGAGGAGCGCACGAAACCATGTCATGGTCGGACACTAGGCGAGCCGACTGGTTAACATTCCGATTCCGAGACGATTCGCCCCCGAGCCCGTGAGCGGGCTCGGTCGCCGCTCGGCCGCCGGCCGAGGCCGGAGTCGGCCTGCCCGTCAGTCGCGTCAGTCGTACGGCTCCCGGACCAGCATCACGCCGCAGTACGCACACTCGAGGGACACGCCGCGTTCCGCGCCGGTTCGATCACTTCGTGCGGTTCCCGGGGCCGCTAGTTCGTCGCCCGTCGCCTCCCCCGCGTCGGTGCCGACGAGCGCGCCGTCGCAGTTCGGACACCGATCGAGAAACAGCCGCAGCGCGGTCAGTACGACGCCCCGCTCGTCCGACTCGAGGGTCCGCCAGTCCGGCCGGCGGTCGTCCAGCGTCTCCGCGGCCGCCAGATCCGCGAGGAAGGCCGCGTTCGACGGCCAGCAGCCGACCCGCTCGTCGCCGCGGGTCGCCACGAACCCGTCCGCGGTGACCGCGAGCGTCACTCGACCGGGCGCGGTCTCGAGCCGCGCCGCGAGCACCTCGCGTTGGGCGTCCTGCGCTCGGATCTCGCGCAGTTGCTCTCGGCGGGCCGTCTCGAACGCCGGCTCGAGGCGGAGCGGCGCCGATCCCGGCGGCGTCGCGACGACGCCGATCGAGCGGAGGAGCAATTCGGCCCGCGACGACGACGCGGATGGGGATGCAGTTCCGGTCCCGGCCCCGGCCTCGGCGTCGAGAGCGCCGCCGTCCCCGTCCCGGCCGTCACTGCCGAAGACGGACGCCGCCCCGCCCCCTCCGACTGCGGCCGCCGCCTCGCGGAGGAGATCGAGACGCCCCGTACTCGTCGAGTCCATACGCTCCCGTGTGCCGGGGCTACCTATTGGTATGCAGCTGTTACCGTCACGAACGCCGGCAGCAAACGGGCGGTTGACCGCGGTCAGCCGGTCGTATCGGCCGAGAACCGTCGGTCCGGCCGCGGGCGCTCACTCGATTCCGGTCACTCGAGCTCCGACACTAGTCGCGAGAGCGTCGCGAGATCGTACTGGCCCGGCGCCGTGGCCTCGGCGGGGTCGACGGGCGCGTAGCCGATCCGCGAGCCGTACAGCGGCGCGACGGCCCGCGTGTGGCTGCCGGCCTCGCCCATCGCCATGGTCGCGACCGTCTTCCCGTCCTCGGTGAGCCGGTGGGTCGCCGACAGCACCGCCAGCGAGTCCGATCGGTCGTGCGCGGTCACCGCGAGTTTCCCGACGTCGGCGTACTCGCAGGCCTCGGCGAGGCGGTCGATCATCGCGTCCTCGCTCGGCGTCCCCTCGAAGTCGTGGGTCGACGCGACGACCGAGACGTCGTGCTCGCGCGCGGTCTCGAGCACGTCGTCGGCTGCGCCCGAACGCAGCGACTCGAGTTCGACGTCGATCGCCTCGACGCCGTCGATCCGGGCGGCTTCCGCCAGCACCGCGAGCCGCTCGTCGTCGTCGCCGACCCACTCGCCGCCCTCCCAGGCGGCCCGGTTGGTCGCGAGGATCGGCAGTTCGCCGTCGTAGGTCTCGAGGGCGGCCAGCGCGTCGTCGGCGTTGGTCAGGTCCATCCGAAACTCGACGGCGTCCGCGCGGTCGCGGGCTCGAGCTTCGTCCGTCAGGTCGTCGGTCGCGGCGGTGAGAACGAACGAGTCGAATGCGATACCCATCGTACTCCCGGTGAGAACGGGCGGTAGAAAAACAGTACCGATCCGTGCGGTGGACTTGTCCGCGAGGTCGATTCGCGGCGCCGCCGATCAGGCCAGTCCGATCGTCTCCTCGGCCTCGAGGAGCTCGTGGTAGCGGTTCCGGATCGTCACTTCGGAGATGTCGGCGACGTCCGAGACGGCGGCCTGCGTGGTCTTCTCGTTAGTCAGCAGGGCCGCGGCGTAGACCGCGGCGGCCGCGAGGCCGACCGGCGACTTGCCCGAGTGGACGCCCTTCTCCTTGGCGTTCTGGAGCAGCGAGCGCGCGCGGTGTTCAGCCTCGTCGGAGAGCTCGAGTCCGGAGGCGAAGCGGGGGACGTAGCTCTCGGGGTCGGCCGGCTGAACCTCGAGGCCAAGTTCGCGGACGACGTAGCGGTAGGTACGGGCGATCTCGTTTTTCTCGACGCGGGAGACGTCCGCGATCTCGTCTAAGCTGCGCGGGACGCCGGCCTGGCGCGCGGCGGCGTAGACGCAGGACGTCGAGACGCCCTCGATCGATCGTCCGGGCAGGAGATCCTCCTCGAGCGCGCGGCGGTAGATGACCGAGGCGGTCTCGCGGACGTTGTTCGGCAGGCCGAGCGCGGAGGCCATGCGGTCGATCTCGCCCAGCGCCTGTTTGAGGTTGCGCTCCTTGGAGTCGCGGGTGCGGAACCGCTCGTTCCACTTGCGCAGACGCTGCATCTTCTCGCGCTGGCGCGAGTCCAGGGAGTTGCCGTAGGCGTCCTTGTTGCGCCAGTCGATGTTCGTCGAGAGCCCCTTGTCGTGCATCGTGTTCGTGGTGGGCGCGCCCACGCGGGACTTCTCGTTCTTCTCGGCGGCGTCGAACGCGCGCCACTCGGGCCCGCGGTCGACGGAGTCCTCCTCGACGACGAGGCCGCAGTCTTCGCAGACGGTCTCGCCGTGTTCGTCGTCGACGACCAGGTTGCCCGCACACTCCGGGCAGACGAGGTCGTTCTCTTCGGTTTCCGCTTCGGTTTCGGTCGTCGCGTCGGTTTCTCGTTCGGTACGCCGTACTCTCGTGTTCGATTGTGCGTCGGTCATACGATGGCGAGTGCTGCCCGGACGAACCAACCGCAAAAGTCCGGACGGAGTCGTTACCTACTCCGTTCTGAGACCCGAGGTATAATGGTTTCGAAATCGAGATCCGATACGCCACGAAACCCGGTAATTCGCAGGAACGAGTATGAGAAACCATAACATTGAAGTAGTGAATACCTCCCAAAGCGGAGGGTCCAATTGGCCGTCGTTCGAAGCCCGAGTATGGACGTCGCAGTCGGCAGCACGAACCCGGTCAAGATCGACGCGGTCGAACGAACGCTAGCGCGGTTCGAACCGACGGTCACCGCCGTCGACGTCGAGTCGGGCGTCCCCGAGCAACCGTGGTCCGTCGCGGAGACCGTCGCGGGCGCCGAGAACCGCGCCCGGCGCGCGCTGGCCGAGGCGGGCGCCGACTACGAGTTCGGCGTCGGCCTCGAGGGCGGCGTCGCCCGCTTCGACGGCGCGCCGGGCGTGACGCTGATCATGTGGGCGGCGGTGACCGACGGCGAGCGGCTCGAACGCGGCGGCGGTCCGGCGCTTCGGCTCCCCGACCGCGTCGCGGACCGCCTCGAGGCGGGGGAGGAACTCGGGCCGGTGATGGACGACGAACTCGACACCTCGGGCGTCGCCGAGTCCGAGGGCGCGATCGGGGTCTGTACGGACGGCTTAACCGACCGCGCGACCGCGCTCGGCCAAGCCGTCGCCTGCGCGTTCGGCCCCTTCCGGACCGGCCAGTACGAGTAGCCCGGCGCCGGTAATCGACGCTTTCCGATCGAAACCGATCACGGGCCCGGATAGTCGTCAGATCGAATGAATTAACCGCCCGTACCAAGCCGGCCTTTCCGTCCGATTACCGGACGATTACTCGACGGGAAAACCGCAAGAGGGCGGCAGGTTAACCGCACGTACCAAACCCCCTAAGGGCGTCCCTCGCATCGAAATCGGTATGAGCAGTGCAATGGCATCCGACCTCACGAGTAAACAGCGACGTATTCTCCAGTACCTCCGGGAGAACGCGGCTACCAAGACGTACTTCAAATCCCGAATCATCGGGAAGGAGCTCGGGATGACCGCGAAGGAGGTTGGGTCGAACATCACCGCCATTCAGGAGGGCGACTACGACGTCGAGATCGAGAAGTGGGGCTACTCCTCGAGTACGACCTGGAAGGTCAGCGTCTAACCGCGGGCCCGCTGCGACCCGCTCCCGAATCGACCCTCCTGCGTCGCCGGCAGTCCCCGCCCGGCGACCGATTCTCTCGTTTTCGTTTGGCCGAGTCGTGAGACGCGACCGCCGTCTATTTCAGTCGCGGCAGCGATTCACGAGCCGCCACGAATGACGGCGCCGATCCTCTTTGACATGGACGGGATCATTCTCGAGGGTCCCCGCACCGCTCCCGGCGTGTACGACGACGCGGCCGACGCCGCGCTCGCGGAACTGGACGCCGAGCCGACGCCGGCCCAGCGACGCGCGCTCAGGGGGCAGGACACCGAGGCGATCCGCGAGCGCTGTGCCGAACTCGGCCTCGATCCGGAGCGGTTCTGGAAGCTGAAGGAACGGTACGCCTCCGAAGGGACCCACGAGCGGCTGCGCTCCGGCGAGCGCGGGCTGTACGACGATGTCGACGCGATCCGGACGCTCGCGGACCGGTCGGAGACGCCCGTCGGACTCGTCACCAACAACCGCCACGAGACCGCCAAATTCGTCGCCGATTTCGTCGACATCTCCTTCGACGTCGTTCGCGGTCGCGATCCCACCATCGAGGGCTACCGGCGGCGCAAGCCCGATCCGTACTATATCGAAGACGCGCTCGCGCGACTCGACGGCGCGGTGGATGCCGACGGCGCTCGAGCGGACGGCACCGGCGGCGGAACCGGCGCTCGACGAGGACTCTACGTCGGCGATTCGCCGAAAGACGTCGTCGCCGGAACCGAACTCGGCCTCGAGACGGCCTTCGTCCGCCGTCCGCACAACCGTGACATCGACTGCCCGCCGGACGCGACCTACGAACTCGAGTCGCTGACCGACCTGCTCGAGCTAGCGCTCGAGTGCGTCGACGAACGCGCGTAACGGGGCTTTCGGCCCGGTCCAGCGACCGAACCCAGGTCTCGACGACAGCGCCTGAAACCGAGCGAAAACAGTAACTCCGATGGGATCGACCCGCCCGACTTAGCCTTCGTACTCGAGCAACTGATCCGCGTTCCGCGCCAGCCGCCGCGCCCGGTCGCCGAAGGAGTCGGCGTGGCGCACGACGAGCATCATGACCGTCTCTGGGCGTTCGACCGCGTATCCGTCGTCCCGGGAGAGCAGACCCGCCTCCTCGAGTTTCCCGGCGTACTTGCTGACCGTCGGCGCCGAGACCTCGAGCGCGTCGGCTATATCGCCCGCGGTCGCGTCCGGATTTAGTAGGAGTTCGATCAGCATGCCCCGGGGCGTGTCTCGCCGGAGGTAGCCCAACGCCTGCTTTTCGAACTCGTCGAACCGGCCGGCAGTCACGAACCGCTTGTAGTCACCGTCGCGGTACCGTTCGATCGCGCCGGCGTCCTCGAGGCGGCGCAGGTGGTGTTGGGTTTCGCCGGTGCCGAGCTGGAGGTCGTCCCGGATCTTCGAGAAGTGGGCGCCGGGCGTCGTGGACAGGTAGCCGGCGATCGCGTCGCGGGCGTCGCTCTCGCCCGTGTCGGCTGCCGCTGAGTCGGAGAAGCCGGCTCCGGTGATCGGCGTCGCGGCACCGAGCGCGGCGAACCGGCGCAGGGTCGCTCGTTTGCTGTCGTCGACCCCATCGGACGATGTCATGTCTCTCTACCGTTCGAAAGGGTCCGACACGTAAAACAGGTTTCGCTCCGCTTCGTTCACTGAGGCGTGAACGTCACGAATTCGTGAGCGAATTCGGCTCGAGCGACGCGGTCGCCGCAGTCGGCTCGAGCGGTGCGGTTCCGTCGGTAAAATCGAATTACGGACGAACCCGCGGTACCGCGTCATCGTCAGAGGCGACGGGCGGCAAAGCAATCGGCGGGACCGTCAGCGGCTGTCAGGGCTATCGGCGATCGTCAGTTGTCCGCGTCGGCGTCGCTCTCGTCGACCGGCGCGTCGACATCGAGGTCGGTGCCGCCGTCAGTCTGTCCCTGGAAGTTCTGATCCATTTCCTCGATGACCTCGTCGGGGTCGGTGATCTCGGACGGATCCTCGCCTTCCTTGATCGCCTGGGCTTCCTGTTCCATCGCTTCGACGTCCATCGAGGCCTCCTGATCGATCTCACCGATGATCTCCGAGATGTCGTCCAGCCCGATCAGTTCGCGAGTCTCCTCGTCGAACTCGAGGGCCTCGAGTTCGGTGCCGTCCTCTTTCACGTCGCTGCCGGAGAGGTGCTTGCCGTAGCGGCCGACCAGCGAGGTGAGTTCCTGGGGCATGACGAACGTCGTCGACTCGCTCTGGCCGATCCCCTCGAGGGTCTCCATGCCCTTGTCGATGATCGCGCGTTCGCCCATCGATTCCGCGGAGCGAGCGCGCAGCACGGTCGAGATGGCGTCACCCTGCGCCTCTAAGATCTGGCTCTGCTTCTCACCCTGAGCGCGGATGATCTCGGACTGCTTCTCACCCTCGGCCTTCTCGACGGCGCTGCGGCGTTCTCCCTGGGCCTCGAGGATCATCGCGCGGCGTTTCCGCTCGGCGGAGGTCTGTTGCTCCATCGCGCGCTGGACGTCCTTCGAGGGGTTGACCTCGCGGACCTCGACGGACTCGACGCGGATCCCCCACTCGTCGGTGGGCTCGTCGAGCTCCTGACGGATGCGTGCGTTGATCTCCTGGCGCTTGTTGAGCGTGTCGTCCAGTTCCATGTCGCCCAGCACCGCCCGCAGGGTGGTCTGGGCGAGGTTCGAGACGGCCCGCTTGTAGTCGTCGACCTGCAGGAACGCCTTCTTGGCGTCCATCACCTTGATGTAGACGACGGCGTCGGCGGTCACGGGCGAGTTGTCTCGCGTAATCGCTTCCTGGCGGGGCACGTCCAGCGTCTGCGTTCGCATGTCGAACCGGTAGGTGTTCGACACGAACGGCGGGACGAAGTTGATCCCCGGCTCGAGCAGCTTGCGGTACTCGCCGAAGACGGTCAGCGCGCGCTTCTCGTACGCGTCGACGATCTCGACCGCGCTGAGGAGGGCGGCGACGACGACGACGAGCAGGAGGGCGCCGACGAACAGGATGGCGCCCCCGGTGGCTTGGAGCGGTATTAGATCTACTACCATGGTTCGGTCTTGTGTCGGTGCCGTGAAAAACGTTCCCTTGAGTTACCGACATGTGTACGCCGGCCGATGACTTATTAGCGAAACGCTGCACTGCCGGCGTTCAGGCCAGTTAGAATCCGGATAGCTGCGATTTAGTCGTCAATCGAGTCTCGACGCTCGAGCAGCACGAACGGGAGCCGAGAATGCAGCGAGGATCGGAGACCTCGTCCCGTCACTGCGACGAGTTCGGGGCTAACTCGATTTTTCGGTTTCCGTCTCCGGCTCGGCTTCCGCGTCCAGGTCTGCGTTCGACGATTTATCGAGCGGATCGGCGGCGCCGGTACCCGCGTTCGAGTCGCTGACCGTGTCGTTCGCCGCGTCCTCCGCGAGCGCGCGATCGATCTCGTCCTCACCGATCGCACCCAGGGACTCGACGGTGAGCACGTTGCCGCCGCCGGGATCGATCACGATGATCTCCTCGCCCTCCTCGATCGTGCCGCTCGCGGTCCGGGCGCTGTAGTAAGGGGCGAAGCCGCCCTCGTCGAGTTTTACCTCGCCGTCGCGGGTCGTAATCCGTTCGGTGGCGTAGCCGGTCGCGCCGGCCAGCGAGTCCGAGTCCGTCGTCCGGGCGGTCCCCTTCCCGCCGTAGAAGTCGAACTCGCGGTAGACGTACGTCGCGGCGAGGCCGAACAGGAGCGTCAGCGCCGCCAGCACGATCGGGCTCAGCGGGCCCGGGAAGAGCACCCCGATCAGTCCCGCGCCGACCAGCGCGATCCCGATGACGATGAGGTGCGCGCCCGGCGAGAGGGCCTCGAGCAGCATCAACACGAGCCCCACCGAGAGGAGCAAGAGCGGCACGTTCCCCAGAAGGGCGTCGAGCATGTTCGGACGTAAGGGCTCACCCCGATTAAATGTTTACCGCGATACCCTTTTCGGCAGTTTCGCCGCAGATCGCCGCGAATCGACCGGTGAACGCGACCGTTGCGGGACGGCCGTCAGCGCAAGTCGTCCGCGATCAGCCCCGCTAACTCGTCGACGACGGCGTCGCGCTCGTCCATGCGGACGGCGCGGCTCTGCTCGAGCTGGAGACCGCCCCGGCCGTCGCGCGCGAGCCAGTTGACGAAGTTGGCCGGGCTCACGCCGCCGTACGGGCCGTCGGACGCCGTCTCGACGGGGTGGGTAACGACGTCCTCGAGCCGGGACTCGACGCGGCGCTTGAGTTCGGCGTCGATCCCCCCGCCGACGATCACCCGATCGTCGGCCAGTCCGTGGAGGCTGATCACCGTCTCGAAGCCCCGATCGGCGATCCGCCCGAGCAGCGGGTAGTCGTCGGGTGCGAAGGAACTCGAGGGCGGGTGATAGCGGTCGAACGCCCGGGTTTCCTCGTCGTAGCCGAGGCAGGCCCAGCAGGTGGCGTCCTCGAGTCGGCCGGCGAGTTCCATCGCCGCTTCGGCGGTGCCGGGTTCGACCTCGCCGCCGTGGGCGGCGCAGATCAGCACGTCGTCGTTCACCCCGTCGTCGTACAGCAGTTCGGAGTAGTGTCCCGTGTCGGTCCGCTCGAGCGGCTGCGTCGTAAGCGTCCGTCGCGTCACGGCGGCCGACTACGACGGTGGCGCGGATAACTGTTAGCGCGTTCGCCACTGCCGGTGCTGGTGCGGACGAGAGCCGCGAGAGAACGAGATCGAACGGCGAGCAGCGATGTGGTAGCAGCGACCGCGTCAGGCCTCGAGCGCGAGGCCGGCCCGGCGCAGCGCCTCGTCGGTCGAGAGATCGTCGTGGACGACGGCCGAGACGGCCGTCGCGATGGCTTCGGGGTCGTCGTGCTGGAAGATCGAGCGGCCCATCGAGATGCCGGCGCCGCCGGCGTCCATCGTCCCGCGGACCATCTCGATCGTCTCGCGGTCGGTGCCCTTCGAGCCGCCGGCGATGATGACCGGCAGGCGGGTCGATTCGACGACGTGCTGGAAGCTCTCGGCGTCGCCGCTGTAGCCGGTCTTGACGATGTCAGCGCCGAGTTCCTCGGCGAGCCGCACCGCGTGGCCGAGCGCCTCGGGGTCCTCGGGGTCGACGCCGGGACCGCGCGCGTAGGCCATCGCGAGGACCGGCATGCCGAGTCGTTCGGCCTCCGCGGTCACTTCCGAGAGCTGGGTGATCTGGTCGGGCTCGTGGTCGGAGCCGACGTTGATGTGGAAGGAGACGGCGTCGGCGCCGGCGCGGACGGCTTCCTCGACGGTGCCGGTCATCCGCTTGTCGCTCTCGTCGGGACCGATCGTCGTCGAGCCGTTGAGGTGGACGATGAACCCCTTGCCGTTCTTGTTCTCGTGGACGCGCGGGGCGATCCCCTTCTGCGTGAGGACGGCGTCGGCGCCGCCGCTGGTCACGCCGTCGATCGTCGATTCGATGTCCTTCAGGCCCTTCACGGCGCCCATCGTGATGCCGTGGTCCATCGGGACGACGACGAATTTTCCGTCTGTGCCGATTCGCTCGAGTCGTGCGTCGATTCCGGTGGCGGTGGTCATTTGCGAGTGTGTAGCAAGCTTGCGGTTATTGCTGTTCCGGTTCCGGTGCATCTTCCGCATCGACCGTGACAGAGTCGGCGCCGCGGCGTGCACCCCGCTTGAGTTCGGCCGCTTTGGCCTCGAGGCGCTCGACGGCTTCGGCGGTGTCGTCGCTGCTCGCGACGATATCGACCAAGGCGCTGCCGACGATCACGCCGTCGGCGCCGGCTTCGACGATCTCCGCGGCGTGGTCGCCCTCGCTGACGCCGAAGCCGACAGCCTTGGGTACGTCGTACTCGGAGAGGCGCGCGAGGCTGTCGTGAGTCGCCGACGAGACGTTCGCGCGCGCGCCGGTCGTGCCGAGGCGGGCCTGCACGTAGGCG
The DNA here is from genome assembly GCF_054654555.1 of Halopiger thermotolerans. Taxonomy (NCBI): domain Archaea; kingdom Methanobacteriati; phylum Methanobacteriota; class Halobacteria; order Halobacteriales; family Natrialbaceae; genus Halopiger; species Halopiger thermotolerans. The sequence continues at coordinate 2,029,210 of NZ_BAAIEU010000004.1, read as the reverse complement.
AAGCCCGACACGTGAGACATGATCCGATCCAGGCGCTCGCCCTCGGTCGTCGGCGCGACGATGAAGACCAGATCGAGCCCGTGGTCGTCGCAGGCCGCCCGCAGCGGGTCGGCCTCCTCGGCGGGGAGGTCGGGGACGATGATGCCCGACAGCCCGGCCTCCGCAGCACGCTCGACGAAGGGACGAACATCCGGTTCGTCTCCATACTGGAGGATCATGTTATAGTACGTCATCACCAGCAGCGGCGCCTCCGTCTCGAGGTCGTCGACCAGTTCGAAGAACCCCTCCGGCGTGGTGCCGGCCTCGAGCGCGCGGTTGATCGCCGCCTGGATCGTCGCTCCTTCCGCGATCGGCTCGGAGAAGGGGAGGCCGAGTTCGATCAGGTCAGAGCCGCCTCGATCGAGGGCCTCGACGTACTCCTTGGTGTCCTCGAGGGAGGGATCGCCGGCGGTGATGTAGGTGATCAGCGCAGGGTGGTTCTCGCGGATGGCCGCCTCGACGTCGCTGTCGTACTCGGTCTCGGTCTCTCTCTCGGTTGCTGCGTCGGTCATCCCTCGAACACCTCCACGTCCGGCGCCGCCTCGAGATCGCGTTTCTCGGTCTCTTCGAGCACCGTTTCCAGGTCCTTGTCCCCGCGGCCGGAGACGTTGACGACGACGAGGTCGCCGAGTTCGTCGGTGTGCTCCTCAAGGTATCCCAGCGCGTGGCTCGACTCCAGCGCCGGGATGATCCCCTCGAGGTTCGAGAGCCGGTGGAAGCCGTTGAGCGCGGCCTCGTCGTCGACGCTGGTCGGCGTTACGCGACCGCTCTCGACGAGGTGGGAGAGTTCGGGCCCGACGCCGGCGTAGTCCAGTCCCGCGCTGACGCTGTGGGACTCGACGATCTGGCCGTCCGACTGCTGGAGCAGCTTCGTCATCGCGCCGTGGAGCACGCCGTCGGTGCCCGTCGAGAGCGTCGCGGAGTTGGGTGCGAGGCCCTCCTCCTCGTCGATCTCGAGGCTCGAGCCGCCAGCCTCGACGGCGACCAGATCCACGTCCTCGTCCGGGACGAACTCGTGGAACGCGCCCATCGTGTTCGAGCCGCCGCCGGCGCAGGCGACGACGGTGTCGGGGAGTCGACCGGCCTTCTCCTGCACCTGTTCGCGAGCTTCCTCGCCGATGACCGACTGGAAGTCCCGGACGAGTTTGGGGAACGGGTGTGGGCCGACGACCGAGCCGATGACGTAGTGGGTTCGCTCGACGGTCGTCGCCCAGTCGCGCATCGTCTCGTTGATCGCCTCCTTCAGGGTACCCGACCCAGCTTCGACCGGATTGACCTCGGCGCCGTTCATCCGCATCCGGTAGACGTTGGGCCGCTGGCGGTTGATGTCCGTCCGACCCATGTAGATCTCGCAGGGCATGTCGAGGTGGGCCGCGGCCATCGCGGTCGCGGTGCCGTGCTGGCCGGCGCCGGTCTCGGCGATGACCCGCTCCTTGCCCATGTACTTCGCCAGTAGGACCTGGCCGAGCGCGTTGTTCAGCTTGTGCGCGCCGCCGTGGACCAGGTCCTCGCGCTTCAGATAGATTTCGCGGTCGTAGCGCTCGCTGAGCCGATCCGCGCGCTGGAGCGGCGTCGGTCGGCCGCCGAAGTCCCGCATCCGCTCGCGGAACTCGTCCATGAAGCCGTCCTCGTTCTCGAGGACGTAGCGCTCGTAGGCGTCCTCGAGTTCCTGCAGGGCCGGCATCAGCGCCTCGGGGACGTACTGGCCGCCGTAGTCGCCGAAGGTGCCATCCCGGCCGTCTCGGTCCGTCTCGCTCACGTGCTCGTCCTGTGTGCTCATGTCGTATCAGTCTCCGTCGCCGTCGCCGTTGTCGGTCGTCTCGCCCGTCGCTTCGTCCGCTGCTTCCGCCCGCGTCAGCCGCCGCGTGTTCGCGGCGACGTCGCTGTCGGCCGCGCCGTGGTCCATGATGGCGCTGCCGACCAGCAGGGCGTCCGCGCCCGCCTCGCGCATCCGGCGCACGTCAGCCGGCGTCGAGACGCCGCTTTCGGCGATCAGCGTGACGTCGTCGGGAGCGTGGGGAGCGACGGACTCGAAGGTTTCGAGGTCCACCTCGAGTTGCGCCAGGTCCCGATTGTTGACGCCGATGATCTCCGCGCCCGCCTCGAGCGCGGCCTCGAGTTCCGCGCGGTCGTGAACCTCCACGAGCGGCTGGAACCCCCGCTCGCGGGCGGCCGCCACGAGCCCCTCGAGGTCATCTACGAAGCGGGCGATCAACAGCAGGAGGTCGGCCTCGACGACGTCCAACTGGTCCTCCTCGAGAACGAAATCCTTCCGGAGGACGGGGACGTCGACGGCCTCGCGGACGCGAGACAGCGCCTCGGACGAGCCGCCGAAGTGCGAGGGCTCGGTCAGCACCGATATCGCCGCCGCGCCGCCCTCGACCATCGCCTCGGCGAGTTCGACGGGATCGTCCTCGCGGGTCCCCTCGGCCGTCGGACTCGTCGGTTTGACCTCCGCGATCACCGGCACGCGGCCCTCGGCCTCCGCGCGAGCCAGCGCGTCCGGCAGCGACCGCGCGTCCACGTCGACGGCGGGCCCGCCGCCCGAGCGCTCCCGCGCGGCCTCGAGGATCGACGCCACCGCGGGCGCGAGCTCCGTTTCAGAGTTCATTGTTGTACATCGACGTACTCATATGTACAAAAGGCTTGCGCCATCCGCCCGCCCCGGCCGCTCGAGCGACGTATTCGGGCGGGACCGGCGGTTATTCAAGCCGGCGTGCCCTACGCTCGCACATGGAGGACGTCACGGAGGCCGGAATCTACGCGCGGGAATCGTCGTACCTCGACCGGTACGTGCAACTCGGCGCCGCCAGCGGACGGGTCCTGAGCGTCGACTTCCCCGACACGCCCGAAGATAACGCCGAGGACGACCACCCCGTCCTCGACCGGATCTTCGAGTACCTCGAGGGGCTCGAGGAGGTCGACTTCCGCGACGTGCAGGTCGCGCTGACGGTGCCGACCGACCAACGGGCCGTCCTCGAGCAGGTCCGGGAGATCCCCTACGGTGAGCAGGTCGACGTGAAGGCGCTGGCCCGGATGACGCCGGAACTCGATCCGGACGACGAGGACGATCTGAACCTCGTCCGGACGGCGCTGGACGCCAATCCGGCGCCGCTGTTGATCCCGGACCACCGCGTCCGCGACGGCCCCAGCGCCGCGCCGCCGGCGGTCGAACAGAAGTTGCGCTCGCTCGAGGAACTGTAGCGGACTGATCCTCGTTCTCCTTGGCCGCTTCGGCCGCGTTTCGCTCGTCGCGTTCAGTTAGCGATCGCTACGGTCCGAGGATAAACTGCCGGCGACTGACACGTCCACGTTTACGGTGTGATCTCAGGCCCTAGTAGCTACGCCGAACGAGGCCGCAAAGCATGGCCATCAGGGACCGACTGTCTATCCGGGACGGAACTGGCGAGACATGGCGCCGGCGAACCGACCTCGTAACTGACCGCCTCGAGGCCGGCGCGGAAACCGTCGACGAGTTATCGACGCGCGCTCGAGCCGTCGTGAGCGAGGGGCCAGGGGCGGCGCTCGAGCGCGGCGTCGACGACCTCCGCGACCGTTCTCGCGAGCGCCTCGAGAGCGCGCGCGACAGGGTCGTCGATCGCGCCGTAACAGAACTCTGCGAGCGGGCCGTCGGCCGGACGCCCGACGAACTCCGCGAGGAGGCGGCCCGCGGTCCGGACGGGACCGATCCGCTCGACCGCGCCCTCGAGCGGTTCGTCCGCCGCTACGACCTCGATGAAGCGCGGCTGGACGAGCGGACGCTGGAGGCAATTCGCGAGCGGCTGGCGGCGGACGTCGGACTGGACGGCGATGTGGATGTGGACGAGTTGCTCGAGCGACTCGCCGACGGGGACGCTCCAGATGCGTCGACGGCTGAAGACGGCACTGCTGCAGATCCGCTCGAGATCGAGGCCGCGATCGCTGAGTTGTACGATGCGGTCCGGACCGAACTCGACCTCGAGTCGGACCAGTCGCTCGAGGAGACCCTCGCGGACATCGGGCAGCGCGACGCCGTGGTCGTCGGCCACGCCCTCGAGCGCCTGCTCACCGAGGAGATTCCGCGGCTGGTGGACGAGCGAACGCCCGACGAGTCGCGCCGAGCGGGCGGCGAGCGCGAACCGTCTACCGCTGCTCCAATTGGGGCCGAGCCCGATGCTGGACTCGAGGAATCGACCGCTCCTACCGCTCGAGCGCAGTATCCCACCCGGTCCGTCGCTACTGCGGCGGCCACGATGCTCGCCTTGCTCGCGAACGACGGCGGGCTGGACCCGTCCGCCGGCCAGTTACTCTCCTTGCTGGGTCCGATGGCGTCAGGCGCCGGCGCCGGCGACGCTGCGGACACCCCGATCGAGCGCGTTCTTATCGAACTGGTCTCGAGCCGCCTGCTCGAGGGCGGAGACGGCGGCCTCGATCTCACGAGCGTCCCGGGGCTCCGTTCACGCTCGAAGGGATCGCTGGCGCTCGTCGGCCTGTTCGTCGCCAACCTCGTCGCGATGTCGATCGGCGCATGGCTCTCGCGCGAGCGGGCGCCGCCGATCCCCGACGAGATTCGGGGGCCGGACGACGAGCCAATCGTGACCGCCGAGCAGGTCAAGCAGGGAAAGAAGGCGTTCCAGGCGAACGGGTTGATGAACCACGGCTCCGTGTTGGGCAACGGCTCGTACTTCGGGGTTGACCTCACGGCTGACGCGCTCGAGTTGAAGACCGAGTTCATGCGTGAGTACTACGCGCGCCAGCGCGGCGCCGACGCCTTCGAAGAACTGTCGGCCGACGGTCAGGCGGCCGTCGCGGATCGGGTCGAGCGCGAACTCGAGAACGAGGCGCCAGAGGGATCGATCGCGCGCTACTCGGCGGCTGAAGCCTACGCCCACCGCCGAATTCGGAACGAATACGTCGACCGGTATCACGCCGGCTCGCCCGAGCGCGGGGTGCCGGCAGGGTTCGTCGAGTCGGCCTCGCAGGCCGCTCGAATCGCCGACTTCGCCTGCTGGACAGCGTGGATGGCTCACACCGACCGACCGGGCTCGGACCACTCCTATACGAACGACTGGCCGCCCGTTCCGGGCAGCGGCAATGAGCCGACCGGGCAGGTGCTGGTCTGGAGCACGATCAGCGTCGTGCTGCTCGTCGCCGGCGGCGGTGCAGGCGTCTGGGCCTACCACACCTTCGACTTCGCCGAGCCGACGACTGAACTCGTCGACGTGCCCTCACCTGATTCGGTGTCGATCACCCCTGCGCAGTACGCCGCGGCGCGGTACGTCCCCGTCGCCGGCGCGCTGTTCCTCGCGCAGGTGCTCGTCGGCGCCTACCTCGCCCACTACTACGTCGAGCGGACCGGCTTCTACGGGATCGGCGAGAAGTTGGGAATCGACCTCGTCTCCCTGCTGCCGTTCTCCGTGGGGCGCACCTGGCACATCAACCTCGGCATCCTCTGGATCACGACGCTGTGGCTCGCCGGCGGCCTTTTCCTGCCAGGCCTGTTCGCCGACGAGGACCCGCCGCGGCAGGCCCAGGGAGCGACGGTCCTGCTGGGCGCGCTCGTCGCCGTCACCGTCGGTGCCTTCGCCTGCGTTTGGCTCGGAATGCGCGGCAAATTCGGCTCCCCCGAAGACGGCGAACTCTGGTGGCTGCTCGGCTCCGAGGGCCTCGAGTACCTCGAGACCGGCCGCATCTGGAAGCTCTCCCTGCTCGCCGCGCTGGCCGGCTGGACCGGCCTCGTGCTGCGCAGCGTCCGCCGACTCGACGAGCCGCCGACCGGACTGGGCCACTTCATGACCTACGCCGGGGGCTCGATCGCCCTGCTGTTCGGCGCGAGCATGCTCTACACGCCCGAGACGAACATCGCCGTCACGGAGTTCTGGCGCTGGTGGGTCGTCCACATGTGGGTCGAGGGCGTCTTCGAGTTCTTCGTCACCGCAATCGTCGCCGTCGCCCTGGTTTCGATGGACCTGCTGGAGCGCGCGGACGCCGAGCGGGCGATCCTCTTCGAGGTGTTCGCGATCATGGCCGCCGGCATCGTCGGCGTCTCTCACCACTACTGGTGGGTCGGCCTCCCCGACGTCTGGGTGCCGATCGGGACGACGTTCTCGACGCTCGAGTTCGTCCCCCTCGTGTTCGTCCTCTACCGCAGTTTCGGCGAGTACCGGACGCTGCGGGCCCAGGGCGAGGAGTTCCCCTACACGCTGCCGCTGCTTTTTATCGTCGGCTCGAGCGTCTGGAACTTCGTCGGCGGCGGGGTGCTGGGCTTTTTCATCAACCTGCCGGTGATCAACTACTACGAGCACGGCACCTACCTGACCGTCGCGCACGGGCACACGGCGACGTTCGGCGCGTTCGGCCTGCTGGCGCTCGGGCTCGGCACCTACATCCTGCGGGTGGTCACGCCTGAGGCCGCGTGGCAACCGACGTGGTTCCGCGCCGCGTTCTGGCTGACCAACCTCGGGCTCGTCGTCATGTCAGTCGCCTCCCTGCTCCCGATCGGCTTCCTGCAGTTGCAGACGGCCTTCCAGGAGGGGTACGCCGCCGCGCGGAGCCGCGAGTTCTACGAGCGGGACCGCATCCAGACGCTGCTGTGGGCCCGAACGCTGGGCGACACGCCGATGATCCTCGGCGCGCTGGCGTTCACCGCGGGGGCAATACGGCACCTCCTGGCCGCGCGTCGAGCGGTCGACTCGAGCGCGGTCAGTGCGACCGCATGAGTCCCCTCTAGCCGCGGCTTTCCGCGGAATCTGATCGCCGTCGGCTCTGTGAGGACGGTATCGGAGTAGTTCGGAAGAATCACATTTATCTTCCATCATATCACTGGTATGCCCTCCGTTCCCGAGACCAGCGACCCGGCAGCCGTCGAGTCAATTGTTCAGCGGTATGCACGGACGCAAGGCGCGTTGAAGGTGAGCGTCGCGACCGCATCAGTTGGCGGCGTCCTGGCCGCATTCGCCGTGCTCCCGTTTCTCCTCGCCCTGGGCCTGTCGCTCGGCGCGCTCGTCTGCCTCAGTCTACCGCTTTTCACCACTACCGGGACGATTCGCCTGCGAACGGACGCCGACCTCGAGACGGTCCGGCGCGACTTCGAGGGCGAGACGCCGCCGATCCTCCCTTTCCACTGGGGCCTCGCGGACGACGTTCGATCGGCCGATGACGGCACCATCTACGAGATTTCGTATCTGTTCGGTCTTCGGTCCGTTACGATAACCGTCGAAACTCGAGCCGCCTCGGACGACCCGAACGCCGACCTCGAGCTCGAGGTCGCGGAAGCCGGCCGTCCGTGGGGCACGTATTCGGTCGCGCTCGAGGAACGGAACGGCGCGACGCACGTGACGATCGAGAGCGAGTCGAACCGCCGGTTCGGCCTCAACCGGCTGCCACAGACGATCGCCGCCGCTCGCTACCAGCAGGCGGCGTACGCGGCGAAGGGGTACGCCGTCGTTGAGCACGATCGTTCGATCGGGGTATTCTCGTAGCTCCTTCGAGCCGGCTCACGTCCGAAGCGCCGCGTCGGGCTCGAGCGCGTCGATCACTCGACACGCGTTTTTCGAGAAGACGCGCCGGAACATGTCCTCGGAGACGTCCAGCGTCAGGATCTCCATGACGGCGACGTTCGGGTGGCAGGCCGGCGCGCCGCTGCCGAAGAACACGCGGTCGGGATGCTCGAGGACGGCCCGTTCGAGCAGGTCGCGGTAGCGGACGAAACTCGTCTCGAGGTAGCAGTCGTCGTACTCGTCGAGCAGGTCGATCATCTCGTGCATCAGCGACCGGTCGAGCGGGTGGCCGCCGAAGTGGGCGACGACGACCGGGAACGACCGGCCCAGCAGCATCTCGGCGAGTTCCGCCGGCGGGGCGTCGATGCCGGCCCGGACCAACAGCGGGAGGCCGACGTCTTCGAGGGCCGCGAGCACGTCCTCGTCGGGGTAGTCGTCGACCGTCGGGTCGAAGACGAAGCCGTGGAACCGATCGTCGTAGGCGTACTTCTCGACGTCGTCGGGGGTCGTGTGATGCTCCTTGCGTCGGCTGACGGCGTTGCGGAGCCGGCCGGTCGGACTCCCCTCCGGTCGTCGCGTTCCGTTGATCCGGGCGAAGGCGACGAACGGGCGGTCGACGCTGCGGCGCGCGACGCCGTTGTTCGGCGCCAGGTAGCTCGTCTCCGCCGCCGCGGGCGGAAAGACGATCGATCTGGTGATTCCCGCCTGGTGCATCTCCCGTTCGAGTCGATCGGGCGTGATCGTGTGGCCGCGCGGGGCCCCATCCCCGCCCCCGTCGTCCGGCTCGAGCCGGGCGTAGACGTCGACCACCCGAAACCCGTGTTCCAACTCCAGCATTCCCACGGGAGTGTTCGAAACCGGCCCATATTTTGCTACCGGCTTCGCTTCCGTGCTGCGGTATGACGACGGTTCACACCGCAATCGCCAGACGGAGCGGTGGCGGGAGGGAAATTTTTATATAGAAGTGCTGGTGACATAGGTAGTGAGGATTCAACTATGGCACAACAGCGACGCATGGGCGGACAGCCTATGTTTATCATGAGCGAGGATAGCCAGCGAACGCAGGGCCGCGACGCCCAGTCGTCCAACATCATGGCCGGCAAGGCCGTCGCCGAGTCGGTCCGGACGACGCTGGGCCCGCGCGGGATGGACAAGATGCTCGTCGACTCCGGCGGGGACGTCGTCATCACCAACGACGGCGCGACCATCCTCGAGGAGATGGACATCGAGCACCCCGCGGCCCAGATGATCGTCGAGGTCGCCGAGTCCCAGGAGGAGGAGGTCGGCGACGGCACGACGACCGCGGCCGTGCTCGCTGGCAACCTGCTCGGCGAGGCCGAGGACCTGATCGAGCAGGACGTCCATGCGACCACCATCGTCGAGGGCTACCACGAGGCCGCCGAAATCGCCCTCGAGGCCATCGACGAACAGGTACAGGAGGCCGAAGTCGACGACGAGATCCTGAAGCAGGTCGCCGAGTCCAGCATGACCGGCAAGGGTACCGGCGGCCTGACCGCCCGCTCGCTGGCCGAAACGGTCGTCGAGGCCGTCCGCCACGTCGACACCGACGAGGGCGTCCAGCGCGATAACGTCACCGTCCACACCCAGCTCGGCGCGTCCTCGAACGCGACCGAACTGATCCCCGGCATCGTCGTCGACGAGGAGCCCGCCCACGACGCCATGCCGACCGAGGTCGAGGACGCCTCGATCGCCGTCCTCGACGTCGAACTCGACGTCCGCACCGGCGAGGTCGACGCCGAGTACGCCATCGACTCGATCGACCAGCTCAACGCCGCCATCGACGCCGAGGAGAGCGAGCTGCAGGGCTACGCCGACGCCATCGTCGAGAGCGGCGCCGACGTCGTCTTCACGACCGACGACGTCGCCGACCGCGTGGCCAACGCGCTCGCCAAGGAGGGCGTCCTCGTCTTCGACGATCTGGGCGACAGCGACGCCAAGCAGATCGTCTCCGCGACCGGCGCCACCCGCGTCGGCGCCCTCGAGGACCTCGAGGAAGCCGACTTCGGCGAGGCCGAGCGCATCCGCACCGACTCCTTCGGCGACGACGAGCTCGCGTTCGTCGAGGGCGGCGCGGCCGCCGAGTCCGTCACGGTCTTCGTCCGCGGCGGCACCGAGCACGTCGTCGACGAGCTCGAGCGCGCGATCGGCGACGCGCTCGACGTCGTCGCGACCGCGCTCGACTCCGGCGAGGTCGTCCCCGGCGCCGGCGCGACCGAGATCGCCATCGCGGACAAGATCCGCGAGGAGGCCGCCGCCGTTGAGGGCCGCAAGCAGCTGGCCGTCAACGCCTTCGCGGACGCGCTGGACGTCATCCCGCGCACGCTGGCCGCCAACACCGGCCAGGACCCGATCGACGCGCTCGTGGACCTCCGTGCCGCCCACGAGTCCGAGGGTCGCGCCGGCCTGATCACCAGCGGCGAGGACGTCTCGATCGACGATCCGTTCGAACACGGCGTCGTCGACCCCGCCGACGTCAAGCGCGAGGCCGTCGAGAGCGCCACCGAGGCCGCGACGATGATCGCCCGCATCGACGACGTCATCGCCGCCGAGTAACGTCGCTGTTACCCGTTTTCGCTCGTTTTCTTCGCCGTCGCATCGCTCGTCGCCGGGCTGTACCTATCAAACGGCCATCAATGTTAAGTCCTGACATGCGATAGCTCCGGCTATGTCCGGGACATCTCCGCCGGATCGACCCACGCCGGTCGGCGACACCATCGAACGGACGGTCTACTACGATCCCGACCGGGGCACGTACCACACGCAGTGCGACGCGGACGACTACGAACCCGTGAGCACGGCGCTGCTGCTGACGGTGTCGTCGGTACTCGGCGTCGAACCGGACGACCTCGAGCCCCTCTCCGAGCGCGTCGATCCCGACGCGCTCAACTCGCTGTTCGCCGACTGGTGCGCCGACGAACCGCGAGTCGGGAACGGCACGGTGTCGTTTTCCTTCTCGCAGTGCGCCGTGACGATCCGTGCAGACGGCGAACTCGTGATCGACCCCGATCCCGACGCCGGGTCGGAGTCGCCGTCCGATCTCGAGTCGGAACCGGAACGGACCGAGTAACGCCGCCGGCTGCGGTCGCCCCCGCTGCTGCCGGCAGCGATCACTCGAGGGACTCGAGCACGACCCGCTCGCCGGGCTCGAGCCCGAAGGCGTCGTCGCCACGTCCCCGATTGACGTCGAGTTCGACGTAGCCGTGGCTGCCGACCGTGGCGAGTCGCTCCCCCTCGGGGACCGCGGCGAACGTCTCGCCGACGGGTACTGACTCGCCGTTCGCGCCGATCCGATCGCGCCCCTCGAGGAACCGGCCGGGAACGTTCGTGATGACGTTCCCGAAGCCGTCGACGACCAGTACTTCGCCCTCGGCGTGGTCTGCTTCGACGGTCGCGTCGGGCAACTCGAGGTCGACGAGATCCTCGGCCGAGGTGGACGAGAGGTACTCGAGCGCCTCGAGGTCCGTGTCGGCCTCGTGGACGTCGGCGGCCGCGGGCGCGAACACGTCCCGGCCGTGGAAGGTGTTGCTCGCGGGTCCCTCCCCGTCGCTCTCGCCCGAACCGCCGCCGATCGCGGACGGCGCTGCCGGCGCCGGCGCCCCGGTCGTCGGCTCGATCGGCCCGATTTCGGCGTCGTCGATGACGTAGGCCTCGAGGGGGCCGTCGGCCGCGAGTTCCCTCGTGACCGGTCGCAAAACGCCGTTGTCGGGGCCGACGAGCGCGTGATCGCCCGCGCGGAGGACGACGGCATCGCGGTCGGTGCCGACGCCGGGGTCGACGACGACGAGGTGCGTCGCCGGCGGGTAGTAGGGGAGCACCTCGCGGAGCCAGAAGGCGGCGGCCCGGACGTCCTGCCGGGGGAAGTCGTGGGTGATATCGACCAGTCGGGTCTCGGTTCGCTGGAGGATGACGCCCTTCATCGCCGCCGGGTACGGCGTGCCGAAGTCCGACGCGATCGTGATCATGTGGAGACGTACGACGTGGGGACTGAAAGACGGCGCGTTTGCTCTCGAGACGGCAGATCGACGGCAATAGAAGCGGGCTCGAGTCGGAGTCGTCCGGTGAGAACCGGAACGTCAGTCGCCGTTCGAATCCGTCTTGCTGACCATCTGGATCCGCTCGATGCCGTCGATCTCGTCGATCACGCCGGCGACGGCCTTCGGGACGAGCGATTCCCAGTCGTCCCCGTCGATCATCCGCTGGCGGACTTCGCTGCCCTCGAGCACCTCGCGGTTGAACATCGGCGACTGGCGGATCTCGATGCCGGCCTCCCGAAACAGCTGGATGACCAGCGGGTTGTTCGAGTAGGCGACGTCGAAGTCGGGGCTCATGCTCTGGACGTGGCTCACCCACACCGAGTTGCGGTCGAGGTCCTCGATCGGGACGGCGTAGGTCACGAGGTCGTAGTCGACGAGCGACTTCGTGATCATCATGATCCGCTCGCCGGCGGTGAACGGATTCCTCACGGAGTGGGAGTCGTCGGCGCTTCCGATGCCGAGGACGAGTTCGTCCACCTCGTCGGCGATCTGTTCGACCATGCTCAGGTGGCCGTTGTGGAACGGCTGGAAGCGTCCGATGTAGAACCCGCGGGTCATTGCCGGCAACTGCTTCGCCGCGGCGCTTAAGCGTGGCGAGTCGCGGACGAGAGCGATTCTCGTAGGACCGCCAGTTGACATTTAGTGGCCCGCCCTAATCGTATAAAGTACGGACCGAAACTGATGTCGCTAAACGCGGTCGTGGGCGTCTGTATGTCCCATTTTCCACCACTGTCACCATCCTCCGCATGGAGAAAGTATATCAGTCGCAATCCCTTCGAAACAGGTACCGAACAGAGTTCTATGAGTAACGATACGAACGTTGACGACCCTCCCGAAGACGCTCCATCCGCTTCCGAGGAGAGCGAGCAGGACGCCCGCTCGCAGGAACGAGAGCAGGAGCAACCGGAGCGTCAGGGAGCCCGATCGTCGCTCGAGGAGGACGGTCGGCGTGGTGACGTCGACGACACCGAGACCGCCGACGACCCGGTCGACGGGGTGAACCCGGCGACGGAGGTCGACGAGCCCGCACCCGAGACGGACGACGACGTCGAAACCGTCAACGATCTCGGCAGTGAGGTCGACGTTGACCCCGGCGTCGAGATCGACGAGGAGAACGCCGAGGACGATCTGCTCGGCGGCCTCCAGATCGACTCGACGGACGACATCGAAGTGCCGGATCGACTCGTCGATCAGGTCATCGGCCAAGACGAAGCACGAGACATTATCATCAAGGCGGCCAAGCAGCGCCGCCACGTCATGATGATCGGCTCCCCGGGGACGGGGAAGTCGATGCTGGCCAAGGCGATGAGCCAGCTGTTGCCCCAGGAAGACCTGCAGGACGTGCTGGTCTACCACAACCCCGACGACGGGAACGAGCCGAAGGTTCGGACCGTCCCGGCGGGGAAAGGCGAACAGATCATCGACGCCCACAAGGAGGAAGCGCGCAAGCGCAACCAGATGCGATCGATCCTGATGTGGATCATCATCGCGATCGTCATCGGGTATGCGATCCTCGCCGCTAACATCCTGCTTGGCATCCTCGCGGCGGGTATCATCTGGCTGATCTTCCGGTACACCTCCCGCGGCACGGACGCGATGGTGCCGAACATGATCGTCGACAACGGCGATCAGCGCACCGCGCCCTTCGAGGACGCGACCGGCGCCCACGCTGGCGCGCTGCTGGGCGACGTCCGCCACGACCCCTTCCAGTCCGGCGGCATGGAGACCCCGAGCCACGACCGCGTGGAACCGGGCTCCATCCACAAGGCCAACAAGGGCGTGCTGTTCGTCGACGAGATCAACACGCTCGACGTCCGCACCCAGCAGAAGCTGATGACCGCGATCCAGGAGGGCGAGTTCTCGATCACGGGCCAGTCCGAGCGCTCCTCGGGCGCGATGGTCCAGACCGAGCCTGTCCCCTGTGACTTCATCATGATCGCGGCCGGGAACCTGGACGCGATGGAGAACATGCACCCGGCGCTGCGAAACCGCATCAAGGGGTACGGGTACGAGGTCTACATGGAGGACACCATCGAGGACACGCCCGAGATGCGGCGCAAGTATGCCCGCTTCGTCGCGCAGGAAGTCGAGCGCGACGGGCGCCTCCCGCACTTCACCGACGACGCCGTCGAGGAAGTCATCCTCGAGGCCAAGCGCCGCTCGGGTCGGAAGAACCACCTCACGCTGCACTTCCGCAGCCTCGGTGGCCTGGTCCGCGTCGCCGGCGACATCGCCCGCGCCGAGGACCGCGAGTACACCACCCGCGAGGACGTGCTGCAGGCCAAGGAACGCTCCCGCTCGATCGAGCAACAGCTCGCCGACGACTACATCGAGCGCCGCAAGGACTACGAGCTGCAGGTCAACGAGGGCGGCGTCGAGGGCCGCGTCAACGGCCTCGCCGTCATGGGTGAAGACAGCGGTATCATGCTTCCCGTGATGGCCGAGATCGCGCCCGCGCAGGGCGGCGGTCAGGTGATCGCCACCGGCAAGCTCCAGGAGATGGCCGAGGAGTCGGTCCAGAACGTCTCCGCGATCATCAAGAAGTTCTCCGACGTCGACCTCTCGGAGAAGGACATCCACATCCAGTTCGTCCAGGCCGGCCAGCAGGGCGTCGACGGCGACTCCGCCTCCATCACGGTGGCGACGGCCGTCATCAGCGCCTTGGAGGACATTCCGGTCGATCAGTCGGTCGCGATGACCGGCTCGCTGTCGGTGCGGGGCGACGTGCTCCCGGTCGGCGGCGTGACCCACAAGATCGAGGCGGCCGCGAAGGCCGGCTGCGACAAGGTCATCATCCCGAAGGCCAACGAGCAGGACGTGATGATCGAAGACGAGTACGAGGAGATGATCGAGATCATCCCCTGTGCGAACATCAGCGAAGTGTTAGACGTCGCGCTGATGGGCGAACCGAAGAAGGACTCGCTGGTCGATCGACTCAAGTCGATCACCACCAACGCGTTCGAACAGAACCAGGGGACGGTCGGCTCCGCGAGCGGGTCGAACCCGAGTCCGCAGTAACCCCGACGCGATAGCGATGGCTGACTGGGCGGCGTTCACCGGCATCACGGGCGTCGTCCTCACGTTGTTGCTCGTTTTATCCCGCCTGACGCAGTCGACGTTCGCCGACGTCGATTCCGAGACGGATTCCGATTCTAGCACCGGGAACGGTAGCGACCCCGCCGACGGTAGCGGCGCCGACGCGACCACCGGCGCCGGTCTCGACACCGCGACCGACGCCGACGAGCCCGACCCCGGCCTCCTGCCAGACGCCGACGCGTTCGAGCGCGACGCCGATACTGACTCGGACTCCCCTGTGGCGTCTCGAGCCGACGATCGGTCGACCGTAACCGACGAACATCCCAACGGCGGTCGGCGGGTGGGGCTCGAGGATGGCTCGGCGTACGGTCGCGGACGCGGCCACGGTCACAGCCACGGTCGCGGACGCAGGCCGGGAGGGAGACGCGACGCGATCGACCCCGACGACCTCTCGACCGAGATGCTGCTCGCGAACGTCGCGCTGTCCCAGGGGCTGTTCGCGCTCGTGTTACTGGGCGCGGTGATCTACACCGGCGTTCCGGCCGGCGCGCTGGGGATCGAGTTCTCCGTCCCGTACCTCCGGCGGGGACTGGTGCTCGGCGCGGGCGCCGGAATCGCCCTCTACGTCGCGAACGAACTCGGCGCGGCGGCCGCGACCCGGCTCGGTTTCGACCACGACGAGGAACTGCGGGAGCTGCTGGCGCCCGATTCGCTGACCGGCTGGCTGGTCCTCCTGCTGGGAGTTCTGCCGATCATCGCCGGCTTCGAGGAACTGCTCTTCCGCGCGGCGATCATCGGCGCCGTCTCGACCGGCTTCGGCGTCTCGCCGTGGGCGATGGCGGTCGTCTCGTCGCTCGCGTTCGCGGTCGGCCACGGGATGCAGGGCTCGGTCGGCGTCGTCGTCACCGGACTGCTCGGGTTCGTCCTCGCGGCGGTCTTCATCGTCTCCGGCAGCTTCCTCGTCGTAGTCGTCGCTCACTACCTCATCAACGCCCTCGAGTTCGCCGTCCACGAGGGGATCGACCTCGAGTGGGCGAACGCCCTCGCGCGCTGAGCGATACTCAAGGGCTAAGGGGGTCGAGTCCGACGTATCCGAGCACGATGGACGGACTCGACCGCGGCGACGGTTCGGCGTCGATCAACCGCGCGATCTTTCTGGCGGTCGCGCTCTACTTCGCGCTGGTCGCCTACGGCGAAATCGCGAACGAGCCGCTCGCGGCGTACGCCGCGGAGTTCGTCTTCGGCGCCATCGCCGTCGGCCTCGGGACGGTCCTGTACCTCCGGTGGGGACGGCGGCCGTCGGCGGTGCTCGGCGCCGCCGTCTGCCTCGTCGCCGGCGGCGCGCTCCAGTTCGCCTACCTGTTCTCGCGGGCGGCGACGCTGAACTCCCTCTCGTCGCTTTTCGTGTTCGCCGGCGTCGGGCTCTACCTGTACGCGGCGTGGACGGTCGAATAGGAAAGCGGCATTCGCGCCTCGAGGCGGCCCGGCGGTGATACGGCGGTGGCGCGGAGGAAGACAGGAACGTTCGCGCTACGACGAGTCGCCCTCGCGGCGATCGTACACGCGCACCGCCCGATCGTGGCGAACCGAGACGCCGTTGGGGTTGCGCCGCGTCGACCGATCGGTGTACCGCGCGCGAACGCCGTCTCGGAGCCCGCCGCCGACGTTCGTGACCACGTCGATCCCGTTCGAGAGCCAGCCGGTCGGCGTCGCGTCGCCGGAGAGGATGCCGCGCACGCTCGTGACGCCGTCCCGGAGCGCGCTGCCAGCCGTTCGCGCCAGCACGGTCGGCCGCAGCCCGTAGTTCTTCGCGAGCCGATAGGCCAGCGACCGGTAGGCCGCTCCCCAGTCGCGTTCGGCCGTCCCCCCGTCGGTACCGACGTCGCGGCGGACGGCCATCTCCATCGCCCAGTCGACCTCGAACCCCAGCGCCGCGACGCGGTGAGCACAGTCCCGGGCGCCGCCGGTCCCCACGTACTCGTCAAACCCGTCTAACGCCTCGAGGACGGTGCGGTCGAACGCCACGTTGTCGCCGTCGAAGAGGGTGACCTCGCGGCCGGCGATCGTCCGCGACGCCCGCGGATCGTCGACGTCGTCGAACCGGTCCTCGCCGGTGACGGGGCCGGTGAGGACGTCGGCGGTGGCGGTCTCGGTCCCAGTCCCGGTCTCGTTACCGTCGCCACCGCCTCCGAGATGCCGTTCGATGGCACCGTACCACCCCTGTTCGATCGTGTACTCGCCGTCGAGAAACGCGACGACGTCGCCGGTCGCGGCCTCGAGACCCGCGTTCCGGGACACGTTCTTGTTCCGTTCGGAGATTTCGACGAGAACGTCGATGTCGGACCGTTCGCGGACGACGCCGGTGGTGCCGTCCGAGGAGGGGCCGTTGACGACGATCACCTCCGTCGAGGGCGGCGTTCGATCCCGGAGCGCGTCGAGACACGAGAGTAACTGCTCTCGGTCGTTCAGCGTCGAGACGACTACCGAGAGCTCCATGTATCAGGTAGACCCGCTCGAGCGTAAAAATAGGATGGGTTCGCGCGTCGCCCCACCTCGAACCGCCGACGGCGGTCCCGAGCGGACGGAGCGGGGGCTCGAACGGGGACGTGGGCGAGAACGGATTCGACGGCCCTCGAGACCGGGAATCAGCGAAGCTTCGTGTTCCAGTACGAGACCGACGCGAAGTGATCGGCGATCGGATGGCCGCCGACCGCCTCGTCGATCGCCCGGATCGGCGACGCGAGCGCGTTCGGTATTGCCCGGTAGAGCCCATACGGAGCGAGGAAGTCGTCCTCGACGTCGACCAGCGTCAGGTTCGTCTTCGCGAGCAGCTCGCTGACCTCGCTTTTCGAGTAGAGTCGCGAGCCCATCGGCAGCGCCCAGTTGTAGACGCTCCGGGCGCTAAAGCGGTTGAACGTGTCGAAGACGATCTGCTCGCGGGAGACGCGGCGCATCTCCCGGAGGAACGCCTCCGGATCGTCCGCGAGGTGGAAAAACCGCATCGCGATGACCGTATCGAAGTGATCGTCGGGGAACGGCAGCCGTCCGGCGTCGCCGCGCAGGAACTCGAGGGTTCCTGCCGGGTCCATGTTCTGGGCTTTCGTCCGCCCCTGCTGTAACATCGCCGCCGAAATGTCGAGTCCGACGACGTCGGCGCCTTGCTCGGCCAGCATCACCGTGAATCGCCCGGTACCACAGGCGATTTCGAGGATCGATCGATCCTCGACGGGCATGATCGCCTCGAGGACCGCCTGCTTCTCCCGGCGGTCGATCAGCTGTCCGCCCTTGGAGAAGCGCTTGTCGTCGTACTCCTCGGCGACGTCGTCGGCCTGGTACCACTCCTGTCCTTTCACACTGGGCGCAACTACAGTAGCCGGAGGATAAAACGATACTGGACTTTATCGAAGCGAGTCCGCCGTCGGCCGGCCGGCGCGCCGACGACGCGGTCACGAGCAGGCCGACGCGATTGCGCGGTCACTAATCACGTTAATATCCCTTATACAAACTACAGTATTCGTATCCACATATAGGGAAGATTTACCACCGACGGATCCGCTGGAATTGGTATGAGCATGAGTACCGCAGAGGACCGCGACGCCGCCGCCGAGGAGACGCTGTCGACGGAGGAATACCGCGACCGACTTCGCGATCTGCCGCCGAGCGCGAAGCTCGTCGCCAAGGTCTTGGAAACCGATTCACCGCTCTCGCAGGGGCAACTCGCCGAAGAATCGCTGCTTCCCGATCGCACCGTCCGCTACGCGCTCAACCGACTCGAGGACGTCGACCTCGTCGGCTCCCGCTACAGCTTCCGAGACGCCCGCAAGCAGGTGTACTACCTGAAACACTAACGCTCGCGTTCGTCGCCTTCTCGAGGGGTGAACTGAACCGGGGTCGTTCGCGGCTTCGAGACGGGGTTTCATTTTCCGGCCGCCGTAATCCGAACCATGGAGATCCGTCGCTGTCCCGTGTCGCCCCCGTCCGGGACGAGCGCGCCGGGCGGCGAGACGAACGCGTACGTGCTCGGCCGCGATCCGGCGGTGCTCGTCGATCCCGCCGGGCGGGCGGACGCGCTCGATCGACTGGTCGCCGACGTGAGGGTCGAACACGTCGTCGTCACGCACGCGCATCCCGACCACGTCAGCGCCGTCGCGACGTACGCGGCCGAGACCGACGCGACCGTCTGGGCCAGAGCGGGCCGGGCCGACCGCTTCCGGGCGGCGACCGGCGTCGCACCCGACCGCGAGTTGCGGCCGGGCATGAGAATCGAACTCGAGGGCGGCGCGAACGGAGCGAGTACCGACGAGCGAGTTCGGGTTCTCGACGCCCCCGGCCACGCGCCAGACCACGTCGCCTTCGAGGCCGGCCGCGGCGGCCCGATCTGCTGTGGCGACTGCGCGGTCCGTGAGGGCAGCGTCGCCGTGACCGCGCCGGAGGGCGACGTGCGCGCGTATCTGACGACGCTTCGCCGGCTGCGCGCGATCGACCCGCCGCGGCTGTATCCGGGTCACGGGCCGCCGATCGACGCGCCGCGGGAGGTATGCGAGCGCCTGCTGGCCCACCGCCGCCGGCGCGAGCGACGGATCCTCGCGGCGGTCGCGGGCGGCGCGACGACGCTCGAGGAGATACTCGACGCCGCGTACGACAAGGACCTCACCGGCGTTCGCGACCTCGCGAGGGGGACGGTCGTCGCGCACCTCGAGAAGCTGGCCGTGGAGGGGCGCCTCGAGTGGGACGGCGAGCGGGCGATCGCCTGACGACGCGGACAGCGACCGACTTTTCTCCTGTCGCCCCTTCGGTCGATCTGTGCAATCGCTCGAGGCCGAACTCGAACGGGCGCGGGAGCTGTCGGTCGACGACATCGCGGACGCGATCGAGTCGATCGGCTTCGAGTGTACTCGCTGCGGCGCCTGCTGTACGGGCCACGGCGACGAGGAACACACGGCGACCATCTTCCCCGACGAAGCGCGTCGGCTCGAGGACGCGACCGTCGACGTCGACGCGATCGGCACTCGCGGGACGCTCGGGAAAACCGGGCTGGTCCCACCGGCCGAGGAGCGGGACTGGCGCGACGTCGCGCGGCCGATGCCGTACGGTCTCTCGGCGGGCGAGGAGGGCCTCGAGGGCGAGACCTTCGAGTGGGCGCTCCAGACCGACGGCTGCGGCGACTGCGTCTTCTACGCCGAGGGCGACGACGGGACGGGCGCCTGCGTCGCCCACGAGGACCGGCCGCTGATCTGTCGCACGTATCCCTTCAGCGTCGACTTTGCCGGGACGAGTCAGCCGATGGGCGAGGCCGTCGACAGCGTCGCGCTGGGAGCGCACGGAGAAGCCGGCGACGCCGACGACGAGGACGGCGTCGTCCGCGCCCACGAGTGCGAGGGGCTCGGCCGCGACATCGCCCGCGAGGACGCCGAGGACCTCGCCCGCGCGCTGAAGGAGCGAGCCGTTCGAGAACTCGAGGAGGCGATCGCAGTCCGGGACGAGTACGCGCCCGCGAATCCGGGGCCGGGCGAGGTCGTCGTCCACGACTCGGAGGGCGCGAAGCGAGTCGACGGCACGCCCCTCGCGGACGAGTCGGAACCGGGCTCGGGGGCGGACCGTCGCTGACGCTCCGGTTCGTTCGTAGCGGAGTCGGACTCGAGTTCGGCCCCACCGGGCCAGAAAAACTCGGGTTCGGCCGCTACGACGGAGAAAAGAACGGACCGTCGATTCGGAATCGGTTACGCGCTCGCTGCGCCCGACGTTCGTCCCGTCCGCGACGTGCGCAGGATCCCGTACGCGCTGACGATCGACAGGATCGCGATGAGGATGCCGGCCGCGGCGTTGATCTGCAACACGAGGGTTCTGCTGACGCCGAAGACGAACGGTGCCGCGGCCGTCCACGCGCCGAGCAGCGCCAGCACGCCGGCGAGGACGATGATCGGCTTGTCCTGGCTGATCCGAAGCGCGTGGATCGACGCGAGTAGGGCCATCGTCGCGCCGATCAGGACGTTGTGGATCCCCATTCCGCCGGTGATGGTGAACACGGCCGTCGAAGCCATGACGAATGCGCTGATACCTGCCGCGAGTCCCGCCGTTCGTTCTGCCAGTACTAGCCTGCCGTCACGGTTGGTCTCGCTCATGGCGACGGTCGGATGTACGAGTTACACCCGCTTTTGACTGTCGATCGACTGATCGGTTTTCGATGGGGACGATCGCGCGGGATCGGCCGCGACGTGGCGCTCGCTCGAGACGATCTGGCCGATGGTGACGGAGCGCCGCTGCCCGTGGCCCGCCGGTAAAAAGTCCGCCGCTAGAAGGTCTCCTCGATGATCTCGCCGACGGCGAAGTTCGATTTGACCTCGGTGACTTCGATCTTGACGCGGTCGCCGACGTCCGCGCCCGGAACGATGATGACGTAGCCCCGTTCGACGCGGGCGATCCCGTCGCCCTGCTTGCCGATGTCCTCGATCTCGACGTAGCGGGTTTCGCCGACGTCGACCGGCGGTTGCGGTTCCGACGGCGCACTCTGTGGCTGGGACGACGCGTCGGCGTCGGCCTCGTCCGCCTCGTCGCGCGAAATGAGTGCGACGCGGTACACCTCGCCCGGATCGATGTCCCCGGTCTCGACTTCCTGACGCGGTACCTCGATGACGTAGCGATCCTCCTCTGCTGATACGTCCGTACTGAACAGACACAGGAGTTTTTCAGATATTTCCACAGGTAGACCCTCACTTCGGTCTCTGCGTCCCCTCCGTAATAGAACTACCGACCGACGGTCATAATCTCCGAGAAAATCCGTCGCTTCCCGCCCGAACGAACGATTTGACTCGGTCAAATCGGGGGACGGATCAGGGATCGTTCAATTCGCGGGCTCCTGTTTCCGACCGGGGGCCGCCGTCGCGAACCGCGAGAGGTCGAGGTCGGTCCCCACGTCCGCGTCGGCGACGGACTCGTAGGGTCGGTTGACGACGAGATCGCCCGCGGTCCGGTCGCCGATGCCGGGGATCGCCGTGAGTTCGTCCATCGACGCGTCGTTGAGATCCAGCGGGTAGGGGACGCCGGTCACGGAGCGGTAGCCGTGGTCGACGACGGCCACGTCGATCGTCCGCCCGAGTTCCCGCTCGCCCGGAATGCCGACCAGCAGGGGGTAAGTGCCCAGTTGGCGGCCGAAGGTCCGGCCGTCCTCGTGGTACTCGAGGTGAACGTTCGGCAACACGGTGCCGGGCGGCGCGACGCGCTGGAGCATCGGGTTGTCGATCTCCTCGCGGACTCGCCGTTTGTACCGCTTGAACAGTTTCTTGTGCTCCTTGGCGATCTCGGCGCCGGTATCGCTCATGTCGGTGCCGGCGAAGGCCATCACCTGTCGGATGTTCACGCGCCGGAGCATGTACCCCTCGTCGTAGACCCGCTGGAGGAAGTCCATGTTGCGCTCGTAGGTCTCCTCGCGCTCGCCCTTGAGGCCGTGCAGGAGATTGATGCCGGGCAGCAGTTTGGGGAGCCGGCGCGGCGCGTCGTCGCCGAACGTAGGGGCGTCCGCGGGCTCCTCGCCGGGTCGCCAGCCGGCTTCCTCGTTGACGATCTTGACGGCCTCGAAGCACTCCTCGGCGCTGACGTTGAGGTTGTTCTCCTCCTGGACGACTGGATCAGCCGACTCGAGGCCGAACGCGGCCGTGTCCCCGGGCGTGTTGTGCTCGGCGATGATCCGAATCCCCTCGCGGGACTTCTCGGGCCACTCGACGATCGTGATGGGGTTCATGTTGTCGAGGTGGAGCGTCTCGAGGTCGGGCGCGACCTCGCGGATGCCGCTGTAGAGCTGGCGGAGGGCGTCCGGATTCGGCGCCTCGCCGTCGCCGCCGTACGCGAGGATGTCGGCCTGTCGGCCGAGCCGGAAGTGTCGAACGCCGTAATCGGAGAGCGCGTCGACCTCGCCGACGACCGTCGGCGGCGGCCGGAACGAGGGGTTGCCGTACAGCGGCTCCGTGCAGAACGAACAGCGGTACGCGCAGCCCCGCGAGGTCTCGAGTTCGGCGATGAGGTAGTCTGGGTGGTTCGGATGCTGTTCGACGATGAACGCGCCCTCCTGGGCCCACCGGGAGACCTCCTCGACGTCGCGCATCCGGTTGTTGAAGCCCTCGAGGCCGTTTTCGACGAGGTCGTGGACGGCGGCCTCGACGTCGCCCTTGGCGACGAAATCGAAGTCCAGGTCCTGCCGCTCGGTTTCGGTGGCGCCGGCGTTCTCGTCGCCGACGCCGAACTTGACGGGGCCGCCCATCAGGCTCGTGCCGCTTGCGGTCCAGGCGAGCTTTCGCACCTCGTCGGGCTCGGCGGGCGTGCCGCCGACGTACTTCCCGGGGACGGTCATCCCGCCCAGATAGATCATGAGGTCGGCCTCGTCGACGTCGCGCCAGCGGTCGGGCTCGTCGCGCAGGCCGTCGATCGTGTGGTACGTAATCTGCTCGCGGGGCACGCCCGCGTCGACGAGCGCACCGGCCGCGTAGCGCGGGTACGTCGAGATGTACGGCGGCACCCCGAAGTGCGCGGGCTCGTCGACGTAGCCGTCGACGATCGTCACGGACAGCGTCTCGGGGTCGGTCATAGACAGCGATAGCCCCTCGAGTAGTAAAACGGTGACTACACGGGCGCGAGGCGACAGCGGGGCACCGACGTCCACCGCACCGGCTGCGCCGACTGCGCCGACCGCCGCGAGGACCCACACGGCTTCGCCTCGAGCCGAATGTTGATTAGTTCGGCACGCGGAGTATCGACCATGCCACCGACCGAAGAGATCGTGTGCACCGACGACGATTGCTTTCTCGACCTGTTCGAGAACCACTACACGTACGACGTGCCGGACGATTTCGACGTGTCGGAGCTCTCCTGTCCGGTTTGCGGCGGGACGGACTGTCTAGAGGTCGTCGAACTCTGAGGCCGAGACGCCGCCGCGTCGGTCGTTCGTCAGACGTTTATTTTTAGGCATCACAACCAATAAGAACGTGGCTCGCGTACCGTGATATCCGGACATGCCTATCGCGAACTGCCACGTTTTTCGCCCCGTTCCCGCTTCGACGCCGGCACGCAGCGCGCGCGCCGGGGGTGAGGGGACGTGACCCTCAAAGACCTCGGTCGGTCGGTCGGTAACGCGCTCTATCGGCAGGTCGGGCGCGCGAACGGCCAGGTCCAGCGCCACCGCTCGCTTCCCGTCGACGTCCTCGAGAACGACGAGGCGTACCTCGTCGTCTTCGACGCGCCCGGGGCCGAACCCGACGATGTACAGGTCCGATACCTCGGCGGCAGCGTCAGAATCCACATCGAGCGGTTCCGCGAGTTCCGCGAGGGGTACGAGATGCGGTTCCCCGGCCGCGGCATGGAACTCGAGGGCGAGGCCGAGTTACCCGCGGACGCGCTCGTCAACCCCGATTCGGGGACGGCGACGCTGACCGAGAGCGGAACCGTTCGGATCGAGATTCCGAAAGCCGAGTCGGCGGCCGACGACGCCGACGATGATACCGTCAGCACCGACCGTACCGATAGCGGCGCCGACGCTGGACGGCCCGAGCACAGCACCGAAACCGAGGGAGTCACCGTCGACAACTGACCGTTCTGCTACGACGCGTCCTCCCAGTCGATCGTCATCCCCTCCCCGATCCCGAATTCTTCGTCGCCGTCGAACCGCGTCGGATCGAAGGCGTCGATCCCGTCACCGCCGAGCAGTTCGTCGGCGACGCGCGCGCCGATCGCCGGCGCGCGCATGAAGCCGTGGCCCTGGAACCCCGTCGCGACGTAGAGGCCGTCCTCGAGCCGACCCACGAGCGGATCACGGTCGGGCGTCGCCGTGCAGAGTCCGGCCCACGACCGCTCGACGTCGAACTCGTAGTCGGGGAACCGATGTTCGACGCGCTCGAGCAGGGCCGCGGGGAAGTCCGGGTCGGCGTCGCGGTCGTAGTCGTCCGGATCGGCCTCGACCTCTTCGGTGCCGTCGCCGGCGAGGATGCCGTCGGGATGCGGGCGAACGTAGAAGCCGCCGGTCGCGTCGTAACAGGTCGGCTCCCCGAGCCGACCGCCCGCGTCGCCGGTTCCGTCACCGCTGCCCTCGACGCTCGCGACCAGCGCCTGCACTCGGTACGGTTTCATCGCGATCGGCACCCCGGCGTCGGCGAGCACCTGCTTCGTGTGCGCGCCGGCTGCCACGAGCACGGCGTCGACCTCGCGTTCCGTCCCGTCCTCGAGCACGATCCGCGAGGGATCGGTCCGGACGTCGACCGGCGTGTCGGGCTCGAGCGTCGCGCCGGCGCCGTCGGCCGCGGCAGCGAGACAGGCCGTGTACTTGGCCGGATCGGTGTAGCCCGCTGCGCCCGCGATGGCGGCGACTTCGACGTCGTCCGCGCGAAGCCCGGGGAACCGGTCCGCCAGCGCGTCGGCGTCCATCTCGAGGGCGACGACGCCCTCCGCTTGCATCCGCTCGACCTGCTCGCGGATGGCGTTCGCGCGCTCGTCGTCGCCCTCGCGGGCGAGCCAGACGTAAGGACACTCGACGAACGGGAAGGTGTCGTCGCCGGACAGCGCCCGGAACCGTTCGATCGCGTCGCCGGCTATCTCGGCGTCCAGTGGGTCCGCGAAGGCGTCGTAACAAATGCCCGCAGCGCGCCCGCTCGAGCCGCTGGCGACCGAGCCGCGGTCGTACAGCGTCACGTCTGCCCCCTCGCGGGCGAGGTCGTAGGCCGCCGTCGCACCGACGGCGCCGGCGCCGACGACGGCGACCTCGAGCCCTGCGCCCTGCTCGGTGAACGCGTCGGCGCCGACGGCGAGTTCGGATTCCGCTTCCGACGGTGCCCCGTCGCCGCTCATCGCACATCACCCGGCCGCCGCGGGCCGCTCGCGGTGCCGGCCGCCGTCGCGTCCTCGTCGACTCCAGTCATAGCTATAGCTACCCCTGTCGGTCGAAGCGACTTATACTCTCGGACGACGGCGGTTGAAGCAAACCGCGGGCGGGCTGAAGCGTTACTCGGCGAACGCCTCGAGTCCCCGTGCCGGGTAGCCGACGACCGTCGTCGCGCCGGCTTCCCGCAGCGCGTCGGTCTGCTCGCGGACCTCGGCCGCGGAACCGACCAGCGCGTAGTCGGTCGCCGCCTCGAGCAGCACCTCGCGGGCGCGGCCGGTCGCGCTCGCGTCGGTCGGCGCGCCGTCGGGCAGTTTTTCGGCGACGGGTCGGCGCCGCGCGACGTACGCGCCGACGGCGTCGAGGATGGCGTCCTCGTCGTCGGCGAGCACGGTCGGCGCGTAGACCGCGATGTCGCCCGCGAAGCCGGCCGCCCGCAGCGCCCGGAGTTCGCATTCGGTCGTCCGCGTGAGCAGCTCGTACTGGGTCGCGCCGGTCGCCATCGCGATCCGCTCGACGTTCTCGGTGCCGACCCAGGCGTCGGGTTCGTCCTCGAGGGCGGCGCCGAGGCGGGGCGCGACGGCCCGCTGGCACTCCTCGTCGGTGAGGTAGGCGGGGTGGCCCGCGACCAGGACGCGGCCGACCGCGTCGGGCAACGCCCGCGACAGCGAGTCGTCGCCCAGCGGGTCGAAGCCGTCTGCCCGGACGGGCGTGGTCACCAGCACCTCGGCGTCGCCGTCGCTCGCGAGGGTCTCGAGCGTCTCCGGGTCCGGAAGGTGCTCGCGGCCCTCGTAGTCGATCGCGACGGTCCCGGCGGGGATCGACGCGGCGGCGGAGACGTCGCACTCGGCCGGCTTGAGCGCGACTGCGTCCAGTCCGGCGCGGGCGACGGTGCTCTCGCTCTTATCGGTGCTGGTACTCCGGCTTAGCATCGGGACTCACCTCGCACGACGCGACTGCGCTCGGTATCAGTATCGGCGGTGCGGAACTCGATCCATCGTCTGTGCGACCATGGACGTGTGCTGCGCGCGGCGCGCGCAAAAGCCTGACGTTCCGTTCAGACGCTGCCTCGACTCGGCGTTGTGCCACACGGCGAACGCCGGGCGTTCGCGGCCGTCACTGCGCCCGATCGATCCGCTCCGGCGCCTCGAACTCCGTGGCCAACTCGAGCAGTTGCACCAGAATTCGGCCCGTCGCGCCCCAGACGGTGTAGCCGTCGACGTGGAAGTAGTGGATGACGATGTCGCCGTAGTAGGGGTGTTCGCGCCGTTCGTACTCGTAGTTGGCCGGGTCGAGCAACCCCGACAGCGGCAGCAAGACGATTTCGGCGACCTCGCGGCCGTCGCGCTCGTACTCCCGGTCCGGCACGCGGGCGACGAACGGCGTGACGGCGTACTCCGTGACCGTCCGGATGTCGTCCAGTTGGCCGACGACGTCGGCCTCCGCGGGCTCGAGGCCGATCTCCTCGTCGGCCTCTCGGAGCGCGGTCTCGAGGATCGAGTCGTCGATCGGCTCGGCGCCGCCGCCGGGGAAGCTCATCTGACCGGGGTGCTCGCCGAGGTCGTCGGCGCGTCTGGTAAACAGCAGGTAGTCCTCCTCGCCGCGGTCGACGATCGGCGCGAGGACGGCCGCGTCGTAGGGCTGGTCGTCGATCTCGTGGGGCTCGTGGGCCGCGACCGGCTCGAGGTCGAGTCGCCGTTGCATGCGCGTCACTCGAGGGCGTCCTCCAATCGCTGGCGTTCCCCGTCGAGTTCGACGGGCGCCCACGCTTCGATATCGTAGCTGACGTCGAGCAGCCGGCGCAGGCGATCCTCGCTCTCGCCGTCCCCGTCGCCGGCGCTCCCGCTTTCCGGTAACGCCTCCTCGAGCGCCTCCCGGAACTGTTCGCGGGCGGTTTCGCCGAGCGCGTCCCGATCGAGCCGCCGCCGCTCCACGTCGAGGATGTGCGGGACGTCCTCGGCGTGTTCGGGCACGGTCGGGAAGGCGGTCGGACCGGCGACCAGCAGCGGTTCGTCGCCGGCGCCGTCGACGTCGTGTCCCGCGTACCGAACGAGCGCGAACGACGCCAGCGCGTCGTCGATCGCCGCCTCGAGGGCGTCCCCATCGACGGATTGCCCGTCCGCGCGGTAGGCGGTCTCGGAGAGCGCCCGCTCGAGTTCCGCTCGGGTCAACCCGCCGAAGAGGTCGACCACGCCAGCCAGTTCGTCGGCCGTCGCGTCCATACGCGGCTACACGGGCGAGTCCCGGATTAGTCTTGTGCGCGAGAGTCGAGTCGCCGCCCGGCCCGAGATTCGGATTCGGTCTCGACGTCGGCCCACGGCCGAGCCGCGTCGACGACTGCCGCCGGATCGAACGGCGCCACCGTCCACCGGGGAAGTCGGCGGTCCGGCCCCGGCGGCGCGATCGACTCGGCGTAGCGGTCGATCTGCTCTCGCTCGCCGGCCAGGTCGTACTCGAGGCCGTTGAACGCGGCGTCGACGCGGTACTGCTCGATCAGTTGTTCGCCGGCGGCGCGGTATCGCTCTCGTAGCGTCCCGTACTCGGGGTCGACGCCGCCCTCCTCGAGGACGCGCAGCAACTCGGCGGCGACCTCGCGGCTCATCCCCTCGAGGCCGGCATCGCCGGCAACCGCGCGGTGATCGTGGATGTGCCGACCCAGGTCGACCTGCGCCGTCCCCTCGAAGCCGGCGTGGGCGAACGCGTCGCCGAGCGTGCCGACCTCGAGGCCCCAAGCGCGGGGCGCGCGGAGCCGCCGGGCCAGCGCGGCCGTCATGGCGAACTCGCCGGCCAGCGCGTACCGGAACGACCGCAGGTACTCGACGATCGGCGCGTCGGTGTCGGCCGCGAGCGCGCGCAGCAGCGGTTGGTAGAACAGACGGAAAAGGCGGCCGTAGAGGCGGTTGTCCTCGATGCGGGCGTAGTAGCCCTTCGAGAACTCGAAGCCCGAGTCGGAGTCGGTGCCGGAGGCGCCCGCGCTCGAGTCCATCGTCAGCGGCGCGAGCAGCCGCCGGACGTGGTCGGCCTCGTAGCTGCGGGCGTCGGCGTCGTGGACGACGACGTACTCGCCCGCCTCGGCGGCGGGACCCAGCGCGAGCCAGACGTCCCGCCCCTTGCCGAACTCGCCCCCGAGGCCGGCGTCGGCGAGCAGGTCGTCGACCGCGGGCGCGTTGCACCACAGGACGCGGATCGGCAGCGCGAAGGACTCGAGCCACCGCCGGAACGGCTCGATCCGGTCGGCGTCGGCCCGGACGGGGACGAAGACGGCGGCGGGGGCGGGCTCGAGGGACTCGAGTTCCGAAAGGACGCGCTCGGCGGCGGGGTTCTCGTGCTCGCGGTCGGTCATCGGCACGACGACGGCCGTCTCGCCGAGCGCCGCTTCGAGGCGGTCGAACGCGGCGCCCGCGGTTCCCGCTCCTGTCCCCGCCTCGGTCCCGGTTTCCGCTCTCGACTCCGGCGCCCCGGCGTCGCCGAACTCGTGGAGCGTCGCGATCCGCTCCTGTACGTACTCCATCGGTTGGTTGTTCGACCGAGCCGGTAAAACGGCCACGACTCCGGCGAATCGAGCGCATCGGTGCAGCCGGCCCGTTCGGTTGACAGGATGCGAGGAATCGGAACTCGAGTCGGCGACTCGCGGCCGGCTTCGGGCGCTGCAGTATAATAACCTGCTTGATAATACAGCGTTCGATAAAGCCCCGGTCTTTTTCTCCCCTACCTTCCTACAGGCTGAACATGAAATCTGTCCGGAAGGCACTCCGCGATGGCGAACTCGACAAGGACACCTACGATCGGCTCGTCTGCGGCGACTGCGAGAAGCCGTTGAAGACCGAGAACGATCCGGACTCGATCAAGACGGTGCGGATCTGTCCGGACTGCGACTCGGAGTGGAAGGAGATCCGGTAGCAGCGCAACGGCGATCCAGTCGGTGCGAGGCGCGGTCCCGTTCCGACAACCGGGACCGCGTCGACGCACTCGCGACGAGCCGTTCGCGACGAACTGTGACCGGCAGTCGGCGGAGACGCCCGGTCGTCGCACTTAGGCCGACTCTCGAGTTGCGGGCGCTCGTTCCGGCTGCCGGGTGTAGTCTTTTGTCACCGACCGATGCAGTACCCGACGTGAGTTACGACGACCTTCGGCCTCGCCTCGAGCGCCTCGCCAGCGGCGACGCCGGCGAGCCGCGGGACGTCGTTGCTCTCCCCGACGGGAGCGTCGACCACTGGTACGCACTCGTCGGCGAGGGCGGCGAGCGCATCGAGTCGCCCGACGCGTTCGCCCGCCAGCTGGCGGCGGGCCTCGAGACCGCCTCGCTCGAGCCGCTCGAGGTCCGGCCGGGCGGGCAGGCGGTCAACGCCGCGCTGCAGGCCCACGCGCTCGGCGAGGACGTGACGCTGGTCGGCCATCTCGATCACCCGGTGCTCGCGGACCTGCCGTTCGAAACGCGGTCGATGGGCAGTCCGGCGCACGTCCGCGTGCTCTCGTTCGACGGCGACGACGTCCTGCTCGCGGAGCCGGGCCCGGCCGCCGAGTGGGGACTCGCAGAGCTGCGCTCGGTCGTCGACTGGGAGCGACTCGTCGGCGCGGACGCGCTGTGCTGTCCGAACTGGGCGTCGGTCCGCGGGCTCGCCGCGGTCTTCGAGCGGCTCGGCTCGTCGCCGATCGACCGCCGGCTCCCGGTCGTCGTCGATCCGGGCGCGCTCGAGACGGTCGAGCCGGCAGCGCTCGACTCGTTTTTGGGGACGCTCTCGAGCGCCGATTCGGCCGATTCGGATTCGAGCGCCGGATCGGGGGTCGAAATTGCCCTCAGCGTCAACCCGGCGGAGTTCGCGGCCGCGGCCGCCGTCGCGCTCGACGCGGCGACGGAATCGGAGTCAAAACCGACCCTCGAGCGCGTCGAAACCCTCCGTTCGGCGCTCGAGGTGTCGGCCGTCGTCGTCCACGGTCCCGAGGCGGCCGTCGGTGCGACGCGCTCGGACGCGGTCAGGGTGCCGATGCTCGAGATCGAATCGCCGCGGACGTCGACCGGCGCGGGCGACCGGTTCTCCGGCGGGCTGGCCTGCGCGCTCGCCCACGACTGGCCGCTAGCGACGGCACTCGCGCTCGGTAACGCGTGCGCCGCTGCGTTCGTCGCGAGCGCGGAGACGGCGACACCGACGACGCTCCGATCGTTCGTCCGCGAGCGCGACGTCGCCTGATTCGACTATCGCTCGCCGGCCATCGCCGAAAAGAGCCGCTCCTCGAACTCTGCCCTGTCGATCCCGTCGGAGGGGCCGATACCGCGCATGTGGTCGATCGAGACCTGGCCGCCGCCCATCCGCGCGTGACCGCCGGCGTTTGCCATCGGAATGTCGCTGACCGCGTGGCGAAGGGTCTCGCCCATGTGGACCCGGTCGTCCCGCGAGCGCCCCGAGAGGTGGAGGGTGCCGTCGTTCTCCCCGTAGACGACGACCGCCGTGACGCCCTCGAGGTGCATGAGTTCGTCCGCCGCCTGGGGGATCGCGTCGGTGTTCGAGACCGTGCCGACGTCGCAGACCGCGAACGAGCCCTCGACGCGCTTCTCCGTGATCGCCGTCGCCTTGATCTGGAGCACGTCGTCGCTGACCTGTGGGTTCGCGATCCGGTCGAGGAGGTCCTCGTCGATCCCGTCGTACAGCGACGCGCAGGCGTCGAACTCGGCCTGCGAGCAGCCGTTGGTCAGGTGGTTCGTGTCGGACTGCACGCCGTAGAGGAGCCCGGTCGCGAGCTCCGGCGTGAGTTCGAAGGCCCCGCCGTCCTCGTCGGGCGTCGTCGCGCCGATCTCCGCTAAGTACTCGACAAAGATCGTCGCCGCGGCGCCGTACTCGGTCCGCACGTCGGTAAACTCCGTCCCGGTTCCGTTGCCGGGGTGGTGGTCGACCACGGCGATCGGTTCGATCGTCTGCGCGCCCGTAAAGCCCCGCGGCGTGTTGTGGTCGACGAGCACGACTGCGTCGGTCGCGAGTTCGGAACTGGACTCGAGGCTCTCGAGGTCCAGATCGAGTACGGTCCGGAACGCGCGATTTTCCTGATGGCGGATCTCGCCGGCGTACTGCAGGGTGGCGTCGGTGCCGACGGCGTCGGCGATCGCGTCGACGGCCATCGCACACGACATCGCGTCCGGATCCGGGTTGGGGTGCATCAGGACCGCCACCTCGTCGTGTCCCTCAAGAACGCGCTGGAACCGGACGCCGGGGGGCCGGCGGAACCAGCGGATCAGCCACCAGCCGCCGAGCGCGACCCCGACGAGCGCGAGGACCAGCAAGGAGAGCACCAGCGGCTCGAGCGAGGTCGCCATCTCAATCGTCTCGTCGACGACCGAGACGGTCGCGATCGACCCGACGGCCCCATTGGCGGGTCCGGCGCCCGGATCGCCCATACCGGACACTCAAATCGAACGACCATGAAGGTTCCCCCAATTTGACGCGTCTGCGGACTGCGCGACCTGTGCGGCCCCGGCGAGCGCGTCTCAGTCGCCGCAGTAGGCGTCGATCGCGTCGCGGTACCCTTCCCGGTAGGTCGGGTACGCGAACTCGTAGCCCAGGTCGCGCAGTTTGTCGTTCGAACAGCGCTTGCTCGTCAGAATCCGTCGCCGGGCCGCCTCCGAGAGGTCGTCGTCCTCGAGTCGCTCGTCTTTCGTCCGCTTCGGTGGCTCCTCGAGCCCGCACTGCTCGGCGAGCCAGTCGGCGAACGCCCACTTGTCTACGGGTTCGTCGTCGACGACCTGCACCACCTCGCCGCGAGCGAGGTCTTCCTCGAGCAGGTACCGCACCGCGCCGGCGGCGTCGTCGCGGTGGACCATGTTCAGGTACCCCTCGGTGACCGGGCCCTCGAGGTAGCGCTCGAGGCGGTACCGGTCCGGACCGTAGAGCCCGGCGTAGCGGGCGACGGTACCGTCGAACCCGTACTCTGGCGGGAGTTCGCGGGCGATCCGTTCGGCGTCCGCGAGCACTTCGGTCTTGTCGGTGGTCGGCTCGATCGGCGTTTCCTCGTCGACCCAGTCGCCGCCGTGGTCGCCGTAGACGCCCGTCGAGGAGGTGTAGACAAGCCGCTCGGGCGACGCCTCTCGCTCGCCGAACGCCTCGATCGCCGTCCGGAGCCCCTCGACGTAGACCTCGCGGGCCGCGTCGGCGCCGCGGCCACCGCTGCTCGCGGCGAAGACGATCGCGTCGACGTCGGGGACCCGATCGAGATCGTCGCGGTCGGTGATGTCGGCGCGAACGGCCTCGAATCCGGCGTCTTCGATCGCCTCGAGGCCCGCGTCGGACCGGCGGACGCCGACGACATCGTGACCTCGGGCCGTCAGCTGGCGGCCCAGCTCGAGGCCGACGTAACCGCAGCCGAGAATCGCGATTTCCATACCCGACGTCGGAAACGAACGCACATAATGGCACCGTTCGCGGGCATTACGGCCAGCCGTTCGGTCGTAATCGTGTATTTCTGGACGAACGGTAGCGACCGGTTCTCATCGACCGCTACTGTCCCGCCCTCGAGCGGCCCGCTCAGGGCGTGTTGTCCGCGATCGCGTACTGAATGTGGACGTACTCCGCGAACGACATCGGCGCGCGCTGTTCGATCTTCTGCTGGATCTCCTTGGCGTCCATCTCGATCGCCAGTTCGGTCTCGAGGGCGTCGACATCGAGCACCGCCGTCGACATCCCCAGCAGGAGGTGTTCACAGCCCATGTCGACGATCGTTTCCGCGTCCGGCGCGCGGTCGTCCAGTGCCTGCAACCGGGCCGCCTCCTCGAGGGAGAGGTCGGGCAGTTCCCCCTCGAGCAGCCGGTCGATCGCCTCGCGGTCGACGTCGGCGTCGGCGGCGGCCGCGTCGGGGCCGTAGTCCTCGACGGCGGCCGCGAGGTCGTCGCGGTACTCCGCCAGCAGGTCGTCGGGCGAGTCGGGAACGCTCCGTCGCTGTTCGTGGAACATTCGTACCCGACAGTGACAGCGGTCGTCCTCAAGTGGGTTGTCATACCGGCGTTCGACGCGACGATCGGCGGGGACGGAACGGCGGACGGAAGAATGCGACTGGGAGGAGCCGTCGGTCTGCGATCAGTCGGAGACTCCGTTCGACCACGCGCCGCTCGCGCCGTCGACCGGGTTCGCGTCGATTTCGATCGCGGAGGCGCGGCGGACGAACGAGTCGACCGTCTCGAAGTCGGGGCCGGGGGTGACGAGCTCCCGATCGGGATCGTACTCGATAACGTCGTAGTCGGCGAGCCGCGGAAGGTGATTGTGGCGCAACGCGGTAGCGACGCGCCGCCGGCGGTCGTCCTCGACCGCGGGCAGCGGCGTCTCCTCCTCCCACGCGGCGAGCCGGAGCGCGATCTCGTCGACGGGCAGGCGATCGCCCTCGAGCAGGAGATAGAGGAGGCGTCGGCGCCGTCGATCGGACAGGAGGTCGTAGACGCGATCCACCGTCGCCGGCTGCATCCGTTCCGACGTCATACTGTGTGTGCGACACACCACGAAAATTGATAGAAGCCTTCCTCCAAACTGTTTTGGAAACGAGGGTCGGGAATGACCGACGGTTGCGATATCGGCGCGGCGATCTACGGCGCCTCGTCGCCGAGCGAGACGGCGCCGCCGCGCTCGCTCGAGCGGTAGATCGCGTCGACGATCCGCTGGACGGTCAGCCCCTCCTCGACGGTGGAGCCGCCGCGCCGGCCGTCGGCGATCGCCTCGAAGAACGCCGCCTGTTCGTCGGCGTGGGTGTCGTTCTCCGCGGTCTCGACGCTCGTATCGAGCATGTGGTCCGGCCCGGCCGCGCTCGCCGAGTGGATCGTCAGGTCGTTCGTCTGCAGGTCGAACCGGGCGGCGGCCTCGGTGCCTCGGACGACGAACTCGTGGGTCGGCGGCCGGTTGGTCGCCCACGCCACCTCGAGGGAGACGGTTCGATCCCCCGCACAGCGGATAAAGGCGCTCGCGGAGTCGTCGACGTCGAAGGCGCCCGGCCCGCGGTCGTCGCCCCACATCTCGAGGTAGGCGTAGTCCTCGCGGGCGCCGAACTCCGAGCGGACGACGCCGGAGACGTCCTCGACGGCGGGGTAGTCCAGCAGGTGCATGGCGAGGTCGATCGCGTGGACGCCCAGGTCGACGAGCGCGCCGCCGCCCGAGACCTCGCGGCGGGTGAACCACGAGCCGCGGCCGGGGACGCCGCGCCGGCGCACGTAGTTGGCCTCGACGTGGGTCACCTCGCCGAACTCGCCGCGCTCGATCCGGTTCCGGACGAGGCGGACGGCGTTTAGGAACCGGTTGTTGAACCCGACCATGCAGACGCCCTCGGCGTCGGCCGCCGCGTCGGCGATCCGCTGGGCGCTCTCTAACGTGTGCGCGAGGGGCTTCTCGAGGAGGACGTGCAGGTCGCGCTCGAAGGCGTCGACGGCGTACTCCTCGTGGAACCGGTTGGGCGTGGTGATGACGACCGCGTCGACGGCGTCGTACAGCTCCCGGTGGTCGTCGTAGCCCTCGACGTCGTAGTGGGTCGCGAACCGCTCGCGGGCCTCCGCGTCGACGTCCATCCCGCCGACGAGCGGGACGCCGTGCTCGACGAGCCGGTCGGCGTGGTGGTGGCCGATGTTCCCGAGGCCGACGATGCCGGTGCGGACGGCGTCGACGCCGTCGCGATTCGCCGTCATCGACCGTCCTCCGTCGGGGGCCGCGGGCTCGAGCACGAGCGCAAGCGCGAGCGAGCGGCGGTCGGCTCCGCGTCAGTACAGCTGTTTCTCTCGTTCCGAACGTTCATTGTCGCGTTCTTGTTGCTGTTTTCGTTGCTTCCGGCCGCGCCGGTACTTCCGGACGCCCGGGATGATCGTGTTCTTCAGATCCAGCGCGAACGAGACGATCCCGTAGATCCAGAAGAAAAACAGCACGAGCAGACCGCCGTAGTAGACCAGCGGGACGAGGCTACTCACGCTGACCACCTGCGCCGCTCGCGCCCTCCGTACTGCCGGTTTTCGCGCTCTCCGCGGCCGTCTCGGTCTCGGGTGCCGACAGCGGCCCCTCGAGGCCGTGGACGAGCGCGTCGCCGCTCGCGGCGTCGAACAGGTGGATCTTCGAGCGGTCGAGGACGACGCTGACCTCGTCGTCCTCGTCGATCGCCGCGTCCGGGTCGACGCTCATCAGCAACTGGCCGTCCCCGGTCGCGTCTCGGTCGCCGGTCATCGTCGTGCCGCCGACGCCGTCGAGCGAGAGGTAGACGAAGATCTCGTCGCCCATCGGCTCGAGGACGTCCGTCGTCGCGTCGATCGGCGTCGACGCCGTCGCGAGCGAGTCGGCCGCATCGGACCGGGTCCGGTAGATGTCCTCCGGTCGGACGCCCATCGTCACCGTATCGCCGACGGAGACGCCCTCGAGCGCGGTCGGATCGAACGCGACGTCGAAGTGCTCGGTCGTCAGCCCGTCGGCGGTCAGTTCGGCCTCGACGAAGTTCATCGAGGGCGAGCCGATGAAACCGGCGACGAACAGGTTCGCCGGCTCGTTGTAGCACTCGAGCGGCGGGGCGATCTGCTGGAGTTCGCCGTTGTTGATGACCGCGATCCGATCGGACATGGTCATCGCCTCGGCCTGGTCGTGGGTGACGTAGATGATCGTCGTGTCCAGTTGCTTGTGGAGCCGCTGCAGTTCCGTTCTCATGTGGACCCGGAGCTTCGCGTCCAGGTTGGCCAGCGGCTCGTCCATCAGGAAGACCGCGGGTTCGCGCACGATCGCGCGAG
Source organism: Halopiger thermotolerans (assembly GCF_054654555.1). Classification (NCBI taxonomy): domain Archaea; kingdom Methanobacteriati; phylum Methanobacteriota; class Halobacteria; order Halobacteriales; family Natrialbaceae; genus Halopiger; species Halopiger thermotolerans. Next base: position 1,993,021 of record NZ_BAAIEU010000004.1, on the reverse strand, counting down.
CGATCGCGACGCGCTGTTGCTGGCCGCCCGACAGTTCGTCGGGCATCCGATCGAGCATCCCCTCGAGCTGGACGATCTCGGCGGCGCGGTCGACGCGCCGGTCGATCTCGTCTTTGTCGTACTTGCGCAGCCGCAGGCCGAACGAGATGTTGTCGTAGACGTCCATGTGGGGGAACAGCGCGATGTTCTGGAAGACCATCGCGACGCCCCGGTCCTTCGGCGGGAGGGTCGTGACGTCCGCGTCGCCGATGCGGATCGTCCCCTCGCTGGGCTTCGTGAGGCCGGCGATCGTCTCCATCGTCGTCGACTTCCCGCAACCGGAGGGGCCGACGAGGGTGACGAACTCGCCGTCCTCGATCTCGAGGTTCATGTCGTCGACGGCGACGACGTCTTCGTAGCGTTTCGTGACGTTATCGAGTGTTACGCGTGCCATAGATGATCACTCCTTGAGTGCTCCGTCGGTGAGTCCGCTGACGATTTTCTCCTGTGCGACCACGACGAGGATCAGCATGGGCAACACGCCGATGATGCTGGCGGCCGCCATCAGGTTGAAGTCCGTCGTGTACTGGGTCTGGTAGCTCAGGATGCCCCCGACCAGCGGCGACCACTGGTCGGGCTCGTTCTGCAGCGCCATGATCGAGCTGAAGAAGTACTCGTTGTAAACCGAGATGAAGGTCAACACGGCGGCGGTCGCGACGCCGGGCGCCGACAGCGGCATGATCACGCGGAACAGCGCGCCCAGCCGCGTGGTCCCTTCGACGCGTGCTGCATCCTCGAGCCCGTCCGGGATCTGCGAGTAGAACGTGGTGAGGATGAAGATCGCCAGCGGGAGGAACAGCGCGCTCATGGGCATGATCATCGAGCCCGGCGTGTTGACCAGCCGCGGCGGCGTGAACAGCTCGATCCCAAGGAACGGGAGCGTCACCGCGTTCCCGAGGAAGGCGTCGAACAGCGGGATGAGGAACGCCGCGGGCGGGAAGTACGAGATCGCCAACACGGCGAGCATCATCAGCCCGCGGCCGGGGAACTCGAGGCGCCCGAAGACGTACCCCGCGAGGCTCGCGAGGACGAGGACGATGACCGTCGTCGTCGTCGCGAGCACGAAGCTGTTGAACACGTAGAGGTGGAACGGGACCTGCTGGAACACCTCGACGAACGCGACGACGTTGAACCCCTGCGGCGCCGGGAACGGCACCTCGCCGACGGCGGGGAGGGAGACGGCCCAATTGCCCTGCTGGATCAACCCGTTCGGCGTCAGCGCGAGCACCAGCAGCCAGTAGAACGGGAACAGCGTCGTCACGAGGAAGAAGATCGTCACGACGTAGAACAGCGCCCGGTAGAGCCGGCCGCGCTTCTCCGGGTCCTCGATGACGCCGCGGGTCCAGCGCTCGAGCGGCCCGCGGTCCTCGTCGTCGGTCGACGGCTGCGGGGGCTCGCGCGCGGGTTCGGGGTCGTGAGCGTTCGACATCTCAGAATCCCTCCTTGTACTGCTGGTAGATCACGCCCATCACGGCGATACCGATGACGCCGGCGGTCACGAACGCGACCGCGGACGCGAGGCCGCGATTGGTGTTGAACGTCGAGACGACCATGCACGACAGCGACGGGACGGTCGAGCAGTTCGATACGGAATCGATGAGGCCGTAGATCCGCATCGCGGCGATGGTTCGGAACAGGACGGCGATGCCGAGCGTCGGCAGGACGAGCGGGAACGTGATCAGCTTGAACTGCTGCCACCTGCTCGCCCCGGCGACCTTCGCGACGTCGTAGAGGCTCCGGTCGATGCTCTGGAGGCCGGCCAGGATGAGCAGCGCCATGAACGCCGACGTCTTCCAGATGTCCGCGACCGAGATGATCAGCAGGGAGCTGGCCGGATCGTTCAGCGTGTTGTTCGCCTGAATGATCCCCCAGTCCGCGAGCGGGTCCGTCAGGAACCCGGCCGTGGGATGGAACATCAGGAAGAACATCATCCCCTGAATGACGATCGGGATCGCCCACGGGATGATGATCGCAGTGCGGACCCACCGCCGGCCGCGGAAGTCCTGATCGAGGACCAGCGCCTGGCCGAAGCCGATCAGCGTCTCGAAGAAGACGCTCACGACGGTGAAGACGATCGTCACCGCGAGCGCGCTCCGGAGCAGCCCGCCGAAGTGCACGAACGGGAACGTGCCGTCGACGCTAACGCGGGGCAGGAACGTCGTCGAGCCGGGGAACCGCGAGTTGGCTTCGCCGGTGAGCAGTTCGACGTAGTTCCCGAAGCCGACGAACTCCGGATCCGTCAGCACGTTCTGGTACAGCGACAGCTCGAACGTCCGCAGGAGCGGATACAGCGCGATCACGCTCAACAGCACGATGATCGGCGACAGCAGCAGGTAGGCGAACGCCGTCTCGCCGAGGTTCTCGATCCAGCGCGTGACCGCGACGGCCGGGCCCGATCGCCTCGACTCCCGGACCGGACCGGGCGTCTTGTCTTCGGTGCTCATCCTTGCGTTAGCCCTGTTCTTCGATTTCTTCGAGGCCGCTCTGGAGGTCGGCCGCCGCCTGATCGGGCGCCTTGTCCCCGGCGACCGCGAGGTTGACCTCCTCGGCGATGAGGCTCGACTGGTTCGTCCAGACCTGCGTCACCGGCCGCGGCATCGCGTTCTCGCCGGCGACGCGGAGGGTGTCCATGTAGTTGCCCATCGGATCGGCCTGCTGGACCTCCTCGGCGTCGAACAGCCCCGGCTTCGGCGGGATCCAGCCCCAGAGCTCGAACATACCGAGGTTGAACTGATCGGTCATCGTCGCGCGGATGACCTCCAGCGCCTCCTCCTTGCGCTCGGAGTTGGGGTTGAGCACGACGTGCCACCCGCCCAGCGCCGCGGTCGTGCCGCCGGTACCGGGTTGGGCGGCTTCTTCCTCGGGGACGCCGTAGGGGATCGGCATCGCGCCGTAGTCCTCGGCCGGGATCGGGTCGTCGGCCTCGGCGACGTTGAGGTTGATGGCGTAGGGCCAGTTGCGCTGCATGGCCGCGTCGCCGTTGAGGATGGCCGTGCGGGCGTCTTCCTCCGTCCACGAGGTGATGTCCGGCGTGGCGACGCTGAGCGGATACTCGTCCTCGAGGGTGTGTTCGTCCGCCTCGTCGGCGACGAAGGTGCGCATCATCCGCAGCCCCTCGATGAACTCCGGCCGGTCGACGGTCACCGGGCGGTCGCCGACGGGGCCGAACAGGTTGTCGAAGCCGCCGAAGTAGGCGCCGCCGAACGAGGACATGACCTCGTTCCACGTACAGCAGGACGTCCCCTCGTACTGGTCCCACTGGGTCGCGAGGCCGTACTCGGCGTCGGAGGCCTCGACGATCTCCTGGGTGATCTCGGCCCACTCCGACCAGGTCATCGGCTCGGTCGCCCACGTCTCGAAGTCGCTCTCGCCGTAGCCGGCCTCCCGCGCGTAGTCCTTCCGGTACTGCATCGTCGGGTAGTCCGGGAACATCGGGACGCCGTACAGGTCGCCGCTCCCCGGATCGCGGGCCGTCGCGGTGAACCGTTCGAAGTACTCGTCCTCGACCGTCGACAGCTCAGAGTCGTCGAGTTCCTCGCTCAAGTTCGCGATGTGACCGCGCTGGATGAAGACGTTCACCCAGCCGTTGTCCATCAGGAACAGGTCCGGCTGGGTCTCGCCGGCCTCGAGCAGGTTCGTGTACGTCTCCCGGCGGGCGCCCGTCTCCTCGTCGCCGGGCTGGAGCTCGATGTCGACGCCGTCGGCGCCGCTGTCCTGCACGAGCGAGACGATCTCGTCGCCGACCGCTTCCGCGGCGTTCGGGTCGAACCCCCAGACGACGGCCCCGCTGCTCGAGCTCTCGCCGCCGTAGATGCAGCCGGCCAGGCTGACGCTGGCGCCGCCGGCTCCGGCCGCCTTCACGAACGTCCGCCGCGACACGCTCCCATCGGTTCGATCTCCCTGTGAGTGTCTTTCACTCATATGAAGAACAATGATACTAAGGCATACTTATACTTAATGGACGAGTTACAACAGGTGTTGTTAACTCCCCGATATGGCGCAGTTCCGCGGAGACGGCGCTGATAGCCGTTCTACTCCCGTCTCGATAGAAGTACGTAGCCGCTCACACCGAACGGCGCTCACTCGAGGGCCGTGATCGTGATCTCGATGGCCTCGAGGTCCTCGAGCATCGCGCCCCAGCCGCCGACCGTCACGTCGCCGTCGTCCGTCGCGAGCGTCAGCGAGGCCTTCCCCGATAGCTGCAGCAGAGTGATCGCCTCCGTCGACGCGTCCGTCCTCGCGTTGTCGACGTACGAGACGTCCGTGATCGTTCCCGTCCGCGTTACCGCCTCGCCGGTGTCCGTATCGTACCCCCGCACCGTCGCCCGGATCGCGACGCCGTCCGCGAGGAGCGGCTCGACGTCGCGGAGGCACTGTCTGAGATCGACGTACGCGATCGGCGGCTCGTCGCGCCGATCCGTGTAGATCGTCTCGTGGACCTCCCAGAGACAGGAGAGGAAGTACCAGTGGACGACGTACGCGAGGGTGCGGTCGTTGACGATCACGCCGTACTGATTCGTCGAATCGCCGTGCGGGGAGAAACAGGTCCAGGAGCGGTCGATCAGCGCGACGAACGGCGAGGGCAGCGGGCGGTACCGCGCTTCCGCGCAGGTCCGCTCGAGCTCGTCGGTCCCGGGGAGCTCCGGCTCCGAATCCAGCTCCGGAAACAGGCTCACCTTGACGTTGACGCCGTTCTCCCGGGCGACCGCGAGCGCGTCCGCGAGCTCGTCGAACTGGGCGGGCGTGAGCCCGACCTGGACCTGGTTGTCGGCCTCGCGAATCAGTTCGTCGGCCCGCGCCAATACCGTATCGAGGCGCTTGACGATGCTCACCTTGTGGTCCTCGAGGTCGGGACGGCTCCACCGGTCCTCGATCTCCTCGGCCGCGGTCTGGAAGCGGTCGGCGCGGGCCCGGAGGTCGGCGAGGACGTCCGCCGGATCGTGCGCCCGGGCGTGAAGGCTGTCCTGCTCGTAGGTCTCGACGTACCCTTTCTCCTCGAGCCCCCGCAGCACGTCGTAGATCCGCGGATCCGGCACCGAACTGGCCTGCGCGACGTCGGTCGCCGACGCCGAGCCGAGCTCGAGCAGCGTTACGAAGGCGTCCGCCTGGTACGGCGATAGCCCCGCTTCCTCGAGCGTCGCCGTCAGTTCGTCGCCGTCCATCACCGTTCACCTCGTCCCCGCGCGCCGCAGCGCTGTAACCCGGCGATCGACGCGTCCCCGCTGCTGCTCCAGCAAACCGACCGACAACCGCCGGCCGCTCTGCGGGAGGGGTTCACACTCATTTCAAGTCGGCTAACACACCGGGTGTAAAAAAGACTGTCTCCGGCGCCACACTGAAGACGCTCGGCTCGAAACCGCGGCGGTATGATCAGTCGCGCGCTCGAGCGCCTCCGCCGGCCGGAGTACACCGGCGCGAACAGGTGTCTGCCGTGTACCGTCCTCAACGTCGTTCTCGTGGGGGCTGTCGCGGCCGCCCTCGCGATCGTCGACCGACCGGTCGTCGCCGCCGGCACCGTCGTCGTCGGCGCTGCGGCGATCTGGCTGCGCGGCTACGCGGTGCCGTACACGCCCGCGATCGGGCCACGACTCGCGGCGCGACTCCCGGGCGATCCGTTCGGCCACGCCGGCGACCCGGCGACCGCGCGACCGACGTCCGGACTCGCGGAGGGAACGGACGCCGAGGCGACCCGGCCGACCGGCGACGAGGTCGTCACCGCGCTGCTCGAGGCCGGCGTCGTCGTGCCGGTTCCGGCGGCGGACGACGGCGATACCGATACCGACTCCGGCGCCAACGCCGACGCCGATGCACCCCCGGAACTCACCCTCGCCGACTCGTTCCGCGAGGACTGGCGGGCCGGGATGGACCGACTCAGGGACCGCGACCTCGAGGAACTCGCCGCCGTCGCTGACGAGCTTACCGACCCGTCGGTTACGACGCGGGCGAGCCGCGAGTTTCGCACTGAGACGGTCGTGCTCGAGGGGGACGCCGAAACTGGTGGCATCGCATCGCTCGCGCGTCCGATCGCAATCGCGGAACTCGCGGCCGTCCGCGCTCTCGAGTCGCGGATCGACGACCCCGCGGTCCGCCTCGCCGCCGGTCGGCCGCTGCGCTCGCTGCTGACGTCGTGTCCGCGCTGCGGGAGCGACCTGACGATCACGCAGTCGAGTTGCTGCGGCGAGGTGACGCCGATGGGCGAAACGCCGCCGGAGAAGCTGGTCTGTCCGGACTGCGACGTGCGGTATTTCACCTACTCCTGAGCGCCCGATCGCGATCGACGTTACTCGCGCATCGAGCGCACCGCCTCGCGGTCCGGCAGCGCCGCCATCGCCCCCGCGGCCGTCGTCGCCGCCGCGCCGACCGCGTTGGCGAACGCCAGCGTCGACTCGAGGTCGCGACCCTCGTGGAGCGCCGCGATCGTCCCCGCGACGAAGGCGTCCCCGGCGCCGGTGGTGTCGACCACGTCGGCGTCGTACCCCGCGTGTTCGGCCGCACCGGCCCACGGCGACTCGTCGGCTCCGACCGCGATCGCTCCCTCGCCGCCGCGGGTCGCGAAGACCGCGTCCGGGCCGGCCGCGAGCGCGGCTCGAGCGCGGGCCTCGAGGTCGTCGCCGTCGTCGCCTGTGCCGTCATCCCCGTCGCTCCCGAAACCGAGCACCGCGAGTTCCTCGTCGGTCGCTTTCAGCACGTCGACGTGCTCGAGGGCGTCCCGGACGACCGTCCGGAACGTTTCCGTATCGGGCCACAGTTCGGGTCTGTAGTTCGGATCGAACGAGGTCGTACAGCCCGCGTCGGCGGCCCGCTCGAGCAGGTCGAGCGTCGCGTCGCAGGCCCGACCGCTCGCGAGCGTCACGCCGCCGGCGTGGACCCACGCCCGGTCCGCGAGGGTCGCGTCGTCGATCCGGCCGGGCTCGAGGCGGGTGTCCGCGGTTCCGTCGCGGTAGAACGAGAAGCTGCGGTCGCCGCGCTCGTCGTGGGTGACGAAGGCCAGCGTCGTCTTCGCGTCGGGATCGCGCTCGAGGAACCGGTCCGGCAGCCCGCGCTCGGTCAGCACCGACTCGAGGTAGCGGCCGAACGGGTCGTCGCCGACGCGGGTCCAGAACAGCGGCGTGTGCTCGAGGCGCGCGAGCGCGACGGCGACGTTCGCGGGGGCACCGCCCGCCCGCCGTTCGAACCCCTCGACGCTCGAGATCGGGCCGGGGCGCTCGGGGAGGAAGTCGATCAGCGTTTCGCCGGCCACTAACACGTCGCGAGTCATGCGCTCTCGTTTCTCGTCCCGCGGATAATGCGTTACGGAGCCACGCGGTGGCGACCGACGTCGCGGAATCGGCTCGAGTCACCCGAACGTGGACTCGAACCGACGTCAGAAGACCAGCAGGAGCCCGACCACGACGGCCGTCACGTAGACGGTGACCGCGCCGGCGTAGCGCACGAACTCCCGCCAGTCGAACCCGTACAGCGAGAGGAAACTCGCGAACAGGAAGCCGAGCCAGAGGTTCGACAGGCCCGCGCCGTACATCGTCGCGACGAGCGAGGTGACGAGATCGGCGTCCGCGGCAGCGACCGCCGGCCCCTGAAGCACCCACAGCGAGCCCGGATCGGGGACCAGCAGGCCGAGCGCGAACGCGACGACGTAGGACGCCACGGCGGGGAGCCCGGTGGCGGCGATCGCGTCGCCGATCGTCCCGTAGAGTCCCGCCTCGTCGAGCAGTGCCCACGCGCCGGCGTACAGCAGGAACGGGACGACCATGTGGAGCGCCCACCGGGTCGCCGCCTCGGTCTTCTGTCGGAACGCCATCGGCGGCCCCTGGACCGCGAGGCCGAGGATCAGCAGCGTAAACGCCAGCCACGGCAGCGTCAGGCGCCCGCCCGTCGCGAAGTGCCAGCCGAAGGAGACGACGCCCACGGCGACCGCGAGCGCGGTGATCAGCGTCGAGTTCTCGAGGCGATCGCCGAGTTCCCGGTCTTCGGGGGGAACCGCCGGCGAGTAGTGATCGAGCGCGTCCGCGATCGATCCGGACGCGCCGAGGCGGTCGTTTCGCTCGCCGAGCGCGGTGATCTCCTCGTCCGCCGCGTCCGCGTCCGGCGCCAGCAAAACGAGCAGCGCGGGGAGCGTGAGCACGAACGCGACGCTCGAGACGAGGTTGACCGGATGCAACAGGAACGCCGACATCGCGACCGAGCCGACCTCGTCGACCATGAAGTTCGCCAGCCCGCTCTCGTCGGCCATCAGGAGGGCGCCGGGACTCGAGAGCCCCTGATTCGTGAGCACGAGCGCGAGCAGGCTCGCCGTGAGCACCGCGGGATAGTGGACCCGCGTCCCGTCCTCGCGGGCGCGGCGACAGAGTCGCTGGCCGAGGTACACCCCGCCGATCAGGCCGAGCGCCCAGTTGAGCCAGCCCAGCAGCAGGGAGAGGACGCCGGTCGCGTAGATGACGCCGGTCTGGCTCGTCGGCAGCGGTGCGGCGAGTCGATCGAACGCCGCGCCGACCCGCGGGGATTCGACGAAGGTGGCCCCCAGCACCCAGTAGAGGATCAGCAGCATCTGGACGCTGAAGAGGCCGAAGAAACCGGTTCCCAGCAGCTCGAGCTGGGTCATCGGCTCGAGGAACGGCGCGGTCGCGAGCAACGCCGCGGCGGCGAGCACCACGGCGTTGCCCAGCGGTTCGGGGAAGTACCGGCCGAGCGCCGGGACGAACGCGTCGCGGTAGCGGTCCGAGCGCGCGTCGCTTGCGGTTCCAGTCGTGCTCGAGTCCGCGTCGGCGTTCGGAGTCGAGGAGGCTGGTTCGCCCGCCATCGCGATCACCCGAACACCCCGATGGCGAGCGCGCCGCTTCCGAGCACGAGCCCGCTAAAGAGGAACAGGACGACGACGTAGCCCATCATGTCGCGGATCGAGAGGCCGGCGATCCCCAGCACGGGCAGCGCCCAGAACGGCTGGATCATGTTGGTCCACTGGTCGCCCATCGCGAACGCGATGAGCATGTGGTTCATTTGTGTCCCTGCGATCTGCCGGGTCGCCGACGCGTACACTTCGCCCGTGACGACCCACTGGCCGCCGCCGGAGGGGACGAAGAAGTTGACGATGCCGGCAGAGACGAACACGAACAGGTACCACGTCGTCTCGGTCGCGTACGCGGCGGCCGTCTGGGCGATCAACTCGACCAGCCCGGAAAAGACCATGATGCCCATGATCCCGCCGTAGAACTGGAACTGAATGATGATCTGGCTGGCCCCCTCGATCGCCTCGTAGAAGACGTCGATGTAGCTCCGCAGCGTGCCGTGCGCGAGGAAGCCGAGGCCGAACATCACCGTGATGAAGACGTTGATGTTGAACACGTCCATGAACGGCTCCGTCACGAACAGGTAGCCGAGGTAGGCCCAGATGAGCAGTCCCATCCCGAGACAGACGGCCCTGCTATCAAGCAGCGCCGCCTTCGGCGCGGATTCGCGGGTGCGGTGGGGGAGCCGCGCCGCGGCGGCGCTCGCGGGCTCGCCGCCGTCGGCCGCCAGATCGCTGACGTCGGCCCCGCGAAGCTGCTCTTTCGGCACCGTCGTCGCGTTCTCCTGTCTGGGCGCCATCAGCGGCATGACGACGACGGTCACGAGCACGACGCCGGCGACGATCGCGAGGTTGAACGGATGGAAGATCGTCTCCGAGACCGGGACGACGCCCATGCTCTCCTCGGCGAAGTGGCCCTCCGTCGCCGAGAGCAACAGCGCGGCCCCGGAGAGGCCCTGGTGCCAGGGCAACAGCCCCGCGTAGGCGGCCGCGACCAGCAGCGGGTAGTGGACGGCGATCCCCTTTTCGGCCATCTCGATGCCGACCTCGCGGGCGAGGATCGCCCCGGCGATCAGGACGACGCCCCAGTGAAAGAGCCCCAGCAACTGGCCGCAGAGCGCGACGACGAAGATCGCCTGTAGCTGGCTGTCCGGAACCGCGGCGACCCGCCGGAGCACGCGCTTGACCGGCGGTGAGTCCGCGAGCGCCCAGCCGGTCAGCAGCGCGAGCGACGCCTGCATCGAGAACGCGATGACTTCCCAGAAGCCGGCCCCCCAGTGGACCGCGACGTCGACCGGCCCCTCGGGGGTGACCAGCACCGCGATGACCATTGTCAGGAAGGTCAGCAGGAGCGCGAAGATGAACGCGTCCGGAAGGTACCGCTGGACGATTCGGCTCGAGACGTCGCCGAGCGCGGTGAAGAAGGCCCGGACCCGCCCGTGATCGTCCGCTCGAGCACTCATGGATGCGACGGCGTCCGCGGCCGCTGATACTGCGATGCCGATTCCCGAACCGTCCGAACGCCTGCCCGCAGTGACATGACGTATCAAAGCGCGTACTTACACACGCAGTTAAATTCGATGCCGTATGCAACGGCTACGGCGGGCCTGCGACGGGTGATAACCGGAAACTCACGGAAGTACCGATCGGGTAACTCGCCGATCGGTCCCGGATCGCCGTCCGGTGCCGTCACGTTCGCCCCGCCGACCGCCCTCGAGGCGAGCGGGCCTCGCGACGAATCGAGCTACTCGAGGCGCCGGTACAGCGCCATGACGTCGTCGACGTTCTCCTCGCCGTCGTTGTTGATGTCGTACCGGCCCGGCATCGGTTCGGGATCGGTGATGTGACCCGCTCGTTCGATCGTCAGCGTCGCCGTCGCCTCGCCGACGGCCACCTCGTACTCGCCGGGTTCGACGACCTTCGCCTGATGGCCCGGCATATCGCCGGGGACGACCTCGAGCGTCGAGAGGTCGAGTTCGATCGTGACGGTTTCGCTCTCGCCGGCGCCGAGGCGGACGCGCTCGAAGCCCATCAGGCGGCGGTGGGGCTGCAGCACCGAGCCGTAGGACTCGGTGTTGTACACTTCGACGATGTGCTCGCCGGCCACGTCGCCGGTGTTGTGGACGGTGACCGTCGCCGTGACCGTCGGCGTCGACGCCGGATCGGCGACGGTCGCCGGCGACAGCGAGAGGTCAGAGTACTCCCACTCGGTGTAGGAGAGGCCGTGGCCGAACTCGAACTGGACCAGTTGGTCCGCGGCGCCGACGGACTGGCGCGGCGGGTAGTCGTCGTAGAACTGCGGCACGTGGCCGACGTTGCCTTCCCAGGTGAACGGCAGCTTCCCGGAGGGGTTGTAGTCGCCGAACAGCGTGTCCGCGACCGCGACGCCGGTGTCGCTGCCCGGCTGGCCGGCAAAGAGGACCGCGTCGAGGTGATCGAAGGTCTCGGCGGTCCCGCGCGGGCTCCCGGCGAGGATCACGCCGACGAGCGGAACGTCGTCGCCGGTCGCCTCGGCGACGAGTTCGACGAGTTCCCGCTGGGCCTCGGGGAACCGCATCTTGTCGCGGTCGCCGAAGCCCTCGTTGTGCGGCCCCTCGCCGAGGACGATCACGACCGCGTCAGAGTCGGGCGCGGCCTCGCGGATCGCCGCCGCCTGCTCGTCGGTCACGTCGAAGAAGCCGTTGTCGAAGTTCTCGTAGATGCTCTCGTAGGGGGCCGCGCGGAACTCTGTCGGGACGTGCGTGAGCCGTTTTCCGAGTCGGGCGGCCATCGCGTCCTCGATCGTGTTCTGGCGCGGCCGCGGGCCGTCCTCGGTGAGGCTCCCGTCCTCGATCCCCTGCCAGCCCAGCGTCCAGCCGCCGTGTTGCATCAGGAACCGGTTCGGCGTCCCCTCCTCGACGCCGGGGCCGGTCAGGAGGACCCGCTCGGTGCCCTCGAGCGGCAGGGCGTCGTTCTCGTTTTTCAGCAGCACGAGCGACTCCTTGGCCAACTGCTCGGAGACGCTCTGTGCGCCGCCGACGAGCTCGCTGATCTGGTCCTCAGGGACGGTCGGCTGCTCGAACAGCCCGAGTTCCAGCTTGAGCTCGAGGATGCGCCGGACCGAGGCGTCGATCCGCGCTTCCGAGATCTCGCCGCTCTCGACGAGGTCGATCACGGTCTCGATGAAGTCCGTCGGCGCGACCTCGCCGCCGCACATGTGCATGTCGACCCCGGCGGCGATCCCCTGCTTGACCGCCTCGCGCCAGCCTTCCTCCGTGTCGGGCAGGTACTCGTGGTTGGAGATCAGCCGGTAGAAGTCGTCCCAGTCGCTCAGGATGACGCCGTCGAAGTCGAAGCGCTTGCGCAGCACCTGGATGAGCAGCCAGCTCGAGGCGTGGGCCGGCTTGCCGTTGACCGCGCCGCTGTTGACCATCACCGTCTTCGCCTCCTCGAGCGCGCGCTCGTAGGCCGGGAACTGTCTGGTGCGCAGATCGCGCATCGACGTGCGGGCGTGGGCGCGGTCCTTGCCGGTGTTGGGCGTCCCGTAGCCGGCGAAGTGTTTGACCGTCGCGGCGACGCGGTCGGTCGCCTGGAAGCCGCGGGCGCGGGCCTTCCCCATCTCGCCGAGCAGCATCGAGTCCTCGCTGTGGCCCTCGAAGAACCGGCCCCAGCGCATGTCCCGCAGCAGGTCGACCGTCGGCCCGAAGATCCAGTGGCCGCCCATGGCCGCGATCTCGGCGCCGGTGTGGGTCGCCGCGTCCTCGACGAGGTCGACGTCGCGGGTCGCGCCCATGTTGAGCCGCTGGGGGAAGCTCGTACAGCCGTCGAGCAGCGTGTTGCCGTGGAGCGCGTCGCCGCCCCAGACGAACGGAATTCCGGTGCCGTTGTGCTCGACGTTATACTGCTGGAGCCGGTTCAGCCCGGCGACGAACTCCTCGCCGTCGAACGTCGGCCCCGTGGCGCCGCCGTTGAGGATCGAACCGACGTGCAGTTCGGTAAAGAGCTCGCCGAGCGTCGCCGGCTCCTCGTGGTCGTTGAACGCGGTCTCGGGGCCGAACCCCTCGCCGAGGTTGTCGATCGCGACCTGGGTCATCTGGCCGACCTTCTGCTCGAGGGTCAGCTCCTCGAGCAGTCGGTCGATCGAGTGTCCGTCGCCGCCCGTCGTCGCGGCCGCACTGTCCGCGCCGAGACCGACCGCCGAGGCCGCGGTCGCGGCGCCGGTCGCCTTCATGAACGTCCGTCGCGATTCGTCGACTGCGTCCGCGTCCGATTCCTCGCGCTGTGAGTTACCGTCGGACATACGGACCGGGTACGGAACCTGTGATACAATAAACATTTTCGGCGTACGCCCGAATACGGTCGCGATGACGTTCGTACGGACGAGATACGGGTCGAATACGCGACGGTTACCTCGACGAGCGCGCGAGCGCGCCGGCCGAACGATCGCCGAACGAGCCGCTATCGGTCTGGAACGCGAGAGAACCGGAGAACGGAACCAATGTCGCGGCGACGGGGGCCGATCAGTCGTCGGCCGTCGCGGCGCGGCCGCGCTCGACGTCGACGTCGCCCTCGTCCAGTTCCTGCTCGACGTTGCGGGCCGCCTGCACCATGTTCTCCATCTTGCCGTAGGCGACCTCGCGGGGCAGCAGCTTCACGCCGCAGTCCGGCGAGACGACCAGCTGTTCCGGCGGGACGACCTCGAGGCCCTTCTTGATGTTCTCCTCGATCTGTTCGACCGACTCGACCTCAGCGACGTGGGCGTCGCAGACGCCCAGCGCCAGATCCTTCGTGAAGTCGGGATCCTTAAACACGTCCAGTTGCTCGTAGTCGCCGTTGGCGAGTTCGAGGTCGAACTCGTCGACGGGGAACTCGAGGATCTCGGGGTAGATGCGCGAGTAGTCGCCGTAACAGACGTGGAGGCCGATGCGGACCTCCTCGGGGATGTCGGCGACGATGCGCTCGAGACACTCGCCGACGATGGCGTGGTCGTCGGGCGTGGTCGCCAGGGCGGGCTCGTCGATCTGGATGTAGCGGGCACCGGCGTCGACGAGCTTCTCGATCTCCTCGTTGACGAGGTCGGCGAGGTCGTAGGCGAGTTCCTCGTCGTCGTCGTAGGCCTCGTTGAACGACCAGTTCGCGAGGGTGTAGGGGCCCGTGATCGGGACCTTCACGGGACGGTCGCTGGCGGCCGCGGTGAACTCGTACTCGTCGACCAGCCACGAGTCGTCGTACTCGACTTCCGACACTACCGAGGGCTTGTCGAAGTAGTTGTGCCCCCAGACCTTGACGGGGCCGTTGAACTCGTAGCCCTCGATGCGGTGGGCGAAGAACTCGACCATCTCGTTGCGCCGCATCTCGCCGTCGACGACGACGTCAAGGCCGGCACGTTCGTGTTCGTCCGTGATCAGGCGGGCGGCGTCGTCCTTCGCCTCCTGCCAGTCGTCCTCGTCGAACTCGTGGTCCTCGTCCTGGTAGAGCTCCTTCGCGCGGTTGAGCCACTTGGGCTTGGGGTAGGAGCCGACGACGGTCGTCAGCAGGAAGTGGTCGTTCTCGTGGTTCTCGGGTCGGAACTGGTCCTTATTGGCGTTCTCGGTCATGCTGCTTTCACCTCCGCGAGGGCCGCGGCTTCGGCAAGGATCTCGAGTTTCTCCTCGAACTTGCCGTAGGGGAGATAGAACGTCTCGGTGTTGGTCGTCAGGTAGACCGTCTCGAACTCGGCGACGGGGAGCTGGTCGTGGACCCACTCGACCCGGTCGCGGATCGCTTCGGGGTCCTCGACGAGCGTGTTCTGCCCGTCAGCCAGACCCAGCGAGACGTCGTCGGTCGCGCCGTACTCCTGAATGTTGTAGAGGTTGTCGTCTCGTTCCGCGACGAAGTCGAAGCCGACCGCGTCGATATCGGCGTCGAGCAGGTGCGCGTAGACCTTCTCCTCCAAGGCGCCCCAGTAGGGCTGAACGACGACGTCCGCGTCCGTGGCGCCCGCAACCTGGTCGATCGCCTCGCTGGCGCGCTCGTCGAGGCCGTCCTCGGGCGCCGACTCGACCAGCGAGGGCTCGAGCAGGAACAGCGTCTCGTGCTCGGGGAAGGCGTCGACCTCGCCCTCGAGGAAGTCCGCGACGGCACCGAGGAACTCCGCCTCGTCGCCGTACTGTTCGTCGGTCGCGAGATCCGCAAGGGAGTACGGGCCGGGGAGGACGGCCTGCAGGTCGTCGTCCGCCGCGAGCAGTTCCGAGGCGGCCTCGAGTTCCGAGGCGACGTCGCCGGAGAAGTCCAGTTCGTCCTGAACGACGGGTTCGCGGTAGAAGTTGTTGTTGTCGTAGTAGCGGACGATGCCGCGGGTCTCGACGGCGTCGTGGACGGCCAGCGGATGCGCGAGCATGTCGTCCCAGCGCAGTTGTCCCTCGACGATCCGGTCGAGGTCGGCGTCCTGCTGGACGCCGATCACTTCCTCGCGGGCCTCCTCGTAGGCGGCGGTGATCTCCTCGCTTTCGTCGCCGCTGATGAGGTCGTGCTTCTGGTGCCCCTTGAGGTCCGAGAGGTCGTCTTTCGCCCAGTCCGGGATCGGATACAGCCCCGGCGTGGTCGAAATATAGTCGGTCATCGTAGGACGAGCTAGGCTATACCGGTGCTTAATATTTTCCATCCGCTGTAATGCTTTGTAGTAATTCTTGCGAGATTCGACGGTCCGGAGGATCGGTCGGCGCCGTGAGAAATCGATCGACGGCGGACGTCTCGAGCGACGGTCGACGACGGACCGCCGACGCGAGCGGTGGGATGGATTACTCGAGTGCGACCAGCGCGTACGTCTCCGCCTCGACTTCCGCGATCGCGTAGAGGACGCCGTCGTCGAGCACCGGCCCCGGTCCGACGCTGCCGGCGAACTCCCGCTCGAACCGGAGCGCGGGGCCGTCGGCCGGGTCGTCCCCCGGCGTCGGATCGAGCGCTCGCAGCCGATCGCCGCCGACGAAGACGGTGTCGCGGCCGTACGCCGGCGCGGTGCGTTGCCAGTCGCCCGTATCGTACGTCCAGTAGCGGTCGCCGGACTCCGCGTCGAGGGCGTGGAGTTTCTGGCCGCCGACGCCGAAGACGATGTCGTCGACGAGTCCGATTCCGTGCTCGACCCAGCCGGTATCGGTCGTCCAGTTGATCGTCGGGTCGGACGACGTGCCGCCGTCCATCAGCGCGTACGTGTTCCCGTCCTGGCAGGTGATATAGAGCGAATCGGTCCCGGCAGTCGGCGGACACATCGGCGATGCGGGGAGTTGCCACCGCCACCAGCCCGTGCCGCTCTCCATGAGCAAGTAAACCTCGCCGGCCTCGGTCGCGAGGGCGAATCCGTACCCCATGAAGACAGCCGGGTGATTGAGGAGCTGTCCGTACACCCGACGTCGCCACTCGACGGTTCCGTCGGCGGGGTCGAGCGCGACGACCTGCTCGCCCGCTCCGCAGACCAGCCGGTGGCCGGCGTACGTCGCCGGCGTCGTCACTCGGCCGGGCGTATCGAACTCGCGGCTCCAGAGTTGCTCGCCGGTCTCAGCCTCGAGCGCCTGGAGGCCGCCGCGCGTCGGGACGTAGACCGTTCCGTCCCAGACCAGCGGCGACGCCCAGACGTCCTCGAGCGTCCACAGTTCCGTCCCGTCGGCGGCGTCGACGGTGCGCAGCGTCCGGTAATCTACCTGATAGACGCGCCCGTCAGCGACGACCGGTTCCTGCCGGGTGTGCTCGGAGACCTCGATTCGCCAGCGCTCGCTGACACCGTTGACGGGAGCCTTGCCGTCGGCGACGGCGCGGGTGTTGGCGCCGTTGCAGCCGAACGACAACCAATCGCCGTTCGCGCCGTCGACGTGTCCATCGGGGTCGGGCAGTTCGTCGACGCCGGACGGCGGCGGATCGTCCGGCTCCGGGTCCGCGTCCGTCGTCCGCAGCGACGTCGCACAGCCGGCGAGCGCGAGACTGCCGGCGGCGACGCCCGTCAAGAGCGTCCGTCGTGAAGGTCGGCGAGCGGAGGGCATGCTTCTGACCCACTTCTCAAACGGAGGATAAGTATTTTGAGAAACAGTATCGGTCGCCGAATCCGCTCGAACGGAGACGGTATCTCGATCGGAAACGGCGCGCCGTCGGCGACGGTGGCGCACGGACGGCCCCTCGACCGCTCGTTCGATATCCCGTCGGCGCTCGAGAGGCGGTGGGAGACGAACTACGATCGTGACATCCGGTAATCAATAGCTATCGGATATTAGGATCAGCTGAAACGCTCATTGCCTCTCGATAGTCAGTGAACTATCAGTAACCACTAATAATAACGTTATTGGACGGTGGAACGTATGCTACCAGCCACCATGCCCCTGCAGGCAGGCGGAGAAGCACCGCTGCTCGCGCTCGTCGCGGGCATCGTGTCGATCGTGCTCCTGCTGATCGTCCTCGACCTGCCGCCGTTCATCGCGCTCGTCATCTCGGGACTCGTCGTCGGCGTCGTCTCGCCCGACATCCCGTTCGACGCCGTTCCTGGCGAGTTCGCGACGGCGTTCGGTAACGGGATGGCGGGTATCGGCATCCCCATCCTGATGGCGGCGGTCATCGGCAAGTCGATGATCGAAAGCGGGGCGGCCGACAGGATCGTTCGCGGCTTCCGGGCGCTGTTCGGTCGTGAACACACCGAAATATCGCTGTTCAGTAGCAGTTTCGTGATGGCGATCCCGGTCTTCTTCGACAACGTGTTCTACCTGCTCGCGCCGCTCGCCCGCGCGGCGCGGTCGCGGACGGGGGGCAACTACGCGCTGTTCATCGTGGCCGTCGGCGCGGCTGGGGCCGTCACCCACGGGTTCGTTCCCCCGACCCCCGGACCGCTGCTCGCGGCGGGCGAAGTCGGTGCGAACCTCGGGGTCACGATCATCGTCGGGCTCCTCACCGGCATTCCGACTGCGATCGTCGCGGGGCTCGGCTACGGCTACTGGATCGATCGCCGCCTCGAGATCCCGCTCCGGGACGCGATGGGCACGACGGTCGCGGAGGTCGAGGAGAAGGTCCAGACGCCGACGAGCGAGCTGCCGGGGCTGTTCGAGTCGCTGCTGCCGATCCTCCTCGCCGTCCTCCTCGTGGGCGCCGACACCGGCGTCGACACGTTCATCGGCGAGGAATCGCCCCAGGCCGGCGTGACCGGCTTCTTCGGCGATCCGAACTTCGCGCTGACGATCGCCGCGCTGTCGGCGGCGTTCACCTACTACCGCATGAGCGACATCTCCAGCGAGACGTTCTCCGACGAACTCACGGAGGCGCTCAAGAGCGGCGGCAACATCGCCGCGATCACGGCCGCCGGCGGGGCGTTCGGCGTCATGCTCCAGCAGGCCGGCGCCGGCGACTACATCGCCGGCGGCCTCCAGGAGATCGGCCTCGGCGTCCTCGCGACGGCGTGGCTGATCGCCGCCGGCGTCCGCGTCGTCCAGGGCTCGGCGACGGTCGCGATCACCACGACGGCCGCCATCGCGGCGCCGCTGGCCGATACCATGGCCGCCAACCCCGCCTACCTGGTGATGGCGATCGGCGCGGGCGCGACCTTCTGCTCGTGGTACAACGACAGCGGCTTCTGGATCGTCAAAGAGATCGGCGGGCTCACCCAGGGCGAGACGCTCAAAACGTGGACCGTCTCGACGATCCTCATCGGGATCGTGGGGCTGATCAGCGTACTGATCTTCTCGACGATCCTCCCGCTGGCCTAGTCGAATAGCTCGAGGACGGTCAGCGTCTCGAACGGGAACGACTCGTCGGCGACGGCGGCGGCGCTGAACCCTTCCTCGCCGGCCCGTTCGACGACCGCGTCGACGCCGGTGAGGCTGCTAACCAGCAGGTAGACGACCCCGTCGGGAGCGAGCACGCGGCCGACGTCGGCGAGGAACGGATCGATGACCGCACGGCCGTCTTCGCCGCCCGACAGCGCGCGTTCCATCCAGTCGTCCCACTCGTTTTCGGGATCGGTCGGCAGGTACGGCGGGTTAAAGAGGACGGCGTCGAACGCCTCGTCGGCGAACGGCGAGACGAGGTCGGCTCGGACCGTTTCGAGGCCCTCCTCGCGGGCCTGCCGAACGGCGTGGGGGTTCAGGTCCGAGGCGATCACGCGGGCGTCCGTTTCCTCGTCGACGCGGCGGGCGACGTACCCCGAGCCGGTGCCGACCTCGAGGACGAGCGGGGGATCGGCGTCCGCATTCCGATCGCCGTCGCTGCGGTCGTCGGCCGTCCGCGAGAGCCGTTCGCAGGCCGTTTCGGCCAGCAACTGCGAGTCCTCGGCCGGCTGGTACACCTCGGTCTCGACGTCGCGTCGGTCGCTGAGATCCATCGGTTATCGGTTTTCCTCCGGTTTGGTCATCCGCTGTTCGTGACCGCCGCTCTCGACGTCGGTGCCGTCGCCGGCCGACGCACCCGGCCCATCGCCGGCGATCCGGAACCCGCCGGTTTCGGCCCGTCCCGACAGTTCCTGCTGCGGGAAGGGGATCTTGATCCCCTCGTCGCTGAACGCGTCCTTGATCGCGTTGATCGCGGCGGTTCGAGCCCGCCAGTGGCGTCGGGCGCTCGGCTTGTCGATCCAGAACCGCACGCCCAGTATCACGGCCGAGTCGCCGAACTCCTTGGAAACGACCTGCGGCCCCGGCGCGGACAGCGTGTACTCGAGGTCCGCGACGACCGACTCGGCGATGTCGGCGGCGCGCTCGATGTCGGTCTCGTAGTCGACGCCGACCTCGACTTCGATCCGGAGCCGGCCGCGCCGCGAGCGGTTCGTCACCATCTCCGAGGAGACGACGTCGTTGGGGATCATGACGTACTCGCCGTCGAAGCTCCGCAGGCGCGTGTTGACGATCGAGATGTCGGTGACGATCCCCTCCTCGTCTTGCACCTCGATCCAGTCGCCGATCTCGAACGGGCGATCGAACATCAGAACGAAGCCGGCGAGCACCGTGCCGAGCGTCTGGCGGGCGGCCATACCGACGACGATGCCGAGGAAGCCGGCCCCGACGAGCAGGCCGCCGAGGTCGTCGATCCAGACGCCCAACACGACGACCACCGAGACCGACCAGATGACGACCTGCGTCAGCCGGCGGGTGATCTCGCGCTGGTGGTCGGTGACGGCCGCCGCCGAACCCAGCACCTCGTCGAGGACGCGCTTGACGAACCGCTGGAGGATGATCGTCCCGACGATGAGGATGAAAGAGACGATCGCTTTCGCCACGATGTCGCCGCCGAGTTCGAGTTGATCGAACCCGGCGCGGATCGTTCCGGTCTGGTCCCAGACGCCGACGACGGTCGCGAGGCTGACCAGACAGGTGGCGATGAGGACCGCAGTCGACGCGATGTCGCCGTACAGCGGTTTCGTGCGCTCGGCGACGCGCTCCTGAAGCCGCCGGTAGGAAAGCAGGACGAACAGCAGGAGGCCGACCGCTGCGAACGTGATCGCGAGTCGCAGCTCCGGCGACTCGATCCCCGCGAACAGCCCGCTGAGCCGATCCAGCCAGCCGGCTCCGGTCGGATCCTCCGTTGCAGTCATAGTGAATGTCGCTTCTCGGCTCTTGTCGTCCGCGCAGCTTTGAGTATTCGTCGGTCGGCGCCGAGTGCCGCGGGTAGCCCTACGTCTCCGCCGGCTCGCCGACCTCGAGCGCCAGTCGCGCCAGCGCGGCGAACTCCCGCGGTTCCATCGCATCGGCCCGTTTCTGGAGAACGTCTTCGTCAGCCGCGTCGACGACCGCGTCGGGCGCCTCGAGATCCGTGATGTGGGCCGTGTTCCGGATGGCGTTTCGGATCGTCTTCCGCCGTTGCGTAAAGAGAGCCTTCACGAACTGCAGGAAGAATTCCTCGTCGTCGACCTCGTAGTCGGGGTCGCGTGGTACGGCGCGGATCACCGCGCTCTGGACTGCCGGCGGCGGAGAGAAGGCCTCCTTCGGGATCGACTCGACGATCTCAACGTCGGCGTAGTGCTGGGTCGAGACCGACAGCCGGCCGTACTCCGACGTGCCGGGTTCGGCGACCATCCGCTCGGCGAACTCCTGCTGGAACATCAACACGAGCGGCTTCCCTTCGGGCAGCAGGCGAAAGGCGATCTCGCTCGAGACGCCGTAGGGGAGGTTCGACACCGAGGCCGAAAAGTCGGGGAGGTCGACCTCGAGGGCGTCGCCCTCGATCACGGTCAGGTCGCCGGCGTCGATCTCGTCGGCGAACTCTTCTCGCAGGAAGGCGGCGAGCGTCCGATCCCGTTCGACGACCGTCACCTCGTCTGCGACCGCTAACAGCCGGTCCGTCAACGCGCCCGTCCCGCCGCCGATCTCGAGCAGGTGGGTGGCGTCGGCGTCGATCTCCTCGAGGTAGGTCGGCAGCCGATCGAGGACGCGATCGTCGACGAGGAAGTGCTGGTCGCGGTCCGGATCGCCGCGGACGCCCGCCCGGGCGATCAGCGCGTCGGGGTCTCTCATTGCCGGCGGTTGGGCGGGGGTCCGTGTAAACGCACCGTCTCGCGGGTTCCGGTTCCGGTTTCGATTCCGATTACCCGCCCCGCAGAAACCGGAAACGGGCGGGAAACAGACGACGCGGTTCAGACGACGCCGCTCCGGACGTACGTCACCGGACACGGCGAGGAGAGCAGCACCTTCTGTGCCGTACTGCCGAACACCGCCTTGCCGGTCGGCGATCGCTTCCGGCCGCCGACGATGACGTTGTCCGCGTCGACGTCCTCGGCCAACCGGATGATCTCCTCGGCGCGGTCGCCGACCGCGGCGCGGATCTCGACGTCGATGCCCGCCTCCTCGAGGCGATTCGCAATCTCGCTGATCGGCTCCGTCTCCTTGGCCAGCGTTTCGGGGGAGGGATCCCGACTGCCGACGTCGATACCCATTCGGTCGATGGCGTCCTGGTAGTTGTGGACCTCGTCCTCGTACTCGCTGGCGGAGATGACGTGGGACAGGACGACGGTCGCACCCGTCGGCTCGGCGACGTCGATCGTCTGCCGGGTCAGTTCGTCGATGCGGTCGCCGTCGTTCGGACCGACCGCGAGAAGGATCGTCTGAATCATCGTTTCGCTTTCAATTCCCGCATTCTTAAACGTACTGGTGGTCGCCCGAAAGAGCCGTCGAAACCCGCGACGCGCCAGTTACTCGGCGTCGCTCTCCTGCCGACCGACGAACGTCTGATACTTCAGATCGTCGTCGCGGAGCTCCTCCAGAATGCGCTCGACGAGGATCTCGTCGGGGTCGTGCAGCCCGGAGACCCGTTCGGACAGTTCCTCGAAGCTCTCGAAGGGCTTGCGCTTTCGCTCGTCGAGGATGCTGTTGCGGAGCTTCTTCCCGATGCCCGGCAGCAGGTTCAGCTGGTGGAGCCGCAGCGTGATCGGCTGGGCCTCGTTGTAGAAGTCGACGAACCGCTCCTCGTTTTCCTCGACCAGGTCCTGGACCACGTACTCGAGCTCCGACTGGGCGCCCGAGGAGAGGTCCTCGTAGTCGACGCGCTGGGCCTCGGTGACGACCGTCCGTTCTTCCGGCGGCTCGACGACCACCTCGCTGCCGATCGTGAGCCGCTCGTCCTCGTCGAAGGCGACCTGGTAGAGCCGGAACTCGTCGACCTCGAGCGCGTATCCCGCTGGAGACTTCTCGTACTGCGGTCGTCCGTCGTCAGATAGCCCGTGTGCGAGGTAATCCAACACGACTGCGCGCCGAACGTCCGTCCCGTCGCCGTCGGCTTCGCTCATTGTCTCCGAATACGGGCACGTTGCACTTAAAGAGTCGGCCCGCGTTCACGGATTCGAAGCCGCGAGTTTTCGGGCGGCTCCCCGCTCGAGTTGCGACCGCGCGCTCGCGTCCGGGAGTCGCGTCGCTGCGATCGGATCGTTACGTGGCCATCGCCGCCGGAAACGGCGTCTCGGACGGCGGCGACCTCGGAAACGGGAAACCGATAACGATACCGATAACCGGCGAGCGGAATCGAAGCCCGAAAACAGACACCGGCTCAGGCGTACTGCGCCACGACGTTGAGAATCTCGTCGAGCTCGTCCCCCGACAGCGAGTACCGCTGCTGTGCGTACACCGACCGGAGCTCGTCCCGGTTGCGCGGCAGGAGGTTGGCGATCTTGTAGGCCGTCGGCTCGTCGACCTTCTCGAGGTCCTGCAGGTCGTCGACGAGCTGCTGGGCTTCCTCCGGCTCGAGGACGGCGAACCGGTTGGCGTGTTCGATCGCCCGCGCGAGCTCGTAGGGGAGTTCGCGCTCCTCGTCCAGTGCGCGTTCGGCTTCGATGTCGGCGAGCAGCTCCTTGGTTTCCGAGACGGTGAGGAACTCCTCGTCGACGATCTCTTTGAAGATCGTCATCTGTGTTGTGAGGTGGGCTCAGACCCGGTCTTCGGACCGGTCCTGGGCGCGCATGTGGGCCGCGGTCACGATCAGCGTCTTGTCCTTGCCGCCGTCGTTGATGCGGACCTTGAACGCGTCGCCCTGCTTGCCGACGACTTCGCCGGTGTGACCGTCGAAGCGCGGGTGGAAGCGACCCTTGTGGACGCTCGGGTCGATCTTGAGGTGGACCTTCTCGCCCTCCTCGTACTCCTGAATCGCGCGCTGGGGCGGCGAGGAGCCGCGGTCCCGCGGATCGTTCGAGAGCTTGCGCCGGGTTCCCTGACGTGGGCCATTAGAGTTCGGCATAGTCGTACGACCCTCTTACTTGGTGATGGTTATAAAACGCACGTTCCAGTTCGGGGGCCGTCGGCGGCGCCTCGAGGCCGGCGGAGCGCTGCAAGCGCAGCCGTCAGTAGCGTGACGCCGCGTAACAGAGGCACTCTCTGACACGACGGTCCGGCGAAGGACAGACGTAACTGCCGCCCGCGCGTCGTTTCGACCATGACAGACGAGCACGACGGCAGTTCCGATCCTGAGGACCACCGGATCGAGACCCGATCGATCCACGCCGGGCAGGAACCCGACGCGGAGACCGGCGCGCTGATGACGCCGATCCACGCCAACTCGACGTACGAGCAGGACGCGCCGGGCGAGCACCGCGGCTACGAGTACTCCCGGACCGGCAACCCCACCCGCACCGACCTCGAGGAGAACCTCGCGAGCCTCGAGAACGCCGAGTACGGCCGCGCGTTCGCCAGCGGGATGGCCTCCATCAATACGGTCCTGAACCTGCTCGAGGCCGGCGACCACGTCGTGACGGGCAACGACGTCTACGGCGGCACCCACCGGATCTTCACGCAGGTCTACGAGGACTACGACCTCGAGTTCTCGTTCGTGGACATGACCGACCTCGAGGCCATCGAGTCGGCGTTTCAGGAGAACACGGAACTGCTCTGGCTCGAGACGCCGACCAACCCGCTGCTGTCGATCGTCGACATCGAGGGCGCGGCCGAGATCGCCCACGAGCACGACGCGCTCTGTGCGATCGACAACACGTTCGCGACGCCGTACCTGCAGCGCCCGCTCGAGCTGGGCGCGGACATCGTCTCGCACTCGCTGACCAAGTACCTCGGCGGCCACTCCGACGTCGTCGGGGGTGCTCTGCTGACGAACGACGAGGAGTTAGACGAGGAGTTCGGCTTCTACCAGAACGCCGTCGGCGCGACGCCGGGTCCCTTCGAGTCGTTCCTCGTCCTCCGCGGGACGAAGACCCTCCCCGTTCGGATGGACCGCCACTGCGAGAACGCCCGCGCGATCGCGGAGTGGCTCGAGGACCACCCCGACGTCGATCGGGTCTACTATCCCGGCCTCGAGTCCCACCCGGGCCACGAGATCGCCCGCGAGCAGATGGACGACTTCGGCGGGATGGTGAGCTTCGAACTCGACGCCACGATGGAGGAGGCCGGCGAGGTCGTCTCGAACACCGAGGTCTTCACCCTCGCGGAGAGCCTCGGCGGCGTCGAGAGCCTGATCGAACAGCCCGCGCCGATGACCCACGCCGCCATCCCGCGCGAGGAGCGCCTCGAGGCCGGCCTCGAGGACAGCCTCATTCGGGCGAGCGTCGGCATCGAACACGTCGACGACCTGATCGCGGATTTAGAGCAGGCGATCGACGCCGCGCTCGAGTAATCGCCGTTCGACGCGACGGTTTGCTCCTCGAGCCGCCGATCGCGATCCTTCAGTTCTTTCCCGCTGTCGACCGAACGGCCGCGTATGGCAACTCGAGACGACGAACCCGGCTTGCACGCGCTCCCGATCACGGTCGAGTACGGCGGGCGCGAGGTCACGTTCAACCCCGCGGTCGTCGAAACCGAGCGCGGCCTGGTCCTGATCGACGTCGGCCCCGAGGGTAGCGTCGGTTACCTCGAGACCCACGTCGAGAGCCTCGGCTACGACCTCGAGGACGTCTGGCTCGCGCTGATCACGCACCACGACGCCGACCACGCCGGCGGCCTCGACGACCTCCTCGCGCGGACGGCTGGGGACGTGACCGTCGCGACCCACCGCGACGAAGCGCCGTACGTCTCCGGTGAGCAGGATCCGATCAAGGGCGACGGGGACGACCGCTACCCGCCCGTTCCGGTCGATCTGGAACTCGTCGAGGGCGTTCGGATTCCGACGCTGGCCGGGCCGATGGAGGTCCTCGAGACGCCCGGCCACACGCCGGGACACGTCTCCCTGTACTTCCCCGAGAACGACCTGCTGCTGGCGGCCGACGCGCTCGTCGCCGAGGGCGACACGCTCGCGGGCCCGCGTCCCGAGTTCACGCCCGACATGGACCGCGCGCTCGAGTCCGTCGGGAAACTGGCGGATCTCGAGGTCGAACACACGGTCTGCTACCACGGCGGCTACGTCGACGCGGGAGGCGATCGCATTCGCGAAATCTACGACGCGGAGACGGAGTAGCGCCGGGCGGCGGAATTGCCGGCCTACTCCTCGACGATCTGCCCCTCGAGGTAGTTGCGCGTCTTGTCGTTGGTCGACTGCGTCCGCTTGCGGAAGGTGACGACGCGGTCCCCGTCCTCGCGGCGCTCGTCCTCGAGTTCGATCTCTAGTCCCTGGCCGCGGAGGTGCTCGAGCAGGGCGTCGATCGTCTCCGAACTGGCGCGGACGGTGTGGCGCTCGCCGACGCGCTCGCCGTCCGCGACGGTCTCGACGGTGTCGCGCATCGACAGCAGGATAGCCTCGCCGAGGTCATGCGCCCGCTCGCGAGCCTCCTCGTCTCCCTCGTCCCACTCGACGGACTGGAACCCCTCGCGGATGATCCGACGGAACATGAACGGCTGCCCGTAATCGAAGGGAAAGGAGAAGGCGTACGCGAGATCGCCCTGGTTCGCCGCCGAGGTCGTGTACTTCAGTTGCGCGTCGCCGTCGGGCGATTTCATCACGACGCCCTCACGATTTCGCTCGTTCAGGTCTGCGATGATCTCGCGCACTTCGTCGGCCGCCGCCGCGACGTCGTAGATCCCGAACAGCGGCGTCTGCGGGACGTCGAACCGCTCGTAGCGCTCCCGGCGCTCGCGGACGGGTAGCGGGTCGCCGGACTCGCGGTCCCGCCAGTCGAACGCGCGGAACGCGATCGAGTCGACGTCGGGGTAGTCGTGGGCCGTGTAGGGGTTCTCCGGGCCGATCATCTCGCCGCAGACCATCGCCTCGGGATGGGCGTCGAACAGCGGCTCGAGGTCGACGAGCCGCTCCAGCATCCGCGTCGTGAACGGACAGATCATCCCGCTGCGGGAGAACGCGAGGATCTCGCCGTCGACGCGGGCGACGCGGACGTTGTACCCGTTCAGCTTCTCCTCGACGGCGATCTCCTGCCGGTCGTCGAACTGCGCCGGGACGCCCTCCGCGAGGACGAGGGTGCGTGGAACCTTCGGAAATCCGCGGACGACGGTGCCCGCGAGGAGGGCGGTGCCGCGCTCGACGCCGCGGCGGTAGTCGGGGACGTGGCGGTACTCCCGATCCTCGTACGAGCGGGTCTCGAGGTGCTTCTCGAGCTTCTCGAACGCCGCTTCCCCGATTCCGAGCAGCTTGTGGTACTCGGCGCGGTCGTCGGCGTCGGCATCGGAACCGGCGTCGGTCATGTGCAACGGTACGGTCGACGGGTCAAAGAAAGCCGACCATGCTCGCTCCGCATTAGCGGCGATCGCGGCCGGCCCGCGGGTTTCCGAACGTCGCTCGTCTATCGAATATTGTGCTCTCACCGGCTCGTACGGCCGAATTCTCGCGGCTTGCGAACGTCAGCCGTGTGGATATCCGGCTCGTGTCGTTAGTGACAGACATGGCTCAAAGACAGGCACAGTCCCAGTCCCAGAGGCAGGTCACCTGCCGCATCTGCGGCACCGAAAACGACGGCTTCTACACGTACTGTCGCAACTGTCTCGGCACGTTACCCGCCAACCGCACGTAACCCGGCGCCCCGTTCTCAAGGGGGACGAGCCCCCACCGTCCGGCTCCCGAAACGGAATTCTCATCGGCGTCCAGCGATAAGCGGGGCGTAATGCGACTCGAACTCCGCGTCTGTCAGCACTGTCTCGAGGGCGAGCACGACAGCAGTCAACAGAAGACGGCGCTGTTGCAGGACATGGTCAACTGCGCCGAGCGCATCCAGGAGTACAAGGAAGTCCTCGACCTCGACGCGGTGCACATCCGTCGGGTCCGCGACGACGAGCCGGGGAAACCCGAGGCGCTGCCGGTCGTCGCGGCGACGATCCAGAACGATCAGGTCGTCCTGAACGACACGCAGCTCGTGGCGGAGGGCCAGGACGGGAACATGCTCCTCTACATCAATCCGAACGACATCCTGACGGTGCTGGCCGGTAACATCGACGAGATCAGCAAGGCCGTCAACGAGGACGTGACCGTCGACCTCTCGGATCCCGGCGCCGAGATCGTCTCGCAGGCCGACCTCGGGGCGGACCCGGAGCGCCAGCCCGACCACTAACGGCCCCGCTCGTCGAACGCCGAACGTCGATCGTCGACCGGCGGCGCTTCTCGAGGCGATCCTGTCGATCGTATCCGCCGCGGTCCCGCCGCCGTCCTCGAACTCGCCGATTCCGCCCGCGGTCCGCTCGAGCCGACGAACGGTTCGCGACGACATACACTCGCCGGCGAGAGTAGCGGTCGCGGACACAGTGTTAGCTTTATGCGAAGCGACAGTGCCGGCGACAGTACCGGATGTGACCTGCATTCCCGCACCCACTATGACCGACTCCACCACTCCGTCGACAGATCCCGTTCGCGTCGAGCTCTTCCTGCGGACCCGAACGCCGCCGGACGTCGTCGATCGGCTCCGCGACCTCGTCGCGCGAGCGCGCCGGCTGGAAACGACCGACGCGGTGGCGGACGTCCGCGTGCAGACGTGGGCGCCCGTCCGGCCCGCGCTCGAGGAGCTCAGCGACGGCGATCCGTCCGTGGCGAGGACGGTGAACGCGTTCCGCTCGTGGGCCGACCGCGAGGGGTACTCCCTCCGACCGGCGTTCGCGCGTCACGAGCGGACGTCCTTGCTCGAGGATCGGCCGACCGCCGAGATCACGGTTCCGATCGTCTGCGTGGCCGTCTACGAGGACGACGCACTGCAGTGCGTCGCGCCCTGCGCCGACGGCGATCGCACCTATACCGTCCCGGACTGTCTCGAGGCGCTCGAGGCCGGAATCGTCGATCCGCTCGAGAGCAGGCCGACGCCCTCGCGAGGCGGCCGGGAGCCGCGGCTGGAGGACGATACGGAACCGGCGGAGTGACGGTGACCTGACGGCGACGGCGTCGACGGAACGGCCGCGCCCGCACCGCCTCTGTACCACCCGAACCGGCTCGGAATACGACCGCGACCGCACGACACCGCGGCCCGGACCACGAGGCACTTATTTCCCCGTCGGCCGCCAACTTCGAGTACACCGATGTCCAGCGATGCGTTCAAACAGCGGTTCGTCCTCGACACGTCGCTGTTCGTCACCGAGGAGATCCGCCAGGAGGGCGAATCGCTCGAGGACGCGGTCCTTCGCCTGCTCGATCTGATCGCCCACGCGCGGCTCAACCTCGGCATCTCGTGTTACGTCCCGCCGACGATCCACGACGAACTCACGACGATGCTCGAGGCGCGCGAGGTCGACGACGAGGTGTACTCGAAGCTCAACACGTGGGTCGTGCGAAAACACCCCGACCGGTACGCGGTGTCCATTCCGGCCAACGTCGTCTACAGCTTCGTCGACGAGATGAGCGACCGGGTCGACCGCGGACTCCGCGTCTCCGAGGAGGCGGTCCGGCGCGCCGAGGAAACCAACGGCCAGCAGCCCCTCGAGGACCACGAGTACAAGACGGAGCTCGACGAGGTGATCTCGGACCTCCGGGAGAAGTACCGCAGCGCGATGCGGACCGGCGTGCTCGACTCGCGGGAGGACTTCGACCTGCTGATCCTCGCCCGCGAACTCGAGGCCGGCGTCGTCACCGAGGATAGGGGAATCATCGCCTGGACCGAGGA
The DNA here is from genome assembly GCF_054654555.1 of Halopiger thermotolerans. Lineage (NCBI taxonomy): Archaea > Methanobacteriati > Methanobacteriota > Halobacteria > Halobacteriales > Natrialbaceae > Halopiger > Halopiger thermotolerans. Next base: position 1,963,829 of record NZ_BAAIEU010000004.1, on the reverse strand, counting down.
CTTCGGCCTGCGGTACATCCGCGGCCGGGAGTTCCCGGACTTACTCGAGCAGTACCTCGCGACGGTCGATCCGGCCGAAAAGCGGACGCTGGACTGACGGTCGGCGACGCAGCTCTGTCGGTAGTCCGCCACTCACCCCTCAAGCGACCGCTCTCGCGGTCGCGTCCCGCTTCGGCCGGCCCGCGCGAGCAGCGCGAGCGAGACCAGAAACGCGACCGCGACCGCGACGGCGAGGATGCCGAAGGCGACGCGGTAGCCGAACTCGGTGTAGGCGACGGTGCCGCCGACGGTTTCGCCGGTTCGGTACGCGTCGAGCGCGAGTCCCACGACGGTCGGGAGCACCGTCCCGCCGACGAAGCCGGCGGCGTTGACCGTCGCCGTCGCCACGCCGCTCGCGCTCGCGGGGTACCGCTCCTTGATGACCGACAGCGAGAGCATGACCGCCCCCAGCAGGAAGCCACAGACGAAGTAGACGCCGGCGACGACCGGCAGCGGCGGCCGGCCGAGGGCGGGAACGACTGCGAGCGCGAGGGCGAAGACCGCGAGGCCGGTCGACAGCAGCGCCAGCCGACGCTCGAGGCGATCCGAGAGCCAGCCGACGGCCGGCGAGCCGATCAGCATCCCGACCGACCCGAGCAGCGTGAAGTACGACGCCGTCGTCACGTCGAGGCCGTAGACGACGACCAGGTACGGGACGCCCCAGAGGCCGATCAGCGTCAGCACCGTGCCGTTGCCCGCGAAGAAGACGATCGACAGGAGCCACTGATCGCGGTCCCGGAGGAGCGTCCGGAGGTGCTCGCGCGTCTCCGCGAGCGATGCCTCGGCCTGTTCCGGCACGCCCGCGATCGGCTCGAGGCCGGCGGCTGCCGGCGAGTCGTGGGCCAGCGCGGCGACCGCGACGGCCCCGAGGAGGCCGACGACGCCCAGGCTCAGGACGGTGGGTCGCCAGCCGGCGGCGTCGACGACGACCGCAAGCGGCGTCGTCGCGAGGATCGCACCGAACCCGGCGACGCCGGCGGTCAGGCCGGTCATGGTCGCGAACTCGTCGGCCCGGTACCAGTTCGCGCAAAAGCGGAGGATAGAGACGAAGATAGCGCCGCTTCCGAGGCCGATGAGCCCCCGCGCGGCGAACGCGGCGAGGTAGCTCTCGCTCACCGCGAAGCCGATCGCGCCGACGCTCAGGACGGCGCCGCCGATCGAGCCGATCCGCCGCGGTCCGATCCGATCGACGAGGACGCCGATCGGGATCTGGACGACGGCGTAGATGAGGAAAAAGGAGGCGTGTAACGTCCCCAACTGGGACGCCGTCGTCCCGAAGGCGTCGGTCAGGCGTCCGGATAACACCGCCGTCGAGAGCCGGTGGAGGTTGACCAGCAGGAAGACCGTCGCTAACGCGGCCCACGCGACCCACCGGCGTTTCGCGGGATCCGACAGTACGGTCACGGTCGGTGGTACCCCCCTATATACAGTAAGGGTTGTGATACGTCTGGAAACGCGTCGGCGCCGCTACGGGAGCGACGGGGTTCCGGAGCGAAAAACGATGAAAACGGTGAACCGCTCGAGAACCGAGACCGACCGTCGGCGGCTTAGATACGGCCGACGTTGTCGACGTCGACGCTCTCGACGCCCTCGACCTCGGAGAAGTTCTCCTCGACGGTCTCCGTGCCGCCCGCACCGTCCGGGACGATCACGGTCGGGTAGAGGGCGGTGAGACCGAACGCGACTTCCTCGCGCTCGACGCCGTTGATCTTCGCGCCCTCGGGGAGGGAGCTCTCGAGGCGCTCCTGAAGCGCGTCGAGGTCGATCTCGGGGCTGTTCGGCATGACCTTGATTTTGGCGGCTACTTTACCCATGGCGGTAGTGTTATGGTCCGGTGAACCCGCAGTCGGGGCACTCGTAGAGGTTGCTCTGCTTGCGACACTTGGCGCAGCGGTAGATCTGCTGGCCGCACTCGGGGCACTTGAACGCGGCGGCGTTCGTCCCCGCGATGTTGAGCCCGCAGGAGACACACGAGCGCGTCTCGCGGTCGTCGGTCGTACTCATACCCGTCCTTTCCCGCCCGCCGTTTTTAACGGTTGTCTTTCGCAGGCTCGCGCGTGCGACTCCGTCTCGAGGTTTCGAGGTCGCGAGGATGTCGACCCGCTGTCTCGGCTCGAGATCTCGACTCGAGAGCACGGGTGACTGCCCTCTCGAGCGACGGAATATCGGCGATTTCGGGCCGGGTTTTCTGGCTCAGAAAACGCGCTGACGGGTATTTTACTGTTCAGCCAGTATGAATGTGTGCGGCCCGACACTGGTGGACTGCCCGAACGCCGGTGGGCCGTGCCTCTGACATCGCGGTCGGGAACATTCAAACCGGCCGCACTCCTACTTCCGGTGAATGCGCCTCGACGAGTACATCGAGGACTTAGAGCCCGACGAGGAGGCAAAGCGTCGCCGCCTCGCCAAGGAGAAGTCCTACGAGATTACCGACCACTTGGAGGAGTTCGAGCAGCGGTTCGACGACGCCGTAAGCGGCGACACGCTCGTCGGCTCGACCTCCCCCTCGATCTTCGTCGGGCGGTCGAACTACCCCGACATCCCCGTCGGCCTGCTCTCGCCGGTCGGCGACGAGGACGACGCCGAGGAGTACGTCACCGACGGTGAGTGGTACCAGCAGGGGTACGCGATCAACGACGTGCTCCAGCGTCGGACGGGACTGTTGAACTCGAACAAGCGCGCGAACGTCGACTCGCCGTCGATCGCGAGCCGACTCACGCCGAACGTCCACGACGCCTGGAACGGCTTCGTCGGCGTCCAGCGCGAGGTCGCCATCGCGGATCGGCCGGTCGACTTAGAGATCGGGCTCGACGACACGCCGGATCTCGGACTCGATGCGGGAACGGACGTGGCGACGCCCCGCGGGCCCCGCGCGAACGCTCGGAACGCCGAACTCCGCGAGAACCCCTACGTGCCGAAACCAGTCAAGAAGACCTTAGAGGACGACGACTGGCAGGCCCAGGGCGCGATGACCTACCTCTACCGGCGCGGGTTCGACGTCTACGACATCAATTCGATCCTGTCGGCCGGCGCGCTGGGCGAGGCCGAACAGCGCCGGCTCGTCCCCACGCGGTGGTCGATCACCGCCGTCGACGACACCGTCGGCCAGTTCCTTCGCGGGCGCATCCGCAACGAACCGAGCATCGACGAGGTCCAGGTCTGGGCCAACGAGTACATGGGCAACCGCTACTGGGTCGTGCTCGCGCCGGGCAACTGGGAGTTCGAACTCGTCGAGATGAAAGCGCCCGGCAGCATCTGGAATCCCGACCCCGAGGGCGACACCTGGATGGCCAGCGCCTCGGAGGGGTACGACGGTCGCTCGAGTTACGTCGAGGAGACCTCCGGGGCCTACTACGCCGCTCGGCTGGGCGTGCTCGAGCACCTCGAGTCGATCGGCCGTCAAGCGAAGTGTCTCGTGCTCCGGGAGGTTTCCGACGACTACTGGGCGCCGGTCGGCGTCTGGCAGGTCCGCGAGAGCGTCCGCAACGCCTTCGACGGCGAGTACGGCGAGGCCGAGACCTTCCACGGCGCGGTCGCCGAAATCGCCACCCAACTGCCGGTCTCCCTCCAGCGGCTCCGTCGAAAGTCGGAACTCGCGGCCGGACTACAGGCGAACCTCAACGCCTTCTCGAGCCTCGAGTGACGAGCGACGAGTGATGAGTAACGGGACAGATCGTCGGCAGCGCTCCGGGACTATTGTACTAGAAAAACGGTAGACGAGAAATCGATCGCCGTGAGGCGACGAAAACTGCGTCGGCGTTAGAAGCGGGTGACGTTCGTCGCCCGCGGGCCCTTGGGGGCCTGTTCGATGTCGAATTCGAGTTCCTGCCCCTCCTCGAGGTCGGCGCCGCCAACGTCTTCCATGTGGAAGAACACGTCGTCGTCCGCGTCCTCAGTCGAGATGAAACCGTAGCCGCCTGTGTCGTTGAAGAAATCAACAGTACCAGTTGCCATTACAACCAAAGGGAGGGGCGAATCGCGGATAAGGGTTCCGAGAGTCGTGGTATCACGACGGCCGGACGCTGCCGATCGACGGGCGACCGGCACGGTCCGCGAAATCAGTCGTCGTCCGGCTCGAGGTCGAACTCCTCCCCCTCGAGCGCGCCTGCTTCCTCCAGCTTCTCGAGGCGCTGCGCGGCGTCCTGCTGGATGTAACCCGTAAGGACGGCGATGACGGCGACCACGAACAGCGGGACGCCGACGAGCAGGGCGAGGACGCCGAGTACGCCGAGGAGATCCGGCGTGAGGAGCGCCGGAGCGAGGGCACCGACGGGGTCGAACGCCATGCCAGTACGGATGCGAGCGGACGGCTTAATCGCTGGGGTTTCGGACTACTTACCGAGCTGACCCGTCGCCGTCCGGGAATTTGAGCGGCGTCCCCGTGGCTCTCGGTACCGGACTGCATGCCTTCTGGTAATACATCGTCGTATTTTTATTCATCAAGGGCATATCGCGACCGATGGCACTCGACTTTACACCGACGACGATCGACGACCTCGATCCGGAGCGGCGCCCCTCCTTCCGGCAGGCGCTCGTTCCGGTGCTCGCGGTCGTCCTCTTCCTGGGGATCGGCTCGGCCGTGCTCGGCCTCGCTCCCCACGGACCGCTGCTCTGGAGCATCGTTGCGACGGGCGCGTTCGGTTACTACCTCGGCTACTCCTGGGAGGACCTCTCCGAGGGGATCATCAACGGACTGGTGATGGGGATGCAGGCGCTGCTGATCATCTTCACCATCTACGCCCTGATCGCGACCTGGGTCGACGCCGGGACGATCCCGGCGATGATGTACTACGGCCTCGAGTTGCTCTCGCCGCAGGTGTTCCTGCCCGCGGCGGCCGTTCTAGCGGCCGTCGTCGCGTTCTCGATCGGCTCCTCGTGGACGACGGTCGGGACGCTCGGCGTCGCGTTCGTCGGAATCGGCTCGGGGCTCGGCGTTCCCGCGCCGATGACCGTCGGCGCGGTCATCTCGGGCGCCTATGCGGGTGACAAGCAGTCGCCGCTGTCGGACACGACGAACCTCGCGGCCGGCGTGACGAACACGCCGCTGTACGATCACATTCACCGCATGCGAACGGGGACGGCGATCGCCTTCGGCCTCTCGGTGCTCGGTTTCGCCGCGCTCGGCCTCCAGTTCGGCGGCGCCGTGCCGGCCGATCGGATCGCCGAGATCCAGACCGCGCTCGCGGGCGCGTACTCGCTGTCCGTGCTCGCGTTCGTTCCCCTCGTCGTCACGTTCGGCCTCGCGCTTCGGGGCTACCCCGCGCTGCCGACGCTCGTCGCCGGCGTCTTCGCGGGCGTTATCACCGCGATCCTCGTCCAGGGAACGGGCTTCGTCCCCGCCTGGGAGGTCTTCATGGGCGGCACCGCACCCGAGACGGGGTCGGATCTCGTGGACGACCTGCTCGCCACCGGCGGCCTCACCGGCTCGGCCTGGACGATCACCGTCGTCGTCGCGGCCCTGTCGCTCGGCGGTCTGCTCGAGCGCATCGGCGTCCTCGCGGTGCTCGCCGACCGGCTCTCGCAGGGCGTCCGCAGTTCCGGCGGCCTGATCGCCGGCACCGGCGTCTCCGCCATCGTCGTCAACGCGCTGACCGCCCAGCAGTACATGAGCATCGTCCTGCCGGGCGTGACGCTGCGGAACCTCTATGACGAGTTCGGCCTCGACAGCGACGAACTCTCCCGCGCCGTCGAGGCGGCCGGGACGCCGACCGGCGCGCTCATGCCGTGGCACGCCGGTGCCGTCTTCATGGCCTCGGCGACCGGCGTCCCCACGCTCGAGTACGCGCCGTTCTACCTGTTCGGCTTCCTCTCGCCGCTGGTGCTGTTCGCGATGGCGCTGTCCGGGTTCGGCATTCCGACGACGCACCGGACCGAGCGCGCACAGCACGCCGACTAACGATCGCCCGATTCTCCCTGCTGACGCGCTGTTCTCGCTTCGGTCTTCCGCTCGACTCGAGTCCGATCCGCGAGCGCGAGCGAAAAGCAGTTGCTTCGGTCGTCAGTCCGCGCCCTGGGTCTCGACGGAGTCGAACCGCTCGAACGCTTCTTCGGTGAGATCGCCCGTCGTGTCGACGATGTCGGCCCATTCCTCATTATCTGGCGCCATCCCGAGCAGCCGGGCGATCTTCATGATCGAGACGTGGTAGACGCGCTGGCGGCCCGGTTCCTCCTGCCAGACGATCATATTACACGGGAACAGGCCGCCGATGCGGGGCGTCTCGTCGAGCGCCCGATCCGCGATCTCGGGGTTGCAGGCGCCGAGCACGTAGTAGGGGTCGCGGTCGGCGTCGACCTTCTCGTTCAGGAGCTCCGAGGGCGAGAACTCGACGGGGATGCCGAAACCGACGTCCTCGCAGACCTCGCGGACGTGCTCGATCGCTTCCTCGTGGTCCATCTCGAGGACGGCCTGCTTCTCGCCGAACTCGTCGGGGTCGATCGTCGCGGGATCGATGGGGAGACTCATACGCGGACGTTCGTCGGCCCGCCTCTTAACGTCCACTTCACACGTCGGTTCGTAACCGACCGGGTGCGGACGAACCGCAATACCCGACGAAACGATCGAAAATCGGCGTAAAAGCCGTCAAATCGGCGCAACCAACTAACCGGTTGAAGTAGCCGAAAGTCGTTCGAACGGACGTGATGACCCGATACGGACTACCGATCGCGATCGCACTCGTCGCAGTCGCCGCCCTCGTCGCGGCGACGGGCGCAGCAACCGCACAGCCGGACGGCGGGGCGCAGGTACAGGACGACGGGCCGCCGTCTGAACTCCCGGGACCGGTTCCGGAGTTCGTCACGGAGCTGCTCGGCACTATCGGTGAGTTCATCGGCGGCGCAGCTACCGCGCTCGGCGACACCGTTCGGAGTATCGTCCCCGGTGCTACCGGTATCCCGCCCGCCGATACGTAAGAAACCGGATTCTCGAACGGCGAGCCGAGTGGCCGCGCGGTTCTCGAGATCGACCGCGGCGTCTTCTCGAATCGGACCGTCGTCACAGCGGAACCGGCAGCCACTCGAGAGCCCGCAGGAACGGCGTCGGATCGAACAGCGGTTCGTGGAGCACCAGCCAGTCCAGTAGGACGAGGCCGGCCCCGTGGGCGACGACGGAGGGGAGGATCGAATCGGACTTGTAGTCGATCGCGCCGAAGAGGACGTCCGTCGGCCCCGAGAGCACGAACTCGATCGGCGGCTTCGAGGCGTGGTGGAACATGTAGATTACGGGGCTGATGAACACCGCCTTGAATCCCAGTTCCCTGACGCCGACGCAGAGCAGCCCGCGGTAGTAGGTCTCGGCGGCCAGCGCCAGCGTGAACAGCTTGATCGCGTGGGGGACGAACTCGCCCGGCGCCGCCGACGTCTCCCAGATCGGGTAGAACGCGCGGATCGGCGGGAGCGTCGAGCCCACCAGATAGAACGGCAGCACGAACAGCGCGAGCAAGACGGCGTTCCGAACGGCGACGCGGTTGACGTTCCAGCCGACGTGGCGGCCGTGGGACAGCCCCAGCGCCAGCGGCCCGCCCAGCAGCAGGACGCCGTCGACGACGACCCGCGCGTCGAGGTCCCCGTGGGGGACGAAGTACATCCACAGCACCGTGAGAACCGCACCCGTCAGTAACGACTTCTGAACCCACGAGAGGCGGTCGAACTGCTCGCGAAGCCAACTGCCGCCGCGGCCGGTTTCCGCCGCCACGGCTTACTCGTCGGCGGTCGGTACCGGCCCCGTGCCGATGACGTCGCGGACGTGGCGCTCGAACTCCTGGCGGCGCTGGAAGTACGTCTCGTCGACCGCCTCGAGAACGGCCGAGAGTTCGCGGGGGCCGTCGGGCGTGCGGATCACGCTGTCGCCCTCGAGGCGGTCGATCTCGCTCTTTTCCTTCGGCCAGGTCAGCCGCGACGCCACCCGGGCGAGGGGCGCGCCCTCGACGGGCGTGTGTTCACCGAGCGAAACGGCCGGTTCCTCGTCCTCCTCGTCGCTCATGAACGGCGGTTCGCGAGCGCGTCGATTCAAGGTTTCGCTTCCGCCGGTGGATCGGCGCGATCGACGCGGTCGACGCGGCCGGGGAACCGGGACCTCTCCGACCGCCGAGATGTGTCTGACGTAGGGTTTTGTGGTGGGAGGTCGAATGCCCGCGCATGACAAGCCTGACGGAGGTCTACGACGGGAACGCTCGAGGCGTCAGCCGCCGCCGGCTGTACGCGGGGAGCGGGCTCGTCCTGTGCGGCGCCGCGCTCGCCGTCGTGGCCGTGCTCGTGGCAACGACCGACCTCTTCGCCGACTTCGTCGTCGGGTTCGCCGACTGGGGGATGGCCGAGCGGTTCACGGTCGTCCGCGTCGCCGGCGTCCTCGCGGGCATGGGCGTTCCGGCCGCTCTCGTCGGCGTCTTCATCGTCCTGCCGGCGGGCCGTCGGGTCCGCGCCGCCGCCGCGATCAGCGCCAGCCTCTGTCTGCTCGGCGTCGTCCTGTTCTGGCACGCCTACCCGGAGAACTGGCGGTACGGCGAGCACACCCTCACGCTCGAGGTCTCGGCGATCTACCTCCTCGGGCTCTTTACCGCCGTCTGGTGTCTGTTCACCGCCGTGGTCAACTTCAAGACGCGCAACGATCCGGGCGGCATGCTCGAGATGAACGTCACCCGGCGCAACCAGACCATCGTCGAAGTCGAAGACGGGGACGAGTCGGGGGGCGGCCTCGGCGGCATCGGCTTCCTCGGCGGCACGCCGGACGGCGACGTCGAGACGCAGACGAACGCAGACGCCGGCGGCGCCGACGCTACCGCGAGCGACGACGGAACGACGCTCTCGTTCGACGGGTCGTCGGGTGCGGGCCGGTCGACCGGCGCGCAGTCTCCGATGGCCGGCGGCGCCGGAGCCGGAGCCGGAGCGACGCCGACGAGCGACGGCGGGACGGCGGCCTCGGACATCTCCTCGCCGCTCGACGGGGGCGCCGCGACCGAGGCGAGCGCCGAGGAGTTCGACGCCGAAATCGTCGAGTCCGCGGGCACGGGCCTCGACGCATCTACCGGCGCCACGGACACCTCCCCCGACGATCACGCGGATCGGTACTGCGGCAACTGCCGGCACTTCGAGTACGTCCGCTCCTCGGACGGGATGGTTCCCTACTGCGCCCGCCACGACGCGGCGATGGACGACATGGACGCCTGCGACGAGTGGACGCCGAACCGACGCGAGAAGTAGACGGTGCGGTCGTCTTCCGAACGGTTCTCGCTTTTCTACGCTTCCGTCGGAAATCAGTTCGAAGGGCCCATTACAGCCCGAACGCCTGTCGTCCGGCCTCGAGCAGCGGTGGCAACCGATAGACGATCGCGGCCGCGATCAGCAGTTCGCCCACCGTGACGGCGACCGTCATCACGTTCGCGTGCTTGCTGCTGACCGTAACGCCGATCGGGAGTCCGAACTCCTTCTTCCAGACCGGGTAGAACAGCGCGATGCCGCGCTTGCTCCCCGCGACGTCGAGGACGTAGTGGGTCAGAATGCCGATCCAGACGTACTCGAGGTTGCCGAACAGTGCGGGGAAGGCGACGAAGCCGGCGAGCAGCGGCAGGTTGTGCAGCGTCTTCCGGTGTTTCCCGAATTCCGTGTCGATGTCGGGGACCATCGCCCCGAGCGTGACCGGGACGCCGATCTCGACGATCGTCCGAAAGGTCGTCAGGTCCCCCGTCGGCTCGAGCAGATACCCCAACCCGATGCCCAGCAGCACGGCGTTTAGCACGTGTCCCTTCTTGTTCATCACGCGGTACTCGAGAGCCGAGGGTGGAATAGTTTACTCTCGAGAACGTCTTCGTTGCGAGTCGTTTCCCGCCCTCGAGAACGGCGAGCGAACGGCGTGCTCGAGCGTCGGTTCGCCGGACCGCGATCAGGACTGGGACCGGGAATCGATCTCGGCGAGCAGGTCCGCGAGTGCCCGGTCGACCGTCTTCGCCCGCACGTCCGCGCGGTCACCGTCGAACTCGTAGCGGGAGACGGTCGCGTACGACGACTCGCTGCCCCACGGACCGGCATAGGCGACCCCGATGTAGACGGTCCCGACGGGATTCTCCGCGGTGCCGCCGGTCGGACCGGCGACCCCGGTCGTCGCGATCCCCCACGTCACGTCGGCGACGTCGCGGACGCCGCGGGCCATCTCGCGGGCGACGGGCTCCGAGACGGCGCCGTGTTCGTCCAGCGCCTCGCGGCTGACGCCGAGGTGGCGCCGCTTGGCGTCGTAGGCGTAGGTCGTCAACCCCGAATCGAAGTAGTCGGTGGCCCCCGGTACGGACGTGATCGCGGCCCCGATCAGCCCGCCGGTACAGGACTCGGCGACGGCCAGTGTCTCCTCGCGGTTGCGCAGGGCGTCGGCGACTTCCATCGGCAGGTCACGGTCGATGTCGTCGTTCATGGTCCCACTAACGGGACCGAAAGACGTCAAATCCTGGGCTTCGATCGAGCGCACCGCCGCGACCGAACAGAAAGAACGACGGTGCGGGCCGCCGGTCTCTCCCGTATGGAGTACGAGACGCCGCTGTTCTTTCGCGTCATGCAGTACGCCTCGAGCGCGGACCGCGACGTCATCGACATGGTCAGCGGAAACCCCGACTGGGACCCGCCCGAAGCGTTACGCGAGGGGCTACACGAGTACGCCGACCTCGAGCCCGCGGCGTTCCAGTACCCGCCCAGCGACGGCCTGCGCGAACTGCGCGAGGAGATCGCCGCCCGGCGCGGCGTCGACGTCGAGCAGGTCGTCGTCACCAACGGCGCGGGCGAGGCCAACTACCTCGCGATGGCCCGCGCGCTCGAGCGCGACCGCGGCGACGAAGTCCTGTTAACTGATCCCGTCTACCCCTACTATCCGGGGAAGACGACGATGCTCGGCGGCACGCAGCGGTTCGTCGCCGCCGACGAGGACGGGCAACTCGACCCCGCGGACGTCCGCGAGGCCGCGAGCGAGGAGACCGGCGCGATCGTGGTCAACTCGCCGAACAACCCCACGGGTGCCGTGTACCCCGCGGAGACGATGCGGGAACTCGTCGCGATCGCCGAGGAGTACGACGCCGTCCTCGTCAGCGACGAGGTGTACGACCACTTCGATCTCTCGGGAGACTTCTCGAGCGCGCTCGAGATCGACTCGGACCGCCGGATCGTCACCAACGCCTTCTCGAAGTCGCTGGCGATCACCGGCTTCCGCGTCGGCTACGCGATCTTCCCGCCGGAGCTGGTCGAGGCGGCCAGGAGCCGCCACATGCTGGTCAACGTGGCCGGCAGCCGCCCCGCCCAGTACGCGGTCCTGCGGGCGCTCCGAGAGACCGACCCCGCGTACTACGAGGCGAACCGCGAACTGCTGCGCGAGCGCGTGGCAACGTTCACCGACGCCTTAGACGCCGCGGGCGCCGAGTACACGACGCCCGATGGCTCGTTCTACGTGCTGGCTCGCTTCGAGGACTACCCGGGGACGCTCGAGAACGTCTTCCGGCTGATCGACGAGGCCGGCGTGGCGGGGATGCCCGGCGACGCCTTCGGCGAGTCGCGGTCGGACTGGCTGCGCTTCGCGCTGGTGACGCCCCGCGTCGAGGAGGCGGCGGAGCGGCTGGCGACGTACTTCTCGTAAGCGCACGACGGGGCGCTCGTCGACGGCTCGAACGGGACGCCCGCTCGAGACCGACGAATACTCGTGACGGGGGCGGGAACGGAACGGTATGAGCGGAATCGACGTCGAGCCGGTCGACGAGAGCGAGGAGCACGACACGGCCACGGACGGCGACGACAACACGATCGAGGTCACGCCGACGGACTCGGTCGACGACGCGGACCGCGAAACGATCGACGTCGAGCCGTCCGACGAGCCAATCGAGGGGCCCGATTACATCCTCTACGGCGGGAAGGGCGGCGTCGGGAAGACGACGATGGCGGCCGCGACCGCGCTCGACAGCGCCCGCGGCGGCACCAGCACGCTCGTCGTCTCGACGGACCCGGCCCACTCGCTGTCGGACACCTTCGAGACCGAGGTCCCCGCCGAGCCCGGCCGGATCCGCGACGACATCCCCCTCTACGCGGCCGAGATCGACCCCGAGGCCGCGATGGCACAGGGGAAGACGGCGCTGTTCGGCGGCGCCGGCGGACCCGGCGAGGGGGACGCCGCGGGCGAGGATCCGCTGGGGACGGGCATGGGCGCCGATTCCGACGCCGGGGCCGGTGGCGATGCCGGAGCCGGCGGCCCCCTCGGCGACCTCGGCGGCCTCGGCGAGATGCTCGGCGGCGAGTCCCCCATGGAGGCGCTGTTCGGCGGCGCGATGCCCGGCGCCGACGAGGCCGCCGCCATGCAGCTCCTGCTCGAGTACATGGACGACCCCCGGTTCGAGCGCGTGGTCGTCGACACCGCGCCGACGGGTCACACCCTCCGCCTGCTGAAACTGCCCGAACTGATGGACACCATGATGGGTCGGATCATCAAACTCCGCCAGCGTCTCAGCGGCATGTTCGAGGGGATGAAGGGCCTGTTCGGCGGCCAGGAGCCACCCGAGGACGAGAACGATCTCGACGATCTCGACGAACTCCGCGACCGGATCGAGCGGCTCCGCGCGGTCTTGCAGGATCCCGCGCGGACGGACTTCCGGATCGTCATGATCCCCGAGGAGATGAGCGTCTTCGAATCCAAGCGGCTGCGCCAGCAACTGCGGGAGTTCGACATCCCCGTCGGCACGATCGTCGTCAACCGCGTCATGGAGCCGCTCTCGGACGTGACCGACGACGTGCAGGGTGAGTTCCTCCAGCCGAACCTCGAGGACTGCGAGTTCTGTCAGCGCCGCTGGGACGTCCAGCAGGGCGCGCTCGCGGAGGCCCAGGACCTGTTCCGCGGCACCGACGTCCGCCGCGTCCCGCTGTTCGCCGACGAGGTCCGCGGCGAGGGGATGCTCGAGGTCGTCGCAGCCTGTCTGCGGTAAGCGGGACGGCAGGTCGCCTCGAGCGACCGATGCGGGCCGCCGGAGAGGAACGATCAGCTGGACTGACTGTCGGGCGCGACGAAGCTACTGTTATCCCGTCGCTCGTGGTACATTATGCCATGGTCGACAGTAGAACGTATCAGTTCGAGGGCGCGGACCCGTCGATCGACGACGCGGCGCGGGTGAGCCGCGAGGCGGTGCTGGTCGGCGACGTCGAGGTCGCCGCCGAGGCGAGCGTCTGGCCGGGCGTCGTCCTGCGTGGCGACATCGGGCCGGTCCGAATCGGGCGCCAAACCCACGTCGGGGACAACGCGACGATCCACGCCTCGCGGCTCGCGGATCGCGTCATGGTCGGCCACGGGGCGGTCCTGAACGACGCCGTCGTCGAAGAAGGTGCGCTCGTGGGCTTCAACGCGACGATCAATACCGACGTCACCGTCGGCAGCCGCTCTGTCGTCGCCGCCGGCACGGTCGTCCCGGACGGCTACGAGATCCCGCCCGAATCGTTCGTTCGGGGCGTTCCCGCCGAGAGCACGCCGCTCGAGGAGACGACGATCGATCCCGAGGACATCTTCGAGGCGTTCTCCTCGGGCGAGTACACCGACCTGGCGCAGCGACACGACCAGTTGTTCGAGTGACCGAGTCGGGAGCGGGCGGCCCCGCACCGCCGCTACTCCGCTTCGGACTCGGCCGCCGGCACGACCGTCACCGGCCGATCGCTGTCGAGGACGACCGCCTGCGCGACGCTACCGAACAGCACCTTGCCGACCGGCGATCGATTGCGGACGCCGACGACGATCACGTCGCTGTCGTACTCGTCGGCGCGCTCGAGGATCGTCCCGGCCGGATCGCCCGTCGCCTCGTGGGCGGCATATTCGACGCCGGCGTCCGCGAGCCGGTCGGCCGCCGTTTCGACGGACTCCGGAATGCGCTGGAGGTCTCGCAGCTCCTCCATCTCCTCCTCGTAGGACTCCGCGAAGCCGCCGGCCGCCCACTCGGCGTCCGCCGTCGCCGCCTCGTCGTGCACGTGGAGCACGTCGACGAAGACCGCCGACGCCGCCCGCGGCAGTTCGAGGACCGCGTCGACCTGCCGGCGCGCTCGAGCCGGCTCGTCTGCGACGGGGAGCAGTACCCGGTACATGCGGGATCGTTCCACGACGGGACGTAAAGTCGTTCGCGGGGTCGGAGACGGGGGCGGCGGCCGTTCGGCCGCCGAGCGCCATCGTCACTCGACCATCGCCGGCTCGTCGATCGGCGGCTCGAGGCGGATCGCGTACGCCAGCAGGCCGGCGGCGACGAGACAGCCCGTAGCCAGCAGCCACCACGAGGCCCGGTAGCCGACGGTATCGGCGAGGTAGCCGAAGGCGGGCGGCGCGAGGATCGAGCCGGCGACCAGCGCCAGTTGCCCGCCGGCGGTCGCGCCGCCCATCTCGTCGGCCGCGACCAGCGTCGCCATGCAGGAGTAGTAGACGCCGGTGTTCCCGAGGACGAAGAACCCGAGCCCGCCGAAGGCGACGGTCGCCGAGAGCGCGGTTTCGGTGGCGGCGACGACGACGAACAGCGCGGCGCTGCCGACCGCCTGGACGATCAGGATCGTTCCGATCCGGACCCGCGGCTCGCCGGGGAGCGCGTCGCTCAGCCACCCCGTGACGATGCGCCCGACGCTGCCGGTCAGTTGGACCACGGCGAGGACGACGCCGCCGAACGCGACCGAGGCGCCGATCTCCTCCGCGACGAACAGCACGGTGTAGCCGGTCGTGGTGAACAGCGCGGCGCCGAGGAAAACGCCCGCGAGGGCGAGGATCCGGTACGGGCGGTTGCGGGAGAGCGCGCGGAAGTCGGGGTACTCCGCCCGCCCGTCGTCGTCCGAACCCGGATAGAGGGCGGCGAAAAGCGCGACGACGACCAGCCCGACGCCGGCGGCGACCAGAAAGCCGGCCTGCCAGAAGAAGACGCCGGCCAGCCCCGTCACGAGCAGCGAACTGAGCCCGCTGCCGGCGGTGACGCCGACCTGTTTGATTCCCATCGCGAGGTTCTGGCGACCGGCCGCGACGTTGTCGTAGATGGCCTTGTTCGTCCCCGGGATCGCCGTCGCGTACAACGAGCCGAGGACGAAGGCGGCGGCGAGCAGGAGGCCGTACGACGGCGCGCCGGCGACCAGGGCGGCGCCGCTCGAGAGGCCAAGTAGGCCGATCACGAGCGTGCGGCGCTCGCCGTAGCGATCGACCAGCGCGCCGACCGGCAGCAGGAAGGTCGCGTAGCCGAGCGTCAGCGCCGTCACGACGAAGCCGACCGAAAACCGCGAGAGCCCGAACTCCTCGCGGAAGAGCGCGGTCGCGGCGAAGACGGTGTAGTAGCAGACGCTCGCGGCGACCTGCCAGAGCGTGACGAGCGAGACCGTCCGCCAGTACGACCGCGATCGGGATTGCGATTGCGACTGCGAGTGCGACCGAGCCATCGAGTCGGGCCGACGTTTTCCGGGGAGTCGCTTTACTGTGGCGCAATCGGACGCGGGCGCCGGGGTCGGTTACCCGTCCTCCCCGTCCCACTCGCCGCCGACCCGATCGACGCCCATCATCGCCTCGCCGGGATGCTCCGTGAAGACGACCTTCATGTTCTCGTCCGGGACGCCGAACCGATCGCCGACGTACGCCATCGTCTCGAGGGCGAAGGCGCGCTTGCGCTCGAACGGTCGCCCCCGTCGGATCTCGGCGTCGAGGAAGCACAGCGGCCCCTCGACGGCGCGCCCGAGGTGCAGCGCCGCGGGGTCGTGCTCGCGGATCGTGACGGCCACGTGGCCCGCGGTCGTCGCCATCTCCGCGGTGTAGATGTCCGTCACGCGGTCGGCGAACGCGTTCTTTTGATCGGCCGACAGCGACAGCGTCGTGTCGAACTGTAAGAGGGGCATACGTCGGCTTGGCGGCCCGCTGCCTTCTGCGTTGCCGGTACCGGCGCGTTCGGACGCCGAACGTGTTCCGGATTCGAAAAGTCTTTAGCCGCAGTGACTGACTAGACAGTCAGTGAGTATCGAGCCCATTTCAGCCACCGGCAGCGGAGCAGCCGCGGCCCGAGCGGGCCGTAGACGCGGCTTCGAGCGCCGTCCGTTCCGAACGCGAGTCGTCCCCGAAACCGCCAGCGTCGGCGATGCTCCCCGCCGGCTCCGGTTCCCCGTCTTCGGTGATACATGAGTCCCGGGAGCCCGTCCGACGAGCCGGACCCGTCCGCGAACGACGCCAATTCGGCGGCGGACGACGGTTCGGGCTCGAGGACCGGATCCGGCGCCGATGCCGACGCCGACGAGCCCGGCGACCCTGGCGGTTCCGGTGAATCCGACCGCCTGCGCGGCCCCGACGACCCCGACCTCGAGTCCGGCCTCGGCGACGTGAGCGGCTCGATCACCGAGGGCAGCCTCGTGCGGCCGCTCTTTCACCTCGCCTGGCCGATCGTCGTCATCCAGCTGCTGCAGGTCACCTACAACGTCGTCGACACGCTCTACCTCGGCCGACTCTCCACGGACGCCGTCGGCGCGATCAGCCTCGCCTTTCCGCTGATCTTCCTGCTGATCTCCATCGCCGGCGGCTTCACGACCGCCGGGGCGATCCTCGTCGCCCAGTACACCGGTGCATCGGGCGAGCGCTCGGCGGGCGTCGTGACCGGCCAGACCGTCTCGTTCGTCGGCCTGCTCTCGATCGTCCTCGGCGTCGTCGGCTACTTCTACACCCGGCCGGCGCTCGAGGTCCTACCGAGCGATCAGGAGACCGCCGCGGCCGTCATCCCGCTTGCGGCGGACTACATGGAGATCGTCTTCCTCGGGCTGCCGCTGATGTTCGGCTTCTTCGTCTTCTCCGCCCTGATGCGGGGCTACGGCGACACGCGGACGCCGATGCTCGTCATGGTCGTCTCCGTGTTCATCAACGTCGTCCTCGACCCGTTCTTCATCTTCGGCTTCCAAGGGAATCCGCTGTTCGGCTGGGTCGGGATGGCGGGCCTCGAGCAAACGCTCTACGCGACGACCGGCTTCGCCGGGCTCGGCATCGAGGGCGCCGCGCTCGCGACGATCCTCGCGCGGGGCGTCGGTACCGCCATCGGGCTCGGACTGCTGTTCGGGACCGACCTCGGCCCGACGGCGAGCCTCGAGCACCTGCGGCCGGACCTCGACCTGATCGAGGACATCGTCCGCCTCGGGACGCCGAGCACGGTCGAGCAGAGCATGAGTGCGCTGGCGATGATCTCGCTGACGGCCATGGTCGTCACGTTCTCGCCGCCGGTGGTCTCGGCCTACGGGCTCGGAAACCGGCTGATCTCGATCGTGTTCCTGCCCGCGATGGGGCTGGGGCGGGCGATCGATACGATGGTCGGCCAGAACCTCGGCGCCGATCGGCCCGATCGGGCCGCCCGCTCGGCCTGGCTCGCCGCGGCGACCGGCTCCGGGATCATGCTGCTGGTCGCGGTCGTCGCGGTCGCGTTCACCGAACCGATCGTGAGCGCGTTCCTCGGCAACGTCGACGACGCGGCGGAGACGATCGCCTACGGCGTCGAGTACGTCCGGATCCGGTCGGTCGAGTTCGCGTTCATCGGCGTCTCGCAGGTGATGCTCGGCGCGTTCCGCGGGGCCGGCAACACGAAGACCGCGATGGTCGTCTCGATCATCACGCTGTGGGTCGGCCGCGTCGGTACCGTCTTCACGCTCGTGTTCGTCCTCGGCTGGGGCGCGACCGGCGTCTGGATCGGGATGGCCGTCGGGAACGTCGTCGGCGCGCTCGTCGGCGTCGCGTGGTTCGCCCGCGGCACCTGGAAGGAGAAGTACATCGACGACGAGGGCGTCGACGCCGTCGCGGGCAGTTCGGCCGACTGATCGCGCAGATCGGCCGCCGTACGCCGCTTCCCAGAGTTCGTTTCAATTTCCCTCAATTGGTATTTAATAGCCGTCTCTGGTAGATCCGCACGGATGACGCCCGCTACTCGGAGCAGGTGGCGATCCGCGGCCCGGCGCTGCTGGACGTACCTGTGGCGCCTCAACGCGCGGACGAAAGCGTACCTCGCGCTCGACGCGCCGGCGATCGCTCGCGATATCGACGTACAGGACGTCCAGCCGCCGGGCGAGGCCGAGCGGCCGGCTCCAGTTGCCTTCCTCGAGGCCGCCGACGGCGGCGGTCACGGGTCGCAGTCCGACGAGAGAACGGGGTCTACCGCCGGCGACGCCGACCGGACCGACTCCCGCGCCGGGGTCGGAACGGAAGACGACGCCGGTGCGACGGCCGGCGGCGACGGCGACGGACGCGGGGGCGGCGGATCGCCGTTCGACGTCGGCGGCTCGTACGGACGCCGCCAGCAGATCGGGTTCGTCCTCGGGCCGGCGCTGTTCGCGCTCATCTTTCTCTCGCCGACGCCCGCGGGATTGTCGCCCGAGGGAAAGGCGGTCGCGGCCGTCACCGCCTGGGTCGCCGCCTGGTGGATGTCCGAGGCGATTCCGATCCCCGCGACGTCACTGTTGCCGATCGTCATGTTCCCGCTGACCGGCGCGCTCCCGGCGGCGGAGACGACGCCGTCCTACGCCCATCCGCTGATCTTCCTCTTTATGGGCGGCTTCTTCCTCGCGATGGCGATGCAGCGGTGGGGGCTCCACCGGCGGATCGCGCTCCGGACGATCAAAACCGTCGGCACCGAGCCCTCGCGGCTCATCCTCGGGTTCATGCTCGCGACGGCCTTCCTCTCGATGTGGGTCTCCAACAGCGCGACCGTGATGATGATGACGCCGATCGCGCTGGCGGTCATCTATCAGACCGCGGACCTGGTCGAGGAGGCCGACCTCGACGTCGACACGAGCGAGGGGAACTTCTCCTTCGGCGTCGCGCTGATGCTGTGTATCGCCTACGGCGCCTCCGTCGGCGGCGTCTCGACGCTGATCGGCACCCCGCCGAACGTCCTCTTCGCGGGTCAGGCGTCCGCGCTGTTCGGCCAGTCCGTGAGCTTCGCCGAGTGGATGCTCTACGGCGTCCCGATCTCGATCGTCGGCCTCGTGGCCGTCTACGTCTACGTCACCCGCGCGGTCTCGCCCCAGTTCAGCGAACTCCCTGCGGGTGCGGACACGATCGACCGCGAACTCGAGCGGCTCGGTCCGATGGTCAGACAGGAAAAGCTTGTCGCCGTCGTCTTCGTCGGGATGGCCACCGCGTGGATTGGAAGCAGTCTGCTCGACCCGCTGCTCGGCATCGCACCGCCGGAGGACGCCGACACGATCGTCGCCATCGGCGGCGCGATGGTGCTCTTTACCCTGCCGACGACCGCCGACGGCGAGCGGACCTTCCTGCTGGACTGGACCAACGCCGTCGACATCCCGTGGGGCGTGATCCTCCTGTTCGGCGGCGGGCTCGCGATCGCCAACGCCTTCGGCGAGACGGGCCTCGCGGCCTGGATCGGCGAGCAACTGCAACTGCTCGAGGGGGTCTCGATGGTCGTCATCCTGCTGGCGGTCGTGACGATGACGATCTTCCTCACCGAGGTCACCTCGAACACGGCGACGACGGCGATGCTGATGCCGATCCTCGCCGGGGTCGCGGTCGGGATCGGCGTCCACCCGTTCGGCCTGATGATCGCCGGCGCGACGGCGGCCTCGTTCGCGTTCATGCTGCCGGTCGCGACGCCGCCCAACGCCATCGTCTTCGGCAGCGGCTACATCACCTTGCCCCAGATGGCCCGCGTCGGCGTCGGGCTCAACGTCATCGGCATCGTCCTCATCACGCTGGTCGCGCTGGGCTGGCTGCCGCTGGCCTGGGGGATCGATCTCGGAACGTTGCCGACGGAGTTCGTCAATGCGTGGTCCGGGTGAGGGCGCGACCGGCGGGCCGCCGCTCGGAATCGGATCGCTATTCCGCGGACCTATTTAAATCGATCGACCGTTATAGTTATCCGAATTCTCGCGTTTTCAGCCCTTAGAAACGCCTGTTCCACCATTCTCGAAACCCGGGAATGAGTGGGGTCCTTGATAGGCGTCATGTCGAAACGTAGCGTGAGAGGTAATGTCGTACCGCGATCACAACGATCAAACTGCACAGGGGTGGGACCGTTCGATCCTTGAGGTCCTCGAGCGGACGAACCAAGCGACCGCCGCGGAGCTCGCCGCGGCGCTGGATACGCATCCGATGACGATCGAGCGGCAGTGTCGGCTCCTCCAGCGGAAGGGGTACGTCAAGCGCGGAATCGCCGGCACGTACACCCTCGCGGAGGCGGGCCAGCGACGAGCGGAATCGATGGCTGCTGACTGATTCTTCGCGCGCGGCGCTGCGGCGCGTCGGCGGATGCGTCGACTGCTATCTCGGAGTCGCTGCTCTCGCTCGAGCGCGGTGACAGCGGTCGCCCGTACGCTCGCGTCACCGTTACAACAGACGTTGGACTGTGGGTGCGGTCGGGCCGGCTGCCGGTAGTAACTTCGTGCACTCCGTGCTGCGGTTACCCGTCCGCGAGTCAGACCAGCTTTCGGAGCAGTCCGTACCCCGCGTCGCGGATCCAGTCCGGCAGGTACTCCGCGTAGACGCCGTACTGCGCGAGCGGGCCGACCGGATACCGGGCCGGCGGCTCGGGCGTCGTGCCGGCCTCGAGGATCGCCTGCGCGACGTCCTCGGGCTGTGAGGCGAAGGGACCGCCGCTGCCGCCGCCGACCAGTTGCATCTCGTCGTACAGCTCGTACAGCGTCTCGTAGGCCGGCGTGCGCTCGTCGGCGGGCAGTTCCTCGTCGACGCGGTCGGCGAAGTCCGTCTCGACCGGCCCGGGCTCGATCACGACGACGTCGATCCCGAACTCCTCGACCTCGGCCCGCAGCGAGTCGCTCATCGCCTCGAGGGCGTACTTCGAGCCCGAGTAGGCGCCCGAGCCCGGGAACGAGACCCGTCCGGCGACGCTCGAGACGTTGATGATCCGGCCGGCGCCCTGGGCGCGCATGTGCGGCAGGGCGGCGCGGACGAGTCGGTGAGGACCGTAGACGTTGACGTCGAACTGCCGGTGCAGGTCGGCCGTCGAGACGTCCTCGAGCGGCCCCATCTGCGCGTAGCCGGCGTTGTTGACCAGACAGTCGATCGCGCCGGCGATATCGACGGTTCGCTCGACGGTGCGGGCAACCTGTTCGGGGTCGGTGACGTCGAGTTCGAGGGTCGTACAGCCCGCGTCCTCGAGATCGTCGATGTCGTCGACGTTGCGCGCCGTGGCGAACACCTGCCAGTCGTCCTCGAGGAACGCCCGCGCGGTCGCGCGCCCGATGCCGGACGAGCAGCCGGTGATCAGGACGCTCTTCTTGCGGGTGTAGCGGTCGTCGTCGCTCTCGGCGTCGCGGTCCAGATCGCGGTCAGTTGCGCTCGCGGTCCCGGTCGCGGTGTCGCGATCCGCCTCGACGGCGCCGTCGGAATCGCCGTCTTCGACTTCCTCAGCGGTGGCCATGTGGGAGACGTTCGTGGGACGACACCTAAGTAGCGACGGTTTGTCTCGCTCGCCGAACCGTTCGGCGGGCGGACCGGTTGCGGACTCGAGGCGGCCCGCGAGCGCGCCACCGGCCGCCGACGCGTCACGCACCGCCCGGTCGGCGATCGGATGCGTCGTAGCAGCGCGTCGATAGCGGCCGGAGCTACTCGCGTCGGGGCTGGTTCCCCTAGTCCTGTCGCTCTCGTTTGGCCTCGTCGGCGTAGTTGTCAGCCAGCCGAACGGGCTCGGGCAGTTTGTACGAGGCGGCACACTCGAGGACGATGTCGGCGGCCGTCTCCGGCCCGACGCGGTGGCCGGGGCTGACGTACAGCGGGTTGATGTGGCGGTTCGGCGAGTCGTACTGGCGCGTCTGGACGGCGTAGCCAAGCAGCGTGCCGTCGGGCGCGTCGACCCGCGAGTTCGATTCGATGGGGACGCGCGTTCCCTCCGGGAGGTCGTCGGTCTCCTCGGCGGGCGTCCCGCACAGTAGACTTTTCGCGACGCCGACGCTGGGCACGTCAAGCACCACGCCCATGTGCGTCGCAATGCCGGCCTGCCGGAAGTGGATTCGGCCGCTGCCGTCGAACAGCAGCAGGTCCGGCTCGACCGACAGCTCCTCGAGCGCCGCGAGGATCGGCTTCCCCTCGCGGAACGAAAGGAGGCCGGGGATGTAGGGGATCTCGAGGCCGGTCACGGCGTGGGCGCGCTCGATGACCTCGCCGTCCCGCATGGCGACGACGGCCGAAAGCGCGCGGTCCTGGTCGCCGTCGTCGTTCGTCAGGAAAGATTGGTCGACGCCGACGACGACCGGCGAGTCGGCGTCAGTCGGGGCGTCGGTCGAATCGCTCGAGTCGCTCGAGGAACCGGCCGTCGAATCCGCGAGGGTCGTCTGCGCGCCGTCCTCGCGGTCGGAATCCGGCGTAGTCAGGGCTCGAGGGTCGAACGCGAAATCGTCCTCGAAGACGGCGGCGGCGGCGATCTCGCGCTGGAGGGCCTCCATCTCCTCGCGCGAGAGGCCGGCGTCGGGAACGAGATCAGGTCGGGATACGCGCATCGATGGAGGACGGTTGGCGGCGCGCGAAAATCAGTTACGGGGTTGCGACGCGGTGTAGTGTCGGAGTCGGCAGAGTCGAACGTCGGCCGGTATCAGCCGTTAGAACCGGCGTCGACCGCCCGGGCCGCCGGGGCCACCGGGACCGCCGGGACCGCCGCCGCCGAGCTGGAACTGGTTCGGCGCGCTGATGTCTTTCGTCTCCTTGACGTACTGGCCGTACGCCAGCCCGATCACCAGGCCGACCAGGTGGGCCATGTGCGCGATTCCGCCGGCGGTGCCGCCGCCGACGCCGAGGAAGAAGACGCTGATGAGCGCGTAGCCCGCGGTGAGCACCCAGATCGGGACCGGGAGGATGAAGTAGAGGTACACCTTGAGGCTGGGGTTGAGGACCGTCAGCACGCCCATGATCGCGAGCGCGGCGCCGCTGGCTCCGAGGACGGCCGTCATTCCGCCCTGCAGGAGGGTGATCCCGACCTGTCCGAGCCCGGCGAGGACGCCGCTGACGATGAACAGGATCGCGAAGTTTCGCGATCCGATGTACCGCTCGACGAGCGGGCCGAAGAAGAACAGCACGAGGCTGTTCCCGACGATGTGCATGAAGTTCCCCGTGCTGTGGGCGAAGATCGACGTGACCCACGTCCAGACGTACTCGACGTTCCACGACGTCAGCAGGAACAGCGACTCGTAGAGCCGCGCGTTGCCGATGAGGCTCACGACCAACTGCGCGAAGAAGGTGAGCCACATCAGCGCGAGGAACGTGTAGGTCATGTTCCCGCGGAAGTACGCCAGCGGGCCGCCGGGACCGGTGTCTATCGGCAGTTTATCGAGGACGCTCGAGGACGCCGACGCGTTGCTATCGACGCTGTCGTCGAAGCCGCTGTTAAAGACGCCGCTGGGATCGTTCCAGTCCTGCAACCCCGTGCAGTCGTGATTTTCGGGGAGCCGGTGATCGGCACAGAAGGTGCCGCCGCAGTGCCGACAGTTGTACGGCATGTTTTCGTCCTTCCCACACACGTCGCACTTGGCCATTGGTGGGGGGTAAGTGCGGCGTCGCTAAGGGGTTTGGGGTTCGGTCTCGCGCGCTGGCGTCGCACGCGGCCGACATCGCGCCGTCGAGCGCGCCGCGAGCGCGAAACGTGACCACATTTTTGCCGGTCAGCCCCCAACGAACGGACGTGCAAGAGTACGAGCGCAAGCAACTGCTCGAGCGCGTCGAGCGCGAGGGCGCGACCGTCGGCGCGGACATCCCGGACACCATCGAGGTCCAGGGGGAGGAGATCGACCTCCGGACCTTCGTCTTCGAGATCAAGCGCCGCGAGACGGTTCCGCCCGGCGAACGCGAACGCGTCGAGCAGGCCAAACGAAACCTGCGACGGGAGCGCAACGAGCGCCTCGAGCTAATCGAGGAGGGCGACATCTCCCGCGAGCGGGGCGAGGAACTCGCCGCGAGCATCATCGGGATCGATCGGGCGCTGAACGCCCTAGAGAGCCTCGGCCCGACGGATCTCGAGCGCGAGCAGCAGGCCCAGCAGGCCGCCGACAAGAAGCGCTGGATGTCGTTCCTCAAGAAGGCGCTGGGACAGGAGGACGCCAACAACGCGCGACGGGGGCTCTGATTCCGATGGCGACCAACGCCGAAATCGCCGGCCGGTTCGAGGAGTTCGCCGACCTGCTCGAGGCCGACGACGTCGAGTACAAGCCCCGCGCGTACCGCCGGGCGGCCGAGCACATCCGCGGTCACCCGCGGCCGATCGCCGACTACGTCGAGGACGGCAACCGCGAAGCCATCGAAGACATCGACGGCGTCGGCGAGGCCATCGCGGACAAGATCGTCGAGTACGTCGAGACCGGGCAGATCGAGGAACTCGAGGAGCTGCGCGCGGAGCTGCCGATCGACATCGCCGACATCACGCGCATCGAGGGCGTCGGCCCCAAGACGGCGGGCAAACTCTACCGCGAACTCGGGATCGAGACCCTAGACGACCTCGAGGCGGCCGCGGAAGCCGGCGAGGTCCAGGAGGTCAAGGGCTTCGGCCCGAAGACCGAGCAGAACATCCTCGAGAACCTCGAGTTCGCCCGCGAGGTCGGCCAGCGCCAGCTGCTGGGCGAGGCGCGGCCGCTGGCCGACGACGTCCTGGAGTTTCTCGAGTCGGTCGAGGCGGTCGAGCGCTGCGAGGTGGCGGGCTCGATCCGGCGCTGGCGCGAGACGATCGGCGACGTGGACGTGCTGGTCGCGACCGACGACGGCGAGGCGGTGATCGACGCCTTCCTCGGGTGGGACTCGGTCGACAGCGAGATCGAGTCCGGCCCCGAAAAAGCGAGCGTCCGCATCGGCGAGATCCGCGTCGACCTGCGCGTGGTCGTCCCCGCGGAGTACGGCGCCGCGCTCCAGTATTTCACCGGGAGCAAGGACCACAACGT
This sequence comes from Halopiger thermotolerans, assembly GCF_054654555.1. Lineage (NCBI taxonomy): Archaea > Methanobacteriati > Methanobacteriota > Halobacteria > Halobacteriales > Natrialbaceae > Halopiger > Halopiger thermotolerans. Next base: position 1,938,929 of record NZ_BAAIEU010000004.1, on the reverse strand, counting down.
CAGCCTGCGCAACTACGCGATCGACCGCGGGATGAAGCTAAACGAGTACGGCGCCTTCGACGTCTCGGACGTCGACGACGCGGACGCGGGCCAGCGCGTCGGCGAGCGCGTCGCCAGCGAGACCGAGGCAGGGATGTACGAGGCGCTCGGCCTCGAGTGGATCCCGCCGGAGCTGCGCACCGACCGCGGCGAGATCGAGGCCGCCGCGAACGGCGACCTGCCGGACCTGCTGACGCGCGAGGACGTCCGCGGGGACCTGCACAGCCACACCGAGTGGTCCGACGGCAACAACACCATCGAGGAGATGGTCGCGGGCGCCGAGTCGATGGGCTACGACTACTACGCCGTCGCCGACCACGCCGAGGGCCCCGGCATCGTCGGCGGGATGGGCCTCTCGGACACCGAGATTCTCGAGCAGGTCGAGGAGATCCGCGAGGTCGACGCCGCCAGCGACGTCGAAGTCTTCGCGGGCATCGAGGCGAACGTCGACGCCGAGGGCGAGATCGACCTCTCCGACGAGGTCATCGACGCGCTCGACGTCATCGTCGCCTCGACCCACAGCGCGCTCGATCAGGACGCCGAGACCGCCACGGAACGGCTCGTCCGCGCGATCGAGAACCCCGCGATCGACGTGCTCGGCCACCCGAGCGGCCGCCTGCTCAACGAGCGCTCCGGACTGGACTTCGACGCGACCGCCCTGGGACGAGCGGCCGCCGAGCACGACACCGCCCTCGAGGTCAACTCCAACCCGCGACGGCTGGACCTGTGGGGAAGCGCCGTTCAGGCCGCCGTCGAGGAAGGGGCGGCGATCGCCGTGAATACGGACGCGCACCAGCCGTCGACCCTCGAGTACATGCGCTGGGGCGTCCACACGGCCCGGCGCGGCTGGGCGGAGGCCGACGACGTGATCAACGCCTGGGACCTCGAGGCGCTTCGGGAGTTCCTGCACTGAGTCGGCCTGCGTCTCCTCGAACGCTATGCAACTCCTCCTCGACGTCATGTGCGGCGGTCTCGTCTCCTATCTCCGGATGTGCAACCACGACACCGTCTACGCCGGCGACCGCGGGCTCGAGGCCGACGACGACCTCCTGGCGGTCGCCCGCGAGGAGGAGCGGACGGTCGTCACGCGCGACGTCGACCTCGCGACCCGCGCCGCCGAGTCGCCCGGGGCGATCCTGCTCGAGTCGCGCGACGTCGAGGCGCAGCTCGCCGAACTCGCGGGGGCGGGTGTCGACCTCTCGCTGGCCGACGAGCCGCGGTTTTGCGGGCGGTGTAACGGGCGGCTCGAGCCGGTCGACGCGAGGGCGTCGACGCCCAAGTACGCGCCCGATCCCGGCGACACCGACGTCTGGACGTGTCGGGACTGCGGCCAGTACTTCTGGCGCGGGAGCCACTGGGACCGGGTCGCCGAGACGCTCGCGAAAATCGAGTCGCTCGAGGAGTGAGCGCCAGCGAGGAGTGGCCGCGGACGGACCGTTCGATTTCGGCCCGCGCCCGCTCGTTACCGTTCCAGCGCGAACGAGACGTGCAGCGTCGTCTTGTACCGCTCGATCGAACCCCCGTCCACGTCGGCCGTCTGCGAGACGACCTCGATACCGCTGATGTTCTCGAGGGTCTCGTCGGCGTCCTCGAGGGCGTTGTGCGCCGCGTCCTCCCACGATTCGCTCGAGTTCCCGGTCAGCTCGATTACTTTGACTGTCTCGCCCATGGTCGATCGGCCCTACGCGGTCGACGCGGGTAGCGGTTCTGCGTGAGAATGCTGCCTGTCGTTGACAGGTTTCGGTCAGCGACGGTTGACGCCGACCTATCTCCGATACGACAGGCACAATCGTTTCCCTCGCCGGCGGTGAACGACGGACGATGCCGGACGATACCGATCACCTCGACCGCGCGGGCAGACAGGCGGCGTACATCACAAACGAGTGGAGCGACGACCCCGCGATCATGCAGACGCAGGCGCTTTGCTACGTCGGCTTGCAACTCGAGCGGATCGCGGACGCGCTGGAGGAGGCAGAAACGGAGGCGGAGACAGAAACGGAAACAGATCAGTAGACGGCCACGTCGTCGAACCGACCGTCGTAGGCGATGTGTCGCGGATGCGTCGGCTCGGTTCCCGAAAGAAAGAACCGGTCCGCTTTCTTCCAGGTGTTCTCGTAGCCGAGGTGGGCTAGCTCGCCCGCCGTCGCCGCCCAGCGCGTGAGACCGGTCTTGTGGACGACGCGTCGCGAAACGTCGTCCTCGAGCGCCCGACAGAGATCGGCTTCGCTCTCGACGGCGGCGTCGAACTCGGTGTGGGCGACGCCGACCGTGCGCGAGATGTGGGCGTACGACGACGTAAAGGGCGGATACTCGAGCCGTTCGGCGAGGGTGCGGGCGCGGCGGTTGTGGTGGGGCAGGTGTTTCGGGTTGAAAATCTCGACGGCGTCGATCACGTCTCGGTACCGCCGCAGATCCGATTCGGAGAGGCCGACGTTCAGAAACTCGGGATGTGGGGCGAGAACGACCGCGTCCTGCCGTTCGAACTCGGCCATCGCCGCCTCGAGCGGGATGAAGTCCGGCACCGGCTCCTCGAGCCCGAGCGCGAGGACGTGCTTGCGTTCGTGCCACTTGCCGGTGAACACCTCGCGAGCGGGGATGACGCGGAGGTCGTCGCTCGAGTAGGCGGCCGCCTTCTCGCGGATGTCCGGCAGGCGGGTGAAGTGAGGCGCGTAGACGATCGCGTCGAGGCCGGCTCGCTTCGCTCGCTCGACGACGCGCTCGTCGAGGACCTTGACGTGACAGTCGACCGCCGACGTCGTGCCGTCGCTCACGTCCGCCTCTTTCGAGACGGACGAGTTATGCATTCTGATTCCCGAGGCGTGCGAGGCGGGCCCACGCCGGACGGCGCCGGGGTATCGGGATATTGTCCACCGACGACCGCGGCGAAAAGACCATTAGGACGGCCGCTCGATGTCGTATCAAATGGCGTGGGAATGCGGAATCAGCGGCTGCGGCGAGGTGTTCGCGGACGTCGAGTCGGCGGTCGTCCACCAGGCGAGCGACCACGAGCGCCGCGAGTGCAAGGTCTGTGGCACCATCGTTCCCGACGGCTACCTCGCGATCCGACACGCGTTCACCGAACACAGCCGCGCCGAGTACGTCCGCGCCTACGGCGCGAACTCCGAGGACGTCCGCAAGCGGGAGGAGCTCCTCGAGGAGATCGAGAACGCTGCGGATCTGGAATCGATCGTGACGGAACTGCAGTAAGCGCAAGCGTAAACGGAAGCGGTAGTCCGGAGGTCGGGCTCGAGGCCGCGCCCCTTTCAGCCCTGCGCCGACGCCCGGTTTTTCTTCGCCGCTCGCTTCGCTCGCCCTGAACAGAGCGTGGGTCGAGCGAGCGGACTCGTTATCGCTCGTCGGAGTCGAGGACGCGGATCTGATCGCCCCGAACCGTCACCGGAATCGGGACCGTCGCCTCGTACAGTTCGACGGTCACCTGGTCCTTGCCCTCGTCGATGCGCTGGACCTGCGCCTTCTCGCCCTTGAACGGGCCGGCGATGAGCTCGACGATGTCGCCCTCGGCGATGCCCTCGACGTCCGGCTTCGGCGAGAGGAAGTGCTCGACCTCCGAGATGTCGGACTCGCCGGGGACGATGCTCCGCGCGTGCGGAATGTCCTCGAGGACGCGGTTCAGGACCGCGTCGCCGTCGGCTTCGACCATCACGTACGACGTCAGCGAGTCGGGCGCGAGGGCGGCGTGGATCTCCGGCTCCTCGCGGTTGATGATCATGTCAGCGACGGTGCGCTCCTGACTCGCCGTCGTCTTGACTGCGTAGATACCCATTAGACGCCACCACCCGCCGGGAGGAGCAGCATGATCGCGCCGATGAGGAACCCGACGAGGCCGACGAACAGGATTCCTGCACCGGCGATTTTCGCTACCTGCGTGAACTCCTCGGTCGAGGGCGTCGTCGCCATCTTCAGCACCCGGATGTACGAGGTGAGGTCGTAGGGGACATCCATATCTGTCTGTTCACAACGCGGCGTCTTTTATCTGTCTTTCGTGTTTTGCGGACTATCGGTTCGATCGGTCACGCCGATCGCCCGCGCTGCTCGAGGTCGTCGCTCGATCTGGCGGCCGACGTTGCATGCGACGGCCCGAGGGCCAAACCGTCCGAGCGCGAACGACCGGCTATGGCAGAGGACGACGTCGACCGCGCGACCGAACAGGAAGCCGAACGCGAGGCCGAAATCGACGACGAACTCGAGCGCATCGACCGCGATCCCGACGAGGTCGACGACGGCGACAGCGACCTCGGCACGCAGAACGCCCCGCGGGAGGACGCCGAGGACCTTGAGGATCTCGAAGAGGCGGAGGACGTCGACGAAGACGAAGCGTAAGTCGTCCCCCAAGCGGTGCTGGTTTTTGCCGAGAAGGGAGTGCAGACGTCCCGGTTAGTCGATCGCTCGGAGCGCCTCGTCCTCGGAGAACTCGACGAATGTCGCTGCCGCCGCCGACTTCGAACGTCTCGATCAGGTCGTCGGGCCGAATCGCGATAAGCCCGTCACCGGACTCGCCCGCGAAGTGGCCCGTCTTCGGTCCGTCAGCGGCGATCGGGATCGGCGGCACCTGGGTGGGCTACGATCAGGGGAACGGCGACGGCGGCTGTTCACCCGGCGGTCCACCCGGCTGACCGCCGATCGGCGGTCCCTGTTGATCGAACTCCCGTCGGGCGGCCAGTTCCAGTTCGACGGTCTGTTGCTCGCCGTCGCGGACGACCTCGAGTTCGACCGTCTCGCCGGGCGAGGTCTCGAGCGCCAAGTACGAGAGCAACTGGGCCTGGGTCGTCACCTCCTGGCCGTCGATGGCGACGATGACGTCGCCGGTTCCCGGCTGGGCCGCACTGGCCGCCTGCAACACGCCGTCGGCGGGCGAGTTTGCCACGATCTCGGCCACCAACACGCCGGTCGCCTCCTCGAGGCCGATGGCGTCGGCGATCTCCGGGCCGACGGGGACCACGCCGACGCCCATGTAAGAATGCCTGTAGATGCCCTGCTCGATGAGCGCAGGGACGACCCGGTTGGCGAGGCGCGCGGAGATCGCGAACCCGATCGTCTGGCTCGCGCCGGCGAAGACGATTCCGAGCACTTCGCCCTCGAGGTTCACCAGCGGACCGCCGCTGTTGCCCGGGTTGATCGGCGCGTCGGTCTGGATCGTCGCCGGGATCGAGGTCCCTGCGGGACTCGGCAGGACCCGGTTCGTACCGCTGACGATCCCCTGCGTGACCGAGGCGTCGAGGCCAAGCGGGTTTCCGATCGCGAGGACCTCCTGACCGATCGCGGGTTCGGACTCGACGAGCGGCAGGGGTTCGGCGGAATCCGGCATGTCTTCGACGCTCAGGACGGCGATGTCGCTGTACGGGTCCGTGCCGACGATCGACGCCGTCGCCCACTCCTGATTGTTGAACTGAATTTCGATACCGCCCTCGGTGGCGCCCTGTACGACGTGGTTGTTCGTGACGATGTGCTGGTCGTCGACGACGAACCCGGAGCCGAGCCCGCCTCCGCCGCCGCGACCGCCAGTCGTCCCGAGGGAGACGGTAACCAGCACGACGGAATCGATCGTGTTCCGGTACACCTCCGTGTACTCGCTCTCGAGGCCCGAACCGGTTTCTTGCTCGTCCGGTGCGCCGTCGCTCTCGTTCCCTGCGGTCGCGCTCGAGTCGTCGGTTTCGTTCTGTGCGGCCGTCCCCGCGGTCCCGACGCCGAGCAGCGAAGCGACGCCGGCAGCGCGGAGGAGTCGCCGTCGACTGACGTGATCTGGAGTCACGCCCATAGCCACCCCGACGAGCGACATAAAACGGCCCCCAGTACTGTCAGCCGTCCGTACTACGGGTTCCGCGGGAGAACGGCGGACGAAGCGACGGCGGAGAGAGAAAGCGAAGGGTGGAGACCGTCGCCGTAGTAGACGGCTCGCCGACCGGCGACGATGCCGGCTCGAGCGGCCGCCGAGGGTACGCTTCGTCGAACAACACAGCGCTACGCGCTGTGGGCTTGACGTCGGCTTCCGCCTCGTCAAACGCCGCGAATCGAAGATTCGTGAGCCAGACGAGGCTCCACTACGTTACGTCTCGTCAAAGAGGGTCTCGCCCTCGACCATGTGCTCCTCGACCGTCTCGAGGTCGAGCGTGACGCCGAGGCCGGGTTCTTCGGGAATCTCGATGTAGCCGTCCTCGATGACGTCTTCCTCGACCAGGTCCGCCCACCACTCGAGTTCGTAGGAGTGGTACTCGACGGCCAGCGAGTTCGAAATCGCCGCGCCGACGTGGGCGCTGGCGACGGTCCCGACCGGCGAGGCGACGTTGTGCATCGCGACCGGCACGTAGTAGGTGTCTGCCATATCGGCGATCTTGCGAGTCTCGCGCATGCCGCCGACCTTGGGCATGTCCGGCGCGATGATGTCCAGTGCCTGCTCCTCGAGCAGGCGACGCTGGCCGTGCTTGCGGTAGACGTTCTCGCCGACGGTGATCGGCGTCGTCGTCGACTGCGTGACCTCCTTCTGGACGTCGTGGTTCTCCGGCGGGACGGGGTCCTCGAGCCACCAGACGTCGTATTCCTCAAGGCGCTCGGCAAGGCGCTTCGCACTGCCGCCGGAGTAGGTCCAGTGGCAGTCGAACGCGACGTCGGCGCGGTCGCCGACGCGCTCGGTGACCTTCTCGACGATTTCGGCCTTGTGCTCGATCTCGGGCTCGCGCAGGTGGCGGTTCGCGCGGTCCTTCTCGTGGCCCGAGGGGACGTCGAGGTCGAATTTGAGCGCGTCGTAGCCCAGTTCCTCGACGACGCGCTCGGCCTCGTCAGCGCAGGCCTCGGGGTCGGCTTCCTCCTCGGTGTGGCAGTCGCAGTAGACCCGCATCTCGTCGCGGTACTTGCCGCCGAGCAGTTGATACGCGGGGACATCGAGGATCTTGCCGGCCAGATCGTGCAGCGCGACCTCGATGCCGGAAATCGCGGTGATGGTGACCCCGCCGATCGAGCCCTCGCCGGACATCTTCTGGACGAGGTGCTCGTAGAGGCGGTCGATGTCCAGCGGGTTCTCGCCGATGACGAACGGCTTCATCCGCTCGATCAGTTCGGGGACGCCGGCGCCCCAGTAGGCTTCCCCGGTGCCGACGACGCCCGCGTCCGTGTAGATACGCACGAGGGTCCACGGGAAGTTGCCGTCGACCATCGTCGTCTGGACGTCGGTGATCTCGACGTCGCGGTCGCCGCCGCGGTCGCGCGTGACGCCCATCGTTTCCGACGAGAGGTCCCGCATCGTGTACTCGGCGTTCGGATCGTGCAACTGCGAGTAATCGACTCCCATGGGGGGATCCCTTACTCCGACAGTAGTAATAGTTTCTATCTCGTGAGTGATTCGGCGGCTCGGCGACTCCGTATCGGCCCGCTCAGAGCGTCGAGAACTCGACGGCCGTCTTGATGACGTCGTCGCCGGTTTCGAACGCCCGCCGGAACTCCTCGAGGCCGTAGACGCCGGTCACGAGGTCGTCGGTGAGCCACGTCGGCAGCTGCGAGAGGGTGTCGACGGCCGATTCGAAGTGGCCGCGGTGGGAGTTGACGGTGCCGAGCAGCGCCTTGTTGTGCAGGACCAGCTCGCGGTGGAGTCGCCCGCCGTCGACCTCGAACTCCCAGGGCTCAGGGACGCCCAGTAGGACGCCGACGCCGTTTGGCGCGAGCGCGTCGACCGTCTCGAAGGCGTGTTTCGCGTAGCCGGTCGCCTCGTAGACGAGGTCGATCCCCTCGTAGGCGTCGGGGATTTCAGCGACCGGCGTCTCGCGGGAGTCGACGTACGTTGCGCCGAGTTCCTCGATGATGTCGATCGTCGGATCCGGCCGATCCCGCCGTCCGAGACAGTAGGTTCGGTCGATGTCAAGGACATCCGCGAACATCCCAAGCGTGAGCAGCCCGAGCGAGCCGTTGCCCAGCACCATCGCCGACTCGAGGTCCCAGTCGAACGCCGAACGGGAGGCGACGGCGTGTTCGATCGCCTTCTCGGAGATGCTGATGGGTTCGACGAGGAAGCCGAGGTGGGCCAGATCCGCGGGAATCGGAACGAGGTACTCCGCGGGGCTGGTGAAGTACTCGGCCATGAAGCCGTGGGCGCCGACGATACCGCGCTCGACGTACTCCCCGTCGGGCGCCATGTCGGGCTCGCCGCGCTCGAAGTACTCGTTGTTGACGCCGTTCGGGCGGCGGCGAACCGTCGGCACGACGACCTGTCCCGCCTCGAGGTCGGTCCCGTTCGGATCTTCGACGACGCCGACGGCCTCGTGACCGAGCACGAGCTGCGTATCGTCGTTCGGCACGTCGCCGTGGTGGCCCGCGATGACTTCATGGTCGGTTCCGTCGACGCCGACGCGAAGGGTGCGCACGAGCGCTTCCCCGGACTCGGGTTCGGGTCGGGGTCGCTCGACGAGCGTCGGTTCGCCGGCCCCCGGTTCGACTGCGATCGCTTGCATACGTCTCCCAAGGCCCGCCTCGAATAAAAGATTTACCTAGTCCGTAGTAAAGAATTCTGTCTCGATATCGGTGCCATCAGCTCCGCTCGCGGCGCTAATCCGGTTGCACAGGTTCGATAATAGAGTATGAGTATCGTTCCTGAGGGTCGGTTCGGCTCGCGTTGGGAGGCGGAGCCAGCGAACGGTCGGCGAGGGAAGTCCGGAGCTACCGATCGGGAGATCGAATGGACCGTAGTCGATCGGTCGGCGACGGAACGAAACCGAACCGGCGGCCGCGCTCACTCGCTGCGGGCGTCCCGGACGGCGTCGACGAACGATTCGGCGCGCTCCCGGACGGCGTCCATGTCGTCGTCCGCGATCGCGTCGTAGTCGATGAGCGCGCTGCCGGCGCCGACGGCCAGCGCGCCGGCCTCGAAGTAGTCGGCGACGTTGTCTGCGGAGACGCCGCCGGTCGGGATGATCTCGACGTCGCCCAGCGGGCCCTTGAGCGCGCCGATGTGGCCTGGGCCGACCGTCGACGCGGGGAACATCTTGAGGATGTCCGCGCCAGTTTCCATCGCCGTGACCGCCTCCGTCGGAGTCATGACGCCGGGCGAGGCGAGCACGTTGTGGCGGTTGCAGGTCCGGATGATCTCCCGATCGACGTGGGGCGAGACGACGAAGGTCGCACCGGCGTCGATCACCGACTCGGCCGTCGCGGCGTCGAGGACGGTGCCGGCCCCGACGACCACGTCCGGATCGGCCAGTTCCCGGTCGACCGCGGCGATCTTGTCGCGGGCGTGGGGCTCGTCGGCGGTGATCTCGAGGGCGTCGACCCCGCCCTCGTGGAGCGCGCGGGCGACGGGGACGATCCGCTCCGTACTGATACCGCGCATGACGGCGATGACGCCGCTGTCGACGATCCGCTGTTCGACCGTGCGTCTGTCGGTCATCGGCGACACCCCTGTCCGGAACCGGCGGTTCGTGTTCGACTCGACCTGCTGGCCGCTGGGCGCAGCGCGTTCGCGTTCATCGGGTCGGCGTTCGCCGCCCACCCGCAAGAAGGTCGGGGCGGAATGCGCGTGCGAGCGAAAGCGGCCGCGCTACTCCTCGAGCGGTCGAATCGTCACCGATTCCGCCTCAAAGTCCTCGAGGAACGCGCCGGCGCCGCCGATCGTGTACCGCTCGCCGTCGACGTCGATCTCGAACGCGTTCTCGATCGGGACGGTCGACGTGGCGGGGCGGACGAGACTCTGGCGGACGTCGACGACCTCGCCGGTCAGCGTCGACGGGAGGTCGCGGTCGCCGACCGGCGAGCCGGTGACCGTCACCTCGAGCGGCGTGTCGGTCGCCAGGTGGAGCGCGATCTGGAAGACGGCGTGGCGGAACCCCTCGTAGGTCGCGGGGAGGTCGGCCGCCGTCGTCACGTACCGTTCCTCCGCGATCGGCCAGTAGTTCGCCAGGAACGAGCCGGCGAGGACGGGGACGAGCTGCTCCTGGGAGAGCGCGATCGCCTTCGTGTCGCTCGTCGAGGTCGTCAGCAGTTGGCTCGGCGAGAGCAGGCCGTGCTGGCGATCGACCGTCACCATCGTCGGCACGAGCGCGTCCCAGGTCCGAACCGTGCTCGCGACGCCGGCGAGCGACGCCGTGTCGACGTCGCTGTCGGCCGTCCCGAGCAGGAGCAAGACGAGCACGCCCCGCTCGGCGGTCTCCTCGAGCGTTTCGCGGACCTGCGGCAGCACCGACCCGGGGATCGAGAGCGTGACTTCCGTCTCGGCCTCGGCGAGCAGGCTCTCGATGCGCTTCTGGACGGTCTGTCGCGACTTTATCACCTCGAACTGCTCGGTCGGCCGCTCGGTCGTCGTGTAGCGCGAGCGCAGTTCCGGCTCCATCTCCTCGACGCTGCGGGTGAGCCGGTCGACGACCGTCTCCGGGTCGACCGGGCGGATCACCGTCGGCACCGCGTGGTCGTCCACCTCGACGAAGCCGCGCTCCTCGAGTTCCTCGCTGATGCTGTAGACGTAGCGCTTGGAGACGTCGGCGGCGTCCGCGATCGTGCTCGCTTTCGACTCTCCGTGGTCGAGAATCGCGAGGTACGTGTCGATTTCCTTCTCCGAGAGACCGAACCGCTCGAGGAGTCCGGCGAGGCCGTCTGTGTCCATGAGTTCCCAGTACCTACGGCATCGGAAGGGGCGGTAAAAAAGATTCTTCGTCGCGGTTCCGCCTTCCCGACGTCGTCTCGTCGCGCTCTCGACAGTTTCGAAAAGTGGGAATACATATTACAACAAATTTTAATCGGAGGGGGTCGTACCGGCTGCGTACGATGACACTTCACAGCGCCCTGAACGACGTCAAACGGTCGCGGGGCGACCCCCGTCGGTTCCCCGGCGAACGCCGGTCGACGACGGGGCTGTTCTCGGGACTCGACGAACGACTCGTTCACGTCGCCCCCGACGGGTCGATCAGGGACTACTCCTATCCGCTCTCGGGGCTCGTCGGGATCGAGCGCTCACGGTTCGGACTCGAACTCGACGGGAGCATGCGGTGGCTCGAGGGCGGCGAGCAACGCTACGTCGACGACACGGCCGTCGTGGAGACGGTCCACGACGTCGGCAACCGGACGCTGCGCCAGTACGACGTCACGGTCGGCGCGTTGCACCTGACGCACTTCGAACTCGAGGGCGGGAACGGGGGAGCGAACGCGGACGACAGCAGCGACGTGACGCTCCGTGCTTGCTTCGGCTTCGCTCCCGAGGGACGGGTCGAGCGCACCGGACAACTCCGCCACGACGACGCCGTCGAGCTCTACCACGACCGCGAACGCGACTACGTCACCGCGTCGACGGCGCTCGAGATCGACGGGCAGGTGCCGCCGTACTTCGAGGACCTGCTCGACGGGGAGCCGACCGAACTCCCCCGCTCGGACGGGGACGGCCGCTACGAGGAGACCCGGCTCAGTCCCATCGCGACGGCCGAGGTTGCGTTGACCGGCCGGCAGCCGAGCGCGACGGTCGCGACGCTGCTCACCGACGCCGACGAGCACAGTCGGGCAGACGCCCTCGAGCAGGTTCGGACCGGCGCGGCCGACCACGCCGACCGCGCGACGATCCTCGAGGCGGGCCGAGCGCAAGTTCGGGAGCGATTGCCCGACGCGGCGGGGGCGATCGGCGGGCCGAACAGTGGCCGCGTCGACGGCATCCTCGAGGACCTGCGGGCGCTGTCCCTGCTTCGGGCGTCGAACGGCGCCCGGATCGCCGGCCCCGAGTTCGATCCGTTCTTCCGGTACTCCGGCGGCTACGGGTACACGTGGTTCCGCGACGACGCCGAAATCGCCGGCTTCCTGCTGGCCGCCGACCGCGAGGCCGACCTCGGCCTCGAGAGGTGGCACCGACGCAGCGCACGGTTCTACGTCGAGACGCAACTCGAGGACGGCACGTGGCCCCACCGCGTCTGGGCCCACAACGGCGAGATCGCGCCGGGCTGGGCCAACGGTCGCCTCGAGGGCGACGCCGCGGGCACGGACTACCAGGCCGACCAGACCGCGAGCGTCGCGACGTTCCTCGCGACCTACCTCCGGGTCGTCGACGACGCCGACGACGAGGTCCGCGAGGCGCTGCTCGCGGCGCTCGACGGGCTCGACGCGACCCTCGCGGACGACGGGCTCCCCGAACGCGTCCAGAACGCCTGGGAGAACATGACCGGCCGGTTCGCCCACACCGCGGCGACCTACCTCGAGGCCTACGCTGCGATCGCACGGGCGCCGATCGCCGCCGAGTACCGGGAGCGAGCGGCCGAGAACGCGCGGGCCGTTTACGACGCGATCGACCAGCTATGGGTGCCCGAACGGGAGTGTTACGCGCTGCGACTCGACGGCGACGAACTGGACGAGCGCCTCGACGGCAGCACGTTCGCGCTCGCGTCCGCCCACACCGAGTACGCGGCCCTCGAGGGGGCGACGATCGACGACGAGCGCGTCGAGCGACTCGTCTCGCATTTCGAGACGACCCTCGAGGGGCTGTATCGCGATCCCGACGGCCCGATCGAGGGGCTGGCGCGGTTCGAGGGCGATCCGTGGCGCGTGAAAGAGCAAGCCGAGCCGAAGGTCTGGACGGTGACGACCGCGTGGGGCGCCCACGCGGCCGCCGAGTTCGGCGACCTGCTGGCCGCTCGAGACCACGAGGCCGCCGACGCGTTCGACGAGTGGGCGACGGCGTTGCTCACGCTCGTCGAACCCGGCGGGACGCTGCGCGGGGACGGCGAGTACCTGCCCGAGCAGTTCTTCGACGACGGCACGCCCGACAGCGCGACGCCGCTGGGCTGGCCCCACGCGCTGCGGCTCCGAACGGCGATCGCGTTAGACGCGGCGGCGCGAGGGTCCGAGTCGCTCGAGCGCGAGACGGCCGAGGGGGCCGCGCCGCTTCGCGAGTAACGAGTTACGGGCTCTTTTCCCGGCTCGGTACGACGGCAAAACGGATTCCGCGGTCGCGTCGGTCCAAACCAGACGATACTGCGAGGCGTCGCTCGAACCGAGTTACGGCGGCGTTGCCGTAGGTGCGGCCCGCTCCTGAGCGAGGACGTTGCGGCCGGTTTCGGCGTCAAAGAGGTGAATGTCGGCCTCGTCGAACGTCAGCGTCACCCGATCGCCGGGCTCGAGGTCGACGTCGGGGCCGACGCGCGCGATGAACTCGTCGCCGAGATCGAGGTGGAGGTAGTTGTCCGAGCCGACCGGTTCGACGACGTCGATCGTCGCCGTCAGTGAGTTGGCCGCGTCCGTGTCGGCGATCGAGACCTTCTCGGGTCGGATGCCGAGCGTATACTGGTTCGACTCGAGGTCGGCCTCGCGGTCGGCGCGGAACGACGCCGAGAGATCGAACGCGAACCCGCCTTCGGGACCGACCAGCCGCAGCGAATCGCCGGGTCGCTCGACGTCGACGTCGATGAAGTTCATCGAGGGCGACCCGATGAAGCCGGCGACGAACTCGTTGGCGGGGTTCTCGTACACCTCGGTCGGCTCGCCGTGCTGCTGGAGCTCGCCGTCGTCGAGGATGACGATCCGGTCGCCCATGGTCATCGCCTCGTGCTGGTCGTGGGTGACGTAGACCGACGTGATGCCGAGTTCGTCCTGCAGCCGCTGGATCTCCGCGCGCATGGACGTCCGGAGCTTCGCGTCGAGGTTCGAGAGCGGTTCGTCGAACAGGAACACGTCGGGCTCCCGGACGATCGCTCGCCCCAGCGCGACGCGCTGTTTCTGGCCGCCCGAGAGTTCGTCCGGTCGATCCTCGAGCAACTCCTCGATGTCCATCATCTCCGCGGTTTCGACGACGCGCTCTCGCCGCGCCTCCTCGCCGAGGGCCGTGCTCATCCGGAGTCCGAACTCCATGTTCTCGAAGACCGTCTTGTGCGGGTACAGCGCGTAGTTCTGGAACACCATCGCGACGTCTCGATTCTTCGCGTGAACGTCCGTGACGTCCTCGCCCCCGATCTCGATCCGCCCCGACGTCGGCTCCTCGAGCCCCGCGAGCATGCGAAGCGTCGTCGTCTTGCCACACCCCGACGGCCCGACCACGGTCACGAACTCGCCGTCCTCGATTTCGAGGTCCAGGTCGTCGACGGCGACGACCGTCCCGACGTCGTACTCTTTCCGGAGGGAATCCACCCTAACACGTGCCATTTCCTCGGGGGTTCGGCGAGCGGCCATAAAATCCTTTCCCAATTTACGAAGTAATATTACAACACACGTAGCGAAGCAGGTTGACGAACGTCCTCGGATAACCATTATAGTTCTCGAGTTTACGTGATACTCGCCGGTGCGGTGTATATGCACCAACAAAATCGGTGTTTCTTCCGCTATCTTCCAGTATTACGGCGTCTAACTTCGATATCCCAATGGTTAAATATATGAATACATAATTCATCACCGATTGCGCCATGTCAATGGAACGCAGACAACTGCTGTCCGGGATCGGGGGTCTCACAACGGTCGCCGTCGCGGGCTGTCTCGGCGGCGACGACCGAGGAACGACGCTCTGGCACGACTTCACCGACGCCGAGGAGAGCGCCCTCGAGACGCACCTCGAGACGTTCAACGAGGGGCGTGAAGACAAGATGAACGCCGAGGGCGTCTCAGAGATGGAAAACCAGCTCGATACCGCCCTCGCCGCGGGCGACGGCCCGGAAACGTTCGCGTGGGCCCACGACTGGATCGGCGCCTACCACGACCAGGAATTCGTCTACGACGCCAGCGACGACGTCAGCCTCGACCTTGGTTCGGAGTTCACCGAGGCAGCCGCACGAGCGGTGCAGTGGGACGGTGCAGTGTACGGGCTCCCGTACGCGGCCGAGACGGTCACGCTCATGTACAACGCCGAGATGGTCGACCAGCCCCCCGAGACGATCGACGAGATGGTCTCTATCATGGAGGAGCATCACGACCCCGAGAACGGGCAGTACGGGCTCTCGTGTCCGGCGATCGACCCGTACTTCCTGAGCGGCTACCTGCAGGCGTTCGGCGGCTTCATCTTCGACGAGCAAAACGAGCAACTGGGCATCGAGGCCGACGAATTCATCCAGGGGCTCGAGCTGGTGCAAAACGCCATCTGGGAGTACGTCCCGAACGATCCGTCCTACGAGTCGCAGGTGCCGGTGTTCAACGACGGGAACGCGCCGTTCGCGATCAACGGGCCGTGGGAGCTCCCGGGCTTCCGCGAGTCCGGAATCGACGCGCAGGTCGCGCCGCTACCGAGCGTCGAGGGCGGCGAGCCGTCCCCCTACACGGGCGTCCAGACGTGGTACTTCACGTCCCAGCTCGCGGACGCCGACGAGACGACGCTCGGCACGACGATCGACTGGGCCGAGTGGTACACGACCAACGAGGACGTGATCATCAGCAACGCGCAGAATCAGGGCGCCATCCCGGTCCACCAGGACTACGTGGAACACGAGGAACTCGGCGACGACGTCCAACAGTTTGCCGAAACCGTCGCGATGGGCGTCCCCATGCCGTCGCATCCGATGATGGATCAGGTCTGGACGCCGTTCGAGGAAGCCCTCGAGCGGGTGTTCCAGGGGCAGGCCGGGCCGGCGGAATCGATGGAATCGGCCGCCGAGGACATCCGCGGTCGCTGGGAGTAAGCGACGACGCACTATCTCATCGCCTATGTCAACGTCATTCATCGAACGAGTCTCCCGCCGCGGTCAGCGCCGCCTCTCCGTCGACCCGGACGAGATCGGCCTGTTCGGGCTGTTGCTCGTCGCGCCCGGCGTCGTCCTCTTTCTGTCGTTCATGCTGTTTCCGATCGCGTTCCTCGTCTACCTCTCGCTCACCGACGCGACCCACGCCGGGACGGTCATCGGCGGGGCGAACCTGATCGGGTTCGACAACTACGTCGAACTGTTCACCGACTCCCAGTTCTGGAACTCGCTGGGGATAACGTGGTTCTTCGTCGGCGTGAGCCTCGTCTGTAAGGTCACGCTCGCGCTGGGGCTCGCGGTGCTCTTGACGAACAACCGCATCCGCGGGAAGCGATTCCTCCGTGCGATCGTCATCGTCCCGATGGGGTTCCCCGGAATCTTCGTCATCACCGTCTGGCGCGGCATGTTCAGCGGCGCTCGGTTCGCGCCGTTCAACGAGTTCCTCGCGATGTACAACGGCGCAGTGACGACGGTGCTGGGAAGCGGCGCCCCCGAGTTCTTGCTGGTAAACCTACCGGTAAGCTGGCTCAGCGGTCGCTGGAGCGCGTTCATCGCCTACGTGACGACCGAGGTGTGGCTGGCGTACCCGTTCCTCGTGATCATCATCGTCAGCGCGCTGCAGGACGTGCCGAGCGAACTCCACGACGCGGCGAAAGTCGACGGCGCGGGGTTCCTACACCGATTCCGTCACGTCACCTTGCCGTCGATCAGGCGGCCGGTCATGTTCGGCTCGATCCTGACGGCCGCGACGTCGTTCCAGCAGTTCCTCATTCCGTGGGTCTTCAACAACGGCGGCCCCGCCCGGAGTAACGAACTCCTGCTCGTGTACGGCTACCGGGAGGCCATCGAACTCAACCGGTACGCGTTCGCGTCCGCAATCATGGTAACAGCTATCGCATTCATCGGCATGTTCATGTGGCTCGCAGTGAAGAAGGGCAACCTCGCCGAGGGGGTGAACGCCTGATGCGCGCCCGACAGACGCTCGAACAGCTCAAAGCCGGGAAGCTCGATCCCGCCGACGTCCTCAAGACGGTGGTCGCGACCGGCGGCGCGGTCAGCCTGCTGCTCGTGCTCATGTTCCCGGTCTACTGGATCTTCACCACCTCCCTCTCGCAGGGCGCCGGCCTGATGAGTTCGGAGGGGGTCTTCGCCGATCCCTCGACCTACAACCTCGAGGCGTACCGCTGGGTGATCTACGAGTCCTCGTTCACCGACGCGCTCGTCAACAGTCTGATCGTCGTCACGGTGACCGTGACGGTCTCGATGGCGATGGTCATTCCCGGCGCGTACGCGCTGTCGCGGCGCAAGTTCGCGGGTCGAACGAAGATCCTCTACGGCTACGTCCTGTTCACGCAGGTCGGCGCCGGGCTGTCCATCGCGACGCTGATCGCGCTGTACGCGCTGTTCAGCAACCTCGGACTGAGCAACAGCCTCGTGACGCTCGGGCTGTTCTACGCCGCCAGCGCGATCCCGTTCAACACGTGGCTGCTCAAGACGTTCATGGACAACATCCCCGTCTCCTACGAGGAGGCCGCGGTCATCGACGGCGCGAGCCGGTGGGACGTCATCCGCGAGGTGATCCTCCCGCTGTCGAAGCCGGGCATCGCCGTCGTCCTCATCTTCACCTTCCTGGCGGGCTGGAACGAGTTCATCGTCGCCCAGCGGCTGCTCCGCCCGGAGAACTACACCCTCTCGGTCGAACTCTACGCGCTCGCGACGAGCGGGCAGTACGAGACGCCGTGGACCGAGTTCGCGGCGTTCGCGATCATGTTCGCACTGCCGGTCGCGATCATCTACTTCGCCGCCCAGAACTACGTCGAGAGCGGCCTCTCGTTCGGCGGCATGGAAGGCTGAGCCGGTTCCGGTTCACGATTTCGCTTTTCCCCTTTCGCCGCTCGCCTCGAGTCCCCGTGCCCGAGCGCGGCGTTCCCGGTTTCGAACCTCGAGTCGCGAGTCGAGACGCTCGAGAACTGGGGAACACGCAACGCACCCACAAAAGCAGTCGCTACTCGTTCCGGAGCGCCGCGACGACTCCGTTGGTCCAGCCGAAGCCGTCCTGCAGGGGATACTCGCCGCCGCCGCCCTCCCGATCCGGATCCGTCACGTCGTACTTCTCGACCAGTTTCCCGGTCCGCTCGAAGACCCGCCGGTTGAGTCCGAGCCACCGGCGCTCGATTTCGTCCGCGAGGGCATCGAATCCGTACCGGCGGAGCCCGCCGATCGCCAGCCGCTGCAGCGGCGCCCAGCCGTTCGGCGCGTCCCACTGTTCGCCCGACCGCGTCAGCGTCGTCACCAGCCCGCCCGTCTCGAGGAACCGCTCCTCGAGGGCGGCCGCCACCGCCGCGGCCTGTTCGTCCGACGCCGCCTCGAAGTACAGCGGCGCGACCGCCGCCAATGTCCACCGGTCGGTCCGCCGGTCGTCCGGCCAGCAGTAGTCGAAGTAGAAGCCCGCGTCCGCGTCCCAGCAGTACTCGTCGATCGCCGCGCGGCGCCGCTCGGCGGCCGCCCGGTATTCGTCGGCGGCGTCGGGTTTATCGTGGTCGGCGAACCACGCCGCCAGTTTCC
Source organism: Halopiger thermotolerans (assembly GCF_054654555.1). NCBI lineage: Archaea > Methanobacteriati > Methanobacteriota > Halobacteria > Halobacteriales > Natrialbaceae > Halopiger > Halopiger thermotolerans. Next base: position 1,920,699 of record NZ_BAAIEU010000004.1, on the reverse strand, counting down.
GCTCGACGTCGTACAGCGCCGCGTTCAGGTCGACCGGGACGAGGTCGGTCGTTCTGATCGTCGCGAAGTCGTCGGGATCGGTGAGCCACCGGCTGCTGAAGTCCCAGCCGGATTCACAGGCCGCCCGAACGTGCCGGTAGAAGGCGGCTCGCTCCGCCGTCGGGAGCCGGGACGCCACCCGTCTGTCCTCCCGGTAGGATTCCTTCCGGGGCGACGGATCGTCGTCCCAGTAGCGGTTGAGAACGCCGTCGTCGAGTCGAACGACGCGACGGTGCGCGGGGGCCGCTCGAGACGCGTCGTCGCTGCCGTCCATCCAGAACGAGTACTCCCGCTCGATCCGCGGCAGGTACGGGGTCGCCGCGTCCACGCCGTCGCGTCGGACGAGGAGATCGACCATGCGACAGAACAGCGGCAGTTGGGACCGCGACAGGTAGTAGGTGCGGTTCCCGTTCGGAACGTACCCGTACTCGTCGATGAGGGCGGCGAAGTTTTCGACCATGTCGACGACGGCGTCGAACCGACTGGTCGCGGCCAGCCCCTCGGCGACGAAGTAACTGTCCCAGTAGTACACCTCCCGGAAGCGGCCGCCGGGGACGACGTGCGGGTTCGGCAGCGGAATCAGGGTGTCGTACTCGTTTCGCCGCGTCTGGTCGCGAGTGAGGTGCGACCACAGCCGGTCGACGTGCGCTTCCATCGAGACGCCGTCGACGTCCTCGAGCGCGGGCTGTGGCGTTTCGGTACCGGGAATCTCGAAGTGGCGCTCGACGAACGCGCGAAGATCGAATCCCGGTTCGTCCCGCTCGGTCGCGAACGCGTGCGCAATCTGTCGCGGTTCCGACAGCGGCACGCAATCGACGAACCGCTTCGAATCCGCGAAGACGCCGTTCCGCTGGACGGCGGCGAAAAGATCCAGTTCGAGATGAGAATCAGCGACGCCTGATGTATCCGGTTCCATACCTGTCGGATATGTTTTTACAACGGCCGTTAAAATAGATTCTCAAACACGGTCAGCCGTTCTGACTCGATCGACGGGGAAAAGCGACGATGCGTTCCGACCGGCGGCTCCGACGGCGCGAAGCGCGAAAAGCGGCTGCACCGACGCGGTCGAGTTACCGGGGTGAGCGCGTCGACTCGAGAACGGCGACGGTATCGACCGTGACCTCGAACTCGAATCGCTCGTCGCGCTCGAGTCGCACTCGAGGGACCGCGTCGTCGGTCACGAGGTCTCTCCCGTCGACGGGTTCGTCGATCCGGATCGTCGTTCGCCCCTCGCCGAAGTGTAACAGAACGACGACCCGATTCCCGTCTGAATCGTCTCGGGCGTACGCGACCGCGGCGTCGGTGTCGGCCGCGTAGTCGATCCGCTCGAGGGCGGCCGCCGTCCGGAGCGCCGGGTGCGATCGGCGGAGGTCGCTCAGCCGTCGGTAGTACGCGAACAGGTCGTCGTCGAACGCGCCCCAGTTCATCGGCCCGCGCCGGGTCTCGAGGCCGGTTTCTTGCCCGTAGTAGCACATGGGCACGCCCGGCAGGGTGAACGTCGCCGCGCCGGCCGCCTTCTGGGCGTCTCGACCGTACTGCGCGAGGTAGCGGTCGGTGTCGTGGTTTTCGACGTACTGTAGCCACAGAGAGTCGGGATGCGCGCCGCGGCGGTCTCGCTCGGCGATCGCCTCGAGGATCGCGTCCGCGGACGTCGTGTCGAGGCCGGCGGCGGAGTCGGTGAACTCGTCGGCGACGGCGGCTTCCGCCTCGTCTTCGTCTTCGTCCCCGTCCGCGGTACCGGTCGCGTCCTCGCCAGCGTCGACTGTCGCCTCCGCTGCGTCTCCCTCGCCGACCCGCTCCCCGATCGCCTCGAGCGTATCGTGGAGCACGTCGTCGTGGTGCACGTGGAACCGGCCGCCGCCCATCTCGACGTCCGAGGGGAGCGTCTCGTCGAGCAGGAGGAACTCGGCGTCGGCGCTCGTCACGCGGTCGTGAACTTCGGTCCAGAAACTCAGCGGGACGCCCCAGGCGACGTCTGCCCGGAAGCCGTCGACCTTCGGCGCCCAGTAGTCGATCACCTCGAGCAGGTACTCGCGGACCGCGGGATTGCCGTGGTCGAGGTTCGGAATGTCGGTCCAGCCGAAGTAGGTGTCCGCGTCGCGCTCCTCGAAGTCCTCCCAGCGGTACCAGTCGCGGTACCGCTCGTGCTCGGGGTGGGCCTCGTCGACTGCGGCCTCGTAGAAGGGATGCGTATCGGCGGTGTGGTTGATCACGAGGTCGAACACGACCCGAATGCCGCGCTCGCGGCAGGCCTCGACGAGCGCCTCGAAGTCCTCGAGCGTCCCCAGGTCCGGATCGGGTGTGAAGTAGTCTCGCGTGTTGTAGCCGTGCGGACCGCCGCGGTCTATCGGCGTGCCGAACCCGCTCTCGGCCTCGAGAAACGGCGTCAGCCAGAGGACGTCGACGCCCAGCGCCTCGAGGTGCTCGAGTCGGTCGGCGATCGTCTCGAAGGTGGGCTCATCTTGATCGGGAAACCGGCGCGTGAAGATCTCGTAGACGACGGCGTCCTCGATCCACGCCGGCGGTTCGAACGGGTGCTCGACGCGGACTGTTTCTTCGCCCTCACCGTTGTCTGTGGGAATCAATTCGATCGCGTCGGGCACCGAGTGTCGATCGCCGACGGCGACCGCGTACACGCGGACCGGGTCCGTAACGTCCTCGAGCGGGATCGTCCCGTCCGGCGACACCGTCGCGTCGTCGCGGTCGTCGACGTAGAACTCGACCTCGAGACCGTCGTCGTCCCCGGCGACCACGGACGCCGTCGCCGAGAGTTCGATCCGGTCGTCCGCGACCGTCGCGTCCAGCGACACCTGCGGTCGGGGCTCGTCCTCGCTTTCGGGCGGGAAAGCGCGAACCGTCAGTTCGTGCGTTCCGTCGGGGGCCTCGAGCGCGAGCGCGTACTCCCCGGGGACGTCGGGTTCGAACTCGGCGATCGGGTCGTCGGTCGGTTCGGCGGTCGATCCGGCGGGCGCGTCGGCGACCCGCCACGAATACTCGCCGTCCGGATCGGGATTCCACGGCGCGAGTTCGTCCCGCGTCTCCATTTCGCAGCCGTTCGGGTTGACGATGCCCTCGTCGACGGTGATAAAGCGCGGCGGCCCCGGGTGGTGGGAGCCGTCGCCGCTGACGAACTCCTCGTCGACATTGCGATCGGCACTCCTGGTACCGTCGTCCGTCGCAATCCGGTCTTTCGTCGCCTCCGCTTCGTCGGGGTCATCTTCGTCCGTATCTGACGACTCGCTGCGATTCATGATCGACGCCTCGAGCGCCAGTGTTAAATCTGTGATGTACTCGTACGTAACTCTCTAAGTACGAAGGCAGGAGCGACGGTCCGAACTGTGCTCCGGCGGACTCGAGACGTTCCAACCGCGAGTGCGATAGCGGCTTCTCCCTCGTCGAACACCGCGAATCGAAGATTCGCGAGCCAGACGAAGCTCCACTACGTTACGCTTCGTCGAACAACACAGCGCTACGCGCTGTGAGCTTGACGTCGGCTTACGCCTCGTCAAACAACGTCTCGCCCTCGACCATGTGCTCCTCGACCATCTCGAGGTCGAGCGTGACGCCGAGGCCAGGTTCTTCGGGAATCTCGATGTAGCCGTCCTCGATGACGTCCTCCTCGACCAGATCCGCCCACCACTCGAGTTCGTAGGAGTGGTACTCGACGGCCAGCGAGTTCGAAATCGCTGCGCCGACGTGGGCGCTGGCGACCGTCGCCACCGGGGAGGCGACGTTGTGCATCGCGACCGGCACGTAGTAGGTATCGGCGAGATCGGCGATCTTGCGGGTCTCGCGCATGCCGCCGACTTTCGGCATGTCCGGCGCGACGATGTCGAGTGCTTGTTCTTCGATCAACCGACGCTGGCCGTGCTTGCGGTAGACGTTTTCGCCGACGGTGATCGGCGTCGTCGTCGACTGCGTGACCTCCTTCTGGACGTCGTGGTTCTCCGGCGGCACTGGGTCCTCGAGCCACCAAACGTCGTATTCCTCGAGGCGCTCGGCGAGCCGTTTCGCGCTGCCGCCGGAGTAGGTCCAGTGGCAGTCGAACGCGACGTCCGCTGAATCACCGACCTGTTCGGTGACCTTCTCGACGATTTCGGCCTTGTGCTCGATCTCGGGCTCGCGCAGGTGGCGGTTCGCGCGGTCCTTCTCGTGGCCCGAGGGGACGTCGAGGTCGAATTTGAGCGCGTCGTAGCCCAGTTCCTCGACGACGCGCTCGGCCTCGTCGGCGCAGGCCTCGGGGTCGGCTTCCTCCTCGGTGTGACAGTCGCAGTAGACCCGCATCTCGTCGCGGTACTTGCCGCCCAACAGCTGGTAGGCCGGCACCTCGAGGATCTTGCCGGCCAGATCGTGCAGCGCGACTTCGATCCCCGAGATGGCGGTGACGGTGACGCCGCCGATCGACCCCTCGCCGGACATCTTCTGGACGAGGTGCTCGTACAGCCGATCGATGTCCAGCGGATTTTCCCCCTGCAGGAAGGGTTTCATCCGTTCGATCAGTTCGGGGACGCCGGCGCCCCAGTAGGCCTCGCCGGTGCCGACGACGCCCGCGTCGGTGTAGACGCGGACGAGCGTCCACGGGAAGTTGCCGTCGACCATCGTCGTCTGGACGTCGGTGATCTCGACGTCGCGGTCGCCGCCGCGATCGCGCGTGACGCCCATCGTCTCGGCCGAGAGGTCCCGCATCGTGTACTCGGCGTTCGGGTCGCGAAGGTCTGAATAGTCGACTCCCATAGCCGCCGTTGGCCCGAACCGTAGGAATAGGTTGTACCGGCGAGCGGAGGCACGCGAGCGTCGGCCGGAGACGCGGCGTTTGCCGACGATCCACAGTCGTTACAGCGAGTTGCGACGGCGTCTGCGTCGGCCGTCGCTACTCCGCGTCCCCCGTGCCCCCACCATCGCGACGAACCGGTCGCCGTCGATCCGGCCCATCGCCGACCACCCGCTCGAGTTCGTCGGGAACGGCTTCGACGCCCGCCTCGAGCGTCCGCGTCGCGGCGAACGCGGCTCGCTTTTCGGCCGTCCGATGCTCGATCGCGCGCGGTCCGACGGCGAGTTCGATGCGCGTCGTCTCGTCGTCGGGGCTCGAGCCGTCGATCACCGTCACGGGGCCGATTTCCCGCGTGTTCCTGACGTGCGTGCCGCCGCAGGCCGACACGTCCCACGGCTCGCCCCCGGAGCCGACCGTGAAGCCGCCGCGCAACCTGCTCGAGCCGTTGGCGCTGCCGTTCTCGTCTTTGCTGCCGATCGTCACGAGTCGAACCCGCCCCTTCTGCACCGCATCGTCCTCGGTCGCCTCGCCGAACGTGACATCGTCGCGCTCGCGGGCCTCCGCAATCGGGACGTCGTCCCACGAGACCGATCGCGACTCCCAGACGGTGCGGTTGACCAGCCGATCCAGCTCGAGCAGCGTCTCGTCGTCGACCGTCGAGCGCGTCTCGAGGTCGAGTCGGATCGTCTCCCGGTCATCCCCGATCTCGAAGCCAGCGTACGACGCGTCCTCGAGCAGGCGTCGCGCCGCCCCGTAGAGGACGTGCCCGGCCGTGTGGGCGCGCATGCAGTACATGCGGAACGACCAGTCGATCGAGCAGAGGACGCTCCGACCAGTCCGAAACGAGGGCTCTGCGGCGAGCTCGTGGACCTGCTCGCCGTCGACCAGTCGAACGTCGACGACCTCGGCGTCGCCGATCGTCCCGCGGTCGGCCGGCTGACCGCCGCTCGCCCCGTAGAAGTGGCTGCGCTCGAGCCAGACCTTTCGGCCGTCGATCGCCGTCACGTCGGTCTCGAACCGCGTGGCGTACGGCTCCGCCGCTGCCCGTTGCCCGCTCATCGGTGGCACTGCGTCGGCCGGTACCAAAAGTCTGCTCGCCGAGCGGCCGGAACGCCTATGTAGCGTCCGGAGCGCCGCGGTTCGGTATCGGCTCGAGAGTCGAGAACGGAGATCCGAAAATTGCGTGTCGGTCCGCGCTGCTACTCCGACAGCGTCACGTCGAGTCGCTCCTCGAGGGCCGCGATGAGGCCGCCGCCGACCCCGGCCTGAGTGGCCCGGCCCTGTTCGACGGCCAGCAGGTCCCGCTCGGGGACGCCGAGGTCCTCGGCGAGCTCCTCGCGCTGGAGGCCGGCCTCCTGGCGGGCATCGACGACTTTCGTCCCGTAGTCGGAGACGAGGTACGGCAGCGGGTCGTCGTCGTAGTTCGTCCCCTCCTTCTCCCAGTGCTCGGAGTCGCCGTCCCAGACTGGGTTCGCCTTCGCGACGTTCTGAGCGGCCTTCTGCTTCCGGGAGGGTTCGTCGGTCGCGCCGCTCGAACTCGAGCTGGAGCCGGAGCCCGACCCCGAGCCGGACTCGCCGCGTCCCTGTCCGCGGGAGCCGGAATGGGTCTGCGTATCGTCGTGGGGCGCACAGTCCGGGCAGACCTCGAGTTCGGCGCCGGCGACCGACGCGAGCCGGAGCGAATCGCTTTCGGCACCGCAGAGTTCGCAGTTCGTCCCGCCGCCGCCGCCGGACGAACCGGTCGAGTACTTGGCCATGGTATCCTTTGGCATCTGACGCATTTGAAATCTCCGTTCCACCCGGTGGCGTGTGATATCACCGCAGACGCAGGCACAAAGGAAAGGGCTTTTATAATCACGCTGGATACGATTGAGTGCAGTAAGAAAGACAGCGCGAGCGTGGGTAGCCAAGCCAGGCCAACGGCGCAGCGTTGAGGGCGCTGTCCCGTAGGGGTCCGCCGGTTCGAATCCGGTCCCACGCATCGCATGCGCGGCCGACGGCCGCGAACCGCGAGGCGGTTTCACCGCCGAGCGACACGATGCAGGTGATTTCCCTTCGCGGACATCACCCACGCATAATTCCTTCCGGAAACTACACCGACCAGCGACGGTGTTGTCCGTTCGATACCGTCCACCGCACTCCTCGTCGCTCGAGAGTCGGACGGACGGACGGGACGGTACAGTAACAGTAACGACTTTCCCGCGCCGCTCGAAGGTCGAGACATGGCGTACGTCCCTCGAGACCACGTTCGAGAACTCGCCGCCGTCCTGAGTATCGTCTCGCTCGCGGTGGTGTTCGCGGCGGCGGGCGGCCGGATCCCGCAATCGACGGTGCCGACCGCGCCCGAGTGGGTGCTCGACCTGATCCCGCACGTCAACGCCGCGATCAGCGCGACCGCGATCGGGACGATCACGGTCGGCTGGCGGGCGATCCGCCGCGGGAACGTCGACCGCCACCGGCTCGCGATGCTCGCCTCGTTCGCGCTGTTCGTCGCCTTCCTCGCGTTCTACCTCTACCGGCTGGTCGCGACCGGCGGCCCGCAGCCGTTCCCCGGTCCGGACCCGGTCTACCAGTACGTCTACCTGCCGGTCCTCGCGATCCACATCCTGCTCGCGATCGTCTGCGTACCGCTGGTGTACTACGCGCTCCTGCTCGCTGGCGCCTACCGGATCGACGAGTTACCACGCACCAGCCACGCCCGGTTCGGGCGGCTCGCCGCGAGCCTGTGGCTCGTCTCGTTCTCGCTCGGGATCGTCGTCTACGTGCTGTTGCACGTCGTCTACTGAGGCGGTAACGCAGACGACGATCGGCGATAGCGGCTACTCGAGCGAGTCACTCGGCGAAACACGGGAAAATCGGCTCGCGTGCCGCGCGCTGCGATATCCGACGGTCGTATTACGTGACCAGGTTCTGGAAGAAGTCGCCGAACGCGATCAAAATTAGCGCGGCCACGACGATGAGAATGAGGAACGTGAAGAAGATGATCGCCGCTTGCCGTCCGGTGAGCGCTTCCCCTTCGAGGAATTCGTCCATTGCCATACCGGCTATTCGGTTGCTCCTCTTTTAAATATACGTGTGGTTTTGGCCGCGGTTTCGGGCGCTCCGTGCGATAGACGGTCTCTCCGCCGGAGGGAACCCGAGATTCGACCGAAACGACGCCGCGTCGAGACGGCGTCAGTCGTCGGCGCGGATCGGCTGCTCGCCGATGTCCGGCCGGCTCACGTCGCGGTCCGTTTCTTCGCCCTCGATGTCGTAGGGGTACTCGCCGGTGACACAGCCCAGACAGAGGTCGATCCGCTCCTCGCCGAGGACCTCGGCGACGGCGTCGGTCGAGAGGTAGGCGAGGCTGTCGGCGTTGATCTCGTCGCGAATCTCCGCGGTCGACTTGTCCGACGCGATGAGTTCCTCGCGGGTGGCCATGTCGATCCCCATGTAGCAGGGGGCGACGATGGCGGGCGCGCCGATCCGGACGTGGACCTCCTCGGCGCCGCAGTCCTTGAGCAGTTGAACGAGCTGCGTAGACGTCGTCCCGCGGACGATCGAGTCGTCGATGACGGTGACGGTCTTGCCCTCGATCGTCGATTTGATCGGGTTGAGCTTCAGCCGCACCGCGCGCTCGCGTTCGTCCTGGGTGGGCATGATGAACGTGCGGCCGACGTAGCGGTTCTTCATCAGCCCCTCGGCGAACTCGACGCCGTCGTCGTCCGCGTCGCGGGGCTCGCCGTCGGCGGTCGTCTCGCCGGCGGCGTCCGCGTAGCCGGAGGCGAACGCGCGCCCGGAGTCCGGAACGGGCATCACGACGTCGGTCTCGACGCCGCTTTCCTCCCAGAGCTTGCGGCCCAGGTTCCGCCGGGCCTCGTAGACGAGCGTGTCGTCGATGACGCTGTCCGGCCGGGCGAAGTAGACGTGCTCGAAGAAACAGTGGGCCGTGTGTTCGTCGTCGACGAGCTGGTAGGAGTCGAACCCCTGGCCGTCCTCCTGCAGGACGATCAGCTCGCCGGGCTTGACGTCGCGGACGAGTTCCCCGTCTAACGTGTCGATCGCCGCCGATTCCGACGCGAGGATGTAGCCGTCCTCGAGTTTCCCGATGCAGAGCGGGCGGTTCCCCTGCGGGTCGCGGACGCCGAGGATGGTGTCGTCGTGGCTGATCGTCAGCGAGTAGGAGCCGTGGATCCGGCCCATCGTGCGCTTGACCGCGCGGACGAGGTCCTCCTCGAGCAGGTTGCGCGCGAGGTCGTGGGCGATGACCTCGGTGTCGCCGTCGCTGGTGAAGGCGTGGCCGGCGGCGGCCAACTCCTCGCGAATCTCGTCGGCGTTGACGAGGTTGCCGTTGTGGGAGAGCCCCAGCGAGCCGCTCTTGAACGAGACGGAGAACGGTTGGGCGCAGCAGGAGTCGACGGAGCCGGCGGTCGGATACCGGACGTGGCCGACCCCGGCCGACCCGTTTAGCATGTCGAGGTCGTCCTCCTCGAAGACGTCCCCGACCAGCCCCATCTCGACGTGGCTGTGCTGCTGGAAGCCGTCGTGGGTGACGATCCCCGCGGACTCCTGGCCGCGGTGCTGGAGCGCGTAGAGCGCGTAGTACAACGGTCGCGCCGCGTCCCGACCGTTCAGTGAGACGCCGACGACGCCGCACTTCTCGGTCATTCCTGTTCGCCGGGGAGTCTCGCCCCGCCCATCAGTCATGGGAGTCAGTAGGGCGCCCTGACGATAAAAATCCCCGTGTTTGTGCTCCTTCGACGGCCACCAGAGCAAAATCATATCCACGTACGTGTATAAATACGCCAACGCCACGCTGGCGGCGGTTCGGCCCGGCAACGCCGCCGGTCGACTCCGGAACCGACGCAGTAACCCTCGAGTCCGAGTACAGATCGCCCGGGACCGGTCACCCAGTCTGAGGTTCCGGAATCGCGACACCTTTACCGACGGATTCACGAGTAGACGGCAGTGAACCGCAGGACAGCGCTCGAGACCCTTCGGTCGCCGGCCGTCGCCTTCGGCCTCGCGGCTGTCGTCGCCGCCACGATCTGGCTGTCGGTGTCGACGAGCGCGGGGACGATGCTCGCGATCACGCTGTTTTGCATCGTGCTCTGGGTGCTGACGCCAGTGCCTCCCTCGTACACGGGGGTGATCGCTCTCGGCCTGATCGCGGTCGCCTTCTCGACGGACCTGGCGCTCGGCGGGTTCCAGAAGCCGGCGACGTGGCTCATCGGCTTCGGACTCCTGATGGGCGAAGCGACGCGCCAGAGCGGGCTGGCGAACGCGGTCGGCCGGACGGTCGCGACCAGGAGCATCGGCGACCCGGCCAACTCGGAGACGCGTCGCACGTACCGTCGGCTGCTGTTCGCGCTGGCGCTCGGCGGCCACGCGCTGGCCTTCCTCGTTCCGTCGGCGCTCGTTCGGATCCTCGCGCTGGCGCCGATCCTCCGGGAGCTCGGCTCGCGGTTCGACTCGCGGGACGCGCGGATCGGCCTCTACCTCGGGCCGCTGTTCGGAACGTTCTACGGCTCGGCCGGCATTCTGACCGCGGACCTCCCTAACATCATCATCTCGGGGTTCGCGGAGTCGATCGGCGGTCACGCCATCTCGTGGTCCGAGTGGTGGCTCCACATGTACCCGGTCATGGGGCTCGTTCGCGTGTTGCTGGTCGTCGGCATCGTCTACCTGCTCTTTCGCCCGCCGGCCGATTCGGCGTTCGACCTCCCCGGTGCCGACGCGGAGACCGGCGACGCCGCGGCGACCGACGGCGACGGCACCGGGACCGGGTTCGGCGCTGCGGAACGGCGGATGCTTGCCTTCCTCCTCGTCGGCGCGGCCATCTGGGCGACGGACTTCGTCCACGGCTTCCATCCGGTGATCGGCGCCGTGGCCGTCGTCGTCCTCGCCTTTCTCCCCGAGGTCGGCGTCGCGGACTTCGACGCGGTCGGCGGCGAGGTCGACTTCTCGATCCTCTTTTTCATCGCCGCGGTGTTCGCGATCGGCGACGGGCTGACCGAGACCGGCTTCACCGACACCGCGGCGACGCACCTGCTCGAGTTCGTGCCGACGGGCGCGCCGCTCGCGGTGATCCTCGCGTCGGTCTTCCTGATCACCTTCGGGCTCACGTTCCTGATGGAAGGCGTGGCCGTCGCGAGCGTGCTGACGCCCGTACTGATCCCCTACATCGAGACAGCGGGGTTGCCGTTCATGCCCGTGTTACTGGCGGAGACGATGGCGCTAAGCTCGTACTTCTTCCCGTACCAGTCAGCGGTCCTCATCGTCATTCTGAACGAAGGTGATATCAGAACGCGGGAGCTGATCGTCGCGACGGTCGCGTGCTCGCTCGCGACGATCGTCCTCCTCCTGCCGATCCAGTTCGGGCTATTCAGCGTCTTGTACTGAGCCGCTCTGCGAGGCGCAGTGTTCAAGACGATCGCCTCGAGTGCAGAACGTAACGCATGCGACTCGAGGAGTACTGGGGGGTCGGCCCGAAGACGCGGGAGACGCTGATCGAGGAGTTGGGCCGGGAGCGGGCGATCCGGGCCATCGAGAACGGGAACGTCCGCGCGCTCGCGGACGCCGGACTGGCGCGGGGGCGCGCGACCCGCATCCTGCGCCGCGCGACGGGCGGCGACGGGATCGACGTGCTGGCGACGAGCGACGCCCGGTCGGTGTACAAGGACCTGCTCGATCTCGCCTCGGACCACGCCGTCACGCGGCGCGCGGCCGACCGCATTCGGGTACTGACGCCGCTGACGAGCCGCGAGGCGATGGCGGATCGGCTCGACGACGTCCTCGCGGCGCGGGACGCCTGGGCCGCCCTCGAGCGGGCGGACCGCGAGACCGTCCTCGAGGCCTACGAACGCTACGACGAGCGCGACGGCAGCGAGCGGGCGGCCGTCGAGGCCGCACTTGCGCTCCTCGAGGCAGGGGTCGACGCCGGCCCGTTCGGGGCGATCGCCGACCTCGAGCGCGAGACGCTCGAGGAAGCCGCGGACGCGCTCGCGGCGCTGGACGGGGACGGCGGCCGCGTCACTGAGGGCGCCGACGAGAAACTCGACCGGCTGCGGGAGGCGTTGGGCGCCGTCGAGGACATGGACGCCAACGCCCTGGACCTGATCGAGGACCTGCGCTCGGACGGCGTCCGCGACGTCGACCAGTTCCGCGAGGCCTTCGAGGACCACCTCCTCTCGGAGACGGACGTGACGATCGACCAAGTGCGGGACGCGATGCCGACCGACGCGGCCGACGCGACGGATTTCGTCGGTGGAACGTTGCGGACCCTGCGAAGCGACCTCACTGCGGCGATCGACGAGCGCGAGGAGACCGTCGCGAGCGAGTACCGAGAAACGCTCGAGGACGCCGCCGACGCCGTCGATCGAGCCGTCGAGGCGGTCGACGACATCGCCTTGCACCTCTCGCTGGCGCGGTTCGCGCTCGAGTACGACTGCACCCGGCCTGCGTTCGTCGACGGCGAGGAGGGCGCCGTCTCCGTCGTCAACGCGCGCAACCTGACGCTCGCAGCGACCGACGAGGAGTCCGTCCAACCGGTCACGTACGCGCTGGGCGAACACGACCTCGAGAGCGCCGACGACACGAGCGTCGCCGACCTCCCCGCCGACGAGCGCGTCGCCGTCCTCACCGGCGCGAACAGCGGCGGGAAGACGACCCTGCTCGAGACGCTGTGTCACGTCGTCCTGCTCGCGATGATGGGGCTGCCCGTCCCCGCCGACCAGGCCGAGGTCACGCCCGTCGACTCGCTTGTCTTCCACCGCCGCCACGCCAGCTTCAACGCCGGCGTCCTCGAGTCTACCCTGCGATCGATCGTCCCGCCGCTGTCCTCGGGCGGCCGGACGCTGATGCTGGTCGACGAGTTCGAGGCGATCACCGAACCCGGCAGCGCGGCTGACCTGCTGCACGGGCTCGTCACGCTGACCGTCGACCGCGACGCGCTGGGCGTGTTCGTCACGCACCTCGCGGACGACTTAGAGCCGCTGCCGCTTGAAGCCCGCGTGGACGGCATCTTCGCGGAGGGGCTGAACCCGGACCTCGAACTGCTGGTCGACTACCAGCCCCGCTTCGGCACGGTGGGCCGGTCGACGCCGGAGTTCATCGTCTCGCGGCTCGTCGCGAACGCCGACGACCGCAGCGAGCGGGCCGGCTTCGAGACGCTGGGCGAGGCGGTCGGCAACGACGTCGTCCAGCGGACGCTCGCGGACGCGCGCTGGAGCGAGGGCACGACCGACTGACGGTCGGCAGCGAGTCCGGTCAGGGGCGGTCCGACTCGTCGCCGTCTCGGTCTCGCTCCTCCTCGAGCCACCGATCCCGCCGCGGTTCGTAGTCCGTCCCGTCGTCGATTTCCGTCCCGTACGTGTAGATCGTCCCGTCTTCGTCCTCGCAGATCCGCGCCTCGAGGTACGCCTGCGCCGCGCGCCGCGAGAGCGCGCCCATCTCGACGACGTCGCCGAGCGCGGTCTTCGTCGCCCGAAACCACGTTCTGACCGCCCGATCGTCGGCGGGATCGACCGCGACGATCGCGCCGCGGCCGCCGTCCCGGCCGTCGCCCCACTCGAGCCAGCAGACGCGGTAGGGCTCGACCGCGTAGTCGTTCTCGGGCGCGACGAGGAACAGCGCCTCGTGGACGCACGGATCGAGATGGTCCGTCAGGATCCGCTCGAGGGCGACCGAATCGGCGAGCAGCGCGGCCTCGATCGCTCCTTCCGCCAGCGGCGTCGCGGCGGTGATCTCGTCGGCGAGCGAGAGGTCCTCGCCGCCCCAGTGACTGTAGCGAAGGTCGTAGAGCCGATCGGGGCGCCGGTACGCGACGAGCGCCCTATGGCCCATCGTGGCCCTCGTCGGTTCGGTCGGACTGCGGTGACGGGGGGTCGGTACGGCGGCGATGGCGTCTCGAGCGAGCAGGCGGGGTGTCGGAACGCATCGTCCGCCGGTTCTGGTCGCCCGCCGGTATTTGAAGCCCCGGACGCGAGCGGCGGACGTCGGTAGCGCGGGCGGCCAATGGTGTCCCCCACTGCGACCGATCGCACGAACACAACGCCAAAATCCCTTCAAGACCTAGGGATGCTCGAAACCGAATGGGAACGAACACGGAGTACGACGCGGTGATCTTCGACAACGACGGCGTACTGACCACCCCGACCGACTACGACGTGCTGGTCGACGCGACCTACGACGCGTTCGCGTCGGTCGGCGCCGCCGAGCCGACCCGCGACCACGTCGAGACGCTGCTCGGCCCCGACGTCGAGTCGCTCCGGCGGGTCGCCGACGAGCACGGCGTCGACCCCGCGGACCTCTGGGCCGCTCGCGAGCGCGCCGCCATCGAGGCCCAACTCGAGGAGATCCGCGCCGGCCGCAAACGGCTCTACGACGACGTCTCGGTGCTCGACCGCCTCGAGAAGCCGAGCGCGATCGTCAGCAACAACCAGCACGAGACGATCGCGAACATCCTCGAGCACCTCGACGTCGGCGGGTTCGACGTCTGGTACGGCCGCGAGCCGTCGCTCGAGGGCATCGAGCGGAAGAAGCCCAACACCTACTACCTCGAGTCGGCGATCGACGAGTTGGGCGTCTCGAATCCGCTGTACGTCGGGGACAGCCGCGTCGACGTGACCGCGGCGGCCGAGGCCGGGGTCGATTCGGCGTTCGTCCGCCGGGACCACCGCGAGGGGTACGACTTGCCGACCGAGCCGGACCACGAGATCGACTCGCTTGCGGCGCTCGAGGAGATCGTCTAGTCGGTCCGTCGCCGGTCGACGGATCGCGTCAGGCCGGCAACGCGGTCTCGTTCTCGGCCTCGACGCGACGCTCGGCCCGTTCCGTGACCGCGTCGTTCATCGCCGCGAAGCCGCGCTCGAGGCGCTCGCGGTCGAACAACAGCGGAACGAGTGCGCCGCGAAACGTTTCCCGCTGGAGGAGTCGGGTCCGGTCGCCCTCGTCGATGGGGATGAGGTGGAACTCGTGATAGCCGTCGAACGCGAACGGAACGGCCAACCGGCCGACCCAGGCAAGCCGGCGGTCCTCCTCGGCGACGATCACCTCGGGGGCGAACGTCATCCCGCGCGAGTCCGGCGGTTCGATCCGGACTCGCAGCCGCTCCCCCTCGACTGGGAGCCCATCGATCGAGCGAACGAACGGGTTCCACTCCGGATAGCTGTCGAACTCGAGGAGTACCTCCCAGACCACCGGCGGCGGAGCGTCGATCTCCGCGAAGACCTCGATCTCTTCCATGCGATAAGCTAGCACTCACGGCGTCATCCGCCTATCGGTGGCAGGTGCCAGTTGGGGTGTGGGGCCGCGGATCGGAAACGGCGGCCCCGAAGCGAACGGATCGGAGGGCGCGGACGGCGCGGAGACGGTGCAGAGGCGGCGTCCCGGCAGCGGAGTCGCTACGCGCTGTCGTTGAACCGCCGGTTCGTTGACAGCGGCGCGTCACCGGGTTCGCCCCGCACGAAGTGGCCGGCCGGGTTGGTTTCGCCGTCCCGCTCCATCGAGAGGAGTTCGACGAACCAGGCCTCGTGTTCGATCTCCTCCTGCAGGATGCGCTGGGCCATGTCGTACGTGCGCGGGTCGACGCCGTGGGTCATGTCGCAGATCTCGGACCACGTGCGGATCGCGCACCGCTCGGCCTCGAGCAGCACCTCGAGGATGTTCTCGGCGGTCAGGTTCTCGAGGTCGAACCCCTCCGTCTCGTACGGCACCGGCATCTCGGCGTCCGGACAGGAGGCCCGATCGGCGAAATCGCGGATGTCGTTGGGCAGCGCGCCGCCGAGTTCGTACACCCGCGGCGCGACCAGTTCGAAGTGCGCGCGGTCCTCGAGGCGCGCGTCCTCGGTGATCTCCTTGTAGTCCTCGTGGCCCGCGAGGTGCATCCGGAGGTTCGTGTAGTAGTAGTACGTCGTGAACTCGGCGCCGATGGCGTCGAGCAGTTTCTCCCGGAGTTCCTCCGGTTCCAGCCCCCGCTCCCGGAGGACGGCCATTCCGACTCGCTCGCTGGTGTCGCCCGCATCGACGTCGCCGGCCGCGTGTGGTTTCTCGTCGGACATGCACCTGTCGAGTGCTACCACGTGTCACTTAGTGGTTCGTGTGGCAAATACCGGCCGGAATCGACACTCTCGGAGACTCTCTCCGCAGATTGTCTCTTTCGAAAACCGAGTGAGTCGAACCGCGACGGCTCACGTCGGCGCGTGCGTTGACCGCGCGTTCGCCGCCGCCTCGCGGAACCGCGCCGCGGCCTCGTCGGCGAGCGGATAGGCGTCGTGGTAGGGATTGATCTCGCGGTCGACCCCGGCGACCGACCGGATCGCGTCCGCCATTCGCTCGTAGTTCTCGTCGACGACGTCCCGAATGAGGACCGGCATCCCCGCGCGCTCGCAGAGTTCCCGCGCCGCGGCCCGCCCCGCCCAGACGGTCTCGGCCTCGCGGTCCGCGAAGAAGAGCGCGAACGGCGCCTCGCCGAACTGCGCCTCGAGGAACCGCTGCGCAGCGGGGTCGTCCCGGGGGACGATGCCGACGTCCTCGAGTTGCCGCACCGCGGTCGCGGCCGCCGAGCAGAACGGACAGTCGCCGTCGTAGAACAGGATGCCGGTGTACTGGGGCTGCGAGTCCGAATCGGACGTCATGCTGGCGGATCACGCCGTCGTACACCGCCGAGACGGAAGAGAGTTCGGTCGGTCCGAGGCGTCGAAGCGGACGGACCCGACGGTCGTCTACTGACGGCGCGAGACGTCGGTAGTGTCAGCCAACGGTCCGACGGTAGTGTGACGGCCTCGTATCACCCCAGCTTCGACCGCCCCGGCGGCTTGTCGTGATTTGCGCGGTGCCGGAGCATCTCGCCGTACCGCTCGACCTCGAGCACGCAGTCGGACCGGGGTTGGGCGACGCAGGTGAGGACGAACCCCGCCGCCTCGTCCTCCTCGTAGTACCGCTTGGCCGCCCGCTGGTCGACCTCGCCCTCGAGCAGCCGCGCGCCGCAGGTGACACACCACCCCTGCTGGCAGTCCGCCGAGAGCCAGATGCCGGCCGCGCGGGCGGCCGCGAGGATCGTCTCGTCCTCGCGGACCTCGATCGTCCGGGACTCGCCGGCGGCCTTGAGGTCGGCGTCGTCGGGAACGCGGAGTTCGACGGTCCAGGTCGTCGAGTCGGTCACGGACGGCAGTTGGACCGCTCGCGAAAAAGGGCGGGGCCTGCGTTGGCACCGAACACCCAGCACCGAATACCGAACCGCTCGCGCCGGCGGTACCGGAAACCGTTGCTCCTAACGGCCCGAGGGACGTACCGTCGACCGACCATGCCGACGGTGCTGGTTCGCGGTCTCACCGAGGAGGGACCCGGCGACGTCGTCGGGGCGTTCGCCGGCGAAGCGGACGTCGACCCCGACCGCATCGGGGCGATCGACATCGACGACGAGGAAGCGCGCGTCGACCTCGAACTCGAGGGCGACGCCCTTGAGGAGTTCGTCGAGACCATGGACGGCAACCGTGTCGGCCGCTCGGAGGTGTCGGTGACGCCGCTGGACGAGGAGACGGAAGCCGTTCGGGACTACGTCGACGAGCGGTCCCGGCTCGTCGAACTCGAGCGCGAGGCCGAGATGGAGCGCCACGAGCGCGAGATCCGCCGGCTGTCGGGCCGCGAGCGAGAGTCGAAGGGTCGGGCCCTGCTCGAGATGCGGGGTCGCGACGAGGGCGAGGGGCTGTCGGGCCACCTCGTCAAGTTCACGAAGCGGTACGGCGACGCCCTCCCCGACACCGAGATTTCCGTCGGCGACCTCGTGATGGTCTCGAAGCGGGACCCGCTGCGGGACGACAACCCGACCGCGACGGTGACCCAAGTGACCAACCACTCCGTGACCGTCTCCTTCGACTCGAAGCCGCCGGGCTGGCTGCTCGACGACGGCATCCGGCTCGACCTCTACGTCAACGACGTCACCTATCAGCGGATGCTCGAGGCCCTTGAGTCGTTCCTCGAGGCCGAACCCGATCCGGACGGCGACGTCCCCCGCGAGCACCTCCGAGACGTGATCGTCGGCCTTGAGGAGCCCGAGGCGGTCGCGTCCGGTCCCGTCCGCGCGGTCGTCGACGGCTGGCACGACGAGCAGCTCAACGACTCCCAGCGCGAGGCCGTCGAGCGGGCCGTCACGACCGACGACGTCCACCTGATCCACGGCCCGCCCGGCACCGGCAAGACGACGACCGCGGTCGAGGCGATCCGGCAGGCCGTCGACCGGGGCGACTCGGTGCTCGCGACGGCCGCCTCGAACACCGCGGTCGACAACGTCGTCGAGTTCCTCGCGGCCGGCGACCACGAGCCGCTGCGGGTCGGCCACCCCGCCCGCGTGACGCCGACCCTGCGCGAGCACACCCTGGACGCCCGCCTCGAGGACAACGAGACCTACCGGGAGTCCCGCGAGGTCCGCGAGGAGGCCTTCGACCTGCTCGATCGGCAGGACGACCTCACCGCGCCCTCCGGCCGCTGGCGACGGGGCCTCTCGGACGAGCGCATCAAGCAACTCGCCGAGGAGGGCCGCGGCTCGCGGGGGATTCCGCCCGAGAAGATCGAGGAGATGGCCGAGTGGCTCGAGCTGCAGGAGCGCGCGGACGAGCTGTTCGACCGCGCCGAGCGCCTCGCGCAGGAGGCCATCGCCGAGGAGATCGAACGCGCGGACGTCGTCTGTACGACCAACTCGACGGCCGGCAGCGACCTGCTGGCCGGCCAGCGGTTCGACACGCTGGTGATCGACGAGGCCACGCAGGCGACCGAACCCTCGTGTCTGATCCCGATCGTAAAGGCCGATCGGGTGATCATGGCCGGCGACCACCGGCAGCTACCGCCGACGATCCAGAGCCGGGAGGCCGAGCGCGAGGGGTTAGACGAGACGCTGTTCGAGCGCCTCGCGGAGCGGTACGGCGCGGACGGCGACGACCCGATCCGCTCGCTGCTGACCACCCAGTACCGGATGCACGAGCGCATCCAGGACTTCTCGAGCGAGCGGTTCTACGACGGCACGCTCGAGCCCGACGAGTCGGTTCGGGACCACACGCTCGCGGAGCTGCTCGAGGGCGCCGACGGCGACGCTGACCGGGACCTCGGCCGCGAGCACCCCGCACTCGAGCCTGACGAACCGCTCGTCTTCGTCGACACGAGCGACGCGGACGCGCCCGAACGCAGCCGCGAGGGCTCCCCGTCGACGGAGAATCCCTACGAGGCCGATCTGGTGACCGAGCACGCCCGCGCGCTGCTCGAGGCGGGCCTCGAGCCCGCGGACCTCGCGGTTATCTC
This sequence comes from Halopiger thermotolerans, assembly GCF_054654555.1. Taxonomy (NCBI): domain Archaea; kingdom Methanobacteriati; phylum Methanobacteriota; class Halobacteria; order Halobacteriales; family Natrialbaceae; genus Halopiger; species Halopiger thermotolerans. The sequence continues at coordinate 1,901,618 of NZ_BAAIEU010000004.1, read as the reverse complement.
GCCGTACGACGACCAGGTGAAGCGGATCGAGGACGCACTCGAGAGCACGCTGCCCGAGGCGACGGCCGAGGCCCTCGAGGTCGACACCGTCGACGGCTTCCAGGGCCGCGAGAAGGCGGTCGTGCTCGTCTCGCTGGTCCGGAGCAACGACCGCCGCGAGGTCGGGTTCCTCGACGAGCCCCGCCGGTTCAACGTGGCGCTGACCCGCGCGCGCCGGAAGGCCGTCGTTGTCGGCGACCGCGACACCGTAACCGCCGCCGAGGTCTTCGACGACTTCTGCGAGTACGCACGGGATCGCGGCCGGATCGTCGACGCGAACCGGACGCGGTAACGCTTCGCTTCGATTCAGAGCGCACCCGGCTCGCTCGTTACGGAACGGCTTACAGTCGGTAACGCCGACCTGTCTCGCGCGCTGATTTTCGGCCGGCGAAGACGTGGCGTCGTCCGCCGCACGTCGCTCCGACCCGTCGCGTTCGCTCGGGTAGCTCGACGCGAGCTGTAAGAGTATGTACAAATAACTTAACGGGATTGACGGGATGGTCGCCGATAGCAATGGCCCAGGCGAGCGACACGGCGCCGCGATCGAGCGGCGACGAACCGGACCGCGAGTCAGCGGCCGCGAACGAAACGGTTCTCGAGACGGATCCCGACGCGGGACTCGAGGTGACCACCGTCGACTCGATTCGGGCGATCGATCGCTCGCGGTGGAACGACGTCGTCCGGCGCTCGCACTGCGGGAGCGTCTTCCACCGCCACGAGTGGCTCGCGGCGATCGAGAGCGGGCTCGGCTATCCGGCCGAGCACCTGATCGTCGAGAAGGACGGCAACCTCATCGGCCTGCTGCCGAACTTCGTCGTCGACATCGAGAAGACGCCGTTTCGCCGGCTGTCGTCGATCTACCCCGGCTTCGGCGGGCCGGTCGTCACGACCGACGTGGCCGACTCGCTGTCGCTGCTCGCCGCGGCCGTCCCCGAGTGCTGTTCGGGGCGCACGATCGTCCACCAGATCCGCGGCCTCGACACCGACTACCTGCGCTACAACAACCGTCTGCAGTCCGAGGGCTACCGCCCGTACCGGCGGGAGTGTCGGTTCGTGCTCGATCTGACCCAGGGGTACGACCGGATCGAGGAGGGGATGAGCCGAACCCGGCGGCGCGGTATCCGCAAGGGACGCGAGACCGACCACGAGATCGTCGAGGAGGAACTCACGCGGGAGAACCTCCGGCGGTTTTACCGCGTCTACCGACGCGTCATGGACCGCGTCGGCGGCGATATCTACCCGTTTTCGTTCTTCGAGCACCTGCTCGAGCTGCGATCCAGACTGCTGTTGCTGACGGTCCGGATCGACGGCGAGTACGCGGGCGGCTTCCTGGAACTGTTAGACGAGGAGCGCAACGCGATCCACGGCTTCTTCGCCGCCGTGCCGGAGGAGTACTTCGACGACCACGCCTCGGAGCTGCTGTACGATCGCGTGTTCCGCTGGGGGATCGACCACGGCTACGAGACCTACGACTTCGGAAGCACGAACGCGAGCTTCGAGGACGGCGTCTTCCGGTTCAAGGAGGGCTTCGGCGGCCAGCCGATCCCGATCCTCGTCTGGGAGCGGGGCTGTAGCCCGCTGTGGCCGCTGGTAAAGGCGGGGCGGTCGCTCTACTGGCCGTACCACTTCGATTGACGGCCCTGCGTCGTGAGCGGCGCTTCCTGTTCGACAATACGAGTCCTGAATCGGCGTCGAAGAATGAGGTCCGGGTGCGAGATTCGAACTAGCGTCGCATCCGCCACGAGGATGCAGGATACCAACTACCCCAACCCGGACACGGCTGCATTCGAGCGTATCACAGACGGACGAAAAGCCGTTCCGTCTCGTTTCAGGACTCGAGACCGTCGTTGCAAGCCGTGATAATCGGGCGAGAACCACTCGCAGATCGCCGCAGTCCCCACAATCTTTAGCGTCGCAGCCGATTTTCGACCCGATGCGAGCCGCAGCCTTCACCGACCTGATCGGTCCCGAAGGAGTGAGCGTGATCGACCGCGACGACCCCGCACCCGGCCACGGCGAGGCCGTCGTCGACGTCGACGCCTGCGCGATCAACCGCCACGACCTGTGGGTCCTTGAGGGCGACTCGGCGATGGTCGACGCCGACGACCTGCCCTTCGTCACCGGACTCGACGTCGCCGGCACCGTCCGCGAGGTCGGCGAGGGCGTCTCGAGCGTCGATCCGGGCGACCGCGTCGTGCTCTGTCCGAACGAGACCTGCGGCGAGTGCCGCTTCTGCCGCGAGGGGCCCGAGAATATGTGCGAGAACTTCTCGCTGTACCACGGCGGACTCGCCGAGGCCGCCCGGGTCGAAGCGGATCGGCTCGTCCCGCTGCCCGAGAGCGTGGACGCGACGACCGCCGCCGCGATCCCGACCGCCTACATGACCGCCTTCCACATGCTCCGGCGGGCCGACGTCGGACCCGGCGACCTCGTGTTCGTCCCCGGTGCGACCGGCGGCGTCGGCGTCGCGACCGTCCAACTCGCCGATATCGTCGGCGCGAAGACCGTCGGCACCTCCTCGTCGGCGTCGAAACTCGAGCGCGTCCGGGAACTCGGCCTCGATCACGGGATCCGGTCGACCGACGTCGACGAGATCCGCGAGCAGGTCGCCGAGATCGGCGCGCCCGACGCCGTCATCAACCACCTCGGCGGCGAGTACACCGAACTCGGCCAGCACGTGATGCGACGGGGCGGGACGATGGTCGTCTGCGGCCGCACGGCCGGCGGCACTTCGACGATCGACGTCGCCGATTTCTTCCTCGGACACAAGCGCGTCGTCGGCTCGACGATGGGGACGCAGGACGACCTGCGGCGACTCGTCGACCTCGTCGCCGACGGGGAACTCGAGCCCGAGATCGACGAGACGTTCCCGCTCGAGGGGACGGCCGACGCGTTCGCCGCGATGCAGGATCGGGAGAGCGTCGGGAAGTTGGTCGTCGAGCCGTAGCCGCCGACCCTCGGTTCCGCGCTCGAGTCCGGTCGCCGGAACGCGCCGGGCTGACCTATTTCCGCCCGGTCGGTGTCGGGCGCCTATGACGAACATCGCGATCACCGGCGCGTCCGGCAACGTCGGCAGGGAAGCGATCGCGGCCTTCGACGGCACCGACGCCGACCTGACGCTCTTTTCGCACAGCGAGACGGACGACCTCGAGACGACGCCCTTCGACATCGCCGACTACGACGCGTTCGTCGACGCGCTCGACGGGCAGGACGTGCTGATCCACCTCGCGGCCAACCCCGATCCGCGCGCCGAGTGGGAGGCGGTGCGGGGGCCGAACGTCGACGGCCTCTACAACGCCTACGAGGCCGCGCTGGAGAACGACCTCGAGCGGGTGGTCTTCGCGAGTTCGAACCACGCGGTTAACATGGGCAACGCCGTCTCGGGCGTCCGCCCGGAGTCGACGATCGGCGAGCCCGCGGTCGTTCGGCCGGCCGACCCGCCGGATCCGGACACCTACTACGGCGTCACGAAGGTCTTCGGCGAGGCGATGGGGTCCTACTACGCGAAGCGCCACGGGCTGGACGTGATCAACCTCCGGATCGGCTGGCTGCTCACCCGCGAGGAACTCCGACAGGAGGTCGCCGACCGCGACGCCTCGGGCGAGCGCTACGCCCGCGCGATGTGGCTCAGCCCCGAGGACTGCCGGCGGGTGCTCCGGGCGGCCGCGACCAGCAGTCTCTCGCGGACGCCGATGACCGCCCACGGCATCTCGAACAACGGGAAGCGCTTCCTCTCGCTGTCGGAGACGATGCTCGAGTTGGACTATCACCCGCAGGACGACGCCGAGCGGGTGCTGTCGGACGACGAGCCCGACCGGGAGGGGCTCGAAACGGGGTGACTCGTCGTCCCGCTATCGGAACGCCGTCGCGGGCGGCCGTGGGCCTCGAGGGATCGAAAGACCGAATATCGGAACGTTCGTACCCTCGGGTATGTCAACGAAGGTGGCCGAGTCGACGGGTTACGTCCCGAACATCCAGATGTCGGCGTTCGGGTACGTGATGGCGGGGCTGATCGCGGTCATCATGCTGCCGGTGCTCCCGATCATCGCCCTGGCGTGGGTGCTCTGGCGGGTCTTCGTCGCCGAGGAACCGGTCGAATCGCGCTACGAGAGCTGGCGCAACGAGCGCGGTCGCCGACCGCGTGCCGGTTCGGCCGAGGAGGTCGAAGAAGAACTCGAGGACGACGAGGCCGACTCCGAAGCCGACGCGGAGGCCGAAGCGGAGGCGTAACGCGTCCGTTCTCGAGTCACCGCGAATTTTCGTTTCGGCCCCGTCGAACACGAGCGGCGCCGCCGCGGCCCGTTCCGTTTTCGTTCGTCGCCGTCCCCTGCTTACGTTCTGTCCGTAATCGTCTCGAGTCCTCAGTCGTCGGCCGTCGCCGCGCCGAGAGCCGCCGGCCGCTCGCCCGGCAGGTCGTCGCGGTCGTGGGGTTTCTCGAAGTCCAGATCGGGGCCGCGCGCGACGATGCGGTGCGGGTTCACGTCCGGGTGGGTCGTGTAGTAGTGCTCCTTGATGTGGTCCATGTTCACGGTTTCGGCGACGCCGGGCGTCTGATACAGGTCCCGCAGGTACGGCCAGAGGTTGTCGTACTCGCGGACGTACTGGACGTTACATATGAAGTGCGTGTGGTAGACGTTATCGAATCGAACGAGCGTCGTGAACATCGCGATGTCGGCCTCCGTCAGCCGATCGCCGGCGAGGTAGCGCTGGTCCGCGAGCACCTCGTCCCAGTGGTCGAGCGCCGAGAACAGATCGTCGACGGCCTCGTCGTAGGGCTCCTGCTCGGTCGCGAACCCGGCGCGGTAGACGCCGTTGTTGATCGGCTCGTAGATCTCGTCGAGGATGCGGTCGACCTCGTCCCGATACCCCTCGGGGTAGAGATCGACGTCCCGCTCGGCGTACTCGTCGAACTCGGTGTCGAGCATCCGCATGATCTCCTTCGACTCGTTGTTGACGATGGTGTCCTCCTCGGTGTCCCACAGCACGGGCACCGTCACGCGGCAGGTGGCGTCCGGATCGGCCCGCACGTACAGTTCCCGGAGGTAGTCGGCGCCGTGGACGTGGTCGGGCGTACAGCCCTCCTTCTCGGGCGTGAACTGCCAGCCCCCCTCGTCGCGGAAGGGATCGACGACCGAGACCGATATCGCGTCCTCGAGGCCCTTCAGTGCCCGCGTCACGAGCGTCCGGTGGGCCCACGGGCAGGCGTAGGAGACGTAGAGGTGGTACCGGCCCGCCTCGGGCTGGAACCGGGCGTCGGGATCGTCGCGGACCCGGTCGCGGAACGTCGTTTCCTGGCGTTCGAACGCGCCCTCCCCGTTGGTGGTCTCGTAGGCGTCCGTTCGCCATTCGCCGTCGACGAGCATGTTCATGTCCGCATCTAGCCGCGGCGGGTACAAAGGCGCTCGCTAACCCTCGTGTCACCACCCCGGTGCGCGTCACCGCGCGGCTCAGCCGAGCGCGGTCGCGATCCAGTAGCCGATCCCCGCCGCGAGGAGGACGACCCCCTCGGGGCGGGTCACCCGCCGGCCGGTCGCGAGCAGCGCCGTCGCGCCGAGCGTCAGCGCGCCGACCCACAGCAGGCCGACCAGCGCGGCTCCGTCGACGGCCAGCGGGCGAACGAGCGCGGCGATTCCGAGCACCCCGAGGACGTTGAAGACGTTCGAGCCGACGACGTTGCCCGCGGCGATGGCCGTGTCTCCGCGCCGGGTGGCGACCAGTGACGTGACCAGTTCCGGCAGCGACGTCCCCGCGGCGACGATCGTCACGCCGACGAGCCACTCCGAGACGCCCGCGTCGAGGGCGAGCCCGGTCGCCGACGACACCAGTAGCCGGCCCCCGCCGACGATGACGCCCAGGCCGACCAGCAGGCGGGCGCCGTCGCGGGCGTGGGCGTGGCTGCGGCCGCGGTCGAGGCCGCCGGTCGCCGTCGGTACGGGATTCCTGGGATCGTCGCCGTCGGTTCGCTCCGGGCCGTCGGTCGCGGACGCTCCGTCCGCGCCGCGGGCCGACACAGCCAGCGCGACGAGGTACGCGCCGAGCAGGGCGACGAGGACGGCGCCCTCGAGCCCCGTCACGCGGAGGTCGACCAGCGCGACGATCCCGATCCCGGTCGCCGCGGCCATGGCGACCGCGTCCCGCCGGAGCAGCGTGTCGGTGACGCGGAAGGGCGCGAGGACGGCGACGGCGCCGAGGATGATGGCGATGTTGAACCCGTTCGAGCCGACGACGTTCCCGACCGCGACGTCCCCGCGGTCTGCGAGCGCCGCGCTCGCGGAGACGACGACTTCGGGGGAGGAGGTGCCGAAGGCGACGACGGTGAGCCCGATCACGAGCGGCGAGATGCCGGCGCCGGCCGCGAGGGTCGACGCCGCGTCCACGAGCCACCGCGCGCCGAGCCACAGCGCGAGGACACCGGCGGCGATTCCGACCGCGTCGAGGACGACTGCCGAGACCATCGCTCGCCTCGTCGTTTGCGGCCCGCCCTGAAAACGACCCGTCATCCGTTCGCCCGCGACCGTGCGGGCGTCGATATCGCGTCCCAATCCTAACGCCGCCGTCACGTTCGTGCGGACTCGAGCGATCGAATCACAGCGATGTCGAAAGCGTTTATTGTTCGGTGTTCAATCGGATGATACTGGATCTAACTATGAGCGATATGAACGACGGACCACCGGGCGCCGATCCGACGGAGACGCTCGCGGAGGGTCCGGACGACGACGACGAACCGCGCATACGCTTCTACGGCGGTCGCGGGATGAGCGCGCTCCCGATCGCCTTTTTCATCGTATGGGCGATCACCCAGACCGCCCTCTGGCGAATCTCGGATACCGGCGGGTTGATCGTCGGCATCCTGATCGGACTCATCCTCGGGATGTTCTTCGTTCGCGGCGACTGGAAGACCTACGCGAACACCATCTTCGAAGGGATGACCCAACCCGTCGCGGTGACGGCGATCGTCGCCTGGGTCTGGGCCGGCATGTTCGCACAACTGCTCCAGGACGGCGGTTTCGTCGGCGGCCTCGTCTGGTTCGCCGACGTCGCCGGCGTCGGGGCGTCCCTGTTCCCCGCCATCACGTTCGTCCTCGCCGCGCTGTTTACGACCGGAATCGGAACGGGCTACGGCGCGACGATCGCGTTCGTCGGCCTCTTCTTCCCGGCCGGCGTCCTGCTCGGCGCGAACCCCGTCCTGCTGTTCGGTGCGATCCTCTCCGGCGCGATCTTCGGTGACAACCTCGCACCCGTCAGCGACACGACGATCGTCAGCGCCGTCACGCAGGACGCCGACATCGGCGGCGTCGTCGCCTCGCGGTTCAAGTACGTCGTGATCGCCGCCACCGTCGCGTTCTTCGGCTACATCGTCGCCGGCCAGCTGATGACCGGCCTCGAGCTCGGCGAACAGGCCAGACAACTGCTGGCCGCCGAGAGCCGCCCGATCGGCCTCGTCCACCTGATCTCGATGCTCGTCGTGATCGGCGCGGCGGTCGCCGGCCGCCACATCGTCGAGGCGATCTCGTGGGGGATCGTCGTCGCGATCGCGTTCAACCTCGTCTTCGGGCTGGCGAGCCTGTCGGACATCCTCCTGTTTCAGGCGCCTCCCGATGCGCCGCTGGCGGAACCGCTCGCCGGACTACCGATCCTCACGATCGTCGAGAATCCAGACGCGATCGGCGTTACCGGCAGCCTCATGAGCGGCGTGTCCGGCTTCCTCGAGCTGTCGCTGCTCGTCCTCTTTATCATCGGCGCGGCCCAGATCATGATCCGCGGCGGTGCGTTCCAGGCGATTCTGGACTGGTCGATCAACACCCTCGCGACGAACGTCCGCAACGCCGAGTTGACGATGGTCGGTTCCGCCGCGCTGATCAACGCGATCATCACCATCAACACGGCCGCCGAGGTCGCGATCGGCCCCTACATCTCGAAGATCGGCGAGCGGTTCAACCTGAACGGCTACCGGCGCGCGAACATCCTGGACGGTCAGACCGCCGCGCTGGGCTACATCTTCCCGTGGTCCGGCGGCGTGCTCGCCGGCTACACGGCGATGCAGGAGCTGCCCCAACAGTACGAGTGGTTCGATCAGGGGATGCTCGTTACCCCGATCGACGTAGTGCCGTTCGTCTTTCAGGGCTGGCTGCTCGTCACGGTGTTCATCATCGCAGCGCTGACCGGCTTCGGCCGCGAGTACGTTATCGACCGCGAGAGCGAGGAGGTGGCCCGCCTATGAGCCTGTTCGGCAAGTACCTCCGCGGCTGGCGGTTCCGCAGTTCGAAACCCTCGCTCGAGGTGGGCGACGAGATAGCGGTCTTCGTCGCCGAATCGAACAACGTCTTCGGTGACGAATCGAACGACGACGAGGGCCACGCCTACATCGGCGACACGCACCTGGTCATCGAGGGCGCCGGGCCGGAGACCGTCGAGAGGCGCGTCCGCGTCCGCGTGACCGAGTTCGACGAGGCGACCGCGCGCGGCCGCGGCGAGTTCCTCGAGATCGTCGGCGAGAGCTCGTACACGGGCTAAGAGCGGCGTTTGCGATCGCTTTTTTCGTCGGGTTCGAACCACCGTCGAGCGCGAGCGCCGTACCTTTATGCGATCCGCGCGGTCACTCGCAGCATATGACAGACGACGGGGACAGCGGCGGCGACGGCGGTCGCCACCGCCAGAGCCGGCTGTTCACGGACGAGAACGGCGAGTTCGACGCCGAACGAGCGCGCGACGAGTCCCTCCCCGTGGAGGACGGCGAGGTCGTCGACACCGACGAACTGGCGGACCACCAGCGCTACGTCGAGGGACGCGGGATCTACGACGAGCGCAACCGGCTCAACGATCTCACCGGCAAGGAGTGGAAGTACGCGACCAAGTCGGTGATCGCCGAGGGCTACCCGCCCGACGTCCAGCACGACCTGCGCAGCGAACACGGCGGACAGAAACCGCCGCGGCTCTGCGCGGAGCTCATAAACCGGTTCAGCAAGGCCGGCGACACCGTACTGGACCCCTTCGCGGGCGTCGGCGGCACGCTGCTGGGCGCGAGCTTTTGCGAACACGAAGGGACCGGGTTGCGGGAGGCCATCGGCTTCGAGCGCAACGACCGCTGGATCGAGATCTACGAAGAAGTCCTCGAGCGCGAAAACGAGGAACGACGCGACCGGGGCGAACCGCCCCTCGAGCCTCAAGACATGCGCCACGGCGACTGCGCCGATCTGATCGAGGACGTGACAGACGACTCCGTGGACCTGCTGCTGACCGACGTCCCCTACTGGCACATGGACGAACTCGAGCAGACGCGCAACGAGCGGGCGATCCGCGAGAGCAAGTTGGGGTCGTTCGACGGCGACGGCGGCGGAGACGGGGACGAGGGCGAGGGCACCCGTGACGGCGGCGCCACGCAGACCAAAGACGAGTGGCTCGCCGACATGGCCGCCAAGTTCGACCGCTTCGCCGACGCCGTCGACCCCGAGGGCCACGTCGTCGTCTTCATCGGCGACATGTACCGCGACCAGTCCTACGAGTTCCTCTCGGCCGACCTCGCGCGCGCCCTCGAGTCGGCGGCGCCGCTGACGCTCGCGGCGAACCTGATCTGGTACGATCCCACGAAGGACCTGCACGTCTACGGCTACCCGTTCTCGTTCGTGCCGTCGATGGTCCACCAGAACGTCCTCGTCTTCCGCGTCGACGACGAGTAGCGCGGCGCTGACGGCGGTTTAGGGCCGACCGTCCGACGTTCGACACACCGTCTGACCTCCGTCAGTCGATCGTCTGACGGGATTTTATACTGACTGCGAACGACGAAACACACGGCGCGCGACAGTCGGAGCACCCCCATCCCTCACTCACACTCACGCACTCGCACCCACTCCGAGCGCGCCTCGAGACTCCTGCTCTCTCCCGTTTTCGGCCTCGTCCCTCGAGCGACGCGGTCACCGTCTGATTTGTCGGACGGCGGTGAGACGACCGTCGACGGAGTTACGCGGTCGCCGCCAGCGCCGACCGCACCTCCTCGGCGTGCTCCGTCTCGACGATCAGCGCCACCTCGTCGCCCGCCTCGAGTTCGGTCCCCGGCAGCGGGATCGTCAGCGACTCGCGTTCGCGCCCGTGGGCGTAGATGCGGGCCGACGGCGGAAGGTCGAGTTCGCTCACGCGCTTGCCGACGGCCGACGAGCCCTCGCCGATCTCGAGGACCGTCAGCTGGAGGTTCGACGCGAGATCGGCGACGACGTTGAAATCGCCCCCGAGCATGGCGGTCTTCGCGCCCGCGGCGCCCAGCCGCTCGGGGTAGATGATCTCGTCGACGTCCTCGGCGTACTTCTCGTAGATGTCCTCGCGGTAGTCCTCGTCGATCCGGAGCACCGTCCGACAGCCGTGGTGTTTCCCGACCATGCAGGCCGCGAAGTTGACGTTGAGATCCGGCGTGAACGCGCCGATGGCGTCGGCCTCGTCGATGCCGGCCTCGAGGAGGGTGTCCTCGTCCGCGCCGTCGCCGCGAACCGTCTCGAACCCGTCGTCGGCCGCCCGGTCGGTTCGGTCGGCGTCGTTGTCGACCACGACGAGATCGTGGCCCTCCTCGGCCAGGATGGTCGCCGTTCGCGAGCCGACCCGTCCGTATCCCACGATGACAAACCTCATGGTACAACGGTACGCGCCCCGGGGTGAAATACGTTCGTCCGGCCGACACAGTCGTCGAGGCGTCTGCGTCAGGGCCGATTCGACCGATACGAGCCGATCGAACCGGGCTACGAGCGAGCCACCGCTCACACAGAATATACATATCTGTGTATACTTTTGCCGTCGTCGCGGACAAGAACGTTTAACTAACCCGTCTTTCTATGCTCGAGCATCCAATATGGGGGCTATCGAACGGTACTTCGGCTTCGACGAGCACGATACCGACCTCGAGACGGAGTTGATCGCGGGTATCACGACCTTCCTGGCGATGTCGTACATCATCGTCGTCAATCCGATCATCCTGAGTGAGGCGATCACGCTTGAGGGCTACGAGCCGGCGGAGGTCCGGCAGATGATCACCGTCGCGACGATCCTCGCGTCGGTGGTCGCCATCTTCGTGATGGCGTTCTACGCGAACAGGCCGTTCGGCCTCGCGCCCGGGATGGGGCTGAACGCCTTCTTCGCCTACTCGGTCGTCCTCGGACTCGGCGTCCCGTGGCAGGTGGCGCTCGCGGCGGTCTTCGTCGAGGGGGTCATCTTCATCCTGCTGACCGCGGTCGGCGCTCGCCGCTACATCATCGAACTCTTTCCCGAACCCGTCAAGTTCGCCGTCGGCGCCGGGATCGGCGTCTACCTGCTTTTCTTGGGTCTCCAGGAGATGCAGATCGTCGTCGCGGACGAGGCGACGCTCGTGACGATGGGCAACGTCGCGACGAGCGCCGTCGCGGCGCTGTCGGTCGCCGGCCTCGCGCTGATGCTCGTCCTGCACGCCCGCGGCGTTCGCGGCGCGATCGTCATCGGTATCCTGGCCACCGCCGCCGCCGGATGGCTGTTGACCGCGCTCGGCGTCACCTCCCCCGGAACGCTGACCCCGCAGGGAAGCATCGTCACGAGCGTCCAGTACGACTTCACGCCGCTTGTCGCCGGCTTTATCGACGGGCTTGGCATGATCACCGAGGACCCGCTGGTGTTCGTGCTCGTCGTCTTCACGTTCTTCTTCGTCGACTTCTTCGACACCGCGGGGACGCTCATCGGCGTCTCCCAGATCGGCGGCTTCTTGGACGAGAACGGCGATCTGCCGGAGATCGAGAAGCCGCTGATGGCCGACGCCGTCGGCACGACCGTCGGCGCGATGATCGGCACCTCGACGGTGACGACCTACATCGAGTCCTCGACCGGCGTCGAGGAGGGCGGCCGGACCGGGTTCACCGCGCTCGTCGTCGGGCTCTGCTTCCTGCTGTCGCTGGTGATCGTTCCGGTGATCACTGCCATTCCGCAGTACGCGACCTACATCGCGCTGGTCGTCGTCGGGATCATCATGCTTCAGGGCGTCGCCGACATCGACTGGCAGGATCCCGCGTGGGCGATCGCCGGCGGACTGACTATCACCGTCATGCCGCTGACCGCCTCGATCTCGAACGGGCTGGCCGCCGGGATCATGAGCTACCCGATCGTCAAAGCCGCCATGGGCGAGGGCGACGACGTCTCGCTCGGCCAGTGGACCCTCGCCGCCGCCTTCGTCGTCTACTTCGCGACGTACTTCGCGGTGCAGGCCGGCATGCTCTCGTTCTGACGGCGGTCTGCGGCTCAGTTTCGACCACGTTCGAACGCGGACGATGCGGACAGTGCGGGCGACGCGGACGACCGCGACGACCGGAGCCGCAGAGCCAGACACCGGCAACCGCTCGGCCGACCGGTGGGCTGATACGTCTTCCGCGGCTACGCGCCGATATGTCCGACATCACGCTGTACGAACTCCCCGGCTGTCCGTTCTGCGCGAAAGTCCGCTCGAAGCTCGACGAACTCGACCTCGAGTACGACGTGATCGAGGTCCCGCGGTCCCACGCGGACCGCACCGAGGTACAGGAGGTCAGCGGTCAGACTGGCGTCCCCGTCATCACCGACGAGGCCAACGACGTCGAAGGGATGGCCGAAAGCGACGACATCGTCGCGTACCTCGAGGAAACGTACGCGTAACTCGCGGCTCGAGAATAGTTTCCACGGCCGAAACTCGCGGGCCGAGGTTACGCCGCTTCTTCGTGCTCCGAGCGCTCGCGGATGACCTTCCGCAGCTCCGCGGCGTCCCGGAGGTCGTCGAGTTCGTCGCGCTCGACGAGTGCGGTGCCGTCGACGGAGTCGCGTTTCGCCCGGTCGACGACGTAGACCGACTGCGTGTGGGTGACGTGGCCGATCGAACTCATGATCCGCGCGCGTTTTTCGGCGGCCTTGGTGAACTCGGAGTGGCCAGTGAGGACGACGTCCTCGTCGTCGTCCTCCTCGTCGCGGCTGACGGCCTTGAACGGCGAGCGCAGCGTCGGGTGCACCTCGTAGCCGGCCCGCGTCAGCACCGCGACGACGCGTTCGTCGTCGGGATCGGCCTCGGGATCGTCCGGCGTCGACTCGGTCTCGTGGACCTCGTCGGCCCCGTCGAGGACGTTGACCGGGCTGGTAAGCGGCGCGTCGAAGATCTCCTGCAGTTCCATGGCGACCTCGACGGAGGCGTTCATGCCGTCCTCGTACTTCGAGACCGTCCGCCGGGAGACGCCGAGTTCGTTGGCCAGCCGGCCGAGGCTCCAGTCGCGGTCCTCGCGCTCGTCGGCCAGCAGGTCGCCGTCGATGTTGACGTAGAGGCCGCCGGGCGCGGCGTAGATCAGCGGCGGTACGTCCTCGATGAACAGGTTGTACGCGGTGTCGGGACTCAGCACGGGAACGCCGTGTCGGAAGTAGACGACGTCCGGTTTGAGATCCTCGTCGCGACTGCGAAGGCCGATGACCAGCGGCGTCGCATCGAGGTAGGTGCCGAGGCGGCGCATCTCGTGACCGGTCTCCTCGTTGAAGGCGTCGATGTTGCCGAGGATTTTCACGAGAATGAGGTCCTCGCCGCGACGCGCAGCGACGTCGAAGCTCTTCGGACGGATCGCACACCGGTCGCTTACCACGAATCCCGCGTCCTCTAACATCGCGGTAACGTTGCCGACCAGTGCGGAGCGGGACATAAGGACATGTAAGCAATTCCTGCTATAAGAGCGTTTCCCCCGTGTCCGTCCGCCGTGTAGCGATTCGTATCTGTACCGGCAGTATACTTATATACTAGTTGGAATCGACGGGCCGCCCTCGGGCGGGTTTATAGGATCTAACCAGTCCCAGTCACGGCGTCTACACGTCCCGAAAGGGGTTACTCCGCGCCGCCGCTACGAACGGCCGATGACCATCGTCGGCCTCGACGACACCGACTCCCGCGAGCGCGGGATGTGCACGACCTACGTCGCCGCGCAGGTCGCCGAGCGGCTGCGCCGGGAAGGCGCCGCCGTCGCCCGGATCCTGCTCGTGCGGCTCAACCCGGCCGTCGAGTACAAGACGCGGGGCAACGCCGCGCTGGCGATCCACGCCAACTGCGATCCCGACCGCGCGTTCGCAATCGCGCGCGAGCACCTCGAGACGCTCGCCGAGACGGCCGACGAGCGGACGAATCCGGGGCTGGTGGTGGCGGACGTCAGTCCCGATGCCGATGGGGACGATTCGATTCCCGAGGACGTCGCCGCGTTTACTCGCCGCGCGATCCGCGAGGAACTCGCACTCGAGGACGCGACCGCCGTCCTCGAGCGCCGCGGCTATCGCGCGTGGGGCGCCGGCAACGGCCGCGGCCGGATCGGCGCGCTGGCCGCCGTCGGCGCCTGGCGCGCCCTCGAGGAGTGGACCTACGAGTACATCTCCTACCGCGAGCCCGATCGGTGGGGAACGCCGCGCGAGGTCGATCCGGAGAGCGTCTTCGCGGCGGCCGACTGGGGCTACCCCGAGGTCTGGGACACGGTCGACCGGGGTGAAAACGAGACGGTCTGCGTCCCCCACACCCCCGGGCCGATCCTCCACGGTATCCGCGGGGACGACCCCGACGCCGTCCGGGCCGTCGCCGACCGCATCGAGAGCGAACCCGTCGACTCGAGCCAGCTGTTCGTCACGAACCAGGGCACCGACGTCCACCTGCAGGACGGGTCGATCGATGCGGTTCGGGATGGCCGCGCCTATCGGCTCGATGGGAGGGTCGTAACGAGCCCCGAAACGCGACGCGGCGGCCACGTCTTCTTCGAAATCACAGCGCCAACCGCGGCGGCCGGCTCCGACGAGGAGACCGAACGCGGCGACTCCGACGCCCGCCTCGAGTGTGCCGCCTTCGAACCGACCAAACGGTTCCGCAATCGGGTTCGATCGCTTCGCGTCGGCGATCGGCTCACCGTCTGCGGCGAGGTCTCGCGCGGGACGCTCAAACTCGAGAAGTTCGCCGTTCGCGACCTCGTGACGACCGAACAGGTGACGCCGACCTGTCCGGACTGCGACCGTCGAATGGAAAGCGCCGGCCGCGATCAGGGGTATCGCTGTCGGGACTGCGGAACGACCGCACCCGGGAAGGAGGCGGTGCCCCTCGAGCGCGATCTCGAGGAGGGATGGTACGAGGTGCCGCCGTGTGCCCGCCGCCACATCGCGAAACCGCTGATCCGCGGCGGGTTCGACGCGCCGACGCATCCCGAGCGGTAGCGCCGCGGGACGGACGACCGGGTACCGACGGCGGTTCATCGCCGTGCCGGTCGGGGTGGCGCAGACGGTCGGTCCGACGCCGGCGGCGCCGCGTTAGCGGATCCCCCGCTGGCGAGGACGCGCTCTCGAGGTCGCCGTCGAGACGCCGCCCGGCAGTTCGCCGATACAGTTGTAACAGTACGTGTAGCCGAGTTCGTTTTCGGCCCCGCAGTTGGGGCAGGTGACGTTGCCGGCATCGCGGTCGACCGCGTCGTCCGCCTCGCCCGCAGCGTCGGCGTCGGCGCCGGATCGCGCGACCCGGTACCGGGCGAACAGATAGCTGCCGACGATATAAATCGGTCCGAGCAGGAGCATCGCGTAGAGCACCGCTGTGGGCTCCATACGCACTAGAATCTAGTTTCGACTCGGACTTGAATATTTCCCCGCCCGATTCGCATCGCATCCGTCCCCAATGCGGCGGGGTGACGGGGTCGCCGTTAGACGCGGCGGCGCGCCGCGAGCAGCGCCACGGCGAGACCGCCGCCGATCAGCCCGGCGGCCGGGCCGAAGCCGGGCATGCCGTCGCCGCCGTCGGCCTCGAGGCCGAGGTAGTTCGTCGCCGCTTCGGTGTCCATCTCGGGGAAGTCGCGGTCGCCCTCACCGGGTTCGTAGACCTCGGTGTCGTCGTCGATGAGCCCCCGCTCGGCGAGCGCGTCCCGATCGAGTTCCTCGCCCTCGGGGTCCTCGACGTAAACGTAGGTCCCGCCGTCCTCGCTCCCGCCGGCGATCTGCGTCAGCGCGACGTTCTCGCCGAGGATCCCGTCCTCGAGGAGCGACTCCGTGCTGTTGAATTTCGCGCCGGCCTCAAGTTCGACGGTCTCGTTGTCGAAGTCGAGGTCGACCTTCGCGATCTCGAGTTCGGACTCCTCGAGCGCGGACGCGAAGGTTCCAAGCTGGTCGGCGTCCTGTTGCTGACGGATCGAATCCGCGAACGAGGTGATCGCGGTCTGGGCGAGATCAGCCGTGCCGATCTCCACGTCGCCGTCGACGTTGATCCTGCCATCGTCGGTGGTGGTGGCGCTGAAATCGAAGACGACGCGTTCGTCGCCCATGTCGATCCCGCGGTCGGCGAGTTCGTCCGTATATGCGTCGTAGTTCTCCGTGTCGCCGCTCGCCGTCGCCTCGATTTCGACTCGGTTGTTGTCGGTGTAGGCCGCGCGCGCGTCCCATTCGACGGTCGAGCGGAGATCCGCAGCCTGCTGGGCCTCGAGTCGAGTGTCGAACTCGGAGAGCTGTTCGCTGAGCGCGTCCTCGCCTTCGGTTCCGTTCATCTCTGCCATCGAAGCCTGACTGAGTTCGACGGCGGACTTGAGAAGCGGCGCGTACTCGTTGATTTCGGCGGTCCACGTCGCATCCATCCCCTCGCTGCTCGAGGCGTAGTCGAACTGGACCGTCTCGATCTCGACGTTGGTCACCTGCTCGGCGATCTCTTCGGCCTCCTCGCGCTCGAGGTCGGTCGAGGGATCGTCGGCGAGTTGATCGGCGAGGTTGTCCGCGAGTCGGTCGATCCCCTCGTAGGTGATCGTGTAGTCGAGTTCCTTCCAGTAGGTGTTGGCGCCCTGTTCTTCGAAGTTGTGGTGGTCGATCTCGACCGTCACGTCACCGCCGAGATCGTCCGCGAGGGAACTGTATCGCTCCTCGAGCGTCGCCTTCGCGTCGGCTTTGGTTCCCCATTTTTCGGTCGGATCCGACAGGAACGCCTGCACGGTCTGGCGCTCGCTGGCCTCGACTTCGTAGCCGTTCTCGGTTTCGGTTAGTTCGAACGCGAGCGTCTCCTCGGGCGCGTCGCCCGTCGCCATCGGACTCGAGCCGAAGTCGACGCTCACGTTGCCGGACGTCCGGAACGAATTCGCGGTCGTCTCGACCGTCCCGGACGTACGTGCGGTCTCGAACAGCGACGCTTGCTGGGTCGACGAAAGCCGCTGGACGTCGCCCGTCTCGCCGCTGCCGAGCAGCGCGTAGACGTCCGCGTCGAACTCGTTGGTCTCGGCGCTTCGTTCGCCGCTGATCTGGACGTCGAGGTCTTCGACCTCCGGCGGCTGCTCCATCGTGAGCGCGCCGTTGGCCGAGAACATGTCGTCCTCGAGGACGGCGCTGAAGTTCCCTTCGGCGCCGTTCAGTTCGCCGTCTTCGACGTCGTCGGCGACGAGGACGTGGGCCAGTCCCCGGGTGACGTCGGCGCCGATTCGATACTCCTCGACGTCGCTTTCGTTGTTTGCGTAGACGAGGACGCCGCTCCCGTCGTCGTTCAGGTACAGTTCGTCCGCGCTCTCGAGCGAGTCCGAATCGGTATCCGGACCGGCCTGGGTCGTCGCCCCGGCCAGACCGCTCGTCGCAAGCACCGAAAGCACCACGAGCACCGACAGGCCGAGCGCTCGCAGCGAGCGCCGTCCCGTCACCGTTCCCGTATCGTTCGTCTCCGTAGACATGTGCTCTCTCCGTTCTCAGCCCCTATATATAAACATTCAAACTCGATTTCTTCGGCAGAATATCATCAGTCGGGGTGATTGTGCCGGTGTGCTGACGGGAGAACAGACGGACCTAGCGACGCCCGACGTCCGATTGCGCGGCTCACACGCTGAGACGCGAAAAGCGACGGATCGCGGTCGGGCCGTCAGGAAACGCTGACGCCCTGGCGCACGAGAAAGTCGCTCGCCGCCTTGATCTCGACGGGGCTGCCGATGATGCGACAGTACCCCTCGCCCTCGTCGAAGATGGTCACCGTGAACCGTTCCTCGAGCTGGGCCTCGACGCCCTCGAGCGTTTCCCGGGGGAGGACGATCTGGGTGCTGTCGCGCAGTCGCGCCGGATCCGGCATCTCCGACTCGGAGTTGCTCGGCTCCGCGTTTATGTGTATCGAAGTCCGTTTGCATCGGTAATGATGGATTTACGGCGCCGAGGACGCGCGTTCCTGGCCGTTCCGCGCAGACTCGGTCGGCGCCGATCCGCACGCCCCAGTCGGGATCGTCGGATGCGTCCCGCGGCCCGCATGGAAAGTGTTTTTCGGCGCGGGCGGTTGGATACGGACAAATGGGGCTCGAGGAGGAGATCGAGGAGATCGAGGAAGAAATCGCCAACACGCCCTACAACAAGTCGACGGAGGCCCACATCGGCCGGCTCAAGTCGAAGCTCGCGGAGAAGAAAGAACAGCTCGAGAAACAGCAGTCGGGCTCCGGCGGTGGCGGCGGCTACGCCGTCGAGAAACACGGCGACGCCACCGTGGCGCTGGTCGGATTCCCGAGCGTCGGCAAGTCGTCGCTGCTGAACTCGCTGACCAACGCCGAGAGCGAGACCGGCTCCTACGAGTTCACGACGCTGGATGTCAACCCCGGGATGCTCCAGCACCGCGGGGCGAACATCCAGATGCTCGACGTGCCCGGCCTCATCGAGGGCGCGGCCTCGGGCCGGGGCGACGGCCAGCAGGTGCTCGCGGTCGTGCGCAACGCCGACCTGATCGTGTTCGTCCTCTCGGTGTTCGAGATCGAGCAGTACGACCGGCTCCAGGAGGAGCTCTACGACATCAACATCCGCGTCGACCAGGAGCCGCCGAAGGTCACCGTCCGCCCCAAGCACAAGGACGGGATCAAGATCACCTCGAGCACCGACCAAGACCTGGACGAGGAGACGATCAAGCAGGTCCTCCGGGAGCACGGCTACGTCAACGCCGACGTCAACCTGCAGGAGAACGTCACCATCGACCGGCTGGTCGACGGCCTCATGGAGAACCGCGAGTACATCCCCTCGATCACCTGCGTCAACAAGGTCGACCTCATCGAGCCCGACTACAAGGAAACGGTGGACGAGCAGCTCCGCGAGCGCGACTTAGACCCCGAGGAAGTCACCTTCATCAGCGCCGCGAAGGAGAAGGGCCTCGAGGCGCTGAAGGACCGGATCTGGGAGAACCTCGGGCTCATTCGGGTCTACATGGACAAACCCGGCCGCGGCGTCGACTGGGAGGAGCCGCTGGTCGTCGAGGAGGGGTCGACCGTCGGCGAGGCCCTGGAGAAACTCGGCGGCGAGATGGAAGAGCGGTTCCGCTTCGCCCGCGTCACCGGCCCGAGCGCGACCCACGACGAACAGCAGGTCGGGACGGACCACGTTCTCGAGGACGAGGACGTGCTGAAGCTGATCCTCCGGCGCTGAGTCGGGCGGGTCGGCAGTCTCCGAGCCGTTCACGACCCCGTCTTCTACGTTCCGTCCGATCGTATAACCCGCAGTGAAGGTCCCGCTGCGGCCGGAATGGTCAGGGTTATCCGCTTGCTCAGTCGAGTGACCAGGTATGTCCGAATTCGGGGCACTGTCGCTCGTGCCGCCGCTGCTGGCGATCGGCCTCGCGATCGCGACCCGCCGGCCGATGCTGTCGCTGTTTCTCGGTATCTGGTCGGGCGCGGTCATCTACACTGGGGGGCTCGGCATCGCACAGACGTTCGACTGGATCGTCGGCGCGATCATCGCCGACGACGGCTTCCACGTCCAGATCCTGCTGTTCACGCTCCTGCTCGGCTCGGGCGTCGCGCTCGTCTGGCGCCTCGGCGGCGCGACCGCCGTCCGCGAGTGGGCCACGGCCCGGCTCCGGACCCAGCGGACCGTCGGCGTGACGACCTGGCTCCTCGGGATGGCCATGTTCTTCGACGACTACGCCAACACGGCCATCGTCGGCTCGACGATGCGCGAGATCTCGGACCAACTGCGCATCTCCCGCGAGAAGCTCTCCTACATCGTCGACTCGACGGCCGCTCCGGTCGCGACGATCGCCCTCTCGAGCTGGGTCGCCTTCCAGCTCTCGCTGATCGGCGACGCCTACGAGGGTCTCGGCGCGGGAGAGAGCGCGCCGACGGCCTTCGAGACGTTCGTGCGGTCGATCCCGTACAACACGTACGCCCTGCTGGCGATCGTGATGGTCGGGCTGATCGTCTACACGGGCCGCGACTACGGCGAGATGCTCGCGGCCGAACACCGCGCCCGGTCGACCGGGAAGGTGAGCCGCGAGGACGCCCAGCCGCTCCAGGAGGTCGAGAAGGATCTCGGCGCGCCGATCGAAACGCGCCCGATGCTGCGGACGTTCTTCGCGCCGGTCGTCGTGCTCGTCGCGGTCACGCTGGCCGGCGCGTTCTGGACCGGCTACCAGTCCTGGACCGCGACCCAGGCCGAGGCCGGCGCGCCGACCGCCGTTCGAGATGCGGCGGCCGCGGACGGACTCGTCCCCGTCTTCGTCGACATCGTCGGCGCCGGCGACTTCGCCGGCGCGCTCGTCTGGGGCTCGTTCGCGATGGTCGCGACCGCGATCGCGATCGGCGTCGCCTACGACCTTTTCGATCTCGGCACCGCCGTCGACACCGTCCTCGACGGCTTCCGGCTCATGCTGACCGCGGTCACGATCCTCGTCCTCGCATGGACGATCAGCAGCGTCGCGGAGGCGCTCGGGACGGGGACCTACGTCACGAACCTCGTCGGCGACGCCGTACCGGCCGCCGCGCTCCCGATCGTCGTCCTCCTCGCCGCCGCCTTCATCGCGTTCACGATGGGGTCGTCGTGGGCGACGATGGGGATCGTGACGCCGATCGCGATCCAACTGGCCTACGACCTCACCGGCGGGTTCGACGCCATGCCGGTCATCGTCGGCGCCGTCTTCTCGGGAGCGATCTTCGGCGATCACGCCTCGCCGATCTCGGATACGACGGTGCTGTCCGCGACGTTCACCGGCGCGGACCTGATCGACCACGTGCGCACGCAACTGCCCTACGCGGCGACCGTCATGGTCGTGGTCGTGGTCTGTTACCTGCTCAACGGCTACCTCGGCGTCTCGCCGCTGGTCTTCCTGCCGCTGGGAGTCGTCCTGCTGACGGGCCTCGTCTACGGCCTCTCCGAACTCGACGCGGCGCGGCGGGGGATCCAGCCGAGCGCCGCGGAGGGCGAGGCGCTCGAGGGCGGTCCCGAATCCGAACCGGCACCCGAGCGCGAGTGAGACGGGACGACCGAATCCGACTCCGAGTTCGGCGGCGACTAGGGCCGCTTCGCCGCCTCCGCCACGTTTTTGCGGTCCGCAGGCGATGTTTCGCGTATGGACGGAATCCTCGACCACACGATGATTCGCGTCGCCGACCTGGAGGAGTCGCTCGACTGGTACCAGACCCACCTCGACTACGAGGAGAAGGATCGCCACGAGGGCGACGGCTTCACCATCGTCTACCTCGGTCCCGAGGACATGCACGAGGACGGCGCCATGCTCGAGATCACCCACAACGAGGGCGAGGAGCCCGAACTGGGCGACGCCTGGGGCCACATCGCCGTCCGCGTCCCCGAGGGCGAACTCGAGGACTACTACCAGCAGCTGATGGACGAGGGCGTCGAGGACTACCGCGACCCCGAGTCCTGCGGCGGCGACTACGCGTTCGTCAAGGACCCCGACGGCCACGAGGTCGAGATCGTCCAGCGCGATACGGGCGCGCTCTGGTCGATCGACCACACCATGATCCGCGTCGAGGACGCCGACGAGGCGCTGGGCTTCTGGACGCGCAAGTTCGAGTACGACGAGGTCGGCCGCTGGGAGGCCGACACCTTCGCGAACTACTTCGTCGAGCCCCGCGACGCCCCCGACGAGGCGATGTCCGTCGAACTCACCTACAACTACGACGGCCGCAGCTACGAGCAGGGCGACGCCTGGGGGCACCTCTGTGTCCGCGTCGACGACCTGCAGGACGACTGGGACCAACTCCTCGAGCGCGGGGCCGAGGACTACCGCGACCCCGAGAGCAACGACAACATGTACGCGTTCACGAAGGATCAGGACGGCCACGAGATCGAACTGATCGAGCGCGACCTCGAGGCCGACTCGCTGTTCCCGTTCTGAGGCCACAACGACGGCTAGGCCTCGCTGGTTCGCTGCAAACGCCTCCCGAACGATTTCTGTGACGGCGGGTTACCGGAGACGGTGGTCGCCGTCGAATTCGCGGTGGACGCGACGACGGCGGACCGCGGAAACCGGACGAGCGTGCCGAGACGGAAATTCTTAGGCGTGCCGGCTGCGATCGAATCGGCCGTAATGGCTGACTGTTCGAATTCCAACACGATCGACGACCCCGCATCCGCGACCGAGACGGGAACGGACGACGGTGCGTCGAACGACGTCGACGAATCGGTGTCGGTCGCGGCCTACGAGGACGTCACCTACGCCGAGCGCGAGGCCGGCGAACTGAAACTCGATCTTTACGTCCCCGAACCCGAGACCGACGATCCGACGCCGCTCGTCGTCTACGTCCACGGCGGCGGCTGGGTCTTCGAGACCCGGAAGAACGCGCCCGACCTCGAGCGGTTCGCGGCCGAGTGGGACTGCGCGATGGCCAGCGTCAGCTACCGGCTGGCGGAAGTCCCGGCGGACGCGGACCTGCCGTTCGACGTCGATCCCGAGAACCCGACGCCGCGGGGCGTCTTCCCCGATCCGATCGTCGACGTGAAGGCCGCGATCAGGTGGCTGCGCGCGAATGCCGACGGGTACGGGTTCGACGGGGAGCGGGTCGCGACGTGGGGCTCCTCCGCGGGCGGGCACCTGGCGGCGCTGGCCGGCGTGGTCGACGACGTCACCGAGATCGCCGGCGACGTGTACCCGGACGAGGCCGTCGCGAAAGAAGTCGCGCCCGAGGAGTCGGGAGCCGTGCAGGCCGTCGTCGACTGGTACGGCATCCACGACCTGCTCGAGTTGCCGGGCGGCGAGGAATCGCTCGAGTCGCTCCTGTTGGGCGACCCGGTCTCGGAGAACCAGGACAAGGCGCGACGCGCGAGTCCGATCACGTACGTGACCGCGGACGCTCCGCCGTTCCTGCTCATGCACGGGCGCCGGGACCAGCTCGTGTCCGTCGAGCAGAGTCGACTCCTGTTCGACGCGTTGCGCGATGTCGGGGTTGCGGCGACGTTCTACGAACTGCACGACCTCGGCCACGTCTGGGGCGCCGACTCCGAGCGGACGGCGATGAGCGTCCTCGAGGAGACCCAGCCCGCACAGCGCGTCACGGCGACGGCGCACCTCGAGGCGGGCGACGACTCGAACGTCCTGCTCGCGGAGCGACCGCCTGCGGGGCCGGACGCCATCGGGGAATTCCTCGCGGAGACGCTCCGATAGCGCGGTCGTGCCGTTTCGACGAGATGACGGCGAGGCGTGACTGCGAGGAGCGAAATGCCTGCCGGACTGCCCCTTTCAGCAGAACTATTGGGTTCGTCGCACGATCTATCGGTGATGACAGTCCCAACGAAGACCCTGCCGAGCGGCGACGAACTGCCGACGATCGGTTTCGGCACGTGGGAACTCGAGGGCGAGACCGTCAAGGAGTCCGTCGAAGCCGCCCTCGAGGCGGGCTACACGCACATCGACACCGCCGAGGGCTACATGAACGAGGCGGAGATCGGCGAGGTCCTCGCCGACGCCGACGTCGATCGCGACGACCTCTTTCTCACCTCGAAGGTCCTCGCCAAGAACCTCCATTACGACGACGTGATCGCGTCCTGTAAGGAGAGCCTCGAGAAGCTGGGGACGGATTATCTGGACCTGTACCTGATCCACTGGCCCAACCCCGCGATCTCGCTGCGGGAGACGATGCACGCGATGGAACGGCTCCACGAGGAGGGGCTCGTCCGAAACGTCGGCGTCTCGAACTTCAGCGCCTATCAACTGAGCGCGGCCCAGCACGTCGCGGACGTGCCGATCGCGGTCAACCAGATCGAGTTCCACCCGTGGCTCCAACGGCCCGATCTGGTCGACTACTGCCGGGAGACCGACACCGTCATCGAGGCCGCGGCCCCGCTCGGGCGCACGGACGTCTTCGGTGACGAGGTCGTCCAGGAGCTGGCCGAGGAGTACGACAAGTCGCCCGCCCAGATCGTCCTCCGATGGGCGGTCGATCGCGACGTCGTCGTCCTCCCGCGCTCGACCAGCCCCGAACACATCGCGGAGAACTTCGATCTGTTCGACTGGGAACTGTCCGACGACGACCGCCGGCGCCTCGACGAGCGCGACCGCGACCAGCCGGTCTACGACTTCCCGTCCCGCGACTGGGACGACGAGGTCTGGGGTATCCCGGAGTAACGCGGAAACATCCGAATTCCGTTTTTCGAGTCCGCTACTACGAGCATAGCGTCGAGCATCGACCGCACCGATTCGGCGGTGACGGCCGTCACGCGCATCGTCTCGAGCAGCGACCGGCCGACGAAGGCGGCGGAGCCCGCGAGCGACAGCCGCGTTGCGGTCGGTCGAGTCGAACGCCGTCCGGGCGGTCGTGACGGCGGCGGCTGTCGCCGTCGAACGACGGGACGGAACTCGCCGCCTGAAATCGGGAATCGATCCCGGCGTTGCGGATGGCGTTGCAGACAGTGAAACGAACGGATACGACCATACGGGAGACTCACTTTTCGTAAGATTATCAACGGATGAGCGAGCCCGGTACGATACGAAGGTTGGTGTCAACCGACCGTCGTTTCGGCGACCGTCGGCTGCACCCCTCGTTCGACCGAACGACCGGCCGAAAGCCGCCGACACGGCACCCGCTCCGTAAACCGTAGCCGTTCGAAATCCCGGACTCCCCTCCAAGAACGATGGCACTACCACTCGTCGTCGCCCTCACGTCGCTCGCCGTCTGCATCGGTCTCGTCGGCACCTGCGCCCTCTGTCTCGATCGGGTCGACGTTCGCCGAACGAGAGTCCAGTTTCGGCCGCGGCTCCTCGACGTCGCCCCCTACCTCGGCTTCGCGGCGCTGTTTTTCGTCGCGAAACGAGCGACGCACGGACTCAGTCTCCGGATATCCCACGCGATCGACTGGGACATCACCGCAGCGATCTACGCCGTCGAGGGCGACCTCGTCGCGGTCGTGCAGGACGTCGTGCCCGAGGCGACGGTGGGCTTTTTCTCGGCCATGTACATGTTCGCGTTTCCGTACCTGCTGGTGACCGCGCCGATCCTGTACTTCGTCTCGGGCTTGCAGCGTCGACTCAAGGCGCTTCTCGTCGCGTACCTGCTCAACTACCTGGTCGGCTCGCTCTGTTACACGCTGTTTATCGCCTACGGCCCGCGCAATCACCTCCCGTCCGTCGACGGGTTGATGTACCAGATCTACCCGCAAACGCAGGAGCTCACCGCGGCAGTCTCGGCGAACACGGACGTGTTCCCCTCGCTGCACACGTCGCTGGCGGTCGTCGTGGTGCTGTTCGCGTGGCGGTCCCGCGCGGCCCATCGCCTGTGGTTCGGGATCGCGTCGGCCGTCGCCTCGAGCGTCGTCTTCTCGACGATGTACCTCGGGATCCACTGGGCGATCGACGTCGTCGCCGGCGTCCTGCTCGCCGTCTGGAGCGTGGCCGCCGCCGAACGCCTCGTCGAGCGCGTGGAGGGAACGCGGTCCGCCGCTCCGCCGGCCGACGAACTCGAGGATGGTATCGCTTCGGAGACGAACGTCGACGACTGATCACGGCGAGGATCGTTCGACGCCGGCGTCGCGTCGCGGTTCGCCGACGCCGCAATCGCGGCCCGGCGTCGGCGAGCAGACCGTCCTCGAGGACCGCCTCACTCGAGGTAGCCGAGTTCGCGCAGTCGGTCGCGGGTTTCCTCGCCGGCGTCCGCCAGGGCCTCCCGGTCGCCGGCCGTCTCGTTCGGGTCGTCCCACGCGCCGCCGACGGCCGTTTCGAAGCGGGCCAGCGCCGCTTCGGCGGCGGCGACGACCTCGTCCTCGGCCGGATCGACCGGAGCGTTCTCGTTCGGGTCCTCGTCGAGCCGGTAGCCCTCGTCGGGGATTCGGTCGGCGCGGACGTACTTCGCGTCGGTGCTGCGGGCCGCGCGCAGCCGCGAGTACGCGCGGTGATCGTCCGGGAGGTCGATCCCCGCGTCGCTCGCCTTCTGTTCTAAGTGGTGGAGTTCGATGACGGGCTGGGCGTATTCGACGAAGGCGTAGTCCCCGTCTCCGTCGCGGACGGCGCGCTGCCCCGGATCCGGCTCGGCCGCGGCCTCGAAGGCGCGGTACTCGCTCGAGAGCAGCGAGCGGGTCGGGTCGAACGGCGTCACGCGACCCTCGGCGTCGATCGCGTCGTCGGGATCGACGTCCAGCGCGTCGAGCACCGTGTGATAGCAGTCGAGCAGCTCGACGAGGTCGTCGCGCCGATCGGCCTCGAGCGACGGGTGTTTCACGAGCAGCGGCACGTTGATGAGTTCGTCGTAGAGGGCGAACTCGTGGCCGTAGAGGTCGTGTTCGCCGTGGAGTTCGCCGTGGTCGGCGCAGACGATCACGGTCGTCTCCTCCCACTGCCCGGTCTCGCGGAGCCAGTCGAACAGCCGGCCGAGCTCGGCGTCCATGTGGGCGATTTCGGCGTCGTAGAGTCCCCGAATGGCGTCCCACTCCTCGTCGTCGATGTCGCGCGCGCCCGAATTGAATTCCTTGGAGTTCTGGCAGACGTCGTCGGGATCGACGCCGGGAGCGAACTCCTCGCGGTACTCCTCGGGCGGGTAGTAGGGCAGGTGGGCGTCCATCAGGTTGACGAACGCGAACCAGCCCTCGTCGCCGTCGCTGTCGTCGATGAACGACCGGGTCCGGTCGATCACCGAGGGCGTCTTCGAGTCGGCGCTCTCGCCGCTGGCGAGTTTCGAGTGGGCCATCGCGCCGACCCTGACGAGTTTCGACGCCAGTTCGTGTAAGTACTCGTTGTCGTTGATCGTCTGCCAGACGCTGGCGAGCGGGCCCGAGAACACGTCTCCGGGGAGGACCTCGAAGAACGAGTCCTGTGCGTCGAAGCCGTCGGTGAGGCCGGTGTAGGGCGTGATCCAGGCGTTCGAGGAGTAGCAGGCCGTCTCGTAGCCGGCCGCCGACAGGATCGACGCGAGCGTCACGTCGTCGTCGAGGTACGGACTCCCCTGATCGGCGCCGTGCTGGCTCGGATACAGGCCGGTAAAGAGGGAGGCGTGGACCGGCAGCGTCCACGGGGCCGGCGCGACCGCCGACTCGAAGACGGTCGCGTCCTCGGCGAACCGCGAGAGGGTCGGCGTCGTCGCCCGATCGTACCCGTACGGCTCGAGGCGGTCCTTCCGGACCGTGTCCAGAACGACGAAGAGTACGTTCGACTGGCGTCTCTCGTCCATTACCGGATGGCAGAGGGGCAACCTAAATAAAACGATTGAAGCGCCCCACTCCCCGTCCCGCCGGGTACGCTCGGGGATAATCAGACGTTTCAAGTCATCGAACGAATCATATGATCCATGGACGAGCGAAACCGGCGCGTGCTGTTGCTCAGCGCGTTCGCGACGATCGCGGTGTTTGCGGTGCTTCTCTTTCTCGTCGGCGCTCAGCGGGTCATCGGATCGCTGCTGTCGGCGGAGCCGACGCTGGTCGCGGCTACGTTCGCACTCGGGCTGTGCTGGTTGTTCGCCTGGAGCCTGATGCTTCGAACCGTCCTCGCGGCGCTCGGCGTCGACGTATCGGTCGGAACGGCGTTTCTCGTCTACGCCGGCGCCGTCTTCGCCAACAACATCACGCCGTTCGGTCAGGCCGGCGGCGAACCGGTCGCGGCGGGACTCATCTCGAAGGTGTCCGAATCCCGTTACGAGACCGGCCTCGTCGGCATCGCGAGCGTCGACGTTCTCAACGTCGTTCCGTCCATCTCGCTCGTCCTCGTCGGCGTCGGCTACTACGCGACGACCACCGCTCTCGGCGAGCGCCTCGAGAACGCCGTCGGCACGGCGGTCGTCCTGATCGCCGGCATCGTTCTGGGAATCGCGCTCGTCTGGCGGTACCGACAGCGGGTCATCGATCGACTGCCCGCCATCGTCGCACCCCGCCTCGGCCTGCTCGGCATCGAGCGGTTCGACGCCGACCAGCTCGAGGCGAACCTCTCGAATCGGCTCCAACGGTTCTTCGAGAACATCGAGCGCGTCGGCACGGATCGGTGGCGCCTCGGGCTCGTCGTCGGACTGTCGCTGGCCGGCTGGCTCTTTCAGACGGCCGCGCTCATGGCGGCGTTCGCCGCGCTCGGCCAGAGCGTTCCCGTGTACGTCCTCATATTCGCGATTCCGCTCGCGAACCTCGCCGGCGCGGCGCCGCTGCCCGGCGGCCTCGGCGGCATCGAGGCCGCGTTCGTGTCGCTGCTCGTGCCGACGACCGGCGTCGAGGCGTCGGTGATCACCGCCGCGGTCCTCATCTTCCGCGGTGCGATCTACTGGATGCCGCTGCTCATCGGCGGCGTGTCGGTGTCGGCGTTCGGCGTCCGCGCGTTGGAGTAGCGCCCTACGAGCGATCGGCCGCACTGCGAGAAGCAACAACGCTTACGTTCGCGCCGTCTTAGTCGCCACCGATGGAGGCACTGCAGCTCGGGAGCGTTCCGCCGTGGCTCGAGTCCCTGTTCGCGTCGGAGTTCGGGTACGCGGTATTGCTCGGCGTCTGCGTTCTCGAGGGGGCGATGCTGTTGCGGTTCATGCCGAGCGAACTGGTCGTCCCGGCCGCGCTGGCGCTGATCGGATCGTCCGTCCCCGAGGCGGTCGCGATCGTCGCCGTCGCGGTCGTCGGAACGACGGTCGGGCAGTTCCTGCTGTTCCGTCTCGTCCGCCGGGCCGGCCGGGAGTACGTCCTGCAAAAACGGTGGGTCCCGGTCACGGAATCGCGGCTCGAGCGGTTCGACGGCTGGTTCGACCGCTGGGGCGGGCTCGCCGTCGCGGCGAGCAACACGATGCTGTTCGTCCGCGGGCTGGTGACGATTCCCGCCGGCCTCTCGGAGATGAGCGGGAAATCGTTCGTCGCGCTTTCGGCGATCGGCTCGCTCTCGTTCCAGTCGATCCTCGCCGCGCTGTACCTGCTGGGCGGCCACCTGTTCGCGTGATCGCTCACGTCCGGTGGCGGCTCGCGTCCGGTAGCGGCGTTCAGTTCTCTTTCGCGTCGTAGTTCAGTCGCGGTAGCTCGATTCGTCAGGAGAGCGACGGCAGGTCGTCGGTCCGGCTCGCGAGAATCGCAATCGCCGCCGTCCACAGCAGCACCGTCGCCGTCGGTCCGTGAACGGGAACGCCGGGGCTCGGACTCGCCTCGAGCGGGAACAACCAGGGGATCCCCATCGGCGACAGCGAGTCGACGGCGATGTGGGAGCCGAGCGCCAGCCCGACGGCCAGCGGGACGTTCCGATCCCGATAGATTACGTACGCGCCGGCGACCGTCGCCGCCGCGAACAGCGGCGCGTGCGTGAGCCCCCGGTGGACGAACGGCCAGCCCCACGCCGCGGGAAACAGGAAATCGGCGTCGGGGAGGAGACCGAGCACGGCGCCGAGCCGCGGATCGGCGTCGGTGAACCCGCGAACGAGGGCGTAGCCGACGACGGCGTGCGTGGACAGCGCGCCGGCGAGAAACAGGAACCGCCCTAGCTCCATCGTATCGGCCCTTCGAACCCGCCCGTCACGTATCTTGGGATCGAGTCGTCAGCCGCCGGTCGTCAGTCGTCCTCCCGCCGGTAGACGGGTCGGCGGAAGCGGATCCCCGCGTCGCGAAGGCGCCACCTGGTCTCGAGCCCGGTCCAGGTCAGCCCCGTCAGCAGGGCGACGCCGACGACGGCGAACTCGAGGCGCCCCATCCAGACCGGCGCGGCGAAGAGGATCCCGTTCTTGATTCGGTGGGGGACGATCGCGTCGACGACGTCGCTGAGCGCGGCGAGGACGCCGAGTCCGCCATCGCCGTCGTCGGCGGCGGCGTCGGCCGTCCGCGACTCGAGGCCGAGTGCGGCCGCGCTGTGGCCGCCCGTGCTCTCGTCGCCGGTCTCGAGGCGTTCGGCCTCGTAGGGGAGGGTCGACTCGACCTGCCAGACGATCGCGCCGGACTCGTTGACTTCCAGCACGCGGTTACCGTGGGTGTCGGTGATCAGCGTGTTGCCGTTCGGCAGGCGGTCGGCGTCGCGGGGCCACTGGATCTGCTCGTCGGCCCACTGCCACGTTCGCGTCCACTCGCCGTCCTCGCGCTGGAACTCCTGGACGCGGCCGTTCTCGGAGTCGGCGACGACGATCGCCGGCCCGCCGCGCGATTCGGGGATGTAATCGGGGTTGTGCTGTTCGTACTGGACGTCGTACTCGTCCTCGCTGCCGAGCGTCCACTCCTCGAGCAGTCCCTCCTCGGGGTCGATGAAGACGACCTGATCCTGATTCCGGAGGCTGACCATCACGTGGCCCTCGTGGACGCCCTCCTCGATGTACTCGACGTCGTTGACGTGCGCCCAGTCGCCCGGATAGGGGCCGCCGCCCTCGACCGGGAAGTCGCTCTGGGCGTCCCAGAGCCAGTCGACGATCTCCGTCTCCGTATTGACGATAAACACCTGGTCGGCGACGATGTCGGCGACGAGGACGTGGCTCTCGTTGATGCGGTCGACGTCGTGCCACTCGCCGGCGTGTTCCTTGTAGTCGTAGCGCTCGTAGAGGACCTCGACCTCGCCGGTCTCTAAGTCGGCCCGCTCGAGGACGTTCCGCGTGCACGGCGGATCGCTACAGGTCGGCCCTTCGGAGTGGATCGTGTCCGTCGCGGCGTACTCGACGGTCAGCGGATCGCCCTCGACGGGGTCGACGTCGAAGTATTTCGTCCGCGAGTTGTTGTAGTAGATGACCTCGCCGTCGGGGGCGTACGCGGTGATCGTCCCGGCGCGACCCGATTCGGTGACGACCGTGTGGTTGTCCGTCTCGGGCGCGTCCGGAACGTCGCCCTCGGTCGCCGTCGACAGCGTGTTCGACGCCGAGACGGCGAGGACGCCCGCCGAAAGGAGCAGGACGGCGACGAAGACGAGGCGAAGTCGGTTCCGCGAGAGCGCCGACCGCACGCGGTGACCGGCGGGGATTGACCGATCGGTCACGGTCCGGTCACCCTCGCGCGTCGAAGCGACAGCTGCGTTTCCATCGAGGTTCGTTTCCCGACCGAGGTATTAGTGTTTTTTCTACTTGCGGGCGGCGATTCGGCGTCCGCGGACCGAGAAGCGAGTGCGCGGTTCCGGACGCCGGCCGACGGCGATCGGGCCGGACCGAGCGGACGTACCGTCCGGGGGCGACCCCGCCACCGCGGCCCCTCGAGCGGCGTCTCGACCCGCCCGCGGGATTCTTTAGCGTGCACCCATGTACGTCCCGGTAAGTCGGTCGGTCGAACGTACCGAAACCGATCGTCAGTTGCTCTCTGCCCCGCTCGCCGGCGTTGATGGGATCGGGTTCGGGAACAGGTAGCATCCCGAGATAGTCCAGACCAGTAAAGATATGGGAATCGGATCGAAAGAACGAGTAACCGATGAAAGAACAGCGGTTTCTCGAGTCCGAGTGGGACTACTGCCTCGTGCTGGACGCGTGCCGGTACGACGTGTTCAGCGACGTGTACGACGAGTTCCTCGAGGGCTCACTCGAAAAGCGACGAAGCAAGGGGTCGTCGACGCCGGAGTGGGCGTACCGCACCTTCACGGGGGACCACGACATCGCGTACTTCTCCGGCAACCCGTTCATCAACGACCTCGGGATTCCGCTGAACGAACTCAAGTGGGGCGCCAGCTGCGACTACGAGTGGACCGCGAGCGACCACATCAGCGACGTCGTCGACGTCTGGGATCACGGGTGGGACGACGACCTCGGCACGGTTCCGCCGGACAGCCTCGCGGAATCGTTCGAACGGCACCGCGATATCGTCGACGACGCCGAGCGGACGGTGATCCACTACATGCAACCCCACGCGCCCTACCTCGCGCGCGGAAAGGGACAAAAGCTCGAGCAGATCCAGAAGGGGATCAAAAAGCAAGGCGAGAGCGAGGACGGGGACGACGGCGTGCTCGCCTCGCTCGGCGACGCCGTCCGGCCGAGGATCGAGTCCGCCCTCGACGGCAAGGAGATCGCCCAGAAGGCGGGCCTGTGGCTCGAACTGGACCCCAAGGACCTGGTGCAGAACGGGACGCGAGACGCCGCCATGGCGCTCTACGAGGAGAACCTGCGGATCGCGCTCGAATCGGTCGCCGAGCTGATCCCGAAGCTCGACGGCGACGTCATCGTGACCGCCGACCACGGCGAGGCCTTCGGGGAGCAGGGTGTCTGGGAACACCACATCGAGACCCACATCCCGCCGCTCGTGGAGGTACCGTGGTTGACCGTCGAGTAGTCCGCCCGCACTCGGGTGCGCGACGGCGGAGTACCGCCGCGCGATCGAACCGCGAGTGATCCCATGAAAATCAGCCACTACTTCGAGTTCGAGGAGCACGTCACCGGCGGCATCAGCGAGTCCGTCGCCCACCAGCGCAAGATGCTGGACCGGCTCGAGCTGGAGTACACCACCGAGCCGACCCTCGAAGCCGACGTCTTCCACTGCAACCTCATGGGACCGCGATCGGTCTGGTACGCCAGGCGGGCCCGCAAGCGGGGCGTGCCGGTCGTCGCCCACACGCACGTGACCGCCGAGGACTTCGGCGACAGCTTCCGATTTACGAACGCCCTCGCGAAACCGCTGCGCCCGTACCTCGAGCGCGCGTACGGGCTGGCCGACGCGCTCGTCTGCCCCTCCGACTACAACCGGGGGCTGATCGAAGGGTACGTCGACGGGGCGACGCCGACGCGAGTCGTCTCGAACGGCGTCGACCGCGAGAAACTCGAGGGCTTCGAGTCGCTCCGCGAGGAGTATCTGGAGCGGTACGACCTCGAGCCCCCGGTCGTCTTCCTCGTCGGCCACGTGATCAAGCGGAAGGGGTTAGAGACGTTCGTCGAGACGGCCCGCCGACTGCCCGACGTAGACTTCGCGTGGTTCGGGCCGATCGACCGCTCGCTGAAGGGCCGGGAGACGAAGCGACTGATCGATTCCTCGCCCGACAACTGCACCTTCACCGGTTTCATCGACGACATCCGCGGCGCGTACGCGGCGGGGGATATCTTCTTCTTCCCGACCCACGAGGAAAACGAGGGGATCGCCCTGCTCGAGGCGATGACGGCCGGCAAACCGGTCGTCGTTCGAGACATCGAGACGTTCTCGTGGCTCGAGGACGGCGAGGACTGTCTGAAGGTCGCGCGGGCGGACGGTCCGCCGGCGGAACCGCGAGCGGACGCGAACTCCGATGCGACCGTCGCCACCGACGGCGGCCCGACCTCGTTCGTCGACGCCATCGACCGCCTGCGCGATTCCGACGTCCGGGAGCGGCTCGGCGCGAACGCGCGCGAGCGCAGCGAGCGGTTCTCGCTCGAGACGATCGCACAGGAGTACGAGCAGCTGTACGCGGAGGTGGTCTGAATGAAGATCGGCTTCTTCACCGACAGCTACTTCCCCGAGATCGACGGCGTAACGTACACGATCGACCTCTGGCGCGAGGAACTCGAGCGGCGGGGCCACGAGGTGTACGTCGTCTACCCCGACGGCGACTACGAGCCCGACGACCGCGAAATTCCCGTGCAATCGCTGCCGAACCCCTTCTACGCCGGCTACCGGATTCCGACGTTCAAGCGGCCGTCGACGCTGCCGGACCTCGATGTCGTTCACTGCCACGGCCCGGCGCCGGTCGGCCTGCTCGGCCGCTACTACGCCTGGAAGCGCGATATCCCGTCGGTCTACACCCACCACACGCCCATCGAGGAGTACTTCCACCAGAGCGTGAAATCGAGGACGATCGCGGGGCTGCTGAAGAAGCTGTACGTGCCGACTGAGACCGCGTTCCTGCGGAGCTTCGACGTCGTCACCGCCTCGACGAACCGGATCGAGCGCAACGTCAGCCACGTCCAGCTCCCGGTCGGCATCGACATGGAGTTCTTCCGGCCGACCGAAACCGACCGGTACCCCGACCCCGATCGGACGGTCATCGGCTACAGCGGCCGGCTCAGCATGGAGAAAAACGTCGAGGAGATCCTGCGGGTCGCCGAGGAGCTCCCCGAGTACGAGTTCGTCGTCGTCGGCGAGGGTCCCCGCCGGGAGCACCTCGAGGCGGCGGCCCCCGACAACGTGACGCTGCGGGACTTCCTCCCGCGGGAGGAACTGCCGGTCTTCTACTCCTCGCTGGACGCGTTCGTGACGGCCTCGAAGGGAGACACGCTGGGCCTGTCGACGCTCGAGGCCAACGCCTGCGGGACGCCGGTCGTCGCCGCCGACGTGCCGCCGTTCGAGGAGACGATCGGCCCCGAAAACGGGATGCGGTTCGAGTACGGCGACCTCGAGGCGATGGCCGCGGCGATCGAGGACTGCCTCGCGGCCGACTGGGAGACCCGAAGCGCCGTCGAGCAGTACTCGGTCGAGCAGACGCTCGTCCACCTCGAGCAGCTCTACGAGAACGCGCCGGGAGCGCGGACGACGACGACGAGCGACGACGTTCCGTGGCAGGGACAGGGCCAGTTCTCCGGCGCGGGCGAGGAACAGGACTGAATTTTTCGCGCCCGGAACGACGCGATGCGGCGTCACGCGTGACGTGGCGGTCTCACTCGGCGACCGTTAGCTCGCCGTCCGGAGCGTGGGATTTGAGCGCCCCGATCGCCTCCTGGGCCGCCGCGCGCGTCTCGTAGGATTGTGCGCTTTCGAGCAGCGTTTCGCCGTTCTCGTCGACGAGCCGCCACCGCCACGGCTCGTCGCCGTCCGTCCGGGACAGTTCGAACGCGGCGCTCTCGAGTTCGAAGACGCTCGCCGACTCGAGGAGCGACCGGACGTCGGCGATCGCCTCGCGAGCGGCCGCGTTCGTCTCCGTCACGTCGGCGGCGATCGCGACGGGGTCGCCGTCCCCGTTCAGGAGGCGCCAGCGCCACCCGCCGTCCCGCTCGACGACGTCGAACGACGCCTCGGCGACGTCGATCCGGTCGGCGAGCGGCGCGAGTCGCCGGACGCTCTCTATCGTCGCCGTCGTCTCGGATTTGTCCGCGGTCTCGGCAGCGGTCGCGAGGACCTCCCTGTCGCGATCGAGCAGGTCCCACCGCCAGCCGTCCCCGTCGCGCTCGAGCCAGATCGCGGCCCCGTCGGACTCGATCGCGAAGACCGGGACGTCCGACGCCCGCTTGAGGTCGCCGACGACGCTCCGGGCAGCCTCGCGGTCGGCGTACGCCGCCGTCGATTCGAGGATCGGCTCCCGGTCCCGGTCGAGCAGGCTCCACCGCCAGGTCTCGTCGCCGAGGAGTTGGACCGTCACCGCGCCGGTCGTGTACTCCCGGGCAGCGGCCGCCGTCTCGCGGACGTCGTCGATCCGCTCGACGAGTTCGTCCCGGGTCGGGTACTCGCCGCCGGACACGGCCAGCGTCTCGCCCGACGGGCGGACGAACCGCCAGCGCCACCCGCCGTCCGTCGCGTCGGGCTGGAACGTCGCGCTCTCGACCGCGTGGACGGGGGCGTTCGATCGGTCGCGAAGCCGATCCACCGCCGCTCGAGCGTCCGCTCGGCTCGCGTAGGGAGTCGGCGCCTCGGCGACGCGCCGTCCGGCGGCGTCGAGCAGCCGCCAGGACCACGCCCCGTCCTCGCGGGCGACCAGTTCGAACGCGGGCGCATCGATCTCCGCGACCTCGGCGTCGGGCGCGCGCTCCTTGAGCGTCAGCATCGCCTCGATGGCCTCGTTGCGCGAGTCGTGCTCGCCGTCGCTGTCGGCGAGGACGGTGCCGCCCGCGTCGAGCAGCCGCCACCGCCAGTCGCCGTCGTCGGTCTCGTAGACGCGAAACGCCGCCGTCTCGAATGCGACGACGTCCGCCTCCCGAACTTCCTCGCGGACGCGATCGAGCGCCGTCGTCGCCGCCTCGGCGTCGGCGTACGCTCGTGCGCTCTCGGCGACGACGTCGCGTTCGGTCGTGACGAGCCGCCAGCGCCAGCCGTCGGCGGTCCCCGCCGTTCCGGCGCCGTCGGTGACGGCGGGCGTTTCGGCGTCGGTATCCGTCGCGGCGCGCTCGCGGCTTCTCGAGGCGCCGCCGGAATCGGCCGCCCTCATGTCCGTCGCGCGGCCGTCCTCGAGAGCGGCGTCGGGGTCCGGGTACACCTCGTACGCCGCCTCGTCGATCTCGAGGACGGCCGCGTCGGGCGCCGCCTCGCGGAACAGGTCGGTGGCCCGCTCCGCCTCGTCGGCCGTCGGCGCGGCGACCGGCGCTCGAGCGACGGTTCGGCCAGCGTCGTCGACGAGTCGCCAGCGCCACGCGTCGCCGTTACCGTGGCGGTCGCGGTCGCCGTCACGGTGACGGTCACCGTCATCGTCGCCGTCGCCAGCGGCACGATCGGGACCAGGATCGGGATATCGCTCGAAGGCCGGCTCCCCCGCGTCGGTGACGGCCGCGTCCTCGAGGGCTGCCAACGCTGCCGTCGCCGCGTCTTCGGCGGCCAATCGCGTCTCGAACGCGACGGTCGCGTCGGCGACGACATCGCCGTCCTCGTCGACGAGCCGCCACGACCACCCGCCGTCGGCTTCTTCTGCGGTCGGCTCCGGTTTTGAACCCGATTCTGCTTCGGCTTCCGATTCTGCTTCGGACGCTAGGTCCGCTTCCGATCCCCTCTCGGACTCTGAGTCCGCTTCCGAGTTCGCTCCCCCTTTCGACGCCGATCGCACCGCCGATCCGGCCCCCTCGAGCGGGTAGAGTTCGACGCCGAACGCCTCGACGTCGAGAACCCGCGCGTCGGCGATGCGTTCGGCGAACGTCTCGGCCGCCGCCGCGGCGTCGGCACGACGGTCGTAGCCGTCCGCACTTGCGGCCAAGGGCGTTCGTTCGTCGTCGACCAGTTGCCACCGCCACCGGTCGCGGCGCTCGGCGATCGTAATCGCCGCCGCCTCGACGTCGACGACGTCCGCGTCGGGCCCGTGATCTTTCAGGAAACTCACCGCGGCGTCGGCGTCGTCGCGGTCGTCGTAGCCTTCGGCCGCAGTGGCGACACGGCTCCCGTCCGCGCGGACGAGCGACCAGCGCCAGGTGCCGTCGTCGTCTCCGCCAGCGTCATCCCCGTCACCGCCGTCCCCGTTCCCGTCCCGGTACACTCGCACGGCCGCGTCGGTCACCTCCCGGAGACTCGCCGCTTCGATCGCGTCCCGCGTCCGTTCGATTCGGGCCGTCGCCGTCGACTGCGTCGGGGCCCCGGCGGGGCTCTCCGCGAGCGCTTCCCGGCGGAGCACGCGCCACGTCCAGTCCCCGCCGTCTCGCCGGAGGACGGCCTGCATCCCTTCGATCGCGTCGCCCGTGAGGACCGCCGAGGTCTCCGTCTCGCCCTCGAGGCCGTCCCGGTCGTCGCCCTCGACCCGTCCGTGCCGATTCCTGAGGGAGAACACCGCCGCACCGACGCCGGCGAAGAGAACGAGTCCGACCGCGATTGCGGCGGCGGGGGACAGTTCGAGGCCGCGTTCGCCCCACTGGATCTGCTCGAGCGTTCCGGTTGCGAGACTGCCGATCAGGAGGACGGTCGGACCCGCGCCGAGAGCGGTTCGCGCGCCGCGCCCGGTCCGTCGCGCGCTGGGCGCACGGGTCGTTCTCGTCGACGCCGCGGTGCTCCCGCCGGCGTCGGACGACTTCCGTCGACGTCGGCGGACGGAGCGCGGGACTGACATATCCGTTCCGGAGGCCGGCCGAGGCCATAATAATGGACCGCTTATGCGCGTCTCGTCCGTCGGTCGGCGTCGAAACTCGAACCGGCCCGTCTACGGCCGGTCTCGCCGCGCTTTCGGTCCCGTAGTCCGACGGTACGGGAGACGGAGAGTACATTTCGTGTGCTTTCGGTCGCGGTCCGACCCGAGGTGGCGACGGGCCGGTGGGAGGGAGTAGATTTCGTGTGCTTTCCGCGCTCAGCCGACACCTGCACGATCTCTCGCGCTCAATCGGCCGCCTGCACGATTTCCTCTCTGGTCTCGAGGACGATCATCGGATCGAGGTCCAGTTCGTACTCGTAGTACTGGCCGCCACTGAGCCCCTTGTTGCGCTCGTGGCGCACGAGAAAGCCAAGCATGTGCAGATCCGAAAGGTGGTCCTGGATGCTCTTTAACGTCGTCAGCGGCGTCGCGCCGTAGGCCTCCGCGACCCGCTCGTACCCTTCCTGGATCTCCTTCGACCGGGCCGGCACTTCATCCCGTTCCTCGAGTTTCGCGATCGTCTCGAGGATGTACTGGGCGTGTTCGGTCTGGTCGCGGATCTTGTTCCGCAGCCGCCCGCGCTGGACGAGCGTGCGCGCGTCCTCGATGTGGTCGTCGGTGCCGGTCTCGTCGCCCTCCCGTTCGGCGACCTCGGCCCCGACGCGGAGGAGGTCGATCGCCTGGCGAGCGTTCCCCATGTCCTGTGCCGAGAGCGCCGCCGCCTTCGCGATGGCGGACTCGTCGCAGGCGCCGTCGACGAACGCCCGATCGGCCCGATCCCGGAGGATCGTCCGGAGTTCGCCGGCGTCGTAGGGGCTGAACGAGATCTCGGTCTCCATGAGCGTGTCCTTGACCTTCGCGGACAGCGACTGACGGAACGTATAGTTGTTGCTGATCCCGATGATGCCGACCAGCGACTCCGTGATGTGGCCGTTCGACCGCGCCCGCGGCAGTTCGTAGAGCAGCGTGTCGACGTCGTCGAGGTGGTCGATCTCGTCGAAGACGATCAGGTGCGTGCCGCCGATCCGATCGAGTTGCGCGTAGAGCTCGTCGAAGGCGTCGCCGGTTCCGAGCCCGCGCTTCGGAAACGGACTCGCGTCGGGCGGGAGGAGCTCGTTGACGAGCCGCCGGACGACCATAAACAGCGTCTTCCCGTTGCAGTTGATCTCGTGGACGTGGAGATCGTCCGCCTCCTCGCGCGCGGCGACTTCGGACTGCAGTTCGCTCATCATGTACGTCGTCACGGCCGTCTTCCCGAGGCCGGCCTTCCCGTAGAGAAAGATGTTCTCGGGTTCGCGGCCGAAGAGAACGTCCTGTAGCGCGTGACTGAATGCGTCGATCTCCTCGTCGCGCTCGAGGATCTCCTCGGGCTGGTAGCTCTCGCTTAAGACGGACTTGTCCGCGAAGAGCGTCTCCGTAAGGTCACTAAACGGACCGGACATTCGGTAGCGAGGACTGGTTACTACTAGAACTTAAAACCTGCTTTCGTCTGTTTCGTCTGCTCTAATTCCTTCTAGTAATACGTCACGAGCATCGATTCACGCAGATATATTCCAGTCGACCGTGAGAGCGGAGCACACGAAATCTACTCTCCGTCTCCGGTCCCGTCTCCGCGAGAAACCCGGCAGATGCGACGGCGGTTCGTCGGTGCGGGTTCGATCGAAGTCAGTCCGAGTTCGGTCGAGGTCAGTGCGGATCCGCTCGCTCGAGGTCGGAACGAGTTCGTTCGCTCGAGGTCAGGTCAATGGAGATCCGCTCGTCCGAGTGGTGTGCGCTCGCCGGTATGACGGTATCGGTTTCGTGTCCGTCCCAGGGTGGAGTCATCTGCGTCGCCGGCTTCCGACGTGCGAAAGCACACGAAATCCACTCTCTCCCACGGTTCCGTTCGAATCCGATCGACTTCGGATCTTACGTCAACGTCGACTGTCTCGCCGCCGCCGTCACTGTCACGTCGCCACCGTCGGCTGAACCGAGTACCGTCCGCCGGCACGACGGATCGATCCACCTCCGGGTGCCGCCGCCCGCTCGAAAGCACACGAAATCTACTCCCTCCCTCGAGAGCACGGTCGACGGCCTCACTCCGGAACGAGTCGGCCGATCGAGAGTCTCCCGTACCTCGCCTCGAAGCGATCCCAGACGACGATCACGGAGGGAAGCACGACGATCGAGGTGAGCCAGGAGTAGAAGACTCCCAGCGCCAGCAGGAGGCCGAACTCCATGATCAGCGGGATCAGCGCGAAGTAGAGCACGCCGAGTCCGCAGACGGTCGTGAGCATGCTCCCGGTGAGCGCGCCGCCGGTTCCCCGAACCGTCACCATCAACGCCTCGTCGACGTCGCCTCGTTCCTCGTACTCGTCGACGAACCGGTGCATGAGATGCACCGTGTAGTCGACGCCCAGCCCGATCGAGACCGACAGGATCGGCGCGTTGATCGGACTCAGCGGGATGTCGAAGTACCGCATCGAGCCCGCGAGCATCGCGACCGCCAGCAACACCGGCACGAGGTTGATCAGTCCGTAGATCGCTCGCCCCTCGAGCCACCAGTACGAGATGACGAGCAGGACGATCGTCAGGAGGAACGCGACGACGAGGCTGGTGATCGCCGAGTCGCCGATCTTCTCGACGACGCTCTGGAAGATGACCAACTGGCCGGTCGCCGTCGCGTCCATTCCCGTGCGGTCGGCGACCTCGCGTGCGGCGGCGACGGCCTCGTCCTGCTCAGCGTCGGCCTCGACCTGAATGTCGATCCGCGTCGCGCTCCGGTCGGTCGTCATGCGATCCGCCGCCTGCTCCTCGGCGACGGCGAACAGGTCGTCGTAGACTGCGTCGACGTCCCGGTCCGGAATGCCGTCGCCGTCTCCGTCGTACCGCTTGACCGTCCTCGCGAACTCGGGATTCGCCGCGGCCTGCTCGTTGATCACATCGAGGACGCTGGTCGCGGCGGCCTGCCGGCCGTCCGTCTTGAAGGCGTCCGGCGGATCCTCGAGCGCGCGATCGATATTCCGCAGTGCGTCGTCGTCACGCAACGCCGGATCGTCGACGTAGACCGTCACTGAGCCCTGCATCCCCCGATCGAAGTCCTCCTCCATGATGTCGAGGACGGTGATGAAGGAGTAGTCTGACGGCGCGAGTGGACCGGGCAGCGACTCGTACTGCTCGAGGCGGTTCTCGTCGGGGAAGAAGGCCTCTTGGTCGAACTCGGTGCTGACGCCGGTGCCGTACGCGGCGACGCCCGTTCCGAGAACGAGCATCGCGATGAGGAAGACGACCGGAAGGACCCGCGCGACGTGGACGCCGACGGGCAGCACCTGGCCCAGCCGAGACTCCTCGCTACCGAGGGGCGTGGTTCCGAACGACGGGAACCGCGTCCCCTCGCGCAGCCGGTCGAGCGCGACCTTGCCCGCGGGGAGGAAGACGCCGAAGATGAGGAACGTGAAGCTGATGCCGGCCGCGGCGACGATCCCGAAGTCGCGGGTCATCTCGCTGGTCAAGTTCGCCGCGAAGCCGAAGACCGTCGTCAGGGTGACGATCAACAGCGCGGTCGTGAGCTGGCCGGTCGTGACGCCCATCGCGTCGCCGATCGCCGCGCCCGCGGCCCGCTCCTCGCGGTAGCGGTTGATGATGTGGATCCCGAAGTCGATCCCGACCGCCAGCAATAGCGGGAAGACGGTCAGCAGGGAGTCGGAGAAGGGGATCCCCGCGAACCCCATGAAGCCGAACGTCCAGATCATCGACATCAGCAGCGCGACGAGGCCGAGCGTGAGGTCGACCGGATCCCGGTAGGCGACGATCAGGAACAACAGGATCAGAACGAGCGCCGCCGGGAAGACGACGATCGCCGTGTCGCCGAGCAACTGCACCGTCTCTTGTTCGGTGATGGCGCTGCCGAAGACGACGATGTTGTCGTCGGAATCGAAGCCGTCGATCTCGTTGGCCACGGCTTCTGTCTCCCGAATGAGCGCCGCGTGATCGTCGGTGTCCGCGTTCGCGGGCGTCTCGTACGTGATCGCGACCTGCGCGACGTCTGCCGCCGCGGATTCGCGCGTGAAGTCGGTACTGACCGGCAGCCCCGCCGTCTCGTCGGCCGTCGCGATCGCCTCCTCGAGCTGCCCCGGGGAAGCGCGCTCGATGGCCCGCCGTTGCTCCTCGGCGGTCGTCGCCTCGGGATCGAGCTGGGTCGCGACCAGCGAGGCCGGGCTCGTCGACGACGCGACGCGCAGCCCGGCGTCGTTCTCGATGCGATCCTGGAACTCGAGCATCCGCACCAGGTTCGGCTTCGAGATGGCGTTGCGGTCGTCCGTGATGAACAGTTGCGCCGTCGTCCCGCCGGCGTCGCGGCCGCCGCGCTCGAAGTCCTCCTGCATGCTCTCGTAGGCCTCCTGGGCCTCGGTGTCCTCGGTGAACTGGTCGGTCCCGGCCTGCTGTTGGCCGCCACCGGCCGCGGCGCCGCCGAGAAAGACGGCCGTCAGCAGGAGGAAGACGATCACGACGGTCCAGGGGCGGTTCGTGATCAGCGGATTGATCCGACGTGTGAACGGGTCGTCGCCGAGCGCGTCCCGGTTGCGATCGCCACCGTGAGCGCCGTCGCCGCCGTCGTCGTTGCGGTTCTCGCCCCCGAAGACGGAATCGAAATCGAGGACCCGGTCGAGATCGACGCCGAAGATACCGCTATCGCCGCTCGAGTCGGTCGTCCCGCTCAAGTCGGCGGACTCGCTCGAACGCCCCTGCTCGCGACGCGGTGCGGACTCGTCGGCGGTGCGGTCGTCGTCAGTCATCGGTCGCGATCACGTCCGTCGCCACCACGCGACGCCGCCCAGCCCGATCGCCGTCAGCCCAATCATCAGGGGAGCGAGCGACCCGAGGACGCCGCCGCCGTCGGACTCGGCGGGGACGACCTCGATCGGATGCTGGTAGACGTCCGAGACTTTCGACTCGCCGCCGTCGGTCTCGTACTCGAAGTCGAGCTCGACGGGGTGAAGCTCGGTCGCGGCGGCGCCGCTCGCCGAGACGTCGAAGGAGATCTCGGCCGACTCGCCGGGCTCGAGCTCGGGGACGAACGCCTCGTCGTCGTTCGTCGAGAGCGGGCTGTCGGCGTAGAGTTTCGCGTCGATGTTCGACAGCGTCTCGTCGCGCTCGTTGGTGATCGTGAGCGCGAACTCGGTCGATCCGCCCTGCTCGACGCTGATCGCGTCGTCGGCGATCGAGAACTCGTCTTGGCGCTCGTCGACGACGACCCGATCGGTCATCGGCCCGTCGGTCAACGTCGCTTCGCCGCCGCTCCCGGTGTACTCGACGGTAAACCGGAGCTGTCTCGGTCCCGGATCGGCTTGGCCGCTGACGTCCGTCGGGTAGCGGAACTGCGCCGTCTCGCCGGCCTTGAGCGGCGGGAGGGCGTAGCGAGTGTCCTCGATGAACAGCGACTCACTCATCGGTTCGACGATCAACACGGCGTCGTCGATCGTTCGCGGCCCGTCGTTCGTGATCTCGCCGACGATCTCGCCCTCGTAGCCGACCGAGAGGGTGTCATCGAGACCGGCGATCGAGAACGACTGCTCGGACGCCGGATCGAGCGTCGTGATCTCGGTCGGGGCTTCCCGTTCGATACCCGCGCTGTCGCGATACGTGAAGCCGATTTCGACCGGCTTTTCGCCGTCGCTCAGGGATTCAGCGAGCGCGACGTCGACGGTCATCGCCGTCGTCTCGCCCGGCGCGAGGTCGCCGATCGCTTCCTCCGCCGGTGCTTCGGCCGTGGCGCCGTTGATCGTGACGCCGGTGCCACCCGTAACGGTCGCTCGAGTTTCGTTCGCCCACTCGGTTCCCGTGTTGGTGATTTCTATCGTCGCCGCACCGCTCGCACCGGGTTCGACGTCGCTCTCGACGGTACTGACGTCGAACCGCGGCTCGTCGGGGACGACGATCGTGACGTCGAACGTCTTGCTCTCCGTCTCCCGCTCCATGTCGGAAATCCGGTTCCAGTGCGAGTACCGGACGCGGACGGTTACCTCGTACTTCCCGGGCTCGACGTCGTCGGGGACCTCGATTCGCTGTGCGACCTGGGTCATCTGGCCGTCCGGTATCGAGCCGATCGGCGTTTCGCCCATTTTCGCCTCGAACGGTCCGGTGTCCACGAGC
This sequence comes from Halopiger thermotolerans, assembly GCF_054654555.1. Taxonomy (NCBI): domain Archaea; kingdom Methanobacteriati; phylum Methanobacteriota; class Halobacteria; order Halobacteriales; family Natrialbaceae; genus Halopiger; species Halopiger thermotolerans. Next base: position 1,857,727 of record NZ_BAAIEU010000004.1, on the reverse strand, counting down.
TCGACGGTGACGCCGTTGGCCGTCAGCACCTGCGAGTTACTCCCGGCTCTCAGTTCGGCGTCGTTTTTCACCGTGAGATCGATGCTGGTCTCGGTTCCCGGTTGGACCTCGTTATCGGGCGCGTACACCGAAAGGTTCGGCTCGCCAACTTCGGCCGCACTAGCGACCGCCGGAAGCCCCGTACCGGTGACTACGAGCGCGAGGACGACCAGAACCGCCGTCCACTTTCGCTTATGCATCGTTCCTCCGAAGACGCTCGTTCGGGCTAATTACCTCGTGCGATCGGATTACGTGACACTTACGTAATCGGTCGCATCGATCAGTCGTTCCGTAACTATTCATTGATCGATATCTCGATGCGTCGGACATAATGGTTTTGATTGAACGTTCAATCACAGCCGATTCGGCGAAGGATCGGCGAGACGAATACGCCCGTCGTCCGCGATCAGAATCCGATACTCGGCGAAATCTACGGGCCGACTACGTGACCGACGGTCGATTAGACCGTCGACGAGTCGAAGCGCCGTTCTCCGGCCGAAATCGTCGTCGGTCGGCCGGATAGCCGACAGAAGTTACAGCGTCTCGGAGATAGCAATACCGACGGGACCGAGATGCGACAGGCCGTCTAGTCGTCGGCCGCGGCCGCTTCCGCTTCTTCGCCCGCGGACTCCGCTCGCTCGAGGTCTTCCAGATACTCGTCGGCGTCCAGCGCGGCCTTCGAGCCCATCCCCGCTGCGGTGACGGCCTGCTGGTAGTGGTAGTCGACGACGTCGCCGGCGCCGAAGATGCCGGGGACGTGGGTCTCGGTCTGCCCGCCCCCCGTGCCGCCCGTCGTCTTCAGGTAGCCGTCGTCATCCAGTTTGACGCCGGTATCCTCGAGGTACGACGTGTTCGGCGTGTGGCCGATCGCGTAGAAGACGGCGCCGACGTCGAAGTCGAACTCCTCGGTCTCGGGGTCGTCGAGTCGGTCCGTCGGGTGGCCCTTGTCGTTTTGCACGAGGGTGACGTGATCGACGCCCTCCTCCTGGGAGCCGTGGATCTCCACGAGCTCGGTGTTTTTCATGATCTCGATCTCGCCGTCCTCGACCTTCTCCTGGACGCGGTCGACCCAGTAGTCCTCCGCGCGGAACTCCTCGCGGCGGTGGACGATGTAGACGGTGTCGGCGAATTTGGTGAGGAACGTGGCTTCCTCCATGGCGGCGTCGCCGCCGCCGACGACGAGCATGTCCTCGCCGCGGAAGAAGGCGCCGTCGCAGGTCGCACACGTCGAGAGGCCGTAGCCCATGAGCTCGTCCTCGCCGGGCACCTCAAGGGTTCGGGCGCTGGCGCCCGAGGCGGCGATGACGGCGTCGGCGGTGTAGACGTCGCCGTTGGTCAGTTCGACGCGGAACGGCCGCTGGGAGTCGTCGACCGACTCGATGATGCCGTTTTTCAGGTCGGCGCCGAACTTGCGGGCCTGCTCTTTCATGTTGTTCACGAGCTCGGAGCCGCCGATGCCCTCGGGGAAGCCGGGGTAGTTCGCGACGTCCGTGGTGAGCGTGAGCTGGCCGCCGGGCTCGTCGCCCTCGATGACCAGCGGGTCGTTGTTCGACCGGCCGGCGTAGATGGCGGCGGTGAGGCCGGCGATGCCGGTGCCGGCGATGATGAGCTTGCGGTGTTCGACGATCTCGTCCCCGTCGTCGTCGGCGATGCCGAGCTTCTCGTCGAGTTCGCCCGTCTCATCGAGCGCGCTGGTGTCGTCCCAGCCGCCGATCAGTTCGTCGTCGATGAAGACTTCGGGCGCGGTCTTGCGGCCGTCGGCGCGCTCGACCATCTCCTCGAAGAGTTCGTCGTCGCCGGTGACGTTGTACTCCTCGTACTCGATGCCCTTGCTGTCGAAGAGGTCCTTGGCCTTCTCGCAGTACGGGCAGTCTTCCTTCGTATAGATCTCGACCCGAGGCTGCTCACTCATGCGCGATAATTGGGATACTGCGCCTAAACCCCTTGCGTTCTCAGCAATCTCGAACGGTGCCTACGACGCGTCCCCGCGGTCGTCCCCGGCGGTCGACCGGTCCACGAACTCGACGGCGACCACCACATCGTGTTGGGTTCGCTCCTCGAGGTGCGCCTCGAGATCCGCGGCGAGCGACGGATAGGGAGCGTCGGCGGGCCGCTGGACGACGACCGTGACCGACGTCTCGTCGGCGATCAGGCCGCCGTCGTGGAAGTCGGTCCGAACGTCTGCCAGGGTCAGCGCCTCGTAGGGTTCTTCCTCGAGGACGGTCCGGACTTCGTCGTTGACGTCGTTCTGGAAGGCGACGTGAGTGCCGAGCACGAATCCGGCGCCGGCGATGACGACCAGTCCACAGGCGAGGACGACCGCGAGCGTACTCATCCGACCGCTGGAGACGTTGCCCCGGACAGTGCCGGGCGTCCAGCCGTCGGGCCGGTAGCCAAGATACCAGAACACGACGAGGCCGGCCAGCGGGATCGACGTGGCGTTGACCGCGACGAGGGTCGCGGCGCCGAGCGCGACGGACGCGTTCCCCCAGGCGAGGCCGATGCCGACCGCCGCGGCGGCCGGCATGAGGGCGGCGGCGATCATCACGCCGACCAGCGAGACGGGGATCGCCGTCGCGAGGCCGAACGCCCCCGCGGCGCCCGCGCAGATCCCGACGACGATCGCCAGCGGCCCCGGCGAGATGCGGTTCTGGACCTGCACGATCGCGGTGATATCGATCGTCGAGGGGACGAATCCGCCCGAGCGGACCAGCCAGGCGAACGCGCCGGCGGCGACGATCGCCACGACCAAGCCGCTGACCAGCCCGAACAAGCCGTCGACGACCATCTTCCGATCGTCGAGCACGAGGCCGACCGTGCCGGTCAGCGCGGCGCTGACCTGCGGGGCGATCACCATGGAGCCGACGACGACGGCCGGCGAATCGAGCAACAGACCCGCGGTCGCGACGAGCGCGCTCAGCACGGTCATCGCGTAGTAGGTGAGCCGCCCCGGCGTCATGTTCAGCGCCCGGGTGCGGATCTCCTCGCGGGCGATGCTGTCGTCCTCCTCCCGGCCGTTGACGTACCGCTCCTCGAGGTCGTCGATCCGGGGCGTCCGCGCCGTCTCGATCGAGGAGACGACGACGAAGTCGTCGTCGATGCCGACGTCGCGCAGCGACGAGAGGACGTGCTCGACCGCCTGGGTCGGCACGGGGAAGCTGACGAGTTCGCCGTCGGTCCCCTCGCTGTTCTCGACGGTCCGGACGTAGTCGAGGTTCTCCGCCTCGAGTACGCGAAGCGCCTCCTCGCGTCTGTCGTCGGACACGAACACCTCGATCAGTCGCACGCTCGGTGCCTCGACGGCCCGCGTGAAGCCTATTCGGTCGTTACCGTCGGAATCGAGTCCCTACATCCCGAAGCGCCGGACGGCGCTCCGCGTGACGACGCACTTACGGCGCTTCCGAGCGATCCTCGCGTATGGCCGCCGATCTCGAGGAGAAGACCGACCGCTACGGAGAGCTACTCGCGGAGGCGCTCGCGGAGGCGACGATCGCGCCGCCCGAGGGGACGCCGATGGCCGAGGCCGCCGCGGAGTGTTACGAGATGGCCGAGTCCTACCTCGAGGACGGCCGTCACTTCCGCGAGCACGACGATCCGGTCAACGCCCTCGCTTCCTTTTCCTACGGGCACGCGTGGCTCGACGCGGGCGCACGCGTTGGACTGTTCGACGTGCCGACGGAGGGACACCTGTTTACCGTCGAGTAGCGCACGCCACGACCGTCGTCGGACCGCAAAAACGGAACTACTGTTCGGCGGGCCGCTTCGACTCCGCAGTGTCAACCGGCGTTAGGGAAGCCGGACCGTGTTCTCGAGCGTCCCGACGCCTTCGACCTCGATCTCGACGGTGTCGCCGTCCTCGAGCGGGCCGACGCCCTCGGGCGTGCCCGTCGCGATCACGTCGCCGGGCTCTAAGGTGATGTAGGTGGTGATCTCCGCGATCAGTTCGGAGACGGGGAAGATGAGCTGCTCGCGGGAGCCGTCCTGTCGCAGGTCGCCGTTGACGCGCGACCGGACCGCGGCGTCCTCGGGTACCTCGTCGGGGGTCGCGAGCACGGGGCCGAGCGGCGCGGCGCCGTCGAAGGCCTTCCCGCGGACCCAGTTCTGTTCTTTCTCTTGGTCGTCGCGGTTGGAGACGTCGTTGACGCAGGTGAAGCCCTCGACGACGTCCGTCGCGTCGGAGACGGGAACGTGGCGACACTGCTCGCCGATGACGACGCCGAGTTCGGCCTCGTAATCGATCCGCTCCTTCCCGGCGGGTGCCGTGATCGTGTCGCCGTGGCCCGCCACCGCGTTCGGCGGCTTCAGGAACAGCAGCGGCCGGTCCGGCACGTCCGACCCCATCTCGTCGGCGTGATCGGCGTAGTTGCGGCCGATGCAGACGATCTTCGACGGCTCGCAGGGCGGGAGCACGTCGATCTCCTCGTCGTCGAGTTCGTACGTTTCGTTTCCGAAGCGGACGCGATCGCCCTCGAGTTCGCCGCGCCGGACCGCGCCGGCCGGATCGCGGAAGCGGACGTATTTCATGTTTGATCGATTGTATCGGGGGTGGGAAAAACCTTGAGATGTCGGCGGCGCTCGCAGGGATCGTTCTCGATCCGTCACCCGAACGGGCGCAACGCCGTCGTATTTGGAATTTCTTCCCCATCGTCCGACTGCGCGTCCGGCTCGAGGCGTCGGCGGTCCCGGGAGTCTGGCGGCCGCGTGGCCGAGACGGCGCCGTTCGGTCGGCGATCGATCCCGGCTCGAGTGCGTCAGTAACTGCCACTGCGGCTCCGGAACGGAACGCTTTTTACTAGCCCTCCGCAACGATCAGGTGCGTACGTTCCGGCGCCCTGCGGCGCGGCGATGCGGGCTCGGAGCGAGAACGCAGTGAACGCTCCGTTGGTGTAGTCCGGCCAATCATTTCGGCCTTTCGAGCCGATGACCTGGGTTCAAATCCCAGACGGAGCACTTCAATTCTCTCGGAACGAGTTACGGTAGCCGCGTAGCCGTCCCTACCGACGAAGGAGCTTGTAACCCGCGTACAGCGCCGTCGCGACGAGACCGGCGACGACGCTCGAGGGAAGATCGCGTCGCTGGCGGAGCCGCGTGTACAGACTCGAGTCCGCGACGTGGCCCTCGTAGCCGCCTCGCTGCTCGAGGTCGCCGGTCGGTTCGTCGAGCGCGTTCGCGTCGGTGGGCGGCGCGTCCTTCCGCTGGAGGTCGACGAAGAACGCTTCCATGATCGCGTCCATCAGTCCCCCGGCGACGCGGCCGAGCGCGGTCATGTTCTTGCCGCCCCCGCCGACGGTGATCTCCCGCTCGGGGTCGGGCGCCGCGGCCGCATGAAGAATCGTCCGGGCGACCGTCTCGGGCGCGTAGACCGGCGGGGGGAGCGTCGCCGCCGCGTCCATGTGGTTTTTCGCGTGCTCGGCGAGCGGGGTGTCGATCGCGCTCGGTTTGACGAGCGTCACCGACACGGGTGCGCCCTCCGCCTCGAGCTCCATCCGGAGCGCGTCGGTAAAGCCCTTGACGGCGTGTTTGGAGGCCGAATAGCTGCCCTGCAGGAGGACCGCGCGATCGGAGGCGATGCTCCCGATGTTGATGAGCCGCCCGCCGCCGGCGTCCTCGAAGTGGTCGACGGCTGCGAGCGAGCCGTAGAGCAGTCCCCAGACGTTGACGTCGAACTGGTCGCGCATGTCCTCGACGGGGACGTCCTCGAGTTTGCCGTAGATGGAGACGCCGGCGCCGTTGATCCACGTGTCGAAGCCGCCGTAGGTCGCCTCGGCGACGTGGGCGATCTCGCGGACGTCGTCGCGGTCGCGCACGTCGGCGACGACGTACTCGGCGTCGCCGCCGGCCGCGCGGATTTCGTCGGTCGCCTCGCGCAGCGCGTCTTCGCTCCGGGCCGCGAGGACGACCCGCGCGCCGCGGTCGGCTGCCATTCGGGCGGTCGTGAGGCCGATTCCCGACGATGCGCCGGTGACGACGATTACCTGCTCCTCGAGGGGTTTCATTGGTTGAGTCATGGTGGATCGGGGTTTGGGTCCGTACGGGGTCCGGTACGCGCGGCCGCGGTTGCAGCGGTGAGCGAGTACGAGGTTCCGTCCGGAACGGCGGCCGGTCGCCGCCGCGATCGACGTACCGGATAGCGTCGCGACGCGTTGTTACTTGACGCCTGTATGCGCCGGGGTCAGTCGCCGAAACGCGAGTCGCTCGAGGGGGCGGGAACGGAGAGCCGGAACCGGACCTATATCGACCGGCCGTCCCCGCACGCGGGACAGTGCATCGTGTCGGTCGTGACCAGGACGTACGACCGACCGCATCGGGAGCACGGGCCGCCGATCGTGACGCCGACTTCGCGAGCGAGCGCACACGTCGCCGTCTGCAACAGCCGTTGTTCGCGCTCGAGTGCGGTCACTCGCGCGCGGAGAGTGTCGATCGCGGCCGTCGTCTCCCGGCGGTTCCGGGTCGTTCGAGTCGGGGGCGCTCGTTTCATCACGCTCTCTACGACCCGCCTCGAGAAAACCGTATCTCCGATCGTGGCGGTTCGACATCCTCCTCTCTCGATACGATTTCGGCGTCGGCTCGAGCGGCGGACGGCGCTATCGCTTGGTCAGGACGGCGCGGTAGTAGTAGGCGTCGTGCGGGCGCCGCGTTTCGGCGACCTCCCAGGCGGTGCCGACCGTCGCTTCGCGGAGTCGGTCGGGACCGAACAGCCGGAACAGCAGCGTCCGGCCGACGCGGTCCGCGTACTCGTAGTGGATCGTCCGGTAGGCCAGCCCGGGCGTCGGATCCGCCCGGAAGCCGAGCATCTCGTCGGCGCCCTCGTAGTCCGGATCGTAACAGTCGACGACGGCCGTGGCGTCGGGCGCGGTGACGACCGCGAGATCGGCGAGAAACGACCGCAGCCCACGCATCGATTTCGCCAGCCCCAGCTGGGTCCCCGCGATCAGGACCGATCGAAACCGGTCGCGGTCGAACGCCTCGCAGAGCGCGAACATATCTCCGCGTCGAACGTTCGACACGCCGCGCTCGCGCAACAGCATCACCAGCGGCTCGCTGATCTCTAGCGCGACCGTTTCGAACCGCTCCTGGAAGTGCAGCGAGTCCCGTCCGGCGCCGGCGCCGACGTCCAGCAGCGGTCCGCGATCGAGTCGCGACTCGAGCCACGCCGCGTCCGGGACGTCCGCGAAGTCGTTGAAGTAGAAGTCGTCGACGGGGTGGGTCAACCGCTCGTCGCCGTCCCGCTGGAACAGCGGGTCTTCGCGCTCGCCGCGGTAGTGGTCCAGCAGCGCGTGCCCGAAGGGATCCGACATGCCGGTTCGGTGTCGCGGTCCGCCGCAGTTCAGCGTATCGATGCCGTCGGCGATCGTGGCCCCGTACGATCCTTCTCGCCGAGCCAGTCGATAGCTCCAATCATGGAGAAAGTAATTCTCGATAGAAGAACATTCGGAGCCAGCAGTGAAACGTACTTTCGGGCCGACCGGTCGATCCCGCGCCCGACACGTTAGAACGTCGGTTGACGCGATCCGCCCGCCTCGTTGCTCCGAACTCCGCTGAGGGGGCGAATTCGCCGGTGACTCGAAAGGATAACACGGTAGAATTATTACGATGTGAGTTAATGTCTGCACCAGCGGATGGTTAACGTTGACACGATTCGGGCAGCGAGTCCGCCGTCCGAAGCGAGACGGTCGTTCAGCGTTTACCATGTAGAATCGACTATCACAGAAAGCGAGGTATCGAGCGGAGAATCGATCTGCTAGGGATTTTTAGATCCCCGACTCAATCCACGTGATATGCAACTACATAACAGAGACGTTCGGCAGGACGTCCGCGAGCTCGGCGCACTGCTCGGGGACGTCATCGAGGAACAGACGTCGCGGAAATCGTTCGAGACGGTCGAATCGTGTCGGCGGGCCGCGATCGACTACCGCTCGGGCGAGATCGACTCGCGACAGCCGCTGATCTCCGAACTCGAGAACCTCTCGCCCCACCAGCAGCGGATCGTCGCGCGGGCGTTTACGAGCTACTTCGAACTGATCAACCTCGCCGAGGAGCGCGAGCGCGTCCGCACGATCCGGACCGAGTCCCAGGAGGGCACGCTCGAGGATAGCCTCGAGACGGCCGCGGAGCAACTCGGCGAGGACGACGTCGAGACCGTCGAACAGGTGCTCGACGACGTCCTGATCGAGCCGACGTTCACGGCCCACCCGACCGAGGCCCGGCGCAAGACCGTCAAGTCGAAGCTTCGCGCGATCTCCACCTATCTCGAGACGCTCGACGAGCGTCTGTTGACCGACAAGGAGAAGTCCCAGGTCTGGCGAGACGTCGACGCCGAGGTGACGAGCCTCTGGCAGACGCCCCAGGTGCGGAACCGCCAGCCCGAGCCGGAAGACGAGGCGCGCAACGTCCAGTGGTACCTCGAGAACACGCTGTTCGACGTCGTCGGCGAGGTCTACGACGAACTGGCCGACGCCATCGACGAGGAAGTCGACGGCGACCTCGAGATTCCGAAGCTGTTCGAGTTCCGCTCGTGGGCCGGCAGCGACCGCGACGGCAACCCCTACGTCACGCCCGAGGTGACGGCCAAGACCCTCGAGCGGCAGCGATCGGTCATCCTCGAGCAGTACCACCGTCAGCTCAAACGGCTCTCCGGCGTGCTGAGCCAGGACGGCAGCCGGATCGAGACCGATTCCGCGTTCCAGGCCTCGCTCGAGCGGGACCGGGAGCGCCTTCCGGGCAGCGCTCGCACCGCCGAGGAGCGCTACCCGGACGAGCCCTACCGCCAGAAGCTCAAGCTCATGCGCGAGCGCCTCGATCGAGTCGGCGACGTCCGCCCCGGCGGCTACGACGACGCCGACGAACTCCTCGAGGATCTCGAGATCATCGCCGAAACCCTGCGGGACAACGGCGCCGAGAGCATCGTCGAGTCCCACGTCGATCCGATCCGACGCCAGGTCGCGACCTTCGACTTCTCGCTCGCCAGCCTCGACCTGCGCGACCACCAGCAGAAACACACCGACGCCATCGCCGAGGCCCTCGAGAGCGAAGGGATCGACTACCGCGCGATGTCCGAAGACGAGCGCGTCGAGTGGCTGACCGACGCGGTGTTGCAGGACGAGCCCGTGATCGACCTCTCGGAGACCGAGGACCTCTCGGACGACTCGGCCCGCGTGCTCCGGCTGTTCGACAACCTCGCGGAGTGGCAGGCCGAGTACGGCGTCGAGGCGATCGACACCTACTGCATCTCGATGACCGAGGAGCCCAGCCACGTCCTCGAAGTCCTCTTCCTCGCGGATCAGGCCGGCGTCGTCTCCCTCCCCGAGCACTGCGGGATCGACGTCGTCCCGCTGCTCGAGACCGAGTACGCCCTCTCGGGCGCCCGCCGGATCATGGGCACGCTGTTCGAGAACGAGGCCTACTCGCAGGCGCTCGAGGCCCGCGGGCAGACCCAGGAGATCATGCTGGGCTACTCCGACTCGAACAAGGAGAACGGCTTCCTCGCTGCGAACTGGTCGCTGTACAAGAACCAGCGCCGCCTCGGCGAGATCTGCGACGACTTCGACGTGACGATGCGGCTGTTCCACGGCCGCGGTGGCTCTATCTCGCGGGGCGGCGGGCCGATGAACGAGGCGCTGCTGGCCCTGCCCAACAGCACGGTGACGGGCCAGGTCAAGTTCACCGAGCAGGGCGAGGCGATCGCCGAGAAGTACGCCAACCCCCGCATCGCCGAGCGCAACATCGAGCAGATGCTGAACGCGCAACTGCGCGCCCGCCACAACGCCATCCACCAGCCCGAAGAGGACGTCCCCGAGGAGTGGGTCGAGGCGATGGAGACGATGGCCGACGCGGCCCGCCAAGAGTACCGCGACCTTCTCGAGAGCGACGGCTTCGTCCAGTACTTCGAGCAGGCGACGCCGATCACGGTGATCGAGGACCTCAACCTCGGCTCGCGACCGGCCTCACGGTCGGGCGAGCGCACCGTCGAGGACCTGCGCGCGATCCCGTGGGTGTTCTCCTGGACCCAGTCCCGGTGTATCCTGCCGGGCTGGTACGCCATCGCGACCGGCGTCGACGCCTACCTCGAGGACGGCGGCGACGTCGAGACGCTCCAGGAGATGTACGCCGAGTGGCCGTTCTTCCAGACGACGCTCGACAACGCCGCGCTCTCGCTGTCGCGGACTGACCTCGAGATCGCCGAGCAGTACGCCGACCTGGCCGAGGAGGAACTGCGCGAGCAGTTCTTCCCGCGACTCACCGACGAGTACGAGCGCGCGGCCGAACTGGTCAAGACGATCGGCCAGCGCGACCAGCTCCACACCCGCGACTGGCTCGGCGAAAACCTCGAACGCCGGAACCCGTACGTCGATCCGCTGAACCTGCTCCAGACGTACCTGCTGGATCAGACCCACCGGACCGACGTCGAGGAACGAACGCTCCGGCTGACGGTGAAGGGTATCGCGGCCGGGATGAAAAACACCGGCTAACGCGCCGTCGAGGAGTCCGACCGGTCCAAACCGGTTGCGAACCGGCCGGATCGACCGGAGAAATACTCTTGTTCGTCGGCCGCGCTACGTAGTCACATGATCGACCTCGCGTCGATCCCGCTCGCCTATCGACTCCTCATCGCCGGGGGCGTGATGATCGGCCCGACCCTACTGTTTCTCGGGCTCTGTCGGTTCCTCGAGTGGCTGCGCGACGACGCCCTGCTCGAGCGGATGGCCGAGCGCGAGGGCGTGGGGGACGCGGACGGGCTGGCGCCGACGTTCGGCGACGTGCTCCCGGGCGAGGCGGGGTCGTCCGCGTTCGGATCCGGATCAGGGTCCGTGATCCGCTGTCCGCATTGTGGCGCGCCGACGCTCGCGGACGCGTCGGCGTGTCTCGAGTGCGGAGAATCGCCCACCTGATCGCTCTCGTTCATCCGACCTGTCACCACGATAGGAGGGCTCACTCGAGCGTCGGCACCGGCACCGACTCGAGGACAGCGTCGATCACCTGCGACTTTTGGACGTCGTTGACCGTCGCATCGGGCGTCAGGACGAGGCGGTGGGCCAGCACCGACTCGGCGACGCGCTTGATGTCGTCGGGCGTGATGTACTCCCGGCCGACGATCGTCGCGTAGGCCCGGGCTGCCTCGAACAGCCGCTGGGTCCCCCGCGGCGAGACGCCGACGTCGACCCGGCCGTCGGTCCGCGTTTCGCGGGCCAGCGCCGCGACGTACTCGAGCAGGTCCTCGTCGACCCGCACCGATTCGGGGACCTGCCGCAACTGCGCGACCCGGTCGGGCTCGAGGACGCGCTCGACGGACGGGCTCCCGGTCTCGCGGCCAGCCCGGCGCCGGAGGAGTTCGACCTCGCCGTCCTCGTCGGGGTAACCCATCGAGGTCTTGACGAGGAACCGGTCCACCTGCGCTTCGGGCAGCGGAAAGGTACCCTCCTGTTCGACTGGGTTCTGCGTCGCGATGACGAAGAACGGGTCCGGCAGCTGGCGCGTCTCGCCGTCGACGGTGACCTGCCCCTCCTCCATGGCCTCGAGCAAGGCGGCCTGGGTTTTCGGCGGCGCGCGGTTGATCTCGTCCGCGAGGACGATGTTGGCGAAGATCGGGCCCTCGTTGAACTCGAAGCGGCGCTCGCGCTCGTTGAAGACGTGGGTGCCGGTGACGTCCGCGGGGAGGAGGTCGGGCGTGAACTGGATCCGGGAAAAGGAGAGGCCGAGCGCGTCGGCGACGCTGCGCGCCGTCAGCGTCTTGCCGGTGCCGGGCACGTCCTCCACCAGCACGTGGCCCCGGGCGACGACGCCGACGAGGATCTCCTCGAGGAACGAGCGGTCGCAGATGACCGCGTCGCCGACTGTCTCGAGGACGGTCTCGCATTCGCCGCTGGCCTGAGTGACGTCCATGGGGACGCCGTCGGCGCCTCGTGTCAAATCGTTTTCGCTATCGGCACTCAGCGTTCGATACGATACCACGCTACAGTCGGCGAGAAAAATCGAAACCGGTAAAAACGTCTCCCGGGTACATTGGAGTGAGCCGAGATAGCCTAGCCCGGCCAAGGCGGCAGATTCGAAATCTGCTGTCCTCACGGACTCGGGAGTTCAAATCTCCCTCTCGGCGCTTTTCACGACGCTACACGGCGAGCGCTGCGTGGCGCTTGCACCACGGTACTGCGAACGGCGAACCCGTGAGCGTCGCTCGACCGGCGCGACGGCTCGAGACGCCGCCTGCAGCGCCGAATCGCCCGTCATTCGCAGGCCCGATTTTTATCGAAATCCGTGTGGTCACGTTACACGTTCGTGACTACAATGGGTATGAGTGACACACTACCGGTCAGAACCCGGGGTGACGCCAGAAAATGAGTCGTCGCGACGAGGACGGGAACGACGACAGCTTCCATCCCCTCGGCGAGGCGGCCGAGGAAGAGTTCGAGAAGATGCTCGAGGAGACCGAGTACGACGCCGAGCTCGGGATGGAGATGGCGAGAGACGCAATGCGGGTGACGAAGGGCGAGCTCAGCGACGAGGAGTTCTACGATCGGTACCACGAGGACGTGATGGAGGAGTTCGGCGAGGACTCCCGTCCGATGGCCGAGGAGATCGAGGCGAAACGCGAGGAGCAGAGCCGATTCGAGCGGACGCTCTCCCGGTTCGGCCTCGGCGACGAGTCCCGGCGGGACGTGATGAAGAAGATGGGCGGAACCGCGGGTATCTTCGGACTCGGCGCGTGGGGGGCGTCTAACAGCGACGACGATCCGTCACCGTCGGTCGCCGCGCAGAACGAAAGCGGCAACGAGAGCGGCAACGAAACGGAAACCGCCGGCGAAGGGGAGGGCGACGACGAAACCCAGTGGGGGATGACCATCGACCTCGAGTCCTGCGACGGCTGTCTCTCCTGCGTGGTCGCGTGCAACGCCGAACACAACTGGGACGACGGGGCCAACTGGATGTACGTCCTGGCCTACGAGGACGGCACCGTCGAATCCCCCGAGCCCGACGACTTCGAGTCGACGCGTGACTTCAACTACATCGTCCGGCCGTGCCAGCACTGCACCGACGCGCCCTGCGAGAAGGTCTGCCCGACGACGGCCCGCCACACCCGCGACGAGGGCGGCCTCGTGCTGACCGACTACAACGTCTGCATCGGCTGCCGGTACTGTCAGGTCGCCTGTCCCTACGGCGTCAACTACTTCCAGTGGGACGATCCCGACGTGCCGGCCGAGGAGATGGACAGAGACCTGATGTACGACGAGCGCGGTCGCTGGGTCAGCGGCCGCGGTCCCCGCGGCGTCATGCAGAAGTGCGTCTTCGATCCGCCCCGACAGGACGGGAAATTCGGGGAGGATCTGATCGGGACGACCGCCTGCGAGCAGGCCTGTCCGCCCGGCGCGATCCAGTTCGGGGACATGAACGATCCCGAAAGCGACCCCCAGCGGTACCTCGAGAACATCCCGCTGACCCGGGCGCGCAACCAGGCGGCCGACGACAACGAGGAGGTCCAGGAGGCGATCGCGATCCTCGAGGGCGAACAGGAGCCGGCCGCCGAAGAGGGCGGCGACGGCATGACCGAGGAGGAAGCGTCGCAGCTCCTGCAGGACGAGTTCGGCGACACCGACTCGGTCTTCCGGCTGCTCGACGAGTACGATACCCACCCGAACGTCGTCTACATCGGGAACGAACCCGGCGCGGACGCCGAACAGGTTCCCGGTCCGGTCTCCTACGAGGAGGTCGGCCTGGTCGACAACCGCCACGACGTCCTCGAGGAAAAGACGGTCGACGGCGTCGGCAGTCTCGAACTGTAGCGTCGCGGTTGCGGTCGTAGCGAGGCCGGGCGACGGATGGGCGGCGGGGACGCGGCCTTCATAACCGTCCGGCCGAACACTCGAGTATGAACGCTCGCGACCGCATCGTCGTCGGCACCATCTGGATCGCCGTCGCCGGACTGATGGCGATGACCCTCGAGTTGGACGGCGGCCTGTCGGCCGGACTGATCGCGCAACTGGTCGTGATTCTCGTCGCGCTGTTTCTCGCAGCCCTCTATCTGTTCGACCCGTGGGACCTGCTCAGTCGGCAGCCGTTCCACTGACGGCGATTCGGCGTTTCCGATTCTAGAACCGCAAAACGAGGGGAAAGCGACGGCTCCGTCGCCGCAGCCGCCGCAATCGCCGCAATCGCTTCAGTCGTCGGCCGGCGCGAGCGGCTCTCGGTCCGTCGCGAGCAACCGATCGAGCGCGTCGACCATCGCCTCGACGCTCGCGCGCGTGATGTCGGCCTCGCTGCGGGCGACGGTCACCGACCGGTCGTTCCGGGCCATCGTCACTTCGACGGTGACGACGGCGTCCGTGCCGCCCGTCACCGCGTCGACGTGGTAGGACTCGAGTTCGGCGTCGGCCATCGAGCCCAGGGCCTCCCGAACCGCGGAGACCGCGGCGTCGACGGGGCCCGAGCCGGTGCCGCTGGCGACCCGCTCCTCGCCGTCGACTTCGAGCCGAATGCTCGCGGTCGGGACGGAGCCGCCGCTCGTGGCGTTTAGATCGAGGAGTTCGACGACGCGCTCGCGGTCGTCGCCGGTGACGTCCTCGGCGATCGCCAGCAGGTCGGCGTCGGTGACGCGGCGACCGCGGTCGCCCAGTTCCGTCACCCGGGTGGCGATCTCGGCGATCTCGTCGTCGGTCGCTTCGACGCCGTGTTCGTCGAGGGTCGCCTTCACGCCCGCGCGGCCGGTGTGTTTGCCCAGCGCGAGCCGGCGCTCGCGGCCGACCGTCTCGGGCGCGTAGGGCTCGTACATCTTGTCGTCTTTCAGCGTGCCGTCCGTGTGGATGCCGCTCTCGTGGGTAAAGGCGTTCTCCCCGATGACGGCCTTGTTCGGCGGCAGCTGGACGCCCGTCGCCCGCGAGACGATCTGCGCGAGGTCGTACAGCTCCTCGAGTTCCAGCGTCTCGACGTCGTAGACGTGCGAGAGGGCGATCGCGACCTCCTCGAGGGCCACGTTCCCGGCGCGCTCGCCGAGCCCGTTGACCGTGCAGTGTACGAGGTCGGCGCCCGAGGCCACGGCCGCGATTGCGTTGGTCACGCCCAGCCCGAGGTCGTCGTGGGTGTGGGCGCTCACGGGACCTAACTCGGCGAGTCGCGAAACCGCCTCGGCGGTGCGCTCAGGCCCCGTGTGGCCGACGGTGTCGGCGAAGCAGGTCCGGTCGGCGCCCGCGTCGAGGGCGGTCTCCATGAGCTCCTCGAGGTAATCGAGGTCGGCTCGGGAGCCGTCCTCGCCGATGACCTCGACCCAGAGGTCGTGGTCCGTGGCGTACTCGACGAGCTCGGCGGTCGCCTCGAGGTTGTCCTCGCGGGAGGTGCCGACCTTCTCCTCGACGTGGCGGTCGCTGGCGGGCACGACGATGTGGACCCCGTCGACGTCGCAGTCGAGCGCGAGGTCGACGTCGTTCTGTAACCCGCGGCAGAAACTCGTCACTCGCGCGTCCAGATCGAGGTCGGTGACCCGCGAGATCGCCTGCCGCTCACCCGCGCCGGTACAGGCGCTTCCGGCTTCGATGACGGCGACGCCCGCGCGCTCGAGCGCCCGGGCGATCTCGACTTTCTCGTCGGGCGAC
Organism: Halopiger thermotolerans; assembly: GCF_054654555.1. Classification (NCBI taxonomy): domain Archaea; kingdom Methanobacteriati; phylum Methanobacteriota; class Halobacteria; order Halobacteriales; family Natrialbaceae; genus Halopiger; species Halopiger thermotolerans. The sequence goes on along the minus strand of NZ_BAAIEU010000004.1, from coordinate 1,842,110 downwards.
AACGAGACGCCCGGCGCTTGTTCGCCGTCACGAAGCGTCGTATCGAGAAGGCGGACTGTACGATCGGATGGAATCGTCTGTTCGGTGGAGTGATTGACAGGCAAGAGTGTTGAACTGCGACTACGTTCGTCGCGGAATTTCACGCCCAGCCGGGTTGCCCCGACTTCCTCTATCCTCGTCCGGCGTTGAGAACGAATCTCGCGCCATTGTATCTCGTCCTATCGGAACACCGCGTCTTAAAGCCGCCGGTTCCGTGCGGTGGTGTCTCGTGACACGTGGCGCGTGGCGCTGCGACATGGCCGCGGCGAAGGACCGGAGAGACCGGTCACCTGTCGTCGCCCACCAGCAGGAGCCTGTCGCCGGGTTCGACGTCGTCGGCGGCCCCGGCGGGGAGTTCGACGATCGTGTCGGCCTCGGCCCGCTCAAAGCCGAGCCAGGGCCGCAGTCGCTCGACGCGCTGGACGGTACCGTCGACGAGCCAGACGACGTCGATCGGGAAGAAGACGAACAGCATGTGGACGTCCTGGGTCTCGACCGACTCGAACCGAAACGCGAGCGCGTAGTCGTCGGGAATCGAGCGGCGGAACATGAGCCCCCGCAGTTGGCTTAACACCGAGTCCGCGAAATCGACCGTCGTCGCGAGAACCGTCGACGAACCGTTCTCGGGCCTGTGAACGAGCTGCACTGCCGGCCACTCGGCATGGAGCCATCAAAAATGTCACGCCCGCGAGGCGGCGGACCGATCCGACGCTCCCCGCGGTCCGCGACCGCGGAGCGGCGACCGCTTACTCGTTCGCGGCGTTTCGCGTCTCGTCGTCCGCGTCGGCTTCCTCGGGCGCTTCGTCCGCGTCCGAACTCGAGTCCGCGCCCTCGTCCGCATCCGCGCTCGAGGTCGGTCCCTCGAACTCGAACGTCTCGCCAGTGGCGTCATCGGTCTCGGCGTCGTCGGGTTCCGGTTCGGCGTCGTCCGTTCGCTCGACGAACGCGAGCGGATCCGGGTCGGCGTCGCTCTCGTTGTCCGCCGATTCGGCGTCCGTAATCGGCGCGTCCGCCGTCTCGGAGGCGGCCGCCCCGTCGGCATCGGTATCGGCCTCGAGGTCGGCGTCGAAACTCGCGTCGACGCCCGCACCGGTTTCGGCGGCGCCGGCACCCTCGCGGTCAAACTCAAGGCCATCGCCCTCGACGTCGGTCTCGAATCGAGCGAGCGCGCCGGAGAGCTGGGTCGCCTGCTGGCTCAACTGGTCAGCCGACGCGGAGACCTCCTGCATGGAACTGGTCTGTTCCTCGGCGGCCGCGGCGACGGTCTGGGCCTCGGCGGTCGTCTCCTCGGAGATCGTCGCAACTTCGTCGACCATCGCGACGACTTCCTGGGTGGCCGCGGCCTGCTCCTCGGTGGCCGAGGAGATCTCCTGGACGCCGTCGTTGGTCTCGGCCGCGTACTCGGCGATGTCGTCCAGCGCCGCGACCACGTCGGTCACGAGATCGTTGACCCGCTCGATCTCCTCACTGGTCCGGTCGACGACTGCCGACGACTCCTCGGTCTGGCTCTGCAGCGCCTCGAGGCGCTCGTCGATCTTGGCGGCGGCGTCCTTCGTGTCCGCGGAGAGTTCCTTCACCTCGGCGGCGACCGCGCTGAACCCTTCAGCGTCGGCGCCATCAGCGGATCGTGAGGCCTCGATGTTGGCGTTGAGCGCGAGCATGTTCGTCTGGTCGGCGATCTCCGCGATCGTGTCGGTCAGGTCTTCGATCTGATCGATCTGCTCGCGCAGCTGTTCGAACTCGGCGACGACGTCCTCGTACTCGGCCTCGAGATCGTCGAAGGCGTCGATGGCGGTTTCGGCGGTTTCGCGGCCGTCGCGGCCGGTAGTGGCGGTCCGCTCGGCGACGTCGGCGACGTCGTTCGAGGAGGCGGCGATCTCCTCGGTCGTCGTCGACAGCGTGTTCATCTCCGAGTCGATCGACTGTAGCGACTGGTGTTGTCGGTCGGCGCCGTCGGAGATCTCCTGAATCGACTCGCTGACCTCCCGACTGGCCCGCTGGACCTCCTCGCTCGAGGCGGTCACCTCCTCGGAGGCGGTCGCGACCTCCGTGGCGAATCGGTTCAGGTCGGCGACGGTCGCTTCGATGTCCGCGAGCATGGCGTTGAACTCCTCGCCGATCGCGGTCAGGGCCTCGTTCTCGCTCTCGGGGTCCATTCGGACGGTGAGGTCGCCGTCGGCGGCGTTTCGCATCACGTCGCTGTACTCGTCGGCCTTCGCCTCGAGGTGGGTGTTCATCCGCTGGACGCGCTCGCGCTCCTGCTCGGCCTCCTCGCGGGCAGCTTCGGCGTCTTCGATCTGGTCGCGAAGCGCGACCCGCATCGAGTCGAAGCCGTCGTAGAGCTGGCCGATGCTGTCGATCCGCTTCGTCTCGAGGTCGACGGCCAGATCGCCCTCCTCCATCGCGGTGACCTTGGACCGCAGGCGGTCGATCGATCGCGAGGTGTTGCGACCGAGCACCGCGCCGACCAGTCCGATCAGCAGGACGACGCCGGCGGTCACGCCGATCCCGTACCGGTTGACGGCGTTGACGAAGCCGAAGGCGTCCGCCTCGGACGTGTGGACCAGGACGGTCCAGCCGGCGTCGGTCGTCGCGTAGCCGGCGACGTAGCCGTCGGGCGCGAAGTCGTAAGGCGCACCCTGCAACGTCTCGCTCGGCGCCCGATCGATCACGGTGGCGCCCGTCCCCTCGTTCGCCGCGGTCTCGAGGAGCGACTCGTCGCCGTAGGGTTCGAGGAAGACCGGTTCGCCGACGTTGTACCCCAGGAAGGAGCCGTCGCCGACGATCCGACCGTCACCGTCGACGACCGTCACGACGCTCGAGGAACTGTAGAGCACGCGTTCCGAGAGGTCGACCGAGTAGACGAGCGCGCGGTCCTCGCCGGTCGCGACGTAGTAGGAGAGAGTCGGCCGTTCGCTGCGGTCCGTTTCGCTGCCGCCGAACAGCGCGTAGGGCGCGGTTCGGTGAACCTCGCCCGGGGAGATGTCCCCGGCGAGACGCTCCTCGTCGGGGAAGTTCATCTGGTCCACGTTCTCGATCCCGACGTCGCTGCCGGTATCGGCGATGACGTCTCCAGTCGTCCGATCGACGTAGAGAACGTGCACCGCTTCCTCCGGTAACTCGCCGCGCAGATCGAGCAGGTAGTCGCTGACCCCCTCGGCGTCGCCGTTCTGGACGACCCGCGCCTGCGCCGTCGACGAGGCGAGCCGCTCGTGTTCCGCGATCCAATCGTCGATCGCCGCCGCCTCCTGGCGCGCGGTCGATTCGTGATCCTCGAGGACGGAGTCCTCGACGCTGTCGGTGAGCGCCCCCGTCGCGACGAGCCCCATCGCCCCGACGGAGAGCCCGAGGACGAGCAGCGCGATACCGAACTTGAGCGCGTACCGCCGCCGTACGAACGACGGAATTACCCGCCGTATCGGTCCAATCATACACACGTCACGTCGCTAATCGATAATAGATATATTGGTAATCGAACCAGTTCTCAAGAATGAGAATCCGGCGGTCGCGCGACGATCGCGAGCGGTCGGCGGGACGGGCCGGCCGATCGAGCGGTCGGGAGGCGGCGAGCGCCACCCGGCCGATGCTTACCGGGTGGAGTCGGATTGCGCGTCCGTCGGCGGGGTCTCGTCGTCACCGCTCACGTCGTTCCGGTTCGGCTCGGCATCCGGATCCGAGTCCGCGTCCCGCTCTGCGTCCGGCGTCGACGCGGCGTCCGACCGGTCGCTCGAGTCGCCCGCGAATTCGAACACTTCGCCCTCGCTCGCCTCGTCGTCGGACCGTTCGTCGGCGACCGAACGCGAGTCCGAATCGGCTTCGGGGGCCTCGGCGTCGTCGGCGCCCGCTTCGGTCGACTCGGCCGCCGTCGCCGCTCGGTCGTCGTCACTCCCGTCGAGGTCGAACCCGGCCTCGGAACTCGCAGCGTCGGTCTCGAACCGAGCGAGCGCGCTCGAGAGCTGGGTCGCCTGCTGGCTCAACTGGTCGGCCGACGCGGAAACTTCCTGCATGGAGCTGGTCTGTTCCTCGGCGGCCGCGGCGACGGTCTGGGCCTCGGCAGTCGTCTCCTCGGAGATCGTCGCAACTTCGTCGACCATCGCGACGACTTCCTGGGTGGCCGCCGCCTGCTCCTCGGTGGCCGAGGAGATCTCCTGAACGCCGTCGTTGGTCTCAGCCGCGTACTCGGCGATGTCGTCCAGCGCTGCGACCACGTCGGTCACGAGATCGTTGACCCGCTCGATCTCCTCGCTGGTCCGGTCGACGACTGCCGACGACTCCTCGGTCTGGCTCTGCAGTGCCTCGAGACGCTCGTCGATCTCGGCGGCCGCGTCCTTCGTGTCCGCCGAAAGCTCTTTGACCTCGGCGGCGACCGCGCTGAACCCTTCGGCGTCGGCGCCGTCGGCCGAGCGCGAGGCCTCGATGTTGGCGTTGAGCGCGAGCATGTTCGTCTGGTCGGCGATCTCCGCGATCGTGTCGGTCAGATCCTCGATCTGGTCGATTTGGGCTCGAAGTTCCTCGAACTCGGCGACGACGTCCTCGTACTCCGCTTCGAGGTCGTCGAAGGCGTCGATGGCGGTTTCGGCGGTTTCGCGGCCGTCCCGGCCGGTGGTGGCGGTTCGCTCGGCGACGTCGGCGACGTCGTTCGAGGAGGCGGCGATCTCCTCGGTCGTCGTCGATAGCGTGTTCATCTCCGAGTCGATCGACTGTAGCGACTGGTGCTGTCGGTCGGCGCCGTCGGAGATCTCCTGGATCGACTCGCTGACCTCCTGGCTCGCCCGCTGGACCTCCTCGCTCGAGGCGGTCACCTCCTCGGAGGCGGTCGCGACCTCCGTCGCGAACTGGTTCAGGCCGGCGACGGTCGCCTCGAGATCGGCCAGCATGGCGTTGAACTCCTCGCCGATCGCCGTCAGGGCCTCGTTCTCGCTCTCGGGATCCATTCGGACGGTGAGATCGCCGTCGGCGGCGTTTCGCATCACGTCGCTGTACTCGTCGGCTTTCGCCTCGAGGTGGGTGTTCATCCGCTGGACCCGCTCGCGCTCCTGCTCGGCCTCGGCCCTCGCCGATTCGGCGTCCTCGATCTGAGCCTTCAACTCGTCGCGCATCGATCCGAAGCCGTCGTAGAGGCGGCCGATGTTGTCGATTCGGGCCGTCGAGAAGTCGACGTCGAGATTCCCGTCCTCCATCTCGGCGACCTTTTCGGTGAGTCGATCGATCGATCGCGAGGTGTTGCGACCGAGCACCGCGCCGATGCACCCGACCAGCAGGAGGCCGGCGAGGGTCGCCATCATCCCGTACTGGTTGACCGTGTTCACGAAGCCGTACGCGTCGTCGGTCGACGTGTGCCGCAGGACGGTCAGTCCCATTTCGGTTCCGTGGTACGCGGCGACGTAACCGTCGGACGCGAGCCCGTACGGCTCCATTCGGACGGTTTCGCTCGGCTGATTATCGAACGTCATCGCGCCGGTGCGGGTCGGGTCGTCGCTCCCGAGGGCCTGCGCGAGGAAGCCGTCGTCGTCCGCGTACTCCCGCAGGAACCGCGCGTCGACGTAATCGTCCTGGAGCGCGTCCTGTCCCGTCCCGGAGAACGTATCGTCGAGGACCAGTCGACCGTCCTGATCGACGGCGAGCGTGACCGTGTCGTCGTCGACCGGGCCGCCGAAGTCCGCCATCAGATCTCGGAGGTCGTACGACATGACGATCGCCGTCTCGCTCGATCCGCTGGTGCTGATGTAGTAGGAGATGACCGGCGTCTCGCCGACGGCGTAGGCCTCCGTTCGCTTCGCGTCGACGGCCGACAGCTCGGCGTCGAGCTGGGCGGTGTCGGGGAAGTTGACGTCCTCGAGCGTCGTCGCGTTTTCGGCCGTCGTCGCCAGGAGCTCGTGGCTCTCCTGATCGACGTAGTGGATGTTCACGACGCGGCTCGAGAGATCGAGCTGGAGGTCGTAGAGGTACGACTGGATCTCGTCCACGTCACCCGATTCGACGACGGGCGTGTTGGACGAACTCGACGTCCGACGCCTGTTTTGCTCGTTCCAGTTGTCGATCGTGGTCGCCTCCTGCTGGGCGACCGTTTGCTGCTCCTCGAGCGCGTTCGCTTCGACGCTGTCGGTCAACTGTGCGGTCCCGACGAAGCCGATCGCGGCGATCGAAACGCCGAGCAGTAACAGGGCGATTCCGAACTTGAGCGCGTAACTCCGCCTGATTGCGGATGGAACTAGCCGTCGGATACGTTCGAACATTGCGGTAACAGAGAGATAGGGGCCAAAAAAAGTTGCCGTTCTGCCAGCGCGAGTGAGACTCCGTTCGAGTGATACCATACCGCCGGTCGACGCGGGTCCGAGGGTTCAAGCGGTTTCGGCCCGAACGAGGGCGGTGAACGGATGGAAAAAACGCCACGCGGGACGTCGGTCGGCGTCGACGATCCCTACGAGTTCGCGGGCGTCTGCGATCACCTCACCGGCGAGGGGAAGTGCCGCTACGCCTTCGACCACTACGAGCACGACCCCGAGTTCGCCCGCGAGCGCGCCGCCGACGACTACGAGTGTCCCGTCGTCGACCCCGAAACCGACCAGTCGTGGGCCGACTGTCCCCACTTCCGGTCGCGCAACCACGACCGGGAGTGCGTCCGCTGCGGCCTCGAGGAGAAGCGGCTGGCCCACGACGACGAGCGACCGCTGCTCGAGGAACACCACCTCTCCTACGATCGCGACGGCGAGACGCTGTCCCACGAGATCACGATCTACCTCTGTCGGTGGTGCCACGCCAAGGTCCACAACTCGTGGGCGCGGATCACCGACGACGCCGCGCCCGATCCGGACGCGATCGCGGCCCTCGAGCAGCGCCGCGGCCGCGAGCAGGCGGAGTTAGGGTTCGAGTCGGCCGCGGAGCGGTACGGGGACGACGAGTAACCGAGCGGTGGCGATCTACCGCGACGGGCGGCACTCGCCGGGTCATCGCTTACCCGCCGGCCCGTCCCACCCGTTCCCATGCCATCGGTACTCCTCTACGGGTCGTACGGATTCGTCGGGAACCTCGTGGCCCGAGACGCGATCGACCGTCTCAGCGACGGCGACGCCGACTTCGACCTTCTCCTCGCCGGCCGCGACCCCGAACGGCTCCGCGAGCAGGTCGACGACCTCGAGCGCCCGGGCTACCGGTTCGCGCTCGACGATCCCGACACCGTCGCCGAGGCGCTCGAGCGGGCCGACCCCGACTGCGTGTTGAACTGCGCCGGCCCGTTCTCGAACACCGCTGGACCGCTCGTCGAGGGCTGCGTTCGGACCGGCACCGACTACGTGGACATCACGGGCGAGATTCCGGTCATCGAATCGATCCGAGAGCGGGGTGCCGACGCGGCCGAGGCCGGCGTCACGCTGTTACCGGCCGCCGGCTTCTCCGCGGTGCCGATGGACTGTCTGGCCGCCCACCTCGTCGACCGACTCCCCGAGGCCGACGCGCTCGCGATGGGCGTCGACTCGCTGCGCCCGCCATCGATCGGCACCGTCAGGACCGTCATCGAGGGCCTCGAGGACGGCGGGGCCGTCTACCGCGACGGCCGCCTCGAGCACGTCCCGACGGCGTGGCGAACCCGCCGGATCGACTTCGGCCGCGGCGAGCGCCCCGCGGTCACGATGCCGATGGGCGACGTGTCGACGGCCCACTACACGACCGGCGTACCGAACGTCGAAGTCTACGCGCTCATGCCCCAGCCCGCCCGCTTCGCGCTGAAAGCACACCGCTATCTGGCGCCGCTGCTCGAGCCGACGCCCGTCCGCGAGAGTCTGAAGTGGCTCGCGGGGCTGGTTCGCGAGGGACCGGCCTCGTGGTCGCGAAAGCGCGGCTCGGCGTACGTCTGGGGCGAAGCGCGCGTCGAGGGCGACGGCAATGAGGGCGAGTCCGGCGACGACGGTGAGCCGACCGAACGCGTCGTCTCCCGGCTGCAAACCCCGGACGCCTACGTCGTGACCGTCGACGCCGCGCTGGCGGCGACCGAACGGGTTCTCGAGGGCGACGCCGACGACGGGTTCCGGACGCCGGCCGGCGCGTTCGGGCCGGAGTTCGTGCTGGACCTCGAGGGGGTTGAGGGGTTCTTCGACGAATCGAAACCCGAATCGGAAGTCCCGGCGGTCGACGTGGCGGCGCCGTGAGCCGGTCGGACGAGAACGCGGACGAGTGGCGAGCGACGAGCGATGGACTCTCGCAGGGTCACACCCGATCCCCGCGCCCCCGTGCGGAGACGCTGTCCTCGGTCGTCGGGATCTCGCCCGTTTCCGCCAGGCTCTTGAACCGACCCAGTATCCGCCCGGCGACGATCTCCGGGGCGAAGCCGAGTCGCTCCATCGCCGCGTCGCCGACGGCTCCTCCTGGCGGCTCGTACTCGACCTCGAGCGTGACGATCGTGCCCCGGCCGCCCGGCTCCGGCTCGAACGAGACCGCGTACTCGTGAGTCACCGGCGCGCCCTCGCGGGCCTCCCAGCGCAGCCGATCGTCGTCGTCCTCGACGAGCCGGGTTTCCCACTCGTAGGTCCGATCGAGGGGGCCCTGCACCCGCCAGCGGTGGCCGTCTCCGGCGGCCGGTTCGGAAATTTCGGCGAACTCGCCGACGATTCGGCTCAACCGGTCCGGATCGCGCCAGTAGTCCGCGAGCTCGTCGGCGGACTCGCCGACCGTAATGGACCGATCGACAGCCGGTCGTCCCGTCTCGGTCTCCGCCTGCGGCATCAGTTGTTCGGTATCGACGCCGCTCGACTCGAGCAGCCGGTAGAGTCGGCTCCGTCCAGTGATCCCGCGGTAGACCAGCCCCCCGCCGGCGAGCGCGGTCGCCGCGCCGCCGAGCGATCGGCGCCGAAGGCCCCGCGCGACGAGCAGGCCGCCCAGCGCGACCGAGGCGATGCGCTCGCCGCGGCCCACGGTCCCTTGGGACTGAGAGTCCGATTCCGATCCGTTCGCGTCGGTCGTCGCGTCCGGTGCGTCGTCGCCCGTCCGTCGATCGTGCGAGTGCGAACTCATGACCTGTCCGCTCCGCTACGTACTCGAGCGAACATCGGCATTGGTGGTTGGGGCTGCGAATGCGGGGCGTCGACGTTGGCTCCCCCGCGACGGGCGGGATGCTGCTGCAGGCAGCAGGGGCTTTCCCCGCGGGCGCCCACCCACGAGTATGCGCGCTACCTTCACTGAGGACGACGTGGGCAAGACGGTCGAGGACGCCGGCGGGACGAAGATCGGCGTCGTCTCGTCCGTCGAGGACGGCACCGCCCTCGTCGAACCGGATCACGACGCGATAGAGTCGATCAAGTCCGGACCCGGCTGGAACCTGAACAGCGACGAGACGGTCCCGATCGGGCCCGACTCCGTGGACACGATTACCGACGAGGTCGTGCGACTCGAGGGCGGTCGCTCGTCGTCGAGCACCGACGAAGCGACGGGGACGCGGACGGACGCGAGCGACGGGGACGCGGACGAGCCGGTGGTCGAGCAGGACGAGGACACGGGCGGGCCGCGAAGCGTCGGCGCGTCGGACGTGCCGTCGGACCGGCGGACCAGACCCGATCAGCCGCAGGTCGAAGGCGAGGCGGGCGCAGACCGCCACGAGGACAACGAGGACGCGCCGCCCCACGGCGATCGAACGGTGACGAAGGAACGCGGCGAGGACGAAGACCGGTAGCGCCGCGAGGCGTCGCATCTACTCGGATTATTTTGCGAGACTGCCGCAACTACGACCGTCCGGTCCACCATCCGCCGTCGGGCGGCGCTCGAGGCGTCTTCAGTCGAGGATATCGCCCACGCGGCGCGGTTCGCCCTGCAGATTCGGCTGCTCGGCGACGATCTTCAGCACTTCGTGGTCGGTGACGTCGTAGTAGGACTTCTCCGTCGCCTCCTCGATCAGCTCCCGCTCGAGGCGGAACTCGGTGCCTTCATACACGACGTCGACGCCGTCGTCGTCGAACGCGAGGGTCGTCATGTCCGCTCGTAGGAGACGGGCTCCTAAAAACGGGTCGGCTGTGATCGACGGCTGAAACCGCGACACGGATCGCGGACGGGGACGCAAACGGACGGCGACGACGGCGCCGCCGAGATCGGTCCCGGCAACCCTGCCCCCCGATCCCCGACCCCCGACGGAGGCGGCGGCTCGAGGGACGACCCGTAACCGCGCGGACCGGAGTCGGCCGCGCGTCAGACGACGCACGAGGTTTATTACCGGGGGGTCACATTGGATGCGAGTGTGGCATTCAGCACGGATCCGCTAGACGAACTCGTCGTCCCCGACGGCACCGAAGCGAAGGAAGTCGCCCTCGAGACCGACGGTGACGTCCTCGTCGGCAGTCGGGCGACCGTCGAGTTCGGCGTGCGCGGTCGCAACGTCATCGCCGGCGAGGGCGTCGCGTTCGGCGGCGACATCGAGGCCGAGGGCGACTGCCGACTCGACATGTGGTGCGACGTCGCGGAGAACGTGCTGGTCGGCCAGGACGCCTACATCGGCGAGCGGGTCCACATCGGCGGCAAGCTGAAAGTCGCCGGCGACCTGGACATCGGCGACGACGTCGACATCGAGGAGGGGTTCGAGGCCAACGGCTGGATCGTCATCCGGAACCCGATGCCGACGATCGTCTTCCTGTTCGTCTACCTCAAGCACCTCCTGCTCATCGGCGAGGAGGACACCGCCCAGCAGCTCGTCTCAGAGCTCGTCGACGAGGAGGACGACGAGCCGGACGCGGAGCCGCTGGTGATCCCCCGGAACGCGACGGTCGGCGACGACGCCTGGCGAGTCTCGACGCCCGCGACGATCGGCGACGACTGTCGCCTCCACGGGAACGTCCGCGCCGAAACCATCGACGTCGGCGCCGACTGCAACATCTTCGGGAGCCTCCGCGCCCGCGGCGACGTCTCGGTCGGCCGGGGAACGCGGATCCACGGCGACCTCACCACACGCGACGGCGATGTCGTCATCGACGAGGACGCCCGCATCCTCGGGGACGTCTCCTGTCGGGACCTCACCCTCGAGCCCGGCGCCGAGATCGACGGCACGATTCGCGCCGACGGCGAGATCACGATGGGGACGACCGAACGCGAGCAGGAGTAGCGTCGGTTCGCCGTTCGATCGGTATCTGATTCGGCCCTCGATCCCGTGACCCGCAACTCGAGGACGATCCGCGGTAGACTCGATTCTCGACCACTGCTCGGACCGCGTGAGCGACAGCGTCCGGTACGTGACCGCGGTTACTTGCGGTCGGACTCGGAATACCTGAGTTCGTCGCCGGCGCCGTCGGCTGGCGCCGCATCGCCCCGCGGCGCACCGGCGGCGTCGGGAATCCGAAACCCGCCCTCCGACCGCGCGCTGAGTTCCCGCTGGGGATACGGGATGTCGATGCCCTCGCGCTCGTAAGCCGCTTTGAGTTCGTGGACGACCGACCGCAGCGTCGTCCACTTCTTGTGTGCGTTCGGCCGGCGGATCCAGAACCGACACTCGAGCGCGATCGCCGAGTCGCCGAACTCGGTCGGCACGATCTGCGGCTTGGGCGCTGGAGCGACGTCGTCGACGCTCTCGATCGCCTCGAGCGCGACGTCTTCGGCCCGCTCGAGGTCCGTCTCGTAGTCGACGCCGATCTCGAGGCGCAGCCGCAGTCGGTCGCGCTTGCTGCGGTTGACGACGGTACTGCTCGAGACGTGGTCGTTCGGCAGGACGATGATCTCGCCGTCGAAGCTCCGCAGGCGCGTGTTGATGATCGTGATGTCGACGACCGTCCCCTCCCTGTCGCCGATCTGGACCCAGTCGCCGATTTCAAACGGCCGAGCGAACATCAGTACGAAGCCGGCGATGAGCGACCCGAGCGTCTGGCGGGCGGCCATCCCGACGACGATGCCGAGGAAGCCGGCCCCGACCAGCAGGCCGCCGAGGTCGATCGGCCACAGCGAGAGCGCGGCCAGCCCGGCCGCCAGGAAGATCGTCACCTGCAGCACGCGGAAGACGACCCCCTCCTGGTGGGCCGTGACGTAGGTCGCGTCCGCGAGCCACTCCTCCAGGCGCCGCTCGAGATACCGGGTGCCGACGATCGCGCCGGCCAACAGCCCGACGGTCAAAACGAGACGGACGACGTACGGACCCGTGCGCTCGACCGCCGCGAGCGCGTCCACCGCGAGGTCCGCGTACCCCCAGACGACGAGCAGGAGCAGGCCGGCCGTCGCGAGGACGATCCCCTGTAGCGATCTGATCGCCGCCCGCATCGGGAACGGCACGTCGGTCACCTCGTCGATCGTCTCGAGGACGCCGCCGGCCTCGCTCTCGCGGAGCCGCCGGCCAACGTACTCCACCGTCCGGCGGACGACCGTCGGCGCGACGACGAACCCGACCGCGATCGCGAGCCCGACCACGCCGGCGCTGACCGCGAGCCGTCCCTCGGTCGAAGTAATCGCCTCGAGCGCCGCCTGCACCGTCTCCACGTACCCGATCACTGTCGACAATCGTCCCGACCGTACGGACGGCCGGCATATCTGACTGGTGGCCGCGGTCGCCGGACGGGTCAGCGGGCGGCGGACGACGAACTACGTTATATAATCACTAACAATGATTGTGCTCGAGCGCGTAGCCTCATCGGTGGCGCTCATCGCCGAATTCGAACTGCACACGCCCGTCCTGCGGGGAGCGGCGCGAGCGGCCCGAAAACTCCGCCTCGAGGAGGCGGGGGTCGAATCCGAGGAGTCGACGCTGCTCCTGCGGGCGGTCACCGACGACGCCGACGCGTTCGAGGCGGCACTCGAGGCGGACGCGAGCGTTCGCCGCTACGCGGCGCTCGAGAAGACGGCTGCACGACGACTGTACAGCGTCGGGGTGACCGACGACGCGGCATCGCGGCTCGTCTACTCGGTCGCCGCCGACCACGACGTCGCGATCCTCGAGTTCGTCGTCGCCGACGAGACGGTCGTTCGAGCCCGCGCCCCGTCCCGGGACGCGCTCTCGGCCTACCGCGAGCGCTGTTTCGAGCGGAGCGTCGACGTCCGCCTCCGGCGGCTCTACCCCGAACGGGACCCCGACGACGATCCATACGGCGTCACCGAACCCCAGCGCGAGGCGCTTCGGACCGCGCTCTCGGCGGGCTATTTCACCGTGCCGCGGGAGACGACGCTCGCCGAACTCGCGACGGCGTTTGACATCACCGATCAGGCCCTCTCCGCGCGACTCCGTCGCGGGCAGGCGAACCTGCTCGAGAACACGTTAGCCGACGACGGCGGCTGACGACTGTGCGGCGATGCGGCCGCGCTCTCCGCTCGAGGCGTCCGTTCCGACGCGCCCGATTGCTCCGCGACGATCTGTGATACCCTGCGAGGATCCGCGACGACCGTAGTCAGTAAATCAGTTCGTCGTCGTTCTCGACCATGTACAGCGTCCGCGCGGCGATGTTGACCGCGTGGTCGCCGACGCGCTCGAGGTCCCGAATCGTCAGCAGGAGCCGCGAGACGTCCTGCAGGAGGCGTTCGACCTCGTCCGGCTCCTCGAGTTCGCGCTCGATGAGGTCGCGGACGACGATCTCGCTGGCCCGCTCGGCGAACTGATCGAGTTCGTCGTCGCGGGCAGCCAGCTCCCGACAGCTGTCGGTGTTCTCGGTGTCGTAGGCCATCATCGCCTCCTCGATCATGTCGAGGGTCATCTCGCCCATCTCCTGGACGTCGACGTCGGGGAACAGGTTCTCCTCGGCCTCGAGGGTGTACTCGCCGAGGTTGACCGCGAGGTCGGCGATCCGCTCCAAGTCCGTCGTGATCTTGAACGACGCCGCGATAAAGCGCAGGTCGCTCGCGACGGGCTGCTGGAGCGCCAGCAGGTCGATGCAGTCCTGCTCGAGGTCGAGGTACATCCGGTTGATCTCGCCGTCGCCCTCGATGACCTCCCGAGCGAGGTCCTTGTCTTTCTGCTCGAGCGCGTCGAGTCCCATGCGAAGTCGCTCCATGACGACTTCGCTCATATAGAGGATATCCTCGCGGAGTTCCGCGAGTTGCTCCTGATACGATTTCCGAGCCATACCGGAGACACGACGGGCGTCACTGATAAAGGTTGTAGGCCGACTCCGGCGGGCGAGGTGGGCGAGCTGGTCTGAAGGCGAGCCGGCGGTCGAGCTGGGTCGGCGGTCGCAGGTTCCGGAACCGTCTCGAGGGCTCTGCGTCAGTCCCCCGCCGGGACCGACCCGCCGCGCCGATCCGCCGCGTCTCCGGCGGCGAGCGGCAGTTCGAGCACCACCGTCGCCCCCTGCAATCCGCCGCCGATCGCGTCGCGACCGGCGTCCGCGGCGCCGGGCTCGCTCCGGTTTTCGTTCGCGGTCCGGTCGGCGTCGGGACCGGAGCCCGAATCGGGACCGCGACCGTCGGTCGCCGCCGTCCCGCGCGGAATGACGAGTCGACCGCCGTACCGGCTGCAGATCCAGTCGACCAGCCACAGTCCGATGCCGCCGGTGTGGTTGACCTGCGAGATCGCTCGCTCGCCGGTGATGACCGACACCTCGTCTGCCGGAATGCCCGGGCCGTCGTCGGCGACGATGACCAGAACCTGGTCGGTTTCGACGTCGATGTCGACCGTCACCGCGACGGTCGGCGACGCCCCGGCGTGATCGACGACGTTCGCGAACAGTTCGTCGATCGCCAGCGCGATCTCGTCCCCGCAGGCCGCGACCGCCCGATCCGGCCCGCTGACGGTGACGTCCTCGAGCGACCGGCCGGGGTCGGCTTCGTCTGCGCCGGCCGCAAATCCCGCGACTCGCTCGCGGACGAGCGTCGCGACATCTGTTCGCGGGGCCGCGTCCGCGGCGTCGGTCCCGCCGTCGCCCTCCTCCCCGACCGGATCGAGCAACTCCTCGGTCGTTCGCGCCCGCTCCGCGAGCTCGAGCAGGTCCCGCGTCGTCCGCCGGATCTCCGCCGCCGCCTCCCGGTCGTCGCCGTCGAGCGACGACTCGAGGTCGCTCGCGCGTCCGATGACGACGTTGAGCGTGTTCCGCAGGTTGTGCCGCAGGATGCGGTTGAGCACGAGGAGCATCTGCTCGCGCCGCCCGAGGCTCGCGCCGAGGCGGGCCAGCGCGTCGTCGATCCGGCGCCACTCGGCGGCGCCGCTGATCGACGGCCCGGCGTCGTACTCCCGGCGCTCGAGCGCGCGAACGCGCTCGAGGAGGCGGCCGATCCGGCGCACCTGCGAGCGGTAGACCCAGACGCCGAACGCGATCACCGACCCGAGCAACGTCACGCCAGAGACGGCCTGTATCGCCGCGAGGCGGGTGACCGGCCACGCGATCGCGGTCCGATCGCGGTGTTCGGTCACCGTCCAGTCGACGGTCTCGAGGTCGGCCTCGGCGGTGATGGTCGCGCCCGCGTTCCCGCTGCCGCGTCCGTTCTCGGAGATCTCCTCGACCGTCGAAAACAGCGTCTCGCCGTTGGCCGCGACCGTGGTCGCGCCGCGCTCGTCGCGTAGCGGTTCGAACAGATCGGTCCCGTGAAGGTGATAGGTTCCGGTGAGCGCGCCGACCACCTCGCCGTCCGCGCGGATCGGCGCGGTGATCGCCACGACCCGGTTGCCGGTTTCGGCGACGAACGGCTCGCTGACGTACTGCTCCCCCTCGAGCGTTCGCTGTACGTATTCCCTGTCGCTGATGTCCATTCGCATGACGTCCATCGACTGGCCGTGGTCGGTGACGAGCCACCGGACGCGCCCCTTCTCGTCGACCACCGACGCCCCCTCGAAGGCCGACTGGTTGACGAACGCCTCGAGCGCGCGTCGCTGTTGGAGGGTGCCGTGCGCCGCGAGGACCGGGTTCGTCGCGCCGACGGCGACCGTCCGCCGGTGGGACCGAATTCGGTCGTCGAGCACCGCCGCCGAGCGTTCGGCGCGGTGCTCGACCGACGCTTCCGCCCCCTCCGCGACGTCCGTCCGGTGGGCGGTAAACGTCACTGCGAGGACGGCTCCCGATACGAGAAGGACGAGGAGAAACGCGACGGCGTATCGGTGAGCCAGCCTCATTCGTGCGTACTTCGACCGTAGTTATCAGATCATCATTACACTTGTGGCTGTTCTGATAATTATTTGACCTGAATAACCGATTCTAATTACGTTCGGATACGAAGCGCTCGGCGACACGGTCGGATCGACGACGGGACGCAAGGGAAGCAGTCAAACGGGGAAAGCGCAGGAACGGAGTTGCGACGAATGCACGCCGAGGGACGACGCTCACGATGTGAGCCGCGACGACGGAGATATGCCGGAGAAAACGGGCGGGTCCGCTATCCGAACTTCCCGGTGATGTAATCCTCGACCCGGTCGTGTTCGGGGTTCTCGAAGATCTTGTTCGTGTCGTCGTACTCGACGAGTTCGCCGCCGGTCAGGAAGACGGCGGTCTTGTCGGAGATGCGGGCGGCCTGCTGCATGTTGTGCGTGACGATGATGACCGTGTACTCCTCGGCGAGGTCCTCGATGAGGTCCTCGATCTTCGAGGTCGCGACCGGGTCAAGCGCCGAGGCCGGCTCGTCCATCAGGATCACTTCCGGGTCCGGCGCGATGGCGCGGGCGATACAGAGCCGCTGTTGCTGCCCGCCCGAGAGGTCCAGCCCGCTCGAGTCGAGTTGATCTTTCACTTCGTCCCAGAGCGCGGCGCGTCGGAGCGCCTTTTCGACGACTTCGTCGTAATCGGCGTCGATCCCCTGTACCTCGAGTCCGTAGGTGACGTTGTCGTAGATGCTCTTGGGGAACGGGTTCGGGTGCTGGAACACCATGCCGATCTTGCGCCGCAGGGCGACGGGATCGACGTCGTCGTCGTAGACGTTCTTCCCCTCGAAGCGGAGTTCGCCCTCGACCCGCGCGGCGTCGACGAGGTCGTTCATCCGGTTGATACACCGGAGGAAGGTCGATTTCCCGCAGCCGGACGGGCCGATGATCGCCGTGACCTGCTTGGCGGGGATCTCGATGTCGATCGATCGAAGGGCCTGGACGTCGTCGTAGAAGACGTCGAGATCCTCCGACTCGATCACGGTTCGACTCTCGCCCCCGGACGGAGCCGCGCTCTCGTCGACGTCGATCGACGAGTCCACGAGGGGGTCGGTCGTCGGGTCGGAGGCCCCGATGTCGTTACTCGCGAGTCCCTCGTTCCCCTCGTCTGTCGGTTGGCTGTCAGTGCGGCTGTCCGGGTCGCTCATTTGATCTTGTGTCATGGTCAGTCTCGGCGTTGATACTTGTTACGGATGATGATGGCAGCACCGTTCATCAGCAGGAGGACGACCAGCAGCGTCATGACGCCGGCCGCGAGGACGCCGTGCTGGAACGCGGGATCGATCTCGCTCGACCAGGTGTAGATCTGTCGCGGCATGGCGCTGAACTTGTCGGTGAAGGCGTCCGGCGCGATCCGAACCACCGCCGGTGCGCCGATGATAAGCAGCGGCGCCGTTTCGCCGATCGCCCGCCCCATCGCGAGGATGTTGCCGGTCATGATGCCGGGCAACGCCTCCGGGAGGACGACGTTCCGGACCGTCTGCCACCGGGTCGCGCCCATCCCGTAGGACGCCTGTCGCATCGAGTCCGGGACGGCACTGATCGCCTCCTGCGAGGAGATGATGACGATCGGGAGGATCAGCAGCCCGACGGTGAACCCGCCGACGAGGGCCGTCCCGGAGCCGAGCCCGCCCTGCCGAATAAACAGCGCGAGCCCGAGGATGCCGTAGACGACCGACGGAACGCCGGCGAGGTTCCCGATGTTGACTTCGATCAGATCGACGAGCCGCCCCCAGCGCCCGTTTTCGGGAGCGTACTCCTCGAGGTAGACGGCGGCGCCGACCCCGACCGGGAACGCGGAGACGACGATGACCAGCAGCATCATCACCGAGCCGACCAGCGGCGGGTAGAAGCCGGCGTCTTCGGGCGTTCGCGACGGAGTGCTCGTGAGGAAGCCCCAGTCGAGCCACGGGTCGGGACCGGCGAAGCCGAGCGCGTCCGTGAGGAGGACGCCGGCGACGATCCCGCCGACGACGATGACCGGGAACGCGAGTCCGGTCGTGCCGACGCCGCGGCGAACGACGCTTTCGACATAGAGGCCGACGGGGACGGCGGCGACGACGACCAGCAGCATCCACACGACCGTGCTGAGGCCGACGAGCGGGGCGATCCCCAGTCCGGCCCCCGCGGCGACCAGCGTCAGGCCCGCCGCGATAGCCCCGTCGCGGTCGTTCTCGCGCTGTCTGCGCACGAACCAGCCGACGACGACCGCGATCGGCGCGACGAACGAGGCAAGCAACGCGATCCCCTCGGTCGGCAGAACGGGCAGCGAGAGGATGATATCGGGGACCAGAGCGAGCGCGACGGCCGGCACCGCGACCAGCACGAGGAGTCGCTCGAGGCTCGCTTCCGTTCGAACGCGGCTGTGGGCGTAGACGACCGCGCCGGCGAGGGCGAGGGCGACGAGGATCGAGAGCCACCGATAGACGCTGACGATGTGTTCGAACGTGATGAACACGCCGCCGGCGAGCAGCAGCGAGACGACGGGGAGCCCGAGCGCGATGGCCGCGGTCTCGCCGGCCCTCGTATCGCGGGCGTAGTAGTAGCCCGTCGCGCCCAGCACCGGAAGTAGGACCGTCGCGGCGAAGGTGAGCAGCCAGCCGGTGTCGGCCGAGAACGGTCTGAAAGCGTCGTTCGCGACGTACAGGAGGAGCACGAAGACGGAAAGCAGGGCCACCAGGGTGGCGCCCAGACAGAGGGATTTGAACGCCTGGCCGCGAATGCGGCTGACGGCCTCGTCCGTGCCGTACCACTCGGGGGTACGCTGATCGGTCGCCATTATCGGTACACCTCCGTCGGTTCGTCGGTCGCGATCATTGGTACTCCTCCTGGTATCGTGCTGCGACGTAGTCGCTCGCGAGGTTCATCGAGAACGTGATCACGAACAGCGTCAGCCCGAGCGCGAACATGCTGAGGTACGTCGCCGAGCCGCCGGTCGCGTCGCTCGTCACGGCGTTTACCATCCCTGCGGTCATCGGCTGTCCCGAATTGAGCAGGTTGTTCAGCGGGTTCGAGAAGTCGAACATCCGCGGCCGCAGGCCGGCGGCCATCACGACGATCATGGTCTCGCCGATCGCCCGCGAGAGCGCGAGGATGAACGACGAGAAGATGCCCGAGACGGCGGCCGGAATCACGATGCCGGTCGACACCTCGTACTTCGTCGCACCCATCCCGTAGCCGGCCTGTCGGAGCGAGTCCGGGACCGAACTCATCGCGTCCTCGGAGAGGGACGACACCATCGGGATGATCATGATGCCGACCATGATGGAGGCGCTCAGCAGGTTGAACGTGCTGACCGGGATCCCGATCGCCTGCAGCGCGGGCGTCAGATAGACCAGCGCGAGATAGCCGTAGACGACCGTCGGAATCCCCGCCAGGATCTCGAGCGCCGGTTTGAGCACCGACCGCATTCGTTCGCTCGCGTACTCGCTGAGGTAGACGGCCGCCGCGACGCCGATCGGAACGGCGACCATCGCCGAGACGACGGTGATGACCATCGTCGCGCTCACGAGCGGCCAGACGCCGAAGTTCCCCCCGTCGCCGCGGACGAACCACTCGGTTTCCGTGAAGAACTCCGCGGCCGGGACCATCTGGAAGAACTTGAGCGCGTCCCGCGTGAGCGTGACGATGATACTGACCGTCACGAACACGGTTAACGCGGCACAAGCGAACAGCAGCCACTTGTAGATACGTTCTTTGACGACTTGACCCGACGACGGCCGCGTCAGATCGACGTCTACTGATCGCTCACTCATCGTTGGGTGGTTGTTGAACTGCCATCGTGAATCGTTCGATTTGACCGCCTCAGTTTACCGCGCTCTCGAGCTTCTCGAGGTTCTCCTGAACCTGCTCGTCGCTGGCCGGGACGTAGCCGACGTTAGAGACGGTGTCGGTCCCCGACTGCTCGATGTAGAACTTAACGAAGTTGTAGACCGGCTCCCGCTCGAGCGACTGCTTGCTGACGTAGATGTACAGCGGTCGCGCCATCGGGTACGTGCCCTCGCTGGCCGCCTCGAGACTGGGTGCGGTGCACTCGCCGTCCTCGCTTTCCTTGATCTCGAGGGCTTTGAGCTGGTCCTCGTTCTCGCGGTAGTACGCGTAGCCGAAGTAACCGATCGCGTTTTCGGTCGAGGAGATCCCCTGAACGAGTTCGTTGTCGTTTTCGGTCTGTTGGTACTGGGTGACGTGGTTCCCGCTGTCGCCGATCACGTTGTTTCTGAACCAGTCGAACGTGCCGGACGTCGAGGGCGGTCCGTAGCGGACGATCTCCTCGTCGGGCCAGTCGGAGTTGACGTCGGACCACGTTTCGGCGCCGTTTTCGGACCAGATCTGGGCGAGTTCGTCGTAAGTGACGCAGTCGACCGGCGAATCGTTGTGGACGGCCATCGTGACCGCGTCGGCGCCGATCTGGAACTCGATCGGTTCAACCCCGTTTTCGTTACAGGCGCTCACTTCAGCCTCCTGAATCGGCCGCGACGCGCCGTTGATGTCGGAGTCGCCGGGACAGAAGTTGTTGCTGAACCCGCCGCCGGTCCCGGTCGGGTTGGTGGTGACGTTCACGCCGCCGTTCTCCTCCATGAACTTCTCGGCCATCGTGTCCGAGACGGGGAACACCGTGCTACTTCCCGTGACGACGACCCGTCCGCTTCCGCCATTGCCGTTTCCGCTGGAACTGTTTCCGTCGGACCCGTTCCCGCTGGCGTTGTTTTCGGTACAGCCGGCGAGGGAGAGCGCCCCAATCGAACCCGTCGCCGCCAGAACCTTCCGTCGAGAAACCGATCGGACCGAACGATCCGTCTGGGTATCAGCCATCAGGTGAACCTTTGACCGTATATAGAAATACGATGCTATGTTAGCTATATAGATCTACCCATACAGACGTAGTCGGGAGTTACCTGGCTAATTCGGCCCAAGGTGCGTTTTTCCGGCACCTGGGGCCTTCTATCGGTGGTCCCGAATCCGATAATTCGTACATATGAGTACGTAGGCCCGTGTACGAGAACACGACTATAGATATTAGGAAACTATATGGTGAACGGGTCATTGAGCCGTCGACGATACGGACGGACGGGGTCGATGCGGACGTAACCGCGACGCGAAAACGCAACCCGACGCGACGCCGGCGCCGATCGAAACCCGGTCGGAACGTCGGACCGACGCACGTTCCCCGCGCCACGCGTTCGACCGCCTCCGCTCGAACGGAACTGGAGCGAACGATCGGTCCGTCTCGCCGAGTGCGGCTTCGATCGAGCCGATCGCGGGTTTCGCCGCTCGGACTACATATCCCGCCGTTCGATCGCAGACTCGAGAGCGAAACGAGCGTTCGATCAGCGCGAGAGGCCGGTCAGTCGGGGTTACAACCAGTAAGCGGCGTCTCTCGAGAACTATAGAGGAGCGTGGATTTATAGGTATACGGCCGAATCGACTCGGTATGGAGACACGCAAGGTCCAGGTGACCGGTGGGTCGACCTACACCGTCTCGTTACCGAAGGACTGGGCGACCGCCAACGGCGTCAGTTCCGGGTCGACCGTCGAGTTCTATCCCGAGGACGACTCGCTGTTGTTGACTCCCCGAAGCGAGAGCGAACGCCAGGAGGGCACCCTCGACGTCTCCGATCTCGAGGGCGAACGCCTGACGCGAGCCGTGATGACGATGTACGTCAGCGGCTTCGACATCATCCGCCTCGAGGCGGGCCGGATCACGACCGACCAGCGCCGCGCGATTCGGGACGCTACGCAGAGTCTCGTCGGCGTCGAGGTACTGGAGGAGACCACCGACAGCGTCGTTATCCAGGACCTCCTCGATTCCTCGGAGCTGTCGATCGTCAACGCCGTCACGCGCATGCGGCTGATCGCGACCTCGATGCTCGCCGACGCCGTCACCGCCCTGGTCGAGAACGACGACGACATCGCCCTGGACGTCATCGAGCGCGACGACGACGTCGACCGGCTGTGGCTCGTCGTCTCGCGGATCTTCCGCGCGACGCTGCGCTCGCCCCGGGCCGCCGAGGAACTCGGGGTTCCCCGCGAGGACTGCTTCGACTACCACTCTAGCGCCCGGCAGCTCGAGCGCATCGCCGACCACGCCGCCAAGATCAGCCAGCTCGCGCTCAAACTCGAGGACGTTCCCGAGGACGTCGCGGACGCCCTGCTGGACCTGCACGCGGACGTCGAGGACATCCTCGAGAAGTCGATGGACGCGCTGTTCGCCGACGACACCGGCGAGGCGAACGAACTCGGCCACGCGGCCCGCCAGGCCGTCCTCGAGATCGACGAGCACACGCGGACGATCGACGATATGCTCCGCGACCTGGCCCCCGTCCAGGCCCAGTCGCTCGGGCTGATCGTCGATTCGCTGTCCCGCAGCGCCGACTACGGCGGGAACGTCGCCGAGACGGCGCTGCAGAAGGCGGCGCCTCGGCCCTGATACGAAAGTACCGAGGTCCAATCGACCTCGAGAACCGCCGTCGCGTCCGCTATCGGAGCGGAGAACCGATCCGTCGCGAGGCGAGCGGATCGCTATCGGAAAAGTGTCGGGTCGTTACTCCTCGAGCAGGACGGCGTTGACCTGCCCGGTCTGGCCGGGACGGGACGTCACGCGGGCGCGGCCCTCCGAGGTTTCGATGACGGCGCCTTTCGTGATGATGTTCCGGCGGACGTAGTTGGGGTTAGCTTCGTTCTCGACGACGTCCTCGATTTCGGCGGAGACGGTCTCGCCACCCTTGTTGACGCTAGCAATGTCTGTAGCGAGCGCGCGAGTCTTCGTGCCGTTGCCGTGGACGTCGATGGTCCGGAAGCGGGGCTCGCCGACCTGCGTTTCGGTCGGCAGCCGCCCGAGTTCGTCCTTGCGGCGCTTGCGAACGTTCTTCAGTCGACCGCCGGTGCGCTTGCGCGTAGAGCGTCCCTGGTCTTGCATACGCGGGAAAAGTCCCGGCGAATACTTGAATGCACGCTTTCCGGCCGACCGGTCTGCGGTTGGACCGGTCGACGGCTGCGACTCGAGCGCCGGCGAGCGTGCATCGGATATCGCCGCCGCCGTCACTCGTCGGCGACCAGACAGTACGCGTGGCCGGGCGCCTCGAGCACCGTTTTCTCGTCGTCGTAGTAGCCCGAGAAGGCGCCCCGCTCGGCGTAGTAGATCCGGCCGTCGCGGGGGATCGCCCCGCTCGTGACGTGTCCGCGGTTTTCGACGCGCCAGCGGCGCTCCCCGGTGTCGCGGTCGAGCGCGTAGAGGTGGGTGTCGTAGGAGCCGACGAGGATCGTCTCGGCGGTGGCCGTGATCGAGCCGATGACGCTGCCGCCGACGTTCGCCGCCCACAGTTCCTCGCCGGTGTCGGCCTCGAGCGCGTAGACGTGATGGTCGGCGCTGCCGACGTAGACGATCCCCGCCTCGGGATCGATCGCCGGGTTCGACATGACGATCTCGCCCGTCTCGAACGACCACTCCTCGCTGCCGTCCTCGAGGTCGAGCCGGTAGAAGTGCCCGTCCCACGACCCGGCGAACGCGGCGCCGTCGTAGACCGGAATCGTGCCCTTGATCTGGGCGCCGAGGGAGAACGGCCCGTCCGCCTCCTCGTCGAGGTTCGGGCCGGCGTCGACGTCGGCCTGAAACGTCCAGGCGCGCTCGAGCGAGGGGAACTCCCAGGCGTAGACGACGCCGTCGTTCGATCCCGACACGAGGCGGCCCGCGTCGCAGTCGATCGCCGGCGACGGGTGGGGCATCCCCCAGATGTCGTCGTCGTGCCAGGTCGGGTTCCCGGTCGCGGCGTCGACCTCCCACAGCGCACCGCTGTCCGGATCGCTGTACTCCGCCATGACGTACAGCGTCCCGTCGATGTAGGCGGGGCTCGAGCCGATGGCGATCGAGCCGTCGAAATCGCGGGTGCTGGTCCGCCAGAGCAACTCGCCGGCGTCGATGTCGACGGCGTAGAGCGCACCGTCGTAGCCGCCGATGTAGGCGGTGTCGCCGACGATCGCGGGCGTCCCGTGGAAGCCGAGGCTCGTCCCGGCGGCCGTCTCGAGCAGCCAGCGGCGCTCGCCGTCCGGCGTCACGGCGTGGATCCGGCCGGTATCGCTGGCGATGAGGATCGTCTCGCCGTCGGGAGTCGGCCGCGGCGTGGACTTGGCCGCGGTGTGGCTGATCCGGTTGACCGGAAACTCCCAGTTGACGGTGACGTCGTCCGGCACCGTCTCCTCGGGGTAGTAGCCGTACCGGCGCAGCCCGCGCCGGAACATCGAGACGTCGTCGTCGACGGGGCGGGGAACGGTCGGCCCCGCGGCGTCGGCGGTCGCCCGGCCGCAATCGGGGATCGACCGGGCGTAGTCGGCCGCACAGCCGGCGAAGCCGACGATGCTGCCGGCGCCGACGGTCGCGAGGAGTTGCCGTCGCGTCGGTCGGCCCCCAGTAGCGCTGCGCTCGCTGGCGTCCTCGTCGGTTCCGACGCTGCTCCCGTCGCCGTCTCCGTCCATCGCGTCGAACCGACGAATCGTTCACCTATAGTGGTTCGGATCCGCGCCGTTCGTCGGGTTCGAGGACGCTGTGCCCGCCGAACCGGCTGCACCGATCGTCCCGCTGCCCGGACGTGAAAATCGAAAACCGCTCCTCGAGTCGTTTGCGATCCGTCTACTCTTGCTGGGCGTCGACGACCGCCACGCCCGCCAGGTTCACGATGTCCTTGACCTCGTCGCCCCGCTGGAGGACGTGGACCGGCTTGTCCATCCCGACCAGCATCGGGCCGATGGCGTCGGCGCCGCCCAGCCGCTGGAGCAGCTTGTAGCCGATGTTGCCCGACTCGAGGTTCGGGAAGACCAGCACGTTCGCCGGCTCCTCGAGCTCCGAGAAGCCGTAGGTGCCCTCGAGGATGTCCTCGACGACGGCGGTGTCGGCCTGCATCTCCCCGTCGACCGGGAAGTCGACCTCGGGGTCGTCCTGCAGCATGCTCGCGGCGCGGCGGGGCTTGCGGGTGCCCTCGTTGTCGACGCTGCCGAAGTTCGAGTACGACAGCAGGGCCGCGCGCGGGTCGATGTTGAACCGGCGGGCGAGTTTGCCGGTCTGCTTGGTGACCTCCGCGAGGACCTCCTCGTCGGGGTTCTGGTTGACCGTCGCGTCGGCCACGAAGATCACGCGGTTCTTGAACGTCAGCATGTAGACGCCGGCGGCGTAATCGACGTCCTCGGCGGTGCCGATGACCTGCAGCGGCGGGCGCAGGGCCGAGGGGTAGTGGTGGGAGAGCCCGGTCAGCAGGGCGTCGGCGTCGCCCTGCTCGACCATCACGCTGCCGAAGTAGTTCGAGTCGCTCTCGATGAGTTCGCCGGCCTCGGTGCGGGTGATCCCCTTGCGCTGGCGGAGTTCGTGGAGCCGGTCCGCGTACTCCTCGTAGTCGCCGACCGAGGGATCGGCGACCTGGGGATCGAAGTCCAGCCCGAGGTTCGCGGCCGTCGAGCGGATCTCGCTCTCGTCGCCGATGAGGATCGGCGCCGCGATCCCCTGCTCCTGGATCTGGTAGGCCGCGCGGATCATCTTCTCGTTCTCGCCCTCGGCGAGCGCGACCGTCTTGGGGTCGCTCTTTGCCTTGTTGAGGACGACGCGCATCATCTCGCGGGACTTGCCGAGGCGGGCCTCGAGTTCCTCCTCGTACTCCTCGAGGTCGAGTTCGGTGCGCGCGGCGCCCGATTCCATCGCGGCCTCGGCGATCGAGGGCGCGACGCGGAACAGGACCCGCGGGTCGACGGGCTTGGGGATGATGTAGTCGGGGCCGTACTGCAGCGGTTCGTCGCCGTAGGCCTTGACGACGGCGTCGGGGACGTCTTCGCGCGCGAGCTCGGCCAGCGCCTCGGCGCAAGCGACCTTCATGTCCTCGTTGATCTCGGTCGCGCGGACGTCCAGCGCGCCGCGGAAGATGAAGGGGAACCCGAGGACGTTGTTGACCTGATTCGGGTAATCGGAGCGGCCCGTCGCCATGATGACCGTGTCGTCGCGGGCGTCCTTGGCCTCCTCGTAGCCGATCTCCGGATCGGGGTTGGCCATCGCGAAGATGATGGGGTTGTCCGCCATCGAGCGGACCATGTCCTGCGAGACGATGCCGCCGACCGAGAGGCCGACGAACACGTCGGCGCCCTCCATCGCGTCCGCGAGGCCGCCCTCGGGAACGTCGCGGGCGAACTGCCGCTTGTACTCGTTGACGTCGCCCCGCTCGGCGCGTTCGGCGGTGATGATCCCCGAGGAGTCACACATCGTGATGTTCTCCTTCCGGACGCCAAGCGAGACGTAGAACCGAGCGGTCGCGATGGCGCTCGCGCCGGCGCCGGAGAAGACGACCTCGAGCTCCTCGAGGTCCTTCCCGGCGATGTCGGCCGCGTTGATGAGCGCGGCGCCGGAGATGATCGCGGTGCCGTGCTGGTCGTCGTGGAAGATCGGGATGTCCGTCTCCTCGCGGAGCCGTTCCTCGATCGTGAAGCATTCGGGAGCCTTGATGTCCTCCAGGTTGATCCCGCCGAAGGTCGGCTCCATCATCTTGACCGCCTCGACGAACTTGTGGGGGTCCTCTTCGTCGAGTTCCACGTCGAAGACGTCGATGTCGGCGAAGCGCTTGAACAGTACGCCCTTCCCCTCCATGACGGGTTTCGACGCCTGCGCGCCGATGTCGCCCAGGCCGAGCACGGCCGACCCGTTCGAGACGACGCCGACGAGGTTGCCCTTCGCGGTGTACGTGTAGGCCTCGCTCTCGTTTTCGTCGATCTCGAGGCAGGGCGCGGCCACGCCGGGCGAGTACGCCAGCGAGAGGTCACGCTGGGTGTTCGTCGGCTTGGTCGTCGAAATCTCGATCTTGCCGGGCGGATCCGTGCGGTGGTACTCGAGTGAGTCCTCGTCCAGTCCCATACCATCGACAGCGACGGCCACCAATAAAAATAATGTGGAGGGTAGGTTCGACGTTTGTCGATACCTTCGGGCGATCGACGGCCGGTTCGCGGAGTCGACCGTTTTATACGCGCCGCCCCAGTGACGTGGCGTATGGACGTCGCGCTTGGTGGGACGTTCGACCCCGTTCACGACGGCCACCGACGGCTGTTCGACCGGGCGTTCGAACTCGGAGACGTGACCGTCGGGCTGACGAGCGACGACCTCGCGCCGAAGACGCGCCACGTCGAACGACACGTCAGACCGTACGCGGAACGAAAAGCGGCCCTGGAGGCGGAACTCGAGCCCTTCGCCGAGGAGTACGACCGGGAGTTCGAGATCCGCCCGCTCGAGGATCCGACCGGCATCGCGACCGAACCGCAGTTCGACTACCTGGTCGTCTCGCCGGAGACCCGCGACGGTGGCGAGCGGATCAACGAGATCCGCCGCGAGCGCGGGTACGACCCGCTCGAGGTCGTCGTCGTTCCGCACGTGAAAGCCGAGGACGGGGACGTCATCTCGAGCACCCGGATCGTGAAGGGGGAGATCGACGAGCACGGGAACGTGCTCGATGGAGAAGCGGACGACGAGACCGACGCCGCTCGCGACGGGGAGACGGACGCCACGGAGGACGCGAGCGACGGCTGACCCGCGGCCTCCGAATCAGTTCCTTTTTACGCGGCGGCGGGGAATTTCAGGACATGAGCTTCGAGGAAGACGATCGCGTCGTCCTGCACGACGAGCACAGCGAGTTCGACGGCGAAACCGGCACCGTGACCCAGACGATGGAGTCGATGTTCGGCGACGTCACCTACACCGTCAGCTTCGAGGACGGACAGGAGACCGGCGTCCCCGAGGACGCCCTCGAGGCGGCCGACGAGGACGCCGACGACGAAGACGAGGAATAACGACCGCCGAGACGCGACCGGCCCGCCCGTTTGCTCGCGTCGTCGGTAGCGGACCGCGTTTCACCTGAGAACCGCAGATGCCACAGATACCGCTTCACTACGTCGACCTACGGACGTTCTGCTACGCCACAGAGGACGAAAAACGCGTCGAGGAGGCGCTGCGGACCTTCCTTCCCGACCGCGAGGACGACGACGAGCCGTTCCCGATCGAGCGCGCCGAGAGCGAGGGCCACTACGGCGACCGCATCCTCGTCCTCTCGGCCCGCGTGGAGAACGCCGACGACGTCCGCCACGTCCTCTCGCGGCTCGCCGACCTCGAGTCGTTCGACGAACTGATGGACGAACTCGACGAGCGGGTGACCGAGAACACCGAACTCTTCCTGCGACTGGACAAGCAGGCCGCCTTCGAGGGCGACGTCCGACTGGGCGACGGCATCACCTTCCGCGGCAAGGTCGAAGCCTATCCCGCGAAGAAGGAGAAGGCCGTCGCAAACGCCGAGGAGGTCCTCGAGCGGCTCCGCGAGGAGACCCACGACTAGCTGCCGAGTTTTCCGCGACCGGGACTACTCCCGCCGCTCTCTCGAGCCATGCGACGTACCTTCCGGTGCCGAAGTCCTTTTGACTGGCCGGTCAGTAAGTCCGGTAGACGCGAGCCGAATGACCGAGGAGACGATCGAGGACATCATGGACGCGACGTACCGGGCGCTCTGCGAGCACGGGTACGCGGAGCTGACGATGCAGGATATCGCCGCGAAATCGGCCAAGAGCAAGGGGACGCTGCACTACCACTTCGACGGGAAGGGAGAGTTGCTCGAGGCCTTCCTCGACCATCTCATCGACCGCTTCGAGGCGCGAACGGAGACCGTCCCCGGCGAGACGCCGGCCGAGCGACTCCACGCGTTCGTCGACGAACTGCTGTCGACCGCCGACGAGGATTCGGCGACGGCGTTCCGGACGGCGATGCTCGAGATCAAGGCCCAGTCGCCGTACGACGAGGCCTACCGGGAGCGACTCGCGGAGTTCGATCGGCGACTGCGCGATCGGATCGCCGACCTCGTCGCCGACGGGGTAGCCGTCGGCGAGTTTCGCGAGGACGTCGACCCCGAGGCGACGGGCGAGTTTCTGGTGACCGTCTTCCACGGCGCTCAGACGCGAGCGGCGGCGGTCGATCGGTCGCCGGAGCGGACGAAGAAGTACGTGCACGCGTACATCGACGGGGCGCTCCGCGCGGATAGTGACACAGAGGCCGCGGACGGTGATTCGGACGCCGACGCCGACGATCCGATACCGACCGGCGGGGTGGAGGGATCCCGATGAGTCTGCTGGACCGACTGATCGCGTGGGTTCGGACGCAGGTCGATCAGGTCGCCGGGCTGTTCAAGGGCCCCGACGAGGTCGATCTGACCTCGGGTGGCATCGCGAAGCCCCTCTTTTTCCTCTCCCTGCCGATCGTCGTCACGAACCTGCTCCAGACCGCCTACAACCTCATCGACACGTTCTGGCTCGGCCAGTACAGCACGGACGCGCTCGCGGCGATCAGCTTCGCGTTCCCGATGGTCTTCCTGCTCATCTCGGTCGGGATGGGGCTGTCGGTCGCCGGGAGCGTCCTCGTCGCCCAGCACATCGGCGCGAACGAGGAGGGCGAAGCCGAGTACGCCGCGTCCCAGACGGTCGTCCTGTCGCTGGTCGCCGCGACGCTGATCGGCCTCGTCGGCTACGTGTTCGTCGGCGACCTGCTTGCACTACTCGGCGCTTCAGCGGACGTCCTGCCGCTCGCGACCGCGTACATGGAGGTCATCGCCCTCGGCCTGGCCTTCATGTTCGGCTTCTTCGTCTTCATCGCGCTCATGCGGGGCTACGGGGACACCGTCACGCCGATGCTCGTGATGTTCGGCTCCGTGTTGCTCAACGTCGTCCTCGACCCGTTCCTGATCTTCGGCTGGGGGCCGTTCCCCGAGCTCGGCATCCAGGGCGCGGCCGTCGCGACCGTCTTCTCGAGGGCGCTCGCGCTCGTCGTGGGACTGGCGATCATGTTCCGCGGCCGGCGGGGCGTCCAGATCCGCCTCGGGCAGATGTGGCCGGACTTCTCGTTCGCGAACAAGCTCGTCAGGATCGGCTTCCCGGCGTCGGTCGAGGGGATGAGCCGCGCGCTGTCGATCAACCTGCTGCTGGTGATCGTCGCCATCTTCCCGGATACGGTCGTGGCCGCCTACGGCGTCGGCACGCGCGTGTTCTCGGTCATCTTCCTGCCGGCGGTGGCGGTCGCCCGCGGCGTCGAGACGATGACCGGCCAGAACATCGGCGCGGGGAAGCCGGACCGCGCGAAGGAGGCCGCCGACTTCGCCGCCCGGACCATGTTCCTCATTCTCGGCGCGCTGGGCGTCGTCGCGTGGGTCGCCGCGGAGCCGATCATCGCCGCGTTCACCGAGAGCGCCGAGGTCGTCGCGGTCGGCGTCACGTTCCTCCGGTACGTCGCGCCGACGTTCGGCTTCATCGGGATCATGCGCTCCTACAACGGGAGCTTCCGCGGCGCCGGCAGGACGCTCACCGCGGCGGGCATCGTCATCGTCATCTACGCGCTGGTCCGGCTGCCCGTCGCCGGCACCCTCTCGCAGACGCCGCTCGGGTTCCGGGGGATCTGGGTCGCCTTCGCCGTCTCGAACGTCCTCGGCGCCGCGCTCACCTACGCGTGGTACCGCCGTGGCACCTGGCGCGACGCCGACGTCAGGGGCGCCGCACCCGGTCCGGGCCCGAGTCCGAGTCCGCAGGCCGGCGACGATCGCGACCGCGAACTCGAGGGCGATGCGGACACCGAGGTCGGCGCCGACGACTAACGGACGGAGAACGGAACCGAACCGCGGCGAGGACTGCCACCCCCGCACCACCAAAGTGCCTCTGCGGCGACAGCACCGAGCACCGACCCAGAACGGGGAGCGACAGCTCGAGGGTTTAGCAGCGGGAGACGAAGCCGGACGATCAGCGGCGTCGCGCCGTCGACCGCCAACGACTGAGCGCGGTCCCGGGCGGTGTGCTCGTCCGTCCGTCATCCGACGGGCCGCGTTTTGAGGGCAGTTCGCTGAGCGGCCAAGCCTTATTCGGACAGCGGCCGTAGCCTGTATAATGGTATCGCTTACCACTGCGGCCGCACCCCTGCAAGCCCAGCAGCTACTCGAGGACCCGCTGCTGGTCGTCGGGGCGCTCGTGCTCGTTCTCGCCGTCGCGACCGTCTGGTCGATGGTCGAGATCGTCGACGCCTACGACCGGGGCGCGCTGACCGTCTTCGGGGAGTACCGCAAGCTGCTCGAGCCCGGGCTGAACGTCGTGCCGCCGTTCGTCTCGCGGGTGTACACGTTCGACATGCGAACGCAGACGATCGACGTCCCCAGTCAGGAGGCGATCACCCGCGACAACTCGCCCGTGACCGCCGACGCCGTCGTCTACATCCGCGTGATGGACGCCACGCGCGCGTTCCTCGAGGTCGACGACTATCAGCGGGCCGTCTCGAACCTCGCCCAGACCACCCTGCGGGCGGTGATCGGCGACATGGAACTGGACGACACGCTGAGCCGCCGCGAGATGATCAACGAGCGGATCCGTCAGGAACTCGACGAGCCCACCGACGAGTGGGGGATCCGCGTCGAAAGCGTCGAGGTCCGCGAGGTCACGCCGTCCAAGGGCGTCAAGGGGGCGATGGAGGAGCAGACCTCCGCCGAACGGCGCCGCCGCGCGATGATCCTCGAGGCGCAGGGCGAACGCCGCAGCGCCGTCGAGAAGGCGGAAGGTGACAAGCAGTCGAACATCATCCGCGCTCAGGGGGAGAAGCAGAGCCAGATCCTCGAGGCGCAGGGTGACGCGATTTCCACGGTGCTGCGCGCCCGCTCGGCCGAATCGATGGGCGAGCGCGCGATCATCGACAAGGGCATGGAGACCCTCGAGGGGATCGGGCAAAGCGAGTCGACGACGTTCGTCCTCCCGCAGGAACTCACCTCGCTAGTCGGGCGCTACGGCAAGCACCTCTCGGGCAGCGACGTGAAAGCGGACGGCACGGAACTCGAGGCCCTCGAGTTCGACGAGGAGACCCGCGAACTGATCGGCCTCGACGACATCTCCGAGATCATCGGCGAGATCGAGGACGCCGAGTTGGACGTCGAGGCGATGGAGCAGGAGGCTCAGGCGATCCAGGAGGGCGAGGACATGGCGCCGGAGTCGACCGGCGAGGTCATCGACATCTCGGAGACGCGCCAGCGCGACGAGACGGACGCCGAACCCGACCAGGACTAAGCTCGTTTTTCGCCACGCTCGTCGCGTTCGGCCGTCTGCTCGTCGACGTATCGTACACCGCTCGATCGAAACCCGCCGTCGCCGACCGCGAGCGCGGCCCTTTTGCCGCCCGCCTGTGACCCTTCGGGTATGCAAGTTCACGTCGTGGGCGACGACCCGGTCCGCGAGGCCGTCGTCGCCGCGCTCGGAGACGTCGACGTCGATGTCGCGGACGCCGCGCCCGCCGATCTCGAGGGTGCCCGGTTCGGCGTCGTCAGCGGCGTCGCCGGCTCGGACACGTTCGATCGGGCGAACGAAGCCGCTCGAGCGGGGTCGACGCCCTGGATCGCCGTCGAGATCGGCGGCGTCGGCGGCTACCCCCTACCGGCGGTCGACGCCGCGGTATCCGGCTTCGCGCCGGGAGCGGGGACCGGCTGTTTCGACTGTCTGCGCGCCCGCGTTGCGTCGAATCTCGAGGAGGGCGAGATCGCGGACGGCCCACAGGCCGAACGGGCCGCGGCGCGTCTCGCCGGCGCGGTCGCCGGCCGGGAGTGCGTGCGCGTCTTCGCCGGCGAGGACGAATCGATCGTCGGCCACGTCGTCGAACTGCCGCACCACCGGCGGCGCCTCCTTCCTGTTCCCGGCTGCGAGTGCGCGGGCAGTGGGCGCGACCGCGAACTTGGGCAGGACGACGACTCCCTGCCCCTCGAGGTGGCCGTCGACCACGCGGAGGCGGCTATCGACGACCGGGTCGGCGTCGTCTCGAGCATCGGCGAGGTCGAATCGTTCCCGGTTCCCTACTACCTGGCGACGAACGCGGACACGACCGCCTTCAGCGATGCCGGTGCACCGCGGCAGGCCGCCGGCGTCGCCGACGACTGGAACGCCGCGCTGATGAAGGCCGTCGGCGAGGGCCTCGAGCGCTACTGCGCCGGCGTCTACCGCGACGCGGCGTTCGTCCGCGCGAGCGAGGCCGACCTCGAGAACGCCGTCTCGCCGACGGATCTCGTCCGGCCGGACGACGCGCCCGCGTACGATCCGACCGACGAGTACCGCTGGGTGCCCGGCGAGAACCTCGTCACGGGCGAGCGGGCCCACCTCCCCGCCGACGCGGTGCAGTTCCCCCAACCCGGCGACGGGCGGGGGCTCGTCCCCGCAATCACGACCGGGCTCGGCCTGGGATCGTCGACGGTCGACGCCCTGCTGTCGGGGCTGACGGAGGTCCTCGAGCGTGACGCGACGATGCTCGCGTGGTACTCGACGTTCGAACCGCTCGAACTGGCCGTCGACGACCCGGCCTTCGCGACTCTCGAGCGCCGGGCCCGCAGCGAGGGCCTGTCGGTGACGCCGCTGCTGGTCACGCAGGACGTGGACCTGCCGGTGGTGGCGGTCGCGGTTCACCGCGACGTCGATGCGGCTGCGGACGCCGAGGTCGACCCCCAATCCGACGCCTGGCCGGCCTTCGCGGTTGGCTCCGCGGCCGACCTCGACGCGACGGCCGCCGCGACGGCGGCGCTCGAGGAGGCGCTGCAAAACTGGATGGAGCTGCGGAACCTCGGTCCCGAGGAGGCGACCGACCGGTCGGACGCGATCGGCGAGTACGCCGCGTTCCCGGAACCGGCCCGCGAGTTCGTCGCCACCGACGGCGATCGGGTGCCGGCCGACAGCGTCGGTCCCGATCCGGCGCCGTCGGGCGCGGACGCCCTCGAGACGCTGCTCGAGCGCGCGACCGACGCCGGGCTGGAGCCGTACGCGGCGCGGCTCACGACCCGCGACGTCGAGTCGATCGGGTTCGAGGCGGTCCGGGTCGTCGTCCCCGGGGCGCAGCCGCTGTTTACCGACGAGCCGTTCTTCGGCGAGCGAGCCCGGACGGTGCCGGACGACCTGGGATTCGAGTCGCGCCTCGAGCGGGAGTTCCACCCGTATCCCTGAGAATCAGTTCCCGTCGGAATCGCTCGTCTCGTTCCCCGCGGCGTTCGACTCGTCCGACTCGTTCGAGGTGTTCGAGGCGCTCGAGCTGTTCGTAGCGTTCGACGCGGTCTCGTTCCCCGCGTCCTCGGCCCGCTCGACGTCGATTTCGAGTCCGGCGTCGGTGAGTTCGATCGAGACGAACCGGGTGTCGGAGGTGATCGACACCGCTTCGACCTGTTCCTGTTCGTTGTTTTCGTCGAACAGGATGATCTGCAGGCTCTGTTTCGTCCGCTCGAGGTGCGGCGCGGACGCGGTTTCGTTGGGCGAGACGGCGTACTGTTCGTTGTAGCTCTGCCGACCGCTGTCCAGTTCGCGGGCCCGCAGCTGGATCTTGTACGTTTGGCTTCCGGAGTTGTGGATCTCGACCGGGACGACCCCCTGCAGTCCGAAATGTTCCTGCACTCCCTGAACGCACCCCGCGAGCCCAACCGTCGCGAGCGCGCTCGCAGATCGGAGTACCGTTCGGCGGTTCACGGTCGCCACTCGGGACCGGACGACCGTAGGCGTTGCTCTTCGGCCGCCGTTCGCTCGGCCCGCCGCGGCCGAATACTGTCACCAATTATCACTCGGTTCGAGAGTCGGATTCCTTTTTAAATCGCACGGCCTTGCTCCGACATGGCCGCAAACGAGCCGTCGACGGCTGCGCCAGAGATCGAAACGACGCTTTTCATCACCGTCTCCGGCCCGCCGGGCTGTGGCGCGACGACCCTCTGTGAACGCCTCGCCGACGCGATCGGCTGCCCGTACGTCTCCGGCGGCGACATCTTCCGCGAACTCGCCGAGGACCGCGACATGAGCCTCAACCAGCTGACGGCGAAGGCCGACGAGAGCGACGAGATCGACCGCGCGCTCGACCAGCGGCTCCAGCAGATCGCCGAGAAGTGGGGGATGGCGAACAAGCCGTTCATCCTCGAGTCCCGACTCGCGGGGTGGCTCGCCGGCGACCGCGCCGACCTGCGAATCTGGCTGGACGCCCCCGAGGACGTCCGCCTCGAGCGCATCGAGGATCGGCTGGAGACCGAGGCCGAGATGCGGGTCCGCGAGGTCAGTGAGGCCGGCCGCTACCAGTCCTACTACGACATCGACATCGACGACCGGGAGTTCTACGACCTCCACATCAACACCGCCCGCTGGGGGAAGGAGGGCGTCTTCAACCTCGTCCGCACCGCCATCGAGGAGTACGATCCCGCGATCGACGAGGGCGCGTTCCGGACGCCGGAAGTGAACCCGTAAGCGTCCCGAACGAACCGGCGGTTTCGGGGGACCGCTCGAGCGCGACCGCGAAGTCCGGCCGGGTCCGTCGCCTCCGCCGTCCTTCCGCGCGGAGACCGGCCGACGTCGGCACCGGCCTTGAATACCCTTCCCGTCGTCGAAACGGTATGGACGACACTCCAGAGAGCCGCATCGACCGGCCGGAACTGCTCTGCGACGCGATCGTCGGACTCATCGACGACCTCGAGGACGACGGAATACTCGACGAGGACCGCGCGTCCGAGCTGCGGTCGGAGATCTACCGGTCGATCGACGTTCCGGAGGAGTAGCGGAGACGGGGTCGAGACCCCAGACCGGGCTCCGCGCCCGGTGCAGTTTTCGTCGGTCAGTTCCTCGCCGGCGGCGGTCGGTTCAGTTATCCGGCGAGTAGTTCGGCGCTTCGTCGGTGATCACGACGTCGTGAGCGTGGCTCTCGGCCTGGCCGGCCGAGGAGACGCGGACGAACTCCGAGCGGTCCTTGAACTCGGGGATCGTCTCGGCGCCGACGTAGCCCATGCCCGACTGCATGCCGCCCGCGAGCTGGTGGAGCTCCGACTGCAGCGAGCCCTTGTACGGCGTCGCGGCCTCGACGCCCTCGGGGACGTACTCGTCCTCCTCGTCGGGTTCTTCCTTGAGGTAGCGGTCGCTGTCGCCGGACTTCATCGCGCCGACCGAGCCCATGCCGCGGTACTGCTTGTACTTCTTGCCGTTCATGGTGACGACCCGTCCCGGCGCCTCGTCGGTGCCGGCGAAGTAGGAGCCGAGCATGACCGCGTCCGCGCCGGCGGCGATGGCCTTGATCGCGTCGCCGGAGTAGCGGATGCCGCCGTCGGCGATCACCGGCACGTCGTGTTTGGCGGCGACGTCGGCGACCTGCGCGACGGCCGTGATCTGGGGCATGCCGGCGCCGGAGACGACTCGCGTGGTACAGATCGAGCCCGGCCCGATGCCGACCTTGATGCCGTCCGCGAAGTCGACCAGTTCCGCGGCGGCCTCGCGGGTGCCGACGTTGCCGACCACGACGTCCGCCTCGACGCTTTCCTTGATCTCGCGGGCGCCCTCGATGACGTTCCGGTTGTGCGCGTGCGCGGTGTCGATGAACAGGACGTCGGCGCCGGCCTCGTCGGCGGCTGCGGCCCGCTCGTCCTCGAACGGGCTCACGGCGACGCCGCAACGGAGCTTCCCGTCCTCGTCGCGGACGGCCTCCTTGTACTCTCGGCGCTGGAGGATGCCCTGCATCGTCACCAGGCCCACCAGCAGGTTCTCGTCGTCGACGACCGGCACGCGCTCGATCTTGTGCTCGTACATCAGGTCGAACGCCTCGCGGGCGTCGACGTCCTCGGGCGCGGTGATGACCTCGTCGGTCATCGCCTCCGTGACGGGGTCGTCCTCGTTGACCTCGAGGTGGGGTCGGATGTCCGTGCTCGAGATGATCCCCAGCACTTCGCCGTTGGTGTTGATGACGGGGGCGCCGCCGACGCCCTCGCGGGCCATCAGGTCGTCGACCTCGCGGACGCTCATCTCGGGGTCGGCGGTGACGACCGACTCCTGGGGGATGATGAGCTCGTCGGCGCTTTTGACGCGCTCGATCTCCTCGACCATCTCGTCGACGTTCATGTTGCGGTGGAGGACGCCGAGGCCGCCGTGGCGGGCCATCGCGATGGCCATGTCGCTCTCGGTGACGGTGTCCATCGCCGCCGAGAGGATCGGGAGCGAGACCTCGACGTTCTTCGAGACGCGCGAGGTGAGGTCGGCGTCGTCGGGTTCGACGCGGCTCTCTTTCGGGCGCAGAAGGACGTCGTCGAAGGTTAGCGCTTCCGGTACCTGCAGTTTCGAGGAATAGGGCTCGTGCTCGGGAACGTCGTTCGCCATGTAAACCGTCCGAACCCGCACGCAAAAAGCGTTGCGAGATAGACGCGGGTGAGAACCGGTGACGAGGGCGTCCTCGGCGGATTCGATCGGACGCGATCGCCGGTCCGACGGCGGCGAACACCGTATTCTTCGGCGGTACATGCCGGTGATATACGGTCCACGAGGCGCGGTCGTGCCTCGCGGCCGCCGCTCGTGGACCGTCGACTGCTCAATTTATCTACACCGAGGACGTTTACGACAGTAAATGTCAACCAGTATCAGGGTAGACCACGAGATCGACGCCACGGACGAGACCGTTCACAGCGACTGGAACAGGGATCGCGAGCCGGTTCGGACGATCGAGTCCGGCGACGTCGTCCGGTTCGAGTGCCGGGACGCGACCAACGGCCAGCTCGGCCCAGAGTCGACGGTCGCGGACCTCGCCGACCTGGACGTCGAGCAGGTGCACACGCTGACGGGGCCGATCGCGATCGACGGCGCCGAGCCGGGCGACGTGCTGCAGGTCGACGTGCTCGAGCTCGAGCACCGCGGCTGGGGGTACACGCTCGTGTTGCCGGGCGAACTGGGGATGGGGCTGCTTCCCGAGGAGTTTCCGGAGCCCGCGCTGCACGTCTGGGAGCTCGAGGACGGCGTCGCGCGGTTCGTAAACGGGATCGAGGTGCCGCTGCACCCGTTCCCCGGCACGCTCGGCGTCGCGCCGGCCGAGCCGGGCGAACACGATACGAACCCGCCTCGGCCCGTCGGCGGCAACATAGACATCAAGCACCTGACCGCGGGATCGACGATGTATCTGCCGGTCGCGGTCGAGGACGCGCTGTTCAGCATCGGCGACTGCCACGCCGCGCAGGGCGACGGCGAGGTCTGCATCTCGGGCATCGAGGCCCCGATGTCGGTCACCTGCCGATTCGAACTCCGCTCGGAGCCGGACCTCGAGCGACCCCGGTTCGAGA
This sequence comes from Halopiger thermotolerans, assembly GCF_054654555.1. Lineage (NCBI taxonomy): Archaea > Methanobacteriati > Methanobacteriota > Halobacteria > Halobacteriales > Natrialbaceae > Halopiger > Halopiger thermotolerans. Next base: position 1,803,953 of record NZ_BAAIEU010000004.1, on the reverse strand, counting down.
CGGACGGGCCGTTCACGCCCTCGGGTCAGGACGAACCCATGTACGGGACGACGGGGGTCGGCGAGGACGTGCGCGAGGCGGCGAAAGACGCCGTCCGTGGGATGATCGACCACTGCCACGACGAGCGCGGGCTCACGCGGGAGGAGGCCTACATCCTCTGTTCGGCGGCCGTCGACCTGAAGCTCAATCAGGTCGTCAACGCGCCGAACTGGACGGTCTCGGCGTACCTGCCGGAGAGCATCTTCCCCGATGCGGACGCGTGAGCGGCGCCGACGAACGAGGTGGACGTCCCGTCACATAGGACGCGAGGAATGACAACTCGCCGTCAATTCGCGTGGTACACTTATCCATCGACGCCGTACGCGACGCCATGGATCGAGGGCAACTCGAGTGGGAGTCGGTCGGTTCCCGCGCCGGCGACGGTCGCCGCAGGCGGGAACGCGGACGCGGACACACGCGCGGATCGGAGTACGGGCGCCGCCACGCGGCGCGATCGGGCGCCGATCGCGACGGGTATTCTCTCGGCCGGTGGGACGATGACTGAATCGGAGCCGACGGAGATCGCGTTCTTCGAAACGGGGACGGAAGCGGCGGACGCGGAGACGGATCGGCCGCGCTCGGACCACGGCGACAGCGATCGACGCCTGCCGCCGGCGGACCTCGCCCGCCGCATCTTCGATATGAGTCCGATCAGCACCGTCGTGATCGATTCGACGGGCGCGATCGCCTTCGCGAACGAGCGGGCGATCGAGACGCTCGGCCTCTCGAGTGACGAAATCGCGGAGCGAACGTACGAGCCGTCCGAGTGGAACATCTCCTACGAGGACGGCTCGCCCATTCCCGTCGAGAAACATCCCGTCGCGCGGGTCTTCGCGACCGGGGAGCCCGAGTACGGGTTCGAACACTGGCTCGAGCTCCCCGACGGGACCGAACGGTGGCTGGTGACGAACTCCCGGCCCGTCGCGAACGACGCCGACGAGGTCGAGTACGTCGTCGTCTCCTTCGCGGACGTCACGGAGCTGAAGCGTCGCAGCGAGCGGCTGCTCAGCGACCACATGCGGCGGCTCGAGTTCCGCGCGGATCAGTCCGCGGTGCCGCCCTCGCTGCGCGTCGAGGACGGCGAGTGGCGGATCGAGGTCGAATCGGTCGTCTCACTGCCGGACGGGGCGACCGTCCAGTACATGGGCACGTCGGACCTCTCGGCGAGCGACTTCGTCACCGCCGTCGAGGAGGTCCCACACTACGTCGACGTTCGACTCCTCAGTACGTCCGACGGGTACAGCCGCATCGAAGCCCGCGCCGAGGAGGCGACGGTCTCCGAAGTGTTCCAGTCGTTGGGCGGCCACCCCCGCGCCGTCATCATCGCCCATGACGAGGTCCGATTCCTCGGCGAGCTACCCGGCGACGTGGATCACCGGCTGGCGGCCGACGGCGTTCGCCGGTTCCACGACAACGTCGAACTGGTCTCCGAGGACCTCGTCTACTCGCCCCACCTCCTGTCCGACGTCGTCGAAGACGCGCTCACTGACCGACAGCTCGCGACCCTCGACGCCGCGTACTTCAGCGGCTACTTCGATACGCCCCGCACCAGCACCGGCGGCGAGCTGGCCGACCGCTTCGGCGTGACCCGACAGACGTTCAACCAGCATCTCCGGAAGGCCCAGCGAACCGTCTTCGAGCACCTCTTCGAGCGGTCGGACCGCGCACACTGACTAGTCAGCGTTCACCCTTACCACGGTCCCGACCGTCCCATCTGGTAATGAGCGACAACACGACACCCTCCGATTCGCCCTCGTTCCAGCACCTCGGCCCCGAGAGCGACGACGCCCCCGCCACCTTCCACGCCACCTTCGACGGCCGTGCCGACTCGCTGGTCGTCGCGATCGTCGAAGCCGTGGCGACCGTGACGGGCGACGATCCGATCGACATGCCACCGCTGTTCGACACCGTCAACCCCGAAGCGCTCTCCGAACTCGTGGCGCCCTCGCCCCCGCGGGACCAGTACGTCGAAGTCACCTTCGAGTACCAGGGCTGTCGCGTCACTGTCTCGAGCGACGGTGACATGACGGTGGCCTCGGACCACTGAGCGCGGTTTCAGCTCGCTTTTCTCGCTTTCCTCGCCTTCCGCTCGAGCGGCGGACTGACCTCTCTCGCACTGCAGTGCCGCCGCCAATCTCACCGCCGTTCTTACCGGTCCCGCCGACCCTCGCAGATCCGTACACCAGCGACCGATCGTGCGCGTTAGTGTCGGGAACCATATCGATCGTGGAACCGCCTCTCACACAACGCTTATTGACAATCCCAACCTCTACTCGAGTATGTACGCTGTGAGTTCCAGCGAATCCCGAATCGGCGGTCAGATGACGTCTGCCTCCGCCAGCAACTTTACATTCGGGAATACATTCAAAGCGAAACTCACAGCGCGAGGCCGTAATCGGACGAACTGGTGGGCCGACGACCGCCACCAGTTACGGTATCGTCCGTCTCATTACCCACCGGCCTCGGGTCACGGCCATCGTCCCTGACCGATGAGTACCTCTCAGCACCCGGTTGCCCTCCGCCTAGAGCGGTTAGTCGGCGGTGACGCCAGACTGTTGGCGGTCGTGATGATGCTGCCGCTGATCGACGGCGTCTTCCCGGCGCTGATTCTGGCCGGCGCGTTGACCGATCCGCTCAACGCCGTCCAGGTCGGCCTCCTGATCTTCGGCGGCAGCGCCACGGTCGCGGTGATCCTCGCCGAGATGGACGGCACGCCCCGCGAGCAGGCCGCGATCGTCCTGCTGGTTGGGATCCCGCTCATACTGCTGGCGGCCCTCCAGGCCGTGCTGGCGCCGACGATCGGCAGCATGCTCGAGGACGCGATCATCACGCGGTTCGCCGCGCTGGTCATCCTCGCGATCGCCGCCCAGACCGCCAGCGCGACCATCGGCGACTACCTGCCCAACCCCGCCGTCATCATCGGGCTCGGACTGGTCGCGAGCGTCGACCTCAGCGACGTGAGCTTCACCCTGATGACCGATCCGGAACTCGTCGCCCACGCGGTACTGGCGGCCGGCGTCGGCGTCGGGTTCGCGCTCTCGATCGCGCTCGGCGGCCCGTTCCTGCGGGAGTGCATGGACATCGACCGCTTCCGCTTCGGCAGCGCCGTCGCGCTCGGCCTGCTGCCGCTGTCGCTGCTCGGGATGGCCTTCGGCCAGGCGCCGCTGGCCGCGCTGCTGGTCGCCGGCCTGTTCGCCCTCGACCTCCCGCTCGAGCGCGGCGCCGACGCGGAGCCGGAGGCGGAACCGTCGCCCACGCCCGCGGTCGGAACCGGCCCGCTGCCGGACGGCGGCGAGGGCGACGAGGGGGCCGCGACCGCCGTCGAACCCGAACCCGAGGCCGAGCCCGAGCCCGAATCCGACGCCGAGTCCGACGACGCGTATCCGGGCGACGATTCGACGGACGCCGACGAGCGGGCCCCGTGGCTGTAGTGCGAATCGAAACGGATTTAGGCCCCATCCCCCAACTGGGTAACGCACGGGGTTGTGGCCAAGCCAGGTATGGCGACTGACTCCAGAGGCACGCGCCCGGGACGACACTCCAGACTGATATACTGATCGAGCACCTGATCAGTGCTCGTGTGATGACCCTCTGGAGTTCCGAGGCGCACCGGAGATATCAGTCGATCGGGGGTTCAAATCCCTCCGACCCCATTCTTCTGTCGCGAGCAAATTCGCGAGCGGCAAGTACGTGACTCGGTGGGATTTGAAGTAGATGAGGGGCACGCAGCGAAGCAAGCACCTCTCGGCGTAGTTCAAGTCCCTCCGCACCCTCGTTGCTGCGGTCACTGGTACTCGAGCCGGTGTCGACGCCATCCTACTACGACGAATACGTTCCTCGAGCGGGCAGTTCGAAAACCGACGGCGAACCCGGTTCGCGAGCAGCCGAGCGACGCTCCGGCCGATGCACCCGCCGCTCGTCCCGGGTCAGCTGCCGATCGAGCAGCCGAGCAGAAAGCGCCGACTCGAGCGGCCGAACCCGTCGACTGGACGGTGATCGACTGGGTGAACGCGGCGATCGGAGCCGCGCCGATCCTCGCACGGCGACTTCGCCGTCGAACCCGCCTCGGTCGGCTTCGGCCGCGCGCTCGTCGCGTTCTCGCTCGAGTACTCGTCGTGGCGCTCGTCTACCTCTTGATCGGAGAACTCGCGGCCGCGACCGGAATCGCGGCGTTCGCGACCGAACTCGGGAGGCTACTGCTAACGCAACGCCGACCGCGACACTCGCCGTCGGATTCGTGACCCGAACTACCATCAGTAATTAATAGCGTCACGGCGAGTGATAGCGTATGATCACGGACGCTCGAGCCCTCGCGACGACCTACGTGCCACAGGACCTCGAGCACCGTGACGGCCAGATCAGCCAGCTGGCGGCGGCGCTGGAGCCGATCACGGACGGGGTCGGCGGGGACCACTGCCTCGTCTTCGGGCCCGCGGGGTCGGGGAAGACCACCCTCGCGAAGTACGTCGTCCGCAAGCTCCGCCAGGAGTCGTTCGGCGTCCGTCGGGCCTACTGGAACTGCATGTCCGGCTCCGCGAAGACCGACGTCCTCCACGGGCTCGCGCAGGACTCGGGAATCGGCAACCACCTGCCGCGGGACGGAACCGGCGCCAGCGCGTTCATCGACGCCTTCCGCGCGACGGACGACCACGTCGTCGCGATCATCGACGAGGTCGACGTCTTGGAGGACGAGACGCTCCTGCTGGGGCTTGGCGACCTGCCGAACGTGACGATCGTCGGGATCACGATCGACGAGGACGACTTCTTCGCCACCCACCGGCTGAACGGCCGCGTCAAGTCCCGGTTCTCGAGCGCCGAGACGCTCCGGCTCCGGAAGTACACCCACGAGGAGGTCGTCGACATCCTGCTGGCCAGAATCGACGCGGGGCTGCGACCCGGCGTGATCGACGAGCCGGTCGTCGAGCACATCGCCGACCTCGCTGCGGGCGACGCGCGCGAGGCGATCAAGCTCCTCGAGAAGGCCACGCGCCGCGTCGCGCGGACGGATCGCTCGCGGATCGAACTCGCGGACGTCGACGCGGTCCACGACAAGGCTCAGCGGGATCTCCAGCAGGATCGGATCGACGCTCTCGGGACGCACAAACGGCTACTGTACGACATCGTCGCCGACGCCGGCGAGATCGGCGCGACCGAACTCCACGCGACCTACGAGGAACGCGCCGGGACGCCGAAATCGAACCGGACCCGCCGGCGGTACCTCGCGACGCTCGAGGACAAGTACGGGCTGCTCGAGTCGACCGGGTCGGGACCCGGGAAGACGTACTTCGTTCCGGAGCCCTGAACGCAGACCGTTTTCGATTCCGCTCGTCGGTTGCGGGCGACGATGCCGTCCGATCGCCATCCGGTTGGCTCCGCGTGTCGTGCTTCAGCAGCCCTACTGAGTACCGGCCGTTTTCCGGCCACCTTCCGGCCACCGAGTACAGGATCGATCGAGGACGGTTTGCCGCGGTTGGCCGCGTTTCCCTTCGTTCCGGCCACTGCCGCTGTAGCGATATATCCCGCTCGATCGTTCTGTCCGATATGTTCGTCACTGCAACCGATTTAGACGATTTAGGCGGAGGTGTCGGGCGCCCATGAGCGGTCGCGACCTCTCGCCCCGGGCAGCCCGCGACCGATTCCTGGCCCGTCGCAGGCAGGAAAACACCGCGAACACGGTCCGAAGCTACCGGAACCGGCTAACGCGGTTCGTCCGCTGGGCCGAAGCGGAGGGGATCGAATCGATGAACGACCTCTCGGGCTGGGACCTCGACGAGTACCGCGCGGCGCGGGAGGCGGCCGACATCGCGCCGGCGACGCTGAACGGGGAACTGACCGCGCTGAAGCAGTTGCTCGAGTACTGCGCGGCGATCGACGTCGTCGACGAGACGCTCCCCGAGAAGGTGCACGTACCGACCCTCAGCCGAGAGGAAGAATCGAGCGACGTCCGACTCGCGGCCGACCACGCCGAGACGCTGCTGTCGACGTTCCGATCGTCGTCCGCCCTGTTCGGTCGGCCGGAACACGCCTTCCTCGAGGTCGCCTGGCACGTCGGCGCGCGTCTGAGCGGAATCCGCGCCCTCGACCTGCGGGACTTCGACCCCGACCGGCGGACCCTCGAGTTTCGCCACCGGCCGCCGACGCTGCTGAAGAACAAGGGCGACGGTGAGCGCGTCGTCGGCGTCTCGAAACCCGTCGCGCGGGCGCTTCGCGCGTACGTCGCCCGTGAGCGCCGCGACAAGCGCGACGACGAGGGGCGCAAGCCCCTGTTCTGCGGCAGGCAGGGGCGGCCCTCGCCGACGACGTTTCGGGCGTGGTCCTACCGCGGTACGCAGCCGTGTCGTGCCGTTGCGTGTCCCCACGGCGACGACCGGGAGACCTGTGAGTACACCCGCCGGAATCACGCGAGCAAGTGTCCTTCCTCGCGGAGCCCCCACGCGATCCGCACGGGTTCGATCACCTGGCAGCTGCTCCGCGGCCTCGAGATCGAGACCGTCGCGAAGCGGGTCAACGCCCGTCCCGAGACGATTCGTCGACACTACTACACGGCCGGCGAGCGCGAGGAGTTCGAGGAACGGCGCGCCGATCGCACGCTGACGCTCGACATCCAGACCGGTGATGGCGATGCGTGATGACGATCGAAATCCGGCGCGCGATGGCCCGTGTTCGTATCGAACGCCACTAGCGGGAGTCCATCCGACTTGCCGTCCTGCGCGGCTATCGGGGTCTCGAGGTCCGACCGGGCGCGGACGGGCCGGTAGCACCTCGGTGATCGGAGGCCGACCCGGGGCCATCGACGTCCGACGGTAACCGGCGTCGAACGTGCTATTCCGCGATGTCGCCCTCGCGAAGCGCCTCCATTTCACACACGACGAACTTCGCCAGTTTCCGTTTCGAGTGCGATCCGACCAGATGGTCCTCGAGGCGCAGATCGCGCGGGAGGTCGTCGTGGCAGATGGGGCACTCGATCGGGGGTCGGGTTGCCATACGCATTCGAGGTCCGTGACGCCCAAAAATATCCGCCCGGCACGAGCGGCCTCCGGCGGCCGCGTTCGCTCGATCGTCCTTCGATCCGATTAGATCGTCCGCTTGTACTCGCACTGCGGACAGTAGATCACGTGTTGTCGAATGAGGAGCAAACTCTTGCCGCACGAGCAGGGGCCGCCGACCGAGATGTCGTTCGCGTCCCGGACGACGCCCCGGAGCGTGTTTTCCAGTTGGACGACGCGTTGTTTCGTTTCCTCGAGTTCGTCCTCGAGATCGGTCAGTTCCCGGGAGATCGATCGTCGGAAGACTCCCGTCGGTCCCGCCCGAGTTCTGCGGCGCATGTCCGGATACACAGGTGAACCCCGAATAAGCGTGTGGGGGAGAATTGCAAGGTCGGTCGGCGCGAATCGAGTGCCCTGCGGCGATACGCTCGGTCGGTGAGAACGCGGTTTCGAAGCGGAGGCGAGGAGATTAGCGCTTGGATCGCTCGTCATCGATGCGACTGAACTGGTACCAGATGCCGGCGATCACCGCGACGAAGACGACGGCGAGTCCGATCTGTAGTCCGAGTTCGTTTATCCCGACGGCTTCGGCCTCGACGAGTCCGCCGGCCCACCCGGCGAACAGAACGGCGAACCCGGTGACGACGACGACCATGATGAGGAGCCGGTCAGTGGGAATATCCATCACTGCCGCTTCGCTTCGGATTCGGTTAAACCGAACGCCTGTACTGGCCGACACGATCCGGCTACGGGCGCCCTCTCGGGGGTTCGCTCGAGTTTCGGTCGTATCTCGCGCGTTCCGACGACTGACACTCAGCCATTGTGATTCGCCGTGCATCGTCTTTCGATTTCGATTACCAGTCGTTCTTCCGGAACGTACAGACAGGCGAACTCTCATCGCAATTGGATGGCGGGAAAGGCTACCGGAAACCCAACGCGCCTATACGTCTTCGTGGTGGGTTCCGGTGATGACGACGGTCGTCGAACTCGAGGTTCCGGCTGATCGCCTCGGACTCGCCCGGACGTTCAATCGGGTACCGACGTTCGAGTGCCAGATCGGGGGCATGATCGGCGACGGACCGCCGCTCGTTCGCGTCTCGGGGCCGGATCGACGAACCGTCGCGGCGGCCCTTGAGGCGGATCCATCGGTGGACGTCGTCGCTGACCTGACCGGCAGTTCCGGGTCGGACGGCGACGGTGCCGAAACCGACGGTGACGTCAGCGGCGACGCCGACCCCGACCGCGACCGGTGGCTGTTCCGACTCGAGTTCGGCGAGCGCCTGAAACTGTTCGAGGAGATCGTATCGGACAACGACGGGGCGATCCTCTCGGCCAACGGCCGGGACGGCCGGTGGGCGCTCCAGTTGTTGTATCACGACCGCGAATCGGTCTCGACGGCGCACCGACTGTTCGAGCAGTACGAGTACCGCGTCGAGGTAACCCGCGTCAGCGGGACGGAGGACCTCGATCGCGTCCGCACGCCGCTGACCGAGATCCAGTACGAGACGATCTCGAAGGCCCACGAACTGGGGTACTTCGACGTGCCCCGACAGGTGACCCTCGAGGAACTGGCCGCCGAACTCGGAATCTCCCACCAGGCGCTTTCGGAACGGCTGCGACGGAGCCACGCCGCGCTCATCAGCGCCGAACTCTCGGATCGCCTGACGCCGCTCGCGATCGATCCCTGACTCCCGAACGCTGCGAGGGCGACTCGAGACGGTTCGACGGCCCTACCGGCCCGGCTGTGGTCCGCTGTGTCCGACAGTCTCGACGGAATGAGATGGTGGATATGTACCTCTGTTCTGGATTTTAGGGCACGATCGGCCACCGAACCAAGAAACGAGACCGCGGAGCGTGGAGCAGTACTCCCCGGCGACCGTCAGTCGGCACGGGAGAGGGACGCCGCCGCGTTCGTCGCGCCACTCGCGTCTCTCGCATCGGCGAGGAGTCGGTGGGCGTAGAACGCAACCGAAAAGTCCTGCGGGCTGGGGATCGAGCAGGCGAGCCAACCGATCGCGATCGCCGATGCTATGGGCGTCTCGGCGGTGAGGTCCGTGGTCAGGCCGGCTGCGAGGACAGGGAGGGCCAGCAGCGCCGGGGCGAGCGCCGCGAAGCGGAGCACCCACGCCGGTTCCCGGCCGGTCGGCGTCGGCCGGACGACGGCCCACGGGCAGCCGGCCAGCCGGCCGAGCACACCGTTCTGGCCCGGAAAGAAGACGACGGTGTACTCGACGCGGGCGAGGCGAAGGACCAGCGCGTGGGCTGATTCGTGGGCGACCAGCCCGATCGCGGCCGAGAGGGCGAGCGCGAACCCAGCAATCACCACAGTCGGAGCCGAATCCATCCCGATCATAGCGTGCGCGAACCGGCTCGACGGGTACCCGTTCCCGTCGGAGCCACCGCGCATTCGATCCGTCGACCTCCCCGTGCAAGTTCGACGGGCTGTACGGATTGCCGTATTAAGTCGACCCTCGTACCCGAGCCGAACGGCGGTCGGCCGTCGGGCTCCAACCATTAAATAGGAATCCGTGGTGTGCTAGAACATGGCATCCAAAAACGCCCTCGAGTTCGAGCACGCCGACCGGCGGACGATCTACGAGTTCGTCGAGCGACGCGGCGCCGTCGACGCCGACGAGGCTCGCGAGCGACTCGCGATCGAACCGGGTCGGTTCAAACACCACGTCGCGATCCTCAAGCGCGACGGGCGCCTCGAGGAGCGAGCGGGGGCCCTGCAGGTCGCGATCGACGCCGGCGCCGAGGAGGAGTACGTCGCCGACGACCTCGAGTTTCACATCCGGCCGGCGCGCCAGGGTGATCTGACGGGGATCGTCGGCGCGATCCGCGAGGTCGCCGCGGAGAAGACCTACATCGAGGCCGAGACCGTCGCCGACGAGATCGACCACGAGGAGGCGCTGCTCCGGCACAACGACCTCGAGTCGCGGATGTTCTTCGTCGCGACCGTCGAGGACGAGGTGGTCGGCTGGGTCCACCTCCACGCGCCGGAACTGGACAAGCTGAGCCACACCGCCGAACTGACCGTCGGCGTCCTCGAGGCCTACCGCGGCCGCGGCATCGGCTCCCACCTCCTCGAGCGAGGGCTGGAGTGGGCCGGCGCCAACGGCTACGAGAAGGTCTACCAGAGCGTGCCCGCGACCAACGAGGACGCGATCGCGTTCCTCGAGGCCCACGACTGGGAGACCGAAGCCGTCCGGGAGGACCACTACAAGATCGACGGCGACTACGTCGACGAGGTGATGATGGCGGTCGAACTGTAGCGCTCGAAAAAGAAGGCGGGAGAACGGCCGAGTCAGTCCTGGGAGTCCGGCGCCGGACTCTCCGCCGCGTCGGCGATCTCGAACAGCGTCTCGTACCCCTCGTCCTCGGGCAGCTGCAGCCTGATGTCCTCGAGTTCGCCCTCGGTAACCGCCTCCTCGACGACGTCAATCACGGTCTGCGCGTGGAACGCGGCGTCGGCCGGGTCGTCCCCGCCGACCTCCTGACGGTCGGCGACGCGGTCGACGAACTCGTCGAAGTCGAATACGTCGGCTTCGTCGTTCTCCTCGAGGAATCGGCCCAGTTCGTCTGGCAGTTGCGCGCCGAGGTCGTCGGCTTCGCCGGGCTCGAGGCGCTCGGCGAGAGTCGTCAGGGTCGCGCGAGAGATGCTCAGGGCGGCCTCGCGGGAGTCGAGCTGCGCGCGGTGCTGGACTTCGCCGATGAAGTCGTCGTACTGCATGTCTGGAAGTGGCGTCGTCGCGTGGAAAGCCGTGATCCCTTCAGTCGAAGGTCTGCGGGCACCGTCGGCGGGCAACCCCCTCGGAGACCCCCGAATCGAAAGACAATTTGAAGCCACGGTGCTACGGAACGGCATGCTCTCGATCGCGCTTGCCGGAAAGCCCAACGCCGGCAAGTCCACGTTCTACACCGCGGCGACGATGGCCGACGTCGACGTCGCCAACTACCCCTTCACGACGATCGACGCCAACCGCGGCGTGAGCTACGTCCGGACGGAGTGTCCCTGCCTCGAGCGCGACGAGCGCTGTAACGCCGACAACTGCGAGGACGGCAAGCGCTACGTTCCGATCGAACTGCTCGACGTGGCCGGCCTCGTTCCCGGCGCTCACGAGGGGAAGGGCCTGGGCAATCAGTTCCTCGACGAACTGACCAACGCGGACGTGATCGTCAACGTCGTCGACGCCTCCGGCGGCACCAACGCAAAGGGCGAACCCGTCGACATCGGCGAGCACGATCCGCTCGAGGACATCGACTTCATCGAGGAGGAGATGGACCTGTGGCTGGCCGGCATCGTCGACCGCAACTGGGAGTCCGTCGAGCGCAAGTCCCGCTCGCCCGATTTCGACATCGACGACGCCCTGGCGGACATGCTCTCGGGCTTCGGCGCCTCGCCGAAGCAGATCGCGACGGTCCTGCGGGAACTGGACTACCCCGAGGACCCGATCCAGTGGGAGGACGAGCACCGCGAGGAACTCGCGCGCTTGGTCCGCGAGCGCACGAAGCCGATCGTCGTCGCCGCGAACAAGATCGACGTCGCCCCCGAGGAGAACGTCGAGCGGCTGCTCGAGCTCGACAAACCCGTAATTCCGACCACGGCAGAGGGCGAACTCGCCCTCCGCCGGGCCGCCGACAACGGCCTCGTCGACTACGACCCCGGCGACGAGACGGTCGAGATCGGCGACGACGTCAGCGACGCCCAGCGCGAGGCCCTCGAGGACCTCCGGGAGACGATGGCCGAGTGGGGCGGCACGGGCGTTCAGGGCGCGCTCAACCACGCCGTCTACGACCTGCTCGAGCACATCACGGCCTACCCGGTCGAGGACGCGGCGAAGTGGTCCGACGGGAGCGGGAACGTGCTGCCCGACGCCCACCTGCTGCCCGACGGTTCGACGCCGGTCGATCTGGCCTACGCCGTCCACTCCGACATCGGCGACGGCTACCTCCACGCGGTCAACGCCAAGTCGAATCGGGAAGTGGGGGAGGACTACGAACTCGAGGAGGGCGACGTGATCAAGATCGTGAGTACGAATTGACGTTTTCGGAATAAATACAACTCCTCTTGCGCTTTGGTTGGATGCAGTAATCAGCACAAAGAACATACCTATCGCGGTTCATTCAGTTGTTTTCAATAATGGAATCGTCTCCACCGACTATCTGTCCTCGCTGTGGAAAGCGTGAGACGTACTCAGCCCGATATACGACGCCGGGATGGCGGATACAATTCTATGTCTGTGACAATTGTGGTCGGAAATATGATCCGTACTGTGACGAAGAATACGGCAGAGACTAATGTTCGTATCTGTAGTGATCGCAAAATCTGGGCAGACTGAAATGGAATTTATAAGTTGTGTACACTGTGTGGACTGATCAGCGGAAATCAAGATCGTGAGCACTACTTGACGACGGCCGAAAAAACGGCCGACTCTATCTCGGGGAACGCCATCAGTGTGCGTCTCTACCGCCCCTGAGAAACGTCTTCGCCATCACCCACGGTTCTTAAGAACCGGCTCCGTCCCCGCAGTCACACATTCGCTCCCAGGACGATCGCTTGGACGACGAGAACGAGGAGGAGCGCGGTTAGTGCGAGCAACGTATAGTACGGCGCGAACCGCTCGAGTGCGCCGGTCTTTCGGAGTCGAACCCCGAGTCGCTGCGCGCCGACCGCGAGGGCGACGACGAGCGTCGGGAATCCGAACACCACCAGCGCCGTCGGCGCGTACTCCGGACCGTAGTACGGCCCGGCGCCGAGCGTCCAGTGAATCCGAACCGTCTCCGGGAGGGACCCGGCCGCTACCAGACTCCCCGCGATGCTGAGTACCACCGCTGCGATTCTGCCCGCCGTCAGCGCAGTCGGCGTCTCGTCGCCCGATGGGTCCGTTCCGTCCCGCTCGAGTGATTGCCGTAGCGACATGGACCAACCAACGGCCCGCCGGCTGATATATCGTTCCAGCAACTGATTACACCAATCGGATTGATACGTTTGGCACGAGACAGACGGCACAACGGACGATGGACGACCAGCCACTCGACGAGTCCGGATTCGAGATTCTGGCCCATCCGACGCGACTGCGCGTACTCGAGGTGCTCGTCGAACGGTTGAAAACCGGGGGCGAGCCGATCGGATTCGCGGAACTCCGTCGTCGGGTCGGACTGCGCGATTCGGGGAACTTCAACTACCACCTCGAGCAGCTTCGCGGCCGATTCGTGCAGCGGACCGACGAGGGGTATCGGATAACCGCACCCGGGTTGCAGGTGGTTGCGGCGGCGCTGGCCGGGGATTACGACGCGGGCGAGCCGCTGGGACCGACACGACTCGCCGACGACTGTCCGGTCTGTACGGAACCGCTGACCGCGCGCTACGCGAACGGGATGCTGACGGTTTCGTGCGCGAACGATCACGGCTTCCGGAACGCGGTGGCCCGGCAAACCGTCGAGGAGCGGGGGCTGGCCGATGCCGTGGAGGTGCTCACGATCACGACGCACAGGGACCTGGAACTGGCCTGCGAAGGGCTCTGTCCGGTGTGTCACGGCCCGCTCCAGTGGGCCGACGAGCGGATGACCGCGGACGCGCTCGACCCGGCGTTTCCGCACTTCTCGACACAGTGCGACCGATGTGGCGCGAGTGCGGACGTTCCGGCGGTCTTTCCGCTTCTCACGCATCCGGCGGTCGTCGCGTTCTACCACGACCGCGACATCGACATCCGCCGGCGGCCGGTGTGGGCATCGGTGTTCTACGACGTCGACGTAACCGACCGCTCGAACTCGAGCGATCGGCTTGCGGTGACGGTGTCCGTCGATGGCGACGCGCTAACCGGAATTCTTGACGAGACGCTGTCCGTCGTTTCGGTCGACACCGATCGCTGAGTCCGGACTGGCTACCGCTACACCGCGTCCACCTTACTCGAGCGACTGCGCGTAGTCGACCTGCTTCGGTCGAAAATCCGCGTCACGATAGAACCGCCGCGCGCCCTCGTTGTGCCACTCACAGGAGACCTTGAGGTGGTCACAGCCCCGCTCGCGGGCCAGTTCTTTCACGCGCTCGAGGACCGCGGTCCCGTGGCCCCGATTTCGGTAGTCTTCGTCGATCGCGAGGTTCACGATTCGGAGATACTGCGAGTACTTTCGGGACGGGTGACGGCCCTTGCGGAGTGTGACGAAACCGATCGTCTCACCCTCGTGAACGACGAGGTAGTCGGAGATATCCTCGTCCTCGAGGTGATCGCGGAAGGCGTCTTCGATGCGCTCGTCGGTTGCGTCCACGTCGAGTTTGTTCAGTTCGGAATACGCCACCATCGCGTTCGCGAGGTCGTACCAGCGGTCGACGAGCGCCTCGAGATCGTCGTCGGTGGCTTCGACGAGTTCCATGCGGGTGTCCTCTCGAGCGCTCGTCCTTCAGACTTCGCTCGGTGTGATGGGGTGTGCCATGACTTCGTCGGTGACTACGGCGGGCCGCCGGTCAACCAATGAATACGCGTTGCTGACTGTTCAGAACCGATATTATCGTTAGGAAAACCGCTTTTTCGGCGGTTCGTAGTACGGCTGGCTATGGTGGAAACAGTCTCCGCCGAGAAACTCGAGCGCGATGAAGCCGCCGAACGACTCCGCGAACTGGCCGACGAACTCGAGCTACCGGAACGGTCGACTCGTCGCGACGGGTTACTGATCGCCGACGTCGATCGCGAGTCGGCCACTGCTCGCGACCGTGACGCGGAGGTGATCGATATCGAACGTGACCTCGACGGATTCGGTCCGGTCGGCGCCGATGAGTGCATCGAGCGCTTCCGGATCGACGTAATCGTACAACGTCATGCCAGTCTCGCATGCAAGCGCGACCGGGGTCGTTTCTTCGATGGCCGCGACTGCCTCGACGATAGCCTGACTCGGCGTAGTCGTCTCCCAATCGTACTGTGAGCTGGCCGTCTCCCCTCTATTTCGTGACTGATTACGTTCGGTCGTCCCCATACCCTCTGTTCGACGAAGTTGGCTAAAAGTCTGTTGTAGAATTTCATCCCGAATTCTCGCTCATTCCTGAAGGACCAGAGCCGAATCGTACGGTCCTTCAGGTGGGGTGGTGAGATCCTGCGTCGTCACCAGAGCGTCGCTAGGGGCTCGAACCGAACTGCGGTGACGAGGACAGCGAGGAAGACGTACGAGCCGCGGATGAGCAACATCGTGGCGAGTTCCGGTTCGGCTCGGCGGGCGACGACCGCGACCGCCGCGAACGCAAGCGCAGCGAGAACCGCGGTCGGTGGAAAGACTCGAGCGACGGCGAAGGCGACCACGACCAGCAACGCGGTGGCCATGAGGCCGTACGCGAGGTCGTAGGCGCGGGTCGGCCCGACGGCGACGGCGACGGTTCGCTTCTCGATCGACCGGTCGTAGTCGTAGTCCTGGGCGTCGTCGATCACCTTGATCCCCGACAGCAGGACGAGGAAGACGACGGCGAAACCGAGCGGGACCGCCGCAAACGCTGCGGTCTGGACGTAGAATCCCCCGAGAAGCGAGAGCGCGATCCCCAGCGGGTAGCCCGTCGTGGCGGTGACCGGATTCGTGTCGAGTTGGGGCGCGTGGTGGTAGGCGATCAGCCACGTCGGCACCGTCAGCGCGACCGCGACCCAGTTCACGACCGCGAACAACGCCGCGCAACACAGCGCGAACGTCGCCGTCGACAGCGCGAGCGCGACGCGACACCCGCGCTCTGTCAGCGGATGATCGTCGTCCTCGCCGCGGACGTAGAAGTCGACGTAGCCGTCCTTGACGTGCGCGGTGTAGACCGCCGCGAACATCGCGACGACGTGGATCGCCGCGGGCGCCGGCGCGACGTCGCCGGCGAGGATCGCACCGAACAGCGAGGCGGCCAGCGGCGGCGTCATGAACACGGGGTGGACCTGCGACCAGAAGGCTCGCGCCGTCGCGCCGGCCCCGGTTCCGTCTCTGGCGAGGGCCATGTCTCGAGCGACAACGAACTGATACATAATACCCGGGCCGGCATTCGGTGCGGGCCGGCCGTCTCACCCTTCGACGGCCGGCCCACCATTTGATTGGCTGGGTCGGTGATGGGGACGTATGTCAACTGATTCCGACGACGGCTACACCGGTGCAGACCTCTTCGTCGACGCCCTCGAGTCCTACGGCGTCGAGTACGTCTTCGGCAACCCCGGGACGACCGAACTGCCGGTCCTCGACGCGATCGGCGACAGCGACCTCGAGTACGTGCTCGGGCTCCACGAGGACGTCGCGGTCGGGATGGCCGGCGGCTACGCCCAGACCCGCCGCTACCACGCCCACCACGACGACTCGGTCAACCCCGTCGGGATCGCGAACCTCCACGTCGCGCCCGGGCTGGCCCACGGACTCGGGAACCTCTACGCGGCCAAACGCGCGGGTGCACCGGTCGTCGTCACCGCAGGGAACCACAGCACCGACTTCCGCCACGAGGAGCCCGCGCTGGCCGGCGACCTCGTCGACATGGCCGACCAGTTCTGCAAGTGGTCCGCCGAGGTGCTGAACGTCGAGGCGCTGCCGACGATGCTCCGGCGCGCCGTCCGCGTCGCGCTGACGCCGCCGACCGGCCCCGTCTTCCTCGGGCTCCCGCTGGACGTGATGATGGCCGAGACCGACGCCGAGCCCGAGCGACTGGGCGGGATTCCGAACGCCGGAGGCGGCGATCCGGCGCAACTAGAGCGGGCCGCCGACCTCCTGACCGACGCCGACGACGAGGACGTCGCGATGATCGTCGGCGACCACGTGGCCCGGTCGGGCGACGAGGCCGTCGCCGCAGCGGTCGAACTCGCGGAGTCGATCGGCGCCCGCGTCCACGGCGAGATCCACGCCAGCGAGATCGACTTCGCGACCGATCACGACCAGTGGGTCTCCTACGTCCCGCCGGACGAGGCGCGCGCGGCGGAACTGCTTTCCGCCGACTCGATCCTGTTCGTCGGCACGTCGACGAACACGACGCTAACTCGCCACGAGGAACCGCTGGTCGATCTCGACGCGACCATCGTCGACGTCAGCGACGACCCGTGGGAAGTCGGCAAGAACCAGCCCGCCGACGCGGCCGTCGTCGGTGACACCGCACTCGTGTTGCAGGACCTCATCGAACGCGTCCGACCGAAGATCGACGACGGAACCGTAGAACAACGCCTCGAGGCCGTCCACGAGCGCAAGGCCGCGATCGAGGACCAATTAGCTGACATCGGCGAGGGGGAACAGACCGACGATCCCCGCGCCTCGAAGGCCGAACTGATCGATACGATGCGATCGGTCGCCGAGGACGCCTACGTCGTCGACGAGAGCGTCACCTCGAAGTACCCCGTCATGACTCGCTGGGACTTCGCGCCCGAACAGTTCGTCTCGAACAAAGGCGGCGGCCTCGGCTACGGCCTGCCCGCGTCGGTCGGCGCAGCGATCGCCGAGGAGCACCGCGACGACCCGCGGAACGTGATCTGTTTCATCGGCGACGGCTCCTACCTGTACTACCCCAACTCGATCTACAGCGCGGTCCGCGAGGACCTCGATCTGACCGTCGTCATCCCCGACAACCGCAACTACCGCATCCTGAAGGACAACACGATGAAACTCCTAGGCGGCGACGAGGACGACCACGAGTTCGTCGGCATGGACTTCGAGCCGCCCGTCGACATCCCGAAAAACGCCGAGAGCCACGGCGCCCGCGGCCGACTCGTGGAGGAGCCCGACGAAATCGAAGGCGCGCTTGAGGACGCCCTCTCGAGCGAGGGGGTCGACGTGCTCGACGTGCTCGTCCACGATTGAATCGCGAAACGGTCACGTGCGGTCGTCCGAGCTGTCTCGAACCCGTTCCCCGTCGGCCGTTTCCGGAAATATCTTCCCCGGATTCAGCGTGTCCGTCGGATCGAGCGCCCGCTTGATGCGTCGCATCGCGTCGACCGCGCCCGCGCCGTGCTCGTCCTCGAGGAACTGTCGTTTCCCCTCGCCGATGCCGTGTTCGCCGGTGACCGTGCCGCCGAGTTCGATGGCGGTCTCGACGGTCCGCCGGTAGACTTCCTCGCCGCGCTCGACCATCTCCGGGTCGTCCGGATCGACCAGCACGTTGTGGTGGAGGTTGCCGTCGCCCGCGTGGCCGTAGCAGGGCGCCAGCAAGTCCTGTTCCTCGGCGAGGCGCTTCGCTTCGCGGACCATCTCGGGGTAGGCGCTGATCGGCACCGTCACGTCGCCGGGATGCAAGGTGTGCAGTTCGGGCCGGTAGTTCTCGACCGCGAAGGCGATCTCCCGGCGCGCCTCCCAGAGCTCGTCCATCTCGGCGTCGTCCGCGCTGATCTCGAACCGGACGGCGTTGTGGTCCTCGAAGATCGTTCTACAGAGGGCAATCTCCTCCTCAATGCCGTGGTTGGCATGGAACTCGAGGAAGACCGTCGGCGCGTCCGGCAGCCCGGTATCGAGGTAGTCGTTGGTCATCCGGACGCTCAGTTCGTCGAGCAACTCGATCCGCGCAACGGCGACCTCCGTCCGGACGGCCTCGGCGATGGCTGCGGTGGCGTCCTCGAGCGTCTCGAAGACTGCGCGCCCCCCGCGGATCTGGTGGGGACGACCGGCGAGTTCCAGCGTCGCTTCCGTCACGACGGCCAGCGTGCCCTCGCTGCCGACCAGCAGGTCGGTGAGGTTGTAGCCGCTCGAGGTCTTGGCCGCCCGCGAGCCCGTTTGAATGACAGTCCCGTCGGCGAGGACGGCCTCCAGTCCCAGGACCCAGTCGGCGACCTCGCCGTAGCGGACGGTCTGCATCCCGCTGGCGTCGGTCGCGATCATCCCGCCGATCGTGGAGATGTCGCCCGAGGACGGCAGTGGGGGGAACATCAGGCCGTCTCGCGCGACGCGCTCATCGACCTCGCTGCCGATGATCCCCGGCCCGACGTCGATCTGGAAGTCCTCGGGCCGGTAGTCGACGACGTCGTCCATCCGCGTCAGATCGAGGCTGATCCCGCCGTGGGCCGGCACGGCGTTGCCCTCGAGGCTCGTCCCCGCGGCGTAGGGCGTGACCGGCACGTCGCGCTCGGTCGCCGCCTCGAGGATAGTCGACACGTCTGCCGTGCTTTCGGGCCAGACGACGGCGTCGGGCAGCACCTCCCGGCCGCGCTGTTCCGACCCCCAGTCGGCGGCGCGGTCCTCGCGCCGGCTCTCGGCGAACGAAACCTGATCGTCCTCGAGCGGGAGTTCCTCGAGGAACGAGCAGTCCTGCGTCATATGCGTACGTCGACCACGTCGCGTATCAACGTTTGGCCGCGTCGTACGAACGCTCACGGCGCTCGAGGCCGTACTCGCGAGCGTGTCCGACGACCAGCCCCGCGACCGACTGAACGACCGAACGCGACGACTTCACGACCACCTCGAGGCGACGGCCGAACTGCCGCTCGACCGGACCGCGAGTCGCTGGATCGGCGAGGCGGAAGCCGTCGCTCGCGACGTCGCGACGAACGACCTCGACGCGGAGACGACCCGCGACCGCGTCGCGAAAGTACGCGAACTGCTTTCCGAAGTCGGCGACACCGGCGACGAGGCGGTCGACGAGCACCTCGCGGCGGCCCGCCGGTGTTGCGACGAGATCCTCGCGGATCAGTGAGTCGACGGGTCGTCAGGCGTCAGGGCTCGAGCACGAGCTTCCCGAAGACGCTATCCTCCATGACGGCCCGCTGGGCCTCGGCCGCCTCCTCGAGGTCGTACCGCTCGTCGAGTTCGATCGCAAGCCGGCCGGCGTCCATGAGGTGGGCGACGCCGCGTAGCGGCACCCGGAGATCCGGCGTGTTGAACATGCTCATGAACTGGTAGCTGACGTCCTTCGAACGGGCGGCGCCGTCGTTCGTAAAGCCCGGATCGGGGCTGTTCTCGCCGATGCCGACGACCCGACAGCCGGTCGCGGCCACGTCCGCGTCGAACTGGAGGTAGTCGTCCAGCCGGTGGTCCAGCACGGCGTCGACGCCGCCGTCGCTGGCCTCGAGGACGGCGTCGGCGAGGTCGTCGCGACCGTAGTCCAGCACGGTGTCGGCGCCCATCGCCTCGAGGTCGTCGTGGTACTCCTCGGCGGCGGTGGTGACGACGCGGGCGCTGACCGCGTCCGCGATCTGGACGGCCGCGTGGCCGACGCCGCCGGAGCCGCCGTGGATCAGACAGTGCTCGGCGGGCTCGAGGTCGGCGTGGTCGATCAGCGCGCGCCAGGCGGTGACGGCGACGACGCCCGCCGCGCCGGCTTCCGCGAGGTCAGCGCCGTCGGGGAGCGCGACGACGCGGTCCGTCGGGACCGTCGCGTACTCGGCGTACGCGCCCTGATAGGAGCCGTTGCCGATACCGGTGCCGTAGACGCGATCGCCTTCGGCGAACTCCTCGACCGCGTCGCCCGTTTCCGCGACGGTGCCGGCGAGGTCGACGCCGGGCGTGAACGGCACGTCGACCGGTTCGTACGAGCCGTCCCGGAAGTAGGTGTCGACGGGGTTGACCCCCGCCGCGGCGACCTCGACGAGGAGTTCGTCGTCGTCGGGCTCGGGGCGATCGATTTCTTCGACCTGCAGTACGTCGGGACCGCCGTGTTCGCGGAGGCGTACGGCTCGCATGACGGTTTCGAACACGTCCGGAACGGGAATAAACGTACGTTCTCCGGCAGCGCACCCGCGACCGATCGGTTTCGGATCCAGTTTCGGCGCGCGGAGCAGTTAGCCGTCTCGACCGCGCGAGGGACGAGCCGAGGACGCCCCTCCCGTGTGCGGCACTATCGGGGACTCCGTGCTCGAGCTCGGGGAATCGCTCGGCAGCTACCGCACCGCCCGCGTCGCGTCGGCCATGATCTCGAGGGCCTCCTTCAGCTCGTCCATGCCGGTCGCGTACGACAGCCGCGCGTACCCTTCGCCGTGCTCGCCGAAGGCGTCGCCGGGGACGACGACCACGCCGCGGTCGAGCACCTCGTCGACCCACCCCTCGGGGACCTTCGGCATCGCGTAGAAGGCACCCTCCGGCGTCGGCACCTCGAGGCCGGCGTCCTCGAGGCCGTCGAGGACGACGTCGCGCCGCTCTTCGAAGGCCTCCACCATCTCCGCGACGGGCTCTTGCGGGCCGGTCAGCGCGGCCTCGGCGGCGTACTGGGCCGGTGCGGAGGCGCAGGCCTGCCCGTACTGGTGGACCCGCAGCATCCGTTCGATGCGGCGGTTCGAGGCGACGACCCAGCCCAGCCGCCAGCCGGTCATCGAGTAGGTCTTCGAGCAGGCGCTGACGACGACCACGTTGTCCGTCTCGGCGAACTCCATCGGCGAGCGGTGCTCGCCCTCGAAGACGATCTTCTCGTAGACCTCGTCGGAGAGACAGAGCACGTCGTGCTCGTCGGCGATGCGGGCGAACTCGCGCATGTCTTCCTCGCTCTGGACCGCGCCGGTGGGGTTGGCGGGGCTGTTAACCACGAACGCGGCCGTGTCCTCGGTAATGTTCTCCTCGACCGTCGCGGGATCGAGCGTCAGATCCTCGCGCAGCCCCACCGGCTTCGGCGTCCCGCCCGCGAGCTTCGTCAGCGCGTCGTAAGAGACGAAGCCCGGATCGGGGAAGATGACCTCCTCGCCGGGATCGACGTGCGCCTCGAGCGCGATGTGCAAGGCCTCGCTGCCGCCCGCGGTGGCGATGACGTCGGCGGGATCGATCTCGAGGCCGTAGTCGCGGTCGTACTTCGCCGCGATGGCCTCTCGGAGGCTTTCGGTGCCCTTGTTGGAGGTGTAGGCGTCGGTCAGCCCGTTCTCGATGGCCTCGATCGCCCCGCGCCGTGCGTGGGTGGGCGTCGGGAAGTCGGGCTGGCCCAGCCCGAGGTTGATCGCGTCGTCGCCCGCGGCCTCGAACACCTCTCGGATGCCGCTGATCGACACCTGTTCGACCCGCTGTGAGAACTCCGTCATATGCTACACGCGCGCAGTCGATCCCGATAACGCTTGCTGTGTTCGTCCCACGTCCCGACCGGTGACACTCGCTGTATTCGCCCCGCGTCCGGATCGACGACCGTTCTCCGATCGTGATAATCAGCCGATAGAAACAGTGTT
Source organism: Halopiger thermotolerans (assembly GCF_054654555.1). Classification (NCBI taxonomy): domain Archaea; kingdom Methanobacteriati; phylum Methanobacteriota; class Halobacteria; order Halobacteriales; family Natrialbaceae; genus Halopiger; species Halopiger thermotolerans. Next base: position 1,781,872 of record NZ_BAAIEU010000004.1, on the reverse strand, counting down.
GACTACGAAATCACACGAGCCGCAACTAATATACGGTTCCTGTCGAACTACTCGAGCATGCCTACCACTCGCCGTTCGCTACTCGCCGCGGGCACGACGGGGACCATCGCACTGACCGCCGGCTGTCTCGACGTCGTCCTCGGCAACGGCCCGCTCGAGTTCCAGGCGGACCGGGCGGCGCCGACCGACGCGGCGCTCGAGGAGACCGGCTACGAGGAAACGCGAGTCGAAGAGCAGTCGATCGACGAGACGGTTCAGGTCGGCAACGTCGAGCGCGACGTGAGCGCCTCGATGTGGCTCTCGCTGTACTCGAAGGCGCGCGATCTCCAGGGCGAGACGATCGACGCGAGCGTCTTCGCGGCCGTCTCGATTCCCGCGATCGAAGTCGCCGGCCGGTCGTTCAACCCCATCGAGGGCATGAGCAACGAGGAGCTGCTCGAGGAGGTGATGAACCGCGCCGGCGACGACTTCAGTTCGGTCGGGAACGTCAGCCACGAGGAGTCGTTCGGCCTCGATATCCTGGGCGACGGGCGCGAGGTCGACGTCTTCTCGGGCGAAACCGAGTTCAACGGCCGCACGGTCGAGGTCGAAATCTCGCTGACGTCGTTTTCCCACGAGGGGGACCTGCTGATCCTCGTCGGGAGCCACCCGAAACCGTTCGCCGAGGAGTCGGCGAACGTCGAGGTGCTGATGGAGTCGGTCGAACACCCGGTCTAAATCGAGGCGCTCGACGACTCGGCATCGACGCATCGCTGTCGCGTTCTTGCTCCGATCGACCCGTGTACTCGAGTACGGACAGCGACCGGACTCGCCGCTCTCGATAGAGCACGTCGAAATCGAAACGCGAACCGACGTAACCGACGAAAAACGGGACCGCGAACGGCGCCGATCAGTAGAACTCGCGGACGAGGTCCATCGCGTCCTCGGGCGCGCCGTCCGGAATCTCGGACATGTCCTCGGTGACGCCGTGTTTCTCGTGGTACGGCACCGAGTTCTCGTCCTTGTACATCACGCCCTGGTACTCCTTGTCGCTGTCGAGGATGACCTCCTTGGCGGCCTCGTAGTCGTTGGGGTCGTGGTCCTCGTCTTCCTGCAGGTCGACGAGGTTGTCGCGGAAGTAGTCGTAGGTGTCGACGTCGTTGAACGTGACGCAGGGGCTGAAGACGTTGACGAAGCCGAAGCCGTCGTGCTCGATGGCCTCCTGGACGATCTCCTGGTGGCGCAGCGCGTCCGAGCTAAAGGACTGGGCGATGAAGGAGGCGCCGGAGGCGAGCGCGAGCGCGAGCGGGTTGACCGGCGGCTGCTTGGGCCCTTCGGGGGTCGTCGAGGTCTCGAAGTCCGACCGCGAGGTCGGCGAGGCCTGGCCCTTCGTCAGCCCGTAGATGCGGTTGTCCATGACGACGTAGGTCATGTCGACGTTCCGGCGGACGGCGTGGACGAAGTGGCCGGCACCGATCGAGTAGCCGTCGCCGTCCCCGCCGGCGACCATCACTTCGATGTCAGGGCGGGCCATCTTGACGCCCTGGCCGACCGGGAGCGCACGGCCGTGAACCCCGTGAAGGGCGTAGCTGTGCATGTAGGTCCCGATCTTGCCGGAACAGCCGATCCCGGCGACCACGAACGTGTTGTCGGGGTCGTTGCCGGTCTCGGCGAGGGCTTTCATCATGCCGTTCATCGTCCCGAAGTCGCCGCAGCCGGGACACCAGGTAGGTTGCTTGTCGGATTTGAAGTCGGTGAATCGGACGTCGGAGCTCATTATTGTGCAGGCACCTCCGCGGAGAGTTTCTCGGTGATCTGTTCGGCGAGTTCGTCCGCCTTGAAGCGGACGCCGGTGTACTTGTTAATGCGCTTGAGGCGGGTAAGTGCGTCGTGTTCGAGCAGGTCGGCGAACTGTCCCGTCGCGTTACACTCGACGACAATCACCTCGTCGGCGGCCTCGATCTCCTCGCTCAGGTCCGGACGGGGGAAGATGTACGGCACCGAGATCACGCGCAGATCGATGCCGTCCTCCTCGAGGTAGGACAGCGCCTCTCGCAGTGCGCCTTCGTTCGACCCCCAGGAGATGACGAGGTTGTCGGCGTCGGGATCGCCGAACTCGCGGTAGTCCCACTCTTCCTGCTCCTCGGCGGTCTCGACCTTTCGGTAGCGCTTGTCGACCTGCTGGACGCGCTCGTCCTGGTCCTCGGTTCGGCGACCGAGTTCGTCGTGCTCGAGGCCGGTGGACATGTGAGCGCCGTCGGTCGTGCCGGGGATCGCGCGCGGGCTGACGCCGTCGTCGGTGACGGCGTGAGCGCGGAACCGGCCCTGGGCGTCGAGCCACTCGTCGACCTCGTCCTCGTCGACGAGTTTGCCGCGGTCGATCTCGACCTCGTCCATGTCGAAGGTCTCGGGGTCGAAGGTCTGCTCGGTCACCGACATCGCGAGGTCGGACACCAGGAAGACCGGAATCTGGTACTTCTCTGCGAGGTTAAAGGCCTCGACGGTCTTCCAGAAACACTCGTCGATCGACGTGGGCGTGACGACGAACCGCGGGATTTCGCCGTGGCCACCGTACAGCGCCATGTTGAGGTCGCCCTGCTCCTGTTTCGTCGGCATCCCGGTCGAGGGACCGGAGCGCTGCACGTCGGTGATGACGAGCGGCGTCTCGCTCTGGGCGACGAGGCCGAAGGTTTCGGTCATCAGGTCGATTCCGGCGCCGGAGGTCGCGGTCATCGCTCGAGCGCCGCTGCGTGCGGCGCCAAGCGCCATGTTGATCGCCGAGAGTTCGTCCTCGGCCTGCACGACGTGGCCGCCGTAGTCCTCGATCCGGCCGGTCAGATACTCCATGATGGAGGTCGCGGGCGTGATCGGGTAGCCGGCGTAGAACCGACAGCCGGCGGCGAGGGCACCCATGCCGATCGCTTCGTTCCCGTTCAGGAGGACGTAGTCCTCGTCGGTCGTGTCGAGGTCGTAGTCGAGATCCAGATCGTAGTTCTCCTGGACGTACTCCTGCCCGAGACGGGCCGCCTCCTTGTTGTTCTCGACGATCTTCGAGCCCTTGCCGCCGAAGCGCTTCTCGAGGGCTTCGTCCAGGTACTCGACGTCGAAGTTGGTAATCTCGCAGGCGGCCCCGAGCGCGACGATGTTGCGCATGATCGCGCCGCCGGCGTCCTCGGCCAGCGACTTCAGCGGCACGTCGACCGCCGTCATCTCGTCGGGGATATCGGCCTCCCAAGAGCGTTCGCCGTCGTAGATGATAGCGCTCCCCTCGTGGAGTTCGTCCAGATTCTCGTCGATGGTCCGCTGTGTCAGCGCGACGAGAATGTCGAGTCGGTCGACGACGCTCTGCACGCGGTCGACCGACGTGCGGATCTTGTAGGCGGTGTAGCCACCGCGGATCCGCGACGCGAAGTCCTTCGAAGTGAACACGTGTCGCCCGGCTCTGGACAGGGCCTGAGCGAAGATTTTTCCGGTGGAGTCGATACCGTCTCCGGCCTCGCCTCCGACCGCCCAGTTGAGGTCCTCAGCCATGTTATGCAGCACCTTGCCCCCAGTAAATGAAAAGGCTTCTGAAACCCATACCGGATAACCCTGAGTCTCCCTGATAGCTCCGCCGACGACGCCGAATCTTTACTACGCTCCGGGTATCTTTTCTGGTGCGAAGATCGACCGCCGCGGCGCCGCGATCGCGCGAGACCGACTCGAGGCGACGCGCCGTCCGACGGGTACGATCGCCGCGAGAACCGACGAATCGACCGATCGGAACGCCTTTTCAATCGGCCGGCCAACGGGTTCGACATGGAAGGGACCCCAGTCACCGTCGAATCAGTACGCGAAGTCGGCCCGGACACCGTCGCGATCGACCTCGAGACGCCCGACGAGTTCGACGCGTCGCCGGGCCAGTTCGTGCTGCTGCGAGCGGCGCCCGACGGCGCGGACGAGGTCGTCGAGCGCCACTACACCCTCTCGTCGCCGACCGTCGGCGACACGTTCGAGATCACGGTCGGCGTCGATCCCGACGGCGACCTCTCCCCGTGGCTCGCCGGCCTCGAGGGCGGCGAGACCGTTCACGTCGACGGTCCCTTCGGGCGGATTACCTACGAGCGAGACGAGGACGTCGTCGCGATCGCGGGCGGGCCCGGCATCGGTCCGGCCGTCGCGATCGCCGAGGCGGCCCACGACGCGGGCCACGAGGCGGTCGTCGTCTATCAGGACGACGAGCCCGCCCACCGCGAGCGCCTCGAGGCGCTCGAGGACGACGGCGCAGCGGTCACGGTCGTCGACGACGACGCGAACGACGAGCTCGCGGCCGCGATCGAATCCCACGTCGACGACGGCCGACTCTACGCGTTCGGGTTCGACGAGTTCGTCACGTTCGTCGCCGACGCCATCGACGAGGCCGGCGGCGATTCCGACGAGGCGCTGATCGAGAACTTCGGGTGATCCCCTTGTCCCGCCGGCCAGGGCGAACGCGGCGACGCTGACGACGCCAGCGATCGCGGCCGCCAGTCAGTGCTCGACGAACTCGATCAGCACGCCGCCCGTATCGGCCGGGTGAAGAAAGGCGACCGAGTGTCCCCATGCGCCCGGTCGGGGCTCCTCGTCGACGAGTCGCACGTCGTGCTCGCGCGCCCGCTCGAGCGCGCCCTCGATGTCGTCGGTGGCGAGCGCGAGGTGGTGAATCCCCGGCCCGTGGTCCTCGAGGTACTGCGCGATCGTTCCGTCCTCGAGCGGCTCGAGGAGTTCGAGATACCCGTCGCCGCAGTCGAGGAAGACGACGCGCATACCGTCGAACGTCTCCTCGTGGGCGATCTCGAGGCCGAACAGGGTCTCGTACCGGTCGGCGAGCGCGGCCGCGTCGTCGGTCGCGATGCCCGCGTGATCGAACTGCATCGGTGTCGACGTATTCGCGGAACGGTATCAAATAACGAGGGGATCGACCTCGGTCGCGAGCGGGGCGGGTCGTCGACCGTCGCTCGCTTGAGCGGCGGACGTCCCCGTCCCGTCCCTGTCTTCTCGAGCGGTCACCGCAGCCCCAGTGTAGCCGCCAGCCGATTCCAGACGCCGTCGCCGACCTCGGTGACGGCCGCCATCTCCTCGTCGGAGAGCTCGAAGTCGAACACGTCCGCGTTCGCCTCGATGTGCTCGCGGCTGGCCGCCTTGGGGATCGCGGCGACGGACGGCTGCTGGAGCAGCCAGCGCAGGGCGACCTGCGCGGCGGATTTCCCGTACTCCGCGCCGATCTCCGCGAGCCGGTCGTCGCCCGGCACCGCGCCCTCCGCGAGCGGGCTGTACGCCGTGAGGCAGACGTCGTTTTCGACGCAGTACTCGAGGAGATCGTCCCGGTGGTGGTAGGGGTGGTACTTCACCTGGTTCGCGACGATCGGCGTCCGCGAGAGGGCGATCGCGTCCTCGAGTCGGTCGGCCGAGAAGTTGCTGACGCCGACGTGGTCGACGGCGCCCTCGTCTTGCAGTTCGTTCATCGCGTCGATGGTGTCCTCGAGCGGCGCCCGGTCGCTGGGGGCGTGCAACAGGAGCAGATCGACGGTCGACAGGCCGAGCCGCTCGAGGCTCGCGCGGGTCGACTCGAGGACGTCGTCGAAGGCGGCGTTGTCGGGGTGGACCTTCGTGACGACGAAGACGTCCTCCCGGTCGACGGCGCTGTTCGCGATGGCCGCACCGACGGCCCGTTCGTTGTCGTACATCTGCGCCGTGTCGACGTGGCGGTAGCCGACCTCGAGGGCGGTCTCGACGGCCCGACGGCACTCGTCGCCGGTCATCCGCGCGGTGCCGAACCCGAGCTTCGGAATCTCGGCTCCCTGCGCGTCGACCGTCGCGGTGGCGATGCTGTCGCTCATGGCCGGTCGTTCGTCGCCGGTCGGTATCAAGGTCGGCCCCGTATCGTATCGTCACCCGTCCCCACGAAAATCGCCGGGAGTCGAGCGGTCGACTCCCTTGACCTGACTCGAGTCGCTAGTCGACGGTCCCGTCGGTTTCGTTCAGCTCCGTCTCGTTGCCGTCGGTTTCGTTCAGCCCCGTCTCGTTGCCGTCGATGTCGGTCGTCTCGGTCTCATTGCTGGTTTCGTTGATCGGCTCGTCCTGCGTTTCGGTCGCGTTCTCGGCTTGCTGATCCGCCTGCTGCCCGTCGCCGACGTCCTCGGGCGGCGACAGCGACTCGCCCTCGCCGGGCGGCACGATCCGAAACACCACGCCCGTGTCGCCTTCGGGGACGCCAACCTGGTTGGCGAGGACGTACACGTTGCCCTCGTCGTCCTGGCCGAACTGGCGGACGAAGAAGGGGAACGATCCGTCGTCGGTGCCCGCGACCTGGAGCTCTTCCATCTCCCAGAGCTCGTCGCGCGGGACGACCTGTTCCTGGCCGGCGTCCGCGGCAGTCTCGTTACCGGCGGTCGCGTTACCGGCAGACTCGTTCGTCGCGTTGTCGAAGCCGCCTGCCTCGATGTTTTCGTCTGCGAGGCTCTCGTTATCCGCGGTCGCGTTGTCGGCGGTTCCGTTCGTCGCGTCGTCGAAGCCGCCCGCTTCGATGCTCTCGTTCGCGAGGGTCTCGTTGTCCGCGGTCGCGTTGCCCGGCTGGTCTCCGCCGGTGACGCCGCCGTCGCCCTGGGGCTCCGACGCGGCGATCAGCGTCCCCTGCGGCGACTGCCGCGCCGGATCCGACGTCCAGTCGCCGAAGATGTACTTCCCCTCGAGGCCGTCGACCTGCCCGGCCTCGTAGACGTGACCGCCGACGATCGCGATGCCGACGATCTGGTCCTGATAGGTGTGGGGGTACTCGACGATCGGGTCCTGGAGTTCCTGGCCGTCGTAGGGCGGTTCGTCGGGCGCCGAGTCTGGACAGTCCTCGGGCGGATCGCCGGGGTTCTCCGTGCTGAAGCAGTGGGTTCCCTCTTTGACGTTCCAGCCGTAGTTGCCGCCCGATTCGACGATGTCGACCTCCTCGAAGAGGTCCTGCCCGACGTCGGCGACGAACAGTCGACCGTCGCTGTCGAAGGAGATCCCGTACGGGTTCCGGAAGCCCCACGCGTAGTGTTCGGGCCGGGCGTCGTCGGCGTCGGCGAGCGGATTGTCGTCGGGGATGCCGTACGGGCGGTCGCCCTCGCCGTCGGCGTCGACGTCGATCCGGAGGATGCTCCCCAGCAGGTTCTCGGCGACGTCCTGCCCGTTGCCGCCCTCGTTCTCGTCGTACCAGTCGTCGACGTGCCCCAGCATGTCGTCGTTCGCCCCGCCGCCGTCGCCCATCGGCACGTAGAGGTAGCCGTCGGGGCCGAACGCCATCGGCCCGGCGTCGTGGTTGTACTGGGGCTTCTGGAACTCCATGATGACCTGCTCGGAGTCCGGGTCGATCTCGCTCAGGTCGTCCGACGCCTGGAACTCCGAGACCACTTCGACGTGGCTCCAGCCGTCGGGCGTCTCGTCGTTCGGCGGCGCGCTGTAGTGGAGGAACAGGCGACCGTTCTCCGCGAAGTCGGGGTGGGGGTCGACGCCGAGCAGCCCCCGCTCGTCGTACTCCTGGTTCGGATCGGCGTACTGGCCCTGGAAGGTCCCGAGTTCGACCATCCGGTCGCTGATGTCGAGGAGCGGCTCGTCCAGCAGTCCGTCGCCGGTGACGGCCCACAGTTCGCCGGTCTGATCCGTGACGAAGTAGCGGTCTCCGCCCGGCTCGGCGGCGAAGTCCGTCGGTGCAGTCATTCCCTCCGCGACCGGCTGGAGGCCGATCTCGGTTCCCGCCTGGAAGAACCCCTCCTGTGGCTGTTGGGCGGCCTGTTGCCCCTGCCCGCCACCGCCCCCGCTACTGACCGAGATGTCGCCGTTCATCGTCGGCCGGTGGGGCTCGCAGAAGTACGTCGCCATGTCGCTCGTCGCCTCGAACTCGAGGGTCTGGGTCTCGCCCTCCGCGGTCATGATCTCGGTCCGCTCGAGTTCCTCGCCGTCCTCGCTCTCGATGACGAAGTTGTGGGGCGCGCCGTCGAGGTTCTCCCAGGTGAGTTCGTACGTGGTCCCCTCCTGCAGTTCCAGCGTCGGGTTCGTCTCGTCCGCGATCGCCTCGGGCGCCACGCCCACCCAGCCGCTCGTCTGACCGCCGAGTTCGATCGACTGAGTGTCGAACTGGGCGAGGGCCGATCCGCTCATCCCGATCGCACCGGCGGCCGCGGCCGCCTGCAGGATGCGGCGGCGTGAGGTCGAGGAACGGCCGTCTGTCGATTCGGAACCCCGGGTCGGTCGCTTGTTCGGAGTATCGCTCATGAGTGACTCACGGCCTCGCGGTCGGCCGATATCCGGATAAACGGACCGACCGTTCCGCCGAGTTCTCCGATCAACGACGGCTTTGCCGGGGATCGCCCGACGCGACCGACCGTAACAAGGGTTTACTTCGGCGCCCGACGCCGTCGGGCGGCGCTAATCCGACGTTTCTCGAGCGTTCGGCGATGCGCCGCGGGCCGACTATCCGGTCACAGCGCGCTGCCGGGCTGGTACTCGCCGAACTCCTCGCGCAGCACGTCGCAGATTTCGCCGACCGTCGCGTACTCCTTCACCGCCTCGATGATCGGCGGCATCAGGTTCTCGTCGCCTTTCGCGGCCTGGCGCAGGGCCTCGAGCTTCGCGTCGACGGCCTCGTCGTCGCGGTCGGCGCGGACGGTCTCGAGGCGGTCGATCTGGCGCTGCTCGTCTTCCTCGGTCACTTCCTCGACGTCCACCGTGGGATCTTCGTCGACCTCGAACTCGTTGACCCCGACGATGATGCGCTCTTTCTCCTCGATCTCCTTCTGGCGCTCGAAGGCGGTGTCTTGGATCTGGCGCTGGACCCACTGCTGCTCGACGGCCTCGAGCATGCCGCCGCGCTCGTCGACCTCCTCGAGGATCTCGTAGGCCTCCTGTTCGACTTCGTCGGTCAGGGATTCGACGTAGTAGCTGCCGGCAAGCGGGTCGATGGTGTCGGCCGCGCCGGACTCGTGGGCGAGGATCTGCTGGGTTCGCAGGGCCGTGCGAACGGACTCCTCGGTCGGCAGCGCGAGCGCCTCGTCCTTGCCGTTGGTGTGTAGGCTCTGAGTGCCGCCCAGCACGGCGGCAAGCGCCTGGTAGGCCACCCGAACCACGTTGTTCTCGATCTGCTGGGCGGTCAGCATCGAGCCCGCGGTCTGGGTGTGGAACTTGAGCTGCTTCGATTTCGGGTTCTCAGCGTCGAAGCGCTCGTCCATGATGTCGTGCCACATCCGCCGGGCCGCGCGGAACTTCGCCACCTCCTCGAAGATGTTGTTGTGGCCGTTGAAGAAGAACGAGAGCTGCGGCGCGAACTCGTCGACGTCCAGGCCCGCGTCGATGGCGGCTTCGACGTACTCGATGCCGTTGCCCAGCGTGAAGGCCAGTTCCTGGGCGGCCGTCGAGCCCGCCTCGCGGATGTGATAGCCCGAGATGGAGATGGTGTTGAACTTCGGCGTCTCCTCGGCGCAGAACTCGAAGATGTCCGTGATGATCCGCATCGAGGGCTCGGGCGGGTAGATGTAGGTGTTGCGCGCGATGTACTCCTTCAGGAGGTCGTTTTGAATCGTCCCGCGCAGTTCCTCGCGGTCGACGCCCTGCTGATCGCCCACCGCGATGTACATCGCCAGCAGCACCGACGCGGGCGCGTTGATCGTCATCGACGTCGAGACCTCGTCCAGGGGAATCCCGTCGAAGACGGTCTCCATGTCCGCCAGGGAGTCGATCGCGACGCCGGCCTTCCCGACCTCCCCGGCGGCCATGTCGGCGTCCGAGTCGTACCCCATCTGCGTCGGCAGGTCGAAGGCCATCGAGAGCCCGGTCTGGCCCTCCTCGAGTAGGTAGTGGTACCGTTCGTTGGTGTCCTCGGGCGTCGAGAAGCCGGCGTACTGGCGCATCGTCCACAGCCGGCCGCGATAGCCGGTCGAGTAGACGCCCCGCGTGTAGGGCGGTTCGCCCGGGAAGCCGAGGTCCTCCTCGTAGTCGAGGTCGGCGACGTCCTCCGGCGTGTAGAGGCGGTCTACCTCCTGGCCGCCCGTATCAGTAGTAAAGGTCTCCTTGCGCTCGCCGAACCGCTCGACCACGGGCTCGACCGATTCGCCCTCCCACTCCTCGTGGCCCTCCCGTATCGCCTCGAGATCGTCGGGATCGAACATTATAGATCACTACGATAGGCCGGGGCTTGAAGGTTGATATCCGGTGCAGAATTACCCGTCGCGAAACGATCGACGTCGACCTCGAGCGGCGGCGCTCGCGATCGCGCTCGACCGCTCACTCCGGCCGTTCAGCGGCCCGTATCGTACTTGTAGGTCGTCGACTCCGGATCGATCCCGAAGTCCTCCGGCGTCTCCGTGTTCGAGACCTCGTCGCGACCCTCCGGTGCCCGCTTGAACGCCTCGCGGAGTCGCTCGGGCATCCGGAACCGATCGACCTCGAGCGCGTAGGGGCGCGCTTCGGGGTCGACGCCGTCGCGCTTCTCCGAGAGCCGCTCGCGCAGCGGCTCCGGCAGCTGTGATTCGTCGATCCGACGGAAGCCGAACTGCGCGAGGTAGCTACCCTCGCTCGTCAGCGAGTAGACGGTGTCGAACCCCTGATCGCCGGCGTACTCGACGAGCCGTTCGACGACGTGGGCGCCGACCCCTTGACCGCGCCACTCCTCGAGGACGCCGATGCTGGTCAGTTCGCAGACCTCGTCGGGGTCGTCGCCCTCGCCGTCGACCTTGTGGATCCGGATCCGGCCGAACCCGGCCTTCTCGTCGGACACCTCGTCGACGGCGAGGACGTAATCGCGAGAGCGGAACGCCGTATCGTCGAGCCCCATCGACTCGATGTGGTCGAGCAGCCAGACCTCCTCCCTGTTTTTCGCGTCCCGCACGTACATGCCTTCACGTAGGTCGCGTACGGCCAAAAGAGTTTGCGGGTTGCCACGATCGGCGCGAAATCGTGTCCTGTCGGCCCCGTCCGGATTCGGGTCCCGCTCGAGTTTCGACGGGCTATCGATCCGCGTGGAGACTGTCGATTCTGTGTCCTCAACGATGTTGTCGGGAAAGGTGGGCGTATGTTCTCTATTATCGCCATTATGTCGCCAGTCAAATCACAGACGAACAATTTTAGACCGTCCGGGCAATCTATTTACTCGGTCGTGTTGATGGTTAGCATACGATGGCCGAATGCGACCGCTGCGGCGACGAGGTACCCCGCCTGTTCGAACATCGCACCCGTACCGAGACCATGACCCACCGCCGAACGCTGCGCGTCTGCGCGGACTGCCACCCGTCGGTTCCGGACGCCTCGCGGATCGCGCTCACCGACGGCGGTACCCGCGGGGCGACCTGTCCGATCTGTTCCGGCGCCACCGTCGAGACCGACGGCGTCGCCACCTGCCTCGAGTGCGGCTGGACGAACTCGCGGTGAGTCTCGGCCCGCGCCCCGAACGACCGGCCGGCGCTCGTCGGCGAGACGCTCGCCCGACTCGACCTCGAAGCGGAGCCGATCGCCGCGTAACCGGCTCTCCACCTCGAGGTCGAGACTCGCGTCGGTCATCGAATATCGATCCGCCGCCCCGTTCCGCCCGATTCTCGCGCCCGGTCGACCAGCCGCTCGATCCGGTCGTCCGTCGAGGGGTGCGTCGAGAAGAGTCGGGTCCACGTCTCCTCCTCGTCGGTGTGAACGTACAGCGGCGAGAGCAGCCCGCGCCGGGTGTCCGCGACGCGCTGAATCCGGCGGAGCGCACGCGCGAGCGCGAGCGGATCGCCGGTCACCTCGGCCGCCCGATCGTCGGCCGCGAGTTCCCGGCGCCGCGAGTGGGCCCGCACCAGTGCCGTGAACGCCAGCAGGGCGACCGCGACGCCCCGCTCGGTCCAGCGCACGACGCGCCCGAAGACGGTCTCGGGCCACGCCCGCGGCCGACCGCGCGCCCACGCGACCGAGCGAGCGAGACCGCCGACCAGCAGCAATGCCGGCAGCAACACCAGGACGGCCAGCCCCGCGATCGTCCGGCAGACGCTGTAGGCCAGCGTCTGAACGAACGCGTCGTACCCCTCGAGATGGGCCAGTTCGTGGGCGATCAGCGCCTCGAGTTCCGCGAGCGACAGCAGGCGAAAGAGCGACCGATCGAGGACGACGACGCCGCCGGTCGCGCTTCCCAGCGCGAAGGCGTTCGGCGTCGGCAGTCGCGCGACCATCACGGTCGGCGGCTCGACGTCCATCCGCTCGGCGAGCCCGTCCAGCCGCCGGTACAGCGTCGGCGCCTCCGACCGCGGGAGCTCGACGGCCTCGAGCTGGGAGAGCAGTTGGGAGCGGCCGAAGCGGTAGCTCAGGTAGCCGACGACGAGCGAGACGGCGAGCAGAATCGCGACCGTCGTCGCCGGATCCGGTGCGGAGAGCCACAGCGCCGCGAGCCCGAGGTAGGCGAGCGCCGCCAGCCCGACGTAACAGCACAGCACCGCGAGGCCGATCAGCACGAGCAGGACCCGCGGCACCGTCCGAGTCCGGGGTGCACTCATCGCGTCTTCCTACGGACGGCCGCCGCAAACGCGTTTCGCGTCCGGCACGCGCACGCGTTCACCTATAATGATCCGCTCAGTCGGCCGACAGCGCCTCCTCGAGCCGATCCTCGATCCGCTCGAGTTCGCTCTCGAGGGCCTCGCCCTCGGCGCCCTCGAGGTCGTCGATTCGGTCGGCGATCCCCTGGAGCCGCGAGTACTTCTCGTCCTCGTCGACGCCGGTCTTCTGGACGTAGACGTCCTCCTCGACGTCGTAGACCGCCTCGGCCTCGAGGTCGGTCACCGAGAGCACGACGTCGAGCTTCTCCGGGTCGACGCCGAGCACCCACTCGCGGGGGATCCCGTGCTCGTCGAGCGCACCGAGCACCGTCTCGTCGTCCTTCGGCTGCCGGCGCTCGCGGACCGTCCGGCGAACGGTGCCGTACCGGCCGTGCAGTTCCTGATCGGGGCCGAGGCGCTCGAGCAGCGGTTCCCGGGCCGACTTTCGAAGCCGATCCGCACCCCGCTGGACGTCCGAGGAGAGGACGTAGAGGTCGGTCAGCGGATCCGTCTTCAACTCGTCGGGGTCGTCGGCGTCCTCGAGGCCCTCGAGCAGCGAGGCGAGCAACAGCGCGTCGTCGTGGACGCGTTCGGATCGCGTGCGGGCCTCGGCCGCCGGGATGAGGTACGGACTCTCGCCCGCGACGGCCGCGTCCGGATCGCGAGCGATCAAGTCGTTGACGACGGTGAACTCGCCGGAGAGCGTGAGCACGACGGCGTACGGTTCGACGCCCGGTTGCAGGTCGTCGACGGCGATCTGGCCCGCGTCGAGGCCGTCGACGAACACGTCGAACTGCTCGCGCCAGAGCGGCCGCTCCTCGTCGCTGTCGTCGAACCGGACGACGATTCGGTCGTCGCCGGTTCGAACGACCCGAAATCGGCGCTCCGACACCGGAGTCTCCAGCACCGCACCCGGTTCGAGGTTCGCACACTGGGTCCGAAGCTCCCGCCAGATTTCGTTCATACAGCAATAACCGCTATATAGATTCAAAAATGGGCGCCACGCAGATGCGGCCCCTCGCGCCTCGAGCACCGCGTCCGGACGCGATACGGACCGTGCGGCGTCGAACGGAGCGCCGTCGGCCCCCGCGTTCGGCGCGCCGACGCTCGATCGATCGCGGCCGTGCGCTCCCGACGCGAGTCGACCTCGGCCTCACCCAGGACTAAGGCGATCGCCGTGATGCATGTGTACATGCTCCACTCGAAGGGACCGCTATGCACCGTCGACGTCGGCGAGCGAGCCGCGCGCGAAACGTCGATCGACGCGGTCCTCGAGCGCTACGTCGGCGGCCGCGCGGCGGCGACCGCGCTCGCGCACGACCGGATCCCCTTCGACGCGGACCCGTTGGGCCCCGAGAACCGACTCTACCTCTCGACGGGACCGCTCCAGCAGTCGCGGACGTCCTTTACCGGCCGGATGAACATGACCGGGCTCTCGCCGCTGACCGACGGACTGCTGTCGGCCAACGCCGGCGGCTACCTCTCGCGAAACTTCGTCGGGACTGGCATCAGCGCCCTCGAACTCGTCGGCGAGAGCGACGAGTTGCTCGCGGTCCACGTGAGCGACGGTGGCGTGGAATTTGAGGATGTTCCGGAACTCGAGGGGGCGACGGTCCCGGAAACGACCGACGAAATGCGCGAACGGCACGACCTCGGCGCCGACCACTGCGTCGCGATCGGACCGGCCGGGGAGAACCGGGTGCGGTTCGCGTCGGCGATGACCTACGACTCGCGGGCCTTCGGCCGGGGCGGACTCGGTGCAGTGCTCGGTGCGAAGGGGGTCAAGTGCATCACCTTCGCGGGCGACGCCGAGCCCCCGGTCGAGATTCCGGACGCGCCCCAGACCGAGATCCACCGCGCGGCGGGCCAGTCGGACGACCAGCGGCGCCGACGGGGGACGACCGGCAGCACGGAGTTCATCAACGACCACTTCTCGCTGCCCACGCGGTACTTCGCCGAGTCCTCGTTCGAGGGGGCAGCGGACATCGGCGGCGAGGCCGTCGCGGAAAAGAAGTACGAGAAGGGCGCGTGCTCGGCCTGCGCCTACGCCTGTAAACTCCCGACGCGGGACGAGGAGACGGGCCTCGAGACCGAGGGGCCGGAGTTCGAGACCGTCTACGCGTTCGGCTCGCTGCAGGGAGTCGACGACATCGTCGACGTCATGCGCGCGAACGAACTGTGTGATTCGCTGGGGATGGACACCATCTCGGCGGGGGTCACCGTCGCGGCCTACCTGGCGAGCGTCGACGAGTTCGGGAACGCCGACCTCGCGCGGGAACTGACCGAAAAGATCGCACACCGGGAGGGGATCGGCGACACCCTCGCGGAGGGGCTGGCCCGCTGTCACGACGACCTCGGCGTCGCGGACTACACGGTCAAAGGGATGGAACTCCCGGCCCACGACGGGCGCGTCCTCCACGGGCAGGGGCTGTCCTACGCCGTCTCGAACCGCGGCGCGGACCACCTCTACGCCAGCATGCTGCGCCTCGAGTACGGCGGCGAACTCGATCCCCGCGGGACCCTGGGGAAGGCCGAGCGCCTCGTGCGCGAGGAAAACGCCGCCGCGCTGTTCGATACGGGCATCGTCTGCGTCTTCGGTCGCGACTACGTCACCGCGGAGTACCTCGAGGCGCTGTTCGACGCCGACTACGAGGCGCTGCTTGAGGTCGGCGCGCGAACCGTGCTCCTCGAGCGCCACTTCAACAACCGGCGGGGGTTCGACCGCGAGGACGACACGCTGCCCTACGAGATTCCGGATCTCGAGGACGCGATCGCGGAGTACTACGAGGCACGCGGCCTGACGAAGGACGGCATTGTGCCGGAGTCGGCGCTCGAGGAGCGGCTCGTGCCGGCTGAGTGATGGGGTGCTCTGCCCTCTGGCCGTTCGGCCGTTTCAGATCTGCGCGAGAAGGCCCGCGAGCCCGAGAAACACTAGGGTCGCGAGCAGGCCGAGCAGGAAGCCCTCGGGAACGAGACCGAGAACGGCGGCCCCGAAGCCGAGGAAGACGATGCCAGCGCCCAGCTCGAGGTAGCGGGTGGGGAGCAGGCGCTCGACGCGCTCGCCGATGAGGGCGTCGACGCCGGTCCGGAGCCCGAGGGCAGCGATGACGCCGATGAAGACGAACACCGGCCGGTCGGGGAACGTCGCGGCAAGATTGATTGTCAACAGCTGCGTCTTGTCGCCGAACTCGGCGACCGCGATGAAGACGAAGCTAGCGATCACGCCGTTGTAGGCACCGATACGTCCGATGACGGCGCTCGGAAGAATCCTCCCTGAGAGGCCGACATCGAGGCCGCCGCCGGTCAGGGCGGTCGCGTCCCGGCCGCTCTCGACGCGGAACGACTCGACCGCCGAGTAGTAGGTCCAGACCCCGAACGCAAGAAAGAGGCCGCCGGTGAGCAGCGTGATGACGCCGCCGGGGAGCACCGCGGTGATCCAACTTCCGAACAGCACCTCGAGGCCGCTCCACAGCGCGAAGGCGGCCATCGACCCGACGAACACGTTCTTCGCGTCGTAGCGCGAGGCGAGCGTGATGACGACTAACTGCCCCTTATCTCCGAACGTCGCCAGCAGGTTGGCGAGAAACGACGCGAGCAGCGGGCCGTAGCTCTCGTACCGCCCGACGACCGCATCGAGGCCGCTCTGGAGGGGAACCGCGAAGCCGTGCATCTTACGCGACCTCCGTGCTGCCGTCGGTCGGCAAGCCGTGGGTCGACTCGGGGGACGCCGCCAGCACGTCGCTTATCATATCGCGATTTAGCCCCGTCGAAACCAAAAAGTTGACTCCGTGAAACAGGTCCGGGACCCGTCGGGGAGTCCGCGACCCGCCGTAGCCGTCTCTCGAGTCGCGACTGTTCGCTCTCGTCGCGAACCCCGATTAGCTATTGCGCTATACGGTTTATGGGGCGACGAACGCTCGAACCGGCGATCGTTCGGGGGAGGAGCGACGAAATCGGCTCGGTTTACGACGGCGTCAGCCGATCCCACAGCGATTTCATCTCCGAGGCCGACTCCATCGCCGACAGTTCGCGGTAGGCCGACTTCTCCTCGTCGTGGTTCGACTCGAGCGGATCGGTGATGTCGTCGCCGTAGTCGAGTTTGTTCGCCATCGTCGTCAGGCCCTCGTACGCCGTCATCTCGATGCGCTCGGTCATCATCCCGGCGTTGATGTACATCATATTACGGAGGTCGTCGTCCTCGATGGCGTCTTCCATCGTCGTACGCTCGGTCTCGAGTGCGTCGAGGATCGGCGCCTCTCGCCGTTCGGCCGGCCGGTCCAGCGCCGCGAAGACGTCCTCGAGCCGCTGGACGTGCTGGCGGGTCTCGTCGCGGTGGTCGGCGAGCCCCTCGCTCAGCCGGTCGTTGGTCGCGTTGATCGCCATCTCGTCCAGCGTCTCGACGAGTTCCTGCTCGATGTGGTACTGCTGGGCGAGCTTGTGGTGGAACAGTTCCTCGAGGTCGGTGATTCGGTCGGGGCTGGTCGTCTCCATGGACGTACTGGCGTCGGACGGGCGCATAACCGTGCGGCCCGACCACGCAGGGCCGGCCTCGGGTCCCGACGATCCCGTCTCTCTCGCTTACCCGGACTCGAGTCACGGCACGTCGTCGGGAACGTCAAAGTCGTGGAAGTGTTCGCCTTTCTCCTTGCTCAAGATGTCCAGCGCCGCGGAGGCGCCGTCGCCGGCGGCGATGACGGCCTGCCACTCCTCGTCGCGGACCATCGCGCCCGTCGCGTAGAGGTTCTCGATGCTGGTCTCCGTGTCCAGATCCACGTCGACGGTGCCGTCGTCGGCGAACTCCACCTCGAGGTCCTCGGCGATCGATCGGTCCGCGCCGGTCGCGAGGACGACGTAGTCGGCCTCGTAGGTGTCGGCCTCGGTTTCGACCTCGAAGCCGTCGCCGGTCGGCTCGACGTCGGTCACTTCCTCCCCCTCGCGGACGTCGGCGCCGCGGTCGCGCACCTGTCCGCGGGTGAGTTCCATGAACTCGCTGCCGCTGATGCTGCGGATGCCGGGGTAGTTGAACAGGTGGGCCTTGTGCATCCAGGTCTCGTCCGTGTCGAAGACCACCGTCTCGAGGCCGTTTTTCCCGGTGAACAGCGCTGCGCTCAGGCCGGCGGGGCCGCCGCCGACGATCGCGACGTCTACCATGGTCGCGGCGTCAACGAATGCGCCGATAAAGGATTGTGACGGAATCAGTGACTGTGACGGATCGTAACTACTCGGTGCCGCGATGGATCCGGGGCCGGCCGCCGGTACGGTCGCGGCCTCGAGGGTCCGGATTCGGACGGGCGGCCGATCGCGTCCGAGCCCGACGGCCCGTAAGCGCCCGTCGCACGCCGGGCGGCGCAGTAACTCGCTGGCCGGCGTAGTGGCGATATCCGATCACCATGCCCCGCGAGGACGTAGCCGAGTTCACCATCGAGTCCGTGCAGGTACTTTCCGAGGACGAAACGATCGACGAGGAACTGGTTCCGGACCTGAGCGACGATCAGTTGCTCGAACTTTACGAGTCGATGAAGCGGTCGCGACGGCTCGACGAGCGCGCGATCGCCCTCCAGCGGCGCGGCGAACTGGGGACGTACGCGCCCGCGATCGGCCAGGAGGCGGCCCAGGTCGGCACCGCGTTCGCCATGGCCGACGGCGACTGGATCGTCCCCTCGTTTCGCGAACAGCCCGCGCTCCTCGTCCGCGGAACGCCGCCCGAGCAGATCCTCCAGTACGCGCTGGGAATGGAGGAGGGCGCCGAGATTCCGGACGGCGAGGGCGCCCTGCCGCCGGCGATTCCGGTCGGCAGCCAGCCGCTACACGCCGTCGGCGTCGGCTGGGGGGAGCGGCTGCAGGACCGGGACAACGTCGCGGTCACCTACTTCGGCGACGGCGCGACCAGCGAGGGCGACGTCTACGAGGCGTTCAACTTCGCCGGCGTCTACGACGCCCAGACGGTCTTCGTCTGTCAGAACAACCGCTACGCCATCTCGACCGGCATCGAGAAACAGACCAGGGCGGAGACGTTCGCCCAGAAGGCCATCGCGGCCGGCATCGACGGCATTCGGGTCGACGGCAATGACGTGCTGGGCGTCTACCGGGTCGCCCAGGAGGCCATAGAGCAGGCCCGACAGGGAGACCCGGTACTCATCGAGGCGCTGACCTACCGCCGGTCGATGCACACGACCTCCGACGATCCGACCGCCTACCGCGAGCCCGAGGAGGAGTCCGAGTGGGAGGCTCGCGATCCCATCCTCCGGTTCCAGATGTTCCTCGAGGACCGGGGGCTCCTCGACGGCGAAACGGAAGACGAGATCGACGAACGGATCGAGTCCGAACTCGCGGACGCGATCGATCAGGCCCGGACCGCGAACGAGGAGATCGACCCCGCCGACATGTTCCGGTACGTGTACGAGGAGATGCCCCCCTATCTCGAGGCGCAACTCGAGGCCTTCGAGGCGGAACGCGGAGGTGATGTCGATGGCTGACCGGCTCCGGATGATCGAGGCGGTCGGCGAGACGCTCCGCTCGGAACTCGAGCGCGACGACGGCGTCGTCGTCTACGGCGAGGACGTGGGTCGCGCCGGCGGCGTGTTCCGGGCGACCGAGGGCCTGATCGACGACTTCCCGGATCGAGTGTTCGACTCGCCGGTCGCGGAGGCGGGCATCGTCGGCGTCGGGGTCGGCCTCGCCGCGACCGGCATGCGCCCCGTGCCGGAGATCCAGTTCCAGAGCTTCCTCTACCAGGGCTTTCACCAGCTCGCCCAGCACGTCGCGCGGATCCGGAGCCGCACGCGCGGGACGATCACCTGTCCGATGACGCTCCGGACGCCCTACGGCGGCGGGATCCACGCCCTCGAACTCCACTCCGAGAGCTTCGAAGCGGGGTTCGCCCACGTGCCGGGCCTGAAGGTCGCGATTCCGTCCTCGCCGGCCGAGACGGCGGGGCTGCTCCGGTCCTCGATCCGCAGCCCCGATCCGGTGGTGTTCATGGAGCCGACGCGGCTCTACCGCTCGTTCCGCGAGGAGGTCCCCGACGACCACGAGGTGCCGCTGGGCGAGGCCCGCGTGGTCGAGGACGGTGACGACGTGACCGTGGTCGCGTGGGGTTCGATGCTGCGCGAGACGCTCGACGCCGTCGACGAGATCGACGCGAGCGTCGAAGTGATCGACCCCCGCACGCTCTACCCGCTCGATACCGAGACCATCGCCGACTCCGTGCGGAAGACCGGTCGCTGTGTCGTCGTCCACGAGGCGCCCCGCACCGGCGGGCTGGCCGGCGAGATCACCGCCCGGATCAATGAGGAGGCGTTCCTCTACCTCGAGGCGCCGGTCGAACGGGTCACCGGCTACGACGTGCCCGTCCCGCTGTTCGCCCGCGAGGACGACTACCTGCCCGATGCGGACCGCATCGAAGACGGGATTCGCAGGGCGCTCGAGTACTGAGGTCAGATACGGCTCGAGTACGGATCGGGCGGGCGTTGCGTCGGACGAGCGTCCAGCGGGGTGCACGTCGCATGGCCCAGCCTTTTGCCCCCCTGCGTGGATAGGGAGAGGCGCTGATTCCCCATGTCCGACGACCCCGCCAACGCCAAACCGGACGCCTACGGCGGTTCCGACCCCGCGTCCTTCGAGCCCGAGTCGCTGTGGCTGGCCACGACGCCGACCACCGACTACGAACCGTTCGACGACGGACTGGACGTCGACGTCGCCGTCGTCGGCGGCGGCATCACCGGCCTGACGACCGCGATCGAACTCAAAGAAGCCGGGCGGTCCGTGGCCGTCCTCGAGTCGGACCGCATCGTCGAGAGCACGACGGGCCACACGACGGCGAAGCTCACCTCCCAGCACGGCCTCATTTACGATACGCTGCTCTCGGAGTTCAACGAGCGGAAGGCCCGCCAGTACGCCGACGCGAACGAGGCGGCGATCGAGGCGGTCGAGCGCCGCGTCGAGGACCACGACATCGACTGCGACTTCCGCCGGACGCCGGCCTACACCTACGCGGCCTCGTCCGCCGACGTCGAGAAGGTCGAGGACGAGGTGCGGGCGGCCAAGCGGCTCGGCCTGCCGGCCTCGTACGTCGAGGAGACGCCACTGCCGTTCGATGCCGGCCCGGCCGTTCGGTTCGACGACCAGGCGGAGTTTCATCCGCGGAAGTACCTGCTCGCGATCGCCGAGGCGATCCACGGCGACGGCAGCTACGTCTTCGAGGAGACCCGCGTACTCGAGGTCGACCCGGGGTCGCCCTGCCGCCTCGAGACCGAGCGCGGCGAGGTGGTCGCCGAGGACGTCGTGGTCGCGACGCACTTCCCCGTCCATGATCGGGCGGGCTACTTCTCGCGGATGCACCCCCACCGAGCCTATCTGCTGGCGGCCCGGATCGAGGGGGAGCCCCCCGAGGGGATGTACTACAACACCGCGTCGCCGCCGGCGACGATGCGGACGCACCCGGTGGACGCCGCGGCAGCGGAACGCACCGACGCCGCGGAAGGCGAGGAGCTCCTCATCGTCGGCGGCCAGAGCCACAAACCGAGCGTCAGCGGGGTGCCGACGTCCGAGCGGTACCGCCGCTGCGAGCAATTCGCCCGCGAGCACTTCTCCGTCGAATCGATCGAGTACCGCTGGTCGACGATGGACTACTCGCCCGTCGACCAAGTGCCGTTCATCGGGAAGGTCGATCCCTTCTCGAAGCACGTCTACGTCGGCACCGGGTTCAAGGGCTGGGGGATGACCGGCGGCACCGCCGCCGGGATGATCCTTTCCGACCTGATCACCGAGAGCTCGAGTCCCTGGGCCGACGTCTTCAATCCCCAGCGGCTGCCGCCCAAATCCGCCGCGAAGACGTTCTTCGAGGAGAACAGCAAGGTCGGCGGGAGCTTCGTCGGCGACCGGATCAAGTCGCTGCTCCGATCGCTCGGGGCCGACGCCG
Source organism: Halopiger thermotolerans (assembly GCF_054654555.1). Classification (NCBI taxonomy): domain Archaea; kingdom Methanobacteriati; phylum Methanobacteriota; class Halobacteria; order Halobacteriales; family Natrialbaceae; genus Halopiger; species Halopiger thermotolerans. The sequence goes on along the minus strand of NZ_BAAIEU010000004.1, from coordinate 1,760,431 downwards.
ACGACGTCCCCGCGGCGGGCGAGGCCAGCATCGTCCGCCGAACGGGGCGCCCGATGGGGATCTACCGCGACGAGGAGGGGACGGTCCACGCCGTCTCCGCGGTCTGTCCGCACATGGGCTGTCTCGTGCGGTGGAACGACGCCGAGCGGACCTGGGACTGCCCCTGCCACGGCTCCCGGTTCACCCACGACGGGGACGTGCTCTCGGGGCCGGCCCTCGAGGGGTTGCCGTACCGCGAACTGTAGCTGTAGCGCGGACCCCGTCCGGTCGCCCGGCTACTCGACGGAAACGTCCTCGAGAGCGATGCGCTCCGATTCGGGAACGGGTTCTGCGGAGCCGCCCGCGACGGCATAGTCGCCCCGGTCGACGGTCGTCTCGGTTTCCGATTCGGTGAGGACGATCACGGCCTCGGCCACCAGCGGCGCGATCACGCCCGCAATCGCGGCCTCGAGGCTCGCCAGCGGCGCGCGGACGACGACCCGCTCGCCGGGTTCGATCCCGTACGTCTCGATCACGTCGCGAGCCGCCTCGAGCGCCCCGGCGTGGGTGACGGTTCGCTCGCCGTCTGTCAGCACGGCGGTGTCTGGCTCGATCGACAGCGGCGGAAAGGCCGGGTTCTCGCTCCAGATGCCGGCGTCGAAGTTGTGCACGTCGGGCGCCTCGGGTTTGGCGCCGTAGCCGACGCGCTGGGCGCCCGGCGGGAGGTCGTAGGTCTCGGACTCGAGGTCGCGGACGGGAGCGACGAGCGCGCGGAAGTCGTCCTCGTCCGCGAGATCCGTCGGGGGTTCGAAGTGGGTGGTCCCCTCGAGCAGCGTCGTCCCGAAGAAGGCCAGCAGCGCGAGGGGGCCGTCGCCGACGACGCCGACGGTGACGCCCTCGCGGACGCCCGAGTGGCGCAGGAAGTTGCCGGCCTTCCACGAGGAGGTACAGAGCCAGTGGTAGTCGTACTCCCGCTCCGTGGCGTCGACGAGGGTCGTCCGGTCGTCGTACTCCTCACGGAACTCGCGGGCGAGCAGGTCGGCGACTGTCGCGGCGGTCATACCGCTAGCTCGGGAGCGAATCGAAAAAAGACCGCCGATAGCGGCGGCGGTGCTGGCGTCAATACCCGCCGTACGGCGGGCCGTCATGCTGTAATCGGGACGATCAATCGTCCGCGGCCGCCGGCTCCGCGTGATCGATATCGGTCCCGAGCACGTCGAGGAACGCCGCGAGCCACTCGGGATGGTCCGGCCACGCCTGGGCCGTCACGAGGTTGCCGTCTCGAGTCACGTCGTCCTCCCAGTTGCCGCCGGCCCCGCGCACGTCTGCCTCGAGGGCCGGGTACGCCGTACAGGTCCGGCCCTCGAGGACGTCCGCGGCCGCGAGGATCTGCAGGCCGTGACACAGCGCCGCGACGGGTTTGTCTTCGTCGAAGAAGTGGCGGACGATCTCGAGGACCTCGTCGTACGTCCGGAGGTATTCGGGCGCGCGGCCGCCGGGGACGACCAGGGCGTCGTAGTCGGCGGGGTCGACGGCGTCGAAGTCGTGGTTCAGTTCGAAGTTGTGCCCCGGCTTCTCGGTGTAGGTCTGGTCTCCCTCGAAGTCGTGGATGGCGGTCGGGCAGGCGTCGCCAGCCTCCTTCTCGGGACAGACGGCGTGGACCTCGTGGCCGACCATCTGGAGCGCCTGGAACGGGACCATTACCTCGTAGTCCTCGACGAAGTCGCCGGCGAGGAGTAGGATTTGTTTGTTGGCCATGGGTATCCCCGCCTCATAGTTCGCCGTCGGCGGCCATAGCTGTGGTGGGTGGTATCACGACACTTGCCGAAATCGAACGGGGCAGTCAACCGACGACTCGAGACGGAAGACAAACTTGGGGCATGCGAAGGCGACCGTCTCGAGCGGTGCGGTTCCCGCGGCTACGAAGCCGATCCGGACGCGCCGGGCCGGCCATCGCCACCGCCGGACTCGGACACCGAGTCGTCCAGCAGCGCCGTCGCCATCTGCCGGGCCACGTACGCGAACGCGTTCGAGAGGTGGAGGACGAGAACGCCGATCACCGCCGCCACCGCGACGGCGAGGACGGCCTCCGGCAGCGTCTCGATCGACCACGTGATCGGCTCGTCGTTGACGGTCACCAGTTCCGGCGCGTACGGATACCGAAGCGGCGCCGTCACCAGCGAGAGGGCGGTCAGTAGCGGGATCAGCAACAGGATCGCGACGATTCCGAGCGGGAACTTGACCATGAGAAAGCCCAGCCCGCGCCAGGTCGAGGGCGCCTCGAGATAGCCCTGAATCCGGGCCCGAACGCCCCGGACCGACGCGGCGTCGGGGCCGGCCTCGGTCCGCACCTCGAGATCCAATAGCGCGTTCGCAAGCCACCGCTCGAGCCCCGCGAACAGGTGAACGACGAGAAGCGTCACGAACAGGACGACGAGCCCGATCCCGATCGGCGAGAGGAGCGCGCCGACCACGAGCCCCATCGTGACGAACCCGTAGTACGCCATCCCGAGCGGCGCCGCGAGCACCAGATAACAGAGGTTCTTGTACGTCTGCCGGTCGGCGACGACACCGAGGACGGTCCCGACTGCGGACCCGCCGTCGTCCGCGCGCGCTGGCCTTGCCATCTCACCCGATAGTTGTCATACGAACAAGAAATGGTTCCGACCGATTACCGAGCGAGAAACGACCCCGGAACCGCGCGAGCGGCAGATCAGAACGCCCGCTTGATCTTCTCGAAGAAGCCTTCCTTCACTTCGATCTCGTCGCCGCCGGCCTCGGCGAACGCCTCGAGCGCCTCGCGCTGGTCCTCGTTGAGACTCTCTGGGGTGACGACCTGCACCTGCACGTAGAGGTCGCCCTGGCCGCGCCCGCGCAGGCGAGGCATTCCCTTGCCCTCGAGGCGGAACGTCTCGCCGCTCTGAGTGCCGTCGGGGATTTCGAACTCGGCCGCGCCGTCGAGGGTGGGGACTTCGACGGTGTCGCCGAAGGTCGCCTGCGGGAAGGAGATGGGCAGGCGGTAGCGCAGGTCGTCGCCCTCGCGCTCGAACTGGTCGTGCTCGCGGATCGAGACGTCGATCAGCAGGTCGCCCTTCGGACCGCCTTCGGGGCTGGGCGCGCCCTCGCGCTCCATCCGGAGCGTCTGGCCGTCCTGAATGCCCGCGGGCACTTCGACGGTCAGCGTCGCCTCGTTGCGGACGTAGCCGTCGCCGCCGCAGTCGTCGCAGGTCTCGGAGTAGATCGTCCCTTCTCCCTCGCAGCGCCGACACGTCGTCGTCTGCTGGACGCGCCCTAACGGCGTCTGCTGGACCTGCCGTTTCTGCCCGCGACCCTGACACTCGGGGCAGGTTCGGGCGTCCGCGTCCGGTGGGTGGCCCTCGCCGTTACACGTCTCGCAGGTCTCGGGCCGCTCGATCGTGAACTGCTTTTCCGCGCCCTCGTAGGCCTCCTCGAGGTCGATCTCGAGGTCGGTTCGCAGGTCCTGACCCTTGCGCTGACGGCGCCGGCCGCGGCCGCCGGCGCCCCCGCCGAAGACCTGCTCGAAGATGTCGCCGAGGCCACCGCCCATACCGCCGCCGCCCATGCCGCCGAACGGGTCGCCGCCCATCCCGCCGGCACCGGCGCCGCCTTCGCTGGCGTCGAAGCCGTGTTTCTCGGCCTGTTCGTAGCGCTCATGGCCCATCCGGTCGTAGGCCTGGCGCTTCTCCTCGTCGGTCAGCACCTTCTTCGCCTTCTGGATCTTCTTGAACTTCTCCTCGGCGTCGGGGTCGTCGCTGACGTCCGGGTGGTATTCCGTGGCCTTCTCCCGGTAGGCCTTCTTGATCTCCTCGGTGGAGGCGTCCGGGCTCACACCGAGCACGTCGTAAAAGTCCTCGCTCATTCGTTGTCCGCCGATACTCGCTTGCGCCACTTGAAACGAACGTTCCCCGCGAAGCGCCCGACCGAATCCTGCGTCTCGAGGCCGATCGACCGACGAAACGGGGGCGGCAGGCGACGCGGTAGGGACTCGAGCGGCGGGTGCCTCCAGCAATCGGCCGAAAATAAGCGCGAGTCAGGCAGCGGTCGCCGCCCCGTTCACCCTCGTTCAGGAAGCGCTTTCAGCGATGCCGGATTCGAACGTCGCACCGTTGATCGCGACGAACGAGCCCAACAGCACGACGGCGAGCGCGGTGAATCCGATCGACAATCTGCGCTGCGCTACCCGCGAGAGGGAGAGCCGATCGCCGATCCACGCGGTAGCGAACAACCCGGCACACAGCAGGGCGAGCCCGCCCGCGGCGATCCATATCCCGCCCAGAACCGACACCGGGACGAGAAGGAATCCGTACCCGCTGATTACGATCCCGACGAGCACGGCGAGTACGGACGCGACATCGATCGGCCGACTGGACGTCTCGGAACTATCGAAGGACACAGCGACTAGACGACTCGTAATGACATAATCGTTACGTGATTGGTTCGAGTACGATACAGTCTCCACGGACTACAAACGAAAATAGTGGTACAACGGTGCTTAGACGGGGTCTACTGGGCTGAAAACGACGAGTTACTCGTCGTCTTCGTCCACTTCGAAAAGTTCGCTCCGCTCACTTTTCGAAACTACGGAAGACTCACTCCGTTCGTCTTCCGAGCCGACGACTCGGACTCGTCCCGTTAGTCCTCGTCCTCGTCGTCGACGTCTTCGAAGTCCGCGTCGACGTACTCCTCGTCGTCAGCACCGGCCGCGCCGGCGCCGCCCTCGGGACCGGGGTTCGGGCCGCCGCCCATGCCGCCCATGCCACCGGGGCCGGCACCGGCTGCGCCGCCCGCAGCACCAGCACCGCCAGCGCCTGCTGCACCGGCGCCGGCCTGCTGCTGGTAGACCTGTTTGCCGATCTCCTGCAGTTCCTGACTCAGTTCCTCGGTGGCCTCCTCGATCGCCTCGGCGTCGGCCTCGTCGTCGTCGATCGTCGCCTCGAGGTCGTCGATCGCGGCCTCGATGTCGTCGCGCAGGTCGTCGTCGACCTGCTCGTCGTTCTCCTCGAGGAGCTTCTCGGCGCGCTGGATCGTGGCCTCGGCGGCGTTGCGGGCCTCGATGCGCTGGCGCTTCTTCTCGTCTTCCTCGGCGTGCTTCTCGGCCTCCTCCTGCAGGCGCTCGATCTCCTCGTCGGAGAGGCCGGCGCCGCCCTCGATGGTGATCTCCTCGCTCTCGCCGGAGCCTTTGTCCTCGGCGGAGACGTTGACGATGCCGTTCTCGTCGATCGAGAAGGTGACCTCGATCTGCGGAGTGCCCGCGGGCGCCGGCGGGATGCCGGTCAGGTGGAACTCGCCGAGCAGCTCGTTCTCCTCGGCGATCTCGCGTTCACCCTGGAAGACCCGCACCTGCACGGTGGTCTGGTTGTCCGCCGCGGTGGTGAAGATCTTCGACTCCTCCGTGGGAATCGTCGTGTTCTTCTCGATCAGGCGCTCGAAGAGACCGCCCTTGACCTCGATACCCAGCGAGAGCGGCGTGACGTCCAGCAGGACGATGTCGTCGACCTCGCCGCCCAGCACGCCGCCCTGGATCGCCGCGCCCAGCGCGACGGCCTCGTCGGGGTTGACGTTCTTCTGGGGTTCCTGGCCGACCAACTCCTCGACTTTCTCCTGGACCTGGGGCATCCGCGTGGAGCCGCCCACGAGGATGACCTCGTCGATGTCGTCCTTGTCGTAGCCGGCGTCCTCGAGGGCCTGCTCGGTCGGGTCGACGGTGCGCTCGATGAGATCCTCGGTCAGCGACTCGAACTTGGCCCGGGTGAGCGACTCCTCGAGGTGGATCGGGCCGTCGTCGGTCGCAGTAATGAACGGCAGGTTGATCTCGGTTTCCTTGCGCGAGGAGAGTTCGATCTTGGCCTCCTCGGCGGCGTCTTTGAGCCGCTGGAGGGCCTGCCGGTCCTCGCGAAGGTCAATGCCGTGTTCCTCCTCGAACTCGTCGGCGAGCCAGTCGATGATCGCCTCGTCCCAGTCGTCGCCCCCGAGGTCGTTGTCCCCGTTTGTGGCGACGACCTCGTAGACGCCGCCGCCGAGATCGAGAATGGAGACGTCGAAGGTACCCCCGCCGAGGTCGTAGACGAGGACGGTCTGGTCGGACTCGTCGTCTAAGCCGTAGGCCATCGCGGCCGCGGTCGGCTCGTTGACGATGCGCTCGACCTCGAAGCCGGCGATCTCGCCGGCGTCTTTGGTCGCCTGGCGCTGTCGGTCCGAGAAGTAGGCGGGGACCGTGATGACGGCCTTCTCGACCTCGTCGCCGAGGTACTCCTCGGCGTCGCGCTTGATCTTCTGGAGGATCATCGCCGAGATCTCCTCGGGCGTGTACTCGTCGCCGTCGATATCGACGGTGTAGTCCTCCTCGCCCATGTGGCGCTTGATCGACTGGATCGTCCGATCGGGGTTCTGGACGGCCTGGTTCTTCGCCGGCTTCCCGACGAGCCGCTCGTCGTCGTTGAAGGCGACGATGGAGGGGGTCGTCCGTTCGCCTTCGGCGTTGACGATGATTTCCGGATCGCCCCCTTCCATCACCGCGAACGCGCTGTTCGTCGTCCCGAGGTCGATACCGAGAATCTTGTTGCTCGCCATTACGAGGGCATTGTGCGCACTTTGGTTTAAACGTTACTAGCCCGTATGACGTGACGAATAAAATACGAAAATCCCGCCTCAGTCGCTATTCCGAACGAATTCGAGAGGCAGATTCGCAGACCGATCGTTCGCTCGAGCGGCGAGGTAAAAACCGGCTCGTTCTCGGGCGAAATAGGCGCCGTCGAGCGGCGACAAAGCGACCGGCTGTCGATTACTCGTCGGTCGACTCGTCGTCGGCGTCCTCGTCCGCGACTTCGCCGCCGAGTTCGATCGCGTCGTCGTCTTCGGAGTCGGGTTCGCTTTCCGCCGCGGCTCCGTCGCCGTCGGCGTCCGAATCGGCGTCACCCTCCGCGTCGGTCGTCTCGTCGGTTCCGTCGCTCGCGTCGGCCGCCGACTCGTCGTCGGTCTCGTCTTCGCCCTCTTCGTCGGCGAGTTCGCCGTTCGAGACCGTCACCTGCGCGTTCTGGATGACCTTGTCGCCCATCTCGTAGCCGGCGGTGTAGACGTCGGCGATCGTCCCCTCCGGCTGGTCGCTGTCGACGCGCATCATGACCTCGTGGCGCTGCGGATCGACCTCTGCGCCGGGTTCGGGATCGACCTCTGAGACGTTCTCGTCCTCGAGCACGCGGTCGAACTCACGCATGGTCATCTCGACACCCTCGCGCAGGCTCTCGACGTCGCCGCTTTCCTCCTCTAAGGCGCGTTTCAGGTTGTCCCGGACGTCGACGAGTCGCTCGACGAGGTCCTCGGTCGCGCGATCCTTGATCTGCTCCTGGCGCTTCTTGGCGCGCTTCTTGTAGTTCTGGAAGTCGGCCTGCTTGCGCTTGAGGCGGCTCTTTAAGTCCTCGACCTGCTCCTCGTACTCCGCGATCTCCTCGTCGCGCTCCTCGATGGCCCGCTCGCGGGCCTCGAGTTCGTCCTGGAGGTCGCCGATCGTCTCGGCCTGCGACTCGACGCGCTCGGTCAGGTCCTCGAGTTCCTCGCGCTGGTGTTCGACGGTTCTCGAGAGGTCCCGGGCCTGCTCGACGATCGCGTTGACCTTGCGCGCGAGTTCGTCGTCGTGTTCGGTGACGCGGTCCAGTACCTCTTGGACGTCGGCGCTCGTTTCCGGAGCGTCGGCGTCGGGTTCGTCGTCCGCGCTCGCGTCCGCGTCTGCGTCCCCGTTCTCGTCCGCGGTCGCGTCGTCGGTAGACGGGTCCGCCTCCGCGTTGGTCGTCGATTCGGATTCCGACTCCGCTTCCGATTCGCCGGGTGCGTCCGCCCGATCGGCGTCGGACGCGTCGCCGTCACCTTCCTCCTCGGACGGGACACCCCGGGCCGAGGCGTTCGTGCCCTCGTCTTCGCTCATGTTCGGGTCAACGAACAGCGGTAATAAAAGGGTTGAGGTACGAGCGGTCGGTCGGCGAGCCGAGGCGAACCCACCGCCGATCGCATCGCCGGCGCTTCCGTTCACCGCGTCTCGAGTGGCCCGACGAGCGAGGTTCGTACGGTCGATTTCGGCGAGCAACTTATACACTCCCGCCTGCAGGTTCAACCATGGATAGCCGCTCCTCGTCCCTCGCCGAAGCGCAACTACTGTTAGTCGAGGACAACCCAGGCGACGTCCGGCTCGTCGAGGAAGCGCTCCGTGACGGACAGATCGACAACCGCCTGCACACCGTTACCGACGGTCGAGCGGCGCTCGATTTCGTCCACCGTCGGGGCGAGTACGCCGACGCGCCCCGTCCCGACATCGTCCTGCTGGACCTGAAGCTGCCGCGCGTCGACGGGGAAGACGTGCTCCACGAGATCAAACACCACCCGGAACTCGAGGACGTTCCCGTCGTCATCCTCTCCGGCATGGACGAGGAGCGGATCGAGTCGCGCGACCTCGATCACGACGCCGACGAGGACGCGGTCATCGAGAAGCCGGTCGATCCCGACGAGTTCGTCGATATCATCCGCCAGTTCGAGGGATTCGGGCTGTCGATCGTCCGGACCGAGCCGTCGTAGCGCCGGAGGCCCCGGACCGGACCGACACACTGACGGCCCGTCTTACTGATCGCGATCGGACGGCGGTAACTCGACCCGGTCGAACCAGTACTCCTCGAGCGTCCGGACCATCTCGACGAACTCGTCGGGCGCTCGCGGTTTTGTCAGGTACGCGTTCACGTGTTGCTCGTAGCTCCGCCGGACGTCCTCGTCGGCCTCGGAACTGCTCAGGACCACCACGGGCAACTGCTCGAGGTCGGGATCGTCACGAATCGCCTCGAGCACCTCGAAGCCGTCCTTCCGCGGCAGATTGAGATCTAACAGGACGAAGTCGGGGCGGGGCGCCGACTCGTGTTCCCCTTCCTGGTGCAGAAACGACATCGCCTCGACGCCGTCCGTGACGACGTGCAGGTCGACGTCGAACGACGCGTCGCGAAAGGCTTCCTTCGTGAGTCGAACGTCCCCGGGGTTGTCCTCGATCAGTAGCACGTCCGGCACGGCGGTCGTGGTACGCGTATTTTCGTTCACGGTTTACGATGGGACCGGGTAGACGGACGGTCGTCTCCACCCGATGTAGACATTCGTTACTATCACCCCGTGTATATAACGACGGTCACAAATTGATTTGGCTCGAGCCGCGCCGCTCCGCCCGAACGGTCGGACAGTGCCGCAGGTTCGTGGAACGACGGATCTTCCCGCCGAACGGCCGACGGTGCGAGACGGAACGCGGAGAGCGAAACCGTGTTTACGCGTCCGCCCGTGGTCGTCGGTAGTGACGCAGGCCCACTCCGGGACCCCGTCCCCCGTCGAACTTCGGTACGAGGACGGGACGATTCGAATCGACGGCCTCGAGGAGCCGACCGTCCGCGCGGTCCGCGATTCAGTACCGGAACTCGAGGCCGATCCGCGAACCGACGGCTGGCGCGTCCCGGCGTTCCGGTACGCCGCCCTCCGCCGGGCGCTGACCGGCGTCGACGCGCCGCTCGCGGACGACGTGCTCGACCTCGACGGCGACGCGATCGCGGGGCTGCACTCGGCGTACGAACTCCGCGAGTACCAGCGCGAGGCGCTGGCGGCGTGGCTCGAGCGCGACCGCTGGGCGGACGGGACGGCTGCCGTCGACGCCGCACCCGCCGGCGTCCTCGAGCTCCCCACCGGCAGCGGCAAGACCGTCATCGCCCTGAAGGCCATCGAACGGCTCGCGACGCCGACGCTGGTCGTCGTCCCGACCATCGACCTGCTCGAGCAGTGGATCGGCGAACTCGAGACCGAGTTCGACCGTCCGATCGGCCGCTTCGGCGGCGGCGAGCAACGGCTCGAGCCGATCACCGTCTCGACGTACGACTCGGCGTACCTGAAGGCCGACGCGGTCGGCGACCGGTTCGGGCTCGTCGTCTTCGACGAGGTCCACCACCTCGGCGGCGAGGGGTACCGCGAGATCGCCCGGCTGCTGGCCGCACCCGCGCGGCTGGGCCTGACCGCGACGTTCGAACGCCCCGACGACGCCCACGAGGTGATCGAGGAGATCGTCGGCCCGCTGGTCCACCGCGTCGACGTCGACGAACTCGCCGGCGACCACCTCGCGAACTACGACGTCAAGCGCCTCGAGGTCGACCTCACGCCCGAGGAACGCGAGGAGTACGAGCAGGCACAGGAGACGTTCTCCGACTACCTCGCGCGCTCGAACATTCGAATGCAGAGCGGCTCGGACTACCAGGAACTCGTCAAGCGGTCCGGCTCGGATTCCGAGGCCCGCGAGGCGCTGCTGGCCCGCCAGCGCGCCCGCGAGATCGCCCGCGGGAGCGCGGCGAAGATCGAGGCCCTCGAGGGGATCCTGGACGCCCACCGCGGCGAGCGCACGATCGTCTTCACGGCGTACAACGACCTCGCGTACGACGTCAGCGAGCACTTTTTGATCCCGACGATCACCCACCAGACGCCCGCCGCGGAGCGCCGGGAGATCTTAGAGCGGTTCCGCGAGGGGACCTACAGCCGGATCGCGACCTCGAACGTGTTAGACGAGGGCGTCGACGTGCCGGACGCCTCGATCGCGGTGGTGCTCTCCGGCAGCGGCAGCGAGCGGGAGTTCACCCAGCGGCTCGGCCGGATCCTGCGGCCCAAGTCCGACGGCGGCAGGGCGCTGCTGTACGAGGTCGTCGCCGCGGATACGTCGGAGGAGCGGGCGGCCGAGCGACGACGGTAGGGCACGTGACCGTGGGCCGTGGAGTGGGTGGGATATCGGCTGTCGGCACGACTCAGTACCGCTCGACGTTCCACTCGCCGCCTAGTTCCGCCCGCTCGCACGTCTCCGTCGCGCCGTTCTCGAACGTCGAAACGCGCCCCGATTCCTCGCTCAGCGTCAGCGTCGCCACCACGTTCGGCCGCCGCGAGGTGTCCAGGGCGCTCATGTGACGCGATCCCATCCAGTCCTCGTACTCGTCGCGCTGCGGGGCCAGATCGTCGCGTTCGTCGGGCATCAGGTCCGTCACGCGGACCATCTGTTCCTGAACGACGCCGTCGACGCTGACGATCACGGCGCCGTCCCGCGAGCGGGCGACCTCGCGCGCCGTTTCGAAGAAGTTCTGCAGGTCGAGACAGACATCGCGACAGCGATCGACCGGCCACCGGTTTCGGCCCATCGGCTCCGCGAACCGCTCGATCGACGGCCCCGTGACGACCGCGACGTACAGCCCCGGGCCCCTGACGAACTCCTCGTCCCAGCGGTCGAACGAGAGGCTGATCCCCTCGAGCGCGTAGCGACAGCAGTCGATCAGCTCGCGGACGCCGTCGTGGTCCTCGTAGGGAATCCAAAGGTCCGAATCGCCCATAGGCGCCGTTCGGGAGCGGCGGCCGTAATCCCGGTGCCTGAACGAGCGAGAGCGCTACTCGTCGCCATCGTCGTCTCCGCCACCGTCGCCCCGAAGCGCTTCGGGGAAGAACGGCGAGCGTCGTCGTTCGATTGTCCGGACCCGACGTCGTCGTACGCGGGGACGAGAACGGCCGTCTCGCCGTCCGGACCACTTTTGACCGCGCCGCCCCGACTCGAGGTAGATGCTGACGAAGGACCTGCTTCGCGTCTCGCGGGCCGGCGGGGGCTACCACCCGCAGTTCGCCGGCCGGGAGCACCGGCCGCTGGCCGCCCGCGTCATCGGCACCTACCAGGGCCACGTCGGGCAGTCCCGCGGCGACCTCGAGGAGGCCCTCGAGTCGCTCGAGCGCGAGAGCGACGACTTCAAGCTCGTCCGCGGGTTCGCCGCCCTCCTCGAGCGCGAAGCGACCTTCGAGACGGACGCCGAAATCGACCCCGAACGCGCCCGGAAGGTGGCCTTCGAGGCCGCCGAGGCCGTCGGCGTCGTCGACGAGGACGAGCGGGCGATGGCGCTGATCCAGGCCGCCGAGCCGCTGGAGGTGTCGGCCGACGACCTCGAGCGGGCGCTCTATGCTGACCTCGAGGATCGGCAGGTGTTGACCGCGGTCGAGCCTCGCTGGGACCCCGACGGCTTACTCGACCAGTACAACCTGTCGCTCGCTCAGACCGCGCTGTTCGACGCGACCGAGGTGCGCGTGCGCTCGAGCGATCCGAAGGCGCTGATCTCGGCGATCAAGCGGCTGCGGCTGATGTACGAGATCCGCATGGATCCGGACGGCAGCGACGCACCCGCGGACGGCGCCAGCGACCGCGAGGTCGTCGTCACCGGCCCCACGCACCTCTTTCGCGCGACCCGGCGGTACGGCACCCGGTTCGCGCGGCTCCTGCGGACGGTCGCGGGCGCCGAGGCGTGGCACCTCGAGGCGACGATCGACGACCGCGGCACCGAACGGACGCTCGAGCTCTCCCACGAGGATCCCGTCGCCGTCCCGGACGCCGAACCCGTGACCGACGTGCAGTTCGACAGCGGCGTCGAGGCCGATTTCGCCGCCCGCATCGAGCAGCTGGACCTCGACTGGAAGCTCGTCCGCGAGCCCGAACCGCTCGCGACGGGGACGCGGGTGATGATCCCCGATTTCGCGTTCGAGTACGCACACGGCGACTTCCGCGTCTACCTCGAGATCATGGGCTTCTGGACGCCCGAGTACGTCGAGAAGAAGCTCGCGCAGCTCGAGGCCCTCGAGGACGTGGACCTGCTGGTGGCCGTCGACGAGTCGCTGGGCGTCGGCGAGGAGATCGCCGCGCGGGACCACCGGGCGATCCCCTACTCGGGCGCGGTGCGGGTCAAGGACGTCGTCGACGTCCTCCGGGAGTACGAGCGCGACCTGGTCGCCGAGAGCGCGGCCGCGCTGCCGGACGAACTCGTCCCCGAGGACGACGTCGTGAGTCTCGAGGCGCTGGCGGCCCGCCGTGGCGTCGGCGCGGACGCGCTCGCGGACAAGCGCTTCCCCGAGCACGAGCGGGTCGGTCGGACGCTCGTTCGGCCGGCGGTACTCGAGGCCCTCGACGGGGAGATCGAGCCCGGAATGGCGCTCGAGGAGGCGGAATCGCTCCTCGAGGAGCGCGGGCTGTCGGACGCGAGCGCCGTCCTCTCGCGGCTCGGCTACCGCGTCGAGTGGGAGGGGTTGTCCGGCGGGACGATCGTCGAGCGCTGAGTCGTCGCCGGCACTTTCTCGTCCTGTACTCGCGTTCACACCGACCGTTATTCCCCTCGAGCGCGTACGAACGAACCATGCCCGAGGACACGCGCGGCATCCACCACGTCACCGCGATCGCCAGCGATCCCGAGCGCAACTACGCCTTTTACACCGGAACGCTCGGCCTGCGACTCGTCAAGCAGAGCGTCAACCAGGACGACGTCTCGGTCTACCACCTCTTTTACGCCGACCACGAGGGGACGCCGGGGACGAGCATGACCTTCTTCCCGTACGTCGACGCCCGTCCGGGGCAGGTCGGCACCGGACAGGTCAGCACCGTCTCCTTCCTCGTCCCCGAGGGCTCGATCGACTACTGGCGCGACCGCCTCGAGGGCGCGGGCGCCGAGCCCGAGGAACCGATCGAGCGGTTCGGCGACACCGTCCTTCCCTTTACCGACCCCGACGGCCTGCCGCTGGAACTGGTCGCCCGGGCGGAGGCGCCGCCGGCGAACCTCCCGGAGAGTCCGGTTCCCGAGGAGCATGCGATCCGGGGCTTTTTCGGCGTGACGCTCTCGCTGACCAGCGCCGACCCGACCGTCGAACTCCTCGAGGACATGGGCTACCGGGAGACCGGACACGAATCCGGGACCGAGGGCGGCGGCCCCCGCCACCGTTTCGAGACGGACGGCGACCTCGGCTTCGTCGTCGACGTCGAGGAAGACCCGCAGGCGCCGCAGGGGCTGCCCGGCGCCGGCACCGTCCACCACGTCGCCTTCGAGGTCCGGGAGGATCAACAGGAGGACTGGCGCGAGTTCCTGATCGACAGGGGGCTCCGCCCGACGGAGATCATCAACCGCAAGTGGTTCAAGTCGGTCTACGCCCGCGAGTACGGCAACGTGCTCTTCGAGTTCGCGACGAAGGAGCCGGGGTACACCGTCGACGAGGACCTCGAGGAACTCGGCGAGCGGCTGGTGCTGCCCGAGTGGCTCGAGGATCGACGCGGGGAGATCGAAGCCGGGTTGCCGCCGCTGTCGGCGGAGCCGGAGGCGGAATCGTGAGAAGCCGGTAGTTACGCGCCGCCGACCACGGCACGAGCGCGTGCAACCGTTTTCCCGCTCGCTCCCGTCCGATGGCTCGAGACCGCATGTCAGTATCCGACGCGCGAACGGCGACGAAGACTGGACAGTTCGCGGACCGCTATCCCTACCTCCGGATCGGCACCGGACCGAAGACGCTGCTGGTGATCCCCGGGCTCGGCGACGCGATGTTCGACGGCGAGTACGGTCGAGGGGAAACGTGGTTTTTCCGGCGGCTGCTCGACGAGTTCCTCGACGAGCACACGGTCTACGTCGTGAGCCGACCCCGCGGATTGGGCGACGACGAGTTTATCGAATCGATGGCCCAGGACTACGTCCGGCTCCTCGAGTCCGACGTCGGCCCGGCGTCGGTGCTCGGCCTCTCGATGGGCGGCCTGATCGCTCAGGAAGTCGCCCGCGAACGCCCGGACCTCGTCGAGCGGCTGGTCGTCGGCGTCTCGGGCTGTCGCCTCGCGGCGACCGGCCGGCCGATCGTCCGCCGACTCCGCAGCCTCGCGCTCGAGGAGGACTGGCTAGCGCTCCGGTCGCACCTCTACGAGCACATGTTCACCGGCGCGCGCGGCCGCCTCTATCCGCTGCTCTCGCGGACGGTGGGCCGACTGCAGCCGCCGACGCCGGCCGTGCCGGGCGACGTCGTCACCTCCCTCGACGCCGTCCTCGAGTACGACGGCAGCGATCACCTCGACGGGATCGAGCCCCGGACGCTGGTCATCGGCGCGACCGAGGATCCGTTCTTCTCCGAATCGATCCTCCGGGAGACCCACGCCGGCCTGCCGGACTCGCAGCTGGCGATGTACCGGGACGGGAAACACGGCGTCTTCCTCGAGAAGCGAGCGGGATTCACCGGCTGGATCGAGCGGTTCCTCGAGGGCGAGACGGTTCGCGTGTCACAGCGGTCGTAGCTCTAGGGCCGCAGGTACGCGTACCCCTCCTCGCTCTGCAGCCGCGTCACCTCGACGGCCCCCTCGGGAACGGTCTCGATCCCCTCGACGAGGTCCGACTCATCGAGATCGAGCATCTCGAGGGTGTTGCTGCAGGCCCTGAACGCGACGTCGTCGTCCAGTAGCTCCCGGACCTGATCGGCGGTGTCCGCGTCGGCTCTGACCGCGTTCATGCCGTCCGCCTGGACGACGATCGCGACCTCGTCGACGCGGTCGGTCTCGTCCTCGAGGAGGTTGCGGGCGATGGCGAGGGCGGTTTCCTGTTCGTCCTCGTCTCCGGAGAGGAGGTGTACGACGGTTTTCATGCTATTCGAACAACACGGCAGCGGATAGAAGGCCTGCTGCTTGCGAGGACCGATATGGTCAGAGGTCTCGCCGACGCCCCTTCGGCACCAGCGAGCGGAGTTCGCCGTGCAGGTAGAGGCCGACGCCGAGCGGCTCGAGCTCGTTAGCGACCTCGTGGGCGGCGATCAGATACCCCCAGTCGCCGTCCCAGCGCTCGAGGGGCTGATCCTCGCCGGCCGCGAACTTGCGAGCCTCCTCGCGGTCCAGTTCGATCACGCACTCGTCGGCGTACGTGCCGAAGCGCTGCACGAAGTCCGTGGTCGGCTTCCAGTGTTCCTGCCGGGTGCGCAGGCAGGTCATCCCGATGGCCTCGATCTCGAGCGGCGTCGGCGCCTCGCCAGCGTAGATCCAGATCTTGCCGGCGCCCTTTTCCCAGAACGTGTGGTCGTCGAAGGTCGCGGCCGGGATGCCGAACCGGTCCTCGAAGTACTCGAGGACCTCCTCGCGGCTGACGCGGCCCTCGACGGTTCGCTCGTCGAGGGTCGCCGGCAGCCGGTCGAACCGCTGGCCGTCGTTCTGCTCGAGTTCCGGTTCCGATTCCGGTTCGTCCCCCATCAGGCGGTCACCTCCAACTTCGCGACGAAGAAGCCGCCCGTGTCGTTGTGGTGCGGGTAGATCCGCGCCGCCTTCTCGAGGATCGCGTCGAACTCGTCCCCGTCCCACTCGGTGAGCCCGGGCGCGTACTCGAGGTCGAGATCGAAGTCGACGACGCGACAGTCCTCCTCCTCGAGGGCGTGCTGAACGACGGCCTCGTTCTCCTCCGGAGCGAAGGTACACGTCGAGTAGACGACGGTGCCGCCCTCGCGGGTGGCCTGGATCGCTCGCCGGAGAATGCCCTTCTGGATGCCCGAGACCGAGGCGAGGTGGTCCTCGGACCAGTCCTCAAGCGCGTCGGGGTTCTTCCGGATCGTCCCCTCGCAGGAACAGGGCGCGTCGACGAGCGTCCGGTCGAACTCGTCGAAGTCGAACCGCTTGAGGGAGTAGTTGCGCGCGTCATCGTTCGTGACCGCGAGGCTGGTCGCGCCGAGGCGCTCGGCGTTGAACCGCAGCGCCGAGATCCGGCCGAGGTTGCTGTCGTTCGCGACGACCGTCCCCCGATCGTCCATCAGCGCCGCGATCTGGGTCGCCTTCCCGCCGGGGGCGGCACAGCAGTCCCAGACGCGCTCGCCGGGCTGGGGATCGAGGACGACCGGCGGCACCGCCGAGACCTCCTCTTGGCCGTGGGTGAAGCCGTGGAACGAGGTCCACGTCGACCCCGGCGAGTCCGTCTCGAGGCGCAACACGCGCGGGTTCCAGTCGGCCTGCTCGTAGCCGACGTCCTCGCGCTCGAGCGCCGCGAGCGTCCGCTCGACGGACGCCTTGATCGTGTTGATCCGGACGGCGTTGCCGAGCGGCCGCTCGCAGGCCTCCAGAAACGCGTCGAAATCGTCGATGATCGGTCGATACCGCTCGAGTGGCTCCATTACCGCCGGATTCGAACGCCCGGCGTTTGTGGGTTTCGAACCGCTCGAGGCGAGGGGATGTTCGTCCCGTCGCCGCGACCACCGGCCCTCCCCATCACGGCCGCAATTTTATGAGACGGCCGCGACTCGTTGGAAATATGGCTCAAATTCGTCCGCGCGACGTCGATATCGAACTCGAGAGTCCGACCCTCGTCGAGGGGTTCCCCGGCGTCGGTCTCGTCGGGAAGATCGCGACCGACCACCTCGTCGACGAACTCGAGATGGACTACTATGCGAGCGTCGACTGCGACGGCCTTCCGCGGATCGGCGTCTACCGCGGCGGCGACCAGCAGGCCCGGCCGCCGGTCCGGCTCTACGCCAGCGAGGAGCACGATCTGCTCGCGCTGCAGAGCGACGCGCCGATCTCCTCGCAGGCCGTCTCGAACGTCGCGGAGTGCATCACCAGGTGGATCGTCGACCAGAACGCGACGCCGCTCTACCTCAGCGGGCTCCCCGCCGAGCGCGAGGAGGGACGGCCGAGCATCTACGGCATCGCGACCGGCGCGTCCGTCGAACTCCTCGAGCGCCACGACGTCGCGGCGCCGCCCGAGGACGGCGTCGTCACCGGGCCGACGGGGGCGCTCATCAACCGCGCCGCGCAGCGAGAACTCGACTCGCTCGGAATCGTCGTCGAGTGCAGCCGGCAGTTCCCGGATCCGGAGGCCGCGAGCGTCCTACTGGAGGACGCCATCGGACCGATCGCGGAGGTCGAGATCGACGTGGGGGAACTCCTCGAGCGCGCCGAGGAGATCCGCGAGAAGCGCGAGCAGTTCGCCCAGCAGATGCAGGCGATCGCGGAGGACGAGAGCTCGCAGGCGCAGCCGCTGCGGATGTACCAGTAACGGCAGGTCGAGTCCGGCCGATCGGCGTAGCGATCAGGCGACGATCCCCTCGATGTACTCGCGCTCCCACGACTCGCGTTCCTGCAGCGCTTCCTCGCCGTCGTCGGTGATCTCGTAGTAGTTCGTTCGCCGGTCGAGTTGCCCCTTCTCGACGAGTCCCTGGTTGACCAGCGTGTCGAGGTTGGGGTAGAGCCGACCGTGGTTGATCTCCGTGTCGACGTCGTCCTCGATGTGCTCCTTGATCGTCTGTCCCGACGGCTGCTCGAGTCCGGCGATGACGACGAGCAGGTCGCGCTGGAAGCCGGTCAGTTCGAAGAGTGTCATAGTACGACGCACGGAACCGTCCAACGGTGTTAGTTGTCGGGTTTGGGACTGCTATTGCAGGCGCCCGCGGCCCGCCGACGGCATCGACCGACCGGTTCCGCTTTTCGAAATGAGTTGAAACATTAACAAAAATTATTTCATGACTCGGCACATCGTGGTATCCATGCCGATACAACGACGAAAGTTCATCGCGACGGTGGGGAGCGCGGCCGCTGCAGGACTCGCCGGCTGTTCGGCGCTTCAAGGCAGCGGAACTGGAAGCGGGAATCAGAGCGGAAACGAAAGCGACAGTGGAAGCGGCGGCAGCCAACCGGGGATCACCGGCGAAACGCTGACGCTGACTACGACGACCAGTACCTACGACACGGGGCTGCTCGACGCGCTCAACGCCCCCTTCCAGGATCACTACGGCGTCACCGTCGACGCCGTCGCGCAGGGGACCGGCGCCGCCCTCGAGACGGCCCGCAACGGCGACTCCGACGTCGTGATGGTCCACGCCCGCTCGCTCGAGGACGAGTTCATGCGGGAGGGGTACGGCGTGAACCGGCGCGACCTCATGTTCAACGACTTCGTCATCGTCGGCAGTTCCGAGGACCCGGCCGGGATCGGAGACACCGAGTCGGCGACGGGCGCGTTCCAGGCCATCGCGGAGTCGGAATCGCAGTTCGTCTCCCGGGGCGACAACTCGGGGACCCACACCAAGGAACTCGTCATCTGGGAGGAGGCCGGACTCAATCCGGAGAACTTCGGCGACTGGTACATGGCCGCCGGCCAGGGGATGGGCGAGGTGCTCACCCAGGCCAGCCAGCAGGGCGCGTACACGCTGGCCGACCGCGGGACCTTCCTTTCGATGCAGAGCGACATCAACCTCGAGATCCTCGTGCAGGGGCCGATCGAGGGCGGACCGGAGCTGCTCGCGAACCCCTACGGCGTCATCGCCGTCAATCCGGCCGTCCATGAGAACGTCAACTACGATCTCGCGATGGCCTACATCGGCTACATCACCAGTCCCGAAGGCCAACAGATCATCGAGAACTACACCGCCAACGGCCAGCAGTTGTTCTTCCCGCGGGCTCTCTCGGAGGAGCCGGACTTCCAGCAGTACGTCCCCGAGGGATGGAGCGCGTCGAACAGCACCGACTCGTAACCCGGCATGCTACTCGCACTCGGTCGCATCGCCGCGGACCCGCTCGTGCTCGCTGACTTTCCCTTCGAGTGGAACTACATTCGGAGCATCGTCCGGGTCTCGCTGTACGTGAGCGTCACGGCGGTGACAGTGAGCACGCTGGTTAGCCTTCCGATCGCGCTCGTCGTCGGGTTCAAAGACTTCCCCGGGAAGGGGTTGCTCACGTCGATCATCAACACCGGAATGGGCTTTCCCAGCGTCGTCGTCGGGCTCATGGTCCTCTTTATGGTTTCCAATCAGGGCCCGCTGGGCCCGCTCGAGCTCATCTTCACGACCGAGGCGATGATCATGTCGCAGTTCGTGCTCGCGGCGCCGGTCATCACCGGCGTCAGCCTCGCCGCGGTCAGCAGCGTCGAGCAGAACGTCCGCGACGCGGCCTACGCGATGGGCGGCACCCGCCTCGACGTGGCGCTCGTGACGATCAAGGAGGCCCGCTACGGCATCGCGACGGCGGTGCTCGCGGGCTTCGGCCGCGCGATCAGCGAGGTCGGCTCCGTGCTCATCGTCGGCGGCAACATCGCCGGACCGGACGGCACCTCCAAGACGCGGACGCTCACGACCGCGATCTCGCTCGAGGCCCGGCAGGGCCGCTACGAGACGGCGATGGTGCTTGGCGCGATCTTGCTCGTACTCGTGCTGGTCGTCAACGCGATCGTGGTGCGACTGGGCAGCGACGAAGGAGGGCGGTACTGATGGCGCTCGCCGCAACCGACGTCTACCACGGCTACGGCGACGAGACCGTCCTCGAGGACGTCTCCCTGTCGGTGACCGCCGGGGAGGTCGTCGCGATCATCGGCCCCTCCGGCGTCGGGAAGTCGACGCTGCTCCGGCTGCTGGCGCTGTTCGACGCGCCCGACCGCGGGACCGTCGAGTACGACGGCGTCGACGTCTGGGAGGCGCCCGAACGGGAGCGACTCGAGTACCGCCGCCGGATCGGGATGGTCTTTCAGGACGCGAGCCTGTTCGACGCGAGCGTCCGGCGCAACGCCGAGTACGGGCTGCGAGTGCGGAAGTCGTGGTCCGAGCGCCTCCGGCACGAACTCGCGAGCCTCGTCGGAAAGCGAAACGGCACCGGCGACGCGATCGAGGCCTTAGACACCGTCGGCCTCGCCGAGAAGGCCGATCAGAACGCGGACTCGCTCTCCGGCGGCGAGGCCCAGCGAGTCGCGTTCGCCCGCGCGCTCGCGTACGATCCCGACGTCCTCCTGCTCGACGAGCCCACGTCGGACCTCGACCCTCGGAACACCGCGGTGCTCGAAGACGCCGTGCTCGAGGCGCGGTCACAGGGGATCGGCGTCGCGATCGCGACCCACGACATGCACCAGGCCGAGCGGATCGCGGACCGCGTCGCGGTGTTGCTCGGCGGTGGGATCATCGAGGTCGGACCGACCGAGCGCGTGTTCGATGCGCCGGCCGACGAGCGAACCCGGAAGTTTATCGACGGAGAACTGGTATACTGAGAGGAACCGCGCCGTAGCGGCGATCGGTACTGCGGCCACCGCCCTCGCGATCACGGTTGCGGACCACGAGCACGGCCACGGACCATGACGATCGAACGGGACTACACCACGAAGCTCGCGATCGACGACGTCACGATCGACCGTCGGGACATCGAGATGCTGGACGCGATCGAGCGGTGCGGCTCGATGCACCGGGCCGCCGAGGAACTCGGCCGGTCGTACGCGCGCCTCCAGAATCGCGTCGTCGAGATCGAGGAGGCCGTCGGCCAGATCACGGAACGGAAACGCGGCGGCAGCGGCGGTGGCGGAACCGAACTGACCGAGACGGCCCGCAAACTGCGCCGGCAGTTCGACCGCCACGACGCCGCACTCGACGGCGTCGCGCGGGTGACCGAATCCGTCTTCGCGGGCACCGTCCGGGACCGAACCGGCGAACTCGCGACCGTCGAGACCGCGGTTGGACCGATTGTGGCACTCGCGCCCGAGGGCGCAAGCGACGTCCAGCTCACCGTCCGGTCCGACGCCGTCGTCCTAACTGATCCCGACGAAACGCCGCGCGCGAACGAAACGAGCCTTCGAAACCGGTTTCGGGGCACCGTCGCGAAACTCGAGCCGGGCGACGAGATCACGAGGGTCACGATCGATCTTACGGCCGGCGCCGGTTCAGACCACGATCCGGACGCGACCGAAGCGGCGCTCGAGGCGCTGGTCACGAACGCCAGCGTGGACCGGTTAGCGCTGAAACCCGGCCGCGAGATCACGGCGTCGTTCAAGGCGACGGCCGCGCGAGCGGTCAGCGTCGACGCCGAGACCGACGACTCGCCGTAGTCGGGATCGAGATCGGAATCGACGTCCGCCACCGCCGAAAAACGATCGACCGGTACCGACGGCACGTCGGCCCCGGCGGGGGAGTTACGCTTCCGCCGCGACGCCGAGTTCCTCGAGTTCCTCGTCGGCGTGTTCCTCGCGCAGTTCCGCCTCGCTGTGCTCCTCGAGGAGCGCTTCGCGCTCCGCCTCGCTCAGTTCTTCGACGGGCTGGAAGTGGTGACACATATCACGCGGCGATAGCGCCCGGTGCCGTAAAAATGCACACCCGGAGTATGCGGGGGCCGTCCGCTCGTGGCGGCTGAGAGGCCTTCCCGTCGTATCACCGCCGCAGTCGAATCGGCGGTGACGGATCAGACCGAGAGGCGTCGTCGGCACCGACGCTATCCGCGGTCGGGCGGTTCGAGCCGCTCGCGGACACGCGAGCTACGTGAAACGAGTGACGAGTAGAGACGAACTGCTCACTGTTGAAAGGAAAATCACCCGTAAAATGGGGGAGTGCTCCGACGGGGATTTGAACCCCGGTCATTGCCTCGAGAGGGCAATATGATTGGCCGGACTACACTATCGGAGCGCACCGCACGTCGCGTCTGCACTCAATCGTAACGCGGTCGGATGTTTAAGCATTCCGTTTCGATTCGGGAGTGATTCGCCGTACCACGGGAGGGTGTGGCTACTGAACGGCGGACGGGAACGCCACGTTACGGCGGGACGCCGTCGGGTTACTCGTCGAACGGCGATTTCGTCGCCTCAGGTTCGAAGCCCTCGAGGCTGATGATGTTCTCGCGGCCGACCCGGAGTTTGCTGATGGTCCCCTCGTCTTCCATGTCCGAGAGGAGCATGCTCACCTTGGATTTGGACCAGCCGGTTTCCTCGACGATGTTGACCTGCTTCATGCGCCCGCCGTTTTCGCGGATGAGTTTGACCACGCGGTCCTCGTCGGTGAGGAGTTCCTCGTCGGAGAGGGGGCCGGAATCGGCGTCGGTACCGTCGTCGGGTCCGGGCCGGGAGGCGTCGTCGCTCGAGGCCGCCGTCGCGGCCGCGGCCGCCGGTCCGGTCGACGCGGCGGTTTGCTCCGGGCCGGCCGGGCCCGCCGCGTCGTCCCCGGATCGCCCGCGGTCAGAATCGCCGGCCGCCGTAGCGGGGTCGTCGGTCGATCCGTCGTCAGCGACCGGACCGCCGCGGCGGCGGTACCAGACGGCGCCGCCCCCAACTGCCAGCAGAGCGGCGAGGCCGGCGGTGACGACCGGCCACGACGGTCCGGCCCCCGTCGCCGACGACAGGACGCCGCCGCTGCCTCCGGTGCGATCGAAGACGACGCGCGGCCGGCCGTCGAAGAACTCGCGTTCGCCGCGCCATCGGACCGATTCGACGTTCTCGAGTGCGGTGTCCGAGGTTTGGCCGTCGTACCGGTAGGTGTAGTCGCCCTCGGGTTTGACGCGTTGGAAGGTGAGGCCGTCGCCGGCGGCGATGACCATGGACTGGTCGGCGGTCAGGTAGAGGTTCTGGAAGACGTCGCCGACGACGACGGCGTCGGCGTCGGTGGCCGCGAACCCGTCCCAGCGAAACGACATTTCGACGACGCCCACCGGATTGAGCGGCCCCTCGACCCGCGCGGAGCGCTCGAAGTTCGTCGCCGCCATCTCCCGGCCGGTGAGCTCGGTGCCGGACTCGACCATCGCCCGGGCCTGTTCGGTAAAGAGGGTGTAGAGTTCGGTCTCGGTCTCCTCGAACTCCGCGGCGAAGCTCTCGAAGCTCTCCTCCGAGGTATCGTTGTCCCCCTGGCCGAGTTGCTGCTCGTAGCTGAAGGTCCACGTCGCCGAGCCGTTCTCGTGGACGGTGACCTTGAACGTCGTCTCGTCGAAGTCGGCGGCACTGACCTCGAACTGATTGAACGACGCGCGTGTCGGCGTTTCGACGGTCGCCGCTGGCGGTGACGATTCGAGGGAGACGGAGTGGTGAGCGGACGAGCGGGCGTCGGTTTCGGGACCGAACTCGGCGGGCGCGCTCGAGTCGAATCCGGACCCGGGCCCGAATCCGGCGTCGGCACCCGCGAGCAGTATCGGTCCGCTCCCTGCGGCCGAGGCCGTGAGGACCAAAACGAGGGCGATCACTCCGACGGGGCCCGGCCGAGTCATTGGTTTGGAACTACGCGCGGGGGCTAAAAATGCTTGTGAATACGCGAGTCAGTAGCGTGATACGTTCGTGCTACCGCCGCGGACGAGGGTTGCAGAGCGACGACCGCCGCGACCAGCGGTGAGGAGACGCAAACGCAAAGCGGGACGACCGACTATCGACGGGCATGATCACCAATCTCGCGGCGGACGTGCGGGCGTTCACGAGCAACGTCTTCCTCGTCGAGGGCGAGCGGACGGTCCTCGTCGACGCGGGCGCGAACTTCGACGTCGTCGACGCGATCCGATCGCACCTCGACGGCGACGACCTCGAGGCGGTCGTCCTCACGCACACGCACCCGGACCACGTCGGCAACCTCGAGGCGATCACGGACGCGTTCGAGGTCGAGGTGTGGGGGTACGACGCCGGGATCGAGGGCGTCGCGATCGATCACGAGATCGCGGACGAGGAAACGGTCCGCTTGGGCGACCACGAATACGTCGCGCTCCACACGCCCGGCCACAAGGACGACCACCTCTGTTTCTACGCCGCGGAGCCGGGAATCCTCTTTGCGGGCGATCTGATCTTCCAGAACGGCAGCTTCGGCCGGACGGACTTAGAGGAGGGCGATCGGGCGACGCTGATCGAGAGCATCGATCGGGTGCTCGATCGGATCGACGACGACCTCCGGGCGCTGCACGCGGGGCACGGCCCGAGCGTGACCGAGGACCCGTCCGATCACGTGGAACTGGCGTCGCGGATGGCGAGACAGGCCTGAGGCCAGAGTCTGAGCGAGCTAGGTACGCTCTGCGTCGTCGACGGCCACGACGTGGGCATCCTCAGGGTCGAACCCGACCGTCACCTCGCCGCCCGCGTCCGGCACGTCGGCGAGTCGCAGCACGATCGGCAGGTCGTTCCAGCGGCCGTGAACCCGGACGCGCTCTCCGAGGAACTCGGTCGTCTCGACGGTCACGGCGAGCCGGTTCCGCTCGATATCGCGGGAAAGGGCGCCCGGTCGCACGCAGAAACAGATCCGGCCGGTCTCGAGTCGGGCCGCCGATCGCGGGGGCGCCGTCTCCGTGCCGGTTCCGGAGCCGTCAGAGCGGACGTCCGCGTCCACGGTCGGCAAGCCGGCGAGTTCGACGGTCGCATCCGTTCCGTCGATCGAAACCCGCGCTCGATCGCCGTCGCGGGCGACGATCTCGCCGTCGAAGACGTTGTTATCGCCGACGAACTCTGCGACGAACCGCGTCTCGGGCTCGCGGTAGATCTCCCGGGGCCGGCCGACCTGTTCGATCCGGCCGGCGCGCATCACCGCCAGCCGGTCCGAGATCGCCAGCGCTTCGGCCTGATCGTGGGTGACGTAGACGGTCGTAATCCCCAGTTCCGACTGGATCCGCACGAGCTGTCGCCGCAGGGACTCGCGGAGCTGCGCGTCGAGCGCGCTCATCGGCTCGTCGAGCAGGAGCAGGTCCGGCTCTGGCGCGAGCGCGCGAGCCAGCGCGACGCGTTGCTGCTGCCCGCCCGACAGCTGGTCGGGCGAGCGATCGCCCATCCCCTCGAGGTCGACCAGCTCGAGCAGGTCGGCGACGCGATCGTCGACCGTCGTGCCGGCGGGCGGGTCGCGAAACCGGAGCCCGTAGCCGACGTTCTCGGCGACGCTCATGTGGGGAAAGAGCGCATAGCTCTGGAAGACGATCCCGACGTCCCGGTCCTCGGGCGGGACGCCGGTCACCGGCTCGCCGTCGAACGCGACGCGGCCGGCGGTCGGCTCCTCGAAGCCGGCGATCGTCCGTAGGGTGGTGGTCTTCCCGCAGCCAGAGGGGCCGACGAGCGTGAAGAACTCGCCGTCGCGGACGGTCAGATCGACGTCCCGGAGAGCGACGGTCGCGTCGCCGTCGGTATCGGTCGTCTCCGTCCCGTCGCCGCCGTAGCGCTTGGAGACGCCCTCGAGGCGAAGCTCCGTCATGGTTCGTACCTCCCGCCGACGCGGTCGACGACGACGAAACTCGCTGCAGTGACGAACAACAACAGGGTGCCCATGGCGATCGCGGGCCCGGACCGGCGGCCCAGGTAGCGTTCGACGGCGACGGGCATGGTGTAGCTCTCCGAGCCGCTGGCCAAAATCACCGTCGAAGAGAACTCGCCGATCGAGATGGCGAAGGCGAAGGCCGCGCCGGCGACGACGCCGGACGCGACCAGCGGGAGTTCGACGTCCACCAGCGCGCGCAGCCGCGAGGCTCCGAGCGCGCGAGCGGACTCGACCGTCGCGGGGTCGAGACTCGAGAGCAGCGGCGAGACGTTGCGCGTCACGAACGGGTAGGCCGCGACCGCGTGCGCGACGACGATCGCGATCGGGCCCGTCAGCTGAAGCCGCCAGCCGCCCGGTAGCGGAAGCCCGAACACCAGCCCCTGCAGCAGGCCGATGCCGAAGACGACGCCGCTGACCGCCAGCGGCAGCATCGTGAGCGCGTCGATCGCCGTTCCGAGCCGGCCGGCCCGCACGGTCAACACCGAGATCACGACGCCCATCGGTACCGCCACCGCGAGCGTCGCGACGCCGAAGACGAGCGAGTTGCGGATCGCCGGCAGCGGTCGGGTCTGGAAGCTCGCCCCCTCGAGCTGGCGCTCGAGGAGGAAGGCGTAGTGGCGCAGCGTCAGGCCGCTCCCGTCGGTGAAACTGCCCAGCACCAGACTCGCCAGCGGGCCGACGAAGACGACGGCGGCGACGAGCCCGTAGGCGACGATCGCGAGCCGCCGAGCGGTCAGGGCCGTCCCCAGGTCCGGAAACAGCGGCTCCTTCGGGGGCGGAGACGCGGTCTGCGAGAAGCCGGTCTGAGCGGACTCGTACCGGAGGTAGGCGTACGTCAGCCCCAGCGAGAGGGCGGTCTCGAGGATCGCGAGCGTGGCGGCCTCGGCGTAGTCGAGTTGCTGGATGCGGTCGTAGATCCAGACCTCGACGGTCGCCAGCTCGAGCCCCCCGAGCGCGAGCACGATGGGGAAGGTCATGAACGTGAACACGAAGGTCAGCAAGGCGCCGGTGAGGACGGCCGGCGCGAGCTGGGGGACGACGACGTCCCGGAACGCGCGCCGCGGGCCGGCGCCGAGGCTGCGGGCGGTCTCGACCGCTCGGACGTCGACCGACTCCCAGGCGGCGACGGTGAGCCTGGCGATCAGCGGCGCGTTGTAGAAGGCGTGGGCGACGATCACGATCGCCAGCGGGTTCGCCTCGATGAACGGTATCGGGCCGACGCCGACCGCGCCGAGCAGGGCGTTGAGCGTCCCCGCGCGGCCGAACATCGCGTAGAAGCCGACCGCGACCATGATCCCCGGCAGGACGAAGGGCAGGATCGTCAGCGAGCGCAGCGTCTGCCGACCGTAGAACTCGTAGTTCGCCAGAATGTACGCGGCCGGCAGTCCGAGGCCGACGCTCGCGCCCGTCGAGAGGGCGGCCTGGTAGGTCGTGAATCCGAACAGCCCCTTGCGAACGGCGGGAACGCTGACGTCGAGCCACGGTATCGGCACCTCGAGGCCGCCGGAAACGGGAACGGTGACCCCCTCGAGCGACGGCGCGACCGAGATCGCCCCGAGCCAGCCGACGAGTCCCTCGAGGTGGCGCCCGATCGCGAGCGGGGCCGCGAAGACGTCCGCGAGGACGCCGACGTAGAAGGGATCGGTCAGCACCGCGCGGAAATTGGCGAGGGTCACCGACCCCCGCTCGACGACGGCCTCGACGAAGACGACGCCGACGGGAACGTAGAGCATGACGACGAGGATCGCGGCGGTGACGAGCGCCGCGAGGTGAAGCGCGCGCCGCTCGAGCCAGTCGCTCGCGGCGTCGGGAACGCGCTCGAGCGCTGCACTGACGGGATCCGGGGCGGTAGACACGGTTGAGTTCAGTCGGAGAGGCGGCGGTCGCAGCGCGGGGTAGTGTGACGGGCGTTACGCTATCGGCTGGCGAACTCGCGGGCCCACTGGTCGACCCACTCGTTTAGGTTCCCGCGGAGTCGGTCGTAGCCGATCGTCACCGGCTCCGGCGGCACGTGGGCGTACTGATCGAACTCCTCGTCCAGGTCGACGTGGTCGTCCGCGACGGCAGGGAACTGGACGTTGCGCTGGGCGATCTCGGCCTGGGGCTCGCTCGAGAGGACGAAATCGAAGAACGCCGCGGCGAGGTCGGCGTTCTCGCTGCCCTCGAAGACTGCCATCCCCTCCGGGTTCGCGTACCCCTGATCGTTCAGGAAGGCGATCTGGTGGCGCGAGAAGTCGTAGTCGTACTCGTTGGCGTAGACCTGGTCCGTCGAGTAGGAGACGACCATCGGCCGCTCCCCCTCCATGTAGGCGCCGGAGTAGGACTCGGTCCAGTCCTCCAGAATGCGGACGCCGTTGGCGTCCAACTCGCGCCAGTAGTCGAGGTAACCGTCCTCGCCGAAGGCGTCGATCGTCCACAGGAGGAACGCCTGGCCGGGGTCGGAGGTCTGGGCGTTCTGGGCCAGCAGTGCGTCCTCGTAGGCCGGTTCAGTCAGGTCCTCGAAGGTCTCGGGTGCCTCGACCTCGCTCTCGTCGTAGACGAGGCTGATGTAGCCGGTGTCGTAGGGAAGCACGCGGTCGTGGGGATCGCCCATGTCGAGTCCGTCGCGGACCCGGTCGGCGTGCTCGAGGCGGTCGCGCTCGAGTTCGCGGAACAGGCCGCCCTCCCCCAGGTTGTCGTCGACGAGGACGAGGTCGTCGACGTTCAACCCGAGGTAGACGTCGGGCTCGATGTCGACGTCCTGGGAGGCCCGCTCGACGTAGTAGTTGATCCCCTGCTCGGGCAGGCGCGTCCACTCGAGGGTGACGTCGGGGTACGCCTCCTCGAAGGCGTCCTTGAGCCACGGGCCGGCGGGATTCTGCCCGTCGAGCATCGACTCGTAGGTGACGACCTGCAGCGTCCCCTCGAGGCTCGATTCCCCGGCGTCGCTTTCGGTCCCTGATTCGCCGTCGCTGCCGTTGCCGGCTCCGGTGTCGCTCTCGCTTCCGCTGTCGCCGTTACCGCCGGCGCCGTTCCCGTTGCCGCCTTCCTTGGTCAGGCAGCCGGCGACGCCGACGACGGCGCCGCTACCGGCGGCGCCGAGAAAGGTTCGTCGTCTCATTATGCGGTTGTTCTACTGAGTGGTCTTAACCGCTGCGGTCGCGAGACGGGCGTGTCGACCCGTCACACTGTCTTCTCGAGGGGGAACGGAGAGTACCCTCGCCGTCACGGCGAAGCGGACGGCAGGCTATACGGCCGGAAAACAGAGACGCGGATACAGAAACGGGTCTAGACCGCTGAAACCGGTCAGACGTCCTTCGCAGCGGCTAACAGCGCGTCGTACGCTTCCCCGTAGGCGTCGGCGATCCGCGCGGGATCGTCCCGCGCCGCGTCGCTCAGCGGCGGCAACCGAACCCGCTCGAGTGGGTCGAGGTACTCGAGCACGTCGGGGACGCGCTTCTCGAGCTGGCCGTCCTGTGGGCTCGAGCTGGCGATTTCGCAGGCGCGACAGTAGCGATCGCCGGGGTAGATTCGGGCGCGACCTGGTTCGACGGCCGCGACGGCGGCGATCGACGCCGGGTCGAGCGACTGCAGCGGCTGAGCGATGTCGCCGTAGGACTCGACGACGGCGATCTCGGCCGATTCGATCTCGGTCGCGAGCGACTCGAAGGCGGGGACGTACCGTCGCTCGGCGACCTCGTTGAACTCCGCGACGGTCTCGACGGCGACGGCATCCTCGAGCGGCAGGGCTTCGGCGACCGCGTCGGGGACGTCCGCAGTGGCGTTGCGGACGAACGTCGGGTCCCCGTCGCCCGGGCGACCGACGCGATCGACGACGAACTCGCGGTCCGCGCGACCGAGCAGGCCCGTGCCGCCGTCGGGCGACGGTCGCCACAGGCGGTGGACCGGGTTGAGCCGTTCGGGCGCTCGAGCGCCGTTCTCGGCGCCGGCGAGTCGCTTCGCGTCCTTGCCGTAGAGGCGGCCGTCCGCCAGCGCCCGCCGGCAGTCGTCGTGGTCGAACCAGTAGTCGTTGCCCGCGCGGGGCTTGTAGCCGACCGCGCCGGTCCGCTCGAGCAGGCCGACCGAGAACGTGGTCTTGCCGGCGTCGACGCGGTCGGCGCCGACGACGAGGAAGATCATGCGTCGGCGTCAGCGTCGTCGCCGTCGTCGGCGTCGTCCTCCTTGAGCCCGTAGTAGCCTGGCTCGTCGTCGCTGCGCGGCTCCGCGACCACGAGATCGTCCGCGTTGGTCATGATCCACGGAATCGCCCAGTCCAGCAGGATGGCTTCAGTCTCCTCCTCGATCTCCGCGTCGGGCTCGAGGCCCTGTAGCAGTCGGGCGATCTCGTAGACGGTGTACATCTGATCGGGCTCGAGGAGTTCCTCGGGCGTGTAGAAGTCACAGGGTGGCAGGTTGTCGAACTCGGCTTTCGGAACGGGCATAGTCGAACGTATCGGCGGGACGCCACAAGACCGCACCGATCTATCGATCCGTCGGTCCTTCGCGTCGTCGCGCCATCGCGTTTCCGTCCCGACGCCTCGATTCGGATCGAGTTAATGTGTCAATTCGTGTGATGTTGGCCACAGTAACTTATAACCCTCATCCTAGATACGGAGCGATGGCAATCGGCCACGATCTCGCTCTCGCCATCTACGCCGTCGCCACGGTCGGTTCGGTCGCCCTCGCCGGTATCGCCTGGCGACAGCGAGAGCAGTGCGGTGCCGTCGCGTTGACGGTGACACTCGCGGGTGCGGCGCTCTGGACGGGGTCGCTGTTCGCACTCATCGTCGTCGATAGCCTCGCGCTCTCGGCGTTTTTCTTCCGCTTCCTCTACGTCGGCGTCGTCGTGAGCGTCCTGAGCCTCTTTCTGTTTATCCTCGAGTACACCGGTCACGAACACCTCGTCACGCCGACCGCGATCGCGTTGCTCTCGATCGAACCCGCCGTCGTCGTCGTCCTCGCGTTCGTGAACCCCGGAAACGTGTTTTTCGAATCCGTTGGGCCCGATCCGACCGTCCCGGGCGGCATATCCGCCGAAATGGGTATCGCGTTCGACGTGCACCTGATCTACTCGTACCTCCTCCTGCTCGTCGGCACCGCCATGGTCGCCGAGTCGCTATACGCCGCCCGATCGCTCTACCGGGGGCAGGCCGCGACCCTCCTCGGCGCGACGACGGCGCCGCTCCTCGCGAACGCCGTCCACACGCTCGATCTCTTCGGACTCGGCGACGTCGACACGACGCCGATCGGCTTCGTGGTCGCGGGCGCGCTGTTCGCGATCTCGATCGGCCGCTACCGGTTGATCGACATCGCGCCGATCGCCCGCGACCGGGTGATCGATACCATCAGCGAGGGTGTGTTCGTCTTCGATCGGGACGATCGCGTCGTCGACGCGAATCCGGCCGCTCGAGCGATGGTCGATATCGATGACGGCGACGATGCGTCGCTCGTCGGCCGCCGCGTCGACTCGCTGTGCGACGGCCGGCCTGACCTGCTCGAGCGCTATCGCGACCTGACCGCGACGGCCGACGAGTCGTCGCGTTCGCTCTCGATCGGCGACGCTCACTACGACGTCCACGCCTCGCCGATCGACGACCGGCGAAACCGCCACGTCGGCTGGGTGCTCCTCGTCCGCGACGTCACGGACCGAAAGCGCCGAGAACGGGAACTCGAGCGCCAGAACGAGCGCCTCGACCGGTTCGCGAGCATGGTCTCGCACGACCTGCGGAACCCGTTGAGCGTCGCCGACGGCTACGTCTCCCTCGCGCGGGAAACCGGCGACGTGTCGCACCTCGAGGACGCCGCGCGATCGCTCGAGCGCATGGAGACGATCATCGACGACGTGCTCGCGCTCACCCGCGACGGCGAGGACGTCACCGATCCGGAACCGGTCGCGCTCGAGACCCTCGCCGAGCGGGCGTGGGACCACGTCGACGCCGACGGGGACGCGGCGACGCTGACGGTCGAGACCGAGGCGACGGCGACGATCCGCGCCGACGCGGATCGGACGACCCGTCTGCTCGAGAACCTGTTTCGTAACGCGATCGAGCACGGACGACCGTCCTCGGTGCCGGTGTCACGGACCGGCGACGGGTCAGATGAAGCGGCCGATCCGGACGCGAGCGACGGCGGCCCGACCGCGATTTCGATCGCGGTCGGGCCGATCGACGACGAGGGGGCGATCGAGGGGTTCTACGTCGAAGACGACGGGCGCGGTATTCCGCCCGATCAGCGCGAACGGATCTTCGAGAGCGGCTATACCGGCGACGGGGACGGCACCGGCCTCGGGCTGAGCATCGTCGAGCGGATCGCCGAAGTACACGGCTGGGCGGTCGAGGCGACCGAGAGCGAGGCCGGCGGCGCCCGGTTCGAAGTGACCGGCGTCGACGGCGAACAGGGGCGGCCGAACCCGCCGGAACGGACCGGTCCCGCATCGAACTGAACGATCGACGCGGCGGCTCGTGATGGCGGTTCGTTGACTTGAGCGCGATCGAACAGTGAGACGGCTCATCGCCGTTGCGGTCGCCGATCGGCGGGATGGCCGGCCAGCTGCTACGGATCGACGCTCGAAAGAAATGTCTGGATCGACCGAGTCGTCGCGTCCCGCTTACTCGAAGTGGTCGAGGCACTTCTGGTACTCTTCCTCGACCGACTCCCAGTTGATGACGTCGAAGAAGGCGTCGATGAACTCCCCGCGGTCCGGACCGTAGTCGTAGTAGTAGGAGTGCTCCCAGACGTCCAGCGCGAGGATCGGGTGGCTACCCCAGAGCGCACCCTGGTCGTGCTTGTCGACCGCGAGGTTGCGCAGTTGCTTCGAGACGGGATCGTACACCAGCAGGGCCCAGCCGCCGGCGGCGCTGGCGGCCTTCTCGAACTCGCCCTTCCAGCCCTCGTAGGAGCCGAAGTCCTCCTCGATGCGGTCGGCGACGTCGCCCTCGGGTTCGCCGCCGCCGTCGGGGGACATGTTCTCCCAGAACAGCGTGTGGAGGTAGTGACCGCTGCCGTTGTGGGTGACGTTCTTGAGGGCCCCGGGCGTCGACCCGTAGTCGCCCTCCTCGCGGTTCTCGGCGAGGGTCTCCTCGGCCGAGTTCAGCCCGTTGACGTAGCCCTGATGGTGGGTGTCGTGGTGCCAGGTCAGTACCTGCTCTGAAATCGACGGTTCCAGCGCGTCGTAATCGTACGGAAGTGGTGGAAGCTCGTGGTCGGCCATGTGTATCACCTACAGGATTCGTGTCGACAGCTTGCCTGTTAAGCGTTGAGGAGTGAAACGGTACCACACCTCATGTCCGCCGTCCCGCGACGATTCCGCGGACCGGCACCGGATTCCACCACGAGCACCGTGTTAAACCTTTCAGCGGGAATTCGCGGACGTCAATGTTCGTTGTGGCCGTTTCCGGTGGTCGTCCGACGGGCGCGACCGGGACCGCGTCGACGGCCTACAGTTCCTTGTGGTGGGCGTGCTCGAGCCACTCCTCGAGCGACGGCTGGGTCCAGTATCGGACCGTCTCGCTGCGCTGATCGTGCTCGAGGATCCCCGCGTCCTCGAGCTTCGGGAGGTGGACGTGCTGGAGTTCTGTCCGAACCTGCCGGCGGCGAGCGGCCGGCGATCCGGACGCGGACGTCGAGTCGGCGGGGGACTCAGATTCGGATCCGACCTCGGTGGCGGACTCCGGTGCGGATTCGTCCTCGGTCTCGAGCGTCCGAGCCTCGAGTTCGGCGACGTGGTCCGTGAGTTCGTCGACCGTCGCGACGCCGTCGGGCTGCTCGTAGAGGTAGTACAGCGCGTATCGCCGCCGCCGGTTCGAGAGCAGATCGAAAACGAGATCCAGCGACGGGGTCGCGTCGGCCGTCCCCCGCGTCGACGCCCGCTCCCGTTCACGCATCCACAGACCACCTACCGTGAGTTACCATTCGAAACCACCACCCGCCACTACTCTAGCCGACACATTAGATGTTACGTCTTCCTAGAACGATACCTGTCTTTACTGCGTGACGAAATCGGAAGATAGAATGCCCGATTATCGAGTAATCGCAAGCACAGCGTCGCGACTGTGTGGAACGTGAAAAACGGAAGAACGCAGTACAGCACGGTCACCGCCGGTGGGCCGACGGCGCGACGCGGCGAGCGTTACTCGTAGAGCCACTCGGCGTCGTGCTGTTCGTAGTCGATCAGTTCGTCCTCGTCGAAGTGGATCGCGATCTCGCGCTCGTTGGCGCCCTCGTCCTCGTGGTCGGCCGCGTGAACGACGTTCCGACCGAGGTCGAGCGCGTAGTCGCCCCGGATGGTGCCGGGCTCGGCCTCGAGCGGGTCGGTCTCGCCGATCATCTGGCGGACCTGTCGGGTCGCGTCCTGGCCCTCCCAGACCATCGGGACGACGGGGCCGGAGGTGATGAACTCAACGAGGTCGTCGTAGAACGGCTTGTCCTCGTGCTCGCTGTAGTGTTCCTCGGCCCGCTCGCGGGGCATGTTCTCGACCTTGATGCCGACGAGCTTGAGCCCGCGGTCCTCGAGTCGGGAGATGACCTCGCCCACGAGACCGCGCGCGAAGGCGTCGGGCTTGACCATCACGAAGGTGCGCTCGTGGTCACTCATTACGCCTCACTCTCCTCGGCTTCAGCGTCCTCGGTCTCGTCGACGGTTTCGTCCCCGGCGGGCACGTCTTCCTCGTCCTCGTCGACGGCCTCGTCTTCGGCAGTGGTCACGTCTTCGGCCTGGCCGGCTTCCTCGCCAGCAGGGCCCTTGCCGGCGCGACCTTCCTCGGTCCACTCGAGGTCGCGGGGCTCGCGACCGAGCTTGTAGTTCTTCTCCGCCTTGGAGTCGACGAAGTGCAGCACGGTACCGTCGTTCTTGACGTACATGATGCCCGTGCCGGGCTCGATCTCCTCGCCCGTGTAGTCGCAGGTGCGTTTCTCGACCATTGGTTACTGACCTCCGATGGAGTCGGCCTCGCGGGCGGTCTCGCGAAGCTGGAGCACGTCCCCTTCGCGGACCGGCCCGAGGCAGTTGCGGGTGATGATACGTCCCTGATTCTCGCCCTCCTGGATCCGGCACTTGACCTGCATGGCTTCGCCGTGCATGCCGGTCTTGCCGACGATCTCGATGACCTCGGCGGGCGTTGATCCGCTTTCTTCCTCTTCAGCACTCATTTCTGATCACCTACTCGAGGTCCTCGACCTTGTCGGCGATGTCCTCGACGTCGCCGGAGGCCTCGCCGGCGTCGACGATCGCCGCGGCGGCCGAGCCGACCTCGAGGCCGGCGGCGTGGCCGACGTCGTCCTGGGTCTCGATGAAGACGACCGGGATGCCCTTCTCCTCGGCGAGGTCCGGCAGGTGCATCACGATCTCCTCGGGGGAGACGTCCTCGGCGACGTAGACGAGCTCGGCGTTGCCGCGCTCGATGGCCTTCGTCGTTTCGTTGGTTCCTTTCTTTACGCGTCCGGTGTCTCGTGCGACCTCGAGCGCCTCGAGGGCGTCGTCTGCGAGGTCGGCTGGGATGTCGGTGTTGACGTAGACTGACATAGGTTGTTCACCTCTCCTACGCGTGGGCTCGCGCTCCCCTGCCGTCCGGGAACTGGGTGCCCGGGCCGATAGAAAATCGGCGGAAGTCCTGTGGGGCTAGGAGCATCATCAACCCCGCGTAGGGTGTACTACGTCAGTAACGCTGCCCCCCTTAAAAGCGTGTTCAAACGGTCGGAGCCGTGGGATGCGTCCGCACGGCTAGCCTGTGAGACGGGTCGGTGCGAATAGCCGATAGTTACAAGCGGCGCGTCTTGACCGCCGTCCCCGAGAGGTTGACCCACAGCATTCCCTCGGCCATCTCCTCGTAGTCGAACGTCGCACCGACGACGGCGTCTGCGCCGAGTTCCTCGGCGTCCGCGCGCAGGTCGGCGATCGCCTCCTCGCGTCCCGTCTCGATTTTCTTCTCGTAGGAGCCGCTGCGGCCGCCGACGACGTCGCGGATGCCCGCGGCGATGTCGCTGACGACGTTCGCGCCGATGACCGCCTCCCCGGAGACGACGCCGCAGTACTCGACTACCTCCCGGCCCTCGAGGCCGTCCGTGGTCGTGATCGTGATCTCTGTCATATACCCGCTCGTAGGCAGGACGCGGATATAAACCGGGAGTCGGAGTTTCAGGGTCGGATACTCCGCAGCGCAAACCGGGACGCGGAAGGGCGCGCTCGGGCGCACACGCTCGAGTCCGATGGCTATTACTCGCGAGCCCCCAAGACCCGGACATGACCGTCGACGTCGTCGGGCACGCCGAGTCACTCCGCGCCGAGGCGACGCGCGCGAACGAACGCCGGGCGCTGGTACTCGCGGGCGACCGAGAACGAGGATACGAGGCGCTCGAGGCCGTCCTCGACGCCCTGCCGGTCGCGATCACCGACACCACGCTCGTCGGGCCCGAGGATCGGCTGCGCTGCGAACACCTGCCCCAGTCGAACGCGGGCGAACTGCTCGGCACCACCCGCGACGTCGTGATCCTCGACGCCCACGAGGGGCTGCGGCCGAACTCGCTCGGGACGGTCGTCGGCGCGGTCGACGGCGGCGGCCTACTCGTCCTCCTGACCCCGTCGCTCGAGGACTGGCCCGACCGGCGGGGCGCGTTCGACGAATCGCTGGCCGTCCCGCCGTTCGCGCTCGAGGATGTCACCGGCCGCTTCCGCCGGCGACTCGTCGAGACGCTGCGGGCTCACCGCGGCATTTCTATCGTCGACCTCGAGAACGGGCGACTCGAGTCGGACGAGCTGACCGATCCGGCGCCCCGGATCGCCGAACCTGCCCTCGAGCCGCCGGCCGCCCATTGGTTCCCGGCCGCCGCTTACGAGGCCTGCCTAACTGGCGATCAACTCGCCGCCGTCGAAGCGTTCGAGTCGCTGCTCCCGGACGAAAACGGAGAGACCGATCGGCGCGCCGTCGTCCTCGAGGCCGACCGCGGCCGGGGGAAATCGAGCGCCGCGGGCCTGGCCGCGGGCGCGTTCGCCGCCGACGGACTGGACGTGCTCGTGACCGCACCCAACGCACGCAACGCCGCGGAGGTGTTCGAGCGCGCGATCGAACTGTGCGAGCGATTCGAGGACGTCGAACTGACGATGAGCGAGTCCGACCGCCTCGAGACGGCTTCCGGCGGTCGCGTCCGGTTCCACGAGCCCGCCGAGGCCGTCGACGAACTCGAGACCGCCGACGTCGTCGTCGTCGACGAAGCCGCCGCGCTGCCGGTCTCGCGGCTCGAGGCGTTCCTCGCGGCCGACCGGGTGGCGTTCGCGACGACGATCCACGGCTACGAGGGGGCCGGACGGGGCTTCTCCGTCCGCTTCCGGGACCGACTCGCGGAGAGCGACCACGAGGTGATCGATCGCACGCTCGTCGAGCCGATCCGGTACGCGGCGGGCGACCCCGTCGAGGTGTGGGCCTTCCGCGCGCTGTTGCTCGACGCACGGCCGCCGGTCGCGCCGCTCGTCGCTGACGCGACGCCGGACACCGTCGAGTATCGGCGACTCGGGCCCGACGACCTGCTCGCCGACGAGACCCTGCTGCGCGAGGCCTTCGGCCTGCTCGTGCTCGCCCACTACCGGACCGAACCGAACGACCTCGCGCGCCTGCTCGACGCGCCGAACCTCGAGGCCCGCGCGCTGGTTCAGGACGGCCACGTCGTCAGCGTCGCCCTGCTGGCCCGCGAGGGGAACCTCGAGCCCGCGACGCGGGCGATGATGTACGAGGGCGGTCGCGTGCGCGGGAACATGCTCCCCGACGTGCTCACGAGCCAGCTTCGGGACGAGGCCGCGGGCGACCCGGCGGGACTCCGGGTCGTTCGCATCGCGACCCACCACGAGGCGCGCTCGCGCGGGCTCGGGTCGCGCCTGCTCGATCGCGTACGCGACGAATTCGGGGACGCCGTCGACTGGCTCGGCACCGGCTTCGGCGCGACGCCCGGCCTCCTCGAGTTCTGGCGCGAGAACGGCTACCGGACGGTCCACCTCTCGACGACGCGCAACGATGCCAGCGGCGAGTACTCCGCGCTCATGCTCGAGCCGACGAGCGAGGCCGGCCGGGAGCTCCACGACCGCCACGCCGCGTGGTTTGCCGGCCGCTTCGCCGCCCTCTGCTCGGACGCGCTCGCCGACCTCGAGCCGGACGTGGCCCGCGCAGTACTGCGGAGCGTCGACGCCGACGCCGCACCGCCGGTCGATCTCGACGATCACGAGTGGCGCGTCGTCGCCGGCGCGGCCTACGGCCCGGGGCTGTTCGACGTCGATCCCGGTCCGTTCCGCCGGCTGGTCGTCCGATACTTCGTGGAGGATCCCGACGCCGTTGATCTAACGGCGCGCGAAGAACGGCTGTTCGTGTTGCGGGTGCTCCAGGGTCGCGACTGGTCGACCGTCGCGGAGCGCCTCGAGTACCACTCGCCGGGACAGTGCATGCGCGCGCTCGGCGACGCCTGCTGTCCGCTGGTGGATTACTACGGCGCGGACGCAGGTGTGGACGCGGCGCTCGAGGTCCGCGAGCGTTTTAGCGACGACTGAACGCGGTTCCCGTCTCCGTCAGTCGTCGCCGAACGAGGGCGGTACCTCGAGCGCGACGACGTCGTGTCGCGTCGCCTGCCGGTGATCGTTCCCGATCGCCGCGGCGCTGTCGCGCCCGTCGGCCGTTCGTTCGAACGAACAGCCCTCGCAGGTCACGAGGAATCGTTGCAGTGCGCCACCGTCGGATGGGGCTCCGTTCGTGAGCATACCGCGCCTTTTCCCGGCGGAGCGCTTGAACCGTTCTCCGAAAGGATTTGGACCGGCGCCTCTCGAGGGCGCGA
Source organism: Halopiger thermotolerans (assembly GCF_054654555.1). NCBI lineage: Archaea > Methanobacteriati > Methanobacteriota > Halobacteria > Halobacteriales > Natrialbaceae > Halopiger > Halopiger thermotolerans. The sequence goes on along the minus strand of NZ_BAAIEU010000004.1, from coordinate 1,721,869 downwards.
TATCGCGGCGGAGAAGCTCCGTCGACGTCGAATCTGACGGGTGCAAGGGCCGCCCCTCGACCGGCGAGGGGCCGCGCGGCGACGGGTTACGAACGCTCTTCCGGCGGCGATATCGCTCGACCGTCCTCCGTTCATCCGTCGGACATCATTCAAATACGGGCTACTATACGGATTAAAAACGATACTGTGGGACATGGTGGCAGACGGGCCTCATATCCTGCTCAGCATGGCGTTGGTCTTTCTCCTGCTCCGGAAACGGCGAGTTGAGCCGTACTTCGTTACCGTCCTCGCGGCTTCGATACCGGATGCCGATAAGGTCCTTTTCTCCTCGCTCATCGAGCGCGGATACGTCGACGGGGTCATCTGGTTCCACCGGGGAGTGACACACTCCCTGGTCTTCGGCGTTCTCCTGGTCGCCGTCCTCGGCCTCGTCGGTCCCTGGCGAGCCGCGGTCATCGGCGTCTTCTCGCACCTCTGTCTCGATTTCCTGACCGGCGGCGTACGGTTGTTTATACCGCTCGATAACGGCCTGTACGGGCTGAAATTCGACTGGGTACTGACGAACGCCGTGGCGACGGTCGTCGCCGTCACGGTACTGTTCGTCGAACTCCTTGCCCGGAAGTATCGGGTCCGGATTCGGTCGGTTCTGACGGGAATCGACCTGGACCTCCGCAACCACCTCAAATAGGCCTGCGCTCTCGGGACGCGCCGTTGACGTTCGGCGGCCGACGTCGAGCGCGCGTTCGAACGCGCCGTCGCCCGGTTACGAAATCAGCCGGCGACGGATCGACTCCGGCAGCAGGGTCAGCGCCCAGACCACCAGCCGCCACCGACGGCTGACGTAGGCGCGGGCCTTCTCCTTGCGGATCGCGCTGGCGATCTGCGCGGCCGCCGTCTCCGGCGAACACTCCCAGAAGCCGCCCATCGACAGCTCCGTGTCGACGAAACCCGGTTCGATCGTCGTGATCGTCACGTCCGCGTCGCGGTCCCGCTGGCGGTGGCGCAGCCCCTCGAGGTACCGCGAGACGTACGCCTTCGAGGCGTTGTAGGCCTGCGTCCCGCCGGTGCCGAGGTGGGCCGCGACCGACGAGATGCCCACGAGGTGGCCGTCGGCCGCGCTGGCGTGGTCGGGGTAGTTCTCGAAGTACTCCAGCGCCGCCGTCGCGATCGCGGTGAACCCGCGGACGTTGACGTCGATCGTCCGCCGCTCGGCAGCCCACTCGAGGTCGGGGTTCATCTCGGCGACGCCGGCGCTGATGACGACGAGGTCGACGGACGGCATCGCCTCGGCCAGTTCGAAAAAGCCCTCGCGGGCGTCCTCGGTGTCGGTCACGTCCATCGTCGCGACGTAGGATTTCGTCGGCAGCTCGGCGCCGATCCGGCGCATGCGCTCGGTTCGCCGGGCCGCCAGCCCGACCTGGTAGCCGTCGTCGGCGAGCTCCCGCGCCAGCGCCGCGCCGATGCCGGAGGACGCGCCGACGATGATCGCTCCGCGTGTCATACGTAGGGGTTCGGAGCCCGGTACGTAACGGTATTGAAGACGGCACGACTTTGCCGCGGCCCGCCGTAGGGTTGGTATGGTCGATGCGATCACCGTCGTCGCGGTCGCGCTGCTCGTCGGCGGCGTCCTCGGCGCTGTCCTCCCACTGATTCCGAGCGGCGCGCTCTCGATAGCGGGCGTGGTCCTCTACTGGTGGCACTCCGGCTTCACCGAGCCGGGAACGATCACGGTCGCGGCGCTGACGATTCTCGGCGCAGCCGCCCTGGTCGTCGACCTCTTCGGCGGGTCGATCGCCGCACGGGCCGGCGGCGCCTCGTGGGCGACCACGGCCGCCGCCGCGGTCGTCGGCATCGTCCTCATGGTCGTCACCGGCCCGCTCGGACTGCTCGCTGGGCTTTTCGGGACGGTCTTCGCCCTCGAGTTCGCCCGCGAGCGCACCCTCGATCACAGCGCGCGGTCGGCGCTCTACGCGACGGTCGGCGTGCTCGCCTCGACGGCCGCGCAGGCGCTGTTCACGGCGTCGGTCCTGTTCGGGTTCCTGATCGCCGTTTTCGTGGTCTGATTCCGGGCCCTCGCGGCGTTCGGCGCGGCCTCGAGTCGTCGTAACGGACCGTTCGCCGCTCCGGTGAATCGTCCGCGAGAAACAGTCGGTTCGACGGACGTTATTTGATTTCCCAATATTTCACCACTAATCCAATATTCTGTGATATTTACCTCTCAGAAAGTCATATATTCGTTAAATGTGGTTTAATATTGCTCTGTCGCGTTCGATCGAACGTGACGAACACTGACCCGATCACCCGTCGAACAGTACTCAAGATCACGGGCGCTGCCGGTGCAGCGACGGCGCTCGCAGGCTGTGGTGGTGGTCCCGGTAACGGCGGCAACGAAACGAACGACACCGAAGGCGGCGGCGAGACAGGCGGTAACGAGACGGAGACGGAGACCGGTGGTAACGAGACGGAGATGGACGGCAACGAGACGGAGACCGAGGGTAACGAGAGCGAAGGGAACGAGTCCGCCACGGGCGGCGGTGCCGGCGCCATCGAGCCCGGGACCGAGATCATGCTCGAGGGGTCGACCCAGGCCTGGACCGGGGTCGAACCCGAGCCGATCGCGGACGAGGAGAACCCGACGCTGACCCTCATGCAGGGCGAATCCTACGAGATCACGTTCGAGAACGCCGACGGCGCCCAGCACAACCTCGTCATCTGGAACGACAGCGACGAGATCGTCGACGATTACGAGACCGACATGGTGAGCGAGGAGGGCGAGACCGCGACCCTCGAGGTCGACGAGGTCACCGACGAGATGACCCAGTACGTGTGCCAGCCCCACTCCTCCACGATGAACGGCGATATCGAAGTCGTGAGCGGCGGTGGCGGCGGTGGCGGCAACGAAACCGCCGGCAACGAGTCGAACATGACGGCCGGTAACGAGTCAAACGTGACGGCCGGCAACGAGTCGAACGAAACGGACGGTAACGAGTCCGGTCTGTAGAACCGTCGGCGATCCGGTCGAACCGGTCGCAGCGAGTCGTTTCTGATAGCTGCGGTCGAACCAGTCGTCGGTTCCGTTCTAATTTCGCGTTTTCGAGGGCGTTTCGGACGGCCGTAGCCGATCGACGACCGACGAACGACGCGAATACCAGCCGTCCGGTCTTACGGGTGTGCGTAGTAGACGACGGTCTCGTCGTCCTCGTGGCGGTCGATCCGCGCGAAGCCGACGCGCTCGAACTGGACCATCTCGTCGGCCGCGAGGTCGCCGACGGCGGGCTCGGCGCGGCCGCGGACGTCGCCGTCCATCGTCCGCATGCGGACCGGGACGCTCTCCTCGGCCGGCACCCAGTGGATCACGTCGACGCCCTCCTCGCGGACCACGTCGATGTCGTCGTCGGTGTACTCGAGGACGCCCTCGTCGAACCGGAAACAGCCCAGGCCCTTCAACCAGACGCGGCTCTCGTCGCCCTCGTCGGGCAGGTCCTCGGGCTCGAGGAGGACGGAGTCGCCGACGGGGATCTCGCGGACGCCGCGGTCCTCGTGGTCGGGGTGCAGCGGCGGGTTGGCTTCGGCGGGCGGGTCGCCGGCCAGCGGCACCTGGTTGCCCTCGCGGACGAGGAACCGGCGGTCGGTCTCGTCGTCGATCAGGTCGCGGTTGTTGGCGTAGATCGAGCTCATCGCGAGGTCGACGCCGCTGGTCGAGGTGCCGAGTTCGACCATCGCGTCGACGATGGCCTCGCCGCGGATGCCCCGCCGGCGCAGGCTCTTGAGCGTCGGCGCTCGGGGGTCGTCCCAGCCGTCGAGTTCCCCTTCCGCGATCAGTTCGGAGATGGTCGAGGTGCTCATCGTCACGTCGTAGGCGTCGAGCTGGACGTGGCCCCAGTGGACGACCTCCGGGTAGTCCCAGCCGAAGTAGTCGTAGACGAACTGCTGGCGCTTCGCGGAGTCCTGCAGGTCGATCCCGCGGATGATGTGGGTGATGCCGATCAGGTGGTCGTCGATCCCCGACTGGAAGTCCAGCATCGGCCAGCAGCGGTACTCGCTGGCTTCCTCGCGCGGGTGGGGGGTGTCGATCATCCGGAAGGCGACCCAGTCGCGCAGAGCGGGATTCTTGTGCTCGATGTCGGTCTTGACGCGCAGCACCATCTCGCCGCTGTCGTACTCGCCGTCGACCATCGCCTCGAACTCCTCGCGAACGGTCTCGGCGTCCTTGTCGCGGTGCGGGCAGGCCTCGCCCGAGTTCTTCAGTTCGGAGAACGCCTCGCCCGAGCAGGAGCAGGTGTAGGCCCCGTCCAGCTCGATCAGTTCGCGGGCGTGGTCGTAGTAGGTCTCGAGGCGGTCGCTCGCCCGGTAGACGTCGTCCGGCTCGAAGCCCAGGTACTCGATGTCCTCCAGAATGTCGTCGTAGGCCTCGAGGTCCGGTCGCTTCGTCTCGGGATCGGTGTCGTCGAAGCGGACGCAGAACCAGCCGTCGTACCGGTCGCGGTAGGTGCCGATGACCGCCGGCATCCGGGCGTGGCCGACGTGCCACGGGCCGTTCGGGTTCGGCGCGACGCGCATCCGGACCTCGTCGTACTCGTCGGCGTTGGGCAGGTCGGGAAGCGCGTGTTCGTCTTCCTCCTCCTCGGCCTCGAGCTCCGCGAGTTCCTCGGGCGCTAAGTCCTCGAGGCGCTCGCGCTTTTCCTCGTAGGAGAGGTCGTTGACCCGACCGACGACGCCGCCGATGACGCCCGGGATCTCGTCGCCGTGCTCGCGGAACTCGGGGTTCTCGCCCATCAGCGGCCCCATGATGGCGCCGACCTCGGCGTCGCTCTCGTGTTTGACGGCGTTCAACAGCGCGTGCTTTTCGGCCTCGCGCTCGACGCGTTCGCGCAAGTCGTCGTTCATTAGCGAGCGGTATTCGTGCCCGAACCAAAACCCCCGCGGATTCGCGCCTCGAGCGAGCCGTGACCGGACGCCGAACTGCGAGCGGGGACGGTCCCTCAGAACCCGCCGCCGGTGAGCAGATCCAGGAAGTCCCGGACGGACAGCACGGCCAGCACGATCGCCAGCAGCACCAGCGCGGCGTTGACGACGTTGAGCGTGCGCGAGTTCCGGTACTCGCCCATGGTCTCTCGGTCGTTGACCGCCCAGAACAGTAGTGTGGCCGCGAGCGGCAACCCGAAGATGCCGTTGTACATCGGGAACAGGATCACCATGTCGACGACCGAGAGGTCGAGCGCCCAGCTGATCACCGGCGAGAAGATGCCGACACCGGTCAGTCCGGCGAAGACGAGCTTGAACAGCCGGTCGCCCTGCCCGACGTCGTAGCCTGCGGCCTGCGGGATCATGTAGGCCGGCTCCCACATGATCGGGATGATGCTGTTGAACGCCGCGGCGATCACGCCGCCGATGAAAAGCACCATCGCCCACACGCCCAGCACCTCGACTAAGGCCTCGCCGGGCGTCATGAACGTCTCGAGTTCCGTAAAGCCCATCGGACGGAGCAACGCGGCCGCGGCGATCAGGATGGCGACGGTCGTCAGCCCGCCGACGGCGTAGCCGACCGTCAGGTCCCGCCGCGCCTCGGGCAGGTCGCTCTCGTCGGTCCACCCCTTCTGGTGGACGAGGATCGACTCGAGGAAGAAGTTGGGCCACAGCGCGGTCGTGCCGAGCAGGCCGGCGGCCATCGCCAGCGCGCCGAAGGTGTCCGCCGTCGGAACGAACCCGAGCGCGACCGCGCCGGGGTCCGCACCGCTGGGAAGCGCGACGATCACGTAGATGACCATCAGCGAGAGCATCATCGCGATCATGGCGTTCTCGACGGTGTCGTAGGCCAGCAGGCCGACGCCGATCGCCACGAACGTCGTCGCGACGGCGATCGGTTGCCACGGGACCGCGCCGCCGGTGAGGAACGAGACCCCGGCGCCGACGGCCGCGACCAGCCCGAGCGTCCACGCTATGCAGCCGACCGAGAGGAACAGCGCGATCGCCGTCGCCAGCGGACGACCGAGTTTCTCCCGAACGAATATCATCAGCGGCTGGCCGTGGATGCCGAGGCGGGCGCTCATGTCCTGGGCCATAAAGCCCAGCAGGGCGGCGCCGACGACGGCCCATAGCAACGTGTAGCCGTGCATCACGCCGGCCTGACTGGCGATGAACACCGAGCCCGACCCGAAGTAGCTGGCGACCATGACGAACGCCAGTCCGTACTGCTGTACCTGTCCGGTGACGTAGTCGACCGGGGAGAGGTTGCGGATACTCATTCGGCTGCACTCGCTTCGGGGCGATCGATTCGCAGGAGGTGACGGACACTGATCGACGACCGGGCGAGTTCGACGTGTCGCGATCGTGCCAGGAGGGACGCTATTTCGAGCTGATGACTAACCATAAGACAAGCATAGCGAGGCCGCGGTCGGGGAAGTGGTTGCGCCCGGAAGAATCAACCCGTCCGTCACGCTCGAGTCGACGCCGCCGCGGTGCCGCGTCGCCGGCACGGCGCTCCGAGTCCGCGCGACGGTCGCCGGACTCGGACGCCGCAAGGGACGTAGCTAACCGGCCGGATCGACTATCCTCTCCGAGATCCGACTCGTGGTCGTCGCCACCGAAACCCTGGTCGCCCTCCTCCTGTTGGCCTTCCTCGGCGGGGTGATCGTCGCTACGATCGGGCCCGGCGGCATCCTCATCGTCACCGGCCTCTACCTGCTGACGTCGCTCTCGAGCGCGGAAGTCGCAGGCACCTCGAGCGCGATCTTCGCCGTCGGGGCGACCTTCGGGAGCCTCGTGTACGCCCGCTCGGGCGAGATCGACTGGCCGATCGCGGGCGCCGTCAGCGCGGCGGCCGCCGCCGGCACGTGGATCGGGGTGCGGGCCAACGCCGCCCTCTCGCGGACGGCGTACGGCGTCGTCCTCGCCGCGTTGCTGGCGTCGGTCGGCGGGAACATCGTCTACCGGGAGTATCGCGGCCTCGAGCCGCGCGTCGAACTCGGCCGGGGGCGAACGGATCTCGCCGCGTTCGCCGCCATCGGGCTCGCGATCGGCGTCTTCGGCGGCCTGCTGGGGATCGGCGGTGCGGCGCTGTCGCCCCGGCGCTCGTGCTGGTCGGCGTACCGATGCTCGTGACGATCGCGGTCACCCAGATCGTCGTCGTCTCCACCGCACTGTTTACGTCGCTCAACTACCTGCTCCGCGACGCGGTCGTCCCCGCCCTGTTCGTCCCGATCACGGTCGCGTACCTCGGCGGCGTGGCGCTCGGCTGGTGGCTCGCCCACCGCATCGACGCCGACCGGCTGAAGTTCGCGCTCGGCGTCGCGCTGATCGGGCTGGCGGGTTCGCTGCTCATCTGAGCGCTCGCGGCGTTCGTCCTGCGGGGGCAATTACTACCTGTCTTCCCGGTGAATGGGTACCTATGTACGCCCGGCTCCGCGCCCTCGAGCGACGCGATCTCCTGTTCGCGCTCGCGGCGATCCTCGGCGTCAATCTGTTGGGAGCGTCGCCGTCGTTCGTCGTCGGCGCCGACACGAGCTGGATCGACCGGCCGTGGTTCTTCCCGCCGGAAATCGCCTTTCCGATCGTCTGGACGCTGCTCTTTACCCTGATGGGAATCGCACTCGCGCTCGTCTATCGCCGGGGCACGCACCGGCGGGCGGTCAGAGTCGCGCTCGGCGCGTTCGCGGTGCAGTTCGCGTTGAACCTCGCGTGGACGCCGGTCTTCTTCGGGTGGCAGCGGCCCGATCTCGGGCTCGTCGTGATCGGCGCCCTCTGGATCGCCATCGTCGGCACGATCGTCGCGTTCGATCGCGTCGATCGGCTCGCGGCCGCGTTACTGGTCCCGTATCTCGCCTGGGTGTCGTTCGCAGCGGTCCTCAACTACGCGATCTACGCGGCGGGCTGACGACGCGCCGCTCGCAGGTGGTCGACAGCGAAATAAAGACGAAAACCGGGACGCGGACTCAGTAGCCGCGCTCGATCAGGTAATCCGCGATGTCGAACAGCAACTCGCGGGCCTCGTTGTCCGGCAGCACCTCGAGTCGCTCCTTCCCCTGAGCGACCAGGTCGCGGGCCTTCTCGTTTGCGTAGCCGATCGAGCCCGCCGCCTCGAGTTCGGCGACGGCGTCGTCGATCTCGGCCTCGGTGACGGCGTCGACGTCGTCGGTGTCGACGAGCGAGTCGACGTCGACGCCCTGCTCGCGGGCGTGGACCGTGATCAGCGTCTGCTTGTTCTCGACGAGGTCGCTGCCACGTTGCTTGCCGAGCTTCTCGCTCGGCACGGTCAGATCAAGCACGTCGTCCTGAATCTGGAACGCGCGACCGATGTCGAGCCCGTAGCCGTACAGCGCGTCGATCGTCTCGTCGTCGGCGCCCAGCAGGACGGCGGGCAGACACGCCGACGCGGCGTAGAGCACGGCCGTCTTCTGCTCGACCATCTCGAGGTACTCGTCGGGCGTGACGTCGTCGCGCTCCTCGAAGGTGACGTCCAGCGACTGCCCCTCGCAGATCTTCGTGCAGGTCGTCGCGAGGATGTCCAGCGCCTCGACCGAGCGGTCGGGCGCGGCGCCGGTCTCGAGCATGATCTCGAAGGCCTTCGAGTAGAGCGTATCGCCCGCGAGGATCGCCGTCTCGAGGTCGTACTCCCGGTGGACGGCGGGGACGCCCCGGCGGAGGTCGTCGTCGTCCATGATGTCGTCGTGGATCAGCGTGAACGACTGGATGACCTCGACGCTGACGGCGGCGTCCATGAGGTCGATCGTCTCGGGGCCCGCGGGACCGTCGGAACTCGAGGCGCCCGCATCGCCGGCGCCATGCAGCGTCGGGAACTCGCGGTAGTCGGCCGTCAGCGGCTCGACGTCGACCAGCGACTCGCCGGCCGTCAACAGGACGGTCGGGCGGAGCCGCTTGCCGCCCGCGTCCAGCAGGTACCGGGACGCCTCGTAGAGCCGCTCCGGTTTCTGAATCGGCAACTCCTCGGGAATCGCGTCGTTGACGCGTTCGCGGCGCTTCCGAACCGCCTCGAGCACCGCCTCCTCTCGTGCCTCGGGGGTCGTCATGGCGATCAGTATCAGTCCACGAGCTGGATGAGGTTGCCGTTGCGCGTGACGTGGAGGTCACGGCCCATCTTGTACCCCTCGCTCTCGCAGAGGTTGACGTAGCTCGAGAAGCCGCTCATGTCCTGGTGAGCCGGGATGACGTTCTGGGGCTGCAAGGCGTCTAGCATCTCGTAGTGGCCCTCCTGATTGAGGTGGCCGGAGACGTGGATGTCGTCGTAGACGCGGGCGCCCTGCATGCCGAGCAGTTTCTCGGCCTGGTAGCGCTGCCCCTCGTTGGTCGGCTCCGGAATGACGCGGGCGGAGAAGACGACCTTGTCGCCGTCGTCCAGTTCGTACGGCGTCTCGCCGCGGGCCATCCGGGTGAGCATCGCGCGGGGCTCGCCCTGGTGGCCGGTGACGATCGGCAGGAAGTTCTCCTTGCCCTCGTTCATGATCCGCTTGAAGGTGCGGTCGACGGACTTGCGGTGGCCGAACATCCCGAGGTCGGTCGGGAAGTCGACGAAGTCCAGCCGCTCGGCGGTGCCGGAGTACTTCTCCATCGAGCGACCGAGCAGGACGGGCTGGCGCCCGATGTCGTCGGCGAACTCGACGAGCGATTTGACGCGGGCGATGTGCGAGGAGAACGTCGTCGCGACGATGCCGCCGTCGTAGTCCTCGACGCTGTAGAGGACGTCCCGCAGGTGCTCGCGGGCGACCCGCTCGGAGGGCGTGCGGCCCTTCTTGTTCGCGTTGGTACAGTCCTCGATGTAACAGAGAACGCCGTTGCCCTCGCGACCGATCTCGCGGAACCGCTCCATGTCGATCGGGTCGCCGATGACCGGCGTGTGGTCCATGCGCTTGTCCAGCCCGTAGACGACGGCGCCCTCGGGCGTGTGCAGGACCGGGTTGATCGCGTCGATGATCGAGTGGGTGACGTTGACGAACTCGAGGTCGACCTTGCCGGAGTCGCCGATCGACATCGTCTCGCCGGCCTCCATCTTGATCAGGTCGTTCTCGACGCCGAACTTCTGCTCGCCCTCGATCTGCTGCTTGACGAGTTCGATCGTGAACGGCGTCGCGACGACCGGTGCGTTGTACCGGTGAGCCAGCTTACTGATGGCGCCGATGTGGTCGAGGTGGCCGTGCGTGGGCACGATCGCCTGCACGTCGCCCTCGAGGTCGCTCATGATCCGATCGTCGGGGATCGCCCCCATGTCGATCAGATCGAGACTGTGCATCCGTTCGGTTTCGACGTTGTCGTGGATCAGGACCTGCGAGAGGTTCAGACCCATGTCGAAGATGACAACGTCGTCCCCGGCGCGGACGGCAGTCATCTGCCGTCCGACTTCTTCGTAGCCGCCAATGGTTGCGATTTCGATTTCCATGGTCGTTGTACTGAAAGCCGCGTTGGACTCTCATCGAAACGGTCCGCGGACTAGTGGTTGCGCGGCCCCGGCGTCTTGCAGCGCGTCGGCCATCCCGCTATGCGTTCGGACGGCGAATCCGCCGTTGCCCACAACCGTGAGCCCCGAACGCACTTGCCCGCGGGTCTCGGTATGTACCCTTACACGCCGGGGTGTTAAAAACACCGCGGGTTGATCCCGTCCGTTGTGCGAGGTGAAAAACGACGTTCTCGGCTCGCCTCGAGTCCGCCCGGTTCCCGTCGAGCTACGACGATTCGGACTCGATCGTCGTCCCCGGCCGCTCGCCCGCGAGGAACGCCGAAACGTCCTCGAGGCCGAAGATCGACGACGGCGCCTCGAGCTCGAGCAGCGTCCGTACTTTGCCGGCCATGCCGCCGGTCACGTCGGTCGCGTCGCTCGCGCCGAGGACGGCTTCGACGTCCTCGAACGACGAGATTCGATCGATCACTTCGTCCTCCGCGTCTAGCACGCCGGGCACCGTCGAACAGAGGCCGACTCGATCGGCCTCGAGGTCGCGGGCCAGCGCGGCGACGAGTTCGTCGCCGCTGACGACGGTCGCGCCCTCGCCGGCGTGGGCGACGAGGTCGCCGTGGAGGACGGGGACGAACCCCTCCGCGAGCATCGTCTCGATTTGGCTGGTCGGCAGCGCGAGCGCGCCGTCGGCGTCGCGGTGGGCCGTCGAGAACGGATGGACGGGGACTGCGTTCACGTCCCGCTCGAGGAGCCGCTGGAGGACGAACTGGTTCAGCGTCTTCATCGCGCCGTGGACGTCGATGACGGCCTCGGCGTCGCGCGTTCCCTCTGCGGTCGTCACCCCGTGTTCGCTGGCGTTGTGGTGGCCGAAGCTGCCGCCGCCGTGGACGATGACGAGGTCCGCAGCCTCGTCACTGTCACCGCCACCGCGTCCCTCGAGCGCCCCGCCGATCGCGTCCGCCGCCCGCTCGAGCGCCTCGCCGTCGAGGGTTTCCGGTCGCTCCTTGTCGGTGATCGCGCTCCCGCCGAGTTTCAGGACGATCATTCGAGTCGCTTCACCCCCGTCTCCGCGAGTTCGGCGCGGAAGGCGTCCTCGCAGCCCGGCGTAAAGGAGAGGGCCGTCTCGGTTTCGGGCGTCGGATCGAGCGCGACGATGCAGCCGCCCCCGCCGGCGCCCGTCAGCTTCGCGCCGTAGGCGTCGGCGTCCCGGGCCGCCCAGACCATCGTGTCAAGCGAGCGCGAGGAAACGCCCAGTGCCGACAGCAGCCCGTGGTTGAAGTTCATCAGTCGGCCCAGTTCCTCGAGGTCGCCGTCGGCCAGCGCTTCCTCGCCGCGGCGGACGATATCGCCGATGGCTTCGACGGTGTCGGCAGCGAAGTCGTACTCCTCGCGCAGATTCCGCACGCCCGCGACGAGCTGGCCGGTGTCGCCTGCGCCGCCGTCGAAACCGATCACGATCGGCAGGTCGGGGGCCTCGATCGAGCGGCAGTCGTCCCCCTCGACCCGGACCGCGCCGCCGGTCGCCGAGCAGAAGGTGTCGGCGCGGGAGGCCTGCCCGTCCTGGACCTCGTGTTCGGTGCGGTACGCGCGGTCGGCGATCTCGTCGACCTCGAGGGTGACGCCGAGTTCCCGCGCCGCGGCGTCGATGGCCGCGACGACGACCGCCGCCGACGAGCCGAGTCCCGCGCCGAGCGGGATGTCGCTCTCGATGGTCACGTCGAAGCCGACGTCGTCCGCGCCGGTGGCGTCGCGGACCTGCGCGATCGCCTCGTCGACGTACCCCATCGCCGCGCTGATCAGCGACTCCGAGACGTCGACGTCCGGTCGATCGTCCGTCGAGCCGCCGTACTCGACGGTAAACCCGTCCAGGCTCAGGTCCTCCGCGTGAACGCGCAGTTTGCTGTCCGCCCGCTGCTCGACGTCCACCCGCGCCCGTCGCTCGATTGCGCAGGGAACGGCGGGCTCGCCGTACACGACCGCGTGCTCCCCGAACAAGTAGACTTTCCCGGGAGCGCTCGAGACTGCCATATCCGAGCGTTCGGACGACGACGCTTAATAGCTATCTTCTCGCGGACGGCGGCGTGCAGCAGGTGGGATGATCGACGGCGGACGACGGACAGCAGACGGCGGACAGCAGACGACGGCCGGCAGACGGCGGGTAGTACGGCGATCGGAGCATTCACACTTAAGCCGGCGTCGCTCGAACGCGAGCGTATGTCGCTCGTCCTGCCGAGCGAACTCGTCGTCGACCGCTTTCTTCCCACCGTGCGGGCGATGCTCGCGACCGAACTCGCCGACCGCGGCATGACCCAACGGGAGATCGCCGCCGAACTCGGCGTCACCCAGGCCGCCGTCAGCAAGTACGTCAGCGGCGAGAGCGGGGGCGACGACCGCTTCCGGGACGACCCCGAGACCGTCGCGACCGTCGAGCGCATCGCCGACGGCCTCGCCGGCGGCGATATGGACGGCTACGACGCGCTGGCCGAACTCCTCTCGCTGATCCGCAGCCTCGAGGATCGGGGGCCGATCTGCGAACTTCACGAGGAGGAGATGCCCGAACTCCGCGGGCTGGGCTGTGACCTCTGCGTCCGCGGGCTCGACCCCGACGTGCGGGCCGAGCGGGACGTCCTGGCGAACGTCCGGACGGCCGCGCGGACGATCGCATCCATCCAGAGGATGGCCAGATACGTCCCGAACGTCGGCACCAACGTCGGAATGGCGCTGCCCGAGGCCGACGACGTGACCGACGTCGCCGCCGTTCCCGGCCGGATCTACGCGATGGGCGGTCGAATCGAAATCCCCGCGAACCCCGAGTTCGGAGCCTCGAAACACGTCGCGACGGCCGTCCTCGCGGCCGCCGATATCGACTCGGCGGTCCGCGGCGCGATCAACATCGCGACCGACGACGCGCTCCTCGAGGCCGCCCGCGAGCGCGGAATCGAGCCCCTCGAGTTCGACGCCGACTACGAGGATCGGGGCGAACACCTCCGCGATCGGTTCGCGGAGCGGGGCGCAGTGCCGCGCGTGGCCTACCACCGGGGCGCGTTCGGCATCGAACCGGCGACGTACGTCTTCGGAGCGACGGCCGTTGATGCCGCCGAGCGAGTCAAACGGCTGCTCGAGACGGCGTCTGCGTAGGAAGAAGGTCGAGACGGGCCGGTGACGGAGCGGCCGTTATAGCAGCGTCAGCAGCACTCGGAGCGGAATCCCGAGCGCGAACAGCGCGATCAGTCCGATCGTCGCGAGGACGACCGGCGCGGGGAGTTTCTCCTTTTCGAAGTCGAACAGTAGGGAGTCCATATCCGCCCTTCGAACGGTCCCGAGGTAATTCCTTCGCTCGCGACTCGTCGCGTTTCGGTTGCCGTCGCCGTTCGTCAGCCGCCCGTCGAACCCGGTGGTTTAGGGTTGGCCGTCGGCGGCCGCCGCTCGAGGGACTCGAACGGCTAACGACCGACAACGACCGAGACAGCGCTCGAGAACGTCGTGCTCGACGCTGTCGGCGTGAAGAACGGCGGAAAACGAACAGCGCAATTCGAGTCGCCGGTTCGAAATTGAAACCGCGTTAGACGGAGCTCTCGAAGTCCTCGAGCGCGTAGGACGGCTCGGCGCCGCGGCGGTCGAGGACCTCGTTGGCGAGCAGCCAGTAGACGACCGAGAGGGCCTTGCGACCCTTGTTGTTGGTCGGGACGACCAGGTCGACGTTGCTGACCTGGTTGTTCGAGTCGCACATCGCGATGACCGGAATGCCCACCGTGATGGCCTCCTTGACGGCCTGGGCGTCACCGATCGGGTCCGTGACGACGACGACGTCGGGTTCGATGTAGCCGTCGTACTTGGGGTTCGTGAGGGTGCCCGGGATGAACCGACCCGTGCGCGCTCGAGCGCCGACCGCTTCGGCGAACTTCTCGGCCGGGAAGCGACCGTACTGGCGGCTCGAGGTGACCAGAATCTGCTCGGGGTCGTAGTTGGCGAGGAAGTCCGCGGCCGTGCGGATGCGCTGGTCGGTCTTGGAGACGTCCAGCACGTAGAGGCCGTCGGTGCGGACGCGGTGGATGAACCGCTCCATGTCCGCGGTCTTCTGCTGGGTCCCGATGTGGACGCCGGCGCCGAGGTAGTCCTCGACGGGGATCAGCAGGTCCGCCTCCTCGTCGGACATCACGTCGTCGTCGAGGGAGGGACCGGCGTCTTCCTCCGTCTCGGCCTCGTCGGCCTCGGCGTCTGCGGTCGGTTCTGCGTCGGCGTCGGCCTCGTCGGCCTCGGCGTCCGCGGACTGTTCGTCTACTGGCTCGACGTCCTCCTCGGCGGCGGGGCCAGCCCCTTCGGCTGGCTCCTCGTCGATTTCCTCCTCGGCGGCGTCGAGCCCTTCTTGGGTCGTGTCGTTGTCTGTCATGTCGCGTCGTCTGCGATTCGAATGAGCTCGTTGAGCTTTGCGGTTCGCTCGCCGCCGACGGCACCGGTCTTGATGAACGGTGCGTCGGTCGCGACGGCGAGGTGTGCGATCGTCGTGTCCTCGGTCTCGCCCGAGCGGTGGGAGATGACCGAGTCGTAGCCGTTCTGCGTGGCGAGTTCGATCGCGTCGAAGGCGTCGGTCAGCGTCCCGATCTGGTTGGGCTTGATCAGGATGCTGTTTGCCGCGCCGCGATCGATTCCGTCGACGAGCCGGTCGGTGTTCGTGACGAACAGGTCGTCGCCACAGATCAGCGTCTGGTCGCCGACCTCGTCGGTGAGCTCGGCGAACGCGTCGTAGTCGTCCTCGTCGAGCGGATCCTCGACGTAGACGAGATCGTACTCGTCGACCAGCTCCGCGATGTACTCGATCTGTTCCTCGGTGTCGCGGCTGACGCCGGCGGACTCGTACTCGTAGGTTTCCGAGTCGGCGTCGTACATCTCGGCGGCCGCGACGTCGAGGCCGAAGCCGATGTTGAACCCGACTTCGTCCTGCACCGTCGACACCGCCTCGTCGACGATCTCGAACGCCTCGCTGTCGTCGATCGAGGGCGCCCACGCGCCCTCGTCGCCCTTGCCGGAGGGGTGACCGCGCTCCTCGAGCAGATCGGCGACTTCGGCGTGGACGGCCGCGTTCGCGAAGACGGCGTCCTCGACGCTCGGCGCGCCGACGGGCGCCGCGAGGAACTCCTGAATGTCGGTCGCGTCGGCGGCGTGTTCGCCGCCGCCGACGACGTTACCGAGCGGCGTCGGGAAGTTCTCCCCGCGGAACGTGCCGCCGAGATGCTGGAACAGCGGTGCGCCGAGCACGTCGGCACCGGCCTTCGCGGCGGCCATCGAGATGGCGACCGCGCTGTTGGCGCCGATCTCGGAGAAGTCGTCCGTGCCGTCGGCGGCGCGGAGGATCGAGTCGACCTCGCGCTGATTGCCGGCGTAGGCCTCCCCGACGAGTCGGGGGACGGCGTGTTCGCGGGCCGCGGCGATCGCCTCGGTCGGCGGTCGCTCGACGGCTTCGTACTCGCCAGTGCTGGCACCGCTCGGTGCTGCTGCGCGGCCGAAGCCGCCGCTCTCGGTGACGACGTCGGCTTCGACGGTCGGGTTGCCGCGCGAATCGAGGATCCGTCGGAGTCGAATGTCTGTGATCAGCGTCATGTGCTCACTCGTTCCCCCGTTTGACGGTAAAGGGCAACACGCCGGCGTCGTACTCTTCGGCGGCGATCAGGATCGGCTGCGTCTGATCCGTCTCGATCAGCACGGGCGCCCCGTAGGACACCTGCAGCGCTCGAGCGCCGAGGATCCGCGCCTTCTCGTAGCGGTTGTGTCGTTGCTGTTGCATAGGTTGGCTGGTGCGTTACTGGTAGGGGGAGACGACGTCGACGAGGTCGGTGTGACTGACGAGCATCCGCCGACAGCAGTAGCGGTCGACGCCGAGGTCGTCGAGGACCTCTTGGGGGTCCTCGTCGCCCTCGTTGGCTCGCTCGTCGAACTCCTCCCAGTGTTCGCCGACGACGTTGCCACAGGTGAAACACCGGACCGGTACCATCATGAGTGGATCACCTCAGCGGTAGGACTTCTGGTAGCGCGCCCGAGCGCCCGGGCCGCCCCACTTCTTCGGTTCGGACTGGCGAACGTCGTTGACCAGCAGCGAGCGGTCGAACTCCATGAACGCGTCCCGGAGCTCGGCGTCGTTGGTGTGCTGGACGATGCCGCGCGCGATGGCGGTGCGGACGGCGTCGGCCTGACCGCTGATGCCGCCACCCTCGACGCGGACGTCGATGTCCATCTCGCTTCGTAGGTCCTCACCGGCGATGCGGAACGGCTCGAGCATCTTGAGCCGGGACATCTCCGGCTCGACCAGCTCGACCGGCTTGGAGTTGATTCGCACGCGACCCTCTCCGTCGCGCACGGTGGCGCGAGCGACGGCCGTCTTTTTCTTGCCACTCGTGTTGGTTACCATGTGACGTTAGCACCCAGTTGGTCTGCGACTTCGCCCAGGTGGACGAAGCGGATGTTCGAAAGTCGATCCAGCGACGTCCCCTCGAGGATCTGGGCGTCCTGCTCGTCTTCGTAGGGGTTGCCCACGTAGACGCGGACGTTTTCGAACGCCTCGCGACCGCGCGGCTTCTTGTACGGCAGCATGCCCCGGATGGACCGCTTGAAGATCGTGTCTGGTCGCTTCGGGTAGTAGGGGCCGCTGTCGGAGCCGAGCTGGAGTCGCTTGCGGTAGGTCTGGAAGATGTCTTCCTTGTCGCCGGTGATGACCGCGTCCTCGGCGTTGACAACCGCGACGCGCTCGCCGTCGAGCGCGCGCTGGGCGACCTCGCTGGCGACGCGGCCGAGAATGCAGTCTCGGGCGTCGACGACGACGTCGGCGTCGAAGTCGGAGATGTTCACACTCATGCGATCACCCGCACGTCGGATCCTTCGGGGTTCTCTTCGAGCAGTTGCTCGAGCTGTACGGTCTCGCCGACCTGTTCGATCTTCGTCTCGGCCGACGAACTGAAGTCGACGGCCGCGACGGTGACCGACTTCTGCAGTGCGCCCGAACCCAGCACTTTGCCGGGAACGACGACGGTCTCTTCTTCGCGTGCGTACCGCTCGATGCGGCCCAGGTTCACCTCAGCGTGGGTGCGCCGGGGCTTCTCGAGTCGGTCCGCGATATCTCGCCAGACGTCGGCGTCCGTCTCGCGGGACGTCGACTTCAGCTCGGCGATAAGATCGTTGAGCCTCGGATTCGTTTTGCTACTCATTGGTATCCTCCAAATAACTGCGAGCGGTTGCGACGTGTCGTGTGGCAACCGCGACTGTAGTGTAGTGATCGTGACTGCAATACCGACGACCGACGGCTCGAGCGCCGCGTCCGCGGGATCGAAGCCGACCCCGAACGGTCGCAACGCTCGTCGGTCGCGTGGTACCGATGTGAGAGAAACGGAAGTGGGATTGATGCAGGGAGCAGGATTTGAACCTGCGGACTCCTACGAGACAGCGCCCTGAACGCTGCGCCGTTGGCCTGACTTGGCTATCCCTGCTCGCACTTCCGTGTACCCGTCGCCCCTTCAAACCCCTTTCGATTCCATCGAGCGAGGACGCCGCCGTACCGGCCTCGCGGCTCACGGCGCCGGTGCGGACGCTGGCCTCCTCGTGCAGACACGCAGACACGTTCATGTTCACGTCGGGTCGGGGGCGTCGGGTCATCTCTATGCTATAGCTGTACCGCTTCTTCGAGTTCGGTCGCGCGCGACTCGAGCGTCTCGGCGGCTCGGGTCACGAGCTCCTCGACACTGAACGAGCCGTCCGTCTCCACGTGGAAGACGAAGGCGTTGGGCACGTCCTCGACCGACACCCGCTTGTCGGGGTAGCGGTTCGAGAGGTCGTGGTCGAACTCGCTCGAAGGAACGAGTTCGCCGTCGTCCTCGATGACGCCGCGGACGATCTGGGCTTCGGACTCCTCGAACTCCGGCAGGTCGTCTTCGACGACGACCCGCTGGAGGTGTCGGTAGCCCACCGCGACGCCGCCCTGATGCTTGGCGTGGTCCTTCCCGCGATCGAGTACGGCGTCGGCCTCGGCCTCGAGCCGCTGGCCGTCCTTGAGTTCGATGATCGGGATGTTCTCGTCCGCGGGCTGGACGAGGTCGTCGCTGGACTCGAGATCGCCGGAGTAGGCGGTTGCAGGCCCCTCGACGTCGATCGAGAGCGTGACGGTGGCGTCCTCGCCGAACTCGTCTTCCGGCGGGGTCGTCAGCGGGACGAGCCCGAGCCGCAAGGCGAGTTGCTCGTCGAACATCACCGACGAGTTCTCGACGAAGCGAACGGTGTCGATCGCCATCGTCGGCACGTCGGCGAGCATCGCGCGGCGGATGCCGTTGGCGAACGCCGGCGTCACGCCGCGGACGAGGAACCGCGCCTCGCGGTCGTCGCGTTCGACGAACTCGACGTCGTACTCTTCGCTCATGGTCTAGTAGCCGCCCTTGCCTTTGGGTGCGCGCGATCCGTCGTGCGGGATCGGCGTGACGTCCTCGATGCGTCCGATCTCGATGCCCGAGCGGGCGAGCGCGCGGATCGTCGCCTGCGCGCCGGGACCGGGGGACTTCTGGAGGTTGCCGCCGGGGCCACGGACTCGCACGTGGAGTCCGGTGATGCCCGCGGCCTTGACCTCCTCGGCGACGGACTCGGCCATCTGCATGGCCGCGTACGGCGACGCCTCGTCGCGGTTCTGCTTGACCGCCGTCCCGCCGGAGGACTTGGCGATCGTCTCCGCGCCGGTCAGGTCCGTCACGGTCATGATCGTGTTGTTGAACGATGCGTGCACGTGGGCGATCCCCCACTTTTCGTCGTCCTGACTCATGTTATTGACCCTCCGCTCGTTCGGGGTGGAGTTCGTCCGCAAGCGGGCTGTTCTCGTCGAACTCGACGAGGTCCTCCTCGTCGACGTCGACGACGTAGGACGGGACCCGGTGGCGCTGTCCGTCGACCACGATGTGGCCGTGCGTGATGAACTGCCGGGCCTGCTGGGTGGTGTTCGCGAGTCCCTTCCGGTAGACGACCGTCTGGAGCCGGCGCTCGAGGATGTCTTCGACCTCGAGCGACAGAACGGCGCCGAGCTCGTCGGCTTCGTCGAGGATGCCGACGCGCTTGAGCCGGCCGAGGAACTCGTCGGCGCGGCGCTGGACGGTTTCGTCGCCCTGGGCCTGGCCGAGCAGGTCGCGGGCCTCGCGCCGGTAGGAGCGAAGCTCGGACTGGGCTCGCCAGAGCTCTTCCTTGTTCTTGAGCCCGTAGCGGTCGACGAGGGAGTGTTCGTTGGCGATGCGCTCACCCTGGTAGGGGTGGTTCGGGGTTTCGTAGTTCTTGGTGTCAGTCCCGAGCGGCATTATTCACCACCTTCCTCCTCGCCGCCTTCTTCGGCTTCCTCGCGGATCTCTTCGACGTTGACCCCGATAGTGCCCTCCGTACGACCGGTGGACTTGGTTCGCTGACCGCGAACCTTCTGGCCGCGCTTGTGGCGCACGCCCTTGTAGGAGTCGATCATCTTCATCCGGTTGATGTCGTGCTGGCGGGTCAGCTCGAGATCGTTGCCGATCTCGTGGGTCGTTTCGCCGGTGTAGAAGTCCTCCGGCCGGTTGTTGAGCCAGTCGGGAACTTCGTCGGCGTAGTTCTCTACGAGTTCGACGACCTCGTCGATGACGTCGTCGTCGAGCCGACCGAACGTCGCCGTTCGGTCGACGCCCGCCTCCTGGGCGATGATCCGGGCGGTCCGGTGACCGATCCCGTTCATCTCCGTCAGCGAGCGCTCGACGGACTTCGTCCCGTCGAGGTCGGTCTGACCGATGCGGACGAAGTACTGAAGGTCTTCGTCCTCCTCTTGTTCTTGGGGTTCTTCCGCGCTCATATGTTGGGTATGTGTGTCTGGTCTGCGTGCGGTGCAAACGACTGACGGAAAACGTCAGTCCGGTAAGTCCGACGTCGTGGCGGGGATTCGAACCCCGGAGGCTTGACGCCACATGGTTAGCAACCATGCGCCTTGGGCCGCTTGGCTACCACGACACCGTGTGCTATCATCGCCCTCTCGGACTCGGGGATTGCTCCCCTACACGTATCGCACCAGAACGTACCCCCGTCTTGTACTTAAGCGCAACGAATGATACCAGCGGGTGGCCGACGGTACCACACGCGTCCGACGCCGCCTCGCTCGATCTCGATCGCTCGGACTCGAGCCGACACGACCGCTGAACGGGGTTCGGACGAGCGCCTGGCCGAGGATTTAACTTATTAGTGAAGCGGGATAACGTGGTGTCAATACGTGTCAACGAATCCACGTCTCGTTCGACTCCTCGCCGCGGTCAGCGCGATCGCCGCGATCGCGCTCGCGGCCGCGACCATCGAGAACCCGCTCGAGACCGGGGGCACCGGCAGCGGCGTCGGGCCCGGAGAAGGCGGCGGCGTCGGTCGACAGCCGGGGCCCGGCCGGCCGATTGCTGGCGATCCACCGGCGTTTCTCGAGTACCTCGTATACGCGCTGGTGATCCTCGTCGCGGTCGGGCTCGTCTGGTACCTGCTCGCGCACCATCGGGACGCCGTCAAGACGATCGCGGCCGTCCTGGCCGTCCTCCTCGTCGGCGCCCTCTTGTTTACGGTTCTGTTTCAGGGATTCTCGCCCGCCGGTCCGCAGCCGGTAGAGCAGCCGGCAGCGAACGGAACGGGCGGCGGCGGTGATCTCGGCTCCGGCGAGGGCGAGAGCGACTCCTTCTCGACTGGCCCGCTGTTGTTCGTCCTCGCGGTCGTCACCGCGATCTTCGTCGGCGGGCTCTTCGCGAGCCGGCGGGGCGGCGGTTCGGGGACGGGGGCGCCGCCCGTCGTCCGCGAGGACGAGGCCGACGACCCCGCATCGGACGCCGCCGCCGTCGGCAGCGCGGCGGGTCGTGCGGCCGATCGGATCGACGACGCCGGGAGCGACGTCGACAACGAGATCTACCGCGCCTGGAGGGAGATGACCGACCGCCTCGAGGTCGATCGGCCGGACTCGAGCACGCCGCGGGAGTTCGCCGCCGCCGCGGTCGAGGCGGGGATCGACCGCGAGCACGTCGACGAACTCACGGGCCTGTTCGAGGCGGTGCGGTACGGCGACGTCGAGACGACGC
Organism: Halopiger thermotolerans; assembly: GCF_054654555.1. Taxonomy (NCBI): domain Archaea; kingdom Methanobacteriati; phylum Methanobacteriota; class Halobacteria; order Halobacteriales; family Natrialbaceae; genus Halopiger; species Halopiger thermotolerans. The sequence continues at coordinate 1,700,386 of NZ_BAAIEU010000004.1, read as the reverse complement.
CGGAGATGGAGGCGCGCGCGGTCGACGTCTTACGGCGGATCGAAGACGAGTACGCGACCGGGGACGAGCGGAACGAGCGACTGGACGGCGGGCCGGTCGGCACCGAGGGACCGAGACGGGGACACGGGGGTGACGACCGATGACGTCTGTCACCGGCCGCACGCTCGCGCTCGCGGTCGGCGTGCTGTCGTTCGTCGGCGCCGTCGCCGTCAGCGCCGGCGTCGTCGACGTTCCGCTGGACGGACGGGTCGTCCTGGTCGTCGGTCTCCTCGCGACGGGGGCCGGGATCGTCGCCGCGTTCCGCCGACGCGGCGTGCGCCGCCAGGCCGACACCCCGACCCCGGAGCGTCGGACCCCGGTACCCGCACCCGGAGCGACGGTCTCCGACGCGATCGACGAGTTCAGGACGATGACCGCGGAGTACGCCGCCGGTAGCCGACGGATCGCCGGCGGCCTCCGCCTCGCGGCGATCGCCGCGCTCACCCGGTTCGAGGGGTACTCCGAGGAGGAGGCGGCCGAGCGGATAGACGACGGCACCTGGACGAGCGATTCGACGGCGGCCGCCTTTCTCTCGGAGAGCGGGGGGACGTCCGCCTCGCTCGCCGATTGGCTGCCCCGCCTGCTGCGGCGCGGTCGCGACGCGTCGTTCCGGGCGGGCGTCCGCCACGCCGTCGCCGCCATCGCCGCGACCGGCTACGGCGACGAGAACGCGGCCGACTCGAGGCCGCTGCCCGCCTACGAGGACGAGCGACTCGACCGGTCCGACGGCGACTCGCGGACGGCCGCCAAGTCGGTGTCCGGCATCGAATCGACCGCCGCGCGGTTGACGAACTACTGGACCGGGATCGGTGTCGTCGCACTGTTCGCCGTCGGCATCGGCGCGCTCGCGGAGTCGCCCGGCGTCGTGCTCGCCGGCGTCGTCGGCGTCGGCTACGCGGGCTTCGCGCGCACGTTCGAACCGCCGGAGCTGGACCTGTCGATCGCGCGCGAACTGAGCGACGACGATCCAGAACCGGGCGACGAGATCGACGTCACCGTCACGATCACCAACGAGAGCGGCCGGTTCGTCCCCGACCTCCGGCTCGTCGACGGCGTGCCGCCGGGACTTGCCGTCGTCGACGGTTCGAACCGTCTCGGCACCGCGTTGCGACCCCGCGAGTCGGTCGCGCTCGAGTACACGGTTGCCGTCCGGCGGGGGACCCACGAGTTCGACCCCGCGCTTGCGATCGTGCGCGACCTCTCACGCTCGCGGGAGCGGGAGTTCCTCGTCGGCGGCGAGACGACCGTCGTCTGCGAGCCGACGCTGCGGCCGATCGAGGCGCCGGTGCCGCTGCGGGCCACCGCGGCGTCGTTCGCCGGGCAGCTGACGACCGCCGAGGGCGGCGCCGGGACGACGTTCTACTCGGTGCGGGAGTACCGCGCCGGCGACCCGCTCTCGCGGATCGACTGGAACCGCCGCGCGAAGACCGGCGAACTCGCGACCCTCGAGTTCCACGAGGAGCGGGCGGCCCGCGTGGTCGTGCTCATCGACGCGCGGAAGGCGGCGTTTCTCGCGCCCGAGCCCGACGGCGCCCACGCCGTCGACCGGTCTGTCGCCGCCGCGGGGCGGATCGCCGCCTCGCTGCTGGCCCACGGCGACACCGTGGGGCTCGCGGCGCTCGGGCCGATCGGTCGCGAGGCGGCGGCGGGCGCGACGACCGACGCCGACCCCTGCTGGCTCGCGCCGGCGTCGGGGCGCCACCACGAGATCCGCTTTCAGGACCTGCTCGCGACGCACCCGCAGTTCGACTCGACGCCGCCGCGCTCGGAGAGCCGGTGGCTGCCCCAACTGCGGACGATCCGCCGCCGGCTCTCGGCGGAGACTCAGATCGTCCTGCTGACGCCGCTTTGCGACGCCGGCGCCGTCACGATCGCGCGGCGACTCGAGTCGCGGGACCACCCCGTGACGGTCGTCAGTCCGGATCCGACGGCCGACCGGACGGCGGGCCAGCAGCTTTCGGCGGTCGCCCGCCGCGTCCGGCGGTTCGACCTCCAGCGGATCGGGATTCCGGTGATCGACTGGCCGGCCGACGAGACGATCGACGACGTCTTCGCGCGCCACGCACGCGCTGGTGGTCGCGCATGAGCGGCGCGAGCGGCGCATCGATGGCGGGTGAGGCGAGCGATAGCAACGCCGGCCGCGACCGCGCACGCGGCGACGACCCCGAAACCGAAGACGCGGACAGTGCCAGCGTCGACGTTACCCGCAAACCGACCCGCGTCGCGGGCATCGCCGCCGGCCTGGCCGCGCTCGTCGCCGCGTTCGCCGGCGGCGTCGGCGCGACCGCCGGCCTCGCGTTCGGCGTCCTCGGTGCGGGCGTCCTCGGGGCCGCGCTCGTCGTCGGCCACCGGACGGCGGCCGACGTGGGCGGGGCCGCACTCTTCTTCGGCGTCGTCGCCGGCGGCCTCGAGGGCGCCCCCGTCGCCGCGACCGTCGCGGGCACGATCGCGACCGTGCTGGCGTGGGACTTCGCCCACACCGCGATCGACGTCGGGGAGCAACTGGGACGCGAAGCGCGGACGATCCGCCTCGAAGCGGTCGCGATCGGTTCGAGTCTGCTGGTCGGGCTGGTGACGGGGACGATCGGCTACGCGGTGTACGTCGCCGGCGCGGGTGGCCAGCCGGTCGCGGCGGTCGTCCTGTCGCTGGTCGCGGCGCTGCTCGTAACGGTCGGCCTCGGAACCGGCCGCGAGCGATCGGGGACGCAGCGCTCGGGGCGTTCGGGGCGTTCGCGACGGTGACTCGAGCGGAGAATGAGCGGTGAGAACGGCGGAGAAAGAGCGGTCAGGCCTGCGCGTACTCCTCGATGTACTCGTCGTTGACCACCCACTCGCCGTCGTCGTTTTTGACCATGTACTCGCCGTAGTAGGGAACGCGGTTCGCGACGACCTCGCGGAAGGCCTCGCGAATCTCGGGTTTGGTCATCTCGCCCATCGACTTGAGATCGTCGTTGCGGTTGAGACAGCCCTTCAGGTAGCCCTCGTGAGTGACGCGGACCCGGTGGCAGTTCGCACAGAACGTGGGGTTCTCGACGGGGTCGACGATCTCGACCATGCCGAGTTCCGATCGGTCCGCGGAGTCCAGTGCGACATCGCCAGCGTCCTCGTCGTCGACCGCTCCCTCGGCGATCCAGTACCGGCGCCGGTCGTGCATTTCCCGGTGTTCGACCTCGACGGCCCGCTCCGCGAGCCAGTCGTGGACCCGCTCGATGTCGATGTTCCACTCCGGCTTGCCCGTCAGTTCGGGCATGTACTCGATGAGCTGGAGCTGGAGCCCGTCGTGTTTCGCGACGTGGTCGACCATCTCGGGCACGTAGCCCGCCGTGTGCTTGAAGACGACCATGTTGAGCTTGACCGGGTCCAGTCCGGCCTCGAGCGCGGCGTCAACCCCTTCGAGCACCTTCTCGTAGGCGCCGCTTTTCGTAATCTCGGCGAAATCGGCGGGATCGAGCGCGTCCTGCGAGACGTTGACCCGCTCGAGGCCGGCGTCGACGAGATCCTCGGCGCGGCCCGGCAGGAACGTGCCGTTGGTCGTCAGCGAGACCTCCATCTGGTCGGGCGTGCGCGCGATAATCTCTTCTAAATCCTGGCGGAGCATCGGCTCGCCGCCAGTGAACTTGACCGCGTCGACGTCGAACTCGGCGGCCACCTCGAGGAACCGGACGACGTCGTCGGTGTCCATCTCGTCGTCCTGCGGATCCATCGGCCCCCGCGTGTCGCCCAGCCCCTCGTTGTGACAGTAGACGCAGTCGAAGTTGCACCGATCGGTAAGGGAGACGCGGACGCCAGTGACCTCGCGTCCGAACTCGTCGGTGAGCATGTGACGCAATTGCAGTCGTATCCGCTTAAACTCGCCGGGTATTTCCGGCTCCCGTAACCGATTTCAGTTTCGTGTCGCGGCCGCTCCGGGCGCCCGTCCAGTTATCTCACCATACTGTTCAATTTACCAACACGGTCGCCCCGGGTACAGCACTCTTGAGGGAGGACGTGGTTGACGATCCCATGGGTACGATTGCCAAGATCGCCGTCCCCGCCGAGGAGTTCGCGCTGCGCCACACCCTCGAGGAGAGCGGCGACGTCGATGTCGAGATCGAGCGCGTCGTCGCGTACGATCCGGACCACGTCATGCCCTACGTCTGGTTTTCCGGCGACGAGTCGACGCTCTCGGCCGTCGACCGGCGCCTCGAGGCCGACCCGAGCGTCGAGGCGTTCGAACTGCTGACCGACCTCGACGACGAGCGGCTCTACCGGCTGAACTGGGTCGACGACGTGACCGTGATGATCCACCTGCTGACCGAGGAGATGGCGACGGTGCTGGACGCGTGGGTCGAGGGCACGCAGTGGCAGTTTCGGGTGCTCTTTCCGGAACGCAAGTCGCTGTCGAACGTCTACGAGTTCGCGACCGAACAGGGGATGTCCATCGACGTCCAGAAGATCCACCGGGTCGAGGAGGACCGACACAACCGGTACGACCTGACCGACGCGCAGTACGAGACGCTGGTCGCGGCCCTCGAGCGTGGCTACTACGAGATCCCTCGCGAGATGGACATGGAGCACCTCTCAGACGAGCTTGGCGTCTCCCATCAGGCGCTGTCAGAGCGGCTCCGGCGGGCCCACCGGACGCTCGTCGAGGAGGTCGTCAGCCTCGGGCCGGAACGGGAGGGCGCGTGACGCGTCGCTGTCGTCACATCGATACGGCGGATCGCGGGTCGGGCGCGGGCGGCGGAAGACCTACCCCGCTCACGGACGAACGGGAACGCATGGACGAGGACATGCTCGCGGACCAGCGCCGACTCGTCGAACTCATCGAGAACGAGGGCTGGGACGTCACCGACCTCGAGATTTCGGCCTACGACAGCCCGTGGGCCGACGAGGACGACCCCGAAGCGACGGTGACGATCACGGCGCGGAAACCGTACGAGACCGACGAAAGCGGCGAGGGCGGAACGGATGAAGACGACGAGAATCCGTTCCGCCTGAAGTAGCGCGACTCAGCCCTTGATGTTGCAGACGGGGAACGTCCGCGCGACCTTGTCGCCGATGCCCAGCGCGTCCGAGACGCGGACGACCTCGTCGACGTCCTTGTAGACGCCCGGCGCCTCCTCGGCGACCGTCGCGCCCGACTGGGCCTTGACGTAGATTTGGTCCTGCTCCTCGAGTTGCTGTTGGACGTCACCGCCCCAGAACTCGTTTTTGGCCTGCGTGCGGCTCATCAGCCGGCCCGCGCCGTGGGCGGTCGAGCCGAACGTGAGGTCCATGGAGTTCTCGCCGCCGCGCAGGACGTAGCTGCCGGCGCCCATGCTGCCGGGGATGATAACCGGCTGGCCGACGTCGCGGTAGGCCTTCGGCACTTCGGGGTGGCCGGCGGGGAACGCTCGCGTGGCGCCCTTGCGGTGGACGTAGAGTTCGCGCTGCTCTCCATCGACGTCGTGGGTCTCTTTCTTCGCGATGTTGTGGGCCACGTCGTACAGCAGGTGCATGTCCATCTCCTCCCACGACCGGTCGAAGACGCGCTCGAAGACCTGCCGCGTGCGGTGCATGATCAGCTGGCGGTTGACCCATGCGAAGTTGATCGCCGCGTTCATCGCCGCGTAGTAGTCCTCGGCGAGCTGGGAGCCTGCGGGCGCCGCCGCGAGTTCCTTGTCCGGCAGCTGATTCAACAGGCCCTGGTGTTGCTGTTCGATCTTGCGCAGGTAATCGTTGCACGTCTGGTGACCCAGCCCGCGCGAACCGCAGTGAATCAGGACGACGATCTGGTCCTCCTCGAGGCCGTACGCCTCCCCCACGTCATCGTCGAAGACGTCGGTCACGCGCTGGACCTCGAGGAAGTGGTTCCCCGACCCGAGCGAACCGATCTGGTTCTTCCCGCGGTCCTTGGCCTTCTGGCTGACCTTGTCCGCGTCGGCGCCCTCGCGCATCCCTTCGTCCTCGCAGTGCAGTAGGTCCTCCTCGACGGCGTGGCCGTTCTCGAGGGCCCAGTCGACGCCCCGCTCCAGGATCTCATCGACGGCGTCGACGCCGGCCTCGACGATGCCGCCCCCGCCAAGGCCCGACGGGATGTTCGCGAACAGCGAATCGACGAGTTCCTCCTCGCGACCCTGAATCTCGTCGTAGGTCAGGTTCGTCCGCATCATCCGGACGCCGCAGTTGATGTCGTAGCCGACCGCGCCCGGCGAGATGCAGCCGTTTTCGGCGTCGAGCGCGCCGACGCCGCCGACGGGGAAGCCGTAGCCCTGGTGGCCGTCGGGCATGCAGATCGCGTAGTTGGTGATGCCGGGCAGATGGGTCGTGTTTTTGATCTGCTCTAAGGTCTTGTCTTCCTTGATCTCCTCGAGAAGGGCTTCGCTGGCCAGCACCCGTGCCGGGACGCGCATGTCGCCCTCCCGTGGAATCTCCCAGACGTACTCACGCACCTGCTCGAGCGTGATGCCGTCTGCGTCAAACGTGGGGTTGCTCATACGTGAGCGTCCGCGCCGAACGGTGAAAGAAGGTTCGTCTCTCGCGGTGGGTCGGGACCGATTCGCACGGGACTCGGAGTGGGGAGTCTCAGGGCGCGTCGACGGCCTCGGGCCGCGCTGCGTCCGCATGTTCGGCGTCAGCCGAGTAGGGGCGGCAATGCGGACGATCTCCGGGTAGGAACGGTAGTTTAGACCGACCGATTCCCTCGACCCTCGAGGGTCAGACGTCGAAGACGACGTACGCCTCCCAGCCGTCGTCGCGGCGCTCGAGTGCCATCTCGGAGTAAGTGACCGCCTTCACCTCACGAGCGTCGATTTCGGCGAGCGGGACGCCGCGGGCGGTGGCCTCGAGGGACCAGCGATCGCCGTCGGTATCGTCGTCACCGCTCGCCTCACCCTCGTCGGGGCTCCGGATCGCCTCGACGCGGTGGTCGACCGGCAGTTCCGCGCGCACGTCGCGCAGGTAGATCACCTCGTCCAGGTAATCGAACAGCAGCGCGTCGCGGCTCTCGGCGGCGACGGCGAACGAGAACCGATCGTCGGCCTCGTCCGAATCCCCGTCCGCATCCGCGGCCGGAATCTCGTCGCACGACGCGGCCGCGAGCCCGTTCGCGACCGACGCGAAGACCCCCTCGAGCGAGTCGCCGGTCGCCGCGACCGCGACGTCGGCCGTGTGATCGCGCAGTTCGTATCCCATCGGCCGGCGGTTCGCCGGCCGGTGCCGTATGCTCATCGTTTCCGGTTCCGCCCACGATCGTCGCTCGTCGCCGCGGCGTCCGCGGAGTCGACCGTCGAATCGGCCGTCCGCGTTAGCGTGGACCATTCTCATCCGCGATCCGACCGACGAAATCGGCGATCGACGAATTCGGCCCGACCGGAACGGAGACCCGCGAACGTGGGCGGTTGCGATCGCTGCCGGAGGAATTATATTGGCGACGATGTAACGGTCTGGTAGTGAGCGTCAACGTCGACAGTCGGGTCGTCACGCCGGGGAGTGACGACTACGTCGAGGAAGCCTGGGACCTCAAGGAGCAGATCAATCGGGAGGAGGGGGTGCTCAAGCAGCGGTACAACTTCTTTACCGACGCGTATCGGCGCTCGAAGGTTCACTGTTACGTCCAGGACGGCGATCTCATCGGATTCGCGGCGGTTCGGCGCGACGGCTACATTCTCTTTCTCGCCGTCGATCCGGACTTCCGCGGCGAGGGCATCGGTAAGCGACTGGTCGCCCGCGTCGCCGAGGACCACGACACGATCACCTGCCACGCCCGCACGAGCAACGAGAACGCCCTCCAGTTCTATGAGCACCTCGGGTTCGAGATCAAGCGCCGCATCGACGACTACTACGAGGACGGCGGCGACGCCTACTACCTCAAACTCGGCGCCGACGTCGGCATCACCGATCGCCTCTCGGACCTGATTCGACGATAGCTTCCCCTCGAGCTACCGATCGGTCTGCGCCGACGGTGAAAACGGATCGATCGCCGTAGCTCCCTCGGCGTCGCCCCGTCTCGTCAGGCGACCCACTCGCCTTCGACGTCGCTACTGACGCCCTCGCGCCACCGCGAGAACGCGACCGCGCAGTCGTTTTTGCGCTCGACGTGTTCGATAAAGCCGGCCCCGCCGTCGTCGATCGACGCGCCGCAGAACGGACACTCCGTGGGGTCGTCCCACTCGGCGGGTTCCCTCGGCTCGAGCACTTCCGTCTCGAGGTCGACGCGGTCGTGCTCGTACTCCTCGAGAATTTCCTCGACGCGCTCGATCGAGCAGCCGATCCGTGAGGCCAGTTCCGAGACGGACGCGTCGGGGTTCGTCTGTTTCATCGCCAGCACGGCGTTTTCGACCGGAGTCGAGTCGGCTCGACTCATGGTCGATCCCTCGGTTGAATGTCGGATCGGGACGGTGGAGAAAGTTTCGCCGATCGGGAACGGCTCCGCCGCCCGCGGGACGGTCATTCGGGACGTAGGGGTCGCGTCGCGACGAGACTCGCAACCGCCCCCGACGGCCGGGCCGCGGCGCCACGACAACGACTCTCGAAGCCGTCTCTTTCGGCAGGATTATACCGCACCGTCCCCGACAACTCGAGTCGTATGGAGGAGCGAACGAGGGCCTACCTGCGGGGGCGATTCCGCGACTACTACCGTCGAACGGAGCTCACGCCGCCGCCCGCGGCCAACGAACGCGAGTGGGGGTACATCCCCTGGACCGAGGGACCCGACACGACCATGGTCCGCCACCGTTCGCTCCTCGAGTTAGGGAACCTCTCGGAGTTTCTCGTCCGGAAGCGCCCGCGACACGTCTACTTCTCCGCGGGCCGGTTTCGCGACCCCGGCGCGAAGTCGATGCACGAGAAAGAGTGGCAGTCGGCCGACCTCGTCTTCGACCTGGACGCCGACCACCTCCCGAGCGTGACGCTGGGCGAGGATTCGTACGCGGAGATGCTCGCGAAGTGTAAGGACGCCCTGCTGCGCCTGCTGGACTTCCTCGAGAACGATTTCGGCTTCCAGAATATGGAGATCGTCTTCTCGGGCGGCCGGGGCTACCACGTCCACGTCCGCGACGAGAACGTGCTGGAACTCGAGCGCGAGCACCGCCGCGAGATCGTCGACTACGTCCGCGGGATCGGGCTCGACTTCGAGGAACTGATCGAAACGGAGACCGTCGCCGGCCTCGGTCGGAAGACCCCCACGGAGCGCCGGACTCTCCAGATTCAGGGCGGTTGGGGCAAGCGCATCCACGCGCACTTCATGGACTTCATCGACGAGCTGCTCGCGATGGAGGAGGACGCGGCCCTCGAGCGCCTCCAGGAGTTCGACGGCATCGGCGAGGGGAAGGCCCAGGCCACCCTGAACGCCGCGCGGAACAACCGCGAGGGCCTCGAGGCGGGCAACGTCACGGTTCACACCGCCGTCGAACAGTTGGCCGAGCGGTTCGCCGAGCAGGCCGTCGAGCGGGACAACGCGCCGATCGACGAGCCCGTCACGACGGACACCAACCGGCTCATCCGCCTCCCCGGCAGCCTCCACGGCGGCAGCGGCCTGAAGACCGTGCGCCTCGAGCGCGACGAACTCGACGACTTCGAGCCGCTGGTCGACGCCGTCCCGGAGACGTTCACGGGCCAGGAGATCGCGGTCGACGTCACCGACGGCGGCGAGGTCGAACTCGGAGGAGATAGCTTTACAATCACGGAGGGCGACCAGTCGCTCCCGGAGTACGTCGCCGTCTTCCTGATGGCTCGCGGCAGGGCTGAAAAGGAGAAAGAATGAACCTAGACGAACTACGCTCGGTCCAGAGCAAGGAGCGCCAGAAGGACAGCCTCCAGAACCTTCGGCCCTCGTTCTACCAGGAGGTCGGCGAGTACATCGCCGACCTAGAGGACGAGCGCGACCGCGTCGCCGAGCAAGCCGAGGATCCCTTCTCCTCGCCCGAAGTGGGCCGACTCACCGACGAGATCGAGACGGCAAAAGACGTCGTCGAGGCGATCTACGAGCGCCGGATGGGGAAACTCGTCAAGCAGGCCAGCCTCGCCGCGGCGGGGATGCCGGCCGACGACGAGGGCCTGACCGCCGAGGAGGCGGACCTGTTCGACGACCTCGTGGATCGCATCGAGTCGAACAAATCGCGTGTCCTCGACGTCCTCGAGGGCGTCGAGACCGGCCAGCCGGAAGCCGGCGCGTCGGCGGGTGCGAGCGACGGGCCGGCGGCCGATCCCGCCTCGGGTTCCGAACCCGGCACCGCCCCGGAGCGCAGCGTCGGGGCCGATCCCGCGTCGCGCTCGGCCGAAGACGGGGACGCGCCGCCGGTACCGCCGCAGGAGCCGCCGGACGCAGCCGGCGAGCCGACGGGTGCCGACTCGGGCGCGGCCTCGAGCGACCCGACCGACTCGAGCGGCGTCTCCCCTGCGGACGTGATGGGCGGCGAGCCGTCGTCGATTGACGCCGGCGACGCCGAGTCGGGCCCGACTCCGCGGGACGAGTCAGACGCGAGTCCGTCCCCGACTGGATCGCTGGCCGAACCGTCGGATCCGACGGCCGCGGCCGAACGGGAGCCGAACGCGGACATGAGCGACGCCGCTCGAGCACCGGATTCGGCGGACGCCACCGCGGACGGCGGCGCCGCAGCGGACGCCGGCGGCTCGACGGCCGACGACGTCGACCGGACGACCGTCCGCATCACCCGCGACGTCGGCTCGATCCTCGGCATCGACGACCGCGAGTACGCGCTCTCGAGCGACGACATCGTCACCCTGCCCGAGCAGAACGCCGAACCGCTCGTCGAGCGGGACGCGGCCGAACGGCTCGAGTGAGCCAGATCCGTCTCTTTTCGTTACACCGCATACCGGCCTCGCGCGGCCGATCCTAACCGAATCTACGGGAGGCGTTGCCAATCACAAAATATACACGAACGCTCTCCAACACGGGGGTATGCTCGACGTAGGCGACGAGGCACCCGAGTTCGAACTTCCCAACCAGCGCGGCGAGACGGTCCGGCGCTCCGACTTCGAGGGCCGGCGCCTCGTCCTGTACTTCTACCCCCGCGCGAACACCGAGGGCTGTACGACCGAAGCCTGCGGGTTCGACGACGCCCTCGCGCAACTCGACGAACTGGACGCCGCGGTCGTCGGCATCAGCGACGACCCCGTCGACGACCTCGAGACGTTCGCCGACGACTACGACCTCTCCTTCGATCTGCTCTCGGACGAACTGGGCGAGGTGGCGACGCTGTACGACTCCTACGGCGAGAAACAGATGTTCGGCAACACCTTCGACGGCGTCTTCCGCAACACCTACGTCGTCGGCCCCGACGGCCGGATCGAGGCGGTCTTCGAGGACGTGTCGCCGGACGGCCACGCCGAGGAAGTGCTCGAGACGCTCGAGAACTTGGCGGACGCGCCGCTCGAGACGGCGTCGGACTAACCGGCGGCCCGTAGTGTAGTGCAACTGTTTGTCCCCACGGACAGCTCGAGCGCTGCGTGAGGGGAAGTGCGGAGCCGACGACCGCGGTGAAAGAACCATACGTAGCGACCGTCTATCGTACCCTCATGGCTCGCGACCCCGACTTCGATACCGCTGCCGACGCCGACGTCGACCTCGACCGAACCGATATGGCGATTCTCCACGTCCTCCAGGACGACGCGCGGAACATCACGACCGAGGCGATCGGCGACCGGGTCGGGCTCGCGGCGAGTACCGTCGCGACGCGAATCGCGAACCTCGAGGAGAGCGGGGTCATCGAGGGGTACACGCCGATCGTCGACCACGAGAGCGCGGGGTTCGAACACCGCATGCTCCTCGTCGGGACGATCGAAGACGCCGACCGCGACGGCGTCGCCGAACGGGTAAGCGAGATCGAGAACGTCGTCTCCGTCACGATACTGATGGTCGACGAGGACAACGTTCACGTCGAACTCGTCAGTCGGTCGCAGGACCGGGCCGAAGCCGTGGCCGACGAACTCAACGAGCTCGGCATCGCGATCTCGAGGACGGGTGTGATCACCGAACGGCGGGATCGGGCGTTCAACCACTTCGGGAAGAAGTATACGACCGACCCCTGAATTTTCGTCACTCGTTCGGTAAACAGACGGCGTCGGCGAACGGTGTTGAACGGAACGCGGCGTCTCTCGATTATTATATGATTTCCGATATTTTTAGGCGGCCATGCGCGTAACGTGTACTCGATGTCGGGTGGTCTCTCGAGTTCGTTCAGTAGCGATAGACTCGTGCAGCGAATCGTCGAAACCGTCGCAGACGTCCAGGGAACGTCCCCGTCGGAACTGTCGACGCCGCTCTACGAGGCGGTCGACCCCGACGCCCTCGAACGAGTTCTCCGGTCGTCCGACGGGTCGTCGCTCCGGGTTCGGTTTCCGTACGAGAGCTGCGTGGTGACGGTCGACGGTGCAGGCAACGTCAGCGCCGCGCCGTCGCAGCGCGAGTCCGATTCGACCGCGGCGTTGCTCTCGGAGACGCCGCTCGATGGGACGTCGTCCGGCGGCGGGAAACCCAAGTAGCGGTCACGGTAACCAGCGTACGGATCGGACGGCACTCGTTCTGAACGAAACGTATCGACAGTCAACGGTCTCTGCTCCGTAGGGACGATCGTTTCTCACGGCGACGGGAAACGACTGCCGAAGACGAAAAAACGGGGCGACGACCGGTCAGGGCGGAGTCGACGTTACTGGAACGTGCGCCCGAGCTGCTCCTCCTGAGCCGGTTCGGCCGTGTCGAACTGTTCTTCGATCTCCTCGTACTGCTCGCGCGTCTCGGGGGTCACGCTCGGGTTGACCTCCTCGAGGGCGTGCTCGAAGTGCTCCTTGCTGATGCGGACGTTGCCGATCGTGTCGGCCATCTCCTCGGGGTCGACCGAGTTGATGAACTCGCGGCTGGCGGCCATCGAGGCCTCGCGGCAGACCGCTTCGATGTCGGCGCCGACGTAGCCCTCGGTTTCTTCGGCCAGCCAGTCGAGGTCGACCGCGTCGGCCAGGGGCTTGTCGCGGGTGTGGACCTCGAAGATCTTCTTGCGGGCCTCCTCGTCGGGGACGGGCACGTGGACGTGGCGGTCCAGCCGTCCGGGACGGAGCAGCGCCGAGTCGATCAGGTCCGGCCGGTTGGTCGTCGCGATGACGACGACGTCCTCGAGTTCCTCGAGGCCGTCCAGTTCCGTCAGGAGCTGGGAGACGACGCGCTCGCCGACGCCGGAGTCGCCCTGCTGGCGACCGCGCTGGCCCGCGATCGAGTCGATCTCGTCGAAGAAGATCACGGTCGGTGCGTTCGACCGCGCCTTCTCGAAGACCTCGCGGACGCCCTTCTCGGACTCGCCGACGTACTTGTTCAGCAGTTCGGGGCCCTTGATCGAGATGAAGTTCGACTGGGCCTCGTTGGCGACTGCCTTCGCGAGCAGCGTCTTGCCGGTGCCCGGCGGCCCGTACATGAGGACGCCCTTGGCGGCCTGCATGTCCATCTGGTCGAAGACCTCGGGGTAGTCAAGCGGCCACTGGACCGTCTCGCGGAGCCGTTCCTTGGTGTCCTCGAGACCGCCGACGTCGTTCCAGGTGACGTCGGGGACCTCGACGAAGACCTCGCGCATCGCCGAGGGCTGGATGCCCTTCAGCGCTTCCTTGAAGTCCCGTTCGGTGACTTGCAGCGTCTCCAGCACCTCGGCGTCGATCTCGTCCTCCTCGAGGTCGAGGTCGGGACGGATGCGCCGGAGGGCGTTCATCGCGCTCTCGCGGGTGAGGCTCTCGAGGTCGGCCCCGACGAAGCCGTGGGTGTTCTCGGCGTACTGGTCGAGGTCGATGCCCTCCTCGAGGGGCATCCCGCGGGTGTGGACCTGCAGGATCTCCTTGCGGCCGTCCTTGTCGGGGACGCCGATCTCGATCTCGCGGTCGAACCGGCCGCCGCGACGGAGCGCGGGGTCGATGTCGTCGATGCGGTTGGTCGCCGCGATGACGGTGACGCGACCGCGCTCCTCGAGGCCGTCCATCAGCGAGAGGAGTTGGGCGACCACGCGCCGTTCGACGTCGCCGCCGGCGTCCTCGCGCTTGGCGGCGATCGAGTCGAGTTCGTCGATGAAGATGATCGCGGGGGCGTTCTCCTCGGCCTCCTCGAAGACCTCGCGGAGCTGCTCCTCGCTTTCACCGTAGTACTTCGACATGATCTCCGGGCCGGAGATCGTCTCGAAGTGGGCGTCGATCTCGTTGGCGACGGCCTTGGCCATCAGCGTCTTGCCGGTGCCCGGCGGGCCGTGCAGCAGGACGCCCTTCGGCGGCTCGATGCCCAGCTGCTGGAACAGCTCGGGGTGGCGCATCGGCAGCTCGATCATCTCGCGGACCTGGTCGAGCTCGTCGTCCAGGCCGCCGATGTCCTCGTAGGTGACGTCGGGGACGCCCTCGGGCGAGGCGCCGCCGCCGGAGCTGACCTGCTCGGCCGGCGTCTCGGAGATGTCGATGGTCGTCGAGTCGGTGATGACGACCGTGCCCGACGGCGAGGTGCTCGCGATCTTCAGCGGCACCGACTGGCCGGAGCTGGCCATCGGGCCAAAGGAGAGGGAGAACGGTACCGTCTGTCCCTCCGTGACGGCCTGGCCGCTGAGCTTGTCGCGGACGAGCGGGCCGATGTCGCCGCGGATCCGCAGGTTCTGCGGGAGCGCGACGGTGACCGACTTGGCGGGGCTGACGTCCGCGGGCTCGACGCTGACGTTGTCGTCGATCCCGACGTCGGCCTCCTGTCGCAGGCGGCCGTCGATCCGGACGATCCCCCGGCCCTCGTCCTCGGGGTAGCCGGGCCAGACGCGGGCGACGGCCTGTCCGTCGCCCGAGCCCTCGATGACGATGTAGTCGCCGTTCTCGAGATCGAGCTCGCGCATGGAGACGCGGTCGATCGCGGCCAGTCCGCGCCCTGCGTCCTTCTGTTTTAGTGGTTTGACGGTGAGTTTCATAGGTCGCCCTCCAGTTCGACAGTGAGAACCCCGTTTTTGATAAACGTGTGTGCGTCGCTTGCACCCTCGGGGAGTTCGAACTCGTACTGCTCGTCCTCGACCACGACGATGACGGTGTCATCGACGAGGTCGACCGAGGCGTCGGTAACGCCGGTTCCGAAGTCGACGGCCAACACGGTGGCGTCGTCGTACTCGTACCGGCGGGCTACCTGCCCCTCATTCCGGGTAAATTGTTCGAGAGTCATGCTTCGACTAACTCAAGGTAAGTCACGCTACTATATAAATATTTCCCAGGTTGACCGCAGTACGGGGCGGGGGTACTCGAAAAGAGCGTTGTTCGTAGTTCACATCGGATTGGACTGACAATACCGGGGCGACGCAGCGGCAACCGGCGACGGCGGTCGGGCGACGCGAGAAGTCGGTGACTTTTCCCGGACCGGTCGCCCACACACGAGTATGCTCGAGGAGGAGACGCCGGTACTCGACAACCACCTGCACCTCGACCCGGACAACCACCGCGGCATCGACGCCGTCGAAGACTTCGCGCGGCTCGGCGGGACCCACCTGCTCGTGGTCAACAAACCCTCCTGGCACCTCGGCGTCGAGGCCGAGACCGGCGAGGACTTCCGCGACGTCTTCGAGCGCACGATCGAGATCGTCGCGGACGCCTCCGCGGAACTCGAGGGCCGCGCCTGGCCCGTGCTGGGCGTCCACCCGGGCCTGATCTCGCGGCTCGTCGACGACCGGGGCTTCGAGCCCGAGGAAGCGCGGGATCTCATGCAGGCTGGACTCGACGTCGCGGCGGAGTACGTCGCCGACGGCGAGGCCCTGGCGCTGAAGTCGGGCCGCCCTCACTACGACGTCTCCGACGCCGTCTGGGACGCCTCGAACGAGGTCATGCGCCACGCGTTCGAACTCGGCGCCGACCTCGACTGCGCCGTCCAACTGCACACGGAGGCCAGCGAGGAGATGACGACCGTCGCGGAGTGGGCCGAAGACGCCGGCATGGAGCGCCACCGGGTCGTCAAACACTACGCCGCCGGCCGCCTCGAGGGCCCGACCCCGAGCGTCATGAGCGAGAAAGACCGTCTCGAGCGGGCCGCCGAGCGCGGCGAGCCGTTCCTGATGGAGACCGACTACGTGGACGATCCCGACCGACCGGGGGCCGTACTGGGACCGAAGACCGTCCCACGTCGGGTTCGCTGGATGCTCGAGGAGGGGTACGACGAGGCCGTCCGCAACGCGCACGTCGAGACGCCCGAACTCGTCTACGACATCGACACGGAAGCGACGCTCGAGCGCGATTCGTAGGATCAGTCCGTCGGAAGCGACGGACGGTGGGCCGGTTCGTCGGCAGCGATACGAGGGCGTACCGACGCGCTCGAGCCTGAACGGGCAGATACCGGTAACGGATCGTTACTCGCCAGAATAGCCGAGAGTCACCTCGAGTGGCTAGTGTAGAGAAAGGCATTTCAAGCGGCCGGTGTAGGTGTCTGTATGAGCAATCCCCCGACCGAGTTCTACTCGGAGGAACGCTGGCAGAACTGGATCGATCGCATCAAGGACGAGGACATCGATCCGGAGGACGAGTCGTCGGCTCGGTTGCTGCTGAACCTGCAGGACGACACGGCGATCGCGGTCGCCAAGATCGTCTCCGCGTACGACGACGGGGAGCTCGAGCAGGAGGAAGCCCTATCGGAGATCGAGGACGTCCGCGAGATCGTCCTCGGCGAGGTCGACATCGAGGACGAGGAGAAGCTGATCCTCGTCGACGGCGTCCAGACCAGTCTCGTCTGCGTCTTCTTCGCGGCCGAGGAGTACATCGCCAACGGCCCGGCCGAGGACGGCAGCGTCGGCGACTACCTCGGGGCCGCGGCCGACGCCGAGGCCGAGGAGGATCTCGACGCTGCGCTCGGCTACGCCGCGCAGGCCGGCACGCTCATCATCGACGGCGAGGAGCTCGACATGCAGGTCGCCGAGGACCTCGAGTACGGCCTGGTCACGGAGTGGATCAACGGTCTCGACAGCCTCCAGAGCGCGATGAGCGATCCGGAGGTCGTCGAGGAAGACGAGGAGTAATTCCGCGCGTTCGGCGGTCGATTGATTCTCACCCCGGAGCCAACAAGCGTATACGTAGTTACGACTATCGTGTTCGATAATGCGTCGTGGGGACGGGACCGGGGGGACGGACGGGGACGACCGAGCCGTGACGGTCCAGATCGGCGCGATCTTGCTGCTCGCGATCCTGTTTTCGGCGCTCGCGCTCTACCAGATCAACGTCGTCCCCGCGGAGAACGAGGCGGTCGAGTTCGACCACAACCAGCAGGTGCAGAACGAACTGCAGGAGGTCCGGAACGCGATCCGAAACGTCGGTTCGGCCGACGGGTTCCGCGCGACGTCGGTCGCGCTCGGAACGCGGTACCCCTCTCGCGCGATGACGATCAATCCGCCCGATCCGCGGGGAACGCTCGAGACGACGGGGCAACGCCCGTTCACGATCGCGAACGCGTCGCTGGTGGGGGACTACTACCGGCAGACGGCGGACGGAAGCAAGGAACCCGTCGACGAGTCGGAGATCGTCACGACTCATAACACGACGACGATCGCCTACGAACCGGATTACAACGAGTACCAAAACGCGCCGACGACCAGACTCGAGCACTCGCTGGCATTCAACGACTTCGGGAAGCGATCGGTGCCGCTGCGGGGCGTCGAGCAGCGACTCGTCTCTAACGATACGCTGACGGTCGCGCTGCTCGAGGGCGACCTCTCCGAATCGACGTCGGGAGCGGTAACGGTCGATACCGAAACGATAAGCGGGCCGTCGGACCCGATCGAGCTCGCGGCCGACGGCGGGAACGTTACCGTCTCGATTCCGACCGACCAACCGCAGCGGTGGAACGAGACGCTCGGTTCAGCGCCGGCCGCCGAAAACGGATCGGGATTCGACGTCGGCGAGGCCGGCGTCCGCGTCGTCGGCTACGACCGCGGCGCCGACGCGCTGACGATCGAGTTCCGCGAGGACACGGTGTCGCTGCGGATCGCTCGAGTCGGCGTCGGCGACTACGACGGGAGCGGTTCGACGTTCGATATTCGCCGGTCAGACGGCGACGGCGGCGGGAACGGAACCGGCGGCGACCGGGCGGCGTACCTGACCGAGTGGGATGAGACGACCCGCTCGGTGACGGTCGGGCCGGGGTCGACGATGGAATCGCTCGCGATGCGGGCGACCCGCGACGACGACGGTGCGCCCGTCGAACGCGCGCGGGTCTCGTACGCGATCACCGACCCCGACGACGTCGTCGCGTCGTTCGACGAACGCGGCCGAACGAACGCGAGCGGACAGAATCGAACGACCCTCGAGTTCGACCCCGACGCTGTCCCGAGCGACGGGACGACGGTCACCGCCTATACGGCGAGCGGCGGCACCGGCGATCGGCTCACGCTCGAGGTGTCGCGATCGGAAGCCGGCGGTGGCGGCGACGACGGTGTCGCGTGGTCGATCACGGACGACACCGCGCGGAACACGGTTCGGTACGGCGTCTCCTACGAGGTGACGACGGCGGACTCGACGTCGTTCGATCGCGTCGAGGTCGAGTTCGAGAACCGTGATAGCGGGACGACCGCGATCCGCGAGGGGACCGAGCCCCGCGGGACGATCGAGTACAGTCAGGGCGGTGCGGAGGGAGACACGTACGAGATCACGATCACGGCGTACGACGACGCCGGCGAGGTGATCGACACGAGGACGATGACGGATACGGCCGACGGATCGAACCCCGACGGCAACGACGACCTCTCGTCGCCCTCGGACCCCCAGCTAACCGGGAGCCGCGTCGACGACTGGAGCCAGCCCAACGACGAGTCGGCCCGGTACTTCGTCTCCTACGACGTCGCGAACCGGGACTCGTTCGATCGAGTCGAGGTCAGCTTCAAGAACCGCGACAGCGGTGCGATCACGACCGAAACCGCGAGCGCTCCGCGCGGGCGCGTCGAGTTCTCCGGGAACCGGTTCGACGCCGCGTTCGCGATCGAACTCCGCGTCTACGATACCGACGGCGTCGTGGTCGACCGGCGGACGATCGACGACGTGGCCGACGGGACCAACCCGAGCGGGAACGACGAGTTGGCGACCGCGACGAGTCCGCAGTTCGAGTCAGTCTCCGTCGCGGACACCGGGAACAGAGGCCAGTCTGAGTACACCGTCGACTACCGCGTCGACGACGGGACGAACCTCGAGGCGGTGTGGGTCGAGTTCCGCAACCGCGACAACCCGTGGGCGACGGAGATCGACGAGCAGTCGGCCGCGGACGGCGAGTTCACCCACAGACCGGGCGGCGGAACCGGCGGGGACGACTACGAGATCACGCTGCTCGTCTTCGACGACGAGGGAGCCGTCGTCGACCGCTGGTACGAACCGAATCCGTGATCCGAACCGGCCGGCGCTGGAGGCGGCCGACCGACGATCGTTTCGTCGATTGACGAAACGACGAACGACAATACCTTATAGCTCCTCCGATATTGTGTTGGTATGACTGCAGTCGGTATCGATGCGATCGAAATCTGGACCGGGAACCTCAAACTCGACCTTCCCGGCACCTTCGCCCCGCAGAAGGGCGAGGATCCCGAGAAGTACACCAAGGGACTGGGCCTCAACGCTAGTTCCTTCCCGGACAGCTACGAGGACATCGTCACGATGGGCGCCAACGCCGCCCACCGGTTGATGGACCGTAAGGGCCTCGAGCCGGACGATATCGGCCGGATCGACGTCGCGACCGAGAGCTCCTTCGACAACTCCAAGCCCGTTTCGACGTACGTCGCAGGCTGTCTCGAGCAGGTCTACGACGGCGACTTCCACCACGCGAACAAGGGCGAGCGGAAGTTCGCCTGCATCGCGGGCACGCAGAGTCTGGACGACGCGTACAACTGGATCCGCGCGGGCCGCAACCGCGGTCGCTCGGCGCTGGTCATCGCGACCGACACGGCCCTCTATGCACGCGGTGACGCCGGCGAGGCGACCCAGGGCGCCGGCGCCGTCGCCATGCTGATCAGCGAGGACCCCGACCTCGTGGAGCTCTCCGCCGAGCAGGGCTACGGCTCGGCCGACGAGACGGACTTCCTCAAGCCAAACCAGCAGTTCCCCTCCGTCGACGGCAAACGCTCCGTGCAGGTGTATCTCGCCCGCATGCGCGAGGCGCTCGAGGACTACGAGAGCGTCGCCGGGGAGGTCCACGCGGAGGACTTCGCGTACGCGCCGTTCCACACGCCGTTCCCCGGTATGGTCCGGAAGGCCGCGCTGCTGGCGTACCGCCACGTCATCCGGAACACGTCGATCGAGGACGAACTGGCCGACGAGATCGGCCGCCAGCCCCGCGCCGAGGCGTTCGACACCGACGAGGAGTACCGCGACGCCCTGCGAGATTACATGGACCAGTTGAAGGAGACGGACCGCTACCAGGAGTGGTACGCCGAGACGATCGATCCGACGCTGTCGATCTCCCGCGACGTCGGCAACTGGTACACCGGCTCGGTCCACATCGCCCGCGCCAGCGCGCTCAAGGCGGCCCTCGAGGACGGCCGCGACATGGCCGGCGAGCGGCTGCTCGTCGGCTCCTACGGCAGCGGCGCGCAGGCCGAGATTCACGCCGAAATCGTCCAGGACGGCTGGGAAGACGAGATCGAGGCGCTGAACGTCGACGAGCAACTCGCCGAGCGCTACGACATGGACTGGGAGGACTACGAGGAGATCCACGACGCCCACAACCACGAGATGGACGTCGACGTCGAGGAGTTCACGACCCCCAGCGAGGAGTTCGTCTTCGACGGGTGGGGTCGGATGGGCGAGCGGCAGTACCGGTACGTGGAGTAACCCGAACCCTACCGACGCCGCGCTGGATGCTCGAGGAGATCGTTCGGCGGCCAACTGTTTAACTCGGCGGCGGCGTCGAACAGTTGCGCCGTCGCGTCGCGATCTGACAGCGAAATCTCGTTTTCGTCTCGATCGACGTTGATGACCCCGTGTTCTCGGAGCCGCGGCAGGTGATTGTGCACCAACCGAACCCGAGCGCGCTCGACTTTCGTCTCGTCGATTCGTTCGGGCGGAGTTCGATGCCGCCGCGCCGCTACCTGCCGAGAGATCTCCGCGATACGACGCGGGTCGTCCCCGTCGACCAGCTCGTGGAGCACCAGCTGCCGATCGGCGCTGGCGAGGATTCGAAACGCCTCCATCCGATTCATCACACGTAGACCGCAGTCATGGTGGCTAAAAACGGCACGGACTAATCCTATTGGTATCGCGACCGGGCCGCCACCCTGGTTCGGCCGAACGTGTTCGCAGACGTGCGGTTTCCGACGCGTCTCCGTGAGCGGGTCGTCGTCGTTCCGCCTCGAGAGACGAAACCGATTACCCCGTCGGGCGACTAGCGCGACTACTACGGCGACTGCGCGTTCGAAGCGCGAACCCGAACGTGGACGTAGCCGGCGCGGCTACCTGCACTCGAGACACCACGATCACCATGGACCCGTTCACACTCCTCGGCGTCGACGTCCTGCTGTTTCTCGTCATCGGGCTACTGGGCGGTGCCCACTGTATCGGGATGTGCGGCCCGCTCGTGACGGTCTACGCGAGTCGGATGGACGGCGCCGCGACCGACGGCGGCCGGACCTCGAACCGCAACCGCAGCCGCGGCCGCGAGAGCCACCTCACGACCTACGAGGTGCGCCAACACGCCCTGTTCAACCTCGGCCGCACGGCCAGCTACACGCTGCTGGGCGCGCTGTTTGGCGCGCTCGGGAGCGCCCTGTTCGTGACGACCGACGCGCTGACGCCCGTCCTCGAGACCGTCCGCGGTGGCGTCGGAATTGTCGTCGGCGGCTTCGTCATCGTGACCGGCGTCTACTACCTGCTCGGGCGCACGACCGGCGGCATCCAGCTGCCGGGCCTCGAGCGCGTCGTCTCGCGGCTGACGGCGCACGTCGATCGGCTCGCGAACGGCCCCGGCATCGTTGGCCTGGGCGCGCTGCACGGCCTGTTGCCCTGTCCGATCCTCTATCCGGCGTTCCTGTACGCGTTCGCGACGGGGTCGCCGGCCGGCGGCGCGCTCGCGCTGGCCGCGCTCGGAATCGGGACGATTCCGGCCGTCTTCGCCTACGGGACCGTCATCGACGCCGTCGACGTCGAACACCGCCGGCGGGTCCACCGGCTGCTCGGGATCGCCTTCGTCGCGCTGGGGTACGTCCTGCTGGCCCACGGGCTGATGAGCCTCGGAATCCACGTTCCCCATCCCAGCTTGCCGTTCTACGACGGCCTCGAGACGGCCGGCGCCGGGATGGGCGGCGGACACAACCACTGATCGGACTATGAACGCACGAACCGGAGGAACTGGACGATGACGGAGGCAACGATCGATTCGGCGGACCGACAGTGTACGCTGTGCGAGCTCCCCGTCGAGGGGAGCGACGTCACCGACGACGAGGGGAACCGCTTCTGCTGCGTCGGCTGTCGGGACGTCTACGACGCGCTCGGCGACGTCGAGGACGTCGATGCCGAAGACGTCCGCAGCGCGCGCGACCGTGAAGCCGACGACGCGGACGCGGACCGAGCGGTTCCCGACGGCCACGAGGCCACTTACCTCGAGGTCGACGGGATGCACTGCGCGACCTGCGAGGCGTTCATCGAGTCGGTCGCGACCGAAACGGAGGGCGTCAGCGGGGCGAGCGCGAGCTACGTCACCGACACGGTGCGGATCGACCACGATCCCGACAGCGTCACCCAGGACGACCTCGCGGAGGCCATCAGCGGCCTCGGCTACAGCGCCTACGACCGCGACGACGCCTTCAGCCGCCGGCAGGCGGACAACTGGGAGATGGCCCGAGTCGGCGTCGGCGTCCTCATGGGAATGATGGTGATGCTCCAGTACGTCGTCATCATCTACCCCACGTACTTCGGCGCCTGGTTCTACGACGAGCGGACGATGCAGTTCTTCCGGGAGACGCTGGCGAGCGACCTCGCGACGCCCTTCTATCTGATGATCGCGGCGCTGACGACGATCATCCTCGGCGTCACCGGCAAACCGATCCTGCAGGGGGCCTACGTCAGCGCCAAGACCCGGTCGCCGAACATGGACCTGCTGGTCGCGATCGCGGCCGTCAGCGCCTACCTGTACAGCACGCTCTCGATCGCCGTCGGCGGCGAGCACATCTACTACGACGTCACCGTCGCGATCGTCGTCATCGTCTCCGTCGGCAACTACTACGAGTCGACGATCAAGCGCGAGGCCACCGAGCGGCTCTCGGACCTGACCAGCGTCCAGGTCGACTCGGCGCGCCGCGTTAGCGAGGACGGCGGACACGAGGACGTCGCACTCGAGGAGCTTGCGGCTGGCGACCGCGTGCTGGTCCGGGCCGGCGAGCGGATCCCCGTCGACGGCGCGGTCGTCGACGGCGAGGCCGCGGTCGACGAGGCGGTCGTCACCGGCGAGTCCCTGCCCGTGACGAAGGCGGCGGGCGACGCCGTCGTCGGCGGCTCGATGGTCGCCGACGGCGCGGTCACGGTCGAGGTCGGCGAGGACGCGACCAGCAGCCTCGATCGCATCACGGAACTCGTCTGGGACCTCCAGAGCGGCACCCACGGCATCCAGAAGCTCGCGGACAAGCTGGCGACGATCTTCGTCCCGGTCGTGCTCGTCCTCGCGGTCGTCGTGACGGTCGTCCGCCTCGGCCTCGGCGCGCCGGTCGAGCGCGCCCTGCTGGACGGGCTGACGGTGCTGATCGTCTCCTGTCCCTGCGCGCTCGGGCTCGCGACCCCGCTGGCCGTCGCCGCGGGCATCCGCGACGCCTTAGAGCGCTCGATCGTCGTCTTCGATGACAGCGTCTTCGAGCGCATCCGCGACGCCGACACCGTGGTCTTCGACAAGACCGGGACGCTGACGACCGGCGACATGACCGTCGTCGAATCGGATACCGACGTCGACGACGACCTACTCGAGAAGGCGGCGATCCTCGAGGGACGGTCCGCCCACCCAGTGGGGAAGGCGATCGCGGCGGTGGCCGGGGGTTCGGGCTCGAGCGACGGCGACGCCGACGCCGAGACGGCGTCCGGAACCGTCGCGGACGGCGGCACGGTCGAGACGGCTGGAACCGAGACCGATGCAGACGCCGCCGACGGCGAGCCGGACGAACCTGGCGACGATCGCCTCGAGTCCTTCGAGAGCTACCGCAACGGCGTCGCGGGCGTCGTCGACGGCGAGGAGGTCGTCGTCGGCCACCCGGACCTGTTCCGGGATCGCGGCTGGACGGTCCCCGACGACGTGGCGGCGACCCTCGAGGCCCACCGCGAGACCGGCCGCGTGCCGGTCGCCGTCGGCCGCGAGGGAACCGCCGAGGGCGTCATCGTCGTCGGCGACGAACTCCGCGAGGGCTGGGGCGAGACGGTGACGGCGATCGCCGACAGCGGCGCCGAGGTCGTCGTCCTCACCGGCGACGACGCGAAGGCGGCGGACCGGTTCCGCGAGCACGCGGCCGTCGATCGGGTGTTCGCCGGCGTTCCCCCCGAAGGAAAGGCCGAGACCGTCGAGCGGCTCAAGGGGACCGGCCGGACGGTCATGATCGGCGACGGGACCAACGACGCGCCGGCGCTGGCGGCCGCCGACCTGGGCGTCGCGCTGGGCGGCGGGACCGCCATGGCCGCCGACGCGGCCGACGTCGCGCTGGTCGACGACGACCTCTCCTCGGTCGAGACCGTCTTCGACCTCGCTCGTGCGACCGACCGCCGCGTGAAGGGCAACATCGCCTGGGCGTTCTGCTACAACGCCGTCGCGATCCCGCTTGCCGTCACCGGGCTGCTCAACCCGCTGTTCGCCGCCGTCGCGATGGGGACCAGCAGCCTGCTGGTCGTCACCAACTCCTCGCGGTCGCTGCTCGAGGACTGACGACGGCCGGTTCCGGCTCGGGTTCCGGGTCCGATTCTGTTCGACCGATCCGTTCACCGCTCGAAATCCTTCAACGGGATAATACGACGCGCGACCGTAGCGGAGCGTATGGCTGCGTCCGATCCCGATCGCGATCCTGATCGTGATCACGATCACCATCCCGAGACCGGCACCGCCCCCGACTCCGCCCCGGCGGCGTCCGACTCCGAATCGTGGTTCGACGATCGAACCGGGCTGACCGCCCTCGCCGTCGTGAGCGCGCTCCTCGGGCTGTTCGTCGTCCTCCCGTACCTCCAGTACGTGCTGCTCGGGGTCGTGCTCGCGTACGTGCTCATGCCCGCCCAGCGGCGCCTCGAGGCCTACGTCCGCTCGATGACCGCGGCGTTCGTGCTCGTCGCCGTCGCGATCCTCGCGATCATCTTACCGCTGGCGTACGTCCTCGCGGTCGCGTTCCGCGAGGCCCAGAACATCCTCGAGGCCGTCGAAGGGGGCGACCTCAACATCGGGGCGATCGAATCCCGCCTCGAGACGACCGGTTACGCGATCGATCTCACCGAGACGTACCAGACCTACCGGGATCCGATCGAGACGGGGCTGCAGGGGATCGCCTCGAGCGGCATCGAACTCGCCAGCGGCCTGCCCGGCCTGCTGATCGGGCTGATGGTGACGCTGTTCGTCCTGTTCGCCCTGCTGCGCGACGGCGGCGCGCTCGTCGCGTGGTTCCGCCGCGTGTTGCCGATCGAGGACGACATTCTGCGGGAGTTGCAGGCGGAAGTCGACCAGCTCATGTGGGCCTCCGTCGTCGGGAACGTCGCCGTCGCGGGCGTGCAGGCGGTGATGATGGGGGTCGGGCTGGCAGTCGTCGGCGTCCCCGCCGTCGTCTTTCTCACCGTCGCCACGTTCGTCCTCACCCTGTTGCCGCTGGTCGGCGCGTTCGGCGTCTGGATCCCCGTCGTGGTCTACCTGCTCGCGATCGGGGAGTTCGTCCCCGCCGCCGGCCTCGTCGCCTACGGCTCGCTGGTCAGCGCCTCCGACACCTACCTGCGACCGGCGCTGATCGGGCGCACCAGCGCCTTCAACTCCGCGATCATCGTCGTCGGGATCTTCGGCGGCATCGTCGTCTTCGGCGGCGTCGGCCTGTTCATCGGTCCCGTCGTGCTCGGCGGCGCGAAGATCACGCTCGACGTGTTCGCCCGCGAACGGAGCGGCGGCGAGTCGCTCGAGACCGGGGGGACGGACCGAGCGGCCGATCCGGCCGTCGACACGGCCGACGCCGGTGTCAGCACGGGGATCGATCCGGAGACGGATGCGAGCGACGCGGGTGCGGACGACGGGCACGTCGCTGGCGGTGACGACGATGCTGAGGCGAGTACCGACGAGCCGTCAGAACCGTGACGCGAAGCGGACACTGACGCCGGTCGGAACCGCAACGCGTGACTCGAGCCCTACTCGTCCGAATCGTTCTTCCAGTCGCCGGGCTCCTCGCCGTGTATCTCGCCTTTCGCCCGTCGCGGGGCCGGCCAGAGCGCGAGGACGACGACGGCCACGTAGAACGCGCCGAGCGCCACGGCCACGTAGTAGCCGTGGATGCCGGGCAGTTCGGCCGCCTCCGTCCACTGCTGCTCCGGCGTGAACAGGGAGACCTTGAAGATCCAGGCGACGCCGACCACCGAAAACAACAGCCCGTAGACGCGTCGAATCCGACGTGAGAGGGCCTCTCGAGTCGTCACCTTGAACGTCGGATTCCGGAGGTCGTCGCTCAGCTCCTCGCGCCAGTAGGGGTGTTCGACGCCGACCGGCTCTAATGCGTTCGCGAACACGTTCTCCTGGATGAACCGCACCCGCGCCCGCCAGTGGTCGTAGAAGCGGTAGCGCCGAACCTCGTAGAACAGGAAGATACAGAGGACGAACTGGCCGATCAGCAGGAGAAAGGCCGGCATGTCCGGACTCGAGAAGACGAGCGAGAGCAGGGCGGCGAGCAGGGCGATCGCCCAGTCGGTCGTTCGATCGATGCGGTCCTGGGCGCTGTTGGCCTGGCTGACCTCGCCCCGGTAGAAGTGCGGGAGGATGCCAAGCAGGGAGTCGGAGTCGGCCGCCGCTTCCGCGCCGACCTCCTGGTCGTCGGGGTCGAGCGGCGTCTCGGAATCGTCGCGATCACGTGGCATTCGGGCACCGGACACCGCCGGTCGGGTTAACGGTCCGCGCGGCGAATGCAGGCACGCTATCGCGTTGCGACCCGGTATCGAGCGGCCGAACCGCGGTCTCGACGGGACCAATCGACCGCGGGGCGACGGTCTCGAGAAAAAGGGTGCGTTCATTATCCCCAGGGCGCTATCACTGGATATCGTGTTCGGGACCGGCTGTCAGGCGACAGGCGCACAACGAGCGGATCGGTGATACCATGCACGGAAGAACACATGCAGGGAGCCCGTACGCTCCCCACACGGACGAGGACCGGACGGCGATGCTCGAGGCGGTCGGCGCCGAGACGGTCGAGGAACTGTTCGACGTTCCGGCGGCCGTCCGGTTCGACGACGAGTTCGGCATCGACGCGCGAACGGAGCGGGAAACGAGGCGGCTCGTCCGCTCAATATTGGGTCGCAACGACGATCTGACGGAGCTGCTCGGCCGGGGGCACTACGGCTACTACGTGCCGTCGCTGGTCGATCACCTCGCGGATCGCTCGGAGTTTCTCACCTCCTACACGCAGTACCAGCCAGAGGTGTCCCAGGGATTCCTTCAGGCCCTGTTCGAGTACCAGTCGCTTTTGGTCGAGCTGACGGGCCTCGAGATCGCTAACTGCTCGATGTACGACGCGGCAACCGCGCTGGGCGAGGCCGCGACGCTGGCCGACCGCGTCCGCGACGTGACCGGCTACCGGGTGCTGGTCCCCGAGGCCGACCTCCTGCGCGAGGAGCGGCGCAG
Organism: Halopiger thermotolerans; assembly: GCF_054654555.1. Taxonomy (NCBI): domain Archaea; kingdom Methanobacteriati; phylum Methanobacteriota; class Halobacteria; order Halobacteriales; family Natrialbaceae; genus Halopiger; species Halopiger thermotolerans. Next base: position 1,672,602 of record NZ_BAAIEU010000004.1, on the reverse strand, counting down.
CACCCTCGAAAACTACGTCGCAGGCATCGACCTCGAGGTCGAGTCCTACCCGAGTGCGGACGGCAACGTCGACCTCGAGGCCCTCGAGGACGCCGTCGACGAGGAGGTCGTCATGATCTACGCGGAGAATCCGACGGTACGGGGAACGATCGAGGAACACCTCGCGGCGATCGGCGACCTCGCGGACGCCAACGACGCCCTGTTCACGCTCGGCTCGGACCCGGTCGCGCTGTCGCTGCTCGAGCGGCCCGCGGACGTCGGCGCCGACGTCGTCGTCGGCGACGCGAGCGTGCTCGGCCTGCCGACCAGTTACGGAATGGGCCTGGGCTTGTTCGCGACCCGCGAGGACTACCTCCGGCAGGTTCCCGGCCGCCTCGTCGGCGCGAGCGAGGACGCGACCGACCGCCGGGCGTTCACGCTCACGCTGCAGACCCGCGAACAGCACATCCGCCGCGAGCGGGCCACGAGCAACATCTGCACGAATCAGGCCTGGGTCGCACTGCGGACGGCGATCCACGCCGCCGCGCTCGGGCCGACCGGCATGGTCGAACTCGCGAACCGCGGCGTACGCCGCGCCGCGGACCTCGCGGAGCGCGTCGACGACCTCACCGGCGTCACGGCGCCGGTCCACGACCGCCACCATCTCCGGGAGTTCGTCGCCCACGTCGACCAGCCCGCGCGGGCGATCGCCGAGGACCTCGAGCGCCGCGGCTTCGCGGTCCACGTCGTCGGCGACCACGAGATTCAGGTCTGCGTCGCCGGCGTCCCCGACGAGCGGTTAGACGCGTTCGTCGAGACGCTCGCGGAGGTGGTTCGATGACGGGCGGCAGACGGGACGCGAACGCGGGCGACGACGCGCAGGCCCGATACGATCAGGCCCGCTACGTCGAAAACGGCGAGTACGAGCCGCTGCTGTCGGAAAAGGACCTGACTCGAGTCGGGATCGGCGGCGACGGCGACGGTGACGGCGGCGATAGCGGCGACGACGCCACGACCGTCGACTCCCCGCTCCCCGACGACCTCACCCGCGACTCGCTCGAGTTGCCCGAACTGTCGGAACCCGAACTGGCCCGCCACTACACGCGGCTCTCCCAGATGATCTACGGGATCGACAGCGGGCCCTACCCGCTTGGCTCGTGTACGATGAAGTACAACCCCAAGTTCACCGAGGACGTGGCGGCGCTGCCCTCGGCTGCCGTCCACCCCGACCGCTCCGAGCGGTCCGTCCAGGGCACGCTCGAGCTCATGTACCGGCTGCAGGACTACCTCGGCCGGATCGGCGGCATGGACGCCGTCACGCTCCAGCCGCCCGCGGGCGCGGCCGGCGAGTTCGTCGGCATCCGCGTCGCCGCGGCCTACCACGAGCACAACGGCGAGGGCCACCGCGACGAGGTCATCGTCCCCGAGAGCGCCCACGGGACCAACTTCGCCAGCGCCGCCCTGGGCGGCTACGACGTCGTCTCGCTGCCCAGCGACGAGGACGGCCGGGTCGACCTCGAAGCGCTCGAGGCGGCGCTCTCGGAGGACACGGCGGCCCTCATGTTGACGAACCCGAACACGCTGGGGCTGTTCGAGCGCGACATCACGGAAATCGCCGAGATGGTCCATGACGTGGGCGGGCTGCTCTACTACGACGGGGCGAACCTGAACGCCCTGCTCGGGCGCGCGCGGCCCGGCGACATGGGCTTCGACGTGATGCACTACAACGTCCACAAGACGTTCGCGACGCCCCACGGGGGCGGCGGCCCCGGCGCGGGGCCGGTCGGCGTCGTCGATGAACTGGCGCCGTTCCTGCCGGCGCCGCGGATGCGCGAGGCCAGAGACGGCGGCCCGAAATCGAAGTCGGGAGAACCCACCTACGAACTGTTCGACCCCGAGCACACCATCGGCAAGGTCCACGGCTTCCACGGCAACTGGCTCGTGCTCGTGAAGGCATTCGCCTACATCGCGCGGCTGGGCGACGAGGGGCTGGCGGACGCCAGCGCGACGGCCGTGCTCAACGCGAACTACCTCGCGAGTCAGATCGAGTACGACGTCCCCTACGAGCCGTTTCACCACGAGTTCGTCGCCAGCGCGGGCGAGCAGGACGCGGCCGACGTCGCCAAGCGGATGCTCGACTACGGCGTCCACCCGCCGACGACCAAGTGGCCTGAGATCGTCCCCGAGGCGCTGATGACCGAACCGACGGAGGTCGAGAACAAGGACACGCTCGATCGGCTGGCGGCGGCGTTCAACGCCGTCGCGGGCGAGGACTCGGAGACGCTCGAGGCCGCCCCCGAGCGGACCACGGCGCGGCGGATCGACCAGACCAGTGCAGCGCGGAACCCGCGGCTGTCGTGGCAGGCGCTCGAGACCGACGAGTCCTAGCGCCGTCGTCGAACCGCTGGATTCGCGGCATTGGACTCGAACGGGCGACGGAACCGAGGCGATCGACAGAAAAAGTCGTTCGGCGTCGCGGCCGTGCTTAGGCTTCGGCGGCGCTCGTGTCCACGGCGTCGTCGATCTGTACGAAGCCGTAGTCGCAGTCCGGACAGTGCCACTTGATCTTCGTCCCGAGGTGCAGCGTCGTGCTCGCGGCGCGGTAGAACGTCTTCTCCTCCCCGCAGTTGGGACAGTCGTGGTCGAGTTCCATCGTCATACGCGGGGGTTGTGGTCCGAGTGTGTTTAACGTACTGATCGCGGCCTCGAGCGCGACGGCGCGGATTCGGCGCGACGATACCGCCTGCGGCCGCGTTCCCGACAGGGATTAAGTGATCGACGGCCGTCGAGTCGGATATGTCGATCTACACCGGCCGCGGCGACGACGGGAAGACGGACCTGCGCGACATGACTCGCGTTTCGAAGTCGAGTCCGCGCATCGAGGCCTACGGCACCGTCGACGAACTCAACGCCCTCATCGGGACGATTCGGCCGACCGGCCACGACGACGTCGACGATCGGCTCCAGACCGTCCAGAACCACCTTCACGTCGTTCAGGCGGACTTCGCGAACCCCGACCCGGACGAGGACGACCCCGCGATCCGGACCGCCCACGTCGAGACGATCGAGGACTGGATCGACGAGTACGACGAGGAACTCGAGCCGCTGACCTCCTTCGTGCTGCCGACCGGCAGCGACTCCGGGGCGCGGCTCCACCACGCCCGGACGGTCTGTCGGCGCGCCGAGCGCCGGGCGGTCGACCTCGCGACGGCCGAGGAGATCAACGAGCAGGCCGTCCAGTATCTCAACCGACTCTCTGACGGCCTGTTCACGTTCGCCCGCGTCGTCAACAAGCGCGACGGCGAACCGGAAGAAGCGCCCGAGTACTGACGGTTCGAGTCGGCTCGAGCCGACCTCGATTCCTGCGTCAACTGCATCGCGGCCGCTCACGTAGATCGGGCCGATCAGTACTCAGTTCGCGGTATTTTCACGGTCCTATTTCTGTTGCTGACGAAAGGACTATATTCTCGCTGCGCCTTTCTCTAGTGAACGACGATGAACAAGCACTTTCACGATAGCCGCTACTACCTCGCTCGCGCCGCCGAACACGCCCGCCTCGGCGTCGCCGAAACCCTCGCTCCCGTCACCGATCGGGTACGCCGCCGGTTCGGACCCTCGGAGTCCGAGCCTGAACCCGACACCCGCCTCGAGACGGTTCGCGACGAAGTCGCGGGCCTCGAGCGGGCGGTCGAGGGGCGGACTCGCGAGGCGATCGGGGCGGCTCGAGCACGAGTCGCGGCGTACCGCGAGGACGTGTCGCCGACCGACGAAAGGAAGCCTTAAGTCGCACGCACCGATACGTCAGCCTGCGGGTTGGTGATCTAGTCCGGTTATGATACCTCCTTCACACGGAGGAAGCCGGCGGTTCAAATCCGCCCCAACCCACTACTTCTGCCGCGAGCAAATCCGCGAGCGGCAGCGTCGTGACGTTGGGCGGATTTGAATCAGGGAGTGAAGCGAAACGAAACGACCGTGGTTCAAATCCGCCCCGTTCTACTCCCCGCTTCGTACTGCGTCTAGTTCTCCGAGGAACCGCCGAAATCAAGATCGCTCGAGCCCGCCGGATACGCCCACCTTACAGTCGACGCACGGCCAAACTATTGAGGTACCGACTCTCACGCCCGAACCGGAACGACCCGAAACCGACGGTAATGGGGCTCTTTACTTTGGGGAAAGCGGACGCCTATCGAGGTGATGACGCCGTCGGAACGGTCGCTCAGAACCCATCTCACCCGAACCGAATCGCTGAACGCCGTCTACGAGGGGACGCTGATCGAGGAGACCGGACGGGCGGAGGTCGCGATCGGCGTCACGGATCGGCGGCTGCTCGGCTGTTCCGCGGACGGCGAGTTCCTCGACGTGAAACAGGAGTACATCACGTCCATCCGGAGCCGCCTCCGCTCGAGCCCCACCTACCGCGGCGTCGACGATCGGCTCGTCGCCGGGGCCGGCGCCGTCCTCGCCGCGCTCGCCGCCCTCGCGCTCCTTTCGATCGCGCTCCGGTCGCCGGCGGCGGCGGGCACGGCGACGATCGGGCTCGCGGTCGCGACCGTCGCGGGGGGCGGCGCGGCCGAACTCGCCCGCCGACGCTACGCGCGACTCGAGCCGCGCGGGCGGCTCGACCTCGATCGCGGCGTCGATCTCGGATCCGATCGCGACCGGCTGCTCCTGGGCGGGCTCTGCGGTGGCTTGCTCGCCGCGGTCTCGTTCCTGTGGCTGCTCGCCGCCACGGGTCCCCTCGCGGGATCGGCGGTGCTCGCCGCGCTCGCCGGGCTCGCAGTCGCCGACTATGGAACCCGGCTCGAGACCGAGTACGACGGCATCGGGTTCGCCACGGAACGTGAGAAGCGCGTCGAGATCACCACCGTCGACGGGCGAACCGTCGAACTCCGAACGGCGCCGGACGCGGCCCTCGAGCGGGAACTCGGCCGTCGCTCGACGCAGCGCCATTACGATCCGATCGAGAGCGTGCAGTACGACGCGCCGTGAGCCGTTTGTCGCGGGCCGGCGGGTCGAGGATCGGATTTTCGCGAGCCGGCGAGGGTCGGGAGTCCGCCGACCGACGGTCGACGCGGCTGCTACGACGGCGAAAACGGAGCCAGGAGGAAGAACAGACGAGCGACCGATTACTCGCGGCGCGCCTTGTACAGCAGTTCCCACACCGCGTCTTCGATAGCGTCGTCGGACTGCTCCTCGAGTTTGGCGTACAGATTGTCGGAGATCGTAACTTCGGGCATCGACAGTTCCTGCGTCGGCCACCCATGTAAAAGTACCAGAATACGAAACTGAGTTAATTATTTGCGAGCGGGCCCGACCGCGGTCGGCGCGTCCCCTGGCGCAGCGGCGGGGTCGTCGGTCGCGGCGGACGGACTCGCGGCCGTCGCCGTCCGCGACCAACGTTTAAGCGCGTTCGCGTGGTGTCACAGCGCATGGCGTACCAGCTCCGCTGTGACAGCTGCGAGTTCGACCGCGAGTGTTCGGACTGGGCCGAAGCCAACCGGCACGCGAGCGAACACGAGGCCGAATACGGCGACCACTGGGTGACGATTCGGGATCTGCAGGAGGCGTAGGCGCCGCGCCGTCGAGGGGAGCCGACCGCGACGCTATTTTCGGACGACCGTCGGTCCCACACGCTTAGGTCGCGGAGTCGAACCGCGAGTCCCGTCGTCGGACCGCCGAGAACTCGAGGCGCAAGCGGGCCGTCCGATCAGCCGGAGCCGCCGGTACGATCCTCGAGCGGGTCGACCGAGAGGAACGCGGCCAGGATCGCGGTGTGAACCGTTCGGAGGTCCGTCTCCCGGATCGTCGTCGCCGCCTCGAAGCGTTCGCGGAGGGCTGCCACCTGCGTCGGCTTCGCGGCGAGGGTCGCGAGGACGAACCCGTCCGGGTCGACGGCCGTCGCCGCCTCGAAGTCGGCCTCGTCGTACAGCGTCGCGAACTCCGAGAGCAGGTCCGAGACGAGTTCGTCGGTCGCCTCGGCGCCCGGATCCCCCGCGGGAACCGACGACGCGGTCTCGTCGAAGTAGTCGCCGAGATCGACGACCCCGGCCGCCTCGTAGACGTGCTCGTCGAGGGCCTCGTAGACCGGCCGCGAGAGGTACACGCCGAACAGCTTGAACCGATCCTCGCCAGTCATGTGGCCGTGTTCGGACGCGAGGTACAAAAATCCGGACGAGTGGCCGAGCGCCGAACGCTATCGCCGACGGGGCGGCACTCGAGACTCGAGGTCCGTACCCGTACCGGTGCCGCGCCCGCCGCTCACCCCTGATCGAGCGCCTCGTTCGCGAGCCCGTCCGCGCGGTCGTTGACCTCGCGGGGGACGTACTCGAGCGTCCACTCGTCGAAGTTCGAGAGCAGCTCGTGGACGGTGACCCGCTTCTCGCGGAGCTCGGGGTTGTTGGTGTCGTACTCGCCGCGGACCTGCTTGACGATGAGCTCGGAGTCGCCGCGGACGTGGACCTCGTCGAACCCGTAGTCGCGGGCCGCCTCGAGCGCCGCGATCAGGGCCTCGTACTCGGCCCGGTTGTTCGTCGTCGTTCCGATCCGTTCGCCGTTCTCGCCGACGATGCCGTCGCCGGAGACGATCACCCAGCCGATCGCCGCGGGACCCGGATTGCCGCGGCTCGCGCCGTCGAAGTAGACGTGCGCCCGGCCGCCTCCCTCGCGGAGAATAGCCTCGATCTCCCGGGGATTCCCGCCCTGCACGACGACCTTGTCGTCGTAGGCGACCGCCGTCGCCGACCCGCGGCTCGCCCGCCAGCGTTCGTGTTCCGTGTTGCCCGGTTCGACCGTCACCCCGGCCGCCTCGAGTCGGTCTCGAGCGGCGTCGACGTCGCATTCGATGACCGGCATTCGTCCCTGTGATCGGCCGGTTCCGGATAAAGTCTTTCCGGTTCCAGATGGTAAATATCCGTCTCGAGCGCCCCTACCGTCCGATTTCGGCACTTTTCCCGTAGCCGGTCGAAACGGTTCCCAAGACTTTATATACAATGGTGCTACTACTATAAAAGTGCGATGACACGGTCCACCCGCCAGCGGGAGCGAACGCGTGAGACGGACGAGACCGAGGATCAGGAGGGGGTACGCGCCTGTCCCGAGTGTGAATCGGACAATCTCGTCAAGGACTCCGACCGGGGTGAGCTCATCTGTGAAGACTGTGGGCTCGTCGTGGAGGAAGAAAAGATCGACCCGGGCCCTGAGTGGCGGGCGTTCAACCACCAGGAGCGACAGGAGAAGTCCCGCGTCGGCGCCCCGACCACCCAGACGATGCACGACAAGGGGCTGACGACGACGATCGACTGGAAGGACAAGGACGCCTACGGCCGCTCGATTTCCTCGAAGAAGCGCAGTCAGATGCACCGACTGCGCAAGTGGCAGGAGCGCATCCGAACGAAAGACGCCGGCGAGCGCAACCTCCAGTTCGCGTTAAGCGAGATCGACCGGATGGCCTCGGCGCTCGGCGTCCCGCGTTCGGTCCGCGAGGTCGCGTCGGTCATCTATCGCCGCGCGCTCAAGGAGGACCTCATCCGCGGCCGCTCGATCGAGGGCGTCGCGACCTCCGCACTCTATGCCGCCTGTCGGAAGGAAGGCATCCCGCGAAGCCTCGAGGAGATTTCGGAAGTCTCACGCGTCGAACGCAAAGAGATCGGTCGCACGTATCGATACATCTCGCAGGAACTCGGCCTCGAGATGCGACCCGTCGACCCGAAAAAGTACGTCCCGCGCTTCTGTTCCGAACTCGAACTGTCCGAGGAAGTCCAGACCAAGGCCAACGAGATCATCGAGAAGACGGCCGAGGAGGGACTGCTCTCGGGCAAGTCGCCGACCGGATACGCCGCGGCCGCGATCTACGCCGCCTCGCTGCTCTGTAACGAGAAGAAGACCCAGCGCGAGGTCGCCGACGTCGCGCAGGTGACCGAAGTGACGATCCGGAACCGGTACCAGGAACAGATCGAAGCGATGGGCATCCACGGCTAACGCCGTTCGCTCACTGCACGCTCGACGTCGACGCCGATCGTCTTTTTTACCGTCGCTCCGCGACCGAAAGCGTCCGGTGGACCGCGGACCGGCGGCCGTCGGTGAGCGTTACTCGTCCTGGCCGACGCTGATGACCTGCAGCAGCGAGTAGACCGGGACGCCGGCGAGTTCCTCGACGCCCTGCTTGTCCGCGAGGACGACGCAGGCCAGCGGCTCGCCGCCCTCGGTGCGGATCGCCTCGATCGTCTCCCGCATCGTCGTGCCGCTGGTGATGGTGTCGTCGACGATGTAACACTCCCGGTCGCGGATGCCGGCGAAGTTCCGGGAGAAGGTCCCGCCGAGGTCCTCGATGTCGCCCTCCTCCCACTGGTGTTTCGCCGGCGTGTAGGTCCCGAGGTCGGTGCCGAGTTCGCTCGCGATCAGCGTGGCGATGGGGGCGCCGGCCTTCTCGATGCCGATCGTCAGGTCGACGTCCTCGCCGTGTTTGGCCAGCAGGTCGGCCATCGCGGCGGCGATGTGGCCCATCCGCTTGCTGTCCCGGCCGACCGCGGACCAGTCGACGTGGATGTCCTGGGGGCCGCCGGCGGCCGGTTCGGCGGTGTCCTGCGTGGTCGGCTTGGCCGTCGTGCCGCTGCGCTCGACGAGCCAGCTGGCCGTCTCGCGCGAGACGTTCAGTTCGTCGGCGATCTCGCCCTTCGAGAGACCGCGGTCGGCGAGCTCCGCCGCGCTCTCGATGAGGTCGTCAACGTTTTTCATACGCGGACGGTTCGGCCGCCGTTTTTATAGTCGTATCGTCGTCCGTCGAGCGGCGAACGCCGACGGCGTCGTGGCCGGTGCGGTCGCGGTGCCGCCGAGGGGGCCGACCAGGTTCCTCGAGCGGCCGGCGCCGTCGGCCGCCCTCGGAGGCAACGATTATCCCCCTGCCGCTGACTGTAGCTAGCATGGAACGGTACGACCTCGTCTACCGGCTCTACGACGAGTACGATACGGCAACCCTGCGCGAGTACCAGGAGTTCGTCGACGTCTTCCCGGCGGTCGACTCGAGGGTCGCCCTCGAACACTGGCAGGAGGCGACCGAGGAACTCGAGCGGCGGAAAAACGAGATCCGCTCCGATTTCGCGGCCGGCGAGACGTTCGCCGAGGTCGCCTCCTGGGCGGACCGCGATCAGGCCTTCACCGCCTTGGACCTCGAGGCCAAGTACGGCCGCGCGGTGAACGTGCTCGTGTTAGACGTCGACGAGACGCTGCGCTCGGCCGGCGGCACGGACAACGAGATCCCCCGCGAGACGCTGCACGTGCTGACGGAGTTCCACGAGGCCGGCGTCCCGATCGTCATCTGTACGGGCCAGACCTTAGAGAACGTCAAGGGGTTCGCGATCCAGGGGCTGGGCAGCGAGATCGTCCACTCGGGGAACCTCTCGATCGTCTACGAGGCCGGGACGGGCGTGTTCACGCCGGGCCACGGCGCGGACACCAAGCAGTTGCTCTACGAGGACTTAGACGAGGAGATCCGGGCGGTCTTCGACGACGTTCGCTCGCGGGTGCTCCCCGAAGCGCCCGAACAGCTCCGCCGGGGCTGTCACCTGCAGGGCAACGAGTTCAACATCACGATGAAGCCCAACTACGAGACCGGCTCCGCGGACGCCCGCGACGTCATCGACGAGGCGCTGGTCTACCTTATCGATCTGCTCGCTGACGCGGTCGGCTCGGCCCTCGAGTTGAACGGGAACGGCGACGGCGACACCGAGATCAGCGACGAGACGGTCGTCGACTGGACCCGCGCGTTCTACGCCGATCAGGACCCCGAGATCAGGGCCGTCCTCGAGAGCGAGGGCGTCTATCCCGACCGGAAGGCCGACGAGGTACCGGCTCGGCTCGCGGACACCTTAGAGCGGATCGACGTCGCCTACTACGAGGCCGACGCCGCCGAGATCGGCAGCCTCGAGTTGAACAAGGTGGTCGGCGTCGAGCGCGCGTTCGACGTACTCGGGATCGACGATCCCTTCGCGCTGGTGATGGGCGACTCCAAGAGCGACCTGCGCGTCATGGAGTGGGTCGAGGAAAACGACGCCGGCATCGCGGCCGCCCCCGAGCACGCCTCGCGGGACACGTTAGAGCACGTCCTCGAGACGGACGAACTCGTCTTCGACCGCGGGAAGAGTGTCGACGTGCTCCGGACCGTTTACGCGCTGAACCGGCTGGCCCACCTCGGCGAGTCGACGTAACGACTGGACCGAAACGGCCGTTTCCGACGGGTTCGGAGCCGTGACCGTCGGTATTCGTGACGTGCCCTCTTAAAGCGCTGGAAAAACAAGGCCTGTCGGTCAACGGCTTCGACGGCGTTTCTTCTTCCGTCACGATTCCTGCGGGGATACCGCAACGCGTCACGCGCGGCTCGAGGACCCCCAGGCATCCGTCCACCATACTATGATTATGATTCGATTCGAGTCCCACAGCGAGCACGGCAGCAGCGTCGGATACCAACCGGACTCGAGCCCGCCGCGCGAGGTGATCCGCCGATGACGACGATCGCAGAACTCTCGGTCCCGACCGACGAGTTCGCGCTCGCGGAGACGTTCCGGCAGCTCCCCGACATGGAGGTTCGCGTCGAGAGCGTCGTCGCCGAAGGGCCGGGCCGAACGACGCCGCTCGTCTGGTTTTCAAACGTCGATCCGGACGAACTCGACGAGACGCTGCGTGCGGACTCGACCGTCGTCGAACACCAGCAGCTCCTCGAGGACACCGACGACGGGGAGTGGTTCTACCGGCTCAAGTACAGCGAGGACGTCAGTTCGATCTGTCGCGCGATCTACGCCCACGACGGTACGGTGCTGGGCGCGCAGGTCGCGGACAACCAGTGGACGCTTCGCGTCCTCTTCCCCCACCGCGAGGGGCTCTCGGACGCCGTCTCGGACATCGAGGAGCTGGGCGTTCGCGTCGACGTCAAGCGGATGGTCGAAGCCGGCGGCGACGAGGACCTCGAGACGACCGCGGCGCTGACCGAACCGCAGAAGGAAGCGATCGCCGAGGCCTACCGCCAGGGCTACTACGACGTCCCCCGCGAGATCTCGCTCGAGGAGCTGGCGAACGAACTCGACATCTCCCACCAGGCGCTCTCCGAGCGGCTTCGCCGGGCGAATCGCGTGCTCGCGAGCGAGCAGTTGGACGGAGCGACGAGCGAGATGGCGACCGAGTAACGTCGCGCTCGTCGCGGCCGGTGTCCGACTGGGGGCCGGCCGTTCGCGTCGTAACGCCTCACCGCGCACCACGGTACGGTTCGAATAACTCGAGAGGAAACCGACCGCGACTCGGTTTTCGTTGTCCGTTTCCGTTCCAGCCACGCTCCCGCGTTCGGCGAGCGTCGCCCCCGTCGGAACCGAAGTCACTATTCGACCGCCGCTCGTATCACCGATCGTGACCGAGACCGACTACGAGGCCGTCGTCTACGATCTGGACGGGACGCTCGTCGACCTCGAGGTCGACTGGGCCGACGCCGCGCGCGCGGTCCACGAAGTGTACGAAACCGCCGGCGTCGAGCCGCCGAGCACTGACCTCTGGGATATGCTCGAGGCGGCCGACGACGCCGGTCTGCGGGCGGATGTCGAGTCGACGCTCGCCGCCCGCGAACGCGAGGGCGCCCGCACCGCACCGCGGTTGGCTCACGCCGACGACCTCCTCGAGCGGACGGTGCCGGTCGGCGTCTGTTCGCTCAACTGCGAGGCGGCGTGTCGGATCGCGCTCGAGGAACACGGACTGGCCGACGCGGTCGACGTCGTCGTCGGTCGCGACACCGTCGCGACGCAGAAGCCGGATCCGGAGCCGCTGCTCGAGGCGGTTCGAGAACTCGGCGTCGACCCCGAAAACGCGGTGTTCGTCGGCGACTCGCGGCGCGACGAACTGACGGCCGAGCGCGCGGAAACGGCCTTCGAGTACGTCGGGTCGGGGCCGTCGGGAGTCTAAGCGGTTTCTCCAGCGGACGCTATTCCTGATGGCGCTTCGCGTACGCGAACACCGCGAGCGCGGTGAGCGTCCAGACGACGGCGCCGACGCGGACCGCGAACTCCGCTCGAGCGCTCCAGCTCGGCAGGTCGGTCTGCAGGGAGAGGGCGGCGACGATCGGCGCGCCGACGAGGATCGTGGTGACGAACGTGACCTGCATCACCCACCCGTAATCGACGCCCTCCGGATCGGTCGTTTCGACGGGTTCGGGCACGGCCGACACTCCATACCGTGACCTCTTAAGCCTCGCGGGTTACGCGTTCGGCCGGGAGTAGCGACCGTCGATCCGCTCAGAGATCGGCGCACTGAAACCGGTAGTAGCCGATCAGTAGCGGCGCCGTTCCCCACCACAGGAGGACGACGCCCGCGAACCACGGCTCGAGGGCGACCGCGGACGCGGCACCCGGCGTCCCGGCGACCGTTTCGATCAGCGGCGTCTCCTCGAACGGCGCCGTCGCGAGGGTCCGGTACGCGTTTTGGGGATTCAACTGCGCGACGTACGGATACCACGCCGGCAGCGGCGGTTCCGGGACGGAGCCGGTCTCGAGGAACACCAGTCCGAACGCGAGGACGCCCCAGACGAACTGAAAGAGCACGAAGACGCCGAACCCGGCCCACGCGGCGTACGTCGCCGAGGCGGTCGCCGCGGACAGCCCGATCGCCATGCTGACGAAAACGACGCCGAGCAGAATCGTCGCCGCGGTGAACGCGAGGAACGCCGCCGGTGCGATCCCGCCGGTGACCGCGGCCGCTACGACACCGCCGACCGCGAAGCCGACGAGGATCGCGGCGGCGACGACCGCGCTCCGCCCGAGGAGTTTGCCGACGAAAACGCTGCGCCGATCGTGGCCGAGCCCGAGCAGCAGATAGATGCTCCCGTCCTCGCGCTCGCCGGCGAGCGCGCGGTAGCCGACCAGCAGGCCGATGATCGGCACGAACAGGCTCGCCGGGGAGAGCAGCCCAAAGACGACGCCGAACCCGTCGCTGAACTCGCCGCCGAAATCGGCGTCGGCGAGCGCCGGGAGCAGCGACAACAGCGCGACGCCGCCCGCCGTAAAGAGCGCAAACACCGCCGTCAGCGCGAGGAGCGCCCGAGATCGCACGGCATCCCGGAACTCCTTTTTCGCGACGACGATCGCGCTCCGCGGTCGGTCGCCGGCGGTCGTCTCGCGCATGTCCGGTCACCTACGGCGTCCCGACGTGGACGTGACGGCGATAGAGGTAGTACGCCGAGACGGCGGCACTGACGCCCGGAACGAAGAGGCCGCCGGCCGCCGCGATCGCGTACTGGTGGCGGTCGGGATCCCACCCCTTGAGCGCGCCCGTCCCCTCGAGGGCGCCGACGTCTCGGTACAGCGCGACCGGCAGGAGGAGCGTCAGCGCGGTGGTCGGGACGGCGATACCGGCGGCCGCGAGCACGAGCGTCGACTCCGAACCGGCGAACGGAACGGCGACGATCTCGAAGGCGGCAGCGACGATCGCCAGAAAGACGGCGCCCGTGAGGACGTGAAACGGCGGTACCAGCGCGGCGACGTACCACCAGCGGGACCGACGGACGGGTTGGGACGCGGTCGCGGGTTCTGAATACGTCATCGAGTTCACATCTAACGCGGACGGCAAAGTAGCTGACTCCGGGTTTCGGAGCCGGAAGTTCCGGAGAGCGATTCGAGTAGATCGAGGGCCGAGGGTCCGCGCCTGCGGTCGCCGTCGGTCGACCGCGCCGGAGCACGTCCCCCGGCCGATCCGTCAGCGACGCAGAGCGATGCTGTTTACTCGTCGGACCCGAACTGCAGCGTATGCCCACGGTTCGGGATCTCACGGCGAAGGCGGGCGAGGAACCGATCACGATGTTGACGGCCTACGACGCGCCGACGGCCGAGATCGTCGACGAGGCGGACGTCGACATCATCCTCGTCGGCGACAGCGTCGGCAACGCGTCGCTGGGGTACGACACGACGCTGCCGGTCACCGTCGACGACATGGCCCGCCACGTCGGCGCCGTCTCGAGGGCGACCGAGGACGCCGTCGTCGTCGCCGACATGCCCTTCCTCTCCTACGGCGTCGACGAGAGCGACAGCATCGAGAACGCCGGACGGATGCTCAAAGAGGAGGGGGCCCACGCCGTCAAACTCGAGAGCGGGCCCCACACCGTCGAACTGACCGAGAAGATGGTCCAACTCGGTATTCCGGTGATGGCCCACCTCGGACTGACGCCCCAGCACGTCAACCAGTACGGCGGCTACCCCCGCCAGGGGACCGACGAGGACGCCGCCGAACGCATCGTCGAACTTGCCGTGGCCCACGAGGACGCCGGCGCGTTCTCGCTGGTCCTCGAGCACGTCCCGTCGAACCTCGCGGCGGCCGTCACGGAGGCCATCGACATCCCGACGATCGGCATCGGCGCCGGGCCGGACTGCGACGGCCAGGTGCTCGTCGTCGACGATGCCGTCGGGCTGAGCGAGTGGTCCCCCTCTTTCGCGAAGCAGTTCGGCAACGTCCGCGAGGAGATGGAATCAGCGGTTGCGGACTACGTCGAGGCCGTCGAATCCGGCGAGTTCCCCGCCGAAGAACATAGCTACGAGGAGGCGGATCTCGAGGATATCTACTAGCTGTCATATATCTCACCAATCGACTGTAGAGATGAGTTCAGCAAATCAACATCCTTAAACATAATTCTCATCACGTTGGTAGGTGTTGGCTGCCATATGTATGATGACACACCAAATAAAGAGGAAATAGACTGGATAGCCGAGCGAATACGAGAAGTCTACAACTACGATCGGTTGAAGGATTGTGACATTGACTATCTCTATAATCAAGAGTTCGGAATGCAGGCAGACGCTCAAATTTTCGAGACGATATTTCCTGACGGCGATAGCAGTATCCAAGGTCCGGCACGAGCCTACTTACTGGATCAAGAGAATGCAGACAGAGAAGCACTAACCGAAGCAGAAAAAATACGCCTTCATATGCTGAAGAAAGAGGCAGAGATAGAGATTCGGCGTGCTTTTGGGCACCGGAAGGAGCTACGCCGCGAGCATCGAAACAAGCTCGCTAACTCTGTCTCGGATGCACTCAACTCGCTCGGGTCACTGCTCCCTTGGAATTGAATAAACAAACTACTTCGGCACCTCGTCGTGTTCCGGATGCCGGTCCGTGAACAGCGGCCAGAACGGAATCAGCAGTACGCCGCCGATCAGGACGAACGCGACTACCGTTAGCTCCGTCGGCAGGCCGAACAACCATAGCCCGGCCGTGAGCGCACACGTCAGCGCGACGTAGGCGTAGAAGGCGACCTGCACGCCGCCGAAGCCGTGGACGCCGTCAGCGGGGAACATACGCGGTGTTCCGCTCGCTTCTATAAACTCTTTGTCGTGAATCGGCCGCTCACTGCTTCGATCGTCCGCACGGTCACGCCGTCGTCTCGTCCACGAACTCGAGCACGGCGTCATTGAACGCCGCCGGCTGCTCGAGCATCGCCAGGTGGGCGGCGTCCTCGATCCCGACGAGGTAGCCGTGCTCGATCTCGTCGGCGAGGTACTCGTGGAACCACGGCGGCGTCAACTGGTCGTACTCGCCGTAGACCGCCAGCACCGGTACGTCGATCTCGTCCAGTCGATCGCGCACGTCGAACGCGTGGCAGGTGCGAAAGTCCCGGTTCACCACCGCCTGCCCGCACTCGCGGAACCGCTCCTTCGAGCGCTCCCGGAGTTCCGGCTCCGGATCGTGGAAGAACCGATCGTCGTCGTGGAGGAACTCGACCGCTCGCTCGAAGTCGTGCTCGAGCCACTGCAGGAGATCCTCGAGGACGCCGAGTCTCGCGCCGGCCCCCGTCAGGACGACCGCCTCGGGGTCGAACTCGCGCTCGAGCAGGACGTGCAGGACGACGGCGCCGCCCAGCGAGTTGCCGACGAGGACGTCCGCGTCGGTTTCCTCGGCGACGGCGAGCACGTCGTCGGCGTAGGCCGACAGCGTCGCGTATCCCGGCGACGCGTCGATGTCGTCCGAGTCGCCGTGGCCGCTGAGATCGAGCGCGACGACGGGCGCGCGATCGGCGAGCCGGTGCTGGCTCTTCCAGACGTGCCGGGATCCCCCGCTGCCGTGGATACAACAGATCGTCGGGCCGTCGCCGCCGCGGTCCGCGACCTCGTAGGCGGTGGTGCGGCCGTAGTGAGTGACCGTCTCCATGGCTAGTCGAACGACAGGTGCGCGTATAAAGACTCGAGTCGGTTTAGCGGGGTGGGAGGCCGGAATCGGACCAATAGTGAGGAACCCGCGTCACTCGCCGATCGTGATCGCCTCGTCGGCCGCGTTCTGCAGCGCGTCCGATCGCCCGTACGACCCCGGCGCGATCGCGATCGTTTCGATGCCGACGGTCCCCGCGTGCTCGAGGACGGGCTTGAAGTCGGTATCCCGGGAGGCGATCGCGAGGCGGTCGATCGTGCCGGCGCTGCCCAGCGCGGTCGCATCGACGGCGAGTTTGACGTCGACGTCGCCGCTGGTGACGATCACCTCGAAGCCCCGCGCCTCGGCGGCCTGGATGAGTCCGGGCGTGGCGTGTTCGTCGAGGTAGAGTCGGATGACGCCGACGCGGCCGAGGTCGCGGGCCGCGTCCCGGAGGTCGTTCAGGTCGACGTCGAACTCGTCCCGGAAGACGTTCGGCCCGTCGACGAACAGCCCGACGGTCGGCTCCGACGATCCGTCGAGTCCGAGACCGAGACGGGCGCGAACGCTGTCGAACATGCCCCTCCCTTCCCGCGGGCGAGAGATAGGTGTGACGAAACGCGACGACGGGGCGGTGTCGCGTCGGTCTAGTCCGCGGTAGTCGCTCCCGATCCGCTCGACTCGAGGCGCCGTCGATCGGCGGAAACTGTCGCTGCGTTTCTTCCCGATTCGCGGGGGACCTAATGGGCGGAATTCAAATGTTCTGTCTTTATAAGGCAAACCCCATTCTGTTCTGACATAGTTTTCGGGCTAGAATATGAAATAAATATTCTCTAGTTCGATAAGATTTTACTAATTTCAGGGTTTGATGACTGTCGTTCCATGCAACCGAACGATCCGCGGGACGGGGCCGACTCCGACCGCGCGTACAATCGGCGAACGGTTCTCACCGGGGCCGGGTCGCTCTCGATCGGCGGTCTGCTCGCCTCGAGCGGGGTCGTCAGCGCCGACGACGAGAACGGCCGCGAACCCGGACCGAAGGAGGACGAACTCATCGTCGGCATCTCGCCGTCCGCGTCGGACATCGAGCGGGAGGCGCTCGCGGCGGTGCCCGGCGACGCGAGGGTCGAACACACGAACGAGGTCATCAACTACGCGGTCGTTTCCTTCCCGTCGGAGGCACCGGACTTCGCCCGCGAGACGTTCATCGAGGCCATCACGGCCAACGAGTACGTCGAGTACGCGGAACCGAACGCGACGATGGAGTCGTTCGTCACCCCCGACGACCCCTACTACGGCTCCCAGCACGCGCCCGCCCAGATCGGCTGCGACGAGGCCTGGGAGACGACCTACGGCGATGGGGACGTGACCATCTCCATCGTCGATCAGGGGATCCAGTACGACCACCCGGCGCTCGCGGACAACATGGACGACAGCGTCTCGAACCACGGCAACGTGTTCACCGGCTACGGGAGCGATCCCTATCCGGTCGCCGGCGACGAGCAACACGGCACCCACGTCGGCGGCATCGCCGCCGGCGGCACGGACGACGGCACCGGCCACGCCGGGATCAGCGACTGTTCGCTGCTGTCGGCGCGCGCCCTCGACCGGAGCGGACGGGGGGCGCTCTCCGACATCGCCGACGCGATCCAGTGGTCGGTCGACGCCGGCGCGGACATCATCAACCTCTCGTTAGGTTCGACCAGCGGCTATCACACGCTCCGGTCGGCCTGCGACTACGCCGCCAACAACGGCGTCCTGCTGGTCGGCGCGACCGGCAACTCCGGTGCCAACAGCGTCGCGTATCCGGCGGCTTACGACGACGTGATGGCCGTCACTGCGGTCACCAGCAACGACTCGCTGGCGTCGTTCTCGAACACCGGGTCTCGGGTGGACATCGCCGCGCCCGGCACGCGGATCCTCTCGGCCGTCCCCTGGGACAGCTACGGGCGGATGTCGGGCACGTCGATGGCCGCGCCGGTCGTCTCCGGCGTCGCCGGCCTCGTGCTGTCGGCCTATCCCGACCTCTCGGGCGCCGAACTCCGCCAGCACCTGAAAGACACCGCCGTCGACGTCGGCCTCTCGTCGTACGCGCAGGGTTCCGGCCGGCTCGACGCCGCCGCCGCAGTCAACACCGTGCCGGACGGCTACGACGGCGAGCGCGGAACCGGCGACGACCCGCAGGACGACGACCAGTCCGACGGCGACGAGAGCGAGGGCCACCTCCTCGCGTTCGTTACCGATCCCTCCGCCTCCCTCGCGGAGTATGAGTTCACCGCCGACGGCCCCGTCGAGATCGCGGACGCGCCCTACGACTCCCCCTCGGGTCGGAGCATCGGCGGCAACGGGAACGACACGATCACGGAATCCGACGGCACGTACACTGTCTCCGGTCTCACCGGCCGCGGCTACGGCGACGCGTTCCGCGTGCGAGGCGCCGTCACCTCGATCACCATCGACCAGCCCGACGTGATGTGGGTCGAACTCGACGGCGAGAAGATGTCCGTCGACCGGGTCATCTCGGAAACGGGCGGCAACCCCGACGAGGACGAGACGGCCGAACCCACCTGCGGCGACGAAACGATCACCGCCAGCGTCGACGGCACCCTCGACGGTAGCGGCTGGTGGGGCGAGAGCGACCGCTACACCTACTCGCTGCACACCGAGAACCCCTGCTCGGCCACGCTCGAGCTCGAGGTGCCCGACGCGGCCTCCGTTAACCTCTACGTGACCCTCGACGGGCGCCGGCCGTCGCGGTGGGATTACGACGAGAGCACGTCCGCCGACGGCGAGCCGATTACGGTCTCGCTCGAGGGCGACGAGCAGTTCGGGCTGCAGGTCCACGCAGTCTCCGGAACCAGCGACTACACGCTGTCGATCGAAGAACGCGGCCTGTAGCGCTGCCGTCGGCACCGCAAGGTGTCGACACTCGTCGTTTTTGACTCGCTCGGCTCGCTCGAGCGGCCCGCCGACGGACTGATCGGGGCGCACCGACGAAAAGACATTACTATCCCCGGAGTGTCCACCCGACTATGCCGCTTCAGACGCCGCCGTTACGTGGGATCCACGACGAGCGTGGTGCGAAGTTTACGGAGTTTGGCGGCTGGGACATGCCGGTCGAGTTCGACTCGATTCGAACGGAGCACGCGGCCGTCCGGGAGGACGTGGGCATCTTCGACGTCTCGCACATGGGCCAGATATACGTCACCGGCCCGGACGCGACGACGCTGATGCAGCGACTCACGACGAACGACGTGCGCCGCCTCGAGGTCGGCGACGCCCAGTACGCCGCGATCACCGACGAGGAGGGCATCATCATCGACGACACGGTGGTGTATCGACTGCCCGACGAGGACGGGGAGGCGACCTACCTCTTCGTTCCCAATGCCGGGACCGACGAGGCGACCCACGAACGGTGGATCCAGTACCGCAACGAGTGGGACCTCGAGGCGACCGTCGATAACCAGACCGACGAGTACGCGATGTTCGCCGTACAGGGGCCGAACGCGGCGGCCCTCGTCGGCGAGGTCGTCGACGAGGTCGACGCCGCGGGCTCGGTGACGGACCTCTCGCGGTTCGAGGCGACCGAGGCGACGATCGACGGCGTCGAGTGCTGGACCGCCCGCACGGGCTACACCGGCGAGGACGGATTCGAACTGATCGTCCCCTGGAACGAGGCCGAGCGCATCTGGTCGGCCTTCGACTGCCAACCCTGCGGGCTCGGCGCGCGGGACACGCTCCGCATCGAGGCTGGCCTCCTGCTGGCCGGCCAGGACTTCGATCCCGAGGACAACCCCCGGACGCCCTACGAAGCCGGCATCGGGTTCACGGTCGACCTCGAGACGGAGTTCGTCGGCCGCGACGCCCTCGCCGAGGTCAAGGCGGAGGGCGTCGAGGAGAAACTCGTCGGCTTTCAGCTGATCGACCGCGGCGTCCCGCGACACGGCTACGACATCACGAACCCGGAGAGCCGGGTCGTCGGTACGGTCACCAGCGGCACGATGAGTCCGACCCTGGAGCAGGCGATCGGCCTCGGCTACGTCCCCGTCGAGTACGCGGATCCGGGGACGACGCTGCAGGTCGTCGTCCGCGGCCGGTCGAAGAAAGCACGAGTCGAGCAGACACCCTTTATCGACACCCAGTAATCACACATGAGCTTCGACGTACCAGACGATCGACGGTATCTGGAATCGCACGAATGGGCACTCGAAACCGACGGCGTCGTCCGCGTCGGCATCACTGACTTCGCACAGGACGAACTCGGCGACGTGGTCTTCGTCGAACTCCCCGACGAGGGCGACGACGTCTCGCAGGAGGCGCAGTTCGGCGTCATCGAATCGATCAAGGCCGTCTCCGACCTCTACGCGCCCGTCAGCGGCGAGGTCGTCGCGGTCAACGAGGAGCTGTTCGACGCCCCCGAACTCGTCAACGAGGACCCCTTCGGCGAGGGCTGGATGCTCGAGATCGAGCCGGACGATCCGGACGAACTCGAGAACATTCTCTCGGCCGACGAGTACGAGGACCAGATCGCCTGATTGCGCGACTGCGCGCCGGTAGATATCGCTGTACTTCGATTCGCAGGTCCCACGACGACAGCGGAGCGGCTGTTCCGCGTTGCCGTCCGGTGCGGTCGCCTCCGGAACAGACCGAACTGGACCGGACCAGACCGGACCGACTGTACCGGACCCGCGTTCGTCGACTCGAGAACGACCCGACGCGAGGCTACCGATTGAACGCGACCAGCGCGGCGCCCGTGACGATCGCCGTCGCGCTCGCCCACGCGAGCCAGACGACGGGGTCGTCGATCACGGCCGTGGCTGCGAGGGTCCCGAGGGAGGCGGCGAACAGCGCAACCGTTCCGCGTTCCGTTCGATCCATTGGCTGGTGCAGTCGAATGGGCGACACCTATTGCGACCGTACTGGCTCACTCGAGGGAGACGAGTCGGTCGAGCAGGTCGTCGATCGGCGCCGTCGTCGTCGCCAGCGAGTAGCCGTCGATTCGGGCCAGATCGGCCGCGTGCGGCCAGAGGTCCTCCTCCTCGAGCCCGTGGAGGATGACGGCGTTCGGCGTCGGGTTGACGACCCGCAGGGCGACCAGCGGGGACTCCCCGCGCGTGACGCCCGTAAACACCAGCACGCGGTTCGTGCTCTGGCCGTACAGTCGGAAGAACTCCTCGCTCGAGAGGCGGGTGATCGCCTCGATGCTGTCGATGACGGTGTGGCCGCTGATCCGATCGGTGTCGCCGGCCGCGATCTCGGTCGCCTCGAGTTCGTCGTACACTCTCGAAAGGGGAATCGAGGTGGCGTACTCGCGCAGGTCGAGGACGACATCGCTGTCGAACCCCGCCGAGAGGACGCGGCCGTACTGGCGGATGCGGTCGCCGCCGCGCCGTTCGTCGATCGCGAGCAGGCCCTCGACGAGCCGTCCGACGACGCCGATGCCCGGACTCTCCCGGCGGCCGCTCTCGTAGTCCGAGATGACCGACGAGGAGACCCCCAGTTCCTCGGCGAGATCGGTCTGTGAGACGTCGAAATCGGTTCGCCACTTGCGCAACGTGGCGCCGGGGTCGTCGCTCAGCGTGATCTCCCCGGCTATCTTCTCCGCGAGTTCGCGTTTCGGCCCACGTCCGCCCATACACGTCGGTTGGACGGTCGACC
Source organism: Halopiger thermotolerans (assembly GCF_054654555.1). Lineage (NCBI taxonomy): Archaea > Methanobacteriati > Methanobacteriota > Halobacteria > Halobacteriales > Natrialbaceae > Halopiger > Halopiger thermotolerans. The sequence continues at coordinate 1,650,825 of NZ_BAAIEU010000004.1, read as the reverse complement.
CAAGTAGCTACCGAATATCGACTGATAAACGGTCAGGCGGCGGGACGAGGGGGCGCGTCTGCCAACGACAGTCGTCCGCGTCGCCTTCGCGGGACTCGTCGGCACCGCGGTGCTCGGCGAACTGTTCGTACTGACGGTGACGAGGTCGGTCGTCGTCTGCTACCGGACCCAGCGGAGCGACGTGCCCGGCCCGAATCGGGCTACTCCGAGGGTGAATCCGACGCGGGCTCGGACTCGGATTCCGACGGCGGCGCGGTCGTCTCGATGCGCTCGCGCAGCCACTCGATCGCTTCCTCGACCGTCGACTCGTCGGTCCCCGTGACTCGAATGCGGCCCGGCCGCGACTCCCCGCGCGGGTAGCTGCCGACGGCCACGTCGAACTCGTCGCCGGCCTGCTGGAGGACGCCGTGGAGCGACCCCTCCGGCGCGGGCGTGTAGATCGTCTTCGCGGTCGCGTCGCCGCGGAACTCCGCTTCGACCTCGCGGAACATCGCCTTCATCTCCTCGGGGATGCCCGCGAAGACGTAGACGTTCTCGACGATACAGCCCGGCGCCCACGCCTCGTCGACGACGATCGGCGTCGCGCCCTCCGGCAGGGAGGCGGCGGCCTCGAGATCCAGTTCGAGGTCGTACTCGGCGACCATCTCGGGGTTTTCCTCGCGGAACTGTGCCGCCTTCTCGCGGAGGGCATCGTAAATCCGCTCATGGACGACGAGGTCGCGGTCCAGCCCCTCGGCGACGGCCTCGACGGTGAGATCGTCCGGCGTGCCGCCGATGCCGCCGGTGACGATGACGGCGTCGAACTCCTCGCGCCACCGGCCGACGTAGTCGGCGATCTCGGCGCGGTCGTCGGGGATCGTCAGGATGCGGCCCACGGTGCTGCCGCGCTCGGTGAGGCGCCCGGCCAACCAGGATGCGTTCGTGTTGGTCGTCGTCCCTGCGAGCAGTTCGTCGCCGACGGAGACGATCGCGACGTCCATGGCCGCGGTTGGGCCTCGAGGCAGTTAGCGGCTCCGCCCGCGGCAGACGAGCGCCGGAACGCCGCCGCTCGAGGCGGGTACCGGACGGTCGACCGGCGGGGGTCGATTCTCGCCGACGCCCGCCGACATGGGCGAGTCGGCGCCGGTGCCAATACCGACGATACGCGGGTGCTGACGCGTGAGCGGACGGCGAGCTCGGCTCGAGGCGAACGGGAATATTGATACTAATTTGCACATTTCCCATGGTTTCACAACTACTTTATGTCGTCATCGGCGATGACCGGGGTACCAATGCCTGCAGACCCTGACCGGGTTGCAGAGACGAACGACGTAGCGAGCGACTCGACGACCGATTCTGCCTCCGTCTCCCGACGACGACTGCTATCGACGACGGCGGTCGGATCGGCAACCGCGCTCGCGGGCTGTGCCGACCTGCTCGCGAGCGAATCGTCGGCGCTGACCGTTGCCGTCTGGAGTGGCAATTACGCCGACCGCTTCGAGGAAGGGGTCGTCTCCCAGTGGGAGGAAGAACACGATATCGAGATCCAACTCCAGCCGGAGTGGGCCGGCATTCTCAACAAGATCCGATCGGCGCCGGCGGACGACCCGCCGTTCGACGTCACCGTCGCCGAGGGGAACTTCTACTACTACGGTCGCCAAGACGACCTGTTCGAACCGATCCGTCGAGAGAACGTTCCCAACGCGGAGAACATCATCGACTTCTACACCGAAATCCGCGACCCCGAGTACGGGATGCCCGTCGACGGGGCGCCGTGTACGATCATCCACCGAGACGACGCCGACGTCCAGCCCGGAACCTGGAGCGAGTTCGACGCGGCCGCGGCGGACGCCCCGGTCGGCATCGACACCGGCTTCTGGTGGTACCCGCTCTACGCCGCGGCGATCGCGATGGACGAGAAGCCCGGCGCCGAGGAGATGTCCGACCCTGCGCTCCACGAGGACGTCCTCGGGACGATCGAGGACTGGACCATCGAGAGCTGGGCCAGCTCCGGCGAGGACATCTGGCAGGCGTTCGACAACGGCGTCATCGACACCGCCCAGTGGTACTACGAACAGACCGCGTACGACATCGACGAGTACGACGGGCTGAGCCACACGTTGCCCGAACAGACCACCGGCTACTTCAACAACTGGTGTGTCGTCCGGGGGACGGACATGCGCGACGAGGCCGAGACGTTCATCAACTTCCTGCTGGACGCCGACGTCCAGTCCCAGTGGGCCGAGTCCATTCCGATGATGTTCAGCAACAAGAACGTTGAGTACCCCGATCGGATCGCAGACGAGTTGCCGACGACGGACGAGGAAGCCCGTAACATCGTGTTCCCCGACTGGAGTTTCCTCGCGGATTACAGCGGCGACCTCTCCGACGCGTTCACTAGCATGCAACAGCAGTCCTAACCTCACGAATCAGAACAATGTCCGAAATCACACTGCAGGGACTCGAGAAGCGCTACGGCGACACGCTCGCCGTCGAGGACGTCTCGGTCTCGATCGACGACGGCGAGTTGCTCTGCCTGCTCGGTCCCAGCGGCAGCGGCAAGTCGACGACGCTGCGGATGATCGCCGGCCTCGAGACGCCGACCGACGGAACGATCCGGATCGGCGACGAGGACGTCACCGACCAGGCGGCCTACGACCGGACCACCTCGACGGTGTTCCAGGACTGGGCGCTGTTCCCCCACAAGACGGTGCTGGAGAACGTCGCCTTCGGCCTGAAGATGGACGGCGTCCCCAAGGACGAGCGCCGCGAACGCGCCCGGGAGATGCTCGAGCGCGTCCAGATGAGCGGCTACGAGGACGACGACCCGACGAACCTGAGCGGCGGACAGAAACAGCGGGTCGCGCTCGCGCGCTCGCTCGCGGTCAATCCGGACGTGTTGCTGCTCGACGAGCCGCTGTCGAACCTCGACAAGCGGCTCCGCGAGGACATGCAGATCGAACTCCGCGAGATCCACGACGACCTGGAGAAGACGTTCGTCCACGTCACGCACGACCAGGACGAGGCGTTCACGCTGGCCGATCGGATCGGGATCATGAACGAGGGCCAACTGGTCCAGATCGGCGACCCGCACGAGGTCTACGAGAACCCGAAGAACCGCTTCATCGAGTCGTTCCTCGGCGACACGAACTTCGTCGAGGCGACCGTCTCGCAGGCGACCGCGGAGTCGATCTCCGTCGACACCGAACTCGGCGCCGAACTCGTCCTCCCGACCGACGGCGATCCCGACCTCGAGGAGGGGACCGACCTCACGCTCTCGCTGCGACCGGAGATCCTCTCGATCGATCGGGCGCCCGACGCCGCCGGCGACGATGACGCCGCCGAACGGCGGGCCGTCGCCGACGGGAGCACGACGAACACCGTCATCGGGACGATCGGAAACGTCGTCTATCGCGGCTCGACCGTTCGCTACTCCGTCTCGATCGACGGCTCGTCGATCTTCGTCGAGCGGTCGGACGCGAGCGCGGAGACGCTGTCCGCCGGCGACGAGGTTCGCATCGAGTGGAACGGGGCCGACGTGCTCGCCTTCCGAACCGACGGCGCGCGGGTCGAACTGTGACAGCCATGTCGACGGCGAAATCGATCCTTCCGCGACCGATCGCGTCCGTCCTGGACTCGCTTTTCGAGCAGTCGGGCTCGAACCGGGCCCTGCTGGTCATGGCGCCGCTGCTCCTGTTCGAGCTGCTGATCTTCGTGATCCCGTTCGTCATCCTGCTGCGGATCAGCGTCGCCGAGACTTCGAGCGATCTCCCCTACGCGAAGGGGACGTGGTCGCTCGACGCGTACGCGACGGTGTTGACCGACGACCTCCTGCTGAGCGTCATCGGCCACTCGTTCAAGCTCGGCGCGATGGTGACGGTCTTGGCCGTCGCGCTCGGCGCGTTCTACGCGTACGCGATCTGGCGCTCGAGCGGCCTCGTGAAGTCGCTGCTCCTGTTCTCGGTGGTCATGCCGCTGCTGACGACGCTGGTCATCCGAACCTACGCGTTCAATCCGCTGCTGGCGCCCACCGGGACGCTCAACAAGGTACTGCTGTCGCTGAACCTGATCTCGAGTCCGATCCAGTTCGTCCCCGCCACCGTCGGCGCGGTCATCGGGCAGCTGTACATCGTCCTGCCCTACGCCGTGCTGGCGATCTACAGCGTCATGGCGACGATGGACTGGCAGATCGTCGAGGCGGCCCGCGACCTCGGCGCGAGCCGTCCGCGGTCGGTCCTCGAGGTCGTCGTGCCCCAGGCGATGCCGGGAATCATCGTCGCGACGGTGATCTCGTTCGCCTGGAGCGTCGGGGCCTACGCCGCACCGGAACTGCTCTCGAGCAGCGTCACGTTCGCCATCCACGTCGAGGACCTGATGCTGTCGACCCTTCGCTACCCGATCGCCGCCGCGCTGGCGATCGTGATGCTCGTCCTGATGTTTACGTGCATCGCCGTCCTCGGAACCGTCCTCAACCGATTCGGAGGTGAGTTCGACCTTGCATAGGGAGCGATTCGAAACCGCCGCGTTCCGCGCGGGGTACGCCGTGTTGCTCGCGTTCCTGCTGCTTCCGCTACTGGTCGTCGTCGCGACCTCGTTCTCGGCGTCCGGCCAGCTCGCGTTCCCGCCCGAGGGCCTCTCGCTGGCCTGGTACGGCGAGTTCTTCGAGAGCATCCGCTGGCTCGAGGCGTTCACGAACAGCATCGTCGTCGGCGTCGGGACCGCGATCCTCGCGACGGTGCTTGGCGTCTCGGGCGCCTTCGGGCAGGAGATCGACGACGGCTCGCTCGGCACGATCGTGGCGCCGATCGTCCTCGTCCCGCTGCTGATCCCGCCGATCATCCTCGGGATCACGCTGCTGATGTACTTCAACGAGGTGGGCCTGCGGGGTTCCTATCTGAGCATCATCCTCGCGCACACGCTCTGGGCGACGCCGCTGGTCTACTTCGTGATGCGGTCGGTGTTCAGCCGGTTCGACTGGCAGCAACTCGACGCCGCCCACGACCTCGGCGCGGGGCCGGTGCAGTCGTTCCGGCACGTCGTCCTGCCGAACGTGAAAGAGGGGATCTTCGTCGGCACGCTGCTGGCCTTCATCATCAGCCTGCAGGAGTTCGTGATGGCGATGTTCCTCTCGACGCCCAGCACGCAGACCATTCCGGTCCTGGCCTGGTCCGAGATCCGGCAGGCGCTCGATCCGCTGGTGAGCGTCGTCTCGACGTTCCTCATCCTGATCTCGATCGGGGCGATCCTGCTGGCCGCGCTCGCGACGAGCCTCGACTGGGTCGCGAAGCAGCTGTCCTGATCGCCGACGCTCTCGAGACGCCGGTTTTCGGTTGTTTTGCCGTTTTCGCCTCGTCGGTCGCCGTCTCAGAGCGCGACGGTCCGACGACGCACTGACCGCCGTCAAGAGGCGATGAGAACGACGGCCACGACCGCGAGGGCGAAGCCGACGACGTTCGCGGTGCTCAGCGCCGTTTCGAAGTAGACGACGCCGATGAGAACGGGGACGACGAAGTAGAGGCCGGCGATGGCCGAGACGACCGCCATGCTCCCCCGCGTCAGCGCCGCGTAGAACGCGAGGGTCCCGGCCGCGAGAAACACGCCCGACCCCAACGCGAACGCGATGTCGGTACTCGTTCCGGCGATCGGGCGTCGTGACAGAACCGCGTATCCGCCGACGAGTCCGATACTCGCCACGTACGACAGCAACACCGCGTTCACGGCCGACAGCGACCGCGTCGCGACGTCCGCCGCGACCGCCCAGCCGCCGAACAACAGTAAGGTCGCAAGTGCCAACGCGATTGCTACGCTCACCATACGCCCACCCTCTCTGCGGCCCTTTCAAGAAATCGTCGGTCTCCAGTTCAGTTCGCCGCCGGCCACGTGACAGTCCGCCGCCCGATCGGCCGCGTGGCCGTCTCGAGCGTTCGCCTCCTGCTCGAGGCGAGCGCTCGAGTCACGGGGAAGGGCAGGCGCTCGAGCGGCGCGCAAATCCGCGCGCCGCGATAATACGTACCTGGGCGGACTGAAAGGGCGATCGGCCGCTGCCAAGCGGCCGCGAGGGCTTTAGAGGAAGCGGAAGGTCTCGAGGTTCTTCGGCGCGAAGGTGCGCATGTCGTAGTTGTGATAGAGGGCGGAGGAGAGGTCCTGCGTCGAGCGCTCGTCGCCGTGGACGCAGAGCACCTTCTCGGGCCGGGGGTTCATCGTCTTGACGAAATTCTCGAGGCCGGCGCGGTCGGCGTGGCCGGAGAAGCCGTCGACGGTCTTGACGTCGACGTTCAGCGAGAGAGTGCCGCGACCGTTGTCGCCGCCCATGGCGCCGACCTCGCTGGTCGGGATCTCGTCCCAGCCGTTCTGGATGCGCCGCCCGAGGGTCCCCTGGGCCTGGTAGCCGACGAAGGTCAGCGTCGAGTCCGGATCGGGGCCGATGTGGGAGAGCCAGGACATGATCGGGCCGCCGGTGACCATACCGGAGGTCGAGAGGATGATACAGGGCTCGCCGTCGGCGACGTCCTGGCGCTCCTCCTCGCCGCCGTCGATGTGGTTGAACTCGTCGGCGAGGAAGGGGTTCTCGTCCTCGTGGAAGATCCGGTCGCGCAGGTCGTCCCGGAGGTACTCGGGGTAGGTGGTGTGGATCGCCGTCGCCTCCCAGATCATGCCGTCGAGGTGGACCGGCATCGAGGGGATCTCGCCCTCGCGCATCGCCTCCTCCAAGACGAGCATGATCTCCTGAGAACGACCGACGGCGAACGCCGGAATGAGGACCTTGCCGCCGCGGTCGTAGGTCTCGTTGATGATCTCCTTGAGCTTCTCCTCGGAGTCTTCCTGGTCGGTCTGGTAGTCGTTGCGACCGCCGTAGGTCGACTCGAGCACCAGGGTTTCGACGCGCGGGAAGTCGTTGACCGCGCCGTTGAACAGGCGGGTGTCCTCGTAGTGGATGTCGCCGGAGAAGGCGACGTTGTAGAGCCCGTCGCCGATGTGGAAATGCGAGACGGCCGAGCCCAGAATGTGGCCGGCGTTGTGCAGCGTGAGCTTGACGTCCGGCGCGATGTCGGTGACGTCGCCGTACTCGAGCGGGATGGTGTGTTTGATCGCCTCGCGGACCTGCTCGGAGTCGTACGGTGGCGTCCGTCCCTCCTTGGCGGCGACGTCGAGGTAGTCCAGCGTCAGCAGGCCCATCAGGTCCCGCGTGGGCTCGGTGCAGTAGATCGGGCCGTCGTAGCCGTACTTAAAGAGCAGCGGGATAAAGGCGGAGTGGTCGAGGTGGGCGTGGGTCAGGACGACCGCGTCGATCGTCTCCGGGCCCGCGCCGAAGGCTTCGGGCGCGTGGAGGTAGGGGACCTCGCCCTCGGCGCCGGGTTTGTCGCCGCAGTCGACGAGGATGCGCGTCTCGGGCGTCGAGAGGATGAAAGAGGCCCGCCCGACCTCGCGACAGCAGCCCAGCGTGGAGATGCGGACGTACTCGTCGTCGGACATCTCCTCGCGGTGGATCTGGCGGCCGACCTTCTCTAGGATGTCCCGGCGCTCGTCGCGCTCCTGCTTGAGGAAGCTCCGGACGTTCGAGACCGTCGAGGACTCGATCGGCGGCGTGCGGACGACCTCGGGCGTCCAGCCGACGTTCTTCGTGATTTCCCGGAGCGTCGAGCCGTGGCGGCCGATGACCATGCCGGGCTTCTCGGCCTCGATGACGACCTCGCCGGTGTCGGCGTGGAAGTCCAGATCCGTGACGCCGGCCTCCTCGGGGATCACGTTCATGATCTCCTCGCGAGCCTCCTGGGGTTGCGAGAGGACGCTCGGGTCCGGCCGAACGGTGATCCGCTTGCGCAGTTTGCTTGCGAGCTGCCGAATGAGGTCGCCCTGCTGGGCGAACTTCTTCGGATCGCGCGTGTAGACCACCAGTTCGGGGCCTTCGTACTTCACCGAGGAGACCGAGATATCGCTCGGTAACTCGCTCGTGATCTCTGCTTTCAAATCGTCGAGTTGCTGCTCTACAGTGCTCATATGTCGCCGAATTGGCTTGCGTGAACTCGTCGCCCGGGAGCGATCGCGCCCGACCGGCTTCGAGAACCGAGGGGAACCGAGAACGGAACCGGAAACGAAACTCGAGACCGCAACCGAACGAGGCGTGCCGAGACGAGTCGGGTATCGATCGGTAGTTGCGCCGATCGCCCCGCCGAAACGCGTCCCGAACAGGACGCCGTCGGCCGTCTCCGTTTCCGTATCATGTCATCCCGTGCCGTGACGAACACGCTCCCAGGGCGGTTATCCTGGTCCGTGCGGGAAGATTCCAGGGAGAACCCGCTTACTCGAGGCTATTCTTTGCGTGGTATAAAAGCCTTCGCAAACGATAGGGCGTTCCGCGACGGAGGGGACGTATGCGCCTGACACCGGACCGCGTCGCCGGCGAACGGGAGTGGGTTCGCGACCGCGCCGACCGCGTCGTGCCGATCATCAACGACGTGCGGGACGAACTGGGTGAGGTCTTCGAGACCGACGTCGATCACGTCACCGAGCGCCAGTACAGGGCCGAGGTCGACGCCGTCTTCGCCGACGGCGATCTGGCGGTCAACGTCGCCGCGCTGGTCGCGATCCTGCGAGACCTCGACGTCGAGGGGGACTACCCCGGCTTCGTCGTCGACGAACTCCTCGGTCGCGAACTGGCCGCGACGATCGCCGGGAGCCAGCCGCTGCGGACGCTCGGCGAGGCGACCTTCCACTACGCGGACGTGCAGGTTCACGGCCGCGCCGAGGAGAACGCCGGCGTCGACGACCTTGAGGCGGCGCTGGCGGCCGGCTTCCAGGAGCGGCTGCCGGGGTGGAACTGGACCGAACGGGAGAGCCCGTTCAGCGTCGAGCGGTAGCGATCGAACGAATCGGCGACTGAAAAGGGCCGCGGGTTATTCGGTGGATTCGTTGCCCGACGCCGACGTGTTGTCGGCGTCCGACGTGTTACCGGCGTCGGAATCCGAGCCGTTCGTTTCGTTGTTCGGCTGCTGGTCCTGCTGTTGCTGCTGTTCCGCGATCATCCGCTGTTGCCGGGCCCGTTGCTGCTCCTGCTGGACGAAGGCGTCGTACTGATCGCCGGGATAAATGCCGTCGATATCGCCGTTGCGGAGCGCATCCATGATCGCGCTGTCGTCGCCGGTGACCTGAAGGAGGGCGAACTTGGGCGCGGACTCCTCGACCGAAATGCCCCGGTTGCTCGCGGCGTCTTCAAACGCGGCCGTGGCGTCTTCGTTCAACGCCTGCTGCTCGTCGAGCGCTTCCGTTCGGCTGAGTTCGCCGCTCTGGAACCGCTCGTTGAGTTTCGCTATCTCCTCCTGGGGCGGCGATACGGCGACGGTGACTGCACCGCCGGCCCCGCCGGTCGTCCCGTCGTCCGATTGGGTCAGTGATTCGAGCTGCGAACAACCGGCGAGGGCCGCCGTCGTTCCGGTACCGGCGAGCGCGAGAAAGCGACGGCGGGAGGGTAGGTTCGACATCGTATCTTCTGGAACGCGGGCGGGGCGAAAAATAAGCCTTGTTATCCGGACAAGTACGCTCGAGTCGAGTGCCGCCGTCGGCGCCGTCGCGCCACTTTTATCCGCGCCCCCGCTAGCTGCGCTCAGTGAGCGAATTTCCGGACGGCACCCGCGTCGAAACGCTCGAGCGACCCGCCCTCGAAGACGCGCGCGAGACGATCGCGGACGGGATCGCGCGCGGCGCCCTCGTGACCGTCTTCGGCCGCTGTACCGTCGATTACGAGGGTCGCGCCTCGAGCCGGCTCGAGGCGGGCGATCGACACGTCATGCTCAAACCCGACGGCGCGGCGCTGGTCCACACCGACGAGGGCCAGCAGCCGGTCAACTGGCAGCCGCCGGGCTGCGAGCACGACGTGCGCCGCGACGAGGCCGCGGACCGGCTCGTCGTAGAGAGCGTCCGTTCGACGCCCGACGAGCGCCTGCGAGTCGGCTTCGAGACCGTCCTGCAGGTGTCGGCGTTCTCGGGCACCGACAAGAACGACCTCGCGCTGGTCGGCACTGAGGAGGACCTCCGCGAGCGCATCCTGACGGAACCGGATCTGCTCGAGCCCGGCTTCACGCCGCTGGCGACCGAGCGCGAGACGCCCGCGGGCGCCGTGGACATCTACGGCAAGGACTCGGCCGACCGGACGGTCGTCGTCGAACTGAAGCGACGCCGCGTCGGGCCGGACGCGGTCGGGCAGCTTCGACGGTACGTCGACGCCTTAGAGCGCGACCTGCACGCCGACGCGACCGTCCGCGGCATCCTGGTCGCGCCGTCGGTCACCGACCGCGCGGATCGGCTGCTGACCGAGCACGGCCTCGAGTTCGTCTCGCTCGAGCCGCCGGCAGAGTGACCAGTCCGAAGTTACAGTCGTCGAGCGAAACGGGCAGCAACCGTTTTCTCGAGGCGGCACAAACTTGCGGAGGCGAACAGTTATTTCATTCGACACGAAATCCAAACCCGTCGCATGGCCCGCCTCGTCCGAGAGATCCTCTTTGGCGACCCGTTCGAACGGAATCTGGACCTTCTCGCCGCCGCGGTCGTCTTTTTCGGCACGTTCGTCGCCTACGCGACGGAACTGTTTGCCGTCGACGGCGGCGTCATCGTCCTTCCGACGGATGCAACTGCGGTGGCGATCTTCGTTGCCGGCGGGATCGGCTACCGACGAGGGAGCCTGATCGGCGCGTGGGTCGCGCCGTTCGCTGCCTATCTCGCGTTTTACGCCGAGTGGGCGATTCTTGGCCTTTCGGGTCGCTCGTTCGCCGACAAACTCGGATTTCTCTTCGACCTGACGAGGGTCGCACTCGTTACCGGGGCGCCGATCGTCCTCGGAACGGCCGCATACGCCGTCGGGTCGCTCTTCGGCGTCGGCGTCGAACGTCTCCGCGACCCACGCGCCGAATCGTAAGGCTCCCGGTCAAGCCGGATACGTCCCCTCGAGCGTCGCCTGCGAGATGACGTGGCCCTCCATCGCCTCTCGCAGCCGGTCGGCGTCGACGTCGCGGTCGTCGATCTCGAGCGTGTTGTTCAGCGCGAAGACCGTGAACCGGTAGGTGTGTTCCCGGTCCGGCGGCTTCGGGCCGCCGTAGCCGGTCTCGCCGTAGTCGTTCGTTCCTTCGGTCGCCCCGTCGGCGTCGGGGGACCAGTCCTCGGGAATTTCCGTTCGGTCGGCCGGAATGTTCCAGACGATCCAGTGGTCCCAGATCTTGCCCGCCGGCTCGACCGCGTCCGGGTCGTCCACGATGAGCGCGAAGGCGTCGGCTTCCGCCGGCGGGCCCTCGATCTCGAGCGGCGGGTTGACGTTGTCCGCGTCGTAGCCGTAGCGGTCGGGAATCCGTTCGCCGTCGTCGAACTCGGGGCTCGTGAGCGTGAGGTCTGCCATGCGTATCCCTCCGTGCGGTGGTTCGGGCGTCCGACGGCGACTCGTCGAGTCCCACGCATCGTCCGCTCACCGACCCGAAATCGTCGTACGCGACCGTTCGACGGCGACGCAAAATAACCTTACAGTGCTACAGCGCTACAGCGTCCCGAGTCGGCGTCCGCTCGCTCATCCGGCGTCGCACGACTCGCTTTCACGCGATGACCCATTGAGAGCCCGCCCGTCGGTCCCCCCGTCCGCTGGAGGCGATTCATTCAGTAGTAGTAAACTTATAATCAGGGCCACAAATGTACGAACGGAGCCATGAAGAAGGTCCTCGCGAGCATCGGTATCGGTAACGCGACCGTCGATACAGTCCTCCCGACCGAGACCGTCCGGCCGGGCGAAACGATCGATGCGGACGTCCACATTACCGGCGGGAACGCCGAACAGGAGGTCGGCGCGATCCGCTTCGAACTCGAGACGCGGTATCTGACCGACGACGGCTACCGAGAGGCGGATATCGACCGGTTCACGCTGACGGAGGGGCTCACCATCGAACCCGACCGGGAGGAGACGCGATCGGTCTCGATCGACGTGCCGTACGAGACGCCGGTAACGGTCGGCGGCGTCGACGTCTGGATCGAAACGGAACTCGACATCGACCTCGCCGTCGATCCCGAAGACCAGGACTACCTCGAGGTTCGGCCGACGCCGCGCCTGCAGACGGTCTTCGACGCGATGGACGACCTCGGGTTTTCGCTCCGAACGGCGGAGTGCGAGGCCGATCCGTACGGCCGGTACGCCGGCGGCCGACGGTTCATCCAGGAGTTCGAGTTCGACGCTACCGGCGGCCGGTTCCGCGGCCAACTCGACGAGGTCGAACTCGTCGCCCAGCCCGGCCCCGACGAACTCGAGTTGTTCGTCGAAATCGACCGCCGAGGCGGCCTCCTCAGCGAGATGGCCGACACGGACGAACGCAAAACCCGAACGACGATCCGCTCGACCGATCGGGAGGCGGTCCGCGACGAAGTGGCGGCGCTCATCGAGAAACACGCCTAACGGTCACACGGCCGGGCGGAAACCGTCGCGGGTGTAGTACCGCCCGACGGCCCTCGCTCGAGCCAGTCGTGGCGATTAGAGACACGATTTTCTCGGGGCGCCGAGACGTGGAACGGCCGACGATCGGATTGTCCGATTGGCGTGTTTCGCCGATGTGGCTCACTCCTCGAGCAGTCGCTTCAGCCGATCCAGTTCCGTCAGCGCCTCGACGGGGGTGAGGTGAGCGAGATCGAGGGCGCGGAGTTCGGCGGCCACGTCGGTCGGGATATCGCCCCCATCGGCAGTGGCGGCAGCGGCGGCCGTCCCTGGATCCTCGTCGCCGGCCTCGAGCGGCTCGGCCGCCGCATCGGCGTCGGCGGTCGGTTCGCCAGCATCGTCCTCGAGCGCGTCCGCGGTCTCGTCGGCCGCCTCGGCGACCAGTTCCCGCGAGCGCTCGACGACGGCCTCGGGCACGCCCGCGGCGGTCGCGACCTCGACGCCGTAGGAGCCCGTCGCCGCGCCGGGCGCGATCTCGTGGTGGAAGACGACCTCGCCGTCCTCCTGGTCGACCTCGAAGTGGAGCGTGAACGCGGCCTCGAGGTCGTCCGCGAGTTCGGTCAGCGGGTGGTGGTGAGTCGCAAAGAGGGTCGTCGCGCCGACCTCGTCGTGGAGGTGTTCGGTGATCGCCTGCGCGATGGCCATGCCGTCGGCGGTCGAGGTTCCTCGGCCGACTTCGTCCAGCAGTACGAGCGAGTTTTCGTCGGCCTCGCGAAGAATGGTCGCGAGTTCGTCCATCTCGACCATGAAGGTCGAGCGGCCGCCGGCGATGTCGTCGCTGGCGCCGACGCGGGTGAAGATCCGATCGACGGGCGTCAGCCGCGCCGATCCGGCGGGCACGAAGCTCCCGACCTGCGCGAGGAGGACGATCTGGGCGACCTGCCGCATGTAGGTCGACTTGCCCGACATGTTCGGCCCGGTGATGACCGCCAGCCGCCGATCCTCGGTAAAGCGGGCGTCGTTCGGGACGAACGACTCCTGCGTGCGCTCGACGACGGGGTGGCGCCCGCCCTCGATCTCGAGGACGCACTCGGTGCCGGCGTCGCCGCTGCCGTCACCGCCGCGCTCGAGAATCTCCGGCCGACAGTAGTCGTACTGGGCTGCGGCCGTCGCCAGCGAGACGAGCGCGTCGAGGGTGGCGAGCGCATCGGCGAGGTGCTGGACGCGCTCGACTTCGTCGGCGACCTCCCGGCGCACCTCGCGGAAGAGTTCGTACTCGAGGTCGTCCGCGCGCTGCTGGGCGCCGACGATCTCGTCTTCCCGCTCCTTGAGTTCCGGCGTGACGAACCGCTCGGAGTTCTTCAGCGTCTGGCGGCGCTGGTAGTCGTCGGGCACTGCATCGAGGTTCGGATTAGTGACCTCGATGTAGTAGCCGTGGACGGAGTTGTGACCGACCTTCAGCGAGTCGATGCCGGTGCGCTCGCGCTCGCGTTCCTCGAGGTTGTCGATCCACTGCTTACCGTCGCGGGCGGTCGACCGCAGGTCGTCTAAGTCCTCGTCGTACCCCTCGGCGATGATCCCGCCCTCGGTGATCTCGATCGGCGGATCTTCGACGACCGCGTCGTCGATCAACTCGCGGATGTCGGCCAGCGGGTCGAGGTTCTCGTGGAGTCGTCGAAGTCGCTCGCAGTCCGCGTCGGCGAGTTCGGCGCGGACGTCGGGGACGACCGCCAGCGTATCGCGCAGCGAGCGCAGGTCTCGAGCGTTCGCCCGTTCGCGGGAGATGCGGCCGATCAGCCGCTCTAAGTCGTAGACCTCCCGCAGCAGTTCGTGGAGCCGCTCGCGGGTCTGGACCGCGCCCGTCAGTTCTTCCACCGCGTCGAGCCGCGCCTCGATCCGCTCGGGCTCGAGCAGCGGCCGCCGGAGCCAGTCGCGCAGCTTCCGGCCGCCCAGGGCGCTTGCGGTCTCGTCGAGGACGCCGACCAGCGTCGCGTCGTCCCGGCCGTGGACGGTCCGGGGCTCGAACAGCTCGAGGCTGCGCAGGGCGACGGCGTCGAGCAGGAGGTACTCGCGGGGGTCGTACCGCGTGAGGTGGGTGATGTACTCGAGTGGGTTGCCGTCCTGAGGTTCGTCGGCGTCCGTTTGGTCGTCTGCGGCCTCGTCGTCCTCGCCGCGCTCGCCCTCGTGTTCGCCGCCGCGGACGTACTCCGCGTAGGAGAGCAACGCCCCGCAGGCCCGGATCTCGGCGTCGCTGGCCAGCAGCGCGTCGGGGTTCCGGAAGTACGTCGCGAGCTTCTCGCCCGCCCGCTCGCAGTCGAAGGCGCGTTCGGCGTACGGCGTCACCATGCAGTCCTCGGGGAAGATGCCGTCGGGAGCCCCGGGTCCGACGACGGCCTCGGCGGGGTCGAACCGGCTCACCTCGTCCGCGATGGACTCTCGGGAGTCGGAACTCGTCGCGAGGAAGTCGCCGGTCGAGACGTCCAGCAGGGCCAAGGCGAGTTCGGCGTCGGGACCGGCCGCGCCGTTGGACGGGCCGCGGGCGACGGCCGCAACGAAGTTGTTGTCGTCGCTGGCCAGCAGTTCGTCCTCGGTGAGCGTGCCCGGCGTGATGACCCGCGTGACGGCCCGCTCGACGACGCCCGAGGTCTCGCCCGGCTCCTCGACCTGGTCGGCGACGGCGACCCGGTAGCCGGCCTCCAGCAGCTCCTCGATGTACGACTCGGCGTTGTCGATCGGGATGCCGGCCATCGGGTACTCGCCGGTCGAGTCCTCGCGGCTGGTCAGGGCGACCTCGAGCAGCCGCGCGGTCTTCTCCGCTGCGCCGCAGAAGGTTTCGTAGAAATCGCCGACCTGAAAGAGCACGATCGCGTCGTCGTAGCGGGCACAGAGGTCGTGGTACTGACGCATCATCGGCGTCAGCTCGTCGCGTTTCTCGGCCATCTCCTCGGGAGGGCCAAGCGCCGGATCCATACTCGAATTCCGCCGCCCGACGCGGAAATACCTTGCTGGATCGGCCGCTCTGCCGACCTGTCTCGGCGCCGTGCAGTCGGCGCTCCCGTCCGATCTATTCCGTTGGCTGACAGTCACGAAACCGGAAAAGCGTATTACGATCGATCTCGCAGGGACGGATACGCCATGTGCTCGAGGCCGTCGACGCGAGCGGTCGCGATCGTCGTCGCCGCGCTCGCCCTGCTCGGCGGATTCGCGGCGCCCGCGGCGGGCGCTTCGCTATCCGACGGCGACCCGTCACTCGGGTCGGCGAGCGACGACGTCGACGCGTCGCTCACCGATGCGGTCGTAAACGAGACGTCTCTCGACGGGTCGTCCGACGGCGACGCCAACGACTCGCTCGACGACGATACCGCCGGGAGCGACGGGCTTCTCGATAGTACCGAGACGGACGACGGAGCCGACGGCGCCGAAACGGACCTCGGCGACGAGATCGAGAACACGACGGACAGCCTCGAGGACGCAACGAACGAGACGACCGATAGCCTCGAGGAGACGACGGGCGACGTCACCGAACCGCTCGAGGATACCGCGAACGAGACGACCGACCTTGAAACGTCGACCGAAGACCGAGAGAGTACACTCGGTTCGACCGAACTCGGAAACGCGACGCTGAACGCGTCGGCAGGACTCGAGTCCGGCGAGTCGGGCACCGGAGCGAACGACCGCGGATCGGCAGCCGACGGCTCGAGTGGGTCCTCGAAGGCGACGTCGACCGGCGGATCGGATTCGAACGCGCAGTCGGACGCCGGCTCGCCGCCGACCCCGTCGAACGGTAGTACGGCGACGGACGCGGTGCTCGTCGGACTCATGGGGACGATCACGGCCTCCGGCGCGGCCGCCGCGGGTGCTTCGGGCGCCGGCGCAGGCACCGGAACCGGCGCGGGCGCCGGCCTCGGCGGCACCGCGAGCAACCTCGCGGCGAACTGGCTACACCCGGCACAGAGCCGGTGGCTCCGGCGCCTCTGCTCGCTGGCGCCCGCCGAACTCCTCTCCGTCCTCGGCTACAGCCGGTACGACGACTCCGACCCGCTCGAGAACGACCGCCGCGAGGCGATCTACGACATGATTCGGGCGGAGCCGGGCTGTTACCTCTCCGAGGTGGGCGACCGGCAGGACGTCTCGCTGTCGACCGTGCGCCACCACGCGCGCATCCTCGAGGAGGAGGGGTTGATCGCGTCGGTGGCCGTCGACGGCAAGCGGCGGTACTTCACCGTCGAGGACGAGCGCGACGCCGCGCTCCACGCGGCGCTGGCCGAACCGGCCAAACGGGAGGTGCTCGAGGCGCTGGCCAATCTCGGACCGGTCAACAACGGTCGGCTCGCCGACGAGCTCGAGCGCGACCCCAGCACCGTCTCGCACCACCTCTCCGCGCTCGAGGACGACGGGCTGGTGGTCCGCGAGCGCGACGGCCGCGCGGTCGTCAACGACCTGACGGCGGACGCCGAGGCGGCCGTTCGGGGCGAGACCGGCGCGCTCGAGGAGGCGGACGAGCCGCGGCCGTCGGCGCCGTCGCCGGCGGACGACTGAAGCGTCGCGCGGTCGCGGGCACGACGTTCACTCCCCTTTCCCCTCTGCTTCCTCCGCCCCCGCGGTCTCGAAGTACAGTTCGGCGTGGGCCTCACAGCCGGGATTGAACGCGGCCCCGCAGGCCGGACACGCGTAGTCGCACTCGAGGTACTCGGGAACGGTGAGTTCGGTGCGACAGGCGCCACAGAGCACCGACGGCTCGTCGAACCGCTCGCGCGGCCACGGGACGGCCTCGTGGTCCGTCAGCTCCTCGTGGCAGCGAAAACAGGGGAAGTAGCCGTCGCAGCAGTCGAATCGGAAGGCGACGACGTCGCGGTCGGTGTGGTAGTGGGCGCACCGCGTCTCGTCGTCGACGTCGACGCCGCGGACGGCCCGGTCCTCGCTCGATTGCACGCACGGATCGACGGCCGGCGAACGCTTCGGCGTTGCGGTCGTACAGGGAAGTAGTCCGAACGCGAACCGATCGGCGTCAGGAGACGTGGCGCAGCGAGTAGAGGAGCAACAGCAAGCCGACCGCGATGAGCACCGCTTCCGCGGTTCGGAGGAGATAGAGTTCCCGCCCGAACGCCATGACCCCGCCTTTAACGCCGAACTCGTACAGCGCCTCCGTGACGGTCCCCAGCGTGAGAATCGCGAAGCCGCCCGTCACGATCAGGAGGGAGGGAATCCCCTCGCGCTCGTACGCCCTGTAGGCGATGAAGGTGAGGACCACTCCCAGACCGAACGTGACGGCGTTCGAGAGCAGGAACAGCCACGAAACGGGTGTTTCAGTCATCGAACTGCTTCGTAGTCTCGCCCGTTCGGTCCTATCCCCCTAACGATCGCCACAGCTGACCGAACCGGTCGACCGTATCGTTTCTGAAGTGGACGTCGACGCGGAACTCCCCGGGTTCGACGGTGAACTCGATGCGCCTGATCGCGGTCTCGAAAGTGTCGTAATTGTCCCCCGACGGCGAGATTTCGGTCTCTTGCTCCAGAAACGAGGCCTCGACCAGGTCGTCCGTCCGCCTGTAGACCGTCGTGAGCGAGACATCCAGCTCCTCCTCGAGTTCGCTGGCGGTCATCGGTTCGCGGCTCGCTGCCGCGAGGATCCGTCGCGACGATTCGTTGTCGATCGCGTCGATGACCTCCTGGGGGTCGAGATCCATTTGACTGTGACGCGCTATCATTCGCCGCTACTTTACCTTGCGGGGCCCCGTTTGCAGGGTCTGCAAACGCCGTTCGGGTTTATCAGTGGCACGTTCCTATCGGGAAACGGAGGTAGATTCCATGAAAAACGACTGGGACCGGCTCGTGTGGGGAGTCGAAGCGTCTCCGGAGGAAAACGAGGTCCAGATAAGCATCGACGGCGTGATCGACGACGTCGACGACCAGCTGGTGCGGGAGTTCCAGGAGAACGGTGCCCGCCTCGAAAAGGTCAAAATCGTGCCGGCGGACGACGCGGATTCTCAGCGGATGCCCCCCGAGAACTCGGACTGAGCCGACCGCCTCGATAGGGTCGGAGACGGGGCGATGGAAAGACGAGCGGCTGACTCGAATACTCCTTTCTGGCGGCGCCCCTGTCATAACGGTAATCAGGGGTTATCGACTGTCCCGTTTCCACCCTCCGTTTTCTCGAGCCGCGACGATCACGATGGGGGAGCACCGAACCCCGGATCGGCGTCACCCTCGGCAGGTGGGCCCTCGAGACGGCCGTCCTACTGGGGCTCGATACAGATAGAGTCTAGAAATCGCACGACGAGAAGCGACCGGCGACCCGCCAGTGACGACGAACAGCGTTTCCACTCGAGCCGGGACCGAACCGCGAGTCGACCCGCGCTCGAGCGTCACTCGAACTCGGCGGTGTCGCCGCGGCGGTAGCGGTCGAGCCGGCGGTAGCCGTGGACGGTGGCGTCGGCGTCGAGTTCGATCTCGTAGCGGCCGATGATGTCCTGCGTGTCTGGGACCGCTCGGCGTTCGACGACCTCGACGACGGCGCGCCAGCCGTCGTCGGTCGGGACGATCTCGCTGACGCCGTCGAACTCGTGGCCGATGAGCTCGCCGGCGGTCGACTGGACGGTCTTTCGGATCGCGAGGATACCGGCGACCTCCTCGCGGTCGGCGTCGGAGTCCGCGTCCAGTTCCTCGGGGTCGGACTTCTCCGGGGCGGTCATGTCGACCGCCCGCTGCGATTCCGATTCCTGCGTCTCGCGTTCGGCCGCCTCGGTCGGTTGGTCGGCTCGTTCCTCCTCCGTCTCCTGGGTCGTCTGACTGTCGCTCACTGTTGGATCACTCTCGTCGTGCTGAAAGCAGAAGCCGTCGTCCTGGGCCCGCCGCGAGCAGCGCTCGCCGTCCTCGGTGAGTGCCTTGCACCGCTGTCGTGTGTGCACGTCGGCTTCGGCCATCGGTCTGAGTTCGGTTCGTTATGTAGTTCGTACGGGTCGGTCGTCTCCTGTCGGTCAGATCGTCTCGCTGATCTTCGATCGCAGTTCCTCGACGTCGCCGCCGTCGTCGCCCGCGACCTTCGGGGCGAGAACGTCCGTGAACACGTTCGCCAGGGTCTCGTCGTCGAACTCGCCGTCGCCGTCGCTGGCGTCGAAGACCGCTAGCCCCTTCGCGGCCGTAATCGCCGCGCGGGTTCCGACGACGATGTCGAGCTCATCGCGGAGCGCCCGCGTCGTCTCGACGATGGTCTCGACGTCGGCCGCCGGGAGGTCGACGTGGGCGGCGACGATCTCGCGTTCGGTCTCCTCGTCGTAGTAGTCGAGGTGGATCCCGACGAACCGGTCGAGGAGCGCGTCCTGTTGTTCGTGGACGCCGGCGTACTCCACGTCGTTGGACGTGAGGATCGCCCGGAACTCGGGGTGGACGTCGATCGTCCGGTCCTCGCCGCGCTTGCCCGGTCGCTCCAGGACGCCCTCCTCTAAAACCGAGAGGAGGACGTTGTGAGCCGCCGGATCGCTGCGCGAGAACTCGTTGTAGACGAGCGTCGCACCCTCGCGGACCGCGACCGAGAGCGGGTTGTCCACCCACCGTTCGCGGACGATCTCCGTCTTCTTGCTGACGCCGCTGACGAACTGGTCGCTCTCCTTGTAGCGCTCGCCGCCGGCGTGGGAACCGACGAGCGCGGCCGTGTCGATCGCCTCGTCGCCGTTGAGCCAGACGACCGGCCGACCGCGCTTCGCCGCGGCCGAGAGCGCCAACGCCGTCTTGCCCGACCCCGTCGGTCCGATCAGGTGGACCGGCTGGCCGGCCTCGAGCCAGCCCGTGATCCGATCCTGCAGGGATCGGATGGCGTCGGTTTCGACGAACGGCTCGGGGGCGACCTCGTCGGGGTCGGTCAGTGGGCCGTCGCCCTCGCGGTCGTCGGTCGGCGTCTTTCGCGCGAGGTTCTTCTTCGCTTTCCGACCGTTCTTCTGCTCGCGACTGGCCGTGATCTTCCGGCCGCGAACCTTGCGCTTTCGCGACGTGTCGTTCGCCATCGGAATCGAACGTTATGACGTTTCGGCGCGGGGTTCGACCTCGAGCTCCTCGAGTTCCTCGTGGCCGCCCTCCGCGGTGGCTTGCTCAATTTTTGCGATCTCCTCCGCGTAGTGCAGGAAGGTGTCGACCGAAGCGACGACGACGCGCGCCTCGACCGTCAGCAACTCGATCCCGACGACGGAGATCCGCGCCCAGACGTCGATGACGACGCCCTTGTCGAGGACGCGGTCAAGTACTTCCGCCAGACTCGATGAATTCGGTGTTCGTTGTGCCATAGCGCTCGATTCTTGGCCGCCCCGTCGTAACACGGCGCGGGCTGCGTCTGCAAGTCTGGCCGCCGTTGGCCGGGGCTAACCGGCGTAACGGCGCCGTTCGCGACGGTCGCGCCCGCCGGGCTGCGAGTGCAAGCACCACAGTCACCCACCGGCGCGGTCAAACACACGTGACGATACCCGACGAGCACTCCGTCGCCGCTCGGCCGCGGGCTGCACGGTTCTCGAACCGCGGCCGATCCACACATCTCATGCCATCGATCCGTCCCACCGCCACCGACGATGTACGCACGCGTTTATCGACCCGCAGACCCCGACGATCGGGTCGTAACGAGCGTCGACTAATGAGCGGGGACGCCGTAAGCGGATATCCGATGCCTCCAGCCACCGATCCGTCGCGTTCGGCGAGTGATCCGCGATGAGCAACCGATACGTCTACGGCATCGTCGACTCGACCGACGTCGAGTTCGAGACCGAGGCGGTCGCCGGCGCCGAGCGCGTCTACACGATCTCCCACCGCAGCCTCGGCGCGGTCGTCTCCGACATCGACACCACCGACCCCGAGGAGACCGACGAGGACGCCCAGCTTCACGACGACGTGCTCCGAGAGATCATGGACTACGACGGCGGGACGACCGTCGTCCCCATGCAGTTCGGCATGGCGTTCGAGAGCGACCGAGAATTAAAGAACGTCCTGCGCGGGGCCCGACCGGCGTTTCGCCGCGCGATGAACGACATCGAGGGGAAGATCGAACTCGGTCTCAAACTCGTCCGCGAGGACGACGCCGACGTCGACCGTGAGGCGCTCGAGGCGGACGTCGAAGAGCGGTTCGACTCGATCGCCGACCAGTCGGTCGAAAACGACCTCTTCAGCGATCGACTCGTGCTCAACCGCTCATACCTCGTCGCCGAAGACGACCGCGAGGCGTTCGACGAGGCGGTCGCCGACTTCGAGGCAGAGCACGACGAGCTGCTTGTCCAGTACACCGGACCGTTCGCACCGTACAGCTTCGTCGACGTGAAAATCGGAGCCAAACAGTAACCATGTTCGTCCTCGACGACCTCCTGTTCCGGCCCTTCATGGGCGTTGTCAATGCGCTTCACTCCATCGCGCTCGACGAGATGTACGACGTGGAGGCCATCGAGGACGAGCTCAAGGAGAACCAGCTGCTGTACGAACTCGGCGAGCGCTCCGAGGCGGAGTACCGACGACGGAAAGAAGAACTCGAGGCCGACCTCGAGACCGCCCGCGAGGTTCACGAGCGGCTCTCGAGCGGCCGCGTAGAGGTGAAACGATAATGAGCGACCATCCACCGACGGACGACCGCGACGAATCGGACGACGAGCGACCAGACGACGACCGGACGATCGGCGACGACCACTGGCTCTCGAGCCTGCTCTCCGCGCTGGAGTCGCTCGAGGACGGCCGGATGTCGCGGTCGGGCCGCCGCCGCGGCGACCGGGCGGTCTTCGATTACGACGTCTCGATACGGACCGGCGACGGGCTCTCGCCCGGCGGTTCGCGGCGCGATCGGAGTCCGGCCGGCGGCGGAGAGCGGGAGCGGAAGCGACGAGGGGACGACGACGGCCGCTCGCGGAAGCGTCGGATCCGATCGGCGGGCCCCTCGAGCGACCACACCGTGACGACGCGGCGCTACGATGACGAACTGCTCGTGACCGCGGACGTCGCCGGTGCCGATCCGGCGGACGTCACGGTCGGCTTCGACGATTCGACGCTCGTCATCGCCGTCGAGGGAAGCGACCTCGACCGCGTCGACGTGCCCTGGGACGAGACCGCGTCGGAAGCGACGCTCAAAAACGGCGTGCTCACGGTCGAAATCCGACCGGAGACCGAGCGGACGGAACGGAAGGAGGACGAGCGATGAGCGAGAGCAAGAGCGAGGCCGAGACCGGGTCCGCAACCGAAACCGAACCCCAGGAAGCGTTCGACGAACTCCTCGAGGAGGCGACCGAGAGCCTCCAGCATCTCGACGAGATCCTCGACGATACTGAGGCGATCGACGCCCTCGACGACGAAACCGTCGAGTCGCTGATCGGCGACCTCGACGCGCTCACCCGCGTCGCCGAGGAGGTCGGCGAACTGCTCGAGGAGATCGATCTCACCGACCTCCCGGAAGCGATCAACGAGGAGGAACTCCTCGACGCGATCGAGACCGGCGAGATCGCCGCCGTCCTCGCGGACGAGGACGCGAGCGCAGCCGATCTCGTCTCGTTCAGAAAGCTGTTCGACGCGATCGACCTCCTGGAAACGTGGGACGCCGCGGATCTGACTGGCCTCTGGCAAGAGAAACGCGAACTTGACGAGGCGCTCGAGGACCTCGAGGACAGCGCCGACGCCGGCGCAGTCGAGCGGACCGTCGCGGAGATCGCGGCCAGCGACGAGCGGCTGTTCGGCGAGGAGGGCGAGCTCCTCGAGACGGACATGGACGCGACCGACGCCGCGACGGAGGTGCTCGGCGACATCGACATTACGCAGGATCCCGAGGCCTACCAGGCGGCCATTCAACAGCAGGCCATCGAAGGCATCGACGCCTTCCGTGCCGCGCTGCTCGAGACCCACGAGCGGTTCGAGCGGCTCTACGAGTACAACCGCGAGAAGATGCGCCGGGAGGACACGAGCACGAACTCCCGGAATCCGACGGCGGCATCGACGATCCCGACCGACAGGCTGGATCTCGGCGGCGGCGCCCGCTACTCGACGGTGCCCCAGGAGGTGAAGCTCTCGACCGCGCCGGCGCGGAAACGGATCTACGGCCGCCGGTTCGAGATCGAACGGGAGAAGCGGCGACGGCGAAACCAGGAGGAGAAAACCCAATGATGGACCCACCAGCACCGGTACGAGCACGACGGACGACGGCACGCGAGGTGCCCGAACGGATCGAAGCGAGAGCGCCGACGGCGGTCGACGGAGGTGAGCGGCGTGGTTGACGACTTCCAGCCGAGCCGCCAGAAGGCCGACCTCGCCGAGGTCGTCGAGATGCTGCTGGACAAGGGGATCGTCATCAACGCCGACATCGCCGTCTCGATCGGCGACACCCAGCTGCTCGGCGTTCAGGTCCGGGCCGCGATCGCCTCCTTCGAGACCGCGGCGAAGTACGGCCTCGAGTTCCCCGAGGGGACGGACATGCGCCGGGTCGCGGAGGCCGCCGGCGAGCCGGAACTGGCGGAGATGGAGCGGCCGAAACCGCCGGTCGATCCGATCCGCGGCGTCAACGCGACGGCCGCCGAGCGCGACGCGGACGACCGACGGCGCGAGGGAGAGAGCGAGGGCGAAGCCGACGCCGACGGCGCGAGCGAGTCGGAGCGCGCGGACGACGAGCGCGACGATCCGTCGGCCCGCGTCGGCGCCCCGCGGAACCTCGCCCGGCCGACCAGCGGCGGCCTCGATCTGATCAGCCGCGGCGACTCGAGTGGCGACGGCGGCTCCGACGCCGACGACTCGCGCTCGAGTGCAGACACGGGGACCGAGAACGAGGCCGACGACGACGAAACCGACACCGACGCCGACGCCGCGAACGGAGACCCCGAACCCGGCGACGAAACGGAGGGGAGCTAACGTGACGAAGATAGACGTCGGCGACGGTGAGGACGCCCGGCAGGGACTGGTCACGCTCGTCGTCACCGTCGTCGAGCTCCTGATGGACGCGCTCGAGCGCGAGGCGGTCCGGCGCATGGAGTCGGGCAACCTCGCCGACGAGGAGATCGAGCGGCTCGGCGAGCAGCTCGCGACGATCGAGGCGGAAATCGAGCAACTGAAAGAAGACGAGGGGATCGAGGACGGCGTCGACGACCTGCGCGGCGACCTGGACGGGCTGGTCAACGACGCGATCGAGCAGCTCCACGGCGGCGAGCCGACGACCCGCGAACCCGGCTACTCCGTGTTCGGAGGTGAGGAGCAGTGAGCGCGAACGATCCCGGCTCGGGGGCCGACCGCGACGAGCGACTCGAGCGCGTCGACGCTGACGCCGACGGTGAGGTGCCTGAGATCGACGAGGGGCGGTATCTCTACTGCATCGTTCAGGTGGAGGCCGACGGGGAGGACGGAGCCGAGGTCGAGTCCGAGTCCGCGGGGGACGACGCGACCGCGACCCTCGAGACGACCGGCGTCGACGGCGAACCCGTCTCGGTCGTCGTCGAGGACGGCATCGGCGCGGTCGTCCACGCCTGCGACGGCATCTACGACTCGGCGAACCTCGCGCAGGTCCGGCGGTGGCTCGTGCGCCACCAGACGGTCGTCGACGAGGCCGGGCAGGCCTTCGGGACGCCGATCCCGTTCCAGTTCGACACGATCCTCCGCGGCGACGACGAGCGCGTCCGCGAGTGGCTTCGCGAGGAACGGGACACCCTCGAGCGCGCCCTGTCGGAGCTGACCGGCCACTGGGAGTACCGCGTCGAGGTCGTCGAGCGCGACCCGATCGACGACGCGGCCCTGATCGAGCGCGACGAGCGCCTGCGCGAACTCGACGCGAAGATCGACGATTCGACCGAGGGCACGGCCTTCCTGCTCGAAAAGAAGCTCGATCAGCGGCTCAAGGAGGTCCGGGTGGCCCGCCGCGAGTCGCTGACCGCCGACCTCGAGGAACGGCTCGCCGACGCCGCGCGGGAGGTCCACTCGCTCGAGCGGTCGCCGACGGCGTCGCTGGACGACGCGGTAACGGACGAGAGCGGCGGGGCCGGCGCGAGCGGTGGTGCCGGTGCCGACGACGCGGACTCGGGCGAAACCCTCTGTCGGCTCACCCTGCTCGCCCACGAGGACGCCGAGGGCGAGATCGGCTCGATCCTCGACGACGTGGCGGCCGAGGACGGCCTCGAGGTCCGGTTTACGGGCCCGTGGCCGCCGTACACGTTCGCGCCGGAACTGGGCGGGGGCGGCGAATCGAACGGCAGTCAGACGGACACTCGAAATACCGGTCGAGAGCCATGAGACCGCGAAAGGACGACGAGGCGCTCGTGGACGTCCTCGACGTTCTACTCCGAGACGGCGCAATCTTGCGGGCGGACGTGATCGTCTCGGTCGCGGACATCCCGCTTGTCGGCATCAAACTCACCGCGGCCATCGCCGGCATGCGGACGATGCAGGAGTACGGCCTGTTCGAGGAGTGGGACCTCGAGCACCGGCGCGCGGCGGTGACGCGTCGCCACCGCGGGAAGGAGAAGGTGAGCGGAAAACGGAGACGGCAGTCACGGCAGTCGCTCGAGACCGAGATCGACGAGGAGGTGCCGGTCGAAAGCGGGAATTACGAGGAACCCGAGGAGGAGGAGGAGGCGGAAGTGCGAAACGATGAGCGAAGCGGAGCCGACTGACCGCGACGCCGACCGACGGCGGGGCGCTTCGAAAACGGTCGCGAACTGAAATGGATAACCGCGATCACCGGAGCGGTCCGTCGCGTTCTCTCGAAGCGGCCGAGACCGAATCGAAACGATCCGTGGGCCGGCGGGTCGCGGTCACGCGTACTTCGGTCGTTCCTTGGTGAGTTCGACGTCGCCGGTGACGGTCTCCTCGTCGCGGTCGTCGTCGTAGATGTACTGGCCGGTCGACCCGCAGAGGGTGCACTCGTAGGTCTCGGAGATCTCGTTGATGACCTCACCGTCCTCGAAGTAGACCCGACTCTGCGTTATCTGCAGGAACTGGGGGGTTTCGCAGTTGGTGCAGGTGATCATATTCGACCGGTCGCGTCCACCAATTGTAGTTATCCGGCTTGTAACCGAAAGCCAGGGGCTCCTACGTCCGAATTACCGGTCGGCAAACCGTCGGCTGACTGCCGGTAAAGTGTGTTAACTATTGGCACGAAGGTGGAACCGATCGAACCGCGGTAAACCGACCGTAACCGGCCCGGATCGCCGGCCGGGCGGCGGCCGACCCCTGGCCGGTAGGCGCCGCAAACTCGAGCACAACCGCGGCCAAACTGCGGTTAGTCGGTCGCTTACGGCGCGGTCCGCCGGCGCGATTGCCGACCGGTCGCGCTTTTCCGAGTCCGTCTCGAGGGCGTGGTCGTTTTCGGTCTGTTTCGAGGGACCGGTCCAGTGGGGCGGTCCGGCAGCGGCGTCACTCCCGGGACCGATCGGCGGGGCGCTCGAGTTCGATCCGGCGGCGGCGGGCGGCCCGCCACCGCGCGTAACCGTAGGACAACACTGCGCCCTCGATGAGGATCCCCGCGAACAGCGTCAGGACCAGCAGCGCGACCAGCGGATCCGCGAGGGCCTCGAGCGGGCGGGCCGGGAACTGCTCGGCGGCGCGTCGCTGCGCGGGCGAGAGGCCGACGACGAGCACGCGGTAGACGAGGTAGGCCGTGGTCGCGAGCCAGCCGGCGTAGCCGATGCCGGCGACGGTCAGGCCGACTCGGCGGACGGTGTAATCCGTCATCCGATCACCGTAGTAGTCATTCGTCGCGACGAGTCGACGGACCGCCACCGTATGCTTTCCGGAATCCCACGAGGGCTCGCGGTCGCCGCCGCGCTCGGGGCCGACGTCGTCGGTCGGTCGGCGCGCGCCGCGTAGTTCGGACCTATACGCGCGTTATCCCGTCCCTGTCGCTACTCGGGGCCCGCTACGGTCGCCAAACCCGCAGCATAACAAAGGGCGACCCCCGCAAACGTCGCGCTGCGGGGTGACACGCCCCGTCGGGTACGCACTCAGCCAGACGACGCGCTGACCAGCCGATTGCGTGCGTTCGTGCCCGGATCGCTCGGAAGTGGACTCGCCCCCGCTTCGAGTACACGCTCATGTCTCTCACGAGGGCGGGCCCCCGCCCCCGCCCGATTCCCCACGCCGCGTCGCGGTTCGTCACGCGGACCCGAACCGCTCCTTCCAGAGTCGCCAGAGCGCCCGATACAGCGTCCACATGTCGCAGTCGCAACGTTCGCAGACGCCGCGACAGCGCTCGAGGTAGGTCTCGTACGCGTCGACCGACGGTTCGGGCTCGGGGTACGGCGCGGCGAGTTCGCCGGCCTCGCGGAGGACCGCCCACTCCCGGTCGCCGACGACGACGTACTGATCGGGATCGACGAAAAAGAGGAACGCCGACGCGATCTCGACCCCGAGGCCCTCGAGGACCGTGAGGGAATCGATCGCCGCCGCGGCGTCGTCCGGTCCGTCAGCTACCCGCTCGAGGACGGCGTCGACGGCCTCTCGAACGGCCTCGAACGAGTTTTGCTCGAACCGTTCTTCGGCCGCCCGGCGCTCGTCGTCCGGCGCGGCGCCGAGCGTCCGTCGGTAGTACCACCTGACGACCCACTCGCAATCCCGCCGGCCGTACTCGCCGCGCTCGAGCGCCGTCGACAGGGTTTCGATCTGGTCCCGTTCGACCGGATAGAGCGGTTCTTGCTCCCGGTACTCGGTCGCTTTCGTCTCGATCAGCGACCGTGTAAGGTCCATGATACCATCTCTCACGACGTCCGACGCCGTAGCCATTACGCATTCGCGGCCCGTCCGCGGTCGCAGCGAGTCGTCGGCGAGGGCGGTACCCGAGCGGGGAACGGTTCGAAACGCGCCCACATTCGTGATATGTGTTAGAAAGACTCATGGTATTCGGCGTGGTCAGCGTTCCTGACGCGATTCGACCGCAACACGGGGACGAGACCAATGTCAAGCGACAACCAAGACACCGTCAAGACGATCTGTCCGTACTGCGGCGTCGGCTGCGGGATTCAGGTCCGGCAGGGCGACGAGCCCGGCGACGTCCAGTTCATGCCCTGGGGCGACGCCCCGGTCAACGAGGGCCGGGTCTGCATCAAGGGCGGCGCGGCGACCGAGGTCGTCGACCACGAGGACCGGCTGACCGACCCGCTGATCAAGGAGGACGGGGAGTTCCGCGAGGCCAGTTGGGAGGAGTGTTACGAGTACGTCGTCGACGAACTCGAGCGCATCCGCGAGGAGTACGGCCCGGACGCGGTGGGCTTTTTCGGCTCCTCGAAGACGATGAACGAGGAGAACTACCTCCTCCAGAAGCTCGCGCGCCGGTACGGGACGAACAACGTCGACAACTGCACCCGGATGTGCCACGCCTCGACCGTCTGGGCGCTGCGCACGAGTCTGGGCGCGGGCGCGATGACCAACAGCATGCGCGACCTCCGCGAGGAGTGCGACCTGTTCTGGATCCAGGGGGCGAATCCGGGCGAACAGCACCCGATCGCGAACAGCCAGTACTTCCGGCAGGCCGTGCTGGACGGCGCGACGGTCATTCAGGTCGATCCGCACGCGAACAAGACGACGCGATCCTTCCAGATCGACGACACCGACCGCCACCAGCACCTGCAACTCGAGCCGGGCACCGACATCCCGCTGCTCAATATCGTCCTCAAGACGATCCTCGAGCACCACGAGGAGAACCCCGAGGACGGCTGGATCGACGAGGAGTTCGTCGAGTCCCGAACCGAAGGGTTCGACCACTTGAAGGAGACCCTCGCGGACTTCGACAAGGAAGCCGCCGCCGAGGAGTGTGGCCTCCCGCTCGAGGACATCGAACTGGCCGCGAAGAAGTACGCCGAGGCCGACAACGCGGCCATCTTCACCGGGATGGGGATGAGCCAGCACGCCTGCGGCGTCGACAACGTGCAAAACGAGATCAATCTCGCGCTGATCACGGGCAACATCGGCCGCCCGGGGACGGGCGTCAACCCGCTGCGCGGGCAGAACAACGTCCAGGGGACCTGCGACGTCGGCGCGATGCCGAACGTGCTGCCGGGCTACCAGCTGGTCGACGACGACGAGGCGCGGACGCGCGTCGAGGACGTCTGGGGCTTCGAGATTCCGGACGAGCCCGGACTGACGAACGTCGAGCTCTCCCACGAGTTCGGCGAGGGGGTCAAGGGACTGTACGTGATGGGCGAGAACCCCGTCATGTCCGAACCCGACGCCAACAGCGTCGCCGAGCGGATTCAGGACCTCGAGTTCATGGTGGCGCAGGACATCTTCATGACCGAGACCGCGCAGTACGCCGACGTCGTCCTCCCGGCGACGACCTGGGCCGAGCGCGACGGCACCGTCACCAACACCGACCGGCGCGTCCAGCGCATGCGCGGCGTCGAGAAGGTCCACGAGAACACGAAACACGACCTCGAGATCCTCTCGGAGGTCGGCACCCGCCTCTTTGACGAGGGGTTCGACTTCGACGATCCCGAGGCGGTCTTCGAGGAACTCCGGCAGGTCTGCCCGATCTACCACGGGATGACCTACGATCTGCTCGGCGAGGAGGGGCTGCACTGGCCCTGCTACCAGCCCGGCGACGAGGGCGATCCGTTCCTCTACGAGGAGGAGTTCGACACCGAGAGCGGAAAGGGTCACATCGAGGGCGTCAGCCACCAGCCGCCCCGGGAGACCCCCGACGACGAGTACCCGCTGATCCTCACGACGGCCCGGCTCGAGGAGCACTACAACACCGGGACGATGAGCCGCCGGTCGCCGACGCTCAACCGGCAGACGCCGGAGAACTTCGTCGACGTCCACCCGGCGGACGCCGAGCGCTACGGGATCGAGGACGGCGAGAAGGTCGTCCTCAAATCGCGCCGCGGCGAGATCACCGTCGAGGCCCACGTCACCGAGGACATCAAGGAAGGATCGGTGTGGACGACGCCGCACTTCGCGGCCGCCTCGGCGAACCGGCTGACCAACGACGTGCTCGACGAGCGAGCGAAGATCCCCGAGTACAAGGCCGCGGCCGCGGAGGTCGAGGTCGGCCTCGAGCCGGCGGACGCAGAACCGGCGGCTGACGATTAGCGCGACGCCGGTATTCGGTCGGGTACTCGGCGGTATCCACCGTCGTCACTGGTGGCGACGCGTGAAATGAAGAAGCGAGTTCATCGGTCGCCTCGCGGCGACGGTCGAACCGTAGTTACTGTCGAACGACGTTCGTCGCGCGCGGACCCTTGGGGGCCTGCTCGATGTCGAATTCGATCTCGGTGCCTTCCGTGAGGTCCTCGCCGCCGACGTCCTCCATGTGGAAGAAAACGTCCTCGTCCGCGTCCTCAGTATCGATGAAACCGTAGCCGCCAGTGTCGTTGAAGAAATCAACCTTACCGTTTGCCATTGCGACCACATCGAACCAGCGGACACGGATAAGTGTTTTCACTTGTACTCGATAGTCGAAGATTCGAATACGAGCGTTTATCGAAAACGCGATTTAGTATATATTCGACCACAGAAATCGGACTTCTCGTCGGATCGGTGACCGATCCGTCACGGCGGCGACGTACTTCTGTGGGAACCACAGATTCACCCGGCCACACGGTCACTCGACGTCGTCGTGGGTCAGCAGCGGCCGCTCGCGCTCGCTGGCCGGCGGCTCGTAGGTGATCACCTCGAGCAGGTTGCCGTCTGGATCGAGGAAGTAGAACCCCTCGAACTCGTCCCAGTCGTAGGGTCCCTGCTTGGGGAACTGGCCGTCCAGCTCGTCCATTAGCGTCTCGTACTCGTCGCGGTCGGTCTCGAACGCGAGGTGGGCCTTGTCCAGCGGGTGCTCGAGGCCGCGTTCGTCCCACCCCTCGGCGCGGCCGGTCTCGGCCAGCGTGACGACGGTGTCGCCGACCTGAAACATCGCATGTGCGCCCCTGAAATCCGACGGCGGCCGGCGCACCTCGAGCCCCAGCACGTCGCGGTAGAAGGCGTAGCAGGCCTCGAGGTCGTCGACGTCGACGTTGATGTGATCGACGGCCCGCATGCTAGCCGTCCACCCTGTCCGCGTAGTTCGCGAGGACCGGCTCGTCCGTTTCCACGAACTCGTTCGTCCACGCCGCGTCCGGATCGATCGCCCCCTCGAGCAGGTCGGTCTCCGCGAGCGTCCGCCCGAGCCGGCGCCACCGCCGCCCGTCGTGGATCCCCCAGCCGCGCCGGCGGACGACGTCGGTGAACTGCAACTGGGTGGCGGCCGTCTCGAACTTCCGGCGTTCGACGTCCCGAGTGCGCTCGAGAGTGGCGTTGCGCGCGATGAGGACGTCGATCGCGGCCTCGGGATCGCTCGTCGCGGCCTCCCAGCCCCGCGCCGTCCCGCGGAGGAACGCCCGCACCGTCTCGGGGTTCGCCTGGGCGAATTCGGGCTCGGTGACGATCGTCATGCCGTAGACGCCGAGGCGGTCGCCGATCGGCAGTTCGTCGGCGGTCCGGTCGTGCTCGCGCTCGAGTTCGTAGCCGTTGGTCACGACGCCGACCGCCGCGTCCACCTCGCCCTCGAGCACCTTGTGCTGGACGCGGTGGTGCGTGTGGTCATCGACGGCGAGCAGTTCGACCTCGTCGCGGATCCCGGCGTCCTCGAGCAGTTGCGCCGCCAGGATGCGCGTCTTCGTCGCCGACGGCGCGATCGTGCGGCCGGCCAGTTGCGATGGGTCCTCGAGGGGCTCGCCGAAGGTGTCCCGCAGCGTGTAGACCGCGGCCGGGGTCGTCCCCGTGACCGCGGCGACCGCCAGCGGCTCGAGGCCTCGACTTTGTACCGACAGCACTGCGCTGGCCCCCGCGAGCGCGAACTCGGCCCGTCCCTTCGCGGCTTGCTCGGCGGCGAACGGCGAGCCATGGCCCTCGACGAACCGCACCTCGAGGCCCTCGTCCGCGTAGTACCCGCGCTCGCGTGCGAGGAAGTACGGCGCCTGGAAGCCGTTTGGCTCCCAGTTGAGCTGGAAGTCGACGGTCGTCGGCTCGGTCGTTTCCGTCGCGTCCGCCGATCCCGTCGCGTTCGACGTCATTGCGAGGGGGCCACCTCCGTTCGGAACGTATCCTCGGGGATGTGGTCGACGCCGAGCGCCTCGGGGCCGGCGACCTCGAGCAGGTGGCCGAACAGCCGCCGCATCGCCGTCACGGTGTCGCCGTCCCAGTCGGCGACGACCATCTCGCGCCAGCCGTCGCGGATCCCGCGGACGACGGCGGGGTCGTCCTCGTACATCATGCGCTCGCCCAGTTCCGTCCAGCAGTCGTCGTCGGTCCGCAGCCGCTCGACCGCGTCGGCGTAGGCTCGTTTGAACCCCTCGACGGCCTCGGGCCGGTCGGCGAGGTAGTCCTCGCTCGTGAGGAACGTCGAGATCGGCAGCGTCTCGTCGGCGCCCGAGAGTCGCTGGACGAGTTCTGACATCGGCAGCGCCTCGCGGTAGGGCCCGGTTTCGACGATCTCGGGCACGATCTGCCAGAACTGGAGCGCCGCGTCGACCTCGCCGTCGCGCAGCATTCGGGTGAGTTCGACCTTCGAGCCCGACTCGACGGCCGTCGCTTCGTCCTCGGGGTCGAAGTCGTGGTACTCGCGGCAGGCGGCTCGGGTGAGGATCCAGTTCTTGTCGAGGCGGCGGACGACGCCAATGCGGCAGTTGCGGAGGTTCGTCAGGTCCTCGATGTCGGAATCCTCGGGAACCACGAGCCCGCCGACCGTCCGCCCGTAGGGGTGGAAGGCGACGATCGGTGCGCCGTCGGCCCGCTCGCGAGCCGTCGAGATGTAGTCGATGTCGATCAGGTCCGCGTCCCCCTCGTGGAGCTTCGCCTCGACGGTCTCGAGGCCGCCCTCGAGTGCGTCCGAGACGAGCTCGACGTCGAGGTGAAAGCCGTGGTCGCGGTCGAGGCCGAACCGCTTGATCGTATAGAGCAGGTAGCGCGGACTGCCGTTGTGTTCGAACCGCGCTCGCATCACCGGCAGGTCACCGGGGTCGTCGTGGTGCTCGTCGAGCGCGGCCTGTTGGGTGTCGATGTCCATGGGGTTAGTCGAGCGCCGGGGGCGCGACGATCGTCTCGATCTCGGCCCCGTCGTCGATCAGTTCGCGGTCCTGCATCCACTCGAGTTGCCCCTCGAGGTCGTCCGCGGCGGCGATCTCGGGCGTCTCGTACTCCGGGACCGTCACCGACTCACGGAGCGCGTCGAGGTCGACGTCCTCGAACAGGTCGGGCGCGACCGCGGCGTCCTTCTCGAGCATCTCGAGGTACTCCTCGCGGAACGCGTCGGGGTCGGCGTTGATCGTCTCGACGGCGCGCTCATAGGCCCGCATGAACGCGTCGAGGGTGTCGCCTGCGAGCCCCTCGGCGCCGACGACGCCGATGTGGTTCGGGAACTCGAGGAGGCGCTCGAACCCGAGCCGGTCGGCCAGCGTGCTGTGGGGATCGAGCAGCGTCGCGGCGTCGACCTCGCCGTCGCGGAGCGCCCGAATGCGGTCGGTCGGCATCCCGTAGTGGGCGAGTTCGACCTCCTCGGGGGGCAGGTGCTCCTCGAGCGCGCGCATCGCGGTGTACTCCTGTCCCGTCCGCCGGTTGACGGCGACGGGGACGTTCGCGAGGTCCGCGGGCGACTCGAAGTTCGATTGCGGTCGGACGTGCAGCGTGTACGGCAGGTCCGCGAAGGCGCCGTGGGCGACGATCCGACCGTCCTCGAGCGACCACGTGCGCCGCAGACTCTCCCACTTGCAGACCGGGTACAGGTCCACGTCGTCGTCGCCGGTCAGCGTCCACTCCGCCGGAATGTACTTTCGGTCCACCCGTCGCCGGTCGCGCTCGAGCAGTTCGACGTCCAGCCCCTCCGCGGCGAAGTAGCCGCGCTCGGCCGCGACCCGCTGGGGCAGCATGAACGAGAACGGGAGGTGAAACACCCGTACCGTGTCACCTTGTGACATGCAATACTGCCGACGGTAACCCGCCCCATAAAACGTTTCTAGGAAACGTTTATACGAGCGTTCGTGGAGAAAATACAGTCATTCCGGTGCGGAATAAGCTTCACGTAGCGAACGCTCGTGAGTGCGTTCCGTGGTGATCGATAGCATGGATCACGTACGGACCGCGGACGCCGCCCTCGAGGAGGTCGCGGACGGCGTCTACCTCGGCGATCTCTCGACTGGCGACCGCGCGAGCATGAAGTACTGGCGCGTCGAGCCGGGCGCGACGCTGCCCAGTCATCGCCACGAGCACGAACAGATCGGCTACGTGCTCCGGGGGACGCTGACGGCGATCGTCGACGGCGGCGAGGTCGTCCTCGAGGAGGGGGACGCCTACCGGTTCCCGAGCGACGAGCGCCACGGGGCCGAGAACCGGAGCGACGAACCCGCGGTCGGGCTCGGCGTGCTCTCCCCGCCGCGGACGGAGCCGGACTGGCGCGAGTAGCGACCGACATCCCGTCAGCCTGCGCCCGCGGCGTCCCGGCGCGGCCGCTCCGACGCCGGCACCCACGCGAGCAGCGGGTCGTCTTCGGGGACGGCGACCGTGACGATCGGCCGGCCGCAACTCTCGCAGGTCGCCTCGAGGCCGATCTGGGGCCGTCGACAGCAGTGCTCGAGTCGCTCCGAGCGCACGGCGAGGCGACCGTCGCAGGTCGGTGCGGGACACCGATCGCGGAGCAGCCGAAGGCCGGTCAGCACGTCCCGGCGGTCGTCGGCCGCAAGGTCTCGCCAGCCCTCGAGCCGGTCGCGGAGTTCGCGGTCGGCGGCGATGTCGGCCGCGAGCGCCGCCGCGGATTCCCACCGGCGGCGCCGCGATCCCTCGAGTTCGAACGTCGTCTCGCCGCGGCGTCGAACGGCGTCGGGCTCGAGGCCGACCAGTTCCGCGACGGCCGCCTCGTCCGGTCCGGCCCGGTCGGCGGCCGGCCCGGTCCCGTTTTCCCGCCCGGACTCGTCAGATCGCTCGAGCGCGAACCGCCCGAGGCGCTCGTCCCAGCGCCGTTGGAACGCCGACGCGAGTTCCACTGCGTCCGTCGCCGGTTCGCGGCGAACTACGTCAGCCGCCGCGAGCGCCTCGAGCACGTCCTCGAGGTCGGCCGTCTCGATCGTCGGCCGATCGTCAGGCGCCTTCCCGAACGCCCGGAGGACCCGCTCGGGCAGGTACCGGCGGGTGAGCGTCGGCGTGCCCGGGATCAGGTATCCGCGGAGCGCGATGATCGCGAGGCAACAGCCCAGCGCGAGCGCGCCGGCGAGCGGCGAGGCGACGCCGACGGCGATCGCGAGCGCTATCGCGATCGCGATGTTGACCACCGTACAGGGCAGACAGCGGTTCTCACCCGTGTACTCGGGCTGCCGAAGCCGCTCGAGCGCGTCGGATCGGTCGATCACTGGCGACCACTACCGGTCGCTTCACCGCGCCGATCCAAAAATCGAACCCGCGGTTCCCGTCGCCGACGCGACCCGCGTCACCGGGCACCACGGGGGTCGGTCGCGTTTGTAAACCGCGGCGAGCCGCCCCCGCGATGGCGGCCGATTTCGGCCCGCGACGTATCACCGAAACCGACCGTCCTACGGTGCAGTACTGACCCCTTAACCATTAATACAAATCCTTTATCCCGGCCTCCGTGGACGGTCCGTGTGTGATACTGCGTGACAGGATTTCGCCACACGCGCCGTCGACTCCTCGCGGCGACCGGAGCGGCGGCGGTCGCCGGCTGTCTCGGGGGTGACGCGGACGGCGAGGGGAACGAAAGCGGAGACGGCGGCGACGGAAGCGGGAACGCCACTGCGTCGACCGCTGACACCGAGGCGGACGGCGAAGGTGGAAACGAGAGCGCGGGTTCCGACGGTCCCGAACCCGAGGTGACCGACGTCACGCTGCTGCTCAACTGGCAGTTCAACGGCCTCCACGCGCCCTACGTCGCGGCCCGCGAGAACGGCTTCTACGCCGCGGAAGGATTCGAGAACGTCGCGATCGAGAGCGGCGACGGCTCCGACTTCGCCGCCAACCAGGCCGGCCTCGGCAACGTCGCGTTCGCCGTCTCGAGCCCCGACCAACTTCTCAACGTCAACAGCCGCGGGCTCTCGCCGCAGTGCGTCGGCGTCGTCATGCAGCGCAATCCGAACGTCGTCTTCGCCACCCGCGACGGGTTCGGCGAACTCACCGATCCCGCACAACTCGAGGGCGCGACGGTCGGCAGCGGCCCCGGAATGGTCCGGCAGATGACCCGCGCCTACCTCGAGCACCACGGCGTGCTCGAGTCCGTCGAGTACGTGGACACGGGCTTCGACACGGTTCAGCGGCTGCTGGCGGGCGAGATCGACGCCGCGGGCGGCGTGTTCGGCGACGTCGTCGACGCCGAACATCAGGGGGCCACGGTCGACGTCCTCTCGATCCACGAGGCGATTCCGTCCTACGGCCACGTGATCGCCGCCGACGAGGCCTTCGCGTCGAACAACCCGGCCACCGTCCGCGCGTTCCTGCGGGCGACCGCGAAGGGGGCCGTCTGGTCGACGCGGAATCCCGACGCGGCGATCGATCGCCTCGTCTCGGTGCAGCCGGAACTCGAGGAGGTGCGCGAGAACCAGCGCGACAAGTGGGAGCGGCTGTCCACTGAGTACATGCGCTCGGACGCCGTCGCCGAGCACGGGTGGGGATGGAGCGAGCCCGAGCCGTGGCAGACCACGTACGAGACGCTCGCGGACGCCGACGTGCTCGAGGGCGAGGGCGATCCGGGGACGGTGTGGACGAACGACTACCTCGACGCGGAGTCGGCGTACATCAGGGAGTACGACCAGTTGACCGACTCGTGACGAGATCGATCGACTGATCGAGCACTGACGAGATGACCGACGGACGGGACCACCAACGACGGCGGGTTCGGGCGCCGACAGCGACGCGATCGGGCGTCGTCCGCGACGGACTCGTCGGTCTCGGTCGGCGCGTCCTGCCGCCGGCGGTCGTCCTCGTCGCCGTCCTCGCCGCGTGGCACGCCGCCGTGGTCGCCTACGAGATCCCGACGCTCGTCTTACCGTCGCCGCGAGACGTCGCGCTGGCGCTGCTCGAGACCTACCCGGCGTTGCTCGGCGACGCGGTCGTGACGGGGGCGACCGCCGCGCTCGGGCTGGCCGCCGGCGGACTCGTCGGCCTCGCGCTCGCCTTTGCGATGACCCGCTCGCGGACGGCGACCCGCACCCTCCTGCCCTACGTCGTCGCCCTGCGGATCGCGCCGGTGATCGCGATCGCGCCCCTGCTCTTTCTCTGGCTGGGGCGGGGGATCCCCGCCCGAGGGGCGCTGGTCGCGACGCTCACGGTGTTTCCGGTGACGATCGCCGCTCTGGACGGGCTGCGGGAGACGCCCGACGCCTACCTCGATCTCGCCGCGTCCGTGGGCGCGTCGCCGCTCGAGACGTTCCTGTTCGTCCGCGTCCCCGCGGCGGCCCCGAGCGTCGTCGCCGGGTTCAAGATCGCGAGCGCGCTCTCCGTGGTCGGAACCGTCGTCGCCGAGTTCGTCACCCTGCGGGCCGGTCTCGGCGCCCGCGTCTTCGAGACCGCGACCTACCTCGAGACGGCCGAGACCTACGCCGCGCTGGTCGTCCTCTCGACGCTGGGGATCGGCTTCTATCTGGTGCCGGTGGCGCTCGAGCGACTGTGCTGGACGGAGGCGTGAGCGCCGCCGTCGTCAGCGCCGCGCCGCCACGTCGAACCCGAGCCAGCGCCGGACGCCGCGCTGGACGAGCACCACCGCGCCGTACAGCGCCAGCCCCATGCCGATCAGCACCGAGAGCGCGGCGAGCATGACCTCGGGGCGGACGTTCTCCGAGCCCATCAACACCAGAAAGCCCAGCCCGTCGTCCGCGATCACCCACTCCCCGACGACGGCGCCGACGACCGCGAGCGTCACCGATTGCTTGAGCCCCGCGAAGACGTCCGGCAGCGCATAGGGCAGGTCGACGACGGCGAACCGCTCGAGCGCGCCGGCGTCGACTGACCGCAGCAGGTCGCGGTGTTCGGTCGGCGCCCGGTCCAGTCCCGCCGCGGTATTGAGGACCAGCGGGAAGAACGTGATGAGCGCGACGAAGACGATCGCCGTGGTCGTCCCCGTCCCGAGGTAGATCAACAGCAGCGGCGCGACGGCGATCTTCGGCAGCACGCGGACGGCGACCAGATACGGATACACGGCGGTCCGGAACCACGGTAAGTAGGCGACCAGCACCGCCAGCAGGAAGCCGGCCACGACGCCGACGCTGCCGCCGTAGACGACCTTCTCGAGCGTCGACAGCACGTTTCGGGCGTACAGCTCGGGACTGCCGAGCAGCTGCGCCGCGACCGCGGTCGGCGACGGCAGGATAAAGGAGGGGACGGCCCCGGCGGCGGTGACGAGCCACCAGCACAGGACGCCGACCGCGAGCGCGGCCGTCGGCGCGAGGACGTCGGCCGCCGCACGCCGTCGATCGGCGTCGGCGCCCGTCTCGAGCGGCGCTCGTCGGTCCATCCGATCGGCCGCGGCCTCGTTGTCGGTCTCAGTCATCGTTCGACCTCGCTCTCGCGTCCGCGTCGTAGCTCTCGTGGAGCCGTTCCCGAACTCGCGCGACCTGCTCCTGGAACGCCCGCGAGCCGAAGACCGACGCGTCCCGGGGTTCGGGGAGGTCGATCTCGAACGCCGCCTCGAGCCGCCCCGGCCGGTCGCGCATGACGAGACAGCGGTCGGCCAGAAACACCGCCTCGGGGACGCTGTGAGTGACGAAGACGACGGTCTTGCGCTCGCGGCGCCAGAGGTCGCGGATCTCGACGCCGAGTTCGTCGCGGGTGATCTCGTCGAGTTCGCCGAACGGTTCGTCCATTAGCAGGACGTCCGCGCCGAGGTGCAGCGCCCGCGCGATGGCGACCCGCTGTTTCATCCCGCCGGAGAGCTCGGCCGGCCGCGCGTCCTCGAACCCCTCGAGGCCCATCGACCGGAGCAGCGCCCGCGCGTCGGCCTCGTTCGGCGGCTTGTCGGCCAGTCTCCGGAGGAAGGTGACGTTCTCGAGGGCCGTCTTCCACGGAAAGAGGGTGTGCCGCTGGAAGACGAAGCCGAGGTCGCCGGCGGCCTGCGCGGCGGCGGCCGAGCGGCCGTCGATCCGGACGCGGCCCGTCGTCGGCTCCTGCAGGCCGCCGATCGTCCGCAGCAGCGTCGTCTTGCCGCAGCCGGAGGGGCCGACGACGGTGACGAACTCTCCGTCCTCGATCCGCAGGTCGACGTCGGCGATCGCGGTGAACTCGTCGAACGCGACCGTAACGTTCTCGAGGTCGATCATTCCAGTAGCTCCGCCTGCGCAAGCGCCGTTCTGAGTCGGTCCCACATCGATTCCCGCTGCCAGCCCCAGCCGCGTTCGTCGACGGCGTCGCTTCCGCCGAACTCCGCGGCGGCCTCCGCGAACGCCGCTTCGATCCGGGCCGTCGGATCGCCGTCGCCGCGACGCTCGTCGGACCGATCGGCGCCACGGCGCGCGGCGATCCGCTCGGCCGCCGGCCCGGCGTCCTGACGCGCCGCGGCCCACCCGGCGGTCGTGCCAGCGAGCAGCCCGCGCAGCGCCGGGCGCCGCTCGGCGAGGGCCGCTTCGCGGACGACGAGCGTCGGCCCGTAGATCGGGAAGTGGTCGGCCAGCGGCAGGACGTCGACGCGCTCGCCCCGCCGCTTGAGCTCCCGCGGATCCGCGAACGAACCGGTGACGACGTCCGCGTCGCCGCGGCGGAGCGCGTCCCGCTCCTCGCCGTTCGTGTCGACGATCCGGACGCCGTCGTCCGGCGCCGTCTGCGAGAGGAACAGCCGACCCAGCAGCCGGGTCTCGGAACTGGGCGGCATCCCGACCCGCTTTCCCTCGAGCTGGGCGACGCTCCGGAGCGGCTCGCCGAACGCGTCCCGGAGGGTGTAGAGGACGGTCATCGCCCGCTGGTAGCAGACCGCGATCGGGACGACGGGTTCGGCCGCGGCGCGGGCCCGGACGACCGTCGCCGCGCCGGCGACGCCGACGTCGGCCGCGCCCGCCGTGACGCGCTCGAGGGCCCGCCGCGAGCCGTCGCAGTGGTCGACCCGGAGGTCGACGCCGAACCGTTCGTACGATCCGGCCTCGAGCGCGGCGTAGATCGGCGCGTGGAGGGCGTTGGGGCGCCAGTTGACGGCGAGCGCGACGGGGGTGGGCTCGTCGGCGGCAGTGCCGTCGGCGTCGGACTGTGTCGGTCCGTCCTGACTCTCCGCGTCGTCCCCGTCCACCGCGCCGTCCGCGTGACACGCCTCGGCCTGCTCGAGCAGCGCCCGCGCGTGGCGGTCGTAGACGCGCCGGACGGTCGCCTCGACGCCGGCGGTCGGCCGCCAGGCCGTCTGCGGGCGACCCGGCGCGTCGCCGTCCCGAACCGACGACCGCTCGACGAGGGCCAGCGACTCGAGGCGCGCGGTGGCGTCGCTGATCGTCGGTCGGTTGCAGCCGGTACCGATCCGGAGGTGGACGGTCGTCGCCGGATCGGACTCGCGCTCGGCCCGCAACAGCAGGTACGCGAGGATCCGGGCCGGCGTTCGGCCGAGTCCGGCCGCGAGCCGCTCGACGAGGCGCTCGTCCGCGTCGTCGAGCACCCAGAACGAGCGCGAGCGCATGGGTCGCCGTGACCGTCCACGCGTCGACCCATAAGCGTATTTACGGCCGAGCGGACGGTCGTCGCGCGAGGTATGTTCGGACGACGGAAACGTACGGCGGCGGTAGGACCGGCCAACCGTAGTATAGGTGACATCTACTGCCCCGTTCGGGAGCGTTCACTACGAAGCGAGCGAAAATCCGATGGCGTCGAGGTTCGTTTACGCCCGTTGAACACTAATTTAGACTTCGATTATCGTATTGGAAGGCTTTGATAACGATTATTCATCACTGCGGTGTGGTGGCGTGTGTGGTTTCACCATGGCACAGATAACCACGGCGCCGAACGCGACGACGGCGGATCGACGCGATCTCGCCGAGACGCTCGGCGTCGACGCAACTGGCGACGGAGACGGGGAGTTGACCTGGGGCCGACTCGCCGGCGCGGTCGAACCGACTGCGGAACCGACGATCGCCTCGCACGGCGAGGCGATCCGGACGGCGCTGGACGGCAAACTCGACCCCGACCTGATCGCGCGCGAACGGGAGCGCCTCGTCGCGGCGATCGACCGACTGCCGGCGGTCCGCGACGCCGGAATTCCGGACGGGGCGGACGGTCCCTACTCCGAAGTAGCGGAGCCGGGGTGGCGACTCTACGACCACCTGCTCGAGGTCGGCTTCTTCGAGAGCGTAGAGGAGCATGCGCTGCGGTTCGAGCCGGAGTATATTACCGCGACGACGCGCGAACTGGTCCGAACCGAGCCGCTCGGCGCGGCGCTCGGCGAGGCCGGGTTCGACGAGGACGAGAAGATCGCGCTGCTGACGGCGGTAGCGAACAACGACGAACGGCTCTCGCGGTGGGTCCCTTCGAACCAGATCCCCGAGGGCGTCGAGTACGATACGTCGAACGTCCCGCCGCTGCACCGGCGTGCGATGGGCGGTGCCCTGCTCTGGATCGACGGGCTCGATCGCCACCTCTGGCAGTACGAGCCGCTGGTCACGGACGAGATCCTCGACGACGCCGTCCGCCACGTCAAGGGGATGCTGGGCGGTCTCTACGTCACGGCGACGGCCGTCGAGGACCTCGCGACGGATAGCGACGAGGACGAGTTCACGGACGAGGGGCTGGTCGCCGCGTTCACGGCCGGCGCCGCGATCCAGATCGTCGAGCAGGAAGACGTGCTCCACGACGTCTTCTACATCACGGACGAGATGCGCGCACCGAGCGAACTGCGAGACGAGACGAGGTGATACACATGGCACTCCGCAACGACAGGGCCGTTCAGGCCGCACGAGACATCGAACTGAAGGAGATCGAAGACGGCTATACGCTGGTCGGCGGGCCGGAGGAATCGGTAACGCAACAGCACGACACCGACCGCATCCCGGAGGTCGACGTCGGCCAGGAGATGCTGAGCAACTCGGGCGAGGACCCCGAGGCGTGGTTGATGTACGGCGGTAACTACGAGCAACACCGCGCCACGACCGCCGACGTCATCACGCCCGACAACGTCTCCGAACTCGACCTCGAGTACGAGATGTCGGTCGGGACCGGCTCGAGCATGGAGGGGACGCCGATCGTCGTGCCGGGCGACCCGCCGGTCATGTACCAGACCAACGGGCCGAACCACATCAAGGCGATCGATCCCCGCGCAGGGGAGGTCCTCTGGAGCTACACCTACGCGCCGCCGATCGGCGTCGAACTCTGCTGTGACGACAACAACCGCGGCGCCGCGGTCTGGGGCGACAAGGTGTACATGACGACGCTCGACTCGGGCGTCGTCGCGTTAGACCGGTACACCGGTGAGGAGGTCTGGTACACCTCCACCGCGGACCACCGGGAGGGCTACTCGGCGACGTGGGCCCCGGTGATCCACGACGGGACGATCTACACCGGCAGCGCCGGCGGTGAGTACGGCGTGGTCGGGTTCGAGGCCGCTATCGACGCCGAAAGCGGCGAGATCCAGTGGCAGACCGAGACGCTCCTCGAGGACGAGTGGGTCGGCGCGAGCCGCGAGCACGGCTGCGGGACGACCTGGATGACGCCGACGATCGACGAGGAGCGAGGCGTCCTCTACACGGCGGTCGCGAACCCCGGGCCGGACTTCGACGGCACCGTCCGGCCGGGACCGAACTTCCCCACCTGCGGGACGGTCGCGCTGGACATGGAGAGCGGCGAGTTCCAGTGGGGCTTCCAGAGCAGTCCCCACGACGTCTGGGACTACGACGCGGTCGCGCCGCGTGTGCTGCTTCGCGACGTGGACGTCGAGGACGGGCCGTCGGAGATGGTCGTCGCCTCTGACAAGGTCGGCTGGGTGCACATGCTGGACGCCGAGTCCGGTCAGATGCACGAGCGCAGCCAGGAGATCTGCCAGCACATCAACATGTGGAAGATGATTCCACACATCAGCGCGGACGAGATGACCCCGTTCGTGCCCGGCGCGCCGGGCGGCAACGACTGGCAGCCGCCGTCGTACAACCCCCAGACCGGCTACGTGTACGTCGTCCACCAGAACTACCCGCAGGACCTGTACTGGCGCTACGAGGAGTACAGCGAGGGCAACCCCTACTGGGGCGGCGGGCTGAACGATCCGGCCACCGAGTTCCCCGACGAGTGGAACGAGAACATCACCGCCTTCGCCGCGGTCGATCCGACGACCGGCGAGCGCGTCTGGCGCGACTGGATCAAGAGCGAGGACGAGTTCTACATGTGGGGCGGCTCCCTGTCGACCGCGACGGGGCTCGTCTTCAACGGCACCCAGAACGGCAATCTCGTCGCCTACGACGCCGAAAACGGCGACCGCCTCTGGGAGTACGAGTTCGACGTGCCGATCAGCGCCTCGCCCATGAGCTGGTACGATCCCGGCGAGGAGAAACAGTACGTCGCCGTGCAGGTCGGCGGCAGCGGCTGGCTCCGACAGGGAACTCGCGGCGACACGCTCGCCGTGTTCTCGATGGAGGCCTGAACCAACCACAACACCGATCAAACCATGTCAAACGAACACGACTCACCCGACGACGTTTCCCGTCGCGGCGTGCTGAAGGGGACGGCGGCGCTCACGAGCATCGCCGCGATCAGCGGCGAGGCGGGCGCCTATCGCGACGCGTTCGACTTCGCGATGCCCGTCGCCCAGAACGACGAGGCGGTCAGGACGTTCACGCTGACCGGCATCGTCGGCGGCTGGCTCGGCGTCGCACCGCACGAAATCGACGGCAA
This sequence comes from Halopiger thermotolerans, assembly GCF_054654555.1. Lineage (NCBI taxonomy): Archaea > Methanobacteriati > Methanobacteriota > Halobacteria > Halobacteriales > Natrialbaceae > Halopiger > Halopiger thermotolerans. The sequence goes on along the minus strand of NZ_BAAIEU010000004.1, from coordinate 1,606,724 downwards.
ATCCAATCCGCCACTGCGACTGGTCGAAGGCGAAACGCACGAGGTCGTCTGGGTCAACGGAGACGGCTCGACCCACAACTTCAACATCACCTCCGGCAGCGCCGTCGGCGACGACATCGAGGTACTCGAGGCCACGGAGACGGTGACCGAGCAGGGCGAGTTCACCACCCTGCAGTTCACCGCCACCGAGGAGATGAGCGAGTACTTCTGCATGCCGCACCCGGCCCAGATGCGCGGCCCGATCGAACTGATCGACCCCGAGGACACCAACGAACTCGTCGTCCACGTCCAAGACGGGAACGGCGACCCGCTCGGCGCCGAGGTCTACCTCGACGGCATGCACGCGTTCTCGAACCTCGCCGCCCGGCCGGACCCGTTCGCGCAGGAGGGGCAGAGCCAGGGCCAAGAGCCGGGGAACGCCACCGATGGGAACGCGAGCATCGCCAACGCCACCGCCGGCAACGCCACCGATGGCAACGCCACCGACGGAAACGGCGACGTCGAGGGCCAACAGGCGCAAGCGCCCTCGATCGCCCGCTTCGACCTCCTCGAGAGCGGCGAGTACGAGCTCGAGGTCTGGACCTACGGCTACGAGCGGGTGACGGAGACGGTCCAGATCGACGGCGAGGATAAGCAGATCACCGTCACGCTTCCCGAGGTCGAACCCGGCGAACCGAGCCAGACCTTCTCGATGCGGCTCGAGGGGGGCCAATGGGTCGGCCAGTCGCCCGACGCCATCGCCGACCAGGCGAACCCGACGCTCGACCTTCAGGCGGGCGAAACCTACGCGATCGAGTGGGAGAACACGATCGGTCGCGGGGTGCCGGAAGGCGAAAACCGGCACTTCGAACCGCTGCCCGGACACAACCTGGTGCTCGCCAGCGGCGGTGAAACCAACCAGTGGACCACGTACGTCCGGTCGGACTTCACCGCCGAGCAGGGCGCGACGCAGACCGTCGAGTTCGTCGCTCGGGAGGAGATGGGCATCTACCTGGACCAGGCCCAGACCGACGCGGTGGGCGAACTCAACGTCCAGTAACCCGACTCGGGCCGACTCCCTCGGCGCATCGTCCGTTCGACCGCCCGCTTTTTTTTTTTCGACGCGCTCGCGGCTGCCGACGAGCCGCGGCGACGCTCGAGTCCGTCGAGACCGGTCGGTCGGGAGAAAGGCGGACGCGGACCGAAATCCGATCAGCGGCGCGTCGACGACCCCGTTCCCGACTCTGACTCCACGTCGTCGGCTTGCAGAACGAAGGTACGCTCGGGCGGCGGCGCGATCTGCAACTCGACGGCCGCGGTTAGCTCGTAGTACTTCCGGTTGCCCCGCATATAGTGGTCGACCAGGCCGGCCTCCTCAAGCGTCGAGAGGTGGTGGACCGCCGTCTTTCCGTCCATTCCCGTCGCTTCGGCGAGTTCGGTGACATACTTCGGCTCTCGGGAGAGTTCCCGGAGGATCTCGAGACGCGTGCCGTTGCCCAGCGCCTCGATGAGGGTGATCGACATGCCGGCCCCTTCGCCGGCCGTCCCAAGAAGGATTTCGGCGGTATGGGCCGCGTACGTACACGATATCCTGTACGTTGGTGCAGGTTTATACCGCCAACCGTGATACTAGATACCATGTCGGATCGAGTCAACATCCCCGAGGACCGGGACCGCGACCGGCGCACGATCACCGACGGCTTCTTCGAGCGGGAGGTGTACCTCTCGCGGGCGGAGACCGCCACGCTCCTGCGGGACCTCGCCGACCAGCTCGAGGCCGACACGACGGTGACGGTCACGGGCGACGACTGGGAGATTCCCTTCGAGTATCGCGATCCGATCGAGGTCGAGATCGAGTTTTCGGGCCAGCGCGAGCGCGAACTCGAGCTGGAACTCGAGTTCAGCGAGGCCAGCGGCGGCTCGGATCTCTCGGTTCGATAGTTCGGGAGTCGATGGGCTCACGGTCCTCGCCGGGTAACGGCGCCGTAATGACGCCAGCCGAAGCTCTCTGCGTCGCGGTCGCGGACGACGAGTCACACGACCGGATCCGTCCCGATCCGACCGCCGCGGTCGCCGTCGTCGGCGCCGGCGGCAAGAAGACCACGCTGTATACCCTCGCCGAGCAACTCGAGCGGGCCGTCGTCACCGCGTCGGTCCGCATTCCGATCTTCGATTCGTCGGTCAGTCGCGTCGCCGTGACCGAGTCGCCGCTCGAGGCGCTCCGGACGGCCGACGGGACGGACTTCCCCCTCGGGCTCGTCCCCGAACGCGAGGGCGAGACCCGCTATCTCGGCTACGATACCGACGCGATCGATCGGATCATTGACGCCCACGACGGCCCGGTCCTGATCAAGGCCGACGGTGCCCGCACGCGGGAGTTCAAGGCGCCGAACGACCGAGAGCCGCAACTCCCATCGGCGACGGACGTCGTCGTCCCGATCGCCAGCGCCCACGTCGTCGGCGAACCGCTCACCGAGGAGGCGGTCCACCGACCGGAGCGGGTCGCGGCCGTCGCCCGCGACGCGGGACTCGACCTCGAGGTCGGCGACGTCGTCGAACCCGACCACGTCGGCGCCGTCCTCGCCGACGAGCGAGGGGGACTGAAGGGAGTCCCCGACGGTGCGACCGTCGTTCCGCTGGTCAACAAGGTCGACGACGACGCCGACGAGGCGGTCGCTCGCGATATCGCGACTTCGTTCTACGACCGCATCGGGGGCCTCGAGCGAGGGGAAGACCGCGACGCCGGCGCCGACGCTGACGCCTCCTCTCGTGGCGCGCTCGAACTGGACGTGAACGGTCGACGAGCGGCCGTTCCGTACGTCGTTCTCGCGCGGATGGCCGACGGGGTCGTCGTCAACCGCGTCTGAGGGACGCCGGAGACGGGGCCGCCCGGCCCGAGGCGACGCCGTGATAGGGCGCTATCGCCAAGGTCGGCGTACTACCTATGCCGACGAGCGACTCGAACGAATCCGCGGACGAGACGGAGACGAAAACCGACACGGGCATCGGCGCCGAGACGGAGACGAAAACCGACACGGGCATCGGCGCCGAGACGGAGTCCGAAGAACTCCCCGACGACGTCGTCGACGAAGCCGAGCGCCTCGCCCACCTCGAGCGAGCGGCCGTCGACGAGAACGAGGCGGACGCGTACGCCGAGCGGCGCGACGACCTGCTCGCCGACCACGACTTCACCTCCCGCATCCGCGAGGACGACGACGCGACGCTCGTGCTCCACCCCGAGGAGTGGCGCGACGACGTGGCGGGCGTCATCAGAACCGACCGGATCGACGATCTCTCGAGAGCCGTCGAGATTCCGCTTGAGGGGACGGGCGATCCGGACGACTGGGACGCCGTCGACGAGCACAACCGCGAGCTCGTCGCGCAAGTTCGGGCGGAACACGGCGACGTCCACGGCGACAACGCCGCGATACTGGCCGATTTCGTCGGCAACCACTACGCGAAGCCCATCGAGTCGCTGACCGGATCGGAGCTCCGGGAGTTTCGGACCGACTACTACGTGCGAAACGCGTGGCCGTCGGAAGAACAGCGGGACGCGATCGACGAATCGATCGCGCTCGTCTACGAAGCGGCCGGCGAGTCGATGCCCGAGTTCGACTCGTAGGCCGAGACCGAAACCGAGGTCGAGGTCGAGGTCGAGATCGAAGTTCGCTCGCGATTCGTCGATGGAGTCGTCTCGGTCGTCAACCGTGGGTCGTTAGTTCTCGAGACTCTCGTCGACGATCTCGCGGATTTCCGCCGCGCGGTCCTCGTCCGTGACGACCTTCGAGAGCGTCCAGCGGACGCCGTCGAGGACGGCCTCGTAGCCGTCGTCGGTCAGCGAGTACTGGTTCGTTCGCTTGTCGAGCTCGCTCTTCTCGACCAGTCCGAGCTCGACGAGTTCGTCGAGGTTCGGGTAGAGACGCCCGTGGTTGACCTCGGTTCCGTAGTACTCCTCGAGCTCCCGCTTGATCGCCAGGCCGTACATCGGCTCCTTGGCGAGGATGACGAGGATGTTCGTTTGGAAGGCGGTGAGTTCGCGTGCGATGCCCTGTTCGCCGGTGATTGATTGTGCCTCTGACATACCTGTGCAAATGTCACCAGACTATTTAAGACTTTCCGACCATTCGGTGGTATCGACCTGCTAATCGTCGATACCACGACGGTGTCGTATCGGACTTTACCGTCGTCCAATACGTGTCTTTCGGCTGTCTGGTGGCCGTCAAATGTAAGGTAGAATCGATTACGAAAGTACTTTTTGATCGACCGTGGACTCTCACGTACATGGTCAACCTCTGGGAAGACCTCGAGACTGGACCGAATCCGCCGGAAGAGATCTACGCCGTCGTCGAGTGTCTCAAGGGCGAGCGAAACAAGTACGAGTACGACAAGGACGTCCCCGGGGTCGTCCTCGATCGCGTGCTCCACAGCAACGTCCACTACCCCTCCGACTACGGCTTCATCCCGCAGTCGTACTACGACGACGAGGACCCCTTCGACGTGCTCGTCCTCGTCGAGGACCAGACGTTCCCCGGCTGCGTCATCGAGGCCCGCCCCGTCGCCCTGATGAAGATGGACGACGACGGCGAGCAGGACGACAAGGTCATCGCCGTCCCCAGCGAGGACCCCCGATACGACCACATCGAGGACCTCGAGGACATCCCCCAGCAGCAACTCGACGAGATCGACGAGTTCTTCGCGACCTACAAGAACCTCGAAGAGGGCAAGGAAGTCGAGACGCTGGGCTGGGAGGACAAGCAGGCCGCCTACGACGCGATCGAGCACGCCCAGGAGCTCTACGAGGAGAACTTCCAGTAACCGTTCGGATCGCCTCCTGAACGCCTATTTTCGGTCGTTCGTCGTCGTTCGTTTCGACCCCGTCGCCGGCCAGCGCCGCCAGCGCGCCGACCCGGTCGGCCGGAGCGGTCGCGATCGTCGTCTCGCCGACCCGCCGTCCGTAGCACGACGGTGAGTCCGCCGTCTCGGGTGCTCCTTCGGAGTCTCGCACCGAATGCGTACACCGACCCCCCACTCGCATGTCCGCTATGAAACCGATCACCCGCCTGATCGGATGCCCGCCGGTTATCCCGCCGGCGGGGGCGGATTCGTTATGAGCATGGGTAATTTTATTGGTGAACGAGGCGTACGTGCGACTGTCATGGCAGCATCCACTCCCCCCGCTCACGACGCGTCCGAACCGTCCGACGGCGTCGGCCTCGACCACCTGACGGTCGTCCCCGCCAACTTCGAGCCGCCCGCGGACGACGATCGCGACGACTGATCGCGAGCCCTCCTCGCTCGAGCCGCCGGTCGCCGCGACGATTCGCGACACGGGTCGACCCCCTAACGTCGCGGGCGCCGAGCCGCACCCCGAAATCACGTCATTCGGTAGCATACTTCCTCAAAAGAGTGTCTCGAAACGAACCTTCTTGTGTACGCTCGAACTACCACCCCCCATGGGTCTGTTCGATCGACTGCGGGGCGACGACGCTCCCCGCGTCGCGTTTATCGGAGTCGACGGTGTGCCGTACAGTCTCTTGGCAGAGAACGAGGAGCTGTTCCCTAACTTCGCAGCGATCGCCGACGAGGGGACGGCAGGCGAAATCTCGAGCATCGTCCCGCCCGAGTCCAGCGCCTGCTGGCCGTCCCTGACGACCGGCGTCAATCCCGGCGAGACGGGCGTCTACGGCTTCCAGGACCGCGAGGTCGGCACCTACGACACCTACGTCCCGATGGGTCGGGACGTCCAGGCCGACCGCGTCTGGGACCGCGTTCAGGAGGAGGGCCGCCAGGCCACCGTGATGAACGTCCCCGTCACGTTCCCGCCCGAGCGCAACGTCCAGCGGATGGTCTCGGGCTTCCTCTCGCCCGGCCTCGAGAAGGCCGCCCACCCCGACGACGTCCGCGAGTACCTCGAGGGACTCGACTACCGGATCGACGTCAATCCGAAACTGGGCCACCAGGAGGACAAATCGGAGTTCATCGAGGACGCCCACGCGACCGTCGACGCGCGCTTCGAGGCGTTCCGCCACTACATCGAGGAGGACGACTGGGACCTGTTCTTCGGCGTCTTCATGACGACCGACCGGGTCAACCACTTCCTGTTCAAGGACTACGAGCGCGACGGCGAGTACAAGGACGAGTTCCTCGAGTTCTACCAGAAGGTCGACGACTACATCGGCCGCCTCCGCGAGTCGCTGCCCGAGGACGTTACGATGATCGTCGCCTCCGACCACGGCTTCACCAGCCTCGACTACGAGGTCCACTTCAACGAGTGGCTCCGCGACAACGGCTGGCTCTCCTTCAAGACCGACGACCCCGAGGAACTGGGCGACATCTCCGACGATACCAAGGCCTACTCGTTCATCCCCGGTCGCTTCTACATCAACCTCGAGGGCCGCGAACCGCGTGGCTCCGTCTCCGAGGACGACTACGACGAGGTCCGCGACCAGCTCAAATCCGAACTGCTGGAACTCGAGGGCCCCGACGGGAACGCGGTCGTCGACCGCGTCGTCGAGAAGGAGGCGGCCTTCCGCGGCGACCACGACGACATCGCGCCGGACCTGGTCGCGATCCCGAACAAGGGCTTCGACCTGAAGTCCGGCTTCAAGGGCGACGCCGAGGTCTTCGACACCGGCCCGCGCAACGGGATGCACAGCTTCGACAACACGTCGCTGTACATCGACGACCCCGACGCGACCATCGGCGACGCCGACCTGTTCGACATCACGCCGACGATCCTCGATCTAATGGACGTCGAGTACAGCCGCGGCGAGTTCGACGGCGCGAGCCTGCTGTAGTCCGCCGTCCGTCTCGCGCGTACTCCGATTTCGGTTCGGTTCCGTTTCGATCCCGTTTTCCGCCCGCAGCGGTTTCGTCCTCGAACGCGACCATCGACCATGCCGCTCGAGGAAGTCATCCACGCTCGCGGGCACGAGAACGTCTCCGCCGAGCACGCAAGTACGTTCGAGGTAACGACCGACGACTATCTCACCCCCGCGGGCGACTGCATTCTCGCGATCGAGGCCGACCGCGCCCCCGCGGACTTCGATCCTGACTTCGTCGCGGCCTGCCAAGACCGCGAGGCCACGATCACGTTCGAGATCGAAGCCGACGGCCACCGCGACTCGGTGACCGGACGGGGCGACCCCGACCTCGAGTTCACCAACGAGCGCAGCGCGGTCGGCCGCACGAGCGAGTACGTCGACGACCGGACGATCATGAACGGGGCCGAGTTCGCCGCCGAGGGGTTCGACCGCGAACTGGTCGACGCGCTGGCCGACGGCGCCGAGGCGACGGTGACCATCACCGTCGAGTAGTCTGGCGGTTTCGGCGACGAGTCGTCTCATCGGATTGTCCAATGGCCGAAACAATAAATGGGGGATGTCCTCAATCGGAGAGTATGTCACAACGGGTCGTCTGCCCTCACTGCTCCGAGAAGACGTTCGTCGATATCAATCGAAAGGTACAGCGAACGAAAACGGAGGTGGGCACCCTGAACGACGGGTACGATCGATCGGGCACCTGCTCGAAGTGCGGCGAGAAGTTCGCCTGCAAGGTCGCCGACCCGTCCCGACAGCGACGATAATCTCGTCGACGCTCGTCGTATTCTCTCGAATCGACTCACTATCCGTTCTCCGCGCTCTCCGCGTTCCGTCCTCGGGAGGACGGCCCCGTTCGTCGGCAGATCCCTCTACGAATCCGGTAGTCACACGTATTTCCGGCCCGTACGTGCGCGTATGCCCGACGAGGAACCCGCCGTCAACATCAGCGGCGGCACCGCGGGCGGCGGCATCCCCGCCGAGTTCGATCCGGCGACCGCCGACACCCGCGCGGAGGAGGTCGTCGATCGGCTCGGCGAACTGTACTGGCAGAAGACGTACGGCGGCCAGGACGCCTTCACCTGCCTCGTTCGGACGATCCTGAGCCAGAACACGAGCGACAAGGCGAGCCAGCCCGCCCACGACGCGCTGATCGACCGGTACGATGGACCGGACGTCGACCTCGCGGCGTCGCTCGCGGCCGCCGAGCAGTCGACGCTCGCCGAGACCATCAGTTCGGCCGGCCTCTACAACCAGAAATAAACAGACTCGTACAAACGCTGTTCACACAACAAAGAATCCTGCTTCCTGTAGTTTCGAGAACACCCACATTCCACCTACAACCAATATCACCAATATAATCGCTCCAACTGCATTCGCTCCATCATCCCCCTCGAAAACAGACTCGTCTACCTCATTCAAGCACATCGGACACCCATTCCAATCTTCCCGTAACTCATCAAACTCACAATCAGGACACTCAGCAAACTCACCTCTATCAGAAGAAGCAGAAGTACGGTCAGCACTCATACTAACACTTACAATTCCAACCATTAGAGATGCTTCGCATCTCTGAATTTGAAGGAAGCGCAGCTCCTTTGGTGAACACTATCCTATCAAATAACATGAAGGAAGAAACTTCTGACCGTTGCATTTGGGAGGTGATGCAAGACCTCCAGTGCAAACACGACAGTCTAGAAAACTACAACCTCTGCAAAGGACACCTCAAAACAGCACTCCAAGAATTCGAATCCTTGTGTGCGTTCTTAATCGTATGTGACGATGAAGGACAAGTCAGTAGTGGAGATGAAGAACGATACCAATACTATCGAGACCTCCTAACTCAAGAAGGAATCAACGCTGACGCTCACTACGACGAAATCAAACGTATCTACACAAACTACGACGAAGGCCAAGCAACACATATGATGGAAACAGTTCAAGAAGAATTCTTAGCAGAACATCTCCCTGACTACGACGCTCAATACTAAGCGGTGATTGAAGATGTGTGACGATATCTCCATTTGCGACCCTGTGATAGTTGACTCCGAAGAATTTCTTCAACAGATGCGTGAAGAACACGGCGAATCTGACGATTCTGAATGTGATGTGACTGACGAAGAAGTCGAAGAAATCTACGAACAACTTTCAGAAGGCGACGAATTCCTCGATTCTGACGATATTGAGTGAAGAAGGTCTACGACCTTCGGCAGAACTATATTCTCGTTTTATATCTCTCACAGAACTCAATCAGTTTGTGTGTGTGCCAGAGAAACGGGTTGGGGTAGTGTCGGGATAGTTGAGATTCTGGTTGGCTAAAATCTATATCTGAAGAAGAGGCTCTAAAACGGCGGTTCTACTTTTACCTATTGTTTAGTTTGTTGTTATTTGGTTGTCAGAGTAGCTACTATACTACTAGCTATAGAAAATTATTGTTGTATAATAATATAATAGTAGTAACACTTTAGGGGTATTGTTTCATTAGTGTAGAATATGGAAGAAAATAACTCTTCCCAAGACCAAGTTGAATCGAATAAGAAAGCGAATCTGAATACTCACATTCCTCAAGATGTGTATGAGATGTTATCTGATGCATCCTATGAAAGAGGCGGTTCAAACCGTCATATGGGTGAAATTGTTGCAGAAGCACTTCGTGAATACCTTGGTGAGTCTGCAGAACAGACACGGAAAATTAATGAAATTCATCAGGTTCTCTGCGAAGGGGACAGCACCCCAACCAGTACCTCTGGCACACACACAGGGTCTTCTGAGGATAGTGAGGAGCTGAAAGACATTCGGGCTATCGTGGAAGAAGGTGAGCCGCTGAACCCATCTGAGTACGATTTGAGCGTATGTAAGGGACGCAACAGCGTTGATGTTGTGGATGCGGGCGTATGCGTGTTGAAGTGGAAGAAAGAGAATCAGGGTCAGGATGCTGTGACGAAGAGTCTCGTCAAGACGGTCTTCGAACGTGAGTTCGAGTACAGTCCGAATGCAGCTCGGGACAAGGCGAAGCAGGTTCTTCAACAGTTGACTCCATCAATTGCAAACTCTTCGAAAGAGTGGACGAAGAAGGCTGTTCAAGATGATATTGAGAACAATCTTCACTCCAAGAACGAAGGGTCAAGTCGGATTGTCAAGAAAGAGTGGAGGTACAAGAAGAACAAGACGGCTGAGGACTATCTTCGGGTCGATTTTGAAATTCCTGAGGAAGATATTTGGTACGTTGACGAAGAAGATGCAGAACAGGCTAAGGAGGAGTTGTCTAATCAGCTTGTTGATGCTATTGAGTCTGAGGGTAACAGTCAGGTACGTCAACGCCTTCTTCGATTCAACGATTTCCTCGCTGACAACAGCGGTGATGCATAAATGAAGGCTGAGATTGTTCAAATTGTGTATGCTGAGTTTGGTTGGAGTCTTGGCGTAAGCCAAGAATCGGCTGACCTTGTTCGGGTTGACGAGTCTGGTTTGGAGAAGGGCGAGAAGGTCTTGGCCAAGTATGATGAGGGAGAGTACGTGGCCGTGGAAGTGAATCCTGTATAGGTGTCACTTCTTGTTTTGCTTTTTTCTTGATTTAGAGTAGGAGAGCGAGGAAAACGGGCGATTCAGAATGTGCTGACAAGCATACTGTCCGAAACGGATAGTGGCTGAATCGCCCGTTTGTTAATTAATTGTCTTGTGCCTTATTTGTTTCGGTGAGTTTTGAAACGCAATAAAGTATAAAGGAGTTGAATTACAAGTATGTGTTGTATGGCTGACAAGCATACTTCCCGAAACTGGCGTACTGGTTTAGAATTAGAGAGAGAAGTCCTGCAGCTGCAGGTCGGCTACGGTCTCAGCGAGGAACACGCTCACGCACGATTATGGAATTCTTCGCTCAAGCAGAGCGGTGGTGATTATGAGTGTTAAGAAGTTCAAGTTAGAGAAGGTGGGTGAAGAGGTCGAGGATGGCTATCCGTGGGATATCGTTGAGTGTCCTGAATGTGGTGAAGAAGTTCAACGGCGCAACATCGAAGATGATGGCCGTTGGTTCCACGATGATTATCGTGAAGACGTTTGCCCTGAATGTGATGAAGAGATTAATGTGGAGAGTGAGTCTGAGGGTATTGACATTCCTGTGATTAACGATTACGGGACGCCCGAAGAATAGTTTTCACTCTTTCTCATCTCGTATTTTCTAGCAGCTTATTTCAACTCTGTATGCGCTCAAGCTCTCATATGGTGAAACATCCGAAGTGCTCGGAATGCGGGCAGAAAATTAAGGTTAGAAAGGTTAAACGGGACAAAAAATCGGGGTACTGTTATCACAGATGCTATAAATGTCAGACGATTTTTGCTGTGACGCCAGCGTAGTCAGTTCTTGAGTTTGTCAACATACTCGTCAACATCGAGGTCGATGGGAGATTCTTCGATTGCCCATCTTTGGGCTTTGATGCGAATTTCGGCTTCTTTCAAGACTTCTCCGAGGTGTTCGACTTGTGCTTCGAGTTCTTGAACACGTTCTTCGAGGTCGTCACGGTCACGGTTGTCGGGTGTGAAGATGTTGCCGAGTTCGCCTTGGCCGATAGCCGTTCTTCCTTCGTCGGTTAACGTGGCGAAGCGTTCTCGGTTCCAGTGTTTGCCTTCTGGGTTCCGAGTTTCTGTGGTGAGGACGCCCGCTTCTTCGAATTTGCGAAAGCGGCGGTGGACTTGACTGTTATTGTATTCTGTTTCGTTGGTGAGCTGGTGTGTGCCTGCTTCACCTTCTTCGTAGATAATTCTCAAGAACGTCTTGTCCTCGCTAGACGAGATGTGAATATCCTCGAACATATCTAATGAGACGGTTTCCAACCTTAGTGGGGTTCTGCTATAATCGAGTAGAATAGCAAGGTATCAACTTCTGCTAAGTCTTATCTCCGACATTAAATGTAGGTTCCTTCACCCTCAATAGAGTGTTCAGTCAACTCTGTGTGATTGCCTCTCTTCAGAGAGAAGGAGGTTTCCTTCAGAGAGCAAATTTCCTATCTCGCTCAATCTTTAGATTCGGTACTTCCCGACTGGTGTGAGAGCTGGAGCTAAAGCGTTGGTCTCATGAGGAAGATGTCTGGTTGAGTGAATGTGTTCAGTATCCCTCAGCCAGACGGTGTTCTTTCGGATTCGGACGTGAAAGATTTAGCGGAAGACGTCATCTGCCAGCTCCCCTTGCCAGGGATCGAGGGCTCGCCCCTCGATCCCGGCGATATCTGGGCTGTTGTCATTCTTGCAGCAGTCAATCAGACGTCCATCTGGGAGACGTGCAAGGACAACGACAACGCTGTCTGTGACGATACTGTCATGGACTGGCTACATACGCTCAACCGGGAGTGGCTTGAGCGGGTTGCTAACCGCCTTCTCAGAGAGTTAGCGATGACGATCCTCGACCCTGATCGGTCGAGGATCGTCTCCATTGACTTCGTCGATAACCCCTACCACGGAACGTACGCCGATGAAGAAGGTGAACTCTGTCGCATGCACGCGAAAGACGGAACAACGACGTGCCACCGGTACTGCACGGCGTATCTCGTCTCGAACGGAAAGCCAGTGACGTTGGCGATGACGTACGTCCGTAGTGATGAGAAAGAGGCCGACGCGGTCGAGCGCGTCCTCGACCGCGTCGAGGCCTATCCCTTCGAGATAGAGCTTCTGTTGGCTGATCGCGGCTTCTACAACGAACGTATTCTGCGCCGCTCACGGGAGGTTGCTGCGACTGTCGTTCCCGTCCAAAAGAAGGGCAAGCGCATGAGGAAGAAGCTGGATACGCACTGCTCGTACATGACAACCTATCGGATGTACAAAGGCCGCGAGCGGGAACTGGAATTCCCGCTCGCGGTCGCTGTATCATATCACGCCGGAGATCGCGGGAAAAGTGGCGAGGTCGTGCGAGGCTATGTGGCGTGCGATCTGGCCGATCGCACGCCGAAACAAGTCGAACGACTCTATCGGAAACGGTCAGCGATCGAAACGAGCTACCGTGTATTTCGCCAAGCACGAGTGGTAACGACGACACAAGACCCAATCATCCGCTTCGCGTTCGTCCTGGTTGGATTCCTGTTGGAGAACCTCTGGCTTGTGCTTCGATGGGCGGTCGTCGCCCGCCCCCAGCGGGGCGGGCGCGACCTGCCCGAGGAATTCACGTTCAAGACGTTCTCTGACTGGATCAGACATGCATTAGAGAAAGAGCTAGAGCGGAGTTGGGAGATCGAGATGAACGGAACAGGTGTGCCAGAAGCATACGCGCCGGCCGCGGGCTGAGGTCAGCCCGCGGCCTTGGGCAAGCTCCGGGTGAGCAACAGCATTCGCCTAGAACAGCGTATCTCAGCCTTCTTACTTCACTTCTCCTCATGCGTGGATTCTACTTCCTGTTCACTCAGTTACCACACCGGCATTCACTCCGTTCGTCCATGACTCAGCACAGTTCACGAAGCGACGTTCGGGAAGTACCGAATTTCGTTTCGGTCGGCGTCGTCCGGTCGTCTGAAGTAATAGGTGTCCGCACACCCGGCGACCATCTCCGAGAGCGGCCGATCGTCGGTGTGGACGACCGACACGAGATCGCCGGTTACCGCGACCAGTACCGCATCGGCGGGTTTGTGCAGCCCGTCTCGAAGCTCCTCGACGGTGCAGTCGTCGGGCAGTTGCAGGTGGACACCGTCGACGGTAGCCCATCGCGTCTCCATACCCGTCCGTTCGCGGCTCGGACCCTATACGGTTGTGCCCGCAACGCCAAGTCGCCGTCCGCACCTCGCCGCGTTTCGGGGGAGACGCCGGCGTCGGCCGCTGTCGTCCCGCCGACCGCCGTCGGGGGTCGCTCCGGAAACGCTTAGGGCGATCGGCTCGCTACCTCGAGTGTGAGCGAGAATCGCGTCGTTCAGGGGCGTATGGTGACGGCCGAGAAACTCGCCGAACTGGTCGAGGGCGGCTCCGTGATGGAGGTCGACTCGATCGAGGAGGCCGACAGGGAGTGTCCGGACTGCGGCGGCAACGTCCTGCAGGTCACGTACATGCCGTCGGTGACGGAGCTCGTGACCGGCTGGAAGTGCCAGGACTGCGACTGGAGCGAGACCGATCGCGACTGAGCGCCTTTTCGACCGACATCCCTACCGGAGTCTGAACTCGCCCCAGCGGCCGCGCTGCGAGGGTTACCAGACCGCCCACTCGAGGGCGACGACGAGCGCGGCCAGAAAGACGTGCTCGCCGTCGACGACGAACCCGTAGAACAGCGGCCCGCGATCCTCGGTCGCGAACGGAATGTAACAGGCCACGTAGCCGTTCATCGCGAGGACGACGAGGAACTCCGTCGAGAGTGGACCGAGCGCGACGACGGCGACGACCGCCGCGGCGACCGCGACGTTTGCGGCTTGGCAGACGCGTCTGGTCGTCGCCGGCCCGTGCCGGTTCGGCACCGTCGCGATCCCCTCCTCGCGGTCGCCCTCGATGTCCTTGATGTCGAAGATCACGGCGGCGATCGTGATCATGGCGGTGATGTAGCCGGCGACGAACGGGATCTCGAGCGACAGGAGCTGCCCGTAGTAGTAGCCGACCCCGAGCGGGATCACGCCCCACGCGAGCCCCACGAACAGGTTCTTCACCAGGAACACGCGCTTGATCCCGGCCACCGAGTACAGCAGGGCGACCACGACCGGCAGGAGCATGTACCAAGCGCCCGGCAACCCCAGTGCGACCGCGACCGCGATCGCCGCGAGGTAGAGGCCGCCGCCGAGCGCGAGCCAGAAGCGGCCGTAGCGCTTGACGAACGCGGCTCGTCGCGGCACGTTTCGCTCGTCCTCCTCGAGGTCGAGGAACCGGTTGACCGTGTAGACGAACAGCGTCGCCGCGAAGACGATGAAGATCGGCAGCGGCTCGACCGGCAGGTCCGCGAGGAGAATCGTCGTCGTCGCCACTCCCACGGTCGCCAGCGAGATGAAGAGGTTGCTATGAACCAGAAACCGGAGGGCGCCCTCGAGCGACGACGCCCACCGCCGGACGCGGCGCGTGCGAGTGGGGTTCGTCACCGGGGGTCGACCTCCGGCGGGAATCGGATGGCGGCGTGCATGCGTGGTGTGGTATCGGCTCGCTTTCCCGTTCGTGCTCGCGCGAGTCAAACGCTGCGGTTGGACCGGTGACGCCCGTCGGGTCCGTCTCGATGACCTCGGGACTCGTCGGTCGAACCCGAACCGCCCGCCCCCGGAAAGAGTCGATAAATTCGGTTCGCATCGCGGTATCGATCCTCGAAACTTCGACGACTGGGCGAGTTTCTCCCTCACACGGTTTAGATACGGAATAAATAGCCGGATCGAAGGCCCGTTATATGGCCGCTCGAGCGCCGGAGGTCCATGCTCGTCGATGGATTCGCGTCGCGAGTGGAAACTGGCAGGATTTAAGCGGGGTCGGAACGGCCGTTCGAATGCCCATGAAATTACACGAGTATCAGGCGAAGGAGGTCTTCGCCGACGCCGGCATCCCAACGCCGGACTCGCAACTCGCCTCCGACGTCGACGGCGTCGTCGCCGCGGCCGAGGAGATCGGGTATCCAGTCGCAGTCAAAGCGCAGGTACAGGTCGGCGGCCGCGGGAAGGCCGGCGGTATCAAACTCGCCGAGGACGAGGACGAGGCCCGCGAGGCGGCCGAGTCCATCCTCGGGATGGATCTGAAGGGCTACCACGTGGATCAGGTCCTCGTCGAGGAAGCGGTCGACTTCGTCAACGAGCTCTACGTCGGCATCACGATGGACCGCGGCGAGGGCAAGCCCGTCGCCATGGTCTCGACCAAGGGCGGGGTCAACATCGAGGAAGTCGCCGAGGAGGACCCCGACGCCATCGCCCGGGAACACATCGACCCCTCCTTCGGCATGCACCCCTACCAGGCCCGGAAGGCCGTCTACGACGCGGGCGTCGACCAGTCGGTCGCGCGCGACGTCTCGAGCGTCCTCACCACGCTCTACCAGCTCTGGGACGAGAAGGACGGCGCCGACGCCGAGATCAACCCGCTGATGGTTACCTCGGACGACGAGGTCATCGCGGCCGACGCCGTGATGAACATCGACGAGGACGCCCTGTTCCGCCAGCCCGAACTCGCCGAGATGGAGGAGGAGGCGTCCTCGGGCGACGAACTCGAGCAGAAGGCCGACGAGTACGACTTCGACTACGTTCGCCTCTCCGGTAACGTCGGCATCATCGGCAACGGCGCCGGGCTCGTGATGACGACGCTGGACCTCGTCGACCACTACGGCGGCGAGCCCGCCAACTTCCTGGACGTCGGCGGCGGCGCGAAGGCCCAGCGCATCGCCAACGCCCTTGACATGGTGTTCTCGGACGACAACGTCGACAGCGTCGTCTTCAACATCTTCGGCGGGATCACCCGCGGCGACGAGGTCGCCCGGGGGATCAACGAGGCGCTCGAACAGTTCGACGAAATTCCCAAGCCGGTCGTCGTCCGCCTGGCCGGCACCAACTGGGAGGAAGGCATGGAGATTCTCAACGAGGACCTCGTGACGGTCGAGCAGACCCTCGAGGACGCGGTTCAGCGTGCCGTCGAATACGCTGACGAGGTGACCGAACAATGAGCGTTCTAGTCGACGACGACACGCGCGTCGTGGTACAGGGCATCACGGGCGGGGAAGGCAAGTTCCACGCCCAGCAGATGATGGAGTACGGCACCAACGTGGTCGCCGGCGCGGTCCCCGGCAAGGGCGGCCAGGAGGTCGAGGGCGTCCCCGTCTACGACACGGTCCACGAGGCCGTCGAGGAGGAGAACGCCGACACCTCGGTCATCTTCGTCCCGCCGGCGTTCGCGGGCGACGCCATCTTCGAGGCGCTCGACACCGACCTCGATCTGGCGGTCGCCATCACGGAGGGCATCCCGACCCAGGACATGGCTCGGGTCAACAAGCGCCTCTCCGAGACCGACACGCGCCTGATCGGCCCGAACTGTCCGGGTCTCATCACGCCCGGCGAGTCCAAGCTCGGCATCCTCCCCGGCAACATCTTCTCCGAGGGGAAGGTCGGGCTCGTCTCCCGCTCGGGCACCCTGACCTACCAGGTCGTCGACAACCTGACCGAGCGCGGCCTCGGCCAGAGCACCGCGATCGGCATCGGCGGCGACCCGATCATCGGCACCGACTTCGTCGACGCCCTCGAGCTGTTCGAGAACGACCCCGAAACGGAAGCCATCGTCATGTGTGGCGAGATCGGCGGCGAGGACGAGGAAGAAGCCGCCGCCTACATCGACGAGCACGTCGACACCCCGGTCGCCGGCTTCATCGCCGGCCGCACCGCCCCGCCGGGCAAGCGCATGGGCCACGCCGGCGCGATCGTCTCCGGTTCCGGTACCGGCACCGCCGAGAGCAAGATCTCGGCGCTCAACGACGCGGGCGTCCCCGTCGGCGATACGCCGGAAGAAGTCGCCGACCACATCGAAGAGTTCCTCGCCTGATCGGCGCGACGCGGCGTTCGCGCCCACCGCTCTCGTTCGCTTCTCTTTTGGCGACTCTCGGTCCGGTATGACCCTCGAGTCCCGTTCGCGGTATCGGGACCGGCGAAGCGACGCTCCCGTCCGCGTCGCGGCCCGTCATTCCCCGGCAGAACCGCCATCCAGGATCGCGGCCTACCGACTCGCATGCCCGTCCACCTCGAGTGCGACGTCTGCGGCGCCGTTCACACGATCCCGGAGCGGCCGTTCGATCCGGACGCGGGCACGACCTGCCCGGAGTGTGGTGGGCGGCCGTACACGGTCGTTCGGTCGGGGCTCGCGTGGCATCCGGAGCCGTAACGGGGAGACTACGCGGGAGAAAAGTCGGATCACCGAAATCGCCGGAATCGCCCGCGCCGATCGCCGGCGCTCGATTCGAAGGCGATCGAGCGGCGCCGCTCGGGGACCGTCAGGAGAGCCTCGACCGGACCCAGCCGAGGAGCCCGGACGCGTCGTCCTCGGCGGCCGGGTCGGCGTCATGAGATTGCTCGTCGGCGTCAGGGTCAGCCTCGGCCTCGGCAGCCGTCTCGTCGTCGTCGACCGGTTCATCCGACGCGTCAGCCGCGGGTTCGTCGGCGGACTCGTCGTCGACTGACGGCTCGTCGACCGCCGACTCGTCGGCGGTGACGAGCGCCGGTTCCGCATCATCGCCGGCCGCGTCGGAACCGACGGTCGGATCCACCGCCGCCTCCTCGGTCTCCGCGTCGGTCCCATCGTCGGCCGCGCCGGCGTCGACGGTCTGATCGTCCGCTTCGTCGGCGTCCGACTCCGGATCGACCCAGAGGAACTCCTCGCCCTTCGTCCGGCCGGACAGGAGGAGGTCCTCGAGTTCCTCGTCGTCGGCTCGCAGGTCGTCGTCGAGTTCCCACTCCGGTTCGACCGGCTCGTCCGCGCTCGCGATGATCTCCTCGGGGGTCGCGCCCTCGAGGACGTCGTCGGCGTTTTCGTTGCCGTCGACGTCGTCTTTCAGTTGTCCGAAGACGTTCGCCGCGGTCCGGTCTTCGATCCCGTCGTCGCCGCGATCGTCGTCGGCGCCGGCGTCCCCGTCCCGATCGACCCCCGCCGTCTCGGGTTCGTCGTCCGCGATCGCCCCGAACAGATCGTCGGCGCTCGCCCCCGCGTCGAACCCGCCGTCGCCCGATTTATCGTCGATCGTACTGTCGCTCATAGGCTCGCTCTGTAGAGCTACATAATCACACGTCATTAAGTTTGGCAATTTTTTCAGTCACGATCCGTTAGGGGAGTACCATATTAGCGTGACGGCCGTTTTCAGTCCGAACTTCCGGGTCGAGTTTACGAACAGCCACTAATCAGCGGAGAAATTCGTCTGTCAGCAAATGTCCGAGCGTCGGCCGTACGATCCACCCGTTCGAACGGTCAGCGCACAGCGACCGTCCCCAACTATTATATCTTCGTCAATCGCTCTAGCGAGTGTGGTTTACGAGACGGGAAACGACACGGTCGACGATGCGCTCGAGCGGGTGCTGGCCGGCGAGCGGCTCGATCGCACCGACGGACTGGCGCTGATCGCCCAGCCGGTCGGCCCGCTGGCCGAGGCCGGCGCGGTCGTCCGCGACGAGTTCGGCGACGGCACCGTCGACGCCTGCTCGATCGTCAACGCGAAGGCGGGCAACTGCGCCGAGGACTGCGGCTTCTGCGCGCAGTCGGTCCACTTCGACACCGGCATCGACACCTACGGCTTCCTCGGCCCGGAGAAGATCCTCGAGGCCGCGAAGCGAGCCGAACGCGACGGTGCCCAGCGGTTCGGCATCGTCGTCGCGGAGAAGGGCGTTTCGAAGGAGCACCGTCCCGACGAATGGCAGGACGTCCTCGAGGCGATCCGGCTCGTCCGCGAGGAGTGCGACCTCGAGGTCGACGCCTCGCTGGGCATTCTCACCGAGGAGGAGGCCGAAATCCTCGCGGACGAGGGGATCGAGCACTACAATCACAACATCGAGACCTCGCCGCGGTACTTCCCTGAGATCGTCGACACGCACAGTTTCGAGGACCGGGTGAAGACCCTCGAGGTCGCCAAAGAGGCCGGCATGGACCTCTGTGCCGGCGTGATCCTCGGCATGGGCGAGACGCCGACCGACCGCGTGGAGGCGGCGATCGCCCTGCAGGATATCGGCGTCTCCTCGCTGCCGGTGAACGTGCTGAACCCGGTCCCCGGGACGCCGCTGGCAGAGCGCGGTGTCGACATCACCACCGAGGAGATCGTCAAGACGGTCGCCGTCTACCGGCTACTCCACCCCGAGGCGCGGGTTCGTCTCACCGGCGGTCGCGAGGCCAACCTCGAGCCCGAGGAGCAACACCTGCCGCTCGAGGCCGGCGCGGACGGCCTGCTGACGGGCGACTACCTCACGACCGAGGGCCAGTCGCCCGCCGACGACTTGGAAATCATCGAGCGCGCAGGCCTCGAGCCCAACCAGGAGACCAACGCGTTCGACCCGGCGGCGGTCAAGGCGCGCCGCGATGAAGACGAGGCGTCGACGGCCGAATCGGCGACGGACGCGAACGCGGATGCGGAACCGAGCGACGACTGATTCGACTCACGCAAATCCAACCAGACTCATGGACGAAACGACGTTTGCAGTACTCGGCACCGGCGGTATCGGCAGACGAGCGCTCGAGGTCAGCCAGCACAAAGACGGGGTGACGCCGGTCGCGGCCTGCGACCGACACGGCGTCGCCGTCGATTTCGACGGGTTAGACGTCGACGAACTGCTGGCCGCGACGGAAGGGAACATCGACAGCGGACCGAACGACACCGACGACGTTGCGGCCGACGGCGGCGCGGCGACTGGCGAGGGCAGCACGGCTACCGACGACGGCGGGACGACGGCCGACTCGAGCGGCGTCAAACAGCGCGGCGAGCAACGGGGCGTCGTCGCCTCCGCACAGGCCCGCTCGAGCGACGATCCCATTCAGGACGTCATCGACGCGGGCGACGGGATCGACGCCGTCCTGCTCGCGTTGCCCAACTACGAGCACGACTTCATCCCCCGAACCGCGGATCGGTTCGTCGAGGGCGGCTACTCGGGCGTCCTGATCGACGTGCTCAAACGCTCGCGCGTGATCGAGATGCTCGACGAGCGCAGCGACGCCTTCGAGGAGGCCGGCATCACCTTCATCTGCGGCGCGGGCGCGACCCCCGGCTTCCTCACGGGCGCGGCCGCGCTGGCGGCCCAGTCGTTCGTCGAGGTCGAAGAAGTCGACATCTGGTGGGGCGTCGGTCTCAAGTCGGGCTACGAGGACAACCGCGGCACCGTCCGCGAGGACATCGCGCACCTCCCCGAGTACGACATCGAGACGGCCCGCGACCTCTCCGACGAGGAGATCGAGGCCATCATCGACGAGCACGACGGGGTCATCGAGTTCGAGGACATGGAGCACGCCGACGACGTGCTGCTCGAGCGGGCGGGGATCTGCGACGCCGCGGACGTCACCGTCGGCGGCATTTTGGACGTCCGCAGCGACGAGAAGCCGACGACGACCACCGTCTCGGTGACGGGGACGACGTTCGACGGCGAGCGCGCGACGAACACCTTCCAACTGGGCGACGAGACGAGTATGGAAGCGAACGTCAACGGGCCCGCGCTGGGCTACCTGAAAGCGGGCGTCCGGCGGAACCGTGCGGGCGAGTACGGCGTCTTCGGCCCGGCGGAGTTGATGCCCGGCTTCTGACCCTGGCCCCGCCGCTGCTCGGAACTGTGCGCTCCTGACCGCCGGACGAGAACCGTGAGAGTGATACTACGGCAATGACTCCGTTCACGCGAATGGAAGACCGCGACCGCGGGTTCGACCTCGAGGATCGACTCACGACCCTCGAGGACGACGACCTGAAGCGCACCCTCTCGCCCGTCGATCGGGTCGCCGAGCGGGGTTACTTCGCCGAACCCTCCGGCGCCGACCTACCGGTCCTCGAGACCGACGAGGCGCTGGTGTTCGCGTCGAACAACTACCTGGGGCTGACCGCCGACCAGCGGGTTCAGGACGCGGCCCGACAGGCCGCCGCGACCGTCGGCACGGGTGCCGGCGCCAGCCGACTCGTCACCGGCGACACGATGGTCCACCGCGACTTGGAGCGGCTGCTCGCGGAAACCAAGGGCTGCGACCGGGCGCTGACCTTCTCCTCGGGGTACGCGGCCAACGTCGGGACGATCGCGGCACTCGGGCCGGACGTCATCTTCTCCGACGAACTCAATCACGCGAGCCTCATCGACGGCTGCCGGCTCTCGGGTGCCGAGACGGTCGTCTACGACCACCGCGACGTCGCGGACCTGCGGTCGAAACTCGAGGCGCGCGCCGAGCAGGACGACGCGGCCGACGAGCGCTGGCTCGTCGTCACGGACACCGTCTTCAGCATGGACGGCACCGTGGCCCCCCTCGCGGCGATCTGCGATCTCGCCGAGGAGTTCGGCGCATGGGTCATGGTCGACGAGGCCCACGCGACGGGGCTGTACGTCGACGGCGGCGGCGTCGTGCAGGCGGAGGGACTCGCGGACCGCATTCACGTCCAGATGGGCACCCTCTCGAAGGCGCTGGCCAGTCAGGGCGGCTACGTCGCCGGCAGCGACGACCTGATCGAGTGTCTGGTCAACGAGGCGCGGTCGTTCGTCTACTCGACGGGCCTGACGCCGCCGGCCGCCGCGGCGGCCAGCGAGGCGCTGCACCTGTCCCGTCACGGCGACGCCCGCGAACGGCTCTGGGAGAACGTCGCCCACCTCCGGGACGGCCTCGAGACGATGGGGTTCGACGTCCCCGGCGACTCGCAGATCCTCCCCGTGATCGTCGGCGACCGCGAGGACGCGCTCGCGCTCGCCGAGGGACTGCGTGAGCGCGATATCATCGCGCCGGCGATCCGGCCGCCGACGGTCCCCGAGGGGACGAGCCGGATCCGCGTGACCCCGATCGCGACCCACGACAGGGACGACATCGTCACCTGCCTCGAGGCGTTCCGGACGGTCGGTACCGAGTTAGGACTGCTCTGAGCGCGCTGACCCTATGAGTGACGAGCGAACCGAGACGGATGAATCGACCGACGCGATCGAACCGATCGCCGTCGTCGGCACCGACACCGGCGTCGGCAAGACCGTCGTCACCGCGGCCCTCACGCGTCAGTTTCGCGATTCGGGAATCGACGCGCGAGCGATCAAACCGGCCCAGACCGGCCACCCGCCCGACGACGACGCCGGCTTCGTCGCCGACGCGTGTGATGACCCCGACGCCGCGACCTGCCTCCGATACCTCGAGCCCGCGCTCGCGCCGCGGGTCGCCGCCGAAGTGGCCGACGAGGAACTCTCCTACGAGTCGATCCTGGCCGCCTGTCGCCGCGAATGCGAGCGAACGCCGCTCCCCGTCGTCGAAGGGATCGGCGGTCTCCGGGTTCCGCTCGCCGACGACCGCGAGGTGATCGACCTCGTCGCCGACCTCGAGGCGACGGCGGTCGTCGTCGCGCGGTCCGGACTGGGGACGCTCAACCACACCGCGCTCACCGTCGAGGCCCTCGAGCGCCGCGGCGTTCCGGTCGCCGGAATCGTCTGTAACGAGTACGAGGGGGCGTCGCTCGCTGAGCGGACGAACCCCGCCGAACTCGAGCGGCTGACCGGCGTGCGCGTCGAGACGGTCCCGCCGCTCGAGGGCGGACCGACGGCGCTGGCCGAGGGCGTCGCCAACGCGCTCTCGACGGCGTTGCTCGAGCCGCTCGAGCGGCTCGCGGTGGGGAATTCGTAAAACGGACGGGAGCGCGGACCCCGGGTATTGACCCTCTATTCGAAATTACGTCCGCGGCGCTCGGGGCTCGCCGTCGACCGCTACCGACCTGTCCGTCGCGTCCGACGCGTCGGACGGTCGGCGGTCGGCTTCGATCAACTCCGAGACGATCTCGGATTTCCGGTGTTCGACCTCGAGGTGGATCCGGAGATTCGTTCGCTCGGCGTAGCGCTCCGTACAGAGTGGACAGCGTTGCTGGTCGGTCATGGGCCCGTTCACCGTCAGCAGATGACGCGGCGAACCGACGTAATAGTGTCGTTCGTTCTACGTTTCGATATGTCTCTACCGAGAGAGTGACCGATCGGCTCAGAGGAAGTCGTTCAATCCCGACTGATCGTCGTCCGGCTCCGTCGTCTCCGTGGCGGCCGCCTCGTCCGTGTCCGTCGCCGTGCTCGAGTCGCCCTCGCCGTCGGCATCGGTACCAGCGCCGCTCGAGGCCGCGAGCGTCGCTTGATCGTTCTCGCTTTCGTCGTCGGTCGCGTCGTCCCCGCCGCTCGCGTCCTCGGCCTCGAAGAAGGCGCCGCCGGAGTGCTCGACGGTCGCCTCCTCGCGCAGCTCCTCGGCGTCCTCGACGATCGACTGGACCTTGTTGGTGTCTTTCCCGCTGCCGGTGACGAACGAGACCTCCGACTCGTCGAGTTCGTAGGTCGCGGCCATGCGGACGGTCAGCTCGCGATTTTTGCAGTGGTGGGTCATCGCCGCGAGGTAGGGGAGGATCTCCCGGCGAGCCGTCGCGACGCTGGTGCCCTCGCGCTCGGCGATGCGTTCGGCGATGGCGTCGCGGGTGTTGCGGGTGCCCTTGCTACTGCCGAGTTTGCGCCAGTAACTCGGCGGGCCGTAGCGGGTCCAACCGCCCTTGGGTTCCCGGCGGGAGGCGGCGACGCCGGCGGTCATGTTGTCCGTTGCGTACCGCCAGAACGAGTAGTTCTGTGTGGCCCGCACGCGGCCGAGCCAGCGGTCGGCGTTCGCGAGGAACTCGTAGGCGTCCGCCAGTTCGGCCCCCTCGTAGTCCTTCGGGACGTTGTCCTCGATCCAGTTTAACATCTCGTCGGGGTTCTCGTCGACGTCGTAGGAGGCGCGCAAGGCGCCCTCGGCGTCCGCCTCCTTGATGAGCGTATCGAGGAAGTCGAAGATCCCCTCGGTGGTGTCGCGCTCGCTCGTGACGACGTCCTCGACGGTCAGTTTCTCCGCGTCCTCGGCGACCGCCTGCAGGTCGTTGACCGCCGACCGCAGGTCGCCGCTGGTCGACTCGGCGATCTTCTCTAAGGCTTCCTCCTCGAACTCGACGCCCTCGCGGCGGCAGATATCCCGGAGGACGGGGACGATCGAGCGCTTCGAGACGTCGCGGAACTCGATCGTCTCGCAGGCGTTGCGCAGCGAGTTGCTCATGTCGTAGAACTCGTTGGCCACGAGGACGATCGGCTGGTTCGCGTCCTTGACGACGCGGGTGACCTCCCGCGAGCCGCCGTAGTCGGCGTTGCCGTGGAAGTTGTCCGCCTCGTCCAAGATGACCAGCCGGCGGCCGGACTCGCCGCCGGTGAGCGTGCCGCTCTTGGAGGCCTCGCCGGCGACGCGCTCGATGACGTCGGCCCCGCGGCTGTCGCTGGCGTTGAGTTCCATGACGGGCCAGCCCATGTCCTCGGCCAGCGCGTGGGCGGCGGAGGTCTTCCCGACGCCGGGGCTGCCGTGGACGATCACCGCGTCCCGGTGCTCGTCCCAGGTCTCGGCCCACTCCCGCAACTGGTCGCGGGCCTTGTTGTTCCCGCGGACCTCCGACAGCGTCGTCGGACGGTACTTCTCGGTCCAATCCATATACAGTCTATTCGGTGCGTACCGCGTTTAGTGGTTGCGGAGCACGGGTCAGCAGAGTTTCTGCGATCGTGGGAGTCTATCACCAAGGGACCGAAGACGAACAGTAGATTACGCGGCGGGGAGCGTGAAGAAGAACGTCGATCCCTCGCCGGGCTCGGACTCGACCCACATCTCGCCGCCGTGGCGCTCGACGACCCGCTGACAGAGCGCCAGTCCGATCCCCGTCCCGTCGTACTCGTCGCGACTGTGTAACCGGTCGAAGATATCGAAGATCCGATCTTGATTCTCCGGTTCGATACCGATTCCGTCGTCGCTGACCGAGATTACCCATTCCCGCTTTCGACGCGTTGCACCGATCTGGATGTGGGGCGGTGAACTCCCGCTGTACGTGATCGCGTTGTCCAGCAGGTTCTGGAGGACTTGCCGGAGTTGGTTGCCATCGCCCTCCACGCGGGGAAGATCGTCGGCCGCGATTTCGGCGTCGGCGTCCTCGATTTGGAGGTGGAGATCCTCGAGTACGTCGTCGAGCACGGTCTCTAATTCGACCGGTCCGAACGGATCGCCGCCGGTTTCGACCCGCGAGTACGCGAGCAGCCCGTCGATCATCTCCCGCATGCGGTCGGCGCCGTCGACCGCGAACCCGAGGAACTCCTCGCCGTCCGCGTCGAAGGCGTCGCCGTACTGCGTGTCGAGCAGTTGCAGGTAACTCGAGACCATTCGCAGGGGTTCCTGTAAGTCGTGGGAGGCGGCGTACGCGAACTGCTCGAGCCGTTCGTTCGATTTCTCGAGCGACCGTTCCCGGTGTTCTCGCTCGAGTTCGTAGCTCACCCACTGGCCCATCAGTTTGAGGAAGGTTCGCTCGGTGGCCGTGAACTCGCGGTCGCGCGGTTCGGTGCTGCCGACCCAGAGCGTTCCGTACGGCGTCGAGCCGTTCGTCACCTTCGTCCCGAGGTAACAGGTCAGTCCGTGCTCCCGATGGATCTCGTCGTCTTCCCACTCGGTCCCGCGGACGTCCGCCATCCCGACCGGTTCGTCGCTCTCGATCGCCTGCCTGCAGTACCATCTCGCTCTGGGATCAGTCCATACTTCGTTGGACCCGTCTCCGTACCCGATGGTACACTTAGTGTGGAACTCGTCGTCCCGTGCCGGGAGATGCGTCAGCCCGGCCGCGTCGAGATCCAGCCACTCGCAGGCGAGGGCCAGCAGTTCCTCGAGTTTCGCTTCGAACTCGAGGTCCGTCTCGGCGGTGATCTCGTGGCTCTCCCGGAGGAAGCGCTCTCGCCGCTGGAGTTCGACTTTCGCGTCGGTCTGGTCCCGAAGCGCCCCGAGCTGGCGATCGACCTCGCGGGCGGTCTTCTCGGGACCGAAGAACTCCTCGGGCGGCGTATAGTAGACGTTGTAACTGACTCGCTCGTCGTGGATGAGGAGGGGATGGGTGCTGACGACGTCGTGGATGACCTCCGACGAGAACCGATTCCGATTGTACTGGCAGAGCGCGATGCCGTCCGCGTCGTCGAACAGATAGTTCGCCTTGGCCTCGCACTTCACGAGTTCCTCGCCCTCGGGATCGTCCCGCAAGACGCTGCTCATCTCGCCGGTCATGCGGAGCGCCTCGTACTCCTCGGTCGCGTCCTCGATCGCGGCGTCGATGAACGCGACCGTCTCGTCCGCGTCGAACGTCTCGTTTCGGAGGTAGGTTTCCGTCTCGTCGTGCACGGAGAGCTGGCCCGAATCGAGGGCGGCGTCGACGTCGATCCCGCGGTCCCGCATCGCCTCGAGAACCTCCTCACGAGAGTTCTCGTGGGTGATGTACAGACACCGCTCGTTGCGCTCGAGGCCCTGCCGGAGAAACGGAATCGCGGCGGCGAACTGCTCCTCCTGGGACTCGTAGATGAGCGCGAAGTGGTCGTTCGCGTGGACGTGCTCGTGGTCCTCGAGCGGTTCGACCGGCCCGCGGAACGCCGGGCTCGACTGGAGCGCCTCGAACGCGGTCGTGATGGAGCGTGAGTCGTTCGTCACGTCGTTTCGGACGGCGTTTTTGCTCATACGGTGGCCCTCCTCTCGAACCGGATCGTCGCGGGTTCGAATCCGCCCGGATAGCGACTCCGAACAGAGGGGACGACTGCCCGCCCAGCTACAGCCGCTAACTCGATCGGCAGCATCCGAGCAGTAATCATACGCCGAAGGGAGGTGCGCAGGAGAGAAAAAGCCGTCGTGGTTTCTATTCGCACAGCGACGGTCATTTTCGTCGTCTCTGCCGATCCGTATCGGTGGCGGTACCGCCTCCGTCACCGCGGAAACGCTTTCGTACTCCGTCGGCTTCGTGGGTGTAAGTTGGTTTAGCGGTCGCGGACCGTCACGCTGCGGCGAGAAACACGGACCGAGCTCACCCAAGCGTATGAGTTCCGCTCAGTCGTTCGAGCCGACTTCGGGCGCGTCGGCCGGATCGACCACCTCGCCTGTCTCGGGGTAGACGCCGACCTGATCACAAAGGTCGGTCATCGGACACGCCTCCGGATCCTCGAGGCAGGCCGGTTTGCGCGCCGAACAGTATTCGCGGCCGAACTGGATCGACGCCGTATGGCCGAAGCCGCACTTCGCGGCGGGTACCTCGCGCTCGAGTACTTCTCTAACTTCTTCGTGGTCGGCGTCGGCCGGCGCGATACCCAGCCGCCGGTAGATCCGGTGGACGTGCGTATCGACCGGGAAAACCCCGCCGCGGCCGCCCGCGAACAGGAGCACGCAGTCCGCCGTTTTCGGCCCGACACCGCGGACCTCGAGCAGCGTCTCGCGAACCTCGGCGGGGTCCTCGTCCGTGACGAACTCGTCGAAGGCCGCCGCCGAGCCGAACTCCTCGAGGACCCACTCGGCCGCGTCGATGATGATCTCCGATTTCTGGTTGTAGTGGGGTGAATGTGACACACAGCGTTATAACATCCGAGTACTATGTTGTGAGTAGAGATGACTGAATGGGAACGAGTTGCCCTTCGAGTCCAGCAGAATAAACTGAAGAAGTGGGATGCGGTGTGTACTCCTTACGACCCTGATTTGCCAGACGATGAATTCCCGAACACACTTCCGCATCTGTATGATGACCGTAGTAAGTTGATTCGAGAAGCGGTTGAAGAGTTAATTTCTCGGGAAGCAGGGAATCTTGATTCGGCCAAAGGGTCGGTTGATGTGGATACGTCCGAGTTGGAAGAGAAGGTAGACCTTGTTCGTGCTGATACTCGGGATATTCTTGATGTGGTGGAGCAGATGGAGGGTCAGGTTGACCAACTGTGGCGTCGTCAACAGGAAGGTAGACAGCGCAATTTGGTTCCTGATGTGTATGAAGTGCTTCCGCATTTCGAGTCGGAAGAGCAGGCTCGGGAACAAATTCAATCTGCGATGAGTGAAGAACGGTTTGTTGATGATGAGAAGGCAGATAGAGCGTCAGAGTATGGGAATATTGCTGATTTAGCGGAGTATCTGGGGATTGAGAGTGCTGAAATGTTGAATGTTGCACGGCGTATGCGTGATGATGTTGATGAGATTCAGCTGCTTGCTGTGAACCGAATGCCGTTCTTGGTTGAGGTGGAAGAATGAGTGATGTTGAAGACCTTCCTGAGTTTGAACAGTTGAAGAATGCGTATATCAATTCGAAGCGTGGGAAGGATAAGGCGCAGAAGACTTTCAACGGCTACAAGTACAGTATTGGGCGTTTTGAGCGATTCTTATCGGACTGTGGGTTGCATTATACGGATATAGATAGGGAGACAGACCTTGCGCCAGACTTCGATAGTATAGATACGTCGGAGTATTCTGATAACAATCTTCTCGATTATTTTGTGCTGTGGTTAATTAACGAGGAAGGGTATGCGAAGAGTACGACGCAGACGACTTTCAATTATGTTCAGCCGTTCGTTCGATTCCTTCGGAATGAGGGCTATGTAGAGTATAATGTGTTGGAGCATACGGATTTGAGCGAGTATCTAACATATGGAACGACGCTTCAGCAGGAAGAGTGGGGTGATGATTATCGGTACTTCCCGAACGTCGCTTCGTGAACTGTGCTGAGTCATGGACGAACGGAGTGAATGCCGGTGTGGTAACTGAGTGAACAGGAAGTAGAATCCACGCATGAGGAGAAGTGAAGTAAGAAGGCTGAGATACGCTGTTCTAGGCGAATGCTGTTGCTCACCCGGAGCTTGCCCAAGGCCGCGGGCTGACCTCAGCCCGCGGCCGGCGCGTATGCTTCTGGCACACCTGTTCCGTTCATCTCGATCTCCCAACTCCGCTCTAGCTCTTCCTCTAATGCATGTCTGATCCAGTCAGAGAACGTCTTGAACGTGAATTCCTCGGGCAGGTCGCGCCCGCCCCGCTGGGGGCGGGCGACGACCGCCCATCGAAGCACAAGCCAGAGGTTCTCCAACAGGAATCCAACCAGGACGAACGCGAAGCGGATGATTGGGTCTTGTGTCGTCGTTACCACTCGTGCTTGGCGAAATACACGGTAGCTCGTTTCGATCGCTGACCGTTTCCGATAGAGTCGTTCGACTTGTTTCGGCGTGCGATCGGCCAGATCGCACGCCACATAGCCTCGAACGACCTCGCCACTTTTCCCGCGATCTCCGGCGTGATATGATACAGCGACCGCGAGCGGGAATTCCAGTTCCCGCTCGCGGCCTTTGTACATCCGATAGGTTGTCATGTACGAGCAGTGCGTATCCAGCTTCTTCCTCATGCGCTTGCCCTTCTTTTGGACGGGAACGACAGTCGCAGCAACCTCCCGTGAGCGGCGCAGAATACGTTCGTTGTAGAAGCCGCGATCAGCCAACAGAAGCTCTATCTCGAAGGGATAGGCCTCGACGCGGTCGAGGACGCGCTCGACCGCGTCGGCCTCTTTCTCATCACTACGGACGTACGTCATCGCCAACGTCACTGGCTTTCCGTTCGAGACGAGATACGCCGTGCAGTACCGGTGGCACGTCGTTGTTCCGTCTTTCGCGTGCATGCGACAGAGTTCACCTTCTTCATCGGCGTACGTTCCGTGGTAGGGGTTATCGACGAAGTCAATGGAGACGATCCTCGACCGATCAGGGTCGAGGATCGTCATCGCTAACTCTCTGAGAAGGCGGTTAGCAACCCGCTCAAGCCACTCCCGGTTGAGCGTATGTAGCCAGTCCATGACAGTATCGTCACAGACAGCGTTGTCGTTGTCCTTGCACGTCTCCCAGATGGACGTCTGATTGACTGCTGCAAGAATGACAACAGCCCAGATATCGCCGGGATCGAGGGGCGAGCCCTCGATCCCTGGCAAGGGGAGCTGGCAGATGACGTCTTCCGCTAAATCTTTCACGTCCGAATCCGAAAGAACACCGTCTGGCTGAGGGATACTGAACACATTCACTCAACCAGACATCTTCCTCATGAGACCAACGCTTTAGCTCCAGCTCTCACACCAGTCGGGAAGTACCGAAATTCTGGCCGCGCCGGAGCTCGAGCGCGCTATCGCGGATCCGACGGACGACGAGACGACGTTTCAGCGGCCCGGCATCGATCACTGAGGAGAACACGCCGAGCCGGCGCTCGACCACCGAGGGCGAGGCGGGCGCGGACCCGGACCCAGACCCAAATCCGCTCGAGTCCCGCGACGTCGGCGGTCACGCGCGTTCGATTCGGAGCGTCGGATCGCCGTCGAAAACGATCGTAATCTCGTAGCCGGCGTACGGAAACTCGACGCGTCCCGTCCTCGAGACGCCGGAATCGGTCGCCGAGAAGATATCGAGCAAGGCGTCGGGATCGACCGCGTTGAACAGCGGCGGCAGCTCCGTCGGATCCGTCCCGTCGATCGCCGCGACCTCGGTCACGATCCGTTCGTAAACCCGGTCCGGATCCGTCTCGAGTGTCCGTGCCATTGCTACGTAGGGCCACATTCGACCGTTAATAACTTTCGGAATATGGTCGTCTAGTAGTAATCCTTCAGACACGTGAAAGATAGCGAACGTGATTTTCTCTGACGAAACGCCGAAAGACGGCGAAGCGGCCAACCGATCCCCGGCGAAAGCGTGCACCCGTCCAATTGCTTCCCGAAATATGAGTGGTTAATTCGCAGACTCGGGCGCTACCCGTAGAAGTTCGAGGGCTGCTACATTCATCGTACGTCGTCCGATACCGTGGGGCGGCGAGCTCTAATCGAACGGATCGAGGCGGTAGCTGCGGAAGCGGGGCCGGTCACCGCGACGAGCTCGTCAGAGCGATGAAGGCAACGGTTCCGGCGTCTACGGACGGCTGTTCTGTATTACTGAACAGCCTGGTTGTGTGTCCGGCCAGCCGGTGAAATCTCGTGACGGGAACCGCGTCCCGCGAAATCGCCGTCCGGAATGCGTCGCGTCTGCCGCCGAGTCGCGAGGGCCGCGAGACCTGCCCGATCGGCCTTTCCGGGTCGATCGACGGGGCCGGCCGACCCACCAGCACCCCAACCCATTTTCGCGTCGCGACCGTCCGATCGCACATGGGAGTCGACGACGCCGACGCGATCGATCCGGAGACGTGTCCGACCGCCGGCGCCATGCCGATGCTCGGACTCGGAACGTGGCAAAACACCGGCGATCAGTGCGCCGACAGCGTGCGAACGGCCCTTGAGACAGGGTACCGTCACATCGACACCGCCCAGGCCTACGACAACGAGGAGCTCGTCGGCGAGGGCATCGAACGGGCCGACGTCGACCGAGAGGACGTCTTCCTCGCGACCAAGGTCTGGAAGGCGAACCTCACAGGCGACGACGTCCTCGAGACGACCCGCGAGAGCCTCGACCGGCTGGGCGTCGATTACGTCGACCTGCTGTACGTCCACTGGCCGGCCGAGACGTACGACGCGGAGGAGACGCTGTCTGCGTTCTCGGAACTCTACGACGAGGGGCTGATCGAGCACGTCGGCGTGAGCAACTTCCAACCGGAACAGCTCGAGGTCGCGGTCGACGTCTGCGACGCCCCGATCCTCGCGAATCAGGTCGAGTGCCACCCCCTGCTGCCCCAGGAGGACGTTCGGGAGGCCTGCGAGAACTACGACGTCGAGGTCGTCGCGTACAGTCCGCTGGCCCGCGGCGCCGTCTTCGACCAGCCGACGATCCAGGAGATCGCGGACGAGCACGGCGTCACCGAGGCGCAGGTCAGCCTCGCCTGGCTGCGCGAGAAGGGCATTACGGCGATCCCGAAGGCGACCGGCACGGCTCACATCCGGGACAACTTCGAATCGCTGACCCTCGAGTTGGACCGGGAGGAGGTGAACGCGATCGACGCGATCGACGAGACGGAGCGCGCGGTCGATCCCGGATTCGCCCCGTGGAACTGACCGGTTCTGACCGCCGTAAATCGCGCCCTTCGGCCGTTCTCGGTCGGAAACCGACGACGTCGGCTCCGATCGCTAACCTGTAACTCGTCCTGAAAAAGAAGGAAAGCTTACGGTACGCCGGCAGTTTGGATCGGGTATGTCCACCCGCACACGGAGTCGTGGCGGTGGTGGGATCGTCGGTGCGGTTAAGACCGACTTACGGCGGTTACACGGTGCCTGGATGGAGATCGTCTTCCCCAGGCAGCGCGGCCGCGGCCACTCCGTCATGGGCAAGTGGGAGCCGGAAACGCTCCCGCAGAAGATCGGCTATCACGGCTGGAGCGCGCTCGGAACGATCGGTCTGCTCCTCCTCTACCCGCTCACAGTCGTCGGTCTCGCGACCCGCTACTACGCGGCGAAACTCGACTCGACCCGGACGCGACTCGGCATCGTCGGCGTCACCGCCCTCGCGCTGGTCGGCTGGGGACTGCTGACGCTCGCCTGGGGCGCGATGTCGTACATAGAACAGGTCGACATCCCGCTCGATTCAGTGCTGGCCGTTGCCGCCGCGAGCGGGGTCGCGACGCTGGCGACCGCGCTCGCCGCCTCCTGTGCCAAGTTCGGCGGCCGCGTCACGACCGTCGTCCTCGCCTATCCCTTCGCGATGACGGCGCTGTTCCTGCCCCCGGTCGTCGCCGCCCTCGTGACGCCCGCGCTCGAGCCGTACGTCCTCGAGCCCAGCTACGCGTTCGCCGCCTGGCTGCTCGAGAACCCGCTGTCTATCGGCGGCGTCAACGAGTACCTCTGGGCGAACTACAGCCTCGAGGGCGCGGCCTACGCGGGGATGTGGTTCGGACTCTCCTTCCCGCTGGGCTGGTTCTTCGGGATCGTCGTGGCGCTGGCGAATCTGGTTCGACCGTCGAACTAAGGCTGCGACGGGCTGCTACCATCGTTTTCGCGATGGTCGCGGGATTTTCGGCTCGCGGTCCGACCGAAGAACGGGCCGGAATCGCCTCGACGAACTGATTTCCGGATTCCGTTACCATTAGGCGGTCGCTTCCCAACGGTCACGTATGGAATTCGACCTTCCCACGACCGCGGCCGCGTTCATCGCGGTGATCGCGCTCGGCATCGGCGGCCTCATCGCCGCGCCGATGATGACGACGGACACCGTCCTGATGATGGTCGCTCCGTCGATGATCGTCTTCGGGCTCGTCATGCTCGTGATCGGTATCGCGCACGGCCAGTATCGTGCGGTACACTGATTCGTGACCGGCCGCCGACGGCGGTCGAGGGTTCCTGCTGTGCCCGCTGAATCCGTGCGAGAAGCAGGAAGTAGCTGCCGAAAAGGAAGAAAAACCCGGCATCGGCCCCTGATCCGTATCCGTACCCCGCAGCGCCTAGGACGGCGGTACAAATCGAGACGACACCGATAATTCCCGCCGAGCGAGTCCTGGTAACTACATCGCCACCGGCCGCCGTTCGGAGGGACACGCCGGCGATTCCAGCCAAGGCGAAGTACAGCCCGATCAGCGCGCCGACGATTACCGCACCGATCGGCGTGAGCGTCTCCTCGAGACCGGTCCCGAGTACCTGACCACAGTTCAAACGATTGTCGTTTTCTGAGGTTCGACGAGCTCTGAGCTCTCGATTCCAGCGGCTTCGGCGTACCAACGGCGATAAACGAGGATACCGGCGAAAGCCGGACGTCGTACTCGTTGTGGACGTGACGGGTTCGATCGCGTATAAAAAGCGGACCGCGAGAATCGTCTCCGAGCGTTCTACATGTAGCCGAGGTCGCGCAGGCGCTCCATCAGGTCCTCCTTGTCCTGGGCGCGGCCCGCGCGCTCGGTCGTTCCCTCGAGGTCCTGCAGCCAGGCGGGATCCTCGTCGCTCTTCTCGGTCGAGACCTCGCTGCCGAGCGAGCGGAAGCCGGCGAAGTACTTGGGCGAGATCGGGATGTCCTCCTGGGTGACGCCCTCCGGCAGGTCGTCGTCGGCCTGCGGGACGTAGCCGTCGTCCGGGAACTCGTCGACGGTGTCCGGCACGACGAAGTTCCAGAAGGCCTCCCAGACCGCGGCCTCGTCGAACTGCAGGATGGGCTGGATGCGGTCGTGGGGCGGGTAGATGTCAGGGTCGTGGCGCGGCGAGAAGAACGTCTCGTCGGCGCGGGCCTCCTGCTCGTCCCAGCGGACGCCGGAGATGACGCCGTCGATGTCGTACTCCTCCAAGGCGTCGTTGAGCGCGACCGTCTTCAGCAGGTGGTTGCCGACGTAGGTGTCCAGCAGGAACGGGAACGTGTCCTCCTCGTACTCGAGGATCTCGCGGACGTGGTGCTGGTTGTGCTCCGACAGTTCGGAAATCTCGATGTCGTCGCCGGGGTCGAGGCCGTGCTCGTCGACGTACTCGCCGACGTCCTCGTTGCGCGCGTAGATAACTTCGAGGTCCCACTCGTCGGCCCAGTGGTCGACGAAGTCGTGGATCTCGTCGAAGTGCTGGTAGTGGTCGATGAAGACCGCGGGCGGCACTTCGAGGTCGAAGCGGTCCGCGACCTCCTTGATGAAGTACAGCGTGAGCGTCGAGTCCTTGCCGCCGGTCCACATCACGGCCGGGTTCTCGTACGCCTCGAGGCCCTCGCGGGTGACCTCGATGGCCTTCTCGATCTTGTCCTGGATGTGCGGGTAATCCTCGGGATCTTCGCCGTCGCCGTCGTCGTAGTCGACGTCGACGTAGTCGGGGAAGTTCTCGGTCATCTCGTGTAATTAGATGTAATTAGGAGACTTAAACTCTTTTGGGGACCGGAAACGCCTGACGGAAGCCACGAGACCCGACCGGCGGCCGAGCGAGACCGTCGGTCTCGTCTCCGGCGAGGGAGTATATCAGCGGACGAACTCTAAGGCGTCCGATTCGAGGGGCGTTCGGCGATCGACGCGACGCGCTTCGAACCGTGATTGAGATTCTCACGGGCGCCGAATGCGAGCGCGACACCCCGAACTGTGCCGCAGTAAAGCCGGCAAACGCGGCTGCTACCGAAACGCGACCGCGTCAGAATCCGCGGCTAGTTCGCCTGCGGGATTCCCTAGTCTAGCGGCGGCGCCTCGATCCGCCGGTCCGGTTCCGCCGCCTCGAGTTCCGCCTGGAGCAGCCCGACGATCCGCCGGCTGGCGGAGCCGTCGCCGTAGGGCTGGGGATTCGATTCGGGCTCCCAGTCGCGCCGGAGCGCTTCGCGGATCGAATCCGTACGGGGGCCGACGAGCCGGTTCCAGCCGCAGTCGACGGTCTCGGTCCACTCGGTCTCCTCGCGCATCGTTACGCAGCGCGTCCCGAGGAAGAAGGCCTCCTTCTGGACGCCGCCGGAGTCGGTGGCGACCCGCTCGGCCGTGTCGAGCAGCCGGACGAAATCGAGGTAGCCCAGCGGCTCGACGATCTCGAGGGCCTCGTCGGCGCGCTCCCAGAGGTCGTACTCCTCCAGCCGATTCACCGTCCGCGGGTGCGCGGGGAAGACGACCGGCAGCGGCGCGTCCGCGAGGCCGTCCAGGATCGCCTCGAGGTTCTCGCGCTCGTCCGTGTTGCTCGCGCGGTGGACCGTCGTCAAGATGAACTCGTCGGGCTCGAGATCGAGGTCCTCGAGGATCGCCGAGTTCTCGCGGGCGCGGTCGCGGGCCGCGAGGACGGCGTCGTACATCACGTCGCCGGTCCAGTGGACGCCGTCGACGATTCCCTCGGCCGCGAGGTTGTCGACCGCGGCCTCGCTGGGCGCGAAACAGAGGTCAGAGGCGTGGTCAGTGAGGATGCGGTTGATCTCCTCGGGCATCTCCCGGTTGCCGCTGCGCAGGCCGGCCTCGACGTGGGCGACGGCCACGTCGCGCTTCGAGCCGACGATCGCGCCGGCCAGCGTCGAGTTCGTGTCGCCGTACAGCAACAGGACGTCGGGGTCTTCCTCCTCGACGACCGGCTCGAGTTCGGCGATCATCCGCGCGGTCTGGCGGCCGTGGGTGTCGGACTTGACCCCGAGGTTGTACTCGGGTTCGGGGATGTCCAGTTCCTCGAAGAAGACGTCGGACATCTCCTCGTCGTAGTGCTGGCCGGTGTGGACCAGCACCTCCTCGCCGACGTCCCGGAGCTTGCGGGAGACGACTGCCGCCTTGACGAACTGCGGGCGCGCGCCGACGACCGAACAGACGCGCATCGGTCAGTTCACCCCCTCGCCGCGGCCCGTTCCCGCACCCGTGCTCGGTCCAGTGACGTCGACCGGGACCGGGTCGGTGCTCGTCTCGCTGTACGCCAGTGCGATGTTCGAGAGAACCTCCGTGAGATTGACCATGTCTTCGACGTAGTCGTCCCGCCGCCGCTCCCACCGTTCGGGTGCCGATTCGTCCGCGAGCAGTTCTTCCGCACGCTCGAGGACGGCGTCGAACTCGCCGATGTTCTCGACGAGCCCCGCGTCCTCGAGCTCGAGGAAGTTGCCCATGTCGTCCTCGCCGACGAAGGAGTTCGACCGGATCGCGGGCGTGCCAAGCAGCGCGGCCTCGGTGACCATCGTCTGCGTGTCCGCGACCAGCAGGTCGGCCTCCGCGAGGGCGTCGTGGATCCGCGCCGGGTGGAGATCGTACGGCTGCGCGTCGATATTCGAGAAATCGAGCTCGCCGCCCTCGTCGGAGACGAAGATCGTCGCGTGCTCGGCGAGCGCCTCGAGCAGCCGCCGGCGCTGCTCGAGCGAGAACCCCTCACGGCCGACGTCGTGGTGGCCGTTGAAGGCGTTGAGTCGGACGATCGCGTACGGTTCGTCCGGGCTGACGCCCAGATCGTCCCGGACCGACTCGTCGGGCTCGAAGACGTCGGGGTGGAGATAGGCCGATTCCTTGAACCCCTCGAACCGGTAGTGTTTCGCGCCGAGGTCCTTCTGGAAGGCCTCGGGCGTCAGGAACGCCTGCACGAACGGCCGGGAGACGACGTGGTCCAGCGACGGCTCCGAGTCGAGGACGGCGATCGCCGGCGTGCCCGTGATCGTGCCGGTGTAGGCCGCGTAGGGCCCGATCCCGAAGATGACGTCCGGATCGAACGCCCGCGCCTTGCGGCCCATCGCGTACAGGTGGGCCGGCAGCTCCCGCAGCAGCGACGACAGCGACTCGCCGCGATCGCCGTAGGTCTCGTAGGGCAGCTCGTGGTACGAGAGCAGCGACTCGGTGAACTCGTCGCCGCGCGCGAGCACGAGCACGTCGTGTCCGTCCGCCTCGAGCCGGTCGACGGTGTGTTTGTACAGATGAACGTGAGCCGGCGTATTGTTAAAGAAGAGACAGCGCACGTCGTATCACCTCGTAGCTCATGACAACTGTCCCTTCCAAAACGCGCTATATCGTTATCAGCGCGCTACTGGAAACGGCGGCCGATCCGGGCTCGAGTAGCGGGGCGGGCGGCGAATTTTGGTCGCCGTAACGTACCGGCGGGGCTCGGCGCTCGCGCTCGAGCGTCGGCGTTGGGTGGGTCTACGCGCGAAAACGTGAGACTACAGGGGTTCGACGGGGCCGCTCCGCGCAGCTAGGAGGGAACTACGGCCCTTCGCCGCCCGCCGCTCCCGTCGGCCGCCGCTGCGTCGAGTGGTTCGGAGCGCGCTCCTCGAGCGCTCGGTCACCCCGCCGCAACCACGTGGGAAAGGTATTTCACGATATCATATCTCACCAACAGGTACGATGGTCCCCGATCCACGCTCCCTCACTCGGCGGCAACTGCTCGGCGGGGTCGCCGGCGGCACCGCGCTCGGCGGCGGACTCACCGCCGCCACCGCTGCGATCCAGCCGACCGCCCTTCCGGACGTTCTGACCGACTGGGCGACGAACTACTATCCGACGCCGCCCGCAGCGAGTTCGCTCTGGCGACCGACGGTAACCGAGGCACACGCCCGCGACGCCGTCTCTCGCCTCGCCGAAACCGAGTCCGCGGCGAGAGAGCGCTGGGAGGAAATCGACACCGAGGGCTCGGACCGTCGCTTCCACGGCGCAGGCGGCTGGCTCGAGGACGCCGAAAACGCGCTCGAGGCCGGCGAGTACAACGACGCGCTGTTCGACGCCAGGTACGGCCTTCGGTTCGCCGCCCGAGAACTGGGGGATCTGCGCGCGGAACTCGACAAAGCCGACCTCGAGGCCCTCGCCGAGCGGACGCTCGACCTGCTCGACCGGCTTGACTCGCTCGCGGCCGCCCTCGAGCCGTATCCGGTCGTCGACCCCGAGCGCGATCTGGCGCGGTACTCCCGCGTCGAACTCGAGTTGCAGCGCGGTCGCTATCTCACCGACTGGGGCGACCTCCACGAGGTCCACGCCGACTCCGAGACCGACGATCCGGACCTGAATCCCGAGACGTACGGCGACGCCAGGATCGGCGAGATCACGTCGAAGGTCCGCCGAGCCGCGGTCGCCGTCGAGACCGCCGAGCACTACTACGAGCACCTTCGGGCGGACTTCGAGGCCGCGGCCGCGGATACCGACGACTACGGCCCGCACCTCGAGCGACTCGTCGGCGAGTTCAAGACCGAACTCGAGTCGATGCCGCTGCGGGACGAGGTGAAGTCGCGGTACGTCGACGACGTCGAGTCGTACGGTCCCTACGAGTTCGCCCACTGGCGACTCGCTCAGTCGTGTTTCCCGTCGCAGCTCTCGTCGCTCTGGCGGACCCCGGTCGAGCACGATCTGTACGTGCTCCAGGCGCTGGGAACCGCGAGGGGGTTGGCGGACTGGCGGGCACACGAGGCAGCGGTGACCGACCTCGTCATCGGGCCGGACGACGAGGGGTTCGATTCCGGCCACGCGTTCGCGGCGAAGCGGGGCGCGCGGTCGACCTACCGGTCGGTCGTCGGCTCGGATCCGACCCCGTTCATGGTCGTCCTCGCAGAACCGGGGATCGCAAGCGTCCGGATGGCGGAGGTCGATCGCAATGCCGCGATCAGCGACGACAGTTGGACGATGTGGCGTGAGCGCGTGCAGGCGTACTACTTGGCGCTTCTCGGTCGCACGAGGTTGCAGGCTACCCGGACCTGTACGAGCGGATCGTTACCGCCGGGTGAGCGGCGTACGGCAGGATCAGCGATTCGGCCGTCGACAACGGATACTCGAGGCTCGAGTCGCCCTCAGTTGCGACGCTCAAAAACTGATCGACAGTAGTAGCGACACCGCGCAGAAACGCGGGCCGTTAGTCGCTGATAAACTTATTGTCGCGCCAGTTGACGCCCCCTTCGCCGGAGCCGTGATCGCGCGGCCCCTCGACGACCTCGATGTTGGCCGGTCGCGGCTCGCCGTCGACGATGCGGGTCGCCTCGAGTTCGCCGTCGCGTTCCGAGATCGCAGTCAGCGTCCCCTTCTCGGCGGCCTCGGCGATCTCGCAGAGGACGAGGAACATCTCGTACTGCAGCAGCGAGTTCTGCAGCACCGTCTCGCGGTCGCCCTTGAACGCCGCGAACTCGACGAGTTCGGACTCGATCTCCTCTTCCTCCTCTTCGTCCCAGCTAAAGGACTGGCGGCGCTCGTCGGGATCCTCCTCGTAGACGCGGTTCTCGGTGACGCTGGCCTTGAGCTGGGCCGTCGGCGTGTACTTGCTGACCGACTGGTCCTCCGCGACGGCCTTGAGAATGAGCGTGTTGTTCCGCCGCGTGAGCTCCACGTCGTCGATGCCGTCGGGGTATTTCGCCTCCTCGAGGTGGTCTCGCAGGTCTTCGAGGGGCAGTTCGAGCGTCGAGTGCAGCCGATAAACGTGTCTGGATTCCTCTGTTGACATAGTGGAGTGTGGATGTGGGATGGAGCGACGGTCGCTTGCCTCAGTGTACGGGCGCGTGACTTATATGATCTGCTATTAAATGCGTGTGGCGCGTATCTGGATTAATTTAAGTCACGAACGTGTCGAGCATTCCGGAAAGAACGGCGTTCGACCCTCGGTCCGACCGCGAACGGACTCGACCGTTACGCCGCGTTGAGCGTCTCCGCGAGCTCGTCGCGCTCCTCGAGCTCCTCGAGGATGTCCGAGCCGCCCACGAACTCACCGTCGACGAACGTCTGCGGGATCGTCTCCCAGTCACTGCGTTCCGAGAGGGCCTGCCGGTACTCGTCGAGCGACTCGAGGACGTCGACCGTCTCGTACTCGTCGCGGTGGTGGTCGATCAGGCCGAGCGCCTTGCGGGAGTAGCCACACTGGGGCATGAGCTCGGTCCCCTTCATGAAGAGGACGACCTCGTTCTCCTCGATGGCTTCTTCGACGCGCTCGTCTACCTCCTCCTGATCGAGTCCCTGGTTCGGTGGGAAGTCCATATCCGCTATATGGCGGCGCGGAGGGATAGACCTTGCGTCGGCCCACGGTACTGTCCGGTAGCCGTCGGCGACTCGAGCGCTCGAGCAGCCCGCTCAGGCCTCGAGTTGCGCGAGAAACACCGTCCACGAAGCGTCTTCGTCGGCGAGTTCGTCGCCGACCAGCCGCTCGTCGCGGACGGTAAATCCGGCGGCCCGAAGGTGCTCGCGAGTCGCGTCCGCGCCGGCGATGTGCCACTGCATCTCGACGCCGGTCTCGAGCCAGTCCGGGTTCGTGCCGTGCCAGTCGTTCGTCCCTTCGGTCAGCAGGGTCAGCCCGCCCGGACGCAGGATGCGCGCGAACTCGTCGATGACCGTCTGATGCTCCGATTCGGGGACGTGAATCAGCGAGTGAAAGGCGGTCACGGCGTCGAACGCGTCATCTCCCACGGGGAGCGACGTGATATCGCCTTGCGCGAGCGCGGCGTCCGGGACGGCGTTGCTCGCGAACCGCAGTTGCTCGCGCGAGAAGTCGACGCCGGTCGCTTCGATCGCGGGATCGTCGACCAATCGGCGCAGTATCGGGTCGCCCTGCCCGCAGCCGGCGTCGAGCACCCGCACAGGTGACGGCAACTGCTCCCGCAGCCGCTCGAGCATCCGCCACTCTCCGTCGTCGGGATCGCGTTCCGCAGCGTAGGTGGCCGCCAGCCGGTCGTACCCTCGACGAACGGCGTCTTTGTCGACCATACGTCGTGTCTCGTAGGGACCCCGTTAGTCGTTTTCACCGTGTGTCACTCGGTGCCATAACTGCTCCAGCGACGCGTGACGGTACTGCGCAGCGTCGATCGGGTGAGAGTCGATCGATAGGCCGTGCTTGAGGGACGATCCGTGACGCACGTAACTCCCGATTACGAGCAGCCCTCTGCGGAAAAAGCACCAACGCCGCGACGAACGAGAACCAGAGTCGATCAGTCGGCCGCCGGCGGCGCCGTCAACACGTCCACCTTTTCGGCGGCGTAGCCGAACACGTTGCGGTACCCGTTCGACGACATGAGCACCGGGTAGAACGACTCGTCGGCGACCTGCTCGTCGCCGTCTGCCGCTGCGAACGACTCGCCGGCCTCGACCTCGGTGAAGTTGTCGACGAACACCTCGTAGGTGTCGGCCTCCTGCTTGCGGATGACGTCGGTGAGCCGGAAGACGGGCAGATCGCGTCGCATCGTATCGCCGGGCAGCGCGTCGACGGCGGTCAGGAACGCCCGCATCAGCCGGTCGGCGTTCTGCGCGGCCGTCTCCGACCCCTGCAGGCCGCACTCGACCTCGATGGTCTCGATCGCGGAGAAGAGCCGTCCCTCGGCGAAGTTGCTCGTCTCGACCATCGCCGCCACGGGCAATTGCGGCACGATCTCCTCGGCGGTCTCGCCGACGCCGTTGACGATCGCGAACGGCTCGGCGTGGCTCTGCGTGGAGTGCATCGAAAAGGTGAGACAGCCCTCGAGTTCCTCGACGAGTCGGTGGGCGAGCGCTCCTTCGTGGGTCTTCGCGTCCGGATCGCCCGGGAACGCGCGGTTGAGATCCTCGTCGACGAACCGCACCCGTCGCTCCAGGGCCTTCTCGTTGGCGACGATGAGCTTGACGGGCCGCTCGACGGTCGGGCGCTCCTCGAGCAGTCGCTCGACGGCGCGGACGCCGCAGGGTTCGTCCCCGTGGATGCCCGCGACGACTGCGATCTCTGGCGTTCCCGACCCGATCTGTGCGACTCTCATTACCCGTTAGTTGGGCTACGCGGACAAAGGCCGTTCGGTCTGTCACGCGTCCTGCCGATCAGCGTCCTATCACGACGGCGCGAAATCGCGGTACCGTCTCGCAAACTCGGAGGCGATTTCGCGGGCGGGCAGCGCGATCTGTCACTCCTCGAGAGCCTCGATGTACTCGTAGTCGACCGCCCGCGCGGTTGGTCGCTCGCCGTCGATCGGAATCTTCCAGCCGTCGACGACCGACGGGTCCTCGAGGGCGTTGGTCAGCGTCGTCCGGACCTCGAGGACGTCGACGCCGTAGTAGTCGGCGGGAACGCCCTGGAAGTACTGGAGGGCGGTCCTGAACAGCGACCGCATGCCGTCGTCGTTCTCGAAGTCGACGTGCTTGTACGCGCCCGCAGCGACCTGGACCATCCCGTGGAGGAATGCGCTCTCCTCGCTGCCCCGGCCGTAGTTGTACCACTCGAGTTCGAAGCAGTCGTGGCTCTCGTGGTAGGCGCCGTTGTTGAACAGGCGCACGCCGTGGACCGTCGCTTCCCGCAGGGTCGCGTGCTCCCAGCGGCCCGCGGACGCGAGCCAGCCGGTCGGCGCCGTGCCGTCGGGCGGCGGCGCGACGGTGGGGTCGCTGGTGTGATCGCTCATAGTTACCCGTTCGTGCGTGCGACGGGTATACTGTTCGGCGTGGAGGGTTGCGCTCGGGTTCCGCCTCGCCGATCGTCGATCGGTCACGGCGGCGGCCGTACGTAAAACGGACACGCGAGAAGGCGAGCGTTTATTCCGCTTCGAACGGTCAGTTCGGTTGAATGAATCAGCCCTACGGCCGGTGCCCGGACTGCGGGGAACGCCTCTACGAACACGTCGAGGGCGGCTATCAGTGCCTGAACTGCGAGACACGGTACGCGGCCGACGATCTCGAGGTCGGTCTCGAGTTGGAGTTCGAGGAACCGACGGCCTGATCGGCCGGCGCGACCCGTCGGTAGCCGAGTCGCTGCACGGGAAATCGCAGACTATTCAAACGATACCCTCCTACGAACGACCGCGTGCGAGGGTAGCCAAGCGGTCAACGGCGGCGGACTCAAGATCCGCTCCCGTAGGGGTTCGTGGGTTCGATTCCCTCCCCTCGCACTGCAACAGTGCGGCAAGACGGAGCGTCTTGCCCTCGCAAAGCTTCTCCGGAACGATTCGCCGATAGACGGCGGTAGCTTCCCTCGAGCGCGAGCGACCGCCGCCGGCAGTAACGACAAAACACTTATACGATTGCTGAGAACCGGGGATCGACTCGAGCCTCGAGCGGTCCCCGTATGATTCCCTCCAGTTCCGATACGTCGACGCAGGTCGACCGAAAAGCGGTAGCGGTGCGGCTTCGGGCCGCCGTCGCACCGCGACTCGGAATCGATCCGCGGGCGCTGGCCGCCTTCCGGATCGCGCTGGGGCTGATACTCCTCGGTGATCTCCTGTTCCTGC
Organism: Halopiger thermotolerans; assembly: GCF_054654555.1. Taxonomy (NCBI): domain Archaea; kingdom Methanobacteriati; phylum Methanobacteriota; class Halobacteria; order Halobacteriales; family Natrialbaceae; genus Halopiger; species Halopiger thermotolerans. The sequence goes on along the minus strand of NZ_BAAIEU010000004.1, from coordinate 1,563,052 downwards.
GGGTGCCTGGACTGTACGCGTTCTACACCGACGCGGGAACGCTGCCGCGGTCGGCGCTGGCGGAACTCTACCCGACGTTCGAGGCCCTCTCGCTGCACGCGCTGTCAGGCACGGCGTGGGCGCAAGGACTGCTGTTCGCGGTTGCCGGGTGCTTCGCCGTGCTGGTGCTCGTCGGCTACCGGACGACGCTGGCGACGCTCGGTTCCACGCTCCTGCTCGCGTCCATGCAGGCCCGGAACCCCTACGTGTTGAACGGCGGCGATACGATCCTGCTGTCCCTGCTGGTTCTCGGACTGTTCCTGCCGCTGGGCGCTCGCTGGTCGATCGACGCGCGTCGGCGGGGACGTCGCGCCGGTCGCGACGCCGCTGACCGCACCAACGCCGACTCTCCGGCGACCGTCGACGGCCGCTTCCTCTCGGTCGCGACCGCGACCGTCCTCGTCCACTTCGTGGCCATCTACGCCGTCAACGGCGTGCTCAAGACCCGCAGCGAGGCCTGGATGAACGGCACCGCCGTCGCGCAGATTTTCCACCTCGAGCAGTTCATCGTCGGCCTCGGCCCCTACCTCGCGGAGGTGACGCCGCTGCTCGTCGCGGCCAACTGGGCGTGGTCGTCGCTGCTCACCGCGGCCCCGTTGTTGCTCGTCTTCCGCGATCGGCTGCGGCTCGCGCTGGCGGGCGCGTTCGTCGGCGCGCAGTTGGGGCTGGCGGCGACGATGCGCCTCGGGGCCTTCCCGTTCGTCATGGTCGCCGCGCTGTTGCTGTTCTTCCCGCCGCGCGTCTGGGATCGCCTCGAGAGGGGGCTCGAGCGCGCCGGCCTCGAGCGGCGGCTCGCGTCGGCGGCGGACGGCGCGGTCGCGACCGACGGCGGTCGGCGACTGCCCTCGCTCTCGTCGCGCTCGATTTCCGCAGTCCCGCCGGCCGTGCGCCGCGGCGCACGAGTCGCCGCGAACGCCGCGCTCGTCTGCTTCCTCGTCGGACTGATCGCGTGGCAGGCCGCGGGGCTGGGGGTCGTCGAGATGCCCGACGAAGCCGCGGTGGACGGCGTCGAAGACGTGAGCTGGGCGTTTTTCGCGCCGGAGCCGATCAGCGAGTACTGGTGGTACGCCTGGGAGGCGGACCTCGAGTCCGGCGAACGGATCGGCACGCTCAGAAACGAGTCGGGCGCGATCGATCGCCCGCCGGACGCCGCGGACAGGTACCCGTCGACGCTCTGGATGCGGTACGGGCTGGATCTGCGGAGCGCGGGCGAAAGCGAGTACGAGCCGCTGGCGGACTACCTCTGCGACCGCGTCGCTTCGGAGTACGAGGCGGACGCCGAGCTCGAGACGGTGACCGTCTACGCCGTCGAGCAGCCGGTGAACGCGACCGGTCCGGTCGGCGATCTCGAGGTCGATCGGCGAATCGAGTACAGGTGTTGAGCGCCACCTGACCGTCGAGTATCGCCCGTCGTTGAGAACCGCTAGGCCTTTTCGCCGCGCGACGCGACTGGGACCAATGAGCGAACGCGATGCCGATCGCGAGGTCGCCGCCGAGTACGAACCGGAGCGACGGGCGCGCGTCGCGACCCGGGCCGCCGAGGCGGGTGCCGCGATCGCCGCCGACTCGTTCCGCGCCGACCTCGAGGTCGAGTGCAAGGACGGGAAGACCGACGTCGTCACGCAGGTCGATCGGAACGCCCAGGAGCGGGTCATCGAGGTCATCCGCGAGGCGTTCCCGGACGATGCGATCGTCGGCGAGGAGGAGGACGCGCTGAAGCGGGTTCCCGACGAGGGCCCGGCCTGGATCGTCGACCCGATCGACGGCACGAACAACTACGTCGACGGCGTCCGCGCGTTCGGGACGGCCGTCGCGGCGGTCGTCGACGGCGAGCCCGTCGCGGGGGCGACCGTCTGTCCCGCCCTCGAGGACGCCTACCGCGTCGGTCCCGACGGCGCCTTCCTGAACGGCGAGCCGTTGTCGGTCAGCGACTGCACCGACCCCGAGCGGGCCCACGTCTGCCCGACGTTCTGGTGGGACTTCGACCAGCGCGATCAGTACGCCGCGGCGACGCGCGCGCTCGTCGACCGGTTCGGCGACGTCCGGCGCTTCGGCTGCGCGCAACTCGAGCTCGCGATGGTCGCCTCGGGCGCGCTCGAGGGCGTCGTGACGAACCTGCGGGCGAACCCCTGGGACACCGTCGCTGGCGTCGCCATGATCCGGGCGGCCGGCGGCACCGTCACCGACCTCGAGGGCGAGCGCTGGCGCCACGACAGCCGGGGACTGGTCGCCTCGAACGGCGGTGTCCACGACGAGTTGCTCGAGGCGGCGCGGGAGATCGACGCCGCCTAGGTCGCGGGGAATCTTCCACCGTGCTGACCCGCGAATCGAGAACCGGAAACGGTAAGCGCCCGCCGTGTCGGATATCGGGTATGTACGAGTCCATCGAGCGGTACGGGCCCGAGCGCGTCTGGGCCGCGGCCGTCGTCCTCTTCGTCGCGGGGATCGCGGCGGCGGCAACCGCGTTCCCCCAGCAGGTGTACGTCGAGTTCATCTGGCAGTACTACTGGGGACCGGTGGTCGCCGACGCGCACAGTTGGAGCTGCGTCGCCTGGGCGGGCGGCGAGCAGATCCCGTGCTCGCAGGCCGGCCCCGGCGCCGGTCCGACCGCCTCGCCGGGATACACGTTCGTCTCCTACGCGGGTTACATCCCGACGCTCATCCTGGGCGTCATCGGGATCGTCTTCCTCATCAAACGCCTCGATATCGAGCGGTATCGGGCGGGCTTCTACGGGCTGTTCCCGTTCATGCTGTTCGGGGGCGCCCTGCGGGTCGTCGAGGACGCGAACGCCGCGGCCTTCCGCGCGACGGGCGAGCTCCCGATCGACCTGCCGTGGTCCGGGTTCATCATCAGTCCGCTCATCTACTTCACCGTCTTCCTGATCACGCTCGTCGCGGTCCTCGTCTCGATCTGGCTCGACCGCAACGACTACGTCTCGGGGTACGAGTACCCGCTGTTCGCGATCGGGACCGGACTGCTCGCGCTCGCGCTCGCCCACCTCGGCTACACGGCGGCGACGGAGCCGTACGCGGAGTTCTATCCGCTTCTGCTGGTGACGACGCTCGTCGGCGCGACCGCCGCGACGGGGCTCACCTGGGCCGCAATCCAACGGTTCGCGCCCGGAATCAACCGCGGCACCGAATACATGGGGATCGTGGTCATCTGGGCCCACGCGGTCGACGGCGTGGCGAACGTCATCGGCCTCGACTGGGCGACGGCCTTCGGGCACGAGCACAACCTCGTCCCGAAACACCCCATCAACGCGGCCATCGTCGACTGGACCGGCGCGCTCCTCCCGCCGAGCGTCGTCGCCGCCACCGGCGAGGCCTGGCCGTTCCTGCTGGTAAAACTCGCGGCGGCGGTCGTCGTCGTCTGGATCTTCGACGAGACCGTCTTCGAGGACAGCCCGCGCTACGCAATCTTGCTGATGATCACCGTCGTCGCGGTCGGGCTCGGGCCCGGGACGCGGGACATGCTCCGGGCGACGTTCGGCGTCTGACCGCCGTTGCCGCGGCGCCGTCCGCGCGCGAACTCGAGCGGGCCACCGACGCCGCGCTGGAGCTTCAAAATTTGAAATGTTTGCGCGTTTCGCGAATACGGTCATTAGTCGTTAAACGAACGAATTAAGGGACGCGTACCGCTTCGATTTACTATGTTCGTAAAAATACGAGGAGACGCGCCTGTCGGTTCGCAACCGTACCGCTGCGGCAGCCGAGCGTAAGCCAATGTCTCCGTCGACCGTCGGACGAGACACGCAGACGAGCGAGACCGAGACCGAGAGATACATGGTGGGGACTACAGCGTCACGTTCGAACGCGGCCGAATCGGGGTGGAAACGATGAGCGGCGACGACGAACTCGCGAAGGACCTCGGCCTCCTGTCGGCGATCACGATCGGGATCGGGACGATGATCGGCGCGGGGATCTTCGTGCTTCCGGGGACCGCCGTCGCGGACGTGGGACCGCTCGCGGCCGCGACCTTCGTCATCGGCGGCGTCACCGCGATGTTCACGGCGCTGTCGGCGTCGGAACTCGGGACGGCGATGCCCAAATCCGGCGGCGCGTACTTCTACATCAACCGCGCGCTCGGGCCGCTGTTCGGCTCGATCAGCGGCTGGGCGAACTGGCTCGGGCTGGCGTTCGCGTCGTCGTTCTACATGTACGGCTTCGGCGAGTACGTCAACCAGCTCGTCGGCGCCCCGGCGCTCGCGCTCGGCCCGATAACGGTGAGCGCCGCACAGACGATCGGCCTCGTCGGCGCGGTGCTGTTTATCGCCGTTAACTACGTCGGCGCCAAGGAGACCGGCGGCCTCCAGATAGTCATCGTCGTCACGCTGCTGGCGATCCTCGCCGCGTTCACCGTCGTCGGGTTGCTGAACGCGGAGATGGACTCGCTGCAGCCGATCGTGCAGGAGGGCGCGATGGGGGAGGTCTTACCGGTGACCGCGCTCGTCTTCGTCTCCTATCTCGGGTTCGTCCAGATCACCTCCGTCGCCGAGGAGATCAAGAACCCAGGGCGGAACCTTCCGCTGGCGGTCATCGGCAGCGTCGCGATCGTCACGGTCGTCTACGCGCTGTTCCTCCTCGTGTTGCTGGCGGCGGTGCCGACCGAGCTGGTGGCCAACAACGAGACGGCCGTCGTCGAAGCGGCCCGGTTGCTGTTCGGCCAGTACGAGATCTTCGGCTACAACCTCGGCCTCCTCGGCTGGGGAATGCTGCTGTTCGGCGGCCTCCTGGCGACCGCCTCGAGCGCGAACGCGTCGATCCTGTCCTCGTCCCGGATCAACTTCGCGATGGGGCGGGAGAAGATCATCTCGCCGTCGGTCAACGAGATCCACCCGCGGTTCGGGACGCCGTTCAAATCGATCATGATCACCGGATCGCTCATCGTCGTCTTCCTCCTGGTCGGGAACATCGAACTGCTGTCGACCGCCGGCTCCGTGCTCCACCTGATCGTCTACGGGCTGTTGAACCTCGCGCTGATCGTGATGCGGGAGGCCGAGCCGGCCGATTACGACCCCGACTTTGAGGTCCCGCTGTACCCGGTCGTGCCGATCGTCGGTGCAATCTCGTCGTTCGCGCTGATCGCGTACATCGAGCCGTTCGTCATCGGCCTCTCGGCCGCGCTGGTCGTCTTCGCGGGACTGTGGTACCTGCTGTACTCGCGAACGCGGGTCGAAAACGCCGGCGTGTTCGCCAACTGGATCCTCGACCGCTCCGAGGAGATGCCCGACGTCGCGGTGAGCGCCGCGACCGCCGCGCGCCCCTCCGGCGGCGAGGTGTACACGGTCGTCGTCCCCGTCTCGAACCCCCGCACCGAGTCCGAACTGCTCGAGCTCGCGAGCGTGCTCGCGAAGGCCAACGACGGCGTCGTGCAGGCCGTCCACATCGTCGAAGTCCCGGACCAGACGCCGCTCCGCGAGGGATCCGAACACATCCAGCGCATCGACGCGGAGTCCCAGACGCTGATGGAGCAGGTTCGGGAAGACACTGAGACCCTCGACGTGCCGGTCGACGTGCGGACGGTCGTCTCCCACCGCTCGTTCGAGGAAGTGTTCGACGTCGCGCGACGCGAGAACGCGGATACGGTCGTCATGGGCTGGGGAGGCAGCCGCCCGTGGAGCGCCGGCCGCGCGGAGGGGGCGATCGACGAACTCACCCACGACCTCCCCTGCGACTTCCTCGTGCTCAACGACCGCGGGCTCGAGCCCGACCGCGTGCTGGTGCCGACGGCGGGCGGTCCCGACTCCGATCTGAGCGCGGAGATTGCGCGCTACATGCGCGACCAACTGGGCTCGGAGATCACGCTGTTGCACGTCGTCGACGACGAGCGCGAGCGTGCCGACGGCGAAGCCTTCCTGACCGAGTGGGCGGCGGACCACGACCTCGAGGACGCGGGGATTCGGATCGACGCTTCGGGCGACGTCGAAGCCGCGATCGCCGACGAGGCGGCCGCGCACTCGCTGCTGATCATCGGCGCGACGGAGCGCGGGCTGCTCTCGCGGTTGCTCCGGGGCTCGGTCGCCTACGACGTCATCGACGAGGTCGACTGCTCGGTCATCCTGGCCGAACGGCCGACCTCGCGGTCGCTGCGGGACCGGCTGTTCGGCTGACCGCCACCGCCGTCCGGCGGCGACGTTGTCCCCCAACCTCGTTTTCCCCAGGTTCGCGCCCGCAGTCGCAAACCGTCACAAGGGCTAATACGTCGAGCGTGCGATAGCTCGAGCAGTGTCACCGAATACCGAACTCGAGAAGCGCGCGCGGTGCGAGGTCGCGGACGTCTGGGCGGGGACGGCGGCGGCGTTCGATCTGCACACGCACGGCGATTACCAGTTCGTCGCGTTCTACGACGCCGACCGGAACGTGACGGTCGGCCGGCGGAAACTCGGGACGGATAGTACGAACGACGATGACTGGACCGTCACGCGGCTGCCCGAAGACCGGAAGATCGAGTGGGACGCACATAACTCGCTGGCGCTGGCCGTCGACCGCGAGGGCTACCTCCACCTGAGCGGGAACATGCACGTCCACCCGCTGAAGTACTACCGGACGCAGGAGCCGCTCGACGTCACGACGTTCGAGCGGATCGACGAGATGGTCGGCCGCGAGGAATCGCAGGTCACCTACCCGCAGTTCCTCCGCGGTCCCGACGACGAACTCGTGTTCAAATACCGCGACGGCTACAGCGGCGGCGGCGACTGGCGCTACAACGTCTACGACGAACAGAGTCGAGAGTGGGAGCGCCTGCTCGAGGAGCCCCTGACCTACGGCGGCGACGCGATGAACGCCTATCCCCACGGGCCGGTGGTCGGCCCCGACGGCGACTACCACCTGTGCTGGGTCTGGCGCGACCACGGCGGCGCGCAGACGAACCACGACCTCTGCTACGCCCGCAGTCCAGATCTCCGCGAGTGGGAAACTAGCCAGGGCGACCCGCTCGAGTTGCCGATCGACGTCAATTCGGGCGACCTCGTCGACCCAGTGCCGCCCTACGGCGGGATGATCAACGGGAACACCAAGCTCGGCTTCGACACCGAGGGACGGGTCATCGTCAGCTACCACAAGTTCGACCACGAGGGAAATACGCAGCTCTACAACGCCCGCGCGGAGGCCGACGGCTGGGCGATCTACCGGACGAGCGACTGGGACTACCGCTGGGCCTTCGGCGGGGGCGGAACCATCCCCTTCGAGATCGAGTTCGGCCCGGTCGAACGCGAGGACGGCCGACTCGTCCAGACTTACGACCACGTCGAGTACGGCACCGGCAAGTGGGTGCTGGACGAGGAAACGCTGACGCCGACCGACTGGTACTCGCCGTGGCACACCTACCCCGAGGACCTCCGGGAGGTGTGGACGGAGTACCCCGACATGCAGGTCAACTGGGTCGAAGACGGCGGCGACTCATCCGGGGATACGCAGTACGCCCTCCGCTGGGAGACCCTCGAGCCAAACCGGGACCGGGAACGCGAGGAAGCGCCGCCGCCGACGCGGTTGACCGTCCACGAGTTCGCGCGACGCCGAGAGTCGTGACGGATCACGCTCGACCGGCCTCGAGTCTCACGCAGCGCCGATCCGAGCCGACGGCCCGTTTCGGGAACGCATATACGAGCAGGGGGACAACCGTCGGGTAATGAGCGACGGGACCGATCCAGCGGCAGCGGGCTGGTTTGTGGACGCGGATGCCGGCGATACCGACGCGGCCGCCGAGGCGATACGGGACGGCCGCGCCGACGAACCGAACGACTGGCCGACCCTCGCCGTTCGCACCGGCGCCGTCGAGTCGACCGAGGAGTACTACGACCGCCTGAAGGAAGCGACGACCGCCGCGACCCGCGCCGCGGTCGCCGAACGCGAGGGCGCTGACGACCGCCAGCTCGTCCACGCGGTGCGCGCGATGGACGACTGCGAGCGGACGGCCAACGAACTCGCCGAGCGACTCGCCGAGTGGGCCGGGACCGTCGACCCCGACGCCGGCACCGGCGTCGAATACGCCCGCGAACTGGCGCAGCGCGAGGATCCCGCGCCAGAGGAAGCGGCGCTCGTCTCGCTGGCCGAGCGCGTCGCCGGCCTCGCGGACGAGGCCGAGGACCTCCGGGAGTTCGTCGAACGGCAGACGCCGACCGTCGCGCCGAACCTCGCGGCGCTAGCCGGCCCCGTGCTCGCGGCGCGGCTGCTCTCGCTGGCCGGCGGCCTCGAGGAACTCGCGAAGAAACCCAGCGGTACGATTCAGGTGCTGGGCGCGGAGGACGCGCTCTTTGCCCACCTTCGGGGTCACGCGCCCTCACCCAAGCACGGGATCATCTACATTCACGACGCGGTCCGGGGAACCCACCCCGAACACCGGGGATCGGCCGCCCGTGCGCTGGCCGGCAAGCTCGCCATCGCCGCCCGCGTCGACCACTACTCGGGCGAGCGAAAGCCCGAACTCGACGCGGAACTCGCAGAGCGCATCGAGACGATTCAGGCCCGCACCGACGACGGCGGCGGTGACGGTGGTAACGGCAACGGAGGTGAGGACGGTGACTGAGACGCTCCCCGACGGCGTCCAGCGCCGCGAGTTCGACGGCGCCGACCGGCTCGCGACGCGGGGCGAACCCGTCTATGGCGAACCGACCGACGGCGAGTGGCGCGCGTGGAACCCCGACCGCTCCAAGCTCGGCGCGATGCTCGAGCTGGGGATGGACACCGGCCTCGAGGGCGGGGACGACGAGACCGTCCTCTATCTGGGCGCCGCCAGCGGCACGACGGTCAGTCACGTTGCGGACTTCGCCGGCCCGACCTACGCCGTCGAGTTCGCCGCGCGGCCGGTCCGGGACCTGCTCGAGGCAGCCGAGTCGCGCCCGCGGCTGTTCCCGCTGCTCAAGGACGCCCGCAAGCCCGAGACGTACGCCCACGTCGTCGAGTCCGACGTCGACGCGATCGTCCAGGACGTCGCGACGCGCGGGCAGGCGCGCGTCGCTCTCGAGAATCGGCAGTTCCTGGCCGAGGACGGCCGACTCCTGCTCGCGGTGAAGGCCCGAAGCGAGGACGTGACGAAGGATCCCGGCGAGGTCTTCGGCGAGGTTCGCGAGGAACTCGAGGCGGGCTACGAAATCCTCGAGTCGCAGCGGCTCGAGGAGTACCACGCGGATCACTTAGGGATCGTCGCGCGGCCGCGGTGAGAGGTAGAGTACAGTCTCAGCCGTTCTGTTAAAATCTTATGTCGATGATAGGTACAGTAGCCGTGCTGAATACAGAGAGTGTATGCAGCACGATGGCTTCGTTTGTTTCACGCCGAAATTAGTAAACTATCTATTCAATATATCCTGCTTATTGAAGTCTGATCGACATGATTGCCTCATGTGATTTATGAAAATCCTCAACCCTATTTGGTGATAGAAAGGGAATTTTACTAAAAACACCAATAGGGATTTATAACCCAGATGGTGGTCGTTAGCAGTGAGTGCTTATACTTCACGGAGTAGGGAGTGCTCTAATAACATCTGGTGAGAAAATGAATGATCCAAACCGGCGTGAACTGCTTCGTCAAGGAGGGACTACCGCAGGTGCACTTGTTCTCGGCGGAGCCATAGTTAGCAGCCAAGTAGCGGCCCAAGAACGGGGACCACCGACAAGGGATTATAAGAAACGTGCTGAAAAAAATGATTGTCAGTATATGTCTGGAATGTCCATCTACGTGAACCCAGACTGTCCGTCAGGTTGTGAGGAATATCTCGAAGTTATTGGCGATGCCAGTACTCCTGAGGGGGGATCGGCGACTCAACGTATGACTGTCTACGGAACTCACTGTGACGGTCAACTATTTACCGAAACGGTCACCTCAAGAGGAAACAAATGCTCGGGAAGACTCAGTCTTGATACTCTCGGCTGTATACAAGGAATAGACAAAATAACGGTTCAAGGATGTGATTGTCCACCGTATACCTTTGACTGGTGAACAAGAATTCCCTCACATGTATATTTTGACTGTAATCCCTCATTCTATTCCGTATTTAAACTAATCAAATTTGAGTAGATCTACCTTATATCGGTACATACGTCCCCTGTACTGAGCGAACCCACCATCACAAATCGGACTTGATTTCGTGTAACATTCGCGCCCAGGATTTAGCACGCACCATCTGTCATCGGCCAAGGGTTCCAGTGTTAGTAGCCGCCGGGCAACGCGAAGGCGAGACTCAACAGTGCGAGCGGAATCGTAAACAGGAGCGCGTACCAGGCGCCGCCGGCGACGAGCAGGCTCCACGTCCGCCAGCCGTATCCCGTCGGATCCCAGTCGACGCCGAGCCGCGGCAGGCCGACCGCACAGAGGAAGGGGAGACCGACGACGTACAGCACGCCCAGTTGGAAACAGAGGGTGAGGAAGGCGTTGCTCCAGGCCGCGCCGCTCGAGTCGACGAGTGCGAGGATCCTCAGGATGCCGGCGAGGTAGGGGATCGACGCGGCGATGCCGCCGAAGACGTAGGTCGGCAGCGTGCGGCCGGCGGGCGGCAGCGAGCGAAACAGCGCCTGCAGTCGGTTCGACAGCAGGAACGGCGTCCACAACGCGGTTGCGACGAGGCCCGGAACCAGCAACAGGGCGCCGAACGTGAGCCATCGGCCGAGTGCAGCGACGAGCGCGGGGAAGGGCGGAGACACGAATCGAACTCACTCGCCGGATCATTCCGCTGGAAGAACATATTTCGACCGGTGGTCGTCTCCTTGAGTAGCTCGCGGACCCCCGCGAAACGGCCGTCGGACGGTCGTCGCCTGCGATCGACCGACCGGAACCGAAGCCGGCGGTTCGATCCGACTCCAAACCGTATTTACTCCCGGCGTCGAAAGGGTTCCACGATGGAACGCGGGTCGCCGGAATCGTTCACGCGCATGGGCACGCTGGGGATCGAGGAGGAGTGTTTCGTCGTCGACGATCGCGGTCGGCCCACCAGCGGGACCGACGAACTCGTCTACGAGCACGATCCGCCCGAGGTCCTCGAGGACCGCCTCGATCACGAACTGTTCAAGTTCGTCATCGAAACCCAGACGCCGCTGATCGAGGACCCCGACGACGCCCGCGACGCCTTGCTTGAGATCCGGCAGGCGCTGGTCGACCACGCCCGTGAGCACGGCTACGAGATCGCCGCCGCCGGCCTCCACCCGCTGGCGAAGTGGCGCGAACTCGAGCACGCCGAGAAGCCCCGCTACCGCGCGCAGTTGGACCGCATCCAGTACCCTCAACACCGGAACACGACCGCCGGCGTCCACGTCCACGTCGGGGTCGACGACGCGGACAAGGCGGTCTGGATCGCCAACGAACTGCGGTGGTACGTGCCGATCATGCTCGCCCTGTCGGCCAATTCGCCGTACTGGAACGGGTTCGACACCGGGCTCCAGTCGGCCCGCGCGAAGATCTTCGAGGGGCTGCCAAACACCGGCATGCCGACCTACTTCGAGGACTTCGAGGCCTTCGACCGGTTCGAGCGCCGGATGTTAGAGACCGAGTCGATCAACGACCGGGGCGAACTCTGGTACGACGTGCGCCCGCACACGGCCCACGGGACGGTCGAACTCCGGACGCCGGACGGGCAGGCAGACCCCGACGTCGTGATGGCGTTCGTCGAGTACGCCCACGCGCTCGTCGAGGCGCTGGCCGAAGAGTACGAGGACGGCGCGCCCGGCTACGGCCGCGATCACCGCCGGGAACTCCTCGACGAGCACAAGTGGCGCGCGATCCGCTACGGCCACGAGGCCAGCCTCCTCGACCGCGAGATGGAGGAGACGGTCGACCTGGGGGAACTCGTCGACCGCGAGTGCGAGCGACTCGGTATCGACGGCATCAAGCGCGTTTACGAGCGCGAAAGCGGCGCGCAAAAGCAGCGCCGACTGCTCGAGGAGGCGGGGCCGGACGCGCTCTGCGAATCGCTACTGCTGCAGGTCGACTGATCGGGTCCTCCGGTATCGTCGGATCGGGTCCTCGAAACGATCTCTGTGCGAGCGGACGCACGCACTCGAGGCGCGTGGCAGTTGCTTCCGGATGTGAGGAATCGACCGCGAAGAAGCGTCGCGGTCGAGGGCAGGGCAGTGTATGGTGTATGGCGCAGTGATGATGTGGCGCCCTGCTGTATTCCGTCGTAGGGACCGCGCTACCGTATTCCTGACGCCAAATCACGTTGGGTATCGGGACCGATGGCGTCGCCGAACGGTCCGCGGACCGCCGCTCGAGCCCGCAGTATCCGGCGCTCACTCCCGAGAGGCGGTCGCCTCCCGCCCGTCGGCTTCTGCTGATTCGACGACGTCGGCCAGCACTGCCGCGATTTCCCGGTTCGTCTCCGGGCTGTAGTGGCCGCCCTCGCCGCGCTCGACGTACAGCGACTCGACGTCGCCGTCGTCGGGCGAGAGGTGCGTCGCCATGTCGACCGTCTCGAGGTCGTCGTAGCGCTCGTCCAGCCGCTCGATCAGGTCGCCGTAGATCGGGCCGTGTTCGGACTCGTACTTGGCGTAGCGTAGCTGCTGGACCATCGCGAACACGGGGGTGAAGTCCTGCTCGTTCGCGTAGTCGACGAACTCCTCGATCAGCGCGTCGAACAGCGGTTCGTGGGTCTCGAACAGCCGCTCGTGGTAGCGCACGCGGGACTGCTCCATCCGCAGCACCGACTGCGTCTGGGCCTGGTCGAAGTCGATGCCGGGGAGCGGCCGCTCGAGGCGTTTTTCGATCTCGATGCCGGCCTCGTAGAGGGCGTACCGAACCTTCTCGGCGTCGTCGAGGAAGTCCGTCGCGTACGGCCGCGTCGCGTAGTGGGGCTTGAACCAGTGGTCGTAGTGGAAGTCGTACTCCCGGAGGAAGTCGGCCTTCGACTCGAGGTCGAGCAGGTCCTCCTTCTCGTCGACGGGGCTGTCGATCAGCTCGAGGTCGCCGTCCTCGAGGACGTACCGCGGTTTGACGGCGAGGATGTTGCCGAACTCCTGGTAGTGTTTCCACACGCTAAGGATGCGAGCGATCGAGGAGGCGGTGACGACCATGAAGACGTAGTCGGTCGGCTCCTCGGGGTACTGGCGCTTGAGCCGCAGCAGGGCCTGATCGAGCCCGTAGTTGCCGCCGCCGTAGTTGGCGACGTGGGTGTCCAGTTCCTGGGCCATGTAGTGCTGGAACGTCTCGTCGTCGTTGACCTCGCGGCAGAAACAGTAGGAATCGCCGTAGGTCGAGACCGTCACGTCGGCGTTCGCGGTCCCCCCGGACCGCTCCCCGTCGGCGGCTGTCGCCGCCCGGTCCTCGTCCCGATCCGCGGCGGGACAGACCCGGCTACCGTACTCGTCCGTCGAGTACGTGACGACCGTCCGCACCTCCTCACCGGGGAGGTGGTCCCCGGTGTCTTTCTGCTTCTCCTGATTCGGCTGGGGCACCCAGCCGAGTTCGGGGTCGAAACTGCTGAACTTGCCGAGCAACTCCCGGTCGATCTCGGGGAACTCCTCGGTGGCGACCGAGGGGATCCGCTCGAGCGCCTCGTACGACACTCGCTCGAGCGCGACCGCGACGGCGACGAGACCGAGCAGGAGCGCGACGAACGGAAGCATGTACTAACGGTGTTTTCGAACCGTCCCCAAGTGGATTGTGCTGGCAGTTGATAGTTCCGCGGCCGTACTGCAGGGAAGAAACGTGGCGCCTGTCGCCGGCCGAGTGGCGGGGACGAACCGACGGCGACGCCAGGGTCTCAGCGAACGACGGTCACCGGCACCGACGAGTGGCGGACGACGACCTCGGCGACGCTGCCCAGCAGGACGCGGGTGACGCCCGACCGACCGCGACTCCCCATCACGACGTGGTCCACGTCGTTCGCGTCGGCGAACTCGACGATTTCCCGGGCCGGCGAGCCGATCCGGGTGTGCGTCTCGAGGTCGACGTCCCGCTCTGCCGCGAGAGCCTCGGCCGCCGCCAGCTGCTCGGTCGCCTCGCCGAGCAGGTCCTCGAGTTGCTCGTCAGTCGCGTCCTCCGCCGCGTTCGGGATGAACGGCAGCGCGGACGTGTCCGCGACGGTCAGCGCGACGAACCGCCCGTTCGGAAAGAGGTCGGCGGCGTACTCGAGGGCCTCGCGCGCGGGATCGGAGTCGTCGAAGGGGACGAGAACGCGTGCCATGTCATCGATAACGGGCGGCCGAGCCTTTAGTCTAGTCTCAGAGGGCGAGGTACGGCCCGACGCCCAAGAGGACGACCCCGAGCGCGACCTTCAGCCGCTCCGGATCGACGACGTGGGCGACCCGCCAGCCGACGACGACGCCGAGCAGCAGCGGCGACCCGACGACGACCGCGAGCGGAACGTTGACGCCCCCTTGCAGGGCGTAGCCGGTCGTCGCGAACGCCGCGATGAAGATCGACTGGACCTGCGCGACGGCGACGGCCAGCAGCATGGGGATCCCGACGAGCACGAGCGCCGGCACGGCCAACACGGGGCCGCCGATCCCCAGCAGGCCGCTGCAGACGCCGAGCCCGAATCCGAGCGCGCCCAGGGAGAGGCGGCCGCGCGGTTCCAGCGGCTCGAGGTCGTAGACGGGGCTGAACCCGCGCCGTTCCCGGTAGAGGATGACCCCGCCGACGGTCGTCGCGACCCCGCCGAGCAGCAGGCCGAACACCCCCCGCGGGACGAAGCCGTTGACGTACGCGCCGACGAGCGCCCCGAGGACGCTCGAGCCGCTGAGGACGATCGCGAGCGCCCGGCCCTCGCCCGTCCGCATCTCGCCGGAGTGGAGGTAGGCCGCGCTCCCGACGAGACCGGTGAAGACGAACGTCGCGTGGGCGGTGCCGGCGACCTCGCTCGAGGCGAGCCCGGTCAGCGAGTACAGCGCGATGGTGACGAAGATGCCGCCGGGACCGATGGTCGTGATGCCGATGCCGGAGAAGAAGGCGATCGACGCGAGCAACAGGAGCAGCGAGGGTTCAAAGGGGAGACCGAGCATGGGGGAGGCGTTATCGTGGCTTCGTGGCTGACCTTCTGACTCTTCCGGTTTCGAGGGACGGGGATCGACGACCCGACGGGTCACCGGGTCGGATCGGTCGACGGTTACTCGGTGGACTCGCGGTCGTCGTCCGCCGCTGGCTGCTCGGAGTCCGGATCCTGGTCCGTATCCGAATCCGACTCAGCGTCCGGCCGAAGTTCCGGATGGCCGAGTCCCGCGGGCCGCGCTCCGGTGCGTCCGCGGGCGAAACAGTCGAGTCCGAGCTTCGCACCCCCGAGAATCACGGGGCCGACGAACAGCCCGACGGCTCCGAAGACGACGATCCCGCCGAAGATACCGACGACGACGGTCGCGGCGTTGAACCCCTCGGTCTGCCCGATCAACGCTGGCCGGAAGTACGAATCGGAGAAGGTAACGAGCAGTCCGTACGCGATCATCGCGCCGCCGGCGGTCGTCCGACCGGTCCCGATGAGGTAGGCCGCGGCCGGGATCCAGACGCCGAACGCGCCGACGAGCGGCAACAGGGTGAGGACGAACGTGGCGACGGTGAGAAAGACGACGGCGGGGACGCCGGCGATCGCCAGCCCGACGCCGAGCATCACCGCCTGAATCGCCGCGACGGCGACGTTCCCCACGACGGAGGCCCACATGAGTTCGTCCAGCCCCGATCGGAGGTCCGTCAGCACCTCGTCGTCGACCGGCACCACCCACTGGATCCACGCGACGAGCCGGTCCCCGTCGCGCAGCAGGGCGAAGAGGACGAACAGCGTGACGGTCAGTCCGATGAAGAGGCTCGGCAGACTCCCGACGAGGCCGATCGCGCCCATTACGACCTCTCGAATCGCCGTCGCGATTCGGTTCTGGTTCGCCTCGTACACCGCGGCGAGGTCGACGGCGAGGCCGGCGTCTGCGAGCAGCGCCTCGATCACCGCGACGCTGACCTCTCCCTCCTGCAGTGACCGAACGACGTCGAGCGACTGGCGAACGGCGACCGCGAGCACGTAGACGAGCGGCAACAGGACGGCCAGAAGCGTTCCCACGACCACGGCACTCGCAGCGATCGTCGGCCGGAGGTACCGCTCGAGGCGCTTCTGGACGGGAAACAGGATGTACGCGAGGACGACGCCGAACAGGACGAACTGGAGGTACGGCAGGAGGACGAACAGCGCGAGGAGGGCGCTTATCAGACCGAGCGCGGTCAGTCCGGGTCGGTCGGCGATCCAGTCGGTCGGCGCGGCGGTGTCGGACATGCGTCCGTCTTCGTCCGCCTGATTGATTATGCCACTGATACGATCGGCACGCGAAAAGAGCGATCCGAGGGCCTTAGACGAGCTGGGTGATCGACTGCGCCAGCGACTCGGCCGTGAGGATCGAGGTGAGGAACATCAGGACGACGGCCGTCAGGAAGACCGCGTGTTCGGCCCACGACGGGTCGTAGTACCGACACACCGCGCCGTACAGCGCCAGCGCCGTAATCGGCAGGCCGACGACGCCGTTGACCGCGGGCATCATGAGCGCGAGGCTAACCGGCGTGAACCCGGTGTACGCGAGGATCGGAATCGCCAGCGCCACCGAGAGGATGATCAGGAAGTGGACGGTTCGGCGGAAGTACACGTCGCCGAATCGGGTCGTGAGGCCGTACGACTGGGGCACCATGAACCCGGCGGCGAACAGGGTCCCGGTCGCGCTGCTGAACGACGCCGCGCCGACCGCGAGCATGAACACGCTGAACACCCACGGGCCGACCATGTCGACCAGCGGCTCGGCGGGCGTGGTCAGCGTCAGATCGCCGGTGGGGACGGCGACCGCGGCCGCGATGATCACCGTCGCGCTCAGGAGGACGGCCGCCGCCAGCCCCACGGTGTGGTCCCGCCGGTAGCGGGAGACGACGTCCCAATCCTTCTCCTGGTTCATGCTCGTCTGGATGAAGAAGTTCGGGTAGTAGACCGTCGTCCCGAGGAGGGCGATGATCATCGTCATGTACTCGAAGTCGCCGACGATCCCGGGAACGAACCCGTTCGCAATGGCGCCGATCGACGGCTCGAGGTTGGCGACGATGATCAGGTACGAACCGAAAATCGCCAACACGAGCGCCGCGATGACGCCCTCGACGCGGCTGTAGACGCGCAGTTCGACGAGCGCGATCCCCAGTGCTGCGGAGACGATGATCCCCACGTACAGGTTCGACAGCGGCGTGAGGTACACGAGCGCGGCGCCGGCGATGGCGTAGTTGGCGACGCTCCAGAACTGCATGATGCCGGAGATCCCCATCGCGAACGGTGTCGCCGCGCGGTCGCCGATGATGTCTGCGATATAGTCCATCAAGGGTTCGTTCTTCGCCGCGAGTCGCGCCGACATCTCGTGCATCGCGAGTCCGACCCCCAGGGCGAGTGGGAGCACCCACAGGAGGCCGAAACCGAACAACATTCCCGTTTCCGTCAGGATGTAGACGGACCCGGCTCCGAAGATGTTCGCCGCGAAGAGGAGACCGAGTCCGTATTGGTGAATTGTTTCTTTAGCAATACTAACAGAAGCGTCGACCGCGGTACTGGTTTCTGACATGTGTCGGGACTCACCCGAAAACCGCGGGACGCCCCTCGCCGAGAGCCGGCCGAACGCGACGACGTCGTGCGGACGGATCCACGACCGATCGCGCCGACTTCCGACGAGAAGGTCCCCGTGATCTGGTGGGATAGCGTTGTGCAATCGAGTAAAAGACCGGCATCTGTTTGAGAAGAGAGCTTGAGATATCAAATGTAGGAATAGATTTTCGTGATGATCTAACAGTCGTACCAATGGGACTGTTGACGTATCGGACGAGGCGGCCGCCGTTCGCTCCGTCGGCCGGGGCGGCTTGCAGCCGCAAGCGGCCCCGTTAGTAGGCTCTCGCGTATCGCGCGCGAGCGCGTACGTGAGCTTTATTAGTCGGTAGCCACTACCCGAAAGCAGGTTTCTCATGTCCCAGGAAAGCGAGTACGGCGCCGGACAGATCCAGGTCTTAGAGGGCCTGGAAGCCGTGCGGAAACGGCCGGCGATGTACATCGGTTCTACCGACTCTCGAGGACTCCACCATCTCGTCTACGAAGTGGTGGACAACTCGATCGACGAGGCGCTGGCCGGCTACTGCGACGACATCACCGTCTCCATCCACGAGGACGGCTCGGTGAGCGTCGCGGACGACGGCCGCGGCATCCCCGTCGACACGCACGATGAGTACGATCGCCCCGCCCTCGAGGTCATCCTGACGGTCCTCCACGCGGGCGGCAAGTTCGACAACAAGTCCTACCAGGTCTCCGGCGGCCTCCACGGCGTCGGCGTCTCGGTGGTCAACGCCCTCTCCGAGCGCCTCGAGGCCGAGGTCAAGCGCGACGGTGGCGTCTTCCGCCACGCCTTCGAAGCGGGCGAGCCCGTCGGCGACATGGAGCGCGTTCGCGACATGGAGCCGGACGAGGAGACCGGCACCGAGGTCCGGTTCTGGCCCGACACCGACATCTTCGAGGCCGACGAGTTCTCGTTCTCGACGCTCGCGAACCGCCTTCGCGAACTGGCCTTCCTCAACTCCGGCGTGCGCATCACGCTGCGCGACGAGCGCGAGGACGCCGGCGACGCCGACGAGGAAGGGCCGGTCGAGGAAACGTACGAGTACGAGGGCGGCATCCGCGAGTTCGTCGAGTATCTCAACGAGACGCGCTCGGCGATGCACGACGACGTCATCTACTTCGAAGACGAGGAACAGAACATCCAGATCGAGGTGGCCATGCAGGCCACCGAGGAGCTCCAGGGCTCGATCCACGCCTTCGCGAACAACATCAACACCCGCGAGGGCGGCACCCACCTCACCGGCTTCAAGACCGCCCTGACCCGGACGGTCAACGACTACGCCAACGAGAACGACATGCTCTCGGACCTCGACAACAACCTCAAGGGCGAGGACATCCGCGAGGGGCTGACCGCGGTCATCTCGGTCAAACACCCCGACCCGCAGTTCGAGGGCCAGACGAAGACCAAGCTCGGCAACTCGGAAGTGCGCGGCATCGTCGAGAGCGCCATGCACGAGGGGCTGGGCACCTACTTCGAGGAGAACCCCGACACCGCCGAGGCGATCATCAACAAGGCCGTCGAGGCCGCGAAAGCGCGAATGGCCGCCCAGAAGGCCGAGGAGCTGACGCGGCGGAAATCGGCCCTCGAATCCACGTCGCTGCCCGGCAAGCTCGCCGACTGTCAGACCAAGGATCCCGAGGACGCCGAACTGTTCATCGCCGAGGGCGACTCCGCGGGCGGCAGCGCGAAGCAGGCCCGCAACCCCGAGTTCCAGGCCGTCCTCCCGATCCGCGGGAAGGTGCTCAACGTCGAGAAACACCGGCTCGACCGGGTGCTCGAGAACGACCAGATCCGCAACATCATCACGGCGATCGGCGCCGGCGTCGGCGACGAGTTCGACATCGAGGACGTCCGCTACGAGAAAATCATCATGGCGACCGACGCCGACGTCGACGGCGCTCACATCCGCACGCTCTTGCTGACGTTCTTCTACCGGCACATGCGGCCGCTGCTCGAGAACGGCTACGTCTACGCGACCCAGCCGCCGCTGTACCGCATCCGCTACCGCGGCGAGACCTACGACGCGATGACCGATCAGGAGCGCGACGAGATCATCGAGGAGAAGTGCGACGGGTCGCCGTCGCAGGTCCAGCGGTTCAAGGGCCTGGGCGAGATGAACCCCCAGCAGCTCTGGGACACGACGATGGATCCCAGCAACCGCATTCTCAAGCAGATCACCGTCGAGGACGCGGCCGCGGCGGACAAGATGTTCTCCGTGCTGATGGGCGACGCGGTCGAACCGCGCAAGCAGTTCATCAAGGAGAATGCGCCGGAAGCCGAGTGGATCGACATATGATTGAGGTGATGGCTACATGAGTTCAGACGTACCCGACCCCACAGACGTAGAGGCGCGAGCGGTAGAGAACGTCCGCATCGAGGACGAGATGGAGCAGAGCTACATCGACTACGCGATGTCCGTCATCGCGGGTCGTGCGCTCCCCCGCGTCGAGGACGGCTTAAAGCCCGTCCACCGCCGCATCCTGTACGCGATGCACGAGATGGGCGTCTCCTCGGGCTCCTCGCACCGCAAGTCGTCCTCGATCGTCGGGGAGACGATGGGTGACTACCACCCCCACGGCGACAGCGCGATCTACGACACCCTGGTCCGGATGGCCCAGGACTTCTCGATGCGCTATCCGCTGGTGGACGGCCAGGGGAACTTCGGCTCGATGGACGGCGACCCGGCCGCCGCACAGCGATATACGGAGGCCCGGATGTCGCCCATCTCCGAGGAACTGCTCGAAGACATCGAGAAGGACACCGTCGACTTCTCGGCGAACTACGACGACCGCCTGCAGGAGCCCGACGTCCTGCCGGCGGCGTTCCCGAACCTGCTGGTGAACGGCTCCTCGGGGATCGCGGTCGGGATGTCGACGAACATCCCGCCGCACAACCTCGGGGAGGTCATCGACGCGACGATCGAACTGATCGACAACCCCGACGCGACGGTCGAGGACCTGATGGAGCACGTCAAAGGTCCCGACTTCCCGACCGGCGCGAACATCGTCGGCCGCGACGCCATCTACTCGGCGTACAAGACCGGCCGCGGACGCCTCCGCGTGCGCGCCGAGTTCGAGGTCGAGGAGTGGAAGAACGGCCGCGAGCGGATCGTCGTCACGGAACTGCCCTTCCAGTCCAACAAGGCCCGCCTCGTCGAGCGCATCGCCGAGGACGTCAACGAGGGCGAACTCGAGGGCATCTCGGACCTGCGCGACGAGTCCGACCGCGACGGCGTCCGCATCGTCATCGAACTCAAGCGCGGCGCCAACAGCGAGGTCGTCAAGAACAAACTGCTCGAGAATCACTTAGAGAAGACCTTCGGCGTCATCAACCTCGCCTTAGTCGACGGCCAGCCCCAGGTGCTCTCGCTGAAGGAGACCTTAGAGGAGTACGTCGCCCACCGGCGCGAAGTGGTGCGGCGGCGCAGCGAGTACGACCTCGCGGAAGCCGAGGACCGCGCGCACATCCTCGAAGGTCGGCTGAAGGCCGTCGAGAACGCCGAGGACGTGGTCGAACTGATCCGCGACAGCGAGACCCGCTCTGACGCGAAAGAGGCGCTGCAGGACGCCTACGGCTTCTCGCAGGATCAGGCCGACCACATCGTCCGGATGCAACTGGGTAGCCTCACCTCCATGGAGGCCGCCGAGATCGAGGACGAGTACGAAGACGTGCAGGCCGAGATCGAGCGCCTGACCGCCATCCTCGAGAGCGAACAGAAGCTGCTCGAGGTCATCAAGGAGGAACTCCGCGAGGTCAAAGACGAGTACGGCGACGACCGGCGCACCTCGATCGTCGAGGACGAGGGGACGGTCACCCACGAGGACCTCATCCCCGAGGAAGAAGTGTTCGTCGTGATGACCGAGGACGACTACGTCAAGCGGATGCCCGTCGCGGAGTTCGACCCCCAGGGTCGAGGCGGCAAGGGCATCATCGGCGCGGACGTCAAGGAGGGCGACCGCGTCTCGACTGTCTTCCGGGCGAACACCCACGACTACCTCCTGTGCTTTACGAACCAGGGCAAAGTCTACCGACTCAAGACCTACGAGATCCCCGAGATGGGCCGGACGGCCCGCGGGAAGTCGGCGGTCAACATCCTCGATCTCGACGACGGCGAGGACATCACCGCCATCGTCGACACCGACGCGCTGGCCGACGACGAGTACGTGACGATGGTCACGCGCAACGGCTACGTCAAGCGAACTGCCGGCGAGGAGTTCGATAACATCCGCTCGACCGGCATCATCGCCTCCGATCTCGAGGAGGGCGACGAACTCGTCGACGTCGAGGTGACCGACGGCACGAAGGACCTCGTGATCGCCACCGAGGGCGGCATGACGATCCGCTTCGACGAGGACGAAGTCCGCGCGATGGGCCGCACCGCCCGCGGCGTCAACGGCATCAAACTCGAGGGCGACGACGCGGTCGCCGGCCTCGTCGCGACCGACGAGGCCGACGACAAGGCCCTGCTGACCGTGACCCGGAACGGGTACGGGAAGCGGACTCGCCTCTCCGAGTACAGCCGCCAGTCCCGGTACGGGAAGGGGCTGATCGACATCAAGACCGGCGACCGGAACGGACCGGTCACCGCGGTCAAGGCGGTCGACGACGACGACCAGCTCGTCGTGATGAGCGAGGACGGACAGATCATGCGCACCCGCGTCGACGAGATCTCGACCGTCGGTCGCAACACGATGGGCGTGATCGTCATGGAAGTCGAGGGCGACGACGCGGTCGCCAGCGTCGACGTCGTTCCCGTCGCGTCGATCGAGTCCGAGTCCGACGCCGACGCGGCCGACGACTGATCGGCGCGCCTCGATTCGAGACGGAGACGGTACTTTACTCCGGAGTTACAACCCGTTTTCTTCGCTTTCGCTCGTGATGGTCGCTCGAGCGGCGGCGCGAGTCCGATTCGAAGCGCTAGCGGGACCGGTACGGAATAGCAACGGCACAGAACGGCGACCGAAACCGAGACGGCGAGAAAATCGGGAGAGACGAGTCTAGAGTCCGGCCGGCCGATCGGGAGTGGCGTCGGCGGCGGTATCGGTTGTCGGCGACTGGAGAGGGACGACGATCAGTGCGCCGGCTCCTCGCCCGGTGCGGTCATGTCCTCGATCCGGAGGATGAGGATGTTGTTCGTGTCGTCCTTGCCGTCGACGCGGCCGTCGATGACGAGCTTCGAGAGCGGCGTCGGGCCGACGGTGACGGCGTCGTCCTCCGAGATGCCGTCGATCGTGCCCTGCATGTGGATCTCCGCGCGGCAGAGCTCAGGGTGGTGGACGCTCGAGAGGTCAATCTCCTCGACGATGACGTCCTCGACGGGCTCGCCCTCGTGCTCGAGCGGGACGGAGGCCGGGTCGTCCATCTGCTGGATCTCGAGGGCCTCGTAGGCCGCGGCGGTCGGCTTGTAGCCACCTTTCGGCCCCGGTACGCCCTCGACCAACTGGAGGGCCTTGAGACTCTGCATCTGGTTGCGGATGGTGCCCGGGTTGCGGTCTACCTGCTCGGCGATGTCCTCCCCCTTGATCGCGTCCTCGGACTCCTTGTGGAGATTCGTGAGCGCGCGGAGGATCTTCTTCTGACTCGGGGTTAGTTCAATTGATGACATGGTGAATTGTTCGTAGTTGATTTCCTTAAACCCGACGGGTGCCGTCGGTCGTTCTTCCGGATTTCGGTATCGGCAGCGGGGATAGTAAGGCGTTTCTTTTCGGTTCCGGCACGGGAGCCGTCTGCGCGGTCTCGAGGGCGGAGCAACGCGTGCCAAATATCGTCGAAAAACTACTGTTCGACCTGCGTCGGCGAGGAGACGCGAATGTGTCGGGCGACCGCCTCCGGCAGCGAAACGGGTTCCGCGTGCGCGCTCGAGCGGGCCGTCACCATGCCGAAGGGGGCGACCTCGACGATCTCGAGTTCGACGCCGGGCTCGACCCCGTGCTCGGCCAGATAGGACAGCACCTCGGGATCGCGGTCGGCGACCTCCTCGACGACGACGGTGTCGCCCTCCGAAAACTCCGAGACGGTGCGGCCCTCGGGGCGTTCTGGCGGCTCGAGATCGGCGCTCGGAATCGGCGAGCCGTGTGGGTCGACGTCCGGCTGGCCGAGCGCGTCGGCGACGCGGGCCTCGAAGTCCTCGCTGATGTGGTGCTCGAGTCGGTCGGCCTCGTCGTGGACCTCCGACCAGTCGTAGTCGAGATGCTCCGTGAGGTAGGCCTCGAGCAGGCGGTGGTGGCGGACGACCTCGAGCGCGACGGTCTCGCCCTCGTCGGTGAGCGTCACCCCGCGGTACTTCTCCCGGTCGACTAGCCCGCGGTCCTCGAGTTTGTCGAGCATGCTGGTGACGGTCGGCGACGTGACGTCCAGCTCCGCGGCGATCTCGGAGGTCTTGATGCGGTCGTCGGTCGACCGCTGGAGCTGGTAGATGACCTTGAGGTAGTCTTCCATCACGTCGCTCAGCATCATGCCCGGAATTTAGCCCCGTCTACCCCTAAATCTACCGACGCCGAATCCGACCGCTCGACCGCTCGAGTCGACCGCCGCCACCGACCGATCCCGGGCGGGTGAGCGGGGATCGTCACGACCAAACCGACGCCCGGCGTACGGTCGCGCATGAGCACGGATTCGACCGTTCGAATCATCGGCGCGCCGATGGACTACGGGGCCAACCGCCGCGGCGTCGACATGGGGCCGTCGGCGATCCGATACGCCGGCCTCGCCGACGAACTCGAGCGCGCGGGCGTCGACCCGGTCGACGACGGCGACCTCTCGATGCCCCGCGCGGAGGAGGTCGACGCCGACGCGGACGACGCGTCCGGGGCCGGACCGGTCGCCGAGGAGAGCGGGGGAGTCGACAACGCCAAGTTCCTCCCGGAGATCGAGGGGGTCAACGTCCGCCTCGCTGCTCGCGTCGCGGAGACGCTGTCCGACGGCGAGTTCCCGCTCGTGCTGGGCGGCGACCACTCGGTCGCGATCGGGTCGCTGCACGGCTCCGCGCGCGACGCGGAGATCGGTGCGATCTGGTTCGACGCCCACGCCGACCTCAACACGCCCGAAACCTCGCCCAGCGGCAACGTGCACGGCATGCCGCTGGGCGCCGCGCTCGGTCGGGGCGTCTTCGAGGACATGGACTGGGCCCACACCCCCGGGCTGCGGGAGGAGTCGATCGCCTACGTCGGCCTCCGCAGCATCGACGAGCGCGAGCGGGAACTGGTCCGCGAGAGCGAGATGACCGCGTTCACGATGTCCGACATCGACCAGCGGGGCATGACGGCCGTCGTCGAGGACGCGCTCGCGGTCGCGACCGACGGCACCGACGGCGTCCACGTCAGCCTCGACCTCGACGTGATCGATCCCAAGGCCGCGCCGGGGGTCGGCACCCCCGTCCGCGGCGGCGTCACCTACCGCGAGGCCCACGCCGCCCTCGAGGCCGTCTCGAGGCGCCACCACCGCGACGGCATCCTCCGCTCGATGGACGTCGTCGAGGTCAATCCGATCCTCGACGAGGCGAACGAAACGGCGGCGCTCGCGGCCGAACTCACGGCGAGCGCGTTCGGCAAGCGGATCCTCTAATCGGTTCGTTCGCTCCTCGACGCTCGACTAATGGTAACAAGAACCACGGTATAACGGTTCCAATACCTTTGTATCGTAGGGTTTTAGACTAGTTAGTATGACTGAGAACGTCGTCGTACTCGGTGCCGGATACGCCGGTGCCGGTGCGGTCACCAAACTCCAGTCGGAACTCGATGACAACGCGCGACTGACGTGGATCGCCGACGTCGACTACCACCTCGTGCTCCACGAGGCCCACCGCGTGATCCGCGATCCGGCCGTTCGGTCGGACATCACCTTCCCCGTGACCGAGATCGCGGATCCCTCGACGCGGTTCATCCAGGACGAGGTCGTCGGCCTCGACGTCGACGAGCAGGTCGTCGAACTCGCCGACAGCGAAGCCGTCGAGTACGATTACGTCCTCGTCGCGCTGGGCAGCCAAACCGCCTTCTACGGCATCCCCGGCCTCGAGGAACACTCCCTGACGCTCAAGAGCCTGGACGACGCCCTCGAGATCCACGAGGCCGTCCAGGAGGCCAGCCAGGAGGCCACCCGCGGCGACCCCGCCCAGATCGTCATCGGCGGCGCCGGCCTCTCGGGCATCCAGACCGCCGGCGAGATCGCCGAGTTCCGCGACGAGCACCGTGCGCCGATCGAGATTCACCTCGTCGAGGCCTTAGAGGAGATCTTCCCCGGCAACGATCCCGAGATCCAGCAGGCCCTGCGCGACCTGCTCGAGGAGGCCGGCGTCCGCATCCACACGGACGACCCGATTACCGAGGCCACCGAGGACCACATCGAGTTCGACGAGGGCGAGCCCCTCGACCACGACGTGCTCGTCTGGACCGGCGGCATTACGGGGCGGGACGCCCTGGACGACGCCGACCTCGAGAAGGAGCACAACCGCGTCAACGCCGAGCCGAACTTCCAGACCTCCGACGAACGGGTGTTCGCGATCGGCGACTCGGCGATCATCGACCAGGGCGACCAGCCCGCGCCGCCGACGGCCCAGGCAGCCTGGCAGGCCGCGGAGGTTGCCGGCGAGAACATCTCCCGCGCGATCGAGAACCGACCGCTCAAGACCTGGGAGCACGAGGACAAGGGGACCGTCGTCTCCGTCGGCGAGAAGGCCGTCGCCCACGAGGTCAAGCCGGCCTTCGGCGTCTCCCTGCCCGTCGACACCTTCGGCGGCGTCCCGGCCCAGACCCTGAAGAAGATGATCGCCGCGCGCTGGATCGCCAGCATCACCTCGTGGAACGAGGCGCGCAAGTCCTGGCCGTCGCTGTAATCGGTCCGGGAGAACGCAACTCGGGATCGGCACCGAACCGCTGCGACCTGACTCGTTACCGCTCGCCGCCCTCGTTTTCGTCGTCCGTGTCGTCGACTGCGGACGCAGCGTCGTCACCGTCCCCGTCCTCCCCCATCGGCCGCGCCGGAACCCCCGCGACCGTCGTTCCCGGATCGACGTCCCGCGTCACCAGCGAGTTCGCCGCCACGCGCGCCTCGGCGCCGATCTCGACGCCCGGCAGGACGATCGCCCCCGCGCCGATCATCGCCCGTTCGCCCACGACGACCTCGCCCGTCCGGAACTCGTCCTGCAGAAACTCGTGACAGAGCAGGGTCGCGTCGTAGCCGACGATCGCGTGGTCCTCGAGCGTGATCAACTCGGGCCAGAAGACGTCCGGCGTCGCCTCGAGGCCCCACGAGACGTCGTCCCCGACGGTGACGCCGATGCGGCGCAGGAGCCAGCGTTTGAGCCGCAGGCTCGGCGAGATCCGGACGAGCCAGACGACGACGTAGTTGATCGCGACCCGCAGCGGATGTTTGGCGTCGGTCCAGTGCGCAAGGGAGTTGCGCGGGCCCGCCGTCCGGTGGCGGGTGACGCGATCGTGGCGCGAACGGGAGTCGGAACTGTCGTCGGTCACTCATCGGTAATTCGACCTATCGGTACATGAAACCGACTGATGTCGCGGTCCCCCAGCTATGGATCGCTCGGCGCGTCGACCGCCGCGTCCGCGGCCGACCGTTCCCCCGGCAGTCCGATCCGGTCGCGGAACGCGTCCCCCGACAGGTCGCAGCGGTACGCCGGCTTGAACATCATGTTCGCGCCGCCCTCGGTGACGTTCCAGGCCGACTCGATCTCCTCGCGGAGGTAGTACTGCGGGCGCTCGTTGCCCGGCATCACGGCGTACTCGCTCATCCGGATCGGATACCGGTCGAAGAGCCCGCCGGGTTCACGGCCGTCGACGAGGACGATCGTCTTGTCCGCGAGGTACGGCCGTCCGTCTCGAGCGCGTTTCGCGTGGGCGTTCTCTGAATGGGCCTCGAGGATCGCTTCGCGCTCCGCCGGCGGCGTCTCGGGCGCGATCACGTCGACCCGATCGACCGTGAAGTAGCCGATCAGGTACCGATGGGCGCGCTCGCCGCCGGGACGGCGCAGGCCGGCGTAGAAGCCGACGACGTCGCCGGGCTCGAGGGCTCGCAGGCGGGAGACGTAGCCGCTGGTGCGGTGTTCGCCGTACGTCAGCGCCTCGAAGTTGGGGTCGCGGTGGAGCGGCCACGACTCGAGGGCGTCGCCGGCGACGGTCTCGACGCCGCCGCGGACGGGTTGGGGCTCGATGCGGGTGGTGAGATCCGCCGCGACGCGGTGCTCGTCGTGAGCGCGGAGCTCCCACGACCCCAGCGTTTCCGTCTCGCTCGTCTCGCGGGTCTTCTCCGGGATCGGAACGTACTCGAACCGACTGTCGTCGTACAGCGGTCCGAGCGCACCGAGGTTCGTGCTGTCGGCGCCGACGCCGGCGAGGACGACCGTCATCGGCGGAGTCTCGGGAGTCGAGGGCGATAAAGCGCTCGATAGCGACGACCTTCGGCTCCGGCCGCCGCTATCGACGACCGGACGACTCAGCGGTCACGCGGCTGTGAGACGTAAAAGAGCGGAAACAGCAGGACCAGAAAGAGCGATCCCATGACGGCGATGGCGATCCAGATCGCCGACACCAGCGTCTCGGGGACGACGCCGGCGAACTCGGCGAGCCAGAGGAGGCTGTAACCCCCTGCGAGGAGCAACGCGACGACGTACACCCGCAGGCCGAGGCGGACAACGCGGTACAGCGTCGTCCTGGTGACGGCCGGCGATAGGTAGTCGTCGAGTTGCCGTATCATACCCCGGGCGTTCCCCTCGCATCGGCAGTCGCTTCGAGTCGTCCCCCCTCAGCGACGATCGGGTCCGACGGGTGAACCGACCGTCTGCAGACTTGATGCCGCTCGCACTCGCCCCGTGCTATCCGATTATGCGTGTTGATATCCGATCCGATAGACGGGACGTTCATCAGTGCTATCGGAGTATACGCGACAGTAGCGGCTTGAATCTTTATACCAAGGCGTTCGATTTAGGACGATGAATGGAAACTCCATGGCGATTCCGGAGGCACTAATTCGTAGCCGCGGGCGAGTCATCGCGAGGGACTCGCTCGAGCCTCGAGACGTCGTGCGCCGACGTCAGTCGCACCTGCTCAAACCCGGAACGTCGCCGTGAATCGGACATGCGAAACCGATCGTACGGCAAATCGTCCGCGGAGAGCCGGTTCCGGTTACCCTAGACCTATATAATTTGGTTTCCGTATTAAGTACCAAACGCCGATACATGACACCGGGCAACGACGATTTTTTCGCCGCGTGCGACGAGTGTGGGACCGTATACGCAGCGACCGAGACCGAGTCCGGTCGAATCATCCCGCTCGGTTCTCGAGACGGGTGTCAGTGCGGCGGTACGTCGTTCACCCGGGTCAGCACTGACGACCTCGATGAATCGACCGACGACGGTTGAGTCCGCGCCTCGAGAACCGGCACGGCAGGGTCTGCCGCCGTGGCCATGCGACCGTCGCAATCAGCGTTCGCCGAGATCGGGAGTTACTGGTTTCGATCTGAAATCGAAGTTCCTTCGGTTAACTGAGTGGCTGTCGGACGTGTCGCGGCTCGTGTCGTGCCCGGACGTAGGTTCACCGCAGTAGCACCTGCACGTTCTCCGATTTCGAATGTGTCGGGAACTCTGCTCCTCGTGAGTGCGCGCGAGAGATTCGTTCGGGGTTCATTCCCTATAGTCGGACATCGACGGCAGCGATCGGCCCGGTGTCAAATAGCTTGGAACTCGAGAGACCTATTTGAGACCGCACGAGGGCGTTCCTTCAAGGCGGTACTGTAGGCGTTCTACGACCGTCTAATTATCACACTTGAAAGTGTATCTGACTGTATTTTCGTTCGATCAGATACACTATCGGGAAATTATATATACCCCGCTTCCACTGGTAGTTATCAGCGCCAAGCGGGACGGCAGGAAGGGTGCGACGGGATGGGTGCTCCAATCCCCCGCGCAGTCGGTGGTTCCAGACCACCTCGCATAATCCTTCCGACCGTTCACGGCGTGGGATAATATGATAGACGGAACACAAATCCGTGACAAACTGGTCGGATCGGAGGATGAACGCGCTGTATCTCCCGTTATCGGAGTTATACTCATGGTAGCTATTACTGTAATTTTGGCCGCTGTGATCGCTACCTTCGTGATGGATCTTGGAAGTAACATGGGCGGCCCCGAAGCTCCGAACACTGTCTTTGATTCTGAGGTTGAAGGTAGTGTATCTGCGAGCAGCGGCGAGACTATTGTCACCTTTACACATAACAATGGCGACCCTGTTGAGGCAGATAATCTGGACCTCTCAGTTACTACTTCCGGTGACTTCAGTAGTAGTGACTTCAGTATGACTACTTCAAGTTCCCAACTAACGGCTAGCGACACCGTCACCGTTAAGATTGACGCAAGTGGTGGGAGTAGCGGAGATGTCGCGCTTGCAGAAGGTGATGAAGTGGTGATTACATGGAGTGACGGGGAAAGTAGCTCAACAATAGCTGACCAGACAATTACGTCGGACGTCGAAGTCAACTAACAACGGAGCTACTCCGTTTCGGATTTCCACATTAAATTGTCTGGCCTATTTTTGATGCGTGTCCCCGAGCGTTGCACGCGAGTATGAACTGACCGCCGCACGCGATTGATGAGTTCAGCTAGGAGCAGGCGGCCATCGTCACTGGAATGGTTCTGTTGAACCTCGTAGTGGCGCTCGTCTTGGATCCCAGTGGAGACACGTCAACTGGCCAGTCAACCGTCACGGTGCGACCGTCACGCCGACCACCCTGAATAGACTGTCCGCTATGTGGTAATATACCGAAACCGAGAATTTGATTTTCGGCGGGCTCAGAGGGATGAGCATCTAAGAGTTGGACACTTAGAGAATGTGAAGTGGGACCGCCGAGAATTGAACTCGGGTCCTACGGACCCCATCCGCAGAGGATACCACTACCCCACGGTCCCGCATCTTATCCGAAGGCCGTCTATCGTTTAAGCGTGTCGTTTCGTCGCCGCCTCGTGACCGTGTTCCACCCCGTCTCGTTGGGCCGGCACCGAGTCACGAATTCCTCGAGAACCCTCAGACGAGCACGCGCTCGAGATCGACCGCCACGTCCCGACCGTCATCAGCGACGAACTCGCCGAGACAGACAGCGGCGCCGTTCGGCGTGTAACAGGCAACGAGATCACCGGCACTCACATCACCGTCGACCTCGAGCACGCCCGGCTCGTAGACCGGCGCGCCGTTGGCTACCTCGCGGGCGGCGCTTTCGGGGATCACGACGCGCGGAATATCTTCCAGAATGCGTTCGGCCGGATCGACGATTTCGGACAGCAGTTCGGGGTCGTCGTCCTCGAGCCAGAACGCAAGCGCGTCCAGGAATTCGTAGGCGGAGTACAGGTCTCGATCGTCGAACGGGGTCGTCGCCGTCCGCCGCAGGTGGCCCATGTGTCCGCCCGTCCCGAGCGCCAGCCCGAGGTCGTGGCAGAGCTTCCGGACGTAGGTGCCGCTCTCGCAGCGGATCCGCAGCAACAGCTGACGGTCCGCCTCGTTTCGCTCGAGCACCTCGAGGTCGTAGATCTCGCGCACGCGGAGCCGCCGCGCGACGGCGCTCTTGCGCGGGGGCTTCTGGTAGATCGGCCCCTCGAACTCCGCGACGACCGACTCGGCGTCGGCCGGGAGCGAGCCGTGACACTCGAGGACGGCGACGTACTCCTTTGGACCCTCGAGGAAGACCTGCGCGAGCCGGGTCGCGTCGCCGAGCATGATCGGCAGGCAGCCGGTGACCTTCGGATCGAGCGTGCCCGCGTGAGCGGCGCGGTCGATGGTCGCGTCGACGCCCCGCTCGGCGAGGGTTTCGGCGACGGCGTCGCGGAGCCAGCCGCTCACCTGGTGGGAGGACGGCCCTGGCGGCTTGTCGAGGTTGACGACGCCGAACGTGAGCAGTTCGACCGGCGAGCGTTCCTCGGGCGGTCCGCGTAGCGAGGGGGTCATTCGAACTCGTAGTCGAGATCGATGTGGGCCTTCCCTTCGTCGCCCGCAGGATCGTACTCCTCGACGGCGGTCACGAGCATGTCCAGCACCGCGTCGGGATCCCATCGGGCCGTGTTCACCGAGAGGTCGTAGATCGTCAGATCTCGGATGTCGATGCCGTAATACTCCCGATAGCGCTGGGCCTCGCTGGCCTCGCGGGCCTTCGTCTCCTCGGTCGCGCGCTCGGGGTCTTTGTCCTCCCGTTCGGCGATCCGCTCGCCGCGAACGCGGGCCGGCGCGTCGAGCCAGAACCGGAAGTCGGCCTGTTCGGCCGCCAGCCAGCCGGCGAGTCGCGACTCGAGGACGAGGTCGTCTTCCTCGCGGGCGATCTCGCGCAGGCGGCGATCGAGGTCGCGATCGATCTGGTCGTTCTCCTCGGCGAGTTTGTTGAACTCCAGCGGCGTGTAACCGCGTTCCTCGGCCAGTTCGCGGAAGATGTCACCGCCGCTCACGTGGTCGAGATCGAACGCGTCAGCGAGCAACTCCGCAGTCGTGCTCTTCCCGCTTCCCGGCGGGCCAGAGACGGTGAGCAACATATTCGACCTCCGAGGTGCCGGGTAAAATGGGTTTTGAATCCCTCGAGCGGTGGGCTGACCGCGGCAAAATCGAAGCGGGCCGCAGTTGCGGTCGAATCCGACGGCGAGGACCTGATCGGCGGTCGATCGGTCCGATCAGGCCGTCGACGGCGTCATATCGATGTTCAGCGACTTGCGAAGCAGCTGGGTAAAGCCCATCGAGCAGAGGAAGTACCAGACGATCCACGACCACATCGGCCCGAGCAGCGACTCGTTGAACGAGACTTCGCCCGCGATCGGCATGATCATCGTCATCTCGGCCTCGGTGACGTGGCCGTCGAGGATCTTCCAGTACATCCAGAGGAATAGCGGGATCGTCAACAGCATGATCCAGACCATCGGCCGGAACTGCTCTTTGAACATCCCGAGGTTGTCCGACATCGCCTCCATCTGCTCCTCGCGGACCTCCTCGAGTTCGTTCTCGAGCCGTTCGATTTCGGCGTCGCTGGCGCCGCGTTCCTCGGCCTTCTCCTTGCGATCCTGGACGTCCTGCATCTTCTCCTGCATGGCCTTCATCCGCTTCTGGTACTTGGCCATCACTTCGGGGTTCATCAGGTTGGCCTGCAGCAGCGTCGAGTACAGACCGGTCAGCAGGGCGACGGACATGATCACGGCGTAAAACGGCAACGCGGCGTCCAGCGGTGCGAGCACGATATCGATCGTGCTGCCGACCGTGTTCCGAACGGGGTTGAACCAGTACCCGAACATCAACAGCAGGGACGCGACGCCGGCCATCTTGTCCCATTGCGACCACTTGGATTGTTCCGCATCGACGTCGACATCGGCGCCGGCGACGTCGCCGTCACCGTCGAGCGCCTCGTCGAAGGCCGCTCGATCGGCGATTTCGAACCCTTCGTCGCCGTCGACCAGTACGCCCTTCTCGATCAGCCGGCCCCACTGTCCGCTCGTCAACTCGTCGCTGACGTCGGCCCATTGAACCTCGCCCCCGTTCTCGTCGGCCCGCTCGCGAATCGCCTCGAGAGCCGCTTCCATCGAGGCGTCCTCGCGGACGAGGTCGTTGACTTTCTCGGCTGTACGCGTCATCTGAGTGTGCTAGGGTACGTGAGGTATACAAGTGTTTTTCTTCGGTGGCTCGCTCGAAGCGTCCGGTATCTCGACCGTACTCGCCGGGTTTAGTGACGACCTGCGGGCATTATTTCGGATCGTGCGGCGTATTTGCGAGGGGATTGCCTCCAAATATTTATAATATGACTGTTAACTGGTTGACGACAAATGAATCAAACCGGGAGGGTGCGGGCGGCGAGCAGGTCGAGAGACCGAGGGGTAAGTCCACAGGTGGGGATTATACTGCTGTTCGGCCTGGTCGCTATCGGTGCAGTCCTCGTTTTCGGAATCGGGTCGGTTGCGATCGATTCGACCGAGATGCAGATATCCGCCGAGCAGAGCGAGCAGATGATGCAGCAGTTCGACAAGGACCTTCAGACGGCGATGATCGACAACGGCACGAGCGGCGCCGTCTATCTCCGGGAGGAAGGCGAGTACGAGATCGCTACCGAGGGACAAATTACGGTGACCGCCGTCAATAGTTACGCCGAAAAGAACGCAACCATCGACCTGGGTACGCTCAAGTACGAGGACGAATCCGGCAATCTATTTGCGCATCAGGCGGGCGGAGTGTGGCAGGGGCAGGGAGAGAACACGAAACTCGTCTCGAGGCCGAACATCAAATACCACGAACGGCCGAACAACACCGGCATAGTCGAACTCGACGTGACGAATCTCGGAGGCAATATCGAGGGCGGTGAAAACCGCGTTTCCAGCCGACCAGTACCGAGCAGTCAGCACGGGGATCTGACACAGGACATCGGATTCGTCAACCACATCAATATTACCGTGTCGGACACCCCCTACCATAACGGCTGGGCGCGGTTTTTGAAGGACGAGTTCGATGCCTCGAGCGGAGCCAATTGTGGAACGAACGGCCACGTCAATTCGGCGACGGTCTGTCACGACGAGTCCGCGAACGCGGTGACCGTCATCGCGCCGATCGAAGGGGAAGACGGGTTCACGACGCACGTCGGAATTACGCCGACGATATACGGCGGCCTCTACGTCGGCGACGACCACCTCTTCGCCAAGTCGATGACGGTCGATCGGTACAACGGGAGCGTCGGCTGGACGCCCGGTAGCCACACCGAGGATCTGTTCGTAACCGACGGCGATCTCTCACTCCCGGGTGCAAACGTTACTGGCGTCCCCGTCGTTAACGGTCGACTCTCCGGTTCGGCCGGGACAACGACGTCGAGTATCGCGTTCGCGACGAATCCGGACGGGCGGCGGATCGACGTGGTGAACGGAACCGAAGTGTACAACGTAACCGGCACGACGCCCCCGTCCGTCTTCGGGGCGAAAATGGCGGACTCGTTCGACGGGATCGACGACATCGACCAACACGTCGATCGTGCGCACACGCTCGTAGACGAGTACGAGAATACGACGAGAGGTGTGCCGGGGACGCTTACGAGTAACCCGTCCGAAGACGGCTTTTACTACAGCAGTGGAACCGTCGATACCATCAATACGATCGATACGACCGACGGAGACGTCAGGGTCGCCGTCGACGGCGATCTCGAGCTCGATACCGTCAACGTCGTCGGCAGTGGCCGCGTGACGTTCTACGTTTCCGGGGATATCACCGCGGAAGACGTCACTGTCAGCGGCGACCAAGCGGACAACCTCTGGATCTACGGGACGAGCAACGCAGACGTCGATCTAAAGGGCAAATTCCAGGGCGTCGTTTACGCGCCGTCGTCCGATCTCCACGTTAAGAGTAACGCTGAGGTCTACGGTGCAGTCGTCGGCGGCCAAGCCAATATCGGGAACAACGTTGAGATACACTTCGATAAAACGCTGCGAACTGATATCCCGATTCCCAAGCAGAACAGGGACGTCAGGGTACAATATTCGGAGACTCGTCCGCCAATCGACGTTGTGTTCGTACTAGACCGATCCGGTTCGATGGGGGGGTGTCATTGGTTCTTTGGGTGTAGTGGAAGCGACCCCCATGGTCTCCGTGTGGACGCCACCAGGAACTTTATCGGCCAATTGAATTCGACGGACCGAGCGGGGGCAGTCGAATTCGATACGGACGCAGACCGCCTCCACGGTCCCGGATTAGATTCAAACTTCAATGCGGTTAATCAGTCACTCGAGGCAAACGCAGGCGGTGGAACGTATATGGCTGCCGGGATTGAAAAGGGGCGTTCGCTGTACGATAGTAACTCGGCGTCGAAAAAGAAGGTCATGATCCTGCTGACTGACGGCAAGAACGACGTTAGTGGAAAAAGTAAACATGTGCTCGATCAGGAGACGAAAGACGAAGCCAGAGAGGCAGCTAACAAAGACATCACGATCTACACTGTCGGACTGGGCAGTAACGTGGACGAATCCCTGCTGAAGGAAATCGCAAACAAGACGGGTGGCAACTACAGCCACGTCGATAACGCTGGGGACCTTACGGACATCTTCGACAAACTCGCCGCAGACGTGACGGCATCGTCGCCGAAATCGTTCGAGGTTGCCTTCGACGACATCTCGGCGACATCGCCGCGGGAGTACGCCGTCTCCGTGCGAGAGCAGGCAGTGACGATCGGAAACGGGTAACGACGGCTGTCGATCGACTGATTCGAACGCTGTCCCCTCCGTATTGATCGCTGTTAGGTATCCGACGGCAGTCCAAGCCGACGTTCGATTGGTCGACTGCAGATCGGGCGTCCCTATCGTTCAAACAGTTCATTCTGCGACGTGGCGGGGGTTTAGCGTCACTGGTGGTTGTTCCGTTATCTCACCGGAAAGAGAATGATTCCCGTGAACGGATCTAAACGGTTCTGAATCGTTTGATCGGACGAGGACGTTATCCCATTCGTTTGCCTCGAGACGGCCATGAGTTGGCGTCGCGATGGAAGATCCGTTGCCGTTTCATCAGGTCGGGCAGAATCTACGCTACTTGGACTGATACTGCTGATCGGAATGGTCGCGGTCGTCGGCAGTAGCATGGTCCTCGTCGCCGACGAGAGTCTCACGAGTGTCCAGCGCCAGTCCGAACACGAGCGAATCGAAAGCGGATTCGTCGAGCTCAGTCAGGAGATGTTGACCGCCTCGTCCGCGGGCGATAGCTCGCGGTCGCTGAACCTCGAGACGGATCAGGACGGGGCAGTCGTGATGACCGATACCGGGCAGATCTCGATTACGGGCGGCGACGTCAACAAGAGCGTCTCGATCGGGGCGATCGAGTACCAGGACGACGACGGGACGACGATCGCCTATCAGGCGGGCGGCGTCTTCAGGGAAACCGGAAACCAGACACGGATCGTCTCTGCGCCGCCGATCGAGTACGACGTCCAATCCGAAACGCTGTCGTTCCCGATTACAGAGGTCCGCGACGAAACGCGGCTCGGGTCCGGAGACGTCGTCGTGGAGCACTACGAAACGGATCCGCTCGGCGGTAGCAGTCTCGTCGAAAACGATACGGTGACGATCGAAGTGACGAGCAAGTACTACCGCGGCTGGGAGCGTTTCTTCGAGGAGCAGGGCGGTGCGACGACGGTCAGAAACGTCGAGGTGCACGAC
Organism: Halopiger thermotolerans; assembly: GCF_054654555.1. Classification (NCBI taxonomy): domain Archaea; kingdom Methanobacteriati; phylum Methanobacteriota; class Halobacteria; order Halobacteriales; family Natrialbaceae; genus Halopiger; species Halopiger thermotolerans. Next base: position 1,526,340 of record NZ_BAAIEU010000004.1, on the reverse strand, counting down.
GACCAGACGGGAACGGTGACCGCGGAGTTCGGCTATCAGGAGGTCTCGGACGCGTTCAAAACCGGCGCGATCTACGCGACCGACTTCGAAATGCAGGGCGGTGCGGATATCGACGACAACCTCACGCAGAAAGTCGCGTATCCACCGCTCAACGAGGAAGTCGATCGACTGGTCAACGCGACGCGGGAACCGAAAGACACCTTCGAGGGAACCGAAATCACGCGTCTCGGTACAGTCGACGAACACAACCACAGCCTCGAGGACGGAATCTACGTTGCCGACGGAATCGAAGAGGCGGGCCACCTCGATTTCGATCTGTCGGACGGGAACGCGACGCTCGTCGTCGACGGCGACATCAACGCGAACGACGAGACGATCACGGTCAGCGAGCACGAGAACGACCACGAGTTGAGCGTATATCTCACCGGAGACTACGACGCCGAGAACGGCGGCAACACCTGCGTCACGGAGTCAGGGTGCTACACGAACGAGGACGCGACGGTGATCCAGCTAGTCACGTCGGACGAGTCCGAGATCGACTTCGGTCCCGGCGGAAAGTCGCGGTTCGAGGGCGTCATCTACGCCGGTGGAACGAACGAGGACTGGACGGAACGACACGGGTGCGACAAGCAGGTGTGCATTCACTCGAATCCGAACTTCTACGGATCGATAATCGCCTCGTCGGTCGAGATACAGGGTGGAGCGGGAAGTATCGACTTCGAGTACGACAGCAAACTCCAGAACGAAGACGTGGGCATTTATCCGGACCCGAGCCTGCTACCGCCCCAGCTGACGTATCTCAACATCGCCGAACACACGGTCGACGTCCGCGAGAGGTAAGTGCCGCCTACGCCGCGTCTTCGATCGTTGCCTTCACGTCCTCCCAGACCTCGTCGGGGCTCTGCTCGCCGTCGACGCGCTCGAGCAGGCCCTCCTCTTCGTAGTGTTCGATGACGGGTTCGGTGTTCTCCCGGTAGACGCGCAGCCGTTCCTTGACCGTCTCCTCGGTGTCGTCCTCGCGCTGGACGAGCCGTTCCTCGACCTCGGGGTCCTCCGGCGGGTTGTAGTCGACGTGGTAGATCTCGTCGGTCTCGGGGTCGAGTCGACGCCCGGTCAGCCGGTGGACGAGCTCCTCCTCGCTGACGTCGAGGTAGAGCACGAGATCGAGGTCCGTCATGCCCTCGAGTTCCTCGGCCTGCTCCATGTTACGCGGGTAGCCGTCCAGCACGAAGCCGTCGGCCTGCGAGAGGGCCTCGTCGACGATGGCGTTGACGACCTCGTCGGGGACGAGTTCGCCCTGATCCATGTACTCGCCGGGCGTGTCGTACTCCGTGTCCATGTCGGAGATGTCCATCTCCTTGTTGTTGCGAAGCGCGTCGCCGGTGGTGATGTGATCGATGTCGAACTCCTCGGTGATCTTCGCACACTGAGTCCCCTTTCCCGCTCCGGGGGCGCCCATAATCACGAGTTGTGGCTGTGCCATATGCCACCGTTCACGACCACCACATAAAGGCTTAAAGAAACGAGCACATCCGTACTGGTATGACGCGATTCGACGCAGCCGATCCGGCCGAGCGCCGAAAACTGTACGTCGACGCCATCACCGCACACCGCGAGCGCGGAAGCGGCTTTCTCACGCTCGAGGTCGATCCGAGCGTCCTCGAGTCCGAGTCCGCGGCCGGCGGCGAAGGCGACGAACCGGGCGTCGCCAACGCCGAGGAAGGCGACGAATCGAGTTCCGGGCTCGACCCCGAACTCGGCGTCCCCTGGATCCAGTTCGGCGACGGGACGATCAACCTCGATTGCACGGACGACGAACTGGACGCGCTCAAGGACCTGCTGAGCGAGTTTCCGGCGTTCAAGGTGGACGAGTTGACGCGTCCGGAGGAGGTCGAAGGTGTGAACGTCCGCGTGAGCGCGAAAGCGGACCAGAACAGGATCGCCCAGTTCATCGACGCGACGTTCCAGCGCGTCTACGGGCTGCCGGAGGAATTTCGCGTGTGGGTCGTCGAAGTGTAGCGGGCCGCCGATCTCCTTCCGTCGAGGGACGACAGGCTGCAGGTATGTTGTCGTGTGGCGCGCGCGAGGTCAACTGCCCCGTATGAATCGGTGCGAACTATCTAACTACGTATGGTTCTCTCGAGCCGAACCGAACCTGTTCGACTGAGGAGTGTAGCCGAGCCGTGAATTCATTGCTACGTCGATATCCGATCGGCGAATAAGCGACAGAAAGAAGGGGACGCAATCCAACGAATGGGAGAGGAGTGAACGACGGGCACGGAAATCGTCGGTCAGATTCGCCGGTAACGTGCCGGTGAGCCGCCGCGCGTCGGGCAGTTTCCAAATAGATAAGTGCCCCCGGCAACCATCGTCCGACATATAACCGGTCTTCAATAGAGGTGAACACAATCTTCAGCGCAATACTCCCCCCGATGCAGCTCATTCCGGAGCAGGCAACGCGCGTCGACGTGTTCGAGGGGATCTTTCTGGTCTTCCTCGGACTCGGGACGCTCGTGGGCATCGTCGTGGTCTCGTACATCCTGTACAACGCGTACAAGTACCGAGACACCGGCGAGGTCGGCGACGACGAGAACCTGCCGAGCGTCGGGGAACTACCGACAGGCGGAAAGGGCGGCAAGAAACTATTCCTCTCGTTCGGCCTGAGTGCCATCATCGTCATCTCGCTGGTCGTCTGGACCTACGGGATGTTGCTGTACGTCGAGGACGGGCCGGACCAACCGGAGGAAGCAATCGAGATCGAAGTCGAAGGCTACGCGTTCGGCTGGGACTTCTACTACGACAACGGTATCGAAACCGGTAGCTTCGGCGAAGGGCTCGTCGTCCCGGCCGATCAGCCGATCTGGATCGAAACGACGTCACGCGACGTCTGGCACACGTTCGGCATACCCGAGTTACGGGTGAAATCCGACGCCATTCCCGGCGAGGTCGACGAAACCTGGTTCATGGCGGACAACCCCGGCAACCACACCGCCAAGTGTTACGAACTGTGCGGTCCCGGACACTCGCGGATGACCGCTCCCGTGACCGTCCTCGAGCCGTCGGCATACGAGGAGTGGAAGAACGAGCAGCTGACCGCGACGATCACCCTCGAGGACGCCAACGAGACACCGGTCACCGAGGGCTTCGAAGTCACGCTCGAGCACCAGAACAACAGCGAGTACGACGCGGACCTCAGCCACACGTTCACCCCCGACTCCGAGGAGTTCGACAACGGGACGATCACCGTCACCCTCGAGCGGGGCGGTCAGTACGATCTGACGATCTCGCCGACCGACGGGCAGTTCGAACCGGTCGAGGAGACGATCGACGTCTCCGGACCGGTCGAGGAGACGTACACGCTCGAGAGTCCGAACGCGAGCGACGGTAGCGGCAACGGCGGCGACGGCAGCGGCGGCAACGAGTCGGCCGACGGCGGCGGATCGGGTAGCGACGCCAACAACGCAACCGATGACCAGACAGGTACTAACGAAACGAGCGACGGAGGTGACGGCGAATGAGTGAGCTTCCACCGAAAACTACGCTCAAGCGGTGGCTAGTCACGACCAACCACAAGGACGTCGGGATGATGTACATCGCGACGTCGCTGTTCTTCCTGCTGTTCGGCGGGGTCATGGCGCTGCTGTTCCGCGCCCATCTCTGGGCGCCCGGCGGAACCGGGCTCCTCAGCGGGCTCCAGTTCAATCAGGCCGTGACGACCCACGGGTTCCTGATGGTGTTCTGGTTCCTCTCGCCGTTCGCGACCGGGTTCGCGAACTACTTCGTCCCGCTGCAGATCGGGGCGAAGGACCTCGCGTTCCCGCGGCTGAACGCGATGAGTTACTGGTTCTACCTGTTCTCGGGGGTTCTCCTCAGCCTCTCTTATTTCCTGGGACAGGCGTTCGCCGGCGGCTGGACGCTGTACGCGCCGCTGAACGTCCCGACGTACACGACGGCGATGGAGGCCGCGACCGGCGGTAACGCGACGATCCTCGCGCTGGTCCTGTTCACGATCTCGATCACGATGGGGACCGTGAACTTCCTCGTGACGATCCACCGCTCGCGCGCGGAGGGGCTCGGCCTCTGGAACATGCCGATGTTCACCTGGTCGTGGCTGCTGACCGTCTGGATGATGCTGTTCGCCTTCGCGGCGCTGCTGGCCGCGCTCCTGCTGCTGGCCGTCGACCGAACCTTCCTGACGCAGTACTTCGCGACCGACCAGGGCTCGAGCCTCCTGTGGGGGCACCTGTTCTGGTTCTTCGGTCACCCCGAGGTGTACATCGTCTTCTTCCCCGCGCTGGGGGTCATGTTCGAGACGTTCCAGACGTTCACGGGTCGACGGCTCGTCGGCCGCAAGTGGGTCGTCATCGCGATGGTCCTCGTGGCCGTCCAGTCGTTCCTCGTCTGGATGCACCACATGTTCCTGTCGACCATCAACCTCGAGATCAAGACGCTGATGATGGCGACGACGATCGGGATCTCGCTGCCGTTCGACCTGATGGTCTTCTCGCTGATCTACACGATGGTCAAGGGACGGGTCCGGTTCACGACGCCGTTCCTGTTCTCGATGGGCGCGCTCGTCCTCTTTATCCTCGGCGGGATTACCGGGGTCTTCCTCGGAGCGGTCGTGCTCGACTACGAGTTCCGCGGCACCTACTGGGTCGTCGCCCACTTCCACTACGTGATGGTCTCGGGCGTCACGGCCCTCATCGGCGGGCTCTACTACTGGTGGCCCAAGATGACCGGGAAGATGTACTCCGAGACGCTCGGAAAGCTCAACTTCGCGGTCTACTTCATCGGCTTTAACCTGCTGTACTTCCCGCTGTTCCTCGCCTGGGAGACGCCTCGCCGCGTCTTCAACTACCCCGACGGGTTCCAGATCTACCACCAGATCGCGACCGTCGGCGCGTTCGTCCTCGGGGCCTCCTTCCTGATCATGTTCTACACGCTCGGGAAGAGCTGGCTCTCGGGGCCCGACGCGCCCGACAACCCCTGGAAGTTCTCCCGCACGGCCGAGTGGGCGATCCCCTCGCCCCCGCCGGCGGAGAACTGGCCCGGCCGGCCGTCGTACGCCAGCGGCCGCCTCGAGTTCCTCGATGACTCGGCCGCGGCGACCGACGGCGGCGTCGCTCACGGGCAAAGCGCCGCCGCGCAGTCGACGGCGACGCACGACGAGGAACACGTCGACCACGCCAGCATCTGGCCGTTCGGCATCGGGCTCGGGACGTTCACGTTCTTCCTCGGACTCTCCGGACTCACGCCGTACGTGGTCCAGTTCGCGGAAGGCGTCGGCGAACACGCGCCCGAGGGCCTGGCCGGAACGAGCGCCCAGCCGACCGTCGTCTACCCGGCGCTGATAGCCCTCGGACTGGGGATCATGGGCGTCTCGCTGTTCAAGCTCGGCGTCGAAGACTTCAACGCGCCCGAGATGGCGATCGCCGAACGCTGGCCGTTCGGCGGCGTCGACGACATGAAGATGGGCATCTGGGTGTTCCTCGCCTCCGACGTGGTCGTCTTCGGCGGCGCGATCGGCGCGTTCGTCTTCATGCGTCTGCACATGGGCTGGGGTAACTGGCACCTCGACTCGATCACCATGGCGGGGCTGATCAACACCTACGTGCTCCTGACCTCGAGCTTTACCGTCATCCTGGCGCTTGCATACGCCGAGCGCCGCGACAAAACCAAGATGCTCGCCTCGATGGTCGCGACGGTGTTGCTGGCGCTGGTGTTCATGGGGATCAAGGCCTACGAGTACAACGCGAAGTTCACCGCGGGCCACTACTGGTGGTCCGGCATCGAGTACTCGATCTACTTCGTGACCACCGGGCTGCACGCCCTGCACGTGATCCTCGGCGTGATCATCGCGCTGTTCATGATCTACCGGATCGTCAGCGTCGACGCCTACCTCGAGGATCACCGGCCGGTCGAGCACTTCGGGCTCTACTGGCACTTCGTCGACATCGTGTGGGTGTTCCTGTTCCCGCTGTTCTACCTCTTCTGAGGCCGACCCGCCTCGAGGCGGGCCGGTTCGAATTCCGATTCGCGATTGCGAACTCGTTTTTCCCGCGCCGACGGTCGGTCAGTACTCGGATCGGTCGACGCGGAGTCCTCGGTCACTGATCGTCGGCCGCTGATCGTCGGTCGCTGATCGTCGGTCGCTGATCGTCGGCGAACGCCGCATACGCGTTCACGGCGCCGCGAGCCCGTTGCGGACGCTCGAGACGGGAAACGATTTCCGGGGGATCGGTACCCATCGCCCATCTCGGCGAGCGAAGCGTCGCGACGAGTCGGCACCCGTCGAGAGACGCTCTCGACGGTCGTCGCCGACGAGTCCGACTCGGATTCGACGAACGCACTGCGGAGAGAGAATAGCAGTCCGCCTCATCCGCACGTGACGTGAACCGAAACCCGGACGCGACCGACGACTACCGCTCGCGTCGCCAGCCACCGGGCCCGGACGGCGCCGCGGCGGCGTAGATCGCGAGAGCCGCCGCCAGTCCGATCGTTGCGACCCGAACCCCCCATCCGACGCCGGACGCGTCGCCGGTCGCACTATCGGCGTCTGCGCCGCCCTCAGCCGACCGATCGGAGTTTGCGTTCGAGCCGGACTCCATCGACGACTCGGCGTCGCCGGTACGGGCGACGAGCGCGTCCGCAGCGGCGTCGGCGTCGACGATCCCGGCACCGTACCGCGTTTTCGCGGCTGACTCGCCCTCGTCGACCGGGTACCGAGCCGTCTCGGTCAGCGCGCTCGAGAGGTCGGCCGGCGTCGCGTCGGGATCGATCGACCGCAAGAGGGCAGCGGTGCCGGCGACGTGGGGGGCGGCCATCGACGTCCCAGGCATGCGCGCGTAGCCGCCGTCCGGCATGGCGCTCGCGATGTCGACTCCGGGGGCGACGACGTCGGGCACGGCGTACGCGGCCGGCCAGTCGGACGGGGCCGCCGCCCAGTCGGTCCGGTTGAGTCGCTCGCCGCCTGAGAACGATGCGACCGCCCCCTCGGCGTCCACGGCGCCGACGGCGACCGTCTCGTAGACGTTCCCCGGGGATCCCGAGGTTCCCGGACCTTCGTTCCCGACCGCGCCGACGACGATCACGCCGCTCAGGTTCGCGTTCCGAATCGGCTCGATGAACTGCGGGTACGTCCCCGTCGTCCCGAGGCTCATGGTTATGACGTCCGCGTCTTCCGCGAGCGCCCACTCCATGCCCGCGAGGATCTGGGCGAACGTCCCGCTCGTCTCGTTCATGACGAGCCCGTGCATGAGGTCGGCGTCGGGCGCGACGCCGATCCCCGTTCCGGTCGCGTCGCCGCCGGCCACGGTGCCGCTGACGTGGGTCCCGTGAACGCCGGTATCGTGGGGCGTCGAGTTCGCCACCCGCTGGCCGGTGTCGTCGAACTCCGCCCAGCCGCCGGGATAGGTCGGATCCGTCGGGTCCTCGGTGTACAACTCGAGATCGGGATGGGAGGGTTCGATCCCGGTATCGAGGACGGCGACGCGAACGCCCGCACCGCGCGTTCCGTAGGCGTTCCAGACCGCGGGAACGTCGATCGCGGCGATCGCGGGCGTCACGGCCGACCTGCGAGCACCCGTCGCTCCGGCGGCGCTGTTCGCCGCGCTCGCGGTCGGCGTTCCGTTCAGCGCGGTCGGCGCCGCGGGCGGGTCCGGAGCGGGAACCTCGAAGTTCCCGTGAACCGCTTCGACGGTCTCAAACCGCTCGAAGGTCTCGAGGTCGACCCGCCGGAGGTTTACCTCCAGCAACACGGCGTTGGTCACCCAGAACTCCTCGGCGACGGTGATCCCCGGCGTATCGGACGCGTACTCGAGGACCGGTTCTTGGGTCTCCTCGGCGTGTTCCTCGAGGCGCTCGACGTCGACGTCGGCCTCGGTATCGGGGTCCGCAGCGACGGCTGCGTCAGTCGTCGGCGGGTCCTCGAGTCTGACGATCACCTCGACGGTGGTTCCGTTCGCCGGCAGGTCGTCGTCGATCCGAATCTCGTCGTCCGTCGACGGCTCGGCGTCGGCCGCCGTCACTGCCGCCGCACCCGCTGCGATCGGCCCCGCAGAGAGGAGCAGCAGACAGACGACGATCGGAACCAGCCGCGACCGTCCCGGACACGCGCGACGCGAAGTCACAGTAGTCTCCACCAGACAGGCACGCAATAAAGAAGTTCGCAGTATCGAACCGGTTTCGGTCGGGCCGGCCGTCGCCGAGGAGTACCGGGCCCGCGGCACGTTCGCTCGACGCCGGAACGACGATATGAGGAAGGTATAAGTGGTCGTCAGCCTCAATGCACACTAATGGCTGACATCCGAACGTACACCCTCATCTACGTCGCGCTGGTGGCACTGGCGACAGGGAAGTTCGTGTTCTTCCACTTCGACTTCTTCACGTACGGAATGGCGATGGCCGGCACGATGGTCCTCATCGTTACGAAGTCCCTGCTGATCGCCGGCTACTACCAGCACCTCGTCGAGGAACCGCGCGCGATCACCTACATGATGGGAACCGCCGTGTTCATGGTGTTCCTGCTGACCATCGCGGCCGGGTACTCCATCCAGTAATCGCGATTCGCGGTCGATTCCGGATTCCGGCCCGACTCCGCGAACCCCGGACGACCGCTGCCCCCGATTTCGAACAGTCATCGCGTCGGCCACCGTTTTCGATTCGACCCGTCTCTCGAGTATCTGCTGCCGTGACCGCAGTCCCGAGCATCGGCGGGGACGGTATACAGCGAAGAAGGCCACCGATGGGGAGTTGTTCTCCGAGGCGATTCACCTGATCGCGTCGTTCACGACGAACGTAGTCTCGTCGACGAGGGACCGACGGGGACGCGCGTCCGTTTCCAGCGTCTTGAGATGGCGGCCAGGAGTTCGATCATCGCCATATCGCCGAGCGGTCCGCCAAGGCGATGTCGTCGTTGATATCGCGCACGCGCTTGTAGGCGTTCGATCCGGAACATCGTCGAGCGTTCCGTGAGGAAGCCAGCGACCGCCTCGTGCTCGGCACCGGCAGCCGTTCAGTAGTGCTTGCGAAACGGGGAGAACAGGGTGAACGATCCCGCGCGGTCGACGTTCGAGGCGTCGGCGCGTCGACCCGGAGCGGGTTCGCCGCGGTGATACCCTACTCTTGACGGTGCTCGCCCGTATCGGGCTCCCGACGGCCTCGTTCGAGTGCCACTCAGATCGCCCGTTCAGTGAGTGGCGCTCTCGAGGACGAGGGTATCGTCTTCGAGGTAGTGTTCGAAGTGGTGGCCGTCCTCCTCGAGGTGGACGAGGATCTCGCGCAGCATTTCGCCGGTCGCAGGGTCGCCGAGGTTCTCGGCGAGTTCGATGCTGTCGCGCATCGACTCGATGATGTCACCGTACATCTCGAGGTCGTTCTCGAACATGGTGCGGACGTCGTAGACGTCCTCGCCCTCGAACTCGACAGTAGCACGTTCCTCGAGGTTCGACGGGCCCGAAACGGGGACGCCGCCCAGCGCCTGGGCGCGCTCCGCGATCTCGTCGGCCCCCTCCTCGACGTGCTCGTACGCCTCCTCGAGGAACTCGTGGAGCGGCAGGAACTCGGCGCCTTCGACGACCCAGTGGTGCTTCTTGAGCTGGTGGTACAGCACGTAGGAATTCGCCAGTTCCGTGTTCAGCGCCTCGACGATCTGCTCGGATTTGTCCTGATCGAGCCGGAGCTGATTTTCCTCGACGGTGCCGGCCTGTTGACGTACTGTTTCTTGGGAACTCATCGCATGGTCGTACGCTCTCGACCGCCTTATAACCTTCAGAAGTCATACACTTTTTGGATAGCCTAAACTAGTTTAACTAAACCTGTAATTCGATTCTACTTCTAAAAACGGATGTGGCAGTATTCCACTAGACGGGACGAAAGTACCGATCGAATTCGCGCTACTGGAACCGCAGAAACTCGCTGACCGTCGCTGCGACCACTTTCCGTCGCGAGGTCGGTCAGACCGAACAGACGTGTCTCGTCCGTCGAAAAATAACGGAGAACGGCCGGATGGTCGTTACTCCTTGCCGAACATCTGGCGCATCATCGGGTGCATCTCCATCATCTGCTCTTCCGCGATCTCCTCGTAGAGCTTGTAGGTGATGGAGACGGCCAGCAGCAGGCCCGTGCCGCTGACCGAGCCGATGGTGCCGAGCATGTTCGCCCAGACGGCCAGCAGACCGACCAAGGCGCCGCCGATGACGGTCACTTGCGGAATGTACCGCTCCATGACCTTCTCGATGACGCCGACGTTCTGCCGGAAGCCGGGGATCTGCATCCCGGAGTTTTGAATCTGCTTGGCGGTGGCCTCCGGACCCATGTTCGTCGTCTCGACCCAGAAGACGGCGAAGACCGCGCCGCCGACGATCATGAAGGTGAGGTCGACGGAGATGCGGATCAGCACCTGCCACGCTTCCTGGGTGACAGCGCCGGTCCACCACATCCAATCTCGGGGCGAGTAGATCGGGGCGAGGTAGTAGAAGAACCCGCCGACCGCTTGCCCGTCGGTGTACTGGCCGAGCCAGGCGGGCATCCCGGCCCACTGGCTGTTCAGGATCTGGCCCAGCATCTGGATGTTGGCCTGCAGCGCGCGGACGAGGATCATCGGCAGGACGCTCGCGTAGATGAGCTTCACCGGGAAGCGACCGCGAGCTCCCTTCACGCGGGCGTGACTGAGCGGGATCTCGACACGCACGGACTCCGCATAGACGACGATTCCGAAGATCAGCAGCGTCGTCAACAGCGGGATGATCATCCCGCCGTCATTCATCAGCAGCGTCGAGAGGCCCTCGGCCGAGACGACGGAGCCGACTTCCATCTCGCCCGTGAGGATCATGTACCAGTTGTAGAAGAACCCGCCCTGTGCGGGCTGGATCAACCCGGCCACGAGTCGCTGGCTCACGCCGGCGATAATGAACAGGCCGATCCCGCTCCCGACGCCCCACTTGCTGACGACCTCGTCCATGTAGAGGAGGAGGATACCGCCAGCGAAGATCTGGGCGAACATCAGCAGCTGGACCTGCGTCTGACCGAACTGGAGGCCGCCGATCGACAGCGACGGCTGGGCTGGCAGGAAGCCGCTGGCGAACACCATCGGGAGCCCAGTGAGTGTCACCATCACGACGACGAGCAACTTCTGGAGGCCCTGATAGAGGACCTGATCCCGCGGATCGTCGGTGTCGAGGCCGAGCAGGTTCGCACCGCCGAGCAACTGCAAGACGATGCTCGCCGTGACGATCGGTCCAATACCGACCTGCAGTACCGACCCCTGCGAGCCCGCGAGAATCGCGCGGAACTGACTGAAGAGGTCGTTACCCTCGCCCTGCAGACCGAGCAGCGTGACGTTCGTCAGGAAGAAGTACAACACGAGAATGCCGGCCGTCCACGCCAGCTTCCGCTTGAAGGGGACGTGCCCCTCCGGACGCTGGACGGCGGGCATCCGCGTTAGGACCGGTTCAGCGGCTTCCTTCCATCCCATCGTTAGTCCTCGCTCTGTTCGGTTTCGTCGGCGTCGGCCTCGGATTCAGCGTCTGCTTCGTCCCGTTCCTGCGCTCGATCCGAGAGCACTGCCTCGCCGCCGGCGTCCGCGAGCTTCTCCTCGGCCGCGTCCGAGAAGGCGTCGGCCGTGACCTCGAGGGCGTTGCGGACCTGCCCGGAGCCAAGGACCTTCACGGTGTCGACCTCGTGGCCGTCCTCGACGACGTCGCGGGCGTCGATCGCGTAGCCGTCGTCGGTCTCCTCGGCGACGCCCTCGGCCGCGTAGAGGATCGCATCCTCGTCGAGCTTCTGGACGTCGATTTCGGCGACCTCCTCGCGGATGTCCTGGGGGCGCTTGAAGCCGTGCTTGCCCTTCGGTTCGTAGTTGTGGAACTCGTGCTTGCTGCGCCCGGCGCGGCCGCGGCCGCCGCGGTGGCCCGCACCGCGTCGGTTCTTGTGAGAGCCGCCGCCGTGCGTTCGTGAACCGCGTTGGCGTCGTTTTTTACTCGTCATGGTTATCGCATCGATTCTAACAGGTCGTTGATTTCGTCCGTTGTATGCTTTCCGAGTTGGCCGCCCTCGGCGGTCGGCTTCTTGATGCCGTCGTGACCCCCGCGGGGCGGGTGCAGACGAAGCGTCGGGGACAGCCCCTGCTCGCGCAGCGTCGTCTCCTCGGCCAGCAGCGCCTCGGCCAGCGCCTCGAAGTCGCCGTACTCGGTGTTCTCGTCGAGCCACTCGGCGTCGACGTCGGACTGGTCGCCCTCGAGGGGCTCGGCGCGCTTCGCGAGCACGGTCGCGAGCACCTCGGCGCTCGGTTCGCCGTGGGCGACGTAGTCGTTGACCTTGTCGACCATCCCCGTGTAGGTGTCCGTCTCGGGGACGAGCGCGCAGTGGTTGACGCTGTGGATGTTCAGCATCTCCAGGGTGTCCTGGACGTCCTGCTGGCGGTTCACCTCGCCGCGAACCTGGACGACTGCCTTCATTACTCAGTCACCTCGGCTTCGTCTCGGTCTCGGTTCGCACCCGAACGGCGCTGCGGGTGACGCGACTGGGACGCGTTCTCCAGCGCGTTGAACGTCGCCTTCGCCAGGTTGACCGTGGTTCGGGTGTTGCCGTGGCTCTTGGTCCAGGCGTTCTCGATGCCGGCCAGCTCGAGCACCGCGTGGACGGTGTCGCTGGCGGCAAGTCCCAGCCCTTCGGGGGCGGGGATGACCTCGACCTCGACGGAGCCGGCCTTCCCCTTCGTGCGTCGGGTCAGGGAGTGGGGCCGGTCCGAGCGGTCCTCCCACGACCCGGAGCCGCGGGGGACCTTGATCATGTTCAGCTTCGCGATGCCGATCGCCTTCTGGATGGCGGACCCGACCTGATCGTCTCGGCCTTCCGCGTAGCCGACGTAGCCGTCGCGGTTCCCGACGGCGACGACGCAGCGGAACTTGACGCGTCGTCCGGAGTCGGTCATTCGCTGGACCATGTTGATGTCCAGCACTTCGTCGTCCAGTCCGGGGAGGAGCTGGTCGACGATCTCGGGCTCCTTCAGCGGGAGGCCCGAGTTGAGGGCGTCCTCCATCGTGTCGATTTCGCCCTCCTGGACCATCCGGCCGAGACGGGTGACGGGTTCCCAGCCGTCGTCGTTGTAGTCGTTTGCGCTCATTCTAGGATCGCCTCTCGTACCTCGTCGAAGTGTTCAGGAAGTTCCGTCGCGTCGAACTCGCCGCTGTACAGCGGCTCGTCGAGCTGTTCGGCGTACTCGGCGATGTGCTCGCCGCGCGTGCGCGACCAGTCCGCGAGGACCTCGTCGTTGTGCGGAATCTCGAGGCCCGCGTCGATCGCGCCTTCCTGGACCGCGAACACCTTGTTGCCGGGCGTCGCGGTGTTGAGGCCGATGTCGAGGACCGCTTCCTCGAGGCCGGCCTCGACGGCGCGCTGGCCGGCCAGCAGGCCGGTCAGGTACGCCGCGGAAATGTTGCTCGTGGGTGCTTCCCAACCGTACTCCTCTAGGTCGCTCGAGTGTGCGCTCGCGAGCGTCTCGTCTCCCTGAGGTCCGGGAGTGATCAGCTGCGCCGTGGTGTGCTTGTTGCTCTTTCGAGCGACGAGTCGGGGCTTACCCGACTTCAGCAGGCGCAACCTCTGGTGGTAGTCCGTCCGGACCTCACGGCGACGCCGCATCGGCACTTTGTATCGTGGTCCTGTCGCCATTATTGGTCACCGTAGTTGTCGTCGATGTAGTTCAACAGGTACCGGACGCTGCGGAACTCGCCACCGCCAGCCTTCTTGTAGAGCTCGCGGTACTGCGTGGGCGTCAGTTCGCCCTTGTCGCGGAGTTCGCGCAGTTTCCGGCGCTGTGCGCGGATCTTGCTTTCCCACTCTTCCTTCTCGTTCTGGCGTGCGCCCTTCTTGCCGCGGCGCTTGCCCGGGCCCTTCTGGTGGCCGTAGGAGCGCTTTTCGTTGCGCTCGCGGGCGCGGCCGCGGGAGTTGCCCTTGGCGTCTTCGGCCTGAATGTGGCCCTCGTCGACGAGTTCGCGGATCTCGTCGCGCGTGATGGCCTCGGCGATGTCGGCCTGGGCGTCGGGGTCGAGCCAGACGCGGTTCTCGCCGACGTCCAGAACGTCGGCGGCCAGTCGCTTCTGTGCGGAGAGATCAGTCATTGGCTTCCACCTCGACTTCTTCGTAGGTCGGGTTCAGGACGCGGATGCCCTCGTCCTCGGCCACTTCCTCGATCCGCTCGCGCTTGCGCGCGCCGACCGAGGAGGCGATGCGAACGGCTTCGCGGTCGCCGTCGACGCCCTCGAGGTCGTCGACGTTCTCGACGTAGACCTCCTCGAAGCCGCTCGGGTGCTTTCCGCGAACGGCTTCGGGCGTGCGGAAGCCGGCCTGGACCTTCGGGCCCTTGCCCTTGATGCCCTTGCGCTGCTTCGAGAGCCCGCCGCGGGGGCGGCGCCACGATTCGGGCGTCCGCTTTTTCATGTGGTAGTCCTGGCGCTTGAACTGCGGCTTGCCCTCGCTCTTGCGGCGCTCGAGGAGTCGCTCCTCCTCCTCGGAGAGCTCGGGGGTCTTCTCGGTCAGGCCGCGGGCGCGAAGCTCCGTCTCGACGTCTTCTTCGAGCTCTTCTTCCGCTTCTTCGGCGCCTTCGTCTTCGATCTCGGCCTCCGTTTCTTCGGTGACCTCGAGGTCGCCGACGTCGGCCTTGATGCGAGCCGCGAGCGCGTTACCGATGCCCTCGGCTTCGGCCAGTTCGTCCTGGTCGGCTTCCTTGACGTCCTCGATGGACTCGAAGCCGGCCTCGCGAAGCGCGTCGGCCTTGCTCTCGCCGACGCCGCTGATGTCCTCGAGTTCCTGTGGTTCGTCGTCTTCGGCTGCCATCTATCAGGCACCTCCTTTGGCGGGTTTGTTGGTGATGTAGACCCCGTCCTGGAAGACGCGGGTGTCCTTGCCGCTGACGCGAGTCAGCTGCTCGATGTCGGCCGCCGTCTGCCCGACGTCCTCCTTGTCGGGACCCGAGAGGACGAGCTGCTCGTCGTCGACGGTAACCTCAGTATCACCGTGGATAGTCGTACGTCGCGGTGCCTTTTCGCCGAGGAAGTTCTCGATGACGACGTCGTCGCCCTCCACGCGGACCTGCATCGGGAAGTGGGAGTAGAAGACCTCCATCTCGTACTCCCAGCCCTCGGTCACGCCGTGGAACGCGTTCTCGATGTGGCTCTCGAAAGTGCCGACGGTCGCGTTCGTCTTCGCGTCCTCGGACTCGCTTTCGATCACCACGCTGTCGTCTTCCACGTCGACGCTCACGTCGGGGTACCAGAGGCGGCGGGTGACGCTGCCTTCCGGTCCGTCGACGGTCACGTCGAGGTGGTCGATCTCGACGGTTACGTTGTCAGGGATTTCCAGTTCGACTCGCATGGTTAGTAGACGTATGCGATCACCTGGCCCCCAATGCCCTGCTCGCGAGCCTCGTAGTGGCTCATGATGCCGCTGCTCGTCGTGACGACGAGCGCGCCGAAGTCTCGAGCGGGGAGGAATCGCTTCTCCCACTTCTCGAACTCGTCGGCGCCGGCGCTGTAGCGGGGCTTGACGGGGCCGCACTCGTTGATCGCTCCTTTCAGTTCGACCTCGAACCGACCGGCTTTGCCGTCGTCGACGTACTCGAAGCCGTCGATGTACCCGCGGTCGTAGAAGACCTCGAGCACGCTGCCGATCTCGTTCGAGGCGGGCGTTACCTCGTGGGTCAGATGCCCCACGCTTTCGGCGTTGTCGATGCCCGAAAGCGCGTTGCTGAGTGGATCGTTCCCGGTCATGTTATCGATACTTCTTGAAGCCCATGTCGCGAGCGATCTCGCGGAAGCACTGCCGACAGAGGTTGATGTCGTACTTCCCGACGAGCCCTTGCTTGCGACCGCAGCGCTGGCACTCCTCGATCTGGCCGGTGCGCTTGGCCGCGTGCTCGCCCGTTCGGGGAGCGTCGGCCTCGGTCTGGGCGTCGGTTTCGGCTTCGGCCTCGGTTTCGGTTTCGCTTTCACTCATCTGCGGATCCCTCCACGGTGACGTCGAAGGTCGACTCGAGGAACGCGACGGCGTCCTCGGGGTTCAGTCGGTGTTTCGAGGGGATCGACCGCGTCGCCTTGTCGCGCTTGGAGACGCGGTAGCCCGGACGCACCAGGTTGACGGTGACGTCCAGCCCGTAGATCCCGACGTTCGGATCGTACTCCTGGCTCGGGAAGTCGGTGTGTTCCTCGACCCCGAAGCTGAAGTTGCCCGTGTCGTCGAACTGGTTCGCCGAGAGGTCGGCCAGCGGGAGGGCTTTCTCGAGGAACTCGTGGGCGTCGTCGCCGCGAAGGGTGACCTTCGTGCCGATCGGGTCGCCCTGGCGAATGCCGAAGTCGGGTTCGGTCTTCTTCGCCTGAGTCCGGACGCTTTCCTGCCCGGTGATCTCCTCGATGATGTCCTCGGCCTTGCCGAGTTCGCGACCGCCCTGACCGACGCCCATGTGGACGACGACCTTCTCGACGCGCGGTTCGCGCATCTCGTGGAAGTCGGCCTCAGTGTCGGCTTCGCTCATTCGTCATCACCCGTGAAGTTCTCGTCGATCACGACGACGTACTCCTCGATGGTCTCGAACCCGCCGTCCTCGGTGTCGACGGTGACGGTGTTCGAGCCGCTGCCGGGCGTCACGTCGATCGTCTCGACTTCGCCGATCTTGCCGCCGTGGTTGCCTCGGATGGCGGTGACCAGCGCGCCTTCCTCGTAGGGGAAGTGCGCGACGATCGACTTGTCGTCGTTGTCGATGACGATCGAGTCGCTGGTGCTGTACTCGGCGCCGTCCTCAACGAGGACGTTCGTCCCGTCGTGCAGCGTCAGCTGCGTATCGCCGCCGGGCACCTGCTGCTTGTTGTCGATCTTGCCGAGACGGCTCTGTGCGGCCTCGGCGTCGATCTCGGTCAGCGCGAGCCGACCGCCCTCGTCGGGGAAGACGCGGTAGTACTCCTCGCGGCCGGGGAACGCGATGATGTCGAAGATGCCGATCGGACGCTGCTCGTCGTTGATCGGCTGCCCGTTGACGAGGATCGCGTCCTCGCTCAGGGCATATCGCGCTTCCTTCGTCGAGTCGACGTAGCCGAGCACGTCCCGTAGCAGGACGACGAGCGGCACGCCCTCCTCACCGTGGGGGCCGGCGCCGGCCTTCACGGTGAAGGTCTCGGTCTTGCGCTCGACCGGCCAGGTCTTCGGGACCGAAAGTCGTTTCTGGTGTTTCGTCATTCGTTATCACCTTCCGCTTCGGAATCGCCCTCGAGGCGCGCCTCGCGGCGCTCGTCCTCGAGGTCGAGCTCCGTGATCCGGACGTTCGACGGGTCCAGCGGCCGGGGCACTTCCTCGCCGTCGGCCGTCTCGACCGTCACGTCCTCGACGTGAATGACGCCGTCCTCGAGGATCGCTTTGAGGACCTCGCCTTCTTCGCCGGCGTGGTCCCCGCGCATGACCTCGACCGTGTCGCCCGCGTTGACGCGGGTGCGACGGGTGTCGTACTCCTCGCGGAGGTCGTCGGACAGCGTCGCGTGGAGCTGCTTCTGCCGCTTGTGCAGCGGCGCCCGCTCCGTCTGCGTTCGCTGTTTGTGTGGTTGCTTTGTCATGGTTCTATACGATCATCGTCGCGGTGGAGGCGATCGCGCCGAACCGTTCGGCGACTTCGCGAGCGATCGGGCCCTTGATCTCCGTCCCGCGGGGCTCCTCGTTCTCGTCGATGATGACCGCCGCGTTGTCCTCGAACTTGACGCGCGTCCCATCCGGCCGGCGGATCGACTTCCGCTGGCGGACGATGACGGCCTCGAGGACCTGGCGGCGCATCTCGGGAGTCCCCTTGGTCACGGAGACCGTGACCTTGTCACCGAGCCCCGCCTTCGGCTGGCGGTTCTTGGTGCCGTGGTAGCCCGAGACGCTGATGACTTTCAGCTCGCGCGCGCCGGTGTTGTCGGCGCACGTGACCAGCGAGCCCTTCTTGAGCCCCTGGGTGACATCGGCTTTCATCGCCTCCATCACTGATCACCCTCATCTTCGGCTTCGCCTGCGGCGAGGTCTTCGGCCGACAGCTCCGGCTCAGGCTCGGCCTGGCTCGTGAGCTCGGCGATGTCCTCCGCAGTCGCTTCTTCGGTTACTTCGACGACCACGTGCGATTTGGTCTTCGACAGTGGTCGGGTCTCTGCGATCTTGACCGTGTCACCGACCGAGAGCGGCTCGAGCACGCCCGGCACGTGGGCCGGGATGCGCGAGCGACGCTTCATGTACCGGTCGTACTTCGGTACAGCCACGTCGTACTCTCGCTCGACGACCACGGTCTTCTCCATGTCCGTCGACACGACGGTCCCCTCGAGGACTTGGCCTCGAACGGAGAGCTCGCCGTAGAACGGACACTTCTCGTAGTCGTATTCCTCCGGGTTTTCTGGTTCCGGAGGGGTTTCAACGTCTAGTCCAATTGCCATGGTGAATCACCATTCGTTTCCGTGCGTCGGGCGGGTCGTGAGAGCAAGCGCGATCCATCGACCGTAACGTAGGCCGCGCCCTCGCCAGCGCTTTCTGTCCCGTCCGAATCGGCGGACGAGGCAGGTTGAGTGTCGGCCAGTTTGGACGCGGTCCCCGACCCCTTGGCGGAGTCGGCGGCGTCATCTGTGATCGCGAACTCGAACGTCGAGCCCGATTTCGGCACCGTGACGACCCGAGACTCGCCGTCGTCGCGAATCTCGATCGAGAGCGTCTTCGTCGTCTCGATCACGACACGACCGGCGATCCCGACCCGCGAGTCGTCGGTGCTCTCGACGACGCGGACCGGCAGGCCGTTGAGTTCGTGTCGCGGCAGGGTCTCGGGTGTCAGTGCCATAGTAGTGTGTTATTCCGCTTCTTCGTCCTCGAGGTCGCCTTCCTCGCGCTGGACCGTCTTGATCCGCGCGATGGTGCGACGCAGCTCGCCGATGCGGCCCGGGTTCTCCGGGGCGCCACCGGCGGCGAGGACGGACTTCGCGTTCAGCAGTTCGGTCTCGAGCTCCTCGAGTTCCTCCTGCCGTTCAGCAGGGGTCATGTCGCGGATCTCTTCGACGTGCAGGATCGCCATCAGGCGTCACCTCCCTCGTCTTCGTCGTCTTCGGATTCCATCTCCTCGACGAGTTCTTCGGCTTCGGCTTCGACGTCCTCCTCGAGTTCGTCGAGTTCTTCCTCGACGTCCGCGTCGCCTTCGGGGACTTCGACCTCGTCGAACTCCTCGTCGGCGTCGGCGTCGACTTCCTCCTCGATGACTTCCTCGACGACCTCTTCGTCGACGTCGGCCTCGTCGGAGGGTGCCTCGGGTTCGGCCGCCTCGGTTTCGGCGGCCTCGGCACTAGCTTCCTCGGACTCGGGTTCGCCCTCGAGGAGTTCCTCGACGCCTTCGGCCTCGTTGGCCTCGACGGCCTCGGGGACGAGTTCCTCGGGGTCGACGTCCTCGCTGACCTCGAAGTCGTCGGGCAGTTCGGCGCCCGGCGGGATGATCTTGACCGTGACGCCGATCGTCCCGAGCTTCATGACGGCCGTCGCCTGGCCCTCGTCGACGATCTCCTCGGCGGGTTCGCCGTTGTGCTTGATGTAGCCGCGGTTGAACTTTTCGACGCGCGAACGGGCGCCCGTGACCTTCCCGGAGAGGACGATCTCGGCGCCGAGCGCGCCGGCTTCCATGATCCGGTCGATCGTCGTGTGACCGGCCTTGCGGAAGTACCAGCCGCGCTCGAGGGCGTTGGCCAGCCGGTCGGCCACGATGCGCGCGTTGAGGTCGGGTTCGTCGACCTCCTGCACGTCGACCTGGGGATCCTCGAGGTCGAACTTCTCCTCGAGGGCCGTCGTGACCTTCCGGATGTTCTCGCCGCCCTTGCCGATGACCATCCCGGGCTTTTCGGCCTTGAGGACGATCTGGGTGCCCATCGGCGTCTTGGCGACCTCCATGCCACCGTAGCCCGCGCGGCCGAGTTCTTCCTGGAAGAACTCGTCGATCTGGGACCGCTGCAGGCCGTTCTCGATGAATTGTTGTTCGTCAGCCATTAGTTATCACCCTCGTCGGAGTCGTCCTCGTCGGTGTCGGGTTCCGCGACGACGATCTCGACGTCGACCTGCGGCGTGTTCCACGAGGACGCACGCCCCATCGCGCGGGGCTTGCGTCCGACCGATTCGCCAACCTTGTGGGCGGCGACGTGGACGATCTCCATCGACTCGCCGTCGAAGCCCTGGTGGTCGGCGTTGGCCTCGACGTTCTCGAGGAGGTCGAGGAACTCGCCGGAGACCTTCTCGGGGTACTTGCCGGCGTCCCAGCCCTCGATGTCGGAGCGGTGGCCGGCACCGGCGTTGTGCGACTTGAACGGCACCGACTGCTTCTGGTCGATGACGTCCTGCAGGTACTCCTGCGCGTCGCCGACGGTTCGGCCCTTGATCTCGCGGGCGACCTCCTTGCTGTGCTTGTGGCTCATGTGACGCTCCCGGAGCATCGCTTTCGCGGTCTCGTCCGGGTCCGCGTCGACTGAGTAGTTGATTCCCATGCGTAGATCACTTCAGTGGGACGAACTTCGACGAGCGAGTCGCGCCGATCCCCGCCTGTCCGTGTTCGACGGACTGGCGGGTCAGCTGGAACTCCCCGAGGTAGTGTCCGATCATCTCGGGTTCGATGCGGACGCGCTCGAAGGACTGACCGTTGTAGACCTCGAAGGTCAGTCCGACGAACTCCGGCAGCACCGGCATGTCGCGCAGGTGCGTCCGGATCGGCGCGTTCGCCGTCTCTTCCTCGTCTTTCTCGCGGGCCTCCTCGAGAAGCTTCCGCTTCTCGACGGAGAGACCGCGCTGGATACTTCGCCGCTGGCGTGCGGGCAGCAGTTCCGCGACTTCCTCGAGCTCCATGTCCTGCAGCTCGTCGAGCGTGTGACCGCGGTAGGTGAACTCCTCACCTTCGCGGCCGGTTCGGTACTCCTGGCTCATTTGTTCCCACCTCGGCCGGTACGGCGCGAGGAAATGTCACCGACCTTCCGTCCCGGCGGGGCGTCCCGCGAGACGGACTTCGGTTTCCCGGGGTGCTGTCGGCCGCCGCCACCGAACGGGTGGTCGACGGCGTTCATCGCGACACCGCGGACGCGGGGCCACTTGGTCCCGCGCGCTTTCATCTTGTGGTACTTGTTCCCTGCCTTGACCATCGGCTTCTCCGTGCGGCCGCCACCGGCGACGACGCCGATGGTGGCGCGACACTGCGGATCGAGGCGCTTGACCTCGCCGCTGGGGAGCTGGATGACCGCGGCGTTGCGGTCGTGGGTGATCAGGTCCGCGTTGACGCCGGAGGCGCGGGCGAACTTACCGCCGTCGCCCGGGTTCGCCTCGACGTTACAGACCGGCACCCCTTCGGGGATCTCCGCGAGCGGGAGCGTGTTGCCCGGCTTGATCTCCGCGGAGACGCCGACCTGAATCTCCTCGCCGACGGCGACGCCTTCGGGTGCGAGGACGAGGCGCTGTTCGCCGTCCTCGAACTCGATGGCGGCGACGGGCGCCGATCGCGCGGGGTCGTGTTCGATGTCCACGACCGTCCCGCGGACGACGTCGTCGTCCTCGGCCTTCTTGTGATCGAGCTTTGCCTTGTATCGGTGCGACGGGGCGCGGAACGTGGAGGTACCGCGACCGCGTCGCTGTCCGAGAATGCGTCGTCCCATCGTCAGAACACCCCGATTCGCGAGGCGACTTCTTGGGCGTCGTCGTCCTCGGACAGGCGAACTGTCGCTTTCTTCTTCCCTTTCATCGTTACCTGGGTGTTGATGTTGTCGACGGAGACGTCGAAGCGCTCCTCGACTTCGTCCCGAATCTCGGGCTTGGTGGCGTCGGGGTTGACGACGAACTGGAGCTTGTTCTCGAAGTCCATGTCGTTCATCGCCTTCTCCGTGACGAGCGGGTGTTCGATGATCGAACTCATCGCTCGGCCACCTCCTCGAGAGCGCTTTCGGTCCAGACGGTCAGTCGACCCGGCTGCGCGCCGGGCGCGAGATCCTCCGCGTTGACCTCCGCAGCGGTCGTCACGTCGGCACCGGCGAGGTTCCGGGCCGCACGGGACGGACCGGACTCGCTGGAGGTGACGAACAGGATCGACTTGGGCGTCTTGTACTTGCGTCCGCGGGTCTTCCCGCGACCCGAGCGGATGCTGCGACCCTCGTCGGCGCGTTCGATGTCATCCGCGAGGCCGGCGGCCTCGAGGAAGGAGACGACCTCCTTCGTCTTCACGAGGTCCTCGAACTCGTCGTCGACGACGACCGGAATCTCGGCGTCGTCGTCGAACTCGTGGCCGCGCTCGGCGACGAGTTCTTCGTCGGTCGTCGCGGCGATCGCGCTGCGGACGGCCAGCTTCTTCTCCTTCGTGTTGATCGATTCGGTCCAGTCCTTCTCGGCCTTCGGCGGGTGGGCCTTGCGTCCCTTGACGGTCTGGGGAACGCGGCGACCGCGTCCGTCCTGTCGCGGGACGTGGGCCATCCCTCGGCCGCTGCCGAACGACTCGGCCGGCGTGCGGAGGCCGGCGAACTCGTCGGCACCGTAGTCCTGTTTCCGGTTTGCCTGGGCGGCCTGCACGGCGCGGGCGATCAGGTCCGGGCGGTAGTTGGTCTCGAAGACCGCCGGGAGCTCGACCGAGCCCGCGTCGGAGCCGTCCAGGTCGCGTACTGTTGCTTCCATATGTTATCCCTGGTTGGATGCGGTGGAGACGTAGCGCACCTCGGGATCGAGGCGCGGCTGGTCTCCGGGTCGGATCGCCGGGCGGAAGCGCACGAGGCGCTTCTCCGGCCCGGGGAGCGAGCCCTTGATCAGCGCGTGCGGTCCGTCGACTTCGCCGTAGTTGACGAAGCCGCCGTCGACCGTCGCGTCGGCCCCGTCGCCGATGTCGACGAGGCGCTTGTTCAGTTCCGTCCGCTGGTGGTAGCCGGTCTGGCCCTGTTGGGGGACCGTCGACCGGACGCGGGACGGGTTCCAGGGACCGAGGTTCCCGATGCGGCGGCGCCAGCCCTGCCGGGCGTGCTTGCCCTTGCGTTTCTGGACGCCCCAGCGCTTGACGGGGCCCTGGGTCCCTTTCCCTTTCGTGACGCCGCTTGCGTCGACGTACTCGCCGGCGCGGAACACGTCGTTCATGACGTGCTCGCCGCCGTCCTCGAGCAGCTCGAGGGCGAAGTCGACGCGCTCCTCGACGGAGCCGCCGCCGACGCGCGTTTCCATCACGTCGGGCTTCTTCTTGGGCACCGAGGGAACGTCGCTCGGCACCGTGTGCGTGATGACGCGAACGTCGTCGACGCGGCCTTCGTCGAGGTAGCCGCGGAGTTCGTCTTCGGCGGCGTCGGGGTCGTAGTCGTCACCGGGGAGGTCGAGGACGCGATCGAGTTCGGAGACGAACTCGTCGGTCCAGACCTCGGTGATCGGCTGTTTCCCGTACGCCGTATCTTCGTACGCTCGCAGGGCGACGGCGCGCATGGGCGGCGTCTCCACGATCGTCACGGGGACGGTCTGTTCCATCCCCTCGGTCGGCGAATTCGACTGGTCGTCGACCATGACGACGTGGGTCATGCCGGCCTTGTAGCCCGCGAAACCCTGGAGCGTCGGCTGTCCTTCGTCGTCCGGCCACGAGTTGAAGCGCGGCACCTCCGAGGAGGCGCGCTTCCGTGGACCGAACCCGAGTGAGCCTTTGCGTGGTGCGTTTGATTGTGGCATTCTATCACTCTCGTAGTGAGAGGGGCGCGAGGGTGGCGAACAGAGCCTCCTCCGTTCGCACGACCTCGCTTCCCTGATCCGGAACCGTGTTGAGCCAGAGGTCGAACCCTGGTCCCGGAACGTCATCCGGGCTCGGATCGGCTGTGGGTTCGACGTTGCCATCGCCCGCGTCACCGCCGTACACGGCGGCGACCTCGGACGCCTCGATTCCGAGGATGGCCGGCAGCCCTCTCTCGGGCGCGCCGAAAGCGACGGTCAAACCGTCGCGGTCGACGCGTCCGGCCAGCGTCTCGAGCCGCCCGACGGTGAGTCGTTCACCGTGTCGAGAGGCGGCGATTCGGACGCCGGCGTCCTCACGGCCGAGTGCTGCCGATAGGTCCGTCCGCTCGACGGAAAGCCCCGGAAGGGGCTCGTCGACGAGCTTGGCCCGGACCGGTCGTCGCGAAGAGATCCTGACGGTCACGCGCTCCCCCTCCTCGACCTCCATGTCTGGAGGCGTGTTGAGGGAGATCGGGTGTTGCAGTCCGCAATTGACCCGGACGCGCCCTTCAGGTCCGACCTCGGTCACGATCCCTTGTCTTATCGACCCCGAATCGTTCGATTCGGAGCCGGTCTGTGACACGGCGCGCAGCGGCGGCAAGACGCCCGCGTACTCCAGTTCGTCCCGCATCCCCCATACCTCGTTGCGGAGGTACGGTGGCGTTGCGGCGTACCGCAGGACGGTGCTGACGAACCCGCCGTCGAACCGCCCCGTTTCGCCATCCGGATCTGGATAGACGACGAGGCGATCGGCCCGGAAGATCGTCGCCGCGCGGGCGACGTATCCGAGTTTGCGAGTAGCCTCGCGTTTGTCCTCGGCTTCCCGGGTGAGCGACGACGGCACGAGTACGCTGACGGTCATGCCGAGACGCTTCGGCGCCGCGTCACTAGACTGTAGCGATGTATTGCGGATAGGGTCTTAAAAGAATAGCGGATTCGATTCCGGCTGACAACGCCTCACACCCGCGAATTCGTGCCGAACGGACACACACTCTCGACCGGTTATGGATCGCGTCCGCCCGCGCGAGAATCAGTACGGTTTTGCCGGTAGTTGCGGCCGATTCGACTCGCGTTTCACCGACAGTCAGTGTGGTTTACCATACCGATGGCGGTCCGATTCGTAGGCCTTATATATCCACCCGACAGTAGAAATGAGTGCAGCGAAGCACCACAGGGCGCTGGTAGTGTAGTGGTATCACGTGACCTTGCCATGGTCACAACCTGGGTTCAAATCCCAGCCAGCGCACTTCTCTCCGAACTCAAACTCTCGAGCGACTGTGACAGCGCGTCGCGAGAGTACGTGAAGTTGGGAAATCGGCCCTGAATTTGAAGGAGAACTCGGTTCTTCCGGTCGCAGGGCCGGTTCGAACTTTTGGCTACTCGAGTCGGAGAACGCAGAGCCTACCGTATCGTCGATCCGTCCTACTCGATCGTCACCGTCTCCGGCTCCGTCTTGGTCTGTGGGTGACGCTCGGTCTCGGCGAGGTCCTCGAGCGCCAGCACGACGTTCCACTTGTTGGCCTTCCAGAACGCGTCGAAGAGAACGCCAAGAACGGGGACGGAGCCGCCGACCACGTCGACGGCGATGTTCGCGAGCATCCGCCCGAGCGTCGACAGGGAGACCCCCAGCCGGGCGGCTTCAGCGACGATGTACAGCGAGACGACCCCGATCGCGGTGTCGCCGGCGCCGGGGAGGATACCGACGATCGGATCGAGTCCGAGCCGGAAGTCCGTCCCGGGAACGCGGGCACCTTCGTCGAGCACGCGCGCGACGGTGTGCATGCGGTCGAGCGCAGCCTGATCTATCGTGGCCGGAATGTCGTCCTCGAACTCCTCGAGCGCGGCACTGATGTCGTCCGTCGATCCGGTTGCCATACGTCCCGGTCAGGGGCCCCTTCGAATAAGTTCGCGGGCGGCCGTGGCAAGCCCTCGACTCGTCGCGGGACGGCGATCCCGCCGGTCTAGGGACGCGGTTTCGCGATCGAATTAAGAGGACTCGTCATCTACTACCGCGTGTATGCGCGAGGGCTGGATCCAACTCGAGTGCCCCGACTGCGGCGACCAGTGGGAGGCCGATCCGGCCGACCTCCCGTCGCCCGGCAACCGATACGTCTGCGAGCACTGCGCGTCCGAACGACCCATCCCGGAGTTCGTCAAAACCAAACGCGGCCTCGACATTCTCGAGGAGTTCCACGCGACCCCGGAGTAGTCGAGTGCCGAGCCGTCGGTTCCGATCCGCGGTCGGGTTTCCCCCGGCGGTCGCCGTCGGTTCGACCGATCTAATCGCCGATTGGAGACCGATCGGTCCGAACAGGGTCGCGTCTTTGCGAGTAAGCGACGCTTTCCGTTCGTCGCCGATTGCGAGGACGGCGTCGGGGCGCCCGCGATTCGTTTCTGGTAGCAACAATCCACGAATCTGAACTATTAGTGTCGAATTCCGTCACGTTCGTTTACCGATATCGGCTGCGATCACCTTTTATACTCCGAGTAACTACGAATCAATAGACGATTGACTCGCAGATCTTCCATGCAAACTGAGCTCTCAACTGACGCCGGCGACGACTTGCGGTACGACCAGACGAACGACCGCTACGTCTTCCACCACGACCCGGACGGGACGGCGACGATCACGACGACGATCGTCCACGCGCTCGCCTCGATCGCGGAGACGGACGTCTCGCAGGGCGAGTTCTCCCTCTACGACAGCGTCGACCCCGACGCGCTCGACCGGCTCTTCAGCAAGAAGGCCGACGGCACCGAGCGCACGGGCGGCCACGTCGCCTTCACCGCCCTCGAGCACGAGGTGTACGTCTACGCGAACGGCGACGTTATCGTCTACCCGCCCTCGGAGGCCGGACGCGGCCGTAACCGGGCTCGCGGCTCCTCGAACTGAAAGAACGGTATCGACGACGCTGAGTACGGGTCCGACTCCGACCCCGACCCCGAATCCGGGTCCGTCACATCCGCTCACTTTCTTCCGTCGCGTCACCCCGTCCGTACCGACGGGTCACCGCGATCCGTCATGGCACGGTTTTAGGACCGCACCGACCGTGAGGTGTACGTATGACGGTAATCGCCTTGCTGAGCGTCGCACCGGTGATCGAGGGCAGCATGTCCGGCGAGGTCGCCAAGGCCGTCGACGCCCTCGAGGAGTTCGACGTCGAGTACGAGACCAATCCGATGGGGACGGTGATCGAAGCCGAATCGACGGACGAACTGTTCGCGGCCGCGCAGGCGGCCCACGAGGCGGTCGACGCCGATCGTGTCAGCACCGTACTGAAGATCGACGACAAGCGAACCAGCGACGAGTCGGCCGCGGAGAAAGTTGAGGCCGTGGAAGAACAACTCGGCCGATCGGCGACGAACAGAGACGCGGACGAAGCCGAAAGCGAGGAGTAGCGCCCGTTCCGCTCCGGAACGCGTCTCCCGGCCGCCGGGGTCTCGCGGGCACAACCCTCAACCCCCTCGAGGGGCTACCACACCCATGGAACAGACCACGCTCGAGGTGCGCGGGATGTCCTGCGACGGCTGCGAAGCGACGGTCACCGAGGCGCTCGAAGCGCTGGAGGGGGTGTCGGCGGCGACGGCGAGCCACGAGGACGGCGAGGTCCGCGTCGAGCACGACGAGGCGGCGGTCGACGAAGCCGAGATCGCCGACGCGATCGCGGACGCGGGATACGAGCCCGCAGTCTGACGGGCGGCTTCGATATCGAAGGGCGCCGTTCGGCGTTCTACGCGCCGTCTGACGCTGGTCAGACGAGAACTGACAAACTGTTTTACGCCGGGGACGGATGCGTGGAGTATGGAGAGTCTCAATCGCATGGCGATCGAGTTGGTCGACGAAGCCCTCGACTACGCCGAGGAGCTCAATATCGGCGGCTACGACCTCGAGAACGAGGCGACGGTGCTGGACTTCGGGGTCGAGTTCGACGGCGGTATCGAGGCGGGGCTGTTGCTCACCGAGATTCAGACCGCCGGGCTGGCGACGCCGAGCCACGAACTCGGCGAGATCGACGGCGCGCCGGTCCACACCGTCGAACTGTCGACCGACCAGCCGGCGCTCTCGCTGCTGTGCTCGCAGAAGGCCGGCTGGGAGCTGACCACCGACGACTTCGAGGGGCTGGGTAGCGGCCCGGCCCGCGCCCTGGTCGCCGAGGAGGAGGAGTTTCGCCGCGTCGGCTACACCGACGCCTTCGACCTGACGGCGCTGGCCGTCGAGACCGACGAGTTGCCCACCGAATCGGCCGCCGAACAGGTCGCCGAACTCGCGGAGGTCGAACCTAGCAGCGTCTTCCTGCTGGCCTACCCGACCGCCAGCCTCGCCGGCAGCATCACGAACGCCGCGCGTGCGGCCGAACTCGCGACCTTCCGACTCGCCGAACTCGGCTACGATCCGCTCGATATCGTCTCGGCGACGGGCCGCGCGCCGGTCGCCCCCGTCGCGGACGACGAGCGGACGGCCATCGCGCGCACGAACGACGCGATCGCCTACGGCGGGACCGCCCACCTCACGGTCCGCGAGGATTCCGACATCTTCGATTCGGTCGCCTCGACGGCCGCCGAGGACCACGGCCGGCCGTTCGGCGAGGTCTTCGATGACCTCGACTGGGAGTTCGCCGAAGTCCCCTCGGATCTGTTCGCGCCCGCGAAGGTGACGATCGACGTGCTCGGCGGGCCGACCTACGTCCATGGCGAGACGGACGAGGACCTGCTCGTCGAGTCGTTCGACCTGTAGTCGGCGGACCCGGACGGCGCGGATCAGTTCTGCCGGTTCGACCGCTGGAGCCGGAGCGTCGCGTGGCGTCCCAGCGAGGGGGTGACAGCGACGACCGCGACGATGGCAACGCACCGACCGCGACGACGGCACCGACCGCACCGGCCGTTCTAATTGGACCACCGAGCGAAATCCGCGGACGGCGAGGCGATACCATGGATGTGGAGGCAGGCCGCTTTCGTGTCGAACGCGGCTACGTCGGGCCACGGTCAATGACCGACGAACGAGCGGACGACGGCGACGTCGAGGCGATCTGTTTCGAACTCGACGGCACGCTGTGTACTGCGCCGCGACCCGACGCGGACGCCGGAGACGTCCTCGAGGCGGCGTTCGAACGCGCCGGCGTCGAGAACCTGTGGGACGTCGGGGACTACCGTGACCGGTACGGGACCCGCCTCGAGAGCGGTGCGGACGATCGCCTCGAGACCGGCGCGAGCGAGAGCGCGACCGACGTGCGGCGACGGCGGTTCGGCGAACTGGCGGTCGAGGCGGGCTACGACCGCGAAACGGGCTGGGCCGTCGCCGACGAGTATGCGGCGATCCGCGAGCGGGAGTGCGTCGATTCCGTTCCAGGCGCCGAGGACGTGCTCGAGACGCTGGCCGAGGAGTACCGGCTCGGCGTCGTGACCAACGGCGCGCCGGCACTCCAGCGGGCGAAACTCGAGGCGGCAGGCCTCGACGGCTACGTCGAGACGATCGTCTGCGGCGGTTACGAGACGCCCGCGAAGCCGGCCGCGGAGCCGTTCGACGTGGCGCTCGAGGAACTGGACTCGAGCCCGGAGCGAGCGGTATACGTCGGAAACTCACTATCGCCGGATATCACGGGTGCTCGTGCCGCCGGGCTCCGGCCGGTGTGGATTCCGCGTGCCGGCGGTGGCGACGTTCTAGATGACGTCGACACGACGCCGGCGTACACGCTCGAGAGCCTCCGACAGTTGGCGGCGCCGCCGTGGTGACGATAAAGTAGCGTGCACGCTGTCCGCTCGTGTCGGCCTCGCGGCGGCGATCCGGAACCGAAAGTCACCGAGGGGAGCCGCGACCGGTCGGCGCGGAGGACCGTCTTCGAGCGGCGCGTGTTCGGCTCGAGCGAGCGGATCGAAATCGGGCGGAAACTCGGTGGTGTGACGTCAGTGACGTCAGTCCATCGGGTGGACGTCGGTCACCGTGCCGACGCCCTTGCTGCGGCCCTCGCGGAAGACGAACTTCTGGCCCTCCTCGACCAGGTACGGGCGGAACTTGAAGCGGACGGTGGCCTCGCCGGTGTCGCCCGGCAGGAGCCGCCCGTCCTCGGGGTAGAACGCGGCGGCTTCGCCGATCGTCTCGAGGTGGACGACGGGTTCGTAGCCGTCGCCGATGCGGGTGGGGTGGTTGAGGACCATGACTTCGGCCTCGAACTCCCGGACGGGTTCGGGGTCGGCGTCGCGGGGGAGCAGCACCATGCCGCGTTCGATGGCGCTCTCCTGAATTCCCTTGAGGGCGATGCCGACGATCCGGCCCGCCTGGGCCTTGTCGACCCGGTGGTAGTGCATCTCGATCGACCGGACCTCGACCTCCTCGAAGCGACCGTCGGGCATCGGTCCGATGAGCAGTTCGTCGCCGGCCTCGACCTCGCCGGCCATCACGGTGCCGGAGGCGACCGCGCCGACGCCGGTCACGGAGTAGCTGCGGTCGACGTACATCCGGAACTCGCCGGTGTCCTCGGCGGTCTTGGGGAGCCGATCGAACAGTTCGTCCAGCGTCTCGAGGCCCTCCATCGTGATGGCGCTGGTCTCGACGATGGGGACGACGCGCTCGTTGATCTCCTCGACGGCGGCGTCGACGCCGTGGCGGGCGACCCGCAGCGGTGACTTGTCGACCTCCCGGAGGAGGCGTTCGACCTCGCGTTCGACCTCCTCGACGCGCTCCTCGCTGACCGCGTCGGTCTTCGTAATCGCGACGATCGTCGGCAGGTCGGTCGCGAGCAGGACGCCGAGGTGCTCCCGCGTGGTGCGGGTCGGGCCGTCGTCCGCGGCGACGACCAGCAGGCCGTAGTCGAGTTTCTGCCCGACGAGTCCGCGGATGGTCGTTCGGAGCCACGGTTCGTGGCCGACGGTGTCGACGAACGAGACCAGGCGGTCTGCCTCCTGAACGACTTCTGCGCGGTCGGCCTTCCGATTGGGATTGCGGACGCGAACCGGCCCCTCGTCGTCGAAGCCGTAGACGGCGTAGGACAGGTCGGCGGAGAGCCCTCGCTCGACCTCGTGGGGCTGGACGTCGAGATAGGAGCGAGTCGCCCCGTCGCCGTCGTCCGGTTTCCCCGTGACGAGCGAGCCCACGAGCGTGCTCTTGCCGTGGTCGACGTGGCCGGCCGTCCCGACGACGACGTGCTCGTCGTCGGTCTCGAGGACGCTACCCTCGTGGATCAACGCGACGCCGACGAGTCCGTCCTTGACGCCCCACGTCTGGACGTCGTCGATATGCGCGTCGGCCTCCTCGGCGAGCAAGGACAGGACGTCCATCGTCTCGGAGAAGGTGTCCGGGTCGATGCCAGCGAGGCCGCCGTCGTCGGTGACGCCGACGACGTAGGTCGCCTCGCCGTCGCCCGACAGCAGTCGGTGCCGGAGTTGCGCGGCGAGGCTCTCGCGTCGCCCACCCTCGAGGTGGACGTCCCGTGAGAGGCGTTCCTTGAACTCGACGTTGCCACCGTCCTGTTCGCCACGGTCCAGGGCCCGCTCGAGGAGGGCCCGGTCACGGCTCATATACACCGTTAGCGCCTCACACGGCAAAAGCTTTCTCGTCAATTGATAACATGGAACACGGCTGAACGCGATGACGAACTGGACGGTCAGCGCGAACGGAACAGCACCGATTAGCACGCGAGGGGAATGCGATCGACCCAACTGGGAGGATCCTGCCCCGGGTTGAAGGCGCTCGAGCACCTACAATGGCTATGAGCGTCAGCGGCCTCTGTCAGATCTGCGAGTCCCGGCAAGCACAGGCGCGGTGCGACAACTGCGGGACGCTCGCGTGCGAGCAACACTACGAGCGGGAGACGGGCCTGTGCGCCGACTGCGCGTCGCAGGCGCGTCCGTCGGAAGGGGGCGATCCGGTCACGAACCCCGATCCGGACCACGACGACGTGGACGTCAACCGGTTCTAACCCGACCGTGACCTCGATCCGGGACCTGCTCGGCGAATCGCTCGCAGTCGGCGAGACGTTCCGACTCGAGCTCGAGGAGCGCGACGGAACGCTGGTCGCGGCGCACCCGGTCGAGGCCAGCCCGATGGACGTCGCCGTCGTCGAGGGGCTGGACCGCCTCGAGGAGCGGCCGCCGACCGAACCGGTCGCGGTCGAAATCGTCGGCAGGGTCGTCGACGGACGGATCGCCGGGCGCGTCGTCGAACCGGCGGCCCTATCCGATCGACAGGGAATCTGACCGCACAGCGGTGGACGTTCGGGCAGATCCTCGGACTATACTACCCGTTCGTAATACTGTGTTAAGATTCGAGGACGCGTACGTATACGTAGATGAGCGAAATGACCACAGAGAACCGCACGGAGATGACCGCGGAACGCACGGACGAGATCGACCACGGCGTCGACGTCGACACCCACCGCGAGTTCATCGACTGGCTGGCGGAACACCCTCGTGAGGGTACCCTCGAGTTCCGGGCGACGGGCGTCACCGAGCCGACCGCTAACCGCACGACGGCGACGATCGGCGACTGGGCCCTCGGCGGCGAGACGATGGGCAAGGAGCGCGAGCACACCCTCGAGTTCGGCCTCCCGCCCGAGCTCGAAGACGCGATGGGCTACCTCGAGCCGACGGACCGCTACGAGGCCATCGAGGGGGCGCTCGCGGGACTGACAGCGTGCATCAACGGGACGATCGCCTACAACGCGATCCGCGACGGGATCGACGTCGCCGACGTCACGACGACCGTCCGCGCACCCGTCGACCTCCGGATGCTGTTCGGCATCCACGATATCGACAGGGCCGACGAAATGTACGGCGAACTCGAGATCGACGTCGAAGTGACGGGCGATCTCACGCCCGAGGAGCAAGCGGTCGTCCGCGAGTACCCGAAGCGCTCGCCCGTCTACACCCTCGTCACCCTCGAGCACCCGAACCGGCCGCGCGTCGAGTTCGCGGCGTGATCGGTTCGATTCGACCCCTTTTGACGCTCAGTCCCGGTACTGATTCAGCCGCTTTTTCAGTCGCTTCGCCGCCTGCTCACTGGCCTTCGCGAACTCCTCGCCATCGTTTTCGCCAGCGAAGATGATGCCGCGCGAGGAGTTGACGAGGCCGACGCCGTCCGCGAGTCCGTACTCCACGGCGGCCTCGGCGTCGCCGCCCTGTGCGCCGATCCCCGGTACGAGGAAGGGCAGGTCTGGAACCTGCTCGCGTAAGTCCTCGAGTTCCTCGGGTTGGGTCGCGCCGACCACGAGGCCGACGTTGTCGTTCTCGTTCCAGAGATCCGCCAGCGCCGCGACCCGCTCGTAGACCGGTTCGCCGGTCTCGAGTTCGAGGTCCTGAATGTCCGCGCCGCCCGGGTTGGACGTGCGACAGAGGACGAAGACGCCCGACTCCTCGTCGGCGAGGAACGGCTGCAGCGAGTCTCGGCCCATATAGGGGTTGACGGTGATCGCGTCGACCGTCTCGAGCAGTTTGGCGTACTGGCGGGTCGTGTTCCCGATGTCGGCCCGCTTCGCGTCGAGCAGTACGGGCACGTCCTTCCCGTGTGCGTACGCGATGGTCTCCTGCAGGGCGCGCCAGCCGTCGGGGTCCTCGTAGAAGGCAGCGTTGGGCTTGTAGACGGCGGCGTGTTCGTGGGTCGCGTCGATGATCCGGCGGTTGAAGGCCCAGCGGGGGAGGTCGTGTTCCTCGAGGTGGTCGGGGAGCCGTTCGGGGTCGGGGTCGAGCCCGACGCTGACGACGCTGTCGACCGTTCGGATGCGGTCGTGCAGCCGGTCGAAGAAGTTCATGGCAGCGAGTGGCCCCGCGACGGTCGAAAAGGTTGCTATCCGGACGGGACCGTACGTATTAGATGTTTGAACGGTACGAGATGCCCAAATTCTTTAGACGGTATCTATTTCGACCGAATACTGGTTGGCTCGTGTATGGGACTCAGATCTACGCTTTCGAACCAATCGTCTCTCGAGCGTCTCCTCGACCGCGTCCGCTCGGCCTTTGACGACGGATCGGAGCGAACGACGGCCGACGACGGAGACCGCCGCGAGGACCGGCGGCGGGTCGACGCGTCCGGCAATCTCTTTCACTGTTCGACCTGCAGTACCGTCTACATCGCCGATGAGAAAGAGCGCTGTCCGTCCTGCGAGACCGAGGTCGAGCAGGTGCGATCGACGCTCGCCTGCCGCGGGCCTTCCGCTCAGTCCTCCGCTTCCGACGCCGACTCCAATTTCGATCCGGTTTCTGACTCGGACTCGGTCTCGGTCTCGGACTCCGATTCGGTCTCGATTCCCGATCCGAACTCGTAAGTCGCGATCTCCGTCGCGCCGCAGACGGGGCACCGCTCGCACTGCTCGTCGAAATCGGTCCCGCAGTGGCGACACTCGTAGATGATCGTCCCGGCCGCCGCGTCGGGCTCGCCCCCGTCCCCGTCCGTCCGCCGGAGGAACTCGGGGAGGAATCGTCCGAGCGGCATCTCACTGCACCTGCGTCGGCTCGAGGTCGCCGTCCGGGCCGCGGAATCCCCGGAGCGCCGGCTCGTCGGCGTCGGTCGGCGAGAACACCGTGACGACGTCGTACGGGCGGAGCTCGGTGTCGCCGTGGGGCGTGATCACGTCCTCGTCGCGCTCGATCGCGATCACGAGCGTGTGATCGTCGAGGACGCCGTCGTCGTCGGCCTCCTCGAGCGTGCGGCCGGCGATCGGCGCGTCCTCGTGGACGGTCACCTCGACGACCTCGGCGCCGCCGGTGAGACTGATGTAGTCGGTCAACGGTTCCCGGCGGCGGCCGTCCGCCGGTCCGTACGGCGCGTAGGGGAACGCGTGCTCGTTCTGCAGGAGGAACTCGTCCTCGATCTCGACGTTCATCGTCTCGAGTTCGCGACCGATCCGGCGGAGGTCGGAGGTGTCCGTCCCGACGGCGAGCACGTGGAGGTTCATCCGGCCGCCCATCAGCTCCCGGACGTTGATCACGCCGGGAACGGTGCCGACCCGGCGGGCGAGCCCCTCGACCTCGTCGAAGGGGGCGTGACACAGGAACAGGTTCATCAGCGAGCCGTCGGCCCGTTCGAAGTCGACGGTCGCGTGGTACCCCTCGATGACCCCGTGCTCCTCGAGTTTCGCGATCCGGTTGCGGATCGTCGCGGGCGAGACGCTCACCTCCTCGGCGATCGCGGGCGCGGAGGTGTTGCGCGCGTCGCCCATGAGCGCGTGGACGATCCGGCGATCGATCTCGTCGAGCCGGTAGTCGCCGCCGGTTCGCTCGGACATACGCCATGCTGTGCGATGGCGAAATATATAATCCCTGTACTTCGCATCCCGGAACGAAGGCTCCGCTCAGTTGGGAATCGAAAGAGATCCCGTCTGCGAGCCGATCGTAACCGACAGTCTCGTGGCGACGATTCGGGTTCGGGTTCGAGTTCGGCCCCGCTCCGCGAGCGGAACCGTCACGACTGCCAGTACGCCGGCAGCAACAACACGAGCACCGGGATGATCTCGATGCGGCCGATCCACATCATGACCACCATGACGGCCCGCGTGGTGACCGGGAACCCGGCGTAGCTGTTCATCGGGCCGGCCATGCCGAACGCGGGGCCGATGTTGAGGAAGATCGACGCGGCGGCGCTCAATGCCTCGAACTCGGTGACGGCCGTTCTCGCTCGAGCGGCGTCGACGACGATCAGCACCGTCAGCAGGAAGAAGATGATGATCGCGAGCATCACGTAAGCGAAGATGTCGTTGATCGTCTCCTCGTCGACGACGGTGTCGCCCAGCCGCACGGGGCGGACCGCCTCCGGGTGGATCGACGTGAAGAAGTTGCGATACAGCCCCTTGACGATCACGAGCCACCGGAGCGTCTTGATCGAGCAGGTCGTGCTGCCGGCCATGCCGCCGAAGAACATGCACAGAAAGAGCACATGTTTGGCGCCGGCCGACCAGAGGTCGAAGTTCGCCGACGCGTAGCCCGTCGTCGTCACCATCGACACGACGTTGAAGAACGCGTGTCTGATCGTCGGCTCGAGCCCCAGATTCGTGTCGGGATCGAAGCTAAGGATGAACACCGTCACCGCGGTGAAGAAGGCGACGATACCGAGGTAGAAGCGAAACTCCTCGGACTCGAGCGGGCGTTCGAAATCGCCCCGCGTAACGTGGTACAGCAGCACGAAGTTGGTCGCCCCGAGGAGCATGAAGGGCGCGACCGTCCACTGGACGATCGGCTCGAACGCGGCGATGCTCCGGGCCTCCGGCGAGAAGCCGGCCGTCGAGACGCTGGTCAGCGCGTGGGCGACGGCGTTAAAGAGGTCCATCTTCGGCGCGAGCCCCGCGACGTGGAGCAGGTAGAACGTCGCCGCCGCGAGCACCGTCAGCCCGACGTACAGTCCCCAGATGAGTCGCGCCGTCCGCTCGATCTGGGGCGTGAGCTTGGTGACGTTTTTCGTCTGCGTTTCGGTCTCCATCAGCTGGGCACCCCCGATCATCAGGTTCGAGAGGAGGCCGATCGCGACGATCAGGATCCCGAGGCCGCCGAGCCACTGGAGGAGCTGCCGCCAGAGCAGGATCGCGCGCGACTGGTTCTCGAAGTCCCAGGCGTTCATGACGGTCGCGCCGGTGGTCGTGAGCCCGCTCATGCTCTCGAAGGCGGCGTTGACGAAGCTGTAGAACGCGGAGGCGGGACCCGCCTCGAGGCCGGCCAGATAGAACGGGATCGCCCCGACGAGGCCGACGCTGAGCCACGTCAGCGCGACCATCAGGAACCCCTCGCGCTGACCGAGTTGGCGCTCGTCGCTCAGCAACTCGAGGGCCGCTCCCAGAACGACCGTCACGACCACGGCGGTGGCGAACGGGAGGACGTCGCCGCCGTCGGCGACGGCCAGCAAGAGCGGCGCCGCGAGCGGGACCGCGATCCACTTCAGAACCGTCCCCGTGAGGCTGCAACTCGAGCGCCAGTCGACGCGGATTCGCATCGGGTGCTCCGAGGTGTGGCGTCCGGCACAATAATCGGTTCGGAACGGCGACCGCGCCGGCGCTCGATTCGGGTCGAACTGGGTCTCGAGCGACGCTCCGGCGGCGTTTGGGCGGCGAGCGACGATCTGACCGGCGACGGGGGAGCCCTACTCGGACGCCGCGTGCGCGCCGCCGCTCGTCGCTCGTCGTTCGTCGTAAGACATTTCTTAATACCGGCAAAACGATCCGTAGAAATGGAGGCCTTACCGTGCGCGTAGTCATCGTCGGCGCCGGTGACGTCGGTCGCGCGATCGCCGCCAACCTCGAAGCATCGCACGACGTCATCGTCATCGACCGGGACGGCGACGTCGTCGAGGACCTCACCTACTCGGTCGACGTCCTGGCGATCGAAGGCGACGGCACCGAACTCGAGACGCTCCGCGAGGCGGACGTCGAACGGGCCGACCTCGTCATCGCCTGTACGGACAGCGACGAGGCGAACGTCGTCGTTTGCGGGGCGACGAAGACGATCAGCGACGCGTTCACGATCGCGCGGGTCAGGCGGCGGACGCTGCTCGAAACGTGGGAGGGATCCCAGGGCGCGTTCGGCGTCGACTTCATGGTCTGTACGGACCTGCTGGCGGCGCAGGCGATCTTTCGGATCTCCGGGCTTCCGGCGACGCAGGACGTCGATACGTTCGTCGGCGGTCTCGTCCGGATGGCGGAGTTCGAGATCAACGACGACAGTCCGATCGCCGACATGACCGTCGAGGAGGCCGACTGTTACGATTCGCTGACGTTCGCGGGCATCTTCCGCGGCGACGACATGATCGTCGCTCGCGGAGACACCGTGTTGCGGGCCGGCGACCGGGTCGTCGTCATCGGCAGCGCCGGCTCCGTCGCCGACTTCGCCGGCGACGTCGTTCCGTCGACGACCAGCGGCGAGGAGATCATCATCGTCGGCGCCGGCGAGATCGGCTTTCAGGCCGCCCGCGAGTTCGAAGAGCACGGCTACCGGCCGCGGCTGATCGAACGAGATCCCGACCGCGCACGGGAGGTCGCCGAATCGCTCCCCAACACGCTGGTGATGGAAAGCGACGCCACCGACACCGAGTTCCTCGCGCGCGAACACGTCGACGAGGCCGACGTGGTCATCGCCGCGCTCGACAGCGACGAGAAGAACCTCCTCGTCTCGCTGCTGGCCGAACGGCTCGGCGTCGATCGAACCGTCGCGGTCATCGAGAACCGCGAGTACACGGATCTCTTCGAGACGGTCGGCGTCGACGTCGCGGTCAATCCCCGCGAGGAGACCGCCGAGGAGATCGTCCGCTTTACGCGGGCCGGCCACACCGAGAAGGTCGCGATGCTGGAACACGACCGCGCGGAGGTGATCGAGTTCGAAGTCAGTCCGGAGAGCGCGCTGGCCGGCGAAACGATCGTCGACGCGACGGCGGCGCTTCCCGACGGCGTCGTCATCGGCGCGATCTCGCGGGGCGGCGAACTCGTGACGCCCCGCGGGGAGACGGTCGTCGAGCCCGGCGACCACGTGGTCGTGTTCGTCGACGCGGACGTGCTCGACGCGGTCATCGAGGCGATCTAGATGCGCCGCCACCTCCGCGTCGACTGGCGATCCGGATTGAGCCTCGTTGGCACGCTCCTCGCCTTTCTCTCCGTCACCTACGTCGTGCCGATCGTCACTGCCCTGCTGTACGGCGGCGACGACCTCTGGGTGTTCGTCGTCACGATGGCGATGACCGCCGGCTTCGGCCTCGCGCTGCGGGAACTCGAGTCCGAGCCGGATCCGGGCGCCCGCGAGGCGTTCATGGTCGTCGCGCTCACGTGGCTGTTCGCGGCGGCGTTCGGCGCCGTACCGTTCGTCCTCGCGGGGGACGGGACCGTGGCCCATCCGGTCAACGCGCTGTTCGAGAGCATGAGCGGGTTCACGACGACCGGGGCGACCGTCATGGGCGATATCTCCTTCGACACCCACTCCCGCGCGATGATGATGTGGCGCCAGCTGACCCAGTGGGTCGGCGGCATGGGGATCATCGTCCTCGCGGTCGCGATCCTCTCGCAGATGGCCGTCGGCGGCGCCCAACTGATGGAGGCCGAGACGCCCGGTCCGGGGGTCTCGAAGCTCACGCCCCACATCGCCGAGACGGCCCGCGTCCTGTGGATCGCCTACGTCGGCTTCACCGCCCTCTACATCGCGTTGCTGTACGCGGCCCACGTCGCGGGCTACGCGCCGAACATGGACGCGTACAACGCGGTCGCTCACGGGCTGACGACCCTGCCGACCGGCGGCTTCTCGCCGGAAGCCCGGAGCATCGAGGCGTTCTCGCCGGTCGTGCAGTGGCTCGTGGTCCCGTTCATGTTCGTCGCGGGGGTCAACTTCGTGCTCTGGTGGCACGTCGTCTCGGGGAATCCGCGGACCATGCTGCGCGACAACGAGTTTCGACTCTACATCGGCGCCGTCACCGTGCTCTCGATCGTCGGCACGGTCATGCTCTTTTTCTCGTCGCTCGAGACGGCCGAGACGGGCCAGATCGGCGGCAACCTCGAGCGATCGGCGCGGTACGCGGTCTTCCAGATCACGTCGCTGGTTAACTCGACCGGCTACGCGAACACCGATTTCGCCCAGTGGAGCGGGCCGACGAAGGCGCTGTTGCTGTTCGCGATGTTCGTCGGCGGCTCGACGGGGTCGACCGGGGGCGGGGTCAAGATCCTCCGGTGGCTCGTGATCCTCAAGACGCTGCGGCGGGAGCTGTTCACGACGGTCCACCCCGAGGCCGTCCGGCCGGTTCGGATGAACGGACGGATCCTCGACGAGGACGCGGTACGGGGCATCTACGCCTTCACGCTGCTGTACCTCGTGCTCTTTTTCGTGGGCGTCGGGCTGCTCGCGGCCGACGCCTCGCGCGTCGGCCTGTTCGTCGAGTTCGACGTGATCGACATCGTGAGCGCGTCGATCGCGACCCTGGGGAACATCGGGCCGGGGCTCGGAACCGTGACCGGGCCGATGGGCGGGTACAGCGAGTTTCCGACCACCTCCAAGCTGCTCATGATCCTCTACATGTGGATCGGCCGCCTCGAGATCTTCCCGGTGCTCGTGCTGTTGACGCGAGCGTACTGGCAGAGCTAGCGTCGCCCCCGATCGAACGGCTTCGACCCGCTTCCGCGGCGGCTTACTCGGACAGTTCGAGCACTTCCACGAGGTTGTCCTCGGGATCCCGCAGGAACAGAATCGAGTTGCCGGTCGCGGTCGTCTGCGGCTCGCTCACCGTCTCGACGTCGTCGGGCAGCCCCGCGTAGAACGCCTCGAGGTCGTCGACGGTGAACCCGAGGTGTTTCGCGCCCGGCTGGTTGAGGCCGGCGTCGGGCGACGCGCGGGCCTCCGGCTCGTATTCGACGAGTTCGACGCGGACGCCGTCGGCCGCGAGGTGGACGAAGTTCGCGGCGGCGCCGTCGACGCCGACGGCCGTAGAGAACGCGTCGCCGTCGACCTCGAACCGATCGGCGACGTCGAACCCGAGGACGTCGCGGTAGAACGGCAGGACGCCCTCGAGGTCGCTGACGGTGATACCGACGTGATGGGAGTGGAGCGCGTTCGTCATCGTCCCGATACTCTCTCGGCGGGACAGTAAACCGTTCCGTCCCCGCTCGAGGTTGCCGCTTATGGGACGGGTCGAGCGGCCCGATGCGGATCGGGACGGCGCCGGCGCGAAGTCGCCTACGCTTATTTCCCCGGCAGTCGACGGTCCGGTATGACCCGCGTTGCACTCATCGCACACGACGAAACGAAGCCGGACCTGATCGAGTTCGCGAAGCGGCACGAGGAGCAACTGCGCGAGTACGACCTGATCGCGACCGGCACGACCGGCAAACGGCTGATGGAGGAGACCGACCTCGAGATCGAGCGCAAGGAATCGGGATCGTTGGGCGGCGACTTGATGATAGGCGCGGAGGTCGCAGAGGGGGTCCTCGACGGCGTCGTTTTCCTGCGGGATCCGCTGCGCGCCCAGCCTCACGAACCCGACATCTCGGCGCTGTTGCGGATCTGCGACGTCCACGACACGCCGTTGGCGACGAACCTCTCGTCCGCGGAGTTTCTCATCGAAGGACTGGCCGACTAGTCGTCCGTCGGCGGCGGCCGCCGCGACGTCGGCTCTCGCGGTTCGACGCGGTCTTTAATAGGGCCGCTCCCCGTCGTTGACGTATGACCATCTACGAGAGCGACCTCCCCGGCGTCGGGAAGAAGTTCGAGGTCGAGCTCGATGACGGCGCGCGGCTCGTCATCGTCACGCACAACACGGGGAAGCGGGAGGTGTTCCTGAAGCCGAACCCGGACGCGGACGGCGACAAGCTGTTCGACCTCTCGGATCGGCTCGCCCGCAAGGTCGGCACGATTCTCGAGGGGGCGTACTTCCAGCCGGTCCAGGCCGAAGCGGTGGAGACGATGCTCTCGGACGACACGTTCCTCGAGTGGTACAACGTCACCGAGGCGGCCGACATCGCCGGCCAGACCCTTGAGCAAGCGGCGATCCGCGAGCAGACGGGCGTTTCGGTCATCGCGATCCAGCGCGACGACGACCTGATCTCGCCGCCGACGCCGGAGACGGTACTCGAGGTCGGCGACACGCTCGTCGTCGTCGGGGAGCGCGAGGACTGCGCCGAGTTCGAAACGCTGCTAGGTGACGAGGTCTGACCGATCGATGCCCGCGTTCGTCCCGACGGAGGTGACCGCGAGTGGCAACTGCTGAATCCACCGCGCTGCTAGACGTCGGCGTCCTCTTCGCGGCCGTCGCCACCGCCGGCGTCCTCGCGAATCGAATCGACCAGTCGGTGATCCCGTTTTACATCCTCGTCGGCATGCTGCTCGGCGAGCACGTGCTCGGCACCGTCGACTTCCCGGCGCTGCTGGGGACGGACCTCGTGCCCCACGGATCGGAACTCGCGCTCGTCGAGACCGACTTCATCTACGTCGGCCACGAGATCGGGATCGTCCTCCTGCTCTTTTTCCTCGGTCTCGAGTTCAACCTCGATCGGCTCCTCGCCTCGAAGGAGCGCATCGGGAAGGCGGGCGCGGTCGATCTGGCGATCAACTTCGGCGTGGGTCTACTGTTGGGCTACGCGCTGTTCGGTGCACTCCTGCCGGCCTTCCTCACCGCCGGGATCGTCTACATCTCCTCGTCGGCGATCATCACGAAGTCGCTGATCGATCTCGGCTGGATCGCCAACGACGAGTCCGACGCGATGCTCGGAACCCTGGTCTTCGAGGACCTCTTTATCGCCGTCTACCTCTCCGTCGTGACCGCGCTGGTGGTCGGTAGCGGAGACGTCGGCGCGGCCCTGAGCCAGATCGGGGTCGCGGTCGGCTTCATCCTCGGGCTCCTCCTGCTGGTCTACCTGGGTACCGCGTGGTTCCAGCGCAGCCTGGAGGCCGATTCCCACGAGTTCGTGGTGCTCCGAGCGCTTGGAATCACGCTGCTGATCGCCGGCGCCGCGCTCTCGCTCGGCGTCAGCGAGGCCGTCGCCGCCTTTTTCGTCGGGATGGCCTTCTCGTCAACCGACCACGTCCACGACCTCGAGAACCTGCTCGAGCCGCTCCGGGACGCCTTCGCGGCGATTTTCTTCTTCTGGATCGGACTGGTCACCGACCCGTCGCTGTTCGCGGGCGTCGCGGGACTGATCGCGGTCGCGGTGATCGCGACGACGCCGACGAAACTGGTAAGCGGCTACCTCGGCGGGCGGATTTACGACCTCAGCGAGCGCCGGTCGGTCCGGGTCGGCCTCGGAATGGCGACCCGCGGGGAGTTCTCGCTTATCATCGCGAGCCTCGCGCTCTCGGGGGCCGAGGCCGCGCTCGCGGACGGCGTCGGACGGGAGATCTACGCCTTCGCCGTCGGCTACGTCTTGGTCATGAGCGTGCTGGGCACCTCGCTCATGCAGTACGCCGATCGGATCGAATCCGTCGTCGTGCCGCGACTCGAGGCCCGCGCCGGGACGGAGGTGCGGCCGAGCGGGGACTGACGCGGACGCCGCTCGCACGGTCGGTCCGCCCGCGCCGAAGGGATAGCTTCAACCCGCTCGAGCCCTCCGTACCTGCTACGATGCCACGGGCGGTCGTCTTCGACCTCGATTACACCCTCGCGGTGCCGACCCGGGACCGAGAGACCATTCTGCGGGAGGCCGTCGACGCCGCCGGCGCGCCGCCGCTCACCAGGGAGGAGTACCTCGAGGTCCACGGGCAGCACCTCACGCGGGAGTCGCGCGAGCCCATCTTCGCGGACCTGCTTGCCGGCCGCGACACCGACGCCGACCCGGCCGCCGTCGCGACGGCCTACCGCGAGACGATCGCCGAGGCGCTCGAACCCCTGCCCGGCGTCGAATCGCTGCTCGCGGCTCTCAGAACGGAGTACCGCGTCGGCCTGCTCACCAACGGCCCCGTCCGCGCCCAGCGGGACAAACTCGAGACGCTCGGCTGGGAGGACGCCTTCGACGCGGCGCTGGTCACGGGCGAACTCGAGGCCGGCAAGCCGGACCCGCGCGCGTTCGAGGCGATCGCGGCGGAACTGGACGTCGACCCGGCCGACGCGGTCTACGTCGGCGACGACGCCGAGGCCGACGTCGCGGGCGCGACCAACGCCGGCATGACCGCCGTGCAGGTGCTGCTCGAGGACGGCCCCGATCCCGATCCGCGGGCGGTCGCCCACGTCGAGCAGCGCGAGCTCGCGACGGCGCTGCCGGCGGTGCTTTCGGAGCTCGAGTGACGGCGGCGAGAACGAGACCTATTCGTCGTCCAGCCCGTCGAGTACCGCCTGCACCGCGTCCGTCGCCCGCTTGACTTCGGCGCCGCTCTCGACGAACACGAGCGTTCGCGGCGGCCGCGTCGCCTTGGGGCGGACCCGGAGCTCGAGCTCCTCGGCCGCTTCGGCCGCGAGGTCCTGCCCCCGCACG
The DNA here is from genome assembly GCF_054654555.1 of Halopiger thermotolerans. NCBI lineage: Archaea > Methanobacteriati > Methanobacteriota > Halobacteria > Halobacteriales > Natrialbaceae > Halopiger > Halopiger thermotolerans. The sequence continues at coordinate 1,482,760 of NZ_BAAIEU010000004.1, read as the reverse complement.
AACTCGAGGCGGGCGCGGTCCTCGTGGACGAACACCCGCGCGAGTCGGTCGTCAGCGTCGGCCTCGCCACCGTCGTCGACATCACTATCGTCATCGCCGCTCGAGTCGATCAGGGAGACGTCGTACGCTCGCGCCCCGTCCGTCGTCGGTTCGACGTCGCGATCCGCGTTCGTGACGGCGACGCGGTCGAGCCCGCCGTCCTCGCGGCCGTCGAGTTCCGAGGATAACAGCTGTGCGATCCGCTTGCCGTCGGTGATCCGATCCTCGACCATGCTCGTCGTCGGGCCGGCGAAAACTAACCCTCTTCGGCTTCCCCGCTCTCGACGATCGCGTCGCGGGCGATCGGCGCGATATCGGCGACGTCGAGCCCCTCGCGGCGGGCGTAGACGACCGCGGCCGCCTCGATCGTGACGCCGAGGTCGCCCTGAAGGGCGTTGATCGCGCCGACCGCCTCGTGTTTTTCCATCCCGTCGGCGACGAGCGCGTCGAGCACCCGTTCGAACGCCGAGCGCTCCTGTAGAATGTCCTCGTCGGGAACGAACTCCTCCGGCACGGTCACCTCCGAGGGGTCGAACGTCGCGACGAGGTCGTCGCCGTCGCGCTCGAGCAAGCCCTCGCGCGTCGCGATATCGATCAGGCGCTTGGCCTGATCGGGCGAGAACCAGTCCCGGTCCAGCGAGAGTGCGACGACGAACTCGCCCTCCTCGAGTCGGTCGGTCCCGTTCTGGATGAACGGTGCGGCGGCGGCGACGCGAAGGCTCATCGGCAACGACTCGCCGCGGTGGCGGAATAACGGTGACGATTGTCGGGTGCGCCGGGGTCAGTCGGAGGCGCGTCCGCTCCCGCCGGTTCCGGTACCGGTGCCGTGACGATCGGCACGGGACGGCGGCGGGAACTCGGCGTTTTCGGCGGCGTCCGCTCCGGTTCCGGCGCCCGTCTCCGACGCTCGGGACTCGAGGGGATCGGGGAGCACGCAGCGGTCGGGCTCCTGGTTGACGTGTCGGTACCGGTCCGGCGTGTTCGCGAGCGGGTGCGCGGGATTCTGGTCGCTGTCGATTCGCGCCGCGCGAACCTCGTCGAAGCCGTTGAGGCGGGCCTCGATCCCGCGCCAGTGATACCGCGTCGCCGGGGGAACGGAGAGCGGTTGCGGCGGCTTGCCGTCGGGGTGGTTCGTCGCGAGGACAGCGGTGTTGACGTTGCTCGCGAGCGCGTCGTGGTCGACGAGGACGCCGACGCGGGCGTCCCGCGGCGCTCGCGCGGCGAGGACGTCGAGGCCGAGGTGCAACGCTCGGTACTCGGCGACGTTGTTGTCCGGCGGCGTATCCGCGGTCGCGATGCGTGCGACGCGGGTGCCGTCGCGCGTTTCGATGACGGCGCCCAGTCCGCCGCCCGACTCCCGGAACGACCCGTCAGTGGCGACGTAGAAGTCGCGGTGATGGGTGCGAGGGGGGTGGGCGATGTGGGGCGTGGGCGACTCGTCGAACAGGTCCCGCAGTGCGGACCGGCCGTGAGCGGCCATACCCGTAGTACGAACCGAGGATTTCTTAAACTTACCCCTGGATTCACTCGGCGAACGTCGCGTTTTCCCTCGTCGCCGCTCCGTTCGTCATCGGTCACCGCGACCGTGAGTGGCCGACTGGCATCTTCTCCGAACCGGCATTCGGATCGTTCGTTTCGCTCCGCTCGCCGACCGCGTTCCCGTTAGAATCGGTGAGAGTACGGCTCAGCGGTCCTATCTGTATTGGCAGTAGGTGTAATACCACCCGATGCATCCCTGCTACTATGACGACGAACGCCACTCGGATGGAGGCCGCCTGCTCCCTGCTCGCGGAATCGAAGCGACGCTACCTGCTCTACCTGCTCGCCGAGGAGGGCGAGGAAAACATCGAGGACCTCATCACGCAGATCACCGCCTGGGAACACGAGCAACCGATCGAGACGATCGAAAAGGAAGCCAGACAGCGCGTGTACGTGACGCTGGTCCACAACCACCTCCCCCGCCTCGCCGACTACGACATCGTCGAGTACGACCTCCGAAGCGGCGACATCGTCCTCGCGGAGGGCTTCGAGGACATCAAGCCGCTGCTCAAGCAGTTCAAGCAGACCGAGGACGTCCCGGAAATCCGCAAGCGCCCGGTCCTGTGAACGACTGACAGTCGTCTTCTAGATAGACCGCGAAGTCGGGAGTCATCCTCGCCGTCGCGCCCCGCTTACGTCTTCTCCCCTCCCGCCGTTCGGGCTCCGGGATAGCGTTCGCTACGTCTCGATCGCACCTGCTCGACCGTCGCGACCTGACCGTCGCACTTTCTGTTCAACGATCCGTCGACCTCGAGCAGAACCGACTGATTCGAATCGAAACGCATTGTACGGTGCCGCGGCAACCGTCGCTGTGAGCCGCTATCGGAACCTCGGACTGTTTCTGGTGTTGTCGGCCCTGTGGGGAACCGCGTTCGTCGCGATCAGCGCCGGCCTCGAGCACTTTCCGCCGGTGCTGTTCGCGGCGCTGCGGTACGACGTCGCCGGGCTCCTGATGCTCGGCTACGCAGCCTACGCCGTCGGCGGTGCGGACGGCACAAACGGCGCGGCGTGGTACCCCAGGGGACGCGACGAGTGGATGACCGCGGCCGTCGGGGCCGCGCTGTTGATCGCCGCCTACCACGCGTTTCTCTTCGTCGGCCAACAGCACACGACTCCTGCAGCCGCATCGATTATCGTCAGCCTCTCGCCGGTCCTCACGACTGGCTTCGCGCGGCTGTTGATGCCCTCGGACGCCCTCTCGCCCGCGGGCATCGCCGGCGTCTGTCTCGGGCTCGTCGGGGTGGCGGTCATCGCCCAGCCCGACCCCTCGAACCTGTTCGCGACCGACGCCGTCGCCAAACTGCTCGTCTTCTGTGCGTCGTCGTCGTTCGCCCTCGGAAGCGTGCTGACCCGCCGCATCGACGCCTCGCTGCCCATCGAGACGATGGAAGCGTGGTCGATGCTCGGCGGCGCCCTCCTGCTCCACGGGGTCAGCCTCGCGCTCGGCGAACCCCTCGAGCCGGCGACGTGGACCGACCCGGAGGCGCTGGGCGCGCTCGCGTACCTGGCGGTCGGCGCGAGCGCGGTGGGCTTCCTCCTGTACTTCGACCTACTCGAGCGGCTCGGCGCCGTCGAGATCAACATGGTGTCGTACGTCGCGCCGATCTTCGCGGCGGTCGTCGGCTGGCTCTACTTGGACCAGGTCGTCGACGCGGCGACGCTGGTCGGGTTCGGACTGATCCTCGCCGGCTTCCTTCTGGTCAAACGGCGGGCCATCAGAGAGGAGTTCGACCACGTGCACGGGTGGGTTTCGGGCGACTGACGCGCCGCAGCCTACTACCGGCTGCGGTTACCGCGACGGTTCGTCGTGCCTGTCGTGCCCGTCGTGCTCCTCGTAGGCATGCCCGACGTAGAGCGCGACGAGGTTGAGCGACAGGAGCCCGAGAAACACCGCCGTATCGAACGCCGTCGCTAACCCGCTGAGCAACAGGGGGACGTGGAGAAACGGCAACAGGATCGCCCCCCAGAAACACGTTTTCCGAACGCCGGTCACAATCGTCGGCGCCGCTCGCTCGAGGCGGGGGCGATCGTCGCCGTTCTCGGCGCTACTCGACGCGTCGCCGATCGAGGTCGAGCGCTGCTCGCACGCGGCTGTGGAATCCGACATCGAAACACCTGAGACGGTCGAAATACCGACCTCGAGTCCCATATATCGGCGCGACGGTTTCAATCCGCTAGCCGCGATTCACGCGAGTCTACCGGGGTGTACGACCGTCGATCCCGTGGCAGCGCGGCTCGAGGCGGCGATCTTCGTCCCTACTCCGCCAGAAGTGTCACTGAGTGACATACCGGAAGACGGGGAGCGTAGGGAACGGCTACCGCGATCCAATACCGGATTACGGACGCGCCGCTACGTGGATCTGCTCGAGGACCGCAGCTGATAGATTCGACAGCCGTCGTCGCCGATCCGACGCTAGCACCTCTCTTTCGGGGACGAACCGTCGCTACAGAGTGGCGAAGACGAACGAACGCGACCGACAAAAGAACGATCCGAAACCGCCCGCCGTCCACGAGCGGCGTCAGGTAGCCCAGGTGCGGATGGAGGCCGACCGGTGGGGCGCGGTTACTGGAAGCCGATCCGGCTGCCGCGACGACCCGTCGGTTCCGGGCCGCCCGAGCCGCCCTGGAACTCGTCCTCGATGCGCTCGTAGTAGTCGAGGATGTCCTCGGTGATCGTCGGCCGGACGTTCTCCATAGCCTGGCGGAAGTGGCGCATCTCGACGACGTCCGCTTCCTCGTCCTCGCGCAGCGCCTCGATGGCCGCCTCGCGGGCGATCGACTCGAGGTCGCTGCCGACGTAGCCGTCCGTGATCTCAGCAATCTCTCGCAGCGAGACGTCGGCGGCCAGCGGCGTGTCCTGCGTGTGGATCTCGAGGATGCGCTCGCGGCCCTCGACGTCGGGTTCGCCGATCATCACGAGGCGGTCGAACCGACCCGAACGCAGGAGCGCGGGGTCGATCATGTCGGGGCGGTTGGTCGCGCCGATGACCATCACGTCCTCCATGTCCTCGAGGCCGTCGAGCTCGGTCAGCAGCTGGTTGACGACCCGTTCGGAGACGTTCGAGCCGGTCTCGCCGCCGCCCCGTCCCGGAGCGAGAGCGTCGAGCTCGTCGAAGAAGATCACCGTCGGCGAGACCTGCCGCGCCTTGCGGAAAGTCTGCCGGATGGCCTTCTCCGATTCGCCGACCCACTTGCTGAGTAGCTGCGGGCCGCGCACCGAGATGAAGTTCGCGTTCGTCTCGTTGGCGACAGCCTTGGCCATCAGCGTCTTTCCGGTGCCCGGCGGCCCGTACAGCAGGACGCCGGCCGGCGGATCGACGCCCAGTCGGTCGAACCGCTCAGGGCTCGAGAGTGGCCACTCGACGGATTCCTGAACCTGTTCTTTGGCCTCCTGCAGGCCGCCGACATCGTCCCAAGAGATCTTCGGAAGCTCGACGAGGACCTCCCGCATCGCCGACGGTTCCACCTCGTTTAAGGCGCCGCGGAAGTCCTCGCGCTTGACGATCATCCGGTCGATCAGGCTCGGCGGGATGTCCTCCTCGTCGAGATCGATCTCGGGGAGGTACCGCCGCAGGGCCTTCATCGCGGCCTCCTTCGTCAGGCTCTCGATGTCGGCGCCGACGAAGCCGTGGGTCTCGTCGGCCAGGTGACCGAGGTTGACGTCGTCCGACAGCGGCATCCCGCGGGTGTGGATCTGCAGGATCTCCTCGCGGCCGGTCTCGTCGGGGACGCCGATCTCGATCTCGCGGTCGAACCGGCCGGGGCGGCGCAGCGCGGGATCGACCGAGTCGACGCGGTTCGTGGCGGCGATGACGATGACCTGCCCGCGCGACTCGAGGCCGTCCATCATGGTCAGCAGTTGGGCGACGACGCGGCGTTCGACCTCGCCGGTGACGTCCTCCCGCTTGGGGGCAATCGAGTCGAGTTCGTCGATGAAGATGATCGACGGCGACTCCTCGGTCGCGTCCTCGAAGATCTCGCGTAACTGCTGTTCGGACTCGCCGTAGTACTTCGAGATGATCTCCGGGCCCGCGATGGAGAAGAAACTCGCGGAGGTCTCGTTGGCGACGGCCTTCGCGAGCAGCGTCTTCCCGGTGCCCGGCGGGCCGTGCAGGAGGACACCCTGAGGCGGCTCGATGCCGAGCTTCTTGAAGATCTGCGGGTGCTTCATCGGGAGTTCGACCATCTCCCGGACCCGCTGGATCTCGCTCTGGAGTCCGCCGATGTCCTCGTAGGTGATGCCGCCGCCGGTCTTCTCGAAGCCCGAGATGGGCTCCTCGCGGAGTTCGACGTCGGTGTCCTCAGTGATGAGGACCACCCCCTCCGGCTCCGTTTCGACGGCGATCAGCGGGATGGCCTGCCCCGGGGACCGCATGAAGGGGTGGTTCGTCGAGCTCATTACGGGGACGATGTCGCGGCCGACGACCGGCCGCTTCAGGATCTGCCGCTTGACCATGCCGGCGGCGTCGGAGCCGAACTGGACCGACGCCTCCTCGGGCGGCGCGAGGGTGAGCTTGTCGGCCTTCGTCGCTTCGGCCTTCCGGATCGTCACGCGCTCGCCGATGCCCACGTCGGCGTTCTGCCGGGTGAAGCCGTCGATGCGGACGGTGTCCGTGTTCCAGTCCTGCCGGTCGGCGCGCCACACCTTCGCGGCGGTGGTGTCCGCACCTTCGATCTCGATGATGTCGCCCGGACTCAGCTTCAAATGCAACAGCGTGTCCGGGTCGAGTCGGGCGATACCACGACCCGAGTCGTTCGGGTACGCTTTGGCAACCTCCAGTTGAACTTCGTTCATGATTCGGGATGGACGGCGATGTCAGTCACTCCGATTCGTGATCGGATAGGTTTTTTGCTAGCTCTAGTTGTGCTAGATGCTACCACGTCAGACTTAGGGAGGTGGCTACATAGATGTGACGGCATCGGTCGGTTTTGGCGCAACCGGATCGGCGAGCAGATGGCTTTTTTGCCGTTCATCTCCCCGTCGTACGTATGACCACGAATACGGGCGCGAACGTCCTCGCGTTCGACGGCCGCATGGGCGCCAGCGGCGACATGCTCCTCGCCGCCCTGCTCGACGCGGGGGCCGACCCCGACGCCCTCGCCCCCGTCGAAGCCGCCCTCGAGCTCGAGTACCGGATCGACGAGACGGTCAAGTGCGGAATTGCGTCGACGACGGTCGACGTGGTGTTGACCGGCGACGGTGACTCGAGCGGTCACGAGCATGAGCACGACCACGACCACGATCACGATGGTCATGGCCACGACGAACACGGTCACCACCACGACGACCACGATCACTCGAACGGACACGCACACGATCACGACGATCACGATCACAGCCACGACCACTCGAGCGACGGCGATAGCGATGACAACCACGACCACGGCCACGTCCACGCCGAAGGCCACGGCCCCCACCGCAGCTATCAGGAAGTCCGCGAGATCGTCGCGAATATGGACCTCCCCGCCGCCGTCGAGGACGACGCGCTCGCGATCTTCGAGCGCCTCGGCGAGGCCGAAGCCAGCGTCCACGGCGAATCCCTCGAGGACATCCACTTCCACGAGGTCGGGGCCGACGACGCGATCGCGGATATCGTCGGTGCGGCGGCGCTGATCCACGACCTCGAGCCGGATCGGATCGTCACGACGCCGCTCGCGACCGGCGGCGGCACCGTCGGGATGAGCCACGGCGAATACCCCGTCCCCACGCCGGCGGTAGTCGAGATCGCCCAGGAAGCGGACTGGTCGCTGCGCGGCGGCCCTGTCGACCGCGAACTGCTGACTCCCACGGGCGCGGCGATCCTCGCCCACTTCGCCGACGGCGTCGAGGAACTCCCTCCGCTCGAGCTCGAGGCCTCGGGCTACGGCGCCGGGGGCTACGACCTCGATCCGCACCCGAACGTGCTCCGGGCGCTGGTCGGCCGAGGCGAGGGCTCGCTCGTGAAGGACGATATTGCGGTTCTCGAGACGAACCTCGACGACGCGACGCCGGAGGTGCTGGGCGGCCTGCAGGAGACCCTCGCAGACGCGGGCGCGCGTGACGTTTCGATTCTCCCGGCGACGATGAAGAAGTCCCGCCCGGGCCACCTCGTGAAGGTCATCTGCAAACCCGAGGACCGACAGCGCGTCGCTCGAGCGCTCGCCGAGGAGACGGGGACGTTAGGAGTACGGGATGCCGGAGCGACGCATCGATGGATTGCGAATCGGGAGTTTGAGACGGTGGAACTCGAGATCGGGGGTGAGACGTATGAAGTGACCGTGAAAATCGCGAGCGACTCCGATGGGAAAGTTTACGACGTGAGTGCCGAGTACGAGGACGCGAAGGCCGTCGCTCGAGAGGCCGGGTTAGCGATTCGAGACATTATTCAACTAGTTGAGAGGAAGATACCCTGAGTTATTTGATCACTATCCTCCAAAAATAATTTAAATCTATTTTCTGCTCAACTAGGGCTGTATGGCTCGACGAAGTGGAAGTTCGGATTTAAATTGTTTTCGTCGATGTAGTCCAGCGCCTCCGCTCGACTCTCGAATCCGTCCGCTATTATCTGGTTAGCGTCATTCCGGATCCGCCAGAGGGTCTCGTCATCGTCATCGACCACGGTAACGTCTCCGACCTCAGCGTCCTGTTCGGGTTCCTGTTCAAGATTCTGCTCACCTGTGACGTCGCCACTTTCAGCCGTTGCGTCGATATCAGCCGCGTTAGTCTGGTCGACGTTCTGGGACTGAGACGCTTCGGCGTTAGAGAACGCTGAGCTACCAGTACCGCCGCTGGTGGCAGCGAACGCGTCACCGGCCGAGATACCGGACGTTTGTGCGTTGTTGTTGGTCTGATCGACGTTCACGTTGACGTTCGCATCACCTGATTGTAAATCCTGGTTCTGTTCGGCCTCAAGATCACCGATGGTCTGCTCGATGATACTATCGGAGAGATTGCTCGGGTCTTCCTGTGCCGCAGCTGCTCCGGTGAACCCTACAACCGCGAGAGCGCCGAACAGGGCTACCGTCAGTGTGATCACGAGTGTGCGCTTCATGGTTTGACCTCCAGTTACGAGGCACGCACCGAACGGGCGAGTGTCATAACGCGACATCACCCCCTACTAACGGGTTACCGCTGGCCCGGAACTACCCAGCTTCCGGTGTCTCCCCCGATTCGTGTACTGCCCCAGCTATACCATCGTGGAGCGCTATTTGAATCCTGCAAACCGTTTCGAGCCGAACACACATATTATAGGTTCTGAAAAGCTGGATTCTGTCGTCTCGAGAAAGACGCAGACACGTCAAAAAGGAGTTGGGAACGAGCTGGTACCGCTCTCTCGTACTGATGATCGTTTTGACCGTACTGGTGCCAGTCACGCTGTCCTGATATCGTACTACTTCTTCGGTGCAACCGCTTGTTCCGCGATGAGTAAGAACCGTGATAGCAGTACTCCGTCTTCCTACACTGTAACCTGTCCATCCGTGGACTGACAGAGTGTCGTACAGGCGCTCGCCGAGGAGACGGGGACGCTCGGAGTTCGTGACGCTGGGGCGACGCATCGGTGGATCGCACAGCGGAAGTTCGAGACGGTTGAACTCGAGTTCGGCGGCAAAACCTACCAAGTGACCGTGAAAATCGCGAGCGACTCTGATGGAGAAGTTTACGACGTCAGCGCCGAGTATGAGGACGCGAAGGTCGTGGCTCAAGAGACAGCGACCGCTACTCGTGAGGTACTACGACGAGCCGAGGAAGAAGTATTCGAGGACGTCTGACTGTTGGAATATGCTGCTGTGAAAAATTCGATTAGTAGGGATTCAGATTACGTCTGACTTGACAGCTGGAATGCCGTCCAGCCCTCACCGCGCTGCTCGACGATCCCCTCGGCCGTATCCTGAGTGTAAGGGCCGAAGACTACTCCACCAGGGTTCGAGACGAACCAAGTACCCTCAGACTCGATGGGGGGAAGAGTGTCCCCATTATCGTCTGCAGCAGCACCCTCATCGACGAACGTCACGTCGCCGACCTCAGACTCCTGTTCGGGTTCCTGCTCGAGGTCCTGCTCACCTTCGACATCGCCGCTCTCGGCCGTTGCGTCGATGTCAGCAGCGTTGGTCTGGTCGACGTCCTGCGACTGGGCGACTTCAGCGGTGGAGAACGCCGTTGCGCCGGTGCTGGCACCGTCAGCGGTAGCCACGGCGCCGCCGCCGCTCTTGTAGTGATCCGCAGCCGCAGCGCCGGCACCGCCACCGGAGCCGCCAGCAGCGAGCGCGTCACCGCTCGCCGCGCTGCCCGTCTGCGCGTTGTTGTTCGTCTGATCGACGTTCACGTTGACGCTCGCGTCGCCCGACGACAAGTTCTGTTCCTGGTTGGCCTCGAGATCACCGATGGTTTGCTCGATGATGTTATCGGTGAGGTTTTCTGTATCTTCCTGTGCCGCTGCCGTTCCGGCGAATCCCATCGCCGCAACCGCGAATATTGCTACCGTCAGTGTGATTGCGAGTGCGCGTTTCATTGTTTCGTTGGATCCGTTTTCGAGGCACGCATCACACCGAGGATATTGCGGGTACCGAACCGTCGAACCCCATCCCGAAACTGCTACTCGTCGCGGTGATGATCAACCGCTGACGCATCCCCGTCGTGACGCGTTGCCCAGTTACGGTCGACCACGGTATCTCACTTGAACCCGGCCAACCATTTCACCGCGAATTGGCGGATTATAGGGCCTGATAAGCCGGATCAAATCATAGAGCCACACAGTCATGTGCATGAAAATACGGTTGGTTCCGGTATACTGGTCTTACATTGGATCACCCTGCCGGTATTCGTCATATCTGATAAATACTACTCTATCACGCCCTCCCACAATCGGTTGCTTCCGACAAGAGTAGTTTCTGCTTCACCGGGAAGGTCGTGACGTGATCTAAAATGCTGTTGATGGTCAGGGCGAGTCTACCGCCACACAGGGTGATGGAAACTCGCTGACTACGCCGTCGTTTCGCGGCATTGTCTTTGGATTTACTTGAAGAAATCCTCCCTCGAAATGCTCGATCTCTTGAGCGGGCGCCCACAAATACTGCCGGAGGTCGGCCTTGAGATTACCAATTTCCCTGATCGCTCGACGCTGTCATTTGACAGAACCAAGATGTCAGCCTAGCGGGTGCTGCTACGCCTGTTGGCGCGGTTGCACGAATTCTTCAGTCTACTACGATGGAAATCATGTTTTCGGTCGCGTACAGACGCTCAAAATCACCCCGCTCGTCGGTACTGAGCAGACCATCCTTGACGTTCACTGTATAACCGAGGAACGTCACGAGACGCAGGTCAGCTGCCGCAATGCAGGCGAGTTGTCAAGCCTCGCCAAACGCAGAAAAAGTGCAGAAGTAAAACGGTGATTCTATTCAGCTATTTAGAGGCTGATCCCGATACCGTCGAGAACGTCGTCGATCTCGCTGTCATCGAGTCCGAGGACATTCTCGAGGAAGCTCAGCAGGCCACCTTCGCTACTGAAGGTACCCTCGAGCTCACCATTAACGTAGACGAGGTATTCACCGTCATCATCAATAACGGTAACGTCCTCAGCGGAGACACCCTCGTCGCCGTTAGTGCCGTCGTCGCCGTCAGCACCGTCACCGTCGTCGCCGACGGTCACGTTGCCGACTTCGGACTCCTGCTCGGGCTCCTGCTCGAGGTCCTGCTCGCCGCTGACGTTACCGGTTTCAGCCGTGGCGTCGACGTTAGCAGCGTTAGTCTGGTCGACGTCCTGCGACTGAGCGACTTCGGCGGTGGAGAACGCCGTCGCACCAGCGCTGGCGCCGTCAGCCGCAGCACCGGCACCGCTGCCGCTCTTGTACTTTGCGTGACCCGCAGCCGCAGCGCCGGCACCACCGCTGGAGCCGTCGAGGGCGAGCGCGTCACCGGCCGTCGCGCTGGCCGTCTGCGCGTTGTTGTTCGTCTGGTCGACGCTCACGTCGACGTTCGCGTCACCCGACTGCAAGTTCTGCTCCTGCGTCGCCTCGATGTCACCGATGGTCTGCTCGATGAGCTCGTCGACATCGGAGATGTTATCTGTGTCTTCCTGTGCCGCAGCTGCTCCGGTGAGCCCCACAACTGCGAGGGCTCCGAACAGCGCTACCGTCAATGTGATCGCGAGTGCGCGCTTCATATTCGGTACTTCCCGACTGGTGTGAGAGCTGGAGCTAAAGCGTTGGTCTCATGAGGAAGATGTCTGGTTGAGTGAATGTGTTCAGTATCCCTCAGCCAGACGGTGTTCTTTCGGATTCGGACGTGAAAGATTTAGCGGAAGACGTCATCTGCCAGCTCCCCTTGCCAGGGATCGAGGGCTCGCCCCTCGATCCCGGCGATATCTGGGCTGTTGTCATTCTTGCAGCAGTCAATCAGACGTCCATCTGGGAGACGTGCAAGGACAACGACAACGCTGTCTGTGACGATACTGTCATGGACTGGCTACATACGCTCAACCGGGAGTGGCTTGAGCGGGTTGCTAACCGCCTTCTCAGAGAGTTAGCGATGACGATCCTCGACCCTGATCGGTCGAGGATCGTCTCCATTGACTTCGTCGATAACCCCTACCACGGAACGTACGCCGATGAAGAAGGTGAACTCTGTCGCATGCACGCGAAAGACGGAACAACGACGTGCCACCGGTACTGCACGGCGTATCTCGTCTCGAACGGAAAGCCAGTGACGTTGGCGATGACGTACGTCCGTAGTGATGAGAAAGAGGCCGACGCGGTCGAGCGCGTCCTCGACCGCGTCGAGGCCTATCCCTTCGAGATAGAGCTTCTGTTGGCTGATCGCGGCTTCTACAACGAACGTATTCTGCGCCGCTCACGGGAGGTTGCTGCGACTGTCGTTCCCGTCCAAAAGAAGGGCAAGCGCATGAGGAAGAAGCTGGATACGCACTGCTCGTACATGACAACCTATCGGATGTACAAAGGCCGCGAGCGGGAACTGGAATTCCCGCTCGCGGTCGCTGTGTCATATCACGCCGGAGATCGCGGGAAAAGTGGCGAGGTCGTGCGAGGCTATGTGGCGTGCGATCTGGCCGATCGCACGCCGAAACAAGTCGAACGGCTCTATCGGAAACGGTCAGCGATCGAAACGAGCTACCGTGTATTTCGCCAAGCACGAGTGGTAACGACGACACAAGACCCAATCATCCGCTTCGCGTTCGTCCTGGTTGGATTCCTGTTGGAGAACCTCTGGCTTGTGCTTCGATGGGCGGTCGTCGCCCGCCCCCAGCGGGGCGGGCGCGACCTGCCCGAGGAATTCACGTTCAAGACGTTCTCTGACTGGATCAGACATGCATTAGAGGAAGAGCTAGAGCGGACTTGGGAGATCGAAATGAACGGAACAGGTGTGCCAGAAGCATACGCGCCGGCCGCGGGCTGACGCCAGCCCGCGGCCTTGGGCAAGCTCCTGGTGAGCAACAGCATTCGCCTAGAACAGCGTATCTCAGCCTTCTTACTTCACTTCTCCTCATGCGTGGATTCTACTTCCTGTTCACTCAGTTACCACACCGGCATTCACTCTGTTCGTCCATGACTCAGCACAGTTCACGAAGCGACGTTCGGGAAGTACCGATATTTGGGTTGAGGTTTCGTTTATGAGGCACGCATCACACAGGGGGTACGCTCCGCAACGGAGCGTCGACCCCGTCCGCGGGGCCGCCGCTCGTCGCGAGAGGTACCAACCGACTCCCGACGCATCCCCGCTGTGACGCGTTGCCCAGTCGCTGCTCATCACGGTGTGCCACTTCAACCCGACTAACAGTTTCAACGGAATTCTCGTATTAGAGGCGCTGCAACCGTTGATATGCGGAAAGGTACGGAGTTCATCGTCCCCAACGCCGCACCCTTTGGTCGATATGATCACCTTATTGAATCGTTCGCTTCGAGTTCCGTCGAGCCGATCACGGGGCGCCGTCCCCGAAATGCCGCCTCTGAACCGCGGCGGTTCGGGACCGGTTTCCAGTAACCGGTGCCTTTGCGCCGTGAAACAGTCACTCCTTTCGATACGTAGCCGGCGGTTTCGAAGCCTCGAGACTGTCAATACCGACTGACTGCCGACTGTTCCTCGTTAGCATACCTTCATATCGAACCGTTTGCGGTCGAAGCTATCCGTTTCCGCCCGTAAGTTCAGGCCTTCGGAACGGTAGGTCGCTTCATATTTGTCGAAACTGACAGATAACAAAGTCTGTCATCGGGATACGACGGTTCACGCCGTGGAGTTACAGAAACGAAGACTCTCACGGTTCACGTCAAACGAATCATGACAAACACGACGACGATACGTTCACAGTGTACGACGGTTCTTATGGCATGTATAGTCGCCGTAGCGATGCTCTCGGTCGGCGCGCCGATGGCGGCCGCCGGCGAGGACGCCGAGTCCGGGGGCAACGCCAACGCCAGCGCCAACGGCGGCGCGCCGTACGCGCTCGAGGACGGTGAAGAACTGTACCTGGTCTTCGGCGCCGAGCTCGGAGACATGACCCTCGAGGAGTACATCGAGCAGCACGCGTCCGGGGATCAGGCGAGCGACGTCGAGATCTCCCAGTACCAGGACGTCGACCAGGTCAACATCAACCAGCAGGAGAACGCGACGTCGATCTCGATCGACGGCGGCGAGGCCACGGCGGTGCAGGAGGCCTCGCAGCACAACGATAACGACCAGTTCGCGGACGCGGACGCCGACAACACGCAGGCGGTCCAGACCCAGTTCGAGGACGTCGGCGAGGTCAACATCATCATCGGCAACAGCGACGGCAAGTCGTTCGACGGCTGGGGCATCGCCGACAAGAAGGGCCACAAGCCCGAGATCGACGACGCCGACCAGACGGCCGAAGCCGAAGTGACGCAGGTCCAGGAGGTCGCCCAGCTCAACTACAACGAGCAGAACGTTGCGTTCGCGATTGCGGAGAACGGCAGCGAAGCGACCGCCCTCCAGCAGTCCCAGCAGTCCAACGAGAACCTGCAGCAGGGCGTCGCCAACGCGACCAACGTCTACACGGGCAACGGTCAGTTCGAGGATCAGGCCGCGTCAGCGGTGGTCCAGCAGGGCCAGGCGGTCAGCCAGGAGAACATCAACCAGCAGGACGGCGCCGTCGCGATCGCCGTCGGTAACGACAGCGTCGCGACCGCGATCCAGATGACCGAACAGACCAACCTCAACAAGCAGATCGGCAACGCGACCGCCGAAAACGTCATCCGGTCGCTCGGCGGCATGAACGTCGCGACCGCGGGGATCGACGGCGACACCCAGATCCTCGACACCGAGCGATCGTACGAGACGCTGCTCGCCGACAAGGAGGGCGACCACCACAAGAAGAGCGGCATCCAGACCGCTACCTCCGAAGTGGCGCAGAACCAGACCACCGAGCAGATGAACGTCAACCTGCAGAACACGGCGCTGGCGATCGCGACCAACGAGAGCAACGCCACCGCCGTCCAGTTGGCCTACCAGTCCAACATCAACTCGCAGGTCGGCATCGCGGACGCGCTGAACGTCTACGCCGGCCCGAGCCACCAGTACGAGAACGCGATCGTGACCTCGACCACGAGCGTGACCGTGGGCGGCGAAGACGTCGACGGCATCGAAGGCATCTCGTACGACACCGACGCACAGCAGACGAACGATGCCCAGCAGCACGCGAGCGCCCAGCTCGCGCAGGTGCAGTTCGTCACGCAGGAGAACGTCAACGAGCAGCAGGCCGCCATCGCCGTGGCCGAAAACGGTGATACCGCCAGCGCGGCACAGGTGACCATGCAGGAGAACGAGAACGTCCAGTTCGGGTCCGTCGCCGCGACGAACCTCTGGACCGCAGCGTAACCGAACCGTTACGCGATCGTCGTTCGACCGGCTATCCACCCTATTTCGATATCTCGTTTTTTGGCGGCCGCGTCGCGATCGACGCCGAGCGACCGCTGTCGACGGTGATCGGCACCGACGGACCTCGTCTAGAGACGGCTCGGCGAGAGCGGCCGTCCGCGGCGCGGATGCCGGTCCGGAAAATAGGGTCGACGGAAATCCCCGTCGAGACGACTCGAGGCGAGACGGTTAGTCGAACATCTCGTCGACGTTCGTGAGCGTCTGGTCGACGATGTCGGTGGCGAAGCCGGAGTCCATGAAGTCGTCGCCGAAGTCGATCTCGCCGACGTCGGACGGAGCGTCACCGCCGTCCGACGAGAACGAGGTCTCGGTTTCCGTCACGGACTCCTCGACCGTCTGCGTGCTCTCGTTTTGGACCGACACGTTCTCGACCGCTTCGCTCGTTTCGACCGTCACGTTCTCGACCACTTCATTGGTTTCGACGGACTGGTCGCCGTCCTCTACTTCATCTGCCGTTGCAGCGCCGACTCCGAAGGCCATCGCCAGCAGTCCGACGACGACGACCACCGTGAGTAGTCGCTGACCGATGTTACGTCCGATCATGGGTATCAGCCCGCAGCGGGCATCGGCGGTTCACCGAACCCCCGGATAAACGCGGGCAATCGTTTGCAAGCAAAACAGACGATTGCGACGCTGTAGTCGAAACTTTGCGCGGAGATCGGTTCTCTGCCGGTCGTGTGATACGAATGATGGATCGCTGGCCGAGCCGTCGGTAACGAGACCCAAATCAGTCTCCGGCCCTGTCTTTCCGATTCGGTGATACGCGCTCGCAGTCGCGAAAGCCGAAAGCCCAGGCGGCAGTCCCCCGAAGAGACGGATCGACGACGCGCGGGCCCGCCGATCTATCGTCCGCGGAGACGATCAGTAGCTCGTGAAAAAGTGGTTTTGTCCTCGAGGTGGCCCCTCCAGATATGGATCGACGAACGCTCGTTCGGGTCGCGTCCGGGGTCGGGCTCGGGGCTCTCGCCGGCTGTCTCGGGGCAGCCGACGATTCGTCAGACGGGGGCGGCGACGAAAACGAAACGGCAGTGGCGGAGGCCGGGAACGAGACGGACGAAGCGATTGGAAACGAGACCGTAACCGAGGGGGACGACGTGCTCGAGGAAGATACGGAACTGACCTTCGAGACGCTCAAGGCCGAGCCGTTCGAGGCGATCGGTACGACGGCGCTCGACGATTCGGGGGACGAGGGCGACGAAGGCGATGGTGAAGAAACGGACGACGAGGAACTGGTCGACGAGGAGGCGACCGTCTACCACCGCATCCGAATCGAAAACGCGTCGGATCGCGACCGCGAGGTCGCGATCCGGATCGATCGCGACGGAACCACCGTGCTCGAGGGGACGAACGAACTGCCCGCGGAGACGGCCCTCGAGATCGTCATCGGCGAGCCGGGGACCTACGAGACGACGCTCGAGGCCGGCGGGATCCGGAACACGTCGTCGATCTCCCGATCCGGGACGCCCTGCGAGGAGTCCCGGACGGTCGTCTCGTTTACCGACGGCGGAATCGAGACGAACACGACGACGTCCTGTTGATCGCGAGCCTGCCGCACGTCGGCGGCGGGACCGGCGTTCGCGCGCGGCGTCCGGCCCTCGAGTCGAACGGAACGACGGCCGCCCGTGCGATCTGCCTCGCCGGACGCCCGTCCGCCGGCCGCGTCGTCCCGGTCGCGAGGCGACCGGATCGATATTCGGTATCCGGTTCCCCGATAGCCGACGAGCGACGCTCGAGGGACACACCGTCCCGGGGAGCGGACGCTACTCGTCGGCGTCGCTTCCGCCCGCCGAGTCGGCGTCCTCGCGGTGTTCGGCCAGCGCCTCGTCGATCGTCAGCTCGCCGACCGCGACCCGTCGGGCGAGCACCTCGTCGATCGCGCGGTTGTGTTCGCTCTCCTCGCGCGACCGGTCCTTGATCCGCTGGAGTTCGCCCGCCGTCGGTTCGATCTCGCGCGTGTCGACCACCTCGCCCTCGAGGCGCGCGATGTTGACTGCCGCGAGCACGTCCTCCATCCCACGCGCGCCCGTCCCGAGGTACGGCGTCGTCCCCGTTTCGTCGACGAGTTCGACGCGGACGTTCTCGAGGTCGTTGACGAGTTTGGCGCTCTGGAGCCGCGAGCCGTCGCCGATCCGGACGACCGGGTCGGCGGCCTCGTCAGCCTCGCGCTCGATCACCTCGACGGCGTCGGCCAGCGGCACCTGGAAGGCGGCGACGACCATCTCGCCCGCGAGGACGGCGATGCCGGGTTTGCGCCCCGGATCGACGCCGATGATCGTCCGGCCGCCCTCGCCCCGGACCGCGGTCAGCGCCTGATCGACGGCCCGTCGCGGATCGTCGGGATCGGCGACGATCGTGGTGACGTCGGCGAAGTCGTCGGCGTGGTCGGCGCCGGTGACGACGACCGCGGTCCGCTCGGGGAGCTCCTCGTGGGGCTCGACGGTCGTGAACTCGGTGCCGCGGTCGCGAAGCTCGTTGACGACGCCGTGGTACACCTCGAAGTCCGACGTTGCGACGACGATCACGGGTCGGCCTTCGTGGCCGGTCCGAATAAACGTGTCCGGATTCCCCGGTCACGTCGACTCGCTTTGCTGCCCGAGTTACGGCGGGACGCTCTCCGACGGCGATCCGCTACCCGGTCAGTGATTTCGATCACGGCCGATTCAGGTAACGCCGAAGCGCTCGAGTCGCGCCCGCGAGGAGACAACACGGGACGAAAACGACGACAACCGCACCGAAAATGGCCACCGCGTTTCCGAAGAACTGGCGGAACCACGGACAGAACATCCACATTCGGGCCGTATATAGCTGACAGTCAGGCGTTCCCGGAGTGAGTGCGTACGCCCCGAGCGCGGCGGCGAGCGTACCGACGGCGATTCCGGCGGAAGCGAGCCACGCCCCGACCAGCGACCGGTCGGTCGACGCCGATCGTTCGCGAGCGTCCGTCGCCGTTTCTCCGCCAGGCTGACTGTCCATACGGGCGACACGTCGCGACCGTCGGTGTTATCACTACCGTCTCGAGCCGAGAGCCGCAAGCCGACGGATTCGAAACTGACGGACGAACGGTTCGCGGAGCGGTTCCGGGGGGTTTTTGCGCCGACCGGCCCAAGCACGCCCGTGAACGAGGAGGCGATTCCGACCGGCTGTGGCCCGGTCGACGAGCTGCTCGGCGGGGGGTTCGAACGCGGGACCGTCACGCAGGTGTACGGCCCGCCGGCCGCGGGGAAGACGAACCTTGCGCTCTCGGCGGCCGTCGAGACGGCCGTCGCCGACGGGACGGCGGTCTACGTCGACACCGAGGGCGTCTCGGTCGACCGGTTCGAGCAACTGCTGTCGGCGCGGATCGAGGACTCGGCGCCGGCCGCGTCGTCCGACGGCGGCGACCCGGAACCGACGACCGACCTCGACGTCGAGACCGTGGCCTCGAGAATCGTCATCGAGAACGCGCTGGACTTCGAGGAACAGGCCGAGGCAGTCCGCGACGCCGAGGAGTTCGCCGAGCGGGCGGACCTGATCGTCCTCGACAGCGCGACCGGCTTCTACCGCCTCGAGCGTACCGGCGCCGGCGACGAGGGCGAGGCGCTGCGCAAGGTGGCCCGTCAGGTGACCCACCTGCTGTCGCTCGCGCGCAAACACGACCTCGCGGTCGTCCTGACGAACCAGGTGTTCTCCGACCCCGACTCGGATCGGACGCGGCCGCTGGGCGGGAACACCTTGGAGCACTGGACCGGCGTCGTGCTCCGCCTCGAGCGGTTCCGCGGCGGCAACCGGCGCGCGACCCTCGAGAAGCACCGGTCGAAACCCGCCGGCGAGTCCGTCCAGTTCCGGATCACGGACCGCGGCCTCGAGGGCGGCGAGGACGGGGGACCGCTCTGAGAACGGCCTCGATCGCCGATCAGGTCGCGGGGTCGTGGGTCGGGGGCCACGCCAACAGGTAAGTCGCTCTATCGGCTAGTCATATGCAACCGTGTCGCAAGGAACCGACGCTCGTGATTCGGTCGTCGAAGTCGAGTTCACCGTCACCGACTCACGGTATCCGCTCGTCGCCATGTCCGACGAAACCGGCGGCGACGTAACGCTCATTCAACTCCTTCCGCGGAGCGACGGCGCCTACACGATCTTCCACCGCGTCAGCGGCACGGATCCCGAACGGGTTCTCGAGGTGATCGAGGAGTACGAGGGGATCGAGGGCCGTCTCGTGAGCAGCGGTCCCGAGGACGCGATCGTCGAGGTCCGGATCGACGAGGCGGGCGAGTTCTTCACGATCGGGTTGACCGACGCGGGGGCGATTCCGACGGAACTGAGCAGCCGCGACGGCACCGCCCGGATCGTCGCGGAGATTCCGTCGATCTACTCCGCGTCCGACGTGATCGAGGAGTTTCAGGCGACGTATCCGGACGTGGAGATCGTCGCTCGCCGGCAGAAGTCCTACTCCGTCCCGTTGTTCCAGCAGCGGGAGCTCTACGAGGCGATCCTCGGAATGCTGACGCCGCGACAGCACGAGGCCCTCCTCCTGGCGTACGTGAACGGGTTTTACGACTGGCCGCGGGAGATAACCGGCGAGGAACTCGCCGCCGAAATGGACGTGTCGCCGGCGACCTTCCACGAGCACCTGCGGTCGGCCGAGCGAAAACTGCTGTCGTTGCTGTTCAGCGGCGGAGACGGGGACGGGAACGGGGGCGGCGGCGACGGCTCGGATCGCTAGAGTTCGTTCAGCTTCCGCAGGAGCTGGCCGCGGTACTCCTCGTCGCTGGCGACGCCTTTCATCTCTAAGACGTTGCGCTCGAGCTTCTCGAGTGCCACCCGGAAGGCGTTCTCGGCGCCGTACCCCTCGCCCGTGCCGGCGACCTGATCCTTGTTCGTGCGCAGGCGGATCTGACAGTGGACAAGCGGAGTGCCCCGGAGCTTCTCCTTGTGTTCCTTGAAGCGGACGTTGGCGTGGTGGACCTGCATGTCCTGGTACTTGTCCGCGACCTCCTCGATGCCCTCGACGACGCCCTCCCGGGAGATCGTATCGAGCATCGAGATGTTGGAGATCTGCACGTCCATGCGCTCCTCCTCGGTGAACGTCAGCGCGCGCAGGACGTCCGTCTTGGTGATGACGCCGATGACGATCCGGTCGTCGTCCTCTGGAGTAACGACGAGTCCGGCGTAGTCCTTCTCGAGCATCGTCTCGACGGCCTCCTTGGCCGTGGCGTCGAGGTTCGTCGTCTCGACCGGGCTGTTCATGATGTCGTAGACGGGCACGTCGAGCATCCGCTGGGTGTCGCCGACCCGGTCGCCGGTGGTCGTCGAGTGGCTCTCGCGGATGACGAAGTCGGCGATGTCGTGGGTCGTCACGACGCCGGTAAGGTAGCCGTTCTCGTTCAAGACGGGGAGCCGAGAGATGCCGTGTTCGCGCAGGTCGTTGATCGCCCGGCCGATCCCGTCGTCCTCCTCGATCGTGACCGGATCCGCGGTGTAGATGTCCTCGACGGTCAGCGTGTCGAGGTTGTCGATCACGGCCTCGAGAATCGCGTCGTCGGTGATGACCCCCCAGAGCTCGCCGTTCTGGAAGACGGGCGCGACCTTCGCGTTGCTCTCGATGAGAACCCGGGCGGTCTCCCGGACGTCCTCCTCGCGGTCGACCTTCGGCGCCGGCGCGTTCCGACTCGGCTTGGTCAGCGCCTTCACCTTGGCGTCGTCCTCGACGTGCGACTGGAGGACCTCCCGCTCGCTGATGACGCCCTCGTATTCCCCGTCGTTCGTGACGATAATTCCCTTGGGGTTGCCGTCCTCGAACATAGAACGGACTTTCCCCATGCGCGTGCCGACGTCGACTTCGATGTACTCCTGGGTGGCGATATCAGCGATATTCATCCTTCTGGATATACGTACTGTCGCCGAGGTATTTAACGTGCTGCCCGTTTTATCCAAGCGGCGATCGGTGCGGGGATTTTTGCCGTTGGCGTTGAAGACGAGCGCGGAATGATCGATATCAGCGTCCTCGGCCGCTACACCTACCTCGCGACCGAACTGTTCTGGGGTGCCGTCGCCGCCCTCCTGTTGCGGCGGGCCAACGCCCTCCGACGGGCCGCCGTGACGATCCTCGCGCTGTACCCGATCGCCTACGTCTGGGACCGCTACACCCTCGCCGTCGGCGTCTTCGACATCAAACTCCGGACCGGAATCGAGGTCGCCGGCATCCCGCTCGAGGAGCACCTTTTCATGGCGGTGGTCCCGGGGCTCGTGATCGGGATCCACGAAACGATCTTCGGGACGAAAGCGACCGATCGGTGACGGCAAAGACGAGAGGCGCGGTACAAAACAGCCCGGGAACGGACGCGAACTAGCCGCCGACCGACGGTCTGTCGATCCGATATCATTATCACCGTCTACTTTGAAGATGGGCGGACGAAATGTATTCTAGACGACAGTTGCTCGCTACAAGTGGCGCGCTCGGTCTTTCCGGTCTCGCAGGCTGTTCGGCCCGCTATGCGTTTCGACCGAAGATGGACTTCGCCGTCGAAAACTACCTCGAGGAATCCACGCTGATCGACGTCGCCTTCCTGTATCCCGACGAATCGGAGCGAAGCGAGGCGATCGCCTACGAGGACTCGTTCGAGATTCCGCCGCAGACCGAACTCGACGAGACGTGGAGCGTGGAAGACGTCGTTACCGACCGTCCCTACCGCATCGAACTCATCGTGGGCTCGACCGGCGTCTCGCATCACTATCACTACCTCCCGGATTGTGGCGACGAGGATCCGTACGAGATCGGCGTTCTAGCGAGGCTTCTCGACGACGGCGTTCGGTTCTCCCAGACGACCTGTTCGGACGATTCGATTCTCCTGTGACCGCCGACGCGAATCGATCGTCGCTCTCGTACCGATCGGGACGGTGGCACGACCGGAGCGGCGGTCCGAGTATCACTCGCTGCAACTGACCGCGGCTGCCTTATCTCGGTTCGGTGACGTAGCCGTCGATGACGCGGCGCGGCCCATCGGCGCGAGCGAGCGACCCCGACGCCGAGCGGACCGACCGTGCCGTCCTGCGGGCACTGTTCAACCTCGTTCTCGCCGTCGCGCTCGTCTGCGCGCTCGCGCTGGGGGCGCTGGTGGCGACGCCGCTTGCCCTCGAGGATCTCGGTGCCCCCGACGACATCCGGATCGATGGCGTCCCGGACGCCGCGCCGAGCCCCAGCCCCGAGCCGCCGCCGGCCGGCGACCGCGACCCGAACGTGACGGATCCCGACGACTCTGGCGTCTCGAGCTACGAGACCGAGGTCGAGATGATCGACTCGGCGACCGTCGAGGACTTCGTCCACGCGGAAGTCAACGAGCGTCGGGCCGAACACGGCCTCGCGCCGCTGGCGTGGGACGGGACCATCGCGTCGGTCGCGCGGGCACACAGCTACGACATGGCCCAGCGGGAGTACTTCGCGCACACAAACCCCGACGGCGAGGGGCCGTACGATCGCTTCACCGACGTCGGTGACTACTGTCGCGCCTACGGCGAGAACATCGCGCTGACCTGGGTCGGGCGGCCGGTCGAGCGGCCGGGCGGGGGCGGGGTCGTCGAGTACCGGACCGCCGAACGGCTCGCGACCGGCCTCGTCAACCAGTGGATGAACTCCACCGCCCACCGGGAGGCGATTCTCGAGGAGAACGTCGACCACGGCTGGGATCGCGGCGGCGTTGGCGTCTACATCGCCGACGACGGGGCAGTCTACGCGTCGCACAACTTCTGTCGCACGTGGTGACGAGACCGGAAAGCGCTCGAATACACTCGCTGCGAACGATTCCGAGGTTCTTAGGGCTGCCCTCCGTAGTCGGGAACACCGACATGGACGCGAGGGAGACACTCACCGCGATCTACCGGACGGCCAGCGACCGCGATATCACCTTTCTCGCGGCCGGCTTCGCCTACTACGCGTTCGTCTCGTTGATTCCGATGGTGCTGCTCGCGCTCGTCGTCGGCTCGCTGATCGGCGGGGAGGACGCGGCCGAACGCCTGATCCTGATCGCCGGCGATTTCCTGCCGGAGGCCGGCGAAACGCTGGTCGTCAACGCCCTCTCGGCCGAATCCGGTCGCGCCGAGGCGACCGTCGTCGCGCTCGTCGTCGCGACCTGGGGTGCGCTCAAGGTCTTTCGCGGGCTGAGCCTCGCCTTCGACATGGTTTACGACGAAGTCGTCGACGACTCCCTGCTCGATCAGATCCGCGACGGCCTCACCGTCATCGTCGCGGGGACGGGCGCGCTCGCGCTGATGGTCGCAGTCGGCGCCGTGCTCGGGTTCGCCGGCGACGTCGTCCCCTTCGCCGGAACGGTGAGCTGGGTGACGCTGTTGCTCGGACTCGTGCTGGTGTTCCTGCCGATCTACTACGTCCTGCCGCCGGTGCCGGTCGCGGTCGGCGAGGTCTGGCCGGGGGCGGTCTTCGCGGCCGTCGGCTGGACGATCCTCCAGGGCGGCTTCCAGATCTACGCGGCCAACGCCGGCCAGTATCAGGCCTACGGCGCCGTCGGCGCCGTGTTGCTGTTCGTCACCTGGCTCTACTTCGCCGGGATCATCCTCCTACTGGGCGCCGTGCTCAACGTCGTGCGGGCGCGCCCGGTCCTGGCCGAGTGACCGCCGCTCCGGCGAGACACGTCGACTCGTTTTCACGCGACGACGGGAGAAAGATTATGGTCTCGGCACCGCCAGACCCCCACAATGAGCAACGAGCGATCACGCCCGTCGGAGGCCGACGACCTGCACCCCGACGGCGGTGGGGACGAGGACGAAGACGGAGACGGAGACGGAGACGAGCGGGGGCACGTCGACGAGACCGACAGCCTCGAGCCCGGCGGCGGTCCGCGTCGCGTCGTCTCGGACAAGAGCGTCGACGACATTCTCGCGTCGCTCGACGATACCGACGCCGGGTCGGCGTCCGACACCGACGGCGAATCGGAGACCGGCTCCGCCGACACCGATTCGAACGCGAGCGGCGCGACCGTAACCACCACGACCGTCGAATCCGACTCGGATCCGCTCGAGTCGGTCACGACCGAGTTCGACGAGGACGAAATTCCGGGCCCGAAGACGGAGACCGCGTCCGAAGCCGCCGAGACCGTATCCGAGACGGACGGGACACCCGCGGAGCCGAACACCGGCGACGGAGCCGACGCGGAATCGCAACCGTCGACGGAGGACGACGGCGACTCGAGTTCGACCGCAGATCGGCGATCGGACACGGACTCGGATCCGGAGCCAGCCGACGCCGACGACGACCCGACCGAACTCGAGAGCGGGGACGCGGCGGAACAGGACGAGCCGGCGGCGGCGGACGAGATCGCGGCCGAAGCCGAGGCGGACCTCGCCGCCCGCGTCGAACGCGGCGAGATCACCGGCGCTGACGTCCGGGCCGCGGAAGCCGGCGACGGTCGCGAATCGACGCCCGAGATCGACGACGTCGACCTCTCGATGGACGACCTCGAGTCCGGCGCTGCGGCGATCGGTGGACCCGGATCCGCGACGAGTTCCGACGCGGGTCCGCTCGCCGGCTCGATCGACGGCGGGGACGAGACGGACGCCGACGAAAGCGACGGCTCGAGCGGAGCGGACGACTCCGAGGACGAGCAGGGCGGTGTTCTCGACCGTATCAAGCGGTTCTTCTCGTAATCGTCGTCTTCGCGCTCCGGGCCTGTCAGTCTCCGTTGGCTCGGGCTGGCGTCCTCGCTCTCACGGTCCCGCACCCGCGGCGCTTAGCTCACGAGCGTAATCAGCACGAACAGCGTCGCGATCGAGACCAGCGTGGTCAGGAAGACGTTCAGCGACGCGAACTCCTCGTCGCCGCCGAGTTCGGTCGCGAAGACGAACGTCGAGACGGCCGTCGGCGTTCCCAGCATGACGACCGTCGCGGTGAACGTCGTCGCGCCGACGTCGAGCAGCGAGAAGACGAGCCACGCGAGCGCGGGCATGCAGACGATCTTGAGCCCGATCACGGATCCCGTCGCGCCGAGATCGACCGACGGCAGATCGACCTGCAGCGACGCGCCGACGCACAGCAGCGCCAGCGGCAGCGATAGCGTCCCCAGAACGTCCAGCCCCGCCGTGACCGTGCCGGGGATCGAGACGCCGACGGAGCCGGTCACGAGCCCGGCGATCAACGCCGCCAGGACGGGATTGGTCGCGAGGCCGCGAATTTCGTCGCCGATCGCGGCCCCCGCGCCGTTGAGCGTCGAGAGGACGACGATCGTCAGCGGCAGCTGCGTCAGCGTGACGACGCCGAGGACGACGCTGGCGATCGCCGTCACGTCGTCGTCGAACGTCGCGGCCACCAGCGGCAGGCCGAGGTAGCCGAGGTTCGAGTGGTAGGACTGGACGATCGCGACGCTGCGACGCGGCGTCGACGACCGATTCCGGTGGACGAGCCAGGCGATCCCGGCCGTCGCAAAGAGGACGAACAGCAGTCCGGCGAGTAGCGTCGGCGACAGCAGTTCGCCGATATCGCGGTCGTACGTCGAGACGAAGATCAGCGCCGGCAGCGCCACGTAGTAGGCGGCGGCGTTCAGTCGAGCCGTCCGCGTCGCGTTCAGGACGCCGGTCGTTCGCAGGCCGGTCCCGAGCAGCAACAACACGAGCAGCGCCAACAACCGGCTTACGACCTCCATACACCGGTCCAGTCGACTCGGCTTTTTCTACTGTTCGGTCGCGGAGAGCCATGTGATCCCATCACAGTATCGGCTTCGACGGTGAACGCGAGACGGAATCACCGCCTCGAGCGAGGGGGACTCGAGAACACACTTCGAAGTCGAAACGTCGACACCGGCGCTCGAGAAGTCGTTCGCGGGGAGGTAGTGGGTTGGGGCAGAGTTGAACCACGCCGAGACGTGCTCGCTACGCTGCGTGCCTCGTCTGGTTCAAACTACCCGTACCAATTTTTGGAGCGACGTGCTTGCCGCTCTCCTCATATAATGTCGCTCGAAAAATGGGTTGGGGCAGATTTGAACTGCCGGCCTCCTCCATGTCAAGGAGGTGTCATAACCAGACTAGACCACCAACCCGCCTGGTTTCGCTTGCACCGTGGCGCGTCGCCACGTCGTCTGCACTCATTGGTTGCTGGCCACCATAATTGAAGGTTTCGAATCGGTCGCCGTACGCGAGTCGGCCCCACGCACCGTCCCCTCCGACACGCTTAAGGTGATGTACTCATTTGAGCATTGTAAGACAACTACGTACATTGGTTTCCACTATGAAGGAGTACGTCGAACGCGTGACCGAGGGCGAGGATCTGACACAGGCAGACGCTCGAGCGGCCTCAACGGCCGTTTTCGAGGACGCGACGGAGGCCCAGATCGGCGCGCTGCTGGCGGCGCTGCGCGCGAAAGGCGAGACGGAGGCCGAGATCGCGGGCTTCGCGCAGGGGATGCGCGAGGCCGCGCGGACGATCTCGCCGGACCGCGAGCCGCTGGTCGACACCTGCGGCACGGGCGGGGACGACTACGACACGATCAACGTCTCGACGACCAGCGCGATCGTCGCTGCCGGCGCTGGCGTGCCGGTCGCCAAGCACGGCAACTACTCGGTCTCCTCCTCGTCCGGCAGCGCGGACGTGCTCGAGGAGGTCGGCGTCGATGTCGAGGCCGAACCGCCGGCCGTCGAGGCGGCCATCGAGGACGACGGGATCGGCTTCATGCTCGCGCCGGTGTTCCACCCGGCGATGAAGGCCGTCATCGGCCCGCGCAAGGAACTGGGCATGCGGACGATCTTCAACGTGCTCGGCCCGCTGACGAACCCCGCCGGCGCGGACGCGCAGGTCGTCGGCGTCTACGATCCCGACCTCGTCCCCGTTCTGGCGGACGCCCTCTCCCGGATGGACGTCGAGCGCGCGCTGGTCGTCCACGGCGCCGGCACCGACGAGATCGCCGTCCACGGCGAGACCCGCGTCGCGGAGGTCGACGGCGAAGCCGTCGAGGAGTACACCGTCGAACCTGCCGACCTCGGGCTCGAGACCCACGACATCGCGGACATCTCGGGCGGCTCCCCCGAGGAGAACGCCGCCGACATGCGCGGGATCGTCGAGGGCGACGTCGCGGGCGCGAAACGGGACGTGATCCTCGCGAACGCCGGTGCGGCGATCTACGTCGCCGGTGAGGCCGACTCGCTCGAGGCCGGCGCCGACGCTGCGCTCGAGGCGATCGAGTCCGGCGACGCGGCGGCGAAGCTCGAGGACCTCTGCAGCGGCGCCGAGGCGACGCCGGAGCCGGAAGCGGAACCGGAGGTCTGAATCGATGCCCGCGACGCGCGTGAAAGTGTGCGGCCTCACGAACGAGGCCGACCTCGAGACGGCCGTCGACGCCGGCGCCGACGCCGTCGGCGTCATCTGCGACGTGCCGGTCGACACGCCCCGCGAGGTGTCGGTCGAGCGCGCTCGAGCACTCGTCTCGAGCGCGCCGCCGTTCGCGACGGCGGTGCTGGTGACGATGGCCTCGGATCCCGACCGCGCCGTCGGACTGGTCGAGGACGTCGGTCCCGACGCCGTCCAGCTTCACGGCGACGCGGACCGGAAGCTGCTCGAGCGCCTGCGGTCGGAGACCGACGCCGACGTCCTCCTGGCGATCGATTCCGATGAGGTCGCGGCCGCCGAGCGCTACGACGACGTCGTCGACGGGCTGCTCGTCGACACGGTCGACGAGTCGGGCGGCGGCGGCACCGGCGAAACTCACGACTGGGAACAAACGAAAGCGGCCGCTACCGACCTCGAGTCGCCGCTGATCCTCGCGGGCGGACTCACGCCCGAGAACGTCGCCGACGCGGTGCGGACGGTCGAGCCGTTCGCCGTCGACGTGGCCAGCGGCGTCGAGGCTGAGGGCGGCGTCAAGGACTCCGCGGCCGTCCGATCGTTCGTCCGCCGGGCCAAGAACGCGACGCAGTCGGCGGAATCGAACCCGGACTCAGAATCGGAACTACACCCGGAGCCCTGAACCCCCATGAGCGACGCAGCTACCGACGCCGACGCGACCGACGTACCGACCTTCGACCTCGAGCGCGAGGCCTTCCGCGAGCACGCGACGCGCAGCGAGGGGCCGACGGTCGTCCGCACCGTCGCGACCCTCGCAGTCGAGACAACGCCGCTGGCGGCCTACGCCGCGCTGACCGGCCGCTCGGCGGGCAGCGACCGCGACCGATCGCCCTACGCGTTCCTGCTCGAGAGCGCCGAGAAGACGGCCTCAAGCGATCCCGACGGCGCGTTCCGGCCGAGTTCAGCCGAAGCAGACCGCCACGCGCGATACTCCTACGTCGGCTACGACCCCGAGGCCGTCGTGACGGTCGAGTCCGGCGAGGCCAGCGTCGAAACGCTGACCGACGACGCCTCGCTCACCGGCGTCGACACCGACGCCGACGGCGACACGGTCGACGCGCTCCGGGCCGCCATGCCCGACGTCGAACTGGCGAACTTCCCCGACCACGACCGCCAGCACCTGGAGGGCGGCCTGGTCGGCTTCCTGGCCTACGACGCCGTCTACGACCTCTGGCTCGAGGAGGTCGGCCTCGAGCGACCCGAGTCGCGGTTCCCCGACGGACAGTTCGTCCTGACGACGAAGACCCTCGCGTTCGACGAGCGCGACGGCACCGTCTCGCTGGTCTTCACGCCGATCCTCGAGGCCGACGACGACCCGGACGCGGTCTACGACGCGCTCCAGGCTGAAGCCGCCGCGGTGGCAGACACGCTGCGCGACGCGGAGCGACCCGAAACCGGCGGGTTCGTCAAGCGCGACGAGACCGCGGGTCCCAAGGCCGATTACGAGGAGAGCGTCCGCAAGGCGAAAGAGCACGTCCTCGACGGCGACATCTATCAGGGCGTCATCTCGCGCAAGCGCGAACTCTACGGCGACGTCGATCCGCTCGGCTTCTACGAGGCGATGCGCGAGGTCAACCCCTCGCCGTACATGTACCTGCTCGAGCACGACGACCTGACCGTCGTCGGCGCGAGCCCGGAGACGCTGATCTCCGTGCGCGGGCGCGAGGTCATGTCGAACCCGATCGCCGGCACCTGCGACCGGGGCTCGAGCCCCGTCGAGGACCGACGCCTCGCGGGGGAGATGCTGGCCGACGAGAAGGAACGAGCCGAGCATACGATGCTGGTCGACCTGGCGCGCAACGACGTGCGACGCGTGTCGGAGGCGGGCTCGGTCCGCGTCGACGAGTTCATGAACGTCCTCAAGTACAGCCACGTCCAGCACATCGAGTCGACGGTGACGGGCCGCCTCGCGGCAGATTCCGACGCATTCGACGCGACTCGAGCGTCCTTCCCCGCCGGGACGCTCTCGGGCGCGCCCAAGATTCGGGCGATGGAGATCATCGACGCCCTCGAGGCCCAGCCCCGCGGGCTCTACGGCGGCGGCGTCGGCTACTACTCCTGGACGGGCGACGCGGATTTCGCGATCGTCATTCGAACGGCAACGGTAGAGGACGAAGGGGAGCGGGACCGGATCACCGTCCAGGCCGGCGCCGGACTCGTCGCCGACAGCGACCCCGAATCCGAGTACGAGGAAACCGAGAAGAAGATGGGCGGCGTCCTCGCGGCCCTCGAGGAGATCGAACTGCCGGCCGATGAGACCGACGCCGGGCCGGACGGGCGCCGCGAAACGACGGAGGTGAGCCGATGAACGCGACGCAGGAACGAGACGACGCGAACGCGGACGACTCAAGCGGCGACGGATCGGCGACCGACGGGGACGCGACCCGCGTCCTCTTTATCGACAACTACGATTCGTTCACGTACAACCTCGTCGAGTACGTCAGCCAGCAGGCCGGCACCGAGACCGAGGTGCTGAAAAACACCGCCTCGCTCGAGGAGATCCGCGCGGTCGACCCGGATGCGATCATCGTCAGCCCCGGTCCGGGCCACCCGAAGAACGACCGCGACGTGGGCGTCACGATGGACGTGCTGCGGGAGATCAGTCCCGAGGTTCCGACGCTGGGCGTCTGTCTGGGCCTCGAGGCCGCCGTCCACGAGTACGGCGGCACGATCGGTCGCGCCCCCGAGCCGATCCACGGGAAGGCGTCGTCCGTCGACCACGACGGCGCGGGCGTCTTCGAGGGCTTAGAGCAGGGCTTTCGGGCCGGCCGCTACCACTCGCTGATCGCGACCGAGGTACCCGACTGCTTCGAGGTGACCGCGACGGCCGACCACGGGAGCGAGACGCTCGTGATGGGCGTGCGCCACCGCGAGTACCCGCTCGAGGCGGTCCAGTTCCACCCGGAGAGCGTCCTGACGGCGGTCGGCCACGACGTGATCGAGAACTTCCTCGCACAGTGCTAACCGCTGCTCGGGTCGATTTCGACGCCGCGCTCGAGAACCGACGACCGTAGAAACGAGAGCAACCGATTGAACCCGAGACGACTGTTCTAAGCGAAGATCTGCGGGCGTTTAGACGCCGGGAATGACGCCGAGCGATCCGGTCGCGTACAGCGCCGCGAGGACGACAGCGGCGATGATGCCGACGCGGACGGCGAGTTTGATCGCGATGCGGATCGCGATGACGGCGACCGCGAAGGCGGCGAGCGCTGCGAGGACGAGGAGGACGGTCGACCCAGTGAATGGTTCGGGCATACGCGAGACCCCGCACTGCAGGGACGTAATCTTTCTGGATATCGTGACAGACACTCGAACGTGAACGAACGGGACGACCGGTCGCGACTCGAGTTCCGGGAACGAGGAAAGTGCCGACGGAGCCGAACGAGGGCCATATCTGGCCACCGGAAGGCGTTTCAGCGGCCGAATCGTCCGAGCTTCTGCGACGTTCACCGGGGAGTCGTACCTGTCAATTCGGTTTTGGTTTCAGATCGCTCTGACAATCGTTAAGGTGGATTGGATCGTAGGGTCTAGCAGGAGTGAGTGCGACCGTTCTACCGGTCGCAGGCAATCAGGCTATACCGTACAGATACATCTGTACAACGAAAATTGTATTAATACAAGTAAAGTAGTCAGGATCATCAGGTTTATAGGCATTCACTGATATCGAACCTTCGTTACGAACGATGAGAGCCAGGACTCGGATTTACGCCAGAATCGACGCGCGGCGACGGGACAGCGGCGAGGTGACCCGCGCATGAGCGAGCACGAGCTCACCGCGGAAGAACTAACCCTGCCGATCAAGCGCACCGAGGGCGATACCCTCGAGGACCGTCTGACTGACAACGCCTACCACAACATTCTCCCCGCTCGCTACCTCCGCAAGAACGCGGACGGCGACCTGATCGAGGAGCAGGAGGACCTCTTCGAGCGCGTCGGGAAGAACATCGCGCTCGCGGAGGCCGTCTTCGAGGCGCGCAAGCGCGATATCGAGATCACGGTCACGCCCGACCAGCTCAAGCCCGACCACCCGCGCCGGGACGAACTCGCCGAGGAGGTCTTCGGCGCCGGGACGACTGCAGAGGACGACGACGAGACGGCGCTGTCTATCTACAACGTCAACAAGTTCGCCTACGACACCGTCGTCCCCGAACTCCCCGACGAGATCCGCGACCACGTCGAGTCGGTCGCCGACGAGTTCCAGGGCATGATGGAGAACCTGGATTTCATGCCGAACTCGCCGACCCTGATGAACGCCGGCGACGAGCTCCAGCAGCTCTCGGCGTGTTTCGTCGACTCCCCCGAGGACGACATCGACGACATCCACCAGACCGCCAAGGAGGCCGCGCAGGTCTTCCAGAGCGGCGGCGGCATGGGCTATGCCTTCTGGCGCCTGCGCCCCTACGGCGACGCGGTCGGCTCGACCGGCGGCATCGCCAGCGGCCCGATCACGTTCATGCGCACGTACGACCAGATGTGCGAGACGATCGCCCAGGGCGGCGCCCGACGCGGCGCGCAGATGGGCGTCATGCGCGTCTCCCATCCGGACGTCATCCAGTTCATCCACGCCAAGAACAAGGACGTCTCGCTGGCCGAGACGCTGCGCCTGAACGACCCCGACGACTACACGCACACCTCCTTCCAGGAAGCCCTCGAGGAGGCCCGCGAACTCATCGACGACGAGGGCCGCGTGCCGAAGCACCTCCGCAACGCCGTCGAGGGCCACCTCTCTAACTTCAACATCTCCGTCGGCATCACCGACGACTTCATGGAGGCCCTGCAGAACGGCGAGGAGTTCACCTTCACCAACCCGCGCACGGGCGAGCCCCACGTCGCCACCGAGGAGACCAAGGAGCTCTACGAGATGTTCGGCCTCGGCGAGTACGTCGAGGTCGGCGAGGAGCTGTCGATCCCGGCCGAGGAGCTCTGGGACGACATCGTCGAGGGCGCCCACGAGAACGGCGAACCCGGCGTCATCTACCTCGAGCGCGTCAACAAGCAACACTCCTTCGACGTCGAGAAACACCCCGACCACCGCATCCTCGCGACCAATCCCTGCGGCGAGCAGCCCCTCGAAGAGTACGAGGCCTGTAACCTCGGGCACATCAACCTCTCGACGCTCGCCGACCTGGACGCCCCTGACTGGCGCGTCTGGTACGACGAGCACGGCGATGAGTACGACGACCTCGAGGCCGCCGTCGACGCCTTCCTCGAGGAGGCCGTCGACTTCGAGGAGTTCGACCGGCGCATCGAGATGGGCACGCGGTTCCTCGAAAACGTCGTCACGATGTCGGACTTCCCGGTCGAGAAGATCGAGGAGAAGGTCCGAGAGATGCGCAAGATCGGCCTGGGCATCATGGGCCTGGCGCAGCTGTACATCCAGCTTGGCATGGAGTACGGCAGCGAGGCCTCCAACGAGGTCGCGCGCCAGCTGATGACCCACATCAACCACACCTCGAAGTGGACCTCCCACGAACTGGCCGAGGAGCGGGGCAGCTTCGACGAGTGGGACAAGTCCAAGTACGCGAACCCGACCGAGTACCGCGAGTGGTTCGAGAAGCAGACCGGCCTCGACGCCGACGAGTGGGAGGACGGGTTCGCCATCCGGAACCACAACACGACGACCATCGCCCCCACGGGCACCACGAGCATGGTCGGCAACACCACCGGCGGCTGCGAACCGATCTACAACGTCGCCTACTACAAGAACGTCTCCGACGACGTCCAGGGCGACGAGATGCTCGTCGAGTTCGACGACTACTTCCTCCGGACGCTCGAGGCCAACGACATCGACGTCGAGGCCGTCAAGGAGGAGGCCCAGGAGCAGATGGCGACCAACCAGTTCAACGGCGTCGAGGGGCTCTCGACGGTGCCCGACGCCATCGGCGAGCTGTTCGTCACGACCGGCGACCTCTCCGCGAAGGAGCACGCCGGCGTGCAGGTCGCCTGTCAGGAGGGCGTCGACTCCGCCATCTCGAAGACCGTCAACGCGCCCAACGACTCCACGCTCGAGGACGCCAAGGAGGTCTTCGAGTACATCTACGAGCACGGCGGCAAGGGCGTCACCTACTACCGCGACGGCACCCGCAGCAAGCAGGTGCTGACCACGCGCGCGAAGAACGCCGACTTCGCCGACGAGACCGAAGCCGCGGAGGCGCTCGTCGAGCAGATCGAGGAGGTCTTCGGCGGGCTCGAGCAGTTCCTCGAGAACGAGGACGTGCAGGACGTCCTCGAGTCGGACGTCGGCGCCGACGACGCCGACGAGAAGCCGATTCAGGTCGACTTCACCGAAAAGCGCGAGCGCCCCGACGCCTTACAGGGCGTCAGCCAGCGCATCGACACCGGCTACGGGAAGGTCTACGTGACGATCAACGAGGACCCCGAGACCGGCCAGCCGTTCGAACTGTTCGCCAACATCGGCCACTCCGGCGGCTTCACGAACTCCTTCACCGAGGCGCTGGCGAAGGTCATCTCGACCTCGCTGCGTTCCGGCGTCGACCCCGAGGAGATCGTCGACGAGCTCTGTGGCACCCGCAGTCCGAAGGTCGCCTGGGACAAGGGCGAACAGATCCAGTCCATCCCGGACGCCATCGGCACCGCGATGCGACGCTACCTCGAGGACGAGATCGACAAGCCGTACCCGACGCAGGCGACGCTCGAGGAGTCGACCGATGCGGACGCGGAAGCGACCTACGACGGACCCGCGACCGACGGCGGCGCGGCCGCCAAGAGCGGCGCTGACGCGGACAGCGACGCGACCCAGGACCTCATCGACGCCGGCGAGTCGCCCGAGTGTCCCGACTGCGGCTCGCTGTCGCTGTACTACTCCGAAGGCTGCAAGACCTGCGAGTCCTGCGGCTGGAGCGAGTGCTGAGGTAACCGACGCTCGGCACCGTCGATAGCGGTCCGATTTCTTTTCTCTTTTGCAGCCCCACTTTTCTCGGACGCGAAGCACTTACCTCCCGGCCGTCCAACTCGAGGGTATGACGGACGGAAGCGCGGGAGCCAACAGCGGCGACGAGGTCGGTGGCAGGCCGTGTCCCCACTGCGACCAGCCGATGTACAAGCGCCACTGCAAGTACGTCTGCCCGCAACACGGCGTTATCTACGACTGCGCAGACACGTTCTGGTAGGGTTCAGTAACGCGTGTGTCGGGGTGTCGCGGCGTCGCAGTGTCTCGGTACTGTGGTGTCGTGGTGTCGATAAACCGACACGCCGCCGGTCGGCCGATCAAGTGCGTCGACGGCCGGAGCGCTTAATACGGGCCGGTAACCTGCCAGAATCTATTTATTCGACACGAACCCTGTCTTCGACGATGCGACTCTCCACGGGCGTTCCCGGCTTCGACGAGTTGGTGGACGGCGGCCTGTTGCGGGACCGCCTGTACATCGTCAGCGGACCGCCCGGGAGCGGCAAGACGACGTTCTGCTCGCAGTTTCTCACGAAGGGCGTCTTCGAGGGTGAAACCGCGCTGTACGTGAGCATGCACGAGTCCGAACAGGAGCTCGTCAGCGACATGACGAACTTCGAGTTCGGCTTCGACAAGGCAGTGAGCTCCGGGCAGATGAAGTTCATGGACGTCTTCGAGAGCGAGACGAAGCGATTCTTCGCCTCCTCGTCGGGTCGCGGCAGCGGCGAGGGGCCGGGTAGCGTCGAGAACCTCTCGAACAAACTCGTCTCGTTCATCGAGTCGAAGGGGATCGATCGGGTCGTCATCGACTCGACGATGCTGCTCGAGTACTACTTCTCCGACGAGGTCGGCGAACTCGTCACGTTCCTGACGAAGCTCAAGCGCGCCGACGCGACCGTCCTGCTGATCTCGGAGATGACCGACCCGACCTCCTACTCGGACGGCCATTACCTCGCCCACGGCGTCGTCTTCATGCACAACTACCTCGAGTCGGGCGGGATGACCCGCGGCGTCCAGATCATCAAGATGCGCGGCACCGAGATCGACTGCGACATCCGACCCCTCGAGTTCACCGAGCGCGGCCTGCGCGTCGATCCGGACGAGAAGATCCAGTCCTGACCATGTACGAACGTACCTTCGGGACGGACTGGGAGACCCTCGAGGACCGCAACGAGGTCCTCTGGCGCGCGTTCGCGCTCGGCGTCGCCGAAGCGCTCGGCGAGGACCACCCCGGCGAACTCGAGCGCATCAGCGGAGCGACCGACACGAACTACGATCGGAGTTTCGCCGAACTCGCCTACCAGAAGGGGCGCCAGCACGTCCGCCAGCTCGAGGGAGACGGAAGCCCGCAGGAAATCTGGAAACGACTCGTCACGGAGAAAAACGAACTGGATCTCTGGGCGGACCCGGCCGGCTCGGCCGAGTCGAGCGACGACGAAGAACTGGACCTCGACGATAAGACCGGTCTCCCGCAGTCCCTGCAGGGAATTCGCATCGATACGCTCCCGTCGGACAGTACCGACCGCGTTCGACGGCCGAGCTTCCTCGAGAAGGAAAACGCGAAGGACCGCGAGCGGTACGCGGCGAGCGATCGAACGCGGTCCCCGTTCGGCGGCCGACGCTCGAACGACTCCTCCAGTGGCGAGGGTGAGGACGGCAACGGGGATAGTGGCGACGCCGACGACGATGGGACGACCGACGCCGGATCCGATTCCCAGACGGGATCATAGTCAGGGACGGACTCGACGTACCGTCATTAATTCTACGGCAGCGGCCGGACAGAAATGAGAACGAGCCGATTAGCCGTTCGCTCGCCCGGACCTCGCATCGGACGAGCCGACTCGAGTCCGGACGGCCCGGTAGAGCGGCCCCGCGAGCAGGAGCAGGGCCGCGGCCCCGCACCCGATCGAAAGTCGGAGTCCGAGGTCGCCGAGGCCGGCGGTCGTGACCGTCGCGGCCGAGGCGCCGACGACGACCGCGGCGACCGTCCAAGGGAGTTCGCCGATCGCCGTCCCGACGAGGAACTGGTGGAGGCGGACGTCGCTCGTCGCCGCGGCGCAGGTGGCCGCGTCCGAGGGGATCGGCGCCAGCCGCGAGGCGATCACGCCGCGGGTCGGCCCCGTCGCGTCGTAGTACCGATCGACGGCGGCGTCGGTCCGGCGGAGCGCCCGCTCGAGTGCGCCGACATCGGCGGCCGCCGCCGTCGCTTCGTCGTCCGCGCTCGAGAGCAGTCGCACGACCAGAAAGACCGGGAGCACGGTCACGAGGATCCCCGCGAGCGCGATCGGCACGCCGAGGGCGACCCCGTAGCCGTAGCCGACGACGACCGACAGCGGCGTGGTCGGCCAGGCCAGCAGCGGCCGCGCGAGGTAGATGACGGCGACGACGAGCCCGAACAGGAACGGGTCGGCCGCCAACGACTCGACGAGCGCGAGCGCCTTCGACGGGGAGACGAGCACGCCCGCGGTGACGATCGCAGTGGCCGCGAGCAGCCCGAGGACCGCTCGAGCGCGAAACGGGGGAGATGAACCGCGCAGCGTCGACATCGCCCCGAGTTTTCACGCGAGTGTTGAATTCTTTGTGTCTTCCGTCCGGAGCCGCCGGACGACGCAACGTTTATTCGGCGCGGCGCGACACCTCTCACCGATGGATCGCGACGGCGACCGCGACGACCTCGCGGAGGGGGACGCGAACGGAGACGCGACCGCGGACGGGGCGGACGCGACCGCAGCTGAACCCCCACGTACGGGCGCGAATGACGATGACCGCGACGATCGCGACGACCGCGTCGAACTCGGCCTCGCGCTCCTCGAGCGCCTCGAGCACGAGTCGCTCTCGCTGGCCGACGTCGTCGATCGGATCGAGGCGATCACGGCCGATCCGACGGTGACCCGGACGATCCTCGACGAGGCCGAGCTACGAGGCATCATCGAGCGCGAGGACGGCATCGTCCGCCCCAAGAGCCGTCAGTACGTCAACTTCGACCGGGACGTGATCACCAAGGAGGGCGAGTTCACCTGTCGGCGCTGCGGATCCGGGCTCTCGACCGGCTACTTCATCGATCTCGAGGCGGGCGAACTGGGGCCGTTCGGCTCCTCGTGCATCCGAAAGGTGACGGGGCGCGAGTGACCCGGCAATCCGACGGTCGATTCGTCCAGAGTGCGAAATCGAACCAAAATACGAGTCGAACCGCGGCGCGAGACCGTGTCGGCGGTCGTTCGAACCGGCTAGCGACCCTGCCGTAACTCCTCGATCAACTGCTCGATCGTCCGCTGTTGCTGCTCGATGACGTCGTTTTGCCGCTCGACGGCCGCCTCGAGCGCCTCGAGGCGCTCGAGGACGGCGGGATCGGGATCCGTCGTGGTCGAGGCCGAGTCGTCGGACGCCCAGGACTCCGTGGCGGTGGCGGCGTCGGCGGCGTCCCTGGCGTCGGCGGACTGGCTCCGGCGACGTTGCGCGGCGGTCGCGTCGGACGCTTCGTCGTCGGGGATCGACTCCGTCGCCTCGACGAACGGATCGTCGGCGTCGTCGACTGTTTCGGACGAGGCGGTGGTCTCAGAGGCTGACGCGGCGCCAGCGTCGTCCCGTCCCCGTCGGTCCGCTCGGGCGTCGGTCGAGTCCGGAACTCCCGACGCGGTCACGCCCGCGTCCGCACGCGCGTTCGCGTTCGATTCCGCTGCGCTCGCGCCCGCAGCGGCGTCGGCCGCTGCGCCGTCCGTGCCCGCCTCGCCGCTCGCCGCGCGAGCGCCCTCCTGATCGTCGAGTTCCGGTGGGTCGGCGTCGAGCGGATCCACGCCGGAGCCGAACTCCATCGTCCCCCCGCTCTCGTCGCGGTCGTCGGCCTCCTCCACGCCGATCGCCTCGTTGAGTTCCTCGAGCGAGCCGACGTCGTGGTAGTCGAACAGCGCTCGCTGGAGCCGCTCGCGGAGGTCGTTGGCCTCGTCGTTGGGCGCCTTGATCCGCTGCGGGCGGCCGTCGACCTCAAGGACGATCTGGGTCGCGACGCTGCCGTCCTCGAAGGACAGGTTCGTCACGTCCTCGTAGTGGTACTCCTCGTAGTCCTCGTCCCAGACGGCGCCGCCGATGTGTTTGACCAGCCGTTCGCTCGTGACGATCAGCGTCAGTTCGCTGAAGCGGTAGGTCTTGGCGACGGTCTCGCCGGGTTCCGTGATGTCGTTGCCGTTCAGGACGCCCGCGAGAACCGGGTGGAGCACCGCGTCGGTCTTGCCCGAGGGTACCGTAAATTCCCGTGTCCCCTCCAGGGGATACTCGAGGGTAAACTTGGTCTTGCGCCGTCCTTCCGAGAGGGTGAGCCGGTCGGCTTCGTGGGAGAACTCGTCGACCGATTCGTCGCGCAGGAGTCCGTCGGACCGGTAGACGAGTGTGCTCGAGGAGGTGACGAAGAGTTCGTCTTCGCTGCCGAGAGAGACTCGCGCCGCGATGTCCTCGTCGCCGAGAGTAGATTGGACGATACCGGGAACGCTCATGTCGCGGTAGTTCGTATGGCCCTGTGATAAATCCGTGGGTCCGCGTTGCACGCCGAATTCGAATGAGAAGGTTAAAGAGAACGACGCCACTACCCGAAAACGAGCCCGGGTGGCTTAGCTGGACATAGCGCCGCACTCATAGGGTTCAGAGATTCGGTGCGGTACGCCTTGGAAGCCTCCGTGTCCCCCACGAGGACCGCCGAGCCTCGAACCTGGGACATGCGGAGATCGAGGGTTCGGAGCCCTCCCCGGGCACTACTCAAATTCTTTACATGCCCACGTAAGAACACCCCGTAGTGGGCACTCTACATCCGACTCGAACACGGCTGAAGCCTCGAGTCCATCTGTCCGAGATCATACATCAATAGCCGGTTTATCGAGTGATCCCGCGACTACCGGAGGTGTTGCCGCGTGAGCTCCGCGACCGACGGGTTCGGCCCGTTCTGCGGGGCGCTCGGCTGTACCGACGAGGCCGAGTACGTTATCGATCACCCAGAACACGGCGAGCGAACGGTCTGTTCCGGCCACGCCGGGGACTACGAGGTGATCCGCTTTGTCTGAGGACGGACCGAACGTCCGCCCAGAGGATGCCCTCCAGGTCGCCCAGCGTGCGCTGTCGAAGGTGAACGACCTCGAGGAAGAGGTTGGCCACCTCCAGGACGAATACGACGATCTCGCCGAGGACCTCACCGCGCTGGAGCTCCGTCTCTCCGAGATCGATGACGAACGGCCGTACGAGTCGCTGTCGCTCAACGAGAAGATTGGGAAGGTCCGCGAGCACGCCTTCCAACGAGCAGTGAACGGCCACGGGAAGGCGACGCTGGACTACAACGACGTCATGTGGAGTGTGTTCGACGGCGAGCCTGGCTCAGATCACTGCTACAAGCTGATGCGGCTCGCCGCCGGCGTCGACGAAGATGGGGACGAGGTTCAGGACGTTCCTGGCTTCAAGTTCCTTGAGTCGGAGCGGCCGATGAAACTCGCCGTCGACGCAGAACGAGCCAAACAGGGAGTGGCGTTTTCTCCCGAGAATAAAACGACCTCGGAGGGGGTGAACTGAGGATGGGTTTCCATCAGCGCGGGATTCCACCTCCGTAAAGTAGAGTGGAACTCTGTACAAGTAGTGTTGTGTAAATAAGTGTCCGTTAGCCGAGAGTACGCCGAATCCGACGCCGTCCGACGCCGTCGTTCGTCGTTCGGAACGTCCGATTCGGAATTATTCTCGGCAGAAAACCCGCGACCGATCCAATGTCACAAGCTCAATCCGAAGGCGGAACGCTCACCGATCGTCTCGCGACGGAGTTCTACCGTCGCTACTACAAAGAGGAGATCGGCCAGCTGGCCCAGAAGTACCCGAACGAACAGCGCTCCCTCGAGGTCGACTGGGGAGACATCTACAACTACGATCCCGACATCGCAGACGACTACCTCGCGCAACCGGAACAGATGCGCCGGTACTTCGAAGAGGCACTGCGGATGTTCGACCTCGCGATCGACGTCGATCTCCACGCCCACG
The DNA here is from genome assembly GCF_054654555.1 of Halopiger thermotolerans. Taxonomy (NCBI): domain Archaea; kingdom Methanobacteriati; phylum Methanobacteriota; class Halobacteria; order Halobacteriales; family Natrialbaceae; genus Halopiger; species Halopiger thermotolerans. The sequence goes on along the minus strand of NZ_BAAIEU010000004.1, from coordinate 1,442,068 downwards.
TACGCGTAGGTGGTCTCCCCGAGGAGTTCACGTTCTATCCGGGCAATTTCTCGCCCTCGAAGCACCTCGGAGACTACCGCTCGATCCGTGGCGAGATCACGAAGACCTCCGACGTCTACCCGAAGATCGAGGAAGCCGCGTTCGAATGCAAGCTCTGTGGCACTCTCACTCGCGTCCCGCAGTCCGACGGCGACTTCCAGGAACCCCACGAGTGCCAGGGGTGCGAACGACAGGGGCCGTTCAAAGTGAACTTCGACCAGTCGGAGTTCGTCGACGCACAGAAACTCCGGATCAAGGTGCCGCCGGAGCTCGCCGACGGCGCCGGGCAGAAGATCGACGCGTTCGTCGAAGACGATATCGCCGGCGACGTCACCGTCAGTGACCGCGTCGTCGTCTCGGGGATCATCCACTTCGACCAGGAGACGAAGAACTCGAAGAAGCAGCCGAAGTTCGATCCCTACCTCGAGGGCCATCATATCGAGATCGAGCAGACCGATCAGCAAGATCTCGATGTCACGAGCGAGGAACGAAAGCGGATCCGCGAACTCGCTAACGGCGCCGAAGGTGATCCCCTCGATGTCGCCGCCCAGTCACTCTCGACGAAGATCTACGGCTACGACCTCGAGAAGAAAGCACTGGTCCTCGCGATGGTCTCCGGCGGCCAGATCCAGTACGAAGACGGCGACACGGACCGATCAACGCTGAACGTCTTCCTGATCGGGGATCCAGGTACCGGCAAGTCAAAGCTCATCGACCGTGCGGAAGACGTCGGCTGGCGTACCGTCGGAGTGACGAGTCGCCGAGCGACCGGGCCCGGACTGACAGTCTCCGCCGAACAGGACGATTTCGGCGACGGCGACTGGTCGTTAGAGGCCGGCGCGTTCGTGAAAGCGAACGGCGGCACAGTCTGTATCGACGAGCTCGACGACATGGACTCCGAGGTCCGGTCGTATATGCTCGAGCCGATGTCGAAGCAGAAGATCAACGCCTCGATCGCCGGCGAGCAGGCCACGTTCGAGACACGGGCCTCGGTGATTGCTGCGGGGAACCCCAAGCATGGGCGGTTCGATCCGTACGAACCGATCCCCGAACAGTTCGACTTCCGGTCGGACCTGCTGTCGCGGTTCGATCTGATCTTCACTGTCCAGGACGTCCCCGACGAGGACGACGATCGCCAGCTGGCCGATCACGTTCTCGATGCTCGCGATGCCGCGAAACGTGACACGGACGACCTCGAGGACGAAGACGATGCGCTCAAGCCGATCGTCGACCCCGAGATCTTCCGGAAATGGATCGCCCTCGCGAAGCAGCAGCCGGTTCCGCCGTTCGAGAGCCAGGAGGTCAAAGAGCAACTCCGCGAGAGCTACCTCGAGATCCGCCGGCTGTACGAGGTCAGCGAGAACTCACCGGTCCCGGTCACCTTACGCGACCTCGAGGGACTGGTCCGGATCGCAGAGACGGCTGCGAAGTTCGAACTCTCGGATACGATCAAGGAACGCCACGCACAGGTCGCGACTGAGATGGCCGGTCGATCGATGCAGGACGTCGGGAAGAACGAGGACGGCGAGTACGACGCCGATATCGTCGAGACTGGCCAGTCGAAGAGCCAGAAGGACCGCCGGAAGGTGCTCGCCAAGGCGATCAACGAACTCGAGGACGAGTACAGCAACGGTGTCCCGCGTGACCGGGTGATCGAGTACATCCAGGACGAGCGTGAGCGCGATTACAGTGCGGATCGGCTCCATTCGGACATGGACAAGATGCTCGATGACGGCGTCGCGATCGAGCCACAGACCGACCATATCCGCTACCTCGGGAGGGCGTAACCATGGCGGTGCAAAAGCAACGCGATCTGACGGAATCAGAGCGCCGGAAGCGTACCAAGGAGGTCTACGAGCGCGCGATCCGAGCCACCGACTTCAACTCGGGCCATATGCAGCCACCACTGGCGTCGAAGCCGTCGGTGATCGGCACGCTCCAGCGCGCCGGCTACGGCCTCGAGGAGATCCATCGAGCGCTCACGGCCGCTCGTCGGAACGGCGATCTCTTCGAAGCCGAGGACCGTGAGGGTCGAAAACGCATCGGCATCGACGACGCGGAAGTACTGCTCGAGAAGATCGAAACGAACCGCTCGCGGGCAGAGAATCCGCGACGGGATGTGATCGGAATCGCAAATCAGCGCATCCAGTACCTGCGGGGTGAGACCGATGACTAACTCCGACAACTCTAGCGACGGTACGGAGCGATCGGCAGTACCACCGGAGAACTACGAACTCTGGGACGAAGACCGCGAAGAACTACGCTGCCCGTTCTGTGACGGCCGAATCCTCCGAGTCGGTCGTTACGGAGAGTGTACCGACTGCGGGGAACGGTTCCGCAAACAGCAGCCGGATACTGATCACGAGGACAGTGATTCGCGATGAGCTATTCCCAGATCTGCCACGAGTGCTCGAAGTCGTTCACGGCGGCCGGTCAGTACTGCCCCTTCTGCGGAACGCTGGTCTCACAGTCTGAGAACTCCACACGAACAGAAGGGGGTGATGCGAGCGATGCCGAGTGATGACAGCGTCTACGTCGCGACGAACGCCCACAACCGCGATCGCCGCGCCTACCACACGGATCCAGAGTGCTCGCGGATGCCCGAATCCGTTCGCGAGTGGGACCGCGACGAAGCAGAAGAGTGGGGCTTTGAGGAGTGCGATTACTGCAGCGGCGAGATCGGGCTGAACAACGACGGTGGCGATCACTCAATGTACCAACGGCTCGTCGAACTCGGCGAGAAGGGTGGTGACGGACTCGATGCCTGAACAACAGCACGACCACGACCTCGAGGACCTCCCGCCGAGTGCGAAGTTCGTGCTCTGGGTGCTCGAGGACATCGGACCCGTCACCCAGCAAGAACTATGCGAGGAGATTACACTCCCGGCCCGTACCGTCCGCTGGGCGCTCACACGGCTCGAGGATGAGGGGATCGTCGAATCGACGCCGTACACGCGCGACGCCCGCCAGGACGTCTACACGATCGCCAACGCGTCAGACGAACAATAGCGATCTGAGAAGTCACGATTATCGTAACTATCTCCGTTCTTATTGCCTAACAGTCAAGTGTACTGAGGTAACGGCTGTTCTACTTCGATCCCCGATCGAGGCAACGACGACGTCGGGGGTTGGCCAACAGCCGACGGTCTGTCCTGCCCAGTACTCATGTCCACCACAGCACCCACCTTCGAGGTCCAGAACCGCGACGACCCCGACGAGGTCTTCGAGAAGCGGATCTTCACGAACCCGGAGATCTGCTCTTCGTGCTTCTGTCGTATCAAGCACGACCACGTCCGGGTCTGTAGCGGCACGCTGGGCCACGACGTCGAGCCGAAGGCGACGCGGGCTGCCCCTGTCCGACTCTACGAAACCGCCGATGGTGAGATCGGGCCGGAGGGGATCTGCGTTGGTTCGCGGCAAGTCGAGATCACAACGAAGGCTCGGTACCCGACACGGACGGTCTGCAGCGACTGCGGCTCGATCGCCGGCCGTGCTGATTCGGAGTCGATGAGCCGGCGAGAAGCGCTCTCGAGAGCCGAAACCCTCTCCGAGCGCCTCCTCGAGGTTGGCGAGTCGGTCGACGTCGACGTACTGAAACACCTGGTTGGTCATCTCAAGTCCCAGCCGCAGTTCACGGGGTACGACACCGAGGTCTTCGAGGCCGCAACGACCGTCGCGATCCGCAACGCCCGCAGCTGACCATGACCGTCTTCTCGATCAACGAGGGCGACGACGTTGAACTCGAGTTTGCCGGCCGACGCCTCGAGGCCGTCGTCCAGGACGTCCGCTGGCAACCGACCTGGAACAACCCGCACTCGGAGATCGTCGTCGACGCCGACGGCACGACGATCACGACCGGACGCACCAACGTCCACCCGCGGTAGCTCCCCGATGTGGCCCGACGTCGCCCCTACCCCGGCGGGCCGAAGGGGACACCGCGTTTCCGTTGTACTGTTTCGGGGCGGGTACCATCCCGCGACTGACCAAAAGACGTCCAACGGGCCGTCCCGACCTGCGCCGGGATTTGGCACGAGCCTCGCAGATGCGACCCGGCGCACCTGTTTTCATACATGTTCCCAGTCGAATCCATTCCAGACGGCAACACGCTGCTCCCACACCACCTCACCTGGGGTGCACTGTTGACACTCTGGACTGTCACGTACGCGTGGGACCGCTTCACCGACCGAGAACCGCTGATCATTTCGCTCGGGCTCTCTGTAGGCCTCTTTTCGTTCATCATGCTCTGGCAGTTCTACGCGGCTGCCGGGGCAGTGGGTACTGTCGTCGGGACGCTGATTGCGACGGCGGGCCTGATCCGGTTTCGACACTACGCCACGCGACCGGCCTTCTGGGTCGCCGCGTTCGGCGTCTACGCGATGTGGGACGACTGGGCCTCGCACGCCCTTGGCGTCCCAACACCGCTGGACTGGCTGTTCGAGGCCTACGTTCACGGACTCATTTCCTGACACATGACACGAACCACAGACTCCAGCAGCAGTATAGACTACAAAACGCTCGCTAAGACCGCCATCGCCGGCGCCATCTTACTCGCGTTCTTCGGAACGTGGCTGGCGATGACATGGGCTGGCCGCCAGCCGGACTCGCTGATCCTGCTCGGCGCCGTCGCGATCGCCGTCGGTGCGGGCTACTACCTCTGGGACGACGCGATGGGCGAGGGCGTCCAAGCTGTCGACGAATTGCAGTCCGACGGCGAGTCCAAATCTGGAGGGAACGATGAGTCATGAGTACGAGACAACCTACCCGCCCCTGGTACTGTTACGACAGCCTCGTCGAGGCCTACAAAGCGATCGATCGGACCGGGGGTGACCTCCGGATGCTGCAGCACCTCAAGGTCGTCCGGGCGATCACCACCAACATCCTCGTCACCGGGATCGCGTGGTATGCGATCAGCGCCGGCGGCGACCCAACGCTCATCGGCTCGGCAGCGGTGGGCGCACTCGCCATCCTCAACGGGATCGAGATCGGCGAGTGGCTCGCCGCCAAGCAGGCGCTCGCCGAACTCGACCTCGAGTCGTTCGACGAGACGACGAACGATCCCGAAGAGTAACCCATGACTGACGATGACCGCTGCGGATCGACTGACACGGACTCCGGACAGCCGTGCCAGCGCCCAGCGGGTTGGGGCACCGACCGCGACTCCGGCCCATGCGTCGACCACGTCGACGACGATCGCGCCCTTCGCAAGTTCGACCAGGGCCGCCGTGAGAAGCTCATCGGCGCCGCAGAAACCGGCGCGTTCAAAGAGCACTGTGCCCAGTACGCCGGCATTACGGAGCAAACACTCCGAAACTGGCTCAACTGGGGCGAGGAAGACCTCGAGGACGGGAAGGAGACCGACCTTGCAGAGTTCTATTTGGACTGGCAACGCGCGCGAGGTCGGGGTGTCGTCGAACGCCTCGAAAACGTCGACGATGACTGGGTCCTCGAGCGCGGGTTCGGCTATTCGAAGACCGAGAAGCGCGAGGTCGACATGGACGCCGACGTCGACGCGGATGTCGATTCGACGCACGACGTCACTGCCGAGTTCGTGACCTACGCTCCGGAGGATGACGATGGCGACGAGTAGCGACTCCCACCAGCCGGAGGTCCTCACGCCGGCGCCGCAGTACTCCGTCCACGAGAAGCAGCGGGAGGTCCTCGAGTCGGACGCCCGCTTCCGGGTCTGCCGCTGGGGGCGCCGAGCCGGGAAGAACGTGACCGGCGCGATCGACGTCCTCGAGTACGCCCGTCGTCCGGAGGCCTCGCAATGGGGCCCGGACGACCCCCGGAAAGTGCTCGTTTGGTGGGTCGGCCCGACGTACGACCAGGCCAACAAGCACGGCTACGACAAGATCAAGAGCGCGATCCCCGACGCCTGGATCGCCGACTACGGCGAGAGCAAGCCGTACTTCATCGAACTCATCAACGGCGTCCGGATCGAGTTCCGTACGTTCGACCGGCCGAAGTCACTGCAGGGCGAGGGCGTCGACCGGATCGTCCTCGACGAGGCCGACCAGATGCGCGAAGGGATCTGGTACGGCGACCTCGAGCCGATGCTGCTCGACTCGCAGGGCTGCGCGCTGATCATCTCAAAGCCGTACCGGCCGCGGTCGTGGTTCCACCGCTTCTTCGACTACGGGCAGTCTGCCGACTACCCCGAGTATGAGTCGTGGCATGCGACGTCCGCCGACAACCCATTCCTCGCTGAGAACCCCGAGGACAAGCGCGGGTCCGTCCCGGAACACATCTTCCAGCGCGAGTATCTCGCCCAGCTGCCAGATGACGGCGGCCAGGTGTTCCGCGATCTCGACGACACGCTGTTCACCGGCGATTACGACGTCACTATCGATCGAGAGTACGACGTCTCTGGTGAGTTCGTCGGCGAAGTGCGGCGTGATCCGAACGCGGTCACGGCGCCGGTCGCGATCGGCGCCGACTTCGCGAGGTCTCGAGACTACCGCGTGACGCTCGCCGTCGACGGCGCCGGCGACCTCGCGTACTACCACCGGGCCCAGAACGAGTCCTGGGACGGCATCGAGGATCACATCCGTGGCGTGTATGAGACCTACGGCGGCACCGTTCTCCCTGACGCCTCCCGCGACAACAAGATCGTCTCCGATCTCGACGGCGCTGGCGTCCCGATCGAGCCGGTTGCGTTCAGCCCGAAGATGAAGAAGCAACTCATCGAGACGCTGGCCACGCTCGTCGAGGCGGGCGACCTGACGGTCCCCGATATCGAGGCACTCGATCAGCTCCACCTCGAGCTTCGACAGCTCCAGGAGGACGTCTCCGACTCGGGCTACACGCGATACCACGCGCCCGACAACGGCTTCGACGACAGCGTCGACAGCTTTGCCCTGGCCGCGTGGGGGATCGACGGAAACGTCGAGGGCGAAACGACCGTCCGCTACAAGTCTGGCTCGATGCCCAGTCAGAACTCCCTTCGATAACCATGTCTACGACAGAATCACAATCCCGCTCAGGCCCGATCAAAGGCCGCGTCGAAGCGCTCGCCCAACGGCTCAGTCAGACCGTCGAGACGGTCACCCGCAACTCGCGGATCTTCATCGAGTCCTCGGACGTCGACGACCTCAACCCGCCCGAGGACATCGACGAGTATCACCAGCTGTACCGAGAGATCGGCATCATCCGCGCGAACCTCAACCAGTTCGTCCGCGATGTTGTCAAGCCAGGCGTTCGGATCGAGGCGGACGACCCTACGACACAAGCGTACTTCATGGGAGAGGCGCCCGAAGATGGCGAGGTACCGGACTTCGCACCCGAAGGGGGCTTCCTCGAGAACTGCGCAGTCCTGGCCGGCGAGAAGCACCAGCCGTTCTACCCGTACCTGAAAGTCGACATCCTCCAGAAATGGACCAAGGGCACGACGCTCAACGAGTACCTCAAGGCCGACGACGAGGTCACCGAACCCGACGCGCGGATCACGGGCTTCAAACACATCCGCCCAGAGACCGTCTCGGCGAGAACGTACGCCAACAAGAACATCCTGCTGGATCCAGAAGACACGGAGATCGCCGAAGAGGACGAGATCACGAAGCGCGACGAGGCCGCTGCCTACGTCCAGTTCGACGACCAGAGCATCGTCGGGCAGCGAAACGGCGGGATGGACGAGGACGAGGTCTACCTCTCGCAGAACGACGTTCTCAAGCGGACACTCGATCCGGACATCGGTGGCGACGACGCGACCGAGGAAGGGATCTTCGGAACGCCAATTCTCGAATCGTGTGCCGATGACGCCGAGGAGTACCGTGATATCAAACGCGACCGTGCTGTCGCGATTAAAAAGACGGCCTACGGCGTGTGGCTCGTGGAGTTCGACACGGAGGTCACCGAGGTTGGTAACGACGAGGTGATCGTCGAGACGTGGGACCAGGACGAGCAAGACGAGTGGGTCGCCAACGTCGACAGTCTCGAGGCGGGTGGGATCGTCGGCCACGACGGCTCGATCACGCCCGATCAGTGGGAACCGACGATACCCGAACTCGACGGTCCGCTCGAGCACTACGTCGCGGACATCCTCGCACCGCTCCCGGCACCGAAGTATGCGACAGCCTTCGGCGAGAGCATCGCTAATCACGTCTCTGACCGTCAGGAGAACTCCTATCAGGACACGATCATCGAAGAGCGTCGCGACGCCGAACGCGACTGGACGCAAGCCTTCCGCGAGGTCGCGGACCGCCATCCAGAACTTGACCCGTCCGGCCTCGAGGTCAAGATTGCACCGAAGGAGAGCGACAACCCGATCGCGACGCTCGACGACGACGAGATCGAGAAGATGGAGCAGTTCATGACGGCGCTAAACGAGGGGCTCGGCAACGTCCCCATCGACGCCGTCCTCGACCTCGAGCAGTTCCTGCAGACGACGATGGACCTTCCCGAGGACGTCTTCGTCGACGGCGAGATCGACGTCGACGAGTCTGCGCCGTCGATCGAGGACATGGTCGGGCCCGACTCTACGGAGGCTGACGACTGATGAGTGCGACTGCCGCCACTAACACCGACGTCGGTGTCCCGGACCAGACGTCGGCCCATGAGCGATACCTCGAGCGGGCCCGCGATCGCGACGAACCCACCCGCATCAAGACGATCCGGCAGCGCTACGCCCAACGGCTCCGTGGCCGACTGGCCGCGATCCGCTCGGCGCTCCGGACGGGTATCATCGAGAACGACGCACTCGGACTGCAAACCGAGGCGCTCGTCGACGCGCCGACGTCCGGGCAGTTCGAGTTCACGACTGACCCGCAGAAGGTCGACGCCGCCCAACGCTGGCTCGAGCAGCAACTCGAAAACGAGGTCCTCACCGAGTTCGGCGGTGAGAACCAGTACATCGAGCGCGCCTACCTCAAGGGCGTCGAAGACGCCCAACGCGAACTGGGCGCGCTGAACATCGGCGCCGGCGCTGATGAGGCGGCCATCACGACATCGGTCCGGATGCCCGTCCACCAGGAGCAACTCGAGCACCTCTACTCGCGAAACCTCGAGGAACTCCGCGGGCTGACTGACGATATCGCTCGCGACGTCCGCCGGGAACTGACAGACGGACTCGCCAGCGGTGACGGACCGCGGGAGATCGCCAGCGGAGTCTCGGATGTCCTCGGAAAGGTCGAGGATGGCACGCCTCGAGCGGCGATGAACCGGGCGACGATGATCTCTCGGACGGAGCTCATGAACTCCCACAACTGGGCTCGGCTCAAGGAGTGGGAGCGCGCCGGCGTCGAGAAGGTCGACGTCATCCTGGCGAACGGGGCGTGTTCGCAGTGCCGAGCCTACGCTGCCGGCGCACCGTATCCGGCGTCGGAGGCCTACGGCAACCTGCCGCAGCACCCCAACTGCCGGTGTGCACACACAGTTTGGACCGGGAACTGACCGACCACCGATGACGCGATCCGGGGCCGAGGTCCAGACCCGGACGGACTTTTCAGCATGCTATGACCACGTACGAGATCTTGAGCGACGGCGCGGGCGTCGCTGCCGTCGCGGCGGAACCGGCTGACAACCAGCTACCAGTCCACGGTGTTCTCTTCGGCGTCGACGACATCACCGAGGGCCTCTCGGGGCAGCGCACGCGCTGGCCAGCGGACGTCCTCGAGGAGATGGCCGAGGATGGCATCTTCGAGGGGAAGCCGATCACGCTGGCAGACTCACTGGATCCCGAACAACACGTCGGCGTCACGATGACCGAGGACGGCCCAGCACTGACTGGTGCCGTCTCGATGGACGAGAAGGTCGGCGAGATCACGGCCACGGCGTTCGACGAGGACGCCGGGCTCATTTTCGACGGCTTCCTGGCCGACTGGGAAGCCGAGGAGGTCGTCGAGACCGGCCTCGCTCAGATCTCTCCGGTCGTCATCCGCGAGGTCGAGCTCGTCGAAGGCGAGGAAGGGGATCCGGATGCGATCTACGAACCGGTCGAGGTTCGGGCAGCCCGAGACGTCGCCCTGGTCGCCGACGGCGGCGTCCCATCGAATGAGATCAACGTCGGCCAGTCGCCGAAGATCGAGCCCGAAGCAGCCGAAGCGCTGTCGGCTCACTACGGCGTCGACGTCGAAGCACTGACCACCGATCACCCGGGTGGCGATGACGGCCATGGCGGCGATAACGGCCAGAGCACCCCGGCCAACGACGACTCACTACTCATGGACCTAACTGACAAGGAAAAAGAGCTGGTCGCAGCGGCTCGGCAGAAGGACGACCCGACGGTCGTCGAGGCCGAGGTGCGCGATCGACTCACTGAACTCGAGGAACAGGCAGACGAACACGAAGAACTGATCGAAGAGGCGGCTGACCTCGACGAGCCCGAAGTCATGGACGCCGAAGAGGCCGAAGCGATGCGCGAGCGCGTCGCGATCGTCGAGGACATGATGGCCGAGGCGCTCACCCAGGACCTCGGTCTTCGCGAGGCCACTGTCGAGGCGATGAGCTTCGACGCGATGGCCGCAGAGTTCCAGACTGACGACGGTGACCTCGACGTCGAGGCGCTCACCCAGACACCGGAGACGGGCTCTGGCCCGACTGGCGGCTCAGGTGGCTCGAGCGGTCCGTCCGAGGAGGACATCGAGCGCATCGAGGAGATCAACACGAAGCTCTCGAACGTCGGCAACGCGCTCCCCGACGAGCGCGTCGAAGCCCTCCGCAACGAGGCGGCCGAGCTCGCCGGCGCCGACGACTACGACGGCGCCCTGGAGGTCCTCTGATGACGCTGTACTACGACGAAGAACGCGACGCGCTCGTCGAAAACCACCCCGACGAATGGACCGAGCGGGACGAGGAGGAGCGTCTGGTGTTCGATCTGTCGACACACCAGAAGCGGTCCTCTCTCCGCTCGGTTGTCGAGAGCATGAACAACGCCCACGACGAGGGAGGTGACTGATCATGGCATCTAAACCCGGACAGAACGGCGGCGACAGTACGACGACTATCGGCTACGCGGACTCGGACGGGTCGACTGCAGCCGGCGATGCGATCGCAATCGTCGGCGGCGACCTCGAGCCCGGCGACGCCGGCTCGGGTCACGAACTGCTCGGAGTCCGCGCTCGCGGACGCCGAACGGAGAACAGCGGCATCGCGCCGACCCACGTCGGCGGGCCAACGGTCGCGGCGGTCGAGGGATCCGTCAGCGCTGGCGACGACCTCGATCTCGGCGACTCGGCAAACGGCAACAGCGGTCTGCTCGTCACCTCGAGCGGCGGTCCTGCCCACGCCCTCTCAGGCGCCGGCGGCTCGTGGCGCGGACAGGACGCACCGGACGGCTACGCGTGGGTCCTGCTGTAAACGAAAATAACTCATCCTAATCACATATGTCCCAGAAAGCATCCGACATCATCAGCGACGACGACGTTCGATCGATCGTCGAGAAGATCCGCAACAAGAAGTACCAGAGTCGTACCGCATTCCGCGACTACGACGCGACCAACAACGACTCGAACTCGGTCGAGTTCCCGATCTCCGATGGGGACTTCGACGGCGACGTTGCCGAGGTTCCGCCGGGGTCCGAGTTCCCGCGAGCGACGAAGGACTACGACACGGTCCAAGTCGCCCACACGAAGTACGGCCTCGAGATCGTCATCCCCGACGAGGACGTCGAGGACAACGTTATCGACATCACGATGGATCAGGAAGAGGACCTGATCCGCGCCGAGGAGACGCGCGTCGACGGGATCGCGTACAACATCCTCTCGAACAACACCAACAGCGCCGGCCCGATCGACGCCGGGAACGCGGCCTCCGGGGTCATCGAGTACGAGGACATCACGCTCGCCCGCCAGCAGGCGTTCCAGGACGAGCTGGACCTCGGCGAGCTCCGGCTGCTCACCGGCGGCCAGAACATGAACGCCCTGCTGAACATGGACAAGTTCACGCAGGCGTCTGAACTCGGCGACTCCGTCCTCGAGATGGGGATTCTGCCCGAGGGCAACCTCGTCGGCCAGCAGGCGTTCCTCGGTGTCGCCGGCGACGTCCCGGTCTTCCTCGACAACACCGGCAACTACTCTGAGGGCGAGGCCTACCTCGTCGACCCGACCAACTTCGGCTGGGAGTCGACGCGGCGCGCGCTCAACGTCTCGAGCTACTACGACGAGTCGATCGAGAGCACCGTCTACCAGGTTGACGAACGCGTCGGCTTCGCGGCAACCCAGCCGAGCGCGAACATCGCGATCCAGACGTAACTCATGCCCTACCTCAAACACGAGTCCGGCGAGGCAGGCGAACTCCACAACTCGCAGATCCTCGGCGACGACTCGCCGCTCGAGTTCGACGAGGACGGCTACGCGTACGTCGAGGATCCGACAGTCGCCGACAAGCTGCTGGCGATGCACCGGCACATCGAATCTGGCGGCCGCGGACCCGAGGGCTCGAGCGGGGACGCCGAGTCCGGGACGCTCCCGTTCAACCCCGAGTCGAACACGATCCACGAGATCGAGGACAAACTCGAAGACGTCGACGACGAGGAGACGCTCCGAGCGCTGCGGACCCTCGAGGAGGAGCAGAAGGATCGAGACGGGGCGACGGACGCGATCGACGATCGGCTCGACGAACTGGAGGAGTAGCCCGTGACCGAAGCCGCTCCGAGTGACGTCCGCGCACTTATCGACACGTCGCTGTCCGACAGCGAGATCCAGAATTATCTGGACCGCGCCCAGGAGGACAACGAGCGGGTCAACGACACAGACACGATGGACCAGACGCAACTCCGGCGCATCGAGGAACTCCTCGCTGCGATCAAGATCCTCTCGCTTCCGAGCTCCGAGCGGTCCGCATCGGAGCAGCAGGTCGGCAACGCGCGGAAGACTTACGAGCGGGGCCGTATCGAACAGCTTCGGGCTGATCTCTCAAAGTGGGATCCCTCGGGCCAACTCGGTAGCAGTGCTGTCTGGGATAGTGACCGAAACGTGACGACGGGGAGCTAATTCATGATCGACGGCTTCGAGAACGACCGGGCGACCTTCTACAGCGAGGAACAGACCGGGACCGAAGAGGATCCGTACGGCGAGACTGAGCCGGTCTACGAGTGGGTCGCACAGTACTCTGACGTCCCGGTCCGCGCCGAGCAACAGAGTGCCTCGTACGTTCGCGAGGTCTACGGCGAGTGGCCCCAAGAAGTCTATCGGATCCTCGTCGATGCTCGAGCAGTCGGCGATGTCGTCGATGAAACCGAGACGGATGCCGACGGCAACGAGACAGTCACCGGGCGATCCTACCAGCTGGGCGTTGCAGCAGACGACCGGGTGGAGCTTGCGGGGGTAACTGGTACGTATTCGCTCCAGCCACCGAACCTGCAGCGCCTGGACTCGGTGATCCCCGAACACATCGAACTCGAGGCGGCGAAAGTAGAGGTCTGACGATGGACATCGAACTCGACTTCGAGAGCGGCTTCGCTCCCGAGGACGCGCAGGCCGAGTTGGCGAAGATGGTCGTTCTCGCCGACGAGCGTCTCGTCTCGCGAATGGAAGAGGCCGCTCAGAACATGCAAAAAGGGGCACAGCAGCGGACCCCGGTAGATACGGGGAATCTAAGGGCCTCTTGGCGAGCGGAAACGAGAACGCCCCGTTCAACGATCACAACGGAAGTCGGGAATACGGCTGACTACGCGGAATATGTCGAGAAAGGGACCAGGAAGATGGCCGCGCAACCGATGCTCCGGCCTGCGTTGGACCGTGAGCAACGCGAACTGGTCCGCGACATCGAGCAGTTGATCTATCGAGTAGCCTCCGAGGTGGGGAACTGATGACCAATATCTCCGACCTCACCATCACACTCGAGATCAAGCGGGTCTGGACCTGGCCGTCACTCGGTCGGGCACTCGTCGTTACAGCGATCAACGGCACAGAGCGGCTCATGGAGTTCGATCTATGACCTACGGGATGCACGACGCCCTTCGAGACACGATCGTCGACCTGCGCGACCACGACGATCTCGTCGCGGTCCTCGAGGACAGCAGCGCGATCGACGAGGGCTGGCCGAAGGATCCGCAGGAGGATCCAGTCGTCGTCCGGGTCCAGCCGATCACGGAGACCTCGAGCAAGCAGTCCCACAAGTTCGCGACCACCCAGCGCCAGTTTCGGCTCCAGATTAGCGTCGTCGCGACGGACGCCTGGCGGTCCGAGCAAGACGCACCGACCTACCGCATGGCCGAAATCATGTCGCACGTCGCCGACCGGATGGATGTCGCCGTCGAGGCTCCTGGACTCCTCCCGGAGGGGACAGCCTCGAGCAGCTGGGCCGAGGTCACTGGCGACCGACTCGCACTGATCCAAGACTGGCAGGTCTCCGCCTACACCCGATAGCTATGCCAACAGGACAGATCTCGCGCGGACCAACCGCGCACGTCGACGCAACGATCACCAACGCCCATCCCGACGCGGCGTTCGGTCGAGACGACACTGGCCGCGTACGCGGCCGACTCAAATTCTACGGTCCAGGTGAACGATGACTATCAAATCAGCATACGACGGCGAAGACGTCCCGATCGAGATCGCCTACACCGACGACTCAGGAGCGATCGATCCGGACGACCAAGGCAGCGACGGCACCCCCGATGCGAACATCACGATCATCGACAACAGCGACGGGACCGAAGTGGTCTCGGCGCAGTCGATGACGCACAACGACGTCGGCGTGTTCGAGTACGTCTGGGACACGTCGGCGGCGAACGGCGCCGGGACGTATCTCGTCGAGATCACTGCGGAGTTCGGCGGAGAAACGAAGATCAGCAAATCGAAGATCACTCTCAAGGAGTAACCCATGGCAGACATCACTAACAACCTCGAAGTTGAGGGAAGCGTCGTTTCAGTCGTTCACTGCGACGAAAGTGGCACCGACCCGGTCCGAACTGTACTCGGACTCTGTACCAAGGACGACCTCTCAGTCACGATCGACGAGAGCAACGAGGACTTCAACCCCGGCAGTGAGCGTCGTACCCGTCGCTTCAGGACAGACAACACGATCGACGTCGAGGTCGTATCGGCGATCGCACCAGACCTCGAGGCGCTGTCGAAGATCGGCGTGGTCGACTCGGACGGTAAGATCACGTTCGACAAGTCAGACCGGGAGGTCAACGGCGACGAGTACATCGAGATCGCGTACTTCGCCGACGAACCCGACTTCAGCACGGCCGACATCCCAGCCGATTCGGAACTCCTGCATCGCTTCGCTGACTGTGAGCTCACGAGCCCCGAGGTTGACCCGTCGTCGACGCCGCCGACCGCGTCGTGGACGTGGTGGGTCGAGGGCGACGCCTGGATCGACTACGTTCCGAGCGCCTAACTGACGAGCCATGACCAGCACAGTAGCTAACGCTGACGCCGCGAACGCGGCGCTCGACTCGATGCAGGAACAAGAACGCGAGGAGCAACGTGAAGCAGCCGAACTCTATGGGAAGGCACAGGAACTCTTCGACGCACGTGCCCGGGACACGTTCGTGGTCGAACGGCACGGCGTCGAGATCGAGTTCCTCTACCCGGATCCGGAGACCCGTCAGGAGTTCGAGGATCGGCAGGAGAAGCTGATCAAGGACGCGCAGGACGGCGCGAACCTCTTCGAACTCCTCCAGGAAGCACAGGTCGGTCTCGAGCGCATGGAGGAGACGCTCTCCGATCATGCCGTTGATCCTTCGCTGCAGGACCCTGACGTCTGGCGGGAGACGCTCGGATTCACTGACGACGAAATAGGTGAGCTCTACCAGGATTTTATGAATCTTGGTCGGGGCGACGGTCACCAGAATCAGCTGAAGATGTTGCAGAGTCTCCTCTCGGACAGTTCTTAGACTGGCTGAACCGTGAGCAACGCTTCCGGCCAGAGGAGTTCTTCCAGATGGACGGCGCGAAGCAGACCTTCTGGATCCGCCGTTACCTGATCCACCAAGATCAGCAGGAGAGGATCGCCGACCAGTTCCAGTTCTGAGCAGAGCTACCAGTACTGGCCGACGCTGTTTTTGGACCGTTTGCGATCGCGAAGTGATTTCTAACAATGCCAACCATATCAACACTGACTGCCGTCCTTGAGCTCGATAAGGACGGCTTCGAATCGGGGTTAAAAGGCGCACAGGACGACCTCGACGGCCTCGCTGGCAGAGCCCAGCGTACTGGTGAGCGGCTGACGTCCGTCGGTAAGTCGATGACAGCCGGGATCACGGCACCGCTCGTTGCGATGGGCGCGTTATCTGCTCGGGCAGCGGCGAACTTCGACCAGGCTATGCAGCGCTCGATCGCCGTCATGGGCGACGTCGACGAGGCGATGCGCAAGCGGCTCGAGGAGCGGGCCCGCGAGGTCGCGAACACGACGACCCATAGTGCAGAGCAGGCTGCACAGTCGTACTACTATCTCGCTAGTGCCGGCCTCGACGCGCAACAGGCCATCGAGGCGATGCCGCAGGTCGCTGCGTTCGCAGAAGCCGGTAACCTCCAGATGGCCGAAGCGACAGACGTCGCGACGAACGTCATGTCGGCGTTCAACTACGAAGCCTCCGAGATGAGCGAGGTGACTGACACACTCACTGCCACTGTGTCGAACCACAACCAGACGATGCAGGACATGAGTACGGCGATGTCGAAGGTCGCGCCAATCGCCTCGTCGCTCGGCATCTCGATCGAGGAGGCGTCCGCTGCGATCGGGCAGATGGGTGACGTCGGTATCCAGGGCGAACGCGCCGGAACAGCGCTGCGGAACGTCCTCTCGCAGATCTCCGACGAGAGCTCGCCAGTCACCAAGCGGCTGCAGGAGATGGGCGTCCAGACGCGAGACGCGCAGGGCAATGTCCTATCGCTCGCTCAGATCCTCGAGAACATGGAGAAGGCTGGTGTCGAGGCCTCCGACGCCGCACGTATCTTCGGCACCGAAGCAGGTCCAGCCATGGCGGCGCTGATCTCGGAAGGGTCTGGCGCTCTCGAGCAGAATGCACAACGACTCCGCGAAGCCGAAGGGGCTACTGAAGACATGGCCCAGACGCAACGGGACACCCTGAATGCCGAGCTTCAAATCACCCGATCGAACCTGGAAGACGTCGGTATCACGCTCGGCTCCCAACTGCTCCCGATGCTGTCAACCGCGACTGGTCACATCAAGGGCGCGGCACAACAGTTTCAGAACTTGAACGAAGATCAGCAGCGGGCGATCCTTGTCGCTGGTGGGTTAGCCGCCTCGCTTGGCCCGATCCTCGTGATGGCTGGGCTGCTCGCTCAGTCGATCGTCGCCCTCTCCGGGGCATACGGTGTCCTCACTACTGCAAAAGCCAGCCTGGCCGCAGTCAACTACGGAGCAGTGATCCCCTCGCTGACAGCAGTCAACGGTCTCCTATCCCCGATCCTCCTCCCGATCTATGCACTGATTGCGGCTTCCGGTGCGCTCGCCGCAGCATGGGCTGCTGACTGGGGGAACATCCGTCAGTGGACGGAGGAGGGCGCCGGCGTGATCGGGAAAATCATCGAGTGGTTGATCCAGCAGATCAACAAGCTGCCCAAAGTCAAAATCGAGACCGAAGACATCGAAGGGAAGCTCCGCGACATGGTCAACAACGCAGAGGACGCGACCGACGACGCAAAACAGGCTCTTAACGAGCACATCTCCGACCCGTTCGGCCTACAAGGTTCTAGCGAGAGCGGAATGCAGCCCGATATACTGGACGACCAGAACGGAATGCCGTCTCCAGAGGAAGTCGGCCTCAACAAAGATGCGTTCGGGGAACAGGGCAAGCAGGCTGGCCAGGAGTTCGGCCAGTCCTTCGGCCAGAGTGCCTCGTCCAGCATCGTCGAATCACTCTCCGTCGACGATATCCAGAGTCGCCTCGAGAAGCAACTCGCCGAAGCCGAAAAACAGCGGGCAGAGGCGACCGGCGAGGAGTACATGCGAGCGCGTGAAGAGGTCCAGAAACTGCAGGATCAGTTAGAGCAGGTCCGGAGCGCTGACACGCTCGCCGACGTCGACCAAGATGTCGCAGCCGATGTCGCCGAATCGAAACTCACCCAGAAGAAGGAAGAGGCGAAGGCGATCCAAGGGATCTACGCCGAACTCGAGAACCGCGATCTCGACGTTGAGGGCAACGTCGATCCCAGCAAGTTCGACGAGATCTCGGTCGATTCGGAATCGCAGATCAAGCGGCTGATGGCTAACAGTAGCACCAGCGGAGACAGCACCGACACCAAGACGAAGAAGGACCGAACCGAGAAACTCCTCGAGCAGATCGCGACCCGGATCGACCAGCTGCCCCAAGAGATCAACGGAACGCGGCTCAGGCTGGAGGCCAGCAACAGCGAGCGAGCACTGCGCGATCTGATCCGTGAGGTCGTCGACGAAGTCATCGTGGAGGGATCGCGCACATGATCCTGGGCCCGATCGAAGTCCCCGATGACTGCGTCGAAGTGCGACCGGTCAACGGCGGCCTCAACCTCGCGACTGAAGAGCCACTCGAGGATATCGGCCGCGCAGATCCCGCCTCGAGTTCGCCCCAGTCGGTCGACGTCCAGATCTACCTCGAGGGCAACGACGTCTCCTGGCGGGCCGCCGAGATCGACACGCTGCTGAACACGCCGACGTTCGCGCCGGTCGCGGTCGCCGGGACGGGGCCGGTCGGCATCGACGGCTACTACGTCGCCTCAAACACGACACGGACACCTCGGCTAAACCTCTCGACGACCGACAAACTGAGCGACGATGACACGGAAGATCTCTCGCTCAGCCTCGAGTGGAGCGGCTCGATCGGCTCACATCTCCGCGCGCTCGAAACCAACCCGAATCAAAATATCGACCACGAGTACGGCAACGATACTTCAGCCACGGTTGCACTGCCGAGCGCTGCCCGAAACGTTCAGTGGCGTCTCAACGGCTCCCGCTCACTTGCTGCACCAACTGCCACGAAGCAGACGGCGTACGGTGACGTCGAGCTCTACAACCTCGAGGATTCCGGATACACGCTCGGCGACGCGGAGACGCCGACGCTGCTCTTCGAACTCGACAAGCAGCAGGACGCAGCAGGTGAGGTGCGCGTGTTCGATACTCGCAGCTTCGATA
Organism: Halopiger thermotolerans; assembly: GCF_054654555.1. Lineage (NCBI taxonomy): Archaea > Methanobacteriati > Methanobacteriota > Halobacteria > Halobacteriales > Natrialbaceae > Halopiger > Halopiger thermotolerans. The sequence goes on along the minus strand of NZ_BAAIEU010000004.1, from coordinate 1,423,009 downwards.
CGCGAGAAGTCGACGGCGAGCGCGTCTGGCAGCGTATCTTTTCACGTGGCCACGAGGCCGCCGGCGAGGTCGTGATGGATAACGGTCTGATCCGCCTGCGCCTCGACGAGGCCGCGGGTACCCTCGAGGCCGAGGAGTGGGACTCCTCGAGCGGCTCTTGGACGACGGTCGGCCTCGAGGCCGATCAGCCGTCGACGGTCTCGCTGTTCGACGTCGATCTCACGTCGGTCGCGATGGTTCGCGACCAGGCGCAGCTGACGTTCGACGTCGACGGCTCGTTGTTCGCGCTGAACGCGATCGTCCATGCCGGCTGGGATACGGTGCAGTTCTCCATTCCGGCCGGCGAGACGGGTCCCGTACCCGCTGATCTCGAGTCGTGGCTCGAGCCGATCGCGTCGACGTCGGTCGTAGATCCGAACGCGAGTAAGACGCTCATCAGCCGCAACGAGGTGCGACGATAGATGGCATGGACTGAATCCTTCGACGAGCATGGAGACGGAGTCGTTCCGAGCGATTGGAGCGTCAACCGCGATAACAGCAATGGCGAGTGTCAGACCGACACCGCTCGATCATACGACGGCTCTACGTCGTTCAAGATCGAAAACACGAATACCGGGTCGCCGTCCCACGTCCACGCCTATACCAGCGCCTACTCCCCCAGCGGGGACCACCGCATCACCTTCCACGCCTACGTCGGGTCGAAAAACAACTCCGGCGTCGACTCCATCGAGTTTAAGAACACAGCATCAGCACCGAACGGCGCGGAGTTCTCGTGGAACATCGATCTGGTACAGGACGGGTCGAATATCCACGCCGTGGACGGCGACGGCTCGGGGAACGGGGTACAGGTCCCGATCGCGAGCTGCCCGACGGATACGTGGATCGAGATCACGGTCGAGGTCCATTACTCGCGCAACGAGTACTACGTCGAGTACAACGGAACGACCTACGGGCCGTTCCACTTCATGTACAACGGCTCGGCGTCTCACTTCGACCACTTCGAGAGCCGGGTCGACAACTACACCGCGTGGTTCGACGCCATCTCAGTCTCGAATACGACGGAGCACAAGAAGACGCTCTACGAGGACTGGGAGGACGGCGACATGTCCGGCTGGACCGTCAACGGCGACACCACGAACGACGGCTCGAGGGCGTATGAGGGATCGCGCTCGGTCTACGACTACGACTACCCGTCGGGCAACTCGTACCGACAGGCGGTTCGGTCGTTCGATGCGGGGAACCCCTTCGGGCTGACGTTCTACTACAACGAGGTCGACAACTCGAACGGCGGCTGCCTCGCGATCTACAACAGTAACGGCAATCTCGAGGTCGCTGCCGGGACGAATAACCCGCAATTCAGCTATAACAACGGGTCCGAAAGCGACTCTGCAACATCACTTGGCTCCGAGGCCAATTACGACGAGTGGGTGCGCTGCACGTTCATGTTCGACTGGAGCGCCGGCAAGGTCTCGATCGCGTGGCTCGGGCTGTCGTCGGGCTCGGGGGGCAGCGTCAATGTCAGTCTCAATCACGGCGTCGACATCGCCGAGGTCGCCATTGGCGCGTGGTCTTCGGACCACTTCATGGACATGTGGTTCGACTACATCGTCTACCACGGCGGGATCTCCGCGCCTGAACCCCCACGCAACCCCGCTCTTTCAGTCGTCGCTGACGATCAGATCGACTTTACGTGGGACGAGCCGTCGGACTGGAACGGCGAGCGGGGGAGCTACACGATCGAAATGGACCGGGACGGGACCGGGTGGAGCGATCCAGCGGGCGGACCATCGACCCCGGGTGCATCGACGACCTCGGCAACGTACACGCCATCGTCCGACGCGGCGTACGAACGGCAGGTTGGTATTGACTCGTCGTTCGTCTTTCGGATTCGCGCAGAGAATTCGGTCGGCAGTTCATCGTGGGTGTCGACGGGAACGGCCTACACCACGCCCATCCCGCCCCACAATCCGAGTGTCTCGAGGCCGGACGGGGATACGATCGAGTTCTCATGGTCCCACCAAAGCGACATCGCCGTCCACTACGACATCCGGTATCGCGAGGACACCGGCAACGGATGGAGCAACTGGTCGTATTTCGCGGGGAGCAGCGAGGGGACAACCGAAAGCGGATATACTGCAACGGTTTCTGACGACCCGATCCAGCGGGATGCTCGGTACCAGTTCCGCATCCAAACAGTCGCGCATGGGAAGAAGTCGAAGTTCGTGTATGCCGACTACGGGAACGAAAACAACGTCTTCTTCGAGGACGACTTCGAGTCCGGCGATCTGAGCGCGTGGGACTCCTCGAATCTCGCGGGCGACACCGGGGTCATCTCCGGCAGCGGCCCCGGGGACTTGACGATTGGCGGGGGCGACGAGGGGTCGTACTACTTCTACGGCGAAGGGGTCGACAGCGATCAAGGGACGTGGATTCAGAAGAACCTCGGCGACCTCTCCGGTAATTCCAATGTCCACGTCCGCTGCGTCTTTGCGACGGCATCCCTCGACGACGATGCCGAAAACTTCGGCATCTCGTGGTACGATGGCTCGTCGTGGCAGCCGGTACGGCACTACCACTGGGAGTACAATCAACAGGGATGGTACGAAGTTCACGTCCCGATCGATGGGTCGCTCCTGTCGACGGACAACCGCATCCGGATCGGGACGACGACGGGCACCGGGATGTACGGCGGCGATTACTTTGCCGTCGATCGCGTCGTCGTCAGCGACATCGTCGACGAGTACACGACGCCGGCTGAACCTTCAGGCATCAAACTCGATACGTCCGCTGAAGACGAAATTACTGCTGGATGGACGAATAACGCGACGTTCTGGAAGCAATACGACACCGAATACCGAAAGAGTAGCAGCTCGTCGTGGACGCACCACGACGACGTATCTAGCACCTCGACGACGATCACCGGTCTCGCTGACGGCGAAGAATACGATGTTCGAACCCGAGCGTTCCTTGAGCAGCACCGGCACGGGTCGTATCAACGCATCTTCGCCTCGAGCTACATCTCGGCTACTGCTGTCGCGAAATTTCCCGAAACAACCGGACTCACCGTCGACGCGATCAACCCCACGACTGCAGATCTGTCGTGGACGGATAACGTCGACAACGAAAACGGACATCGGGTCATCACTGCCCGGCACGAAACCGAGACTGAAAGCTGGGAGGACGGACTCACCGGCTGGACCGTCAACGACCTTTCACAGGTTACGGATCGCGTCCACAGCGGGTCCTACGCCGCCTACAGCAGCAGTGTCGTCAGCGGATCACCGCAGGCGTCGTGGACCGTCCACTCCGGCGGCGAGCAGGTCGACTTCGTGAGCTACTGGTGGAACGAGACGAGCAACAGTTGGGGCGGCGGCATCCGACTGAAGAACTCGAACGGGAACTACGAAATAGGCGTCGCGAGCGACAACCCCCAGTGGGAAATCGATGACGCAAATGGCGCGTCGGGACGCTTCAGTCCCGTGGATCAGTATGACGCTGCAGGCGTCGATTACTACGATCACTGGGTCTGGACCGGGATTCTCTTCGACTGGGCCAATAGCGAAGCTACAGTCGCCTTCTGGTCGCCCTCTGGCAGCGTCCATTACGTCGAGACGGTCCCGCTCAAGAACGGGACCGACGTGGAGACCGTCGAACTGTGGAGCTACAGCGGCGGGATATGGGGCGACAGCGATGCCAAACACGAGATGTGGTGGGACGACATCTGGATCGGCACCGACAACTCCGGGCTGCTCTCCGCAGGAACCACCAGCTACACCGCTGACAGCCTGCTGAACGGCGAGAAGTACCGAACGAAAGTCATCTCGGAAACCGACCACGCAATGGTGGAGGATCGATAATGCCAGCGACGTTCACTACCGATCTGCCCGATGCGGCGGGGATGACGCTCGACGCAACGGTCCAGAGCGAGATCACCGCGAACTGGGACGATACGATCAACTACGGCGAGTATCGCATCGAGTGGAAGGAGGAGGACCCCGACACCACGACCTCGTACTCCGACTCCAACTCCGCCGTCGTCGGGCACGACACCCTCGCGTACACCATCACGGGGCTGCTCGACGGGGAGAAGTACAGCGTCCGGCTGCGGACGCAGACTGAGCACAAGACCGGTAACTGGCTCGAGGCCGCGGATATCACCAAGCTCGTCGCGGCCGATCAGCCAACAATCTCGAGCACGTCGACGACATCGGTCTCGATCAGTTGGTCACTAAACTCAACGTTCGAAGGCTCCCAGCAGATCTACCGGAAGCGGACTGACTACTCATATCCCGATGGCGACCCTGGGCGACTCGTCGGTACCGTCTCGGCGTCGGCGACATCGTTCACCGACGATACCGTTCAACCTGACCGGGAGTACTTCTACATGGTCAGGGCCCTCACGCAGTGGGTTCACGCCGACAGTCCGGCACAGACAGCCACGACGACATCAATCGGCCTCGAGGACCGGGCCGTGCCGTCGCGTGGCCCACACATCGAGGTTGATCAGCCCGATCGCGACGCGCCGCTGACTCCAGACCTGCTTGATATCACTCGCAACCCGACGGCCAACGGCTACCCGACCGTCGAACTCTCGGTTCCATTCAGGCGGCGCTGGCACGACGACGCATTGAACGATGCTCCGATGCGCGTCTGGTACGATGGCGATCGAGAGCCGGTCGACCGCCTCGAGCATCGATCGCTCAAGAAAGGAAAGAGCTCGAAACAGACGTCGCTCACGGGGAAGGGAGGGACAGAACTCGAGACGCAAGTGACCGAAGATGTCGACGTCGAGAAGACTCATGTATTCGTCGAGCGGCTGATCAACGACTATACGAGCTATACGGCCAACGTCGATACGCCGCAGACCGAGACTGGGGAGAAGCGCCGGATCCAAGAGGCCGATTCCACCGTCGAGCTTGAGCAAGCACTCACCGATGCTGTCCTTGAGCAGATCCGGACCGACGAGACGCTGCCGCTCGAGATCGTCAATGGGGAGATCGTCCCGCTACAGACCTGCCAGATCATAGAGCTATCCAGTGAGCACAGTGACGGATCGTACACGGGAGGCTCCGCCGGCGAAGCGAACTTCAGCCTCAACTTCGACTTCGGCTACTCCATTCCGGACGGCGAGGTCGGGATCGCCCTGCGCGAGGGAATCCTCGGCAGCGATGTGCCGGACATTGATTTCGATTTCAACGGCGCAAACCTCGCGACCATTAGCATGACTTCGACCAGCTCCCCCGGCTGGTTCGATCTCAGCTACGCATACAGTGGCAGCTTCAGTTCCGGCAGTTTAGTCGCCCAAGAGGCGACGCAGGGGAGCAATCCATACATTGTCGACCTTGCAGTCGTCTACGATCAGCGGTATCACGATTCCAGCAACTTCGACAACTCAGTCCACGAGTCAGGCGGGCATCTTGACAGTCCATGGGAGTACCCCAACTCGCCGATTCGGATCGAGCTCGAACCGATCACGACGCCACTTGCGATCAGCGAGGTCTTCCTCGAGGTTACTACGAACGACGCGAACGGCGTCGCCGAGCTCTCGATCGGAATCGATGGGACGACCGACTACGACACGGTCACGAACGCAACGAGCCACTCACTCGTGTACAACGAACTGAACACGACTGCCCGAACTCGCGTCGGCCTCGGCGCACGGACTGATCTCGATCCACAGGCGTCGACGCCCCGATATGGTTACCAGCCCCAGACGCTCGATTACGTCGCGATCGACGCGATCCTCGACGATACGCCGGTCATCACGAACCGATCGTTCGACGAGCCGCTGATCGAAGTCTTGCGCGAGTGTGCTGACATCGGTAACTTCGTTTTTGAGGTCCAGCAACAGGGCGACGAGACCTCGATCGAGTGGACGCAACTCAAGCAGCGCGCGACGAACGACAGCCCCGATCTCACGAAGTACAAAAACGACAAGCAAACCGAGGACGTCGTCGACCACGCCATCGTGTACGGTGGCGCGCAGAGGGTGACCAGACAGTCGGTGACCGTCTCGGTCGGCTCGTGGGTTGATCTCCCGTTCCCCGACTCGAGGCTCGTCGACGGTAAAACAACGGTCTACAGCGGCGACACAGAGTTCAAAGAGGGGGAAGACTACGAGATCCAGCGGGTGGCGGAAGACGGCCAGCCCAAGATCAAGGCGCTATCGGGCGGCTCGATCTCGGACGGCCAGACGATCAGCGTCGACGCCGACGTCAAGCCCCGCGGCGAGTACATCGCCGGCGACGTCGTCGAAGACGACGTTGAACCGGAGATCGAGGACATCCCCGGTCTTGCGTCGAAGCAGATGTGCGATCAGGTCGCTCTCTTCTTGGTCGAAGAAACTGGCGACGCGGTCTCTGACGTGAGTTTCGAGATTCCTCGAGACTCGGTCGAATGGTCGGTGATCAACGCGATCGATCTGGACGAACTGCCTGGAGACGGCCCATACCAGATTAAGGACATCAGCCACGAGCCTGATCGGATCACGGGAACTCTCGGCATCGGACAGTCGGCTGGGGATCTCGTCCAGGAGATCAGCACTCGAGTCGGACGCAACTCCGAGCGGGTGTGACTACGCCATAGTCTCCCTGATCTGGTCGATGTATTCCTCTTCCGTGAGCTCGTCGTCCATGAACTGCTGCGCCCAGTCAGGCTCGATCTGGAAGTACATGACCGTCTCATCTCCTTCGTAGCCGTAGCCGGTGAGCGAGAGTTCCAGTCCGTTGTTCACGTTCCCCGCGTACGCGCCGGCGATGATCCGTAGCACGCGATCGTGACTACCCACTGGCGTGAAGTGAAGGTGGAGCGTTCCGTCCTTGATCGTCCAGTTGTCAACGGTCACCGGAGCCTCGCCGTCGACTGCTTCGACTGTTTCCTCCGCGTAGACTTCGTTCTGGTTCTCAGACGTCCCGCTCGAGCAGCCGGCCAGAATCGTCGAGAAAGTAGCGCTGGTCCCGATCAGTAACTGCCGCCGGTTCATACCACTCCGATTGAACGTTTTGATGATAAGAGTATCGCCTGTTTTCTGATCTTCATTTGCCGACCTCGAGCGCGTCGACAGCTTCCTGCGGTTCGACGTCATGCTCGAGCAATCGGTCGGCGGCCAGCTGCCACGCTCTTCGCGAGAGTTCGGGATCAGCCTGTTCGTAGTGGACTGAGAACTCGGTCAGTGCAATAGCGATGAGGAGATCATCCTGGCGGCGATAGCCGTAACCATTGTTCACCCTACTCTTTGGCTAGTGATTTCTTTAGGAGTGAATACAAATACAGTCCCAACTTCTCGGTTTTTGTTTGTTACTTCTAAGATAGATTCTCTTTTGGAAATCATATCATTGTGGTCCGTTGTCGCAACTGTTCCGGTACCACCATTTTCTGACCAAACTGCCGCGTTAGCAAGCACACGAACATCGCTATCATTATAAATTATATTTCTCAGATATCCCTTGATTTGTGGAGGGAGTTCTGACGGAACCACATTATCAATAATCGAATCAGAACTCTCAAATAGTAATTCTTCTGCTCGAGAGACGCGTCGAACTCGTTCTTTTATTCGCTTTAGTATGACTGCATCGTCATCCATTCCAATCAATTCTTCAATTAGCGAAGTCAGCTTTTGCCTATCATTTCTACTTAAACGTCCCTGGGGTATGCTATATTCAGAGAGCCTGCCAGTGGCGGCAAATTCAAGGATATCTCGATAAACCGACTCGCGTCGCGTAACTAAGTTGGAGACTTCACGCCTAACTGTTTCACTGGTCACAAATCTTGTTTTACTATCTAACAGGAGCTTTGAGGAGTCCTTAGCTCGATCTAAAGTGTAATCTAAAAGAACAGAACTATCAACAAAGATAGCAGTTGTGTCTGGTTGATGAGATTGTAAAAAAGACTCATCGACCATTTCTACTTCCCCCCATTCGGAATAGTTCATCTATATTCTGATCAATTTCATCGTCGCGATCCGGATATTGTGATACATCTGGTAGTAGACCCGATTTCTCACATTCCTCTCGGAATCCGCTGACACTATTAGAGAATTCTCGCGAGGCTTTTTCTGCTTGTTTATTTGCACGATCAAGTGCTGTACGCATATTCGGGCCTGAGACTGTCTCCGTAGACACTGACGCCGCAATACCTGGCCAAACTGTTTCTCTATAAAATGATATAACCGAAATGAGTCCAGACTTCATATCTTGGTCGTATGATTCATAATCTGAACCCTCAAGCGTCAGAAATACATCTTCTATTGTATTGCTGAACTCTATAAAATCATCAACATTGATATCTTGGCTGGGTAAATCAGCCAATTCGAGTTGCATGCGTGCCGTTATCAGCGATATATCATCATACATTTCAACATTTTCTTCTTCAGACACCACTCTTTTCTTTGCCTGCCGAAGTTTTTCCCGCAGGTTTACGTTCTCTAGATAGAGATCTCTATATGTTGCTGGGGCATATTCTTGGTAAAATTGCTCAAGAAAAGCCAAATCTGCACGATCTGGATGATTCCACCATGTTTCTAACGAAAAGTCGTCCAGATCATTTGTATAGAAGGATACTACCTCCTCATATGAATGGCGAGTGACTATGGGATCGTAGTGATCTGGTAGTGATAGACCTGGAAAATCCCTCGCCATAGCCTCGTGAGTTGGCGGGGAATCGAACATATTCACCCCGTATAGAAACCAACTGTGTGAAACTGGAATGTCCTCCCCATATAATTCAGACACTGCCAGCCACAGGTACTTTTGACGACGGACACGTGTTCCATCATCCCAGTCCAGACCCAACTCCGAGACTGCGTGTTTAAGACAGGTCTCTAGCCACTCTAAAAACTCTTTTTCGGTCTCAAACTGACTCATGGGTCTGGAATTCGTCTATGGCCGTATCTTGGCTCCCAGACATTTAAATCAATAGTGTTTTTGCAGACTTGAGAACCATAAGAACGAATGCTGAGTGATGGAGTTAATCCTCGAGCAGTTCGTCCCGCGCCCGCTTGAGCTTCTGGAACCGTCTACTCGAGCCGCCTGTATCGGGGTGGCCCTCGAGGTCTTTTACCTGCGCGCGGAACGCGGCCTTCACGATCTCGTCGGGAGCGTCCGGCGCGACGTCCAGGACCTCGTGCGGATCCTCGTCGAGGACGTCATCACTCTGCACCGGGGGCGCCGCGATCGCCTCCCCGTCTGCGGGTGGGAGTCGAGCAGTTGCGAACTCTGACTGGCCCGTCGTTACGGGTCGATTCTCCATTTTCCGCTTCTCCTTGAGGTAGAGGCCAACGGCACGGACGTTGTCACGGAGCCGCGAGTAGCGGTCGCACGCGACCGCGTAGTCGTTGCCATCCATCGTCCAGCGGAGGACGAATCCAGGATCGTCGGGGTTCGCCCGCGAGTAGGGGCGCTTGTCCTTCTTCCGTTGGCGGGCATCGAACGAGTAGCGGAACTCCTCGACGTCGAGTCGGTCGAGTTGGGTCTCGAGATCCGAGAAGGCCTTCGAGAGCGTGACGTCGAAGTTGTTATTCGGCGATCGGTCGTCCGGGTCCGTTCGGCCGAAGTCGGCAGGCCAGTCGAGACGGGAGCCGCCATCAGTGGTTGCGCTACTCATCGGTACCTCCGTCTTCGAGCTCATCTCGCGCTCGCTCGAGAGCTTCTTCGACCCGGTCGCGATCGCCCCGCTCGAGCGCCGCTTCGAGATCATCGAGTGCGTGCGTCATCCGCTCGCGGTTGACTGTCTCCACCCGCCCACCGTCGGGATTTGCGTCGTCGCAAACAACATCGCGGAGGTTCTCGAGCAGATCTGGCCGGTGTTCTTCCAGGACTTCGATATCCGTCGGGAGTTCCTTGTTGATACGCGAGCGGACGCGTGATACGGACTGCATCCGCTGGTTGTCCGTGGCGTCGCCTTCGCCCGAGATGTACTCTCGGTCGGTATCCGTCATGATCGCGCGATAACGACCCATTCGTGGTTGCTGTTTTTGCGCCATTGCAAATGAGTGTACTGTCTCACCTCACTAATAATTTGCGTGGGTGCATACGTTTGCGTCCATGCAAAATACTTAATATGCATTAGTGCATAGTAGTGACTGAGCACGGGAGTTCGGCTGAGGAAATGGCCGACGGGTGCGCCAACACCCTCGACCGTGCTGGAGACCCAGCGTATGAGCGTACAACACCCAACGGATGAAACCGTTTCGACCGACGACCAGGCACAGATCGACGACACCGTCCTCGAGCGACGCAGCTGGAACTACGCGTACATCGGTGAGGACGTCAAAGGACGTCACCACCACCTCGACCGCAAGCGCGACCGCGTCGTCGTCACGAAGGCGCGTGCTGACCGCGACGATGACGGCGCCGTGCCGGTCTTCTCGCTCGAGGGGCCGATCCTCCACGTTGAAGGCGTCGCCGACCACGAGCAGGCCGACGACACGACGGACGGCGTTGCGATCTGGATCCAGTTTATCGACGAGGAAGTCGGCTGGGCGGACCGTCCGGTCTCGGCCGCTGACAAGGTCCAGGACGCGCTCGACGAGGTGTTCTAAGATGCACCTGCAAGGAGGCTCACGGCGGACGCCGATCGCCACACGGAACGATATCGTCCAGGAGCAGCAGCGATCAGAGCACACCTACCGCGTCCTCGAGGCGTCGGCTCACCACGTCGTTCTCGAGCACGAGCGAACGGGGCTGACCGACGAGTTCGGCCGGACCGAGTTCAAGACGCTGTTCGAGGGGGTGTGCTGACGATGGCCGCGCGTAGTCCGCAGGGCGGTCGGGTCGACGAGTGGCCGTCCGAGCGCATCCAGCACGAGCTCGAGAAGCGTCGCGAGGCCGAGGCGGTCGCCGGCCCCGAGCCGGCGGTTCGTGCGGACGGCAGCGGAGAGGAGAATACGCACGTACAGCGCGTTAACCAGCAACTGCGGATGGCGGAAGACGACGACACCATGACTGACGAGACCGACATCAAGCCCGGCGACGTAGCGCTCGACTTAGCACAGGGACGTCCCGTTCACGTCCTCGAAGACACCGAACAGACCGCTCTCGAATGGACCAACGAGTACGGCTACGACCTCCTCGAGAACTACGGGAATGCACGGTTCAACGCGAGTGCCGACGATCGTGTCTTCGACGTCGTCTACTGCTCGAGCGTCAAGTCCGAGCCGAACAAGACGTACGCGTTCCCCGAGTCCCGGTTGATGCGGATCGAGACCGAGAAGGCCGACGGCGGCCGGCAGGTCTTCGACCGAATCGTGGCCACGGTCCTCGAGGAACTGTTCCTCCGGGCTGCAGAGGACGATGAGCAAGCGGCTGACGTCCTCGAGCAGTATGCGAAAGACGCGTCCTCGAAACTCGATTCGGATATCCCGATCGGCGCAGTCCATGAGGCGCGCGAACTTGCCGAAGCCGCGCGGCTTACTGGAGGTGACGAGTGATGTCCTCAGCTGAAGCTGCCGACGACGATGTCGCCGGCGCCCTCGAGGGCGAGGGCGTCGACGAGACGGTGCTACCGCGATCGTTCCTCGTCGAGGGGAGTGGTCCGGTCACCGTCGTTCGCGATCAGGGCGACGTCGTCGAGCGCACCGAGGGCGAGATCTCGATCTCGCGTCGACTCGAGACGCTCGAGGGCTTCGCGACGTTCTGGTACTTCCGCGACCTGCGGAACTGGAAGCGCAACGCGATTCGCGAGGTCCTCAAGGAGCAGGAGGATGACAGCCTTCGCTACGCGATCTCTGATGAGCAACTCAAGGAGTGGGATGTCCAGGTCGACGGCCGAGCGGAGGCGTTCATCGGTGTCGCCGAGACGATCGTCGACGGCGAGGTCAGCGACGACTTCGACGAACCGGACCAACGATTCCTCGGCTACGTCGATAATGTCGGCAACCGCGATGTCGACGAGATGACGCTCGATTTCGCGAAGGATCTCAAGCTGTCCGACCTTTGGGGGCCTGGTGTGCGGCTCGCCGAGCTGGTCGTTCGTCATGCCAACCGCGAAGATCTCGAAGGATACACCGAGGCCCTACTCGACGAGCTTGAGGACGATGACTGACCGGGGCTTCGGCGTCCGCTGGCGCGGCGTCGACGGCGGCTCGGAAGTTCGCCTTCGAGCCCTGTGCCGACGGCGGCCACATGCGGATCGAGTACGAGCGAGTCGCCGACGAGTGGCGACATGTCGGGCGCGAACCGGTCGAAGACGTGGCGCTCGAGTGCGCTGACGGCGTTGCGATCAGCGAGTAGTTGGAGCCTCCTCCGGTTACTCTTTCTTCAGAGAAGAATTTCCAGTAGGCATTCAAGGAACATCTTTCATTCCTTAACGTTACGACCAAGCCGCCATTCCAACTATTATACCAATAATCATTGTGATGCCACCAAAGGCCATTAGACCAATTCCATATAATTCTCGATGGCGCTGATATATTTTATATCCGCAAAATATCGAGATCGCGCCGAAGACAGGTGGGAAGAAGAGGGTCGCAAGTATTCCAGTAACGATACTCACGATTGAGTAACCAGTTGCGCCCATTGTCGAGAGCTTCTCTGGTTCAGACGATTCACTCAGTGTATTTTCATTTCTCACACCACATTCCGGGCAAATCTCAGCCTTCTTTTTTATAATTTCCCCGCAGCTTGAACAATACTGCTCATCTGTTGCTGGTGTTTGTGTCGTCGCTTCTGCTGACATAACACCTCATATAGATGGAAAGGAGGAATAACTTCTGGTTCGCTGAAAATTATGTTGATGCAGATTATCGAACGCTGTTTCGAAATACGCCCATTACGCCTTTTATGACACTCGTGGATACCGTCACATATGATTAAGAATCGGTGGGTCTTCGACGACGAATACCAGGCCGACATCGTCCATCGCGACAGCGAACTCGAGGCGCTGTCGCGGCTGCTGAAACCCGCGACGCAGGGGCGGCGCGCGGAGGACGCGCTAATCCACGGGCCGTCGGGTGTTGGAAAGACCGCAACGACCCGGTGGCTGCTACGCGATCTCTACCAGCGGGCCAGCGTCCAGTCGGTCGGCATCGAGTGCTCTGGCGATACGGCCTACGAGATTATCCACAAGGCGGCCGCGAAACACCCCAGTACTGGCATCGTCCACGAAAACCAGTCTCGAGTGAGTCTCCTCGAGACACTCGAAGAGGTGTGCGACACGCCGTACATCGTGATCCTCGACGAGGCTGACGTCATCCCGGACCTGGACGTCCTCGAGGATCTACTCTCGATCGAGAAGGTGTCGGTGATCGCGATCACCCACCAGCAGGTCGAATGGCTCGCCCGCCTGGACGGCGACATGGAGCAGCGCTTTCCGGCAGACGCCCAGATCGAGTTTCGCAAGTACAACGAAGAGGAGCTCGTCGACATCCTCAAGCCGCGCATCGAGCACGGCCTCGTCGGTGATCCAACGCGGCCGGGCCAACTCGAGTGGATAGCTGACGACTGTGATGGCGAGGCCCGCTGGGCGATCAAGACCGTGCTGGCCGCAGCGGAGCTCGCCCAGGACCGCGGCCACGATCGCTTCCACGAGCGTGACGTCCGCGATGCCTTCGAGCGCGCCCAGCGGAAGATCCGCGAGGACAATCTGCGGTCGCTGCCCGTAACCTATCAGCGGCTGTACGAACTGGTGCGCCGAGTCGGCCCGGTCAACGGTGAAGAGATGAAAGCGGCGTATCGAGCGAACAAGGTCGAGATCTTCGACGGGCGGCGGCGTGAGCCGGTGGGGTGGCGCCGAGCGTGGGATTATCTGAAGAAGATGGCCGACTACGACCTAATCGAGATGCCTGGTGAAACGAACTCGAAGGTGTACGAAGCGGTCGATGAAGAGTTAGAAGCACCTGTCGAATTCGAGGTTGAGACGGTTACAGCAGGGTGATCAGTTCTTCTCCGACAGTTCGCGGGCGCGTTCGAGACGGTCGAGTATTTCCTGTCGCGGACTGGTTGCGTTTTCGACGTATCTCTCAAGAATCTCCACCTCGTCCTCGTAGCGGTCTTCCTTTCGATATACGATCCCGAGGTGTTTGTAGTACCACCGCGGGAGCCCTCTACTCTCCTCCGCCTCAGCAGTGTCGATGCACCAGAGAAGCAAGTCCTCAGCCTCGTCGTGACGCTTCTCCCGTTTGAGTTGCTTAACGTCCTCGACCGCGTCGGTGTAGTGATCGTAGTCGTACCCACTGGATCGGTCAGATACCGGGCTCTGGTCGCTGGAGTTTGAGAACAGCCGCGAGAGAAAGTTGCGCATACTCAGTCAGCCGTCACCGTTGCCGTCGAACTCGACGTCGAGTTTCCCTCCACCCACTCCTCCATGAGCGTGCGGATCACTTCGCTCCTCGAAGCGTCGCGGTCGATCTCACCCTCCGCTTTCAACTCGAACACCTTGTCGTCGAAGTCCTCGAGCAGTTCGTCGGGGACGGTGATTCCAGTGTTTGCCATACAACCGGTTTGGTAGCTTGGTAATATAAATGCTAGTGGTGTGAACACTCTGGTTTGCTACCAAAGTTTTATGCTGGTAGGCTGGTAACGTGGTGGTGATGGCATCTCCAGGGGTAAGCATCCCGGATGAAATGATCGAAGAAGTCGACGAGATTGCCTATGAGCGCAGCGAGCCCGGCAACTCGGTAAGCCGGTCAGAGATTATCCGAGAGGCTATTAACGAGTACCTCGAGCGCCAAGGCCGTCGGCCAGATCAGACGACCGACGAAACCAGCGGAGCACAGGCTACGAACTAACTGACAGCGAGGAGGGGCGCGCCCCAACGCGCCCCGACTGCAGGAACCCAAAGCGCATGTCGACACACAGCACCCGACGTAATTGTTATCCGACGGCTACAGCGCCTAATATAGGCGTTAGCCAGCGGTTACTCGTCGGTAGGCTGTTTCGAAATACGCGGGTCACTTTTAGTGGGTCTTGGGTTCAACTGCAGAACACGTACACGCGGGCACGGCCGGGACGCACCTGGGTACCAATCAGATTTGCGCCCCGGCGGTCCGCGGGCTGGATCAACGAGCGATGACGAAACGAAATCCAGCCGGTCGCCCAAACGACCGGCAAGACGGTAAGAGTATCGACAGCGAATCAGGGTACGCTGCGGGCGCACTTGAGCGTGCCGCAGACCTCGAGGCCGAGGACGTCGTCGTCCAGCGGCTCCGAATCGCCCAGGAGTTCGACGACGCCGAAGCACGCGAACAGCGTCCGAGGCCGTTCTACGCGTACTACGCCACCAACGGCGAGTACGCCGTCGAAGGCACGCGCAAATCGGGCGAGTGGATCGTCGCGGACAGCACAGACGTCGTTTCTACGGAGGGATGGCGATGAGCGGTATCGATCTCACCGGACGCGACCGAATCCTCGTCGAAAAGGACGGCGAGGAGATCGACGTCTTCAACCACGCCAGCGTCAGCACGCACCACTACATCAACGGCGTCAACGGCTACGAGACGTTCGAGCCGACGGTCGCGAAGGGCGACATGGGCGACGGGCCGAAGCCCGATGCCGTGACGCCACGCCTTGCGAACGTGCTTCGTGACGAGTTCCACGTGGATCTCGAGGAGCAGGGAATCGACGTGATCGACCCCGAATCCGAGGAGGTCGATCTGCTATGATCGACGGCACTCTCGCGTTCCTCCGAGGGCCGGCGTCCGACCCCCTCGAGAACTACCACGACACTCACCGCTCATTGCACGTCAAGTCGGCAGTCGACTACCTCGACGAGCTCACTGTCCAACGTGGGAAGATCGCCGGCCGCGTGCCGAAGGAAGAGGAGATCGTCGATAGAGACGGCCACGAGATCGAGGTCAGCCGTGAGACGCGCACGCGGATGGTCGCCTCTGACTGGATCGCCGACGTCCAGGACGGTGGCTGGGTCGTCGCCGAGCGCACGCACACGCCACGTGAGCAGGACGAACACCTCGACGTCGACTGGCCGTTCACCGAGTTCGTCAAGCGCACCGGCGTCGCGGGGATCGATCCGGTCGCGTTCTCGCCGGCAGAGTTCGTGCGCAACCAACGCGACGCCGGCCGCGACTTCACCATCGAGATGGCCTCGCGCGAGTACAACACCGACGACGTCTCGATCCAGTGGGGCGAGGGCGCGATGAAAAAGGACGCGGTGAAGTCCAACGTCGGCGTCGCACTGACAACCCACTGGAACGGCGAGTTCGTCCGGCTGGTTCTCTACCAGAGCGGATACTTCGCGATCTGGGAGCCCGAAGAGATGGCGGTCGAGGAGTTCGCACGCTTCGTCGACGAAGAGATCGTCCCGATCGCCTACGTCCTCGAGGAGGACGAAGACGAAGAAGAGGAGACCGAGCAGGAGACGCTCGAGAAAGCCGAGGTGAAGGCGTAATGTCGGTCTACGAGACGAAGACCGTCCGCGTCCACGAACCCGAGCGCAGCCAGTACATGTACTTCATGCTCACCCGGTTCGATGGCCAGGGCCACCTGCTCGGCGAGATCGGCTACGGCGGCGACTACATTGACATCGCTGTCTTGAGCATGAACAACGGCGCCCGTGTCCACGACACGAACTGCTACAAGCTCGCTGAGAAGTACCCCGGCGAGCTACACGGCACGGTCTGGTTCGAGTTCGCCTACCACGTCGAACACGGCGAGATCTTCGATGCGCTCGAAGACGGCCAGTATCTCGATCCGGACGACGTCGAGACGCTGATCGAGGAGGTGTCGACGGTATGACCGCCCGCTACGAGGTCATCGGCCGCGTCGACCGCTCGGTCGCGGGCTCGTTTACGTCCGACCCCGACCTGATCCTCGTCGACGACGGTGACGAGGAACTGCTGATCGCCGAACCGGCGTGTGATGACGATGAGTAGAGGGTGTGGGTACTGCGACCAGCCGGGCCACGACATCAACCACTGCCCAGAGCGCCTCGAGGAGTACCGCGGGCTGCCGGTGGATAACTTCAACCCTGACGCCGGTGACGGCGTCGAGTGCTGGGTCCAGGACATCAACGAGACCTGGCATGCCTCGATGTACTACGAGGACGGGCGCCACGCCGCGGCTTGCGGGAAGATCCTCGAGGTGCCCGTCGCGAACCTCAAGAGCGACGCCCGGTTCGTCGACGCGACTCACACCTGCGATGCATGTGAAGCCTATCTCGAGGACGACGGCGACGAGGTCCCCGACGGTGGCTTCGAACCGGCGAGCGAACTGCGGGCCGACGGTGGCCGACCGCAGATTCGCTTTGACGATCGGCACGTCGATCCGATCATGGACGGCGAGAAGACGGTCACGATCCGGTACGACTTCGAGCACGAGTTCGAGCAGGGTGATCTCGTCGATCTCGTCAACCAGAACGGCCACAAGCTGACGACCGCGAAGATCGTCACCCAGTGCGAACTGCGCGCCGACTGGATCGCATTCGCTGACTTCGAAGGTCATCGCCGGTATACGACGACCGGCGAACTCCTTGAGGAGCTGTCCGAGTACTACTCGGACGCAAACCTCCATCCGAAAATCGTCCTTGACGTCATCGTCTTCGAGACCGACCTGATCATGGCCGACGGCGGTCTCGAGGAAGTGTTCCGTCGCGAGACGATCGTCGCGACCGACGACGGGATCGCCGTCGGCGAAGACGCTGCCCCGGACGGGGTGGTCCCCGATGAGTGACGATCCAATGCAGCGCATCACGCTGCGCGTCCCCAAGACGCAACTCGAGGACCTCGATGCCCTCGTCGACGAGGGCGAGTACCCGAACCGCAGCGAGGCCGTCCGCGAGGCGATCCAGCAGTTGCTCGCCGGCGATGACACGATCGCGAAGATCGATGCGATCTGTTCCGAACTCGAGCGCCTCCAGGAGGCGACCGACAACGAGGATGTCGAACTCGCACTCGAGGCAGCGGTCAGTTCGGTCTGGCGTGCAAGCGTACTCGAGCGCGCCGAACAGAACAACGATATCCCGATGGTCGCCGACGCCGGCGCCGGGCTGACGACCCACCTCGGCCCGGATCCGGCGGCTTACGAACGCGAGCGGGGTGAGTCGACCGATGACTGACGATGGCGCTGTCACGCCTCGCGTGCTCGTTCGCTACACGTTCTACGAGCCCGACGGCGACGAAGTTCGGCGAGTCGCCTTCGACGCGATCCAGCCGCAGGGAACGGTCGCTGATCAACGGTTCGTCGATCTGGACGTCATCGGCTACGCCGAGTTCGAGCCGTACACCAAGGTCGACCGGTACCGCGGCCTCGAGGAGTTCCGCGATCACATCGAGTCGAAGGCCGAGTATGTCCACTGGAAGCCGCCACTCGAGGGCGAGATCAAGCGCGTCGGAAACG
This sequence comes from Halopiger thermotolerans, assembly GCF_054654555.1. Classification (NCBI taxonomy): domain Archaea; kingdom Methanobacteriati; phylum Methanobacteriota; class Halobacteria; order Halobacteriales; family Natrialbaceae; genus Halopiger; species Halopiger thermotolerans. Next base: position 1,404,725 of record NZ_BAAIEU010000004.1, on the reverse strand, counting down.
CGGGCGATCACCGCGTGATGACCGACGGCGGTACCTCCCCGGACGATACTGAACGGTGCGCCTGCGGTGGCGAACATCCAGAGTGGACGTATCACCACCCGTCAGCATGCGGAGAGACGGCCCAAGCGTTTGCCACTCTCGCCGACGTACATCCTGACGAAGCGTGGAACCGACCTCGAACACTCGAGACGGATGCTGACCGCGCCCAGCTGACCCTGCGCGGCTGGCTGGCCTTCGGGCTCGCGTGCGCGTTGACGATCGGCGCCGCCTTCGCGATCGCGACTGGGGTGATCGTTCCATGAGCGCGGTCGGACTCGACTCCAGCGACGTCGACGTCAAACCGACGCCGCGGTTTGAGGACCTCGAGGTCGATCCGCACTTCCCCGACCGATGGTCAAAGCGCGCCAACCGGCCGCAGCTGGACCCGAAGGTCGCGTGGCTTGAGGCCATCCCAGTCGACTATCCGTCGGCGAAGCCACCGGCGGACTGCACTCGCTTCCACGAGGTGACGGAGACGCTTCTACTGGCAGAGCCCAACGGCCGGCTCGTGACCTGCATCCCGCTGGAGGACCGCCCGCAAGATGAGCAGCGCTACATCCGCGAGCAACTGGACCTATGAGCACGACAGAATCCATGACTGATCCGGAAGCCGAAGCCGCAGAGACCGTCGAAGAGAAGCGCGATCTGTTCGAACGCCTCGCCGACGCCGACCTCCCGATCTCAGAGGACATCGAACGAATGCTCGAGCTCGTCGACGGGGACGGAGGTGACAAGTAGATGTCGTCAGTCGTCGCCCAAGAGCAGTCGCTTCAGTGCGGGATTGTCTTCGACAGCGTCGCGGGCCTCCATGACGTCGTCGAGCGAGAGTCCGTCGACGTCGGCAGCCTCTCCAGCGCTTTCGACCCAGCGCCGGTCGAGTTCTTCGTCCTCGTCGATCGCCCGCTGGGAGATCGCCTGCCCGCACCAGACACAGACGTCGCTATCTCGCGGAGTCTCTCGGTCGCATCGAGGGCAGACCAGAGGCGCGAGATCCTCGTGTTCATCTTCCTCGACGTCCTTTCCGTGGGCCCGGGCGATCTCGCGGTCGTTTGCCTCGGCGAAGACGGAGACGTATCGAGCGGCGATGTCGCTGCCTCGAGTCCAGCCGTGATGGTCCTCGAGGTGGGCCTGGCTGACGCCCTGACTCGCGAGGTGACTGGCCGAGGACTTCCGGAAGTTCGAGGGTGTGACCGGTCGGTCGACATCGGCCTTGCGGGCCTTGTCTTTCAGGATGTCCCGGATGCGGTTGTTCGTGATCGAGTCGCCGGAGTTGAGCTTACACCAGAGCGGATCCTCGCGATCACCTGGATGCACCTCGAGCCATCGGCTGACGTACGGCACCGACGGGATCAGGATGGGGGAACGACGTCCAGTCTTCCCGTCGAGGGTGACCTTGAGGCCGTACTTGTGATCGGAGATCTGTTTCGGCGTGATGTCGAACAGTTCGTACGGGCGTGGGCCGAGGTCCCAGGCGAGTGCGATGAGGGCGCGATCGCGAAGATTCGAGCAGGCGTCGATCATGGGGAGGATGTCCTCTTCCCAGCGGAGCATGTCGCCGGGATCCGGCGCCGGATCGTAGTTGCTGGGGTAGCCTCCCGGGACCCACTCGAGACTCTCGGGGATGCCGTCGACGTCGTCGGGACTGGCAAGCTTGCCGAACTGGCGGAGGGTGACGCGGTAGTCCTTGTTGGTCTCTGCCGAGTCGCCCTTCTCGCGGTTGATCCAGGCGACGAGTTGCTCGGCAGCGTCACGATCCTCGAGGGCGTCAGCGAGGCCACCGACTTCTTGGGCCATCTTGACGGCTCGCATGAGGTACTTCTCGTGAGCGAAGTCGGAGTACTTCGAGGGTCCGAGGATGCGGATACGGTTGGACATCCGCAGGAGAGCGTCAGCATCGTCCTGACTCATGTCCTCAGCCTCCTGGACTCGCTCGCGGAGGCGTTCGATCGACTGCTCCGGATTCGATGTCATTACTCATGCAATTTTAAATGTGGGCATGTAAAGATCGGGTGTGGATCCCTCCCCGGGCATCCTTTTCGACGCCGTCTCGAGTCGACCAGCGGTGCGACTCTACGTACTGGCGACCGACGTTCGCGTCGGCTCGATCGCGCTCCGCGCTCGATTGCGCTCGGTCCGACGCGCGTCAGCCAAGCGTCTGACGCGCGGCAGACGACCGTCAGTAAACCATCAATGGATTCATGTGTCGTTACGTTCCACCACGGCGTATGCAATCGGGGGAGCAACCGAGCGTCCGCGTCGCGGAGGCGATCGCAGCGGCCGAGGGCGTCGATCCGGTCGACCTCGAGCCGCCGTTGTACGACGCGATCGATCCGGATGCACTCGATTCGCTTGCGGACTCGCTGCGCCGCGACGCGGCGCGGTCCCACGAGGCCGCCGCGAGGGTCGAGTTCACGTACCGAACGTATCGTATCGAAGTCGAGGTCGGGAACGAGGTCGACGTAACCCTGACGGAGCGAGCGTCCAATTCGGGGTTCGATTCGGCCACGGATTCGCGGGCGCTCGACTGAAGGTCTCGCCATCAACGACGAGTCGGCGACCGACGACCAGCGACGTCCGGCGGCGGCTCCGGCGGTCGGCGCTCAGAAGCCGACGACGGCCCCGTCCTTGCGCGGCTCCGTCGCGCCGGAGAGGGTCCCGTCCCGTCGGCGAACGAGCTGTGCGCCGCCGAACATGACCGGCGGTAAGACGGTGACGTCGTGGCCCTTGCGTGCGAGTTTCGCCTGCCCCGGCAGCCGCTCCTCGACGCCGAGGGAGCCGTCCTCCCGGTACCGCCAGCGCGGCGCGTCCAGCGCCGCCTGCGGCGTCATGCCGTAGTCGATCAGGTTCGAGAGCACCTGGACGTGGCCCTGGGGCTGCATGTAGCCGCCCATGACGCCGAAGGCCGCCCAGTCGTTCTCGTCGAACTTCGCGACGGCCGGAACGAGCGTGTGGAATGGGCGCTTGCCCGGCTCGAGGCTGTTGGGATGGTCGGGATCGAGCGAGAACGACGCGCCGCGGTTCTGCAGGGCGATGCCGGTGTCGCCGGCGACCAGCCCGCTCCCGAAGCCGGCGAACCGCGAGTTGATGTAGGAGACGAGGTTCCCCTCCTCGTCGCCCACCGTCAGCAAGACGGTGTCCGCGTCCTCCGCGTTCGCGTTCGGGACGCCGACGGCGGGATCCCGAATCGGCTCCGCGCCGATCGCTTGTGCGCGCTCTCGAGCGTAGGCCTTCAAGGCCAGCGGCGGAATCTCCTCGTAGTCGGGATCGGTGATGTAGTGGTGGCCGTCGACGAACGCGAGTTTCATCGCCTCGGCGAAGGCGTGAATCCGCTCGGGCGAATCGTAGTCGCGCTCGCCGGCGCCGATCTCCTCGGCGATGTTGAGGGCCTCGAGGGCGATCAGCCCCTGGTTGTTCGGCGGTAGCTCGTAGATCTCGGCGCCGTTGTAGGTCGTGCTGACCGGGTCGACGAACTCGGGCTCGAAGTCGGCCAGGTCGTCCCGGCTCATGAACCCGCCCTTCGACCGGATCTCCTCGACGATGGCGTCGGCGATCTCGCCCTCGTAAACGGCGTCGGCGCCCTCCTCGGCGATCGTCTGCAGTGACTCGCCAAGGCGGGGCAGCGCGACGGTCTGTCCCGGATCCGGGCTCTCGCCGTCGATGAGATACGCCTCGCGGGCGTGCTCGTCGACGAACAGGTCCTCGGCGCTCTGCCAGTGGTGGGCGATGACCGGCGAGACGGGAAACCCGTCCGTCGCGTACTCGATCGCGGGCTCGAGCACCTCGCCCAGCGACTTGCGGCCCAACCGCCGGACCGTCGCCTCCCAGCCGCGGGCCGTGCCGGGAACGGTGACGGCGTGGGGGCCGAGAAACGGCATCTCGAGGTCGTCGGGGTCGGTCTCGCCGTCGACCGCGTAGCCCCGCGATTCGGGGTAGTACCGCTCGCGGTCGGCGGGGTCCAGCTCCTCGAGCGCGCGTTCGACGTTCTCGATCGTCGCCTCGGCGGGCGCAGGACCGCATGAGCGCATCGCGCCGACCTCACCGTCGGCGGTGCGATAGAGCGCGAAGACGTCGCCGCCCAGCCCGGTCGAGGTGGGTTCGACGACGTTCAACGCGGCTGCGGTCGCGACGGCGGCGTCGAAGGCGTTGCCGCCGTCGCGCAGGACCGAGACGCCGGCCTGGGCCGCGAGCGGCTGGCTCGTCGCGACCATGCCGCGGTCGGCGTAGACGGTCGAGCGGCGCGAATCGAATCGGTCGAGATCGACGTTGTCGAGACCCGTCATCGATCGTGTAGGTGTTACCGAGCGACAAAGTAGTGACGGGCCGCTGCGGTCCGCCCTCGACCGCCCGCGAGCGCCGCGGCGATCACTCGAGCGACAGCGGTTCGTGAGTCGCCCGGTAGCCGTCCTCCGTCGGCTCGACGTCAACGATCTCGCGGAATCGGATGTCCCGTTCCATCTTCGTCACCACGGGCGTGTCGTAGTGTTCGGCCTCGTAGTCGAAGGTCGATCCCCCCGCTCGGCGCTCGGCGACGAACTCGCGGTGTCGCTCCAGCCGGGCCCGGCCGACCGAGCGCGACAGCGCCGGCGCGCCCTCGAGTTGCGTCTCGAACACCTCGAGGAAGGCGTCCTCGAGTTCGTAGCCGACCGAGTCCCGGCCCGCGCACATCGCCGCCAGCGTCGTCGTGCCGGTCCCCCAGAAGGGGTCGAGCACGGTGTCGCCGTAGGCCGAGTACATGCAGATCAGCCGATAGGGAATCTCGAGGGGGTAGGCCGCCGAGCGCTCCCGCAGTTCGTCGGCATCGGCGGGCGACTCGAGGGCCTGCAGTTCGCCCCGCACCTCGGTCCAGACGTCGGAGAACCAGCGGTTGCGCTCCTCCCAGAAGTAGGCGGCCTCGTAGCGGCGGTCGGCGCCGGGTTCGAACTCGCGGCTCTCCCCGCCCTTTCGGAAGACCAGGATGTACTCGTGTTCCAGCGTGACGTAGGCGTTGGGCGGGATCATCCCGCTGCCCATGAACTTGGCCGCGCTGTTTGCCGGCTTGCGCCAGAGCACGTCGGGCAGCGGATCGAACCCGCGGGACTCGAAGGCCTCGAGCACCCGCGCGTGGTTCGGATAGACGCGGAAACTGCCGTCGACCGAGCGGGTCGCGTCGCCGACGTTGATACAGGCGATGCCGCCGTCGACGAGCACGCGCTCGAGTTCGTCCCAGACGCGGTCGAGCTGGGCGTGCATCGCCTCGTAGGCTCGGCGCCCGTCGCCGGCCTCGAGCGCGTCCGCGACGGCGGGATCGAGATCCGCGAAGAGGTCGTCCCACATCTCGATCATCGGGTACGGCGGCGACGTGACGACGAGTTCGACCGACTCGTCGTCGACGGCCGACAGATCGCGCGCATCACCGACGAAGACGCGGTGGGTCGTCTCCATTGCGTTCACACTGTCGGCGTCGCCCTCTTAGCTCCTTCGTCACCGACGAACCGTCGCGTTCGAAAGAAAAACAGTGACCGCGAGTTCGAGTGCCAGTGCGAGTGCGAGCGTGAAATTCGAGACCAGCGTCGTCGAGGCCGTTACTCCTCTTGCGCTTCTTCGGTCTCGTCGCCTTCCGCTTCCTCGCCGTCGCCTTCGGATTCGGATTCAGATTCGTCTTCGTCTTCCGAACCGCTCGTCGCCGGTTCGAACTCCTCGATCGGCTCCCACTCCTCTTCCTCCTCGCCGCCCATCCGACGGCGCAGGAGGACGGCGCCGACGACGACGCCGAGCGCGAGCAGCAGCTGGGGGAGACGGGAACCGCCCTCCGGCTCCTCGCTTTCCATTTCCACCTCCATCTCGGTCTCGATTTCGCTACCCGACATCTTGGACTCGGCTCGCTCTGTCACGTCTTCGATGATCTCCGGCTCCTCGAAGTCTTCCAGCGGCGACTCCTCGAGTTCTGTCGACTGCCGACCTGCGAGAAAGCCGAGGGCCGCTCCCAGGCCGAAGACGGCGCCGGCGAGCGGGAATCGGCTCCCGCGCCGGCCGCCGTCAGCCTCCTCGACGGCCTCGAGAATCGAGTCGCGAAGGGGAGAGTCCAGCCCTTTCTCGACTGCTTCCTTAACGACGATCTCCGACAGCGTCCTGTCCTGTTGTTCCATTTCGGGCATAATCATCCACGACCACACCGCCGTACATAATTCTACCCAACGTTTCAACGATTTTGAGTGCCTAATCGATCGTTACGGGCGCGCTACGCAAACGAATGCCGTTCGTAACCAACCGATAACGGATCGCGGCACCCGGGCCCGAATCGCGATCGCGGTCCACCGAAACCGACCACCGGTCGGAGCGATCGGCCGCCAGTGCCCGGTCACGGCGCGATCGACGTGCGCCCCGAACCGGCGTCGACGCGAGGCCCGGACGAACCGGTCGAACGCTCGCTCGAGCGGCGGACCGATCCGAGCGCGACGCCGCGGTCGCCGCCCGATCGATCGACGCTCGACGGAAATCGGTCGAATAAACGTCGTATTTCTCCCCTATAAATTCCCGAACGCTGATCGTTCTGGCCAGTAACGAGTCGCATAACGAAACCCGCCGTCGCCGAGTAGCCGGGTATGAGCGTCATTCGCCAGCCCGGCGTGCTCGGTCGGACGACCCGCCAGCGCGTCGTGGGGATCACCGCGGCGCTGTCGGCTGCGGCGCTGGAGACGCTCGCCGTCGGGCTGTGGTTCGGTCTCGTCGCCGGCTCCCGGACGACTTCGACGGCGCTCGCCGGTCTGGGGATCCTCTTTTGCGGCGCCCTGCTCCGGGCGAGCGTCTTCGGCGCGACGGTCAACCACCTCCAGGATCTGCTCGATCCCCGTCGCCTCGGCGCTGCGACGTTGCTGACGGCGTCCTGGGTCCTCTGGTTGTTCGTCGCGGACCGCGTCGGGGGCCGGGCCGGGCTCGCGCTCGCGACGGCGACGCTCACGATCCTGCTCACCTGTCAGTTCGCGTTCGAGCGGCGCGCGTTCGGTCGCCGCTCGATCCGCCGCTGCTCGTTCGTGCCGGTCGTGCCGGCCGCGCTGCTGGCGATCGGCGCGTCGGCGCTGCCCTCTGCGGCCTGGTTCGTCGATTGGTCGGTCACGTCGCCGCCACTGTCGGTCGAGTTCGCGACGCTGATCGTCCGGATCGAAGCGGTCCAGGTCGGCGCCGTCGTCTTCGGGCTGTTCGCGTTCCTCGCCCACCAGCGCCGGTTCCAGCAACTTCTCGAGCGCTGTCCCTGACTACTTCTACTTGCCCTCGGCGCCGACGTTCTGGCCGCTCTCGAAGGAGTCCGGATCCGGTTCGATCGTCGCGTACTGGACGACGCGCCGGCCGAGCGTCGCGGTCCGCTCCTCGAGACTCGGGTCGACGAACTCGCCGTCCTCGAACGCCGAGTGGGACTTCGGGATCGCGACCTCGTGGGGGAGCACCCACGCATTTAACGCTCGGCAGACCGATCGCAGGTGCTCGAGGGCCGTCACCGGGAAGGCGCCGCCCGAGACCGCGAGCAGGCCGACCGTCTTGTCCCGGAACTCGTCGAACCCGCAGTAGTCGAGCGCGGCCTTCAGCGGCGACGAGTAGGAGCCGTGGTACATCGGCGTCCCCAGAATGATGGCGTCGGCTTCCCGGAGTCGCTCGGCGAGCGCCGCGGCGTCGCCGGCGTCCTCGCGGTCGACATCCGCATCGAACGTGGGGAGGTCGTACTCCCGGAGATCGATCAGTTCGGTGGTCGCCCCGCCCGCTTCGGCGGCCTCGAGCGCGCGCTCGAGGGCCGTTCGAGTCGCGCTCGCGTCTCGAAGGCTCCCGCAGAGTGCGACGACGTGTACGTCCATCGTAGTCGTGTCAACGCGAGCGGGCGGGAAATACACCGGTGGTCGTCCGACTGAGCGTCGTCAAACAGAACTGATCGCGGCGCCCGGAGCTCGGGGGTCCCAGGCCCGGCAGTACGGCTCCGTTCGTCCTGGCCGCGACCGTCGCGTTCCTCTCGCGCAACCGCGAATCGGCGGGATGCGACTACGACTCGCGTAGATCGATACGCACTAGGACCACATGGTCGACGGCCTCTTGAAGGGTATCTACGCCAGGAACCGCCTCGCCTCGCACCTCGAGGCCGACGCGACGATCCGCGCCGAGCCCTCGTCGCCGGAAGTACTCCTGAAGGTACTCGGCGACGACGTCGTTGCGCTCGAAGACCTCCGCGTGGCCGGTTCGTTCGCGACCCTCGAGGCGGAGCGACACGCGCTGGCCGCCGTTCCGGAGGTTCTTCCACCAGTTCGTGCCGTGGCTCGTGACGTAGACGACGTCGCCGGACCGTTCGTACCCAACCGGGAACGTGTAATCGGTCCCGGTCGTCCGGCCCGTTACGGTGAGCAACAGCAGGTCGTCGCTGACGAGTCCGTGGATCGGCGACCGCAACACGCGTTCCAGGATCGGGTTCACGACCCGCACCAGCCAGTCCGGCGGGGGACTCGCCGGCCGCACGCGACTCGAGTCGGCCGCCCCCCGTTCGGTCCCCGCAGCGTCGTCTCGGCGGAACTCGTCGGCGTAACCGGCGACGTACTCCTCGATTCCCCGCGGTCGGCGCTCGAGGAGCCGCGCCGCGTCGTCGGTCACGCGATCGGCGAAGCCGAGCCGCGCCGTCGTGTAGATGCCGACTATCAGGAGCACGTAGCCGATCGGGTGCCCGCGATCGCGCATCCGGGCGACGAACGCGGGGATCGAGGGGGCCGCGTACGTGATCTCCCGGTCTAACTCGCTGGAGAACGCGGCGGCGACCTCGTCGTAGGTGAGCGCGTCCGGACCCGTCACGTCGTAGGCGACGTCTCGGTGGTCGTCCGGTTGCGCGAGCACGCGCGCGGCAATTTCACCGACGTCCCTGGCGTCGACGAAGCTCGTCGCGCCGGCGCCCGCGGGGACGAAGATCTCGTCGCGCTCGAGGACGTCCCGTCCGTGCACCTCGTGGAGGTTCTGCATGAAAAACGACGCTCGGAGGAAGGTGTAGGTCGCGCCCGACGCCGCGACGTGCCGTTCGATCCGGTGGTGTGGCAGCAGGACGTTCCGGTCGGCGCCGAGCGTCGAGAGGTAGACGATCCGGTCGGCGCCGACCCGCACCGCGGCGTCGACGAACGCCGTCAGGTCGTCCTCGGCGACGCCGGGCGGGCGAACGAGGAAGACGGCGTCGACGCCGTCCAGGGCCGGCCCCCAGGTCTCGGGCCGCTCGAAATCGAACTCGACGAACGAATCGTCGGCCCCGCCTCCGCGTTCGCCGTCGAGCGCGGTGAGATCCTCGCGTCGCGCGAACTGCTCACCGGCCCCGGCCGGATTCCGAGAGCCCGCTTTCACGACCGCGTCGCGCTCGAGGAGGTGTTCGACGACGTGTCGGCCGACCGTCCCGCTCGCCGCGGTGACGAGGACGGCGTGGCTCATCGTCGCCGATCACCACCCGGAAGCAGTCTGATACAGAGCGCCGCGACCGTGACGTGCATCGCCATCAATAGTCCGACGGCGAGCGGCGTCGCCGTCTCGTCGGCGAATAGCAGCCCGATATCGGGGAGAAACGAAAGGACGAGCACGGCTATCGCGATGCGCCTGAACGTCCGAGCGGGAGTGGACGATACCCGGCGACACAGCAGGTAGACGAGGGCGGCGCCGATCGCACCGACGGCCGAGAGGAAGGCGACGGGCGGAACGGTAAGCGCCTGGAACCCGGGTGCGACGTCGAACGCGCCGGCCGCGGCGACGATGAGTACGTTCACGGCGACCGACAGGACCGTCGCGAGCGCAGCGCGGATCGGGAACGACCGCCTCGAGTCCGCCACGGTATCGGCGGTGGCGGTCACGTCAGCCGCCATGCGGCCCCACCTTCGGCATCGTTCGGACGAACTGCTCGTCCTCGAGACAGTCGAGGATGAATCGAGCGACGTCGGCCCGCGGAATGGACTCGAATCCGAGATCGAGGTCCCCGGCCCGATACTCGCCCGTCCCCTCGGCGTCGGTCAGCCGTGGCGCGCGGACGACCGTCCACTCGAGATCCGTCGCGCGGACGCGGTCGACGTGTTCGGCCGCGTCCTCGAGGACGTCTCGAGCGAGGACTTTCAGGAGGGCGCCCATCACTTTCCCCGACAGCGAGACGCGTTCGCCGTCCTCGCGAACCCCGGCGCCGACGAGGGTGACGAACCGATCGACGTTCGCCTCGCGCATCGCCTCGACGATGTTCTCCCCCGCGACGGTCAGCAGATCGTCCGGGCCCGCGCTCGTCTGGCCGAGAACGGAGACGACGGCGTCCGCGCCGTCGACCGCCTCCGCGACGCCCGCGCCGGTGTAGACGTCGCCGGTCACGACCGTCAGCGACGGCGACTCCACCTGTAGCTTCTCCGGCGACCGGACGAAGGCGACGACCTCGTGGCCGCGGTCGATCGCCTGCCGGACGAGCGGCTCGCCGGTCCGACCGGTCGCGCCGAATACGGTGATACGCATACCCGATAGTACGCCTCGAGAACGCATATACTTGCAACTTCGAAGCTTCGAAGTATTGGGGCTGCGAGCGACGTTTAGCCAAAAGTACGATCGTGCAAGTATTACGTTCTCGAGCCCGTAGCGGGACGCGACATGAGCGACCCGCCAGACGCACTCGAACTTCGATCGCGGTTCTCACGAGAGGAGGCCGTCGCGCTCCGCGAATCGCTCGAGCCGACGGAACGAGAGCAGGTCCGACGGACGGTCGCGGAACTGCTGGATCTGCTGGGGAAGGCCCACGCGATGGCAGTCCTGAGCGCGTTCGCGTTCGCCGACGGCCCCCTGCGGTTCAGCGACCTCGAGGACGACCTCGAGATCGCGCCGAACACGCTCTCGGCGCGGCTGCAGGAGCTGACCGACGCCGGGCTCTTGAATCGGGAGTCGTACGACGAGATTCCGCCGCGCGTCGAGTACGAACCGACCGAGCGCGCCGAAGCGCTGTTTCCGGTGTTCGGCCACCTCCACCACTGGGCGCTCGAGTACGAACTCTGAGGAAATTGGGCGCCGGCGCTCGCTTCAAAATTCGTAGTAACCAATGGGGTTCGAAGCTGTAAGTCTATTGCCACACGTACCGTAGGAATGGTATGGGATCGAACCGACCGGACGGCGCCGCTCGAGGCGGTGACGACGAGACGAGAGACCGGCCCGAGACCGCTCCCGACGCCGACACACGGGAGCGGGAGCAGAAGCAGGAACGGGGAACACCCGCCATCGACGTCGACGACCTGCGGCTGGTCTACGCTGACGGAACCGCGGCCGTCGACGGGGTCGACCTGACCGTTCCCGAGGGCGAGTTCTTCGGCTTTTTGGGGCCGAATGGGGCCGGTAAGACGACGACGATCAAGGTGTTCGCGACGCTGCTCTCGCCGACCGACGGCGAGGTTCGCGTCAACGGGTTCGACGTCCAATCTGAGCCCCGAAAGATCCGGGAGTCGATCGGCTACATGGCCCAGGAGACGAGCGTCGATCCCGAACTCACCGCCGAGGAAAACCTGCGGTTCGCCTGCGAGGCCTACGGCGTCCCCCGCGGGGAACGGGCCGAGCGCGTCGACGAACTGCTTGAGCTCGTCGACCTCACCGACGTCGCCGACAAGCGGGCCGACGAGTTCTCCGGCGGGATGAAAAAGCGTCTCGACGCGGCGACGGCGCTGGTCCACCGGCCGCCGCTGGTCTTCCTCGACGAGCCGACGACCGGGCTCGATCCGAAAGCGCGCAACCGGCTCTGGGACTACTTCCGAGACATCAACGATCGGGGCACGACCATCTTCCTGACGACCCAGTACCTGGAGGAGGCCGACCAGCTCTGCGACCGGCTGGCGGTCATTTTAGACGGCGAGATCGTCGCCGACGGGAGCCCGGCGGCGCTGAAGCGTCGCGTGGGCGGCGAAGTGCTCGACATCGAGGTGGACGGCGGTCGTGCCGCGCGGGACCGGGCGGCCGAAATCGCCCGCGAGTTCGACGCCTTCGAGGACGCGACCGTGGCGGTGACCGACGAGGGCATCAGCGTGACCGCCGAGGCGGCCCGCCAGCGCGGGACGGATCTACTGGTCGCGCTCCGGGACGCGGGGCTGACCGTGACCGGCTTCAACGTCCGGTCGCCGACGCTCGACGACGTGTTCCTCGCGATCACCGGCGAGGGACTCGATGCCGAGTCAGCGCCTGAGACCGCTCCCGAGGGGGTGTCTCGATGAGTCCGCCGGACTCCGGCGGGACGGAATCGGGAGACGCGACCGCGGCCGCCGAAGTCACCGGAACGACCGGTGCAACCGAAACCGGCGGCACCACCGTCGATCGTTCCGGGAACACGTTCCTCGGCGACGTCTGGGTGAACTTCAAGCGGTGGAACCTCAAGGCGGTCCGCAACCCGTTCGTCCTCGTGGTCTCGCTCGTTCAGCCGATCATCTTCCTCGTCCTGTTCACCGAGGTGTTCGGCAACGTCGCCGGAGACGCGGTCAACCGCGGCATTCCGGGTATCGGCTACGAGACGTACCTCGTCCCCGCGATCGCGATCCAGGTCGCCCTCGCCGCCGCGGTCACCTCCGGCGTCGGCCTAGTCAACGACATCGAGAACGGGATGTTCGAGAAGGTGCTGGTCTCCCCGATGAACCGCACTGCAGTGTTCGTCGGGAAGACCGCCGCCGAAGTGTTCCGGATCGCGGTCCAGGTCGCGATCATTCTCGGCCTCGGCGTCCTGCTGGGCGCGGAGATCGCGACCGGCCTTACGGGCGCCCTCGGGATCGTCGGCGTCGGCATCCTGTTCTCGCTGTGGTTCGTCGCGTTCTCGAACGCTCTGGCGATTCTCACCCGCGATCAGGAGTCGACGATCATCGGCGCGAACCTCCTCCAGTTCCCGCTGTTGTTCCTCTCGAGCGCCTTCCTCCCGCTCGAGACGCTGCCCGAGTGGATCCAGACGTTCGCCCGGTTCAACCCCGTCACTTACGGCGTCGACGCCGCCCGGTCGCTCATGCTCGACCGGGACGTAATGACGGTCATCGAGGTCGCCTGGTTCGACGGGGCGTTAAACGGCGTCGTCCCCGGCGTCCTCGTCCTCGCCGGGCTGGACCTCGTACTCGGGCTCGTCGCGGTGTATCTTCTCTCGCGGGCCTCGAGTTCAGACGTTCGGTGAGTCCGAGCAGAGCGGCTTCGATCCCGAACTATCGGCGCAGTCGCGCTATGAGTTCTCCGTCGCGTTCGTCCGTCTCCACGAGTCCGTCGTCCTCGAGATCCGAGAGGAGCCCCTCGAGCCACTCGCGGCCGTACTCGCCGCCCGGCGCGTAGTCGACGCGGATCCGGTGGCCGAGGGTATCGAGCTCGAGTTCGTCGTACTCCCGCAGGGTGCCGATGACGCGCCCGCGGAACTGGCGGCGGCTCCCCTCGAACGACGGCTGCGTGGGGACGTCCGGGGCGGTGAAATCGCCGCTGGCGTACGCGTCGCACCACTCGCGCCAGGGACAGCCCGCTTCGTCGCACTTCGGCGTCTGCTCGCAAGCGACTCCGCCCAGTTCCATGATCGCGTTGTTCCAGACCCGCGATCGGCCTTCGGGCATGAGTTCCCGCGCGGCCTCCTCGAAGGCCGCGTCGTCGTCCGGCACGTCGAACGCGCGGTAGAGCACCCGTTTGACGTTCGTGTCGACGACCGCGTCGCCGTTGTTGAAGGCGAAGCTCGCGACCGCGTTCGCGGTGTAGGGGCCGACGCCCATCAGCTCCTGAAGTTCGTCGGGCGCCTCGGGGAAGTCGCCGCCGTACTCCTCCTCTACCTGCCGGGCCGCCTCGTGGAGGTACTTCGCCCGGTTGTTGTAGCCGAGGCTGTGGTCCGTCCAGAAGCCGACGACGTCCGCCCGATCGGCGTCGGCGAGGTCCGCCGTCGTCGGCCAGCGCTCGAGGAATTCTTCCCAGGCCGCGACGACGCGATCGAGTTGCGTCTGCTGGCTCATCACCTCGCTGACGAGGATCTCGTAGGGATCGTCGGTTCGGCGCCAGGGATAGTCGCGGTGGTCGTCCTCGTACCACTCGATCAGCGCCGCGCGGACGGCCTCGCGGTCGTCGGGGAGGCTCCACGTGGGTTCCGCCTCCGTATCACTCATCGCCGGCACTTGGGCGAGCGGCGGTTTAGGGGTAGTGATCTGGCTGCTGGCAACCAACGAGGCGAGGCCGAAGTCGGAGAGGATGAACCGTACGCCTAAGCCACCGGGCCACCACGTGGCGGATAAGACACAGACACATGCGAACGCGAACGCCAGCCCAGCACGCCCAACTGGCGCTCCTGCTCGAGGTCGCGGGCACGCCCAAGCCCGGGAACGTCGACCGCCACCGCGACCTCGAAGACCTGCGGTTCGACCACTTCCTCGCGGGAACGATCGGCGCCCAGCGGGGCCTCGAGATGGCGGCCGAGGGCGCGGCGGTCGGCCCGGCCTTCGAACGCGCCGTCGAGGGGATGTCCGCGCAGGGCGGCGGCAACACCCAGTTCGGCGCACTGTTGTTGCTCGTGCCCCTGACCCGCGCCGCGAGCGACGACCTCGCTCAGCCGGTCGTCGAAGCCGTCATCGAGGACACGACCGTCGCGGACGCCGCCGCCTTCTACCGCGCGTTCGAGCACGTCGACGTCTTCGTCGCCGACCCGCCCGCGGACATGGAGCCGCTCGACGTCCGCCGCGGCGCCGACGCGGTCCCGGCGCTCGAGGAGCGCGGTCTGACCCTGCTGGACGTCATGGAGGGCAGCGTCCCCGGCGACGACGTCGCCCGCGAGTGGGTGACGGGGTTCGAGCGCTCGTTTACCGCGGCCGAGCGCCTGGCCGAAGCGAACGGCCCGCCGCTCGAGCGGGCTGCGGCGGTCTTCCTCTCCCTGCTCGCCGAGCGCCCCGACACGCTCGTCGCGGACAAACACGGCGAGAACGCGGCGCGAGAGGTTCAGGAGCGCGCCGCAAAACTCCACGAGCGGCGAGCCCTCGAGACCGACCGCGGAGCAGTCGAAACCTTCGCGGACGACCTCGTCGACAGGGGGATCAACCCCGGGACGACCGCCGACATTACGGCGGCGGGACTGTTCATCGCGCTCGAGCGCGGGGGGCTCGAGGTATGAGCGACGGTGCAGGTGACGCGGACGAAGACACCGCGTCCGCGGAGTGGCCCGTCGAACTGACCGGCGTCACCGAAACCGTCGTGACGACGCTCGGGCCGAACGGCCGCTGGAACGCGGCCGCGCTGGGGGTGTTCGCCGGCGACGGCGGGGACGGCAGCGACGGCGATGCCGACGGGACGGACGGCGCCGACGAACCGCTCGCTACCGCAACCACCTGGGGCAACACCCGCACGCGGGGCAACTTCCACCGCGAGGGTGAAGGGTACGTCCAGTTCGTCGACGATCCCGTCGTCTTCGCCGACGCCGCGCTCTCGATCCTCGAGCGCGACGCCCCCGTCCTCGAGTCGGCCGCCGCCTGGGTTCGCGTGGCCGTCGAACCGGTCGACCGCGGGACCGAGAACGGCACCGAGTGGGAGGAGTGGGAACTGCGGCCGCTCAAGGCCGGCGTCGAACGGACGACGGTGCCGACGATCAGCCGCGGGTTCGGTGCCGTCGTCGAGGCGACCGTCGCCGCGTCGCGACTCGGCGTCCCCGGCTACGACGTGGCCGAACTTCGCGACCGGCTCTCGTACTACGAATTGGTCGTCGAGCGGGCCGGCGGGCCGCGGGAACGGGAGGCCCTCGAGCGCGTGCGCGAACACTCGTCGTGGTAACGGTGGGGCTTTCGGCTGCTCGACGCGCGGACGCGTGGACGCGCGGACGAGTGGGAAGGGCGTTCAGGCTCAGACGGGACCGCTATCCGTCTCGCGATCGATTCCGGCCGTTCGGGCACCTCGCTCGAGTCCGACCGATCCGCGTCGAGCAACTCGTCGATAGACGCACGTCGCCTCCCTGAGGTGAAAGCTATCGATACGAGCCGGTCGCGCCCTGGGAGGTAAAGCCGCGGTCGCACGGACCGGCCCGCAAGCGACCCCGGCCGTTGCACTCACAGTCAAAGAGAAAGGGATTAAGAGCCTCTGGACGGAACCTCCCCACATGGCAATCAAACCGGCCTACGTCAAGAAGACCGGGAACCTCCTCCTGGAGCGGTACCCGGACGCGTTCACGACCGACTTCGAACAGAACAAGGAAAGCGTCGCGAAGCTCACCAACGTCGAGTCCAAGGGCGTCCGTAACCGCATCGCCGGCTACGTGACGCGGAAGAAGGGCGCGCAGGCGACCGCGTAAGTCGAGTTTTCGTCTCGTCTCGAGTTCACCGCACTCGTTCGACCTCGAGCGACCGGTGCGTCGATCGATTCCCACGAGTGCGGTTCGACCCCGCTGCTGTTGGGCCGGTAGGGATCGAACGAGCGAAGACGGACACGGCGGTTGCGTGCCGAAACTGGTTGAACAGACGGATCGACGAAGGAGAACGAGCAGCGGTCGGACGGAATCAGTAGTCGAAACCGGGTTCCATGTAGATCGCGGCGACGAGCGCGACCAGCCCGAAGAACGCGGTGATCATGAGTCCTGCCATGCCGGTAACGATGCCCATCTCCGTCCCGACGACCGGAAGCGTGCCGCCCTGAAAACCGGTCCACGCCATGTAGATGCCGATCAGGAAGCAAAGCGCCGAGACGACGGCCGCACCGATACTGAACGGCGTATCGAACAGTCCCGTGTCGGCCGAACTCGCGGTCGTGTTCGTCATCGAGACCACCCCGCCGAACGGCGGTCGGTCGAGGTCGAGACCCCGCTGCGCCTCGAGCGGCGGTCGGCCGATCGTCCAACGGCGGTTCCGGACTGGGCCTGTCGGTGATGCATTTGTTCGTAGGTGCCGCTCCGTTTTCTTAATTTCTTCTATACGCTCCGGTGACGGCGGCCAACGGCGCCGTCCGGGGAATCCGAACCCGTGAACCTGATATTCGATCATGGTAATGAGACGAAAACCCAAACGGTTTTGCGGTCCCAACCCGGAATACGGGAAAATGGCAGTACGAGTTGGCGTACTCGGCGCAACCGGTGCCGTCGGACAACGACTGATTCAGCTTCTCGATCCCCACCCGGACTTCGAGATCGCCGCGCTGACCGCGAGCGAGTCCAGCGCCGGGAAGACGTACAGACAGGCCGCCAAGTGGCGCGTCGACAGCCCCATCCCGGAGGACGTCGCGGAGATGACCGTCCGGGAGACCGACCCGGACGACGTCCCCGACGACGTCGACCTCATCTTCTCGTCGCTCCCCTCGAGCGTCGGCGCGGAGGTCGAACCGCCGTTCTGCGAGGCCGGCTACGTCGTCTCCTCGAACTCCTCGAACGGCCGCATGGACGACGACATCCCGCTGGTCATCCCCGAGGTCAACCCCGACCACCTCGACCTGCTCGAGGTCCAGCGCGACGAGCGCGGCTGGGACGGCGCGATGGTCAAGAACCCCAACTGCTCGACGATCACCTTCGTCCCGACCCTGGCCGCGCTCGCGGAGTACGGCCTCGAGAAGGTCCACGTCTCGACCCTGCAGGCGGTGTCGGGCGCCGGCTACGACGGCGTCACCTCGATGGAGATCATCGACAACGCCATCCCCTTCATCGGCAGCGAGGAAGACAAGCTCGAGACCGAGTCCCGCAAGCTGCTCGGCGACTTCGACGGCGCCGAGCTGACCCACAACAGCATGGAGGTCGCGGCCTCCTGTAACCGCATCCCGACCATCGACGGCCACCTCGAGAACGTCTGGGTCGAGACCGAGGACGATCTGACCGCGGACGCGGCCGCCGAGGCCATGCGCGAGTACCCCTCGCTGGACCTGCGCTCCTCGCCCGAGCCGCTCATCCACGTCTTCGAGGAGCCGGACCGACCCCAGCCCCGGATGGACCGCACCCTCGGCGGCGGGATGGCCATCGCCGCCGGCGGGCTCCAGGAGTCGCCGTTCGGCCTGCAGTACAACTGCCTCGCGCACAACACCCTCCGCGGCGCCGCCGGCGCGAGCGTCCTGAACGGCGAACTGCTGCTCGAGAACGGCTACATCTAACGCGTTTCACAACCAGCGAGTCGCAGTTTCGGGCGCCTTCGCCCGCTTCCTGCCGCCTTTTCCTCGGCGATCGAACGTCGTCCGCGTAGTCGACGCCGTCGACTACCCTGCACACTTTGGCGGCGGGCACAAGTACGAACCCGCCCAACGACAGGTATGATCCCCGTGGTCTCCGACCCCGAATCCCTGTCTACTCCCGGCGCCGACGCTGCCGTTTCCGACGCTTCCGACGCCGCCGAAACCGACGAGACGGGGTCGTTCGGCGTCCTCGCCGATCCACACCGCCGCGCCGTCCTCCGGTACCTGGCCGACAACGAGTCGCCGGTTCCGGTGAGCGATCTCGCGGACCACCTCACCGTCGAACTCGAGGGGGACGACCGGACGAGCGGACGGATCGCCGAGTGGGGCGACGCGCTGCTGGGAACGCGCCGGCGCATCCAGATCTCGCTCCGACACGTCCACATCCCGAAGCTGGCCGACGCCGGCGCCGTCGACTTCGATATCGACGCCAACGCCGTTTCCCTCCGCGAACGCGGCACGGAACTGCTCGCGCGAGCGGACTCGATCGACCGCGCCGAGGACGTCGGTCTCGCGACTCCCGACGTAACAGCGCCGTAGGCTGACCGGAATCCGACCGGTCGCAGACGGAGAGCGGCTAGTTTTAGTTTTCCGACTCGTCGCGAGGAAGCGCGACGACCGGTATCGACGCCTCCTTCACCAGCCGACGGGCCACGTCGCCGGTGAGCAGTTCGGCGAACCGGTTCCCCTCGCGCGGTACGAAGACGACGGCGTCGGCGTTTCGGTCCTCCGCTTCCGCGAAGATCCGCTCGACGACGTCGGTCCCGTAGAGTACCGCCGTTTCGACGGTCGCCGAGGAGTCGGCGAGCGGCCCGCGCGCCCGCTCGAAGATCTCCGCGGCGTACTCCTCGCGCTGTTCCATCGACGCCTTGTCGGGCGCCCCGCCGCCTTTCTCGATCACGTTGACGACGACCGCAGTGCTCGTCGGCTCGAGGTGGGGAACCAGCGCCGCCGCGGTCCGTTCCCCGTCGTCCGGATCCCCGACCGGGACGATGACCGTCCCGTCGAACGATAGCGTCATCGGCGGTCCTCCCCGTGCGGCGCCGTCGCGTCGGTGGCGGTCGGCAGCGATCCCCGCGCGGAATCGAGTCCTGACATTATCGGCGCTTGGCGGTGCCGGGTGAAAAAGGTACACGCGAGCGGGACGGGTCCGCGATTCGGTCGACCGATCGCCCGAGCGGACTCCCGCGCTCAGGAATCGACGTTGACCTGATTCTCGAGGTCCGCGTCCGGGCCTGCCTCGTCGAACCGGCGGACGTTCTCGGCGACGATGTCCGCCAGTCGGTCGTAGTACTTCGGCGTGTGACCGGCGTTGTGCGGCGTGATCTGGACGTTGCCGAGGTTCCAGAGCGGGTGGTCCTCGGGCAGCGGCTCGGGATCGGTCACGTCGAGCGACGCCCCGCGAATCTGGTTCCCCCGCAGCGCCTCGACGAGCGCGTCGGTATCGACGACCGGACCGCGGGCCACGTTGACCAGTACCGCCTCGGGATCGAGCGTCACCAGCTCCTCGCGATCGATCAGTCCGCGGGTCGTCTCGGTCAGCGGACACGCCAACACGAGGTAGCCCGTCCGCGCCAGCGCGTCGTGGAAGGCGTCCCCCTCGAAGCCGATCACCTCGTCCGTCGGCCCGCCCTTCTCGGGCGTGTACCGGACGCCGATCGTCTCGACGTCGAAGGGTTCGAGGCGCTTCGCGACCGCCTGGCCGAGCGCGCCGAGGCCGACGATCGTCACCGTCGACCCCGCGAGTTCGTGGGCCTGGTAGTGGCGCCACTCCCGACGGCGCTGCCTGCGCTCCGCGATGTGGAACCGCCGGGTGAAATGAAGGATCGCACCGAGCACGTGCTCGCCGATGTTCGGCCCGTGGACGCCCGAGGCGTTCGTCACCGTCACGCCCCGCTCTTCGAGTCGGTCCATCGGCAGGTGACCGGTACCCGCGTACGCGCAGGCGAACACTTCGAGGTTCTCGGCGACCTCGAGGAGATCGTCCTCGAGGGTCATCCCGGTGACGAACGCGGCGTCGCGGATCGCCTCGCGCTCCTCGGCCGGCGTTCGCGCGAGTCGCACGGTCTGATCGGGGAGCCGCTCGCGGATCGCCGCAGCGTACTGCTCGACCGGGACGCCGTGCGTTCCTCGCCGAAGGACGAGCACGTCGACGTCGCTGCTCCGATCACCGTCACCGTCATCGTCACTGTCGCGTTCGCTCATGTCCGTACTCGTGGTCTCGAGGGGAACCATCAAAAACGTTCATCTCAGATACGACGTCGCGGCGCGACTGCTCCGGACCCAACGGGGTTCCTCGAGGGCGTCCAGCCCGTCCGCGAGAAATCGACGGGACGCGACCGACGACGCGCACCTGCGAGCCGACCGAAAACATCCCGTCGCCGCGAATTTCATGCCGTTTAATACGCACCGCTGAGTGCCACTGGTGTATGGAACGCGTTGCTGTCGCGATCGTCGGCGGTGGCCCCGCGGGTGCGTCCGCAGCCGAGCGGGCCGCCGCCCACGGCGCCGAGACGGTGCTCTTCGAACAGGGCGTCCCGCGGGAGGACCGCGAGGACCTCGGCCCCGACTCGACCGACGCCGCCGGCATGCTCGACTACTGGATCGACATCATGGACTTCGACTACCGGGAGATCCCCGACGACGTGATCCTCCGGGAACTCGAGGCCACCGAGTTCATCGGCCCCAACAGCGCCGTCGAGATCACGACGACGGGGATGGATGCCGCCTATCCGAAGTTCGGCTACACCTTCCACCGCGCGCGGATGGACGACTGGCTCTACGAACGGGCCGAGGACGCCGGCGCCGACCTGCGCGTCGGTACGAGCGTTACTGACCTCGAGACCGACCTCCGCGCCTCGAGTCCGAAGGGACCGACCCACACGCTCACCCTCTCGAACGGCGAGCAACTCGAGGCCCAGTACGTCATCCTCGCGGACGGCCCGCAGCGCCGGATCACGGTCGACGCGCTCGACCAGTTTACGGCCCCCGGCCGCAGCGTCTCGGACTATCTCTCCCCGCCTGAAGCGAACCACATCGCCTATCAGGAGTATCGGGACTTCCCCCCCGAGCTGTTCGAAGAGTTCGAGGACCGACTCAAGTTCTGGTGGGGTTACATGCCCGGCGAAACCGCCTATCCGTGGGTCTTCCCCAACGACGGCACGGTCGCCCGCGTCGGCCTGACGATGCCCATCGGCATGGAACTCGAGGACATCGACAACCCCACCGCCTACAAACTGCTTGATCGCGACGACGACCAACTCCCCTCCGGCTCCGAGTACATCCGCCGCCTGCTCGAGCGCGAGTACGGCGACGAGTACGATATCGAGACCGACATCCCGATCGTCGAGGACCGCGGCAAGTCGAAGGGCACCGAAACCTATCCGATCTCCTCGACCCGGCCGATCGACTCCCCCGTCGGCGCCAACATCGCCGTCGCCGGCGGCGCGATGGGTACCACCTCGGCGTTCCACGAGGGCGGCTACCACGTCGCCGTCCGCACTGGTAAGATCGCCGGTCGGCTGGCAGGCACCGACTCGCTCGAGCACTATAACGACATCTGGAAGCGCGCAATCGGCGACGAGATCCTGCGCAACGTCACCTTCGCGGACATCGTCGAAGACTACCAGCCCGACGACTGGGACCGGGCCTTCGACGTCATCAATCAGATGCAAGGTACCAACGGCACCGACTCCCTGTTCTCGCGTACCTACTCCGCCGGCTTCGACGCGACGAAACTGCTCGCGAGCTACAAGAAGCGTAAGTTCCACTACCGCGACGGTCGCTACGTCCAACTCTCCGAAGACGAGTACTTCTATTGACCGCAGTTCGCAGTCACGTCTCGTCCTCTCCGGTTTTCGACTCGGTATCAGCTGTCGGCTAGTTGCAGTTTCTTCGGCGAATCCTTTCCGCAGGACCGAAATGTTCGATATTGAGCGAGGACGAGGACTCCCTCTCGCAGAAAACGTTTAAACGACGTGCAGCCCTACCTCGAGTGCGTGCCTTTGTCCCCGTCCGAGCGAACCCATTCGGGTGCGATGACAGTACGGCGAACCCAGGCACGCAATATGTCGGAACGATCACTTCGTTCCACCGACCGGTGATGGCCCACAGCCATCCGCCCGGCACGAGGGTTAGCCAGCTGACGCGGCATGCCGCCACGGGATGAGGCTGGACGTTAGTGTTCCGGGCGACATTTTCGGTACCTCCAATGAAATAGAAGTAACTGCTGGACCTCCTCAAGAGATCTCTGTTAGTGTAGTAGCGCTCTACTTCTGAACAGCCGCTGCGCTTCGCGTATGAAATGCGAAAAGCCCCGCCGGGCGACAACCACCGATGGCTGTCGCTCGACGGGGCTTGAGATGAAGTATGAGTGGGGCGGCGAATCGACGTTCCCAGAGGGTCGCCCACTCCAGTAGTTGCCGATACGCAGGCGAGCTTATCTTCCGTGTTCGGGATGGGTACGGGAGGAACCTCGCCGCTGTGGCCGCCTAACGCCGATCGACGGAATCGAACCGCCGCCATACCAATATCGGTGTGATCGACCGTGTGTATGTGTAGTCCAGTTAGCGCCTGGACCCGTTCGTGGGTCACAGTGCAGATCCAAATGCGTGTCTCAGTTATGAGTGTGTGGCTTGGCCGGTTAGTGCTCGCGGGCTCAACGCCTCGTTGCCTTGGCGCGTACACCCCGAGTCTATCGACCTCCTCTTGTAGGAGTGGCCTTGGTGGTTCCTCGTTTCCAGGTGGGTTTCCGGCTTAGATGCGTTCAGCCGTTACCCCGTGGTGCGTAGCTGCCCGGCGCGTGCTCTTTCGAACAGCCGGTACACTAGTGGCACCCATTCGTAGTTCCTCTCGTACTATACGAACGTTCCCGTCAGGAACCGTAACACCCCCAATAGATAGCAGCCGACCTGTCTCACGACGGTCTAAACCCAGCTCACGACCTCCTTTAATAGGCGAACAACCTCACCCTTGCCCGCTTCTGCACGGGCAGGATGGAGGGAACCGACATCGAGGTAGCAAGCCACCCGGTCGATATGTGCTCTTGCGGGTGACGACTCTGTTATCCCTAAGGTAGCTTTTCTGTCAGCAATTGGCCGCATCAAGCAGCCTAATTGGTTCGCTAGACCACGCTTTCGCGTCAGCGTCCGTCGTTAGGCCGGACACTGTCAGGCTTCCGTTTGCTCTTGCGCTCTTCCCCGAGTCTCCGACTCGGGTGAGGAAACCTTGGGGCGCGCTCGATATCTTTTCAAGCGCGTACCGCCCCAGTCAAACTGCCCGGCTACCAGTGTCCTCCGCCAGGAGTGAGAGTCGCAGTCACCATCGGGTAGTATTTCAGTGATGCCTCGGTGGCCCGCTAGCGCGGGTACCTGTGTAATGGCTCCTACCTATGCTGCACAATGGCGACCACGTCTCAGTGACAGCCTGCAGTAAAGCTCTATAGGGTCTTCGCTTCCCCTTGGGGGTCTCCAGACTCCGCACTGGAACGTACAGTTCACCGGGCCCAACGTTGGGACAGTGACGCTCTCATTGATCCATTCATGCAAGCCGCTACTGAAGCGGCAAGGTACTACGCTACCTTAAGAGGGTCATAGTTACCCCCGCCGTTAACGGGTCCTTCGTCCCATTGTACTGGGTGTTCAGATACCCGCACTGGGCAGGATTCAGTGACCGTACGAGTCCTTGCGGATTTGCGGTCACCTATGTTGTTACTAGACAGTTGGAGCGTCCGAGTCACTGCGACCTGCCCCTTTCCGGGGCAGGCATCCCTTATTGCGAACGTACGGGACTAACTTGCCGAATTCCCTAACGTCGGTTATTCCCGACAGGCCTTGGCTTTCGCCGCCACGAGTACCTGTGTCGGATCTCGGTACGGACAGTGTGCTCGCCTTTTCACGGGCTCTGGGTTGACCTCTCTTGCGCTATCCAGCCATTCAATCGCTTCGTGCCATTACGGCTTCCACGATCTTCGACTGTTCGACTGGGCGAAAACCCAGCAGAGGCGGCCCCAAAGCGTCGGCTTTGAATGCACACTGGCACAGGAATATTAACCTGTTTCCCTGTTGTCTGCTGCGAGTTACGAGCAGACTTAGGACCGGCTAACCCTCAGCTGATCAGCATTGCTGAGGAACCCTTACTCGTTCGGCCGTCGGGGTTCTAACCCGACTAACGCTGCTACTATGACCAGGATTTTCGTTACTGAACGGTCCACACGAGCTCTCACCCGTGCTTCCACCCGAACAGAACGCCGACCTACGCGATTACCCTGTGAGGGGTACGGCCAGGTCTCGGTGGTGGATTTGAGCCCCGATCATTTTGGGCGCCCCGAACCTCGGCCGGTAAGCTGTTACGCTTTTCTTAGAGGGTAGCTGCTTCTAAGCTCACCTCCCGGCTGTCTAGGGCTCGGGACCACCTTCGATCGCACTTAATCCACACTTGGGGACCTTAACCCGGCGCTGGGTTGTCTCCCTTATGGTACACAGGCTTACCCCGTGCACCGGACTCCCTGCGTCGAACGACGTTCGTAGGTTCGGAGTTGGACAGGGGGGCGCACTCCTCTCGGAGTGCGGTCCCCCAATCCGTCGCTCTACCCCACGAACTATCTCGGCAGAGGTCATGCTTCGACATGTTTCGGTCGGAACCAGCTGTTTCCGGATTCGATGGGCCTTTCACCCCTAGACGTAGGTCACGCGAGGGTATTGTAGGACACCAACGCTAACAGACCTCCACGTGCCTTTCGGCACGCTTCGTCTTGCCCACGCCTAGATCATCCGGTTTCGGGTCGTGTCCGATTGACTCCCCGCGCTTGAACACGGCGGCCCTCGTCGTAAGACTGCGGCCATGTCGGTTTCCCTTCGCCTTCCCTGATAATCAGGTTAGACTCGCCAATCAGACACACTCCCTGGTTCGTTTTTCAAAACGCACGACGGAACATCGGCTTCCTCTACTTCCTACTGGTAGCTCGCGCTACGGTCGTTGTGTAGAGGACCTTGTATGCCCCGTCGTTCGATCGCCAACTGATTTCACGCCCTATTGCACCTCCCTTCGTGGGGTGCTTTTCAGCGTTCGCTCACGCTACTTGTTCGCTATCGGTCTTGAGGAGTGTTTAGTCTTCCCAGTCGATGCCTGGGAGATTCACGAGGGATATCCAACCCCCGCTACTCTGGAGCTGACGCGTCCGGTACTCATCTACAATACGGGACTGTCACCCTGTTTCGTGCTCCGTTCCAGGAGACTTCCTGTAGATTTTCGCGGAGTGAGAGTCAGTCCGAACACCACATTGCCCGAAGGCTTCGGTTTGGACTGTGTCGCGTTCACTCGCCGTTACTAACGACATCACGATTCCGTTTTCTCTTCCTGCCGATACTAAGATGTTTCAGTTCTCGGCGTTCCCCATTGCGCGAAGCAATTGCGGTGGGGATTCCCATTCGGAAATCCTCAGTTCTTCCCCTCCGTGCGGGTCCCTGAGGCTTATCGCAGCTTGGCACGTCCTTCTTCAGCTCTCAAGCCGAGCGATCCACCAGCTGGCACAGTAGCCACGTTCATCGGATCTGCGCTGCACAAGGCAGCATAGTGACCCGGGAACGGGTCCAGTGGACGCCTGGACTACACGTACACACGGTCGCATCTGCAGGCCAGTAGACGGCTGGCTGCATTGACCCTTCCCACCCACGTTTGCACGGGGTGGTGCATCGGTTTGCGTTCGGATTGAATCGAACGAGTCGTTCCCACTTAAGGGGAACGATTCGCCGATCCGCTCCGAGACATGGACCCACTGGGATTCGAACCCAGGGCATCCTCCTTGCAAAGGAGGCACTCTCCCACTGAGCTATGGGCCCACCCTCACCAGAGCGGTGAGGAACTAGGTGTGAGCCTTGGTAGTTCAAAGGTGCCCGATCGGCCCGAACGAGTGGGGCGACGATCGCAGCGAAATGGACCGCTGTGGTGGGCCGGGGCAGCGCCCCGGTCCCGGTCTGTGGAGGTGATCCAGCCGCAGATTCCCCTACGGCTACCTTGTTACGACTTAAGCCCCCTTGCGAAGCCCAGATTCGACCTGGTGGCCAGGCCTCATCCGGACCTCACTCGGGTGCTTTGACGGGCGGTGTGTGCAAGGAGCAGGGACGTATTCACCGCGCCCTTCTGAGGCGCGATTACTACCGAATCCAGCTTCATGCGGGTGAGTTTCAACCCGCAATCCGAACTACGACCGAGTTTCGGAGATTAGCGTCGCCTTTCGGCGTTGCATCCCACTGTCTCGGCCATTGTAGCCCGCGTGTCGCCCAGCACATTCGGGGCATACTGACCTACCGTTGCCCGTTCCTTCCTCCAGTTTGGCACTGGCAGTCCTCCTAATGTACCCAACCACCGCAAGGGTGTTGCTGGCAATTAGGAGTGCGGGTCTCGCTCGTTGCCTGACTTAACAGGACGCCTCACGGTACGAGCTGACGGCGGCCATGCACCTCCTCTCAGCAGGTCTGATAAGGTCATCAACCTGATCGTCACTCCTGCTGTCGATGCTGGTGAGATGTCCGGCGTTGAGTCCAATTAAACCGCAGGCTCCTCCGGTTGTAGTGCTCCCCCGCCAATTCCTTTAAGTTTCATCCTTGCGGACGTACTTCCCAGGCGGTCTGCTTCACGGCTTCCCTACGGCACAGCACAGGCTCGTAGCCTGTGCCACACCTAGCAGACATCGTTTACAGCTCGGACTACCCGGGTATCTAATCCGGTTCGTGACCCGAGCTTTCGTCCCTCACCGTCGGATCCGTCTTCCTGAGGCGCTTTCGCCACCGGTGGTCCGTCCAGGATTACGGGATTTCACTCCTACCCCGGACGTACCCCTCAGGTCTTCCGGTCCCAAGCCAAGCAGGTTCCACCGGACGCCCGCGTGTTGGGCACGCGGATTTCCCGATGGACTTGCCTGGCCAGCTACGGACGCTTTAGGCCCAATAATAGCGGTCATCACTTGGGCTGCCGGTATTACCGCGGCGGCTGGCACCGGTCTTGCCCAGCCCTTATTCCTGCACCACCTTACGGTGCAGAAAAGCGAGGACGATATGCCCTCGCAGATGGAGTCCCCTTATCGCACTGGCGTGCAGTGTAAAGGTTTCGCGCCTGCTGCGCCCCGTAGGGCCCGGTATCTTGTCTCAGATACCGTCTCCGGGCTCTTGCTCTCACAACCCGTACCGATTACTGGCACGGTGGGCCGTTACCCCACCGTCTACCTAATCGGCCGCAGCCACATCCTCTGGCGCCGGAGCATTTCACGTTCTCCTCACTCCAGAGTGAGAACGCTATTCAGGATTAGCCTCAGTTTCCCGAGGTTGTCCCGATCCAGAGGGTAGTTTGGCCACGTGTTACTGAGCTATCTGCTGCGGGTCTAACCCGCGCAACTAGCATGGCTAAATCGGACTCCACTAGCAATGACCTCCGGCAGGATCAACCGGAATGTCTCCCCTCACAAGGAGGGGGGTTGGCGGTGAATGTAGGTACACACTCACACTATGGGTCCAGTTCGGCGCGCTCGTCGGCCCACGGCGTGGACCGGTCGGGCGTCACCGAACTACCAAGGCTCACATCAGATCCCATCTGTACGGAAGACCGCAGGGGTGGAATCCTCATCTCCTTCGGACCTACTCGTAAGCCGTCAGGGGTACTTAACCCCTTCGGACCGTGAGTCGTCCGAGATGACGGCCCGGGTTGAACGGACCGTCGATCACTTCTGCTTTGCAATCCATCCGAATCCCCGTATACACTTAAGGGCAACGGATCGCAGCCGCGCCGAAAACCGCAGCCGGCGAGCGAATGTGCGATCGTTTCTGGGTGCCCCACAGTATATAAGGGAGCGGACGTGATTCCTGCCTCCGCGCCGGGAAACGGCCGGAGGGAACGCGGCGCCGTGCGCCACGTCGTTCGCATTAGTGTCGAAGGCCGGGTTGATACATAAGGCCGTCGTCTCGAGACCGGTCTGAACTACGTTGATCATTCTCGCGGCTGCCACTGTCTCGGCCAGTGATCGAAGCGAATTGAGGAGGTCGATCGGGGGGTCGGAACGAGTACGAACCGACTCGAGATAGCGGTGTTGGTCGGTGTCGGTTGGGAGAACGACGAGTCGGGTTCGGTTTGGGTATAGGTTCGATTCGATCTTGGCCGGAGAACCGTCCCGGACGAGTGCCCGCGCCGAAGGCGACGGGGTCGACCTCGAGCGGCGGTTGTATGTCCGCGTCCGCGCTCGCGATCGCGCCCGCACCCGGGACCGCGGTGGATTTAGTGGATCGCATCGTACGGCGACGCATGGACCGATCCGGGTTCGTCAGACTCGCAGTGATCGGGTTCGCGCTCGTCGTGGCGAGTTTCGTCGTCCGCGGCGTTACCCGCCTGATCGTCGGCGCCGAACTCGCGGCGCTCCTCCAGGCCCCGCTGATCTTCGCGGGCTTCCTGCTGCTCGTCTACCTGTTCGTCAGGGCCACCCTGGACGCGGTCGGTATCTGGCCGGTCGAGGAGCGTGACGCGTGACCTGCGACGTACGCATAAGGAAACCGTTTTTCGCGCGCCGGCCGAATTCGAGCGTATGACAACCGACGTACAGTCGATCGCCGATCTAGGGCCGGACGATCGCGCCGCCTTCTTCGAGCGCGACGCCGGCATCGAGGCGGTCAGAAGCGACGTGCGGGAGATCGTCGACCGGGTCCGCGAGGAGGGCGACGTCGCCGTCCGCGAGTTCACCGAGGAGTTCGACGGCGTCTCGGTCGGCAACCTCGAGATCACCGACGAGTGCGAGCGGGCCTACGACGACCTCGAGGACGACCTCCGGGAGGCGATCGAGACGGCCGCGGCCAACGTCCGCGAGTTCCACGAGGCACAGGTCCCCGAGGACTGGCGCGAGGAGTTCGACGACGGACGAGAGCTGGGCCGGCGCTTCAGGCCGCTCGAGCGCGTGGGCGTCTACGTACCCGGCGGCGCAGCGGCCTACCCCTCGAGCGCGATCATGGGCGTCGTCCCGGCGGTCGTGGCGGGCGTCGATCACGTCGCGGTCGTCACGCCGCCGGCGGACGAGTTGAGCCCGGCGACGCTGGCGGCGATCCACGTCGCGGGCGCGGACGCGGTCTACAGCGTCGGCGGCGCACAGGCGATCGCCGCCCTCGCGTACGGCACGGAGACGATCACGCGCGTCCAGAAGATCGTCGGCCCGGGGAACAAGTGGGTCACCGCGGCCAAGGCCGAGGTCCGGGGGGACGTCGAGATCGACTTCCTCGCGGGTCCGAGCGAGGTGCTCGTCGTCGCCGACGAAACCGCGGACCCCGAGCTCGTCGCGGCGGAACTGGTCGCGCAGGCGGAACACGACCCGAACGCGTCGGTCGTCGCGGTGACGGACGACGAGGAGACCGCCTCGCAGGTTGCCGACGCCGTCGACGAGCAGGCCAACGCGCGCGAGCGCGAAGATGTAATTCGCGACGCGCTGGCCAACGATGCCAGCGGCGTCCTGCTGGCCCGCTCGATGAGCGAGGCTATCCTCTTTACCGAGGAGTACGCCCCCGAGCACCTCTCGATCGTCGCGGACGACGACGAGTCGATCCTGGCGCGCATCGACAGCGCGGGCAGCGTCTTCCTCGGGCCGAACACGCCCGTCGCCGCGGGCGACTACGCCAGCGGGACGAACCACGTGCTCCCCACGAACGGTGGCGCGCGCGTAACGGGCGGGCTCTCGGTCGAGACGTTCGTCCGCTCGACGACGGTCCAGCGGCTCTCGAGCGAGGGGCTGGCCGACATCGGCGAGACGATCACGACGCTGGCCGAGGCGGAGGGGCTCGAGGCCCACGCGGAAAGCGTTCGGAAGCGACTGGACGACGGCGAGTAGCGGGCGGACGGTGACGGTGGCGGTGTCGGTCTCCCGGTTGCCGTCCGGTTTCCGCCGTCTCGGCCGCAGCCTCGAACCGAGGTCGCGGAAAATGCGGTTACCGGCTTAATCGAGGGGTTGATCGCAGACGCGACCGCCCGGACGACCGTCCAGCGCGACGCGACCGGCGAAAACGGTCGACTACCTCGAGCGGCTGGCAGACCGGAGACCGCCGATCGGTCGGCCGCCCCCGAACCGCGACCCAACCCGACCCAAACCCGTCGAACAGTCCGTAATTGAACTGTTATCGAGCGGGTAATTCTCGGAAGGGACGAACTGGTTTTACGGCCGTAGAACCGAAACACTAGCCGAGATGCAACCGCGTACCGTCGACCCGACCGATGCGCGGGTCCTCGAGCGGAACTACGATTACGCCCAGCGGAATGTCCGCCTGCTCTCGATGTGGTACGAGTGCGACCTCGAGCGGATGGTCGAGCTGCTCGCGGAGAACGACATCTCGCTGTCGGCGAACGACGAGCGGTTGTTCGGGTCCTACTACCGGTCGGTCAAGCGTCGGTCGAGCGCGTGATCGCCGGAGCCGGTCGGATCGCGGTGGGCCGGAGACGTGTAGCGAAGATGGCGAGGACGGGGAACGGGAAACGTCGAGGCGACGGTGCGTTCGCAGTGCTAGCCGGGAAGCGTTACGTCGCGTCGCTATCGTGGCGTCACTGTTAACATCGTCGCGACGAAAGGGAGGAGTATGAGCACGGACAGCCCGGATGGCGGGCAGCCGAACGCGGACACCCACCCCGAGATCGAGGTCACCGAGGACGCGGCCGATCAGGCCCTCTCGCTGCTCGAGGGCGAAGGGCTCGACGCCGACGAGGCGGGACTGCGCCTGTTCGTCCAGCAGGGCGGCTGCGCCGGCCTGTCCTACGGGATGCGGTTCGACGACTCGCCCGACGAGGACGACACCATCTACGAGCACCACGACCTGCGCGTGTTCGTCGACCCGGCGAGCCTGAAGTACATCGAGGGCAGCGTCCTCGATTACGAGAGCGGCCTACAGGCCGAAGGGTTCCACGTCGAGAATCCGAACGTCGTCAGCGAGTGCGGTTGCGGCGAATCGTTCCGCACGTAGCGGACGGCGTCGATCCTTTTTACCGCGTCTCGGTCGGTCCGATTCGACTGCGATCCGCGATTAGCCGCCCGTCTCGATCCGTCTCGTCGGTTCGCCGGTCGGGTACCGTCCTACTCCTCGAGCTCGAAGGCGACGGTGACTTCGGCCTGATACTCCCGGTCGTCGACGGTCGCGAGTTCGACGCCGAGCTCGTCGACCTCGACCCACTGGATGTTCTGCAGGGTGTCCTCCGCGCGGTCGATGGCGTCGTCGGCCGCGGCGTCGAAGCTTTCGGGGCTGGTACCGATGAGCGTGATCTTCTTGAAGACCATGTCTCGCCGTTCTACACCGCGCGGGGACGTAAAACCGGGCGTCGGTTTCGCCGGGTGAACCTCACCCGCCGCGGGACTCGAGTCGCTCGCCGATCGCGCCGGTGACGTCGCCGAGGTAGGCCCCGCCCCACAGGGCGACGACGAGCGCGCCGATGGAGTTGAAGACGAAATCGAGCATCGTGTCGCCGAGGCCGTACTGGGTGAGGACGGCGTTGACGCCGAACGCGTCGGCCGACAGCGCGATGACGAACTCGAGGATCTCCCAGAGGACGCCGAACGCGAGGACGAACAGGAGGATGAACACCGCCACGAACTGCCGGGGGAAGTGAACGCCGTCGGCGTGCTCGTCGAGCGCGCGGACGGTCGCGTACCCCGCGCCGGCGACCAGCGACGCCGATAGCGCGTGGGTCATGTGGTCCCACCACCAGATCTGACTGTACAGCGTGCTGGTCGCGCCGGGGAGGCCGACGGTGCCGAAGGCGTGGAGGAAGACCGCGGACGTGATCCACAGGGTGAGCCGCGGGTCCATCGGAATCTCGTAGTCGCGCTCGAGCAGCGGCGGGAGCTGGGTGACGGCCAGTCCGACGCCGGTGTTGACGAGGATGCCGACGTTGCCGCGCTCGATCCCGACGAACAGCATGCCGATCAGCCCGACCTCGAGGAGGTAGGTGAGCCGGCGCTGATTTTCCGTGGACCGGAGCTGGTGGCTGTGGTTACGCATCGTCCACCTCCAGCGCGACGTCCTCCGGCAGCCGCGTCTCGGGGCGCGCGAGCCGCCGGAAGTACAGTTCGAAGACGACGCCGGCACCGAGCCCGGCGATCGCGGAGTAGACGAACTCCCACATCACCGCGTCGTGATCGTCGGTGAAGGGAACGCCGAGCGTCTGCGCGGCGCTCCAGCGGAGCAGGGCCCACAGTCCGGCCGCGGCCAGCGTCGCGACGACGACGAAGACGACGGCGAAGCCGGGGGTCATCCGCACCGACGTGAACGACTGGAGTTCGACGGCGACGACGAGCGCGACGGCGGCGACGGAGAGATACGACGCGAAGTGGCCGGTCAGCCGGTCGGTACCGAACGCCATCCCGAGCACGGGCAACGCGGCCAGCAGTAACACTTCCCAGGGGAGCATCGCCGTGGGCGAGCGGAACGCGATCGGCGGCAGCAGCGCCAGGGCCACGAGCACCGCCACGAACATCGCCCACAGCAGCCCGCCCGTTAGCAGTTCGCCGACGCCGACGGCGGCGATCGCGACGATCAGCGCCCACGCCAGCGCCGCGTTGTTCCGCCCGCCCGCGATCAACTCATCGAGCGCAGAGTCGGTCATAGTCACTCGTATCGAGTGGTCCTACAAAAGGAATGTCCCCGACGGTCGCGGCCGGTCCCGCCGCGCCCCGGTCAGACGGGCGCGATCAACGCCGCGTAGACGACCGCATACGCGACGAGCCCGAGCGTCACGGTACTCACGGCGGTCAGCGCGCTCTCGAGGACCGCCGTGACCGACGAACTCGAGCGGCCGCCGTCGGTTCGGGGCCGGGAGCTCCCGATCGACGACGGGAGCCGACAACTGGCCCCGGAGAGGAGCCCGACGACGAGGATCGAGAAGACGAAGTGGTACGAGACGGCGAGGGTCGGCGGCGTTGACGCGAGCGCGACGGGGCCGTACGCGGCGCCGACGGCCGCCCGGCGATCGACGAGCGCGGGGACCGAGCGATCGGTGAGTCGGCAGACGGCCACGAGTGCGAGCCAGACGGTGGCGAGTTCGAGCGCGAACGCGCCGAGCAGGTGCAGCGTCTCGTCGCCGTGGAGGACGACCCGCGAGGTGAGCACCGGCGACTCGAGCGGGTAGAGCCAGTCGGGGGGCGAGCCGGTCACGAGGTCGCCCCAGGGGTGCGACCAGAGCCCCCAGAGCGCGGCTACCCCGATCGCGGCCGGCGACAGCGGCGTCGCTCGAGCGGCGCTCGCGACGACGAGGACGCCGCCCCCGGCGAACAGCGCCATGACGAACGCGGCGAGCGGTCCGTCGGCGACGAAGGCGGTCGCGACGAGGCCGACGAGCAGGCCGCTTCCGGCGAGCCGGGCGAGCCAGACGAACCGGGCGCGCCTCGGGTTCGAGTCGCGGACAGCGAGGAGGGCGAACGCCGGCGCCGCGACCGCACCGACGAGCAGCGAGTGGGTGACCGACCGGTGGACGACTCGGCTCGCGTCCCAGAAGGCCGCCGGCGCGCCGAGCGAGCCGCCAACGAGGCGCCAGTCGGCGAGGCCGACGAGCGCGTACGCGACGTCGATGTCCGGCAGCGCCGCGAACGCGCCGGCGACGGCGCCGAAGAGCAGGGCTCGTCGGCCGTCCCAGCCGCGTCGCTCGGCGACGAGGGACGCGACGGCGAACGCGAGCAGGGCGTGACCGACGAACACGACGTATCGTGTACGTGATGGGACGGCTTAAACGACTCGCCCGGAAGACCGCGCCCGCTCGCGGTCTCCCGCGGCGGCGTTGCGCCGCTTCGGGACCGGGTCGCTCGTTCGCCGTTGTCGGTAAGCCTTTGCGAGTGGCTCTCCGACCACACGCCCATGGCTCAAGACGCGTCGAACGAGACGGTTCGTGCGCCATCCACCGACGAACTCACGCCGCCGGACCGAACCCTGATGGGGCCCGGTCCGAGCGAGGTACACCCGCGCGTGCTGCGGGCGATGAGCACCCCGCTCGTGGGCCACCTCGACCCCTCGTTCATCGAGATCATGGACGAGGTCCAGGAGCTGCTGCGCTACACCTTCCGGACCGACAACCAGTGGACCATCCCGGTCTCGGGGACCGGTTCGGCGGCGATGGAGGCCGCGATCGGCAACGTCGTCGAGCCCGGCGATACGATGCTCGTCCCGACGAACGGCTATTTCGGCGGCCGGATGGCCTCGATGGCCCGCCGCGCCGGCGGCGAGGTCGTCGAGGTGGACGCGCCGTGGGGCGAACCGCTCGAGCCCGCGGCCGTCTCCGACGCGCTGGCCGAGCACGACCCCGACGTCTTCGGGTTCGTACACGCGGAGACCAGCACCGGCGTGCTCCAGCCCGACGTGCCCGAACTGACCGCCGCGGCCCACGATCACGACGCCTTAGTGATCGCCGACACCGTCACCTCGCTTGGCGGCGTCGAGCTGCGCGTCGACGAGTGGGACGTCGACGTCGCCTACTCGGGGCCCCAGAAGTGTCTCTCCTGTCCGCCGGGCGCGAGTCCCCTCACGCTCTCGGACGCGGCCATGGACAAGGTCCTCTCGCGCGAGGAGGATCCCCGCTCGTGGTACCTCGACCTCTCCCTGCTCGAGGGCTACTGGGGCGACGACCGCTCGTATCACCACACGGCGCCGATCACGAACGTCTACGCCATCCGCGAGGCCCTACGACTGGTCGCCGAAGAAGGTATCGAACAGCGGTGGGACCGCCACGAGCGCGTCGCCGGCGCGCTGAAGGCCGGCGTCGAGGCGATGGGACTGGAGATGAACGCGCCCGACGAGTACTGGCTGCCGAGCCTGAACGCCGTCCGGGTCCCCGACGGCGTCGACGACGGCGCGGTCTGCGACCGCCTCCTCGAGGAGTACGATCTCGAGATCGCCAGCGGACTGGGCGATCTAGAGGGCGAGATCTTCCGCATCGGCTGCATGGGCCACTCCGCGCGGCCGGAGAACGTGATCTACGTCGTGACGGCGCTGGGCGACGTCCTCGAGTCGCTGGGCGCGGACGTCGATCCGGGCGCCGGCGTGACGGCGACGCGGCGGGCGCTGGGCGAGTAGCGGCCTGAAATCGAAAACCGAAGTCGGAACCGCGACCGACCTGTTTTACGCCGAGGCCCGCGGGCCCGGCGGTGCGCGTTCGACCTGATAGTCGTCCCCGTCGACGACGATGATCGCCCACTCGTAGTTCGGCTCGGCCTCGGCGAGTCGCTCCTCGAGGTCGTCGGCGTCGTCCGGCTCGGCGACGAAACAGTGGAACTGGCCGGACGCCGACGACGGGAGTTCGTCCGTCTCGAGGACTGTGTTGACGTGGACGACTTTCCATGCTCGTTCGGCGCGGAACTCGGGCCCGTTGCCCTCAACGGTGTAGCCTAACTCGGCGAAGATCGACCTGGCCTGCTCGACGAGTCGCATGTTAACAGGTCCCATTCACTGCGTTGATACGCGGGCCCCCATCATAAACGTTGGTATTGGTGCAGTTTCGCGAGAACGGTTCGGCGGTCCGGACCGTTCGGCCGCGGCGAACGGACGATCGACGAGGAAATTCGAGCGTCGATCGATAATTACGAATTACTCGATGGCGGACGGCGGGCGGATCACTCGTGGGCGGCGTCCCACTCGGTCGGCTTGCGGAAGTTGCCGCATCGATTGCACTTGATCCGGCCCATCGAGTCCATCGCGTTGTCAAAGCTCTCGCAGTTCGCACAGAACCAGCCGTACCGGCTGTCCGCATCTCGCGACTCGTAGGCGACGAGGAAGGGTGCCTTCGATCCCCTGTCGCCGTCGGTTTCGGACACGTAGACGGTTTCCCCGTCGTCCGTTGCGGTCCGTTGCATGATGGTACCTACTCGCGCTCCAAATAAATGACTGTCCGTCCGCTTCCGCCGTCGGCCGATCGCGGGCCAAGGACGCGGTATGGGCCTGTTACTCACCCCTGGGCTCGCTAACTGAAACCTTTACCCGCACAGGAATCGTCGGTCCGGTAATGGCGCTGGTCGTTGTTCCCGTTCGTTACCCGTTGTCCAAGCACTCGCGACGAACGCTCGAGCGGGCGATCGAGGTCGCCCGCGAGCGGGATGCGGCGTTGACCGTCCTCCACGTCGACCTCTATCAGAACGGGAAGAAAGTGACGCGAATCGATCTGAAAGAGGCCGTCGAGCGCGCGTTCGGGCCGCTCGAGAACGCGCGGTACGTCGTCCGGACGGGCTTTCTGGTCGAGGAGAGCATCCTCGACGAGGTGGCGGCCGAGGACGCCGACGTCGTCGTCATCGGCAGCCAGCAGGCGAGTCGACTGCGGCGGATCTTCCGGCGGTTCACCGACAATCCCGACATCGACCGCTACCTGCGCAACCACCTCGACTGCGAAGTGATCACGGTCGAGAGCGCGCCGGCCTGAGTAGCGTTACTCGTCCCCCGCGTTCCGCACGACGAACACCGGAATCGAGGCGTTGTCGACGACGCGCTCCGAGACGCTCCCCAGCGAGGTCACTTTCTCTCGCGGGCTTTTCCCCCGCGTCCCGATGACGATCAGATCGATCCCGCGCTCGTCGGCGTACTCGAGGATCGTCTTCGCCGGCGTCCCGTGAGCGACCTCGCCGACCGCCTCGAGCCCCGCGTCCGCCGCGCGCTCCCGTACCTCGGCGACGGCGTCCCGCCCTTCCGCCTCGAGCGAGGGCTCGAGGTCCGCGTCGCTGTCGCCGGCCGCGGCGGTGATGCGGCTGTCGACGACGTACAGCGCGTGGACGGTCGCGTCGTTGTCGGTCGCGATCGGCAGGGCGTGGGCCAGCGTCTCGTCGACGGTCTCGCTACCGTCCGTCGGAACCAGAATGTCGTCGTACATCGATACCCGACGGTTCGGGCAGCGATCGGATAAAGCCTCCCGCGAGTTCCGGGGTACTGGGGTTGCCGACGCGGCGAGCGGCGGCGGTCACTCGCTCCGATCGGCCGAGCCGTCCGACTGCGGTCCCGGCCCGTCGCGAGCGTCCGTCCGGTCGCGGTCCGATTCGGCGTCGGGGTTCGGTTCGATATCGGGATCCGGGGCCGACCCGGCGGCGGAAGCCCGGTCGCCTCCGGACGACCGCTCGGGACGCCGTCCGTCGACCGCCATTCGTGCGACGCCGCTGGTTTCGTCGAACACGTGATGGCGGTGCGGGTAGGCGAACTCCACGTCGAGCTCGGCGAAGCGATCGTGGATCGCCTCCTGGACCGCCGAGCGAACGACGGCCTGCTTGTAGGGGTGTTTCATCCAGAAGAACAGCTCGAGAATGACTCCGTTATCGCCGTACTCGTTGATGGCGCACATCGGCGCGGCGCGGTACCGCGCGCTGCCGATCCGGATGTCGGGCCCGCCCGAGATGACGGTGTCGACGCTCCGGGCCGCCCGCTCGGCCCCTCGCCGGGCCGCCTCGAGATCGCTCCCGTAGGTGATCTCGAACTGTAGGGAGACGCGCGTGCGCTCGTCCTCCGCGGAGTAGTTGACGACGTCGCGCTGCTGGATCTCGGAGTTGGGGATGACGATGAAGGTATTCTGGAGGGTGAAGATCTTGGTGTAGCGGATCGTGATGTCCTCGACGAACCCTCGGTGGCCCGCGTCGGCGACCTCGATCATGTCGCCGATCTCGTAGGGCCGGTCGGCCAGGACGAAGAAGCCGTTGATCAGGCTCCCGACCAGCGGCGCGAGGACGACGGCGATCACGGCCGACACGACGGTCACCGAGAGGAGGATCTGCGTGTTTCCGACGCCGAGAATGCTGGCGACGACCCCCAGCGTGACCAGTAGCACGGACACGCGGACGCCGCGCAGGACCGTTCGCGTGACGCTCGGCCGCTGGATCCGCCGAGCGACGGTCCGGCCGGCGAGGCGGACGACGAGCTTCGAGAGGTACCACCCGACGACGAGGACGACGGCCGCGAGGACGACCTGCGCGGTGTACTCCGGAGCCCACGTCGGCAGTAGCTCCTGGAACCCCTCGACCGTCTCGCTCTCGTTCATCTGGTCGACCCCGCCCGTGGCGTTCCCGCCGACCTGGTCGGTGTCGTTTCGGGTCGTCTGCCCGACCGCGCGCATGGCAGCACACTCAGCCCCACACTGGTTAAGGGTTCTGACCGGTCGCGAGTTTCGGTCCGGATCCCCGCTCGTCGCCGGCCCGGGTCGCATACGCGACCGATCCGACCGCCTTGAGAAACGCCGCCGGCGGACCCGCGCGACGATCGAAAACTACCTAATTTCGAAAACGCGTGCTACTCGAGAAATAATAAATAATTTATTCGCAGGGTCCGTTGCGAGCGATATGGCACCAGACGAGTTGCGCTCGACCGTCGAGCACGTCGGGGATCGGTTCAACCTCGGCGAGTACGAGATCGACGCCTATCTCACCGTCTTAGAGCAGGGGCAGCTCACGGCCAGCGAGATCGCCGATCGGACGGAGATTCCCCAGCCGCGCGTCTACGACACCGTCCGTAGCCTGAGCGACCGCGGGCTGGTCGAACTGCGCGAGTCCCGCCCGATGAAGGTCGTCGCGATCGATCCCGCGGAGGCGTTCGACGACGTCCAGAACTCCTTAGAGCAGATGATCGACGAGCTCGAGGCCCGCTACACCGCCCCCGCCCGCGATACGGAGGCGGTCTCGCTGGTCAAGTCCCGGTCGACGATCCTGCGGTACCTCGAGGAGGTCATCGTCGACGCCGACTACGAGCTCTCGCTGTCGCTGACGCCGGACCTGCTGACGCGGTTTCGGGAGGAGCTCGAGGCGGCGGTCGAGGCCGGCGTCAGCGTCGATCTAATCGTGACGCCGGGCGCGGAAGCGCCCGATCCGGCCGAGTTCGACTACGAGTCGGTCGCGACATCGGCCCGCGCGCGGCGGGGCATCACGACGCCGGTCGTCGCCGTCGCCGACGGCAACTACTCGGTGTACGCGACCCAGGACGCGCTGCGGGACGACCAGGATCGGTACGGCGTGATCTTCAACCGATCGGCGCTCGGCTTTCTGGTCTCGGGCTTCTTCGGAACCGTCCTCTGGACGACCGCCGAGCGCACGCTCGGCGAGGACGGCTCGGTTCGCGGGTTCCCCCGCAAGTACGCCTCGATCCGCCGGTGCGTGAAGGACCTCATCGAGGAGAGCGGCGACTTCTACGCGACGATCGAGGGCCGCGACGTCGAGGTCGGCGGCTCGCGGGTCGTCCAGGGGCGCGTTCTCGACATCTCCTTCGAAGTGAGCGAGGAAGTGGCGGCGCTGACCCTCGAGACCGACGACGGCGACCGCGTCACCGTCGGTGGCCGGGTCGCCGCGCTCGAGGACGTCGAGGCCCACGAGATCCACATCGGCCGCCACGAGCCGCCGGCGATCGACGACTGACCGCTCGAGCGCGAGCATCGCGGTTCGACCGGCACCGATCGTCGACGTGGGTTCCTCGGTCGCATTCTACCCCTGCCATCGACGACGCCGGTTGCACCGCTCCCGCGGCCGATTGTCCCCTCTAGACTCATCGTCCGTCGTTCCGTTGGGTACGGGCCGTCGACCTATCGGTTATCTGCTGGCAGGTGCCGACCGTCGATCGGAAATAGCTGATTGGGCGGCGGCGCCGACGGCCGCGAGTTCAGGGCCGAATCGACGGCGCTGTCGTTACGATCGGCAGTAGTCCCGTAACCGGCACGGGAGAGAGAGAGTCAAATTTTATTACAACATTTATTGCCAACAATTAAGTCCCCGAAGGTGGACCGATCACTGGTCATGGGACGTGATACCGACGGGAGGCGCGACCGTCCGACGGGGCGTCTGGAACGCCGATCGTTCCTGAAAGCCGCGTCGGCGACGACCGCCGCCGGGACGGTCGCCGTCGCCGGCTGCGTCGGGCAGGGTCGGGAACCCAACACTGTGGTGATGACCGCCGCCTCGGACGTCGCGGGCATCATGCACAGCGAGGGCGACGAGCCGTCGATCCAGAAGGCCCTCTGGGACGCCGGCCTCGACGAAGACATCCGCGTCGAGGTACAGACCGTCGTCAGCGACTCCGCACAGCGAATGCAGACGACGCAGTCGGCGCTCGAGGCGGGGCGCGCACCCCCGGACATTCACATGATGGACAGCGGATGGACGGTGCCGTTCATCCTTCGAAATCAGACGGTCAACCTGACGGAGGAGCTTCCGGACGAGTTGCTCCAGCGCGTTAACGACACCTACCTCAACGCGATCCTCGAGACGGCTCGACACCCGGAGACGGGCGACCTCCACGCCCTGCCGCTGTTCCCCGACCTGGGGTTTACGCTGTATCGGGAGGACTTCATCGAGGACGCGGGGTACGATACCGACGACTGGGCGACGAATCCGCCGTCGTGGGAGAAGTTCTCGCACGCGATCGCCGACGCGCGCGACCAGGCCGGCGTCGATTACGGGTTCACGACCCAGGCGGCCGCCTACGAGGGGCTGTCCTGCTGTACGTTCAACGAGGTGATGACCTCCTGGGGCGGGGCGTACTTCGGCGGCCTCGACAACCTGTTCCTCGCCGGCGAACGACCGATCACCGTCGACGGAGAGCAGGTCATTCAGGCGATTCGGATGATGCGCTCGTTCATCGAGGGAGAGGAGGAGAACACCCTCGACGGCTACCCCCAGATCTGTCCCTCGGCGATCGTTCAGTGGACCGAACAGCAGTCGCTCAACCCGTTTGCAGACGGGAACGCCGTCTCGAACCGGAACTGGTCGTACGCGATCGCCCAGACCGGCACGGAGGAGGTCTTCGGAGACAACCTCGGCGTCATGACGCGGCCGTACGCGGTCTCGCAGGAGGAGGCCGAGTACGAGGGGACGGGCGGCACCGCCGCGGCGCTCGGCGGGTGGAACCTCGCCGTCAGTCCGTTCTCCAACCGCCAGGAGGAGGCGCTAGAGGTCCTCAAGGCCTTCTCCCACGAGGAGGTCATGCTCACGATCTTCCAGCTCGGCGGCTTCCTGCCGCCGAACCTGGATCTGGTCGCGGAGGCCGACGCGTCGGAGGTCGGGCCGGTCGTCCGCTACGCGGACGTGGTCCAGAAGGCGAGCGAGAACGCGGTTCCGCGCCCGGCGACGGACCTCTGGCCCGAGCAGTCGGCGCTGATCTACCAGTCGGTCAACGCGGCGTACCGCGGGGTCCAATCGCCCCAGTCCGCGATGAACGAGCTCGCTCAGGAGCTCGAACAGAGCGAAGCGGAGGTGGGATCGAATGGCGACTGATACCGACGACGAGCGGCTGATCGGCAGGGAGTCCGACGCCGACCGGGAGCGGACCGGCAACGCCGTCGTCAACTGGATGGAGAACCTGAGCGAGGCCGCCTACGCGTACCTGCTGTTGCTCCCGGCGTTCGCGCTGCTGACGCTGATCGCGTTCTACCCGCTGATCCGGACCTTCCTCATGTCGCTGCGAGCCAACCAGACGCGGGGCATGGATCCGCTCGGCGGGTTCGTCGGCCCGGAGAACTACGTCGACATCCTCGTCGGGAACGCGCGGCTGGCGCGGCAGTTCCTCGACGTCGCGCTGACCTCGTCGTTCCCGTTCGTCGAGTTCGGCACGCCGCTCTTCCAGCAGGCGCTGTTCGTCACGCTCGCGTTCGCCGTCATCAGCGTCGTCGCCGAGACGCTGATCGGGTTCGGCCAGGCGTACGTGCTCGATCAGGACTTCCGGGGCCGACGCTGGGTCCGCGTGGCGATCATCCTCCCGTGGGCGGTGCCGATCGTCATCCAGGGGATGATCTTCTTCCTGCTGTTCCAGCCGACGGTCGGGTTCGGTACCGACCTGATGCAGTGGCTCGGGATCTTCAGCTCAAGTCCGCTGGCGAACAGCCAGGACGCGTTCACAATCATCCTCGTGGCCGACATCTGGAAGTCCTCGGCGTTCATGGCGCTGCTGATCCTCGCGGGGCTCCAGAGCGTCGACCGGAGCCTCTACGACGTCGCCCGCGTCGCCGGTGCGTCGCCCTGGCAGCGGTTCAAGATGATCACGCTGCCGCTCGTGATGCCGGCGCTTTTGGTCGCCATGCTGTTCCGCACGATGGACGCGATGCGCGTCTTCGGGCTGATCGAGGCGACGGCGGGCTGTACGACGGTCCCGTCGCTGACTTGCCTCGTCGTCGAGGCGATGTTCGGCGGCACGCGCATCTACGGGACGGCCGCCGCGGTCGCGTTCTCGACGGCGCTCGTGATCGGCCTGATCATCGGCGGCTACGTGCTCCTGTTCCGCGACACCGAAGGAGGGCTCTACTAATGACCGACCCGAACGACTCCACCGATCCGACGACCGATCCCGACGACGGCGGTATCGACCCGGAGCGAGATCCGACGCTGCGCCGCCCGGACGGCGGCGGCAACGTCCTCGAGCAGGACCGCGACGCGGACCTCGATCGTGGCCCGTTCCAGCAGTGGGTGGCCGACTCCATCTCCAACCCGGGACGGGTCTACCGCGCGATGTTCTACGTCGCGGCGATCTTCTTCCTGTTCACGACGCTGTTCCCGTTCTACTGGCTGCTCATGGTCGCGCTGACGCCGGAAGGGCAGCTACAGGACATCGTCTTTACGCCGAACGGATTCAACCCCGGCGCGTTCGTCGAGGTCTTCCAGGTCATCCCGTTCCACTGGTACATGTTTAACAGCTTCGTGATCGCGCTGGGGTCGACGATCGTCGTCCTCGTCGTCGGCAGCCTCGCGGGCTACGCCTTCGGCCGCCTCGAGTTCCCCGGCCGGACGCCGCTAATGTTGCTCGTGTTGATCATCTCGTTCTTCCCGCCGGCGGCGTTCTTCATCCCGCTGAACGACATGTTCAACACCCACTTCGCGATCCTCCGGCCGATCACGGGGAACGGCACCCTCTACAACACGCCCTTTGCCCTCGTGACGCCGCTGTCGGCGATCTTCATGCCGCTGGCGATCTTCATCCTCACGACCTTCTACGCGCAGATTCCCGACGGCCTCGAGGACGCCGCGAGAGTGGAGGGGACGACCCGGCTCGGCGCCCTGTTCCGGGTCATCATCCCGCTGTCGGCGCCCGGCGTCGCGACCGCCGGCGTGTTGACGTTCATCGCCGTCTACAACGAGTTCTTCTTCTCGTTCCTGATGACCGACGGCCAACCGCAGAACTGGGC
Source organism: Halopiger thermotolerans (assembly GCF_054654555.1). Classification (NCBI taxonomy): domain Archaea; kingdom Methanobacteriati; phylum Methanobacteriota; class Halobacteria; order Halobacteriales; family Natrialbaceae; genus Halopiger; species Halopiger thermotolerans. Next base: position 1,361,468 of record NZ_BAAIEU010000004.1, on the reverse strand, counting down.
GCCGATCCTCGAGGGGATCCTCGCCTATCAGGGCCAGTACCAGGTGATGTACCACCTCATGGCCGCCGCGAGCATCATCGGGGTGATCCCCGTCGCGGTCCTCGTGGTGGTCGCCCAGGAAAAGATCGTGAGCGGACTGACCGCAGGCGCACTCAAAGAATAACACCAGGTGATTCACAATGGCACGCGTACAAATCGACCACGTCACGAAACGCTACGAAGACGTCACCGCAGTCGACGACATCAGCATGGAGATCGAGGACGGCGAGTTCGTCACGTTCGTCGGCCCCTCCGGCTGTGGCAAGTCGACGACGATGGAGACGGTCGCCGGGCTGACCAAGCCGACGGACGGCAAGATCTTCATCGGCGACGACGACGTCACCAACCTCGCCCCGAAGGATCGGGGCGTCGCGATGGTCTTCCAGAACATCGCGCTGTTCCCCCACATGGACGTCTTCGAGAACATCTCGTTCGGCCTCCGGCTCCGGAAGTACGACGACGACGAGATCAGGCGCCGCGTCGAACAGGCCGCCGACATCGTCCAGCTCGAGGGGATGCTCGATCGGATGCCCGACGAGTTGTCGGGCGGCCAGCGCCAGCGCGTCGCGATCGCCCGCGCGATCGTTCGGAACCCGGACGTGTTCCTGATGGACGAGCCGCTGGCGAATCTGGACGCGAAGCTCCGGGTGCACATGCGCACGGAACTGCAGCGGCTCCACCGCGAACTCGGCACGACGGTCATCTACGTCACCCACGATCAGGCCGAGGCGATGACCATGTCCGACCGGATCGCCGTCCTGAACGAGGGCAAACTCCAGCAGATCGCCCCGCCGCTGACCTGCTACAACGAGCCGGCGAACCTGTTCGTCGCCGGCTTCATCGGCTCGCCCTCGATGAACTTCGCCGAGGGCGAACTGACCGCAGACGGCCTCGAGACCGATAACTTCCGCGTCGACCTCCGGCCCGAGGACGTACCGGGTGCGGCCGTCGGCGACACCATCACGCTCGGCGTTCGCCCCGAAGACGTCCACCTGGTCGAGGAGACCGACTCGCTGACCGACACCACGGCGCCGATCGACGCCAGGACCGACGTGCTCGAGCCGATGGGCGACGAGATCTTCGTCTACCTGCTGCTCTCGGAGACCGCGGAGAGTTCGATGGACCAGGATCCGGCGACGTCGTCGGATCAGTTGCTGATGAGCGTCACCCCGGATACGGACATCCGGGAGGCCCAGGAGGTCGACGTCGTCCTCGACCGCTCGAAGATCCACCTGTTCGACGGCGCGACCGGCGAGGCGCTGCGCCACGGGCTGACCGATCGCTCGGAGCGCGAGCCCGGAACGACGCCGACGGAAGCCGACAGTTGAACGGTCGAGAACGGGGCCGAACAAGATCGAGACGGAGCCCGCGTCCGCCGACTCGGCGTCGAGCCGAGGCGCTCGGACCGACCCTCGTCACGGGCGGTTTGGCAATGCATCAAAGGCGGTCCAGCGCATAGATTCGATATAGCAACATCGAGTGTATAGTGCGACGATCGAACGAGTGACCCAACACGAGCGATGACAATGGATCGAAGCGACATCAAGACCGGAATCGTCGGCCTCGGCAACATCGGACAGTACCACGCGGAACGGCTCGTCGACCTCAGCGTCCCGATCGTCGGCGGCATGGACGTCGCTCCGGAGGCGCGGACGCGGTTCGGCCGTCGGTACGACGTCGAAGTATACGAGGACCATCAGGAACTGTACGACACCGTCGACGCCGTCATCATCACGACGCCGAACAAGTACCACGAGGAGTACGCAGTCGACGCCTTCGAACGGGACCTGCACGTCCTCCTCGAGAAGCCCCTCGCCCACACGCTGGAGAGCGCCCAGCGGATCGCCGCCGCGGCCGACGGCTCCGAGGGCGTCTGCATGGTCGGCTTCAACAACCGGTTCGCGAACGCGGTTCAGATCGTCAAGAACCGGATCGAACGGGGGGATCTCGGCGACGTGACCCACGTCGAGGCCAACTACGTGCGCCGGCGGGGCATCCCCGGCCGCGGCTCGTGGTTCACCCGCCGGCAGATCGCCGGCGGCGGGGCACTCATCGACCTGGGCGTCCACGCGATCGACCTCGCGCTCTTCCTGCTCGGCTATCCGCCGGTCAAGGAGGTAAGCGGCGTTACGCGGGGCGACTTCGGCTCGCGCGAGGAGTACGCCTACCTCGAGATGTGGGGCGAGGACGCCGGCCCGGGCGAGTTCGACGTCGACGACTCCGCCAGCGCGTTCGTCCGCTGTGCGGACGGCCGAACGATCAGCCTCGAGGTGGCGTGGGCGACCAACCGCCCGGCCGACCACGAGTTCGTCGTGCGAGGCACCGAGTCGGCCGCGCGGTTCGACCTCCTCGAGGGCGATCTCAGCTTTCACTCGGCGAGTACGGTCGGTCCCGACCACCTCGAGGATACGTCCGTCAAAACGCGACAGAACGATACTCACACAGAGGAACAGAAGACATTTTTCGACGCGATCGTGGCCGGCGAGGACCGCGACGACAGCATCGAGCAGGCGCTGTCGGTCCAGCGGATCATCGATTCGATCTACCGCTCGAGCGACGAAGGCCAGACGATCACCATCGAGGAGCAGGACTAGACGCCGGACTGGTCACCGACTGCGTTCGCAACCGTGGCCGACGCGTCGCTCGTCGTTCGCGCTAGCCTCGAGCGCCGAGTACTGTGCGCGCTGTTGCAAGGAATCCGCTTTCAGTACACGCGTGGTAGGAACTCGCATGCAAGTCGAACGATCGCTCACGCTCGCGCTCGAGCGCGGCGAGGTTTCCGTCGGGGAGCGACTCGCGGTGCGGGTTCGCGACGGCCTCGGCCGACCGATCGACGGAGCGATCGTCGAGGCCGGCTCCGGGTCGAAGCGGCGCCGAACCGACGAGGCGGGGTACTGCGAGTTCACGTTCCACGCGCCCGGGTTCTGGAAGTTAACCGCGCGCAAACCCTCGACCGACCGGGTCGCGTACGAACCGACGACTGCCCTCGTCCGGGCCGTTCCCGGGGCGTCGCTCGATTGGCGCCCGCGAACCGCGCAGCGGTGAGTCTCGGCCGCGTTCCGCGCGGACCGAGCGCTGGGCCGCGGAGTCGCCGTCAGTCCTCGACCGGCCGGCCGACCGATTCGTCCGCGGAGGGATCGCTGACGTCGACGCGGCCGTCGCTGTGGACGGTGATCGCGTAGCCCTCGTACTCGAGGTGGACGCGGGCGGGACCGGCCGAGGGCAGGTCGAACAGTTCGTCGAGCGCCTCCGGGTTGACGACCGTGTACAGTGGGTCGTAGGCCGGGGGCTCGATCTCGGTGACGTCGACGCCCTCGTGGTCGGCGACGGCGGCGACGATCGCCTGACTCGGCGGAACCGAATCGCCGGACGTCGACGAGTCCGCTGGCAAGGGCATGCGTCCGGCTAGCGGATTCCGTCGGATAAGGCTAGCGAAAATGTGACATTTGTTTTACAACACTTGGTCGGCCTTGACGGCTCGAGCGTTCGAAGGGCGACGCAGGTCGATAGTCGGTCAGTCGCCGTCCGTTCGGCCGCCGGCGTCTAATCGAGCGCCGAGATACCGGCGGACCGACGCGGTGGCCCCGTCGACGGTGTAGTTGCGGCCGATGCGGACGCTCAGTGCGGCCAGCAGCGTGCCGGCGATGACGTCGGCGAACCAGTGGATCCCGAGGTACATCGTCGCGACGACGACGCTGATCGCGAGGACGCCGGCGACCGGCACCCACGTCGGGTACTGCTCGCGGGTCTGCCACGCGAAGATGAGGACGGTCATCGACAGCGACGTGTGCAGCGACGGAAAGACGTTCGTCGGCTGGTTCACGTTGCTCGTCAGTTCCCGGATCTGCGGGAAGGCGTCGTACAGCAGCCCGTCGAACAACAGCGGATCGAAGTTTCGCGGTCCGTACGCCATAAAGAGGACGTAACAGCACAGGCCGATGGCGTAGTTCGCGGTGAACGCCAGGATGAGGTCGGTCAGCTCGTCCGTCTCGTCGAGCGAAAAGTACGCGACGAACGGAAACAGGAGGAGAAAGGCGTAACCGTAGACGTAGACGAAGGCGAAGTACGACGTCAGCTCCGGCGACTGGAACGACTGGAGCAGACTGACCGGACTCTCCGGAAAGACCAGCCGGTCGAGGTTGAACAACCAGTGGGTGATGTTGTTCCCGAAGACCCGGTGCTCGAGCCGCACGGCGATGTCGGCGGTCAACCAGCGAAGGAACAAGACGCTTCCGAGTGCGAGCAGCGGAACCAGACACGTCTCGAGCCGGCGGCGGGCGTCGTCGAGCGACGACGCGAGCCGGCGGGGACCGACGATCGCCAGGGACGCCGTCGCGAGCATCGCGGCGACGACGAGGGCGAGCTCGAGGAGGACGGCGAGGAACGACATGCGGGTTTTGCTGTATTATGGTCGCGATGGCATTAACCTTTACAAGCTCCGTCATCGCCCTCGAGAGGCGACGCACAGCGCGATCGACGGCCGACGTTGACCGGTCCGTAGCGGCCGCGTATCGTAGCCGGCGGGAGGCAGTCGGCGGGGCACAGCCGACGGGACGTAGCCAGCGGGCACTTGGCACTGGGTTCTCGGGGACGATCAACCGAGCAGAACGCCGTCGTCGTACTGATACCCGGCCTCCTCGAAGAGCGAGCGAACTCGTTCGGCGTCGACCTTCCCGTCGGAGCCGGGAAAGATCGAGACGGCCGCGCGGTCGTCGAACGTCCACTCCTCGTTGCGGACCCCCACGAGGGAACTGTACTCCGTCGCCGGCTCGGCGCGGCCGGCGAAAAACTCCCTGACGGCGTGTTCCCGATCGATCAGCCGCGAGAGGATCCGTCGGACGTTCGGGTTGCCGAGATCGGGATGGTGGAGGTTGTAGCCGATCATGTAGAAGTCGTTCGTCCGCCCCGTGAGCACCGACGTTTCCGTCCCGTCGCGGATCCCGCCGAGCTGGGACGGAGGGACGGGGGCGCCGGTGATGTCGATATCGCCGTTGCGCAGCGATTCGATCATCGAGCCGGCGTTGGGCTCGATCCGGTATCTGAGGCCGGGAAACTGCGAGAAGTCCTCGAGGACGTCCGGACGATCGGTCGTCGCGTCGCGAAGGACGTGCTCGTCGAACGGCTCGAGTTCGATCGCGTCGTCCGTGACCGCCCGCAGCCGGAACAGGCCGGAGCCGACGGGCGACGTGTTGTCGGTGACGAGCGCTTCGGGACGGTGACCGGCCACGATCTCCGATCGGGGCTCCCAGACGTGCCGGGGCAGTATCGGCACGGCGAACGCCCGCACCGCGGCCGCTCTGACCGTCTCGTCGAAGACGAACCGGACGGTCCGGTCGTCGACCGCCTCGACCGTCTCGACGAGCGTCTGCCGGCCGCGGTACCGCGGCGCGGGGACGCCGCCCTCGACCCCGCCCATCGAGGTATCCCGAAGGAACCGGTAGGTGAAGGCCACGTCGTCCGCGTCGAGGGGCGTTTCGTCGTGCCAGGTCAGCCCCTCTCGGAGCGTCACGGTCGCTGTGAGCGGATCGGCGTCCGTCCAGTCGATCGCCGCCGCCAGCCAGGGAACGTACTCGCCGGGGGCGGTCGTGAGACGCGTCCGTCGGGGTCGCGCCAGCGGATCGTACAGCAGACCCAGCAGCCCGGCGACCCGATTCCGGTCGACGACGAGCGGGTTCAGCCGCTTTCCGAGCCCGTCGCCGAAGATGCCGACCGTGAGCGGGTCCTCGCGGGTGTCGTCCGCGGGCGTCCGGCCGAGGACGTCGACGTAGTCGAGCGGGCGTCGCGGCGGGGCGGCCGCGTCGACGGCGTCGTGAACGCCCCCGACCCGGTTCGGGAAGGCGACCGCCGTGTACGGCGGGGTCTGGCCGAGATACTCGAACAGATCGCCGAGCACCGCTTGGCGGTCGCTCCCGTCGGCCGTCCGCTGTCGCTCGAGGTAGTCGTCGACCGTCACGTCGGAGAAGTGAAAGGGGTTCTGCCACCCCCGTTCGTTGACGAACTGCGAGTGGAGCAGCCCGCGGAGCGCGTCGTACTCGTCGAGGCCGGGGTGGCGCGCGACGAAGATGTCGTAATCGCCCTCGAGCAGGACGCTTCGGTAGAGTTCGGCCTCAGAGACGGGTTCGTGGCTGACGGCGATGCCGGCCGTCCGGAGGTTCTCCCGGAACTGGCTCACGATCTTTGCGGCGATCTCGTCGTCCTCCGTCGGCAGCGACTTGATCGTGAGTTCGACCCGTTCGGGGCCGGAGTTTTCCGCGCGCGACCAGAAACGCTCCGAGCAGCCGGCGAGGGAACTAGTCGCTACTCCGGCGGCGCCGGCAAGAACCCCTCGTCGGCCGATCGACGGAGCGTCGTCCTCCATGTTGCATTGGGTATGCCGTCATTGCGTATATGAGTTACTTTCGAAATATAACGACGATATTCCGGGGTAGCGGCCCTTTCGTCCCATTTTACGCTACCATCGAGCAGATAGAATTAGTGACGACGGCCGAGAATGGCATCGATCGACAGTATTCACGAGACGATGAAGGTCGTTAATCGATGACTATCTGAAAGAGACGAAAGTAGCCAGACGATGATTGTGTTTTCTTCGTTCGTACGCGGGCCATAACAATAGCTACCAGTGGGGACTGTCGGGACGTGGCACCCGTTCCAGACGCCGGGCGATCCGGCGCCGCACCTTCCGATCGCGGTCGCGGTCGCCCGCAGGACGGCCACGAGAGACAACCATGAAACTCGCACTCATCGGCTTCGGTCAGGCAGGCGGGAAGATCGTCGACGAGTTCCTGGCGTACGACGACGCGGTCGGCGGCGGCTTCGCCGAGGCGGCGATCGCCGTCAACTCCGCGACGACCGACCTCAAGGGACTCGAGCACGTTCCGCAGGAGAACCGCGTACTCATCGGCCAGGCGCGCGTCAAGGGCCACGGCGTCGGCGCCGACAACGAGCTCGGCGCGTCGGTCACCGAGGAGGACATCGACGAGATTCAGGGCGCGATCGATCGGATTCAGGTCCACGAGATCGACGCGTTCCTCATCGTCGCCGGCATGGGCGGCGGCACGGGGTCGGGCGGCGCGCCCGTCCTCGCGAAACACCTCCAGCGGATCTACACCGAACCCGTCTACGGGCTCGGCATCCTCCCCGGGACGGACGAGGGCGGCATCTACACGCTGAACGCGGCCCGTTCCTTCCAGACGTTCGTCCGCGAGGTCGACAACCTGCTGGTTTTCGACAACGACGTCTGGCGCAGCGCCGGCGAGTCCGTCGAGGGCGGCTACGACCGCATCAACCGCGAGATCGTCGAGCGGTTCGGGCTGCTGTTCGCCGCCGGCGAGGTCGGCCACGGCGATCACGTCGCCGAGAGCGTCGTCGACTCCTCCGAGATCATCAACACCTTAGAGGACGGCATCTCGACGATCGGCTACGCGCGCGAGACGGTCGACACCTCCGGCGGCCTGCTCTCCTCGTTCCGCGGCGAGGAACAGTTCGACGAGGGCGCCGCGGTCAACCGGCTGACCAGCCTCGTCCGCAAGGCGACGCTCGGACGCTTGACCCTCCCCTGCGACGTCTCGAGCGCCGACCGCGGGCTGGTCGTCGCCACCGGGCCGCCGGAACACCTCAACCGGAAAGGCGTCGAGCGCGGCCGCCAGTGGCTCGAAGACGAGACCGGCAGCATGGAGATCCGCGGCGGCGACTACCCGCGGCCGGACAAAGACGAGGTCGGCGCGATCGTCCTCCTGTCGGGCGTCACCGACGTGCCCCGCGTCGATCAGCTCCAGGAGGTCGCCATCGAGGCCCAGGAGACGACCGAGACGGTTCGGGCGAACGCCCAGGAGGAGTTCTCGTCGCTGGTCGACACCGGCGGCGAACTCGACGCGCTGTTCTGACGCGTCGACGCCCTCGGATTCGATATCCGCGAACGCCGTCCGTTCGCCTCCGCTCCGCGCCGACGATTCCGGTCCACGCTGACGCCATCCGACTCCCTCCGCGCCGACGCTAGTTGGTCCTCGCTGGCGCCGTTCGACCTCGGCCCTCACCGTCCCTCCCTTCCATCCTCTCCTCCGCCGTTCGATTTCGCGCCGACAGTTAAGTGAACTGACGCCATCTGTCGGACTGGGAACGGTTCGCACGCCCTCGCCGGTGGCCGCGTCGTTCCCGGTTTCAGTATGACGGATCGAAGTCTCCACCTCCCGGTCGCAGCACAGCCCAGCCTCGACGCGCTCGTCGACCTCGCTCGACTCGGCGAGCGCCGCGGCTACGAGTTCGCCTGGCTCCCCGAGACGTGGGGCCGCGACGCCGTCACCGTCCTCGCGACGATCGCCCGCGAGACCGAACGGATCGGGATCGGCCCGAGCGTCGTCAACGTCTACTCGCGGTCGCCCGCGCTGCTCGGCCAGACCGCCGCGACCCTGCAGGAGGCCTCCGACGGCCGCCTGCGGATGGGAATCGCGCCAAGCGGCCCCGCCGTCATCGAGGGCTGGCACGGCCTCGAGTTCGACCGGCCGCTCCGTCGCACCCGCGAGTACATCGAGATCGTGCGGACGGTGCTTTCCGGCGAGCGCGTCGAGTACGACGGCGATCTGTTCTCGCTGTCGGGCTTTCGGCTGCGCTGTAATCCGCCCGAAGAACCGGTCCCGATCGACGCCGCCGGGATGGGGCCGAAGGCCGTCGAACTCGCGGGCCGCTTCGCCGACGGCTGGCACGCGATCCTCTTCACGCCGGCGGGGCTCGAGGAGCGCCTCGAGGACCTGCGACGCGGCGCCGACCTCGGTGATCGGAGCGCCGAGGACGTCCGGGTGACGCTTTCGGTCACTGCCTGCGCCCTCGAAGACGGCGACCGCGCCCGCTCGCTGGCCCGCCAGCACCTCGCGTTCTACGTCGGCGCGATGGGCACCTACTACCGGGAGTCGCTGGCCCGGCAGGGGTACGAAGACGAAGCCCAGGAGATCGCCGCGGCCTGGGCGAACGGCGATCAGGAGGCCGCGCTCGAGGCGATTCCGGACGCGCTCCTGGACGACCTCGCGGCCGTCGGGACGCCCGACCGCGCTCGCGAGGAGCTCCGCAAGTTCGAGCGGCTCGACGGCGTCGACGAGGTCGGGATCGGCTTCCCGCGGGGCGCCTCGAGCGACGAGATCGAGGCGACGATTGCGGCCCTCGCGCCCGACGGAAGCGAGTGACGCGAAGGGGGACGACACGCGCCGAGCAGCGAGGGCTACCGCTGTAACGCCCGCTCCGGCGTTAGACGTGTCCTACCTCGTGATAGTCTTAGTAGAAAGACAATAACGAACTACGATATCGGGATGGAGTGGGGTATGAGCGGACAGAAACAGACGACGCGGACCACGACTCGATCGACGATGCGAAACGCCGTCAAATCGGTCCTGTTCTCGAGCGCGAACGACGACGCGACGATCATCGAGGAGTGTCGCCGCTGCGGCAAGACGATCGAATCGCGGGAGGCCGACTGCCCCGTCTGCGGTTGCGACGACATCGTCGAGTATCGCATCCGGTAGGACGGCCCCGAAGCGCGTTCGCTCGTTGCTCGCTCCGCGAGATCGGCGTCAGTCGATCGGCAGCGGCTCCGTCTCGATTCCGTCGCGGCGGCCGTCGAGCACCGCAAAGCGCTCGCCGCGCCGCACTTCGAGCCAGTACAGCAGTCGTTCGGCCCACTCGAGTTTCCGCCCTTTCGTCGGGGTGACGGCGGGATCGTCGAAGTCCCAGCCGACGAAGACGAGCGCTCGCGCGCCGAGGTGATCCGCGAGAAAGGCGGCCCGATCGCCGTCGGTGAACCCGCCGAAGTTCCGGACGTGGTCCCGCGGCGCCGCCTGCGTCGTCGGCAAGACGAACTCGGCGGCGCAGTCGGGGACGACCGCCCGAACGGCCGGGACGTTGTCGCCGTGGGCGTGGACCGCGACCGGCACGCCGCCGTCGGTCACCCGCCGCACGGTGTCGGGATTCTTGTCCAGGTCCGTCACCATGCAGTCGACCGCGACGTCGTGCGCCCGGAGGACGTCCGCCGCCGTCGACGCCGCGAACACGGCGTCGGCCTCGCGGGCCCGCTCGATTTCTTCCTCGTCCTCAAGCGACGGCCCAGCGCCGGCGATCGCGACGGTGGCGTCGCGAAGGGACGGCAGCAGTGCGAAGTCGAACGGATCGGTCAGCGACGCTAAGACATCTCGCGCGCGTTCGTCGCCGGTGCGGTCGTAGCCGAAGTCGCGGAGGATCGCGTCGTACACCGGCTTCCAGTCGTCGAACTCCATGCGTAGCTCTCTGGTTCGAGTCGTCGCTGCGGCGACGTAACTGTTCGTCTCGCGTCGCTGCCGACGGCTCGTCGGATCGGTTACTCGAGAACTCGCGTCGGCGTGTCAGGACGGCGTCGTCACTGGTCGACGTAATGCCACAATAATTCCGTGTTGTGGGCCGGGGGTCGCCTCCAAAGTACCCCTACCCGGGAGGCCGCCCGGCGTCCACTCCCTCATTTCGAAGCCTCCGGCATAAGCTTTCTCTTACTATAGTACGTTGTCGAGTTCCGTTCCTAATAGCTCCATAACGTCGTTCTCTCCCCGAAGACGCTTTGAGACGTCCGAAATCGATTCCGTGCGTCCCGACAGTAATACGGTATTACTGTTACCAAGGTACACGGAAACAGCCGCGTCCGACGCCGCTGCCGTCAGACGCTCCTGCTGGGCCGCGGTTAATCCCTCGATTTCGAGAAGGTTCGTCGGCCACTCGTCCGCGACCTCGAGATCGACGCCGCGCTCGGAGAGGTGTCGGCGGAGTTGTCGATTCGAACGGACGTCCAGTCGCGTGATCGAGAAGTCCTCGGTCGCGACGTGCGCCCGTTCGGTGAAGGCGTCGCCGATCAGGGCGGCGTCGCGCGTCTCGGCGACGTCGTGGGTTCGGATCACGTGGGCGCCGCGCTCGACGGCCATCGACGTGGCCGCGAGGCTGACCGGCAGTCGTTCCTCGGTCTCGCGGTCCGCAATCTCGCCCAGGAAGTTCTTCCGGTTGATCGAGACCAGCATCGGCTGCTCGAGCGCGCGGAACTCCCGCAGCCGGCGGAACGTCTCGCGGTCGTCCTCGAGCGTCTGGGCCTCGCTCCAACCGCCGAACGCGGGGTCGACGATCGTCTTGTCCGTCAGTCCGTTCTGCTTGAGCGCCTCGTAGACCTGGTCGACGTAGTCGGCCTCGGCGGCCCACTCCGGCGACTTCCGCGTGGCCCAGTCGGTCTCCTCGACCGCGCCCGGCCGCTCGAGGTCCGGCGGGCTCGCCATCTTCGCGACGGCGGCGTCGTGGTCTTCGCAGACGGTCGGCATCTCCGGGTCCGCGAACCCGCAGATGTCGTTGACCATGTCGAACCCCCGCGAGAGGGCCTCGTCGGCCACCTCGGCGTAGCGGGTTTCGATCGAGAAGACGGCGTCGCCGGAGACGCTCTCGATGGTCTCGAGCGCCACGTGGAGTCGGTCGAGTTCCTCCTCCGCCGAGAGCACCTCAAAGCGCTTGTTCGCGGACTCGAGACCGACGTCGACGATGTCGGCTCCTTCGCCGATCAGTTCCTCGTCGACGTAGGCGGCGGCCTCACTGGGGTCGTCGTAGACGCTCGGATCGTAGGGGGACTCCTCGCTGACGTTCAGGACGCCCATGATCCGGGGCGGATGGTCGTCGCCGATCTGCAGTCCCGCTGCGTCGACCGTGTTCATACCTCGACTGAGGAGCAGAGCCTAAAAGGAGCCGCGGTTGCGGTGAACGCGACGAGCGGACGGGAGGACGGGAGCGGCGAACCGAGCGGCGGTATCGTGCGACGCGAACGTTATGGCTGCGGTCCGGGACCCACGCTTCCCTCGCGATCGGTGCCGTCCGACCCGTCCGCGTCCTCGAGCGGCGCCAGTCGCGCGTCGCGCAGCAGCACCTTCTTGACGATCGAGGGGTTCTCGAGCAGGCGGTGTTTGGCGTGGGCGCCGCGGCCGCGTCCACGGCCCTCGCGCTCGGACTGGATCACGTTGAGGAAGTTCTGCTCCTGAAGAATTTCTTGGACGCGGCGCTCGGAGAGGACGTCGAAGTCGAGCTGTCGAGCGATCTCCTTGTACTGGTTGTAGATGATCTTGGTCGGGAACTCCTTCTCGGAGCTGTTCTCGGTCAGCAGCGTCAGCGCGTAGAGGATGGCCTTGGCCTGCTGGGGCGAGCCCTCGATCAGCTCGTTGAAGCGGTCGGCCTCGGTCTTCTCCTTGGCGTCTCGGACGTGTTCGGCCGTGACGCGCGTATCGTTTTGCTTCTTGGCGATCCGCCCCGCGTTGCGGAGGATGTCGATCGCCTTGCGCGCGTCCCCGTGTTCCTGCGCGGCGAGCGCGGCGGTGAGGGGAATCACGTCGTCGGAAAGCACGCCGTCGTGGAACGCGTCCCGTCGTTTCTCGAGGATCTCGACGAGCTGATTCGCGTCGTACGGCGAGAAGACGAGTTCGTCCCGCGAGAGACTGGATTTGACGCGTTCCGAGAGGTGATCGGGAAAGTCGATCTTGTTCGAGATGCCGATGATCCCGATGCTCGAGTCCGAGATGCGGCGGTTCTCGCCGGCCCGGGAGAGCTTGCGGAGGACCTCGTCGTCCTCGAGCATGTCGATCTCGTCTAGGATGACGATGGTCACGTCGGTGCAGTGGTCGACGGCCTGCCAGAGGCGCTTGTAGTAGTCGCCGGTGCCGAGACCGCGGTCGGGGACGGAGACGCCGCTTTCGTCGGGTTCGTTGACGATCTGGGCGATCGTCTTGATGACCGACGCTTCTGTGTTCTGCTCCCCGCAGTCGATGAAGGCGTACTTCACCGTGACGTCGTCGCGGCGGGCCTCCGAGATCACGCGCTTGGTGACCGACCGCGAGATGAGGGATTTGCCGGTTCCGGTCTTGCCGAAGATGAACAGGTGGTTGGGCTCGCTCCCGAAGATCGCCGGGTTGAGCGCGTCCGCGACCCGTTGCATCTGCTCGTCACGCCCGACGATCCGGTCCGGCCCCGGAAGGTGCGTGATCTCGAGCAGCCGCTCGTCGGCGAAGACCGGATCGTCGTACCGAAAGAGTGGATCACGATCGTCGTTCGCGGACATTGCAGTGTCGGGTGACTACCGACTGGATTGAAATAAAGCTATGGAGATCGATCGCGGATGTAAATCCGACGTATTAGCATCTAGATTCCGGAAATACCTAACGATCGGCGGTATGTGATCGAATCGCCGCCATCGCGCGTCTAATCGGTTCCGTCTCGCCGTTCGCGGACGGACACCCCCGTCGCGGATGTAACGGCCGGGCATCGACTCTCCGCCGGATAGCGATCGAAATCCGATTCCGACGATCGCCGAACGATCGAATGGGACCGTAGAATCCGAATCGACTCGCCGCAAAAACTACGGAACGCAATTTTCGGATCGGTGTCCGCGTTCCGGGTTTGGCACACACACCACCGTCGCGGATGTAATGGAGAATGGGTGGGTCAGGTGAGAGACGATCGCCGATTTTCTCGCGATTCGTCCCGTCTGGAGCGATATTTTACAACCGCGACGGAGGTGTGTTCCCGTACAGAACCCCCACCCACTGATACGGGGTTACAAACGCGAAGGGGGTGTGTCCCTCCCCTACCCCATGAGTCCCGATTCATTTAGGAATCCAGCGAGAACACCAGCCAAATCAAAACCTTCCAGAGTGGAAAGCAACTGTTTGTACAGCAGACTTCGATTCGAATGAAGAAGTTTACTAGAGAACTAGATACTAGTCTAGTCCAGACAAAACAAGAAGTAAGAAAGAAGTGGACGGAAACGTGCTCGGACGATCCGATCCGAGAATCCCGCCGGACGTCACGATCGCTCGGTCACGACCGCTCGAGGACAGCATCGTCACCGTCACCACCGCTATCGCTGTCATCGTCGTTACCGCTGTCATCGTCGTTACTGCCGTCACCACTGCTAGCACCGCCATCACCGTCAACTGAGTCATCCCCCGCCGCGAACGCATCACTTTTCCACACCCGCTCGATACCTCCCGTATGATCGGTTCACGCGACTCGGCTCCGCGATCCCCGCTCCCGCTCGAGACACACCGGTCCGGAACAGTAGCACGACCGTTCGCCTCCACCGCGAGTAGCCGGCGATAGCCAGCCATGACGGACGACACTACTCCCGATGGGTCGGCCGATTCGAACGCGAATCTCCCCGACGAGCGAACGCCGCCCGCCGTCGCCGTCGTCGACGCCCAGTCGCCGGGCAACGTCGGCACGATCGCGCGAGCGATGAAGAACTTCGGCTTCGAGGACCTCCTGCTGATCGATCCCCCCGAACTCGATCCCGACGGCGAGGCCTACGGCTTCGCGGGCCACGCTCGAGAGGACATTCTCCCGAACGCGACCGAGATCACGTTCGACGAACTCGTCGAGAACTACCACACGATCGGCTGTACGGCGGTGACCAACGAAGACGACCGCAGCCACATGCGGTTCCCGTTCTCGACGCCGGCGGACCTCGCCGAGCGGCTGCCGACCGTCGAGGCGCCGACGGCGCTGGTCTTCGGCCGCGAGCGCATCGGCCTGACCAACGAGGAACTCGAGCGGATCGACGAGATCTGCTCGATCCCGGCCGCCGAGGAGTATCCGGTGCTCAACCTCGGCCAGGCGGCGACGGTCACGCTCTACGAACTCCGGACGCTGACCCTGGACGACGACGACACGCAGCTGCCGGACCTCGAGCGCGTCCGCGCGCCCGAGCCGATGTACGACCGGCTCTACGATCAGTGGGCGGCGCTGCTCGAGGAGATCAACCACCCCGACGAGAAGCGCGAGAAGACGATGCGGATGCTCCGGCGCGTCCACGGGCGTGCCGATCTCACGAAGCGCGAGGCAAACACGCTGCTTGGGCTGCTTAGGCGCGCGACGGAACGGCCCGCAGAGCAGTCGGAGTCCGACCAGTCCAGCCGGTAGCGGTCGATCTCGCCCGTATCCGTCCAGTATCGTCTGTGACCGCATTGACATATTTTCCGACGGGAGGCCAGTACAATAATGTGGGTTAAGCGGTGACTCCCACCGAATGACTACGTTCGATCGACGAACTGCGCTGTCGCTCGTCGGCTCCGGGATGATCGCCCTGGCGGGCTGTTCGGAAACCACCGACTCCGGAAACGGCGACGACGCAGACGGTTCCGAGGAGGGGACTCGAGGCGGGCAATCGACCGGCGACGCCGACGTATCGCTCGGGACGGAACGCCCGTCGTACGCGTCCGTCCTTCCCGACACCGACGGCACCGGCTACTTCTACGGGGCGATCGACGTCGAGACGATGGCGTCGCTGCTCGAGGGTTCCGACGCCGAAGCGGGGACGGAACCGAGCGATCCGCTGCTTGGGAATCCGATCCTCGTCGCGCTGTACTGCTCGCACGCCATCAGCCTGCTCGGGAACTCGCCCAGCCTCGAGGCGTATCAGGCGAACGGCGAAACCGATCAAGCTGAGGGCACGCAGGAAACGTTCGTCTTCGCCGACGGGGTCTACGCGTTCGTCGGCGCGTACGACTTCGACGGTCTCACGGCCGACCTCGAGGCCACCAGCGCCTACGAGCCCGAAACCGTCTCCGACGAGTACGCGACGTATACGGACGGCGAGACCGGCGAGGTCGTCGGGGTCACGGACGAGGTCTTCGCCTTCTCCGCACCCAGCGGGAGCGACTCCGACTTCGATCCGGTCACCGCGGTCGAGCGAACCGTCGCGACGGCCGCCGGCGAGCGCGAGCCGAAACACGCGGTCGACGACGGGTTCGACGCGCTCCTCCGTGCGGGCGCGAACGACGGGATCGCGCTCGGCCTCGCCACGACCGACGACGAATTCGCGGCCGAAACGCTCGAGAACGCCTCGGACGACGCGGACCAACTCACGTTCGCCTTCGACGCGTTCGAGGGCGCGAACGGGCTCCACCAGCACCTCTCGGTCGGGAACGGCGAGGGCACCGACGCCAGCGCGCGCGCCATCGCGACCTACGCCGATGCGGACCGTCTCGACATCGGCCGCCTCGAGTCGGAATCGGCGCTGGGAACGGACGCCGATTCGGTCGATATCGCGGTAGTTCGGGACGGGACGACCGCCGTGGTCGACGCCGAGTACGCGGGCGACCTGGTCGACGAGTAGGCGCTTTTCGTTCTGGCGGTCAACTCGAGGCCGCGTCTGACGACGGCGCGCTCGGCGTGCCCGTCCAGAGCCACGTCCCCGCGACGGTCGCGAAGAGAGCGACCGCCAGCGCGACGGTCAGCCAGAGCGCGCGCCCGATCCCGACGACCTCCGCGAGCACGCCGACGACGGCCGGCGCGGTCGCGATCCCAGCGTAGGTCGCGCCGGTCGTTAGCGCGGTCAGCGGACCGCTGTACTCCGGCGCCGCTTCGACGGCGTAGGCCGACAGCACGGGGAAGACGCTCGAGAGTCCCGCGCCGGCGACGAAGACGGCCAGAAAGAGCGCGGGACCGGTCACTCCCGAAAAGGCGACGGCGAGCGACGGAATCGTCGGCAGCGTCGCGACGAGCAGGAGGACGAGCGCGGGCACCCGATCGATCGCGACCGTGTAGCTGAGCCGCGCGGGCATGTACGCGAGCAGGTACACCGACAGCAGCAGGTTCGCCGTCGTCGTCGGGTAGAAGGTGCCGGCGTAGTAGGCGAGCCACGTAAAGAGGATCCCCTCGACGGCGCCGACCAGCGCCATGCCGACGCAGGCGGCGACGACCGACCGCCGCCGAAGCAACTCTCGCAGCGCGGCTCGAGAGAGCGACCGCTCGGCATCGACCGCGGGGAGGTCGGTTCGGCCCGCGACGAGGACGGTCGGGACGAAACAGCAGGCGATGACGACGAACACGGCCCGCCAGTCGGCGACGGTCACCACGGCGCTGACCAGTTGCGGACCGAGCACCGCGCCGACGGCCCAGACGAACGCGTAGGCCGCGTAGACCCGTCCGCGACGCGCCGCGTGGAGGTGGCTCAGCACCGCGCGATCGAGGCCGCGGAAGACCCCGGCGGCGCCGCCCTGAACCAGGAGAGCGCCGAGAAAGACGAGATAGACCGGCGCCGCCGCCATCGCGGCGAGCGCGCAGACGACGCCGACCGCGCCCAGCGCCATCGTTCGGCGGATCGGCAGCCGACCGGCGAGCAGCCCCGTTGCGACGACCGCGAGGACGAATCCCGCGGTTCCCGCCGGCGCGACCAGCCCCAGCGCGGCTTCCGAGACGTCGAACGCGGTCCCGAGTTCCGCGAGGATCGGGCCCCGCGCCTGCATCGCGATCGCGTCGCCGAAGACGAACAGGAAGATGCCGAGCGTCCAGATCCGAACGCGGTTCATACCGTGTTGGTCACATGCGGACGGAAAACCTTCCGGCTACAGGTAAAATCCGTGTCCGGCTTCGACCCGGTCCTCGGGGCGGACTCAGTCGTCCCCCGGCTCGAGGCCCACGCCGCCGTCGGTGTGCGCGTCCGATCTGCCGTCCGCGGCCCGCGAGTCGGTCGCGAACGGCGCCGGCCGGCCGATCCCGCTCGAGCGCACGAGCTCGTACAGCGCCCGGCGCTTGACGATGACGAAGCCGGCGAGGATCGTCAGCAGGCCGACGATCGTCAGCGAGTCGACGACGTAGCCCACGACGACCCAGCTGACGCCCATCGCGACCACTGGCTCGGCGTAGCTGACGAGAATGACCTGCGTGGCCCCGCTGCGCTCGAGCAGTTCGAAGTAGAGGAAGAACGCGAACACGCCGGAGACGAGCGTCAGGTAGCCGAAGGACAGGAGCGTCTCCGTCGTGTACGCGATCGACGACATCGACTCGCCGCGGACGGCCGCCCATGCGAGTAGGACGCCGGCGCCGATGAGCATCGCCCACGCCTGCAGCGTCTCGATCGGCAGATCCGACTCGATCGGGCGGGTGAGCACGCTCCCGAGGGCGAACGCGATCGCCGACCCGAACACGAGCGCGACGCCGAGCGGGACGTCGCCGGCGAGCGTCGCCGACGAGGGCTGGACCACGAGGATCACGCCGACCAGACCGAGCACGAAGCCGACGACGCCGGCGGGCGCGAGTCGCTCCTCCGGAAGCAGGAGGCCGGCGAACGCCGCGGTGAGAATCGGGGCCGTGCTGACGACCGTCGCGGCGACCGCCCCGGGGACGTACAGTTCGCCGAGATAGAGGAGGCCGTGGTAGAGCGCGATGACGAAGACGCCCGCGACGCCGGCCGCGAGCCACTCCGTGCGCGTCTCCGGCCGCACCTGGTCGGTCGCGACCGCCGCGTAGCCGAGCACGATCGCGCCGGCGATCGCGTACCGAAAGCCGGCGAACAGCAGCGGCGGCACGTACTCGAGGCCGATTTTGATCGCCACGAACGAGCTTCCCCAACAGAGCGCCAGTATCGAAAAGAGCACCGCTTCGCGGTACCCGTCTGGCACTGATCCGAGTAGAGTCATACTCGATTCGAAATCAGTTCTCCTACTTAGAAGCTTCTGCCAAATTCCGCGATTTCTCGAATTATGAATCACACATATGGATACTATCCGAACGGAAGCCGGATGACGGTCGGCTCGTTGGAGAAAAATACAATTATATCGAACGAAAGACACACGTTCGCGGGCACGGAAGTCCCGCTATGGACGAGCGCGACATCCGGCTGCTGAAGGCGATCTCCGAACTCGAGACGGGCAGCCCCGAGCAGCTCCACGAGGAGACCGGCATCCCGGTCTCGACGATCCACTACCGGCTCAACAACCTCCGCGAGGAGGGGGTCATCGAAAACGACCGGTACGACATCGACCTCGAGGAGTTGGGCCTCGGGGTCACCGTCCTGGTCCAGATCCACGCCGACTACCAGGGCTCCTACGAGGAGTTCGCGGACCGGCTGCTGACCGTCGAGGGGGTCACGAACGTCTACTTCACGATGGGCGAGACGGACTTCATCGTCATTGCCCGTCTGAGCGGCAGCGAGATGGTCGAGCGACTGATCGCCGAGTTCGAGCAGATCGAAGGCGTCGAGCGCACCGACTCGACGTTCGTCATCTCGGCGATCGAGGAACGGGACGCGCTCCAGAGCTACGAGTTGGAGACGCTGCTCGCGGAACTCGTCGACGACTGAGAAGACTCGAGAGAGACGCTACGACGCTCGGTCGGCCTCAGGCCCGCTTCTGGATCTCCTCGCGCAGCAGTTGGCTCACGAGGTCGCCGTCTGCCTTCCCGCGGAGCGCGCCCATGCACTCGCCCATGAGCCCGGAGAAGGCCTGCATCCCTTCTTCTTCGACCTGCGCCTCGTTGCGCTCGACGACCTCGACGACGGCCTCGCGGACTTCTTCCTCGTCGGCGCCGCCGAGTCCGGCCTCCTCGGCCGCCTCCTCGGCGGTTCGGTCGGGATCCTTTGCGAGGGCGGTCAGCAGGTCCGGCACGCCCTCGTTGGGCAGGTCGCCCTCCTCGACCATCTCGAGGACGCCTTTGAGGTGCTCGTCGGTCAGGTTCTCGACGGCCACGTCGTCGCGGCGCAGTTCGGTCAGCGTCGACTCGAGGGTGGTCGCGGCCAGCGTCGGATCGACGCCCTCGCCGACGACCTCCTCGAACAGCGGCATATACTCGCCGTAGGCGACCTGCTCGGCCAGGCCGGCGTCAAGGTCG
This sequence comes from Halopiger thermotolerans, assembly GCF_054654555.1. Lineage (NCBI taxonomy): Archaea > Methanobacteriati > Methanobacteriota > Halobacteria > Halobacteriales > Natrialbaceae > Halopiger > Halopiger thermotolerans. The sequence goes on along the minus strand of NZ_BAAIEU010000004.1, from coordinate 1,341,794 downwards.
TATTCCGCCTGGTAGCGCTCGACCTTCTCGGTCAGCAGTTCGGGCTCGGGCACCTCGCTCGGGTCCGGCTCGACCGGCGGCACGTCCGTCTCGGGGTACATCCGCGCCGCACCGGGAAGCGGGCGCAGGTAGCGGGTCGTCCCGTCGTCGTTCGCGCCGCGGGTCTCCTCGGGGACGCCCTCGAGGGCGGTTTCGGCGCGCTCGACGACGGCCTCGATGGCGCTCTCGGCAATCTCGGTCTCGTCGGCGACGATGGCGACGGCGTCGTCGGGGCCGGCGCCGACCGCGTCCCGAAGTTCCTCGACTTCCTCCTCGGTGACGCCGTAGGCCGGCAGTTCGTCGGTGTGGAAGATGCCGCCCGCGCCGTGGCGCTTGGCGTGGTCGGAGAACTCGGTGCCGAGGCGGCGGTCGGGCGCGATCTCGCGGCCGACCAGCCCGTCGAAGCCGTACAGCGGGACGCCCATCACGGAGCCGCCAGAGTTCAGGGCGCCCTGAATGACGCCGCTGTCGGTGTCTTCGAACACGTCGGTCACGTCCGCGGGCTCGCCCACGGAGGCGTCGCGTTCGATCAGTTCGTCGGCGATCTCGACGAGTTCGACCTGCCGGCCGACCTCGTTGCGGACGATGTCGTCGATGTCGTCGAGACTCTGGACGCCCTTGATTTCGACGCGGGCGCCCTCCTCGATCGAGACGTTGACGTCCTGGCGGATCGTCCCCAGGCCGCGCTTGACCTTGCCCGTCGAGCGCAGCAGCATGCCGATCCGCTCGGCCGCCTCGAGGGCCTGCTCGGGCGTCGAGATGTCCGGGCTGGTGCCGATCTCGACCAGCGGGATGCCGAGCCGATCGAGACTGTAGCGGACGCCGTCGTCGGTTTCCGCGACGCGCTGGGCGCTCTCCTCCTCGAGCATGAGGTCCTCGATGCCGACCGCGCCGTCGTCGGTCTCGATCTCGCCGTCGGTCGCGATCAGGGTCGAGCGCTGGAACCCGGTCGTGTTCGAGCCGTCGACGACGATCTTGCGCATGACGTGGGCCTGATCGACCGGGCTCATGTCCATCAGCTGGGCGATCTCGAGGACGGTGTCGAGGGCTTCCTCGTCGAGTTCGTGGGGCGGCTCGTCGTCCTCCTCGACGAGGCAGGTCGTGTCGTAGGCGAGGTACTCGAACTCGCGTTCGACCTTGCTCTCCTCTAAGGCGGCCTCGTCGATCTCGCCGAGTTCGCTGCGGGTGGGATGGAGGTAGCGCGTGAAGGTGCGCTGGGCTTCCTCGGGTTCGCGAAGCTCGGTCGGACACTGGCAGAACAGCTTCGTCGCCGTGTCGAGTTGCTGGTGGATCTCCAGCCCGGCGACGAGTCCGAGCTCGTCGTAGTCGTACTCGGTCTCAGTCATTGCCCGAGTCTGGGAGGCGGAGGGGTAAAAAACCGTCCAGTTGCGAGTTGCGACCGTTCGCTCCGATCCGCCGGGCCGCGACCCGCTCGAGGCGCCGCGATGCTCGTCGCCGCAGCCGCGAACCGGTCACTCGTCGGACTCGTTGCTACCGTACCCGCTCTCGGACTCGTTCATCCCGCTGTGGTCGTGCCCGTGATCCCCGTGCTCGTGGGGCTCAAGGTCGAACGATTCGCCGAGTTCGACGTCTCCGCGCATGTTCTCCGGGTGGTACTCGCAGTAGTACTCGGCCGCGTCCTCGCTCGGCTCGAACGTCATCGAGACGGCTTCGCCCGCCGTCTCCGAGGAGTCCGAGGTCTCGAGTTCCTCGCCGTCCTCCGATTCGACGATCAGTTCGTGTTCGGCGCCGTCGACGTTGATCCAGACCAGTTCGTACTCCTGGCCCGTCTCGAACTGCAGCGTCGGATTCTCCTCGCCCTCGATCTCCTCGGGCGAGACGCCGTACCAGTACTCCGTGCGACCGGCGAGGATGATCGGGAGCTGCTCCGATTCGTCCCCGCCGCCGTCGCTATCGTCGGTTTCGTTTTCTTGAGCGGCCGCGCCGGCTGCCAGCCCGGTCGTTGCCGCCGTCGCGCCGAGAATCTTGAGCGCCGTGCGCCGCGTTCGGTCGGTGTCTGTGTCGGTGTCGGTCATCCACCTGCGACGACTCCGATGGCAGAGAAAAAGCTGCACTCACGTTTCCGCTGTCAGAGTCCGATTGCGCCCCGAAACGGCGACACATTCGCACTCCGGTCGACGAACCCGGTGCACCGGATAGCGCTAACGCATAGTTACGTTCGCCACGCCGACGGTAGCGTCGCGACGACCGCGTCGCTCCGTCCGTGCGGGTAATTCCGACTTGAACCGTCTCAATCGTCGGTCGAATCGACCGCCGACGTCGACTGCGACCGCGACCGGTCCTCCGATCGTGCCGCGGACGCCGCCCGCACCGCCTCGAGCACGTCCTCAACCGATGCTTCGACCGCTCGTTCGCGAAGCGTCGCGTACCGCTCTCGAGCCGCTGCGCCGGCGAAGTTGCGGTCGGCGAACGGACGGGTTTCGACGACGACCGGCGGGACGGTCTCTGGAAGCTCCTCGAGAAGCCTTGCGGTTCCAGCGCCGGCGACGAAGTCCGCGAGGACGACGACGTCGGCGTCCCGAACCGTCCCGTCGACGGCCGACCGGTCCGCGCTCGAGAGTCCCGAAAACGGATCGACCTCGAGGGCGTCCGCCTCGAGCGAGCGGGCGAGTTCCGCCGCGGCGTCGCCGGACGGAACCGGACCGACGGAGGCGTCGACGCCGGCGGTCTCGAGGCGGGCGAGGACGCCGGCAGCAGCGGTCCCGGTGCCGAGGACGTGCACGCGATCCGGAAGCGCGGTCGTCGCGTCGGAATCTCCCGCTAACGCCGTCACCGTCTCGCTTCCGGTCACCGGGTTCGGCGTCACGACCGCACGCGCGTCGAACGACTCCGCGAGTGCGTCGCTCGTGAGCACGTCCGACGGTGGCCCCTCTCGATATACCGCCCCGTCGGCCAGCAGGACGAGCCGATCGCAGTACCGCGCGGCGAGATCCAGATCGTGGATCGCCGCCACCGCGGTCCGCCCCTCCGAGACCAGTTCGCGGACCAGCTCGAGCGTCTCGACTTGGTGGTTAATATCGAGACTCGCCGTCGGTTCGTCGAGTACGAGCGCGGGCGTCGCCTGCGCGATCGCGCGGGCGAGGACGACCCGCTGGCGCTGGCCGCCGCTGATCTCGTCGATCGGCCGATCCGCGAGGTCGGCCGTTCGGGTGCGCTCGAGGGCCTGTTCGACGGCCGCCCGGTCCTCGGGTTGCGGCGGCGCAAACCGCGAGCGGTGGGGGTGCCGGCCCATCTCGACGACGTCCCGCACGTCGAAGGAAAAGGAGAGCGTCGTGTCCTGCGGGACGACGGCGACGAGCCGACTCGAGGCCCGCGCGGAGACGTCGTGGACGTCGGTCCCGTCGATCGCGACGGTTCCCGCATCGGGCTCGAGCGCGCCGCTGATCGTCCGCAGGAGGGTTGTCTTTCCGGCGCCGTTCGGTCCGACGAGGCCGACGAACTCGCCGGGCTCGACGGTCAGGGAGACGTCGTCGAGGACCGAGAGGTCGCCGAACGCGTGCGAGACGTTTTCGACGGCGACGGTCGCAGGTTCGGGACTCGGGAGCGCCGCGTCGTCTCCGTCCGCACCGCGGCCGGCGTCGCTCACACCGAATGCACCTCCCGACGAACGAGCAGGAACAGGAAGAAGGGCGCCCCGAGCGCGGCCGTCACGATCCCGACCGGGACCTCGGCCGGCCCCGCTCGAGCGAGCGTGTCCGTCGCGACGAGGAAGGAGGCGCCGGCGAGCGCGCTGGTCGGCAGCAGGATGCGGTGGTCGGGGCCGACGACCAGCCGCATGATGTGGGGGACGACGAGGCCGACGAAGCCGATGACGCCCGCGACGGCGACGCCGGCGGCGGTGACGACGCTGGCCAGCGCGAGCAGGAGGAGCTTGGTCCGTTCGACGTCGACTCCGAGGTGGTGGGCGTCCTCCTCGCCCAGCAGGAGGACGTTCAGGTCGCGGGCGAACGCACAGAGCGCGAGGACGCCGACGAGGGCGAACGGGAACGCGAAGCGGACGTCGCCCCAGGTGCTGTTGCCGAGGTGGCCCATCAGCCAGACGACGGCCTCGCGGAGGCTGTCGCCGCTGTGGACGAGCATGTACGAAATCGCCGCGCCGAGGAAGGCCTGGACGGCGACGCCGGCAAGAAGCAAGGTTGCGACCGGCGTCCGGCCCCCCTCGGTCGCGATCGCGTAGACGAGAAACGCCGTCGCCAGCGCGCCGACGAACGCCGCGAGGTGGAGGCTGCCGAACGGCACGAGCGCCGGGAACGCGATCGCGGCGACCGCGCCGGCCGCCGCGCCCGAGGAGACGCCGATGATCGACGGATCGGCCAGCGGATTCCGGAAAAATCCCTGCATGACGGTCCCGGCGGCCGCGAGGGCGAAGCCGACGACCGCGGCCAGCGCGATCCGCGGGAGTCGCACGTCGGCGACGATCGTCTGGTGGGCCGCCGAGACGTCGTACGCGCCGACCCCCGCGCGGTTCAGGATCGCCCGCACCACCGTGGGCGCGTCGATCCGGACCGGCCCGAGCATCGCGCTGGCGACGACGACGACGACCAGCAACGCCGCGAGCGCGACCGTCCACGAGATAATTCGGCCCGGCTGCGGCACGATTGCAACCTCGCTTGCAGTAGTCAAGTATTTGTTGGGCTCGAGTGGATGTACGGGACATGCGACGACTACTGATCCTGCTCGTCACCGCGACCGTGCTCCTCGCCGGTGCGGTTCCCGCCGGCGTCGTCGGGACCCCATCGGCGGCCGGACAGTCGACGGCGGAGACGGCACAGCTAGCACAGACACAGGACGGCCCGACCTGCGAGTATCCGCTGACGCTCGAGGACGCGACGGGCGAGGAAATCACGATCGAGGAGGAACCCGAGTCCGTCGTGGCCCTCCAGCCCAGCGACGCCCAGACGCTGTACGAGATCGGCGCCGAGGAGAAGGTCGTCGGCATGCCGGTCGGCCCCTACACCGACTACCTCAACGCGAGCGCCGAACTCGACATCACGCAGGACGACGGCGTCACGCCAGTCGCGGAGAAAGTCATCGACCGCGAACCCGACGTCGTCCTCGCGGCCAACGCCCTCGAGGGCGACGACGTGATCGATCAGCTCCGCGAGGCCGGGCTGACGGTCTACGTCTTCCCCACCAGCAAATCGCTGGACGGCGTCGCCGAGAACGTCCGGCTCACCGGACAGATCGTCGGCGAGTGCGAGGGCGCCGCGGACACCCTCGAGTGGATGAACGAGCGCCTCGAGATCGTCGACGAGGCAATATCCGACGAGGACCGGCCGCTCGCCTACTACGCGATGGGCGGCGGCTACACCGCCGGTAACGGCACCTTCCAGGACGAGATCCTGACCACGGCCGGCGTCGACAACCTCGGTGCGGAAGCCGGCCTCGAGGGCTGGGCGACCATCAGCGAGGAGGTCGTCGTCGAGGAAGACCCCGAATGGATCGTCTACGGCGACTCCGCCGAGGAGCCGCCGGTTCGTGAGTCCGTGACGGCGACGACCGCCTACCAGAACGAGCGGTTCGTCGCGGTCAACGACAACTACATGAGCCAGCCCGGCCCGCGCGTCGTCCTCGCGATCCAGGAGATCGCCAGCGAGGTCCACCCCGACGCGTACGCGGAGGCCGAGGACGAACTCGAGGCCGCGGACGGGAACGAGACCGAAACCGAACCCGAGGACGGCGGCACCGACGACGGCGCGAGCGACGAGAACGGAACGGACGCCGGAGCGGGCGGATCGAACGAGACCGAGAGCGGCGGCGGAGGCGACTCGATCCCCGGCTTCGACGTTCCCGTCGCCGTCGTCGGGACGCTCGCCGCAGCGGCGCTGCTCGTCCGTCGCCGGTAGGTGCGAGCCGCCGGATCGATTCGCGAGCGCCGCGACTCGTTTTGAAAAGGGTTTACACCACGGCCTGCGCAGACGAACGTATGGTCGAGAACGTCATCTGGCCCGCCTACCTCGATGCGAACCTCTCGCGATCCGAGGGGCGGCGCGTCTCGGAGGATCTGGCCGTCGAGGAGCCGACGGTCGACGAGATCGCCAAGGCGGTCCAGCAGATCGGATACGACGCGACGATCGAGCGGGACAAAGCCTACTCTCGAGAGCCGTGGGCCCAGCGCGGCCGGGTCGTCGTCCGCGGGGCCGAAGATTCGACGAAAAACGACCTCGTCCAGGCCGTCGCGGCGTACGTCGTCGCGATGCGCGAGTGAGATGCGTCGGGTCGGCTCGGTCGTCCGCACCGCGCAGGGACTGGCCGTGTTGCGGGCGGACGACGGTGACGGTGGCGACGGCGACGCGGACGCTCACCGAAACGAGATCGGCACCGCCGTTCTCGACGACAACCTCGAGGAGGTCGGCCGCGTCGTTGACGTCTTCGGGCCAGTCGATCGGCCCTATCTGGCGGTGACGCCGGACGACGACGTGCACCTGCCGTCGCTGGTCGGATCGACGCTGTACGCCCGATAGCGGTCCCGGCCCCGGTGGCGGTCGCTGGCCATCGCGGACGGAAACCGCCGACCGCGGCCTTCCTCGTCGCCCGCGGTCGTTCCTCGGCGAGCGGACGTGTAACAAAAACACCATAGGAGCGGGGGCCAAACGCCGCGCTATGAACGACGACCGGAAACGGGTTCTCGTCGCCGTCGGCGTGACGGTGCTGCTCTTTCTCAGCATCCAACTCGGTGCGCTGGCGCTGCTCGAGCCGTTCGACGAGGCCGGACGGCAGGCCGTCGACGATCCGGCGAACCCGACCAACAGCATCGTCTACTTCGGGATCATCCTCGTCGCGACCGGGTTCATGCTCGCGGCGTTCAAGTTCGACCTCCAGTGGCTCATTCGCGGGCTGATCATCGCGGTCAGCGTCATGCTCGCGTGGTACGTCCTAAGCGAGTTCGTGCCGCCCGTGGTCACGGTCGGCTCGACGAACGCCCTCGCCGCGGCGGCCGCCGTCGGCGTCGGCGCGGCCCTCTACTTCTATCCCGAGTGGTACGTCATCGACGGCGCCGGCGCCCTCATCGGGGCCGGCGCCGGCGCCCTGTTCGGCATCAGTTTCGGGCTCCTCCCGGCGCTGCTGTTGCTGACCGTGCTGGCGGTCTACGACGCCATCAGCGTCTACGGCACCGAACACATGCTCGACCTCGCCGAGGGCGTAATGGACCTCAAGATCCCGGTCGTCCTCGTCGTGCCGACGACGCTCTCGTACACCTACCTCGATCCGGATAGCACGGCCGAGACGCTCGAGGACGGCGGGAACGACGCCGCGTCCGGTTCCGGTTCTGGTTCCGATTCTGCCTCCGATTCCCGAGCGCAGACTGACGCCGACGACGACGAGGAGCGCAACATCGACCGCGACGCCCTGTTCATCGGCCTCGGCGACGCCGTCATCCCCACGATCCTCGTCGCGAGCGCGGCCTTCTTCCTCGAGGCCGGAACGATCTCGGTGCCGTTCATCGCGCTGAACTGGGCGGCGCTGGGCGCGCTCGCCGGGACGCTCGCCGGACTGCTCGTGCTGCTGTACATGGTGCTCAAGGGCCGCGCGCACGCGGGGCTGCCGCTGCTCAACGGCGGCGCGATCGGCGGCTACCTGCTCGGCGCGCTCGCAAGCGGCGTGTCGATCGTGACTGCGATCGGCCTGTAGCGGGCCGTTAGCGGCCGTTCTTCTTCCCCACGGCTCTCGAATCTCGGCGCCATCGCCGTCGCCCGCTCGAGTTCGTGTCGATTCGCACGGAACCGACCGAGTGGGGCGGGTACGTGGCCGCGTCGCTTTGCACTCTCCTACGGTGACTCGCGGTCGAAAACAGATTGAAGGCCGAACGCTCGAGGCGCGATCGGCGGAACCGTTACTCGCCCGACGGCAGTCGGTACGTCGGCCCCTCGTCCGTATCCTGCACCTCGATGCCCATGGCCTCGAGTTCGTCGCGCAGTTCGTCGGCGCGCTCGTAGTTGCCAGCGTCCCGTTCCCGCTCGCGGACCTCGAGCACGAGGTCGACGACGTCGCCGGCGAGGTCGGCCGACCCGGTCGTCTCGCCCGTAAAGGAGAGGCCGAGCACGTCGCCGAGTTCCTCGAGGGCCTCGACGGCCTCGCGGAGGCCGCGGTAGTCGTACTCGTCGTTGTCGTCGACGTGGGCGTTGATCTCGCTCGCGACCGAAAGCAGCGCGGACTGGGCCTCGCGGGTGTTGAAGTCGTCGTTCATGGCCTCGACGAACGCCTCGCGGGCCGCCGCGACGGCCTCGCGGAAGTCTTCGTCCGCGACTTTCGTCCGCGCGTCCGGGGAGTCGAGGGCGTCGACGGCGGCGTCGTAGGCGCGCTCGAGGCGCTCCCAGCGCTCCTCGGCCTCGGCGATCGTCTCGTCGGAGTACAGCTGCTTGCTGTTGTACGACCCCGCGGTCAGGAAGGTCCGCAGGACGTTCGTGCCCCACTCGTCGACGGCGTCCTCGACGGTGACGAAGTTGCCCAGGCTCGAGGACATCTTCTCGTCGTCCATCTGGAACAGTTCGCAGTGGAGCCAGTACTTCGCGAACTGCCGGTCGGTCGCGGCCTCCGACTGGGCGATCTCGTTCTCGTGGTGGGGGAATACCAGGTCGCGGCCGCCGACGTGGAGGTCCAGCGTCTCGCCCAAGTGGGTCATGCTCATGGCCGAGCACTCGATGTGCCAGCCGGGCCGTCCCTCGCCCCACGGCGACTCCCAGGTCAGGGACGTTTCGCAGGCTTCCTCGGCGGGCGCCGCGTCCTCGTGGCGGTGCTCCTCGACCGCGTCGGCGTCGACGCCGCCGGCCTTCCAGAGCGCGAAGTCGGCGGGGTGGCGCTTCTCGGAACGCTCGTCGGGGTCGCCCTGGGACTCGATCTCCTCGAGGTCCTGGTTGGAGAGCTTGCCGTAGTCGCCGAACTCGGTGACGTCGAAGTACACCGAACCGTTGGACTCGTAGGCGTAGCCCTTCTCGACCAGCGTCTCGACGAGGTCGACGATCTCGGGGACGTGCTCGGACACCCGCGGGTAGACCTCCGCCCGCAGGAGGTTCAGCGAGCGCATGTCCGCGAGGGTGCGCTCGATGTAGCTCTCGGCCACCTCGTCCTCGCTCTCGCCGACGTCGCCCTCGCCGACGCGGGCGACGATCTTCTCGTTGACGTCGGTGAAGTTCTCGACGTGACGCACGTCGTAGCCGAGGTACTCGAGCCAGCGGTGCATGACGTCGACGTGGACCCACGACCGCGCGTGGCCCAGGTGGGGCGGGTCCGAGACCGTCAGGCCGCAGTAGTAGAGCAAGACGTTCTCCGGGTCCTGCGGCTCGAACGGCTCCCGTTCGCCCGTCAACGTGTTCGTCACGTGCAGGGTCATTACCGGCACTTCCCCCGGCTGAAAGTTAAGCGGTGTGATGCCCCGCGAACGTCCCGCTCGAGCCTCGCCGACGCTCCGGCTACCCGGCCGACCGACGATTGGACGGATTTGCCAAAACCGCCTTTGACGGCCCCTCCGAAGCCGGAACCGCGATGGTCCGCGACGATTCCGACTCGCCGCTGCCCGTCCCGCTTCGCGCCCTCCGAGCCGACGAGACGCTCGCCTCGTCGATCCCGCCGTTTGCGCTCCGTCGACGGCGCCGACTGCTCGCCCATCTCGAGTCCGCCGCGGGAGCCGTGACCGTCTCCGCGCTCGTCGATGCGCTGGCCGACGAGGCGGCCGCGCCGACGCTCGGGCGCGGAGACGGTCGCGATTCGCTCCGCGTCCGACTCGTTCACGTCGACCTCCCGCGACTCGAGGCGACGGGAGCGGTCGCCTACGATCCGGCGGACGAGACCGTGCGGCTCCTCGAGGCACCTGACTGGTATCGGCCGGCGAGCGGCTGATCGACGGCCCGACGGGGTTCGGCGACGTCGCCGAACCCCGGGGAGCGCTCGACGTTCGATCCGCGCCGACCGGCAGGAGATTTATTCCCGTCAGCGCCCACTAGGCGTACATGCATACCCAATCGGACGCCACGGGCCCGGGGTTTTGGGGAGGGGCGGACGACGACGTGGCGCTCCAGCGGTTTCGGACCCTCGTCGAGACGATCGACGACGGACTCTACCAGCTCGACGCGGCCGGCCGCTTCGTCGCGGTCAACGACGCCGTCGTCGAGACGACGGGCTACTCGCGCGACGAACTGCTCGGCGAGCACGTCACCCTCCTGCTCGACGATGCCGACGTCGAGGCGATCGAGCGTGAACTGGCCGACGCCCTGAACGGCGGGGACGAGGCCGGCGCGCCCGACTCGCTCCCGACCTTCGAACTCGCGATCAGAACCGTCGACGACGACACGGTCCCCTGCGAACTGCGGGTGTCGCCGATCACCGCCGACGGCGAACTGCGGGGCACGATCGGCGTCGCTCGAGACCTCGCGGAGACGAAAGAGCGGCTGCAGACCCTCGAGTCCGTGCGGGCGCCGGACGGGCCAAACGTCGGCGTCCTCGTGCTCGACGACGCGCTCGAGGTCTCCTGGGTCGACGACACGGCCGCGGACTTTCTCGACCTCGACCGGGAGGCCGTCGTCGGCCGGGACGGCCGGACGGTGGTCGAGGAGACGATCGCGGACCGCCTCGCGGCGCCGGAGCCGTTCGTCAGGAGCGTCCGCTCGACCTACGACGAGGGGAGCTACCTCGATCGGTACGAGTGTCGCGTCACCGGCGACGACGGCAAGTCGCGCTGGCTCGAGTACCAGAGCAAGCCGATCGAATCCGGGGAGTACGCCGGCGGCCGGATCGAGCTCTACTACGACATCTCCGACCGGAAGCGATCGGAGAGCGACCTCCGGGAGAGCCGGGAGGCGTTCGAGTCGCTGGTCGACGCCGTCAAGGAGTACGCGATCTTCCGGCTGGACGCCGACGGGACCGTCATCAGCTGGAACCAGGGCGCGAAGCAGATCAAGGGGTACGACGCCGACGAGATCATCGGCGAACACTTCTCGACGTTCTACACGCAGGAGGACCGTGCGGAGGGGGTCCCCGAGCGAAACCTCGAACTGGCCCTCGAGAACGGCTCCGTCGAGGACGAGGGGTGGCGCGTCCGTCAGGACGGCTCCCGGTTCTGGGCGAACGTGACGATCACGCCGGTCCGGGACGCCGACGGGACCCACCGCGGCTTCCTGAAGGTGACCCGCGATATGACGGACCGCTGGGAGCGCGAGCAGGAACTCGAGAGCGAACTGCAACAGATCCTCGGTCGCGTCTCGGACGCGTTCTACGCGGTCGACGATGAGTTCCGCTTCACGCACGTCAACGACCGCGCCGCCGAACTGCTCGAGCGATCGGAGGACGAACTGCTCGGCGAGCGCCTCTGGGACGCCTTTCCCGACCTCAGGGAGTTCGACGAAGTGTGGGACGCGTTCCACACGGCCCTGGAAACGCAGGAGCCGACCAGCTACGAACTCTACTACGACACGCTCGGCTTCTGGGTCGAGGCGAACCTCTACCCCTCCGAAACCGGGATCTCGGTGTACTTCCGCGACGTCACCGAGCGGGTCCAGCGCGAGCGCGAACTCGAGCGGACGGAGCGGCGCTTCGAGGCGATCTTCGAGGATCCGAACATCCTCGTCGGCCTGCTCGAGCCCGACGGGACGGTGATCGACATCAACGGGACGGCGATGGAGTACATCGACGCCGACCTCGCGGACGTGACCGGCGCCCCGTTCTGGGAGACGCCGTGGTGGGGCGAGGGCGACGGCGTGCAGGACGACGTCCGTGAGTGGACCGAGCGCGCGGCCGCAGGCGAGTACGTGAACTTCGAGACCGACCTCACGCGGCCGAACGGCGAGTGGTACACCCTCAACGGCGTCTTCCGCCCCGTCACGAACGACGACGGCGACGTCGTCTCGATCGTCGTCTCCGACCGCGACATCACCGAGCGCAAGAAACGCGAGCGCGAACTCGAGGAGTCCGAGCAGCGCTACCGGACCCTCGCCGAGCACTTCCCGAACGGGCTCGTCACCCTGTTCGACCACGACCTCGACTACACCCTGGCGGCCGGCCAGGGGTTCGACAAGATCCCCGTCGAGCCCGACGACCTCGAGGGCGAGAACTTCTACGACGTCTGGCCCGAGGAGACCGTCGACGACCTCGAGCCGGCGATCCTGGCCGCGCTCGAGGGCGAGCAGGAGTCGGTCGAACTCGAGTACGCCGGCCGGGAGTGGGTCCTCTACGCGGTGCCGATCACCGACACCCGCGGCGACGTCTTCGCCGGGGTGACGATGGCCCACGACATCACCGAGCGCAAGAAGTACCAGCGGCAACTCGAGGAGACGATCGCGCAACTCGAGGAGTCCAACGAGCGCTTAGAGCAGTTCGCCTACGCGGCCTCCCACGACCTGCAGGAACCGCTGCGGATGGTCTCGAGTTACCTCCAGCTCATCGAGGACCGGTACGCCGACGAGTTAGACGAGGACGGCGAGGAGTTCATCGAGTTCGCGGTCGACGGCGCCGAGCGGATGCGGGAGATGATCGACGCCCTCCTGGCCTACTCGCGGGTCGAGACGCAGGGGGACCCGATCGAACCGATCGCCCTCGAGCCGATCCTCGACGACGTCCTCGAGGATCTGCAGTTCCAGATCCAGGAAACGGACGCCGAGATTACGGTCGCGGACCTCCCGCGGGTCGAGGGCGACGCCAGCCAGCTGCGCCAGGTGTTCCAGAACCTGCTGTCGAACGCCCTCGAGTACAGCGGCGACGCGCCGCCGCAGGTCCACGTCGACGCCCGGCGGCGCGGCGACCGCTGGGTGATTTCGGTCGCCGACGAGGGGATCGGGATCGATCCCGACGAGCAGGAAGCGGTCTTCGACGTGTTCAAACGCCTCCACAGTCGGGACGAACATCCCGGCACCGGGATCGGACTCGCGCTGTGCCAGCGGATCGTCGAACGCCACGGCGGCGAGATCTGGGTCGACTCCGAACCGGGCGAGGGAGCGACGTTCTCGTTCACGCTGCTGGCCGCCGACGACCGGGCGTAAGATGCCCGGCCTCGAGCCGTAACCGTCGGCGCTCGAGGCCGAACCGCCCGATTCTACACGATCGTTCGTGTGCTGACCGGCGCCCTTTTCCCTTCGCGTCCACTCGAATCGATAGCCGCTCTCCCCTCTCCCATGAGTAAGACAAATTCCTCCCCCGGCGACGACGTTCTCGATCTCGAGCGCCCCCTGAACGCCCTGGCGACGAGCCCCGACTTCCGCGGCCCCGTCGAACAGGTCGAGGGCGAGTTCTGCAACGACCACTTCGCCCTGATCTACGACTCCCCCGAGGACCAGTTCGCGGCGGTCGTTCCGTTCCTCCGACAGGGTCTCGAGCGCGGCGAGCGGTGCGTCTACGTCACGGACGAGGGGTCCGTCGACGAGGTGCGGGCGGCGCTTCGAGACGGAGGAATCGACGTCGCATCCGCCGTCGAGTCGGGCTCGCTGGTCATCGAGACGTTTCAGGACACCTACCTCCGGAGCGGGACCTTCGACGTCGACGACATGATCTCGTTCTACGGCGACGTCATCGACGAGGTCAACGCCGAGTACGAGGGCTTTCGCCTGGCGGCCGAGATGACGTGGATCCTCGAGAGCGACGTCTCGGTCGAGGACACGATGACCTACGAGAGCAAGGTCAACGAACTATTCGACGACGAGGACGCGGTCGCGGTCTGTCAGTACGATCGCAACCGGTTCCCGCCGGCGGTCGTCCGCGACGTCGTCCGCGTTCACCCCCACCTCATCTACGACGACACCGTCTGTCACAACTTCTACTACACGCCGCCCGAGGAGTTCTGCGGCCCGAACCAGCCGGCCCACGAACTCGATCGAATGCTCGGCACGATGCGCGACCGCACCGAGGCGAAAACCAAGCTTCAGGAGCGAGAACGCTACCAGCAGCGCCAGAACGAGATCATCGCCGACCCCGACCGCTCGTTCGAGGAAAAGCTCGACGCGCTGTTCGATCTGGGATGCGAGCGATTCGACCTCGACCTCGGCGGCATGGCCCGCGTCGATCCGGCCGACGACCGGTTCGAACTCGAGTACGTCAGCGACGAGCACGAGCGACTGGAACCGGGTACCGAACTGCCGCTGTCGGAGACCTTCTGCGCCCTCGCGGCGGAGACGAACGCGGTCGCGGACGTCGCCGATCCCGAGGCTGCGGGGTGTGACGACGTCCTCGCCTACCGCGAGTTCGGCGTTCGGTCGTACCTCGGCACGTACGTCGAGATCGACGGCGGCCCCGACCGAACGTTCGCGTTCGTCGGCGAGACGACCCCGGACGAGCCCTTCACCGAGGACGAACGCGCCTTCCTCCGCTCGATGGGCCAGTGGGTCAAGTACGAACTCGAGCAACACGAACGCGAGCGCGAACTCGAGCGCACGGTCGACCGCCTCGAGACCTCGAACGAGCGCCTCGAGCAGTTTGCCTACGCCGCCTCCCACGACATGCAAGAGCCCCTGCGGATGGTCTCGAGCTACCTGCAACTCATCGACCGCCGCGACGACGAGCTCTCCGCGGAGACCCGCGAGTACCTCGAGTTCGCGGTCGACGGCGCCGAGCGGATGCGCGCGATGATCGACGGCCTCCTGCAGTACTCGCGGGTCCAGTCCCGCGGCGGCCCGCTCGAGCCGACCGATCTCGAGGCCGTCGTCGCGGACGTTCGCGACGACCTGCAACTCCGCCTCGAGGAGACCGACGCGGACCTGACGGTCGGGGATCTGCCCCGGGTTACGGGCGACCCTGAACAGCTCCGGCAACTGTTCCAGAACCTGCTCGACAACGCGATCACGTACTCGGGCGACGAGCCGCCGCGGATCGATATCGCGGCCGAACGCACTCCCGACGGTGACGCGTGGACGATTTCGGTCCGCGACGACGGCATCGGCATCCCGCCCGCCGAACAGGAGCGGATCTTCGAGCTCTTCGACCGACTCCACAGCCGGGAGGAGTACGCCGGGACCGGGATCGGGCTGGCGCTGTGCCAGCGGATCGTCGAGCGCCACGGCGGCGAGATCAGCGTCGAGTCGGAGCCGGGCGAGGGGTCGACGTTCGCCGTCACGCTGCCGGTCGCGAGCGAGCCGTAGCGGCGGACTGGCAGCGATTCCGCGGGTTCCAGCTTACTCGTTCTCGTCGCCCGCCGGCGCGACGACGCCCTCGAGCGCGGCTTCGACCGCTCGCACCGCGTTGGCCCCCTCGAGTCGGTCGACGACGATCACCATCGTTCCCTCCGCGGCGGCGACGGCCGCCGCCGTCGGCGACACGTCCTCGATCGAGAGCCGCGCGAGCGCGTCGGCCAGCGCGGCCGGATCCACGTCGCCGGTCGCGACGATCGCGGTCCGGTCGCCGTCGACGGGACCGAAGGCCGCGCCGCCGACGGTCAGCAGCGCGTCGTCCCCGCCGCTCTCATCTCCCTCGAGCGGGCCGATTCCGCTCTCCATGCGGACCTGTATGTCCCGCGACTCGGTCTCGTAGTCGGGCACCTCCTCGGCGTACCGGCGCAGCGCCGTCGCGATCGCGTCGGTGTCGCCCTCGAGGCCGTCGGCCGCGAGAAAGCGGGCGGCGGCGGTGTAGTTGACGACGCCCGCGCGAAGCGCCGTCAGGAGGAACGGGTGGTCGGCGACGGCCCGGCGCGTCTCGGCTGCCAGTGACATACCGGGGGGCGCGTCCCGAATCGGCATAAAGTCGCCGCCATCCACGGAGGGCCGGTATCGCGAACACGAACAGGGCTAAACCCCTGCGGCCCCTCGAGACCGGTATGACCGCGTCCGAACCAGATGCCTCCGCTTCCGCCGCCACAGAGGACGACGTCCGGGAGGCCGTCTCCCTGTTCCTCCGGCGGAACTTCCCCCAGATCGAGCTGCACGGCGGCGAGTCGACGATCACCGAGGTCGACCTCGAGGAGCGGCGCGTCGGGATCAACCTCACCGGCGCCTGCAGCGGCTGCGGCGTCAGTCCGATGACGACCCAGGCGATCCAGCGCCGGCTCCCCGACGAGATCGACGCGATCGATTCGGTCAGCGTCAGCACGGGCTTCGACGGGCTGTCCGAGGACTCGGGCTCGGGACCGGACGTCCCGCCGGACGTGCCGTTCTGAGCCACCGCGGCCGCCGGCGTCCTCGACCACACCCCTTTTGCCGCAAGCGCCCCTTCGACCCCGTATGAAACCCGACGAGGTCGAGCGACTCATCGAATCGGAACTCGAGGACGCCGAGGCGACGGTCACGCACGCCCGCGACGAGCACGACGAGGACCACCTCGCGGCGACCGTCGTCTCGCCCGCGTTCGAGGGGCTGCCGCTGGTGCAACAGCACCAGCAGGTGTACGACGCCCTCGACGATCACATGACGACCGACATCCACGCCCTCGAGCTGTCGACGTACACGCCCGAGGAGTACGAGGACCTCGAGGCCTAGGGCGGACGACCCGATTCCGGCCCGGCCGTGACCGTCGTGTCCGATCGCTCCGACCGCCGCGCACCGCGCGTCGAAACGCGACCCGCACGTTTATCCACCTCTGTTGATAGGATTGCGTATGGAAGCGCTCAACCCCCGCATTCGACTCCTCTGGATCGGGCAGGGGCTGCTCGCGGCGATCGTCGTCGGCGTCGCCCTCGCGGCCGTCGATCAGGTGCTCTTCGACGTGCCCACGGCCGCGATCGGCGGCGTCGCCGTCCTCGTCCTCCTGCTCGGCGCCGCCTACGCCGTGCGGCTCTACCAGGTCTGGCAGTTCGAACTGCAAGCGGACGCGCTCTACCTCGAGCGGGGCGTCGTCACGTTCGTCGAGACCGCGGTCCCGTTCGTTCGCGTCCAGCACGTCGACACGCAGTTCGGGCCGATCGAGCGCGTCTTCGGCCTCTCGAGCGTGGTCGTCTACACGGCCGGCTCGCGGAACGCGGACGTCCGGATTCCGGGGCTGACGCCCGACCGCGCGCGGGAACTGCAGGACACCCTTCGCGAACTCGCCGTCGAGAGCGAGGCCGAGGACGCCGTCTAACGTTCCCACTATGACTATGAACCGCTTACATCCCTTCAGCGCGGTCACGTACGCGCTCCGGTACGCCTTCCTCGGGCTCTGGCTGCCGCTGTTCCTCGTGGGCACGCTGGCCAGCATCTTCGACCCGATACAGGGGAGTTGGACGGTCGTCGCCGCGCCGCTTGGCTTCCTCGTCGGGCTCGCCTACGGCATCGCGTACTACTACCGGTTCGGCTACCGCGTGACCGAGGACACCGTCGACGTCGCCTCCGGCGTGTTCGCCCGCCGCTCTCGAGAGATCCCCTACGGCCGGATCCAGAACGTCGACATCCGGCAGGGCGTCGTCCAGCGCCTGCTCGGGCTGGCCGTCGTCTCGATCGAGACCGCCGGCGGCGGCGAGACCGAGGCGACGCTGTCCGTCGTCGGCGAAGACGAGGCGGACCGGCTTCAGGCGGAGATCCGCCGCCGCACCGCGAGCGTCGCGGAACGCCGTCAGGAACGGGACCGGAACCGCACGCGAGAGTCGGACGCGGACGTCGAACCTGGGTCCGAACCTGAACCCGAATCCGAACCCGAATCGGACACGGCGGCGCCCGACTCGCGTTCGGACGCCGAACGGCCGGCCCCGCAGCGTCGCCAGCGGCTGTTCGAACTCGCGGACTCGGAGCTGCTCCTGTACGCGTTTACCACGTTCCGTCCGGCCGCCAGCGCCGCCGGCTTCTTCCTGTTTTTCTTCGCGACCGACGCGGTGATCGAGGGCTTCCTCGCCGCTGCAGCGCCGTTCGGCGGGCCGCAGGACCTCGGATCCGGCGACGCGCGCAGCTACGGCGTCCTGACGATCGTTTCGGGGCTGCTCAGCGTCGGCGTCACCTACCTCTTTAGCGTCGCGTACACGTTCGCGACGTACTACGGCTTCCGGCTCGGTCGGATCGGCGACGACTTCGTCTACGAGCGCGGCCTGCTCCAGCGCTACAGCGGCTCGATCCCCGCCGAGAAGGTCCAGTCGGTCACGGTCACCGACAACCCGCTCCAGCGCCTGCTCGGCTACGCCGGGCTGTGGGTCGAGACCGCCGGCTACGGCCCCGACAGCGACGCCGGCAGCCAGTCGGCGGTCCCGCTGGCCTCGAGCGATCGGATCTTCGCGTTCGCGGAGAACCTCACCGGCGTCGAGACGCCGTCGTTCCGGAGTCCGTCGCCGGTCGCCCGCCGACGCTATCTGGTGCGGTACTCGCTGGTCGCCGCCGCCATCGTCGCCGTCGCGTTCGCCGTCTCGTACGCGACGCCCCTCGAGCGGTGGTACCTCGCCGCCGTCGTCTTCGTCGCGGTGCCGCCGGCGGCCCACCTCCGGTACAAGCACCTGGGCTACTTCGTCGGCGACGACCACCTCGTGATCCGCAGCGGCTTCTGGCGCCGGCGGACGACCGTGATCCCCTACTACCGGATCCAGACGGTTTCGACCCGGCGGTCGATCTTCCAGCGTCGGCTCGGGATCGCCTCGCTGGTCGTCGACACGGCCAGCTCCCGGTCGTTCGTCTGGTCGTCGTCGACGATCTACGACATCGCGCTCGAGGACGCCCACGGCGTCCACGAGACGAGTCGCGAGCGGCTACAGACGGCCTTGCGCGAGCGCGCGGCGGCCGACGATCTCGGCCTGTCGGTCGATTTCACGTGATCGCGTGACGGTATCCGATCCCTGAACCCCGCTCAAGTACTGGGCGATCGACGAGGTCCGAGCCACGAACTGCGAGGCAATGCGGTCCGCCGGGCGGACCGCGACGTTTTTGCACCGACCGTCCCACTCGCCGTACATGAAAGATGGCGTCGCCGAGCGTCGCCGGTGGTCGGAGTGATTCGCGACGCGCTTCGATATCCCGTCGCCGACGAGTTCGGGCGGGGAGCGCTGCTCAGGTCTCTGGTCGCCGTCGTTTTGCTCGTCGTCGGTCTCCGGTACGCGGCGGCGTTCGGCCCGCTGGTGGTCGGTCTCGTTCCGGCGGCCCTCGCGGCGGCCGGGCTCGTCGCGCTTCTCGGCACGACCGCAATCGTCCTGGCCCACCCCGACCGGCGGGATTGGCCCGCCGTTCGGGGGCTCGTCCGTCCCGGCCTCGCGGCGCTCGCACTGTCGATCGTAGTGCTCGTCCCGCCGCTCGCGCTGCTCGCGCTGTCGGCGATGCAGACGACCGATCCCGCCGCGCTCGAGGGCGGCGCCGGCCTGCTCACGCTCGTGTCGACGACGCTGCTGCTCTTTGCCCTACTGGCGTGTGCCTACGCGTATCCGGTCGCGGTCGCCGCGAGCGTCTCGCAGGGCCGACTGCGCGCCGCCGGCGATACCGACGCCGTCGTGCCGGTGCTCTCCAATGCGGGGTATCTCCTCCGCTGGATCGTCGGCTTTTCGCTCGTCCTGTTCGGAACGTGGTTCGCTCTCGTGACCCTCCAGCGAGGCGACGCGGTGGGCGTCCTCGCCGCGGCCGGCGCCGCGTACTTCCTCGTCGCCGGCGCTCGAGCCGTCGGCGTCGGCTGCGCTCGAGCGGCGGGGAACGCGGTCGCGGGTTCGAAGTAAGTGCAGATGCGTCCGTAGCGTCGGCTGTTCGTTGCGTGTAGATTGAAACAGAATGCGGAGAACGATCAGTGCGATCGAAACCGATCGCACCGCACTCGAACGGCCGACGGTGCCTCGTCGGCGGCGCGTCAGATCGGCCGCGGTTCGAACGGCGGCTTAGACGTTCGGAATGCGGGGCTCTGTGCTTTCGACGCGGCGGTTGTGTACCGCCTCGCCGGTCCGCGCGTCGAAGAGGTGGATCGCGTCCTCAGGGATGTGCGCGACGACGCGGTCCCCGGAGTTGACCGTGCTCATTCCGTCGATCGTCGCGATGATCGTTTCGCGATCGGTGTCCAGCAACTCGGTGTCGCTGTCGAGTTCCTCGTCGCCGAGCACGAGGTAGACGATGTTCTCGTCGCCGGTCGGCTCGACGACCGAGACCTGCGCGGGGATTTCGTGTCCCCCGGCCTGTCGCCCCTCGTCGCGTTCGATGTCGATGTCCTCCGGCCGTACGCCGAAGACGACGTCGCTGCGGCTGCCGACCGCATCCACGATGTCGTCCGAGATCGGATACTCGAGGTGGTCGCCGACGAGCGCGGCGTTACCGCCGCTCTCGCGGAGGTTCACGTCGAGGAAGTTCATCGACGGTTCGCCGATGAAGTTCGCGACGAACTGGTTCGCGGGCTCGTGGTAGCACTCGAGCGGGGTCCCGACCTGCTGGAGTTCGCCGTCGTTGAGAATGGCGATGCGATCGCCCATCGTCATCGCCTCCGTCTGGTCGTGCGTGACGTAGATCGTCGTCGTGTCGAGTTCGTCTTGCAGCTGCTGGAGCTCGGTCCGCATCTGCGCGCGGAGCTTGGCGTCCAGGTTCGACAGCGGTTCGTCCATCAGGAAGACCGCGGGTTCGCGGACGATCGCGCGGCCGAGCGCGACGCGCTGTTGCTGGCCGCCCGAGAGTTCGCCGGGTTTTCGGTCCAGCAGCTCGGCGATCCCCATCATCCCGGCGGCCTCCTCGACGCGATCGTCGATTTCCTCGTCCGAGAGGTCTGTCGACTCCTCGAGCCCGAAGGCCATGTTCTCCCGCACGGTCATGTGCGGGTAGAGCGCGTACGACTGGAACACCATCGCGATGTCCCGGTCCTTCGCCGGGACGTCGTTGATCACGCGGTCGTCGAGGCGGATCTCGCCGTCCGTGATCGTCTCGAGGCCGGCGATCATCCGCAGCGTCGTCGACTTGCCACAGCCCGACGGGCCGACGAGCACGAGGAATTCCCCGTCGTCGATGTCGATCGATACCTCGTCGACGGCAACGATGTCGCTGCCGTCGTCGTCCGTGAATACTTTCGTTACGTCGTCGAGTGTCGTTTCTGCCATCGTCAGATCCTCCGTTTTCGTGTACTCTGTCGGCGGTCGGTCATATTTGTGCGCCCTCAGCGAATTGGTCGGCGAACAGCACGTACACGATCAGTGTCGGTAGTGCCGTGATGAACGCCCCCGCCATCCGCAGCGGGTAGTCGGTTCCCTGGAGCGACTCGCCGAGCCCCGACAGGATCAGCGTCGCGGACGCGGCCGGATTGCTCACGCTGCCGATGATCGTCAGCGAGAACAGGAACTCGTTCCAGATCTGCGTGAACTGGAAGATGAACACGACGGCGAACATCGGCGCCGACAGCGGCAGGACGATCCGGCGGTAGATCCGCCAGACCGTCGCGCCGTCGAGTCGGGCCGCCTCGATCATCTCCCAGGACATCGTCTTGTACTGCGATCGGAACATCAGCGTACAGATCGGAATCCCGTACGCCGTGTGCGTGATGATCAACTCGAGGATCGTCGCGTGGTGTTCCGCGAGCAGCGGGAGTCCCCAGAGGAACGCGAGTCGCTCGCCGAACTGCATGTACTGGTTCCAGAACTCGAAGAGGGGGACGATCACGGCCTGGTACGGGACGAAGATGCCGGCGATGAACAGCGCGAAGACCGCGACCTGGCCGCGCCAGTCGACGAGCGTCAACCCGTACGCCGCCGTGCTACCGAAGATCGCACAGAGGATCGTCGCGGGGATCGTAAACAGCATGCTGTTGACCAGGCCGCGATTGAGCATGTTGAACGCGTAAGTCCACTTCTCGAACGTGAATCCCTCGAGTCCCGGCGGGGCGAACGGGTACGTCGTTCGCAGCGCTTCCGACGTCTTGATCGCCGTCACCAGTCCGGACTCGATCGGGATTAGGTAGAAGACCACGAGCCCGACCAGGGTCGCGTACAGCAACGCTTGCTGCACGTCGATGGCCGGAAGCGCGGTTCGTTCCGTCGCCGCTTCGGGTGTGACTGTTTCTTCGCTCATAGGTTACCTCGCTTGTACTGAGTGTACAGGTACGGCGCGATGACGGCCAGCGACAGCGCGAACAACACGAGCGCGATCGCGGAGCCGTAGGCCCACTCCGATTTGCCGAACGATTCGCGGACCATGAAGGTCGCGAGGATGTCCGCGCCCTTTCGGGGCCGGTAGCCGCCGAAGGTGGCGTACAGGAAGTCGAACGCCTTCAGCGCGAACAGGACGAGGGTCACGGAGGCGCTGACTATCGCGGGGCGCAACTGCGGGATGATGACGCGCCAGTACATCCGCAGCGTACTCGCTCCGTCGACGCGGGCGGCCTCGTACTGGTCGGTCGGGATCGACCGCAGCGCGGCGAGATAGATGACCATCGCGTAGCCGCTGAACTGCCAGACCAGCGCGAAGATCACCGATCCGAGGACCAGTTTCGGATCGCCGAGCCAGTTGTACGGTCCGAGGCCGAAGAGGCCGATGAACTGGTTGACGATCCCGTTGTTGACGTTGTACATCCATCGCCAGAACTGCGCCGTGACGATGAACGACAGGGCGAAGGGGAGCAGGTAGATCGTCCGGAACGATCGCTCGAATCGGATCTTCCGGTCGAGCAGCAGCGCCAGCACGAGCCCGATCGCCAGACACGCCACGGTGAAGCCGACGAGCAGCACGACCGTGTTCCGCGTCGCCGACCAGAACTGGGGATCGTTCAGCAACGCCGTGTAGTTCTGGATGCCGAGGTCGCTGTAGTCGGGTTCGCCGAATCCCGAGTAACTCGTCAGCGACAGGAAGAAGTTCCACGCGATCGCCGCGTAGACGAAAAACCCCATGAGCAGGAACGGCGGGAACCAGAACGGCGCCGACTGAACGATGTCGCTGTCGAGCCAGCGACGAAGCGTCGACCGTCCCTCGGCCGTCCCCGTCCTCGTCCCCCCGTCGGTCTCGATGCGTCGCTTATCACGGACGCTACGCAGTAATTCTAGCACTCCTTTCATAAAATTGGTAGGCTGTAGTTATTATACGACGTCCATGAAGCCGCTCGTGGCGCTGTCGACGTCGTACGGATCGGCGAAGTTGTCGTTGAGCACGCCCTCGAGCTCCGACTGGGTGCTCGGGTCGACCGCGAGCCCGTGGGCGAGCGTCGGGGGCTTCTCCGACACTTCGTTGAAGTTCTCGATCGTGTCGGTGAGGTAGTCGTTGAACTGGTCGGTGGCGACGTCCGTCCGCGTCGGGATCGATCCCTTGTACTGGTTGAACGCCACCTGCGCCTCCTCGGAGCCGACGAAGCGGAGCCACGCGGCGCTCTCCTCGGGGCTCGGGTTGTCGCCGGGGTAGATGAACGAGTCCATGTGGAGCGTGTACATGTCCTCGGTACCGGGGAACCGGACGGCGTCCCAGTCGGATCCGTACTCCAGTTCCTCGGTGATGTACGCGCCGGCGACCCAGTTACCCTGGTGGATGAAGGCGGCGTCGCCGCTCATGATGTCCTGATTGACCTCGGTGAAGTCGACCGAGGCGGCGTCGTCGTTGATGTAGTTGCTCAGGATCTCCTCGAGCTTTTCGAACGCCCCACGGACGGCGCTCTCGTCGCCGTTGCCCTCGATGAAGTTCATGTAGGCGTCGTACCCGTTCTCGCTGAGCATCACGGTGCCCCACGTCTGGAGGATACACCACGGCGCGAGCGAGAACGCGAACGGCGTCGCGTCGGTTTCGGAGGACACGGTGTCCAGCGCGTCGATGAGATCGTCGACGCTCTGCAGCGACGAGGGATCGACGCCCGCCTCCTCGATGACCTCGACGTTGTAGAAGAGGTCGTTCAGCCGGTGGGAGCCGATCGGAACCGCGGAGAAGCCGGCGGACGACTGGCAGGCCTCCACCGCTTCCTGCGCGTGTGCGTCCTTCAGACCGGCTTCCTCCCAGACGTTGCTCTCGACGTCGCCGAGGACGCCCTCGTACTGCGTGAGGTTCTCGCCGGGCCAACCGGCGAACGAACTCGGCGGGTTGCCGCCCTGCAGCCGGTTGGCGACCGTCTGGTCGAGGTTCTGGTTGCCGCCGCCGCCGATCGGCTTCGGCTCGACGTCCATGTCCGGATACTGCTCCTGGAACGCCGAGAAGAGGGCCTCGGCGGCCTTGGCGCCGTCGCCGCCGGTCCAACCGTGGAGGACTTCGAGCGTGTTGCTCCACTCTCCGTCGCCGCCACCGCTGCTGTTGCCGTTACCGTTACCGCCTTCGTCGTCTCCGCCGCCGGTACATCCCGCAAGTGCGGCGATCGCTCCGGTTCCCGCCAGGCCAGCACCCTTCAGAACCGTTCTCCGCGAACGATCACTATTGAAATCCATGTTAAGCCTCACCATGTTGGTAGAAGACCAAATACTTAATAGTTACTATTATTATTTTAGATGCGAGTAAAGCTGGCATCAAACCCATATTTAATGTTTACTATTATTATTTAAGATACGAGTGAAAATATCGGAGTGAGAACGTTCGGCCGCTCGCGGCGACAGTCCCCCGACGCGTCCTCCGCGGGCGAATCGTCGCGCCGTACCGGTGGATTTTACCTGACACCCCGAGATGCCCCGCGTATGGGAGACGACGACTACCGAATCGAGGAGGACAGCCTCGGCGAGATGCAGGTGCCCGCGGACGCCTACTGGGGCGCCCAGACCCAGCGCGCGATCCAGAACTTCCCCATCTCGGGGATCACGTTCAGCCGTCGGTTCGTCCGCGCGCTCGGCGTCGTCAAGAAGGCCGCCGCGCAGGCCAACCGCGACCTCGAGCTGATCGACGAGGACGTCGCCGAGGCGATCATCGAGGCCGCCGACGAGGTCATCGAGGGCCAACACGACGACCAGTTCCCGGTCGACGTCTTCCAGACCGGCTCCGGGACGTCCTCGAACATGAACGCCAACGAGGTCATCGCCAACCGCGCCGCCGAGCTCATGGGCAGCGAAATCGGCGACCGCGTCGTCCACCCCAACGACCACGTCAACTACGGCCAGTCGAGCAACGACGTCATCCCGACCGCGATGCACGTCGCCTCCCTCGAGGCCGTCGAGAAGGACGTCATCCCCGCTCTCGACACCCTTCGCGAGGCCTTAGAGGAGAAAGAAGAGGAGTTCGACGACGTCGTCAAGACCGGCCGCACCCACCTGCAGGACGCGACGCCGGTCACGCTCGGCCAGGAGTTCTCCGGCTACCGCACGCAGGTCGAGAAGGGCCTCGCACGTGTAGACAAAACGCGGGAGCACCTCGCGGAACTCGCGCTGGGCGGCACCGCGACCGGCACGGGCCTCAACACCCACCCCGAGTTCCCCGGCCGCGCCGCCGAGTACATCACCAAGGAGACCGGCGTCCAGTTCCGCGAGGCCGACAATCACTTCGAGGCCCAGGCCGCCCACGACGCGATGTCCGAGGCCCACGGCGCCCTGCGAACGGTCGCCGGCTCGCTGAACAAGATCGCCAACGACCTGCGGCTCCTGGCCTCCGGTCCGCGCAACGGCCTGGGCGAGATCGAACAGCCTGAGAACCAGCCCGGCTCCTCGATCATGCCCGGCAAGATCAACCCCGTCGTCGCCGAGGCCGTCAACCAGGTCCACAAGCAGGTCGTCGGCAACGACGCCGCGGTCTCCGCCGGCGCCGCGGAGGGCCAGATCGATCTGAACCTCTACAAGCCCGTCCTCGCGCACAACTTCCTCGAGTCGGCCGAACTCATCTCGAACGCCAGTCAGGTCTTCGCCGAGCGGTTCGTCTCGAAACTCGAGGCCAACGAGGAGTACTGCCGCGACCGCGTCGAGCAGTCGATGGCGATGGCCACCTCGCTGAACGTCCACATCGGCTACGACAAGGCCAGCGAGGTCGCCAAGACGGCGCTCAAGGAGGGCAAGACCGTTCGCGAAGTGGTCCTCGAGAAGGGCTACTTGGACGAGGAGGAGGCCGACGAAGTGCTCGATCCCGCGAAGATGACCGAGCGGGGCATCCTCGGGCAGGACGACTGAGCCGTCAGGGACTCTCGTCTCGTCCCTTGGCGGTACCGTTTCGCTAGAAGTCGCGGTTTGGATCTGAACCGGCAGTTCCGTTCTGAAGGACTGCAGTTACCGACTGCTGCGCTGTTGCCATCGTACTGCGATCACCAGTGGGATCGTTCGGCCGTCGGTGATCAGGAGTGCGGTACTCCCCGTCGACGAAACCCATTTCTGAACAGCGGACTCGAGTCGTTCCGCTCGAGATTCTCAGCTTACTCCATACGTGCCCAACTTCAAGCCCGTCCCGCTGAAAGCAGTCGACACAGAATGGGCACGGAGTCTACCGAGCCGGAGGGGGCGTCGCTCTCGTATCGGAAGATCCTCGAGCGGGAGATGGAAAGCGCGCTCAAGGAGATCAATCGTCCTCCCAAGGGCGTGTTTCTCTCCGGACTGTCGGCCGGACTCAACCTGAGCTTCGGGGCGTTGCTCATGGCGATGGCGCTGACCTTTTCCGGCGGATTCGAATCGAAGCTGATACAGCAAGTCACGCTAGGCGGCGTCTCGTCGATCGCGTTCTTGTTCGTCGTCATCGGGCAAACGGAACTGTTCACCGCGCATTCGACGATGGCCATTCTCCCGGTACTCGACGGCCGGGCGACGATCGGCGAACTCGGTCGCGTCTGGAGCGTCACGCTCGCCGCAAACCTCGTGGGCTGCGCGCTGTTTGCCGGTCTGATCACCCTCGTCGGCCCGCCGCTGGGTATCATCACCGCGGACGCCTTCGGAACGCTAGCGTCCGCGTTGCTTCCGTACTCGTGGTGGGTGATCTTCCTCAGCGGGGTGATCGCCGGCTGGCTGATGGGATTGGTAACGTGGCTGTCGGCGGCGAGCCGGGATACGGTCAGCCGAATCCTCTTCGTCATCATCGTCACGGCGGTCATCGGCTCCGGCCCCTTCCACCACAGCATTCTCGGAACGACGGAAGTCCTCACGGCGATGTTCCTGGGACGGGACGTCACCCTCGCCGAGTACAGTCACTTTCTCCTCTGGACGACGTCCGGCAACATCGTCGGCGGCGCCGTCTTCGTCGGCCTCCTCAACTACGGACACGTAGCGCTGGCCGGCGAGAAACAGGATATCGACTTCGACGCGACGGAGTGATCCCGGCGATCGTCTCGTTCCGCCCGTTCCGAAACGGGAGCGGCGAAAGCGCGTGGCGGAATCGATTCAGGCGGTGCGAGACGCCGGGCCCGCTCGGACGCGAGTAGAGGAGGAACGGCCCGTCCGGCTGTAGGCCGTCGTGCCGAGTGGCGCTCGAAAAGCCGGCCCTTTTACGCGGTATGGACCGATCGGGCGTCGAGAAAGAGACGGGGTGAGAGTCGGGTCAGTCCTCGTACCCGTTGAGTTGGAACTCCGCCTGCGCGACGTAGCCGGTGACCCCCGCCGGGTGGGGCACCTCGTCCATCGAGGCCTCCATGACGAGCCAGAAGATGACCCGCTGGTCCTGGATGGACTCGCCGTCGACGTACTGGGCGGGGTGGTAGAACGCGGCCTCGACCTCCCTGTCCTTCGTCCGGGTCACCTGATCCGCTGCGGGACCGATTTCGTCCGAATGGGGCCGGACGACGACGACCTCGAGGTCCCGGTCGAGCGGCACGTCGATCTGCTCGCTCCCGCCGGGGTTGGCGAACCGGAGCTTCTGACCGGGTTCGCCGACGTGGTAGAATTCCTCCTCGGGGGTGATCCACTCCTCCCCGTCGAACAGTTGCGTCCGGACGCCGCCCTCGGTCGTCCCGGGCGTGGGTTCAAGCGCCGTCAAGTGGAGGTACTGCTGGACGACGGTTTCCTCGCCCTCCCAGTCGTCGGGGACGCCGTAGTTGCGCAGCGCTTCCACCACGTAGCCCGGCCCGTGCCGGCGCCAGATGGGGACGACGCGGCCGTCCGCGAAGAACTCGTAGGAGATGTTGTAGTTGTACGGCCCGAACTGCGCGCCGGAGTGGAAGTCGACGCTCCCGCGGCCCTGCGCTCCAGTGTGGTAGTGGGTTCGGAACTGGAAGCCCGAGGAATGCCCGCGGCGTTCGGGGTAGTCTATCTTCGCCATCTGGCCGGGACCGCCGAAGGGGATGCTGTGGACGTCCCAGAAGATGTGGTGACCGTTGATGACCGGTTCGCCGTCCGGGAAGTACCACTCGCGGGTGTTGCGACCCTCGCGCGGCGGCAGGCCGTACGCCGTCGGGGTCGCCATCGCGTTCATCGTGCTGAACACGGGCTTGCCGTTGTACTCGCCCCAGAAGGTCACGCCCTGGGTCTCTGGCGGTTCCCACCTGATGTTCCAGTTGTCCTGCTCGAACTGCTGTTCGGGCAACGTATCGAACCGGTGGAACCCGTTGTTGGCGGTCTTCATCGGCCGCTTCTCCATGGGGACGTTCGGTGCCTGTCCGAGGACCGACTCGTCGTTCGTGGCGGTTTCTCGTGCCAGCTGCTGGACCGGATACCGGATGAAGTCGTCGATGATGTACGCCTTCAGGAACTCGGGGTTGCCCTCCTCCCTGACGTCTAGGAACCCGGAGACGACGCTGACGCTATCGTCGTCCGCCACGTAGAGGACGATGGTCGACATCTCGTAGTGCGCGAGGCCGCGGCCGCTCGTGATGCTCTCGGCCACCTTGAACATCGGCCAGATTTCCTTCCCCTCCACGTACTGCCGGACCTCCTCCTGGTCGAGCACGAGTTGGCCGCGCCGGATCTCCTCCTCCGTGTACTCCTCGGTCCACTCGACGTCGGTGGGCTCGGTGATCTCCAGCGCGACGATTTCGTTTCGCCGCCGGTCGATCAGCCCGTAGATCGTCTGGCGGTCGATCGCCGTGACGGTGAACGTCCCCTCCTCGAAGCCGCCGTCGACGGTGTAGTCCGTCGGCCCCTGAATGGCGATCGAGTCGAGGTGGTTCGTCAGCGCCTCGTAGCTGATGAAGTGCGCGATCCAGTTCTGCGCGACACTGTTGACCTCCGGATCGCGCAACAGCGTCTGTACCGCCTCCTTCCGGCGGTGGACGTTGATTATCTCGTAGTTCTCCTCGTGGAAGTCTCGCGGACCGACCCGCTCGGCCAGGTCGACGCGCTGTTGCGCGTCCGGTAGTTGCGGTTGCTCGTCGGTGGTGACTACCTCATCGCCCTGCTCGTCCCCCTGTGCGCTGCCGAGGCCCGATTGCAGCCCCAACACGCCGGCCGCCGCCGTGGCCTTCATGACCCCACGCCGATACCACTCCGCCCGGTGCCGCATGCCATTGTTTGACATGGAGGGGGACCTACCCTTGGCTCCGTCTTAATGGTGATGTACATCAGAAACTATCATGATAAAATTACTCCGTAATCACTTCTGGACGCGATTATAGCGCCGCTCGATACGTCCACTCTGCTGGTACTGTCGAGCGGAGAGAACGGTCGGTCGGTAGCCGCTCTGGTTGCCGTCTGCGGACCGTAGGGGACCCCTACAACACGTCGGCGATGCTCACTTACCGCGGCTGATGAACGATCGCGGTGCCGGCGCTCCGCCGAACGTCCCCGACGTTCACGGCCGGGCGATCAGCACGGACGTCTCGACCGTGCGCACGACGCGGTCGGTCGTGCTCCCGAGCAGGCGCTCTTTCAGTCCCGACTGTCCGCTCGCACCCATGACGACGAGGTCGACATCGTGCTCGGCGCTGTACGCTTCGATCACCTCGTGGGGATCCCCCTCGCGCGTGAGTCGCTCGTAGTCCACGCCCGCCGCCTCCGCGCGGCTTTCGGCGTCGTCGAGGGCCGATTCGGCTTGCTCCTCGAGCGTCTCCGTAAGCTGCGGCGCAACCATCCCCGACCCGCCGGCGGACATCTCCGTCCCCTCGTCGATAACGTGGAGGAAGTGGACCGTCGCCCCCTCGCCGTCGGCGATCGCGACGGCCTCGTCGACCGCCGCCGCGCTCGAGTCGCTGCCGTCGGTCGGGACTAGAATGTCATGATACATACCGGTTCGTTTCACCGCCACGCGGAAAAGTCGGCAGCGCGCAGTCGCGGGGTCGCTCTCGGCGGCGCGGCCGGATCGGGGCACCGAGTCCGTTACCGTTCGGCCATCTCGACCCGCTCCAGATCGAGCGGATCCTCGATGTCGCCCATCACCGCCTCGAGCATGTCGGTCACGGTGACGAGTCCGACGACCTCGCCGTCTTCGATCACCAGGGCGAGTTCCTGGTTCTCGGTCTGGAACTGGTCGATCGCGTCGCTGACGTCGACGTCCGGCGAGAGCGTCATCGGCGGGGCAGCCAACTCCTCGAAGTCGACGTTGCCGTCGGCCAACTCCTGGCGTCGTCTGAGGAGGCTCGGCGTGTAGACGATCCCGCGGAAGTCGGTCAGGTCGGCTCCGACCAGCGGATACCGCGTCTGCGGTCGCTCCTCCATCTTTCGGACGTTCTCCTCGGGATCGTCCTCGGTCGACAGCGCGACGATCTCGTCCGGCGGCACCATCAACTCGCCGATCGGCTGTTCCCCGATCTGGAAGGCGTTCATCACCTCCTCGCGGCGTTCCTCGGGCAGGTCCCCCTCGTCGAGGATCGAGCCGAGCCGGTTTCGGAGGTCGGCGCGCGATTCGATGACGTCCTCCTCGGTCTCGAGCCACGCGCCGGTCATCTCGATCCCGAAGAGTCTGAGCGTCCACTTCGCGATCGCGTCGCCGAGCGTGATGATCGGCGAGATGATCCAGTGGAACCAGTACAGCGGGGCCGCCCCGTACCGACAGACCATCCGCGAGCGCTCGACGCCCAGATACGTCGGCGTCTGTTCGCCGTGGGTCAGATGGATGAGGTTGATGATCAGGAAGGCGATGATCGCCCCGCTCCCGATCGAGGCCAGCACCGTATCCTCGAACAGCGGCTCGAAGATGGCCGCCAATGCGGGTTCGGCCACGATACCGACGGCGATGCTCGAGGCCGTGATCCCGACCTGACACGTCGTCAGGTAGATCTCGAGGTTGTCCGTCATCTCCCACGCTCGCTCCAGTTTGGGATTACCGTCGATGAACTCCTCCTCGGTAAACTGTCTGGCGCGGGTCAACGCGAATTCGATGGCGACGAAGAACGCGTTCGCCAGAATCAACAGGAGTCCGGCGATCAGTCGCGCGCCGATTACGAGCGAGTTCATTACGGGTCGTTGTTAGTCTGCTAGACACAAATGAGTCCGGGAAGATCGCTGGACGCCGCCGTCCGTCCCGACCGTTGCTTTCTCCACTGCTCGGACCGCCGGCCGTTCCTCCTTCGCGTCGTCCCAGCCAGGAACGGACTCGAACCGCCGAACCTACCAGCGGACGGACCACTCGACGCGGGATCCATCGGAGCGACGGACCGTCTTTCTTCCCGGCTCGTCTCCCGCAAATCAGCATAACGAGGCCGAATCACCGACGAATCGACCGTAAGAAACGAACCCAAGCAGTTTTGGCGGAGGATGGCGTCAGACGAATTATGCACACCTGTCGCAACTGCAACCAGTCGTTTCAGACCGAACTCGCGCTCGAACTCCACCGAGATACCTGCCAGAAGGGGCAGCTGTTCTGCCAGGTCTGCGGCGAGCGGTTCCGGGAGGGCGACGCGACCCAGGACGGCTGGCACTACGAGTGCCCGACCGAGGACTGCGACGGCGAAGGGCTCAAAGAGGACCTCTATCACGTCGACGACGTCGGCGTAACGACGAACTGATCCCTCGCTGAACCGTCCCTCCGACGACCTCACGTTTCGACGCGGTGTGCATCCGTCGGCCGTGTGAGGAGCTAACTCCCGACAGGTATCTCGACGGCCGTTCCGCCGCGGTCGGTGACGGCCGACCGTCTTTCCGTTTCGTGGTCTACGCGGCGACTCGTTCCATCGGGAATCCGCCCGCTTTCGATATAGCGATATGCAATTTATCAGTCCGTGGCGAGACACGCTCTCGAGAATTTTATGTTAGTGATATTGCTTAACGCCCTGAAAACATACCCGACTTATCGTCACGCTGCAGTTGCACCCGCCGATCGCCGTTCGAGCGAGTGACAACCGTTCGTCTTCGCTGCCCTCTCGTCCTCTCGAGTTCGGAACGTCGGTACCTGCTGACCAGCTGACGTCGCTCCGCGACGCGTTCGTTCTCAGCCGGACGTCGGAGTCCGGCCTGGAATCGCCGGATTCCCAGCGACGGGGTCCGCGTCGGCCGATCGCGGTCGACATCGCTGTCGTTCTATCCCGACCGACTCGTCCGCGTCGGCAGGCTACTCTTGCGAGGCGGGTCCTCGAGACATCGAGCGGAAATCGAACGCGACCGATACCGTCCGCGATTCCCCGTACCACTGCATCGTCCACCCGATATCGACGACGGAACGCTCGTCCGTCCCGCCGCCGACTGCGAATCTACTCGGGCGGATCGCCCACGTCACGCGGGGAATGGCGCTGGTCGCGGGGATCGACCACGGGGGAGCCACGGCTCTCTCCGACTGGGGTTCACACTCGTCGGCCGACGATCGGCTCCCCTCGAACTAAATCATGGGCGCGAGTGTGATTGATCCGAGGTTCCCCTCGAGTGCCGTCTCGGCGGGAGGGGCCGTCCAACGACCGACGGAGACGCATTCGGATCGGCGAGCGAGTGTCTGGCCGCAGCCCGTTTTGAGGCGGAACGGGTCGGTCGTCGATCCCGCATGTACGGCGCACTGTTGATCGACAGTCATCACTCAGCCGACACCGTTCGTTCGTCGACCACGGGTAGCCGGCGGGAACGAGAACGGTTTGCGGTGTAGATCTCGTTCCACTCTATCTCGGTAGACGATATCATTCCTCACTATCTGCAGACGGTATTTGACGATGGCCGAATGCACGACCCCTCCAATAAATCATCGGATCTACGGGTGGAAAATAGTCTTCCTGGACGCCTGTTTCTCGGCTGCAACCCCTAGGGTCTAGCCGGTCAGAATGGGGTTGCAGATATGGTTGAAAATAATACAGTTAGCGAATTGGCTGCCCCATATAGGTAATTAATTTGTTGTTTTCTCACGAAGTGGTGAGGGACTCTCCTCGACCTCGAGCCACGACTGTGATCGGCGAGGGTACAGCCCGGAGGTGTCCGGTTCGATGTTGAATCTTTATTTTCCAAGGTAGGACCACATACTGGCGAATTGCAGCCCTGAATTCACAAATAATACTATCTGGCGGGCGGGTTCAGGGAACCAGATCCCCAAATAAGGATGTTTATTTGTGAATGTGGGTTAGATTGAAGTGACCGGAGTGAGTGGGTGCCGGCGATGACAGACGACGAGCGAGTTGCCGTGAAAACATACGTTCCTCGATACCAGAAGGAGGCCTGGCAGGACCACGCCGACGACCTCGAGATGAGCCAAAGCGAGTTCGTCCGGACGATGGTCCAGGCGGGACGGAGCGATTTCGAAGTGCCCTCGAGCGGCGGCGCCGACAATGGAGCGAACCAGGCGGCTGCCGATACCGGAGCAGCCGACGCTGCCGGCGATGATTTCGTCGACCGCATCCTTGAGGTGCTCCAGCGCGAGGGCGTCCACGATTGGGACGAACTCGTCGACGCGCTGATCGACGACGTCGAGGACGACCTCGACGCGGCGCTGCAGCGGCTACAGGACGAGAACAGGGTCCGGTACAGCGGCCGCGAGGGCGGGTACGTGGTGGTCGACGATGAGTGACAGTCAGCCGCCCCAACAGCAGGCCGATACGGTCGAATACTTCCTGCAGGACATCGAGCACCACGGCCGCAACGAACGGACCGCAGCGGCCTATCAGCGCGTGCTGACGGACTACGAGTCGTTCCTCGCCGAGCGGTTCGAGAAGGCACCGCCGGAGGCGAGCTATCGGGATTGCATGGCCTGGATCCACGAACTGCGGTCCACCCACTCCGAGAGCACCGTCGCGACCTACGCCTCCTATCTCAATCGCTTCTACAGCTACCTCGAGCGGGTCGGCCACACCGACGAGAACCCGATGACGGTCGTCTTAGAGGAGATGAGCGAGTCGATCGAGTCGAACCCGACTCGCCGCGATATCACGCTGCCCGAGATGCGATCGTTCGTCGCGGACGTCCGCCATCCGCTGCACCGCGCGATCGTCGTTACGCTGCTGAAAACCGGCATGCGGGCCGGGGAGTTGTGCAATCTGGACCTCATCGACTGCCACCTCGAGCACGAGGCCCAGACGTGGCAGCCCCGCGCCCACATCGCCGGGCGTCCGGACTCGCTGTTCGTCTCGACGGAGCACACTTACGGCGAGGAATCCGGGGGCGAACGGCGCACGGCGTCGAACAAGCGCAAGCGCGAGACCGTGATTCCGATCGACGACGAACTGAAGGACGTGCTGGTCCGGTGGCTTGCCGTCCGGCCAGACGTGCCGTCGGACTCGAGGACGCCGTCCGCGGCGGCGACGGAGCCGCTATTCGTCGGGACGGCCGACAGCTGGGGGCAGCGATTGACGCCGAACGTCGTTCACCACGTCGTCGAGCAGTACGCCAGGGAACGGGGCTGGTACCGGACCGGCGGCGGGGCCTCCGAGAACGTCACGCCTCACTACTTCCGGCACTTCTTCACCACCCACCTCCGGGATCGAACCGGCGATCGGGGGATCGTCCAGTACCTGCGGGGCGACGTCGCCAGTGACGTGATCGACACCTACACCCACAACTGGGGGGACCGCGTTCGCGAAACGTACCTCGAGCACATCTACTCGGTGACGCCGTCGCCGTAGCGGTTCCGCGTCGATCACGTCTCGCTCGAGATATCGAATCGAATCTTCACGCATTCAGCAGTTACTGCTCCACGTCATGTCGAAATACTAACCGTAATCTGAAGCGCCGACTGTCCCATATCGAACTTCTAAATTCTATATCGCTATATCGAAACTGGAGTCCTCGATCCAACGCATCTAATCGCTTTTCGACCGTGTAAGGACCCCTCCAGAACGAATACGGCCGTTGCCATCACTAGGAAAACGAATCGGCGAATTCGTGGGAGAAAATCTTCCCTCGCCGCAGCGTCGGTTCTCGCCTTGCGACGTTACACGGCCTCGGCGCGAGCCCCGACCGCGTCGAAGATTTGCGGGACGAACCCCTCGGCTAACGGCGACAGTTCGTACACTCGACTGCTGCCGTCGCGGAATTTGCCGACGAGACCGGCGTCCTCGAGCGTGTTGAGGTGGTGGTACAGATCGTTTTGCCGCCGGTCGAGCAGGTCGGCGAGTTCGCCGCTCCGCAGCCGACCCTCCTCGGCGAGCAGGTAGAGGATGGTAAAGCGCGTAGGCTCGCCCATCACTTTGAGGCGATTTGCCTCCCGCTCGAGGTCGAGCGTGCCGTTGAGCAGGTCCGACTCGACCCGGTCTCGGGCGGCAGAGCGTTCGTCGTTCGAAATCTCTCGTTCGCTCATGGGCGAGGGTACGGACCCGATCCACTTAGACTTAACCGATGTTAAGATGAATTTCTGAAACGAACTTTAACTGTCGTCCGTTCGGATCGGCGAGGGATGACCGCGCTCACGGAGTACGAGGGGATGCCGATCGAGGCCCACGTCGCCCGATCGCTCCCCGACGCCGACCGGGACGACGTGTTCGTGTTCCTCATGGGACCGTACCGCCTGCTCGATCCCGCCTACCTGTATCCGGACGACGGCTACCCACTGCCGCCCGATCCGCTCGCCCCGCGAGGGAGCGACGCCGCGCCCGACGCGATCGAAACGACGCTGCGGACGATCTGCGACCGCGTGTCGGCCGAAACCGGGACGACGGCGTTCATCGCGAGCGACGTCGAGATCCCGACCAGACGAGAGGCGGAACGGCGGGACCTCGAGGAGCCGGGGATGCCGGTCATCGATCAGTCGGTGGCGTTCGCGAAAGCGAGCGCCGGGAACGCGTTCGTCTTCACGAAGGCCGGACTCACGACGGGCGCCGGAGCCGAGGCCGGCGCGATTCCCGAACACTTCCGATTACGGGACGACGAGACCCGCTTGCGCGATCCGCGGACGTTCTGTATCTTCGCGGAAGCCGAGAAAGCGAGCGGCGAGTCGGGTACCGTCTACGAGCCGCGGTTCAGCAGCGCGTCGATCGACGAGATGGACGACGCGTACGACCTCCGATTCCGCTACTTCGTCGACCGGGAGGAGCTAGTCGAGCGGCTGATCGATTTCGTCGAGTCGTACGTCGTGCCGCTGGCGAGTCAGCTCTGAGGCGAGCGATACCCGAAACCGACGTTACTGCGAGGCGCCGCCGACGGTGAGCTCCGTCTCGAGATCGTCGCCGTCTAACAGCGAGCGGACGGCCGCCGCAGCGTCCGTCTCGTGCAGTTCGGAGGAGTTCTCGAGCAGCACGGTCTCGCTCGGGAACAGTTGCTCCCCCAGCAGAAGGCCGTGTTCGCGGGCGGTCGAGCCGGTGACGGTGAGATAGACGCCGAGTCCCGTGTCGGCGATCGCCGCCTCCTCCTCGCGGCCTTCCGCGGGGTAGCGAAACTCCACGCCGTCGAGCGTTCGAGTGCCGAGGACGGCCTGGACGAGCCGCTCGTACCGGGGTTCGATACACAGCGGCCCCTCGTAGCCCTCGAGGAAGTCCCGGTCGAGCGAGTCGTCGGCGGGCGCGACCTCGGGCGTCGCCATCAGCGTGTGGTAGACGGTATCTCCGAGGCCGGTGACGACGCGGACGTCGGTGTCGGCGGGATCGATCCGGGCGTTGACGTCGGCGATCCGATCCAGCGGTTCGGGCCGGAGTTCGACGACCTCCTCCAAGACGAGGTCGGCGCTGTCGAACCCGAGCGCGAACTCGTGGGTGCGAAGCGCCCGAAACGGTTCCTCGCGGCCGACGAGTTGGATCGCGGCGTCGCCGTCGACGTCGATCGCGTCGACGTCCGCGAGGGGAATCGTGACGCTGTCGAAGACGATCCGCCGCGGTTTGCCGGCGCGGGCGTCCCGCAGGAGGGTGTACTCGGGTTCGGTCGGCTCGTCGGCGGTGCTGTAGTCGGCGAGACGATGGTAGACGTTCTCCTCGTCGGGGTCGAGGTCGCCTTTCGTGACGGCCTTCTCGTGGCGGAGCGTCGAAGAAATCTCGTCCGCGAGGTCGGGCACGTCGAGCCGCCGCGCGAGTCGATCGAGGACCGACTCGAGGGGGCGTCCTTTCCTGGGAACGGCGATCGGAATCGTCTCGCCCATCGAGCAGTCCTCGACCGGCGACGGATAAACGAGTTGTGTTTTCGGCTATCGCTGCCTGGCGTCGATGGCGGCCGTCAGTTGTCCGCGAACATCGACCCGAGCTGGTTGCGCCACTCCTGAATGTCCGTAACTTCCTCCTCGAGGTCCTCGAGATCGGACTCGACGGTCTCGAGCTCCGATTCGACCGACCGGACGTCGTCTTCGACGGCGCCGAGATCCGCCGAGAGGTCGTCGACCTCGCCTTCGACCGCGTCGACGTCGTCCGCAACCGTCTCGACCTCATCCTCGACGGTTTCGAGGCCGGACTCGAGCGTCTCGACGTCCGCCTCGACGTCGTCGGTCCGATCGGTCAGCGCGTCGACCGTCTCCGGGAGGTCCTCAAGGTCGGAGAGTTCGTCCTCGAGGTCGGCCGTCCACTCGGTCAGGGTGTCGATCTCGGTTTCGACGTCGTCGACCTGCGACTCGGTGTCCGCGAGGCGGTCGTCCATCGCGGCGAGGTCGTCCTGCACGTCTTCTAGTTCCGACCGGAAGTCCTCGATGAGCTGCTCGCCGGTGCCGTTCTCGCCGAGGAACTCCTCGAGGGCGCCGACGTAGGCGGCGACCTCCTCGACGCGAGACTGGAGGTGGTCGAGCTTCGCCAGTTCGGACGCGTCGAGTTCCGGTTCGGCGGTGAGTTCGGAGCGAAGCACCTCGAGTTCGTCCTCGTCGACCTCGCCGTTGCGGATCTCGCTCGCGAGGCGTTCGGCTGCGGTCTCCGTCTCGGCCTCGGGTTCGGAATCCGACTCGGCGTCCGCTTCAGTTGCCGACGGCGCTTCGTCGGCTGTGGTCGTCGTAGACGTCGGTTCCGGTTCGGCGGCCTCCGTGGCGGGTTCGTCCGGTGCCGTTTCCTCGTCGATCGTCTCGGTCACGTCGTCGGCTTCAACGTCGTCCGCCTCGACGTCGTCGGCCGCGGCTTCCGCGGCACTGCCGTCCTCAAGGCCCGCGTCGGTGTCGTCGGTCGCGGATTCGGCCTCGGGTTCAGACTCGGGATCGGATTCGAGTTCGAGTTCCTCGTCCTCAACGTCGGCCACCGTTTCGTCCTCGTCGTCGGCCGTAGATTCGTCCTCGAGTCCGAGGTCGATGTCGGGGTCCGCTTCGGCCTCACCTTCGGACTCTGCGTCGTCGTCCGATTCGTCGCCCACCGACTCGAGGGAATCCGTGTCGCTTTCGGCCGCGTCCTCGTCGTCCTCGTCGGAATCGGCCTCGAGATCGAGGTCGAGATCGAGGTCCTCGTCGTCGTCCGGCGCCCCGAGCGGATCGGCGTCCTCGTCCGCGTCGGCCGGATCGGGGATCTCCTCCTCCTCGAACCCGAGGTCGATGTCGGGCGCGTCGTCCCCCTCGGCGTCGCCGTCGTCGGATTCGTCGGCCGGATCGGTGTCGACGCCGCTCAGGTCGAGGTCGAGGCCGCCCTCGTCGTCCGTGTCAGCGTCGTCGGCCGCATCGGGACCGGCACTTTCGGTTTCGGCGTCGTCGGCAGTGTCCGTCGCGTCCGCCGCATCAGCGGACGCGGCCGCATCGTCTGCGGAGCCATCGTCGGCACTCGAGTCGCCGGCGGCGTCCGGGGCGGCGTCGAGGCCGGGAACCGAGGCCGAGTCGCCAGAGAGCATGTCCCTGACGGCCTGGTTGCGGTCCTCCGAGACGATGCTGTCGATGACGCCGTCGTCGATCTCGTCGCCGTCGGTCGTCCGCTGCTCCTCGGCGCTTACCTCGACGACCGTCGGCTCGGTGAGGAACTCCTCGGCCGTGCTCTCGTCGTCGATTCGGACGCCGTAGACCGTAACGAGCGTGTCGCCGGGCTCGAGCGTGCCGGTGAACTCGACGTGGTTGTCCTGAAACGCCGTCCAGTCGTCGCTGTGGTAGTCGGGGTGGAAGCCGACCTTGTCCATCGGGAACGAGTCGGGAATGTCCTCGGAAAGGCGAAAATCGACCTGACTCTCGCGTTCGGAGTCGATCTCGAACCGAATCGCGGGGACCGGAAACTCGTCCGCCGTAAACGTCTTCCGGACGGTGAGTCCGTCAGCACTGACCTCGATAACCTCGTCCGTGTCGGCGGTGCTACTCATGCGGGCAACGTTGCCCCACCATTATTATAAATGGTACGGGAGAATATCAAATTCAGTTCACGAACCGATCTAGAGTTCGACGCGATCGCCGATCTCGACGAGTTCAAGTTCGCGGGGGTGGTCGAAGCTCTTCACGTGGTGATGGAGCACCTTCGGATCCGACGTGAGCCCGCGCCACATGTCCCAGTGACTCGGCAGGAGCCGCTCGAGCGCGAGGTCCTCGGCCGCTTCGATGATCTGGTTCTCGTCGTTGTACCAGCGCGTTCGCTTCGGCTCGAGGGTCTCCTTGTCGGGGATCATCCCGACGGTGCCGAACGCGAGGGCGCCGAGGTCGATGTCGTACTCCTCGCCGATGCGGGCGAACTCGTCGCTCGGTTTCGTGTCGCCGCCGTGGAAGAAGGTGCCGGCGTCGTGCTCGATGACGTAGCTCACCGGGTGGGTCGCGTCGGGGTCGTACGCCTCCTCGACGTGGACGGTGAACGCGCCGATCTCGACGGTGTCGCCCTCGGCCACTTCGACGAACTGATCGTCGGCGACGTCCCACTCGTCGGTCCAGTTTTCTTCGCGCGCGACCGCGAGGCTGTCGTCGGCGCCGTAGAAGGTCGCGCCCGTGTTCTCGAGGATCGGCGCCTGGCTGGGCCCGTCGACGTGGTCGGTGTGCTCGTGGGTCGCCAGCACCGCGTCGGCGGTTTCGACGTCGCCGGGCGTGAACGGGACGGGAATCATCCGGACGGTCCGCGGCGGGTTGCCGAGGCCAAGGTACGGGTCGATGTAGATCGTCGTCCCCTCGCCGTCTTTCAGGACGAAGCCGTTACAGCCGAGGTACCAGACCGCGACGCCGTCGGGGTTCGCGTCTTCGATCCGCTGAATGAACCAATCGCCCCAGTCGCTCTGGATCATACCCGTTGGTGCGAGGACCGACTGGGTAAGTGTTATTGTCTTCTCGAAAACCCTGACTGTGCGCGACGAACATCGGGCGCCGACGCCCGCGGCGACCGGCGCCGTGCGGCGTGTGGTGTGTGGCGTCGCGACCGCCAGATGACCAGCGTTCGATATCCGGGGGCCGTCGGGGACGCTACTCGCGCAGCGACTGCTCGGCGACGGTGATCGTAAACTCCGAGCGGACCCGAATGTCGATCTCGGCGACCGCCGTTCCGTCGGCACCCGTCTCGAGCGCGTCGTCCCCGATCCAGGAGACGTGCAGTTCGGGATGGCCGTCGTAGGCGACGCCGTCCGACGTCGCGTCAACGAGGCCGGCGTCCTCGAGAAGCGGCAGGTGAACGTGGACGAGCGAGCTGTAGACGGACGCGACGCGGTCCTGCGAGACGTCGTCCGCGTCGGTGCCCACCTCGCGAGCGGCCACGGCTCGAGCGAGCGCGTCGCGGTCCATCGCGTCCGATTCCGCGCGGGCGTTGCCCGCGAGGACGGAGAGCGCGAGCCGGCGACGCGAGTCGGCGACGCCCTCGAACAGCGCGTCGAGTTCTTCGGCCGACGCGTCGAGGCGGCCCGCGATGACGTTCTCGAGCGCGGGTTCGTCGAACGCCCAGTGGTCCGTCGCGACGATCACAGCGTCATTGTCGGTCTCGGTGTCGTCGGCCTCCGCGACGAGGCCCGCCTCGAGCAGCATCGGCAGGTGCGTGTGCTGGCAGGCCACGGCGGCCCGCTGGTACTCCGCGTCGGTCACGTCGTCGACCGATTTATCGGACGTTACCGCCGCAAGCTCGCGAATAAGTTCGTCTTTCCCGATGCCGTCGGGGGATCGGTCGTGAACGAGTCGGAGGAGCGCGCGTCGGGTGGCGTCAGCGAGCGACCGGAAGCAGTCGTCCCGGGCGGTCGTCGATCGTCCGCTGGCCGCTGTGTTACTCATCGACTACTGGTCCGTGCCGTTCGGGCAAAAGAACTCCTCCAAACAGATTTGGAATCAGTCGTCCATTACGCAGTTCTCGTTGAATTTCTCCTGAATAGAACTAAAATACCGTGGATAGTATAACTCTATTTCTGGTTCAGTTTCCATATATACTATTCCTGGTGACTGTATTTCGATCGTGAGCGTCGCACAGCCGATGCGATACGAGTTGTGTCGCTGATCGGGTAGTTACGTTCGAACGGACAGTTCAGAAACCGACTAATCGGAACGACGCAATTCGGGTACGGTTCCACGCGGCTGATCCCGGCGAGGCGGGTTACCAGGTGCCGTGGAACGTGTCGAAGGAGAGTTCGTCGAGCGGCTTGTTGCCGACGGCGATCTCGTACTCGCCGGGCGTGAGCATCGGCTTGTGGAACTGCGGGCCGTCGTCGGTGGTGATCCGCGGACAACCGGTGTTGACGAACGCGTCCATGTCGAAATTCCGGAGGCGGTCCGGCGTCACCTCGTCCATCGTGATGAGGTAGGCGTTATCGTTGTCCTCGAGGATGTCCTGGGCGACCTCCCAGCGGCCCTGGCCGATCTTGGTGCAGAAGATGACGCCCCACTTCTCGGCGTCCATCGCCTTGTGGACCGCGGCGTAGCGCTGCTTCATGAACTTCTCCGTGTCCGCGACGGTGACGACGTTGTTGACGGGGTCGGCGATGACGACGTGCTTGTCGGGGTGTTCCATCGCCAGCCCGAGCGGGTGGAACTTTCCGCCGCCGACGTACAGCACTTGGTCCGCGGGCACGTCCGCGCTCGCGTAGTTACACCCTAGTACTTGTCCCTCGTGGGTCAGCCGCTCGTCGCCGCGGCGACTGTGGACCTCGTAGCCCCGCTCCTCGAGGAACGCGCTCATCTCGTCGTAGCGGTTCATGTGTTGGGCCGTCGTCACGAGGCCGACGCCCTCGGTCTCCTCGGGGGGCTCGAGGGTGTCTAGGGCCTCCTCCATGATCGGCGTGACCTCGACGTTCGAGAACAGCGGGACGTAGATCACCTTGTCCGTGTTCTTCATCGGCGAGTGGCCGAAGTGGACGAACACGTCGGTGCGCTTCATCAGATAGGTGTCGAGGTCGCAGGCGCCGTAACACGGCTGACCCGAGAGCATGAAGGTGACGTCGTCGCCGACCAGTTCGCGGAGGTCGTCGGCGACGGCCGGGCCGCGCCGCTTCAGTCCTTCAGGGAACTGCAGGCCGACCTTCTCGGCGTCTCGCTCCTCGATCGCGTCGACGATCCGCTCGAGTTCGTAGTCCCACTCGCGATCGTGTCGCAGCTGCATTCCGGTGTTCCGGAGGTCCCCCTCGGTGTACTCCGACTCCTGACTCATTAGCCGTCCTAACGGCCACGGACGTATATACTGCACGCTGTCACGACGACCTGCATTCGGCGGACTGTCCGGGAAATTCGGTCGGCGATAGATGGCGTGCGGTCGTCGGCGACGCGGTCCGGTATCGACTCTCCGCGGCGGCGATCACCGCCTATCACCGGGCGACGACCCGCGTCTGACCCAACAGTCATAGTACTGGAGCGTAAACGAGGCCTTAATGCCAGCGGAACAGCCCCTCGACGGCTATCTCTTCGACCTCTACCGCCGATATATCGGCGAACCGAAGAACCGGACCGACGTCTATCTCGGGTTCGGCCTGTTCCTCGGCGGCGTCGGTCTGGCGGTCGTCGCACTGATCCTCTTCCTCTGGAGCAGCACGTTCAGCAGAACCGATCCGGCCTACTTCAGATGGGTCCAGCCGGCCTACGCGCTCGGCATGCTCTCCCTGCCGGCGATGATCCTCGGCGTCGTCGTCCTGTTGCCCGCCGATCGGAAGACCATCGGCGTCTCGACGGCCGGCGCGGTCGTCACCGTCGGTGCGACGGTCGGCTTCCTCTTCGCGTACCCGGACAACTGGAACTTCATGGCTGAAACCGACTACACTGTCGAAGTTACCGCGACCTACGCCGTCGGCCTCGCCGGGCTGACCGCCTCGACCGGCGCCGCGCTAATCGCCCACTACCTCGACATGGCCCGCGAAGCCGATCGCGTCGAGGTCGACGCGAACGACGAGGAGGGCGAGTCCTACTCCGACGAGGAGATCCAGCGGGACATCGACGAGGCCATGGAAGACGTCGAACTCTCCTGGGGTGGCGTCGAGAAGACCGAACACAAGCGCCTGAGCTTCTCCGAGGACGAGTTCGACGAAGTCAACGTCAGCGAGGCCGGGACGACGACCACCCGTTCCTCCGGCGTCGACGCGCAGGTCGCCGGCCTCAAGGGGCTGAAGGGCGGCGAGACGAAGACCACCACCTCGAGCGCGACGGTCGACGATCAGACCCAGAAACTGAAGGAACTGCGCGAGCAGCGCCGCGCGGAGGAACTCGCCGAGGCGGACGACGACGGTCGCGGCCCGCTATCGTCGTTGCTCGACTCATTGCGGTCTCTCCTCGATCGGAATTAAGGCTTCGTAAACTGCGGTAAATACTATGTTTTTCCTCAATTTGAGAAAATGAAATCGACGCACATAGATTTATAATCCGTCGGCCGCCTTGCCCAACTATGGCCAAAGGCCTGGACGTCGGTACGATGAACATCCTGTCTGCACAGCAGGATGGGAACGACACGGTATTCGTGCAGCAGCGCAACTCCTTCGTCGAGATCGAGTACTCGGACATGGCCGAGCAGATGCTCTCGCGAAGCGAAGTCCTCCACATTCGCAAGGACGACAAGGTCTACGTCGTCGGCGACGACGCCCTCAACTTTGCGAACATTTTCAATAAGGAGACCCGCCGCCCGATGAAACACGGGATCCTCTCGAACGACGAGCAGAGCGCGATCCCGATGATGAAGCTCATCATCGAGCAGGTCGTCGGCGAGCCCGCCTATCCGGACGAGAAGCTCTACTTCTCGACGCCCGCGGATCCGATCGACTCGGACCTCTCGACGCTGTACCACCAGAAGACGATCGAATCCTTCCTCGACGACATGGGCTACGACGCCGAGCCCATCAACGAGGGGATGTCCGTCATCTACTCCGAGCTCGCGGACAACAACTTCACCGGCCTCGGGATCTCCTTCGGCGCCGGCATGACGAACGTCTGTCTGGCCTACTACGCCGTCCCCGTCATGAAGTTCTCCGTCGCCCGCGGCGGCGACTGGGTCGACGAGCAGGCCGCCCGCGCGACCGGCACGCCCGTCGACAAGGTCACCTCCATCAAGGAGGACGACTTCGAACTCGACTTCACCACCGACGTCGGCGGCGTCGAGGGTGCCCTGTCGATCTACTACGAGAACCTGCTGGACTACGTCATCGACAACATCGTCGAGGAGGTCGACGAGGAAGACGTCGAGGAAGGGCTGGACGTCCCCGTCGTCGTCACCGGCGGCACCTCGAGCCCCGACGGCTTCGAGGAGCTGTTCCGCGACCACCTGAACGACGCGAACATCCCGTTCTCGATCAGCGGCGTGACCCACGCCGACGAACCGCTCTACAGCGTCGCCCGCGGCGGGCTCGTCGCCGCTCGCTCGGACGAGGACGTCGACGACGAGGAAGCCGAAGCGGCCGCCGCCGAGTAACTCCGCTCGAGTTCTCGGTTCCGACGGTTTCGCA
The DNA here is from genome assembly GCF_054654555.1 of Halopiger thermotolerans. NCBI lineage: Archaea > Methanobacteriati > Methanobacteriota > Halobacteria > Halobacteriales > Natrialbaceae > Halopiger > Halopiger thermotolerans. The sequence continues at coordinate 1,297,177 of NZ_BAAIEU010000004.1, read as the reverse complement.
CTCGCTTGCTCTCACTCTTCCCTTCGTTCTCCGCCGCTAGTCCTCTCACCGACGAACGGCGCCACCGCTCTGGCGTCTCGAGCGCTCCGTACGCCGCTCGCGTTCTCAGTCCTCTCGAGCGATCGGCTCCGGCTCCTCGCCCGGTTCCGCCTCGACTTCGACGGGATCGACCTTCGGCACCGTCTCCTCGTAAAAGCGATTGAGCGCGTCCCGCCAGGATTCGGGCGTCTCGGGGACCCGATCGTGCTCGACGGGGATGTCCGCGTACTCGCAGTGCGGACAGCTAACCGTCGAGACGTCCCCGAGCGAGAGTTCCTCGAGCGAGCCCTGGCACCGGGGGCACTCGTCCATAGGTAGACTTCGAACGGCCCGTCCTTAACTCTATTCGATCATATCACGAAAGAAGGATGTCGCCGGCCGCCACCCCACCGCCGATCGGCGAACCGTTCACCGCCCGGGTATTACTACTGCGAATCCAACAACATTTTTGTATGCAGCCTATGTATGGTCTCGTAATGAGCACCACGTCATCCGCCGACGGCGAGTCAGCGATCGAATGCTGTTCACCCGCGGACGTCACCCCCGTGACCCTCGAGGCCGCCTCCCTCGAGTCGACGGCGCCGGAGTACCTCCGCGACCTCAAGCGCGAGTTCGCCGCCGAAGACCTCTCGCCGGTCGAACTGACCGTCGAGGCCTGCTTCGACGAGGACTGCTCGTTCGCAACCCAGGACGAGATCGATCGGGTGCGCGGCTACGTCCGCGCCGGTTCGTTCCTCGGCGTCAACTCGGTCACGGTCGCCGTCGACGACGTCGCCAACGACGAGAAGGTCCGCCCAGCGCTCGCGGCCTGCGCCGAACGGGCCGAGCGCGAAGGGCTCGTCCTCGAGATCGACGGCCCGATCACGCTCGACCGCTAAGGGCCGGGCATGGCAGGCCCCTCGCGTCGCTCGCTCGCCCGGGACCTCGAGTCGCTCGCGGACTTTTCCGAGCCGTCGGCCGCGCTCGAACAGTACCTGACGCCGCCCGACATCGCCGCCCACGTCTGTCACCGCGCCGCCCTCTCGGGCGACCTCGAGCGGCCGGTCGTCGACCTCGGGACGGGAACCGGCATGCTCGCGATCGGAGCCGCGCTCGCCGGCGCCGACCGCGCGCTGGGGATCGACGTGGACCCCGACGCGCTCGCCGTCGCCCGGGAAAACGCAGCTCGCGTCGACTCGAGTTCGATCGACTGGATTCTCGGCGATGCGACCCGCCCGCCGCTCGCTCGCTCTGATCTCACCGTCCTCTCGAATCCGCCCTTCGGCGCCCAGCGCGGCAACCGCCACGCCGATCGGCGCTTCCTCGAGACCGCCAGTTCGATCGCGACCGTCTCCTACACCATCCACAACGAGGACAGCCAGGAGTTCGTCGAGTCGTTCGCGGCCGACGAAGGCGGCGAGGTGACCCACGCCTTCCGCGCCGAGTTCCCGATCGAGCGGCGGTTCGAGTTCCACGACGCGGAGCGGGAGACGCTCGCGGCCGAAGTGTTCCGGATCGAGTGGCGCGACGGCTCGACGTAGCGGCTCAGATCTCGAGGTGCTCGATGCTGGCGTACTTTCCGGCGCGCCAGCCGGCGACGAGCGCGACGACGGTGCCGACGACGATGGCCACCGCGAAGCCGGCGGCGTATACCTTCGGCGGCGTTTGCAGCAGGTTCTCGAAGCCGGCGATCGATGCCGCGACGCGGTTGAATCCCCTCGTGAGCAGCGGCGTCGCGACGAGGCCGACGGCGCCCCCGACGACGCCGGTGACGAGCCCCTGGACGGCGATCGTCCCCGCGAGGACGCGCCGGGAGAGGCCGACGGCCCGTAGCGCCGCGAGTTCGTCTCGCTGCTGGGCGGCCACGAGCACGAACAGGTTGACGGTGAGGACGACGCCGCCGACGATCGCCAGCCCGACCAGCGTCGCGCCGCTGGCGAGCACGAGCGGCCGCTCGGCGAACATCGCCTCCATCTGCTCGTCGCTCGTGCGGACGTCGTAGGCCGGGTATTCGGCGTCGAGTTCGTTCGCGACGGCTTCCCGGTCGGCGCCGTCGGCCACGTCGGCCGTGATGAACGTCGCCCGATCGGTCCCCGTCGTGCCGGCGACGGCCTGCAGGTCCACGAGCGGCATCGTCACCGTCTCGGAGCCGAGATACTGCGAGTAGTAGCTCGAGGTTCCGACCACGGTGAACTCGTACTCGGGCGCCGTCTGGCGGCTGGTGCCGACGTAGATCGTGTCGCCGACCTCGGCGCCGATCTCCTCGGCGACGCGGGGATCGAGCACGATCTCGTTTGTCATCGGCTCCTCGGTCCGGCCGCCCTCGTAGGCCTCCGGCGGCGTCTCGAACCCGCCGCCGGACTGGAAGTCGAATCCCTCGTGGGTCTCTCGGACCCCTACGGCGGGGTGGCGCTCGAGGTCGTTCGGATCCGTTCCGACGTAGACGTCGTACAGCCCGATCGGCGCGGCGTAGCTGACGTCGTCGCGCTGCATGAGCTGTCCCGCGATCCCGTGGGCGCCGACGATCGGGTTCTCCGTCCCGCTGGCGGCTGGATCCACGGGATCGCTCGAGATCCAGATGTCCTGATCAGCGTTTTCGAGCCCCTGCTGGCCGGTCTCGACGACGCCGACGCCGAGGCTCGCGAGCAGCGTCACGGCGAGGACGGCGACCGCCACCGCGACCACCGTCAGCGCGGTGCGGCCGGGCGAGCGCCGCAGTTGGGCGAGCGCGAGGCCGACGACCGCCTTCGAGCGGACGAGGGCGCCGCTGACGCTCGGGCTCATCGTCCCACCTCCGCGAGGACGGACGTGCGCGAGGCGACCGCGAGCGGGTAGGGAACCGCGACCAGCCCCGAGACGAGGGCGACGCCGACGGCGTAGGGGACGAACACCGGGTGGACGACCGCGACGGTGCCCGGCGCGACCGTCGCGGCGGCGACGGCGTTGACGACGTGGACGCCGCCGATCCCGATCGCGACGCCCAGCACCGCGCCGGCGACCGTCGTGACGAGCGTCGACAGCGCGACGACCAGCAGCCGGCTCGAGGCGGGGAAGCCGACCGCTTCGAGGACGGCGAGCGTGCGCCGGTCCTGGTCGACGGTCATTCCCATCGTCGTCGCGACGAACGACGCGCAGATCACGACGCTGGCCAGCAGCGCTAGCAGGCTCGTCGCGAGCGCCAGCCCGTCGTCGAACAGCGACTTAAGGTCGAGTTCGGCGGCCGACTCGACGGCCGCGTCGGGATAGGCCTCGGCAGCGGCCGCCTCGGCCGCGTCGGGTTCGCCCCACACGAGGACGCGGTCCGCGAGCTCGCCGTCGTCCGCCCCGGAAACGGTCTGGAGTTCGCTCAGATGGACGAGCGCGACGGGCGCGGCCTGCTCGCTATCGGCGCCGTCGCCGGCCGGTTCGACGGCGGTCACCGTGACCGACGGCGTCGACGTCTCGGCCGCCGCGCTCGAGTCGACCCCGGGCATCGCGAGTTCGAGCTCGTCGCCGGTCGTCGCGCCGAGTTTCCTCGCCGCGGCCTCCGAGAGGACGACCTCCTGGCGCGGCACGCCGTCGTAGGAACCGCCGGCGTAGTGAGGATCGCCCGGCTCGAGCGCGTCCATCGGAAGGCCGGCGACGGTCCGGGGTTCGTCGTCCGGGACGACGCCGACGAGGAGCACGTGCTTGGGCTCGGACGTGCCGTCGCCCTCACTGTCACTGGCCGGCTCGAGGCGGACCGTCTCGGTGAGCACCGGTGACGCGTGCTCGACCCCCTCGCGCTCGCGGATCGTCGCCGCGCGCGAGTTCGTCTCCCCGAGGCGGGGGCGCTCGACGCCGTCGACCGACGAGAGCGCCCCGCTCTCCTCCGGCGCGATCCGAACGTCGGCGTCGTCGTCGCTGACGACGCCCCCGTCGGCCAGCCCCATCGCGACGCCGGTCACGACGACCAGCAGGGCGATCGTCAGCGCGACCGCGCTGATCGTCGCCGCGATGCGGCCCGACCGCGTTCGCGTCGCGCGGTTCCACAGCCGCGTGACCGAGAACCCGAGGAGGTCGCTCCACCGGCGTCGGCGGGTGCCGTCGATAGTCGTGCTCGTCTCCGTCCCGCCGTCGTCGCGTTCATCCACCATCCGTCACCACCCGGCCGTCCCGGAGCGAGATCACCCGATCGGCGACCGCCAGGGTGTCGTCGTCGTGCGAGGCGACCAGCACCGCCCGGTCGCGCTCGCGGCCGACGTCGGTCAACAGCTCGAGTACGCTCCGGCCGGTCGCCGTGTCGAGTTCGCCGGTCGGCTCGTCCGCGACGATGACGTCCGGGTCGGTCGCCAGCGCCCGGGCGATCGCGACCCGCTGGCGCTCGCCGCCGCTGAGTTCGCCGGGCAGGTGGCTCGCCCGATCGGCGAGTCCGACCCCCTCGAGCAGTTCCTCCGCGCGCGTGCGGCGGGTGGACTTGGGGACGCCCACCTGAACCAGCGGCAGGGCGACGTTCGCGCGGGCCGACAGCGACGGCAGGAGGTGGAACCGCTGGAAGACGATCCCGACGTGGCGCCGCCGCATCCGGGTTCGTTCCCGCTCCGAGAGGGACGTCAGGTCCGTCTCCAGCACCTCGACCCGTCCCTCCGTCGGCACTAGCAGTCCCGTGACCGCGTGCAGAATCGTCGACTTGCCGCTTCCGCTCGGCCCCTCGAGGCCGACGATTTCGCCGGGCCGTATCGACAGCGAGACGTCGCGAAGCGCGGTCACCGACCGGCTCTCGCTCGACCGAAAGCCGCCGTCGGAGCCGTATTCGTGGGTGACGTTCTCGAGACGGACGGCGGCCGGCGCCCGGGAATCGGCGCGGCCGTCGTCTCGAGCGGACGTGTCATCGACGTCAGCGTCGGCGTCGAAGTCGGCGTCGGCCGCCTCCGACGCCGATTTCGGGAGTGAACGGTGGCTCATCTCTCCGGATTCAACTCACTCGATCGAACGGCACGTCGAGTCATTGTTTCACGCCGACTTCCCGCGGCCACGTGGCCGTTAACGAATCGCGGCGCAGCGGCCGCCGCGCGATCGGTCCGCCGCCGATCGGTCGGCTCCCGCTCGAGCCCCTGAAATATCCACGTACGAGCGACTGTTCGCCGTCAGTTATATATTGGGCGGCGAGAACGAGCCGTCGATCGAAATCGGGCGCTCGAGCCGAGTAGCACCTGAAACCGCCGGTCGTGGAAGCAGCGTCTCCCCGCGGCGCTCGAGAAATCACCGCAAACACGTTTCGATTCCGAACGGAAATCGCGCCGTACAGGCGGCCGTCGGCCGTGGGGTCGTGCCGTCGCCCGGTCGATCGTCAGCCGTCGGGTCGTCAGCCGTCCGCCTCCCGCGGTCCGCCCGCTGCCGGTCGCCGCCCGCCGGTCGCGGTCAGTCGTAGGTCTCCTCGCTCGCGACCGCGACGACGGTCCCGTCCGTGGCGGCGTAGAGCGTTCCGTCCTTCCGTTCGAAGGTGAGGCCGCCGGCTCGGACCGACTCGCCCTCGTCGGGGAGCGGCGCCGTCGCGACCCGATCCGTCTCGTTCGAGGCGACCTCGAGGACGAACTCGCCGTCCTGCGAGGTGACCGTCACCAGCTGCTCGTCGATCAGCACGTCCGCCATCGCGCCGGTCGACTCGTAGACGACCGTCGGCTCCTCGCCGGCCTCCCACATCCGGATCTGGTACACCGGATCGTTGCCGACCGGCACCCAGCCGACGCGTTCGACGTGGACCGTCTCGCGCCACCCGGGGCCGCCGACCGCGACGGTCTCCTCGCCGGTAAAGGAGAGCCGCTGACTCGTCACCGCTTCCATCCAGATGTTCCGCCTGTCGCTCGAGACGATGACGCCGCTGGCCTCGAGGCTGCTGTCGTCGACCACCGCGTCGATGCCGATGCCGGAGACGAGTTCGTTCTCGGCTTCCTCGGCGTACTCGATGGTGTAATCCCGGATCTCGATCGCGTCGCTCGAGGCCTCGGTCGGCTCGTAGACGGCCAGATTGACGGGAATCGCCATCCCGGCCAGCACCGCGAGCACCAGGAGGACGACCAGAAACGCCGATCCGCGACGCGTCGCGTTCGCCAACGGGGTACGGTTCGATCCGCTCGGCCCCGCATCGCCGGCGAGTTCGCGGATCCGCTCGAGTTGAGCCGCGCGCCGCCCGTCCGCGGCGCCGTCTACGCCGCGCGTCCGCGCGCCGCCGACGATCTCGAGCGGCCGGACGAGCGAGTCCGACCGATCCGGCGACCGCGATCCGGAACTGCCGCGGAACCGCGCGACGAGCCGCTCGCCGCGCCGCGGAACGAGGGGGTCGTCGGAGCCGGCCAGCGCGACCGTGACCACCAGCGCGAGGACGGTGACGACGACGACGCCGAGGCCCCGAAAGAGGATGTAGGAGTTGCCCTCGCCGTACCAGTAGATCTCCCAGAGCCCTCGGGAGAACGCGAAAAGCAGGACCGCGAGCCAGATCCGAAGCGCGTTCGGACGGCGGTCGCGGCGCTCGAGCACCAGCGCCCCGAGGACGAGTCCGATGAAGAACCCGAGCGCGTGGCCCTGAATCGCGATGCCGGCCCACGAGGGCATCGTCGGCGGGCTCTGCTCGACGACGTGGACGTACACTGGGTTTCGAACCGCACGATAGACCGTCAGCAGGACGCCCTGCAGGCCGATCACCGCGACGAGCGTGGCGATCGGGTAGTGGACGATCGCGAAGGCGACGAGCGCGAAGACGACCCCCGAAAAGCCGATTATCGGGCCGAGGGCGAACACGCTCGTGAGCAGCCCGACGACGACGATCGCGAGCGGAAAGAGGACGAACGCCCGGAGTCGCGGATTCGTTCGCCACCGCTCCAGACGGTCGTCGGCCGTCGCGCCGGCGTCTCGCTCGGGCGCGTAGTGGCCCCAGGCGTACTCGGCGATCGGCGCGGCGACGAGGGTCCCCGTCACGTTGCCGATGAGGTGGCCCGGCCCGGAGTGAGAGAACGCGGCGGTCGCCACCCCGAGCGGATAGAAATACGACCACGCCCGGAATGGAATCGTCACCGGGTTGTCGAAGTCCGCGATGCCGTCCTGGACGAACAGGTACACGCAGACGACGAACGCGACGACCACCAGCGTCCCCCACGGCACGCCCATGACGAGTCGCTCGCCGACCACGTCGCGCCAGCGCCGCTCCGGTCGGTGGAGCCGACTGACGGTCGCGAGCGAGACGGCGAACGTCGCCGCGAGGACGGTCGCGAGCGCGATCGCGGTCCAGCGCATATCCCTGTGGTGCGACCGCACGCCCATATACCGTTCGCTGTCCGGCGCCGTTCGGCGCGAACCCCGTCGCCGCTCGCGATCGTCGTCTCCGGTCCCCGAACCCGGCTCTGCGATCGAGGGCTACCCGCCTTCGAAAGGTACAAGCGGTCGACGGCCGGAGACGGTGACATGGAACTGCGGGTCACCGAGAGCACCGAGGACGAACTCTCGATCGAGATCGCGGGCGAGGATCACACGTTCATGAACGTCCTCAAGGGCGCACTGCTCGAGCACGAGGACGTCAGCGCGGCGACCTACGACATGAACCCCGAGCAGTCGGGCGGCCAGACGGAGCCGATCCTGACGATCAAGACCGAGGGCGGCGTCGACCCGCTCGAGGCGCTCGAGGAGGCGGCGGTCGACGTCCGCGAGAAGGCCGTCTCGTTCCGCGAGACGTTCGAAGACGCCGCGCAGGCGGCGTAACCGTCTCCGCTTTCTTCGAATTTCTACTCTCTCAGATCGGCAGTCGCTCGACGCGTCCCACCGCGCCAGCCGTCAGCACGTCGCGTAGAAGCCGTGAACTGCCCCGTCGTCCGTGACGTGTAGATCGAGTCCTTCCCTCGAGAACTCGCCGCTCGAGCCGGCGTCGGCCGTCGGTCGAACGGTGGCGGCGACCTCGGTTGCGAGTTCCGATTCGTTCTCGTAGCCGTCGATGGTCCGCTCGAGCGGCGGAAGCTGTCCAGCGACGACGTCTTCGGCCGCGCAGTCGACGCCGAACGCTCCGGGCTCGGCCCGTTTGGGGCTCGCGTCGCCGTACTCGCTGGCGACGAAGGCCCGGTTCCAGTACTCGGCGAAGGCCGCGAGGTCGGCGTCGTACGTCCGTTCTTCGCCCGCGTCGCGGGCGGCCTCGAGTCGCTCGTGGACCAGCCGCTCCGTCGCCTCGAGGTCGAGTCCGCTGGCCTGACTCGCGTTTCCGGGTGCATCCGGCATGGGCGGCGGGCCGATTCCCGGCAAGACCGACGGCGGCACGATTCCAGTCGCGAACAGCGCGACGACGAGTCCGACGACGATTAGAATCGGCGCGTACGGCTTCGCGACCGCGAGCCAACTCGGCGTTTCGAGGTCCCGATCGACGTCGTCGTAGGTCTGTTCGGTCTGCTCGAGGTCGGGGTTGCCACAGCGCGAGCAGGGCGGGTTGTTCCTGACGTGGTCCCGGCCGCAGTTCGGGCAGCGCCAGACGTACTGGGTGCCGGTGTCGACGGTTCCCGGTTCGGCACCGTCGAGTTCGTCGGGCGCGCCGCTCGTATCGGCGCCGCCGCTCGCGTCGCTCGAGTCCTCGTCGGCGCGGACGACGGCCTTCTCGAAGGCGTTGTGCCCGCACTCGTCGCAGGGTGGGTCGTTCTCCGCGTGGGGCTTCCCACACCAGGTGCACCGCCACTTCACTGCTTCTAGCGGTCGACTGCGAGAGAATAAGCGTGTCGGGTCGATGGCACGAGCGTCTCGAACGCCGCGACCGGCACCAGCGCCACTCGTCGCACGCCCCGCTCAGAGCCGAACCGGCACGCCGCGCTCGTCGAGGTACTCCTTGGTCTCCTCGATCGAGTAGTCGCCGAAGTGGAAGATCGACGCCGCCAGCCCGGCGTCCGCGTCGGCCTCGGTGAACACGTCGTACATGTCCTCCGGGCCGCCACAGCCCGAGGAGGCGATGACCGGTGTGTCGACAGTCTCCGTGACCGCCTTCGTCAGCGGCAGGTCGTAGCCGTCCTTGGTGCCGTCCTTATCGATCGAGTTGACGAACAGTTCGCCCGCGCCGCGGGCCTCGGCCTCGGCGGCCCACTCCACGACGTCGATGCCGGTCCCCTCGCGGCCCCCCTTCTTGGTGCACTCGAACCAGCAGGACTCGCCGTCGATCTCCACGTAGTGCTCGCCCTGCTCGTCGAAGCGGCGCTTCGCGTCGACGCTGATGACGATACACTGGCTGCCGAAGGCCTTCGCGCCCTCGTTGACGAGTTCTGGGCGCTCCAGGGCGCCGGTCGTGATCGAGACCTTGTCGGCGCCGGCCCGGAGGGTCTCCTTGATGTCCTCGGTGGTGCGGATGCCGCCGCCCACCGTGAGCGGAATGAAGACCTCGTCGGCGACGTCGCGGACGACGTCCAGCATGGTCTCGCGGCCCTCCGCGGAGGCGGTGATGTCGAGGAAGACGAACTCGTCGGCGCCCGATTCGTTGTACGCCTTGGCCATCTCGACGGGGTCGCCGGTGTACTCGAGGTCCTCGAAGTGCACGCCGGTGTAGACCGCCGGATTCCCGTCCTCGTCCAGGTCGACGTCGATACACGGGATGATTCGCTTGGTCAGTGCCATGAGCGGTGGTTCTTACCGGGTGTTGGCACCCGGGGTAGTAAAGGCGTCTGGATCGGGCGATTCGCGCCGTCTGTTCTCGAAGCGGCTCACTCGGCGAGCAACCGCCCGCGAAACGCCGTCACGGCGTCCGGCAGGGCCTCGAGTGCCGCACGAACACGGGCGTAATCGCCGTACTCATCGCCGAGCGAGACGACAACTTCGGAGTCGTTGTCGGCGGCCCGCCGGACCGCCTCGTCCGCCCAGGTGAGCTCCTGCAGCGTCTCCGAGAGGCGGTACGCGGCGAGCGACGGCTCGTCCGGCGGCAGCTCCTCGCGGGCCGCGGCCGCCGCCTCGAGCGCGGCCGTCCGCTCGGCCCGGATCTCGTCGATCGTCTCGGGCGTCGCGATCGTTCCCTCCCGAAGCCGGTCGCGAACGGTCTCGAACGCCCGATAGGTCTGCTCGAACTCGAGCGCCCGCGCGAGCCCCGTCGCGAGGTCGCCGTCCTCGCGGGCGGTCGTCATCCCCTCGCGGGCGTCCTCGACGCGCCGGCCGACGTCCCAGACGAACAGCCGCAACTGCTGGCTCTCGAGGTCGTCCAGACCGACGGCTTCGTACCACTCCTCGCTGTCCTGGCTCGGAAATCCGGTCTCGTCGGCGCGCTCGATCGAGCGCTCGAGCGCGGTTTCGAACGGCGACTCGAGGGCGACCGGCTTCCCCGCGGCGTCCACGGCGGCCGCGTACCGGGCGTCGAAGTGCTCCCAGACGTTCGCCGTCGCGGTCGCGAACTCGAGGTCGCCCGCCGCGTCCCCGACGTCGACGACGCTCGCGGCCGGATCGACGCTCCACCGCTCGAGCACGTGTCCGGCTCCCCCGAGGTCGTCCTCCCGCCGGTACCAGTACAGCGCCGCTCGGAGTCGTCCGGCGTCGGTAGCCCCGCCGCGGTAGTCGGCCGCCGCCCGCAGGTCACGGACCGTCGAGCGGGCGGCCTCGCGTTCGGCCTCGAGGTCCGCGACGAGTCGCGCCCGATCGGCGTCGATCGCGGTCAGCGCCGTCGCCGCCGCTCGAGCCGCGTCCCGCGCGCCCCTCGTTTCGCGGAGCCTGCGGTACCGGTTCGCGGCCCGATCCGAATCGCCGCTCCCGGCCCCGGCGCGGTCCCGGATCTCGCGGGCCTCGTCCCGATCGTCGGCGATCTCATTTCGAACGACGCCGTTCGGAACGTCGTCGTCGGTGAGCGACGCCGGGACCGACTCGAGGAGCGCGTCGATCCGCTCGAGTTCGTCCTCGAGTGCGCCTCGAGTCGGCCGGACCGGGGCCGGCCACTCGATCGTCGGCGCCGTCGCGTCCGCAAGCAGGGTTTCGGCGTCCGCCGCGGTAAACGACGGCGCGGCGTCGTCCTCCCAGGGGAGCGCGGCGTCGCTACAGCCGGCGACGGCGACGCTGCCGCCGGCTGCGAGGCCGGCGAGGAATCGCCGGCGACGGAGGCGCGATCGGCCGTCGTCGGTCATTCGTCCCCGCCCTCCGTTCCCCCGGCGGCCGCCGTCGAATTCGTTCCGTCGCCCGTCGCGCTCGACTCGTGTCCGTCGGCGACCGACTCGTTTCCGTAGCGGGCGGCCCGCCGGGCGTCCCGGCATGCGTGGCTCTCGGAACTCGAAAAACTCGAGGGCGCCTCGTCGTAGGGCCGGTGCACGCGGATGACGATCGCTTCGATGAGCTCTTTGCCAGCTTCGCAGGGCGTCGTGGCGTCTTTCAGCGTCTGACAGTACTCCGTCCGCACCTCGTCGCCGCCGGCCTGGACGGCGAGGAGCCGCCGCCGGTAGCAGTCCTCGATCGGCCGCTGTTCGACGACGATCGATGCGTTCTCGAAGTCGGTCGCCTCGACGAACTCGCGGATTCGGTTTGCGTCGCGCTCGTTCGTCTCGATTCGCAGGGCAGCCGCAGCCTCGTCGTCGACGACGAACACCCGCTTCCAGCTGCTCCTGTAGCCGTCGCGGTCGTCGGCCGCCTCGGCCGCCTCCTCGTCCCGGTGGACGAAGCTCTCGTTTTCGGCCGCCCGGACGGCGATCGACTCGTACTCGTGGCTCGACTCGAGCGTCGTCCCGTCGCTCGTGCTGTGTTCGACGGTGGTGCCGCTGCCGTCGCTTCCGGCACACCCTGCGACGGCGAGCGCGAGCGTACTGCCCGCAGTAGCGAGCAGTCGCCTGCGAGAAATCGTCATGGAGGGCATCGCCAGTAATCGTCACGCCGTCAGTAAATACTTTGATATGAACGGGCGACCGCCGCGTCCCGTGTAGGTGTTTTTAAGGCGGCGAGCCGTCAACACGCGGGTATGGTAGACACGGACGACACGCACGACGCTCCGGCGGAGCACGGAAGCGACACGGGCGCCGACGTCGGCCACGATCTCGAGGCCGAGCGGACGACCGCACCGATGAGCGACTACTCGTCAAAAGACGTCGGCGTCGGGGCGCTCGTGCTGGCGGTCGGGGCGGCGATCGCCTTCGGCATCCCCCTCCTTACGGTCGCACTGTAGGTCGGAGTTAGAAGACGTACTCGTCGTCGTGGCCCATCATACCGTCGTCTTCGAGACCGGTGCCGCCACCGGTACCTGTGCCCTCCTCTTCGTCCATCGGTCCGCTGGTCTTGTAGGCCTTGATGCCCGTCGAGAGGAGGTCCTCGATCGCCTCCTCGCGATTGACGAACTCGCCGCGTTCGACCATCTGGGCGATCTGCATCTCGAGGTGTTCCGGGATGGTGATCTCTACTTTCGGCATCTGATTCGGCTTTCGGTGAGGGGGTATTTAGGTTTGACGGGGATTCTGCACGCGCAGAAAAGGGCGTCGTCGGTTCCCGAAACGCAGTTTCCCGCTGAATCGGGCCGGCAGTCGCGCGCCAGCGGTGGCTCACGAGGAGCCGTCGTCAGGGCGGGAGGATGGGACTCGGACCGCGTTAGCGGTTGCCCATCATCGAGTCGATCGCGTCCTTCAGCTTCGTTCCGGGCTGGGTCAGCGTCTCGAGTTGCCGACTCATCTTGCGCTGGTTGAAGTAACTCGCGAACGCGAGGATGGTCGGCGGCCAGAGGCCGACGAACAGTCCGCGCTCGGTCTCCCCGCGCAGGAAGAAGTAGTACCACGAGAGGGCGACCGACGCCGCGGACGCCAAGAACGCGGGCCCCATCGCTTGTTCGCCGACTTCGCCGGCTGCCTGTCCGGACGTTTCCCGTTCCGTCATCTGTTGTCTACTCGCCATGCATTGCATCGGTGGGCGAGTCGCTACTAAGGGGTGGCGAGGGTTTCAGCCCGTACGCTGGTATTATAACGGCCGCCGGACCGTTTCACACCGTTTCGAGGCCCCATTTCAGCAGGTAACGCGGCGTTTCTCCTGCCGTTCCTGTCACGCGCACCCGCACTGGTTCGGTAACGTCTGGTGGTGCACGTGCCAACCCGCTCGAGCCGTCGCCTCGGAGCGTCACACCTACGGCTATCCGGACCAAGGGTCGGACATGACCAGCGACGTTACGGACCTCTACCGGGAGTTCGGCGACGATCGGCTTCCGCCGGGACAGCGCGAAACCTCGGAGTTCCCCGTCCTCTCGAAGAGCGGGACGCCCGACTGGGACCCCGAGACGTGGGAGTTCACCGTCACCGGCGCGGTCGACGAGGAACTGTCCTTCTCGTGGGACGAGTTCCGCGACCTGCCCAGCGAGACCCAGCGCCAGGACTTCCACTGCGTGACCGGCTGGAGCAAGTTCGACTGCGAGTTCACGGGCGTTCCCTTCCCCGAAATCGCCGAGCGCGCGGGGGTCCACGACGAGGCCGTCCACGTCATGTTCTTCGCGCTGGACGGCTACACGACCGACCTCCCGCTCGAGGACTGCATGCGCGAGGAAGTGCTGTTCACCTGGGCGTTCGACGGTGAGCAGCTACCGGCGGACCACGGCGGTCCGCTCCGGGTCGTCACGCCGCACAAGTACGCCTACAAGGGCGCCAAGTGGGTCGACGGCGTCGAGTTCCTCACCGAACCGGAGCGGGGCTACTGGGAGAAGCGCGGCTACTCACAGACGGCGAACCCGTGGCGAGAGGAGCGATATAGTTAGGCTGAAGGCGCGGCGGTCCTGACCATCGTGCGATGGACCGGACGTCGGGCGAGCGCGAGGTCGAGGGCCGGCTGGCGGGCGACGCCGCCACCCGGACCGCGACGGTCGACGGCAAACTGGTGAGCCGCAGCCGCGAACTCGAGGACGTTTCCTTCGGCGCGATCGCGGCCGCCGACGCCGACACCGCCACCGCAGCGGACGCCGACCGGACCGACCGCGCGCGCATCCAGTGGGCCGCGCCCGACGGCCTCGAGCTCGTCGGCCGCGGCGTCGCCGCGCGGTTCGTCGCGACCGGGCCCGAGCGGTTCGCCGAGATTCGGCGACGCGCGAGCCGCGCGTTCGACGGGCTCGAACACGACGGCCCCGAGGTCGCTCGCCCGCGGGCGGTCGGCGGCTTCGCGTTTCACGATTACCACGCCGCCGACCGGTCGGACTCGCCCTCGGAATCGAATCGGGCGTCGAGCTCACATCCCACGTGGGACGGGTTCGACGCGGCCTCGTTCGTGATCCCCCGCGTGTTCGTCGTCCGAAGCGACGAGGGCGAGGGTACGTGGCTCACCGCCGTCGGCGGCGACGCCGCCGAGGCGACCGCCCGACTCGAGCGCTGGCACGACCGCATCGCGGATCTTCCGGCGATGCAGCCGAGCGGCGCGGGTCCCGGCGTCGCCGCGACCCGGCGAACCACCTCGCGCGAGGAGTGGCGGGCCGGGATCGAGGCCGCCCTCGAGCGGATCGCCGACGGCCGCCTCACGAAGGTCGTCCTCGCGCAGGCGCTGTCGGTCGACCTCGAGGGGCCGATCGACGTCGGCGCGACACTCGAGCGGCTCCGCCGGGAGTACCCGAACTGCTACCGGTTTCGGATCGGCCGCGAGGGCGGAACCACCTTCTTCGGCGCGCCGCCCGAGCGGCTGGTCGCGAAACGCGGCCCGCGGGTCGCCACGGAGGCGCTCGCGGGCTCCGCGCCGCGCGGCGAGACGCCGGACGAGGACCAACAGCACGCCGATCGACTGCTCGAGAGCGACAAGCTCCGGCGCGAGCACGAACTGGTCGTCGACGCGATTCGCGACCAGCTCGCGCCGCTCGCGCAGGATCTCGACGTCGCGGACCGGACGATCCGAAAACTGGCGACGATCCAGCACCTCCGGACGCCGATCGAGGCGACGCTCGACGGCGACCGCCACGTCCTCGAGATCGTCGAAGCGCTACACCCGACGCCCGCGGTCGGCGGGATGCCCCCGGACGCTGCCTGGGAGACGATCCGCCAGACGGAGCCGTTCGACCGGGGCTGGTACGCCGCCCCGGTCGGCTGGTTCGACGCCGACGGGGACGGCGAGTTCGCGGTCGGCCTCCGCTCGGGAATCGCGACCGACGAGGCCGTCACGCTCTTTGCGGGCAGCGGCATCGTCGCCGACAGCGACCCCGACGAGGAGTGGGAGGAGGTGCAGCTGAAGTTCCGGCCGATTCTCGACGAGTTGCGATAACGATTCCGTTCGCCGTTTGAAACTTCAAGACACGCATGAGCGCACCGAACCGCGCGACCCTCTGGGGTCGCGTCCTCGCCGACGAACTCGCCGCCGGCGGCCTCGAGGCCGTCTGTATCGCCCCGGGGAGCCGATCGACGCCGCTGACGGTCGCGTTCGCCGAACACCCTGATATCGAGGTCTACTCGCACTTGGACGAGCGCTCGGCGGCCTACTTCGCCCTCGGCCGTGCCCGCCGCACCGGCGAGCCGACGGCCCTAATCTGTACCTCCGGAACGGCCGCAGCGAACTTCCACCCCGCCGTGATCGAGGCGAATCAGGCCCGCGTGCCGCTGCTGGTGCTGACGGCCGACCGGCCGCCCGAGCTCCGCGACAGCGGCGCGAACCAGACGATCGATCAGGTCAAGCTCTACGGCGACGCCGTCCGCTGGTACGCCGAGCTTCCCGAGCCCGAAGCCGACGAGCGGAAGGTCCGGAGCCTCCGGACGACCGCCGCGCGGGCGCTCTCGGAGACCGTCGGCGTCGAGCCCGGCCCCGTCCACCTCAACTGCCCGTTCAAGAAACCCCTCGAGCCGCTCGAGGTTCCCGACGCCGTCCCCGACTCCTTCGGTGAGACGGTCGCCGGGCGGGGTCGAGACGGTGCCTTCGTCGAGACCAACCGCGGTCGGCGAACGCTCGAGAGCGACGCCGACGGCTTCCAGTCGCTCGCCGACGCGCTCGAGACCGCCGAGCGGCCGCTGATCGTCGCCGGCCCCGCCGATCCGCGGGACCTGCGGGAACTCGAGCCCGACGCGGTCGTCGACCTCGCCGAGCGCGTCGGCGCGCCGATCCTCGCGGATCCCCTGTCGGGGCTGCGGTTCGGCTCGCACGTTCGAGCGCGCAACGAGTCCTGGATCTACGGTGGCTACGACACGTATATCGACGCGCTCGAGGATCCGGACATCGTCCTCCGAGTCGGTGCGTCGCCGACCTCGAAGCCGCTGCGCCACGCGCTGCGGGACGCCGACGCGCGCCAGTTCCTCATCGACCCCGCGGGCGCGTGGCGCGAGGCGACGTTCACGGCGACCGATCTGCTCACGGCGACGCCCGCGTCGGTCGTGGCGGGGCTGCTCGAGTTGCTCGACTCCGGATCGACGGCTAGGACGGACACGGACGACGGGTGGCTCTCGCAGTTCGAGGCCGCCGAGCGCCACCACTGGGAAATTCACGAGGAAGCGCGAACCGACGACGCGCTCGAGGCCGATCCACTCGAGGGCGCCGTCCTTGCGTCGGTATTCGAGGCCGCGCCCGATCCGGCGACGGTGTTCGTCTCGAACAGCATGCCGATCCGGGACGCGGATCGGTTCGGCCGCCCCCGAGACGCCGAGCTAACGGTGCTCGCGAACCGGGGAGCCAGCGGCATCGACGGCATCGAGAGCACGGCGCTTGGCGCTGGCAGCGCGGCCGGCACGGACGAACCGCTCGTGCTCGTCACCGGCGATTTGGCCTTCTACCACGACGCGAACGGCCTGCTCGCGGTCGATCGGTGCGACGTCGACGCCACGATCGTCCTGCTGGACAACGACGGCGGCGGCATCTTCCACAAACTCCCCATCGAGGAATTCGACCCGCCTTTCACCGAGCAGTTCAAGACACCCCACAGGATTGGGTTCGAATCGCTCGGGGATGCATACGGCCTCGAGTTCGAGCGCGTCGAACCCCGCGAGTTCGCCGACGCGTATCGGCGGTCGCTCGAGCGCGAGGGGACGCAGGTGCTGTCGGTCGGGTTCGACTCCGAGCGGAGTCACCGCCGTCGCGAGGAACTCGCCGAGCGCGTCGCCGACGCCGTCGACGGTACGCAGGACGACTGAGCGACGGTTTTTCTGTCCGTCTCGAGCAGTTTACCTACCGATTGCCTGCTGCAGACTGCGTAGCGACGACCGTGACCGCTGGCCGATATCGATCAAATAAACCTCATGGCGCTATATCAAACGGCGCCTAATTCGGTGCTGGAATCGACCTCCTGAATCCGTCAGATCGCGATCAGCGTCACGCCGATCACCGCGAGCACGGCGGCGACGAGCCGCAGCCGGAAGTGCCGTTCACCAAGCAGCACGCCGCCGAGAACGACGGCGACGATCGCCTGCGTGTTGATGACCGGCGAGGCGATGCTGGCGGGTAGCACGGCGAACGAAAGCGTCGTCAGGTGCTCCCCGAGCGCGACCATCCCGCCAGCGACGGCGAGTTTCGGCAGGTCGCCGCGGATCGCGGTCGGGGGATTGCGAACCGCGCTCGGCAGGAGGACGGCCGCGACCCCGAGCAGCAACATCGGCACCCAGAGCCGCTCGGGGATAGCGAGCTCCTGTAAGGATACCCGCTTGCCGAGGTCGCTGACTGCGTAACACATCGCGCTCAGCAGCGCGAGCTGGGCGGGCCGTGAGGCCGCGGCCTTCCGAAACGGCTCGAAGAAGCCGCCGGGATCGTAGTTCGCAACGTACACCGCGAGGGTCGCGACGACGACGCCGCCGACCTCCAGCGGCGTGAGGACCTGTTCGAGCACCAGCACCTCGAGGGGCAACACGAACATCGGGACGATCTTGTTGATCGGCGTGACGTAGGAGACGTCGCCCTCGTCGATCGCCTCGAGAAAGAGGACGAACGCGGCGGCGGTCATGACCACCGTCAGCGCCGTCACGCCCGCTTCCTCGGGGCCGAACGCGCGGAGGGCCGCGGCGGCGCCGTCGACTTCCGTGAGCGCGACCGGCAGGTACCACGCGATGCCGAAGGCGTTGATGAGAACGGTCAGCGCCGCAGGCGGATAGTCGGCAAACGATCGCTTGAGGACGAAGATGTAGAGCCCCCAGACGACGGCGGCGAGAATCGCCATTCCGAGTCCGGCATCCATATCGCGGTCGCAGGAAGGACGGACACAAGAGGCGTTCGATCGGTCGCCGTCGGGGGCTTTCGGAGACCTTCGAGGCCGGTCGGACCGCGGACCGACGATTCCGATCGTCCGGCCCGCGCTCCTTAGTCGACCTGCGGCGCCTGCTCGTCCGTGCGGCCGGGCAACTCGAGTTCGATCTCGAGTTCCGGCTCGCCCATGCCGTCGAAGTCGAGCTCGAGGTCGATCGGCTCGCCGAAGGCGAAGGGCAGCTCCCACGCTTCGCCGTCGGTGGTGTCGCTGATCGTCAGCTCGTCGCCGTCGCGGAGCTGTTCGCCGAGCGAGATCAGGAACTCGCCCGCCTCGCTCGCGTCGAGGCGGTACTCCTGTTCGAACTCGCGGCCTGCCCGGATGACGGTTCGGTCGTCGCTCGCGGAGTCGTCGTCTGCCATCGGCCCACGGTACCGTATCGAGGACTATGTTTCTCGCGATCGACGACGATCCGTCGGCTCGGCCGTCGCGTTTTCGGCGGGGGCTCGAGCGCGACTTGCAACGGTCGCCGCGGTTAGTACGTATCCGTCGTGTCGAATATGTTCTCGACGTACGTCTCGAAATTTGGCCGTACAACTATTATAAAGCGCTATCGGTCGACCGTCGACAGGTTCGGGTGATGTTCGACGATACCGGTACGACGAGCGGATGGCCCGCGGCGAACGGACGGCTGACGCGTCGATCGTTCCTCGGCGGACTCGGCGCGACCGTCGGACTCGGCGCGCTGGCCGGTTCCGGGCGGGCGCAGCCGACCAGTGCGTCCGATTCGGCCGGGACAGTGTACTACGTCGCTCGAGTCGGCGAGCTCGAGTTCCGGGGCCGGAAACGAGGGCGGGACGAGGGCGGAAACGGGAACGGAAGCGAAAGCGGCGACCGCGCCAGCGGTGCGACCGACGGCGAACGTGGACGTGGACGCGGACGCGGCCGTCTCGCCGACGCCGAGTACCTCGTTCTCGAGGGCGAGACGGGAACGATCGCGTTCACGACCGACGGCGCCGCCGAGGAGGCGTTCCAGTACGCGTTCGACGAACTCTCGGAATCCGGCGGTACCGTCGTCGCGAGCGGCGATACCTTCGAGTTCGGCGGACCGGCAACGATCGGCGACAATACCACGCTGGTCGGCAGCGGTGGCACTCGCTTCATCGTCGCCGGCGCGAGCGGGGAGTCAGGCCACGACCTAATTCGGGTTCGCGGCGACGACGCGACGGTGGCTAACGTCGAATTCGACGCCGCTGGCACGCAGATCGACAACAACGCGATCCAGGCCGACGGCTGCGACGGCCTGGTGATCGCGAATAACCGCACTGTCGAGGGCTTCCAGATGGCGATCTCGTTTTCGCGGTGTCGGAACGTGCGGGTCGTCGGCAACGAGGTCCTCGATCCAAACTGGTACGGGATCACCAGCCGCGCCGCACCGACCGGCGGCGATCGGGATCTGCGCCGCTCCGAGAACGTGGTCGTCGCGCAGAACTACGTCGCCGGCGTGACCTACAACAACATCGCGATCTACAACGTCAGCAACTTCGCCGTCTCCAGCAACGTCGTCGAGGACGGCGGGCACAGCCTCATCGCCTGCTCGCCCGCCCAGCAGGGAGCCATCGTCGGCAACGTCTGTCGCGACCTCGAGGAGTACGCCCCCGATCCGGGCGGCGAGGCGGGGATCGAAATCGAGTACAAGGAGACTCACGTCCGCGAGGAAATCGCCGGGACGGACCGCGCTCGCTCGTACGACATCACGATTTCGGGCAATCAGGTCGACGACTGCCCGGTCGGCGTCCTCGCCCGAACCGTTCCCGCGGACCCCGAGGACGAAGCCGCCCGCGAGACGGAACGGCCCCACAGCTTCACCGTGACGGGGAACTCGATCAGCGGCGCCGACGCGGCCGGGATCCGCATCCGCTCCGGCGCGGCGGGCGTCGTCGCGACGAACACCGTCCGTGACAGTCCGACGTCGCTCGAGGTCGACGAGACGTACGCGGTCGATATCCAGGAGGGGCTGAACGCCACTCGAGCGTGAGTTGACGCGGTCTCGATTACACGGCCTTCGATCGATGAACTCGCACCACGCCCCCTCTCGGTTCGATCCAGTCCCTCGGGAAACGGCCGAAACGGGCGGGACTGAAAGGGGGTGACCCGGTCGATCCAGTCGGTCGACCGGGGCAGGGGCTTTCGGCTGGACGCGAATCTATTTCAGCCGCCCCTCCCCAAACACGAGCCATGGTTTCGGAACTGTTCGATCCCGAGCGCTGGGAGCCGCTCGAGCTAAACGATGACTTCCGCGATATCACCTACCACCGCGCGGTCGACTCCGGGACGGTGCGGATCGCCTTCGACCGGCCCGAGGTGCGAAACGCCTTCCGGCCGGGGACGGTCGACGAACTGTACGACGCCTTAGAGCACGCGAAGCGCCAGACCGACGTCGGCTGCGTCCTGCTGACCGGTAACGGCCCGTCGCCGAAGGACGGCGGCTGGGCGTTCTGTTCGGGCGGCGACCAGACGATCCGCGGCGAGGACGGCTACCAGTACGAAGGCGACGAGGAGCGTGCTTCTGAGCAAGGTCGCTTGCACATCCTCGAGGTCCAGCGCCTCATCCGCCACATTCCGAAGGTCGTCGTCTGCGTCGTGCCCGGCTGGGCCGTCGGCGGCGGCCACTCGTTGCACGTCGTCTGCGATCTCACCCTCGCGAGCGAGGAGCACGCCAAGTTCCTCCAGACCGACCCCGACGTGGCCAGCTACGACGCCGGCTTCGGCTCGGCCTACCTCGCGAAACAGATCGGCCAGAAGAAGGCCCGCGAGGTGTTCTTCCTCGGGAAGACCTACGACGCCGAGGAGGCCGCCGAGATGGGCATGGTCAACGAGGTCGTCCCCCACGAGGAACTCGAGGAGACGGCCCTCGAGTGGGGCGAGCGGATCAACTCCAAGAGCCCGACGGCGATGCGGATGCTCAAGTACGCCTTCAACATGACCGACGACGGAATGATCGGCCAGCAGGTGTTCGCCGGCGAGGCGACGCGGCTGGGGTACATGACCGACGAGGCCAAGGAGGGACGGGACGCGTTCGTCGAGGGCCGCGAGCCGGATTTCGACGACTTCCCCTGGCACTACTGACTCGCCGGGCGGTCTCGAGCGCCGCGCGTAACCGACCGGAGAAAGTCATTTGAGGCTCACGGCCGGTCTTTCAGGTAGTGACGCTTCCCGATCGGTCCTCGCTGCCCCGCCGGGACTACCTCCGCGCGCTGGTCGCCGCCGGCGGCGCGACGGCGCTGAGCGCCTGCCTCGAGGTCGTCGACGAGGAGGACGGCGAACCGGACGTGCCGACCGGGACGACCGATCCCGAGTCGCTTCCCGACCGCCAACACGCGTGGAACGACGCGCTGGCGACCGACGACGACGGTAACGTCCGACCGCCGGAGCACCACGTGCTGGTAGCGCTGTCGCTTCGGGACGGCGCGCTCGAGGGCGGCGACAGCGGCGCCGACGGTGACAGCGACGAAGCCGCCGATCCGATCGCTGCGGACGCGCGCGAAACGACCGAAGCCGCGCTCCGAACCCTCGAGCGGGCCTACGAGTGGAGCAACGACGGACTCGTGTTCACGCTCGGCTATGCGCCGGCGTACTTCGACCGGTTCGACGCCTCGCTGCCCGACGCGGTCGACCTGCCGAGCCCCGAGGCGCTGACCCCACAGGAAGCCCCCCGGTTTGACGAGTTCGACGCCCTCCTCCACCTCGCGAGTGACCGTCCCGAGGTCGTCCTCGAGGCCGAGGAGGGGCTGTTCGGCGAGCGCGAGCGGCTCAACGGGCTCGCGGTCGAGACCGATCTCGCGGGCGTCTTCGAGCGCCTCGAGGACCGCCGCCGGACCGGCTTCGTCGGCGCGGGGCTGCCCGCCGAGCACACTGACGTCCCGGGCGTCCCCGAGTCGGTGCCCGAGGAGGCGTCCTTTTTCATGGGCTTTCGGTCGGGCTTTCAGGCCAGTCAGGCGACCGAAGACCGGGTCACGATCGAGTCGGGGCCGTTCGCCGGCGCGACGACCCAGCACGTCGAGTCGCTGGAGATCAATCTCGAGCAGTGGTTCCGGCAGGAGAACCACACCCAGCGGGTTTCGAAGCTGTTCAGCCGCGAGCACGCCGAGGAGAACCTCGTCGGCGACGTCGGGGAGAAGCTGACGACGACGAACGGGCTGACGCCCGAGCGGATCGACGCCACCAACGACGACGCCCGGGAACACAACGTCGTCGGCCACGCACAGAAGGCCGCTCGAGCCCGCGAGGACGGCGAGCCGCCGCTCCTGCGCCGGGACTTCAACACGGTCGACGGCGATCGGCCGGGCGTCCACTTCCTCGCCCTCCAGCGCGGGATCGGCGATTTCGTCCGGACGCGCGAGGCGATGACGGGCGCCGATTTGGACGTGCCGATGGCGAACAATGGGATCCGCCACTACATCTTCGTCGACCGGCGGGGCAACTACTTGGTGCCGCCGCGGTCGCTGCGGGCCCTGCCGCCGGCGAATCCCGAGGGTGACGCCGACGCCGACTGACTCGAGGCGCTGGCTGCGCCGCGCGCAACACCCACAGAACACGACGCGAGACACATGCAAGACCGAACGCAACGGCTCGACGCCGTCGACCGCCGAACCTTCGTCCGCCGAACGGCCGCAGCGACGGGAACCCTCGCGCTCGCGGGTTGTACGAGCACCGACGATGGGTCCGACGGGAACGAGAGCAACTCCGCGGGCGACGCTGGAAACGAGAGCGGAAACGAAGCCGGCGACGACGCGGCGCTCCCCCGACAGCTCACCGTCGAGGACCCGCCCGATGCCGTCTACCTGCCGACCCACCGCGAGTCGATGCGGACCCTCGAGCCGGTCGCGGCCGGCGACTACGCGGTCGCGGCGATGCTGTCCTACCCGCACCAGTTCTGGGTGATCGCGGGCGACACCGACGACGCAGTCGAGCGGACGACGCCGGACGAGGCCCGCGGCGTGCACATGATGTTCGTCGTCTGGGACGCCGAAACGGGAACCGTCCTTCCGGTCGACGAGGGCGTCCAACTCCGGGTCCAACGGGACGGCCAGCAGGTCGGCGCACCGCGCCGGCCCTGGACCATGCTCTCCCAGGAGATGGGCTTTCACTTCGGCGACAACGTCGGGCTGCCGGGCGACGGAACCTACACCGTCGAGGTTACCCTACCGCCGATCTCGACCCGCAAAACCGGCGCCCTCGCGGGCCGGTTGGACGAGCGCGCGACTGCTACCTTCGAGTTCGACTACGACGACGCGTTCCGCGAGTCGGTCGTCGGCGGGGTCGAGTACCTCAAGGAAGATCGATGGAGCGAACGCGGCGCCCTCGAGCCGATGGAGATGCTGGCGACGAACGGCGCAAACGGCGACGGTGGCGGCGCTCACGACCAAATTCCTTACTCCGCGCTGCCGCCGGTCGACGCCTACCCTGGCGCGCTGCTGGTCGAGTCGGCCGCCGACGACGAGAACGGGACTGCCGACCGCGAGGACCTCGAGACGGCCGACCTCCCCCGCAGCGGCGATGCGGCGTTCCTCGCAACGGTGCTCGAGCCCGATCACCGGCTGGCCGACGGCGACGGGCGGTATCTCCTCGTCTCGCCGCGGACGCCGTACAACCGCGTGCCGCTGGCGGATATGTCCCTCCGTATACGGGTTGAACGGGACGGATCGGAACTCGGAGACACGGCGCTCGAGCAGACCCTCGACGGCGAGTTCGGACTGCACTACGGCATCTCGCTGTCCGACGTCGACGGCGTCGGGGCGCTCGAGGCCGACGATTCGGTGACGATCGAGGTCGACTCGCCGCCGCAGGTCGCCCGCCACCAGGGGTACGAGACGGCGTTTCTCGAAATGCCGCCGGTCGAACTGACGGTGCCGTCGTCGATCGGGTAGCCGAGGGGCGGCGGGGCTGCCGTCGGTCGACTGCAATGCCAACGTTGACACTCTCTCGAGTGGGACACTCGAGGTATGACCGAGGTGGAGACGTCACGGACGAAGGCGTGGCTGATGGCGGCGCGCCCGCAGACGCTGCCCGCGGCCGCAGCGCCCGTCATCGTCGGTACCGGACTCGCGGTCTCCGAGGGCGTGTTCGCCCCGGTGCCCGCGCTGCTGGCGTTCGTCGGCGCGGCGCTGATCCAGATCGGCACCAACTTCGCGAACGACTACTACGACGCGATCAAGGGCGCGGACACGGAGGACCGCGAGGGATTCACCCGCGTCACGCAGTCGGGGCTCATCCCCGCCGAACAGGTCAAACTCGCGACGATCGTCACGTTTGCGCTGGCGATTCTGACGGGAACCTATCTCGTCTACGTCGGCGGGGTCCCGATCCTCGTGATCGGCCTCGTCAGCGTCCTCTGCGGCTGGGCCTACACCGGCGGCCCGTATCCGCTGGGCTACCACGGCCTGGGCGACCCCTTCGTCTTCGTCTTCTTCGGGGTCGTCGCCGTGATGGGGACCTTCTACGTGCAGGCGGCCGCGGTCCTCGCAGAGCCGCTGACGACGACGATTCCGGCGGAGACGGTCACCCTCGAGGCGTTCGTCGCCAGCCTACCGATCGGCGCCATTTCGACCTGCATCATCGTCGTGAACAACATCCGCGATAAGGAGACCGACGCCGAGACCGGCAAGCGAACGCTCGCGGTTCGGCTCGGCTACCGGTGGAGCCGCGTCGAGTACCTGGCGCTGCTCGCGCTGGCCTACCTGACGCCGCTCTGGTTCTGGCTCGAGGGCTTCGGCCTCGGCGCCCTGCTTCCGCTGGTCTCGCTGCCCTACGCCGCGTCGGTGGCGCAGACGGTCCTGACCAGAACCGACGGCGAGGCGCTCAATCCGGCGCTCGAGGGGACCGGAAAGCTACTCGCGCTGTACGCGGTGCTGTTCGCTGCGGGGCTGGTAGTGCTATGAGTGGTTCCGATCCGGGTTCGGACCGCGACCCCGACTCCGACGCCGACCCGAACGCCGACCTCGAACTCGAGTTCCGGCCGTTCTCGCTCGCCCTCGAGCACCCGCTCGAGACGTCAAACGGGACGATCGAGGCTCGCGAGGGCTTTCTCGTCCGACTGGCCGACGCGAACGGCGTCGTCGGCTACGGCGAGGCAACGCCGCTGCCGGGGTGGACCGAATCCCGAGACGACTGTCGGGCGGCGCTCGAGCGCGCCCGGGAGGCGTTTCGGACCGGCGGCCCGAACGAGGCGCTCGAGGCGGTCGACCGGCAGGTCGCGGCCCGCCACGCGGTGTCGCTCGCGCTCGCGGACCTGCAGTCCTCGCGGCACGCGACGCCGCTGTACCGCTACCTCGGCAACGGGCCGATGGTCGGGCGCGTCCCGGTGAACGCGACCGTCGGCGACGGCTCGCCCGCCGAAACCCGCACGGCGGCGCGCGAGGCGGCCGAACGGGGCTACTCCTGCTGTAAGCTCAAGGTCGGCCTGCGCAGCGTCGAGGAGGACATCGAGCGCGTCCGCGAGGCCCGCGACGCGGTCGGCGACGACGTCGAACTCCGCGCGGACGCCAACGAGGCCTGGACCTACGAGGAGGCCGAGTCCGCGCTCGACGCCTTCGCCGATCTGGGCGTCTCGGTCCTCGAGCAGCCGCTTCCGGCGGGGGCGCTCGAGGGCCACGCCGACCTCCGCGCGGAAAGCGACGGCGTCGACATCGCGTTAGACGAGGGGTTGCTCGAGCACGGCGTGGACGCGATCTGCGACGCCGAGGCCGCTGACGCCGTCGTCCTCAAGCCGATGGCGCTGGGCGGCGTCGACGTCGCCCGCCGGGTCGCGGCGTGGCTGATGGAGGTCGACGTGACGCCGATCGTCACGACGACCATCGACGGCGTCGTCGCCCGGACCGGCGCCGTCCACCTCGCGGCGGCGATCCCCGACGTGCCGGCCTGCGGGCTCGCCACCGCCGAACTGCTCGCCGAGGACCTCGGCCGCGATCCGGTCCTGCTCGAGAAGGGGTCGGCGGTCGTCCCCCAGGCGAAGGGGCTGGGCGTCGAGGGGGTGTGGGAGGAGTGACGGGGCCTACGGGTGCGACGTTGGAGTGGCCCACCCGCGACCTCCTCGCGCACAGAGCCGCGACGACGCCGCAGCGAACGGCCCTGATCGACGCCGACGCGGACGAGGGCGACGCGGACGCGGCGTGGACCTACGCCGACTTCGACCGCCGCGTCGACCGCACTGCGGCGGCGCTCGAGGCCGCAACTGTCGTCGACGACCGACTCGGCCTTCTAATGAGCACCCGACCGGCGTTCGCGACCCTCCTCTTCGCGGCGATGCGGCTCGGGCTGACGGTCGTCCCGCTGAACGTCCGCGAGACGACCGCCGAACTCGCATCGAAGGTCGAGCGGACCGAACTCGAGGCGGTCGTCTGCGAGCGCGAGACGGAAGCGACGGCGCTCGAACTAGCGGAATCTACCGGCAGCCGCGGGCTGCCGGTGCTCTCCGTCGACGAGCCCGAATCCGACACCGCGGCCGACGCCGACGTCCGGCTCCTCGAGACGACCGCGGACGGCAATTCAAGTTCGCCGTCGGTCGATCCCGTTCCGCTCGAGCGCGACGATACGCAACTCCTGCTGTTCACCTCCGGCACGTCGGGCGAGCCGAAGATCGTCCGGCTGACCGTCGGCAACCTCGTCGCCAGCGCGACCGCCTCCGCGTTCCGGCTGGGCGTCGACCGGAACGATCGCTGGCTCTGCTGTCTCCCGATGTACCATATGGGCGGACTCGCGCCGGTCGTCCGCTCGACGCTGTACGGGACGACCGTCGTGATCCAGCGGGCGTTCGACGCCGACGAGACCGCCCGCGTGACGGACGAGTACGACGTAACGGGAGTCTCGCTCGTCCCCACGATGTGCAAACGGCTGCTCGACGCCGGGTGGGAACCGCCCGAATCGCTGCGATTCGTCCTGCTCGGCGGCGCGCCCGCCTCGAGCGAGTTGCTCGAGCGCTGTCTCGAGGCGGACGTGCCGGTCCACCCGACCTACGGGATGACCGAGACGGCCTCGCAGGTCGCGACCGCGACGCCGGCCGACGTTCGCGAACACGAGGGGACGGTCGGCCAGCCGCTCGTGAATACCGACGTGACTGTTATCGACGAGGACGGCGACCCGGTGCCGGTCGGCGAACCGGGCGAACTGGTCGTCGCCGGACCGACGGTGACGCCGGGTTATCTCGACGCCGATCGCACGGCCGAGGCGTTCGGCGAGCGCGGGCTCCACACCGGCGACATCGGCTACCGCGACGCGGACGGCCGGCTCTGGATCCTCAACCGGCGCAGCGACCGCATCGTCACCGGCGGCGAGAACGTCGATCCCGGGGAGGTCGTGTCGGTCCTGCGCGGGCACCCCGCGGTCGAGGACGCCGCCGTCGTCGGCCTCGAGGATCCCGAGTGGAGCGAGCGCGTCGCGGCGCTGGTCGTACCGGCGGCGGAGACCGCACCGGATATCGCCGCACTGCTCGCACACTGCGACGAGCACCTCGCGGGCTTCAAGCAACCGAAGACGATCGCGTTCGTGGACGGGCTGCCCAGGACGGCCTCGGGGACCGTCGACCGCGAGTCCGCGCGCGACCGGCTGCTCGAGGACGGGATCGACGTCGACGAACGCTGACTGGCCGGATTGCCCTTCGTTTCGAAACTGGAGTTAAGACCCTTGAGACCCTACTTCAGGTCGTGTGCACGCTGACCCTCGCTTGGCAGGTGTTCGACGACGCGCCGGTCGCCGTTGCGGCGAACCGCGATGAGGCGGTCGATCGCGACTCGCGGCCGCCGGGGATTTACCAGGAGGACCCGCTGATCGTCGCGCCACAGGACGCCGAAGCCGGCGGCACCTGGATCGGCTACAACGAGTTCGGCGTCTTCGCCGGGATCACCAACCGGTGGACCGACGCCGACCTCGCGGGCGAGCGCTCGCGCGGCTTGCTCGTCGCGGATGTCCTCGAGGCCCGGTCGGCCGCCGACGCAGCGTCGATCGTCGAGGATGCGACCGTTGTCGACGAGTACGCCGGGTTCAACCTCGTGACCGCCGACGCGGACGACGCCTTTTGTCTCCAGTGGGACGGTGACCTCGTCCGGACCGACTTCGAACCCGGCGTCCACGTCGTGGTCAACGTCGCGGTCGATGACGAGGTCGATATCCCGTCGTTCCGGACCGAAGCGGCTCGAGCGCAGGCCGAGAACGCCCGCTCGGTACGTCGCGAACTGTCGGTCGTCGACGGCGACGAATCCGTCTCGGAGTGGCTCGAGCGGGCGGGCTCCGTCCTCGGCGATCACGACTACGGCGTCTGCATCCACGGCGACGGGTTCGGGACTCGCTCGTCGTCGCTGATCGCGCTCCCTGTCGGGGACGACGGGACCCGGTACGCGTTCGCGGACGGTCCGCCGTGTCGAACGGCCTACGAGGCGGTCGACCTCCCCGCGGTCGCCGACGCGTCCGCGTTCGCGGGCGACGCCGAAGGGCACATTTAAGCGGCTCCCGAACCCTCGTATGGACATGGACGCACTCCTGCCTGTAGCGGCGAGCACGGAGAGGTGGTCACCGTGAGCGTCTCCGCGGCCGAAGAAGAACTCTCCGAGGACGAGCGCGCCGGCCTCGAACTCGTCCGCGAGACCGGCGGCATTCACCAGAGCGACTTCTGGAAGGAGCTGGGCGTCTCCTCCCGGAAGGGCAGCCGGATCGTCGAGTCGCTCGTCGAGAAGGGGTTAGTCGACCGCGAGGAGACGATCTACGAGGGCCACAACACCTACTACATCAGCCCGACCGCGCGGGATCTGGACTTCACGCTGTTGATGGCCGGCGACATGCTCTCGCCCTTTATCGGCGAGGAGGAGGTCGACCCCAACAGCGACGCCTTCTCGCAGTGGATCATGAACCTCGCGTACGAGGAGTAAGTCCGGGCGACGACGCCGTCGCGCCCTCGAGCGCTCGAGCGCCGAGACGGTCGCCGCAACCGCGCGTTCGATACGTTTCGCTTTTCGATTTTCGACCGGTACTGAGCGTCGCGAGCGCAGTTACTCGTACGGACCGAACCGCTCGATCAACACGAACGGATCCCGCTCGCGGCTGTAGTACGGAACGTCTCCGTCGATCGCCTCGAGGATCCGCCGGTGGACTTCCCGCGCCGCGCGGCCTTCGTCGGGCTCGAGGTTGTGGCAGCCGCGGACGTCGGTCCAGAAGTCGCCGTCGAGCCAGAACAGCGTCTCGCGGTTCGACTGGTAGACGATCTCGCCCGCGTCGGCGACCTGGTCGTTCGCGAGGCGCCGACCCGACAGCTGGGCGCGCGCGAGGACCGCGACGAGTTGGCGGCGCGATACGGGGGCGTGGAGCGCGACGTCGTCGAGCGTCTCGCCGAAGTACTGCTCGACGAGGTCACACGCACGCGAAAATTCGTCGAATTCGACCTCCTGATGGTGTGTGATTTTCATACCTGTTCACTCGATGGAGGGTCAGCGAATCGTGGCTTTGCGTCCCACAGTAAAAAGTCTGTACCTGTCCGGTACCGATCGCCGGCTTCGATCAGGCGAGCGCGCTCGCCGCCCGGATCAGCCGCTCCTCCCCGAACGCCGGGCCGACGAGCTGCAGGCCGACGGGGAGGCCGTCGGTCTCGCCCGCGGGCACCGAGATCGCGGGCAGGTCCGCGAGGTTCACGGGGACGGTGTTGGCGTCGGCGAGGTACATCTGGAGCGGATCGTCGAGGCTCTCGCCGAGTTCGAACGGCGGCACGGGCATCGTCGGCGAGGCGAGCACGTCGGCCTCGGACAGGGCTTCGTCGAAGTCCTGCTTGACCCACGCGCGGGCGTCCTGAGCCTGCTTGTAGTACTTGTCGTGGTAGCCGGCCGAGAGCGCGTACGTGCCCAGCAGGATGCGGCGCTTGACCTCGTCACCGAAGCCTTCCTTGCGAGCCTTCGAGAAGGCCTCGTTCCAGTTGCCGTCGTAGCCGCCGGAGTGGCCGTAGCGGACGCCGTCGAACCGCGCGAGGTTCGAGGAGGCCTCCGACATCGCGATCACGTAGTAGGCCTCGACGGCGTGCTCGACGGAGGGCAGCGAGACTTCGTGGTACTCGGCCCCCTGGTCTTCGAGGTCCGCGATGGCGTCCCAGAACGTCTCGACGACGCCCTCGTCGGCGCCCTCGAGCAGTTCCGTGGGGACGCCGATCGTGAGGCCGTCGACGTCGCCGGTCGCGGCGGCGGCGTAGCTCTCGCCCTCGAGTTGCGGTTCGCGGGTGGTCGCGTCGCGCTCGTCCTCGCCGGCGATCACGTCCAGCAGGGCGGCGGCGTCCTCGACGGTGTCCGCGAACGGGCCGATCTGCTCGAGACTGTTGGCGTAGGCGACCAGGCCGTACCGCGAGACGAGCCCGTAGGTGGGCTTGATCCCGACGACGCCGCAGAAGGCGGCGGGACAGCGGACCGAACCGCCGGTGTCGGAGCCGAGCGCGAGGTCGGCCTCGCCCGCGGCGACGGCGGCGGCGGAACCGCCCGAGGAGCCGCCGGGAACCCGACCCGGCGCGGCGGGGTTGTCCGTCGCGCCGAACGCGGAGGTTTCGGTGGTCGTCCCCATGCCGAACTCGTCCATGTTGGCCTTGCCGACGATGGTCGCACCGGCCGCTTTCAGGCGCTCGACGACCGTCGCGTCGTACGGCGGGACGTAGTCCTCGAGCATGGCCGACCCGCAGGTCGTGCGGACGCCCTCGGTGGAGATGTTGTCCTTGACGGCGACGGTCGTCCCCGCGAGCGGGCCGTCGTCGGCGCCCTCGATCCGCTCCTCCGTGATGTAGATGTTCTCGGACATGGCGTTACGAGACGTTCGGCCCCTTGAAGTAGCCGTCCTCGGTCTCCGGCGCGTTGCGCAGCGCCTCCTCCTTCTCGAGGGAGGGGCGTTCCTCGTCCGGTCGCATCACGTTCGCGAGGTCGGCCTCGCGGTCGACCTCGGGGACCTCGTCTAACGTCTCGAAGTACTCGAGGATATCCGCGAACTGCCGGGCGAACCGGTCGACCTCGTCGTCCTCGAGGTCGACGCGAGCCAGCTCCGCGACGTGGCGGACCTCCTCGGGACTGACGGCGTCGTCGCTCATACCTGTTCGAACCGCCTTCCGGAGAGTAAGGGTTTCGATACGCGAGGATCGGTTCGCCCCGTCTCGAGCGACCGTCCCGACGCGGGCGGTCCGCCGTCCCTCGCGCGGCGCGTACTATCGTAGTATTTAAGTTCTCGTCTCCATTTATTAGGGAGCACTACGGATTCGAGCGTTTTCACCGAGGTTTCGACGGTTAACACAATGACTGACTCCAGCATTCGAACTCGCAGTGACGAGCAACGCCAAGCCGTACAGGAGGAGTCGCGCGAGCAGGCAGGCGAACGGGAGCAGTGCCCGGAGTGTGGCGGCCGACTTGTGTCGGACGCCGAGCACGCCGAGACGGTCTGCGAGGACTGCGGCCTCGTCGTCGAGGAAGACGAGATCGACCGCGGGCCCGAGTGGCGCGCGTTCGACGCCGCCGAGAAGGACGAGAAGTCCCGCGTCGGCGCCCCCACGACCAACATGATGCACGACCAGGGGCTCTCGACCAACATCGGCTGGCAGGACAAAGACGCCTACGGCAAGGCCCTCTCGAGCCGCCAGCGCCAGAAGATGCAGCGTCTGCGCACCTGGAACGAGCGGTTCCGCACCCGCGACTCCAAGGAGCGCAACCTCAAGCAGGCGCTGGGCGAGATCGACCGCATGGCCTCCGCGCTCGGTCTCCCCGAGAACGTCCGCGAAACCGCCAGCGTCATCTACCGCCGTGCCCTCGAGGAGGACCTGTTGCCCGGACGCTCGATCGAGGGCGTCGCGACGGCCTCGCTGTACGCCGCCGCCCGCCAGGCCGGCACCCCGCGCAGCTTGGACGAGATCGCCTCGGTTTCCCGGATCGAGAAGGACGAGATCGCCCGCACCTACCGCTACGTCATCCGCGAGCTGGGACTGGAGGTCCAGCCGGCCGACCCCGAGAGCTACGTGCCCCGCTTCGCGAGCGATCTCGACCTTCCGGACGAGACCGAGCGCCGCGCGCGCCAGCTGCTCAAGACGGCGAAGGACTCGGGGATCCACAGCGGCAAGTCGCCGGTCGGCCTCGCCGCCGCCGCGGTCTACGCCGGCGCGCTGCTGACCAACGAGAAGGTCACCCAGAACGACGTCAGCGAGGTCGCCAGCATCTCCGAAGTGACGATCCGCAATCGGTACCACGAACTCCTCGAGGCGGAGGAAGGCGCGCCGGCCTGACGTCGCGTCGTTTCCCGTCGCGGTTCGCGGTCTAACTTCGCCCGTCCCCCGTCGGTTCCCGACTCCAACACCGTATTGACCCGACTGTCTGCGATGCTAACACGATCTTACTCCAGATAATCGGTCCATACTGAATATAGTGCATCGCTACGGGTTCGGTATGCACCGCGAATGCGATAACTGCGAGTCGGAGTCGGAGATCGCATACACGCTGACCACGCACCTCGAGTCCGAGCCGGACGCGCAGATCGAGCTGCACTTCTGTTCGACGGATTGTCTGCAGGTCTGGACGTAGGCGATCGACGGCGGTGGTGACGCCGTCGGAGCGCGACGGCGAGGATCGAACGCGGCGCTCGACGGCCTCGCTGCTCCCGATCCGCGTCGACGCGGAGTCGTCGAACGCTCGCGGTCGTCGACGGCGACCGCTCGATCGGAAGCGTCGCCAAAAATCACGGTGGGAGGTCACCGTCACCGGGTCTCGTCGCCGCCCGGATTCTCGTCGTAGATCTCCGGGTTCTCCTCGCCCGTGACGTCGATGACCGCCAGCGCGCCCCGGCGGCCGGCCCGCGTGAGCGCGTGGTCGACGATCTTGACCGGTCCCGGCACAGGGAACTCCATCTCGCCGACGGTGGTGGTCCCGGGCGCGACCGGCGCCGTCTCGACGTTCCGGTCCGGTTCGCTGAGCAGGTCGCCGTCGCGGTAGTAGTCGCGCCAGACGTTGCCGATCGGGTGGAGCGAGCTCAGCAGGTTCGGCCCGCCGTTGGCGAAGTACACCCGTGCGGTCTCGCCGGTCTCGGCGCGCATCGGCCCGACGCCGTCCGCGGTGAAGCCGTAGGCCTGGCCGTTGAAGACGACGTAGGTCGGCTCCTCCGCCATCATAGCGTCGAAGTCGAAGGTGTGGTGCCCTTCCTCGCCGACGTCGCCGTCGGTGTAGAGCTCGTGCTGACCGAGGTAGTACTCGCGGTCCACCTCGGGGAGCCCCTCCTCGGGCTCGACGAGGATCGAGCCGAACATGCCGGCGCTGATGTGGTGGTCCATGTCGCCGGCGACCGCGCAGTGGTAGACGAACGCGCCGGCGTACTCGGCGGTGAAGCTGATCTCCGCCGCGTCGTCGCCGGGTGCGAGGGTCGTCGCCTCGGCGCCGCCGCCGGGACCGTAGACCGCGTGGAAGTCCAGGTTGTGGGCCGCCATGTTGGTCTCCTCCGGCACCTCGAACCGGAGGTTGACCCGGTCGCCCTTGCGGACGCGGACCATCGGGCCGGGGACCTGCCCTTCGAAGGTCATGAAGTCGAACGTGACGCCGGGCTCGATTTCGGCGGTCACGTCCTTCGTCCGGATCCTGACGTCGTGCTCGCGGGGCTCGGTCCAGTCGACCGGGGCCGGGATGTCAGTGGGGTCCCGCGCGATGCGGTCGATGTCGACAGCCTTCGCCGCCGGCAGTCCCTCCTCGACCGCCGTCTCGTTTTCGGTCGTCGCGCTGTTCCCCGACACGTCGTCGCTGAGACAGCCGGCGATTGCAACTACGCCGGCGGCCCCGACTGCCTGCATGAACTGCCGTCGGTTGGCTGCGGTGGTGGTCATTGTTCTTCTCCCCATCTCCGAATACGGTGGACATACGTACACTCTAATCGACGATTCTCTGAATGAAGGAAATACATCGAACATGGTCGGCTATCGTTCCGTCGGTATCGACTCGCTCCTCCGACGGCAGCGATTGAAAACCTGTGGCGTCGAACGGACGGGTATGTGCGCGAACGCCGTCTCCCCACAAGCGGACCCGTCGGTGCTATCGACGGGCGACACGACGACCGACGTGCGGACGGTCAACAGCGTCGACCTCCACGTCGTCGCCGCCGGCCATCCGGACGACCCGCTCGCCGTCTTGCTCCACGGCTTTCCCGAGTTCTGGTACGGCTGGCGCGAACAAATCAGGCCGCTCGTCGACGCCGGCTACCGGGTGCTCGCGCCCGACCAGCGCGGCTACAATCTGAGCGAGAAGCCGACATCGGTGCGCGCGTATCGCCGGCGACACCTTGCTCGAGACGTCGTCGAACTGATCGCCTCCGAAGACCGGGACGAGGCGCACGTCGTCGGCCACGACTGGGGCGGGATAGTCGCGTGGGACCTCGCGCTTCGCCACCCCGCGGTCGTCGATCGACTCGCGATCGTCAACGCGCCGCACCCGACCGTCTTTCGGCAGCACCTCCGATCGAACCCCGCCCAGCTGCGCCGGAGCTGGTACGCCGCCTGCTTCCAGGTGCCCCGCCTGCCCGAACTGGTCTGCCGGTACGACGACTTTCGACTCCTCGAGCGCGCGCTCCGGGCCACGGCGGCGCCGGGAACCTTTTCGGACGCGGATCTCGAACGCTACCGGCGCGCCTGGAGCCGGGAAGGCGCGCTGTCCGGAATGCTCAACTGGTATCGGGCGAGCGCGAGGGACGCGACGACTCCGCCGCGGGACCGCGTCGAGGCGCCGACGCTGCTCGCCTGGGGCACCGACGACGCGGCGCTGGGAACGGAACTGGCGGTCGACAGCTACGACCGCTGCGCCCGCGAGGGGCGGCGTCTCGAGCTGTTCGAGGGGACGAGCCACTGGGTCCAACACGAGGAACCCGAACGGCTGACGGCGGCGCTGCTCGAGCACCTGAGTGCGGCGTAGCCTCGGAATCGAACGGCGAGCGACAACGACGAGCGACGAGCGCCGCTCAGGCGTCGGGCGACCAGATGACGGTCACGACCTCGTCGTCGTCCTCGAGTTCCACGCTCTCGTGGGCGTATCCCCGGTCCTCGAGTTTCGGAAAGAGGAACTGCGGAACGCGATCGTTCCGCTGGACCAGCACCGTCTCGTCGGGCAGGTCGGCGAGCGTCTCGAGGGTGTTCTTCAGCGGCTCCGGCGGGCCGAGCGATCGCACGTCGATCGTCTCTCGCGGTCGATCGGTCGGTGCGTCGGTGCGGTCGACGACGGACGCGGGTGACTGCATACGTGAGTGATCGAGGGGGAGCGAGCTATCTTTCGTGCCGCACGTGTTCGGGCCGACGGCGGCCGATACCGCCGGATGCGGGTCTACGCCTCTACCTTTGGGAACTTCGCGACGAACTCGTCGGTATCGACCTGCTCGACCTCGTAGCCGTCGGCGTCGAAGCTCTCGACTTCGGCCTGGAACTCGTAAAACAGCGGCTTCGGCTCGTGGTCGTTGACGATCGTCAGCGTCTCGCCGGGCTCTAAGGCCTCGAACTCCTCGTGGATGGTCGGGTGGCGGTTTACCGGTGGGATGTCCCTGACGTCGAGTCGGGTCATGCAGGTGGGAGTCGACGCGGCGGCGCCGTCGGCCTTTGCCCGAACACGTTCGCCTCCCTCGAGCCGGACCGCCCGGCGTTCGCGGGCGTCGTCAGGACTCCTCGATGAACACGTGCCAGACGCCGTCGCGCTGCTCGCTTTCGTGCGTGTAGCCGCGCGCGTCGAGCACCTCGTAGAGCGGCTTCGGCTCGAAGGGCGCGATCAACTCGAGGCGCTCGCCCGCGTTCAGCGCGCTCAGCGCCGACATGATGTCGTCGAACGGCGGGCCGTCGATCTCGCGCACGTCGAGCGTGCGGTCGGCGGTGTTGGTTGCCATCGATCGTGGATACCCCCGGATTCGTGTTGGGCATTCCTGCGAACGTGTTCGTACGGCCGAATTCCCACACCGTAGGAATTCCGACGAACATATTCGTAGCTACGGGTATATAGCTACGCCTAGGATATTCGCGTATGGCACAGGCGACACTGACGATCACGATGCCCGACCAGATCTGGATCCAGCAGCTCTCCACGGAGTATCCCGACGCGACGTTTCGCGTGCTGGCGGGCGTTCCGGGCTCCGACACCGGGTTCGCGCTCGTCCGCATCACCGGCTCGGAGGTGCCGGAGATCGTCGACGACATGACGAACCACCCGCAGATCACCGAGCTCACGCTCGCGCAGTGGAGCGACAACGAGGCGACGGTCCACTTCGAGACGACGGCGCCGCTCCTGCTGTTTTCCTCCCAGGAGTCGGGGATGCCGATCGAACTCCCCGTCGAGATCTCCGACGGCGAGGCGACCATCGAGGTGACGGGCTCGCGGGACCGGCTGGCCGAACTCGCCGAGCAACTCGAGCACTTCGGGCTCCAGTACCGCATCGAGAACGTCCGCGAGCGGCTCCACGAGAGCCAACTGCTCTCGGAGCGCCAGCTCGAGGTCGTCGCCGCCGCCGTCGAGAAGGGGTACTACGACACCCCGCGGCAGTGCTCGTTGACGGAGCTGGCCGAGCACCTCGACATCGCGAAATCGACCTGCAGCGAGACGCTCCACCGGGCCGAGGAGGCGATCATCAAGCGGTTCGTCGAGGACCTGCCCGGCCTCGACGAGGAGGAGTCGCTCGAGGAACAGCTCGCGGCGGACTGACCGCGAGTCAGGCCGAATCGTCGCCGTCCGCGGCCCGCGGGGCGAGGACGAGCAGTGCCGTGGTATCCGCGAGCGCGGTCGGGGCGATCTCCTGCGCACCGTCGAACCGGATCAGTTCGCCCGCCGCGACCTCGTGATCGTGATCGTCGTCGCCGAGCGCGATCGAGACCCGCCCCTCCAGCACGTGGAAGACGATCTCCCGATCCGGATGCTGGTGGGGTGGAATCTCCTCTCCTTCCTCGAGCGCGAGTCGGATCGTCTTCGGCTCACCGTCGAACACCCGCGCGTGAGGCCGCTGCTCGAGCGACTCGAGCGAGCGCGTTTCCGTCGGCGTGGGCCGTCGGTCGTCGACCATACGCGACGGTCGGCGTGCTCGCGACAAGTATTTTCAGCCGAACGTCGTCCGCGGCCGGCTCTCGAGGTTTGTCGGTCCGTCGCGGCCGCAATCCGCTAGTCCGTTCCTGCGGGTCGCACGCGCCGTCGTCGAGCCGCTCCGGGCCTCGTGCCGATTTATGGATCGGCGGGGTTCGCGTAACGTGTCGTGGTAACGCCAGGCACGAAACGTAACCGGGTCAAACAGCGACAGCATTTATAGAACCGAATTTGTTCGGATCGATTCTCGCGGCGTGGAAATCGGGTCCATACTTGAACCGTGTTTGGTTGTGAGTCCGGGCTAGAGGAGCACAGATAGACATGTTAAAGTACACCCCAGCAAGTTACTGCCTTACGAAAACGGCGTCTACAGAGGTGTTCTAACTGAATGAGTACGGACGATGAATCCTTCCACCCACTCGGAAGCGAGTGGGAAGACGA
Organism: Halopiger thermotolerans; assembly: GCF_054654555.1. Taxonomy (NCBI): domain Archaea; kingdom Methanobacteriati; phylum Methanobacteriota; class Halobacteria; order Halobacteriales; family Natrialbaceae; genus Halopiger; species Halopiger thermotolerans. The sequence continues at coordinate 1,259,614 of NZ_BAAIEU010000004.1, read as the reverse complement.
ACTCGAGGGGATGCTCGACGATACCGAGTACGATACGGAACTCGGTATGAAAATGGCCCAGGACGCGATGCGGGTCACCAAGGGCGAGCTCTCCGAAGCCGAATTCCACGAGAAATATCACGAGGACGTGATGGAGGAGTTCGGCGAGGACAACCGCCCGACCGCCGAAGCGTACGAGGCCGCCCAGGAGGAAGCCAAGGGGACGGTCGGCCGAATGCTCGACAAGTTCGGCGGCGACGGCGAGGATACCCGTCGCGGCGCGATGAAGAAGATGGGCGCCGGCGCGGCGGCCGTCGGACTCGGCGCGTGGGGTACCGCCGAAGCCGGCCAGCAGAACGTCGCCGAATCCGGCGGCGAAGGCGACGGCCACGGCGGCAGCCACACCGAAGCCAAGGAGGTCCACGAGCGCGACGTCCAGTGGGGGATGACGATCGACCTCGAGCGCTGTGACGGCTGTCTCTCCTGTATGTCCGCCTGCGCCTCGGAGAACGATCTGGACCAGGGCGTCAACTGGATGTACGTCATGGCCTTCGAGGACGAGGTCTCGTCCGGCGGCACCCCCGCGCCCGACGTTCGCGGCGGGGTCAGCGACTTCAACATGCTCGTGCGGCCGTGCCAGCACTGTACGGACGCCCCCTGTGAGAAGGTGTGCCCGACGACGGCCCGTCACACCCGCGACAAGGACGGCCTGGTGCTGACCGACTACGACGTCTGTATCGGCTGCCGGTACTGTCAGGTCGCCTGTCCCTACGGCGTCAACTACTTCCAGTGGGACGAACCCGACGTGGCCCACAGCGAGATCACCGGTCCCAACGACGAGGACCCGCAGGAGATCACCCACGCCGAGTACGAGAACGGCGAGGAGCGCTGGGTCGACAGTCGCTCGCCCCGCGGCACGATGAGCAAGTGTACGATGTGTCCGTCCATGCAGGACGGCCAGCAGGGCGAGGAGCGAGTCGGGACGACCGCCTGCGAACGCGCCTGCCCGCCGAACGCGATCCAGTTCGGCAACGTCAAGGACGAACGCAGCGACGCCTCCCAGCACCGTGAGCACCCGGCCAAGAGCCGCGCAGTCATCGACGTCTACGGCTTCTCCGGTCCGCCGTCGACGGACACGGTCAACGAGCAACTTAGCTCGGACGCGGACCTCCAGACCGTGCTCGAAAACGAGGAACTAGGCCTCGACCGCGAGACGCTCGCCGCCATGAAGGCGATTCAGCTCGCCAGCGAGGGCCTCGAGCCCGGCGACGAGGAGAACAACAGCATCCTCGACAAGGAACAGGCCGTCATCGAGTTCGTCAACGCGGTCGAGGAGTACGTCAACCTCGAGAGCGAGGAGAACCTGTCGGAGCTTCGCCTCGGCGAGGGCGAAGCGAGCGACGCCAACGACCTGCTTCGGGAGTACGCGGGCAACCCGACCTCGAAGTTCAAGCTGCTCGAGGACATCGGGACCCACCCGAACATCACGTACATCGGGCAGGAGCCCGGTCCGGAAGCCGAGCAGGTCGAAGGGCCCTCGAGCTACAGCGACGTGACGTACACGCGCTCTGACGGGAGCGAAGTCGCGCTCGTCGACAACCGCAAGGAAGAGGTCCTCGACGAGGGGACCGTCGGCGACACGGGGTGGTCGCTGTGAGCACGAAGACGCCTTCTGAGGAGGACATCCTCAGTCCGGTCGACCGGTTCTCGAAGAAATATCTGACCATCTACGGCATCGCCACCCTCGGTCTCGTGGCGTTCCTCGTGGCGTGGGCCTACCAGCTCCAGAAGGGACTGATCGTCACCGGCCTCGGCGACTGGGGTAGCGGTGGCGGCGTGACCTGGGGGCTGTACATCGGCGCGTTCATCTGGTGGGTCGGCGTTGCACACGGCGGGATCATCCTGTCGGCGTCGGTTCGCCTGCTCGGTATGGACCGGTACATGCCGGTCGCCCGCATCGCTGAACTGACGACCATCGGCGGCCTCTCGGCGGCCGGGTTCTACATTCTGGTCCACATGGGCCGTCCGGACCGGATGGTCACCAGCGTCATCGGTCACTACCACATCACGGTCAACAACTCGCCGCTGGTGTGGGACGTGACGGTCATTACGGCCTACTTCGTGCTGTCGGCGACGTACCTCGGCCTGACGGTTCGGTACGACGTGAACCGACTGCGCGATCAGCTGCCGGACCGCTTCGAACCGATCTACAAGCTCCTGACGATCGGGTACACCGAGAAGGAAGACGAGGTCATCGAACGGATGGTCTGGTGGCTCGCCGCCGCCGTCATCATCATGGCCCCGCTCCTGCTCCACGGTGGCGTCATTCCGTGGCTGTTCGCTCTGCTCCCGGCGATGCCCGCCTGGACCGGCGGCATTCAGGGCCCGACGTTCCTCAGCATCGCGCTGATGTCGGCGATCAGCGGCGTGACGATCATCTCGTACATCTTCCGCCGGGCCTACGACTGGGACCACATCATCACCGACGACATCTTCCGCGGACTGCTGCTGTGGCTGGGCTTCTTCATCCTGCTGTACCTGTGGTTCCAGCTCCAGTCCGTCCTCAACGGCGTCTACCTCGGTCCGCTCGCCAAAGCGCACGCGGCCGAAGGGAAGCTCGCACACCCGGTCTACCAGTTCGCGATCGCCCTCGTCTTCACCACGCTCGTGTACATCTTCCTGCAGGCGATCCGCCCGGCGCTGTTCAGCAAGAAGCGAGCGCTTCTCGCCAGCGGTGCGGTGCTCGTCGCCACGCTGTCCGAGAAGGTGCTGTTCGTCGTGGAAGGGTTCCTGCACCCGACCTTCGACATCTACTGGAACACGCCCGGGACGTACTTCCCGAGCGCGATCGAGTGGCTCTCGCTGGTCGGAACGACGGCGCTGGTCGCGCTGCTGTTCCTGTCGGTCTCGCGGCTCGTCCCGGTCGTCGAGCTCCACGCGGTCGAACACCTGCGCGGCGATCACGGACACGAACAGGAACACGCTAGCGACGCTACCGAACCGGAGGTGGAAGCATGAGCGCAACGAACCTACTGACATCGATTCCGGCGGAAATCCTGTACCACGGCTACGACGGCACCAAGGGCTTCACCGGCTTCCCCAACGAGGGGACCTGGGTCATCTTCGCGCTGATCCTGGTCCCGGTCTACATCATGCTCATCGCATGGTTCACCGGCAAGCCCCGTGACACGAAGACGGGCCTGCTCGGCGTCTCCTACCTCGTCGGGCTGACGACCTCGATGTGGGTCGGCATGTTCTTCCTGACGATGCTGATCGGCATCCTCTTCTACGGCGGCATGCCCGAGCCGGTCGGCGCGGCCGGTCCGTAAGGGCCGCCGCCCTCGTATCGCCGGTCGACTGATTTTATCGTTCGCGTTCTCATCCGCTTGTCCGTTCGTCCGTTCGTCCGCTCGAGACGGAGTCTCGTTCATCGCCGACCCTCCTCCAGCGACGGGCGTGAACGGCGAGGACGTCCGATACGCGAGGGGCGAGAGACGCGACCGATCTGCGACGGTCGGGTCCGCTACGCGACGGCCGACGGCCGACGGTGAGAATGCAGGCACCACCACCACGACATCGATCGTCGAAGGGAACGTATGTCACTCCCTGCCGCCCTCGAGACGGCCCTGTACCACGGGTACGAAGGGACCGCGGGCGTGACCGGGTTTCCCAACACCGGAACCTGGCTCATCTTCGGGGTCATCCTCGTTCCGGTCTACGTCATGATAATCGCCTGGTTCGTCGGCGAACCGAGCGACACGAAGACGGGGCTGCTCGGCGTCTCGTACCTCGTCGGACTCACGACCTCGATGTGGATCAGCATGTTCTTCTTGACGATGCTGATCGGCATCCTCTTCTACGGCGGCCTGCCCGAGCCGTTCGGTCCCGTCGGACCGAGGTGAGCCGCCGACGCGAGACGGCGAACCGCCGACAGTGCCGCCGTCGTCGCACCGCTAGGGTCGCGAACCATCACACGTATCCCCGTCGGCCACTTCTGTTCTGATACGCACATCGACGCACCATGAGCATCACAGAACACGAACTCAAAATCAAACTCGAGGACATCGAAGACCCCGACATCGGCGAGGACATCGTCACGCTCGGCCTGGTCAACGACGTCGTGATCGACGACGAGACCGCCCGCATCTCGCTGGCCTTCAACGCCCCCTACGCGCCCTCGGAGATGGAGATCGGCAACCGGATCCGCGAGCTCTGCGAGGAGGTCGGCCTCGAGGCCGACCTGCGGGCCCACGTCGGCGAGGAGCACGGCTTCGACGACGAGGTCCTCCCGCGGGTGCGCAACGTCATCGCGGTCGCCTCGGGGAAGGGCGGCGTCGGTAAGACGACCGTCGCGGCCAACATCGCGGCCGGCCTCGAGAAGCGCGGCGCGATGGTCGGCCTGCTCGACGCCGACATTCACGGGCCGAACGTGCCCAAGATCCTGCCGGTCGAGAGCGAGCCCGGCGTGACGCCCGACGAGGACATCGTTCCGCCCCGCTCGGACGGCGTCCGCGTGATCAGCATGGGCTTCATGATGGAGGAGGAAGACGACCCCGCCATCCTCCGGGGGCCGATGGTCAACAAGTTCATGATGAAGTTCCTCGAGGGCGTCGAGTGGGGCCGCCTCGATTACCTCATCGTCGACCTGCCGCCGGGGACCGGCGACGCGACGCTGAACCTGCTGCAGTCGATGCCGGTGACGGGTGCGGTCGTCGTCACGACGCCCCAGGAGATGGCCCTAGAGGACACCCGCAAGGGGATCCAGATGTTCAACAAGCACGACACCCCGGTGCTCGGCGTCGTCGAGAACATGAGTTCGTTCGTCTGCCCGTCCTGCGGCGACCAGCACGGGCTGTTCGGCACCAGCGGCGCGGACACGATCGTCGACAACTACGACGTGCCGCTGCTGGGCCGCATTCCGATCCACCCGGACTTCGGCGCCGACGGCAGCGCGGGCCCGATCGTCAAGGACGACGACAGCCCGGTCCAGGAGTCCGTCGAGGACGTCGTCGAGGCGGTCGCCGACCGGATCGGCGAATCCAACCGTCGCACGGTCGCCGAGCACACCTCGGACGAACCGGCCGACGCGCTCCCCACCGAAACCGAAGGCTGAATCTCTCACCGACGAGCGGTAGCGGGTACGGGTAAGCGGTAGCGTTTATATTCTCGGTACCGAATCGCACGCTCACAGTCACAGCCATGCCCACGTCACTCGACGAGTACGACGCGATCGCCGACCTCGAGCCGGCCGACGGCGAGGTCGAAACGGCGGAACTGGTCGTCACCGACGACGTGCTCGTGAAGGCCTTCGCGCTCGGGCCGGGCGCGGAACTCGAGCCCCACGAGCACGCCGAGAGCACGAACGTCTTCCACGTCCTCGAGGGAACGGTGACGGTCCTGCAGGGCGATGAGAGCGAGCAAATCGAGGCGCCGGGCGTCGTGCACCACGAACGCGGCGCCGATCACGGCGCGAAAAACGAGACCGACGAGCGGGTCGTCTTTACGGCGAGTCTGTGTCCGCTGCCGTCCTGAGGGGGCTTTACTCGTCCTTATCGTCGCCCTCATCCTCGCCCTCGAGCAGCGACGCGATGTACTTCGAGACGTGATCGTCCATCCGGCGCTTGTAGCCCGCCTGCCGGGCGAGTCGGTCGAGTTCGCGGGCCACAAGGCTGCCGTACTGGACCGCCTTCTTGTCCCGCGTCGCGACCTCGTCGGGGAGATACCGCGACGCGACTTCTCGGAAGCCGCGCTTTCGCATCTCCTCGTCGGCCAGCAACTCGTCCGGCAGCTCCAGTGCCGCCTCGACCACGCGGTCGTGGAGCAGCGGCGCGACCGGCTCGAGGCCGGTCGCCCGGATCGTCAGCACGTCCCGGGGAAGCTGGTCGGGCAGGCTGTCGATCTGTTCTCGCACGGCGCCGCGGGTCGTCGCCGCGTCGACGCGGTGGTCGAGTCGCACCACTTTCTCGTAGCCGCCGAACAGTTCGTCGGCGCCCTGGCCGACCGCGAGCGCGTCGTAGCCGTCCGCGGCGACCCGTTCGCCGACCAGGTACAGCGGCAGGGCGATCTGGACGTCCATCGCGTTCGTCCGGCCCGTCGCGCGGACGATCTCGGGCACCGCGCGCTCGAGGTCGGCGGGCTCGAGTTCGACGACCGTCAGCTCGCGGCCCATCGCGTCGGCGGCCGTGCGCGCGGCCTCGACGTCGTGACTGTCGGGGAAGCCGACGACGTACAGCGGCGCGTCCAGCAGTTCGGCCACCAGCGCGGAGTCGACGCCGCCGGAGAAGGCGACGGCGACCTCGCGGTCCTCGTCCCGCGCCGTCCGCGTCGCCGTCCGGATCGCGTCCTCGAGCGCCTCGAGGGCGGCCTCGCGATCGGGTTCGGGGTCGGGATCGGGGAGGGTCCAGCGGCGCTCGACGTCGGTCGGTTCGACGCGTCCTGCCCTGTCGGCGTCTCGTACCCCACCCGCTGGGAACGGTATCGGCTCCTCGAGCGCGGCCGGTTCGAACGCCCACGCCGCGCTCTCGTCGCTGGCCATCGCGTCGCCGTCCCCTTCGTAAAACAGCGGTTCCCGGCCGAGCACGTCCCGCACGAGTCGACCGTCGACCTCGCCCGCGAAGCCGGTCGTCCCCGGAAGCGGATCGCTGCGCTCGAGGGCGTCTCGAACCGTCTCGGCGGCGCCGCGGAGGGTCGGCGTCGTCACCGGAACACCCCCATGATGCCGCTCCGGATGCGCCGGGTCACGCCGCCGGCGAACTGCTGGAAACTGATGCGCCACGGCGTTCGCTTCCCTTCGACGGACGTCTTCCCCGCGCGGATCGCCTCGAGGATCGCGTCGACGGACCGTTCCTCGGCGTCGACGCGGGTGATCGCCTGGCCGACCATCTCGCTGATGTGGGCGTCGCTGCCGGCGGTACGGGGGAGCTCGCGCGCTCGGGCGAAGCGGTCGGCCTGTCGGTTCGCGCGGCCGGTCAACAGCCGCGAGTTGTAGACTTCGATCGCGTCGCCCATCGCGAGTTCCTCCCGGGAGATCCGGGCCATCACGCCGTGGCGCGACTCCTGAAACGGATGGGGGATCACCGCCAACCCGCCCTGCTCGTGGATCGCCTCGAGCGTCGATTCGAAGGAAAGCCCGGGCGGCACGGCCTCCTCGAGACCGAGACCCAGTACGTGGCCCGCCTTGCTCGAGATCTCCATCGCCGGGATGCCGAGGAGCCCGTAGTCGGGGGCCAGCTCGGCTGCCTCGAGGCTGGCGTCGATTTCGTCGTGATCGGTGACGGCGATCGCGTCGAGGCCGACGGCCTCGGCCTGCTCTAAGATGAGTTCGACCGAGTCCCGGCCGTCGTACGACAGCGCCGAGTGGGCGTGGAGTTCGACCGACAGCACGGACTGACGTTCGCCGACCGCGATCAAAAGTTATCCGATTACGACCCGTCTCGTCGGGGTTAGCGGACGGTCCTCGAGACGGGTTTGGATCGGAGCGGGCGTGGCGAAGCTACACCTCCGAACAGCGCAAATCGAAGACGCGCTGGCTCGAGACGTTACACTTCGTCGAACAGCGCTTCGACGCGGGCCTCGATCTCGTTGCGGATTTCGCGAACCGTCTCGACGTCCTTCCCGTGCGGGTCGGTGAGGTCCCAGTCGCGGCTCTCGCCGCTCCAGGTCGCCGGACAGACGCCCGCGGCCGAGCAGCCCATCGTGATGACGTACTCGCAGCCCCGCAGCTCCTCGGAGGTGACCTCGCGCGGGGTTCGATCGCTGAGGTCGATGCCGATCTCGTCCATGGGGGCGACGACCGCCTCGTGGACGCGATCGGCCGGATCGGTCCCGCCGGAAACGATCTCGACGTCGGCGTCGCGGCGCTCGCGTTCGCGTTCGGCGAAGGCGGCGGCCATCTGGCTCCGGCCCGCGTTCTGAACACAGACGAAGGCGATGTCGGGCCCGGATGCGTCGCCGCTTCCGCTAGTCATCGCCGACGCACCCCTCGAGCACCGTCACGAGCGCCGTGGCGCGGTTGGTCGCCCGGTACGTCTTCCAGCGCCCGTCCTTTCGGTCGACGGCGAGCCCCGCGTCGACGAGCGTCGAGAGCGCGTGACTCAGACCGCTCTCACTGACGTCGACGATCGCGTCCAGTTCGCAGACGCACAGTTCCCCCTCGGCTGCGACGAGCGCGCGGACGATCCGGTAGCGCGTCCCGTTCGCCAGCGCCGACAGGACGTCGAGTTCCGTCTCGACCCGCTCGGCGCCGATCGTCTCCTCGAGCGCGTCGAGTTCCTCGAGTCGGCAGTCGACGTCTTCGTCACGACACTCGCCCAGTTCGTCTTCGAGATAGCGGTGGAGCCGCTCGGTCGCTTGGGCCATCGCAATACGGTTGAGCAGATATTCAATTAACTATTCCGGAACACTTCACTAGGGCCGTATAGCGCCCTCTATATCCCACTCTAGTCGAGTATTGGGTTCTAAATACAGCTACGGAGTTCGGAATGAGTTGAAACGTACGGTGATGAAGACGCTATTCCTATTACGGAAGCGAACGTCGCTCCGATCGATGGCGACTCCACGCCGGTGACTGAGGATGGGGACGGAGGAAATCGAAGTCGACGAGCGAGAACCGAGCGCACTGGACACGTTCCGCCAGTTCTTCGCCCTCGAGCGGGACGTGTTGGTGCTGTCGCTGGCGATGTTCGCCTTCAGCCTCGGCTTCCAGATGACGAGCCGCTTTCTGCCGGACTACATGGTCGCGCTGGGCGCCTCGGGGTTCGTCGTCGGACTATTCGGGACGTTCGGGAACATCATCTCCGCCCTGTATCCGTATCCGGGCGGCGCGATCTCGGACCGGATTGGCTCGAGATACGCGCTGACGCTGTTCGGATTCCTGTCGACGCTCGGGTTCGCGGTCTGGCTCGTCGCGGGGCAGTTCGGGCCGACCCCGGTCGGCCCCGTCACGATCGAGCCCTGGCTCTGGATCTTCGTCGGACTGGTGTTCGCGCAGGCCTGGAAGTCGTTCGGTCTCGGGGCGACCTTCGCCGTCGTCAAGCAGGCCACCGACCCCTCGCGGCTGGCGGCCGGCTTCGCCAGCACCGAGACGTTCCGCCGGACCGCATTCCTCGTCGGGCCCGTCCTGGCTGCGGCGCTCATCGGTCTCCACCCCGACTTCACGCTCAGCTTCCAGTACGTCCTCGCGGTCGCGGTCGTCTTCGGACTCCTCGGCACCGTCGTCCAGCACCTCCTCTACGACGCCGAAGAGGACTCGATCGGAGGTTCCTTCGAGGGCGTAGAGCAGATCGCCCAGGACTTGCGGGACATGCCCGACCCGCTGCGGCCGCTTTTGGTCGGCGACACGCTCGTCCGCTTCGCCAACGGGATGGTCTACTCCTTTTTCGTCCTCGTGGTCACGCGGCTCTACGAGGTCGGCCTCGAGACGACGATCGCCCTCGGCGGCTTCTCGTATGCGGTCGACCTCTCGCCGCAGGCCTTTTTCGGCTACCTGCTGGGCGTCGAGATGCTCGTCGCGCTGCTGGTGATGGTTCCGGCGGCCAAGGCCGCCGAACGCGTCGGACTCAAACCCGTCGTGGCGCTTGGCTTCGCCGTCTACGCGATGTTCCCGATCGTGCTCATCAACGTCCCCGAGTTCACCGCCAACACCGCGGCGGCGATGATCCTCGTGTTCGCCTTTTCGGGGCTGCGGTTCGCCGGGCTCCCCTCGCACAAGGCGCTGATCGTCGGCCCCGCGGAGCGGGGTGCCGGCGGTCGCGTGACGGGTACGTACTACCTGCTGCGAAACACGATCGTCATCCCCAGCGCCGCGCTGGGCGGCTACCTCTGGGAGTTCGTCAGCGCGGAACTCGCGTTCACGATCGCCGCGGTCATCGGCGCAGTCGGCACCGGCTACTTCCTGCTGTTCGGCGAGGAGTTCGAGCCCTACGAGTAGTCGAGTCGCGTCGTCGATACCGTCGACGTCGCCGACCGATGCCGATTTGCGACCGTCGACTCGAGCGCACTGTCTCCGATCACAGCGCCACCGCGGCCATCTCCAGCGGCGCTTGGCGGAACAGGAGCAACGCGACGTTGTTCAGGGCAAACGCGGCGTACAGCGCGATCACACCGCCGACGAACCGGCTGTCGAGCGGGTCCGAGAGGACGTTGCCCACGACGACGACGATCGCGGCGTAACTGCAGGCGGCGAGCGCGACGCCGGCCAGCCCGAACAGGTCGTAGAAGAAGACGGTGACCGGGTTGAGCTCACTCGCGTACGGCACGAGGAAGAAGCAGGCCGCGGCGATCAGGTCGACGGTCCAGAGCGCGGCGAACGCGAGCCGGAGCCGACGCGATCCCGGCGGATCGAACTCGAGCGTCTCCTCGAGGACGGACGTGGTTTCGCTTCTTCCCATGGTACCGGGACGAAGGGCGCTGGCGGGCGTAACGGTTGACCTTGAGAGCGACGGTTGCGACCGTCTCTCACGGCGTCCGCGGGCGATTCTCGTCCCGACTCGAGGCGTTGGGCGTCGACGATCGCTGTAGTATACACGAAGGTGCACATAGAAACCCATTTACCGGCCGGCTTTCACCACCTAGATGAATGAGTCTTGCCGATTCGGACCGCGAACTCGTCGTCGACGAACTGGGGCGGGAGCCGACCCGGGCCGAGGCGGCGCTGTTCGAGAACCTCTGGAGCGAACACTGCGCGTACCGCTCCTCGAGACCCCTGCTGTCGGCCTTCGAGAGCGAGGGTGAGCAGGTCGTCGTCGGGCCGGGCGACGACGCGGCGGTCGTCGCCGTGCCGGATAACACGGACGCCGATGCTGGGAGCGAGGACGGGGACGGCGCCGACGGGGACACCTACATCACGCTCGGCATCGAGAGCCACAACCACCCCTCCTACGTCGATCCGTTCGACGGCGCCGCGACCGGCGTCGGCGGCATCGTCCGCGACACGCTCTCGATGGGCGCTTACCCCATCGCGCTCGCGGACTCGCTGTACTTCGGCGCGTTCGACCGCGAACACTCCAAGTACCTGTTCGAGGGCGTCGTCGAGGGGATCAGCCACTACGGGAACTGCATCGGCGTTCCGACGGTCGCCGGCAGCGTCGATTTCCACCCCGATTACGAGGGGAATCCCCTCGTGAACGTCGCCTGCGTCGGCCTGACCGACGAGGAGCGACTGGTCACAGCCGTTGCGCAGGAACCCGGCAACAAACTCGTCCTCGTGGGCAACGCCACCGGACGGGACGGCCTGGGCGGGGCCTCCTTCGCCAGCGAGGACCTCTCGGAGGACGCCGAGACCGAAGACCGGCCCGCGGTCCAAGTCGGTGACCCCTACGCGGAGAAGCTGCTGATCGAAGCGAACGAGCAGCTCGTCGAGGAGGGCCTGATCGAATCGGCCCGCGACCTCGGCGCGGCCGGCCTCGGCGGCGCCTCGAGCGAACTGGTCGCCAAGGGCGGCCTCGGCGCCGACATCGAACTCGAGCGCGTCCACCAGCGCGAGCCGAACATGAACGCCCTCGAGATCCTGCTGGCCGAATCCCAGGAGCGGATGTGTTACGAGGTCGCACCCGAGAACGTCGATCGGGTACGCGAGATCGCCGAGCGGTTCGACCTCGGCTGCTCCGTGATCGGCGAGGTCACCAAGGGCAACTACACCTGCACGTTCGAGGGCGAGACCGTCGTCGACGTCGACGCCGAGTTCCTCGGCGAGGGCGCGCCGATGAACGACCTGCCCGCCGAGGAGCCCGCGGAACCCGAGACCGACCTTCCGGAGGTCGACCTCGAGGCGGCCTTCGAGACGGTCGTTGCGAGTCCGAACACCGCCTCGAAGCGGTGGGTCTACCGCCAGTACGACCACGAGGTCGGCGTGCGCACGAGCGTCGGGCCGGGCGACGACGCCGCGATCGTCGCGGTCCGCGAGGCGGGGACCGGCCTTGCTATCTCGTCGGGCGCCGCGCCCAACTGGACCGACGCCGCCCCCTACGAGGGCGCGCAGGCGGTCGCCCTCGAGAACGCGACGAACGTCGCGGCCAAGGGCGCGACCCCCCTCGCAGCGGTCGACTGTCTCAACGGCGGCAATCCCGAGAAGCCCGACGTCTACGGCGGCTTCAAGGGGATCGTCGACGGCCTCGCGGACATGTGCGCGACCCTCGAGGCGCCGGTCGTCGGCGGGAACGTCTCGCTGTACAACGACTCCGTCGCCGGCCCGATCCCGCCGACGCCGACGCTCGCGATGGTCGGCGCGAAAGCGGGCTACGACGCGCCGCCGCTGTCGGCCGCGCCCGACGCCGAGGCCGAACTGTTGCTCGTGGGTGATCTCGCGCTCGAGCGCGGCGAGTTCGCGCTGGGCGGCTCGGAGTACCTCGCCCGATTCGACGGCAGCGATACGTTCCCCGCGCTGCCCGACGAGCCGTCGGCGCTCGTCGAGACGATCGCCGAGGTCGCCGACGACGACGCGACGCTCGCGACCCACGACGTCAGCCACGGCGGCCTCGCCGTCGCGCTCGCGGAGATGGTAACCGAGGAGGCCGGCCTCGAGATAACCCTACCTGCGGACGTCGAGGACCCCGCCGGTGCGCTGTTCTACGAACAGCCCGGTCGCGTCCTGATCCAGACGACCGACCCCGACGCGGTCCGCGCGGCGTTCGACGGCGTCGCACCCGTCGTCAGCCTGGGCTCGGCGACGGCCGACGGCCGCCTCGAGATCGAAGCCGCCGACCGAACGCTCAAGACCGACGCGGCGACGATCCGCGACCGGCGCGCGACGATCGAACGCGAACTCGAGTGAGCGGCCCGCGCCGGTACCGTTTTTTCGCTGAGCAGTCGGTGTTTTGACGCGTCCTCGAGGCGGTTCTTTAGACGATCCGGCCCTCGCGGCCCGCTATACGGCGTGGTTCGAGGCCGAGTACGACGTCCGGACGGCCGAAAGCGAGGCTGAGGCGATCGGCGTATCCGACGCGATACGCGATGCGAGACGCGCTTGACGCGGGCGAAAACTAGCCTGCGCGTCGGCACTCGAGCGGATCGATTACTCGGCGGTCGACTCCGGCACCTCGAGGGTCATCACGTCACGGATTTCGATCCGCGTGCCGCCTTCGGAACCCTGCTCGATCGAGAGCGTCCAGTCGTGGGCCTCGGCGATCGCCTTGACGAGCGCCAGGCCGAGCCCCTCGATGGCCGTCTCGTCGTCGGCGCCGGGATCGAGCAGTCGGTCGTGGGTCCCGTGGTGAACCTCGGCCGCGTCGTCGCGCAGGAAAAAGCCCCGCGAGCGGTCGGCGTCCTCGAGGCCGATCACGTCGATCCACACCGTCACGTCGCCGGGACTCCGACTCCGGGACGCGACGTCGTCGAAGGCCGTCTCGAGGAGGTGAACGAACCGGTCGGCGTCGGCCCGCAGCGTCGCCGGCCGCTCGACGATGACGGCGTCGTCGGCCAGCCGCGAGCCCGCGAGCGCCTCCTCGATCGCGCTCTCGAGGCGGATTCGGCTCCGAGTCCGCACGGAGGTGGCGTTGCGGGCGAACTCCTTGACGTCGTCGACGAGCCGCTCGGCCCGGTCGAGCGTCGTCTCGACGGAGTCCTCCGCGAGGGGGAACTCCCAGTCGTCGGGCTGTGTCCGACCGCTCGAGGAGCGTCGCTCCTCGCCGTCCTCGAGCGCCTCGGCGACCGTCTCGAGCTGTCGCTTGAGGTCGTTCGAGAGGACGTCGGCGACGCCCTCGAGGCGCTCGGTCCGGCGCTCGAGTTCGGCGGTCCGCTCGCGGAGCACCCGCTCGCGGTCGGCCCGGTCGAGGGCCGCGCGCGTGTTCTCGACGAGCGTCGAGATCAGTTCGACGTCCGTCTCGTCGAACCGGTTGGGCTCGAGGGCGCCGGTCATGAGGACGCCGTGGGTGCCGATCGGGGCGATGATCTCCGAGCGGATCGGGGTCTCGGGGTTGTAGAGGTCCTCGCGGGCCGCGAGGTCGTCGAACCGCTCGACGTCGCCGGCCTCGAACGCCTCCCAGACGAGCCCCTCGCCGGGGTAGAACCGCGGCAGGCCGCCGAACTCGTCGTGGGCGCCGGCGGTGCCGGCGACCGGCTCGAGGTAGCCGTGCTCCTCCTCTAAGAGCCAGACGCCGCTGATCGGCAGATCGAGCAGGTCGCTGCCCGAGTGGACGGCGATCGCGCAGATCTCCTCGGGGTCGTCGGAGTCGAGCAGCCACCGCGTGACCTGGTGGAGCGAGGCGGCGACGCGCTCGTATTCGTGCTGGTCGGTGACGTCCCGAAGGACGCAAGCGACGGTCGCCGCGTCGTCCTCGATCGGGACGAAGCGGAACTCGCCCATCCGTTCGGTGCCGTCGGCGGCGGTGAACGGCGCCTCGAGGCGCCGCGTTTGGGCGGTGCCGATGTCGATGTCGGTGATCGCGCGCCCGATCTCGACCGCGTCGTCGTCGTCGATCGCGGCCAGTTCCGGGAGGATTTCGACGTGTTCACCGATCAGTTCCTCGCGGTCCGCGCCGAGGATCCGTTTCATCGCGCCGTTGACCGAGACGATCTCTCGGTTGCGATCCAGCGTCACGACGCCGTCGCTGATCGCCTCGACGACGGCGGCGTGCTGGGCCAGCGACGTCTCCTGGCGCTTGCGCTCGGTGACGTCGCGCATGTACACCGAGAGCCCCGTTTCGGAGGGGTAGGCCTTGGCCTCGAACCAGGTCTCGAGGCGGGTGTGGTAGACCTCGAAGGAGACGGGGACCTGCTCGTCCATCGCGCGGTGGAAGCCGTCGGGGAACTGCGTCTCGACGGTTTCGGGGAACTCGTCCCACATGACCCGCCCGATCAACTCCGTGCGCGAACGCTTGAGCAGCGACTCGGCGCGCGCGTTGAGATAGGTGAAGCGGAAGTCCGTATCGAGCGCGAAGAAGGCGTCCGTGATCCGGTCGAGCGCCGGGATCGATCGTCGGGTCACGGTCGATCACCAGGGGGCGAACCTGAACCCGAACTCGAACCCGCATTCGAGCCCGGATCAGAATTCGGACGGCTGAACCAACCTACACCTGCGGGTGGCTGCGCGCCGACCTCGCTCGCGTGAAGGTTGTCGTTTATCGTCGCCATTGGCGAACAGTCAGCCAGTGTTTCACGAAGGGCGTATTTGACTGTCGTGGCCGAACCGTACGGAACGTCGGGACATATACCCATTGATGACTATCCGCGCACCGGTCGCGTTCCGCTCGAAGATGTTCGAGAACGGTCAAAAGCGGTGTTCGACCGATCGACGAGGATCCGGCGACGTTACGCCGCGGCGAACGCCTCGCGGATCGAATCGCAGAAGGCCTCGAGGTCGTCCGGCTTGCGGCTGGTCACCAGATTGTCGTCGACGATGACCTCCTCGTTGACCCACTCGCCGCCCGCGTTGCGGACGTCGGTCTGCAGGCTCGGATAGGAGGTTAGCCTCCGGCCGTCGACGACATCCGCTTCGACCAGCAGCCAGGGACCGTGACAGATGACGCCCGCCGGTTTGCCGGCCGTCACGTGCGAACGGAGCAGTTCGACGGCGTCCTCGTTCGCGCGCAGGGTGTCGGCGCCGACGGTGCCGCCGGGGACGATCACCGCGTCGTAATCGTCCGCCGAAACGTCGTCGAACGTCTTCTCGACCTCGTAGGCGTCGCTCTCCTCGAGATCGTTGTTGACCGTCCGTGCCTCGCCCGTTTCGATCCCGAGGACGTCGACGGTCGCGCCGGCCTCGGAGACGGCGTCCTTCGGCTCGGTGAACTCGATTTCCTCCGTCCCTTCGGGTGCGATGAACACCGCGACGGTCACGCCCTCGAGCGAGTGTGCTTCGTGTTCGGAGTCGCTCATGCTCGAGGGGACGGCCGACGCGCGGACAAGCGTTCGACCTGCGCTTGCACGGCGGTGCAGTCGGAATCAGAAGAAGTGCCCGAGGTACACGTCGGTCTCGGGGAACAGGTCGGCGAGCGTCGCCGTCGCGTCCGGGCTCGACGCCTCGAGTCGCCCCGTTCGCTCGAGGGCCGTGGCGGATCGGGCGCCGACGACCAGTTGCGAGAGCGCGCCGATGTCGAGGGCCGCGTCGGGGTCGGTGTCCGGGCCCGCTTCCACTCGTTCGCAGTCGACGGTGCCGTCGCCCGCCTCGCTCTCGAGCGCGAACGTGCCGTCGTTCCACTCGGCCAGCGGATCGTCGACCGCGATCGTCAGGGACGTGCTCGCGTCGGCGGCGGGGGAGGCGAGCGCGGCCAGCGTCGGCGCGACGTCGACGAGTCGGACCATCGGCCCCGTTTCGATCGTCGTTTCGATCTCGTCAGGGTCCGTCGCGAGGTCGCGCAGCGGGAACGATTCGGGCGCGCGCAAGCGGACGCGCCGGACCTGCGAGTCGTGGTCGGCGACGAACGACAGCAGGGCCAGCAGCGCCTCGCGGTCGACCGCCGCGTGTTCCGAGATCCGCATCGTCTTCCCCTCCCGTCCGTCGTCGACGGTGTAGACCAGGTAGCCGACGACCTCGCCGTCGCGTTCGTACGCGTACACGAACGGGTCGGTCTCGCCGCCGCCGAAAACCCGGTGGCGCCACCAGTCCTCGTCTCGCGCCAGCCCGAGGGCGTACCGCTCGCGGCGGGATTCGTAGGCCGCCTCGAGCGCGGCGTACTCGTCGGCCTCGAGGCGGCGGAACGTTCCCGGCCGGTCCGCGCGACGGGCGAACGACAGCACGCCGGGTTCGAACTCGTGGATCGCGATCCGGTTGGCGGTATCCCAGCCGAATCGGCGGTAGAACCGGTAGCGGAACGGCCAGAGCAGCGAAAACAGATCGCCCCGCTCGCGGTACTCTGCGAGGGAGTCGGCGAGCAGTCGCCGGACGTACCCCTGCCGCCGGTGCTCGGGCGGCGTCGCGACCGAGGCCAGGCCGGCGACGGGGCGGTCCTCGCCGCGGACGCGGGCCGCGAGCCAGTAGTGGCGACAGACGGCGCGCAGTTCGTCCTCGCCGGCCTCGCTTTCTTCGTCTTCTTCGCCTTCGCTATCGTACAGGCCGCGACGGGCCCCCAGGATCGCCCGCGGCGTATCGTGCTCGTCGGGATCGTACGCCGGTACGCCCTCTTCGGGCCTGAACGCGTAGCTCCTGAACTCGTGGAACAGGGCGCGGTGCTCGCGGTCGTCCGGAAGCGGACGGTAGTCGCTCATACGGACGACAGGGAGGAGGACGACCAAATCGGTCGCGGTATTCCCTCGAGCGACGAAAGCGTCAGGTTCGATCGGCGACGAACGCCTCAAGGCGGTTCAGCGCCTCGCGCAGGTCGTCGAGGCCGGTCGCGTAGGACACCCGGAGGTGGCCCTCGCCGCCGGCACCGAAGACGTCGCCGGGGACGACCGCGACGCCCTGTTCGCGCAGGACCGCCTCGGCGAACTCCTCGGCGGTCCAGCCCGCGGGGACCTCGGGGAAGCAGTAGAACGCGCCCTTGGCCTCGAAGACGTCCATCCCGATCTCGCGGAACCGCGAGAGGACGAACCGCCGCCGACGGTCGTACTGGTCGACCATCTCCCGGACGTCGCCGTCGCAGGAGTCTAACGCCTCGAGGGCCGCGTGCTGGGCCGTCGTCGGCGCCGAGAGCATCGTGTACTGGTGGATCTTGTTCATCGCGCCGATGACGTCGGCGGGGCCGAGCGCGTACCCCAGCCGCAGCCCGGTCATCGCGTGGGCCTTGGAGAACCCGTTGAAGACGATGGTGCGCTCGCGCATGCCCGGCAGCGTCGCGATCGAGGTGTGGTCGCCGTCGTACGTGAGTTCGGCGTAGATCTCGTCGGCCAGCACGGTCAGGTCGTGCTCGCGGGCGAACTCGGCGACCGGCTTGAGGTCTTCCTCGCGCATGATCGCGCCGGTCGGATTGTTCGGGTAGCAGAGCACGAGCAGGTCGGCCTCGCTTGCACCGGCCTTCTCGAGGCCCTCGACGGTGAGCCGGAAGTCGTCCTCTTGCTTCGTGGGGACCGGCAGGACCTCGCCGCCGGCGAAGATCACGCCCGGCTCGTAGGAGATGTACGACGGCTGGGCGATCGCGACGGTGTCGCCGGGATCGACCAGCGCCCGGAACGCGAGGTCGACGGCCTCGCTCGCGCCCGCGGTGACGATGATCTCCTCGTCGGCGCCGTAGCCGAGGTCGAACCGGTCGGCGACGTAGTCGCTGATCGCCTCCCGGAGCTCCCGCTTGCCGCGGTTGGCCGTGTAGGAGGTCTTCCCCTGCTCTAAGGACGTGATCGCGGCGTCGCGGGCGGCCCACGGCGTCGAGAAGTCGGGTTCGCCGACGCCCAGCGAGATGACCTCGTCGCGCTCCTCGGCGATCTCGAAGAACCGACGGATACCCGACGGTGGGACCGCCTGCACGCGATCTGAGAGTTCGAAGGTCATGGGCTATTAGGGCGAAACGGAGAGCCGGTCGTCCTCGTCGCCGTCGCCGAGTTCGATCCCGTTCTCCTTGTAGGAGGTCATCACGTAGTGGGTGACCGTCTGGGTGATCTCGGGGACGGGCGCGACCTTCTCGCTGATGAACTGGGAGACCTCGCGGATCGAGTCGCCCTCGACCTCCATGTCGAAGTCGTAGTCCCCGCTGACCAGGCGCAGGGCCTTGACCTGCGGGAATCGAGCGAGGCGCTCGGCGATGTCGCCGTAGCCGGTCTCGCGGTCGAGGCGCACGTTCAACTCGACCTCGGCGCGGACGCGCTCGTCTTCCAGTTTGTCCCAGTCGACGACCGCCTGGTAGCCGCGAACCACGCCTGCTGCCTCGAGTTCCTCAATCGCTGCCTCGACCTCGTCTTCCTCGAGGTCGGTCATTCGCGCGATGTCGCTGGTGGAGTATCGCGCGTTCTCACGAAGCAACTCGAGCACCTCGCGTTCGCTCATATCACGGGCAACCGCGAGCGCGAGTAAAAACGTTGTTCTTTCCCACGATAGATCGGGACGGATCTCGAGGGACAGAGAGATCGGAGCGCGGGAACCGGTAGCGAGACAAACGATTCGGCGGTTACCGGTAGTTCTTGAACAGCAGCGCCCGCACGTCGTCTTTCGTCTGGACGTCTTCAGTGGAGCCGTCAGGCAGCGTCACGGTGTAGCGGTAGTCCGAGGCGGACGACTCCTCCCACTTGTCGTCGTGGGTCTCGAGGAGGCTCATCATCTCGTCTAACATCTCGTCGTCGTCGGCGTCGCCGTTCTCGTCGTCCGTGTTCGCGTTCGCGTCGTCGCTTTCGGTTCCGTCGTCGGCGTCGCTCGAGTCGTCCGAGTCACCGTCGGCGTCGTCGGTCGACGGTTCGTCCGCGTCGTCAGTTTCGGTCGGATCGATCGGCTCGTCGTTCTCGTCGTAGGAGACCTCCTCGCCGGCCGACTCGCCGTCCGCTTCGATCGCGGCGTCGACCGACCCAGCGACGTCGGCGGTCGCCGAGGAGTGAAAGGCCTCGTCGATCTCGATGTCCACGTCGGCCTCGCCGTCGATGTTGTCGATCAGAAACTGGACCGCGTCCCGCTCCCGGACGTAGCCGTACTTGCCGACGACCTCCTCGGAAATCTCCTGCCGGAGCCGCTGGATGAACGCGTACTGTTCGTCCGTGATCTCGAGCGTCTGCATGTTCCATCGATGCCGCGGGTGGTACAAATAGGTACGCCGTCACGGACGGCTCGCTTTTGCGGTCGCACGTCCGAATTCGAGCCCGAATCGTTCCGCCAGCGGGATTCTTAAGCATCAACGGATCGAACGGTTCGGTATGGTACTGCAAGAGTCCGACACCGAACTCGAGGCCGGCGACGCCGCGCCCGACTTCGAACTGCCGGGCGTCGACGGCGAGACGTACACGCTCGAGTCCTTCGCCGACAGCGAGGCGCTGCTGGTCGTGTTCACGTGCAACCACTGTCCGTACGCCCAGGCCAAGTTCGACCTGCTGAACGAGCTAGCCGACGAGTACGACGAGGTCTCGGTCGTCGGGATCAACCCCAACGACGCCGAGGAGTACCCCGAAGACTCCTTCGAGAAGATGCAGGAGTTCGTCGACGAGGGCCGCGTTCGGTACGACGCCTACCTGCGCGACGAGAGCCAGGAGGTCGCCGCCAAGTACGGTGCGGTCTGTACGCCCGATCCGTTCCTCTTTGCTCGAGAAGACGATGAGTTCCGCCTGGCTTACCAGGGCCGACTCGACGATGCACTGAACCCCGACGACGAGCCGACGCGGTTCCACGTCCGCGAGGCGATCGAGGCGGTGCTGGCCGGTGAGGACGTCGACCTCGAGTGGAAGCCCTCGCAGGGCTGTTCGATCAAGTGGAAAGAGGACTGACCGCGGTCGACTCGATCGCCGCGACTCGAGCCGGCGAGCGGTGAGGGTGGGCGATTCGCAGCTCGCAGAAAAGTCGGCAGAAAACGATGTTTCGATGACTATTCGGGGTTGAGAGTGCCGGCTCTGGGTACAAATACGCGTCTCCCCTATCCGCGTTGTCGACGTGGATCACTCTCGCTCAGTAGTCGCAACTTCGCTTCGGCCGGAGTTGATCCGACGACTACAGGAGGCGTACTTCGCCGCGTTCGAGGGCCGGCTGCTCGCCACGGTTCTGCTAGCCGCGTTCGTCGGGCTCGGCATCGTCGCCGCCTCGCGTATCCGGCCCGTCGTGAGACGGAAGTACGGACGGCAACTCGAGGAAATCGCGTCCGTGCTCGTCCTCGTGAGCGTCGTCGTCACCGCCGTCTACCTCCTCAGCGTCGTCTGGCGGATGACGTTCGTTCTCGAGTACATCCTCGCGATACTGTCGATCAACCGCTGGATCGCGGCGTACCAGCTGATGACGCTCGCGATCGCGCTGACGGCCTACCTCGCGATCAGGGTCGTCAACCGGTCGATCGATAAACTCGCCCAGACGAAGGCGCTGACGAGCCACCAGCGCGAGGTCGCGTACCACGTCGCCGACATCGGGATCGTCGCCGTCGCGGGGACGGTGATCTTCACGCTCTGGGGGATCGACCTCACGAACATCTTCATCGGCGCGGGCGCGATTACGGCGCTCGTCGCGCTGACGGCCCGCGAGACGCTCGCGGCGATGCTGGCGGGCTTCATCCTGCTGTTCACGCGGCCGTTCACCGTCGGCGACTGGATTCGGGTCAACGAGACGACCGGCATCGTCACCGACGTCACGCTCTTTACCACTCAGATCCAGACGTTCGACGACAAACACGTCCTGGTCCCCAACGACGAGGTGACCGACAGCCAGCTGACGAACTACTCGAAGAATGACCAGCTCCGGATCGACGTCGAGGTCGGCGTCGACTACGAGACTGACCTCGAGTTCGCCCGGTCGGTCGTCGCCGACGCGGTCGACGAGGTCGAGTCGGTCAAGAACAATCCGAATCCGCAGGTGATCGCCAAACGGTTCGACGACTCGGCGATCGTCCTCGAGTGTCGGTCCTGGATCGGCGAGCCGACGATGCGGCGGAAACTGGACGCCCGAACCGACGTGATCGAGGCGATCGACGCCGCGTTCGACCGCGAGGGGATCTCGATCCCGTTCCCGCAGCGGGTGCACGCGGCCCGCGATGAGGCGCTGCGGATCGACGAGGGTACCGGCGCCGACCGCGGACGCTCGTCGCTCGAGGAGCGGGCGACGGGCGGGGACTGAACCGAGCTATCGCCGTCGCTATCGCTGCACCGCCCGTCGGTACTGCACCGGCCACTCCTCGGCCGCGTCGTCCTCGAGTTCGCCGGCCGCGCGCAGGCTGAAGTAGGGATCGCGCAGGAACTCTCGCCCCACGAGCACGAGGTCCGCGCGCCCGTTGCGGACGAGCGCGTCGGCCTGCTCGGGTTCGGTGACGCCGCCGACCGCGCCGACGGCGAGGTCGTCGGTGCCCTCGCGGACCGCTTCGGCCAGCGGCACCTGGAAGTTCGGCCCGCCGGGAACCTGCTGATCGGGGTGGAGTCCGCCGGAACTGACGTCGACGAGGTCGACGCCCAGCTCGGCGAGGTCGCCGGCCAGTCGCACCGACTGGTCGATATCCCACGACTCGCGGTCCTCGAGCCAGTCCGTCCCGGAGATGCGGACGAAGACCGGCTTCTCGTCGGGCCAGACGTCGCGGACGGCCCGCACGACCTCCCGGACCAGCCGCGTCCGGTTCTCGAAGCTCCCGCCGTAGTCGTCGTCGCGGTCGTTCGTGACGGGGGAGAGGAACTCGTGGAGCAGGTAGCCGTGGGCCGCGTGGACCTCGGCGATCTCGAAGCCGGCCTCGAGCGAGCGCTCGGCGGCGGCGCGGTAGGCGTCGATCACGCCCTCAATGTCGTCCTGATCGGCCTTCCGCATGGCTGGCCGGTCGCCTTCGAACGGCGGATACGCCTCGGGCGAGGGGGAGAGGACCTCGTAGCCCTCGGCGCCGTCGGGGTCGGTCTCGTCGGGCGCGATCGGGACGTTGCCGTCCCACGGGCGGGTCTTGCTGCCCTTGTGGCCTGCGTGGGCCAGTTGGATGCCCGGCACCCCGCCCTGATCGCGGACGAACTCGGTGATCGGCCGCAGCGCTTCGGCGTGTTCGTCGCTCCAGATGCCCAGGTCGTGGGGCGTGATCCGGCCGCGCGGCTCGACGGCCGTCGCCTCGGTCATGACGATCCCGGCGCCGCCGACGGCGCGGCTGCCGAGGTGGACGCGGTGCCACTCCGTGGGCAGCCCGTCGGTGTCACAGGAGTACTGACACATCGGGGAGACCGCGAGTCGGTTCGGTATCTCGAGGTCGCGCAGCGAGAGGTCGGAAAAGAGGTCGGTCATGTGCGTTCGATCGTAGTGACGGGCAAGGAAAAACGACCGCGGACGGCGACGGCTTTGCCGGGTTGCGATTGCGTGCCGATCGCGTTCGGTCCGCGGTCGCATCCCCCGTCCCGCGAGCGCAGATTCGTCGACGAAGCGACGACGAACCGTATAACCGCCTCGAAGTGCCACCTCCGGTATGACCGCAGTCACTCCCTTCGCGGAGCGCTTCGACGCCGATCGGCCGGTCCTCGGGATGGTCCACTTACCGCCCCTCCCCGGCGCGCCGGCCTTCGACGGCGACCGCGCAGCGATCCGCGAGCGCGCGCTCGAGGACGCCCGGCGCCTCGAGGACGGCGGCGCCGACGGCATCGTCCTCGAGAACTTCGGCGATGCGCCCTTCTACCCGGAGTCGGTGCCGACCCACGTCGTCGCCGAAATGACCGCCGTCGCGTCGGCGGTGACCGACACCGTCGACGTACCGGTCGGGATCAACGTGCTCCGGAACGACGCCAAAGCGGCGCTGTCGATCGCAGCCGCCGTCGGCGCCGACTTCGTCCGGGTCAACGTCCACGTCGGGACCGCTGCCACCGATCAGGGCGTCCTCGAGGGACGGGCCCACGAGACGGTACGGCTGCGCGACCGGATCAACGCCGATGTGGCGATCCTCGCGGACGTCCACGTCAAGCACGCGACGCCGATCGGCGAGACCGACGTCGAGCGGGCCGCCCTCGAGACGGTCGGGCGCGGTCGGGCCGACGGCGTCATCGTCTCAGGGTCCGGGACGGGTACCGAGACGTCGCTCGAGGACGTCGAACGGGTCGCCGACGCGCTCGCGGATCGCGAGGTGCCCGTGCCGGTGCTCGTCGGCAGCGGCGTCACACGTGAGACGATCGCGGACTGCTTCGCGGCGGGAGCCACCGGCGCCATCGTCGGCACGGCGCTCAAGGAGGGCGGCGAGACGACGAACCCCGTCTCGCGGGAGCGCGTCGCGGAACTCGTCGCGGCCGCTCGGGCGGCGGATTCGAGCGACGCGTAGCGCACGGAACCGTCGGATCACAGCCCGACTATCAGCGGTCCGATCAAGACGCCCATCAGGTGCACGCGCCGCGCTCGCAGCCGAACCGGGACCAGTCCGATCGCCGTCGCGGCGACGAAGATTCCGACGCCGATCGGGCCGGCGAACAGCACCGAGAGGACGAGCAACAGCGCGAGCACGGCCGCCGAGAGCTTCCAGTAGGTCAGCCGCCCGACCGCCTCGAGGTAGGCGTCGCCGACGACGATCACGAGGACGAAGCCGAGCAGTCCGGCGATCACGATGCTCGCGATCAGGACGGGCAACTCGAGCGGCGCGTTCACGCGTTCGAAGGCGACCATCACGCCGGTCCGTGGCTGGCCGATCGCGACCAGCGCAAAGAGAGCGAAGATGGTGTTGGCCGTGTCGACGCCGCTGGTCGCGACGATGTAGCCGCGGTCGCTGGCCCCGCCGGGGACGACCACCAGCACCGCGACGGCGGCGATGGCCGCCGAGACGCCCGGAACGTAGCCGACGACGGCACCCGCCAACGCACCCGCGACGGCCGTCGCCCCGACGAGGCGCTTCGAGGCCGCGATTCCGTCGCCGTCCTGCGGCGGAATCCCGCTGCCGAAGATCGCCTCGATCAACACCGGCGCGCCGAACAGGCCCGCGAACAGTGGCGCAAGCGTCCCGCTGGCCTCGAGCGGCGCCGCCGGCTCGAGGTCCAGCGTGAGCCAGCCGAGACCGGCGGCGAGCCCGAACGAGAGGGCGCCGCCGACCATCCGGCGCCCGGTTCGCTCGGAGGCGATCAGCGCGACGACGACCACGGCCAGCACGAGTGACAGGTGCGCCCGCACCGTCGGGTAGACGGCAGTCACGCCCCGCGTGATCGGCACCGCGAGCGGCACGGCCGCGAGGACGGCGAGGATACTTCCCAGCGCGGAGAGGCGGATCGCCTCGTAGCCCCGGCCCTCGAGGACCATCCGGTGGCCCGGGAGTGCGGTGATCGCCATCTCGGCGTCGGGGACGCCCAGCGCCATCGCGGGGACGGCGTTCAGGAAGGTGTGGACGACGCCGGCCGCGAGCATCGCACAGCCGACGAACAGCGGCGGGCCCGGCGCCGCGGGAGCGAGGCCGGCCAGCAGGAGCGCGAAGTTGTTGGCGTGCAGGCCCGGGACGAGGCCGCTGCAGCCTCCGAGCAGGCAGCCGGCGAGCGTCCACGCCAGCAACTGGGCCGTCAGCCACGGATCGGCGGCCAGTTCGATCGGCGCGATTGACGCGGCTGCCGCCGCCACGGGCTCGGGCATCGCTCGTGCTGGCCGCCCGTTCGTACTTAAACCCGCGCTCGGACGGCACCGGCCCGCTACTGGCCAGTCCAGAGCCCCTGCTCGAGATCCAGCACCGACACCACGACGACGTGGGGCAGCGTCAGCACGGCGATGCCGACTAGATACAGCGCGACGGCGTCGGGGACGGTCGCCGGCGTCCGCGGCACCGCGACCGCCAGTCCGGCGAAGACGACGAGCGCACCGGCGGTCAGCGGCGCGGCGTCGCGCGCGAAGCGACCGATCGCGCCTCGAGCGTTGCCGTCCGCCAGCGCCGCGACCGCGACGTCGTCGAGCAACAGCGTCCGAAGAATGTGCCGCACCGAGTGCCAGCCCGTGAAGTAGAGGCCGATCGCGAGGATCGGCGGGACGACAGCGAAGAAGGCCGCGAGGCCGAGCGTCTCGCCCGCGTCGATCAGCCAGGGCTCGAGGGCGTCAGTCCGGCGGTAGCCGAGCGCGAGCGCCGCGGCGACGACCGTTCCAAAGCCGACGGCGACGGCGTGGCGAACCGCCGGCCGGAACGCGCCCTCGAGCGCGGCCGCCGCACCGGGGTCGAACAGGCCGACGAGGGAGCCCGCGACGAACGCGTACTGGTCGGGGAAGGCGACCAGCGGCACGAGCATCGGGAGGCCGCCGCGGACGACCAGCGTGAGCCCCTTTCGTGCGGGCGTCTCGAGATGGCTCGCGCCGGTCAGTTCGCACAGCGCGTAGACGTCGCCCTGGCCCCAGTGGACGAGGGTGAGGCCGATGAACAGCGCGAACGAGACCGCGGGGGCGACGAACCAGAGGGCCGCGTAGGCGCCGCCGATCGCGAGGTAGGTGAGGCCGACGGCTGCCAGCGCCCGCGGCGTGACGGGTCGGCCCCTCGAGCGCGGCAAGACGAGGTGGTCGACGGCGCCGTGGGGCAGCCCCAGCAGGACGACGCTCGCGGCCAGCGGTACGTACTGGTAGGCCAGCGGGATCGAGTCTGTCGCGACGCCAATCGCGATGCCAAGGACGATCGTAACCAGTCCCACAGCATGGCTCGCGTGCGCCGCCCGGCGACGGGAGTTCGCCGCGGCAGCCGTCCCGGGCGAGGCCCGGCTCGTCACGTCAGCGCGCATCGGCGGTGTCCACATCGGGGTTCGTTCCCGGGTCTGGTTCCGGCTCTCGCTCCGTCTGCACCCGCTGTGCCGGCCGGCTCGAGCGGCGCCCGATCGGCCGCCGAACGTCGAGCGAGGGGAGTTCGTCGGCCCGATCGACCACCCACGCGTAGAGGACGATCCCCTGAACCACGAATGCGTTCGTCGCGAGGAAGAACAGCGCTTCCTCGAGCGGCAAGCCGGCGACGGCGTAGCCGGTCGTGTGCGTTTCGGAGATGTACCAGAGGCCCCACTCGAGGGCGAGCCGGTCGGCCAGCCAGAGGTACAGCGTCGGAAGGCCGACCGCGAGCCCGACGAGCCGGCGGGTCGCCCAGAGGTAGGGTGCTCCGAACGCCCACTGCAGCGTGAGGATTGGTCCGGCCCACAGCACCAGCGCACCGAGGTAGTAGGTCTCGGTCGATCCCGAACGCAGCAGCGCCCAGCCGAGACCGACGACGGTGAGGCCGGCACAGCAGCCGGCGATACGGCGTCGTCCCGGTAATTCCAGTCCCGGCCCCAGTCCCAGTTCCACCGACCGGTCGGACGCCGGCGGTCCGAACTGCACCAGCACGAGCGCGGTCAGGATCGGCTGGAGCACGAAAAAGAGGTACTCCTCGAGCGGCGTGTGCCAGAGCGTTCCGCGAACGACGCCCTCGCCGTACCACCACACGCCCCGCGGGATCAGCAAGTTCGTCCACGGGGTCGTGTAGACGACCGCGAGGGCGACGATGATCGCCAGTCCGGTTCCGACTCGCCGGCTCCACTGGCGTCGCGCCGGCGACGATCCAGCCCGCCGGTACGCGAGCCAGCCCAGCGCGAGGATCGGCGGGCACAGAAACACCGCGTGAAACCCGAGGTAGCTCAGCGTCATCGGGCCCCGCGGCGATAGATCGATGTGTCGGTCATTCGGTTCGTCTCACCGTAGCGTGGCGACTGGACCGACGTAAAGAATCGGGCCAACGACGTCACGCGTCTCGCACGCTCGGCTACGCGGCGATGCTCGAGTCGGGAACGACACGGCGCTGTTGCTCTCCGAAACTGATCGACGCCAAAAAATCGGAAGGTTGTCTAACTCGTCGCGACCGACTTAGCCGAAGAGCTCGCCGAGGCCTTCGCCGCCGGCGCCCTCGTCTTCGTCGTCGTCCTCGTCTTCGTCCGTCGTGTCCGGGACGTCGCTCGTCTCTTCGGCTTCCTCTTCCTCGGCACCGCCTTCGGCGCCGCCGGCAGCGGCACCGCCCGCGGCGGCTCCGCCGGCGGGGACGGCAGCGGCTTCCTCGACCGCTTCGTCGATGTCGACGTCCTCGAGCGCGGCGACGAGCGCCTTGACGCGGGACTCCTCGACGTCGACGCCGGCGGCGTCGAGCACGTCGGTGAGGTTGTCTTCGTTGATCTCTTCGCCCGATTCGTTCAGGATGAGTGCAGCGTATACGTATTCCATTGTTGTATCCTCCGTTAGTGGTCGTTAGCCGAACATCTCGCCGAGACCGGCCGCGCCGTCACCGTCGTCTTCGTCGTCGTCGGTGTCGGCGTCCTCGGCCTCGGAGTCGTCCTGTTCGTCTGCCGATTCGTCCTCGCCCTCGTCGTCGGCGGCCGCTTCAGCGTCAGCTTCAGCAGCGGGCGCCTCGACGTCCTGCAGTTCCTCGGGCAGGGCCTCCTCGTCGTCGATCTGGGACGCGAGCGCACGCACCTGTGCGTCGGCCTTGCTGACGAGGTCGGGCATGAGGGCTTCGTCCTCGATCGCGGCCTGCAGGCCGAGGCTCTTGGCCTCGCCCGTGGCCTTGGCGATGAGCGTCGGCGCCGTCGCCGCGGTCGGGTACTCCGCGTTGATCGCGAGGTTCCGTGCGCGGGCGGCAGCCGTCGCGATGTCGCTCTCGTAGGCCTCGACGTCGATGTCGAGGTCCTCGGGGTCGAAGAGCACGCCGTCGGCGATGACGGCGCGCAGGTCGAGCCCGACTTCCTTGGGTTCGATACCCAGTTCGTTGAGGACGTTGGCGATGTCCGCAGAGACTTCCTCGCCGGCCTCGAGGACCGTCGAGTCCTCCATGACCTGGATCGAACCGTCTTCGATCCGGGCGTTCGCGCCGATGCCCTGCAGTTCGCCGACGAACGGGCCGGGGTCGATCCCGGTGTCGCCCTCGGGAATGACGATGTCGTTCGGGGCGACTTCCCCTTCGTTGATCGGAGCGGGCGTCTTCGACGCCTCGAGCTCCTTGTAGAGGCTGAAGGGGTTCTCGTTCGTCGCGATCAGGCCGACGTGACCCTCGACGTGTTCGACGAGGTCGTCGTAGCCGGCGTCCTCGAGCGCGCGGATCTGCAGGGTGTTGCGGCTGACGCGCAGCTCCGCGGTGCCGTGCAGATCGCGGCGCATGTCCTGCAGCTGCTTCGAGGGGATGCCGGTGAGGCCGACGATGCCGACGCTGTCGTAGTCGGCCAGCAGGTCGGCGAGCTCGTCGACCTCCTCTTTCTTCCACTGGGGAAGGTTCTCGGTTTTGCGTTCAGCCTGTGCGCTCATGTTAGGCCACCTCCACGGACGGCCCCATCGTCGTCTTCACGTAGACGGCGTCGATGTTCTGGGGCCCCTTCTCGAGGTCGGCGTGCAGGCGTCGCAGGATGACGTCGATGTTGTCGGCGACGTCCTCGGCGTCCATCTCCTCGGACCCGACGAGCGTGTGGAACGTACGTCGGTCACCCGAGCGAAGCTGCACGGTGTTCTTGAGCCGGTTGACGGTCTCGACGACGTCCTCGTCGGGCGAGAGCGGGTCCGGCATCTTCCCCCGGGGACCGAGGATGGTACCCAGGTGCCGGGCGATATCTTGCATCATCGCCTCCTCGGCGATGAAGAAGTCCGTCTCGTCGGCCATGTCCTTGGCTTCGTCGTCGTCAAGGTCGGCCACGTCGTCCTCCGAAAGGACCTCGTCCGCGACCTCCTCGGCGCGGACGGCGGTTTCTCCTTCGGCGATGACGACGATTCGCGTCTCCTGTCCGGTTCCGGACGGGAGCACGACGGACTCGTCAACACGGTTCGACGGTTCGTTCAGGTCAAGGTCGCGCAGATTGATCGCGAGGTCGACCGTCTCGGTAAAGTTCCGATCCGGCGCTTCCTCGAGTGCGCGAGCCACTGCGGTTTCGATATCCGAATCTGCCATCGTTCACCTCCGTAGTACGCAGGAATGCTCCTACGGGTCAGTGAAACAGGCTAGGCCTGTCTCTGTTGAAGGAAATGCCATGCCGAACTTAAACCCGTCGAACTGCGTTCCTCGAGAGCCGCCCCGATCGCCGGCGTGCGACGGCGACGCGCGCGTATCGGCGCGTCGTCGCCGATCGATGACGCCGGCGGACCCGTTCGTCCATCAGCGCGGGAGCCGGGAGTCGGGAGCGAGTGACTCGCTACAGCGATCTCCGCCAACCAAAGGTAATATGGGACTGAACGATAGTTGTAGGCGTATGTGGCCAGAAAGTTTATACGCGGTTGTCGGTAGCGGGGGAGCGACGGCCGGCCCCCTCACGTCGTTCGGTTCCGAATGGATCGCGGGCTACCGATCGCTCGCGGTTCCCGTGCGTGCGGGCGGACAATTCGTTCTGACGGCGCTGCTCGCACTGCTCGTCCTCGGACTCGTGCAGGGGTACGGCTCCCGATCGGTCCGGACCGCCCGCCGGAGCCCGGTCATTTCGATCTGTATCGGCCTGCCGGCCGCGCTCGTCGTCGCCTCCCTCGCCGGGACGGGCTATCTCATTTCCGGCGAGAGCGTCGGGGTCTTCTTCGGCATCCCGCTGGTCGTCCTCGGGCTCGCGACGCTGCCGACGCTGACCGCGGTCGGCCTCGTCGCGATCGGGCGATCGATCGCGTCGCGGGCCGGCTACGACCGCCTGTGGGCCGGCGTCCTCGTCGGGAGCCTCCTCGCCGGCGCGGCCGGCGGTGCGCTCGAGGCGACGGTCGCCCTCGCCGCGCTCGCCGCCGCGCTCGGCGTCGGGGCCGGGGTCCGCGTGCTGTTCGCCGCGAGGGGTTCGACGCGACCCGACGAGCGAACCGTCCCGCCCGCGAACAAGATCTAAAATCTGCCGAGACTCGTTCTCCGCCGCCATTTGATCGGCTTTCCGCGTCCCGCCCGCTGCCGCGGCCGTCGCTCGGGTCGATCCGCTCGATCGCCTCGCTTGGACCGATCGCCTCGAGACGGCAGCCAGCGATACGCTACTGGTCGACCACCGCTAGCTCGGCACTAACGGCAACGTCGTCAGACGCTCGTCTGACGCCGAAACGGCCGTTACACTCGCGAGCGGGGTGTGGGAAGTATCGACCGAGCCGGCGGCTTCCGGGCGTCAGCGTCGGTGCGCACGGCACGGTCGGACCGGGAGAAAACGAGCCCGTGAGACGGTCTCCGAACCGGAACCGTTACTCGGCGAGGACGTCGTCGTACTCGCCGCTGTCGACGCGCTCCTTGAACTCGCGCGCGTCGTTGCCCTCGATGGTCACGCCCATCGAGGCGCAGGTACCGACGATCTCCTTCGCGGCGTTTTTCGTGTCGTAGGCGAGCAGGTCGGGGTGTTTCTGCTCGGCGATCTGCTTGACTTGATCGACGGACAGGTCAGCGACGAAGTCCTCCTGGGGTTCGCCGCTGCCGGTCTCGAAACCGGCCTCGTCCTTGATCAGTTCCGCCGTCGGCGGGACGCCGACGTCGATCGAGAACGAACCGTCGTCCTCGTAGTCGACGGTGACGGGAACTTCGGTGCCGTCGAACGCCTCGGTCTGGTCGTTGATCTCCTGGACGACCGCCTGTACGTCGACGGGCGTCGGTCCGAGCTCGGGACCGAGCGGCGGGCCGGGATCGGCCTGGCCACCCGGAACGAGCACTTCGATGGTTCCAGCCATACCTGTCACAACCCGTGCGCGAGTTTTAAGGGTTGCTTTTTCGGGCAGTCGTCGCCTGTGATAGGCTCACGCACGAGCGCCACGAGCGCCGGAGTCGGCGCGCGCTGCGAACCGCCGTCCACAGTAGCCGCCTCCGTCACCCGCCGTCGACGCTCTCGGCGCGCCACTCCGCGAACGACTCGAGCAGGTCGGCCTCGTCGAACCGTTCGATACACGGCACGTCGTAGGGGTGGAGTTCGCGGACCCGATCGACCAGGTCGTCGTAGGCGTCGTCGGTGGTCTTCGCGAGGAGGACGACCTCCTCGTCGCGGTGGATCTCGCCCTCCCAGCGGTACGTCGAGGTGGTCGACAGTCGGTTGACGCAGGCGGCCAGTCGCTCGTCGACCAGCGTCGCGGCGAGTTCGTCGGCGCGGTCCGGCGGCGCCGTGATGTAGACCGTCGGCATCGTCGCGGACTAGGCGCCGCCTGCGCAAAAAGGATGCTTCGTCGCGTCGTGACGTCGCGACTCGGCACCGCCGACACCGCCGTCTCCGCGTCGTCCGATCCGTGCCTCGAGGCGCTGATCAGAAACGGAGTTAGGCGTCGTCGACGACCGGATTAAACGCACCGTTGATGTCCCACTCGTGCAGACAGTGGGGGTTCCCGACTTGCTTTTCGCCGTCCTCGCTGTCGATTTGCCACGCTTCGAGTTCCTCGTCCCAGTATTCGGCGCGCTCGCACCGCTCGCATACGCGAGCCGTCGGCGCTCGGACCTGTGCACTCATTAGAAGGCCGTGAGAACTGCACGCATATAACGCTATTCTTGTGCGGCAATCGCTGCCGCCGGTCGCCAACCCGGAGACTCGAGGGCCTGCGCCGGCGTTTCTCCCCGCCGATTCGGGTGAGTCCGCCTCAGTAGACGGCGTCTTTGATCTCCTCGCGCAGGTCGTCGAACTGCTCGAGGTACGCGCGGCGCTCCGCTCGCAGATCGGCGGCCGCGTCCTCGTAATCGTCGACGTGGTCCGGGACGTAGTACTCCTCGACGTCGAGTCCGGGCACCGAGTCGGGAATCGTCAGCCCGGTGCGCTCGTCGTCGGTCCACTCGATCGTTCCGCGCGCGGCTTCGGTCAGGATCGTCACCGACTCCTCGACGCCGACGTCCTTGGACTCGTCGCCGAGATAGCCCGTGTTGATGATGTAACACTCGGCGTCCAGATCGTCGATGAGGTCCCGGAAGACGTTCCCTTCCTCGCCTTCGGAGCCGATGATGAACGGATTCGTCCCGACGACGCGGATCGATTCGCCCGCGCGGGACGGGTCGCCGGCGCTGGTCTCGATCGACTCGCCGAGCATGAAGGCGACGGCGGCCTCCTTCTCGTCTAACTTCGCGACCGGCGGCATCAGCGGATTTCGGGTGATGAAAAAGACCTGATCGAGCCGCTCGAGGTCGATCTCCTCGTCGGCGCTCTCGAGTTGGTCGCGCCGGACGATCGCCCGGGAGTTGGACGTGTACCGATCTTCGTCGAAGTGGACGGTGCCGTCGTCGTCGACGGCGACGTTCTCGAGGACCGCCGATTCGTGGGTCGCAGCCTCGTAGAGTTCGGGCTGTTCGTCCGGGTCGAGGCCGATGGTCTTGATGAACAGCCCCTCGCCTTCGCTGCCGGCGACCGTCCCGTCGGGCAGGAGCCCGCAGACGTCGTCCTGCAACATCGTGGCGTCTTCGGGCTCCTCGAGCCAGCAGCCGTGGGAGGTCAGCGTCGACTTGCCGGTCGCCGATAGGCCCATGAAGACCTGCCCGACGGTCCGGACGTCGCCGTCGGCGTCGCGGACGCGGACGCGCTTGCTCCCGGCGTGGAGGCCGAGCCCGCCCTGCTGCTTGATCCGGTACATGAACAGCCGGAGGAACGACTTCTTGGCCTCGCCGATGTAGTCCGTGCCCAGCACGGCCGTCACGCCCTCGTCGGGAAGCACGCGGATCGCGGTCTCGTCGTAGTCCGGATCCTGGACGGTGTAGAGGTCGGGCTCGCGGCCGTCGGCGGGCTCGAAGAGGGTCGTCCACGCGAGCGCGATCCGCGCGTGATCGACGGGGACGAACAGTCGGCAGCAGAAGGTCGCGTCGGGGTGGCGCCCCATCAGCCGATCGACGCAGACCATCTCGCGGTCGCCCGCTCGGCCGACCGCGTCCTCGAGGAGGTCGCGATCGCGGTCGGTAAACTCGTGGTCGACGGCGTTTTTCGTCCGGTCGGCGCTTCGCGACCGGACCTCGCTGACGTAGGAGGGTGAGCCGAACTCGGTCGTCGTCTCCTCGTGGGCGGCGAGTTCCCGAAGTTCCTCGCGGGAGGGGTTGTATCGGACGTTCGACGCAGTCGCCGGATCGGGAAGCTGTGTCGCCAGCGGACGGGGTTCCGTCCCGGTTTCGGACATATACGTAACAGCCGATCACCGCGATATATAAACATGCATATTTTGACCGCTGTGTGTCATAACTTACCTCAACTCGATCCTGTATAGGCGCTACGTACCTTCTATCGGCACTATAATCCGTTTCCTTACTCCAGACATAACCATACTAAATCTGGTATGTGTAGATTTGTACTCGGGTGAGAAATAATACTCGCCACTCGGTGCTCGTCCGTTTGCGAGCGGCGGCGCTCGTGGACGCCGACGGCGGTACCCGACCGCCCTCAGCGCCGTCCGAGCGATCCCACAGTCTGCAGGATGTGACCCACACCGTGGTCGGTCACCAGGAGGAACGCGGCGAGGGCCGTCGCACCGGTGACCGACGCCACCAGGAGCCAGAACGCCGGTCGGAAACCGGCGAACTCCGATACCGCGCCGACGATCGCGGGCGCGATCGCGCCCGCGACCATCAGCATCGTTCTGACGACGCCCAGTCCGCCGCCGGCGATGTCATCCGGAATGACCGTCATCAGGTACGCGCCGCGGACGGGCCGGAAGCCGTGTGATCCGACACCGACGGCGACGAGCGTGCCGCCGAGGAGGACCGGCCCGGCGGTCCCGGTCAGCGAGACGAACGCGATCAGCGCCGCCATCGCCACCCCGAGCGAGCACGCGATGATCGGCAGCCGCCCGAGCCGATCGCTGAGTTCGCCGGTGCCGAGCTGAACGAAGCTCACGAGGAAAAACAGGCTGTACAGCAGATTCGCGGTCGCGTCCCCGAACCCGGCCGCGTCCGTCAGGTACAGCGGGATGAAGGCCACGAGTCCGTTGTAGGTGAACGAAAACAGCACCGTCAGGAGCGCGAACGTCGCGAACCGCCGGTTCCGGAGGAGGCGAGCGTACGTTCCGAGGTCGACCGCGTCGAAGCCGCCAGTTGCGCCGCCGGCCGTCGTCTCGTCCGGCACGCGCTTCGGGACCCGAACGCGGAACAGGACGGCGAGCGCGACGCCGACCAATCCGCCGCTCAGAAAGATCAGCCGCCAGCTCTCGCCGAACGCGAAGGTGAGGCCGGCCACCGCGACCACCGCGGTCGGCGCGACGACGCCGCTGAAGGTCCCGACCGTGTCCAACACGCCGAGCGCTCGCCCCGTCCGATCGGGGTAGGCTCGAGCGAGGAGCCGAACCGAGACCGTCTTGTGGACGCCGGTGCCGCCGCCCATGACGAGCATCGCCGCGACGAGGACGGCGAACGGCGCGTCGACGGTCAGGATCAGCGCCGCGGTCGCTGCGACTAGAGCGCCCACCGTCACGACGACGACCGAGCCGAGCCGGTCCGCGAGCACGCCCGAGGGGAACTGCATGGCCGCGTAGACGAGCATGAAGCCGGTAAACGCCGTTCC
The DNA here is from genome assembly GCF_054654555.1 of Halopiger thermotolerans. Taxonomy (NCBI): domain Archaea; kingdom Methanobacteriati; phylum Methanobacteriota; class Halobacteria; order Halobacteriales; family Natrialbaceae; genus Halopiger; species Halopiger thermotolerans. The sequence continues at coordinate 1,224,817 of NZ_BAAIEU010000004.1, read as the reverse complement.
CAGCGTGGCGTTCGAGACGCCGTAACTCGCCTGAAAGTCGCCGAACAGCGGCGGAAACGAGTACCGGAGGAACTTCGCGAGAAACCAGATCGCGGCCGTCAGCGCGAGGGCGTCGAACCGAGCGAGCCGTCGGACCGTCGTCGATACCGATTCCATCGCGTTCCTGTCAGTGTAGCGCCGCCGGCCGACGAGAAACCACCGGTTGCGGTCCGCGTCGCCGACACCGATCCGCGCCGCGGCCGTCGATCGTCCGGTTCCCGCGGATCTCCTATGGTAATATTATGACGTCCTAGGTATATTGAATATATACAGCAGAGCCTTATATGGACGGCTCGAGTACGTCGAGCCACGATGTCAACGAACAGTACTCGAGAGTGGGTCGATCCGATCGTTTGCCCCTTCTGCGGGGACGAACTCCCGTCGCCGGGCGCCGGATTCGTCGATCACATCGACGAGAGCGAGGCGTGCGAGCACCGATTCGATCGGTGGCGAACGAACGTCGCCGGCGATATGGGCGGCGAGTGGACGGGCTAGGGGGGTCGCCCGTCGAGAACGTCGGCCGCCGTGACGAACCGGCGAGACGTCGCTTCCGGTTGGCTCTCGCCCACTGATCCGCCTCGTTCTCGCCCACTGATTCGCGATCGGCTGCGACGTGATGCGTTCGAGCGCAGCCGCTATGGAATTCGACGAACGTTCGGTAATTAATCGGATTTATGCGATCGTAATTGTACGAATCGGTACTGGGCTGTTTGAGGATAATCCTTTTCCGTGGCACTGGTTCTCGTTTGGCTATGGTATACGCGGATCCGTACTCCCCCGACCGATCGTACTACGAGTGTCGCGACTGCGGCCACCGAGAAACGGCCGCGTCGCTCGCGTCCTGTCCCGAGTGCGGCGGCGTCGTGAGAAACATCGCGGTCGCCCGCGAGTAGTCGCTTCGCCGTCGCTCACGCGCGTTCCTTTCAGTCGAAGTCCGGCAGGTCCTCCGGCGGCTCGTACTCGGCCTCCCAGTCGATGTACTCCTCCTTGAGCACCTCCGAGACGATCTGGCCGAACTCCGTCAGCTCCGCGTTGATCGAGGAGACGGTCCCCCACGTGTCGAGTTCGGGGTGATACTCCCGGGCCTGCCAGTCCTCCGGAATCCCGGGCGCGTGGTAGCCGACGCGGTCGGCGAAGTCGTCCCAGAAGAAGTCGAACTGCGAGAACAGGTCGAGGTCGCGGGCGATCTCGTACTCCCGCTCCTCGAGATCGGTGTCTTCGCGCCACGTATCGAACGCCTCCTCCCAGGCGCCGGTCTCGAGAAACTCCTGGAGCTCCTCGCGGCGGTAGTCGACCTCGCCCTCGGCGCTGATCGTCGCGTCGTCGTATTCGTTCGGATCGACGAACTCCAGTTCCGGCGGCTCGGGGGGTTCGACCTCGAGTGTCATGCCCGTTCGTAGGACCGGTCGGCGGATAAGAATTCCCTCCTCGCGCTTGCGGTCCGCGCCGTGGCCGCGACGACCGTCGACCGCGAACGTGTTCCTCGAGTAATGGTAGTGACCCTACAGTTATTCGTCCGGCCGTCGTAGGGGCTCGTATGGCCAGTGAGACCGGCGGCCGCAGTTACAGTCTCACGGAGCTCTTCGCGATCAAGTTCGTCCTGGGGGACGTGCTGGTCATCGCGGCGTTCCTGCTCGGGGGACCGGTGGCCGGCGTCCTGACGCTTGCCCTCCTCATCTTCAGCTTCATTCTCGTGTGGGCGCTCACGCGGTCCGACGGGTCGGACGACGCGCGGGAGCCGGCGACCGCGACCGACGCGGATCGCACCGCGACGGACGCTGCGGCCGACGACCGCGATCCCGTCACCCGGCTGCAGGAGCGGTACGCCGCGGGCGAACTCTCCGACGCGGAGTTCGAGGCGAAGCTCGATCGGTTGATCGACTCCAACGAGCGCGCCGACCGGGCCGGGATCGACACCGAGGAACTCGAGTTCGGCTCCGAATCCGAGTCCGATCCGGAATCCGAACCGGAACTCGAGCGATCGGACTGAAAACCGCAGCCGCCGGTCGCCGTTTCCCGCCCCAACACTCAATCGGGAGACGCCCGTACCGCCGACCGATGAGCGACTACGAGGCGGTGATCCTCGACGTGGACGGGACGATCATCCGGGGCGACGAACTCCTGCCCGGCGCGACCGACGGCATCCGCGCCCTCGACGATGCCGACTGTTTGCGAGTCCTCTGTTCGAACAATCCGACCCGGGGCGGCGACCACTACCGCGAGAAACTCGCCCCGTTCGGCGTCGACGTCGATCCCGAGCGCGTGCTCACCTCGGCGACGATCACCGCCGCGTACCTCGCCGACACCCACCCCGACGATCGGGTCTACCTCGTCGGCGGCCAGCGACTCGAGTCGCTCCTCGAGGCAGCCGGCGTCGCCCTCACCGCCGATCCCGACGCGGCCGACGTCGTCGTCGGCTCGTTCGACGACGAGTTCTCCTACGAGACGCTCCGGGAGGCGCTGCGGGCCCTCGAGGGCGACGTCCCCTTCTACGGGACCGATCCGGACGCGACGATCCCGGTCGACGACGGCGCCGTTCCGGGCTCGGGGGCGATCCTCGCCGCGATGGAGGCCGTGGCCGGCCGCGAGCCGGACGCCGTCCTCGGTAAGCCCTCCGCCACTGCTGCCGAGGCGGCCATGGAGCTACTGGACGATCCGGCGCCCGACCGGACGCTGGTCGTCGGCGACCGCCTCGACACGGACGTCGAACTCGGCGCCCGCGCGGGGATGACGACCGCCGTCGTGCTCACCGGCGTGACGGATCGAGCCGACCTCGCCGACTCGTCCGTCGAGCCGGACCACGTCCTCGAGTCGCTGGCCGAGGTCGAGACGATCCTCTGAGTGCCGCCGCTGGTAAGTCGACGTGACTGTAATCCGACCAAACATATTTACCCGTATAAACCGCTATATTCGACACATGAGAGAGAAAATCACGACCGTCCTGCGACGCTCGCGATACGCGGCCATCGGCGCCGGTATCGGTGCCGGCATCGGGGCCCTGTTCAGTCGGAACGCGGCGAGTACCGGCGGCGCGATCGGCGGCCTCGTCGGCGCGCTCGTCGCTGAAACGCGCGACACGGCCAGCGAGTACGTCGAGAAGGCGAAAGAGCGTACCGCAGACGAGTAACGCCGGCCGGTTCCGTTCTCGTCGATCGGTCTCGGTTACGCGTCGACTCGCGGGTAGGGACGGCGGCCGTTCGGTCGACCCGGTCGCGGCCGGACGAGGCCGTCACAGCGCCGGCTCGGTCTCAGTGGTTGCCGTTCTCGTGGTTCGGCTCGTGACCGTTTCCGTTCTCCCCCGCGAGCGCTTCCTGCCGTAGCCGTTCTTCCTCGTCCGTCGAGACGGTCAGTTCGGGCACTTCGGTCGGCTCGTTGTCCTCGTCGATCGCGACGTAGACGAAGTAGGATTCGGTGGTCTTCTCGCGTTCCCGCGTTCGGAGGTCCTCGCGCTCGGTGACGAGTCTGACTTTGACGCTCGAGGTGCCCGCGTCGTAGACGTAGGCCGTGATGTAGGCGGTGTCGCCGACCGGGATGGGCCGTTCGAAGTCCATCCGGTTGACGTGGGCGGTGACGCAGGTCTCCCCCGAAAACCGCATCGCGGACATCGCGCCGACCTCGTCCATCCACTTCATCACGTTGCCGCCGTGGGCCACGTCGAGCATGTTCGCGTGGTTCGGCTGCACCATCTCGCGGTTCTCGATTACCGTCTCGATGAGATCGGTCATCACCCGTCGTTTCGAAAGCGAACACGTGAGTCTTACCGTCGCGCTCGAGCCGAGTCCGGTCGCGTCGACCGCCGTCTCACCGGCCCCGTGGGCCGTGCTGACACGGCTGTCGAGTCCGATACTGGTAAAAGTCGCGGCCAAGTTTACCCGCTAATGAGCGATGCAGGCGACGCCGACGTGCCGGAGCCCCCGACGTCCCCCTCCGACGGCGACGAGGGTTCCGTCACCGTCCTCGGGACGGCACACGTCTCGCAGGCGAGCGTCGACGAGGTTCACGAAACGGTCGATCGGGAACGGCCCGACGTGGTCGCCGTCGAACTCGACGAAGGACGCTACCGCCAGATGCAGGGCGGCACCCCCGACGACCTCGAGGCGACGGATCTCCTCTCGGGCAACACCGTGTTCCAGTTCTTGGCCTACTGGATGCTCTCGTACGTGCAGTCGCGGCTCGGCGAGCAGTTCGACATCGAACCGGGCGCGGACATGAAAGCCGGGATCGAGGCCGCCGAGCGCAACGGCAGCGGCGTCGCGCTGGTCGACCGAGACATTCAGGTGACGATCCAGCGGTTCTGGCAGCGGTTGTCCTTTACCGAGAAGCTAAAGATGGTCGGCGGGCTCGCGCTGGGCGTCACCGACCCACGGACGATCGGCCTCTCGCTGGGGGCCGTCGCCGGCGTCGTCTTCGGCGTCGTCTTCGCCGCCTTTCTCGCGCCCTACTTCGGGGCGGGCGACCTGCTCATGCTGGGCGTTACGGGGTCGTCGACGCTCCAGTACGTCGGCGCGGCCGGGGTCGGGGCCCTCCTCGGGCTCGTCGGCGGCTTCCTCTTTCTCCCGTCGCTCGAGCGGCTCGGGCAGGCCGCGGGCGGGATTCTGGATACGTTCGCGGGCCAGTTGGCCGTCAGCGTCCTCGCCGGCATCGCGGCCTGTCTCGCGTTCGTCGCGACCGGCGTCTCCGTCGGCCCGATCTCGGCCGCGGCCTTCGAGGGCGCCGGCGCCTACGCGATCCGCGGGACGGTCGGCGTCCTGGTCGGACTCGGAATCGGCGTCGCCGTCGGCGCCCTCCTCGGGGTCGTCCTCGACGCGTTCAGCGGCGATGTCGAGGAGGTCGACGAGATCGACATCGAGGAGATGACCGACGGCGACGTCGTCTCGGCGATGATGGAGGAGTTCCGCCAGTTCAGCCCCGGCGGAGCCAACGCCCTGATCGACGAGCGCGACGCCTACATCGCGCACAACCTCCACGACCTCCGCGAGCAGGGGTACGAGGTGCTCGCCATCGTCGGCGCCGGACACAGGGCCGGCATCGAACGCTACCTCGAGAACCCCGAGACGCTCCCGCCGAAGGAGTCGCTGACCGGGACGGCCTCGAGCAGCCGGTTCTCGCCGGCGAAGCTCGTCGGCTACCTCCTGACGTTCGGGTTCGTCGTGTTCTTCTTCCTGCTGGTCATGGCGGGGGTTCAGAACGCCTTCCTGCTCAAGCTGTTCGCGGCGTGGTTCCTGTTCAACGGGATCTTCGCGTTCGCGCTGGCGCGGCTCGCCGGCGCGCGCTGGACCAGCGCCGGCGTCGGCGGGCTTGTCGCCTGGCTGACCAGCATCAACCCGCTGCTCGCGCCGGGCTGGTTCACCGGTTACGTCGAACTCAAACACCGGCCGGTCAACGTCCGCGACATCCAGACGTTAAACGAGATCGTCGACGACACCGAGCGACCGATCGGGGAGGCGCTCGAGGACATGTTCGACGTGCCGCTGTTCCGCCTGATCATGATCGTCGCGCTGACCAACGTCGGGAGCATCATCGCGAGCGTGCTCTTTCCGCTGGTCGTGCTCCCCTGGCTGGCTCCCGAGATCGGCGGCGTCGACGCCCTGATGGCCGAACTCGTCCGCGGCGCCGAGAACAGCCTCGAGCTGCTTCGGGAGGTGCTGACGTGAGTACCGGTTCGCGCTCCGGTCGTCGACCGGATCCGGAGTTGACCTTCAGCGATCAGGAACTGTTCGATCTCGCCGTCGCCTGGCTGACGCTGAGCCTGGCCTTCGCGCTGTGGCGGACGCCCCTTCGGGCCGTCGACGTCGTCACCCTCGCCCGCCCGGTCGGGCTGAGCCTGGTGACCGTCGGCGTCGCCTTCCTGCTGCACGAACTCGCGCACAAGGTCGTCGCCGTCGAGTACGGCCAGGTCGCGGAGTTCCGGGCGGACTACCAGATGCTGTTCCTGGCACTCATGAGCGCGCTGGCCGGCTTCCTCTTCGCCGCGCCGGGAGCGGTCTACCACCGCGGGCAGATCACCCAGCGGGAGAACGCGATGATCGCGCTCGCCGGGCCAGTCACTAATCTCCTGCTTGCAGTGCTATTCTTCCCGTTGGTTTTGCTACCCGCACCTATCGAGACTATCGGACAGATGGGGATCGGGATCAACCTCTTCTTGGCCGCATTCAACATGATCCCGTTCGGCCCGCTGGACGGGCGAGCAGTCTTCAAGTGGCACAAAGGTATCTTTGCGCTCGTATTCGTCCCTAGCATCCTTACTGCAGGGTACATGGTTCTGTTCGTGGGGTTATTCTAACGTCCCAGCCGTCATTTCGATCGCCTACGATAGGCCTTCAGTTATCTCAATAGAATCATTGCGAATTGACGATCCTCATTCCTATCCGGACGCCGGTCCGAAACTTGACGGCAGACGTTTCGCACGTACTTGCGGACGCAGCTCGTGGGCGAGGCGAGCCCGCCGCGGACGGTCGTCCAGCCGTCCGCGATGGCTTTGAGGACGCGGCCTCGATCAATCGCGGTCCGAGGATATCAGCCTCCCGACCGCCGCTCGCCGGACCGGTGTCCTTTTGCTCACCCCGGGAGGTCGTTCACACATGACCGACCCAGCGGACGACGGGAGCGCGGACGCGGACGAGGAGCGACTCACCTACGCCGACACCGGCGTCGACATCGAAGCCAGCGAGGACGCGACCGCGGCCCTGCTCGAGGCCTTCGGCAGCGACCTTCGCACGGAGTACGCCGGCCTGATCGACATCGGCGATCGCTACCTCGCGCTCGCCACGGACGGCGTCGGCACCAAGTTGCTCGTCGCCGAGGCCATCGAGGACTACTCCACGATCGGCATCGACTGCATCGCGATGAACGTCAACGACCTCGTGGCCGCGGGCGTCGAGCCCGTCGCCTTCGTCGACTACCTCGCGATCGACGAGCCCGACGAGGCCCTCACCAACGAGATCGGCGAGGGGCTCGCCGTCGGGCTCGAGGAGGCCGACCTGACCATGCTCGGCGGCGAGACGGCGGTCATGCCCGAGGTCGTGAAGGGGTTCGACCTCGCGGGCACCTGCGCGGGGCTCGCGGGGAAGGACGAGGTGCTCGAGGGCGAGGCCGAAGTCGGCGACGCGCTGGTCGGCTTCCCCTCCAACGGGATCCACTCGAACGGGCTGACGCTGGCCCGCGAGGCGGTCACGCGCGACCACGAGTACACCGACGAGTTCCCGCTCGATCCCGAGCGAACGATCGGCGAGGAACTGCTCCGACCGACCCGGATCTACACGGATCTGCTCGAGTCGATGCGCGAGTACGACGTTCGCGCGGCGGCCCACGTCACGGGCGGCGGCTGGACGAACCTCCTGCGGATGGGCGAGCGCAAGTATGTCGTCGACGACCCGCTGCCGGCCCAGCCGATCTTCGAGTTCGTACAGGAGGAAGGCAACGTGACTGACGAGGAGATGCACCGGACGTTCAACATGGGGACCGGCTTCGTCGTCGCGCTTCCCGAGGCACAGGCGGCGGATCTCGTCGCTGCGACCGACGGACAGGTCATCGGCCGCGTCGAGGAGGGGAACTCGGTCGAAATTCGCGGACTCTCGCTGTCCTGACCGGGTTACAGCGCCGTGATCGGGGTGGACGTGTTGTTCGCGATCGAGTCGGGGACAGAGCGAAAGAGCGGTCGGAAGGTCGTTGGCGGGTGGTCCGCGACGACGATTCGGTCGACCGCGTGCTCGTCGGCGTAGTCGGCGATCTCCCGCGCCGCGTTGCCCGAGCGGACTGCCAGGTCGATCTCCCTGTCGCAGTGCTCGGCGAGCTCGCGGGCGCGGTCGAGCGCGTCGGCGGCCCCTCGGCACTGGGCGCGAGTGAAACGGTCCGGCGCCGGGAGCACGACGGTGCTCCCCTCGGTGGTCAGTTCGGGAACCACGTACTCGCAGGGGTCCTGGGCGCCGAACCGACCGAGCGGGCCGGCCGGAACGGTGACGTGGAGGACGGAAATCTTCGCGTCGGGATACTCCTCGAACGCGTACTCGAGCGCCGCGCCCGATGCGTCGGTCCGATCCATCGCCACCAGTACGTGCTGGCTCATACGGGCGGGTTCGCGCGGCCGTAGGTGATCGTTCCCGAACACAGGTGGCGTCTTTAAATCGGAACGTCGGGGTCGAAGCGACCGTTTCCGGCGGACTGCTTCCCTGTTCTGACTCCCCTATCGATCGGACTCGCTCTCCTCGGTCCGTGCCGACTACTCGGCGTTCCCCGTCGCGGCGCGGATCGTATCGTACTCCTCGTCGCCGTACGCGATAACGCGGACGTTCTCGAGCACCTCGGGCTCGTAGTCTCGGATCACCTCGCCGATGATCGCGGCGCCGTCGGCGAGGTCGAAGCCGGCGACGCCGCAGCCAAGCGCCGGGAGCACGACCGACTTACAGCCGAGGTCATCGGCCTCCTCGAGCGCGTTCCGGGTCGCGTCGCGGATGCTCTCGTCGGTCGCCTGGCCGTCGCCGTAGTGGGGCATCGCCGCGGCGTGGATGACGTACTCGGCGTCCAGGTCGTAGGCGTCCGTGACCGCGACCGCGCCGAGGTCGACGGGACCCTTCGCGGTGGCCTCCTCGTTGATCTCCTCGCCGGCGCCGCGACGGAGCGCGCCGGCGACGCCGGAGCCCATCTCGAGGCTCGTGCCCGCGGCGTTGACGAGCGCGTCTGCGGACTGTTCGGCGATGTCGCCCTGGATCACGTCGAACTCCATACGCGCCGGTACGGCCTCGAGCGGGTTGAAAGTAGGCGCTGAACCCCGATCTCGAGGGTGGGGGCCGGACCGCCTGTTCCGGGCCTCAAGGAGTCCCTCGAACCGAGGTTCCGAAGATCGGCGGACTCCATCCGTCCGTCGAACCGGGAGGCACCGGAGCGAACCGCACAGTTCCAGAGAACTTAGGCCGACCAAAACCTTTTTAGAATTAGGCCTACCTAACTCAGCGTGATGGACGTACCCGCTCGCAGGCAGGACCCCGACGCCGAAGAACCGGAGGAGCCGGCGGTGGTCGTGACCAGTCACGAAACCCGCCCCGGCAAGGTCGTCTTCACCGAACGAGACAACTCCGACGGCTGGATCGCGACCGATCTTGCCGTCGATCTCGAGCCCTGAACGGTCCGAACTCGACCGCGACGGACCGGCATCGGAGGCGACGCTCACCCCCACTCGACGGCGGAAACTCGGAACCGGTTCGGTAGTTTCGATCCGATAGCATCGGCTCACAACCGCGTTCTCTCGCTTCTCGACGGATCGAAATCGATCGGACGGAGTTGCGATTTCGCGATCGTTCGTTCGCGTAGCGAGCGAAAAGCAAAATCAAAACGAGTCCGTCTGCCGCCGCTGTACCCGGTCCGCCGGGATGCAGCCGTAGTCGGCCTTACTTCGTGGCCTCCTCGAGGACGAGGGTGTCGTCTTCGAGGTAGTGTTCGAAGTGGTGGCCGTCTTCCTCGAGGTGGACGAGGATCTCGCGCAGGATCTCGGCGGTCGCGGGGTCGCCGAGGTTCTCGGCGAGTTCGATGCTGTCGCGCATCGACTCGATGATGTCGCCGTACATCTCGAGGTCGTTCTCGAACATAGTGCGGACATCGTAGACGTCCTCGCCCTCGAACTCGACGGTCGCCCGCTCCTCGAGGTTCGACGGTCCAGAGACGGGGACACCGCCCAGCGCCTGAGCCCGCTCGGCGATCTCGTCGGCCCCCTCCTCGACGTGCTCGTACGCCTCCTCGAGGAACTCGTGCAGCGGCAGGAACTCGGCGCCCTCGACGACCCAGTGGTGCTTCTTGAGCTGGTGGTACAGTACGTAGGAATTCGCCAGTTCCGTGTTCAGCGCCTCGACGATCTGCTCGGACTTCTCTTGGTCGAGCCGGAGCTGACTCTCCTCGACGGTGTCGGCGGACTGTCGGACGGTCTTCTGGGTGCTCATCGTATTCGATAGATGGTCCGCGACCTACTTAAAGCTTATCCAGTCAGAAACAATTGTTCCGCTTTCGCAAAAATCTATTCCAGAATATCGCGGTTTTATTTTTGGTCGGCCTAACTCTCGGCGGATCGCTGACCGATGGCGATCGGTGGAAGACGACGCGTCCGCGACCGAAAAAAACCGACGACGAGCATGCAAGCCGGCTTCCTTTCGTCCTCCGTCGCCGTTCGTCTTCCATGGCTCCCGATCTCGGCCGGTCCGTCTCGTTCGGCAAGACGGTCTTCGGCGGCATTCAAGAGAAGAACGTCACGTTCATGGCCGCGAGCATCGCCTACCAGGCGTTCATCTCGCTGTTACCGCTGCTGGTGCTCGTGTTCTTCCTCGTCACGATCGTCGGCGGCGACCAGTTCGCCACCGAGGTCACCGCCGCGACCGAGGGCTTTCTCCCCGAGAGCGGACAGTTGATCGTCGAGAACGCGATCGAGAACTCGCCCGCAACGGCGGGGTCGTCGATCATCGGCGTCCTCGTCCTCCTATGGGGGGCATTGAAGATCTTCCGCGGGCTGGACACGGCGTTCTCCGAGATCTACGAGACCACGGCGGAGAGTTCGCTCGTCGACCAGATCCGTGACGGTCTGATCGTCTTCGGCGCGCTTGGCGGCGCGCTGCTCGCGGCGGTCGCGGCGAGCATCGTCCTCGCGTTCTTCCCGGCGATTCCGTTCATTAGCGTGCTCCAGCCGCTCCTGCTCGTCGGCGTACTCACCCTCGCGTTCCTCCCGATGTACTACTACTTCCCCGACCTCGACCTCTCCGCCCGCGAGGTGCTGCCGGGCGCCGCCGTCGCCGCCGTCGGCTGGACGGCGCTCCAGTCGCTGTTTCAGGTCTACGTCTCCTTCGCCGGAAGCTCGGAGAGCGCGGGGCCGCTCGGTGCAATTTTGCTGTTGCTCACGTGGCTCTACTTCGGCGGACTCATCCTGCTGATCGGCGCCGTCGTCAACGGGGTTAGAGGGGGCCACCTCACGCTCGAGGCCGACGAGGACGACGCGGACGAGCCGGACGCCGCCGACGATCACGAGACGATCCCCGAGTCGGACCGCCCGCCGTTCGTCGACGACGGCCGACGGGAGCGCGAGCACCTCGCCGAGCAACTCGAGACCGTCGCCCGCGAGCGCGACCAACTGCAACACGACCTCGCGTCCCAGCGCAACCGGCGGTATCGGCTCGAGGACCGCGTCGACGCGCTCGAGACGCGAGTCGACGAACTCGAGACCGCGAACCGCGACCTCGAGGACGAAAACGAGCGGCTTCGACGGGAACTCGAAGATGAGCGACGAGAGCCCGAGTGGCGACGGCAGCTCCGTAGGGGACTGGGTCACGTCCGGACGCTCCGAATCGGCGTCGTCGAGCGCGAGTGAGGCCGTCGTGTTCGCATTCGCCCGCTTACTCGTCGCACAGCGCGTGACGCCGCGTCTTTTCGGGCGTCGATCGTTCGGTCGACCGGTTGCAGACCCCCTGTTACTAACACGACCGGCTTAGCTGCCACGAGTTATTAACAACGAGCCTGGAGATAACAACTCTTTTATGCTCGAGCCCGTACCCTCTCGTATGAATCCGTCACGCCGTTCGGTGCTGCAGGCCGGCGCTGGGTCGCTCGCGCTCTCCTCGCTCGCCGGTCTCGCCGGCTGTCTGAGCGAACCCAACGCTGGCGTCAGTCCCGAGGGCGGCTACGCGGCGTTTTTCCCCCTTCTGGACTGGAGCGAACGCGTGGCCGGCGATCGACTGTCGTTCGAGAGCCCGGTCGAGGCGGGCCAGATCGGCCACGGCTGGGAACCCCAGGGCGATCTCACCGCCGACGTCGCGGCCGCGGAGGTCTTCGTCTACCTCGATTCGCCCGAGTTCTCCTGGGCGCAGGACGTCGCGTCGCAGCTCGAGACCGATTACGACCACGTCACGCTGATCGACGGCATGGACGGGCTCGAGGACGAGTTGTTGGCGTTCGACGAGGCGCACGAGCACGATCACGGAGACGAGCACGACCACCCCAACGAGAGCACGGACGGCCACGGCGACGGACACGATCACGGCACCAACGAGAGCGCCGGATCTCACGAGCACGACGAGCACGAGCACGACAACAGCACCGACGGTTCGGAGTTCCACGACCCCCACGTCTGGGTCGACCCCGTGTTCGCGCAGGAGATCGTCGGGACCATCGCGGACGGACTCGCCACCGCCGATCCCGACAACGAGGGGACTTACAGGGACAACGCTGACGCGTACGCGCAACGGCTCGCGGAGGTCGACGAGCAGTTCGAGTCGCTCGTCGCGGAAGCCGACCGCGACGTCGCCGTCCTCGCCGGCCACGACTCCTTCCGGTACATCGAGGAGCGGTACGGCTTCGAGTTGCACACGCCGGTCGACGTTTCGCCCAACGCGGAGATCACCTCCGGACAGCTCGCGGACACCATCGACCTCATCGACGAGCACGAGATGGAGACGATCCTGTACGACCCGTTCGAGACGACTGGCGGCGACGAGCTTCCCCAGCAAGCTATGCACCTCCTCGAGAACAGCCACGCCGAATCGGCCGAGCCGATCAGCCCGCTGGCGGGGACCACCGCCGAGTGGAACGACCGCGGCTGGGGCTGGCTCGAGCAGATGACGGAACTGAACCTGCCGTCGCTCCGGGCGGCGCTGGGGGTGGCGGAATGAACCGGGGATCGAACGGTACGGGTACTGGCACGGCCGCCGAAGTGGAAGACCGAAGTACCCTCGGCGTCCAACGGCGGGTGAGACGACAGTGACGGCGAATTCGGACCTCGATCCGGAACCAGACCTGGACTCGGCCTCGGACCCGGTCGTGAAACTGGAGGACGTCTCGTTCGCCTACGGCGAGCAACTCGCCGTCGACGACGTGACGCTGACCGTCGAGGCGGGCGATTTCCTCGGGCTGATCGGTCCCAACGGCTCCGGCAAGACGACCCTGCTGCAGCTCATGCTCGGGCTGCTCAGTCCCGACAGCGGCTCGGTCGAACTGTTCGGCCAGCCCGTCGACGAGTTCGAACAGGGCGAACGCATCGGCTACGTCTCCCAGCAGGCCACGAGCGGCGGCGGCGCCATGCCCGTCACCGTCCGAGAGTGCGTTCGGATGGGCCGGTTCGCCCACGTCGGCCACTCCCGGCTGTCCGACGAGGACCGCGCCATCGCCGACGAAGCCCTCGACACGGTCGGCATCGCGGACCTCGCGGACCAGCAGCTCAACCAGCTCTCGGGCGGCCAGCGCCAGCGCGCCTACATCGCGCGGGCCCTGGCCTCCGAGGCCGACCTGCTCGCGTTAGACGAGCCGACGGTCGGGGTCGACGCCGAATCCCGGGACGCGTTCTACCAGCTGCTCGAGTCGCTGAACGAGGACGGGATCACGATCATCCTGATCGAGCACGACATCGGCGTCGTTACGGACCGGGCGGATCGCATCGCCTGTATCAACACGGAGCTGTACCACCACGGCGACACGGAATCGTTCGTCGAGAGTGACGCGCTGAGCGAAGCCTACGGGGCGACGGGCACGGTCGTCCACCACCACCACTGACACGATGAGCGGGGACGAACGCACGACGACAGGGGCGACGGGGACGACGGACGGAGAACGAGAGCCGCGGCAGCGATCGCACGGCGACGGCGACGGTCTCCGATCGCTCGAGCCGCGCCGCGGGATCGAACTCGCGGGGCTCGGCCTCGTCGCGGTGCTCGCGGCCGCGATGGTCGGATTCGTGGCGCTCGACTGGCTCCGCCACGTCTTCCCCCCGGCCCGGTTCCCGTTCGAGCAGTTCCTCATCGCCGGGATGTGGCTCGATTACTACCTCGGGACGAACGTCTTCCAGCACGCGTTCATGTGGCGCCAGATCGCGACGGGGGTCCTCGTCGGGATCGTCGCGCCGCTGGTCGGCACCTACCTCGTCCACCGACAGATGGCGCTGATCGGGGAGACGCTCGCCCACACGGCGTTCGCGGGCGTCGCCGTCGGGCTCATCGTCAGCGGCCTGACCGGCTGGAACGGCTCGCTGCTGTGGGTCGCGCTCGTCGTGGCCGTCCTCGGCGCGCTCGCGGTCCAGTGGCTCACCGAGCGCACGAGCGCGTTCGGCGACGTTCCCGTCGCGATCATGCTGACCGGGAGCTTCGCCGTCGGCACGCTGTTGATCAGCTGGGGGCGCTCGTCGATGTCGATCGCGATCGACATCGAGGGCTTCCTGTTCGGCAACATCGCCGTCGTCACGGCCGACGGGGCGCGCATGATGGCGATCCTCAGCGTGGCCGTCGTCGCCGTCGTCGCGGCGACCTACAAGCAGTTGCTCTTTATCACGTTCGACGAGCAGGCGGCCCGCGTCGCCCGGCTCAACGTCCGCGGATACAACACCCTGCTGATCGTGATGACCGCGGTCGTCGTCGTCGGCGCGATGCAGGTGCTGGGCGTGATCCTCGTGGCCGGCATGCTCGTGATCCCCGTCGCGACGGCCTCCCAGATCGCGCGCAGCTTCCGCGAGACGCTGTACTGCTCGATCCTGTTCGGTCAGTGTGCAGTGCTTGGCGGGTTCGCGTTCGCGCTCGGGTTTGGCCTGCCCTCCGGCGGCTCGATCATCGTGGTCGCGATCCTGTTCTACCTCTGTTCGATCGCCCTCTCGGATCGGTCGACGGCGGCGATTTCGATGCACTGACGCCGGACCGCCGTCCGGAGTGAGTGGTATCGTTCCACATTCGAAACCGGCCGAGAACGGCTATCTCAGTGCATCTATCACGAGGATTTCGTCCCTGCACGGCGGGAATGAGAACGGGGTTTAACTCGATCCGGAGTGAACCCCCAATCGATGGGACGATTATCCGAACTCTTTCGACCCGAGACCGTCGGTGTGGTTGGGGCGACCGACCGCGAGGGGGCAGTCGGTCGGGCGATCCTCGAGAACCTGCAGTCGGATTTCGAGGGCGAGATCGTCCCGATCAATCCCAAGCGCGACGAGGTTCTCGGGCTCGAGTGTTACGAGGACGTAGCGAGCGCGCCGCCGATCGATCTGGGGGTGGTCGTCGTCCCACCGCCAGTGGTGCTCGATACCGTACGCGAACTCGGCGAGGCGGGGACGAAAAACGTCGTGGTCATCACGGCCGGGTTCTCCGAGACCGGCGGCGAAGGGGCCCGGCGCGAGCGCGAACTCCGCGAGATCGCCGCCGAGTACGACCTGAACGTGGTCGGGCCGAACAGCCTGGGGATCATGTCGACGCCGATCGGCATGAACGCCACCTTCGGCCCGGAGAACGCCCGCGAGGGGTCGATCTCCTTCATGAGCCAGTCGGGCGCGTTCATCACCGCCGTCTTAGACTGGGCCAACGAGGAGGGGATCGGCTTCAAGGACGTCGTCTCCGTGGGGAACAAGTCCGTCCTCGACGAGACCGACTTCGTCGAAGAGTGGGGCGACGACCCCGACACGGACGTCATCATCGGCTACCTCGAGGACATCGACGACGGCCAGCGGTTCGTCCGGACGGCCCGCGAGGTGACCGACGACACGCCGATCGTCCTCGTGAAATCCGGTCGCACCGACGCCGGCGCGCAGGCCGCGTCCTCCCACACCGGCGCGATCGCCGGGAGCGAACGGGCCTACGAGGCCGGCCTCGAGCAGGCGGGCGTGATCCGCGCCGAGTCGGTTCAGGAGCTGTTCGACTACGCGCGGGCGCTCTCGGGCCTGCCGGAGCCCGATTCGGACGGCGTCGCCGTCATCACCAACGCCGGCGGCCCGGGCGTGCTGACGACCGACGCGGTCGGCGACTCGACCCTCGAGATGGCCGACTTCACCGACGAGACGATCGACGAACTGACCGCAGCGATGCCCGACGAGGCCAACGTCTACAACCCGATCGACGCCATCGGAGACGCCGACGTCGAGCGGTTCGGCGAGGCCTTAGAGATCGCGCTGGCGGATCCGAACGTCGGCAGCGCGGTCGTCGTGGCCGCGCCGACGGCCGTCCTCGAGTACGACGAACTCGCCGAGACGGTCATCGAGAAGCGCGACGAGTACGAAAAGCCGGTCGTCACCAGCCTGATGGGCGGCGTTCGCGTCAGTGCCGCCGAAGATGTCCTGCGGGACGCCGGCGTTCCGAACTACTTCGACCCCTCCCGGGCGGTCGCGGGACTCGACGGGCTGGCCCGGTACCGCGACGTCCGCGAGCGGACGGTCGACGACCCGGCGCAGTTCGACGTCGACCGCGAGCGCGCCCGCGAGATCTTAGCGCGAGCGGCCGACCGAGACGATAACCGGCTGGGCGTCGAATCGATGGACCTGCTCGAGGCCTACGGGATTCCCACGCCCGCGGGCGACATCGTCGACGATCCGGACCGGGCCCGCGAGGTCGCCGAGTCGATCGAGGGCGACGTCGTGATGAAGATCGTCAGCCCCGACATCACCCACAAGTCCGACATCGGCGGGGTGAAAGTCGGCGTCAGCGACGCGGACGTCTACGACGCCTACGAGGATCTGGTCTCCCGGGCGCGCAACTACCAGCCCGACGCGACGATCATCGGCGTCCAGATCCAGGAGATGCTCGACGTCGACGAATCGACCGAGACGATCGTCGGCATGAACCGCGACCCGCAGTTCGGCCCGCTGCTTTTGTTCGGCCTCGGCGGCATCTTCGTCGAAATTCTCGAGGACACGTCGGTTCGCGTCGCGCCGATCGGCGAGGACGAAGCGCGCGACATGATCGACGAGATTCAGGCGGCGCCACTGTTGCGCGGCGCCCGCGGCCGCGAGCCGGCCGACGTCGACGCGATCGTCGAGACGATCCAGCGGCTCTCGCAGCTGGTGACCGACTTCCCGTCGATCCTCGAACTCGACGTGAACCCGCTCGTGGCGGGCCCCGACGGCGTACAGGCGATCGACCTGCGACTCACCGTGGACACGGAGGAACTCGACAATGACTGATACCGACACCCCGGACACCGACACCAATACCGACACTGACACCGACAGCGGCACGAACGGCACGGACACCGAGACGACCGACAGCGCCACCGCGACGACCGCCGACGGCGCGACGGACACGATCCTCGTCAGTTCGCTCGAGGAGAGCGTCGGCAAGACGGCGATCACGCTGGCGCTGGCCCGCCTCGCGCAGGCCGAGGGCGACAGCGTCGGCTACATGAAGCCCAAGGGGACGCGCCTCGAGAGCAACGTCGGCAAGACCTTGGACGAGGACCCGATGCTCGCCCGGGAACTGCTCGACCTCGACGCGGAGATGCACGACCTCGAACCCGTCGTCTACTCCCCGACGTTCATCGAGCAGGCGATCCGCGGCCGTGAGGATCCCGACGAACTCCGCGAGCGCGTCGGCGAGGCCTTCGACTCCCTCGCAGACGGCAACGACCGCATGTTCGTCGAGGGCGGCGGCGAGTACGAGGTCGGCGGCATCGTCGACCTCACCGACGTCGACGTCGCGGAACTGCTCGACGCGCGGGTCGTGCTCGTCGCGCCCTATCGACAGCCCGGCGACGTCGACGACGTCCTCGCGGCCGCCGACGCGTTCGGCGACCGCTTCGCCGGCGTCGTCTTCAACGACGTCCCCGACGCCGCCTACGACCAGCTCGAGACCGACGTCGTCCCCTTCCTCGAGGGCCGTGACGTGCCGGTCTTCGGCGTGCTCCCGAGCGACCGGACCCTCGCGGGCGTGACGGTCGAGGACCTCGCGAGCGAACTCGGCGCGTCGGTGCTCGTCGAAGACGGCGACGACGCCCTCGTCGAACGGTTCTCCGTCGGCGCGATGGGCGCCGACAGCGCCCTGCGGCGCTTCCGGCGGACGAAAAACGCCGCCGTCATCACCGGCGGGGACCGCGCCGAGATCCACACGGCCGCGCTCGAGGCGCCCGGCGTCCGCTGTCTGATCCTCACCGGCGGCCACCGGCCGTCCGGCGCCGTCCTCGGCCAGGCCGCCGAGAAGGGCGTCCCCGTCCTGTCGGTCCAGACGGACACGCTCACGACCGTCGAGCGTGCGGAGGACGTCGTCCGCAGCGGCCGCACGCAGAACGAGGAGACTGTCGAACTCATGCAGGAACTGCTCACCGACCACGCGGCCGTCGACTCGATTCTGGGGCTCGAGTCCTGACTTGCTCGGAGATCCCGGCCGCTCGAGCCGCCGCTTCTATTTATACGCGTTCGCGACCGTTTGCCTCGAGAGACTGCCACGTCTGACCAACAATTAAGAGTCCGCCCCCCATGGAGCAAGACATGGTAGAGATGGACGACACTCCCCAGGAGATCACCTCGATCGTCGGTCGCGAGGTGTACTCGAACGGCGGCGTTTTCGTCGGCGAGATCGAGGATCTCAAGCTGAACATCGACGGGCAGTCCGTGACCGGACTCGCGCTCGGCAATCTCAACTCGGAGCTGTTCACCGAGGAAGCGCGCACGGGACGGGGCGTCATCGTCCCCTATCGGTGGGTCCGTTCCGTCGGCGACATCGTCCTCATCAACGACGTCGTCGAACGCGTTCGCGAACCCGACGAGGAAGAGGACGAACTGCTGGCCTGATCGCGTCGCCGGTTCCCGAGTTTCGATTCTCGAGTCGAGCGTCGCGACCCGCAATCGCCGCCGCTCGAGTCGTACCGAACGACACCCCTGATTTCTCCGTTTCTCCACCTCGCCGAGACCGCGGCGGGCGTTCGAACGGCGGCCGGCCCTGCCTCGGCCCGTGACGGTGCCCTCAAGACGGGGCCCCGCGTAGGCGGCGCTAATGGCTTCGGAGCTCCTCGGGGTACTGTTCGGCGACCCCTTCGCCGCGATGAACACGATCGGACTGGTCGCGTTCGCCCTCGTCGGTTCGACGAAGGCGATCCGCGAGGAGTTCGACGTCTTCGGCATCGCCGTCGTCGGGCTGACGATGGCCTTCGCGGGCGGCGCGACGCGGGATCTGCTCGTGACGCGCGTGCCGCTCGCACTGCAGTCCCCGCTCGAGATCGGGCTGGGGCTGCTCGGGGTCGGGCTGGCGATCGCGCTCAACGTCGTCTTTTCGTCGGTGGAGACGCATCCGCTCACGCTCGTCGCGGACGCGATCGGCCTCGCGGCCTTCGCGACGACCGGCGCGATCGTCGCGACCGAGGCGAGCGTCTCGGCGTTCGGCGTCGTCGCCGTCGCGACGATCAACGCGGTCGGCGGTGGCGCGTTCGCTGACATCCTCCTGGACCGAGCGCCGTTCATCCTCTTCGAGGACTTCTACGCGAGTTGCGCGGTGTTGGGCGGGACGACGTACTGGGCGGCGACTGCCCTCGGCGTAACCGGCAGTACCGCCGCCGCGGCGTGTGCGTCGGTGACCGTCGGGACGCGGTTAGTGGCGGTGACCTACGACTGGCGGCTGCCGACGGTGCAAAGCGCGCAATCTGCGAGTCGGTAAGGAAAGACGGCGCGACCGACGCCCGATAGAAACGGCCGGTCGCGGATTCAGGAGCCGTTCGAGCCTTCCGTTCCCTCGACGCCCATCGCGTCGAACAGCGTCCGCTTGACGGCTTCCTCGGTCAACTCGAGCAGCGTGTCCCGATTGTCCTCCGAAATCTCGATGCCGGTGAAGATGCCAAGCGGAATCTCCGCGCTGGCCTGCGTCGAGTGGCCGGCGGTCTCGCCCATCTCGCCGTAGGCGTCGTCGAGCACCTTGCCGATGTTGATGCGGATGTCCTTCGAGCGGCCCGCGAGGAAGATGGTCTCGTCGGCGATGCCGAAGACGGCGGTGGTGGTGACGCCCTCTAAGTTGAGGAGGTGGCTCGCGGCCTGCGTGAGCGCCTCGCGGTCGCGGACGAAGCCGGCGTTGGAGACGAGGTGGCTCCCCTGAACGTCGCGGTTGGCGATCGCCTCCGCGAGGACGTCCAGCGTCTCGGGGGACATCGACGGGGATTCGACCTGCTCCAGAGTGTCGTGGTTCGCGAAGGGGTAGAGGTAGGCGGCCGCGGTGAGGTCGGCGGGGGTGGTGTCGCGTTTGAAATCCAGCGTCTCCGCGCGGATGCCATAGAGTAGGGCGGTGGCGACCTCCTCGGAGACGTTCATGTCGAACTCCTGAATGTACTTCGTCATGATCGTCGACGTGGAGGACATGTTCGGCCGGATGTCGACGAACTCCGGCTCGTAGTCGCTCTCGGGCTCGTGGTGGTCGATCACGACGTCGACGGGGAGATCCATCTCGTCGGAAGTTGCGTGGTCGACCATCGCGACGGTGTCGTACACCGAGTAGTCCTCGATCTCGTCCCACTGGACGAGGTCGATGCCGAGCAGGTTGACGAACGCGCGGTTTTCCTGGTGGCCCACATCGCCGAGGTAGATGATGTCCGATTCGACGCCCAGGTGGTCGGCGATCGCCTGCATCGCCGCCGCCGACGCGATCGAGTCCGGATCCGGGCTGTCCTGGGTGATGATCGCCAGCCGCGAGCCGGTTTCCTCGAGCAGCTCCGCGAGCTTGCCGGCGTTGTACTCGAGTTCGCCGGACTCGAGCGCTCGCAGCGCGGACTCAGCGATGACCGAGGAGGGGTTGATGACGATGTCGGCGCCCAGGTCCTCGAGTTCGTCGCCGGAGACGGGGTCGCTCGCGCGCGCTACGACGAACTGGCCGTCGTTCTGGTCGCGGATGTGTTCCAGGGCTTTCTTGTTGGCTTCGACGTCGGAGGCGAGGATGAGGACGACGTCGCGCTCGGCGACGAGGTCGGCGGCCTCGGGCTCGCGGATGTCGGCGGTGCGGGCGTCTAAGTCCTGATCGCGGAGGGATTCGACGCGGCTCTCGTCCCGGTCGATGATGAGGACGTCCTTCCCCTGCTCGACGAGTTCCTCGGCGACGGCGTAGCCGACGCTCCCGCAGCCCAAGATCGCATAGTCAGAGATCGACGAGATCGTAACCCCCGTACTCATTGCCCGTGTGGTGGGACCGACCGCACTTAACGCTCCCGAAGATTGTTACGTTGCGATACTGTCACGGTCGGATGCCTGGTTTCGACGGCGGTACGGTACGTGTCGTCGCCTGCCACGCCGGTCTTCAAGGGAAACGTATTTTAACGACCGGCGAAAACTCGCAGATGCAAGGGCCGGTAGCTCAGTCCGGCAGAGCGTCTGACTCTTAATCAGACGGTCGCGTGTTCAAATCGCGCCCGGCCCGCTTCTGCGAGGAACAATTCGTGACGAGCAGAGCGGCGACCGCGATTTGAATCGCAGGGAGAGCGCAGTCTCGCGAACAGAGTGAGCGAGGAAGCGATCGACTGGGTGTTCAAATCGCGCCCGGCCTGCGTTCTGCGCCCGTCAAACCCTCGAGCCGTCGCTATCCCGCTTCCACCCGCTTTCTGACTGCGACCGGATCTCGAGCCGTCGCTATCCCGCTTCCGACTTCCGACTCGAGTCGACCGCTCAAGCGGCCCGACGGATCAACGATCGTCGTGGATCCGCTCGAGGTACACCGTCTCCGGCGTTACAGTCACCGTACAGCCGCAGTAGACGAATCTGGTTTCGACGAAGACGGTGCCGCCGTCGGCGGACCGGAACATCCCGTCCAGGTGATCGGGATCGATCACGTTATACAGCGGCTCGAGGTCGAGCGGCGACGTGTCCGTCAGGATCGCCGTCGCCTTCACGACGCCGGTACTGGGCGCCTCGTCGTCCTCGAGCGCGTACGATAACTGCAGTCGGGGTGACGAGTCGTCGGTACCGCCGCCGTCCGTGCGTGGGCGTGGTGGGTCGCTCATACGTAGCAGATCGATCGTGAATACGAGTTACGAGTCGAACGGAAGGTCGTCCAGAAACTCCTCGCTCTGGTAGTCGAGATGGTCGAGTCGCGGTCCCAACAGCTGTCGGACGAGGACGACCAGGGGGTTCTCGGGACCGTCGCCGACGATCGCCATCTCGGTGGTCGTCCCGTCGATGTCGCTCTCCTTTAGAATGGCGAGCATAATCCGCTCCCGATCCGCGAAAACCAGCCGTCCGACCGTCGGATACGTCGACGGATCGTTCCACCAGTCCAGTTGCGGCTCCCAGACGGTGACGCCGGGCAGGCGCTCTCGCGTCCGCTCGAGGACGTCCGCATTTTTCGAGCCGAGCGCGATGTCGACGCCCCGCTCGAGGGCCGCGTCGACGCGATCGAGACACGACGATCGCAACAGGGCGTCGGAGACGTACATCAGGAACAGTTCGTCCTCGGCCGTTTCGGTGAGGTGGCGCCCGTGTTCGATCACCGCGTCCCGCCCTTCGATGACCCCGATCGTGTCGTCGGTCGCGCCGGACCCGGTGCTGAAATACGACAGCAGTTCGTCGATCATCTCCAGTTCTAGGAGCTCTGCGTCGACCGCGGGGTAGCGCTCGTAGGCGACGACGTTCGTCTCCCGGTCGTACTCAACGAGCCCGGCCGCCTCGAGTTGCGGCAGTCGAGTGTGATGCAGCGAGATGCGCAGCCGCTCGCGGTCGGCCTCGGTCGGCAGGGAATCGCCGCTCTCGGCGTCGGTCGCCGCGAGCCGGTCGACCAACTCGGCGACGGCGAGCGGTTTGGCGGCGTCGTTGAGAACCGTCAGTATCGCCCGATTGCGCGGATCCGCGAGCAGTCGAAGGGCCTGCTCGTCTCGAGGATTCATATCATCGTTTCCACGAATAACACACTTAATTGTCGGGGGTGAATCCGAGACACCATTCGAACTTCGGCCGAAATATACGGCCTCGGTACCGCGATACGGTTCGGCCGAGTGCCGTCGACAGCCGCTCTCAAACCGGTTTCGGGGTCGGATCGTCGGACTCGAGGGGAGATCGGAGACATCGTCACGAGCTAACAGCCATCACCGATACAAATAATGTTCGTGTACAGCAAGATATGAATGGATTCAAATGATCCCGACGGAGGAAACGAAGCCATCGAGAGGGGGGCTGGAGACGGTTTTCGGCAAGGTCCGAACGTTCCTGACTGTCCTCCGGATTAGACCGGCGATAAATTGCGTGACGGTGGCCGTCGCCGGGATTTTGCTGCACCCCGACGCGTTCGAGTGGACCGCCGCAACGCTCGCCGCGGGGGTCATGTTCCTCGCGTACGGCGTCGTGTACCTGTACAACTACTTCACCGACGTCGAGGAAGATCGGCTGAACGACAGCTACAACCCGGTTCTGGACGAGACGTACAGGCGCGTCATCGTCGTCTATCTCTGCACGGCGGTCGTGGCGATCGTCGGTATTTCGGTCGCGTTCCTCGGACAGATTCCGGTGGCCGTCGCGCTCTCGTACCTGTGTCTGGGGGTCGCGTACTCGACGCCGCCGTTCAGGTTCAAAAAACGGTTCGTGCTCAAGAACGTCGTCGTCGCGCTCTTTTCGGGCTCGTTGCTGCTCGTGATGACGAGCAGCCTGACGGGAACGGTCGCGGCGATCGATCTCGTGATGGTCGCGTTCTTCGGGATCAGCGCGCTCACGACGTCGATCATCGGCGACTTCCGGGACGTCGACGGTGATCGGAAAGCCGGCGTGCGAACCGTTCCGGTCGTCCTCGGCGGCCGACGGACCGGCCACTACGTCCTCGCCTGGACCGTCGTGCAGGTACTGGTGCTCGTCGTCCCGGTCGGGTTGGGCGCCGTCGAACCGCGCTATCTGCTGGCTCTTGTCGCGATGTCGTCGCGCTTTCGACTCGTCTACGCGATGTACGCTCGAGACGGCGAGCGGATTCGCCGCGGTCCCGCCGTCCCCGAGACGGTACTCGCCGCCGCGGGGTTGTTCGGCGCCGCGCTGATCGATCTCGGGCTGATCTGAGCGGCGCCGGTTCGGTGCAACCGCATCGGCCGAGGACGGCGGTCGGTCGCAGCCCCGGCGGGTCTTCCCGCGCCGTGGGAACTCCCGACGAGTGAAATACCCGACCGGACCGAACGCCCGTATATGACCGACGAGACACCGCAGACGGACGACGAGATCAGGCGGGCGGTCATCGACCGCGTCCGCGAGGTCCGGATCATGGGCGGCGATCCGGTCAGCGAGCAGCTGATCGAGGACGTCGACGTCGAGGACGGCATCGTTACCTTCACCGTCGACTTCGAGCCGGTCGGCCGCGTGCTCGCCGACCGACTCACCGACCAACTGCGCGGCGCCGGACTGGCGACCGACGGCGTGGTCCACGTCCGTGTCGAGGCAGCGGGGTCGGACGCTCCCGAGACCGGACTGCCGGTCTCCGGCGTCGACTCCATCATCGCCGTCGGCAGCGCGAAGGGCGGCGTCGGCAAGACGACCGTCACCGTCTCGCTCGCACGGGCGCTCAGCGAGGCCGGGCTGGACGTGGGCGTCTTCGACGCGAACGTCTACGCGCCCGACGCGCCGGACCTGCTCGAGGCCGAGGGGCCGGTCCAGTCCTCGCCGTCGGGGAAGCCGATGCCGGTCGAGGTCGACGGCATTCAGGTCGTCAGCATCGAGTTGATCGCCGAAGACGGGCCGGTCGCCTGGCGCGGCGCGATGGTCCACGACGTCGTGAAGGACCTGCTGGGTGACGCCGCGTGGGACGACCGGGACGTGCTGCTCGTGGACCTGCCGCCGGGGATCGGCGACGCAGTGTACACGATCGTCCAGCAGGCGCCGCTCGACGGCGGCCTGCTCGTGAGCACGCCGACCGACGAGGGCGTGCGGGCGACCCGGCGAACCGCGGCGCTGTACACGGCCAACGACGTGCCGACGGTCGGCGTCGTCCCGAACATGGTCGGCTCGGTCGCGGACGCCGCGGGGCCGTTCGACGACGCCGATCCCGAGACCATCGCCGAGGACGTCGTCGAGGCGGCCTACGCCGACGTAGAGCCCGTCCCCTTCGATCCGACGCTGCGGGAGCCGACGGCCGCGTCGTTCGACGATCCCGAGACGGCGGGCGAGCAAGCGATCGCCGATCTGCGGGCGACCGTCGAGTCGTTCCTCGAGCACGAGGCCGGGCCGGCGGTCCCCGAGGACGCGATCGATCTGCGCGGACTGCCACCGGAAACCTGCCACCGGCAGGTCGTCACCGAACTCGGCGTCACCGACGGGCCGGTGTCGGTCGTGATGCGGGGCGAACCCGACGACCTCGTCTCGGTCGTCGACGAGAGCCTCGCGCGTGACGGCCGCTCGCTCGAGCGAACCGACGTGGAGGATCTGGGCTACGACGGCTGGCTGGTCGAACTCGAGCCGTCGTCGCCGGCAGCGGTGTCGGAGCCGGCGACCTGACGCCCCCGCGGTACTGATTTTCGGTCCGTCTGCGGTCTCGTCTCGATCGGTTCCGTCCCGTTTTAAAGACCCACTATTAGCAGGATTTCGGCGGTAGCGTCCCCAACTCGTGGGAATAGACGCGTCGCGTTAAAGAGTCGAGTGCGCAGTACCGACCGTGATGGCACACGGACGATCAACGATCGACTGTCGCTGTCCGCGCCGGCAGGCGAACGGCTCGCCCGCCGCCCATCCGCCCACCCGCACGCCGCGTGCGGGGTGGTACGATGAGTGACGAGGACGACGGCGGGCTCAACCTGACCCGCCGCGAACTCGGCGCCGCGGCCGCCGGGCTCGCCGGCGCGTCCGGACTCGGCTTCCTCGGTTACCGTCGGCTGAGTCCCGAAGAAGCCGAAGCCGACGCCGAGGCCGGCAACCAGATCGAGATGAACCCGCTCGAGGAGTATCCCAACGAGGAGTGGGACCAGAAGTACCGGGACATCTGGGCCCACGACGACTCCTACATGCTCACGTGTACGCCGAACGACACGCACAACTGCTACCTCGAGGCCACGGTCAAGAACGGCCAGATCACTCGCCTCGGCCCGTCGATGAACTACGGCGAGGCGACGGACCTCGACGGGAATCAGTCCTCCCAGCGCTGGGACCCCCGCGTCTGTAACAAGGGCCTGGCGATGGTCGAGCGCTTCTACAACGAACAGCGCGTCAAGGCCCCGATGATCCGCAAGGGATTCAAACAGTGGGTCGACGACGGCTTCCCGCGCAACGACGACGGCTCCATGCCCGAGGAGTACGCCAAGCGCGGCGAGGACGACTTCGTCGAGGTCTCCCAGGAGGTGGCCCACGAGTACGCCGCCCGCACCTTCCTCGAGCTCGCCAAGCAGTACAGCGGCGAGAGCGGGATGCAGTCGCTGCTCGATCAGGGCTACGACAAGCGCGTCGTCGAGGAGACCCAGGGCGCCGGCGTCCGGACGATGAAGTTCCGCGGCGGGATGCCGCTGTTGGGCGTCATCAAGCTGTTCGGCCAGTACCGCAACGCCAACTCGATGGCGCTGCTGGACAACTACGTCCGGGACGTCAGCGAGGACGAGGCCCTCGGCGCGATGGGACTTGACAACTACTCGTTCCACACCGACCTGCCGCCGGGCCACACGATGGTCACCGGCCAGCAGACGGTCGACTTCGACCTCGCCTCCATCGAGTACGCCGACCACATCGTGCTCGACGGTATCAACTACCTGACCTCGAAGATGGCCGACTGCCACTGGCTGACCGAGGCCAAGCTCAAGGGGTCGAAGCTCACCGGCATCTTCACCGACTACAACGCGACGGCCTCGAAGTGCGACGAGCTCATCACGGTCCGGCCCGCGACCGACTCGGCGCTGTTCCTCGGCGCCGCGCGGGTCATCATGGAGGAGGAGCTCTACGATACGGAGTACGTCCGCAAACACACCGACCTCCCGCTGCTGGTCCGGATGGACGACAACGAGCTCCTCCGTGCCAGCGACGTCTTCGCCGACTACGAACCCGCCGACCTCGAGAAGACCGATTCCGTCGCGAGTGACGCTGACAGACCCGGCGTCGACGTGACCGACATCGACGACCAGGTCATCACCGAGGAACTGCGCCGCGAGTGGGGAGACTTCGTCGTCCACAACGCCGAGAGCGGCGAGTTCGAGCCGGTCACGCGCGACGACGTCGGCGACGACTTCCAGGTGCCCGCGACCATCGAGGGCGAGTTCGAGGTCGAACTCGCGGACGGCAGCACCGTCGCGGTCCGGACCGTCTTCGACCTCATCAAGGAGCACCTGACCGAGACCTGGGACCTCGAGTCGACCGCCGAGGTCACGGGCACGGACCCGAAGGCCGTCGAGAACCTGGCGCGGGACTTCGCCGACAACCAGCAGAGTACGATGGTCCTGACCGGGATGGGGCCGAACCACTACGCGAACGCCGACCAGCACGGCCGGTCGGTGTTCCTGCTGGCGTCGCTGACGCGCAACGTCGGCTACCGCACCGGGAACGTCGGCAGCTATTCGGGGAACTACCGGATGGCGTACTTCAACGGCGTCAGCCAGTACGCCAACGAGGACCCATTCAATCCCGAACTCGATCCAGAGAAACCCGCGCCGACCGACAAGCGCTGGGACGCCCACTCGGCGCACTTCTACACCAACCTCGACAAGCCGCTGAAGGTCGACGGCGAGTACTTCCAGGGCGACTCGCACATGCACACGCCCACGAAGTCGATCTGGGTCTCCGGCTCGAACTCCATCCTCGGCAACGCGAAGGGCGCCTACAAGATCATCGAAAAGGCCCTGCGCACCGGGGCGATCGAGGCGTTCTTCACCAACGAGTGGTGGTGGTCGATGACCTGCGAGTACTCCGACATCGTCTTCCCGGCGGACTCGTGGGCGGAACACCACGTCCACGACATCACCGCCTCGGTCACGAACCCATTCATCACGACGATGCCGGAGACGCAGCTCGACCGGATCTACAACACCCTGAACGACACCCAACACTACAAGGGCGTCGCCGAGAAGCTCGCCGAACTCACCGGCGACGATCGGTTCGTCGACTACTGGGCCTTCATCGACGAAGAAGAGTACCGGGCCAAGCCGTACATCCAGCGCATCTTCGACCACTCCAACGCCGTCAAGGGGTACGACGTCGAGGACCTGCTGGAAGACGCCCGCAAGGGGACGCCGGCGATCATCATGACCCGGACCTACCCCAAGCACGTCGGCAACGAGCAGACCCAAGACTCCCAGCCCTGGTACACGAAGACGGGACGGCTCGAGTTCTTCCGCGAGGAAGAGGAGTTCGCCGAGGCCGGCGAACACATCCCGCTCCACCGGGAGCCGATGGACGCGACCCCCTACGAGCCGAACGTCATCGTCGACGACAGCGACAGTCCCGTGGTCGCACCCGAGACGCCTGACGACCGCGGCTGGGACAGCCAGAAGAAGGCCCGCGACACCAACGACCGGCAGGTCCGCAACGTCGTGAAGTCGCCGTCGGAACTGACCGACACCAGCCACCCGCTGACCGACGTCGACGACGGCTACGACTACGTCTACATGACGCCGAAGTACCGCCACGGGACCCACACCTTCGGCGCCGACCTCGAGGAGATGGCGGTCTGGTGGAGCAACTACGGCGACCAGGGCCGCAAGACGGGTCGGGACACCTTCGACAAGCGCAAGCCGTACATCGGCGAGGGGTACGTCGAGATGAACCCCAAGGACGCCCGCGAGGAGGACTTACAGGACGGCGACTACGTGTGGGTCGACGCCGACCCCTCCGACCGGCCGTTCCCGGGATACGACCCCGACGACGAGGAGACCGAGTACACCCGCGCGCTGATGCGGATCCGCTACCAGCCCAGTCTCCCGCGCGGGGTCACCCGCAGCTGGATGAACGTGACCCAGACCTCGCACAAGTCCTACGAGGCCCAGCAGAAGCGCGACGACGGGAAGGCCGAGTCCGAGGACACGAACTACGTGTCGATGTACCGCAGCGGCGGCCACCAGTCGATGACCTCGACGTGGCTCCGCCGGACCTGGCTGACCGACACGCTCCCGCGCAAGGACATGTTCGGCCAGAACATGGACGTCGGCTTCGAGCCCGACGTCCACGCCGCCAACGGCGCGCCCAAGGAGTCGTTCGTCAAGATCGAGAAGGCCGAAGACGGCGGCCTCGAGGGCGAGGGCAACTGGCGCCCGGTCGACGAGGGCGTGCGGCCGACCCAGGAGGACGACACGATGAAACAGTACCTGCAGGGCGGTTACACGGGCGAATCGGACTGAGAACGACGACGGAAACACAACTACGAGGTGACAACCAATGGCAGAAGTCTACAACTGGCAGATCGGCCGCGAGATGAAATACCCCTACCCGGAAGCGCGTCCGGAGCGGCAGTGGGGGGCAGTGTTCGACCTGAACAAGTGTATCGCGTGCCAGACGTGCTCGCTGTCGTGTAAGACGACCTGGACCAACAACGAGGGCCAGGAGCACATGTTCTGGAACAACGTCGAGACCAAGCCCTACGGCTCCTACCCGCTCGGGTGGGACAAGGAGATCCTCGACCGGCTCGGGGTCCAGGAGTGGGGCTCGGACGGCGTCTACGACGGCGACACGATCTTCGAGGCCAACGACATCAACTGGGAGGAGATGGTCCCCGACGACGATCCGGAGAACATTCACGGGTCGAAGTTCGAGGGCTACATCCCCGAGGACGAGGACTGGGCCCAGCCCAACCTCGGCGAGGACGAACCCACCGGCGAGGCCGTCGAGCCCGACACGCACATCGAGGAGGACCACCACCCGACGTGGTTCTTCTACCTCCCGCGGGTGTGCAACCACTGCACGTTCGCGGCCTGCGCCGGGAGCTGTCCCGTCCAGGCGATCTACAAGCGCCAGGAGGACGGCATCGTCCTGCTCGACGAGGAGAGCTGCCAGTCCTTCCAGGAGTGCGTCCGCGCGTGCCCCTACGGGAAGTCCATCTACAACCCCGTCGCGATGAACTCCCAGAAGTGCGTCGGCTGCTACCCGAAGGTCGAGCAGGGGCTCGTCCCGCAGTGTTTCGAAAACTGCCTGGGCAAGATCCGCATGCACGGCTGGGTCAACCAGCCCGATCAGGCCGACCCCTCCGCGCCCGTCGACTACCTCGTCCACGAGGCCGAGGTCGCGCTCCCGCTGTACCCGCAACTCGGCCTCGAGCCGAACGTCTACTACATCCCGCCGATCAACGTGCCGACGGACTACCTCTACCAGATGTTCGGCCCGGGCGTCGAGGAGGCCCAGGAGACCTACCGCAAGGCCCGCCGCGGCGACGAGGAGTACCGCAAGCTCCGCGGCGTGATCCAGCTGATGGGCTCGACTGAGTGGCGCATCGAGGAGTTCGAAGTGACCGAGGAGGAAGCCATCGGCTACGACAAGGACGGCCACACGGTCGCCCGCGTGCCGATGGAGGAGCCGCAGTACGAGCGCGATCGCTTCGACGACAAGCACAACGCGTACCGACTGGACATCACGTAACCGTCTCCGAACGACACACCTACTCTACCATGCCACGACCAGACCACCACGTCCACCGCGCGCGACTCTATAAGCTCGCGTCGCTGGCGTTCGACCGCCCGACCGACGACCTCCGCGAGGCGATGGAGTCCGACGAGTTCGACGAGCAACTCGTCGAATCGGCCGCGGCGATCGGCGACGACGACCTCCGCGAGGCCGCCGAAACCGTCGCCGCCGAGAGTCCGACCGACCCCGACGAGGTCGACGACTGCTACTCGACCTACGCCGCGCTGTTCGGCTTCGAGCAGGGCGGGGAAATCCAGCAGTACGAGGTCGAGTACGGACCGGGTACGCTCGTGACCAACACCGACCGGCTCGCGGACATCGCGGGCTTCTACGGCGCCTTCGACCTCGACCTCGAGGAGGGCAACCGCGAGCGAGTCGACCACCTCTGCGTCGAACTCGAGTTCGTCTCCCACCTCGCCTTGCAGACGGCGTACCTCGCGGAAACCGGCGACGAGAAGGGCGTCGAAATCGTCACGAACGCGCAGGCGGACTTCCTCGAGGACCACCTCGGGCGCTGGGTTCCGCGATTCCGAGATACGGTCCACGAAGAGGCCGACGACCCGTTCTACCGGGCGCTGGCGGATCTCGTGGTGGCGCTGGTCGAGGCCGACGCCGAGCACTTCGGCGTCGAGCCCGACGTCTTCGCCGAGACGCCCCCGTCGCCGCTCGAGGACTTCACCGATCAGGACGGCGACTTCCGCTGTGGGACCTGCGGCTCGAACCCGTCGCAGTCGCCGGCGCAGGGGCAGGGCCAGAGCCAGCGCCCGTCGGCCGGTCCGACCCCCGGCAGCGATCAGATGCCGATGGGCGACCGCGACGGGCCGCGGTGAGCGGCCCACCCCGCGATCAACGGCCGAACGGTCGCGACGGGCCGTGCCAGCGGTCCGCGTCGCCGTCGGTATCAACGGTCGTTCGAACACGTCTTAACGCCGCTCCCCGAATCGCGCTCGTATGACCGCCGACTCGAGATCGAGACTCCGGGCCGTCTGTCTCGCCGGCCCGAGCGATTCGGGGAAGACGACGCTCGTCGAAGAACTCGTACCCCGACTCGCTGAGGACGACCGCGTTGCGACCGTCAAGTCGATCCACCACGACATCGAGATCGACACGCCCGGCGCGGACACGCACCGCCACCGAACCGCCGGCGCGGAGACCGTCGTCGGTATCACACCCGAACTGACCTTCGACGTCACAGCCCGGGGGAAACGGGATCCGCCGGACGAACCCGGTGTGGACCCGTTCGATCTCGGCGAGCGTGAGAGCGATAACGACCTCGACCCCTCGGAACTGCGGGAACTACGGGCGCTCGCGAGCACCCTCGAGCG
Organism: Halopiger thermotolerans; assembly: GCF_054654555.1. NCBI lineage: Archaea > Methanobacteriati > Methanobacteriota > Halobacteria > Halobacteriales > Natrialbaceae > Halopiger > Halopiger thermotolerans. The sequence continues at coordinate 1,193,233 of NZ_BAAIEU010000004.1, read as the reverse complement.
CCTCGAGCGCCGCGGCTACGACGTCGTTCTCGTCGAAGGCTTTTCCGAAGCACCGCTGCCGACGATCCTCGTCGGGGAGCGGGAGCCGGCCGAGGTCGGCGGTCCCGTCGTCGGTCGCCGCGACGACGGCCTCGAGTCCCTCGTCGAGACGATCCGTTCAGTCGACCCGCTCGCGCTCGACCGATCAGCGGACTGACCGACGGACGTGACGACGCCCGGTTTTCGCCGCAGTCGGCAGGGTGAATTCGGTCGATCGTCGCCGCCGGAGCAACTGTATGAGTTTACGTTCCCACAACATAGGAACTGAAACCAGTTATATTGGGTGCGGGCTTCGACGGTCACGTATGCGACGCGCAGACAGCCCCGCCGGTAGCCTCACCGGGAGCCGTCGCGCTCTCCTCGCGACGCTTGCCGGGACGGCCGTGGGAACCGTCGGCACGGCTGGCTGTCTCGCCGATCGCGACCACGTTCGGGTCCTCTCGGCTGGTAGCCTCGCGACCGTCCTCGAGAACGGCGTCGGCCCCGCGTTTCAATCCGAGACCGATACCGTCTACGAGGGGGAGTACCACGGATCGAACGCCGTCGTCCGGATGGTCGTCGAGGAGTCCAAGCGGCCGGACGTCGTGATCAGCGCCGACCTCGAACTGCTGCGGGACCGCCTCCGACCCGAGTACGCCTCCTGGGACCTCGCCTTCGCGGCCAACGAAGTCGTGATCGCCTACGCGCCGGCGACGACCCTCGGCGCCCGCCTGGCGGACGGCGAGCCGTGGTACGAGGTGTTCGCCGACGCCGGGCCGGACGAAATCGCCATCAGCGATCCCGATCTGGACCCGCTGGGCTACCGCGCCGTCCTCCTGTTCGAACTGGCCGCGCGCGAGCACGACCTCGAGGGCTTTCGGGAGTCGATGCTCGAGCGCGCGTATCGGGAACCCAACGAGGCGAACCTGCTGGCCGGCCTCGAGGCAGGCAACCGGGCCTGTGCGGTCGCCTACAAGAATATGGCCGTCGCACACGACCTGCCGTACGTCGAGTTGCCCGACGCGTACAACTTCGGCAATCCGGACTACGCGGACCGGTACGCCGACGTGAGCTACACGACCGACGACGGCTACACGGCTCACGGATCGCCGGTCGTCTACGGGGCGACGGTGTGTTCCACCGGCGACGCGCCGGCGGCCGGTCGCGAGTTCGTCGACTTTCTCGTCTCGAACCCGTCGCTGCTCACCGAGCGGGGCCTGCGCGTCGGCGATTCGCTCCCGCGCGCCCACGGCGACGTCCCGGAGGTGCTCGAGCCGTGACGGCTGCTCGAAACGCTCCGGAGGTGGACGACGCGTGACCGACGGCGACCGAAACGGCGACGCGCGATTCGGAATCGGACTCGAGGGCGGCCGTCCCGCGACGGGGCTGGCAGTTCCGGCGCTGCTCGGGGCCGTCCTGCTCGCGTACTTTCTCGTCCCCTTCGTCGTCTTCATCCTGCAGCTCGGATCGATCGAGGTGCTCGACGGATTCGCGGACCCCGCCGTTCGGACGGCGATTCGCAACTCGCTGCTCACGGCGCCCGTCTCGACGGCGATCGCGACCGTCTTCGGCGTCCCGCTCGCGTACGTTCTCTCTCGAGCGAGCTTTCGTGGCAAACGGCTCGTCGAAGCCGCCGTGGTGATCCCGCTCGTGGTTCCGCCGATCGTCAGCGGCGTGTTGCTGTTGACCGTCGTCGGTCGCTACACGCCGATCGGCGCCGCGGCCGCGACGCTGGGCGTCTCCCTGACGGATAGCCGGATCGGCGTCGTCCTCGCCCAGACGTTCGTCGCCGCGCCCTACCTCGTCGTCACCGCGAAGGCCGGCTTCGACGGCGTCGACCCGCGACTCGAGGAGGTCGCCCGAACGATGGGGTACGGACCGCTCGAGACCGCCCGTTCAGTGTCGCTGCCGCTGGCTCGGAACGCGATCGCCGCCGGGATCGTGCTGACGTTCGTCCGGGCACTCGGCGAGTTCGGCGCGACGATGATGGTCGCGTACAACCCGCGGACGATGCCGACGCAGATCCGCGTCGCCTACATCTCCGACGGCCTCGAGGCGATCGTGCCGATCGCGCTCTCGCTGCTCGCGGTGACGCTGCTGGCCGTCGTCGCCGTGCGAGTCCTGATCGGCACACCCAGGAATTATTGACTATCTCGTGGGCGAGAACGAATCGATAAAAAATACGGATAGTCGCTACCGGCGTTGCTAATCTCTTTGGAAGTGGGGTTATTGTGATCCCTGCTGTACCAGTAGATGAGTTCATGACATCAATCGCAGACATCGAGATTCCGGCGGACGGAACCGGACTGGGCGAGTTATTCGAGGCCGTCCCATCACTGAACTGTGAAATGGAGCGGGTCATCGCCTCGAGCGGACAGGGGCTCTGGCTCTCGGGCGCGTCCCAGGACGAGGTCGAGGCCGCGTTGACGGACTCCTCGGAGATCGAGGAGTACACGATGATCAGCAGCGACGGCGATCGCTGGCTGTACGACATCGAGTTCGATCCGGACGCGGTCGATCCGTTCCAGGTCGTCCTCGAGGAGGGCGGAACGGTGCTGTCCGCCTCGGCCTCGAACAGGACGTGGCTGCTGAGCGTTCGCGTCGTCGACCGGGAGTCGGTCAGCACGCTCTACGATCGGCTGGTCGACAACGACGTGACGCCGACGATCGTGCGCCTGTTCGACGTGGCCGAGGAGACCCACTCCCAGTCCGGCCTCACCGCCCGCCAGTACGAGACGCTCGTCGCCGCGATCGACCACGGCTACTTCGAGATCCCGCGAGAGGTCTCGATGCAGGAACTCTCCGACGAACTCGGCATCTCCCACCAGGCGCTCTCGGAGCGGCTCCGTCGGGCCTACCGCGCCCTGGTGACCTCGGAGCTAAACGTCGCGGAGGAGGAGACGACCGCACCGCCGATGCCCTCGGACTGAACGGGACGGCCCGCGTTCGGCGGTTCGAACAGCTGACTCGTCCCTCGATGTTTTCTCGACCCGTACTCGTCGACCGAGCGAGCGCAAACGCGAGTGTGAGCGCAGCCGTCCGCGTCGTCGATCACTGCGCTCCCGTCTGACGGCCTCGAGACGAATCCGACCTTTCGAATCGGTCGCAAGCCACAGCAAGCACCACCAACTTGGGCGTTTCCGACGGTGATTGAATTACAATGGCACCACAATTTACCGACGACGACATCGGCAAGGACATCGTCAACGCGGACGGCGACAAGATCGGGATCGTCGGCGACGTCGAACACGGAACGGCGTACGTCGAACCGGACCCGGGCATCACGGACAGCATCAAGGCGACGCTCGGCTGGGGGAGCACCGACGAGGACGCCTACCCGCTCCAGGAGGAGGCGATCGCCCGCGTGACCGACGACGAGATCCGCCTCGAGCGCGACCTCGGGGACCACCAGTCCGGAACCGAAACCGGAACCGCGACGGGAGCGACGGGCACAGGCGGAACGACCGAGATCGCGGGGACGGCGGACACCGACACCGGGACGGACACCGGCACCGACACCGGGAACCCGACCGGTCTCACCGACGACGAAACTCGAGACGACGACGGGCTCATGAGCGACGACGACGGGTTGATGAGCGACGACGAGGATCGTCGACGCGAGGAACGGACGCGGCGCGACGACGATGACGGCCTGCTCGGCGACGATGATGATAACGACGGGCTCATGAGCGACGATGACGACGATGACGACGGCCTCATGAGCGACGACGACAAAAACACTCGCTGAACCGGTCGCTGATCCGTTCGCGTTGCGATACCGCTCGATTTTTCGGCCGATCCGGCGTCGGTCGCCGCCTCTATCTCCCCGCGGGGCCTGATCCTCCCGTCGAAGAAGGATAGGAAACCGATCCACGTCTCGAGCCGACTCGAGTGCCTACTCCTCCCGCGCGTCGGTCTCGTTCTGCTCTCGGTAGTCGCTCCCGGCGTCGGTCTCCCGCAGCCGCTCGCCCGACCCCGAGCCGTCGCGCTCGTCTCGAGGCCGATCGCCGGACTGTTCTTCGCGGCCCTGGCCGCGGGCTCGCTCGCGGTCGCGATCGTGACCGGCACCCATCCCTTCGCCCTGCTGGGACGGGCGCCCGCTCATCGCCCGCTGTCGTCCGGCGCGTGGTTCCGCGCCCGGACCGCCGGGCTCGCTCTCGATCCGCTGTGAACCCTGCGCTTCGGACTGAGGGGTGGGCTGCTGTCGTCGCTGTCCGTACTGCTCCCCCCGGTCCTGCCGGCCCGGGCCCTGCTGTCGGCTCAGGTCCCGCTGCTGGCTCGTTCGATCCGCGGCTCGCTCTGGCCCGGTGGTCCGCTCCGGCTGCTGCTCCTGACCGTGGCGGGAGGTCGGTCGATCGCCGTACTGATCCCCGCTTCGGGACGGGGCTCCTCGGTGGTCGGACCCCCGCTCCGGTTCCGGCTCCGGTCCCAGCCCCGACCCCATTCGTCCGAAGCGGTCGTCCTGCACGTGCCGTTCGGGCCCCGTCGCGGCGGCGGATTCGCCGCCGTAGGTTCGGCCCTGCGACTGTGACTGCGATCGCGGTTGCGGCTGTGGCTGCGAGCCTGACTGCTGCCGATCGATCCACTCGCCGGTCTGCGGGTACGGTCCCGGCGACTGTCGGGGTTGCCGTTGCTGAGACGGCCGGTCCATCCGATGCGACCCCGCCTGCTCGGCGTGCCGGCCGCCCGTCTCGCCGATCGACCACTGTTGTCCGCTCATCTCCATCCCGCTTCCGCGTCCGGCCATCGACGACTGCCGGTGGTCGGACTGCGACTGCGACCGCGCGTCCGACTGCGCGGCCATTCCGGCCGCCGCACCCCGCTCGAGCGCGCGTTCCATCTCCGGCATCATCGCCTCCATCCCCTCGAGATAGCTCTCGAGCATCGACTGCGTAAACTCCTGACCCGGGAACTGGTTCAGCATCGACCGCGTCATCTCCATCCCCTGCTCCTGGGCCGTCTCCTGCCACTGGAGCGCGCTCAAGGTCATCTGCGCCATACTGCGCTGGAGGTTCATTAGCTGCTCGAGCGCCTCCTGTCCCTGGTTCACCGTCGTTCGTTGCATCTGCCTCGTCGGATCGGAGTCGGATTGCTGGTTTGTCATTGGTTTTATGTAGCGCTCTCGGTGGGCGTGGACGCCATCGCTCGCGATGCGAGGATCGGTTCTCCGTCTAGACGGGTGGACGGGCGTCGTCGCGACGTCGGGGACCGCAGTCCGCCGGCAATCGTCCGCTCGCTGCCGTCCCTCGAGGCCCGTCGATCCCCGGTATCGAGCGCGACGGAGCAGTCAATAAAGGGCGCCGTCGGTTCCAGTTCGGTAGCACGAGCTCAACCGCTCGAAACGATCGATAACCGACCGACAACCGCGACCCGCCGTCGCCGGCGAACCCGGATCGCGCTCGGGTCTCAGGAGAGTATGAGTCCGGCCGTGAACGAATCCTTATCGCGGTAACACTAGCTTAGCGGCCGCCCGATCGGTGCCAGACGGCCCCGAGCCACTCGCTCCGGCCGGTCTCGACTTACGACTCCGAACTCGGCTCTCCGAACGACTTCCCCTCGCGCTCGTCGGCGCGGCGGCGCCGCAGCGCCGCCCGCGCGTTGGAGGCCTCGTACCCGAACAGGACGCCGTCACCGTACGCCTCGGCCACTTCGAGGGCGTGAATCAGATCGTCGACGTCGACGTTTACCGCGTACAACTCGATGTTGAACGGCGTCTCGAGCGCGCTCTCGAAGCCCTTCGCGATCGTCTCGAGCCAGTAGGTCGTCCCGTAGTGCGTGTCGTACAGCGGGACGACGAACTCGTCGATCAGGTCCTCGAGGGCCGCGAGGTCGAGGCCGGCACGCTCGTAGAGGTGGCCGGGATAGGGATCGGGGTAGAGCGTCATGTAGGTCGTGCCGGGAATGCGGTCGACGGCCTCCTCGACGAACTCGGTGACGACGCTGGCGCGCCACTCGAGGCGGTCGTCGTACTCGCTCGCCTCGAACGCCTGCTCGCAGACGCCGCAGTGGCAGTACTCGGCGCGCGGGAAGCCGACGTCGTCGAGCCGGACGTCCTCGTTGGCCGCGACGCAGTCGTCGATGATCTCGAGCAGTCCCTCTCGGTAATCGGTCCGGGTCGGACAGATGTAATCCCAGTCGAACTGCGGGCGATCCCGCGTTGCGGGGCGACCGAGATCGTCGACGGGGACGAGCGACGGGTCGGCGTCGGCGGCGGCGTTGTCGGCGAAACAGGAGACCATGTTGATCCCGTCCTCGATCGGTTCGGCGGACCGGCCGGTCACGTCCTTGACCTCGTAGAATCCGCGTTCGAACTCCGGCCACCGGACTTCTTCGGCGTTTCGGGTGACGACGCCGTACATAACTCAGGGTACGACGCCGTCGCCGTAAGCCGTTCGGTTAGGGTGCGATGCGACGGGTTATTCGGTCGGCTCGTACTCGATCTCCTCGACGTCGGCGGAACCGCTGAACGCGACCTTCCAGAGGACGGCGATGACGACCAGGGCGAGCAAAACCTTGACTGTACGCGACATGTACGACTGAACGATGGGGTCGGAACCCACTTAGATATTCGGGATAGATTTCTAGCAACGAAAGACGGTCCGTCGCCGCCGAACCCGAGACGGACGTCGGGTTCAGTTCGTCTCGATCAGCGAGGCGATTTCCTCGCGGACGATCGTCTCGCAGTACGCACAGCGGACGGCGTCGTCGAGCACCTCGAACCGCGAGGTGACCGGCTCGTCGCCGGTCGTGATGCAGCCGCGGTTCGGACAGGAGAGGACGCCTTCGACGACGTCGGGTCGCTCGACGCGGTGTTTCTCGACCACCTCGTACTCGCGGACGATGTTGATCGTCGCGTCGGGCGCGATCAGCGAGAGGACGTCGACCTCGTCCTGACTGAGCTCTCGACCCTCGACCTTGACGATGTCCTTGCGCGCGAGCCGGTCCGAAGGGACGTTCATCCCGATCGAGACCTCCTCGCCCTCGCTGCCGTCGATGCCCAGGATTGCGAGGACGTTCAGCGCCTGGCCGCCGCGGACGTGGTCGATGACGGTCCCGTCCCGGATCTTGCTGACGCGCAGTTCGTGGTCGGCGTTGCCGTCGTGGTGGTCGTGGTCGTCACTCATCGGTCTCACCTCCTCCCTCTCCCTCGGCGTCGCTTAGCAGCAGATCCAGCAGCGCCATCCGCACCGGGACGCCGTTGTGGGCCTGCTCGAAGTAGGCCGCGTGGTCGGTCTCGTCGATCTCCGGCGCGATCTCGTCGACGCGGGGCAGCGGGTGCATCACCGTCAGGTCGTCGCTGGCCGCTTCGAGCGTCTCGGCGTCGATCTGGTACTCGCCGGCAACCTTCTGGTACTCCTGCTCGTCGGGGAACCGCTCGCGCTGGATGCGGGTGACGTAGAGCACGTCCAGCGAGGGCAGGACCTCCTCGAGCGACTCGTGCTCGCGGATCTGGGCGTCCTGTTGCTGGTGGAGGTCGTAGACGACCTCGCGGGGCAGTTGCAGGCTCTCGGGGCTGATGAAGTGTTGGCTCGTATCGAAGTTCGTCAGCGCGTAGGCCAGCGAGTGGACGGTCCGGCCGTACTTCAGATCGCCCATGATGCCGATGGTGAGGTCGTCCAGTCCGGCGTTCTCCCGGATCGTGTAGAGGTCGAGCAGCGTCTGCGTGGGATGGTGGCCCGCGCCGTCGCCCGCGTTCAGCAGCGGGACGTCGACGAACTCGCTTGCCATCGTCGCCGCGCCCTGCTTGGGATGGCGCAGGACCAGGGCGTCGGCGTAGCCCTCGATGACTCGGACCGTATCGGCGAGCGTCTCCCCCTTCTTGACGCTCGAGGACTCGACCGAACCCATGTCGACGACGTCGCCCCCCAGGCGCTTCATCGCGGTTTCGAAGCTCATCTTCGTCCGCGTGCTCGGCTCGAAAAAGAGGAGCCCGAGCAGTTTCCCCGCGTGGCGGTCGGCGACGGCCGCCCGGTCGGCGTCGATCTCGGCCGCCCGATCGAGGACGGTCTCGATGTCCTCGCGCGAGAGCTGTTTGCTCGTGATGAGGTGATCGTGGCGCATTCCTTTTCGTTCGTGTAGGCTCTTGCCGGCCCCTTGAATCCCTCCATTCGAGGTCGGCGCCGCGCTCGTTCGCGCGGCGCCCGCGTCGCTCCGCCGGGACCGGCGCCGGGCCCGCGCCCGCTCGAGAGATTGAGACGCCACCGTCCCGATCGATCGCCGCTCCGGACCAAATGTCAGACGGATGGCCGGATTCGCCGGTTCACCGCCGTTAGAACGGCGACGCGAAGGCAAAGAGTTATCCGGGGACTGGAGCAACTACGGACAATCGTATGGTCGATCGGTTGGAGACCGGCATCGACGTGCTGGATCGGAAACTCGACGGCGGGTTACCGCCGGGGAGCGTCATCGCGTACACCGCCCGTCCGGCCAGCCAGTCCGAACTGCTCCTATACGAACTCACGGCCGCGCGGGGGACGCTCTATCTCACGACCGAACGCTCGACGACGGTCATCGAGCACGCGATCGACGACTCGCCATCGGCCGTCGGGAGCCCGACCATCAGGGCCGTCACCGGCGACGCGCTCCTCGAGGAAGCGCGACAGCTCGTCGACGCCTTGCCCGACGGCGCGAACCTCATCGTCGACACGATGGACACCCTCGAGCGGACGTCGACCGACGAGTACGTCGACTTTCTCAACGACCTCAAGGCGCGCATGGTCGAGACCGGTTCCGTCGCGGTGCTTCACTGTCTCAAGGGACGGGCCGGCGATCGATCCGAAAACCGCGCCCGGACGATCCACGCCGCCGACGCGGTGTTCGACCTCCGGACCGACGTGACGGGGACCGAACTCGAGAACCACCTCACGATCCCGAAGTTCCGCAGCGGCGGCCAGCCGACCGAATCGATCAAACTCGAGCTCACGGAGGAGGTCGAGATCGACACGAGTCGGGACATCGCCTGATCCGTGCGAGTGCCCGTGTCGGGTCCGCGGCTCGAGACGGTCCTCCTCCGTTCCGACCGTTCGCTTACTCCTCCTGCTCGGGCGTCGTAAACGGCGTGATCGCCGCGGTCCGCTCCGTAACCGTCGCCGTTCGCACGATGTACGCGAACAGCAGCGCGAGCGGGAACGAGCCGACCGCCGCGGTGATCGGAAAGAGGACCTGCTGGACCGTCCGGGTGAACGACGATCCCGCCAGCCCCGTCAGCGCGAACAGCATCCCGATTGCGACGCCGACGGCGGGAATCCCCGCGTAGAGAAGGTTTCTGGAGAGTCTGGAGAGTTCGACCTGCAGGTAGACCGTTTTGAAGTACTGCCGCGCGATGTCGAACTCCCGCAGCCGATCGAGCAGGTCGTCGATCGCGGCGTCGACCTCGTCCGGCAGGTCGTCGTCGCAGGTCTGCCGGAGTTCGTCGAGCCGTCGGATCTCGTGGGCGAAATTCGTCTCGAGCATCGTCGAGAGCGTGTTGAAGATACCCTCGTCGGACTCCTTGACGAGACCGTCGATCCGGTCGAACTCCGCCGTGAGGCCGGTCACGATATCGTCGATCTCGTCGTGGATCTCCTCCGGCGCCGCCATCGCGGCGATTCCGCCGAGACGCTGGGCGTCCTGACGGGAGCTCTCGACGACCAGTCGGAGGAATCCGGACGGTTCGGCCGGTGCGACCCGGTTCGTCACCGACTCGATCTCCTCCCGGTAGTCGACGGTCTTCTCGATTTCGGACTCGAGTTCCCCCGGCGATTTGAGTTCGCGAGAGAGCAGCAACTGATTGATCGAGACGACGACGGTGATCAGCGTGAAATTTCCCGAGATCAGGCCGCTGAAAACGTAGAGTAACGACTGAAGGTCGACCAGCGGCGCGAGACCGCTGATCGTCAGTCCAAGGTACGTCGCTCCCAGCCCGGCCGCAACGGCGACGGCGATCACGAACCGGTTGCCGTCCAGCAGCAGCCACACCCTGAGACCGCCGGTGTCGGTTCGGCTCTCGCGCGTCGATCCGACGCCGTCGCTCGACGAATCGCGCATCGTGCCCGGCGGGCTACGAGCCGCCGGCGGAAAAAGCCGGGCCGCGCAGGTGCAGTTCGCAGTCCTGGTACGGTCTACGGTCCGCCGAGCGGCGAACCGGTACGTACTGACGAACGGAGTCTACGGACTCGGCGGGTTGAATAAAACGATAGAACGCGAGTCGGCGTTACGTTACTCGTCGGCGCCTTCGAGCTCCTCGACGATCTCGTCGGCGTCGACGTCGGCGTCCTCGAGGGCGTCCTCGATGTCGCCGCCGCCCATGCCGCCCATGCCGCCGCCCATCATGCCGGGCATGCCCATGCCGCCCATGCCGTCGATGACCTCCTGGACGATGACGCGGTCGACGTCGACCTTGCCCATGATGTCCTGGGCGATCTGCTGCTTGCCCATCATCCACTGCTGGTTCATCGTCATCTGGGGCGTGGCCTCGAGGTAGAGGGTCTCCTTCTCGACGACTTCGGTCTCGAACTCGGGTTCGGCGGGTTCGTCGTCGTCTTCCTCGTCCTCGTCGGGTTCGACGGGGACCTCCTCCTCGACTTCGTCCGTCTCGATCCAGAGCTCGGGCTCCATCCCGAGGTACATCTCGAACAGGCCGGCGGCCTGCTGTTCGCGGTCCTCGACCTCGTCGACGATCTCGTACTCGTACTCGACGTCCTCGCCGGCCAGCGGGTGGTTGAAGTCGACGCGGGCGCGGCCGCCGATGATCGTGCTGATGTAGCCCTGTCGGCCGTCGACCGTGACGTTCGCGCCGGGGTAGCGGTCGTCCTCGTCGATCTTCTCGGCGCTGACGGTCTCGACGTTGTCGGGATCGTACTCGCCGAAGGCGTCCTCGGCGGGCACCGTCACGGAGCCCTCGTCGCCGGGCTCGGAGCCGACGATGTCGTCCTCGACGGCCTCGAAGATGTGGCCCTCGCCGAGCACGATCGTGCGCGGCTTGAACTCCTGGCCCTGGTCGTCGACGCCTTCCTCCTCGGCGACCTCGGGATCGGTCGTGTCGACGAGCTGGTCGCCGTCGACGGTGTAGGCGGTGTACTCGATCTCGACGAAGTCGCCTTCCTGAAGCCCCTCGGCTTCCTCGGCGTCTTCTGCGTCCGCTTCGACGTCATCGGCCTGCTCCTCTAGCTCGGCCTCCTCTTCCTCGGTCATACGTTGTACGTCCCGCCGTCTGCATTTAAGGGCGACGTTTTCCCGCGAGGTCGATCGCGGGGGCGAGGCGAGTGCAAGCACAACCGATACTTACTCCACCGGTCGCCCACTCGAATCACACGAATCCCATGTACGAGGTCGAAGTCAAGGTGCCCGCCGACCCCGATCTCGCGGCCGTCCGGGAGCGTCTCGAGGGCGGGAGCGACGGCGACGGTCGCCTCGAGGCCGACCGCGCGGGAGCGGTCGTACAGGAGGACACCTACTACGACGCGCCCCACCGGTCGTTCCCCGAGACGGACGAGGCGCTGCGGATTCGCCGCGAGTCGCGCCCCGACTCGAACGCGGACGCCGAGAGCCGCATCACCTACAAGGGGCCGCTGCTCGACGACGAATCCAAGAGCCGCGAGGAGATCGAAACCGGCGTCGCGGACGGCGAGAAGATGGACGCCGTGCTGACGAGCCTCGGGTTCGCCCCCGCCGCGACGGTGCGCAAGGAACGCGAGCACTATGCCGTCGAGGTCGCCGTCAACGTCGACGCCGACGGCGACGAGCGCACGTACGCCTACACGATCACGCTCGACGCCGTCGACGACGTCGGCGAGTACGTCGAGGTCGAGACCGACGTCGAGCGCGAAGCCGACCTCGAGGCGGCTCGCGAGGGCGCCTACGCCGTTCTCGAGGCCCTGGATCTCGATCCGGCCGACCAGATTCGGACCTCGTACCTCGGCCTGCTTCTGGAGTCGTGACGGTCGCCCGCGTGTGTATTACTAACAGACATTTTCGAACCAGGATCTGTTTCCGCAAGTTATAGAACGGCGCTTGCCAAAGAACCGACAATGAGCGAGCGGAACATCCGGGTCGAGCCGATCGACCGACAGGCAGTCGAAGATCAAGAGGTCGAAATCGTCGAGCGAAAGGGGATCGGTCACCCCGACACCATCTGCGACGGCGTCGCGGAAGCGGTCTCCGAGGCGCTCGCCCGGGAGTACATCGACCGCGTCGGCGAGGTACTGCACTTCAACACCGACGAGACCCAACTCGTCGCGGGCGAGGCCGCGCCCGCCTTCGGCGGCGGCGAGGTCGTCGATCCCATCTATCTCCTGATCGTCGGCCGCGCGACCAAACACTACGACGGGCAGACGATTCCCGCCGAGACGATCGCGCTGCGGGCGGCCCGCGAGTACCTCGAGTCGGAGATTCCCCAGCTGAACGTCGGCGAAGACATCGTCGTCGACGTCAAGCTCGGCGAGGGCAGCGGCGACCTGCAGGAAGTGTTCGGCGAGGACGAAGTGAGCGTCCCGATGGCCAACGACACCAGCTTCGGCGTCGGCCACGCGCCCCTGACCGAGACCGAGCAGATCGTCCTCGAGGCCGAGCGACGGCTCAACGGCGAGTTTGCCGACGAGAACCCGTTCCTCGGCCCCGACGTGAAGCTCATGGGCAAGCGCGAGGGCGACACGATCGACGTCACCGTCGCCGCGGCGATGATCGACGAGCACATCGCCGACCTCGACGAGTACATCGACGCCGTCGACGCCGTCGAGGCGTTCGTCGAAGACGTCGCCACCGACCACACCGACCGCGAGGTCAACGTCCACGTCAACACGGCCGACGACTACGAGGAGGGGTCGATCTATCTGACCGTCACCGGCACCTCCGCCGAGCAGGGCGACGACGGCTCCGTCGGCCGCGGGAACCGCGCGAACGGGCTCATCACGCCCAACCGCTCGATGTCGATGGAGGCCACCAGCGGGAAGAATCCGGTCAACCACATCGGGAAGATCTACAACCTGCTCTCGACCGAGATCGCCGAGGAAGTCGTGAGCGAGGTCGACGGCATCCGCGACCTGCGGGTGCGCCTGCTCTCGCAGATCGGCCGCCCGATCGACCAGCCCCACGTCGCCGACGTCCACGTCGTCACCGCCGACGGCGTCGCCCTCGAGGACGTCGAAGCGGAGATCGAAACCATCGTCGACCAGGAACTCGGGAACGTCACCGACGTCACGCGGCAGGTCATCGACGGCGAACTCACCACGTACTGAGCGGCCCGTCGACCTTCTTCTCGCCCTTACGCCGGTATCCCGAGCAGGTTCCAGTAGCGGAACACCCACAGCAGGACCGCCAGCGCAGCGACGACCGCGGTGTAGTGCACCCGAACGAGCAGACTCCAGAACCCCTCGCGCCACGCCCGCACCGCGTACCCCGCGGCGACGAGGGTCGCAACGGCGGCGGCGATCGGCGCGAGAAACAGCAGGCCGAACCCACGCGGCGGCCGATCGAACAGGCCGGGACGCCCGAGGGCCGGAAGGAGCAAGAGCAAGGCGACGAGCGCGGCGACGAACCCGAACAGGAGCGCGCCGGCGGTGCCGGCCGCCCACCGGGCTCGTCGCGCGTCCTCGCCGCTCGCCGACGGCGATCCTCGATACCGGCGCACGGCCGCGGCGAGCGGCCAGCCGAGAACGCCCGACCCGACGACGAGCGTAGTGCCGACCGCCAGACCAGCCTGGACGGCCTTCTCGTCGGCCAGCGAGATCGGAGCGAACGCCCACGACTGCGTTTCGCTCGAGAAGCCCGTGATCTCGCCGTCGTCCTCGTGAAAGACGAGCGTCCGCCGGCCGTCGACGCGGCGGAACACGAGCGGTTCGACTTCGACCCAGCGGGTTTCGCCGTCGGCGTCGGTGACCAGCGCCCCGTCGTCGTCGATTCGGACGTCGATGTCGGGGATCAGCGCGGTGAAAAGGCCCTTCTCGTAGGTCGTGTGGTCGCGGATCGGGACGGCCCGATACGTCCCCTCGAGGTCGTCGGCCCGGTCGGGCCGACCGTCCGGGGTCAGGTCCGCGTCGGTTACGGGCACGTAGCGATCGAGCACGGCCTCCCTGATCGCCGAGGCGGCGCCGCCGGGCGCGGCTCCCTGAAACGAGACGAACAGTCCGAGGTCAAGTTCCGGGACGAGAACGAGCGAACTCTGATATCCGGGCCCGCTGCCGCCGTGGTAGAGCAGGCGGACGTCGTCTCTGGTTCGCTCGAAGAACCCGAACGCCATGCGGTCGAGGGCTTCGTGGGACGTGAACCACTGGCGGTGCATCTCGTCGGTCGCTTCCGCCGAAAGGATTCGCCCGCGGTCGGTCGCCCCGCCCTCGAGGTGGGCCAGCATGAACCGCGCCATATCGGTCCCCGTCGACCACAGCCCGGACGCCGGCGGCACGTTCGAGTGCCAGGGGAGGTCGGCGACGAGCGCGTCGCGGACGCCGTCCTCGAGGGCGTCCGGAACCGGCGCGAAGGTACTGCGATCCATGCCGAGCGGTTCGAAGACGTTCGTCTCGGCGTACTCGCGAAACGACGACCCGGTCGCGTCGGCGATCACCTGGCCCGTGAGCGCGGCCGCGTAGTTCGTGTACCCGAGTCGCTCGCCGGGCGGCTGTATCCGGCTCGGCTGATTGCTTCCGACGGCGTCCTCGAGCGACTGCCGGTGTTCGAGCCGGCTGACGGTGTCGTTTCGCGATCGCAGTTCGAACCCGGCGGTGTGGGTCGCCAGGTGCGCCAGCGTCACCGGCTCGTCGTACGCGTTCGGGACCGACACCGACTCGAGGTGGTCGTTCACGTCGTCGTCGGGGGCGATCTCGCCGCGATCGACGAGTTGCATCGCGGCGGTGTAGGTGAGCAGTTTCGAGATCGACCCCACCTGAACGGGCGTCTCGTCGGCCGTGACGGGGTCGTCGTCGAACGTCGGCTCCCCGTAGCCGCGGGCGAGCGCGATCGACCCGTCGCGGACGACGGAAACGACGGCGCCGGCGGCGTCGTGCTCCTCGAGTTGCGCCCGGACCGTCTCGTCGACGAGGGTCTCGAGGTCGTCCTGCGCTGCCAGTGTCGACCCCGTCTCCGTCGCCCGCGCAGAATCCGGGATGCACCCCGTCGCGACCGTCGCGCCCAGTGCGGTGCTCCCCGCGAGGAAGCGCCGCCGCGAACAGTGAGCGGGCATACCGATCGAAAGTAGACACTGAGACTACATGTTCGGGACGGTACGTCCGGCAACTGTCCGCTACGCGAATTTTTATCCGTTCACGCGTTGACATTAACCCGGAAACGATACCGGAGCGTCGCTCGGTACCGAACGGGTATCGCAGTCGGATCGGGCGGTTGCGGTGCGGAATCGACTCGCGAGACCGTGGCCGCCACGATCGACGTCCGGCCGCCCGCGACCGCGGCGGTGTAGACCGGATCCGACCCGCGACCGCGGCGGAGATGTAGACCGGATCCGACAGAGCCATTACTCGCAGCCGCGTGGCTTCGTCCGCGCGGAACCGTTACGATTCGAAATATCCGCCGTTGCTCGAGAGCGATCGATCGTGTCACTCCCAACAGCGAGTTCGAACCGCGTCGTCCTCGCCGTCGTCGCGAGCACCTTCTTCGTCGGGTTCGGCGGCGGCGTCGTCTTTCCGATCCTCCCCAACCTGGGCGAGGTGCTGGGCATCTCGTCGTTTCTGGTCGGAATCATCCTGAGCGCCAACCGATTCACCCGGCTGGTGGCGAACGCGCCGGCCGGCTCGCTCGTCGATCGGATCGGCACCCGCAAACCGTTCATCGCCGGGCTGGCGATCGAGGGGCTCGCGACGTTCGGCTACGTCGTCGCGATCCTCTCGTCGACGCCGGCACGCTGGTTCCTGGTCGCCCGCGTCCTCTGGGGGATCGGCAGCGCGCTCGTCTTCGCGACCGCCTACACGATCACGGCCGACGTCAGCGAGGCCGACTCGAGGGGGACGAGCATGGGTATCGTCCGCGCGGGAATCACGTTCGGCTTCCCCGCGGGGCTCGTGCTTGGCGGGCTCGTCAGCGACGTCTGGGGCAACGTCGAGGCGTTCGTCCTCGCGGCCGCCTTCGCGGGACTGGCGAGCGTCATCGCGTTCCTGATCGTCCCGGAAACGCACGTCGACGCCGAGCGGAAGTCGGTCAAACCCTGGGACGTCGAGACGACCGTCCCCGCGCTGACCGTCGGCCTCGTCAACTTCGGGCTCTACTTCGCGTACATCGGCGTGTTGTTCTCGACGCTCGTCCTGCTGCTCGACGAGCGCGCGATTGTCATCTTCGGCCTCGACGCGCAGGGCTCGTCGGGCATGCTGATGGCCGCCACGGTGCTTTCGGGCTCTGCGTTCACGCTCGGCGGCGGCGCGCTCTCCGACGCCGTCGGCGCTCGCGTGCCCGTCATGCTCGGCTTCCTGCTGACCTCGTTCGTCGGCTTCGTCGCGCTGGCGACCGGCCGGAGCTTCGAGGTGCTGGTGCTCGCCTGCGTCCTGATCGGCGCCGGGCAGGGCGGCGTCGGCGGCCCGCTGACGGCGCTTTTGGCCGACCTCACGCCGGAGGAGCGGGTCGGCCGTGCGATGGGGACCAACAACGTCTTCGGCGACGTCGGCGGCGCGCTCGGCCCGCTCGTCTCGCTGCCGCTCGTCGACGCCGTCGGCTTCGAATTCGTCTACGGGCTGAGCGCGATCCTACCGCTGTTGGCCGGCGTCGTCCTTCTCACGGGAATCTACGCGCACACCGGCCGCGTCAGCCCCTCGGTCGGCGAGTCGACCGGCTGAGGCGACGATCGTCTCCGCCGGCGCCGAACGCCCTCGTAACCCCCTTATAGCCGTGATCGTCTATCCCCGAGCATGCATCCGCCGGGAGCCGACACCGTCCTCGTCCGCCACGGGGACCTGAACACCAAGAGCGACACGGTCAAACAGTACATGGAGGGCATCCTCATCGAGAACCTCGAGGCGCTGCTCGAGGACCGGTCGATTCCCGGCGAGGTCGAACGCCGCTGGAACCGCCCGCTGATCCACACCGAGCCGGACGCGGTCGAGGCGGCGACCGCGGCCGCGGCCGACGCCTTCGGCGTCGTCTCCGCGAGCGCGTGTCTGACCACGAGCACCGAGAAGGGGGAGGTCCTCGAAGCGCTCGCGGAAACCGCCCGCGAGCACTACGACGGCGGCAGCTTCGCCGTCGACGCTCGGCGGGCGAACAAGGAGCTCCCCTACGGCAGCGAGGAGCTGGCCCGCGACGGCGGAACGGCGATCTGGGAGGCCGTCGAGGACGAGTTCGACCCCGAAGTGGATCTCGACGACCCCGACCTCACGTTCGGCGTCGAAGTCCGAGAGGAGGCCGCGTTCATCTACCTCGAGAAAGTCGACGGGCCCGGCGGGCTCCCGCTTGGCGCTCAGGAGAAGGTGATCGCGATGATCAGCGGCGGGATCGACTCGCCGGTCGCGGCCTACGAGATGATGAAACGCGGCTCTCCGGTCGTGCCGGTGTACGTCGACCTCGGCGCCTACGGCGGCATCGACCACGAGGCGCGGGCGATGGAGACGGTGCGGACGCTCTCGCGGTACGCGCCCAACTTCGACATGCGGGTCTACGAGATCCCCGGCGGCGAGACCGTGGACCTGCTGGTCTCGGAGATGGAGCGGGGCCGGATGCTCTCGCTGCGGCGCTTTTTCTACCGGGCCGCCGAGGTGCTCGCGGAGCGGATCGACGCCCACGGAATCGTCACCGGCGAAGCCGTCGGCCAGAAGTCCAGCCAGACGATGCAGAACCTCGCGATCACCAGCCGGGCCACCGACCTGCCGATCCACCGGCCGCTGCTGACCCGCGACAAACAGGACATCGTCGCGACGGCCCGCGAGATCGGGACGTTCACGGATTCGACCATCGACGCCGGCTGCAACCGCGTCGCACCGGATCGACCCGAGACCAACGCCCGCCTCGAGCCGCTGCTCGAGGCCGAACCCGACGATCTGTTCGAACGCGCCGAAGAAGCGGCCGAGAACGCAACACTGGTCGAGCCCTGACCCGAACCCGAAGTCCGCCGTCCGATCTGAAATTAGAAGCGCCGAAGTATCCGCACCCGACGACCGCGATTACGTTACCGTTCTTCGGGCGTCCAGTCGCCCGCCTCGAAGAACTCGCCGAGGATCGTTTTCATCCCCTTCCGGAGGTGCTGGTGCATCGTCGGCGGCGTGACGTCCATCGCCTCCGCGATCTCCTCGCCCGTGCTCTCGCGGGGCCAGTCGAAGAAGCCGGCGTAGTAGGCGACCCGAAGCGTCGTGAGCTGTCGGTCCGTCAGTTCGTCGAGGATCCGGTTGCGCCGCTCGGCCGCCGTCCGAACCGGGCGATCGACCTCGCGGCGGGCGACCAGTTCGGTGTTCTCGTAGATCACCGACAGCGCGTCCGCGATCTCGCGAACGTCCGCGTCCTGCGGGACCTCGACGAGGCAGGTTCCGACGCCGTCGTTCACGGCGACGTCCCGGATGGTCGCCCCGTGGTTGGCCAGCGTCCGCACGCCGGATTCGGCCAGCCGCATCTCGATCGTACACTGGTTCACCCCGTCGTGGATGAGCCGACACTCCTCGACGGAGTCGTGGGCTCGCGCTTCGTCGAGGACGGTCTCGCCGTCGAGGCCGTCGACGGTGACGAACTGGAAGGTCTTCCCCTGCGACGACGTGCCGACCCACTCGAGCGAGCAGGTGCAGTCGTACCGCTCGGAGAGGTCGAACGATACCGTCTCGCCGCCGTCGATGCGGAACTCGAGTTCGACGACGGTGTCGGCCAGCAGGAGCCGGCGGTTCTTGACCGCCATGATCGTGAAGCCGATGGTCTCGCCGAGCAGCTCGAAGGCGGCGGCCTCGCTGTCGCTGAAGGCGTCGGTCCGGCTCGCGAGCACCGAGAGGACGCCGTAGGTGGCGTCCTCGTACGTGATCGGGACCGCGATGGCGGCCCTGACGTCGTCCTCGCGGGCCGCCGCCTGTAGCTCGTCGGGAAGCGGCTCGGTCTCGAGGATGCGGTCGGTGATCTGCGTGTCGCCGGTTTCCGCGGCCCGGGCGACCGAACAGTGCTCGTCGGCGTCGACCGCCCGGCTGCGCTCCATGTACGTCGTCGCGTCGCCCGCGCCGACCCGGTAGGAGAGGGTGTCGTCCGCGGCCCGTTCGACGATCAACGCGCCGCAGTAGAGCTCGGAGTCGACGAGTTGCTCGCAGACCTGCCGTTCGATCGCGTCCCGCGTGGGCGCCTGGACGAGCGTCTCGATCGCGTCGCGGACGACCGCGTTGATCCGGTTGAGCCGCTCGAGCCGGGCCTGCTGCGAGCGGAGTTCGCGCTCGCGTCTCGCCCGTTCGGTGATGTCGCGGGCCAGCCAGACGACGGCCCGCTGGCCGTCGATCCGCTCGTCGATCGGGACCACCCGCCCCTCAAACCGCCGCAAGCCGTCGGTGGTTTCGGCCGCGTACTCGACGGACTGGATCTCCTCGGTCTCGAACGCGCGGTCCATACACGCCCGCAGTTTCTCGACGGTGTCGTCGGGAAACGCCTCCTCGAGCGTCCGGCCGATCAGCTCGTCCGACGAGACGGTGTACAGCTCCGCGGTGTTGGGGCGGATCTGCGCGTCGAGGTAGGTTCCGTCCTCGCCGATCACGAACGCCTCGTCCGGGAGTTCGTCGGCGAGGATCCGGTGGTAGTCTCGCTCCCCGTCGGCCCCGCCGCGATCGGGTCCGTCGGCGGCCGCCTCGAGGATCCGATCGACCGCATCGTCGCCGTCGGCCGGCGCGTACTCGTCCGCGTCCGCGCGGACCGCGGTCGCCGCGAGCGACTCGCTGCCGGTCGGCGGAGCGGCGATCGTCGGCACGTCTACGGCGTCGCGGACGCGCTCGAGGAGGGTCCGCAGTTCCGACCGATCGTCCGTCTCGAGGACGACGGCCGACGGGCGGCGAACGCCGCCGTCGGCGTCGGTATCGGCGTCAGCGTCAGGGTCAGTGTCGGCGTCGCTAGTGACACCATCGTCGCCCCTTCGCCGTCGCCGATCCCGTCCCCGGTCTCGCTCCTGTCGATCGGCTCGAACGCGTCCGCGAGACGGGTCGCGGCGATCGCCCGCACCGGTCGACCGGCGGCCGCCTCGAGGGAATCGGCGATGCGGCTCTCTCGGGTCTCCGAGCCGCGAACGATGACGATCGGTCGACCGCGCAAGTCAGGCGTCATTTCCCACCATTCGAGCGCCGCTCGACCGAGAGTCGCAGAGCGGCTTCTTTCTACCCACAACCGCACATCGGAATAAAAATGTGATGGTCTCGACAGACGTCGCGAGGACCGGACGCATTCGAGACGGCAGTGGCGTCGCTTACAGTTCGCCCTTCTCTTTCAGTTCCTGGAGGAGATCGTCGACGAGCGATTCGGGGTCGTCGTAGGGGAAGTCCCCGCCCGAAACCTTCGTGTTCATCTCCATCGCGGTCATGGAGAAGTCGCCGGATTCGAACTTCGTTCCCGGCCCGTTTGGCAGCGCCGGAACGAGATCCATCGGACTCGAGACGGGGTAGTCCGCGCCTTCGAACGCGTCGATCATCTGTTGTCGGAGTTCGGATTCGTCTACCATCGTGACTCGGATTTGCATACCGTAAATAATAAATTTGTGGGTAGTTGCGATCGGCGGCGGATCAGGCGCGAGGCCTGCCGGGCAACCGGACAGGTTAGTTATGTTTCCCCGAAACAGTAATTAATCAGCGGCGGGACGTTCATCATATGGCTAAAGATACCGTCAGGTACCCCGACGAGGTCGTCGAGGAGATCGACGCGCTCGTCGAAGACGGTATGTTCGAGAGCAAATCCGAGTTCTATCGGTTCTCCGCGGAGTACGTGCTCACGCTGATCAACGACGATCACGAGGTCGAGACGTTCAACTTCGACGAGATCAAGTCCGAACTCGACATCACCGAGGAGGACCACGCGAAGGCGCTGGGTGCCGACGGTGGAACGCTCTTTCTCGACGCCGTCATCACCGTCCGCAAACAGGGGCTTCGCGGCAACTACGAGGCCGCGGAGCGGTTCATCGACACCCACTACGACTCGACCGATCAGGAGTGTATCATCCTTGAGGAGCTGCTGGGCACGTACCGGGAGCGCTCGCCCTGAGGCGCCTCGACGACCGCCTCTCCCGCCCGGCCCCGACTGTTTCGATTTTAATCGTCCGATCGTCTTCGATTCCGCCCCAGCGCCCTCGATCGACTCTCAGTAGAACGGTTCGCCGAGGGCCTCGAGATCGACGTGCTCGCGGACGAGCGCCGCCGCGCGGTCGTACGGCGTCTCGGTTGGTGACTGGCCCGTGGTCCGACCCGCACCGGTACCGGCCGGCCAGTCCACGCCCGCCGACTCGGCCACGGCCTCGAGAAACGCCGTCCGGACCGCCGCGTCGTCGAACAGGCCGTGCAGGTACGTCCCCAGCACTGTACCGCGCGCGGCGCTCGCGTCCTCGAGCGGCCGGGCGACGGGCTCGAGCGCGCGCGTCCGGCCGGCGTGGATCTCGTAGCCCGAGGCGGTCGCGTCGGCACCGACACCGGCGAGCAGCGGCGTCGCGGATCCGTCGACCGACACCGCGCGACGCTCGAGTCGCTTGTCGGCCTCGAAGCGGGTTTCGACCGGTAGTAGACCCAGGCCCTCGACGACGTCGCCGACGCCGCCGGTGCCCTCGAGGCCGGCGTTCGTGATCCGCTCGCCGAGCATCTGGTAGCCGCCACAGAGGCCGACGACGGGGCCGTCGAAGGCGCGGATCGCGTCGCCGACGGGCGATTCGCGCAGCGCGAGGAGATCGTCGACCGTGTTCTTCGTCCCCGGGAGGACGACGGCGTCCGCGCCGACGCGCTCGAGGGGGTCGGCCTGCGTCCGCGCGGCGTCGTCTCCGGCCCCGTCGTCCGCAGCGATCGGGACGAACACCACCGAGACGCCGGGTTCGGCCGCCAGCGCCTCGAGATCAGTCGCGTTCGAGATGCGGGGGAATCGCGGGACGGCGATCCGAATCCGGCGCTCGTCGGGGACGCCGTCGTCGTCGCCCAGCGCACCCCGTTCTTCCTGCCCCGGCAGCGAGACGCTGTCCTCCTCGGGCAGCCCCGGATCGTCATAGGGCAGCACGCCGAGTATCGGCACGCCCGTTCGGGATTCGATCGTCTCGATACCGGGTTCGAGCAGCGAGCGGTCGCCGCGGAACTTGGTGACGACGGCGCCGACGACCCGCTCGCGCAGGTCCTCGGGCAGCAGTTCGATCGTGCCGTAGAGGCTGGCGAAGGCGCCGCCGCGCTCGATGTCGACCAGCAGGAGGATCTCGGCGTCGGCGAAGCGGGCCGTCTCGACGTTCGCGAGGTCGCGGTCGTGGAGGTTGATCTCGGCGATGCTGCCCGCGCCCTCTGCGACGATCACCTCGTTGTCGGCCGCCAGCCGCCGGTAGGAGTCGACGGCGCACTCGCGCGCGCGGTCCCAGTACTCGTCGTAGTAGGTGCCGACGGGGACGTGGTCGTGGGCCGCGCCCTGCAGGACGAGTTGGCTCTCCCCCTCGCCGCGAGGCTTCAGCAGGACGGGGTTGTGGTCCGTCGTCGGCGTCGTGCGCGCCGCCCGCGCCTGGACGAACTGCGAGACGCCGATCTCGCCCCAGCGGTCGGCGTCGGTCATCTCGGCTCCGCCGGCTTCGTCCTCATCGCCGGCCTCATCGGCCTCGGCTCGAGCGGCGCCGCAATCCGGCGTCGCCGCACCACCGTCGTCCTCCGGACGAACGACCACGCGAGCGTTGTTGCTCATGTTCTGGGCCTTGAACGGGGCGACGGCGACCCCCCGATCGGCGAGCAGGCGACAGAGGCCGGCGGCCACGGTCGACTTGCCGACGTGGCTCGCGGTGCCGGCGACGAGCAGCGTTCGAGTCATCCGCTACGCGGTATTCGCTCGGCCTCGAGTATCGTCCTATCGGTTGCGGCGGGCCGGTGCACCCCGGCCTCGAGCCGCCGCGGGACGACGTGGCAGTCGTCGGGACTCGATTTTTGCCCGTCGTCGGTGGCGGTTCCGTATGGTCACTCAGCGGCGCCGTCTGCGACGGCGACTCGTCCTCGCCGGCGGGACGGTCGGGTTCGGGTTCGGCGCCGTCCTCGACGTCGTCATCTTTCACCAGATCCTGCAGACCCACCACCTCCTCTCGGGATTCTACGATCCGTATAGCTACGACGGCCTCCGGACGAACGTCATGTTCGACGGGCTGTTCACGGCGGTGATGCTCCTCGTCGCGTGGATCGGCGTCGCGATGCTCTGGCGCGTCGTCAACGGGACCGACGAGCGCCTCTCGACGCGCGCCTTCCTCGGATCGATCGTCCTCGGCGCGGGCGCGTTCAACGTCTTCGACGGCGTCGTCGACCACTACGTGCTCGACATCCACAACGTCGTCCACGGGACCGAGGCGTGGAACCCCCACTGGGTCGTCGTCAGCGTCCTCCTGCTCGCGCTCGGCGGACTCGTCCTCGCGTCCGCTGACGACGCCGAGCAGCGGACGGGCGCGCGGTCGGCCGACTGAGAGCGCACTACCCCGACGCCGGTCGATCGCGATCGCCATCGAGCGTCGGTCGTACGCGCATGCGAACGCGCTCGCGCTCGAGAAACGCCGTCTCGTACCCCTCGTGACGGGCGAGCTGCGGCGGCTCGAGGGCGAACGAGAGCCCGTCGACGCGGTCGAGGTCGACCCCCTCGAGCGCGAGGCCGTAGTGGTGGCCGAGTTCGGGGGCGATCGTTTCGCGGGCCGGTTCGTCGAACGCCGTTCGCTCTCCGCTCAGACCGGCAACCGAGAGCGACGCGAACGGCAGGACGTAGCCGTTGGACGCCGTCTGCGGCACGACCGCGAGGTAGGGGGCGTCGGTGACGCCGCGGACGCCGTCCACGACGACCGCCGGAAAACGGACGTCGTCGCCGGTCTCGACGCCGACGCGGTCGCCGGGGAGCGACTCGAACGGCGGCGCGACTGCCGCCGGTCGGTCGCGGTCCCCGTCGGCCGATCCCATCGGCTCGAGCGCGTCGCCGGCATCGCGCTCGTCGGCGTCGATCAGCGTCCGCTCCAGCGACTTGATTTCGTCGGCCGCGTACTCGAGCGCAATCGTCGTCGTTACCGGCCTCTCGAGCCGCTCGGCGAGCGCGCCGCCCGTCCTGCAGTCGGCGCCGCCGACTCGGACCATCGCCTCGTAGGTGCCGTCGCCCGCGAGGGCGACGTTGTCGCCGTAGTGAAACCCCATCCGCTGGGAGAGCATCGGCCAGAGCGTCCGCCGGTCGACGCGCTCGCCGCCGCGGTGGCGGCGGACGGCGACGGTCACGGACGTCGGCACGATCGTATTCGTTTCGACGTCCCGGACGCGGACCATCAGGTGCAGCGAGTGGTCGGATCGAAGGTCGGCCCGCGTCCGCTCGTCGCCGGTGACCGTCCAGAACGAGTGGGGCCGCGTCGCCAGCACCGCGATCTCGCGGCCGCCGACCGTCTCCGTCCCGTAGGCGACCATCTCGTCGATTTTCGGCGGAACGTAGATTCCCTCGGGCGGGTCGACGACCAGTCGTCGCCAGGCGTCCTCCCGCCGGAGGGACTCGAGACGGCCCGCCAGCGTCGCGAGCGCGGCGCCGCCGACGGTGCCGACCGCGCCGAGTCGAAGCGCGTCTCGCCGGCGCATGAATCGCCGTCCCTACGCCGGGATCGCCCATAGCGGTGCTGGCTGCGACTGCCACGGTCAGCCGTACGAACCCACCCCCCGAGGGCGCTACGCCGCGCCGTCCCGATACCGCTCGCCCCAGCGCGGCCCCGCGCGACTCGAGAGGACGTACCCGATGGCGCCGACGACGAGCCCCGCGACGCCGAGTGCGGCGGCGACCGCCGTAGCGGGCGGCGCGGCGACGAAGCCGGCGACCAGCGTCGGCACGAGCGGGACGGCCACCCCGGCCGTGAACCCCGAAAAGCGGACGGCGTCGAAGAGGAACTCGTTGGGATCGAAGCCGGCCAGGTAGACCGTGAGCCCGTAGTAGTACAGCGCGTAGCCGGCGAGCACGACCGCGCCGGCGACGGCGTCGACGAGCGTCGCGTCGAACCAGACGAGCGCCGCCAGATAGGGGACGGCGACCGTCGGCGCGCCGACCAGCACGAACGCGGTCCGCTTGGCCCGGAAGACGTCCGCGATCGGAATCGGATAGACGAGATAGTCCTCGAGCGAGTCGAACTGCGTGAGCCAGTTGTAGGTGGTAAACGCCGAGAGCCCGAGGACGCCGCCGAAGAAGATCCCCGGCGCGGGCGCGATGCCGGTGATCGACTCGACGACGCCGACGAGCGCGGCGACCAGCGCGAACAGCACGCCGGCCGAGACGAGCGGCTTCCAGACGCCGCCGGCCGAGCGCGCCAGCTCGAGCAGCGTCTTCGCCACGAGCGCGTCGGTCTCGATCGGCAGCGCGTCGCTGATCGTCCCGAACCGATCGCTGGCCGTCCGCGACGGCTTCCCGTAGGTCGGATCGTAGACCGCGAGCGCCGTGACGGCGCCGAGCGCCGCCGCGGCGGCCAGTCCGACGGCGCCGAGTAGCGAGCCGTTCAGCGGCACGAGCGCGGCGCGAACGGCCGCGGCGTCGACCGGGCTGGCCAGCCAACCGAGGGCCGCGACGAGGCCGAGCGCGAGGCCGATCGCCCACGTCGGAACCCCCCGCGTCCGGGCGGCGATCAGGCCGACCGTCGCCGTCGTCCCGACGGCGAAGACGAGCGAGAGCGACAGCCAGAGGGCCAGCACCGCGGTCACCGTGCCCCGTACTGTCGCCGTCGACGTCGCGCGCGCCTCGAGTGCCGCTGCGGCGATCGCCATCGGTAGCACGAAGACGAGCCCGTAGAACAGCGCGTCCTTCAGCAGGAACAGGCCCAGCAGGCGGCGCCGCGAGAGCGGGAGCGTCGTCGCCGTCGACAGGACGAGCGACAGCCGCCCGAAGACGTTCTCGAGCATCGACGAGCCGGCGAGGGCGGCCGTCCCGCCGTAGAGGCCGAAGCCGAGCGCGAGGACGTGCAGCCCGGTCACGACGGTCGCGGCCGCGGTCCCGGTTTCGACGAGCGCGAACGCCCCCGCGGCGGTCAGCGCGGCGACGACCAGCGGGAAGCAGGCGAACCGCCAGCCGCCGAACAGCCGCGCGTGGAGCCGCCACTCCTCGCGGGCCAGCGCGCGGAAGACGGTCCACGCGGTCCTCTTGCCGGCGCGGGTCGATCCCGTCGCCGATCCCGAACTCGGTGTCGGGCCGGCGTCCTCCCCGGTCATGGCGCGACCCGCTCGAGCGACGGCACGTCCCGCGTCTCGGCCGGATCGACGTGCTCGAGGAAGACGTCGAGCAGGGAGTCGTTCCCGTCCCCGTCGCCGAGACCGTCCTCGAGCGTCCGCTCGGCGACGAGTCGGCCGTCGGCGACGATCCCGACCCGCGTACAGATCTCCGCGGCGACGTCGATGTTGTGCGTCGAGACGAAGACGGCGTTGTCGTCGGCCGCGTACGCCACGAGGAACCGCTTGACCTGCTCCTGGACGAGCGGATCGAGGTTCGCCAGGGGCTCGTCGATCAACACCGCGTCGGGCTCGTGGAGGAACGCCTGCGCGATCATCACCTTCTGTTGTTGCCCGCGCGAGAGGTCGGTGTGGAGCGTGTCCAGTTTGCTACAGAATCCCAACCGGTCGCTCCAGAGTTCCGTCCGCTCGCGGACGTAGTCGGGCTCGAGATCGCGGACGTCGCCGACGAACTCGAGGTACTCCCGCGGCGTCAGAAAGCTCGGCGGCGACCCCCGCTCCGGCACGATGCCGACGCGCCGTCGCGTTTCGATCGGCGCCGCGCTCGGATCGCGCTCCAGCACCCGGACGTCCCCCGCGTCCGGACGGAGCTGGCCGGTGAGCGCGCGGAGCGTGGTCGTCTTGCCCGCGCCGTTGGGCCCGAGAAAGCCGAAGACGTCGCCCCGGTCGACGTCGAAGGTCATCCCGTCGACTGCCTGCACTTCCCCGTACGATTTCGTCAACCCAGCTACCCGTATGGCTCCCATCCAACGGCGATTATCAACGGTGGATAATAACTGTGCTGGGGGCAGATCGACGGAGGGCGACGGTGTGCCGAACGTGTTCGCCAAATATTGTCCGCTATCGCTAACGCTCCGCGGCGACTCAGAACTCGGTTCCGCGGCGCGCCCGCTGGCCCGCGTCGATCGGGTGCTTCTCCTTGCGGACGTTCGTGATCAGGTCCGCCCGGTCCTCGAGGTAGCTCGGTTCGGCGTGACTGCCCGACAGCACGAGCTCGAGGTCGGCGGGCTTCTCCTCGATCAGGGCGAGCACGTCGTCCTCGCCGATCAGGCCGCGGTCCGCGGCGTAGAGCACCTCGTCGAGGATCAGCATGTGGACGCCCTCGTCGGCGGATCCGTCGAGCGGGAACGGCGTCGTGAGGTCGGCCTCGCGGGCGGCCGCGAGCAGGTCTCGTGCGCGCTCGAGGCCCGCCTGCGCCTGCGCTTCGTGGTCTTCCTCGTCGCTCCCGTCGGCCATGCCGTGCCAGCCGTAGTGGCCGAGGTTCTCGTAGCTGATGCCGGGTAGCGCCGTGATCGCGTTGTACTCGCCGCGGACGGCCTCGACGCTCGAGGCGCCGCCCTTCATGAACTGGAGCATGTGGACGCGGTAGCCGTGGCCCGCGGCGCGCATCCCCATGCCGAGCGTCGCCGTCGTCTTGCCCTTGCCGTCGCCCCACCACACCTGCACGAGGCCGAACTCCTCGGGCGCGGCCGGCTCGATGCGCTCCGGTTCCGGCGTTCGTCCGCGGCCGGGCGCGTTCGCGACCGGATCTGCGTCGGCGTCCGAATGCGCGTTCGTGTTCGAATCCGCGTCCGTATCCGCCTCTGGGTCTGCGTCCGCGGACGGACGCTCGCGCTCGTCGCTCATACGCGACTCGTCGGCGCGCCGGCACATGTAGCCACCGACTGGCGCGCGGTCGGGCGATCGCGGCGATTGCAGCGATCGTAACGGTCGCGGCGCCGACGGCCGTCGCCGAACCGACGCCCTCGCCGCCGACCAAACGTGTCTTTAGGCCTCGCTCCTAACCCGTTGGCACCCAATGTCACTCGAGTTTTCGTCGTCAGACGAGCCCGCCGGCCTCGAGTCGATCGTGGCCGCGCTCGACGACGACGCGTGCCGTCGCATCATCGCGGTCCTCGAGGAACCGCTGACGGCCGACGAGATCGCCGAAAAGGCGGACATCCCCCTCTCCTCGACGTACAAGAAACTCGACCGACTGGCGGACGCGGACCTGGTGACGGAAACGAACGGGGCGCGCCGGGGCCCCCACGCCAAATCGAGATACGTTGCGAACTTCGATCGGATCGCGATTAACCTCGGCGACGACCGAACGTTTCGCGTCGACGTCGACCGCGAGAAGGGACCGTCGCTCGATCTCTTTTCGGACGTCGAACAGGAGTTCTGACCCGCCGGCTCCGTCTCCGGATTACGAGAACCGCGCGGCGATGTCGGCCTCGGTGATGATGCCCACCGTCTCGCCCGCCTCGGTAATCATCACCGCCTTGTAGTGCTCGAGTAAGTTGCTGATCTCGTCTAAGGTCGCGTCCTTCGAGACGGTCGGGAAGCTCTCGCTCATGTGCTCCTCGACGGGTTCGTCGCGCGCCTGGGAGTCGAGGTGGACGAGATCGCTCTGACTGATCGAGCCGACGGGAATCCCGTCCTGGATGACCGCCAGCTGGGAGTAGGCCTCCTCCTCCATCTTTCGCGCGGCCTCCTTGACGGCGTCGTCGGGCGAGACGCTGACGACGGCCTCGTTCATCAGGTCCTCCGCGCGGACGACGTCGCTCTCGGCCTTCTCCAAGGCGTTGACGATCCTGCGGAGCGTCGAGAGCCGCGGGTCGACGTCGCCGCCCTCGATGCGCGCGATCAGCGGCTGGGAGACGTCTGCCTTCTCGGCGAGTTCGCTCTGGGTCAGCCCGAGTTCGGTGCGGCGCTGGCGCAGGTCGGCGGGCGTCGGGAGTTCCATACGCATAGATAACTACCGGTTATCAAAAGTACTTTGGGTCGCCCCAGTACTCGCGGCAGCGGGTCGTGTGCGCCGATGCGCTACTCGTCTTCGGGAACCTCGACGACTTCCACGACTGACAGGGGGACGTCCCGCAGCGCGCCGCCGACTTCGCTCTTTGCGATCCGCGAGGCGTGTTCCTCCCCGTCGGCGTTGTAGACCTCCATCTCGAGGGCCAGGCCCACGAGCGCGGTGTCGGCCGCGATGAAGGCCGAATCGAAGGGCTCGCCACAGGCGGGACAGCCCGTCGCGCCGACCTCGACCTCGACGTAGTCCATGTCTTCGCTGTTGAGTCGTTTCCCGGCTTCGCTGACGGCGACGCCGATCGCGTCGTCGATCTCCTCGACGTCACGGACGAGCCATGCAGCTTCCATCGCGACGAGATAGTTGCCCATACGTCATACTCAGTCCGAAGGGTTTCCTGCTTTGCGGTTCGTCTCCGTTCGCAGGCGACGATGCCACGAATTCGCGTGCCACGGCGCTCGCGGAGCGCGCACGCGAACCGAATGATTCTCATAAGTTACGAGAATCGGCCGGATCGATTCCCGCCTGGATACCCGGATTTCGCCGCGAGTGCACCTCGAGTTGTCCAAACCGAAACTCGAGTTGAATCGCACGACGGCGTCGACCCAATAGTGAATTAACGATGATTATGAATTCGAGCATCCAAGAAAGCTTATATACGACCCTCGTCTGAACCACGGCTGAACGCCGATGATATCCCGCGTGTACCGCGCGACGATGTTCGCACTGTACCAACTGTGTATCGTGGTCGGCATCCTCGCGATGCCGCTCGCGATCGCCGCCCGCCAGGCCGGACTGTCCCTCCCGCTCCACCGCCTCCTCGAGAACGTCGAGGACGCGTACGAGGCCGCCCAGCCCTAATCCGAACGCACGGCGCCGTTCTGTCGTTTTTCGATCGCCGAGCGACCGCCGTTCCGCCGCCCGCGGTGGCTGACCGCCGCCGCGGCCGAGCGGCCGTCCGTCCGGTTCGTTTTCGAGGATCGCCGCCGCTCGAGCCGTCACTGCGCCGTTACCGATAGTAGCGGAAACGACGGTGGTGAACGCCGGTCTTTTATACCGTTCCGGCCGTAAGGTTCCGTCAATGCGTACACCCCAACACAACTCCGACTTCTCCGGGACGGTCGACCAGTTGGCCGACGACACCGACCCCTACGCGCCGGAAGTCGGGCGCATGCCCCAGAACGACCTCTCGATGAACGACCTGGACAACGTCAACAAGACGGGGACGACGACCATCGGTATCACGACCACCGACGGCGTCGTCATCGCGACGGACATGCGCGCCAGCCTCGGCGGCCGCTTCGTCTCGAACAAGAACGTCCAGAAGGTCGAGCAGATCCACCCGACCGGCGCGCTGACGCTGGTCGGCAGCGTCGGCGGCGCCCAGTCGTTCATCTCGACGCTGCGGGCCGAGGTCAACCTCTACGAGTCCCGCCGCGGCGAGGACATGAGCATCGAGGCGCTGGCGAACCTCGCGGGCAACTTCGCCCGCGGCGGCCCGTTCTTCGCCATCCACCCGATCCTGGGCGGCGTCGACGAGGACGGCAGCCACGTCTTCAGCATCGACCCCGCCGGCGGCGTCATGGAGGACGACTACACCGTCACCGGCTCCGGGATGCAGCTGGCCTACGGCCTGCTCGAGCAGGAGTACGAGGACGACCTCT
Organism: Halopiger thermotolerans; assembly: GCF_054654555.1. Taxonomy (NCBI): domain Archaea; kingdom Methanobacteriati; phylum Methanobacteriota; class Halobacteria; order Halobacteriales; family Natrialbaceae; genus Halopiger; species Halopiger thermotolerans. The sequence continues at coordinate 1,162,484 of NZ_BAAIEU010000004.1, read as the reverse complement.
CGAACGACGAGGCGACGACGATCGCCGCCAGCGCGATCAAGTCCGCCGCGGAGCGCGACACCGGCTCCGGTAACGGCGTCTTCCTCTGCGAGATCACCGACGAGGGCGTCGACATCCACGGCCACCACGACTTCGACGAGGTCGTCTAAGGCCGCCGTCTCGGTCGACCCGCCGTTTCCGGTTTCCAATTGCCGGTTCTCGGTTTCCGGACTCTCTCGCTTTTCGCCCGCGCGCACCGCTCTCGAGCGGCGCGTATCGCGGGCGCCGTTCGTGTTCGTGTCGGTTCCGCAGTATCCATCCGCGACAGCGGCGCCGACCCGGTAGTTCTCCCCGACCAGCGCCAGTTGGCGTAGCGGCCGCTGTACCACGGGTCGAGGGTCACGGGTCGAAAATAGCAACCGAAAGTCGAAAGCCGTTCTGCGGTGCCCGCGTCAGTCCGCCCGCGGCGTCGCTTCCGCCTCGAGTTCCGGCGTCTCGACCTGCACGGAGCGGTTCTCCTCGCTCGAGCGGTAGATCGCGTCGATGACCCGCTGGACGGTCATCGCTTCCTCGATCGTGTTCGTCTCGGGCGGTCTACCCGCCGCGATCGCCCGGAGGAACTGCTCGTCCTGCTGTGCGTAGCCGGTCATCGACTCCTCGCCGGTCAACTGGATGTCGGCGTAGTGGTCGGAGCCGGCCGTCCCGGTCTCGAGCAGTTTGAGGTTCGTGTCGCCGATGTCGAACTGCGCGCCGCCCTCGGTGCCGCGGATGCGGAAGTCCATGCTCTCCTCGCGGTTGGTCGCCCAGGCGGCTTCCAGCGAGATCGTCGTCCCGTCGGCGCAGCGAATGAAGGCGCTGACCGAGTCGTCGACCTCGTAGGTCTCGCTCTCGGCGTCCCAGTTGTCGCCGAACCCTTCGGGGTCGGCGTACTCCTCGCGGGTGCCGAACGTGGTTCGAGCCGTCCCCGTGACCTCGACGATGTCGGGGAAATCGAGCGCGTAGAGGGCCAGATCGAGCGCGTGGACGCCGATGTCCAGCAGGGCGCCGCCGCCGGCCAGATCGGGGTCGGTGAACCACGAGCCCGGACCGGGGACGCCGCGCCGGCGCACGTAGTTGGCCTCGACGTGCGTGAGTTCGCCGAACCGGCCGCGCGCGTGTTGCTCCTCGAACATGGTCATCGAGGCCGCGTGGCGGTTGTGGAAGCCGACCATGCAGATGGCGTCGCTTTCCGCGGCCGTCCGGGCGATCCGCTCGGCGCTCTCTAACGTGTGCGCGAGGGGCTTCTCGACGAGCACGTGACGCCCCGCCTCGAGCGCGGCGACGGTGATCGGTTCGTGGAACCGGTTGGGCGTCGTCACGATGACCGCGTCGACGTCGTCGTTCTCGAGGAGGTCTTCGTGGGTTTCGTAGGTTGCCGCGTTGAACTCGTCGGCGAACCGCTGCCGTTGTTCCGGAACCAGGTCGGCGCCGGCAACGACCGAGGCGCCCTGGTCCGCGACGGTTCGCGCGTGTAGGTGTCCCATACCGCCCAGTCCGACGACGCCGATGCCGATATCGTCGCCGATCACGCGTCGTCACCTCGCGTCTCGTCAGGGACGGAGGTCTCGGTGGAGGAGGCGAGCGACCGGCGAGAAAAACCTCGTTTCGTTCCCATAGGCGGGCGGTTCCAGTTCATACAGAAACGCGGTCAGCAACCGAAATAAGGGTTGTGACTGATTACGCTCTCTCCGCCGGATTCATTCAGGGAGTAAGATAGTTTTCCCCGGATCGACCGAGGAGGGGCGGATAGAAAATGATGTCTTATACCCTGACTTTCGCGGACTGCGATCGGCCGACATAAGGGGATCGGCCGGCCACACGAGGATAATGGTCACCGTTACCGTCTGGAACGAGTTCCGTCACGAGCAGGAAGACGAGGAGGCCGCCGCCGTCTATCCGGACGGCATCCACGCGACGATCGCCGACGCCCTCGAGGGACACGACCCCGTCGACGAGGTGCAAACGGCGACGCTCGACGAGCCCGAACACGGCCTTACGGAGGACGTACTCGAGGCGACGGACGTCCTGTTCTGGTGGGGGCACATTGCGCACGACGAGGTCGAGGACGAGATCGTCGACCGCGTGCACGAGCGCGTACTCGAGGGCATGGGGCTGATCGTGCTCCACTCGGGCCATTTCTCGAAGATCTTCAAACGGCTCATGGGGACGACGTGTAACCTCCAGTGGCGCGAGGACGGCGGCACCGAGCGGCTCTGGGTCGTCGACCCCGGCCACCCGATCGTCGACGGCATCGACGAGTGCATCGAACTGCCCCAGACCGAGATGTACGGCGAGCCGTTCGATATCCCGGAACCGGACCGGCTGGTGTTCACGAGCTGGTTCGAGGGCGGCGAGGTCTTCCGCAGCGGCTGCTGTTACCAGCGCGGGAAGGGCCGAATCTTCTACTTCCGGCCGGGCCACGAGACGTTCCCCATCTACGAGAACGAGGAGATCCGCCGCGTCCTCCGCAACGCCGTCGAGTGGGCGAGCCCGCGAGAGGGATCGCCGCGGACGTTCGGCGAGCGCGAGTAAGACGCGGGGACGGCCGACGAATCGAAAAGCGGCCTACAGCTCCCGTCGACCTTCGTCGGTAATCACGCTCTCGAGCAACTCGACCGGCGTCGCGTCGTAGTTGGGATTCTCGACGTCGAACCCTTCGGCCGGTTCGGGCATGACCTCGCTGCCCGGCCGGAACTCGTTCTCGAAGACGAACGCCTCGCCGACGATCTTCGAGGCCGAGCCCACCACGGTGACGGGCACGTCGAGGCGGTTCGCCGTCGAGGCGATCGGGAACGTCCCGACGCGGTTGTAGAGCGTGTCCTCGACGATGCAGTCCATGCCGACGACGACGCGGTCGCACTCCTCGAGGTAGAGGCCGTGCGCGCTATCCGTGATCAGCGTCGCCTCGACGCCCTCGAGGTCGGCGAGGGTGCGCGCGGTCTTGCGGCCGATGTATCTGGGTCGGGCTTCGGTGACGTAGACGTCGAAGGTCTTGCCGGCGTCGGTCGCCTGCTCTAAGGCCTCGATCACCGTGGAGGAGTAGTCGTGAGTCAGCAGGGTCGCGCCGTCCGCGAGGTGCTCGACGGCGTTCTCGGCAGCCAGCCGCTTCCCGGACTCGACCCGGGAGACGACGGCGTCGATCTTCTTCGCAGTGCGCTCCTTGGCTTCCTCGACGCTGTCGGGGTCGGCGTCCTCGACGTCCTCGACGATTTCACGGACCGCGTTCTGGAGCGATGCGTGGGAGGGATTCGCCCGCCGGAGGACCGAGCCGTTGCGCTCGAGATCCCGGAGGTATTCGTCGACGGTGGCGAACTCCCGATCGAGCAGTTCTTCGAGCGCCCGGGCCGCGTGGACCGCGACCACCGAGGCGCTGTGCGTCTGCATCTCCTGGATCTCCTCGACGGTCTCGTCGATCATACTGAAGGGGTTTCCCGTCAGCGGCAAAGGTGTTCCGGGTGGCGGCAGTTCGCGGGACGGCGGACGGCCGAGCCGGCCGTGACGCTACTTGTCGAATCCGAAGATCCGGCGCAACTCGCCTTCGATACGGTCGACGAGTTCCTCGAGGGCGGCGTCGAACTGCTCGTGGTCGGCGACGGCGCCGACGCGCTCCTCGACGTCGTCGGGAAGTTCGACGCGGAACTCGCCATCACCTTCGTAGAACGGTTCGCTCTCGGCGAGCACCTTGCGATCGATCGCCTTCAGCACCGTCGAATCGTATCGCCCGTGGAGTTGCTGGTAGGCGTTGGAGTAGGCCGTCTCGAGTTCCTCGAAGTAGTGGACGTACTTGTCCTCGAACTTTGCGGGGTCGAACTCGGCCGTGCCGTCGGTCATGGCTGTTCGTGTGGGCGCGAGCCGGTAAACGGTTTGGACCTGACTCGAGTGACCTGCAGGCCGGCGCCCGCAGGCTTACGTCCGTCACGCGCCTAGAACCGCCGATGACTGACACTGACACCGTCACCGTCCGGTACACCTGTCCCCACTGCGGCGCCGTCGTCAGCCTCGAGCGGCCGCCGGACCTCGCGGATCGCTCGGTCACCAAAGTCCGCCAGCCGGGCTGGGAGTACGCCGCCCCGGACGACCCGGACCGCGAGGCGGCCGACGGGGTCGAGTTCATCTGCGGCGAGGACGGCCCCGTTACCGACCTCGAGGGCGAACCCGTCGAGGGCTGCGGCCGTCCCTTCTACCTCAACTTCGTCCGCTACGAGCAGGGGGTCGAACTCGAGCCGGATCCGCCGACCTACGGCGGGCCGCGGTTCGATTTTAACGCGTAAGGAGCCGACGCGTCCGAACGGCAGGCCACGGCGGTCGAATCGCGGGCGACGCCGTTCGAAACGGCTCCGCCGTTTCGTGACTGAGCGGACCGGCGTTCCGCGAGGTCCGCGAAATATTCGATTTCGGTCGCTGACGAGGGATTGGCGGTCTCTCGAGCCGGGAGAGCGGTCCCGAAGAAAAACGGTGGGAACACAACCCTTTTCGACGCCGGGAAGTACACCCTTATATGGACGAAGCCGCCGTTCGCGACCGCCTCCGGACGGTCGAGGATCCGGAACTCGGCGACGACATCGTTTCGCTCGGACTCGTTAACGACATCTCCGTCGACGGCGACGAGGTCAGCGTCGACCTCGCGCTGGGCGCACCGTACTCGCCGACCGAATCGGACATCGCCGCCGAAGCCCGCGAAGCGCTCGTCGAGGCGGGCCTCGAGCCCGACCTCTCGGCCAGCGTTCCCGACCGGGACGACCTCTCGAGCGACGAGCAGGTGCTTCCCGGCGTCAAGAACGTCATCGCCGTCGCCTCCGGGAAGGGCGGCGTCGGCAAGTCGACCGTCGCGGTCAACCTCGCGGCCGGCCTCTCGCAACTCGGCGCCCGCGTCGGCCTGTTCGACGCCGACGTCTACGGGCCGAACGTGCCGCGGATGGTCGACGCCGACGAGCCGCCGATGGCCACCGAGGACGAGACGCTCGTCCCGCCCGAGAAGTACGGCGTGAAGCTGATGAGCATGGCCTTCCTGACCGGCGAGGACGACCCCGTCATCTGGCGCGGTCCGATGGTCCACAAGGTCATCACCCAGCTGACGGAGGACGTCGAGTGGGGCCACCTCGACTACCTCGTCGTCGACCTCCCGCCAGGGACCGGCGATACCCAGCTGACGATGCTCCAGACGATGCCGGTCACCGGCGCGGTCATCGTGACGACGCCCCAGGACGTCGCGCTGGACGACGCGCGCAAGGGACTGGAGATGTTCGCCCAGCACGACACCGTCGTCCTCGGCATCGCCGAGAACATGTCCTCGTTCGCCTGCCCCGACTGCGGGAGCCAGCACGACATCTTCGGCGCCGGCGGCGGGAAGGAGTTCGCCGACGAGCACGACATGCCGTTCCTCGGCTCGATCCCGCTCGATCCGAGCGTCCGCGAGGGCGGCGATAGCGGGAAGCCGACCGTTCTCGACGACGACAGCGAGGTCGGCGAGTCGTTCCGGACGATCACCGAGAACGTGGCGAACAACACGGGGATCGTACACCGGCGCAGCGTCTCCCAATCGCAGCGGGCGGCGTCTCGGAGCGATGACTGACGGCGACGTCACTGCTGACGGAGACGGGGACCGCGACGCCGACGCGGGTGGGGACGGCAACGCGGACGCGGACACGAACGCAGACGAATTCGACCCCGACCCCGAACGCGTCGCCCTCCTCCGCGAGGTCGCCGACGACGTCCGCGGCGAGACCAGCGAGAGCAAACAGCTCGCGAACATCCTCTACCGCACCAGCGACCTCTACGACGAGGACGAGGAGACGACGCCCGAGGAGATCGTTCGCAACGTCAAGTTCATTCTCGAGGTCAACGAACGCGGCGGCCTCGGTCGCTGATCCGTCCGTTTCTGTCCCGCCGATCGTCGTTCGTTGATCCGATCACCGTCGATCGCTCCCGATCGTCATCGGTCCGGCCGATCGCCGTTTATCGCATCTTTCCGGCCCTCAGTACTTCTGATAGCGACAGCCTCTCGTCTCTCGGATCTCCGCAGGCCGTTCGATGTCGCTGTAATTCTTCCACTGGTCACCATCTAATACCTCTCAGTACCATGCAAGGGTACCACTTATCTGTGTGTGACTGCTTTGTTTAGGTAGGAAGTAGCGACGAGGGATCCGACCCGCCTCGTCACAAACCTCCGTGATACCCATGACTAACGCAACCACGCCCATCGAAGCCACGTTCGAACTGCAGCGCCAGTCGATCAAACAGAGCCAGCAGCTGTTCTCGCAGGGACTCGAGATGCAGGAGAACGTGACCGAAACGGCCCTCCGAAACGGAATGGCGGCGCAGCGAAGCGCTCAGCGCCAGGGGACCGAACTCGCCCGCCGACTCATCGACGCCCAGCTCGAGGCGTTCGAGACGGCGATGGACGAGAACGAATACGACGTCCGCTCGACGATCGACCAGCAGTTCGAGGACAACGCGGCACAGACCCAGAAACTGCTGAACGAGGGATTCGAGCAGAGCGCCGACCTGTTCCAGCACCTGCTGAACGCGCAGTTCGACGCGATCGAGTCGGCGCTCGAGGGGGACGGACAGGACGTGCGAGCGGCCGTCGACGAGCAGTTCGACGAGTTCGAACGAACCCAGGACGACGCCTGGAACGAGTTCGAGTCGGAGTTCCTCGAGGCGTTCGAGGAGCTGACCGAGCAGCAGCAGACGGTGGTCGCCGAGTCGATCGAGTCGGCGCTCGAAACGCACCGGGAGACCGAGCAGCAGGCGGTCGAGGGCGCTCGGCTCGCGGAGGAAGCCGCCGAGAACGTCCAGCAGCAGACCGAACAGGCCGCCGAAACGATCCAGCAGCAATCCGAACAGGTCGTCGAGACCGTTCAGACGGCCCAGCAGGAAACCGAAGACGTCGTCGAAACGACCCAGAAGGGCGCGCAGGATCTGGTCGGTGAAGCGGCCGAGGCGACCGAAGACGCGGCGTCGGACACGACCGACGCGATCGAAACCGCAACCGAAGGCGGAACCGAAGTCGTCGAGGAGAGCCTGCAGTCGATCGAAGGCGTCGGTCAGGTGTACGCCGAACGCCTCGCCGGGGCGGGTATCGAGACGATCAGCGACCTCGCGGAGGCGGACGCACACACCGTCGCCAGCACCGCAGAGATCTCGGAAGAGAACGCCGAGGAGTGGATCGACGCGGCCCAGACGCAGGAGTAATCGCGGTCCCGCGTTCGGATTTCGATCCCCCGCAGCGTTGACCCTTTTTTACCCCTCGTTCGAGCGCCGCCGGCCAGCCGCGGCGCTTTTGGTCGCTCCCCTCGAGACGCGAGTGTGGACGCGAATCAGCAACGCCGGGCGAACCCGTTCAACATGGACGAGCAGTGTCGGAACTGTCCCGCGCTCTGCGAGACGCGCACGCAGGTCGTCCACGGCTACGGCGACGTCGGCGCGGACTTCCTGTTCGTCGGCGAGCGGCCGACGCCGACGGCCGACGAGATCGGGATCCCGCTCGTCGCCCGTTCCGGCGACGCAGACGGAGGCGAGGCCGACGACTCCGAGGGCACCGACCTCCGTCGCATCCTCGAGCGACTCGCCCTCTGCGACGCGACCTCCCCGGCCGACGAGCCAGCCCTCGAGAACGTCTATTGTACGAACCTCACCCGGTGTCGCGACCCCGAACGGCCGCCGACCGACGAGGAGATCGGCAACTGCGAGCCGTACCTCAACGCCGAGATCCGGATGATCAACCCCGAAATCCTGATCCCGGTCGGCGAGCGCGCGCTCGCGGAACTGGGCAGGGAGTACACGACGACCCCCACGGACGAACTCGAGTTGCCCGACGCCCACGCGACGACGATCCGGGGACGGGGCTTCGAACTCGTCCCCATGATTGCCCCGTCCGAGCAGACCGACGGGCAGACCCAGGCGTGGGTCGAACACTTCGCCGAACTGATGGCGTCGGACTACCGCCAGACGAAGGGGCGCCAGGGACGGTAGTCGGCCGGCCCGACCGCTCGACGTGACGTTCTGAACCGGTCACCAGTACGGCGTTTGCAGTCGTCCACCACCACGTACTCCGAGTGCGGTCAACGCGGCGACGACCGCGACCGCGACGAGGGCCGTTCCGACGGACGGCGCGCGCAGTTCGAGGCCTCCCGGCGGTTCGACCAGATAGCCGCTGGCGACGCCGTAGAGCGCCGCGAGTCCGACGACAGCGAGGACGAGCGTGCCGACCGCGCCCGCGATCGGTCGAGTATCCATGGCGGTCCGCAGTACGCGTCCCGGAACCGTAACCCTCGGGGCGTTCAGGCCGGTCGTCCTCGAGGCGGCTTTTCGACTCCGTCTCGGGAACCGACGCCGCAAACGCCGCGTTCAAGGACGCCGCCGTCGGAGTACCGGGCATGATCGTCGTCGTTCCCGTCGACCCGCCGCGGGAGGGGCTCGTCCTCCCGGCACTCGTCGAGACCACGCCGCTGACCGCCGCGGACGCGGCTACGCTGTACGAGGCCGCCGTCGCGGACGTGTTGCATGCCGTCGCCTCGAGCGGCGGCGACCTGCTGGTCAACTACCGCGACGCGGAGACGCTGCCCGACGAGTTCACCGGTGCTGGGTTCACCGATCCCGAGACCGAGATCCGCGAGTTGGCGGCCGCCGCCCTCGAGAACACCGACGACGTCCGATTCGAACGGCAGGTCGGCTCGACGCACGCGGCGCGGGTCGGCAACAGCGTCACCCACCTGCTCGAGCGCGAGGAGGCCGGCAGCGTCGGCGTGCTCGAGCCGACGGCGCCGCTGGTGAGCCGCTCGGAGATCGACGGGGCGGCGATGTCGCTGCGGCGCTACGACGCGGTACTCGGCCCGTCGACTGGCGGACGAGCGTACTTCGCTGGCTTCACCGAGCCGATCGATTTCAGCGACGCGTACGCGACGCCGGCGCTTTCGACGCTCGCTGACCGCGGCGAAGACGCCGGCCTGAAACTCGGGTTCGCGCCGACGGTGCCGGACGTGCGGTCCGAATCGGGGCTGTGCACGACGATCGCGGGGCTCGAGGCGCGGCGGGCGGCCGAGCGACCGGGTGCGCCGGCGACGGCCGCCGTGGCGGACGAGTACGGGCTCGAAGTCGGCGAGGGCAGCGGGGAGAGCGAGTCGCTCGAGCGGCGATAGACCGATAACCATTTTTGAGCGGACGCGGTACGAGGTGGTGAGGTGGGGTAGCGAAGCGGCCCAACGCGCCTGCCTTGAGAGCAGGTGGCTGTATAGCCTCATGGGTTCAAATCCCATCCCCACCGCTTCTGCGACGAGCACTACGCGAGGAGCGAAGCGTGGACGCTGGGATTTGAATCAGGGAGGAGCTTCGCTCCGACTGTGGTTCAAATCCCATCCCCACCGTTCTGCCGCGAACAAATCCGTGAGCGACGGTAATCCCATCCCCGCCGGCTTTGCCTCGAGTACCCCGTAAACCGCGAACCGAGCCGACGAACCCGGTCGACGTTGCCTTCGGGTTGCGTCTGTCGCCCCTGAAACTATTGGGCTCGGACCCGAACTCGAGGTAATGGAGCGTATCGACGTTCATTCGGCCGTCGCGGGCGAGCCACCAACCTGCCCGTCGGCCCGCTGGCCGCGGCGGCGCGAGAGGTGGTACCGATGGTAGATCTCGTCGTCTCCGGCGCGCGGCTGGTCGGCGCGTTCCTGCTGGTCGGACTGAACGGCTTCTTCGTCGCGTCGGAGTTCGCCTACGTCCGCGTGCGCTCGTCGGCGGTCGAACATCTCGTTGCCGAAGAGCGGACGGGCGCGACGATCCTGCAGGAGGCCGTCGACAACCTTGACGACTATCTCGCGACCACCCAACTGGGTATCACCATCGCCTCGCTCGGACTGGGGTGGCTCGGCGAACCGGCCATCGCGGCGCTGCTCGAGCCGGTGCTCGCGCCCCTGCTGCCCGAGAACCTGCTTCACCTCGTGGCCTTCGCGGTGGGATTCACCTTCATCACCTTCCTTCACGTCGTGTTCGGCGAACTCGCCCCGAAGACGGTCGCCATCGCCGAGGCCGAACGGGTCGCCCTGCTGGTTTCGCCGCTGATGAAGTTCTTTTACTACGTTCTCTTTCCCGGCATCGTGGTCTTCAACGGAGCGGCGAACCGCTTTACGCGGCTGCTCGGGGTTCCGCCGGCCTCCGAGACCGACGAGACGCTGTCCGAACGGGAGCTCCGGACCGTGCTGGCCCGATCCGGACAGACCGGGGAGATCGATACGACCGAAGTCGAAATGATCGAGCAGATCTTCGAACTCGACGATACCGAGGTTCGAGCGGTGATGGTCCCGCGCCCGGACGCCGTCACCGTCGACAGCGACCGCTCGATCGCGGATCTTCGATCGCTGATCCTCGAGTCGGGCCACACCCGGTATCCGGTGGTCGACGCGGACGATCCCGATCAGGTGGTGGGCTTCGTCGACGCCAAGGACGTGCTGGGGGTCCTCGAGCGCGAGGGCGAGGACGCCCTCGAGTCGGCGACCGCGGGCGACATCGCGCGCGACCTGCCGATCGTTCCCGAGACGACGCCCGCCGTCGACCTCCTCGAGCAGTTCCAGCGCGACCGGGCCCAGATCGCCGCGGTCATCGACGAGTGGGGCGTCTTCGAGGGACTCGTTACGGTCGAGGACCTCGTGGAGGAGATCGTCGGTGACCTCCGCGACGGGTTCGACGTCGACGAGCCGTCGATCGATCGCCGCGGGGACGGGACCTACGTCGTCGACGGCGGCGTGACGGTGTCGACGGTCAACGAGCGATTGGGCGCCGACTTCCAGACCGAGGCGTTCGGTACCATCGGCGGACTCGTCCTCGACCGACTGGGCCGAGCGCCGGAGGTCGGGGACCGGACCGAGGTCGACGGCTACGCGCTCGAGGTGACCGCCGTCGAGGGGTCGCGCGTCGATTCGCTGGTGGTCCGCGAGGCGTCTCCCGGCGAGGAATCGGCCGAGGAGGGGACGGGGACGGGGTAGCGGCGGCCGACCGCGCTCGAAGCCCGCACGCCCGCCTCGGCCGTTCCGTGCAGTTGCGCGCCGGTCGCTTTTGGCCGTCGCCGTCGTGTCTCGACTATGTGCGCGCTCCGCCAGTGGGACGGCCAGCGAGCCGTCTGGGCTGGTCTCGGTCTGGTCATCGCCGCCGCGATCGGTTACGCTCTTTACGCCTACATCGGCACGCTGCTGTTCGCGATCTTTCTCTACTACGCGACCCGGCCGCTGTACCGGCACCTCAACCGCCACATCGAGCATCCGAACGTCACGGCGACGATCACGATCCTCCTGATCGTCCTTCCGATGGCGGCCATCATCGTCTATACGGGAGTGGTCGCGCTGCGACAGCTCGATCAGTTTCTCCTCGCTAACGACCTCGAGGCGTACCGGGCGGCGCTCGATCCGTACCTCTCGGTGGTCCGCCAGGGCGACGTGTCGCAGTTGCGAGACCTGATCGGGACCGGCAGCGGCCGATCGATCGCGTCGGTGATCCAGCAGGGGGTGCCGGACATCGTCGGACGACTGTCCTCGATCGCGGGGTCCATCGCCGGGGTCCTCGCGCGCTTTTTCCTCATGCTGACGTTTCTGTTCTACCTGCTGCGGGACGACTGGAAGCTCCGACGCTGGGTCAGCCGCAGTATCGAGTACGACGACGAGATCGTCTCGTACCTCGAGGCGGTCGACGACGACCTCGAGACGGTCTTCGTGGGGAACCTCGCCGTCATCGGCGTCGCGGCTATCATCGCCGCGGGGACGTACTTCCTGCTGAACCAGTTCGCGTCGGGCGGCACGGTCGTCGGGATGCCAGTGTTGCTGGCCGTCCTGATCGGCATCGGAACCCTGGTCCCCGCCGTCGGAATGAAGATCGTCTACGTCCCCTACGGGCTCTATCTCCTCGCGGACGCGGTCACGACGGAGACGCCGCTGTGGCAACCGATCGCGTTCTTCGCGCTCTCGGTTATCGTCATCGACACCATTCCGGACTTCTTCGCCCGGTCGCTGCTCTCGGCGCGCAGCGGCGCCCACATGGGGCTGGTCCTCCTGAGTTACTTCCTGGGGACGCTGGCGTTCGGCTGGTACGGCCTGTTTCTGGGTCCGATCGTCGTGGTGCTCGCCATTCACTTCGCCGATCGGATCTTCCCGACCCTCGCGAGCACGTTCCTCCACGGCGAGCGGCCGAGCGGCGGCGACTGAGCGTCCGTCCCGCCGCTCGTCGAGCGCCGCGCGTCCGCGACGCCGAGAACACGAAACCGGTCGAGTGCGCTCGCGCTCGCGCTATCGGTAGGAGAGTTCGATCCCGAGCGCCCGCTCGAGTAGCTCGTCGTCGTAGTACTCGGCGGTCTGGTCGGGCCGTCGCTCGTCGATCGTCCGCACCGTCCGGACGGTGTTGACGAAGTTCTTGAACGTCGCCTCGTCGACCATCTGGCCGTCGATCGTCACCGCACCGGTGCCCTCGCGTTTTGCCTCGTTGAACCGCTCGATCTTGCGGACGTCGCGCTCGAGCTCGTCGGGCGTGGGCATGTGGATCGTGTTGGCCTGGATCGTCTGCTTGGGGTACAGCGACCAGGAGCCGTCCAGTCCTAGCCGGGCCTCGTGCTCGACCTGATCGGCGTAGGCCTCGGCGTTGTAGTAGGTCAGCCCGGCCCGTTCTTTGAACAGGTCGTCGAACGGGCCGCCGATCGAGAGCAGGCCCGCGGCGCTGGCCTCGTTCGACAGCGCCTCGAGCAGCCCGTCCCAGCGCGGGCGCCCGTCGCCTAAGTCGCGACCGCCGAGTTCCGCGGTGTAGTCGACGGGACCGAACACGAGCGCCGTCAGGCGGGAGTCCTCGCCGAACTTCGAGATCTCGCGCAGATCGGAGCGCGCCCGTCCCGTTTCGACGATGATCGAGATCCCGATCGAACCGTCGGCGTAGCCGTGCTCGCGCTCGGCCTCCGCGACGGCCTCGGCGGCGCGCTCGACGTCCTCGAGGCGGCCGACCTTGGGGACGACGACGCCCTCGATCTCGTCGCCGATCGCGCTCACGAGCCGGTCGATCTGGTCGCGCCCCTTCTCGCGGTCGGTCTCGTCCTCGTAGCTCCACTCGACGCGGGGCCAGATCTCGCCGGGGAACTCATGACGGGGGACGTGCTCGATCGTGTTCTCGAGGCCCTCGGCCTTCATGTCGGGCGCGGTGCCGTCCTCTAAGTCGGGCACGAGCCAGTCGGGGGCCTGAAAGCCGTCGGCCTCGAGGCCGGACACGAGGTACTTCGCCGAGTCGTCCTTCGGAACGGCGGCCGGTGCGGTCTGGAAGGTTCGACAGAGTCGAACGTCTGTGTCGGTGTCGTCGGTCGTCATCTGTGGATCGGGTGGGGGTGTCGTGGGGGTACGGTGGGGGTGATCTCAATCGGGTGTCGTCGGTGTCCTATCGGGATCGCTTCCGGATCTCCGCGGTTCTGGTGCCCGAGTAGACGGGTTCGTCGTCCTGATTGAACGCGACGTGTTCGAAACGGACGGTACCAGCCTCGTCGGGCGAACTCGAGTCGTCGTCGGCCTCGAGCACTCGCGTGAACGCGTAGACGGTGTCGCCGGGCGTCACGAAGGTGTGGAAGGACTCGTCGTCGAAGCCGACCTCGCGCCACGTCCGCTCGTCCGAGCGGGCGTGGCCCAGCGCGGTCGAGCGGGTCACGTCGCCGTAGGTGACGATGTCGCCCGAGGGCGCGTCGGCCATCGCGTCGGCGTTGTGGTGTTGCTTGGCCGTGTTGAGCGTCGCGAGCGGCAGCGCGGCGACGGTGACGTCGTCCTGCGTGCGGCCCCGCTCGTGGCGGTAGGCGACAGCCGCGTCGCGCTCGGCGGCGTCCTCGAGGGCGGCGACGAAGTCCTCGTAGTAGCCGCCGTCGGGGGTGACGAAGGTGTCGGGGAGAGCGGGCCCGCCGTCATCGTCGACGTCTTCGGCGGCCGAAGCGCCGCTCCCGTCGGTCTCGACCGGCTCCCGGCGTGGGATCATGTTCGTGCGCTCGTAGGAGCACAGCACCTCGTCCGTCGCGGCGTCTCGCCCGCGCGTCCGCCAAGTGACGATGCCGTACTGGGGCCGCGAACTCGAGGTCGCCGTCGAAACCACTTCGCTCTCGACCCGGAGTTCGGTGCCCGGCGAGACCGGCGCGCCGGGGTATCGGACGTCGGTACGACCGAGGAAGTAGCCGCCCTTCTCGCTCAGATCCTCGACGGTGATGCCAAGCGTCGCCGCGGTGAGGTAGTCGGGATGGATCGGCGGCTCGTCGAACCCGCGTTCGCGGGCCGCGTCGGTGCGCCAGTAGGCTGGATCGTGGTTCAGCGTCTGGCTCATCCACGCCTCGTTCCCCCAGCGGGTGAGCCGGAGGCCGGGGTCGTGCTCGAGCACCTCGCCCTCCGCGAAGTCCTCGAAGTAGTTGCCCTTCTCCTTCGTGTCGGCGCGCTCGAGGGCCTGCGCGAAGGTGTCGGGATCGGTCCAATCGACCGAATCATCGTCGTCAGTCATCCGCGGTCACCTCGTCAGCATTCGGGAACTGCTCTCGAGCGCGTCTGGCGACCGTCCGCCGCATCTCGTTCTCGACGATCATGTAGCCCTCGTCGAACCCCATGCCGGGTTTCGCGAGCACCTGCGCGGCGTCGGTCGCCAGCGCCACGTGCGCGCAGGCGCGTGCGGACGTTTCGGTCTCGTTGCAGGTGCCGCCCAAGTAGGCGCGGGTGTCGGTCCCCTCGCAGTAGCGGACCGCCCGCCCGCTGCGCTGGATGCCGCCCAGATCGGGCGTCTTGACCTGCACGAGGTCGGCTGCGCCCGCGTCGACGAACCCCCGCACGTCCTCGAGCGTGTTGCACCACTCGTCGGCGACGATGTCGACCTCGACGCCGGCGTCTCGCAGCCCGTCGCGTAACTCGACCATCGCTTCGATCTGTTCGCTGCGGCCGCCGGCGTCCATCGGCCCCTCGATCTGGATCGGGTACGGCGCGGCGGCTTCCTCGAGAGCCGCGAAGTAGTCGACGACCTCGGCGCGGTCGTACGGCGCGCCGAAGATCTCGCCGATCATCCCGTAGACGTCGATGTGGAAGCGGGGGTCGTAGTCCTCGGGACCCAACTCCTGCGAGCGCGTCCGGAGCCACTCGACGTACTCGAGCAGGGTCTCGCCGTCCTCGCCGATCTTCTCGCGGCTGTTGATGAGGCCGTGGGGAAGGACCGGCACGCCCTTGACGAACATCTTCTCGGCGTTGGTGTAGCGGTCGTCGCCGGACTGGCCGAAGACGGGCACCGGCTCGGTCGCGGGCTCGGTCTCGAGGGCGTCGGCCAGCACGTCTGTTCTGGTCGTCCCCGTCGCCGAGGCGGCCGCGGCCAGCAGCGCCTGCGAGACGCCGTAGCGGATCGCCGTGTGGAGCCGGTCGCCGTTCGCCTGTAGCTCCTCGAGCGCCGCCGCGTTCGCGAGGAACGCGGTCGCGTCGCGGCCCTCGAGTTCGTCGGCGACGGGCCCTTCGACGACGGGGGCGTACTCCGCCGCCGTAAACAGCGGATCGCGGCCGCCGGCGCCGGAGTACTGCACCGCGGCGCAGTCGCCCCGCACCGTCGTGCCGTCCGCGAGTTCGACGTCGACGATGAGCGTCTCGCCGGCCTGGCGGATCTCGTCGAACCCCTCCGTGACGGGTTCGCCGTCGTAGGTGAACCCGTCTTGCCGGGCGCCCCGTTTGATCGCGCGCTGGTCGTCGAAGAAGAATCCGGAGTAACCGGGCGTTGCGTGGATCGCCGTAATCGTTGTCTCGGTCGTCATTAGATATCACCCTGCGAGGCCGGCTTCGATCGGGACTGTGGTCGGCCGATGAGCTTCCCGTCGCTGATCGCGTCGACGTCGTCCGCGACCATCTTGAAGGACTGATCGCGGCCCTCGGTGTCGGCGCGCCGGGAGAGTCGGGCCTTGTGGATCTCCTTGATCTCGTCGTCCATCGCGAGATCGCCCCACTCGAAGATGCGGACGCGGCCGTCGTCGTCCCGCGCCGGGAGCACGGCGCCCTTCGCGCTGTCGCTGGGCGCGAACGGAACGTCGAGTGCGCCGGTGTCGAAGGCCTTCAACGTTCCCTGGACCACGTCGCCGTCGCCGTGCTCGAGCACGGTGTCCATCAGACACCGCGTCTCGCGCTCGATCAACTCCTGTTCCTCCCGGATGCCGTCGATGTCGATGTTCTGCTCGATCGCCATGTCGATGACCTGTCGGGTGGTGCGGAGGCCGGCGGCGTTGGCCTCCTTGGTCGGCACGCCCTGGAACTCCTGGGGCGATTTCGTGATGACCTTGTCCGGCTGTGCGATGGCGGCGGTCATCCCGCCGAGGCCGATGACGCCGTTCGCACGGGCCTCGTCCGGCGGGAAGCCGCCCATCCACTCGTGGAAGACCGTCGTGACGACGACCTCGTCGGGGAGGAACTCATCGCCGAGTTTCTGCAAGGCGTTGAGGGCGGCCACGTCCTGCACGACGTTGCCGACCTGCCCGTAGCCGAGCGTGATCGAGCGCACGCCCTGCGTGGCCGCGAGCTGTCCCTCGATCAGCATGATCGCGATCGCGATCGACGGCGGCACGAGCGTTCCGGTGAGGGGGCCGAACGGCTCGCGGTTGATCCGCACGCCGCGCTCGGTGTAGGCCCCCGCCAGCCGGTCGACGAACTGCCAGCGCTCGATCGTCTCCTCGAGGCCGTGCCGTTTGGTGTAGGGGATGTTGTAGGAGATCGGGCCACCCTCGAAGCTCTGGAAGCCGCCGGCGAAGGTGATCGCCGCGAGCAGTCGGGCGTCGGGGGTGCCGTGGCGGACCTCGATCGGGGCGTCGATCGCCTCGATCAACTCGCGACAGCCCTCGACGCCGTGGTTGACCGCCGGAAACCCGTTCAAGGTGTCCTCGCCGGTCTCGCGGGCCTTCTCGAGTCCCTCCTGGGCCTTCTCGTACTCGTTGTCGCGCGTGTACGAGTCGATGGTGGTGGGGAGCAGATCCGCCTTCCCCTCCCCGTGGAGGTACTCCAGCAGTTCGATCTGGTCCTCGAGTTGCGGGACGCCCGCCCGTGGTTGTAAGAGGGGTTTGTCCGCCGACTCGAGGACGTCCGCGAACCGCTTGCGGTCGGGGAGGGACTCGTGATAGCGAATCGCCTCCTCGAAGTCGACCTCGTCGCCGGTGGGCCAGTTCGACCGGATTTCCTCGTCGATGCGCCGTAGCTGGTCGGCCGGAATGCGTTCGTCGCGTATCATCGAGGACCTACGAACTCACCGTGGCGCGTTCGGATTCGGTCGGTGTGATCTGGAGGTCCCGCCGGAGGGCGGCGATGGCTTCCTCGGGGTCGGTCTCGGAGTCGAAGACGCGGTCGAACCCGAGCTCGCGGAAGGTCCGTCGCGTCTTCTCGAAGTCGTCCTGGCCGACGGCGAGGTTGCCGCCGATGTAGGTGACGGCCTCGACGCCCGCGTCCTCCAAGACCTCGTGGAAGCCCTGGCAGTCCTGCTCGGCGTGTCCGTAGAGCGAGGAGACCAGTACGGCCTCGGCGTCGTGTGCTACGGCTGCCTCGGCGAACTCCTCCTGGGAGGTCTGCACGCCGAGGTTGATAACCTCGAAGCCCGCTGCACTGAACGCCTGCTCTAGGATCGTGATGCCAACGACGTGAGCGTCGGAGCCGATCACGCCGAGGACGACCGTTCCGGACATCGTAGTCGGGACGATGAGAGCGTGGGCTATAAAGTTAATGATCTTCCATGATAATATTCTTTAATGGTGTTTAACTGGACAGTGTGGCATACAGCCACAACATCATTATTGATGGTAAAGGTTTTTGCACCCGGCCCGGGAGGATGGCCTCATGGGTGCGCTTTCGAACCTGCGCGTGCTGGATCTGACCCAGGTGCTCGCCGGCCCGTACTGTACGATGTTGCTCGCGGACATGGGCGCGGACGTGGTAAAGATCGAGCGCCCCGGCGGCGACCTCATCCGCTCGAACCCGCCGTACGTCGACGACCCCGACGAGGAGGCCTACGGGGGCTACTTCCAGAGCGTCAACCGCGGGAAGAAGAGCCTCGAGCTCGATTTCAACGACGACGAGGACCGCGCGGACTTCCTCTCGCTGGTCGAGGAGGCCGACGTCGTCGTCGAGAACTACCGCGCGGGTACGATGGAGAAGTACGACCTCGGCTACGAGACGCTGCGCGAGCGCAATCCGGGGCTGATCTACTCCTCGATCCGCGGCTTCGGCGATCCGCGCACCGGCGAGACCCACCGCCAGGGCCAGCCCTCCTTCGACCTCATCGCGCAGGCGCTGGGCGGCGTGATGGAGATCACGGGCCAGGAGGACGGGCCGCCGACGAAAGTGGGGCCGGGCATCGGCGACCTCTTTACCGCGACGCTGAACTGCATCGGCATCCTCGCCGCGGTCAACCATCGCGCACAGACCGGCGAGGGCCAGTACGTCGACACCGGCATGTACGACTCGATGCTCAGCCTCACCGAGCGCGCGATCTACCAGCAGTCCTACACCGGCGAGGCGCCCACGCGGCAGGGGAACTCGCATCCGACGCTGTTCCCCTACGACGCGTTCGAAACTGCCGACGGGTACGCCGTCATCGCCGCCTTCGGCACCAACCACTGGCAGGCGCTGTGTGACGCGATGGACCGCTCGGATCTGGCCGAGGAGTATCCCACCGCCGCCGACCGCCTCGAGCACCGCGAGGACCTGCGCGAACAGATCGCCGACTGGGCGAGCGGCCTCGCGACGGACGATCTAGTCGGCCGGCTCGAGGGGCGCGTGCCGGCCGCGCCGGTCCAGTCGACCGAGGAGATCTTCGAGGACCCCCACGTGCACGACCGGGACATGCTCGTGCCGGTAGAACAGCCGGGTGTGGACGAGGAGGTCGAGATCGCGGGGAACCCGATCAAGATGACCGCGACGCCGCCGGAACCGCGCGGGCGAGCGCCGCTGCTCGACGAACACCGCGAGGACGTGCTGGGCGAGGAAGACGAACTAGCGGCGGACGACTGACGCCGCGGGTCGCGGCTCACTGCCGCGGATCGCGATCGCAATCGTCGCCGAGTTCTTCGGTTCGACCCGTTCGACGCCCGAACTCGAGTCGTCGAGTCGTGCACGTCGCCGACGGGGCCGCGTCGCGCGGACGGTGCCGGGCCAACGCTGAAATCCTCCACCGTGATACGGGACGGTATCGAGCGCTCGCTCCGCTCGCGCGCTCGAGGGACTACCATGGTCGACGACGCTACCGACGAGACGAGCATCGACGACGCCCTCCTCTCCCGCCGCGGCTACCTCGCCGCCGGCGCGCTCGGGATCGGACTGGCAGGCAGCTACGCGGGCTATCGCGGGCTCCGCGACGATTCGGCCGGCGACGCCGCCTCGGACGCACCCCCGGCCTCGAGTCGGCGGTCGGGCCCCCGGGAGGACTTCCTCTGGCTCGGCGGTGGCCTGTGGAGCGACGAGCCCGTCCGAGAGAACCTGTTCGCATTCGCGCGCCGCCACGACCTCGCGGTCGTCCTCGTCGCGACGAACGACGACGAGGCGACGCTGGCCGAGGTGCTCGAGGACCCGATGGTCGCCGCGAGCGAGTTCGGACTGGACGTCTGGCTCAACGTGGGTCTGCTGAACGACGTTCCCGCCGAGCGGCTCGCGACCGACCGCGAGGCCCGCGAGGCCCACCTCGAGCGCTTACGACGCGTGGCCCGACGTCACGGCGAGTTGTTCGACGCCGGCCGCGTGATCCTTTGGCAGGAGGCCCCCGTGATGGGCCAGTGGGTCGAGGGCGGAGCGTGGAACCAGGCGGCGGTCCGGAACCTGCTCGCGTACGGTCCCGAGATCTTCGCCGCGCAGGCGGCGGCCGTCCGGGAGGCCAACGACGCCCTCGAGGTCGGCCCGTTCGTCCACTTTCCGTACATCGTCGACTCGAAGCGCCCGGAGGTGTTCGCGACGCTGGCCGACGGACTGCGGGATCAGGGCGCCGATCCCGACTTCGGGTTCGTCGACTTCTACCGCGGCTGGTACGAGAAGGACGTCGGTCCAGAGCCGGCCAACGCGGCCGTGCGCAGCCTCGTCTCGAACGCGCGGACCGAACTCGAGCGACCGGTCTTCTACCTCGGACAGAGCCACACGATCAACCCGAACCACACGCCGAGCAAACAGGCGATGCGGATGAACCTCCGGACCTCGCTCGAGGCCGGTGCGGCCGGGATCGGCTGGTACGTTCGCAACGGGTACGTCCCGACGGAAAGCGGGTTCGACCCGTTCGTCCCGAACGTCGAGGGGGCCGACCTCGACGGCGGGTCGGTCAACACGCTGACGATCGCCCGTGACCGGGCCCTCTATCCCTGGCTGGCCACGCTCGAGACGCAGGAGGGGTTCGACCCGGCCGACGCGTTCGACCTCTGGCTGATCGGCGACGGCTTCGGCTTCCACGACCACCGGCTGGCGGTCCGTGCTGGCGGTACGGGCGAGGGTGAGAACGAGGACGGCGACGACGCGGCGTGGAAGTACGTCGGCGACTTCGGCGGCTACGCGGACGGCGAGTACCCCGACGGCAGCATGGCCACTGATCGGGCGACCGTCTTCCGCGCGCTGGATCGCGAGCGCCTGCTCGGCGGGGACGGCCTCGAGTGTCGCGTCGAAACGACCGACGGCAGCGAGGGCGCGGACCTACTGGCGGCGTACGCGATGCCGTGCGATCCCGACGCCTACGTCGCCGAGCGGGAGGCCGCGGCGCTCGCGCTCGACGATGACGGCGAGGTGGCCGACACGTCGCTCGAGGACCGCTGTTTCGGTCGCACGACGGAGCGTCTCGCGTTAGCGCCGGGCGAACGGCAGCAATTTACGGTTCCGATCGCCGGCGCGGGCGCGTCGTCGCTCCGGTCGTTGTGTTATCCCGACCACGCCGACGCCGTGCAGGAACTGGCGTCGTTCGAAGCGGACGCCGGCGTCGATCCGGCCGCGCGGTTCGACCTCTGGCTACAGGGTTCGGGGCTCGACGAGTCCGCGGGTCTTCCCTCGATCGTCGACGGGGACGGTACCGCGCACGCGCTATCTGACGTCGGAATCGTCACCGCCGGGGAGTCGATCGCGCTCTGTTACGGCCTCGAGCGCGATCGGTTCCTGACGGACGGGCTCGAGTTGGTCGACGGGGACGGGTCGCTCGAGGCAGCCTACGCAATGCCCTACGCCGGCTCGACGACGTTCCGTCCGCCCGCTCGAGCGGCTGATCTGTTGTCCGAGCAGCCGACTGAGGCGGAGATATTCTGCCTCGAGCGGCTCTCTCCGAACTGAATTCCACACCGCTTCCGACGGCTGCGAAACTACCGCCGGCCGCTCGGACTGCGTCTCGAGCGAGGGTGTCGCCGGCCGGACGCCGGTAACAGTAATCCTTTTGCGGGACCCCTGCACACGTCCGAGTATACCATGAGCAACGACTGGCCAGTCGATCCCGACGGCGAGGAAGGCAGCGAGGGACGGCGCAAGTACGACATGCGGATCATCGCGGACAAGGTCGACGAGGAGGAGGACTTCCCACTCAACGTCGCCGAGTTCGTCGACGAGTACGGCGACTACCCGATCCGGATCAACCACGAGCGCGTCGTCGCCATGCGCGAGATCTTCGAGTACGTCGACGCCGAGGAGTTCGAGGAGATGGTCGAGATGCACAAGGCCGTCGGCAACGCCATGCGCGAGGGCGACTTCTGGATGTACCATCCGAAGGGCGCCAACCCCGAGAAGAAACACGCGTAACGCCCGTTCCTCCGCCGCTCGAGCGGCGCCGTCCGTGACACCGCCGTTCGCATCACGAATCTGGATTACGTATCACTTATACGACGGGCGTCGAAACGTGGGGGTACAGTGACTAACACGCAGGTTACGCTCCTTCAGATCGACAACTACGGTCCGTGGACGGTGACGCCCGAGCCTCGCCGGGAAACCGACCTGCAGACGATGCAGTCCCGCCTCTACGCGGACATCTCCCAGTTCGTCGGCGCCCGCGACGGCTACGTCTTCTTCACCCGGTTCGACAACATGATCGCCGTCACGAACGGGCTCTCGCTCGAGGACCACGCACGCTTGCAGGACTCGATCGGCAACCGGTATCCGGTCACGCTCAGCCTCGGCGTCGCGACCGGCACCACGCCCGTGCAGGCGCTCTCGGACGCGACGGCGCGGCTGCAGGAGGCCGGCAGCGCCCAGGACAAGGACCGCCGCGAGGTCCTCGAGGGCCGCGTCATCGAGGAGGGCCACCGTACCGACGGCGACGTCCAGATCGCCCACTTCGACGTGATCAACGCGACGGGCAACTACACGGACGAACTCAACGCCTTCGACACGTTCATCGAGATCGAGCAGGGGTACGCCGAACTCATGCGACACATGCGCCGCGTCCACGACAGCCTCTCCTTCTTCGTCGGCGGCGACAACGTCATCGTCGTCTGTCCCGACCTCGAGGCGCCCGACTACGAGGAGGCGATCCACCACGTCGAGGACGCCGTCGACGTCGAGATGCAGGTCGGCGTCGGTCGCGGGGACAGCGCCCACGAGGCCGGCTACGCCGCGAAACACGCCCTCGAGGTGTGTCGCGCCGACGGGACCCGCGTCGAACTCGAGTGGGAATAAGCAATCGGTCTCGAACTCGAGCGGAAGTCGGCGACCGAATCCGATCCGTGAATCTTCGCCGCCGAATCGCTTAAGCGTAGCGGGGGTAGCTTTTAGCCCGTCTGTGTGTTTCTTTCTCACATGGAATCGGAACTGTCGGTCACGGATGTCCTGACGACCGATTACGTCGGCGTCAGCGAGTCCGACACGGTCCTCGGAGCAGTGCAACTCATGCGCGACGAGCGCGCGAGCTGCGTCCTCGTCGTTCGGGGCGCCGACGCCGTCGGCATCATGACCGAGTGGGACCTGCTCGATCTCGTCGCGGACGAGCGCGAGCCGGCGGACCTGACCGTCGGCGACGTCATGACGACGCCGGTCATCTCGGTCGCGCCGGATCGGTCGCTCACCGACGCCGCGAGCCTGATGACCCGGGAGAACATCCGGAACGTCGTCGTCGAGGACGAGACCGGCGTCCGCGGGGTCGTCACCCAGCGCGACGTCATCGCCGCCGCCAGCTCGTTCCAGGCGACGGTGGCGCCCCGCTCGAGTTCGAATAATTCAGTTCGGGGGTCGGAACCCGGACAGCGGTCCGACAACCTGACGCCCCAATCCGCCGCCGCGGAGGCCGACGAGCGGGCCCTCGCCAACGGCGGCGACGAGTACACGACCCAGGGCGTCTGCGAGGCCTGCGGCTCGCTGGCCGACTCCCTACGGGAGTCGAACGGCCAACTCGTCTGTCCGGACTGCCGGACCGTGTAGCGGATCCGTTCCGACCGCACCCCTCGACGCGATGAAAAGACCTTTCGGCGACGACGGTTGAGGGGCCGACGATGACCGACGTCCCCGGCGGGCGCCGTCGGCCCGCCCCGTTTGACGACCCGACCCACCGCTTTTCTGCGGCGACTCCCGGCGCCGCCTTCGTTTTTACCTCTAATCCATGGCGGACGACGTGACGATCGAACCCGCGACCAGCGACGACGTCGACGCGGTGACGGAGCTGTGGGTCCGGCTGGCTCGCGGACAGCGCGCGTACGACTCCGCCGTCCGCGCCGACGCGAACCGAAACCGTATGCGCGAAACCCTCGCCGCCCACCAGGCCGCCGACGCGCTGCTCGTCGCTCGCGCCGAGGGCGCCGGCAACGGCGACCCCGTCGGCTTCGTCTCGTTTTCCCTCGAGCACGGCGCGCTCGAACTCGACGCGACGCGCGGGACGATCTCGAACATCTACGTCGAACCCGCCCATCGCGACCGCGGGATCGGCGCGGCGCTGCTCGAGGCGGCCGCGGACGCGCTCGCCGATCGCGGCGCCGAGGTCGTGATTCTGGAGGTGATGGCCGACAACGAGGCCGCGCGACGCTTCTACAGAGACCGGGGGTTCGACGCGTTTCGCGTGACGATGTCGCGGTCGCTCGAGGATCGCGAGGCGCGCTGCGACCGATCGGAAAGCGAAAACGATACACACTCAAAGGAGGACGGGTAATTAACGGCCTGCGCCAGGGGAGCATGGGCGGTTCATGCACTCGACTTGTAATCGAGACTTCGTGGGTTCAAATCCCACCCCTGGCTCTCGGACTTTTCCGCTGAACTCGATCGGTCACGCCGTCAGGAACTGCCAGTTCCCGGTCTTCGTCGGCGAGAGCGAATCAGTATCACCCTCTCTCGAGCACTGGATCGGGTCGAGCGGACGCGAGTCATTCGTTGATACGTCTCCAAGCCTTTAATACAAATATAATAGTAGCAAACTAATCACATGAGGCTCACGCGACGGACGCTATTCGGGCTCGTAACAGCGGTCGGGATCGGTTCGACGGGAACCGAGGTCGGTGCACAGACCGGGAGCGGCGAGCGTTACGGCGGCGGAGCGTACGGCGCCGGCCTCTACGGGAAGTCCGCCACCGAGCGGAACGATGGTGCGAGCGAAGCGTTCCGCGGGTCCGGGGAATTGAGCGGTTCCACTTCCGATGGAACTGAACGACAGTGACGCGACCGACGATCCGGATACGTCGACGAGAGTAGCAAGCCGAGACCTCCCTTCCCTTGATACACCAGCTAAAC
This sequence comes from Halopiger thermotolerans, assembly GCF_054654555.1. NCBI lineage: Archaea > Methanobacteriati > Methanobacteriota > Halobacteria > Halobacteriales > Natrialbaceae > Halopiger > Halopiger thermotolerans. Next base: position 1,137,828 of record NZ_BAAIEU010000004.1, on the reverse strand, counting down.
CGACTGTAGCCGAGTTCACCAGTAATGAGTAACTACCCCGAACCACCGCGAACCGACTGGGGCGATTTCGCCGTCCTCAGTGATGCAGCGAACCCGGAAGACTACGAAGACCGCTGGGGCCGCGTTCAGGACGACGAGAACTGGCGCGGGCTCCAAGAGCAGGTCATCGTTCCGTTCGAGAGTTACGACGATTTTCCCGCCGAGGGCCCATTTGACGGCGCTCGAGCGGAGGCGAAGGACATGAACGTGATCTTCGAATGGGACGACGACGCCGGCGACTGGCGACCGGCGAACACCGGAACGACGGAGAATCCCGTCCCCGGAACGACGTATCTGGAGGGGGCCGATATCAGCGAGCTAAACAACGCCTTCGTGGCCCGCGAGGGCGGCGAACTTCAGGACGTGATCGATCGGGCGGCGGATTCGGCGGGCTGGGACGAAAAGGGGCTGGTCCGTCTCGTTCCGAATAAAACGTACCGGGTTTCGGAAACCGTCTCCCTGCGCGAGGGGGTCTGCCTGCTGCCGAATAACGCTACACTAGTTCCGGAGGCGGACACGGACATCTTATTCGTCGACACCGGGACCAAGATTTCCGGTCCCCTCACTATCAAAACGAGAGCATTCGATGGGTATACCAGCAACGTTCTCGTTGCCGACGGAGCGCGATCGACGACGCAATGGTACCGAGCCAACGCGGACAGTCACTTCAGATTAGACGGTCCGATTCACCTGCACGGCGAGAAAGGCGAGGGGACCGGACTCCTGCTGAAATCGGCGGCCGAGAAGTACATTACCCATTGCTCGGGGAGGCTCACCATCCGAGGGTACGATACGGCGATCCGCACGGATACGACCGACGGCGGATTCGTAAACGGGAACCGTTTTTCGGTCGTGATCGCGAGAGCGACGAACGGAATCGTCACCGATGGTCCGTCCGGCGGTAAGCTGATCGTCCACGGACACATCCAGTGCAACGATATGGAAGTGGCGATTCGAAACAACGGACCGGATCACATCGATAATTACGGGGCGTTTTTCGTCGGTCACCTCGAGGATCCCCACAGGATGGCCGACGGTGGCCTGATGATCGACGGTCCGAATATCAAGGTCAGAGAAGGATACAGTCGCCTCTCGGGAGGAATGGAGTGGAATCTCGGACCGGGTTCGACGTTCAACGGATACGGGACCCACGACGGAGACGGTCTGCCCGACGCTGCTCGATACACGGAGGGCGAGTACGTCAGATGGACCGACACGTCGAACGGGAGCGTGACGTATCTGATGAGAGGGCCGAAGAACGCGTGGTTCCGGATCGCGACGGGTAGCGACGAACTGTGACCTCGTTCGGTCGCACCGAGAACTCGTTCGCCGCGCGTTTCGGAGACTCTCGAGTCGGTATCGAAGCGACCGGCGGGCAGGCCGACGAAACTCATTCGAGCATCACAACGCGCGAACGACGACGGATCACCGGCCGGGCAAACCGGTGATCCGCGCCGGTAGCGATCAGAAGTTCGTCGCGGCCTCACGGGCGGTGATACCGGCGACGATGGCGAGGGAGAGATCCGTCCGGGCGAACGGGTAATGTCAGGGCACCGATAGTGTCTCCCCGCCCTCGCCGATTGAACGTTCATTCACATTCGATATAAAGGTGTCGAACCGGCCGGCGTTTCGGTCCGGCCGATCAGTTCCAGCGACGGGCAGACTCCGGTCTATCGATAGCGGTTCCGTCGGTTCTGGCGGCCGAGTTCCGCGACCGTGACTGATCGACCGCCGGTTGTCAGTCTGAGCGGTCTACAACCCCTCCTTGTACGTGGAATATTCCTCCTTGAAACGTTTCAAATGCTACGAGAGTGCTAATATTATCCCAATACGAGTGACCAAATAGACGGGTAAGGGTCTAAACTGGTCATTGACGTACGTATTTGTCCGTCGATATCGGGGCTAGGCCAGAGGATTTATATCTCGGCGAAGAAAGAGTCCGGCCAATGCTACTCTCAGTCGATCGTTCGGAAGCAGCCGACGACCAGTCGCTAAGTTTTGCAATTATCTCCGCAGTCGCCGAACGGGAAGGCGTCGATCCGACTGATATCGAACCGCCGGAGTACGAAGCGCTCTACGACGCGATCAACCCCGAAGCTCTCGACTCGCTTTTCGCGCCGCGAACGGACGGCACGGCCCGGACCGCGGGCCGCGTCGAATTCTCCTACTGTGACTACCACGTCGTCGTGACGAGCGACGGTGACGTCGACGTCTACGACGACGATCCGCGACAGTAACTGCCCTCGATTCGGCCTCGGCTCGAGACGCCGCGTCTCAGTGTTGTTACTCTCGAGTCGCGTCGATGCGTTGGCGCCACTCCTCCGGCAGCGGTCGTGAGTCGCCACTCTCCTCGTCGACGAGCACCTGGACGGTCCATGCGGTCGCCGCCCGCTCGCCGTCCGCGCGGATCTCGTACTCGATCGGGAGACTCGAGGTGCCGAGTTCCGGGACGTGAAGGCCGATCGTCACGTCCGCGTCGGCGTCGATCGGGCGCACGTACTCGATCTCGAGGTTTACGAGCACGGTGCCGGTGTCGACGAGCGAGACGCCGAGCACGTCGGTGAAGTACGCCTCGCGGGCCTGCTCGAGGTAGGTCGCGTACGTCGCGTTGTTGACGTGGCCCATGAAATCGATGTCGCGGAGCCGAACGTCGATGTCGACGTCGTACTCGTACTCGGTTGTCATATCAGGACGGATGACTGCCAGCACCGTAGGCGTACCGCCCGCGTGCTGCTCTCCTGGCTGTGCATTACGGCCGCACGCGGCGAAGTTACGGCGACGGCGAGAGACGAGGGGGACGGTCGCGGACGCCGGCTACGCCTCGTCGCGCGCCGCTTCGAAAACCTGCTCGTGGAGTCGGTCCGTCACGGTCTCGACCAGCGGTCGCATGTTCTTCGTGTCCGCGCGGTTGTACTCGACGAGCGTCTCGAGCGCGCTCTCGTCGCCGCGTTCGTACTCGCGCCAGAGGCGGACGGCGTCGCGGCCGCTGAGGTCAGGCATATCGCGGTCGATGCCGAGTTCGCGTTCGATCGCCTTCAGCCCCCCGTCGAGTCCGACCTGCTTACAGGGGTACATGAGATCGAGGTGCGGCACGTCGACGTCGATGTCGTAGCACGTCTCGAGGAACGGCACGTCGAACCGCGCACCGTTGAACGTGACCAGCAGCGACGCGGCCTCGAGTTCCCGCTCGAGGCGCTCGCTCGTGAGGTCCCGTCCCTTGACGAACGTCTTCGTCTCGTCGCCGCGGTGGCAACTGACCGTCGTCACCTCGTGCCGGTCGGCGTCGAGCCCGGTCGTCTCGATGTCCAGGAAGCAGGTCCGCTCGCGGACGTTCTCGTAGAGCCGCCAGCGGCTCGCGGAGGGAAGGCGCTCGGCGAACGGGGCGACGTCGCCGCGCTCGAGGTGGGTTCGCCCCTCGTCGATGAACGTCTCGATTCGGTCGGCGAGGGTGTCGCCGACGACGTCGACGCCGTCGTCGAACTCGTCCCAGTGGGTGATCCCCCGTTCCCACAGGCGGCGCTCGGTCGTTTCGCCGACCCCGCGGACCGGGATGAAACTGTTCTCGATTCGCACACCCGTTCAGGGGAACGGTGAGGGTAAAAGCGCTTGGATCGACGGTGACGGCCGCTCCGTCCGGATTCGAGTGCGCCATGCGCCTCGCCCGGCGCGTTCGGACGCTCACGGCGCGATCCACTCGGTCGCTCTCCGCCGGTCGCGGAGCCGCCACCGCCGTTCGTACCGTCCCCTGCGCTCTCGGAGTCCGACGACCGCGTCGAACGGCGGCTCGAGCAACTCGACGACCCCGTTCGCCCGGAGCGCGGCAGGTGACCGTGCTCCGTCCCGTTGACGCGGTCGATCGTGGCGGTTCCGCGTGCAGGGATCTTCTAACAACGCTCTCGTTCTTCGCGATTACTGATTGACAATCGGCCGACTTTTCAGCCCGGCCGCCGTAGCTCTCGTATGGCCGATCAGGACGACGAGCTTTCGGACGCCATCCGCGAGCTGACGCGGACCCTCGAGGACCTCCGTCGGGAACTCGAGCAGTCGGGACGTGGCGGGCGGGGGCGAGCGCGGGATCGCGGGGGGTGGCGACCGCCGCTCCGTCCGCCGACGCCGCGGGAACTCCTCGCGTTCGCCGACGAGGTCGCGGTCCCCGCCGCCCTCACCGTCCTCGAGTCGAGCGTCCGCGCGCTCGAGGCGTTCCAGCGCGGACTCAAACTCGTCAGGACGGAGCGGGACGTTCGCGATCGGACGGCCGACGCGGCGACGGCGAGCGGCGAGCGCGCGGACCGGCTCCGAGAGACGACCCTCGAGCGGCTCGATACCGCGCTCGCCGAACTCCAGCGGGCGGCCTTGGAGGGGACGCTGCCGGCCGACGACGAGGCGCGATCCCTGCTCGCCGACGCGCGCGACCTCCGCGACGAGGTCGACGCGCGCCTCCGCGAGGCGACGAGTGACGCCGCCGCGACCCGGACGCGGACCGACGCGGACTCGTCGGCGGTCGAGATCGACATCGAAGAGGGCGCACCCGACGGAGACGGGACGAACCGGGACGAGAACGCGACGGACGGGGACGACGAGTCCGCGTCGAACGCGGACGCGAACGCAAACGCAAACGCGAACTCGAACGTCGACGTCGACGCCGAACTCGAGACGCTCAAGGATCAGTACGCGGCGGACGACGACGCCGAAGATGACGAGTCCGACGACAACGCGACGAACGACCGGGGCTCCGATTCGACGGGCGAAGACGGAGACGAGGACGACAGTGGGGCCGACGCCGGCGCGACGTGATCCGCGGTCGCGAAGCCAGTACCGCCTTCCCCGCTGAAGCGCCGGCGATCGCCCGATAGCGGCGGTATCGAGCGATCGAATGTTCCTCGAGAACCGAGTGAGTAGTCCCGTTTTTACCGGTGCCCGGGATCCGGACTCGAACGCCCCGAATCGGCCAACAGTCGATTACAATTTCGGCCGGAGCCTGTACGGACGGAATGCTAATAGTGATCGTTGCACACGTTTCGGAGGGCCATGAGCACCGAACCAGCCACACGGCGAGCGCGAACGACCTGCGACGACTGCGGCCTGCCGTACTACGCCGACGAGAACGACGCGTGTCCGTACTGCGAGACGTCCGCGTCGTCGAGCGCCGCCGATCGGGCGCCGACCGGAACGGAAACCGAACCGCAGCGGGACCGGGAACCGGAATCCGCGACCGCGGACCGGCGACGGTCGTCGCCGCGACCGTCCGCGGAATCGCTGCTCCAGCGGATCACGAACGGGCTCAAAGACGCGTTCCGCAGGTGAGGGCCGGCGGGGCCGCGTCGCTCGAGCCGGGCCGTTAGTCGACGGGCTCGAACCGGTAGCCGTCCCAGGCCTGACTGTCGGGTTCGCGGATCCCGGCGCCGGGCTCGCGGAGTTCGTCGACGTGGACCGGCCGCACTTCGTCGCCGGTCTCGACGTCGCCGGTCGTGAGCTGGCCGATCGCCCGCACGGACTCGCCGTCCACGTCGAACTCGACGATCGCGAGGTGGTTCGGCTCGCGCACGCCGGGCGGCGTGGCCGTCGACGTCGTCCAGGTCACGATCTCGGCGGTGTACTCGCTGAGGTCGATCGTTTCCGCCGGCTCCGCGCCGCCGGGGCCGCGCGGGTGGCCGGGGTAGCTGATCGAACCGTCCTCGTAGCGGGTCGCTTCCATCGTCATCGTGCCGCCTCCATGATGGTGGTGATCACGCAGTTGCCGAAGCCGCCGACGTTACAGCAGAGGCCGACGTCGGCCTCGACCTGTCGCGGGCCGGCTTCGCCCATGAGCTGTTCGTAGATCTCGACGCCCTGCGCGACGCCGCTGGCGCCCAGCGGGTGACCCTTGGACTTGAGCCCCCCGGAGGTGTTGATCGGCAGTTCCCCAGTGTCGCGCTCGGTGTAGCCCTCCTCGACGAGCTGCCAGGCCTCGCCCTGCTCGGCGAAGCCCAGCCCCTCCATCTGCAGGAACTCGAGGATGGTGAACATGTCGTGGAGCTCCGCGACGTCGATGTCGTCGGGGCCGCGCCCGCTCATCTCGTAGGCGCCCTCGCCGCTCTCGACGACGCCGCGCATCACGGTCGGATCCTCGCGCTCGTGAACGACGTGGGTGTCGGTCGCGCCGTCGATGCCCGAGATGACGACGTAGTCGTCCGTGTACTCCTGGGCGACCGACTCGGGACAGAGCATCAGCGCCGCCGAGCCGTCCGTGATCGGACAGAAGTCGTACAGCCGCAGCGGGTCGGCCACGATCGGCGACTCGAGCACCGTCTCGAGGTCGACCTCCTTCCGGAACTGCGCCTTGGGGTTGTCGACGCCGTTCTTGTGGTTCTTGACCGCGACCTTCGCTAAGCTCTCACGGGGCGCGTCGAACCGCTCCAAGTAGTGGCGCGCGGTCAGGCCCGCGAACGAGGGCAGGGTCACGCCGTGTTTGTACTCGGCGGGGTGGGTCAGCGACGCGATGACGTCGGTCGCCTCGCCGGTCGTCCGGTGGGTCATCTTCTCGCCGCCGACGAGCAGCGTCATGTCGCTGGCGCCGCTGGCGACCGACTGCCAGGCGGCGTAGATCCCCGCGCCGCCGCTGGAGCTGGTCTGGTCGACGCGCTGGGTGTAGGCCGGTACCGCGTCGATGTCTTGTGCGAGGGCGTTCATCACGCCGGTCTGTCCCTCGAACTCGCCGCTGGCCATGTTCGAGACGTACAGGTGTTCGACGTCCGCGGCGTCGACGCCCGCGTCCGCGAGACACTCGAGCCCGGCCTCCGAAAGGAGGTCCAGGATCCAGGCGTCCCGCTGCCCGAACTGGGTCATGGACGAGCCGATGATTGCAACACGTTCCATATCCTACTGGACTTCGGTCAGGAATTTATATGGTTGGGGTCGCGGAGACGGTCCGGGCCGGTCGCCGCCGCGTCAGGCCGACTCGGCCGCCGCCGTCCGCAACTCACTCGCGCGCGAGCGCGCCTGCGAGATTACCGCGGGACGGGCCTCGAAGGAGACGACGACGTCGTCGTCGCCGTAGGTGACGTCGTCGACGTTCGCGTTGTCGTGAATCCACGAGACCAGACTCATCGTATCGTCGGTCATCGGCAACATCAGCCGCTCCTCCTCCCAGTCGGGGAGTTCGTCGTCGATGCGCGCGAGCAGCGCCTCGACGTTCGTGCCCTCACGCGCGCTGACCGTGACCGGGTTCGGCGCAAGCGAGGAGAGGGCCCGCCGCTTCTCGGCGAGTTCGTCGTCGTCGACCTTGTCGATCTTGTTCAACACGGTCACGATCGGCGCCTCGTTGCGCTCGTAGAGGGTGTCGTGACAGGTGACGAGCTTCTCGTGGATCTCGTCGATGTCTTCGCTGACGTCGACGACCAGCAGGACCAGGTCCGCCCGGTAGACCCAGTCGAGCGTCGACTTGAACGACTCGACGAGCCAGTGGGGCAGGTCGCTGATGAAGCCGACCGTGTCGGTCACGAGCACGTCGCGGGGTTCGATGTCCGCGCGGCGGGTCGTCGTCCCCAGCGTCGTGAACAGCTTGTCCCGCGACTCGGCCGTCGCGTCGAGGTCCTGATGGAGCCCCTCGTTCTCGTCGACGTCGAGGTCGGCCGCGAGCCGCCGCAGCAGCGTCGACTTGCCGGCGTTCGTATAGCCCGCGAGCGCGACCAGATCGAACCCCGAGTCCCGCCGGCGCTCCCGGCGCTGCTCCTCGGTCTGCTCGATCCGCTCGAGTTCGTCCTTGATCCGGCTGATCTGATCCTTGATGTCCTGTTCGCGGCTCTCGTCGTACTCCCCGAGCCCCATGAAGCCGGGGTGCTCGTCGCGCTTGGCGAGGCTGGTCTTGGCCTCGGCGCGGGGCAGTTCGTAGCGGAGTTCGGCCAGTTCGACTTGGAGCTGGGCCTTCCGGGTCTGGGCGCGCTGGCCGAAAATCTCGAGGATCAGCGTGAACCGGTCGATGACCTCGGCGCCTTCGGGGAGCATCCGCCCGAGGTTGTAGGTCTGGTAGGGGCCGAGCCGGTTGTCGAAGATGACGGTCGTCGCCCCGGTTCGCTCGACTGCCTCGGCGAGTTCCTCGGCTTTGCCTTCGCCGATCTGAAGGGCCGGGTCGGCCTTCCGGGACTGGGTGATCTCGCCGACGACCGTGTAGCCGGCCGCTTCGGCGAGGTCGCGGATCTCGGTCGTGTCTGGCGTTCCGGAGTCGACGCGCTTTGCGATGATCGCGTTCATGCGAGTGGATGTGAGCGTGCGTGAGTCGGGCGGGGGTCGTCGGTTCGCTCGCTCGAGCGCGAGACGAGGCTCGAGCCGAGCGGCGGCGTTTCGTCGTCTCCCGTCGCGAGCCGACTGCACGGCCGGTCGGGAGCCGCGGATGGTCGACCGCGGTGCCGACATCGGCGCGGGCGCGGACCCGCCAGTCGACGCCGGGACCGATGCGGCGGGACCCCCGACACGCTAACGATGCCGGTCGAACACCTCCGTTGACCGAACGAGTGACATAGATGCACGTACGCATCCGACCGCCTTGAATCCCGCGCCCGCCGCCGTCGGGCGCTGCCTCCGCGGCCGAAATCGCCCGGCTCTCGCGGATGCGAGCCCGAATCGAAACCCGGGACCGTGATACCGGAAAGCGATCACAACAGTCATTACCGCCGACTCGAATGGTCGGGCCGATGATCGACGTCGATCCCGCGACGCTCGCCCTCGAGTTCGGCGGCGGACTGGCGATCGGTGCGCTGGTCGGCTTCGGAACGAAGCGGGTCGCGAAGGTGCTCGCGATCGTAGTCGGCATCCAGCTGATGGCCTTTCGCTACCTCGAGTCCCAGGGGATCGTCATCGTGGACTACGAGCGCCTCTCGGCCGGGCTCGTCGGCACCGGGGAGCAGCTCGACGGGGCGGCGGCTCCCCTGCTCGAGTCGGTGCTCTCGACGCTGACGATCGGCGCCGGATTCGCGAGCGGGTTTCTGATCGGCTTTCACCGCGGGTGACCGCCGACGGTCGTCGAGTTGTGAGACGGAGTCAGCCGACGGCCTCGAGACGCCTCCCGTCCCGCTACCGCGTCTTGATGTCGTCCTTGTCCTTGATGATCTCCGTCTCCGCTTCGCCGCTGGTGTGCTCGTTGACGACGTCGTAGAACTCGTTTTGCAGCCCCGCGGGGAACGTGAGCACGCCGATCCACGAGCCGTCGGACTGCCACTCCTCGCGCTCGAGGTCGCCGAACTGTCGGATCTTCGCCTGCGCGCTGCCCGCGTGCTCGGCGGGCACCTGCACGGCGACCGTCACCTCCTCGAACCGGATCGGGATGACCGGCCGCAACGCGTCCAAGGCGTCGTCGACCTGGCTCTCGACCGGCTCCATCGGATCGACCGTGAAGCCGGCCTCCTCTAGGGCGTTCTCGATGCGCTCGGGCGGATGGGGCGCGTTGTCCATCTGCGGATTGACCGCGTTGCGCGTGATGGTGTCGATCAGTTGCCGGCGCTTCTGTTCCTGCATCTCGCGGCGCTGCTCGGCCGTGATCTGGATCTCCCCTTCCTTGATCACCTCGGGGATGATCTCGAGGGGATCGGTCGTGTCGAAGACCTTCTCGAGGTCGTTCTCAGCCGGCCGGTCGCCCCGCGAGGCGTCCTCGAAGACGTCCTCGGCAGCGATGACGTCCTCTAAGTCGCCGTCGAACTCGCCGCGTTTGATCGCCAGCGCCGCGTCCGGATCTACGAGGACTTCGAAGCGCGCCCCGTGGGACTCGAGTCGCGCCGTCACCGCCTCGTCGAGTGATATCATACCAGAACGTACCTCCGGCCGACTAAAAGAGCTTTTCCTGACGGTTCGCCGTGTCGGCTCGCCGGCGAGAACGCGGCCGGCCGCCGCTACGGATGTCCCGTCTCCCGTCGCCGAGCGGACGCAACGGTGGGGCCGAACGCGGCTCGCGTCCGGTTCGATTTCGATGCGGTCGCAAAAGCGGGGTCGCGACGCGGTCGAATCGGCGGGCGATTCCGGTTCCCGCCCGATTCGAATTCGATTATGGACTCGATTACGCCGGCGGTCCGGTCCGTTACTCGTCGGTTTCTTCCTCCTCCTCGCTGCCGAGGAGGTCGTTCTCTTCGAGGTGAGTCGCGATCTTGTCCTGGTCGAACTGCTCGAATTCCTCCGTCTCGACGTCGACGGTCGCCAGCCCGACTTCGCTCGGGAGCAGGGAGCCGTCGTTGACCGACGCGAGCGCGTCCAGCGCGAGCTGGATGCCACCGTCTAGGTCGGCTTCCTCGTCGTAGTTCTGCTCTAAGTAGTCCTGGAGGTCGCTGCGGTCGGCGCCGACGGCCAGGGCCTTCCACTCGTAGGGGGTGCCCGACGGGTCGGTCTCGAACAGGCGCGGTTCGCCGTTCTCGATGCCGCCGACGATCAGCGCGACGCCGAACGGGCGGGCGCCGCCGACCTGGGTGTACTGCTGGATGTGGTCGGTGACTTCCTTGGTCAGCGTCTCGACGCCGATCGGCTCGCCGTAGCGCAGCTGGTTGACCTGCGTCTGCCGTCGCGCGAAGTCGATCAGCTGGCGCGCGTCGGCGACGTGGCCGGCGCTGGCGATGCCGATGTGGTTGTCGGCCTTGTGGATCTTCTCGACGCTCGAGTCCTCCAGCAGCGGCGACGGGACGCGCTTGTCGACGGCGAGAACGACGCCGTCCTGGGTCCGCACGCCGATGCTTGCTGTTCCTCGCTTGACCGCCTCACGGGCGTACTCGACCTGGTAGAGTCGACCGTCCGGTGAGAAGATCGTGATGCCGCGGTCGTACGCCTGCTGTTGGGCTTGTCCCTGCATAGTATCACGCTAAATCTGAATCGTAATCGAGGTCTGTCGCACCCGCGAACGACTCCTCGAGTCGCACGTCTGCGAGTCCGTTTCCGTTTCGCACGACGGCGACCCGCTCCTCGTTCCCGAACACGACGTTTCTCTCCTCGGAAACTTGCCCGCGTCGACCTAAATACTTTTCTTCAGCGGCACGGATCGTGCCACTGATACCGCGGACCCGAATTCCGACGGGAGCGCCGTCGATATCGTCGATGCAGGCGATCGCCGCGCGGGCCGGTTCCGTCTCCCCGCGCCGGACTTTGATAATCGCCTCGCCGATCCCGTCCGCGAACGCGAAGCGGACGACGGTCAGGTCGGCGGCCGCGCTCCCCGGATCGCCCAGCAGGTTCTGGCCCGCGTACCACACCTCCCGCTGGAACGCGCGCCGGTCGATCGACTCGTCGGGCCACGTCTCGAGTTCCACGGCGAGGTAGCGCCACCGGGGCCGGAGGTGTTTCGGGAGGTGTTTCATTCGTCGCTTGATCGGTCGGCGTCCGCCTCGACGTCCGGCGTCCGCTCGGCGACGAGCACCCCGACCTGATCGTGGACGCGCTCGACGGCCGAAAGCGAGAAGCCCGCGTCCGTGAAAGCGTCCGCGAGGACGCCGACCGTCGCCGGATCGTCGACCTCGGGCGAGTAAAACGGCTCCTCGGGATCGGGCTCGCCGAAGAACATGACGTCGCCGAGGACGAACTTGCGCGGCTCGAGGGCGGCGATCGCGTCGATCGCCTCGCGCTTCTCGTCGTCCGAGAGGTGGTGCATCGCGAAGTTCGAGGTGACGATATCGACCTCGCCGTCGTACTCGGGCTCGCGGAAGGTGCCGTAGTCGAACGCGACGTTTTCGAGGCCCCGTTCGTCGGCCTTCCGCCGGGCTTCTTCCATCATGCCCTCGCTGATGTCGCGGCCGACGACGCGGTCGGCGTCCTCGGCCAGCGGGAGCGCGATGGCGCCGGTTCCCGTGCCGAGATCGAGGACGACGTCGGACGGCTCGGGGGCGGCGTGTTCGATCACGAGGTTCGCGCAGGCCCGGTACTCGTCGGACTTCGAGTCGTCGTACTCGCCGGCCTTCTCGTCGAACCGGGCGGCGTGGTCCTCAAGATCCTTCTTCATACCTGCCCCGTTCGACCCCGGGCTCAATGAACGACTCGGACTGGATGCGACGATTTCGCTCGGCGAGCCGCCCCCACTCGGCGAGCCCCTCCTCGACGAACTCCCTCGAGAGGCCGATCTGGTCGCCCAGCGCCGCCAGTTCGCGGGGCGCCCGCAACTCGAGGTGCGAGGACGGACCGGCGCTCACGACGTAGGGCGCGTCGTAGTAGTCGACGATCTCGGCGAGTTTCCGCAGCGCCTGCAACTCGCGGACCCGGCGGCCGCCGTGGGTCCGCAGTACCGGCGCGAGGTCGAACTCGAGGCGCACGCCGTTCTCGACGGCGGCCTTCGCGAGGACGTGGTTGACGTCGCCCTCGTCGGCCATCGGCCGCGCGAGCACGTCGACCTTCTCGTTCTCGACGGCGAAGCGGTTCAGCGCCGGCGTGCCGCCCGCGACGGTGACGATGGTCTCGTCGGTCCGGTAGTTGCCGACCGCGCCGCTTGCTTGCTGGGGATCGTCGGCCCGAATTTCGACGCCCGAAACGACGTCGACCCCGTACTCCTCGCGGATCCGGTCGGGGTCGTAGTCGGCTCGAGTACCGGACGAGTTGCGAACGACCACGCCCTCGAAGCCGTAGTCGGCCGCCGCGTGGGCGAACCTGGCGACCGTACTCTGTCCGTCGGGGTGGGCGCGGACGGCCTCGTACATACGCGTGCCCTCTCGCGGCTGGGACTTGGGGTTTGCGTCATCCGACGCTGCTGAACCACTGGCCCCCAGATCGTTCGGCCGGGAGTCCGTCTCGAGCATTGCGAGAGACGGACGACTCGGGGGAGGGCAGGCGATCACCCGTAACTCACCGCGAGCGAACGAAGTGAGCGAGCGGGCCGACGACTGATGTGGAGAACGCTACGCGTTCGGAACGGAAGGAGGAGTGCTTTTGATCAACCTTTTACCGAGTGCCGACGCGCCGTGCGGCAGCGATGCTGCCGCCGGCGCGAAACAAACGCAGCGTAAAAGGTTGTTAGTTGAGAATCGACTGCGCCACCGTCGCCAACTGCCCGTTGTCGGCTTCCTGCAGGCGCTCGTCGCCGATCTTCAGGCGCAGGCGCGGGCGGCCGACGTCGATCGGCACCTTCTCGGTGTCGATCAGGCCCATGTCCTCGAGTTTGGTCTTCGTCCGGCTGAACGTCGCCTTCGAGGCGATGCCGACGTCCTCCCCCCATTTGCTGATGTCGTACAGCAGCGCCTCGTTCTTCGCGGCGACCAGCAGCGAGATAGTGACCTCGTCGAGCCCGTCGCCGTCGCCGCGGGCCGTCTCGAGCGAGTCGAGGATCGCGGTGAAGTCGGCCTCGGCGTCGGGACCGATCTCGTCGGCCAGTGTCTCCCGGACGTCCGAGATCGGCGGCGTGCGGAGGTTGTACGTCGAGGCCTCGTCCCAGCGCTCGGCGTAGGCGGCGTAGGTGTCCTCGACGAAGCTCTCGTCGTCCGTGACGAGCCCGCCGACGCGGTCGCCGGCGTGGACGATCGCGACGATCCGATCCTCGGTGATGACGAGCGAGTTTTCGGGCGCCTCCTCGAGCGTCCGCAGGGCGAGGGCGTCCTCGCTGATGAGGTCGGCCGCGTTCGAGGCGACGATGAAGTCGTCCATCACTTCCTTCAGCGTGCGCTCGTCGGCGAGCATGTGCACCGTCGGTAACGTGCCGTCGAAGTCGGTCGCGACGCCGACGAACTCCTCGATGGCATCCCGGGACGGATTGACAAGGTAAATGTCCCCACTCGCGTCCGTCAGGATGGACTCGAGGATATCGTCAATCTGGTGGTTGAGTAAATTCGAGGTCATCACTCTACAGAAGTAAACGGATGTTCGCTACTTAATTTTGGTGGCCATTTGCACGCGATAACTTTGCTGTTGGCTCGTCTGACGGTAATTTTTGTCCGGTCTTCCGTTGGTCAGATTACAGTATGCGGCAATCGTCCGACGGCGTTCCCCGTCACTGATGGCGATTGTGGATCGCTATTATCTATTGTACACAAATATATCAACACAATAACTGTTATGTGGGCCGTGTGTGACCACACGACCGTATGGGTGATCGCGATACGCAACGATTGGTCCCTCGATCGCTTGCCGACCAGTTCCCCCGCGTTCGAACGGGCGACCCGAACGTCGTCCCGCCCGCACAGTCGAAAGGAGTCAGCACCTACGGCGGTCCGTAGCGACCGTCAGCCGCGGAATCGTGCGCACAGTTCCCGCGACCAGTACACGTCGCCGTCGTAGATGACGGCCGCGTCCGTATTTTCGAGCAGGGTCGCCAGTTCGGCGGCCGAGAGGACGAAGTTCGACTCGTTGCCACACAGCGTCGCGGACTCGGCCTCAGCGTGGGGCACGTAGTACGATCCGGTCGTCCGCGTCGAGTAGCAGTCGAACGTCACCAGATATCGGGTGGCGCCCTCGCCGTCTCTCGGTCTCGAGTTCGAGCGCGCGGCCGACGCCGACCGCGATTTCGCCCCTCCCCCTCGCCCGCGGCCTCGCCCTCGAGGGCGCGAGCGTGCGCGTTCGCGCTGGCCGTCGGTGAGCGGTTCGACGGTGATCGTCGTCGGGAACGGGTTGGTCCCCTGCGCGAGCGAGTGAGTGCCGTCGCCGACGACCGCGTAGTCTTTCCCCATCATGATCCGCCGCCGGGCGAGGCGCATGGCGCGCTCGATGCTGAACCCGTGGACGAGAAAGGTAGCGAACGCCGAGCCGACCTTGACCGCGTGGTCGTTGAGCACCTTCGTGAACGTGACCGCGCCGGCGACGCTGCCCTTCTCGATCAGCGTCGTCCCCTCGTAGAAGGAGCCGCAGGCGTTCAGGAAGAACGTCTGCGTTCGGCAGCGATCGAGCGACGAGACCGAGAGCGACCCATCGGGACAGCACAGGCCGCAGGTCTCGCAGTGGCCGATGTAGTGGACGAAGTCGTTCTCCGACTCGAGCAGGCGGGCGAGTTCGGCCGTCGAGAGCGACTCCTCGACGGTAACGTCCATCTCCGTCGACCGTTCCCGGGCGCGGCGACGGTAGATCGCCGCGACGTCGTCGTGTTCGCCGGCCATCTCGGGATCGTTGAGGACGACGCGGATCGACGTCGACTCGCCGTCGCCCGTCCCCTCGAGGTAGTCGAGCCGGTTGCGGTAGGCTTCGGGGGCGGATTTGAACACGTCGATCGGAGCCCCCTCGGCGAGCCAGCCGTGCGTTCGGCCGTGTCGGAGCTCCGGTTTGACGATGTCGACGGAGGCAACCCGCCCGGTGCTGGCCCTGGTCTCGCCGCCCGCGCGGCGGTCGGACCGGAATTCGGGGTCCCGTCCCGCGGAGGAGTGGGCGTCGGCTCCGTTTCGGTTTCCGTTTCCGTTCTCGGCCCCGGTTGCGTGCGCGGTGCCGGTCGCAGTCTCGTTACCCCTCGCGGTTTCGGTCCCCGAAACGCCGCCGTCGCGACCGCGATAGAACTCCTCGAGCGAGCGTTCGACGAGTTCTTTCCCCTCGAGTTCGGTGGTTCGGGGCCGGTAGATCAGGCTCATTCGATCGAGCAGGAACGGCAGCGTCTCGAGGCTGTCGTAGGTCGGGCAGACGTACGTCGCGAGGTGCCACTCGGGGAGCCGGTGTTCGATCGCCTCAAAGGGGACCTCGAGGTACGCTGCGAGACGTTCGTCCGGCGGCGCCTCGTACAGCGTCTCGCTCTCGAGGCCGAGCGCGTCGAGGACGCCGCATTCGCGGAGAGCGGTGCCGTACGGACCCGCGTTGCGGACCAGACAGTCCAGGAAGAACGTCTTCCGGAGCAGGCGCTCGACGTCGCTCTCGAGGACCGGCATTGCGCCGAGTCGCTTCTCGATTCCCCGGTCGGGCAGTCGAAGCCGAGCGCCGTCGGGACGGTTCGGACCCTCGAGCGCGTCGGTGACGTGGACCGACGCCTGCAGGTAGTAGGAAAGCGGCGCGGTCACGTACAGCGGTTCGTACCGCGGCGGCACGGCGAGTTCGATGCCCGTCTCGGGGACGTCCGCCCGCAGGCAGTCCGGAATCGAGAGTTCGTCGCCAGGCTCGAGCAGCGGCGGGTGGCCCCGCAGCGTCGGATACGTCCGGTCGGGGCCGTCGGTTCGGTGGGCGGCGCCGAGGTGGGTGATCGCTTCGGCGATCGCCGCGGGTCGGTCCGGGACCGTGATCGAGCCGACCGGCAGTTCGTTCCGGCTTCGGAAGCCGAGCGCGATCCGCGTTCGCTCGGGGAAGGAGACGACGATCGACTCGAAATCGGCGGTCTGTTCGATCCGCGCCCGGCCGCAGAACTGGAGGTAGACCTTGATTTCGGCGTCGATGTCGACGACGTACTCGCCGGGCGGGAGGACGACCGGCCCGCTGCTCGGATCGAGTTCGTACCGGTCGTCGCCCTCGAGCGCGAAGGCGTAGCAGACGGCGTGTGGGAACCGGAGTTCGCTCGCGGTCACCGCGACGCTCTCGTCGATCGGTCGAGGAATCTCGACCGCCTCGTCGGCGACGGTGAACTCGCCGCGAACGGCCACCGTCGCGTTGTCCACGTCGCGGACGCGGAGCGTCCCGGGATCTAATTCCCACTCGATCATGTACGCGGCTACATGTCACCCCGTTCAGTTAGTCTTACTGACGCTTACCGTTACTTATCGGTATCGGTCGTGGTAATCGATCGAGTTCGAGTGCCGGCCTTTCGATACTCGTCCCGCGCCGCCCGAATCGGCTGAAAAGGTACACTTATGCCGTCTCCAGTTCGCACAACGCACATGGAACACGACCACGTTCGGGAGGTCGATCCCGACGTCGCCGACGCGCTCGAGAACGAGGTCGACCGCCAGCGGTCGACGCTGCAGATGATCGCCAGCGAGAACCACGCCAGCGAGGCCGTCATTGACGCCCAGGGGAGCGCCCTGACGAACAAGTACGCCGAGGGCTACCCCGGCGAGCGCTACTACGGCGGCTGCGAGTTCGCCGACGAAGTCGAGGAACTCGCCATAGAGCGCGCGACGGAGCTGTTCGGCGCCGAACACGTCAACGTCCAACCCCACGCCGGCACGCAGGCCAACCAGGCCGTCTACTTCGCGATGCTCGAGCCCGGCGACAAGATCCTGTCGCTGGATCTCAACCACGGCGGCCACCTGAGCCACGGCCACCCCGCGAACTTCACGGGCCAACTGTACGAGGTCGAGCAGTACGAGGTCGACCCCGAAACGGGCTACATCGACTACGAGAGCCTCGCCGAGCACGCCGCGGAGTTCGAGCCCGACATCATCGTCTCGGGCTACTCCGCGTACCCGCGCGAGATCGAGTGGGAGCGCATTCAGGAGGTCGCGGACTCGGTCGACGCCTACCACCTCGCGGACATCGCTCACATCACCGGGCTCGTGGCGGCGGGCGTCCACCCCTCGCCGGTCGGCGTCGCCGACTTCGTCACCGGCTCGACCCACAAGACGATCCGCGCCGGCCGGGGCGGCATCGTCATGTGCGACGAGGAGTACGCCGACGACATCGACTCGGCGGTCTTCCCCGGCGGTCAGGGCGGCCCGCTGATGCACAACATTGCCGGCAAGGCAGTCGGCTTCAAGGAAGCGCTCCAGCCCGAGTTCGAGGACTACGCCGAGCAGACGGTCGCGAACGCGAAGGCCCTGGGCGAGTCGCTCTCCGACCACGGCTTCTCGCTGGTCTCGGGCGGCACCGACAACCACCTCGTGCTGGTCGACCTGCGCGAGAGCCACCCCGACACGTCCGGCGGCGACGCCGAGGAGGCCTTAGAGGAGGCCGGCATCGTTCTCAACGGGAACACGGTGCCCGGCGAGACGCGCTCGCCGTTCGACCCGAGCGGCATCCGCGCCGGCACGCCGGCGCTGACGACCCGCGGCTTCGACGAGGACGACTGCCGCAAGGTCGGTGACCTCATCGCCCGCGTGATCGACAACCTCGAGGACGACGAGGTCATCGCCGAGGTCCGCGAGGAAGTCGAACAGCTCTGCGAGGAGAACCCGCTGTACGAGTAATCCGCGGCTGAAAATCCCGGATCGACTGCCACCTCGTATTTCTCCGCTTTCGTTCTCACCGCTTCTCGAGCGCCGCGCGCCACTGCACGTCGCCGTACGTGGTCGCGACGACCTCCCAGGGCGTGCCGATCGTCGCCTCGCGGAGCCGATCGACGCTGAAGAGCCGAAAGAGCAGCGTCCGGCCGACGTCGCCCTCGTAGACGAGGTGGTAGACCCGGTAGGCGAGTCCCGGCGTCGGATCCGCGCGGTAGCCGAAGGCACCGCTCGTGGCCTCGAGTTCGGGCGCGTAGTTGTCGAGGACGGCGGTCGCGTCCGGCGTCGTCACGTGCGCGAGGTCCGCGAGGAACTCCCGGACGCCGGCCATCGAACCGGCCAGTCCGACCTGTGTGCCGATCGCGTGGGCCGACCGGAACCGGTCGCGGTCGAACCCCTCGCGGAGCGCGAACATGTCCCCGCGGCGGGCGTCCTCGACGCCCCGATCGCGCATCGTCTCGACGAGGCGGTCGCTGACCTCGAGCGCGACGGTCTCGAACCGCTCCTGATAGTACAGCGCGTCCCGCCCCGCGCCGGCGCCCATATCGAGCAGCGGCCCCTCGATCCACCGGTCTCGCCACGCGTCTTCCTCGTGGTCGCCGAAGTACCACTCCTCGATGCGGTGTTCGCGCACCTCGTCGCCGTCGCGATCGAGCAGCGGTTCCGAGCGCTCGCCGCGGTAGTGGTCGCGGACGGCGCGACCGAGCGGATCCGCCATACGCCGCGCCACGCGGCCGAAGTCGATAAAACCGTGGCGAAGTGCGGTACCGTCCGCCGCGGTTCGACCGTGCGAGGGCGTCCTCGAGCCCGTCCGTCCCTGTCACTCGCCGGCACGCGGCTTTTGGCCCGACCGGCCGTACCGCCGCTATGTCCACGCGCCCGACCGGTACCATCCTCGACGACGATCGGTTGCTCGCGCTGCGGGACACCGACGAGTCGGCGGCCTCGGAACTGGCGCTCGAGCTCACGCCGGTCGCCGAGTTCATGGACGCCGCGGCCGGCGACCGGATCGACTGGGACGTCGACGAGTACGAGGACCAGCCGATGCTCGTCTGCAGCGCGATTCCGGACGAGCAGACCGCCGACGCGCCTTACCCGCGCCAGCTGCTCGAGGAGGGCGGCGAGGTCGTCGCGCCCGTCCCTGACCCGCTGGTCCGAGCCGAACCGCCCGAAGGGTTAGGGATCGACCTCGAGGCGTACGACCCCGCCCGCCCGCTGCTGTTCGACGCGATCACGGCCGCGGAGACGATCGGCCTCGTCCCGGTCCGATTCGACGACGGCGAACCGTACCGCGCCGAACCGCTCCCGGAGACGCCGGACGACAGCGATCCCGTCGCCGAGGAGACCATCGAACGCGAACGCGAGGGCGACCCGACGCCCCGGCCCGAGACGATGGACGCGCCGATCGATCCGCTCGCGTTCGACGACGCGATGGCCGACGCGCCAACCGACGTTCCCGAGGCCGACGTCGTCGGCCTCCTCGAGGCCCTCGAGACCCACGACCTCGTCGGGACGGCGGATCACGTCGCCGGGAAGCCGCCGCTGTCGGTCGACCATCGGGCCGTCTGCCTGCTCCCCGACGACGCCTGGACGGAGCGGCTGGCGCCGGCGCTCGAGGAGCGCGACGTCGACGTCGATCCCGACGCGCTCGCGGTCGCGAAGGCGGTCCACGAACGACAGGCCGAACGGCTAGTCGCGGAGGCCGGGACCGACGACTACGCCGACCTCCTCGGGGAGTACGCCGTCGCCGTAACCGACGCGCGCGACACCGCCGAGTGGGAGATTTCGGAGCCGGGGACGGAGGACCGGGACCTGGATCGAAACCGGGACTGAGAACCGGCGAGCCGGGGTCGCATTCGCGATGGTCGCGATCCGGTCGACCGATCGGAACCGACACGAGCGAGCGGTCTCGACCGGCGACGTCCGGCTGATGTGGGCACATACGTGCATACTATCGGCCGTTCTGCCCCTCGTTCTGCGCACGAATCCGAGAGTTAATGAGCCTCGCGGCCGCCGTCTCGAGTATGACTGAGACCGCGACCGAGACCGAGACCGAGACCGAGATCATCGACGGCAACGCCGTCGCGAGCGAGATTCGCGACGACCTGACCGACGCCATCGAGACGCTCGCCGACGCGGGCGCGCGGCCGGGGCTGGCGACGGTGCTGATGGGCGACGACCCCGCCAGCGAGACCTACGTGAACATGAAACAGCGGGACTGCGAGGAGGTCGGCATCGAGAGCTACCACGTCGACGTCGACGGCGACGCTCCGCCGGAACGGCTGTACGACGAGATCGCGGACCTCAACGAGGACGACGACGTCCACGGCTACATCGTCCAGGCGCCCGTCCCGGACCACGTCGACTACCGCGAGGTCATCCGCCGGGTCGACCCCGCGAAGGACGTCGACGGCTTCCACCCCGAGAACGTCGGCCGGCTGGTCGCCGGCGACGCCCGGTTCCGTCCCTGCACCCCTCACGGCGTCCAGAAACTGCTCGAGGCTGCCGACGTCGACACCGAGGGCAAGGACGTGACGATCGTCGGCCGCTCCGATATCGTCGGCAAGCCGCTCGCCAACCTGCTGATCCAGAAGGCCGAAGACGGCAACGCGACGGTGACGGTCTGTCACTCGCGTACCGAGGACCTCGCCAAGAAGACCCGCAGCGCCGATATCGTCGTCGCCGCCGCGGGCGCCCCGGAACTGGTCGACGGCTCGATGATCGGCGAGGGCGCGGTCGTGATCGACGTGGGCGTCAACCGCGTCGACGCCGACAACGAGAAAGGGTACGAGCTCGTCGGCGACGTCGAATTCGAGAGCGCCAAGGAAAAGGCGAGCGCGATCACGCCCGTCCCCGGCGGCGTCGGCCCGATGACCCGCGCGATGTTGCTCTACAACACGGTCAAGGCCGCGAGCCTGCAGGCGGGCGTCGACGTCGACCTGCCCTGAAACGCTGCTGAAGGTCCCGTTTCTCTCGAAGTCCCCGGTTCTGTTACTCGCCCGCCGTGAACTCGAGCCCCTCGAGTCGATCCTGTGCGCGACTGAACGCCAGCTCGTCGCCCCGAAGGCCGTTGGCCAGGTCGCGGGTCGCGTCGATCAGTTGCTCGGCGGTTCGGGGCTCGACGTCGCCGTCGAGCATGCGGATCCGCTTGACGTGCTCGCCGAGCGTCTCGAGTGCGGTGCGCTCGCTCGTGGTGAGGGCTCGATCCCGCTCGTCGAGCCAGGTCCGGACGTCGCGGCGGTACTCGCGGACGGCGTTCGCGTAGGCGAGTCCGCGGGCCGTCCGGAGCGTCGTCGGGACCTCCTCGACGGGCGGGCGCTCGCCGTCGTCGGCGTCGCGCAACAGCGAGAGGAAGTACAGCTCCTCGCGCTCCTCGAGTTGGATCTCTCGTCCGACGATGTCGGCGACGTGGAGCAGTTCGGTCGCGGCGAGGTAGGTGTCGTCGAGGTCGCGAAGCCGGCCGGCGTTGACGAACCCGCGACGGCGGACGTAGTCCCGGCAGTGTTCCTGCGCGCGCTCCGCGAGGTCGTCGATCGGGACGTCGTCGACGTCGCTGCGGACCGCCGTGAGATCGAAGGCGACCTGCAGGTCGGTGTGTTCGGTCCGCTCGTCGACCCCGACGCTGCGGATGCTGCCGCAGGCGGGGCAGCCGATGCTGCCGGTCTCGTAGTACGACCAGCGAGTCCCGCACTCCTTGCACTCGCGTTCGCCCCTGATCTTCATAGGCCGGTCTAGGGCTGGCGTCCCAAAAGTCCCTCCGGAGCGACGCCGGCCGCTCTCGGCTCAATGACTCGTTTTTCGTCGCGGAGTGTCTCCCCGTACGGAGTGTTCGATCCGATGACGGTTTTCGGAAACGGACGGTACAGCGGCGCTGACGGTCACAGGTGGGGGGACGACGTTCAATAGGTGATTAACGGACGGCAGTTGCAGGCCGCACTGAAACCAACTGGAACGTTCTATCCGGAGATATGTCCCATCGAAGACTAAACCGACGCACGTTCGTCGCCGCCGCAGGTACAACAAGCGCGCTCGTACTGGCCGGCTGTACCGACGGCGGCGGAAACGGCGCGAACGGTACCGACGGAGGCAACGAGACGGAAGACGGGACCGGCAACGAAACCGACCTCGGCGACGGGAACGAGACCGAGGACAACGAGACCGGCAACGAAACCGACACCGAGACGTACGCGCTGACGGTCACCGTCGAGGACGATCAGGGCGAACCCGTCGAAGGCGCTACCGTCACGGTCGAGGGCGACGGCGCCGGCGGTATGATGGACGACGGGATGGGTAACGAGACCGCCGGTAACGCAACCGACAGCAACGAAACCGACGGCAACGAGACCGACGATAACGAAACTGGTCTCAACGAAACCGCCGGTAACGCAACCGACAGCAATGAAACCGACGGCAACGAGACTGCCGGTAACGAGACCGACGGAATGGCCGGCGGCACCGATCAGACCTGGGAGGAGGAGACGGGCGAAAACGGCGAAGCCGAGTTCGAGAACCTCGAGAACGGCGACTACACCGTCACCGCCGAACACGAGGGCCAGCAGACCGAAGACGAGGTTACGATCGACGGATCCGACGAGGAGCTCACGCTGACCCTCGGCGAGGGTGCGACCGGCGGCGCGGGCGGCAACGAGACTGACGGAAACATGACCGACGGCAACGAAAGCGAGGAGAACACGACGGAGATGTAACTCGCTCGCGGCTCGCCTTCGATCCCCGACGTCACCCGCGGCCGCTCACGACTCGAGACCGCTCGCTCGAGTCCGGTACCGTCGCGGTGACAGACCGGTGTTCGACCGCTCGCCGAGACGTCGCGCCCCACTATTTTGGTGTTGCCGCCGGTAGCGATCCGTATGCGCGACGAGGAAGAAATCCGCGAACAGTACGAGTTCCTCACGGAACACCTCGAGAGCGACGAGATGCGCCACGACGGCGTCGAGCAGATGTTCACCTACTACAAGCGGGCGCTCGGGTGGGTTCTCGAGGAAGAACACATGTGATTCCGTGACCTATCATGGCTGCGTCCTATTCCGTTACATTTAAGTTTTACCGGCGAATCCTTTCAGGTGACGCTTCGCTTGGAGGGCCGAAGCGTCAGCGGGGACCAATTCAGGGCGGCAAGCGATCGCGTGACGTTTTTCCCGTCACGCGATTTGCTTTCCTGTTTACTACACGTCCGAGCGACGGCTTCGTTCTATGTTCTGATCGACACCGCTCGAGCCGCCGCCGTATCGCTCCACTCGTATAACTATACCGAAACGAACACACTGTACTGTAAACATGAAGCGAACGTTATACGTGTCGCCTGGGGAAATCAGTCACGGCGATTATCATTCGAAACGACGCTCTCTCTCCGGAATACGCCGGGTATCGTTCCGTTTCATTCGTAACGACCCGATAGCCTTATTAAAATTCGACAGTAAGTGAGCCTAGGACTTTCCCAATGTACGACTTGACAGGATTCCAGCGAGACCTGCTCTACGTCATCGCTGGCGAGGACGAACCCCACGGACTGGCCATCAAGGAAGAACTCGAAGAGTACTACGAGAAGGAGATTCACCACGGCCGGCTCTACCCGAACCTCGATACGCTCGTCGACAAGGGCCTCGTCGAGAAGGGACGGCGCGACCGCCGGACGAACTTCTACACGCTCACGCGCCGCGGCCGGCGCGAACTCGAGGCGCGCCGGGACTGGGAATCCCAGTACGTCGACCTCTAAGCTGAACGTGGTTTCGTCGCGAACGCTCACTGCGCTCGCCGGTCTCGCCGTCAGCCTACTCGTCAGCGCCGCCGCCTGGATCTACCTCGATACGGTACTGCTGTTTCTGTTCCTGCCGTTCGTCCCGTTCCTCCTCGGTCGCGGCCGCCGGTCCGAAGCCGACGCTCGAGCGGTGCGGCGGTGTCCCGACTGTGGGTTCCAGACGTCCGATCCGAACTACGAGTACTGTCCCCGCGACGGATCGCGGTTGCGCGGAGACGGTCTCAGCGAGTAACGCGATCGACATCGGGCCCACCGTTCTCGAACCGTCTCCCGCGAGTTCGATGGAGGTCGAGAATTCACCGCCGGCGCGTCGCTTATGTGCGGCCGGAGCGAATGTTCGCGAGTGAACGAGGTTCCGCTGCAACTCGCCGAGCCGCCGCTCGAGGAGACGGTCGTCCGGATCGCGCTGGCCGGCGCGCTCGGGATGTTCCTCGGTCTCGAGCGCGAGTGGTCGCAGAAGTCCGCCGGCATCCGGACGTTCTCGCTGATCAGCCTGCTCGCCGCGGTCTTTACGATCCTCTCGCTCGAGACCGCCGTCGGCGAGGGACTGCTCGTCCTGGGCGGGTTCCTGGTGATCGTCCAGGGCGTCCTGCTGGCGGTACAGGGCTTGCTCGGCGACGAGGACGCGGGGCTCTCGCTGACGACCTCGGTCTCGATGCTCGTCGCCTACGGCGTCGGCGCGCTCGTCGCCGCACAGTACATCATCGAGGGCGTGACCGTCGCCGTGGTCTCGTCGCTACTGTTGGTCCTGAAGCGCGAACTCCACGAGTTCGCCTGGGGACTCTCCCGCGAGGAGATGCGCTCGACGACCGAGTTCGCGATCCTCGCGTTCGTCATCTACCCGCTGCTGCCGTCCACGTACTCGCTCGATCTCGGCGTCACCACGATCGAACTCGAGCCGACGGTCATCTGGCTCATGGTCGTGGCGGTCGCGGGGATCGGGATCGCCAACTACGCGATCGTCTCGACCTACGGCGGCCGTGGCATCGCCGTCACCGGCTTCTTCGGCGGCCTCGCCTCCTCGACAGCCGTCGTCGGGACGATGCTCGATCACGTCCGCCAGCGGCCCGACGCCGCCTCCTACGCCGTCGCCGCCATCCTGCTGGCCAACGCCGCGATGGCCGCGCGCAACCTCGCGATCGCGGTCGGGTTCACCGTCGGCGGCCCCAACGACGTCCTCGTCGAGGCGATCGTCCCGCTGGGAGCCGTCATCCTGATCGCGTTCGCCATCGCGGCCCTGACCGCCGACTGGGGCCAGTCCGGCGAGATGGAACTCGAGAGTCCCTTCTCCCTGAAAAACGCGCTCGCGTTCGGCGCGGTCTTCCTCGTCGTGCTCGTGTTCGGGTCGGTGGCCGAGAGTTCCTTCGGGACGCTCGGGTTCTACGCGACGGCCGTCGCCAGCGGCTTCGTCTCGAGCGCCGGCGCGACCACATCGGCGGTCGTCCTCTACCGCGGGGGCCAACTGGCGGCTGCCGAGGCGACGATCGCCATCCTGCTCGCGACGGTCTCGAGCATCGTCGTGAAGGCGATGCTGGCGGCGACCTCGTCGAACCACGGGTTCCGCAATCAGGTCGCGACCTACAGTGCCGCGCTGTTGCTCGGCGGCGCGCTGGCGTCGGTCGTCTTCGTCGTCTAAGGTCGGGGATCGGGTGCCGCGCCGTCCGCCGATCGGAGCGCCGCCGCCTTGCCGGCCCGTCGGCCCGCCGGCCACGACGAACGGCGCCGCGAGGTCGTATCCCTTTACTTTCTCCCCGGTAAACGAACGCCATGGACAGAGAGACGGTCGAACCGCGGGTCGAGGCGCTCCCCGGCGAGCGAGCGCAGCGGTGGGTCGACTACCACCACGAGTTCGCCGCGCCGAGCACCTACGTCTACGAGTTCGTCTGGGATACGAGTCGCGAGGCGATCGGCCCCTTCTGCACCGACGTCGACGGCAACGTTTTGCTGGACTTCACGAGCCACGTGGCCGCCGCGCCGCTGGGATACAACAACCCGGCCGTCCGCGAGAAACTCGAGGAATTCGACCTCGTCGATCCGCTGAAGATCGCCGGCCAGGACTTCTACGTGAGCACCGACGGCAGCGAACCCCCGGCCGACGCGGAGCTTCCCGGCCCATCGCAGCTGATGGACCGGCTCGTTGCCGCGACGGACCACTACGACATGGATCGGGTGTTCCTCTCGAACTCCGGCGCGGAGGCCGTCGAGAACGGGATCAAGATCTGCTACGCTGCGGGCGGCCACCGCGCGTTCACCTTCGAGGGCGCGTTCCACGGCCGGACGCTGGGCGCGCTCTCGCTCAACCGCTCGAAGACGGTCCACCGTCGGGGCTACCCCGAAGTGCCGGGCGTCGTCAGCGTTCCCTACCCCGGAAGCGAGGAGGCCTACGAGACCCGGTGGCGCACCGACGGCCCCGGCGGCAACGTCGTCGCCGACAAACTCCACCCCGAACAGGGCGTGATCGATCCCGACGAGGTCGCCTTCCTCATCCTCGAGCCGATCCAGGGCGAGGGCGGCTACCGCGTCGCCCACGACGAGTTCGCCCGCGATCTCGAGGCTCTTCGGGAGCGCTACGACCTCAACGTCGTCGTCGACGAGATCCAGTCCGGGCTGGGCCGGACCGGCGAACTGTGGGCCGTCGACCACCTCGATCTCACGCCGGACGTCATCACGGCGGGGAAGGGACTGCGCGTCGGCGCGACGATCTCCCGCTCGGACGTCTTCCCCGAGCAGAAGGGCCGCCTCTCCTCGACGTGGGGCGCGGGCGACGTCATCGCCTCGATGCAGGGCGCGCTGACGATGGACGTCATCCACGAGCAGAACCTGCTCGCGAACGTCCGCGACCGGGGCCGGCAACTGCGCGGAGGACTCGAGGACGCCATCGAGGACGGGGACCTCCCCGGCGCCGTCGACGTCCGCGGCCGCGGGCTCATGCTCGCCGTCGAGTTCGATACCAAGGCGCGCCGCGACGCCGTCCTCGAGGCGGCCTTCGAGCGCGGGTTCCTGACGCTGGGCTGCGGGTACAAGACGCTGCGCCTGCTCCCGCCGTTGGACGTCACCGAGCGCGAGATCGACCTCGGCGTGCGGTTACTGCGGGAAGCGGCCGCGGACGTCGCACCAGCGTTCGACCGCTAGCCCCACGAGGGACCCACCGCGCATCGTCGTACGAAAGCCCCAGCCTCTTTCCGCGTCCGAACGAAGTCGAGACACAATGATCGGCGCATTTACTGTCGGCAAGAAAGCGGTGAAGTTCGGGTACAAACGCTACGGGATTCCGGGGGCGATCGCCTCGGGCGGGCTCGTGCTGGTGGGCTACGTCGCCGTCCGCCGCGCGCTCAAATCGCAGACGAACGCCGACGACGCGACGCTCGATTCGGCGATCGACGCCGGGTCGATCAAATCGGCGGTCGAGGAGGACGGGCTGCAGGCGGTGACCGATACCCAGACGCTCGACGACGCGATCAACCAGGACGAACTGAACACGCCGGTCGACACGGACGACGTCCAGTCGTCGGTCTCCGAGGAAACGGACGAGCTCACCGACGACGGAAACGAAGGACAGGCGTAGAATCGCTGTTCCTACCGTTTTGGTTTTCGGACGCGACTCGAGCGCCCTGCGGACCGCGACTTACTCGCCGCGAAGTTCGTTCATGTGGTCGATCCGCCGCTGGACGAGGTCGGGCTTGCCGATGTCGTGGCGCATGTGCAGTCCCTCATCGCCGGCGACCGCGAGGGCGTCCTCGGCGATCTCCTCGGCCTCGGTGATCGAATCGGCGAGGCCGACGACGGCGAAGGCGCGCGAGGTGGTCGTGTAGATGCCGTCGTCGCGCTCGTCGACGCTGGCGTAGTACAGCAGCGCATCCCCGGCGCTTTCCTCGTCCACCTTGATCTTCGCTCCCGCCTCGGGGTCCGTCGGGTAGCCCTCGGGGACGGCGTACTTGCAGACCGTCGCCTGCTCGGCAAAGTCGAGTTCGGGCAGTTCCTCGCCGTCTCGAGCGGCCGTCAGCACCTCGAGGAAGTCGGTCTCCAGCACGGGTAAGGTGTTCATCGCCTCGGGATCGCCGAAGCGGGCGTTGAACTCGACGACTTTCGGCCCCTCGCTGGTCAGCATGAACTGGCCGTAGAGGATCCCGCGGTAGTCCTCGAGGGCGTCGACGGTCGCCTCGATGATCGAGACGGCCTCCTCGTAGTCGTCCTCGGTCATGAACGGGAGGTGCGTCGTCGCGTCGGAGTAGCTGCCCATGCCGCCGGTGTTCGGCCCCTCGTCGCCCTCGTAGGCGCGCTTGTGGTCCTGCACCGCCGGCGCGGTCCGGAACTCGCCGTTGGCGACGAAGGCCTGAACGGTGAACTCCTCTCCGATCAACCGTTCCTCTAAGACGATCCGGTCGTACTCGGACTCGCGGATGTACTCCTTGCCCTCCTCGGCGGTGACCTGATCGCCGATCACCTTCACGCCCTTGCCGCCCGTGAGGCCGGCGGGCTTGATCGCGAGGTCGCCGTCGTACTCGTCGATGAACTCACAGGCCGCCTCCATGTCGTCGAAGGTCTCGAAATCGGGACAGCCCGGAACGTCGTTCTCCTGCATGAACCGACGCTGGAAGGCCTTGTCCGTCTCGATGCGGGCGTCGGCCTCCTTCGGTCCGA
This sequence comes from Halopiger thermotolerans, assembly GCF_054654555.1. NCBI lineage: Archaea > Methanobacteriati > Methanobacteriota > Halobacteria > Halobacteriales > Natrialbaceae > Halopiger > Halopiger thermotolerans. The sequence continues at coordinate 1,109,388 of NZ_BAAIEU010000004.1, read as the reverse complement.
AGGCGTAGACGCCGGCGCCCTCGAGTTCGTCGGCGACGCCGGCCTCGAGGGGCGATTCGGGGCCGATGACGGCGATCGTCGCGTCGACGTCCTCGGCGTACTCGACGACGGCCTTCGGGTCAGTCGTCTCGAGCGTCTCGAAGTCGGTCGCGATCGCGGCGATACCGGGGTTTCGGTTGCCCGCACAGGCGTAGAGGTCGGCCTCGCTATCCTCGAGCGCACGGGCGATGGCGTGTTCGCGGCCGCCGCCGCCGATCAGGAGCACGTTCTCTCGCATGGTCGCTAGCGGAACGCACGAACCTGTAAGCGTTGCTCTTTTCTCGAGTGGAAGTATGCACGATTGTGGTTACTCTAGCGGCGTGCTCGACTGGAGCGAGGAGATAGAAAATATATACGTCCCGACCGAACTGTCATACGTATGAACCGCCGCCCGTTCCTCCAGACCCTCGCAGCCGGGGGCGCCCTCCTGACGGCCGGCTGCGCGGACTCGCTCCCGCTCACCGCGGCAGAGCTCGATTCGGACGCCGTTTTCGCGACGTCGCGGTTCGACGGCGGGGACCTCGTCGTCGAGTTCCGGGACGACGTCGACGTGCGCGAGGTCGCCCTTTTCGATCCCTCCCGCGACGACGAGTACGAGACGATCGATGATCCCGATCGATCCGTCCGCTTTCGGATCGTCCTCCCGGAGCGCCTCGAGACGCGGCTCTCCCCATCGCTTCGCGTCCGAGCCGAGACGGCGGACGGCATCGCCACCCTGCGCGTCGGCGGCCAGGTCCACGCGTTCGTGCCCGATGTCGAACCGCTTCCCGATGGCCGCGCGCGACTCGCGATCGAGAATCAAGGCACCGCCCCGCTGCTCGTCCGCTTCGTCGCCGTCTACGGCGACGTGCCGAATCCGACGGTCGATCCGCAGGCCGACGCGTTCGACCGGTCGTCGTTCGACCGCGGCCCGGGCGTCGTCGGCGTCGACGGGAATCAGCGTCTCTCGCCCTCGAGAACGGATCTCGTCGTTCCCGCCGACGCGACGCGAACCTTCGAGACGACGTACGCGCCGTTCGCATTCCCCGACGGCGTCGACGCCGCGGACTGCAGCGGCGACGAGCGAACCGGGAAGGTCGCCGTCGTCCACGGCTCCGGCGGCAGCGCCGCCTACGACTTCACGTACTGGCTCGAGGGGGAGGCGACTGCGCTCGAGGGCCGGGACGCGGCGGTCTGTGCCATCTCGGAAGCGGACACGGACTGATAGTGGGACTTGGAAACGTCGTCTCGTCTGCAACGAACAGCGCGTCTTGATCACCGAGTCGGTCGCCGCCAAAACGAGTCGGAAGGGTGACGCTCGAGCCTGCAGAAGAATTATGACACTTTCGCTACCGGTTGTCGTCAATGCTCGAGTGGTTCGGCGGCGTATCGAACGTCATCGATTTCGCCATCCCGGTATTCGGCCTGCTTCTAATTGCGGTCCTCTCGAGAGTCACCGAACCGAACCGGAGCCGGCGATACGTTGTTCCGGCGTTTTGCTGCTGGGCCGGGTCCAACCTCATGCTCGCCCTTTCCGAGGGAACGCTCGTTCCGGTGCCTCGTCTCCTCGGCGTCGGTCTCGCGGTCGCGTTGCTGTTCGGATTTCTGGTCCTGTTCTGCCGCGGGCTGTACGAGATCTGGCCGCTGCAGAACTCGTCCGAATCCTTCCGACTGTGACACGGCCGAACGAACGGGTTACGCGTAGAACAGCGGCGGCCGCCGCTCACCGCCGTACTCCTCGTCGGGGAGGTGTGCCTCGAGCGCTTCCTCTCCGGCGTCTCCGAGCAGCTGATCCAGCACGTCCACGGCCGCGTCCCGGTGCAGCGGCTGGTTGTCGTTCCCGCACTGCTCGTCCATCACGCAGGCGGGACAGCCGTCGACGCGGCCACAATCGCAGTCGGCGATGTGCTCGCGTGCCCGCCGGGCGACGGCTTCGAAGTTTTCGTAGATCGCCCGCGCGAACCCGAGGCCACCGTCGATCCCGTCGTAGATGAACCAGCCGCTGGCCGGCTCGCGCTCGAGGCCCTGTGCGATCTCCCTGACGGTGGCTTCGGCGGCGGCGATGTTTTGCGGCGCGTCGCCGTTCCGCGCCGTCCCGAATCCGGTCTCCTCGCGCGGCGACTGCTCGAGGTGCGAGTCGATCGTCAACGTCGCCAGCCCCCCGAGATCGCGCTTGTCGACCATCAACTCGAGCGGCGCGACGCCGATCGTCGCGTGCTCGGCGGCGTGGAGCCCGCCCGCGTAGCCGAGGTGGGCCGTTTGGGCGAGTTCCCCGTCCATCTCCGGCACCGTGAAGTCGCGGTACTTCTCGACCAGGGCGTCCTCGACGTACTGGGGCACCTCGAGCCAGCAGAGTTGCGTCTCCATCGACAGCGGCGGGTTGTCGGTCGGGATCGCCTGCTCTTTCTTCTTCCCGCCGTGGACTGCGACCTTGTCGTAGGTGCCGTGGTAGACCAGCACGCGGCCGCGGCCGAAGTGCAGCGTGAAGTCGCCGATCTCGCGTGATTCTTCCGAGACCGCATCGAGGACCGTCACGTCGGTCCGCGTCCGCGTGTAGTAGTCGACGTCGGTCGGCCGCACCGTCACCGAGGGCCGGGGCGCGTCGTGCTCGACGTCGACGACCTCGTACTGCTGGCCCTGATGCAGCCGGACCGCGCCCTCGTGGAAGTCCCGCAGGACGCGCTCCTCGGCCAGCGGCTCCATCTGCGGATCGTACTGCTCGTCGACGCCGTCGGCCAGTTCGACCTCGTACTCCTCGCCGGTCGTCGCGTACAGCGAGATCGACTGCTGCGGTCGCGGCGGGCCGACGTAGGAGACGCCCGTCTCGAGGCTCCCCTGTAACTGTCCGGCGCGTCGCCACATCTCGAGGGCCCGCTCGAGGCGCTCGCGGTCGGCCAGCCGCCCGACGTCCGACTCGTCGATCGCGAGTTCGTCGGCCGCACAGCGCAGGTGCTGGGCGAAGACCGCGTCGTTGTCCACGTCGACGACCGCGTCCTCGACGTCGTTCTCGAGCAGGTAGTCGGGGTTGTTCACGACGTACTGGTCGAGGGTTCGGTGTTCGGCGACCAGCACCGATAGGGCGCGTTTCGTCCCCCGGCCGGCGCGGCCGAGCTGCTGCCAGAACGACTGGCGCTGGCCGGGATAGCCCAACTGCACCGTGGCGTCCATCTCGCCGATGTTGATCCCCAGCTCGAGGGCGTTGGTCGACGCGACGCCGTCCAGCACGCCGGTCTTGAGCTGGTGCTCGGTGCCGTGGCGCTTCTTGCGCGAGTGGCCGGCGTGATAGGGTTCGATGGCGCTGCCCCGATCCGGGTTCGTGTAGTAGCGGCGGTTGTCGTGGCGGTGCTTCGACGCCCGCTTGACCGAGAGTTCGGCGAGCTTTCTCGAGGGCGAGAACAGCAGCGTCTGTGCGTCGTGGTAGGTGAGATGCGAGAGGAGCCGCGGCGCTTCGACGGTGGCGGGGACGCGCTCGACGATGGCGTCCTCGCCGCCGTCGCTTTGCGTCGCTTCGCCACCGTCCGTCTCGCTCCACTCGTCGCGCTCGTCTTCCGTATCCTCGCGGCTCACGTGTCGCTCCTCGCGGCCCTCGCTTCGCTCGGCCCGCGTCGCTCCCGTTCGCATCTCCGAGGACTCGCTTCGCTCGTCCTCGCGAGCTCGCGGCGGCGGATTCCACAACACCAGATCCCGCGGCCCCGTCGGCGAGCCGTCCTCGTCGACGACCGTCACGGGTTCGTCGATCAGCGCCTCGGAGTGTTCGCCCGGATTGCCGATCGTCGCGCTCGTGAGCACGAACTGCGGGTCGGCCGCGTAGTACTCGAGCACCCGCTTCAACCGCCGAATGATCCAGGCGACGTGCATCCCGTGGACGCCGGTGTAGGTGTGGGACTCGTCGATCACGACCAGATCGCAGGCCGACAGAAAGCGCGCCCAGCGGTCGTGGTCGTGCAGATATGTGTTCACGCCCGCGAAGTTCGAGATGATGACGTCGGCCTCCTCGCGGATCTGTCGGCGAGTCTGCCCGCGCTCCGTGTCGCCGTCGTAGACCCGCACCGAAATATCGAGTCCCAGGTCGTCGAATAGATCGGTCAACTCGCGCTCCTGGTCCCGCGAGAGCGCCTTCGTCGGGTAGAGGACGTACGCCGTCGAGTCTTCGCCGCGAGCCCGCGCCTCGAGGTAGTTCCGCGCGATCTGGAGTGCGTAGATCCGCGTCTTTCCCGAGGAGGTGCTCGTCGCGACACAGACGTTCTCCTCGCGGGCCAGTGCCTCGAGGGCCTCGGCCTGATGAGAATAAAGGTCGTTCGCGAGCGGCCCCGCGAGTTCCGGCCGCAGAACCTCCTCGTTGGGCACCGTCGATGCGTCGCGGCCCGGCAACTCGAGGACGGAGACGTCGTCGTCCGACCGGTAGCCGGGGAAGGTGTCGGTCAGTTCGTCGCCGGTGATCGGAATCTCCGTATCGTCGGTTGCAGACTCGCGCTCGCTCATCTAGAAATCACCCAGTCCGGTCTGTTCGCTATCGGTCGTGCTCGGATCGCTGTCGTTACCTTGCGATGTCGAGGCGTCCACAGTCCCCGAACTCGAGCCCGCTGTCGCACCCGAATCAGAAACCCGCGGCGCGTCCCGAAGCCGCTCGTAGACGTGCCACAGGGCCCGGCAGTCGTCCTCGCAGTAGGCCTCGTGGCGGTGCCACTCGAGCGGCTCGCCCGTTCGCATAAACCGCTGGTACGCTGCGGCCGTCTGCGCGCCGTCGAGGCCCGTTCCCGCGTCCTCGTAGCCGAGCGCGCCGGCGACCGACTCGAGCTTGTTCGTCCGCCCAGGGAGGAGGGCGTTCTCGTTCTCGACGGCCCACAGGTAGAGGTCGAGTTTGGGGATCGAGTCCCACTCCTCGGCGTAGTAGGGGACGTGTTTGGCGACGAACGCCTCCAGATGTCGATAGTCGAATCCCCACCCGTTCCAGGTCAGCAGGGCTCTGTTCGGGTGGACGCCCAGCAGCCAGTCGCAAAAGGCCTCGAGCACAGCGGCCGGATCGCTCGGATCGTCGCGTTCGACGAACGCCCGGTGCTCGTCTGTCGCGGGGTCGTAGACGCCGATCTGCCAGATGATCGTCGGCGAGAGTCCGTCGGTCTCGATGTCCAGACAGAGTGGCGGGGTCGACCAGTTCTCGCCGGGCAGCGATTCGTCGCTGAGTCTACGGGGCTCGCCGGTCTCGAGGACCGTCGCGTGGTGGTGCATCCGACGCGCGCGGTCCCGACCGACGTTGGGCAGTTCGGCGAGCCGTTCGACCGGCGTCTCGAGCAACTCGGATCGCGTCGTCACGCCGCGGTCGGCCAGCCGCTCGGCGGTCTTCGGGCCGATTCCGGACACCGCCTCGAGGCCGAAGTCGGTCACGTCGTAGGTGTCGACGCCGATGCCGTCGGCGGCGAACTCGAGGAGCGCGATGGACTGTCCACCGCCGTATCCCCCAGTGGGACCGACTCCCTGCACGCGGACGGAAACGCAGTCGTCCCCGGCCGGTTCGCGATCGATCGCAGGGTCGTGATCGACGCGTCGGACCGCACCCGCACCGCCGCCGGTCTCCGTCTCAGCCTCGAGGTGCCACAGTTCATCGTAGCCGGCCGGCTCGCTGCCCGTCAGAACGGTCGTGACGCGGCCCGTCGGTAGTGCCGCGGCGAGGACGTCGGCGCCCTCGAGGGTCGTCTCGAGGGCCGTCGGTCGCGTCGAGGTCGCGATATCGTCGCAGACGAGCGCAGCGCCCTCGTCGGCGGTTTCGAGCGCGCTCGAGACAGCATCCGGAGACGCCTGCATCGCCCGTGCGCTCTGTGCGACGACGACCTCACGGTCGGCGATTTCCTGTTTCTGGAGGGAGCTATCGCCGGCCTCGAGCGGTGGATGGAAGACCGACGCGTCGAACGCCCGCCGCGCCGCGGCGAAGGCCTGCGGCTCGCGGGACGGGCCGAGCACCCAGACGGCATCGGGCTCGAGGGTCCGATCGACGTCCGCGAGGGTCGCGGCGGGTCGGTCGACGATCGCCGACGGCGGGAGGGCGAGCAGGCGAGCGCCGGCTCGAGCGGTCATTGATCGTCGGAAGGCGCGGGGGGACAAAGAGGGTTTGGACAGCGCGGTGAAAGTGGTCGGTTCGATCAGTCCGAACCCACTATGTACGGGCACTCCAAATTGGGCGACAATGCAACAGTACCTCGATCTCGTCGACGCGGCGCTCTCGGAGGGGACCCACAAGCCCAACCGGACCGGCGTCGACACGATTTCGTCGTTCAGCGAGCACTACGAGGTCGACCTTCAGGAGGGGTACCCGCTCCTGACCACCAAGAAAATGGACGGTTACCGGTGGAACTCGATGCTCCACGAGGTCTGCTGGTACCTCTCCGGCGAGGAGCACATCCGCAACCTCCGCGAGGAGACCAAGATCTGGGACGCCTGGGCCGACGAGGAGGGGCGCCTCGACACCGCCTACGGTCGCTTCTGGCGGCGCTACCCGATTCCGGAGGGAGAGGCGCAACTCGAGGGCGAGTCCTGGCCCGACGAGACGAACCGCTGGGTCACTGAGGAGGCGGACGGTCGCCGCACGTTCGATCAACTGCAGTACGTGATCGACACCCTTTCGGATAGCCCCAACTCGCGGCGGCTCGTGGTCAACGCCTGGCACCCCGCGAACGCGGCCGTCTCGACGCTGCCGCCCTGTCACTACTCCTTCGTCTTCAACGTGCAGGGCGACCGGCTGAACTGTCACCTCACGCAGCGCTCGGGCGACATCGCGCTCGGCGTCCCGTTCAACGTCGCGGCCTACGCGCTGCTGACGAAAGTCGTCGCCCAGCAGACCGGCTTCGAACCCGGCACCTTCGCGCACACGGTCGTCGACGCCCACGTCTATTGCGGCAAGGGCGAACGCGGGGACTGGTACGCCGACAACCTCGAGGCCCTCCAGTCCCGGCTGGCCGACGTCGACGACCGCGAGGACTACCTCGCGGTCAAGGAGTGGCTCGAGTCCGAGGCGCCGCCGGAAGCCGAGGGCGACGAGCGGCTGGATCACGTGCCGGGTCTGCTCGAGCAGCTATCGCGCGAGCCGCTCGAGCGACCGACGCTCGAGGTGGCGGACGTCTCGATCGACGAGCTGGCCTACGAGGACGTCGAACTGAAGGGGTACGAGTCCCACGACGGGATCAAATTCGGCGTCGCAGAATGAACGACCGCAAACTCGAGGACGAGGGAGCGCTTCCGGAGACCGACCGCGAACTCGTCGGCATCGTCGCCGTCGCCGACAACGGCGTCATCGGGAAGGACGGGGACATGCCTTGGCACATCCCCGCGGATCTGCAACACTTCAAGGAGACCACGATGGACCACCCCGTCATCATGGGGCGGGTCACCTACGAGGGGATCCTCGAGGCGCTGGGCGAACCGCTGCCGGGGCGGACGACGATCGTCCTCACGAGCCGCGACCTCGAGACGCCCGAGAACGCCGTCGTCGCGACCGATCTCGAGGACGCGCTCGAGGCGGCGGAGGCGGCGGCACGGGAGCGACACGACGGCGCCGATCGGATCTTCGTCGCCGGCGGCGCGACGGTCTACGAACAGTTTCTGCCCGCCCTCGATCGGCTGGTCGTGACCGAGGTCCACGACGACCCCGACGGCGACACCCGGTTCCCCGACTGGGACCGCGAGGCGTGGACGGAAGTCGCTCGAGACGAGCGTGACGGGTTCGCGTTCTGCGAGTACGTCAGCCCGGAATCGACGGTCGACGCCTAGCCCGGCCCCGGCCGCCGCCGTTCGAGAACCGGCGATGATCGGTCACGCAGGTGGATGCGCCTATCTTTGTCATATGTTACCACTGAGAGGAGGAGAATGATCGCTGGCAAAACCGATACTGTCTCCGACCGTTTCCGACGAATCTAGGCGTTGCGTTCGTGAACGACGCGATATGATGGCGGTTACCGCCTCAAAGGGAGAGTTTCCGCGGACGCCGGACGCGGCGTCGACCCTCCACCTGAACCGCCTTCGAACGTCCCGAAATCGCCTCACAGAGCGCGGTGACCGCCCGTGCGATCCAGGGCGAACCCCCTCGAGTTCGACGGGAGAGTGTCGTTTCGCGCGAAATCGCTACGGCGGGGAAGATCACTTCAGCTACCGATTCGCCGACGAGTCACCTCTCACACCGACTGACTGTCGCAAGAACGCGCGTTCGAAGCACTACCTGTTCTGCTCCCGTCGCGTTCGTTCCGTTCACGCAGAATGTGACAATTGCGCGGACCGATCGCTCGCTGCCGTCGAGATTGGTTGTATATACGACACTATCGGGGCAACTGTCCCTGCGCTGGTCGATCGGTCGTTCGCGACCAGTGATGATTACGCGACCGACGTCGTGGCCCGTCCTCGTCCGCTCCCGTTCCGACGGGCGTTCCGACCGCCTGACGGCCGCATATCGACGGTCGACCGCCGTCGCTATTGTTTCGTTCTACGGCCGACGTAATTCCCTTTTTCCGACTGCAAACGGCGTCGATCACGTTTCCGATGATCACTGATCGGTGACACCTCTTTGCGAATCCGGCTTTTCTCGTGGGAAACTGTCAGCGCTCGTGTCCTCCAGAAAACGGCGAATCCGGTGCGACGAACGTCTTTCGAACGCAATCACTCGAAGAAACTCCCAGGCTGCTAAATTAATTGATACGGAAAGAAACGGTCGACGGCGTTTATTCGACAACTCGGACAAGGTCAGTCACGCCCCGCGACGGGGTGTGAGAGAACACATGAGCGAACAAGACACGACAGGCGACTCGAGGCGATCATTCATGGCGAAGGGTGCCCTCGCGACGGGCGCACTGACGCTCGGCACTTTCGGAACAGCTACGGTCAGCGCACAGGACGGCCAGATAGCGGTCTTCGCGAGACATCTCTATCCGGGTGCGAATTTCGAAGTCCTTGCCCAACTCCAGAGTGGGACGACGGTCGACATCCTCTCAGTGGACGACGAAACCGTGCCGGAGATCTCCCAGCCCGACGAGTGGACCGGACACGTCATCCGATACGACATCGGTCAGGAGTCGGGAATCACATCGTTCCTGTTCACGCGAGGAACGAGCCTGAGCGCCGGTGACACCGGAACGATCGGCGAGGACGCGTCCGTGCTGAGCTCGGAACTGAACCTCATGAGCACGTCGGTCAACGGCGGCGGCGGCATGGACACCGAGGATACCGAGGACACCGAAGTCACCGAGGACGACGTGGAGGTAGAAGTGACGACCGACGACAACGAGACGACCACTGAGAACAACACGACCGGAGGTGCATAACGATGGTGCAAGACGATGACGGACAAGTTCTAGTGTTCACGTACGATTACGAGGCCGGCGAAAGCTTCGAGGTCATCTCGCAGCTCGAGACGTCGACGACGGTCGAAATCCTCCAGTCCGAGGGGGAGACCGTCCCCGAAATCTCGCAGCCCGATGAGTACGCCGGTCACGTCGTCCGTCTCCAGGCCGACGACGGACCGCAGGGGCCCACGATCCTCCTGTTCACCCGCGACGAGAGTTACGAGAGCGGTGCCAGTGGATCGCTCGGCGATGACGCACAGATCTTCAGCACCCAATTGAACCTCCTCTCGACGTCGCTGGAATAGCGGCTCGGCATCTATTTTATTGACGGTCACGACGACGCGCTCGTCGGACTCGGACTCGGATCCGGTTTCGGTTGCAACGAGACGACGGTCGATCCGTCTGTCCGCAGGTGGTGTCGGTGACCGTCGATACCGGAGTCAGCGCACCCGTACCGAAAGCCATCTCAGCAATCCATGATTCCTAACCGAGCGGCCAACGGCTCGAGCGAATCGGACGTTTCAGGGGCCAATACGGCGCCCACTGCGACGAATCGCCAATCGGACACCGCGGATGCAGCCGGTGGACAGTCGGCCGAATCGATCCGTTCGCCAGTCGACACCGGCGAGGGTTCGGCGGAAGCGACTCCACCGTCGGAGGACGACGAACCGGACCCACGGGTGCTGGTCCCGATAACCGACTATCAGCCGGGAACGACCGGCCGCGTCGTCGATCGATTGCCGGCGCCGATCGTCGTCGAACTCCTCGCGCTTCCGAACGGCGACACGGTTCCCGTCCTCACCCGGCCCGACGAGTACGTCGGCTACGTCGTCCGGTTCGCACTCTCGGAAACGCAGGTCCGATCGACGACGACGGTCTTCACGCGCGAATCGCTCGAAGTCGGCGCGTGCTACGTGTTCGAAGCCGGCGCGAAGGTGTTCAGTACGCAGTTGTCCCTCCTGCGGACGACGGCCCGCCGCATCGGTTCGGCCGGTTCGGAATCGGCCGAGAACGACGCGTAGCGACGGACGCCGGTCCGATTCCGGCCCCGCGAACACGGATCTTTTACCGGCTGCACGACTATGGTCGGGCATGGATAACCCGACCCGGCGCAACCGGCTCGAGGACGAGGAGAGTCCCTACCTGCGCCAGCACGCGGACAACCCCGTCAACTGGCAACCGTGGGACGAACAGGCCCTCGAGGCGGCCCGCGAGCGCGACGTGCCGATCTTCCTCTCGATCGGCTACTCGGCGTGTCACTGGTGTCACGTCATGGAGGAGGAGAGCTTCCAGGACGAGGAGGTCGCCGAGGTGCTGAACGAGAACTTCGTCCCGATCAAGGTCGACCGCGAGGAGCGCCCGGACATCGACTCGATCTACATGACCGTCTGCCAACTGGTCTCCGGGCGGGGCGGCTGGCCGCTCTCGGCGTGGCTCACCCCCGAGGGGAAACCGTTCTTCGTCGGGACCTACTTCCCCCGGGAGGGTCAGCGCGGCCAGCCCGGCTTCCTCGACCTCTGCGAGCGGATCAGCGACTCCTGGAACAGCGAGGACCGCGAGGAGATGGAACACCGCGCCGACCAGTGGACCGAGGCGGCGAAGGACCGCCTCGAGGAGACGCCCGAGGGCGCGGGCGCAGGCGGCGCAGCGGAACCGCCCTCGAGCGAGGTGCTCGAGACCGCTGCCAACGCAGCCCTTCGGAGCGCGGACCGCCAGTACGGCGGCTTCGGCACCGACGGGCCGAAGTTCCCGCAACCCTCGCGGCTCCAGCTTCTCGCGCGTGCGTACGACCGCACCGGTCGCGACGACTATCGGGCGGTGCTCGAAGAAACCCTGGACGCGATGGCCGCGGGCGGGCTCTACGACCACGTCGGCGGCGGCTTCCACCGCTACTGCGTCGACCGGGACTGGACGGTTCCCCACTTCGAGAAGATGCTGTACGACAACGCCGAGATCCCGCGGGCCTTCCTGACGGGCTACCAGCTCACCGGCGACGAGCGCTACGCCGACGTCGTCGCGGAGACGCTCGCGTTCGTCGACCGCGAACTCACCCACGAGGAGGGCGGCTTCTTCAGTACGCTCGACGCGCAGAGCGAGGACCCCGAGACCGGCGAACGTGAGGAGGGGGCGTTCTACGTCTGGACGCCTGACGAGGTCCGGGAGGCCCTCGAGGGCGAGACGACGGCCGACCTCTTTTGCGACCGCTACGACATCACGGAGTCGGGCAACTTCGAGGGACGGAACCAGCCCAACCGGGTGCGCTCAATCGACGAGCTCGCCGAGGAGTACGACCTCGAGGAGAGCGAGGTGCAGGAGCGCCTCGACGTTGCACGGCAGCAACTGTTCGCGGCCCGCGAGGGGCGGCCGCGCCCGAACCGCGACGAGAAGGTGCTGGCGGGCTGGAACGGGCTGATGATCGCGACCTGCGCCGAGGCCGCGCTCGTCCTCGGCGACGACCAGTACGCCGACATGGCGGTCGACGCCCTCGAGTTCGTGCGGGATCGGCTCTGGAACGAGAGCGAGCAGCGGCTCAACAGGCGGTACAAGGACGGGGACGTCAAAGTCGACGGCTACCTCGAGGACTACGCCTTCCTCGCGCGGGGCGCGCTGGGCTGTTACGAGGCCACCGGCGACCTCGAGCACCTCCGGTTCGCGCTCGAGTTGGCCCGTACGATCGAGGCCGAGTTCTGGGACGCCGACCGGGGCACGCTGTATTTCACCCCCGAGAGCGGCGAGTCGCTGGTCACGCGACCGCAGGAACTGGGCGATCAGTCGACGCCCGCCGCGACTGGCGTCGCCGTCGAAGTCCTGCTCGCGCTCGACGAATTCGCCGACGAGGACTTCGAGGAAATCGCCGCGACCGTCCTCGAGACCCACGCGAACACGATCGAGGCCAATTCCCTCGAGCACACGACGCTGTGTCTCGCCGCGGACTGCCTCGAGGCGGGCGCGCTCGAGGTGACCGTCGCGGCCGACGACCTCCCCGATGAGTGGCGTGACCGGTTCGCCTCGCAGTATTTCCCCGACCGGCTGTTCGCGCGTCGGCCGGCGACCGAGGACGAACTCGAGGGCTGGCTCGACGAACTGGACCTCGCGGAAGCGCCGCCGATCTGGGCCGGCCGCGAGGCCCGCGACGGCGAGCCGACGCTGTACGTCTGCCGCGATCGAACGTGCTCGCCGCCGACCCACGACGTCGACGAGGCCCTCGAGTGGCTCGGCGACAACGCGGCGGTCGAGGGGGAGGGGGCGAGTGCTGACGGTCCGTCGCTCAACGACGAGAGCCCGTTCTGAGGGATCGCGTTCGCTCGAGTTCCCTTCCCCTCACTCGTCCGGAGCGGAGGCGGATTGGAGGCCCGCGTCGTCGACGACCGCTCGATCGGGCAGGGTCGGAGTCGGCGCCCGCCCTAGCGTGAGCAGGCGCTCGGTGTAGGTGATCTCATCCGCGCTCGGATCGTCCTTCTCGATCCGCTCGAACTCGACCGCGACGCCGTCGGATTCGGCGGCGATCCGCACGGCGCACAGCTGGTAGGACGGATAGAACACCGGCGGGAGCAGCCCCGCGACGACGTCGCGGCGGTGGAGGCGCTTCAGCCACGTGCCGGTGTTGACGAGCGCCCGGCCGTCGACTTCCTTCAACAGCGGGCGGTGGGTGTGGCCGTAACAGAAGACCGCGGTCTCCGGACGCTCGGCGAACTCCTCGCGGGCGGCCGCCGCGTACGGTTCGTCGGGGTCGACAGTGAGGTCCGTCTCGAGTACGCCGAACCGATCGACCGTCTTCCCGACGTCGCGGACGACGAGGTAGAGCGGCACGCCCGCGAGCACCAACACGCCGGCGATCGCCGCGTTGGCGACGAGGAGGAAGTGGACCGCCTCCCCGACGAGACCCAGCCGAGTGAGCGCCGCGTCGGCCGCCTCGACGGGCAGCGTCCAGACGCCGGCGACGTCCAGTCCGGCCAGCACCGCGAGCACGACGCTGACGTTGAACAGCAGCAGGATCGGGATCGCGGCGTAGCGAAGCAGCGGATTCATCTCGCGGTAGAAGTACTTCGAGAGGAGCCAGCGGGGGACTCGTTCGGTCGGCGTCACCGCCTGCACGTCCTTCAGCCAGTTGAACCGTCCCCGCTCGGACAGCCGGCCGGCCCTGCTCGTGACGTTGGTGTTGTAGTAGTAGCCAAGCGGCGTCTCGTACGGATTCCCGAAGTCCTCGAACCGATTGTTGGGGTCGCGCTGGTGCCCGTGTTCGAAGTAGATCGTCCGGTCGCCGACCGGCCGAGTGATCGATTCGGCCCGGACGAGGTCGACGTTGTACTCGGCCAGCCGTTCGACGTACTCGTCGTAGGCCGCGAGTTCGTTGTCGTGGTTGCCCGGCAACAGCGTGATCGGGATCGAGTCGCCGGTCTCGCGCAATTGGTCGAACAGTTCGGGGTACCGCTCGGTCAGGACGTCGAACTTCGCCGGTCCGTCGACCTCCGTGAACTCCCACAATCCGAACGCGTCGCCGTTGATGACCAGTTCCGCGTCCTCGTCGGTCTCCTCGAGGTCGCGGAGGAACTCGAGCAACTCCGGGAGGAAGTCGACCTCCCCCAGTTGTTCGTCGCCGCCGATGTGGAGGTCGCTTATCACGTAGTAGACCGGATCGTCCGCGTCGGCTGCCATGACGTTTCACGTCCGACGCCGAGAGGGATAGTGCTGGCCCCTCCCCGGTTCTGAACGGAGTCGGACGCGCCGCTACTGGAGGAGTCAACCGCCAGCAAAACGGAATCGACCGAGCGGAACGGGAACGAACGGACTCGTTTACGCCAGTTCCTCCTCGAGCCGCTGGGCCAGCCAGATCGCCGGCGGGAGGTCCTCCTCCTCGACGAAGCGGGTGATCTCCTCGCCCGCGTCGTTCTCGACGACGATCGTCGGGATGTACTCGACGCCGTACTCGTCGACGCCCGGCCCCTGCTTGTCCTCGTCGACCGCGATCTCCTCGATGCGGTCCCCGGGAACGTCTGCGGCGTCCAGCGCGGCGCCGAAATCGGGCAGGAGGGCGCGGCAGTCCTTGCACCAGTCGCCGCCCCAGACCTTGTACACCAGTTCGTCGTTGTGCTCCTCGAGCGTGTCGACGGCGTCCTCGTACGACGCGGCGTCCCACGTCGGGTTCGGGTTCATGGTCTCGAGACTCATACGCATGGATTGTGCGCCGGGGGGCTTAACGACCGTGTTTCTGACAGGCCGTGCACGTGGGCTTGCGTGACCGCCGACCGCTTCGGTAGCGGACCGACCAACCGCCGCCGGGCAGGACTGAAAGGGACCAGGGGGCTTTCAAGGTGTGCACTACGCTCGAAGTACTCACTGGACGCTCGAGTTCCGCGACTAGCCGATACACCGGCACGTCCTGCCTGAGTCCAGCATCGGTTTATGGCTCGAACGCACTAGGGAGTGCTAATGAAAGGGAGCATCCTGGACACCGTCGGCTCGCCGCTGGTCCAGGTCGACTCGCCGGAGGGCGTTACCGTCGCCGCCAAGATCGAATCCTTCAACCCCGGCGGCTCGGCCAAGGATCGGCCGGCCCGCGAGATGGTCCGCGCGGCCGAACGCGAGGGGCACATCGAACCCGGCGATTGGCTCGTCGAACCGACCAGCGGGAACACGGGCATCGGCCTATCGCTGGTCGCGGCCGCCCGCGGCTACGACCTCACCATCGTCATGCCCGCCGACAAGTCCGAGGAACGCCGGCAGATCATGGCCGCCTACGGCGCCGACCTCGAGCTCGTCGAGGGCGACATGGAGGACGCCCGCGCCCGCGCCGACGAACTCGAGGCAGAGGGCGCGGTCCAGCTAGGGCAGTTCGAGAACCCCGCGAACCCCGAAGCCCACTACAAGACGACCGGCGAGGAGATCCTCGAGCAGGTCGGCGACCGCGAGATCGACGCCTTCGTCGCCGGCGTCGGCACCGGCGGCACCATCTCGGGCACGGGACGGCGGCTCCGCGAGGAGTTCCCCGACATGGACGTCATCGCCGTCGAACCCGAGCGCAACGCCGTCCTCTCGACGGGCGAGTCGGGCGACGACGACTTCCAGGGGATGGGCCCCGGATTCGTCAGCGACAACCTCGATCTGGACCTGATCGACCGCGTCGAGACCGTCCGACTCGAGAACGCCGAGGAGGAGTGTCGCCGCCTCGCCCGCGAGGAGGGCATCCTCGTGGGCCAGTCCAGCGGCGCGACGAGCCTCGTCTCTCAGCGGATCGCCCGCGAAATCGCCGAGCCCGACCTCGAGTGTCCGGAGGTGCCCGGCGCGTTCGACGAGCCGGCGGCGACCCCCGAACCCGACGGCGGACAGCCGGCCGAGGACTGCCCGCTCGTGGTGACGGTCTTCTGGGACAGCGGCGAGCGGTACCTCTCGACCGGTCTGTTCGACTGACGGTCGCCGCGGGCTACCGCTTCTATCGCTCGAGTCCGATGCGGGGAAAACGAAAACGAGATAGCAAAAACGCCTCTTTCAGTTACGCAAACCGTCTTTAGTCACCCGCGTCTACGTTCGGGCGAGATGACATCCCCGACTTCGCAGTCGTCCCTCTCGAGGCGAGCCGTCCTCCTCGGCACCAGCGGTGCACTCGCCCTCTCTGCGGGTTGTATTCAGGACCTCGACGATTCTACTCCCGGCTCCGGTTCAGACGATTCCGGCGGCAACGAGTCGAACGGCGGAAACGAATCCGACGACGGAAACGAGTCGGACACCGGGAACGAGTCCGACGACGAATCCGGTGCCAACGGGTCCGACGGATCTGACGGGTCCGACGGGACCGGCGAGCCCTTGGAGCACGAGACCCACTCCTACCAGTACCCCGAAACGCCCACGGAACCGGACGCTTCGCTGTTCGTGACGCAGGACCGCGCCGAGGACTGGCTCGCGGACCGGGGCCTCGAGGAGGATCCGGTCGCCGAGTTCGTCGCCGACACGACCTTCAACGACAGCGTGCTGGTCCCGCTCGAGGCCGACGCGCCGACGCACTGCTACGAGATGGTCCTCGAGTCGATCGGGCTCACGGAAACGGAGGACAGCGCGGACGTCCTCGATCTCGAGGCCGCGGTCCGCGACGTGTCCGAGGAGACGGAGTACTGCGCGCAGGCGAAGACGACGGTCGGACTGCTGGTCCGCGCGACCTTCGAGTCGGAGCCGGTGACGGAGATGTCGGTGCGGATCGTCGACGAAAACGGCCGCGAATACGGAATCGGCGCCGCCAGCGATAGCGCGAGCGCGTCCGGCGGGAACGAGACCGCGGCGAACAACGAAAGCGAGACGGAAAACGACGCCGACGCCGACACCGCGTAGTCGCCCACGCGCTCAGGGCGAGTACTCTTCTTCGGTCAGCCGGACGACGAGCGTCTCGTCGACGTCCCGGAGGTCGTACGCCGGTAACTCCCCGTCCGTCCGGCGCACGTACAGCGGTTCGACGAGCCGCGGCCGCCCGCGACCGTCGTCGGCCGCGTCCGACCCGCTCGAGGCGTCCGCGGCCGGCGCCGACTCGTCGGCGGGCTTGGGCTCCGACTCGGTATCGGCCGCGTCCACCTCGAGGCCGTACACCTTGCAGTACTCGGCGGTCTCCTCGGGCTCGACGTCGCCGTTCCGGAGCTGCTCGGCCAGCGCCCGGGAGAGCCACTCCTCGTCGCTCACGCTCGGCTCCTGGACGAGCGCCTCGTCGACGAAACGGGTGAGGTACCAGTCGAGGTCGTTCAGCAGGGAGACGGCGGCGCCGACGCTGACCGTGCGGACGGCAAGCGAGTTCTCGAACGGCCGATCGAGGTCGTAGGTCGCGAGTGCCTCGCGGGAGGTCTCGCGCGAGAGGAGTTCGTAGCGGAGGGTGCTCTCGGGCTTCCCGATGAGACAGACGCGGGTCACTACCTGCAGGTCGGGCCGTCTCCGTAATGTGGGTTTCGTTGTTCGCGGCGCAGACGCCGCGTGCCGACCGGTTCCGGGACGGATGCGGCGCGGACCCGGCCGGGTTCGAACGCGACCGCGTCGCCCACGTTCTGCGAAACGGGATAGTCATGATTTCATAAAGGTCGACCATGTAAACCCGAGCGTCGATGGCCGAGGGTCGATATCGCTCGAGCGGGATGGAAGGGAAGACGCTGCGATCGGCCGACGGTTGCGGACGGGTGTCGAGATCGGTGGTGGACGACCCGTGATCGGCGATACACCGGTCGACGAGCTTTACGCCGGCTCGAACGGGCACTACTACACCGACTGGGAAGTCACGCGAAACCTCCGCCGCGGCGCGTGGCGCCCCTGTATTCGCCAGCGGGAGCCGGACCGCCGCCTCGTCGAAACGACCGATGGCGGCCTGCTCATGCTCTCGGCGGTCGATCCGGCGACGGTGCCGGCGTGGGTCGAAATCCGCGTGCGAGGCGAGATCGCCCGCGTCGTCGACACCCGGTATCCGTCGCTCGAGACGCGCCGGTAAGTCGGGGCCGTCTCCGAACTCGCTGAACCTCCCTGCGACCGCGACTGACAGCCGGCCCTGAATATAAAGCGTGCGACTGTTCACCGGGACGGAGTAGGGATTTCCGGTCGAACGAGCGGGCGTGAATCGACGGGCGTTTCTCGGGGCGATCGGATCGGTCGCGTCGCTCGGAACGCTCGCGTACGCGACCCGGGCCGGCGGCGAGACGCTCGAGGTGCGCGTCTGGTTCTCGGAACGAGCGGCCGACTACGACGACGTGGCGGACCGCGTCCGCGAGTACCTCGGCCGGGTCCTCGATCTGGGGTTCTGGACGGTCGACCTGTCGATCGGCGGCACCGTCCCGGTGTCGACCGAAGACGGCGCAGCGGTCACGCGCCGCGGCGAGTGGCCGCTGGCGGTCGCCGCGGGGACGATCGGCGCACGCGCGCTCGAGCCGGCCGACGACGTCAACCTGCTCGTCACGGACGGGGAGATGCGGCACGCCCCGACCGGCTACGGGGTGCCCCGCGTCGCCTCCGTCGGCGGCGCCCGGCACATCGACGGCCTCGAGCCGTTCGACGACCTGTTCGGTGGCGATAGCGATTCGGGAACGGAGCCGGATCCGCGCCGGATCGCACCGATGACGGACGCGACGCGAACGATGCAGGTGCTCGTCCACGAGGTCGGTCACGCGCTCGGTCTCGGACACGAACACGGCGTCGCGTTCCGGGACGGCGACGCCGTCGTCGCGACGCCGATGATCAGCGCGTACGCCTTCGACCCCGACCACGAGACCGATCGCTCGCAGTGTGGCACCGACTACCCGGATCCGGTCGGTCGCGAGCGCGCGCTGAGTTTCGCCTTTTCGTCGTGCGCCCGTCGAAAACTGGCCGCCGACGGCCGCTCCCGACTCGAGATCCCGCGGTGACGATTCCGATCGTCCGCCCGGTATCGCCGATACCGGCGGCTCCCGAATCGGGCGCGAGGAAACGAAAACGGAGACCAGAAACCGCGGTCGAATCGATTCGGGACGTTACTCGTCGTCGTCCTCGGGCTCGCCCCGAGCGAACTCCGCCTGCGCGCTGGCGTCCCCCTCGACGTCGACGTCGCCGGCGCTCGGTCCCTCGATGAGGGACTCGAAGTCGTCGACCTCGTCGTACTGATCGCGGTACACCAGTGCTGCCTTCCCCATGGAGGTGATCTCGTAGAGGCCGGACCGTTCGGCCGGACCGATCTTCCGGACGAGCCCGTAGTCCTCGAGTACCGGCAGTCTGGTGTTGATGTTCTTCCGACTCTTCCCCGTGTGCTCCGCGAGGTTCGTCGCGACGTTTCGCCCCTTGTCCTCGAGCGCCTCGAGGATCAGGAAGTCAGTTGGTTGACGTAACTTCACTCTCGTTCACTCTCGTGGTTTCTACTATATTTCCAGTGGTAACTAATACTTTCGGCTACCGAGCGCTGCTTCACCGGTTATTACCATCGGAAGAATTATTGGCCGTGGGACCGATCGTTGTTGCGGGCACGATCACGGACGGTTCTCCCGGACCCCCGCGTATCCGTCGGCGATAGACGCCCCCCGATCGTCCCCTGATCGTGCCCGGCCTGCCCCCTGTCGTTTTCCGTCCCGGCCGCGCTGACGCCCGGTTACTCCGCGACCAGTTCGGCCCCGGTCGTGCCGAGCCACTCCAGGAACGACGCCACCTCGTCCGGAGACGCGACGCGAGCGGACGCCGCCGACTGCTCCGCGTCGCCGACCAGCACGCCGAATCCGTCCGGTTCGACGGCTCGAAACGCGGACTCGTCCGTCGTGTCGTCGCCGACGTAGAGCGCTACCGTGTCGGCGGGCAGTTCCGCCTCGATCAGCTCGACGGCGTTGCCCTTGCCCCACGGGATCGACGGCTCGATCTCGAGGATCTGCTTCCCTCCCGAGATCTCGAGCGCGTCGTCGCCGAACCGGTCGACGATCTCGCGCGTGTGCGTCTCGACGACGGGCTCGGCGGCCGCCGGTACGGACCGGACGTGGACCGTCGCGGTCAGTCGCTTGTTCTCGATGCGGGTCCCCGGAATCGGCTCGAGGAGGGTCTCGAGCGCCTTGCAGGCGCGTTCGATCTGCGTCGCCCGCTTGCGAGCGACCGGATGGACGGCGACCGAGCCCCGCCGCTCGAGTTCGAGGCCGTGGTTGCCGGCGTAGATCGACGGAGCATCGACGCGCTCGCGGACGTCGGTCAGCGCCCGGCCGCTGATGACCGCCGTGGTCACCGCCGGGGCGGCCGCGAGCGTCTCGACCGCGGCGTCGTTCGCCGGCGTCGGCGCCGCCGCGTCGGGGTCGTCGACGATCGGCGCGAGCGTGCCGTCGAAATCCAGACACGCGAGCAGCCGCGAGGCGTTCGAAAGCGCCGCGCGAACGGCCGGAAGCTGTTCCTTGAGCGGGTCGGGGACGGTGTCGTCGGTCGTCATCAGTTACGTTTGCGTTCGCGTGTACGTCCGCGGTCGTCTCCGGCTCGATGCCTGCGGCGAAACCGACGGGTCACGCCGTCGGCGTCCGCTCGCGGGGATCGCGCTCGTCGTCCGCTTCGTCGCCGTCGCTCGAGTCCGTCGCGTGGTCCCCGTGAATGCTGCGGATCCAGTCGAACTGGGTGTCCATCCACGCCTCGAGGTCGTGATCGAACACGCGGGTCCGCAGCGTCCCCATGCGCTGTCGCCGTTCGCGCAGCGGCATCGAGAGCGCCCGCTCGAGCTGGGCGGCCGTCCCGTCCGCGTCGGTCGGGTCGATCGTGAGCGCGTGGGGGCCGAGCCGCTCGTGGGCGCCCGTCCGGTCGCTCAGGAGCAACGCGCCGTCGCCGTCGACGTTCGCGGCCACGTACTCCTGGGCGACCAGGTTCATCCCGTCGGCCAGCGAGCTCACGATCATCACGTCCGCGTAGCGGTACAGCGCACAGAGGTTCTCGTGCTCGACGTAATCCTCGGTGTAGACGATCGGCTGCCAGTCGCCGGTGCCGAACCGGCGGTTGATCCGCTCGGCCTCGCTGCGGACGTGTTCGCCGTACCGCCGGTAGGCCGGAATGTCAGTCCGCGAGGGCGTCGCCTTCTGGACGAAGGTGAACTCGCCGCGCCAGTTCGGGTTCCGCTCGAAGAAGCGCTCGAGCGCAGCGAACCGTTCGGGGATGCCCTTCGCGTAGTCGAGCCGGTCGACGCCCAGGCCGAGGACGGTATCGTTCGGAATTCCGTGTTCGTCGCGGACGGCGGCCAGTTGCGACCGATCGACCGACCGGGCGTCGCGATCGTACCGCTCGGCGTCGATGCCCATCGGCGTCGCGACGACCCGCGTCTCGTGGCCGTCGTAGCGAACCGTCCGCTCGCGGCGGTCGACGCCGGCGGCCGGGAGGTACCGCTCGACGCAGTCGAGGAACCGGTCCGCGTACCGGTCGACGTGGAAGCCGAGCAGATCGTTTCCGAGCAGCCCCTCGAGGACGTGGCCGGCGGCCGGACACTGCTGGAAGGTCTCCGGCGTCGGCCAGGGGATGTGCCAGAACTGCGCGACGGTCGTCGACGAGGGGACGGACTCGCGGATCCGCCGGGGCGCGAGCGCGAAGTGGTAGTCCTGCAGCCAGACGATCGAGTCGTCGCTCGCGTGCTCGACGACGGCGTCGGCGAACCGCTCGTTGACGGTGCGGTACCAGTCGAAGTCGTCCGACCGGTGATCGACGAGATCGGTACGGCCGTGACAGAGCGGCCAGAGGACGCGGTTGCTGAATCCGTAGTAGTACGACTCGACGGCTTCCTCGGAGAGGTCGATCCGCCGTAGCGTGTACGCCTCCTCGTCGGGCGGGACCTCGACGCAGTGGTCCTCGTCCGCGACCTCGAAGTCGGCCTCGCCGTCTCCCCAGGCGATCCAGGTGCCGCTGGCCTCCTGGACGACGGGATCGAGCCCCGCGGTAAGGCCGCCGGCGGGTTCGTCGACGGTGACGGACCGGTCGCCGTCGCCGTCGCTGTCGCTCTCGTACTCGTGGCGGTACGGTTGGCGGTTCGAAACGACGATCAGCGAGCCGGGACAGTTCGGACCGTTCGATCGGGTTTCGTCGGCGGCCCGACCGCGTCCGCCGCCGCCGACCTGACCCCGATACGAATTCGTCGACGACAAGCGCTCTTCAGGAAATCGCATTCGCTGCGTATCCACAGTCCGACGACGGGTTGGTTCGTGGCCTGCGCTTGCCTGGGGATTTAATAGCCCGTCGCGATACATATCCCCGATTGAACGTTCGGCGAGCACGCTTATAACGCCCATCATACGCGATAATCATCGATTATCGGGTTCGCGGCGACCGGACGCGGCGCAGTCCCTAAACGTACTTCCGGCAGTCGATCGATGGTCCGGGCATGGACGCTCCGTTCGACCAGCGACTCGCCGCCTGCCGGCGCCGCCTCGAGGAGCGCGGCGCCGCGGTCGCCGTCTGCTTCCCGAGCCCGAACCTGACCTACCTCACCGGCTTCGAGGAATCGCCGTCCGAGCGGCACCTGCTGCTGTTCGTGCCCCGCGCCGGGAGAGGCGCCGAACCGACGCTCGTCGCGCCAGCGATGTACGAGTCCCAACTGGCCGCCCTCCCCGTCGCTGCCCTGCGACTGCGGCTGTGGGACGACGACGAGGACCCGCTCGAGACGGTCGGGCGGACTCTCGAGGAGTGCGGCGTCGACGGTGCCGACGACCCCACCGTCCTGGTCGACGATCGCATGTGGGCGACGTTCACGCAGGACCTTCGGACGCTCCTGCCCGACGCCGCGTTCGGCCTCGCGAGCACCGTCCTCGAGCCGCTTCGGATCCGGAAGGACGACCTCGAACTCGAGACGCTCCGTCGGGCCGCCGAACTCGCCGACCGCGTCTCCCTCGAGATCCGCGAGCGGGGCGCGGAGCTGGTCGGCGAGACGGAGGCCGAACTGGCCGCCGAGATCGAGCGCCTGCTCGCCGAGTACGGCGGCGCGGAGCCCGCCTTCGAAACGATCGTCGCGTCGGGACCCAACGGCGCGCGACCCCACCATCACAGCGGGGATCGGGAGATCGAACGCGGCGATCCGATCGTCCTCGACTTCGGCGCGTTCGTCGCCGCGGCTCTCGAGGGCGACGGCGGGACGGCTCGCTACCCCGGCGACCAGACCCGGACGATCGTCGTCGGCGAGCCGTCCGCGGAATACGAGCGGGTCCACGAGGTCGTCGCCGACGCGCAGCAGGCCGCGGTCGAGGCGGTCGAGCCCGGCGTCGCAGCCGAGGACGTGGATCGGGCCGCCCGAGAGGTCATCGAAGACGCGGGCTACGGCGACGCCTTCGTCCACCGGACCGGCCACGGCGTCGGCCTCGAGGTCCACGAGCCGCCCTACATCGTCGACGGGAACGACCGCGAACTCGAGCCGGGGATGGTCTTCTCCGTCGAACCGGGAATCTACCTCGAGGACCGGTTCGGCGTCCGGATCGAGGACCTCGTGGTCGTCACGGCGGACGGCGCGGAGCGGCTCAACGATTCGCCGCGCGGCTGGGAGACCGGCGCGGCGGTTCGGTGATCCGTTCGGGTTACCGATTAGCGATTTTGCGAGTCCTCTCGCGGACCGCCGAAAAACGGGAGTCGAGAAATAGGCGATTGCAGCAGTAGCCGAAACGGACGTCAGTAGTAGTACAGTTCGAGTTCGTGGCCGCAGTTCCG
Organism: Halopiger thermotolerans; assembly: GCF_054654555.1. Classification (NCBI taxonomy): domain Archaea; kingdom Methanobacteriati; phylum Methanobacteriota; class Halobacteria; order Halobacteriales; family Natrialbaceae; genus Halopiger; species Halopiger thermotolerans. The sequence goes on along the minus strand of NZ_BAAIEU010000004.1, from coordinate 1,085,929 downwards.
ACAGTGCGTCTCCCGTCCCTGCAGCCGGTTCGATCCGGTGTCGCTGATGCCGGGACCGGCGGGCAGCGATGCGGCGATCGTCGCATCACATTCGGGACAGCCGATCTGCATGGCCGAGCGGTTCGCTTGCGACATACAGCGGCTGTACGCTGACCCCCGAATTAGTTATACCAGCCGTACGCTGCCGAACGCGCTCCGTTCCGGACCGTTCGATTCGGTATCTCGTCGTTTACGTCGTCGAACGGCCGAAACGGTAGCGGGGTTTGAGTGCGGCGATCGGCGGAGCGGGACTGCACGGCCGGGACGCGGCCCGCTTCGGGAGGCGTACCAACGAACCTTTGACCTCGCCATCCTACGGAACAGATATGGAACGACGGACGTACCTCCAGGCGCTCGGGGCCGCCGGCACCGCCGGGCTCGCGGGATGTCTCGACGGCGCGACGAGCGCCGTCGGGCTCGGCGACGACGACACGGTGCTCGGACCGCCGGAGCAGTCACGCGGCGATCCCGACGTCGCCATCTACCCGGTCCACGGAGAGGAGTTCCCCGACTTTTCCCTCCCGGACCCGCTCGCCGGCGAAACGATCACCCGCGACCAGTTTACCGGCGAGCGGGCGATCGTCATGACCTACTTCTTCACCTCGTGTCCCGATGGCGCCTGTCCCGCGCTCATGACGCGGCTCCGTCGCATTCAGGAAGACGCCGCGGAACAGGGGTACGCCGACGACATCGCCTTGCTCGCGATGACGTTCGATCCAAAACGCGACACGCCCGACGTCCTCGAGGAGTACGCCGCCCAGCAGGGCATCGATCACGAGGCCGACAACTGGCACTTCCTCCGCCCGGAGACGAACGAGGCGGCCAAGGAGGCGGCCGACAAGTTCGGGCTGGGCCTCCAGCGGCTCGACGACGGGTCGTCCGGCGGCGGACACGGCGGCGCCGGTAACGAGAGCGAGGGGAGTCACGCGGGCAATGAAAGCGACGACCAGGAAGGCAACGAAAGCGGCCACGACCACGGCGCGTACACCTTCCAGCACATCAACCTGATCCTCCTCGCGAACAAGCAGGGGATCGTCGAGCGCTCGTACCCGCAGGCGCTCAACAAGGACTTCGTCTCCATCGAGGAACTCGTCGACGACGCGCGAACCGTCGCACAGGGGTGATCGATCGTGCGCAGGCGTGACGTCCTCACCGGACTCGGCAGCGCAGGCGTGCTCGCGGGCGCCGGAGCCGTCGCCGTCTACGGACTGCCGTCGGTCGACGAACTCACCGGCGAGAGCGAGAACGGGACCGAGAGCGACGAGGCGGACGAGGAACCGCGCGACCCCCTCCGACTCGAGACGATCGACGCGCCGGGCAGCGAGCCCGGCGAGGTGCTCGTTCCCGAACCGGGCCGGGCGACCTTCATCGACCTGTTCGCGACGTGGTGTTCGCCCTGCGAGAAACAGATGCCGGCGCTCGCCGAGGCCCACGAACGGGTCGCCGACGCCGACGTGCAGTTCATCTCAGTAACGAACGAAGGCATCAGTCACGACGAACTCGCCGCCTGGTGGGACGAACACGACGGCAGTTGGCCCATCGCCGTCGACCCCGCCGCGGAACTGAGCGCACGCTACCTCGGGTCCGGCTACCCGACCGCCGTCACGGTCGACGCGTCGGGCCGGGTCCTGTGGTCCGACGACGGCGTCAAGTCGGCCGACGAACTCGTCGGCAGGATCGAGGCCGCGATCGACGCCAGCGAGGGCGCCGACGAGTAGCATGGTCGACGCGTCGACCCTCGAGTCGCTGACGTTCGCGCTGATCGCCGGCATCTCGACGTTCTTCTCCCCCTGCGCGTACCCGCTTTTGCCGGGTTACGTCGGCTTCTACGTGAACCAGACCGAGGGCGAGGGGGCCTCCCTGAGCGGCGCGCTCGGCCGCGGCACCGTCGCCGGCCTCGGCGCGCTCGGGACGCTCGCCGCCCTCTTCGGCGCCGCGTTCTGGATCGGCCACGCGACGCTGTCGAACATCGTCTACTTCGAGCCGCTCATCGGTGCGCTGCTCGTCGTCTTCGGGCTCCTGGTCGTCGTCGACCGCGCCCCTTCGCTGTCGATCCCCCTGCCGCAGCGGCGCTCGAGCGTCCTCGGGTTCGGAATCTTCGGCGCGGGGTACGCGCTGGCCGCGGCCGGCTGCGTCGCGCCGCTTTTCGTCGGCGTCGTCGCCCAGGCGCTGTCGCTGCCGCCGGCGTCGGGGGCGGTCGTCGTCGGCACGTACATCGGGAGCGTCGTCCTCCTGATGGTCTCGCTGACCGTCGCCACCGGGATGGGCCTGCTCGCCGGCGCCGGCCGGTTCGTCGCCCACGGCGAGCGCCTCGAGCGCCTCGCGGGCGCGATCATGATCGTCGCCGGCCTCGGGCAACTCTACCTCGCGATCGTCGTCCTCGACGTGCTCTGAGCGCAGCGCGACCGGGACGGTCGCGCGGCACCTCGAGGGCGAACACCCGGCAGCCGCAGGTCAGAAAAGTATCCCTCAGTCCGCCGAACTGCCGACAACGATGTATCAGGACATCATGCTCGCGACCGACGGCAGCGAGGGGTCGCGCCAGGCGACCGAGCACGCGATCGAACTCACGCGTCAGTTAGAGGCGGATCTACACGTCCTCTCGGTGTCCGAAGACGGGCCCCACGCGGCCGAAAAGCGCGACGAAATGAGCCACGACGAGGAGGGCGAGGCCGCGCTGGCGGTCGAGGAGGCCGAACGGGCCGCGGCCGACGCGGGCCTCGAGGTCACGTCGACCGTCCGCCACGGCGTCCCGCAGGAGGAGATCGTCGCGGCCGCCGAGGAGAACCCGATCGATCTGGTCGTCGTCGGGACGGTCGGTCGCTCCGGCCTCGATCAGCTGGTCGTCGGCAGCGTCGCCGAGGAGGTCGTCCGCAACTCGCCGGTCCCGGTCGTCGTGGTCCGGGAGACGTAGCGTCGCGCGGTTCGATCGGTCGCGCCGCCGCGTCGTCCGCGCCTCGGCGAACCGGGAGCGCCCGTAATCCGGTACTACCCGTCGATACGCGATCGATAATTAACCTGCCGGCGACGGAATCGCTCCGCACTGTGGTCCGTCGCTCCGGAGGGACCGGCGATCGAACGCCCCTCAAGCGCCCGCGCGGAGGCCGACGGGCGATTCGCGCGGCTCGAGCCGAGCCCGAGCCCGATCGCATCGGCTGCGCCGGGGATTCGATCCGGCGCGCGAGCGAGGTGAGCGTCCGGTGAGCGACGGCGCTACCGCGACGGTCGGTGACGTCCTCCGCGTGCTCGTCGTCGGCGACTCGCGCCGGATCGACCGCACGGCGGACGCCCTCGCCGCGGCGTTCGATCCGGCCGCGCTGGTCAGGGAGCCGACGGTCGCGGACGCGCTCGAGCGGCTGGCCGAGACCGACGTGCACTGTCTCGTCTGCGAGTTCCGGCCCGATTCCGACGCTCCCGACGCCTCGGGTCGCGGCCGCGGGGACGGCACGTCCTGGCTCGAGCGCCTCGCGGCGCGAACCGACGCGCCGATTGTCGCCGTCACCGACGGCGCGTCGGCCGACCGCGCGCTCGAGGCCGGCGCAACCGATATCGTCGAGACTGACGACTCGACCGCCGTCGTCGCGACGCGCGTTCGAAACGCCGCGCAGCGACGGCGGCTCGAGACCGCGGGGCGGGACCGGGACCGGCGCGTCCGCGCCCTTCTCGAGGGGTCCGACGCGCTCGTGCTGGCCGTCGACGAGGACGGCGCGATCGCGTACGCGAGCCCCGCCGCCGAGTCGCGGCTGGGGTACACGACGGACGAGCTCGAGCGGACGACGCTCCCGCGGCTCGTCCACCCGGACGATCGGGGCGACGTCCAGGAACTGCTCTCGACGGTCGCGGCGGCCTCCTTCGGCTCGAGCGAGCGGCAGACGCTGCGGCTGGGCGACGCGGAGGGGCAGTGGCGCCTCGTCGAACTGACCTGCGCCGATCGGATTGCCGAGCCGGGGGTCGACGCACTCGTCGTCACCGTGACCGCCGTCGGTCCCGTCGAGCCCGCCGGCGATGGCGCTCGAGCGGCGCTCGACCGCCTCCCGGAGCCGGCGTTCGCGCTCGGGCCCGACTGGGAGTTGCAGTACGCGAACACGGCCGCTCGGCGGTTCTTCGACGGCGAGCCGCGGCCGGGCACCGTCGTCTGGTCCCTGCTGCCCGAATCGGCCCGCGAGACGTTTTCCAGCCGGCTTCGGGAGGCCGCGACGACCGGTTCCGTCGTCCGGTTCGAGGCAGCGATCGACGAGCGCCGGCTCGCGGTCCTGGCCGCACCCGACGATGACGGCCTGACAGTCCTGATTCGAGAGATTCCGTCTGAAGAAGAAGCGGCGGGAGCAGCACCGGCCGCCGAAGCCGAGCACTCGAGCCGGGAGCGCGACCGACTCGAGTTGCTCGAGTCGACGATCGACGCGCTCGAGGACGGGGTGGCCGTCCTCGAAGACGGAACGGTCGCGCTGGCGAACGCGGCGCTGCTCGAGCTGGCCGACGCGAGGACGCTCGTCGGCCGGGAGGTCGACGCGCTGTTCGACGAGGCGCTCGCGGCGACGGTCCGCGAGCGCGCCCGATCGCCGATCGTCCGCTGGATGGAGCCGATTTCCGGGCGGCTCGAGCCGGTCGGGGCGGCCGAGGAATCGCAGACGAGCGACTCCGAGACCGACAGGGGAGCGGGACGACCGGTCGACGTCTTCGTCGCGCCGCTGCCCGACGACGAGCGCGAGCGAACGGTCTGCGTCGTCCGCGACCGGCGCCGCTCCGGGGCCGCCGCGCTCTCGTCGGTCCGGGACGCGCTGGCCGAGCTGGCCCGCGCGGAGACGGCCGGCGACGTCCGTCGGGCCGCGATCGACGGCCTTCGCGCCGCCGCCGACGCCGAGGTAGCCGCCTGGTACCGCGTCGACGAGGACCGGCTCAGGCCCGCCGCGGTGACGACCCGCGAGGGGCGGCCGGCGGTCGAACTGCCGTCGATCGACCGCGACCGCGGGGCGTTCGACGACCGCGCGGGGACCGCGGACGACTCGGACGCGGACCCCTTCGACGTCGACGAGCCGACCGTCTACGACCGCTCGGCGCTCGAGCCGGCGCTTGCCCGCTCCGGGATCCGGGCCGAGCGCGCGCTCGCCGTCCCGGTCGACGACCGCGCGGTCGTGCTGGCGACCAGCACCGAGCCGATGGCCTTCGAGGCGCTGAATCTCGACGCGCCGGCCGCGCTCGCGGACGCGGCCTCGATCGCCCTCGACCGGCTCGCGGAGCGGGCCAGCGTCCGGGACTGCCGCCGCGACCGCGCGCGCCTCGAGTCGGCCCTCGCCCGCGACGAGCGGGTTCGTGGGTGCGAGCGCGACCTCCTCGCGGCGGAGACGCGCGAGGACGTCGAACGGCGCCTCTGCGAGGGGGTGCTGTCGCTGTCGCCCTCGCTCGACGCGGACGCCGGCGAGGGCGGCCGCGACGCCGATCTCGGGCTCGCCTGGGTCGGTCGAACCGCCGCGGGTCGCGAGACGCTGACGGCGGCGACGTGGGCCGGCCGCGACGGCGACTTCCTCGAGTCGGCGTCGCTTTCGCTAGAGGGGGATGCCGACGGCGATGACCCCGACGATCCGGCCGTCCGGGCCGCGACGAGCCGCGAACCGACGGTCGTCGACGACCTCGAGGGCGCCGACACCGACGCGGTTCATCGCGAAGCGCTCGAGCGGGGCTTTCGCGCGGCGCTGAGCGTCCCGATCGAGCACGACGAGTTCCGGTACGGAACGCTGACCGCGTACGCGACCCGGCCGGCGGCGTTCGACGAGGGGCTGCGGGCTGCCTGTACCCACCTCGCAAGCGTCGCCGGGCACGCGATCGGCGCGCTCGAGCGCAAGCGCGCCCTGCTGGCCGACAGCGTCGCCGAACTCGAGATCGTCGTCCGCGACGAGTCCGAGCCGCTCTCCGCGATCGCGCGCGGCGTCGGGAGCCGGATCGACGTCCGGACGGTCGTCCCGCGGTCGTCGGGCGGCTCGACGGTCTACTGCACGATCGGCGGCGCCGAGCCGGCGGCGATCCGCACGACGCTCGAGGGGGTTTCGGCGGTCGAGTCGTTCCGGGTGGTCGGGGGTGACGACGGAGATGACGAGGACGACGAAACCAACGGAACCGACGACCGCGGCGGACCCGACGCCGACCGGGCGCCCCTCGAGATCCGCCTGTCCGATTCGACCGTCGCGGAGACGCTCGCGGAGTACGGCGGTGCGTTGCGCTCGATTGCGCCGGTCGACGACCGGGCGCGGCTCGTGATCGAACTCTCGAGCACCGTCGACGTGCGCTCGTTCGTCCGCACGATCGACCGCACGCACCCGGGGACGGAACTGGTCGCGCGCCGCGAGCGCGACCGCTCCGCGCCGCCGGCGCGCCCGTTCGACGCCGAGCTCCGCGACCGGCTCTCGGAGCGGCAGTTGCGGACGCTCGAGGCGGCCTACTACGGCGGCTTCTTCGACTGGCCCCGCGAGAGCACCGGCGAGGAGATCGCCGAGACGTTGGGGGTTTCCCAGCCGACGTTCAGCCGTCACCTCCGGCTGGCCCAGCGGAAGCTGTTCGAACTGCTGTTCGACGAGCGCGGCGACGACCGGAACGGCGACGACCGGGGGTAATCCCTCGTTGCCGCTCCGACCGACGCCGGCGGACGGGGATTCGGCGATCGTAGTTCGTCGTTAGCCCGCCGGTCGCAGGCGGTAACAGACTGTTTCTTTCGGCGCGAACGTGACGGAGAAACGACGGCTGAATCAGTATTGACGACAGGCGGCTGATCGGTTCCGTGTATAGCGTCTACGACCATGTACTCGCGGTCGAATCACGCATTCGATGAGCGAGTCCCCGGTAATGCGAACTTACACCTGTCATCCAGCCGGATGGCGGATGCCGCTGTGAGCATCGACCTCACCGATGCCGAGTCCTCCACGCGAACCGACGCCGACGCCGAGGCGACCGACGCGTCCGGCGAAACCGACGCCGACGTCGACCGCGAACACACCGGCGTTCCCTCCGAAGCCGACGGCGGCATCGTCGCGCAGCTCCGGCTCGACCACGCCGACCTCTTCCTCCGCCCGACCCTCCGACGCGCGACCGAGGTCACCGTCGAACCGGAGTACTGGACCACGGTCGAAAACGGCCCCACTCTCGTCTTCCTCACCGTCTACGGCGCCGCGTTCGACGCCTTCGAGGCCGCCCTCGAGGCGGACCCGACCGCCGTCGATCCCGTGCTGGTCGACCGCTACACGGATCGGCGCGTCTACCGGGTCGGCATCGCCGACCGGACGCTGACGTTCGTCGAGCGGACGGCGGCGGTCGGCGGTCGCGTGCTCGAGATGACCAGCTGCAGGGACGGCTGGCGCGTCCAGCTGCGGTTTCCGAGTCGCGACGACCTCGTCTCGTTCAACGAGTACTGTCGGGAGCGGGGAATCTCCCTGACGGTCGATCACCTCCGCGTCTCCGACGACGAGGACGACGGCGTCGTCGCGCTCACCGAGAAACAGCAGGAACTGCTCGCCGTCGCCCACGAGGAGGGGTACTTCGACGTCCCCCGTGGCATCTCGCAGGACGAACTGGCGGATCGGCTCGGCGTCTCGAAATCGGCCGTCTCCCAGCGCCTTCGCCGGGCGATCGGCGAACTCTGCGCGTCGACGCTGTCCCGTCGCTGACGGCCGTCGGCGGTAGCTTTTCGACCGCGACGAGCGCTCGAGCGACCGCTCCGCTCGTCGATTTCGTCGGGAGCGAAAAAGCGGGGATTGGCGCACCTCGACTCGAGCGGGAGGCGGCGACTCGAGTTCGGGCGTCGTCGGATATAGAACGGGCGGCGTCGCAGTCGGCGTTACTCCTCGTCGTCGGCCTCGTCCTTCATCGAGCCGAGTTGGGAGACGAGTTCGTCCGTCGAGACGTCCGACTCGAAGGACATCTCCCCGTTGTGGTCGTTCTCGTGGATGTTTACGGCTTCGGCGTCGTCCTCGTCGTCGGTCGTCTGTTGCTGTTGCTCGGATTCGTCGTAGCTACCAAAACCCATACGTGAACAACGACGCCGCCCCTCAAAGGTGTGCCGGTTCGGGGTAGTTCCGTGAGCCGTTGACACCCGACGCCGTATTGCGATTCCGCCGTTCGAGCGCTACTTGAATCGGAGGAACTGCCGGTCGTACTCGGGTTTCCCCCGCCGCGGGTGGATCGCGATGAACGACGCCGGCGGTAACGCGGCCAGCTGCGCCGGTAGCCCCTCGAGTTCGGCCCGCCAGCCGACGCCGCCGGGTCGCGGCGAGAGCGCGACGATGAGATCGTCGTCGCCGGTTTCGGACTCGAGGCGCGGGATGAGCCGCTCCCAGCCGTCGATCGAACTGAATTCGGCCGGGACGTCCTCCTCGACCATGTCGAACAGGTGCTCGAGCTGGTGGGCCGAGCCGTCGACGACGATGACGTTCAGTTCGGCGCCCAGGCTCGCGGCCAGCCGCTTGACGAGGTGGACGGCCTCGTAGAACCCCCCGTGGTGGTCGACGCCGGCGGGGACGACGACGTGGATGGTCCGGGTCGTGTTGATCGGGTGGCCGAGCCGCGAGACCAGAACGGGCCGGTTGGTCCCCTCGAGGACCTGATCGATGATGCTGCCGAAGATCCGGTGGCGGAAGCTCCGCTCGGCGTCCCAGCCCATGATGATCTGGTCGGCTCGCACTTCGGCGGCGCCCTGGACGATGCCGGACGCGACGTTGTGATTGACCCGGGTTTCGGTTTCGACGTCGACCTCCGCTGCGCTGCCTTCGGCGGCCAGTTCCTCGAGATCCTCGCTGACCGCGGCGATCTCGCGCTCGGTCGCGTCGTCGTCCCGGTCGGGCTGGACGACGGTCATCAGGTGGACCGGTTCGGCGCCGCGATCCCCCTTGATGACGAACGCGAGTTCCATGAGCCGCCGCTGGAGTTCGGCGTCGTGGGACAGCGGCAACAGGATCGTGGGATCGGTCGTCCCGTCCCCGCCCGCGACGTCGCGCTCGAGGGCCAGCGCCGTCGCGCCGCGCTCGGTGAGCCAGGGGCTCAGGACGGCGGTGACCACGAGCATCAACACGACGGCGTTGAGCACCGCCGTGCCGAACAGCCCGAGATCGTAGCCGATGAGCGTGATCGCCAGCGCGGCCGCGGCCTGCCCGGTCGAGAGCCCGAAGATGACGGTCCGTTCGGACGAGGTGTAGTCCTGCACCGCGGCGACGAGCCAGGCGGCGACCCACTTCGTGACGAGCATGACGCCGGTGATGACGGCGGCGATCCACAGCGTCTCGGGGCCGTCGAGGATGACCGTCGGATCGACGAACATCCCGACGTGCAGCAGGAAGAAGGGGATGAAGAAGGCGTTGCCGACGAACTCGATGCGGTTCATCAGGGTGCCGCCCTCCGGAATCTGCCGGTTCAGCGCGATGCCGGCGATGAACGCGCCCAGGATCGGCGCGAGCTCGAGCAGTTCGGCGAGGCTCGCGGTGGCGAAGATGGCGACCATCACGAACAGGAACTCGAAGTAGCTCTCCTCGCTGAACGTCCGGAAGAACCGCCGCGAGATCGGCGGAACGACGAACAGCGCCGCGCCGAACAGGACGACGAGCGAGAGCGCGACCCGCGCGAACAGCCACGGCGTGAGGTCGCCGCCGACGGCGCCGGTGACGATCGCGAGCACGATCAGCGCGATCGTATCCGTAAAGAGGATGCCGCCGAAGACGGCGGTGACGGCGCGGTTCTTCGTCACCCCCAGTCGGTTGACGACCGGGTACGCGAGCAGCGTGTGGGAGGCGAACACCGACGCGAGCAACAGCGCGGCCCAGTGGTTCAGATCGAGGACGGCGTAGACGACGGCGGCGCCGACGACGAACGGCAGGCCGAAACTCGTCAGGCCGAAGAGCGCCGCGTTCTCCGGGGCTTCCTTGAACCCCTGCATGTCGAGCTCGAGGCCGACGGTAAACAGCAGGTAGATCAGCCCGACCTCGCCGAGCAACACGATCGCGTCCGAGTGGCTAACGAACTCGAGCGCGTCTGGACCGATCGCCGCGCCGAGGAGGACGACGCCGACGATACCCGGCTGTCCGAGGCGCTTGACGAACAGCGGGCCGACCAGAAAGACCGCCATTGCGATCGTAAAGACCAGCACCGGCTGCTCGAGGGGGAGTCCGACGTCGGCGAGTAGCGGCCGAATCATGTGAATCGTCGCTCGGGAACGGTGTTCGAAGCGGGTGGAAACGGGTCAGTACACGAACAGTGCGGCTCGAGAGCGGATCGTGGTTCCGGACCACGAACGGGGACCTAATAAACGATGGGTTTCAGGCGAATCGCTCGGCCGGCGTCGAGTACGCAACGGATGCGGCCGAACCGATCGAAACGGTGCACTCGTGACCGGATCGGGACAACGAACGCCCACTTTCCAAACCGGCGGCCGGGATCGCTCGCGGCCGACGCCGCGCTCGTCTCGAGTCCGGCACACGGCGTTTCGCTTCGTTTACCGGCCGTTTTCCGGTCGCACCGACGATTTATCGGGCCCGATACGGTCGTTCGGGAGCCCGTACGCCGCCGTCTCGATCGCGTTTGGTTGACATACTCCGTCCTGTCCGCTCGTTTCGGTTCCGTATGTTCGATCGAAGCGCTCGAATAGAACATACGATCACGAAATTGGTCAAATTCTATCAACGTATTCGGAACTCGTTTCGCGGACCGAGCGAACGGCCGCTCGAGAGTACCCCGACGCTACCGGAATCGGTAGCCAATCTATAGTAATGGGCTCGGCTTGCCTGGATCCTCTCATGTCCGTGTATCAGTTCCGATCTCGACGGGCCGCCGCGGACGATCGACCACGCACGCCGCCTGCGCGATCGTCACGGACGGCCAGCGATCTCGATATCTCCGCGCACGCGCATCGACAGCCGGCCGCACCGAGCCCGGATTCGACGGCGGCCGCGCCGACGACCCCTGCGGTCCGCGCGACGACCGACGCTCGCCGATTCGACCGACGGTGATCGAGAGATGTGTGGAATCATCGGACACGTCGGCGACGGGAACGCGGTCGAGACGCTGCTGACCGGCCTCGAGAACCTCGAGTACCGGGGCTACGATTCGGCGGGCATCGCGATCCAGAACGGCTCCGGCATCGACGTCGAGAAGCGCTCGGGGAAGGTCGAGGAGCTGAAGGAAGCGATCGACGACCCGCTCGAGGGCGACGTCGGCATCGGCCACACGCGCTGGTCGACCCACGGCCCGCCGACCGACGAGAACGCCCATCCCCACACGGACGGCACCGAAGACGTCGCGGTCGTCCACAACGGGATCATCGAGAACTACGCTGAACTCAAGGAGTGGCTCCAGGCCAAGGGCCACGAGTTCACGAGCGACACCGACACCGAGGTCATCCCGCACCTCATTCAGTACTACCTCGACTCGGGGCTGGACAACGAAGCCGCGTTCCGGCGGGCGATCGAGGACCTCGAGGGCAGCTACGCCGTCACGGCGATGCTCTCCGGTGAACACGTTCTCTACGCCGCCCGCAAGGGCTCCCCGCTGGTCGTCGGCGTCGAGGACGACGAGTTCTTCCTCGCCAGCGACGTCCCCGCCTTCCTCGAGTACACCGACAGCGTGGTCTACCTCGAGGACGGCGATGTCGTCGTCGTCGACGAGGACGGCGTCGAGTTTACCGACCTCGACGGCAACCCGATCACGCGCGAGCCCGAGACCGTCGAGTGGGACCCCGAACAGGCCGGCAAGGGCGAGTACGACCACTTCATGCTGAAGGAAATTCACGAGCAACCCACCTCGCTGGCACAGGCGATCGAGGGCCGGATCGACCCCGAGAACGGCCGGATCGCCCTCGACGGGTTCGAGTCGGGCGCGTTCGAGGGAATCGACAGCGTCCAGCTCATCGCCTGCGGTACCTCCTACCACGCAGCGCTGTACGGATCGCTCGCGCTGAACCGGGCCGGCATCGAGGCGACGGCGCTGTTGGCCAACGAGTACAGCGTCGCCGCGCCGCCGGTCGACGAGGACACCCTCGTCGTCGCCGTCACGCAGAGCGGCGAAACGGCCGACACGCTCAACGCCCTCCGCCAGGCCAAAGCGGAGGGTGCGGCCACCCTCACCGTCACGAACGTCGTCGGCTCCACGGCCGCCCGCGAGGCCGACGACGCGCTATTCATCCGGGCCGGGCCGGAGATCGGCGTCGCCGCGACCAAGACCTTCTCCTCGCAGGCGGTCATGCTCACGCTGCTGGCCCAGCGCATCGCCGACGACGTCCGCGGCGAGCCGGCGGCCGACCTCGAGGCGCTGTTGCCCGACCTCGACGCGATGCCCGAGCAGATCGAGACCGTCCTCCGGGAGTCCGACGCCGAGTGGATCGCCAGCCGATACGAGAACAGCCGCTCGTACTTCTTCATCGGCCGCGGGCTCGGCTACCCCGTGGCGCTCGAGGGCGCCCTGAAGTTCAAGGAGATCACTTACGAGCACGCGGAGGGGTTCGCCTCCGGCGAGCTCAAGCACGGGCCGCTGGCGCTCGTCACGCCGGAGACGCCAGTCTTCGCGATCTTCACCGGCGAAGAGGACGAGAAGACGCTGAAGAACGCCGAGGAGGCACAGACCCGCGGCGCGCCGGTGGTCGCGGTCTGTCCCGAGGACCACCGCGCCGTCGAGGTCGCAGACGCCCACCTCGAGATCCCTGAGACCGATCCCGACCTCGCGGGGCTGCTGGCGAACGTCCAGCTGCAGCTCGTCTCCTACTACGCGGCTGACCTGCTGGATCGACCAATCGACAAGCCGCGCAACCTCGCCAAGAGCGTCACGGTCGAGTAACGGCGCCGTCGCTTTTTCCTGCGGAACTGAGAGAGAGAAGATCGAGGCGGCGGTTCGGGCGGATTCCCCGCCCCCGCTCGGATGAGACGCCCCCACTCGATATCGAACGCGTCGCTCGCGGAACGTAACTCGACGCGATCGACGCGTCAGCGAGTACGAGTCCTCGAGGCCGCAGGACGATCGGCCACCCCCGTAGCCGTCGTCCCACGGCGCCGATACGCACGACCCGCACTCGATGACGTCGGAATCGGAACTGGAGGGTCGGTGATCCGCGGAATACCGATCGACACCCTCCGTATGTGATGGCTCTCCCCGGCTACATAAAGTCAACACCTGATAACTACGGTTCGCGGAGAACGTTCGGCACCGACGGCGATCGGCCCGATTCGAGCCGCGGGCGGTCGGCCGTTACCGGTCCCGCTCGACGGTTTCGCCGGGCATCGTCGTCGCGCCCGTATCGAGTTTTAGCCCCGGCGTAAGGCTCGTGTTGATTCCCGTCTTGACGCCATCGCCGGCGACGACGCCGAACTTCCGCCGGCCGGTCGAGACGCGGTCGCCCTTGACGGAGAACTTCACGTCGGCCTCGTCGTGGCGCAGGTTGGCGACGGTCGTCCCCGCGCCGAAGTTGACGTCCCGACCCAGGACGCTATCGCCGACGTACGAGAGGTGACCCACCGTCGCGCCCGGCGAGAGGACGCTGTTTTTCACCTCGACGGCGTTGCCGACCTTCGCGCCCTCGTCGATCAGCGTCGCGCCACGGACGTACGCGTTGGGACCGACCGTCGCCCCCGAACGGATCAGCGCCGGGCCCTCGATTACGACCCCCGGCTTCACGGTCGCACCCTCCTCGACGACCACGTCGCCCTCGAGGTGGGCGTCGTCGCTCACCGTCCCGTCGAGGCGCCGCTCGAGCTCGCCGAGCTTCCACTCGTTGGCCTCGAGCAGCTCCCAGGGGCGGCCGACGTCCATCCACCGGTCGAGGGTGACCGGCGTGACGGCGTACTCGTCGATGACCCGCCCGAGGACGTCCGTGATCTCGTGTTCGCCGCGCTCGCTCGCGGGCACGTCCAGCCACTCGCGGGCATCCGCGGGGAAGGCGTACGCGCCGGCGTTGGCGAGGTTGGTCGGCGGGTCTGCCGGTTTCTCGACGATGTCGGTGATCGTGCCGTCGGTCGTACTCAGCACGCCGTAGTTGCTCGGATCGTCGACCTCGACGGCGCAGACGGCCGGACAGGCCTCGAACAGTCGTTCGATCGCGGCCGGATCGTAGAGGTTGTCGCCGTTGAGGACGGCGAAGGGGCCCTCGAGGTGCTCGCGGGCGGCGTTGACGGCGTCGGCGGTGCCGGCCTGCTCCTCCTGGACGGCGTAGCTGACGGGGACGCCGCGGTACTCGGATCCGAAGTACTCCCGCACGGTCTCGGCCTCGTAGCCGACGACGAGGACGATCTCGTCCGCACCGGCGTCGACGGCCGCGTCGACGGTGTGGGCGGCGAGCGGTCGATCGGCGACGGGCAGCATCGGTTTCGGCACCGACGCGGAGAGCGGTCTAATCCGCGTTCCTTCACCCGCCGTGAGAACGACAGCTTTCATGCCCCACCGTACGCCGATTCGGGGGATAATTATACGGGTTCTACTCGCGCCCTGCGAGCCCGGCCGCGACTCGCGGCCGCCGCGGATCACGGTCGACTGCTCCGCTCGGTAATGGCTGTTGGTACCCGATCGCACGATCGTCGATCGACGATCGAACGTCCGGTCGGATCGAGCGGACGCTATCGCCGATCGAATCGTCAATACCGTAACTAGTAATACGGTCTTACCGGCTCGAAATACAATATTTATCGGGAAGCAGCTCGTGACTCTGCCGATATCTGATTCGTTTCGCTCGTAAGGTTCGGCCCGTTTCAACGAGCGACTAACCGGTTCGAGCCGAATTATGGGGTCTATAGTAAATACCGTTCTGTGGCTACGGCCTGTTGATGTCGACGGAACCATCCGACGCGAAGTGGACGCCGATGACGTCTCGAGAACACACGAGCGCCCCCCGGTGCGTCAACTGTGGGAACCAGGTGACCCGACAGTTCGCCCGCGTGTTCGGGGACAACCGCGACGTCGTCCACGCCTGTCCCGACTGTGCGACGTACCGCGAGATGAAGACGTCCGACTTCATCCCCGAAGAAGCCAGATAGCAGTTCGTTCTCGCTCACATTGTAACGGCGCGATCGTGTCCGTATCGACCGCCGCTGCCGATAGTCACGATTGAGCGTCGTCGCGGTCACAGCCCTCGTTCGGCGCCAAACGTACGAACGCGGACTGGGGTACGGAAACGAGCGATGGGTTGGCGGTGGGTCGTCCGGGACCGTTACTCCGCGTCCGCCTCCGTCGCCTCGAGCGCGCCGCCGACGAGCTCCCGCGCCTCCTCGAAGACCCGCTCGGCGGCGTCCTCGTCGCGGGCTTCCGCGGTTACCCGGACGAGCGGCTGGGTGCCGCTTGCGCGAAGCAGGAACCAGCCGTCGTCGGCCTCGACCCGCACGCCGTCGAGCGTGTCCACGTCGTCGTAGCGGTCGCTGACGAGCGTCCGGACCTCGTCCATCACCGCGGCCTTGTCCTCGACCTCGAGGGAAGTCCGGCGGATCGGGTACCGCTCGATCGCGCCGGCGAGCTCGGAGAGCGGCCCGCGGTCGGCGACCAGTTCGACGAGCTTGGCGGCCGCGAGCGGGCCGTCCGGACACCGAGTTTCTTGGGGCCAGATCCAGGCGCCGCTGGGCTCGCCGCCGAAGACGACGCCGTCCTCGGTCGTCCGCTCGGCGACGTAGACGTCGCCGACCTTGGTTCGCGTGACGGCGGCGCCGACGGTCGCGAGCGCGTCGTCGACGGCGAGGCTGGTGTCGACCGGGGCGGCGACCCGATCGCCCTCGCCCGCGGCCTCGCGGGCGAACAGCGCGAGCAGGGCGTCCTTCGGCACGAAGGTTCCCGTCTCGTCGACGGCCATCATCCGGTCGGCGTCGCCGTCGTGGGCGACGCCGAGGTCGGCGTTCGTCTCCGCGACGAGCGCGGCCAGCGTCTCGAGCGTTTCTTCGTTCGGCTCGCTGGGACGCCCGGGGAACGAGCCGTCCTGCTGGCCGTTCAGCGTCCGGACGTGACAGCCGAGGTCGGCGAGCACCTCGGCCGTGATCGTGCCGGCGCCGTTGCCGAGGTCGACGATCACGCTCGGGGTCGACTCGAGGTCGACGGCCGCCTCGATCGCCGCGGCGTGGTGCTCGCGGGCGGCGTCCCGCCGGCGACGAGTGCCGAGTTCGTCCCACGCCCCGAGGTCGTAGTCGTCCTCGCGGAGCCGGCGCTCGATCGCGTCGCGCTGCTCGGGGCCGAACGCCTTCCCCGAGGGGTTCCAGAGTTTGAGTCCGTTGTCCGGCGCCGGATTGTGCGAGGCCGTCACGACGACCCCCGCATCAGCGTCGAAGCGCTCGATCGACCGCGCGATCGTCGGCGTCGACTCGACGCCGACCTCGAGGACGTCGGCGCCGCACTCGCGCAGCCCCGACGCGACCGCGTCGACGAGCACGTCGCCGCTCTCGCGGACGTCGCGCCCGACGACGACGGTTTCGTAGCCTTCCGACGCGACCGCGCGTCCGACCGAAAGCGCGAGCTCCGCCGTGACGTCCTCCCCGACGGTGCCGCGGATGCCGCTGGTTCCGAACATACGCGTCGGTGACGCGACCGAGCGCCTTACTATGTGGGGATTACCGGCGGCCTCGCCCGGTGAACGCGCCCGTCGGATCTCGAGCGGACTCACCCCCGGCCGCGGCGCCGTCAGTACCGATCCCGTTCGAGACGGCCGCCGTCGTTAGCGCCCCCCTATATTTCTGAACTGTCGCCAGCGTCTATACGAGCGAGCCCGTAGGCCGGGACAGCATCTATGAGTGCGACCGATCAGGAAGCAGATCGCGAGCGCGATCGCGACGCCGCCGCCGAGTCCGAGTCCGACGCCGCCTCCAAATCCGCCACGTCCGTCTCGGAGCTCCCGCCGAGCGCGAAGCTCGTCTACAAGGTCCTCGAGTACGAGGGCGCGATGACTCAGGAGGAGATCGCCGCCGAGTCGCGCCTCTGTGCGCGCACCGTCCGGTACGCGCTCGGCAAACTCGAGGACGCCGACTGCGTCGCCAGCCGCGTCTGCCTCGAGGACGCCCGCCAGTCGAGGTATCGGATCGCCGAGTGACGACGGAGTCGCGACGTCGACCGTGAGACTTTCGGTTGAAAACAGAACGGCGAGAAGCCGAACCCGGCCGCCCTACGCGAGTTTTCGGTACCGATCGATCGCCAGATCGACGCCGAACGCGCCCGACGTGATCGTGAAGTTCGTCTCGAGGCGCGGGTTGAACTTCGCCTTGTAGCGGTTGATGCTCGGGACGCCGGCGCCGACGAGGTCGTACCGCTCGAGGCCCGCATGGAGGCCGTCGCGCATCACGGTCCAGTCCAGCAGGTCGTTGATCGGCAGGTCGACGTCGGCGTCCGGTTTGACGCCGCCCTGCCAGCGGTATCGGGTGGTGTCCGACTCGACGACGAGGATGCCGCCCAGGACCTCGCCGTCTACGCGGCAGACGTACGGCCGCACGGAGCCCTCGGGCAGCACCGCGTACGCCGACCGGACGAAATCGGGGCTCAGGTGGAACGACCGACCCTGATTCTCGTACCGCTGGGCGACCTGCTCGACGATGCGGTCGATGTCGTCGGCGTCGCCCTCCTCGACGACGTAGGCGTCCTCGTCCGCGCCGCGCACGTTCTGTCGGGCGTCGCTGCTGAACCGACTCAGGAGCTCCTCCTCGCTGCCCTCGAGATCAACGACGTAGGTGTAGCCCGGCTCGACGGTGTAATCGTTCCAGACGAACGGCCGCACGTCCTCGAACTCGGCGGCGACGAACCGCGTGTACAGCGGGGAGATTTCCTCCTCGATCCACTGGATGGCGCCCTCGAGGAACCGCTGGATCCGTTGATCGGCCTTGCGGCGCTTGACCTTCGCGAGGTTCAGCGTCGCCGGGCCGAGGTAGGGCGACCACGACTGGGGCGCCGGGGAGAACGCGCCGGTGATCGGTCCCTTCGAGTACTCGAAGACAGGAAAGAGTCCGATCGCCTCCTGCCCCTTGAAGCCGGTCAGGAGGTGCAGCGTCGTGCCCGTGTCCTCGGCCTGTAGGCGGAGCGCTTCGGCGCGGAAGAAGGGGTTGGTTCCGTCCGACCGCTCGACGTAGCGGTTCCACTCCTCGGCCTCGGTCCACGGGTCGAGCGTCGTGACTTCGACGGTCATAGGTACCCCAGATCCGAGAGGCGATCCTCGACGATCTGATCCTCGGTCGCCGCGATCGGTTCGGGATCGTACGACGGGTACTCCGCTTCCGGCCCGGCCTCGACGATCGGCAGCGTTTCGCCGTCCATCTCGGCGTCGATCGGCACGTCGAACAGCGCGCAGATCGTGGGCGCGATGTCGAAGATCGTCGCGTCGGCGTCCGCGAGCGAGGCGCTCTCGTCGAACGCCGAGCCCATCGCGCCGACGACGCCGGTCCGCTTGTGGTTCCACGGCTCCATCGGCTCGCCGAACAGGTCTTTCCCGAGATCGGCGCTGATCGCGTTGTTGAACGCCGCGGGCACCGTGACGATGTCCGGCCCCTCGTCGAGGTACGGCCCGTCGAAGAACTCCTCGCGGGGGCCGACGGCGTCGAACATCGGCTCGCCGTCCGGGGTCCGAACCGACGACAGCGCCTCGACGACCTCCTCGCGGACCCGCTCGTACTCCGATTCGGGCACCTGCCCGTTCGGCTCGCGCCCCTCGAGGTTGATCCGCAGGCCGAGTTCGCTCTTCGAGCGCATGTAGACCTCCGAGTCGGCGAAATCGACCTGCTCGCTGGCCGCCCGAATCAGGTCGTTGGGTACCCGCCTGCCGATCGGCTCCTTCAGGCCGACCCGCTCGAGCGCGTTCGCGACGCGCTGGGTCGTGACGCCGAACCGCGCGGCGACGTTCAGGGCCTTCTCGAGGGTGCTCTCCTCGTGGCTGCCCGCGTCCTCGCCGTAGAGCAGGTCGTTCTCCCAGCTCTTGGACCAGTCGGGCATCCCCTCGCCGCCCCGGTGGGCCTGCAGGTAGCCCCGATCGCGGAGGAACTCGTTGACGCGGAACTCGTGGCCCGTGACTTTTCCCATCCCGTGGTCGCTGACGATCAGGACGTTCTCGGGGTCGGTCTCCTCGATGGTCTGCTCGACCTGCCGGTCGACCTCGCGGTAGACGGCTTCGATGGCCTTCTTGTCGCCGGGTCGCTCGTGGAAGACCGAGTCGGTCTGCTGGAACTGGAGGAAGCCGAACTCGGGTTCCATCCGGCGACAGAGGTAGCGAAAGGCCTTCCCCCGGAGTTCGATCGTCCGCTCGTACCCCTCGATCGACTGGTCCGGTTCGGGGCCGCTCTGCGGGTAGACCCGGTAGCCGCCACACTCCAGCTTGACGTCCTCGAGGATCCCCTCGGGGTGGCAGTCCGGGTCTTCGGGGGCGGTCAGCCCCGGAATCAGCGCCCCGTCGAACGCTCGGGCCGGGTGCGTGACCGGAACGTTGACGACGACGCTCGTGATCCCGTGCTCGGAGAGCAGTTCCCAGACCGGCCGCTCCCGGACGTGACTCGAGTTCACCACGCTCCAGTCGTAGCCGTCGAACGAGAGGAAATCGAAGACGCCGTGCTTGCCCGGATTCTTCCCCGTGTACATCGACGGCCAGGCGCTGGCCGTCCACGGCGGAATCTGCGACTCCAGCGACCCGCTGGTCCCTGACTCGAGTATCCGTCGCAAGGTCGGCACCTCGCCCGACTCGAACAGCGACTCGAGTATCGGTGGACACCCCGCGTCGAGTCCGACGACGAGAAGGCGAAGATCGTCTTCGTCGGTCGAATCAACCATGGGCGAAGCGTTCGTCTATCCGCGCTTTGTTATGCAAGCGCTTGCGAATCGTAAGGGGGGTTTTCAGCCGGAGATGTCGCGCGATTCACACGAGGCGCCGGGGCTGTAAGCCGCGCCTGTCGACCCGCAACCGGACGTATCGTCCCCATCACTAAGGCTGTATCCGCGTACTGAACCACGTACTACGCGGCTCGTCGCCGAGCGGCCGCCCGTCACGCATGCTCCGTGCCACGCCGACCCTGTCGTTTCGATCGCTCGCGAGCCGGAACGGGAAGGGACTCGAGGCGGTTTTCGACGACCGCGCGAGGGCCCACACCTACTACGGCTCGGGGAAGGTCGCGCTCCGGGACGGCCTCGCCGGCCTCGTCGAATCCGGGCAGAACGTCCTCATCCCGGCCTACCTGCCCGACGCGGTCGCCGAACCGTTTCGCGACCTCGACCTCGAGCCGCGGTACTACCGCGTGCGGCCTTCGTTCGCCCCCGACTTCGCCGACCTCGAGGCCCGCATCGACGACGAGACCGCCGCCGTCATGTCGGTCAACTACTTCGGCTTTCCCCAGCCCGGGCTCGAGGAGGTGGCGGCGCTGGCGGACGAGTACGACTGCTACCACATCGACGACAACGCGCACGCCCCGCTCAGCGTCGCCGACGGACGATTGCTCGGGACGGACGGCGACGTCGGGATCGCGAGCCTCTGGAAACTGCTGCCGGTCCCGAACGGAGCCGTCCTCTACCGGAACAGCGACGCGGCGATCGAGGCCTACGAACCGTCCGAACACGCCGGCGTCCGCGACCGCGTCGGTCTCGGTGACGGCGCGTTCGTGCTCAAATCCGCCGCTCGAAACGTTCTCGACGGCGTCGGCGGCACCGGCGCGTCGCTCGGCTCGCTGCTCGGCGGGTCCGCCCGGGCCGACGACCGGCGGGACGCGAATCGGAACGGGACCGAGACCGAGCCGCCCGAAAACGACAGGACCGAACCCGACGGCGGGACGACGCTCGAGGAGGGTGACGAGGGCAAGGACCCGCCGGCCGTCGGCACCCCCGAGGAGCGATACGAGGACGGGAAAACGCCGATGGCGAAGCTGTCGAAGCACGTCCTCGAGAACGCCGATCCTGACCGGATCCGGGAGCGGCGACGGACCAACTTCAGGACGTGGTGCCGCGTCCTCGCCGACCGCGACGACCTCGCGGTCGTCTACGACGACCTGCCGGAGGGGATCTGTCCGCAGGCGTTCCCGGTCCGAGCGGCCCATCCCGACGATCTCGTCGCGACGTTCGAGGACCGCGGCGTCGGCGCGTACACCTGGCCGCGCCTCTCGACGACCGTCCGCGACGGCCCGGCCTACGAGACCGCGCGGCGGCTCTCGGAAACGATCGTCGCGCTGCCGGTCCACCAGCACATCGAGCCGTCGACGCTCGAGGCGATCGGCGACCGACTTTCGACGTAGCGAAAACGAGATCCCTCGGAACTAGTCGCTCTCCTCGAGGTGCGAGGCGATCTCCTCAGAGGCGTCGTCCGCCAGCGCGTACGCCCGCTCGCCGCTCCTGTCCAGAACCGATTCGGTGCGCAGCTCCGAGAGGAGACTCTGGACCGCGATCGTGGAGCGATCGACCCGCTTCGCGACGGCGGCCGCCTCGAGCGGCCCCTCGCGCGCCAACGCGATCAGCACGGTGCCGGCCGTCTCGACCGAGCACCGCGACCCTTCGCTGGCGCGCTCGAGGGATTCGCCGACCGACGTGCCCTCGAGTTCGCTCACGAGGCGGCGGCCGGGCTGGTGTTGCCCGGCGAGGGTGTAGTCGGGGACGGCGGCCTCGAGGTCGTCAGCGGTCGTTTCGGCGCCGTTCGCCCCTTCCTCGCCCTCGATAACTGCGGAACTGCGCTCGCGCTCGCGGTTGCGGTTACGACTGCGGCCCGTCATTCCGTCACTTCGGTCGCCGCCAGCGGTCGGTGTCCGTTCTTGCTCGACGTCCGGCCAGTCGCCGCGCTTGTAGCCGGTGAGGGGGCCACGCTCCGGAACGCCCGCACCGTCGTCGCCGGACTGCCGCGCCGACTCGGGCTCGCCCGCGACGACCAGTTCGCCCTCGTCGCCGCCGTCGACCGACGCGTAGCCGAACTCGAGGTCGTCACCGCTGGCCTGAATGATCGACTCCTCGTCGCCGTCGGTCTCCGCCTCGAGTTCGCGAACGTGCTCGCGCAGTTTTTCGTTGACCTCGCGAAGCCGATCGATCGTCTCCGCCCGGGACGCGAGTTCGTCCTCCAGCGCCTCGATCCGCTCGTCTCGCTCGGCGATCGCGTCCTCGAGTTCGTCGCGCTCCTCCTCGAGGGCGACGATCTCGTCGTGCAGCCGGCGCTCCTCGCCGTCGCCGTCCCGGTCCGGCAACTGCGTCTGGAACGTCTCAGGCCGCGTCAGGGCGTCGGCCATCTGCTTGGCCGCATTCGAGATGTCGCGGGCCGACTCGAGTTCGTCCTCTAAGGTCTCGATGCGCTTTTCCTTCTTCTCGAGTTCGTTCTCGAGCTCGAGGATGCGGTTCTCCTCGCGCTCCTTGCGCTCGGAGATCTCCTGCAGGTCGCCCATGAGGGTGTCGGAGACGGACTTGAGCTCCGGGCGTTCGAAGTCGTCCAGCCCCGGCGTGGCGCCGGCGTCGAAGGTGCGCTTGCGGCGGAACTGGACCTTGCGGACGTCGGCGTCCATCCAGTCGGTCTGGACGAACGCCTGCCCGTCGTTCAGTTCGGCGACGGCCTCCTCGTACTCGGTGTCGATGATCCGGCCGACGACCTTCGTGTCGTTGTCCCACGTGAGGCGGTGCCAGACGAGCCAGTTGGCCTGCGTGATGAAGTCCTTCTTGACGTCGGCGGGCCGCTGGCTGATGCCGACGATGCCGAGGCCGTGTTTACGGCCGCGCTTGCTGATCTTGATCAGGAGATTGCCGGTCTCGCCGACGCCGCCGCCCTCGGGGATGTACTCGTGGACCTCCTCGACGACCAGCAGGAAGGGCTTTTTCAGCTTCTTCTCCTTGACGAACAGCTGGCGGGCGACCTTCCGGATGAGTTCGTCCGCGACGCCCTCCTCGATGTAGCCGGAGACGTCGAGGATGATCGGGACGTTCTCCTCCAGGGCCAGCGTCGCCATCTGCTCGGCGTGCTCGGGCCCGATCTGGATGTCGCACTCCTCGTCGGCGCCGGCGTGGAGCATCTCGTACTCCTCCTTGAGCCCGTAGTACTCCCCGTCGGTGTCGACGATCAGGAGGGGGTAGCCGGCCTCGAGCAGTTCCTCGGCGATGACGGAGGCGGTGTTCGACTTGCCGGAGCCGGACTTTCCGGTCACGAACCCGCGGCCGGTCAGGAGTTCGACGACCGGCAGCCACAGGTCCTTCCCGGCGTCGGTCTCGCCGACGAGCACCTCGCGCTGGTTCTCGTCGTCGCTCACCGGCGCCCCACCTCTCGTTTCCGCGCTCGGAGTCGCGCTCGGGCGATCGAGGCCGCGTCGTTCATGCTACCTAGTCTTCGAACGCGGTACCTTGAATATTGGCCTCGGGTGACTGTCGCCGCCGCTGACTGGCTCGGCTATGTCGTGTGGTACCATACTGTGGAAATAATTATGTCAATGGAACCACACCGTCAGCGTAGGTTCCGACCGATGACCACCACCGCGCTCGTCACCGCGTTCCTGAATTCCTGCAACCGTGGGACGGGTGGCGCATTCCACACTCGTTATTGGCTTGAGGCCAGTCTCGGCCTCGAGTCCGGCGCGCGTGGGCCGGTCCGTCGGTCGCTCAATCTGATCCCGAAGCGATCCGGGATCGGTGTCGACGTCGGAACCGTCCGCGCCGCGTAACGGAACTCGTCACCGCTCGGCCGGACGGTCCGACGCCGTTCTCAGGCACCCCATAACCCATGAGGGGAGCCACCGGTTCGGATCCATTGTAGACGGTATCGACGTTCGGCCAGCGGGGGCGCCGCGACCGCGACCCCCGTGGTGTACCGGTCAACACGCGGCCGCGTCGTCCGGACGATTCGTCCGGTCGGCGGCGCGGCCGAGCGTCGAGTTCGATTCTCGACGGGGGCCTATGACCGACCTGTCCAACCAACCGCGCAAGCAAACGCAGAAGCAGAACCAGCCCGACATCGTCGCAACCCTCACCGTTCGCGTCCCCCTGGGCGGTCCGGGCGACCTCGCCGAGGGCGCCGTCCGCGTCGTCGAACGAGTCGAGGCCGTCGAAACGGTCGTCGATGCGGACATCCGACACGTCTCGCCCGGCCTCAACGATACCACCGTCGAACTCCGCGTCCGCGCCGCCGTCGAGCCCGGCGGCGCCGACGTCGATCGCGTTCGACCGGCGCTCGAGGACGGCGTCGGCGTGCGGACGGTCGAGAAAGTCGAACAGGTCGACGCCGTCGAGTCGGACGCGCCGCCGATAGCTGACGTCGGTTAGCGATCGAAGGCGGTTTCGCTCTCGCTCTCTCCACCGGCGTCGCCCTCGTCCGTCTCCTCGTCCTCGCTGTCGTCTTCGGCGGACTCCGCCGTCTCGTCCTCTTCATCACGGTCACGCTCGACGGTCTGCTCGCGCACGGTCATCCCCTTCCGACCGAGATGCTGGAGCTGCCGGCGGGCGAAGTCCTCCTCGCGGGTCCCCCGCGTCGCGAGCACGTAGACGAGCGCGCCGCCGGCGGGACGCATCGTCCGTCCGGCCCGCTGCGTGCCCTGTCGGCGGGAACCGCCCAGCCCGGAGGCGACGATGGCGAGGTCGGCCGTCGGGAGGTCGATCCCCTCGTCGCCGACCCGCGAGATGACAAGCAGGTCGCGCTCGTTGCGCCGGAACTCGTCGAACAGCCGCCGGCGCTCGTGGTGGCGCGTCTCCCCGCTGATGAACGGCGCGTCGAGCGCATCCGACAGTTCGCGGCCCTGCTCGAGGTAGTCGACGAAGACCAGCGCCTTCGAGTCGGGATGCGCGGATAGCAGGTACCGGATCTCGTCTACCTTCCCGCGGTTCTCAGCGGCGATGCGGTACTTCTCGCGGCCCTCCGCGGAGACGTAGGCGTTGCGCTGCTCGTCGTCGCCCCACGGCACGTAGCGAATCTCGAGTTCCGGCTCCGCGACGAAGCCGGCGTCGAACAGGGCCTGCCAGTCGGTGCCGATCGGCGGCCCGACGAGGGTGAAAATCTCTTTCTGGCGGTCGTCCTCGCGGATGGGACTCGCGGAGAGACCGAGGCGGTGCCGGGACTGCAGGTGGGTACTCCGCCGGTAGACGTCCGAGGGGACGTGCTGGCACTCGTCGAAGACGACCAGGCCCCACTCGCGGTCGTCGAACAGCGAGCGGTGGCGATCCATCCCGGCGATCTGGTAGGTAGCGATCGTCACCGGGCGGACGTTCTTCTGCCCGCCGTGGTACTGGCCGATCTGGTGGGGGCCGAGGGAGGTGTACTCCTGAATCGTGTCGGCCCACTGGCGGGCGAGATCGCGACTCGGCACCAGGACGAGGGTCTCGCCGCCGACGTGGGCCATTGCGCCCATCGCGGCGACGGTCTTCCCGCTGCCCGGCGGCCCGACGAAGACGCCCTCGCCGGCCTCGGCGAAGCGATCGACCCAGGTCTGCTGGTAGTCCCGAAGGGATACCTCGAGGTCGATTTCCAGCTCTTCACCGGACTCCAGATCGCGGTGGTCCTGCACGGGGTAGCCGGCTTCGTAGAGGATCCGTTTGATCGCGGCCTCCGAGCCCTCGCGCACCCAGTCCTCGGTCTCCGAAATCGGCGCGTGGACGTGTTCCTCGTCCAACTTCTGCCGGGCGACGTTGCCCATCACTTCCGGACTCTTGGCCTCGAGCACGGTGTAGCCGTCCTCGTGGGTGTAGAGGCGGAACTGGTGGGCCCGATCCCACTGGCTCCAGACCCACTCCTCGAGTTGCTCGTTGCGCTGGCCCAGCGCCTGGCGCATCGTCCGCGCCAACTCGTCGAAGGAGTCGTGGGGCGCCTGCCAGACGTCCTCCGGCCGGACGACATAGCGGTACCCCTGCTCGCCGTTGCCGTCCTCGAGGTGCGCGAACTGCGCCAGTTGCGCGCGCGTGAATTGGTCGGGGCGGTCGACGACGATCTCGCGGCGCTTCGGGAAGACGACGACCCGCTCCTTGTCGGTCAAGTCCTCGAGTTCGGTCGGGTACCAGACGACGGGGTCGGTCGAGACCGAGAGCCGCTCGAGGGCACCCTGCTCGGCGAGTCGGTCGAGCTGTTCGCTGACCTCGTCGTGGGAGCGCTCGAGGGTTCGCGCGACGGCGCCGGCGGTGAGGACGGGGCGGCCCTCGCGCTGGGACGCCTCGTGGAACTGCGCGAGCGTGAGTTCGTCGGTATCGGCGTCGCCCTCGCTGTCGTCGCGATCCGGGGTTGCGGCAGGTTCGTCCGTCACTGCCGATCCGTATCCGCGGCGCGAGTAAACGGGTTTCGCTTGGATCTCGAATCCCGGGTAGCGGCACCGTCGACGGCGTCCGCTGCGGGGCCGACCGAATCAGCGGTCGCTCACTCGAGTTCTTCGATGACCTTGATATCCCCGACTTCGTTCACCGCGACGAGCCGCTCTTTCGGACAGTTCTCGAGCATTCCCGGCCCAGTGACGGCGCGCTCGCTCGTCTCGAGTTCTTCGACGGGCGAGTCGGTTTCCGGAAAGCCGCACATGACGCCGACCGTGTCCCCGCCGAGCGACCGGACGATCACGGTGCCGTCGTGTTCGACCCGCACGTCCGCGGACGGCGGGCGCGTGAGGTCGGCCATCGTTTCGTCGACGCTCTCGTTGGCTTTCCGTCCGACCTGTTCGGTCGTTCCTTCGATCACGTCCGTAACCTGTCCCGTACATCCCGCGAGCGCTCCCGAGGCTACCGTCCCCGCGAGCGCCAGATAGTGACGTCGATCCATGCACTCGGGTCGTCGAGACACCCACAAATGCGTGCTGGCCGGAGCCCGCTATTACCGACAGAGACGCCTTGAGTGGCTGATATATGCCCGATACGGGGGCAGGATGGATCTTCCCGCGACGTGGTAATCCGCACGGAATTCATATAAGTGACGGAGCATGTATCGCCGTATGTCGACGATTTCTTCGGACGGCGTCGCCGAGCGGGGCGGGGCGTCCGGCTCGATCCGCGGGCGATACGAATCGTTACTGTGGGGCTCGATGGCGCGGCTGGGCGTCACCGAGAGCCTCGAGCGAAAGATGATGGCCGCGGTCGTCCTCCAGTTCTGTTCGACGCTCGCGGTGTTCGCGCTCCCGCTGGTCTTTCTCGGGCCTCGCGAAGCGTTCGCGGTCTTTCCGACGGGACAGATCGTCCTCACGGGGGTCGTCTTCTGCCTCGCGCTCGTCGCCTTCGTCAACACGCTATTGATCGCTCGCGAGGACGTCATTCGGCCGCTACAGGAACTGCGGGCGGTCGCCGAGGGAATCGCGAACGGCCGACTCGAGGACCGGCCGCCGGAACCGGATCAGGCCGACGAAATCGGCGACCTCCAGCGGTCGTTCGTCGCGATGGACGACTACCTGACGACGGTCGCGGCCCAGGCCGACGCGCTCGCCGCCGAGGAGTTCGACGCCGACGCGCTCTCCGAGTCGATCCCCGGTGACCTCGGCGACTCGCTCGCAGAGATGCAAACGAGCCTCGAGACGCGGATCGCCGACCTCAAGGAGAGCCGCGAACGGATCGAACGCCAGCGCGAGGAAGTCGAGCAGCGAAACGCGACGCTCGAGGCCGACGCCGACCGATGTCGCGCGGTCCTCCGGCGCTGCGCCGAGGGCGATTTCACCGGCCGAGTGGAAATCGAGAGCGACCACGACGCGATGGTCGAAATCGCCGACGCGTTAAACGCGACGCTGGACGACCTCGAGGAAACGCTCTCGAGCATCCAGCGGCTCGCGGACGAGGTCGACGAGGTCGGGGCGGACGTCTCGACCAGCGTCGCGGAGATCGAAACGGCCAGCGCGGAGGTCAGCGAATCGGCCGAGGCGATCGCCACCGCGACGGAGGAGCAAAACGAGCGGTTCGAGTCGGTTCGGGGCGAGATGAGCGACCTCTCGGCGACGATCGAGGAGATCGCGTCGACGGCCGACGGCGTCGCCGACGTCTCCGAGCAGGCCGCCGAGAGCGCCCGCAACGGCCGGGACACCGCCAGCGACGCCGTCGACGAACTCGACCGCCTCGAGCGCCGCTCGGAGGCGATCGTCGAGCGGATCGAGGCCCTCGACGAGGAACTCGCGCGAATCGGCGAAATCGTCGACCTGATCGACGAGATCGCCGAGGAGACGAACCTGCTCGCGGTCAACGCCTCGATCGAGGCGGCCAGAGCCGGCGCGGACGGCAGCCGATTTGCCGTCGTCGCCGACGAGATCAAGTCCCTCTCCGCGGAAACGGGCGAGGCCACGGCCGAAGCCGACACGATCGTGACCGACGTGCAGACCTCGACGCGGGAGGCCGTCGAGGAGATCCGCGCGATGCAACGAGAGGTCGTCGATGGCGCCGAAACGATCGAAGCGAGCCTCACCCACCTCGGGGAGATCGCCGACCGCGTTCAGGAGGCCAACGAGGGCGTTCAGTCGATCGACGAGGCGACCGACGCGCAGGCCGAGACGAGCCAGGAGGTCGTCACGATGGTCGACGAGGCGACCGCGGAGAGCGAACGCACCCTCGAGGAGGCCGGCGACGTCGCCGCGGCCGCCGAGGAACAGACGGCGACGATTTCGGAGCTCTCGGGTGCGGCCGAGTCCCTCTCGGAGACGGCGACGGAACTCAACGGACAGCTCGCGGCGTTTACCGTCGACCACTGACCTCGCGGCGGACGCGGCGGCGAACGGTATATCTGCGTGGGTGGCGTACCCACTCGTATGTTCCGTGCTATCCTCCCGGAAGGACAGATCGTCTGTGAGCGGTACGAGCAGGGCGACGACGGAGTTGAACTGTTCGACGAGGACGACGACTTCATGGCGTTCGTACCGTACGCCAACCTCCACGCACTGGTCGACGAGGACGCCTACGGCGAGGACGAGCGGTCGATCATGTAGACGTCGGCTGCTGGTCGATCGCCTCGAGTTGCTCGCGGTACCTGTTTCTGACCGTCACGACGGTCGTCTGCGCGGTTTCGGCGACGGCGCGCTGGGGGATCGTCTCGTCGCAGAGGAGGCCGGCGGCGTAGATGGCCGCGGCGGCAAAGCCCGTCGGCGACTTGCCAGAGTGTAGCCCCTGTTCGGTCGTCTCGTCGATGATCTCGACGGCCTTCGTCTCGACGTCCTTCCCGACGTCCAGTTCCGAGCAGAACCGCGGGACGAACTGGCGCGGGTTCGTCGGCTCCAAGTTGATGTCGAGTTCGTCCGCGACGTACCGGTAGGTCCGGCCGATCTCGCGCTGGTCGACCCGGGAAACCGAGGTTACCTCCTCTAAACTGCGCGGGATGTCCTCCTTGCGGCAGGCGGTGTAGAGCGCGCTGGTCGCGACGCCCTCGATCGAGCGCCCGCGGATCAGGTCCTGCTCGAGGGCCCGTCGGTAGATGACGCTCGCGGTTTCCTTGACGGGGTCGGGAACGCCGAGCGCGCTGACCATGCGGTCGATCTCCGAGAGGGCGTACTTGAGGTTGCGTTCGCCGGCGTTTTTCGTTCGGATCCGCTCCTGCCAGACCCGCAGCCGGTGGATCTGGCCCTGCTTTTCGGCCGACATCGAGTGGCCGTTCGCGTCCTTGTTGCGCCAGTCGATGGTCGTCGTCAGCCCGCGGTCGTGCATCGACTGGGTAAGCGGCGCGCCCACGCGCGAGAGTTCGTCGTGCTCCTGGGCGTTGAACGCGCGCCACTCGGGGCCGTAGTCGATCGGGTCCTCGGTCAGGACGAGTCCGCACTCCTCGCAGACGCGTTCGCCGCGATCCGGATCGTGGACGATCGTCTCGGTTTCGCAGTCGGGACACAGTTCGGCGTTCGTCTCCTGGGGGTCGTTTCTGGCGCGACCGATAATAGACTGTGTCATCACACTGATGCACCGCTGCCGGCACTGTAAGGGGCTCACATGGTTTCGCCGGAAACACGGTCTTACTGCCCGCGTCGACGTCGGTCGAAGGAGAGGAGAAAGATCGCCGGATCGGGCCGCGGATCGCCCGCTCGAAACGATCGGTCGGCCCGCGCCGACGGAGTGTCCCATCGATCGTCTCCGGGCGAAGCGACCGCGCTCGGTCGCCTCGCCCCATCGAGATCAACGTGAACGTGGCACATGAAAGCAACCGATCGTTCCGCCTCGCCCGCGTCGTAAACCGATCGTTCATCGTGTAAACCGCGATTTCGACCCCGAACCGACGGTCGAATTTATGTCGATGGAGTCGAACGTTTGCGTGAGTGCCGTGTCGCAGATCCACATCTCGGACGTTCCGCCCTCGCTCGCCGCTTCGCACGTACGCCGCCGGTACGGATCCACAGGGATCCGATACCGCTCCCGCGGTCGCGGCTCGAGCGGCGCGGCGGGACGCTGTCTCGGTCCGTCCGCGACGGGGGTCGGCGGAAATCGTCCCGTACCCGCCGCCCCTTTGCAGCCGATGCGAAAGGTGGCCGTGTTTAAGAGTATCAGTGTTGGCGTACAACTTGGTGTGTCAATCGTGACTGCGAATCGCCGTTCGGAAGTACAGCGGTCGCTGTCGACCCGACAGCTCGGTGGTGATTGCGGCGGCTACCGGCGACGGCATCGGACGGGCCAGCCCGTAACGACCACGTACGGAGGCGCGAAATAATGTCCTCGATCGATACGTCGCTCCCCGACGAGATCGCGTCGTCGGTCGGCGAGGACGACGACGAATCCCTCTCGAAGGACGTCATTTTCGAGCTTCTGAAGAACCGCCGCCGCCGCGAAGTCCTCACCTATCTCCTCGAGGCCGACGATACGGTGACGTTAGGCGAACTGGCCGAACAGATCGCCGCCTGGGAGAACGACACGGACGTCAACGCGCTCAGCTCCGACCAGCGAAAGCGCGTCTACGTCGCCCTCTACCAGACTCACCTCCCGAAGATGGACGACGCCGGCATCGTCGAGTACGACCAGGATCGCGGCCTGATCTCGCTGGCGGACAACGCCGACCTGCTGATGATGTACCTCGACACGGACTCCCACCAGCAGGATCGGTGGGATCGGTGGTACGCCGCCACGAGCGTCGTCGGCGCCGCCCTCCTGAGCGCCGCGGTGCTCGGCGTACCGGGGCTGGCCGCCGTTCCGACGGTCGCGCTGGCCGGGGTCGTCGTGGCCGCGTTCTGCTGTCTCTCGGTCGCCCACGTCGTGACGAATCGACAGCAAGAACGCAACGTCAACGGGAAACTGTCCCGGATCGAGTGATTCCGAGTCGCTCTCTCCCCGCCTCGCTCTCGCTCGCTCGCCCTCGGGACTCCGCCCCCAATCCCGACCCCGATCGATCTCCGGCCGGTACGAGCGCGACCGTTGCCGGCGCGACTCGACTCACGTCACGGTTGTCCGTTCGTTCTCGATCCGCTACGTAACGACCGCCCGCGTGGCGACCGTCTCCGTCGACGCCTCGGACTCGCGGTCGCTGCAGAGGCAGCCGCCGTGTGACTCCGTCGCTCGCCGGAACGCCGACAACTCACTCGAGAAGGACTTTTAATCTCCCCGCGCGTAGCGGCAGTTGGCTCCCGGCGATCGTCATCCAGTACCGGAGCAGTTCGCGTGCCAGCTTGCTGTTCCAGGCGCGGGAGCCATTCTTCCTTGCGGCAGAATCGGTACCAGCGTCGCGCGTGCACCGTAGCCGGCGACACTGAACGGCGACTGGAGGGAGAGCGATCGAACCGCCGACCGTCAGGGCCGCGTCGAAAACCGAGGGCGGTTACTGGTCGCGCGCGTTGTACTGGACGTCGACCGCCGCGTCGCCGAGGAGCCGGAAGTCCTCGATGTCGCCGTCGAACCAGTACGCGTCGAGCCAGTTGCCGACCGCGCCGCGAACGGCCCGGTCCTCGACGACGTCCTCGTCGTCGATCGAGGCGTTTCGGTAGTTCGAGCGGACGACCGACCCGCTGGTCCGGAACGAGTAGGTGCTCGGCCCGTCGGCGTCGGTGCCGTCGATGACGAGCGCGTGGGGGAGCAGTTCGTGGTCGCCGTACTCGCTAGGATCGATCTCCTCGCCGTCGAGGAGCACGGTCGCCTCGCCCTCGGTGAAGGTCACGTCCGTCAGCGCGCCGGCGAACCGGAACGTCTGCGTCTCGTCGGTGACGGCGCTTTGGACCGTCGAACCTGAGATCGTCGTCGCCTCGTCGTCGGGATCCGCGCCGCCGGCGAGTTCGATCTCGCCGTCGACCGTGATCTCGAAGCTCGTCGGCACGCCCTGCCCCTGCACCTCGAGGACGTGGGGGAGGTCGCTGCCGTAGTCGGCGGGGTCGACCTGCTCGCCGTTGAGCGAGACCGTGCCCGGACCGTCGACGGTGAGTTCCTCGAGGTCGCCGTCGAACCGGAAGGCGTCCTTCCAGTTTGCGACCGAGCCGTGGACGGCGCCGCCGTCGATCTCGTCCTCCGCGTCGATGGAGGCGCCGTCGGCGTTCGACTTCTCGACCGTTCCGGAGACTTCGAACTCGTAGCGGGTCGTGTCTGACTCGGCGCCCTCGACGAGGAGGACGTTCGGGAGTTCCCGGTCGTCCTCGGTCTCGTCGGTCTCTTGGCCGTCCTCGTCCGGACTCGGACTCGCGTCCGGCCGCGACCCGCTCGAGCCGCCCGCGGCCGCTTCCTCGGCCGAGGTCGGGACGCCCTCGGGTCGCGAGAGGTCCGGCGAACTCGAGACGTTCGAGCGCTGAAGGCCGGAGCCCTGCACGCCGCCGCGGATGCCGCCGCCAGTCATGCGCGCGGTGCCGCTGCCCCGCAGAACCATCGCGCGGCCGTAGCTGCCGGCCGCGAAGTTGGAGTCCTCGATCGTGACG
Organism: Halopiger thermotolerans; assembly: GCF_054654555.1. NCBI lineage: Archaea > Methanobacteriati > Methanobacteriota > Halobacteria > Halobacteriales > Natrialbaceae > Halopiger > Halopiger thermotolerans. The sequence continues at coordinate 1,053,254 of NZ_BAAIEU010000004.1, read as the reverse complement.
GTGCCGCCGGGCCAGACCCAGACCGGGCGGCCCGAATCCTCGGTGTAACCGCCCCAGCCGGGGCCGTAGTCGGTGTCGTCGTTGTAGGCGACGGAGTCGATGATCGCGTCGTCGCCGCCGGCGACGCGGTACGTGGAGACGCCGTTGTTCTTGCCGTAACAGTTCTCGAAGCGAACCGAGCCGCCCGAGGCGGTGTTCGAACAGTAGAAGCCGTTGTTCGGCCACCCCTGGACGTTCATGTTCCGGAAGGTGACGTCGCAGGCGGCGTCCCGGTGGTAGAAGACGGCGCCCGGCCCGTGGACGAAGCTCTCGCCTTCCTTGGTCGAGCCGTCGCCGAGGTAGACGTTCTCGATCAGGACGTCGCCCGCGGGGGCGGTGATCGAGATCATGAACCCGTCGCCGCGGTGGAGCCCCTTGAATCCGATGTTGCGGATCACGGAGTTGCTCCCCTCGACGAGCAGGACGACGCTGTCCCCGGTCGTGAGGTCGAACAGCTTGTTCTCGTACGTTTCGCCCTGCCCGATCCGGATGACCTGCCCGCGGGCGGGGATCTCCTCGTAGTCGCCCGCCGCTGTAGCGGAGCCGGTGATCGTCGCCGCGGCCGTCGTCACGCCCGCGAGGCGCATGTACGATCGCCGATCGAGTAATCCGGTATTACCGCCCTCGTCCGACGATTCAGTGCCATCCTCGCCGGATTTACCGTCATCCAGTACCGAAGGTTCGCGTGCCATTGCGATCGGGTAATACTATACTACGAGCATAAACCTTCCGCCTTAAAATACTTAAAATTTACACATAGTAAGTCTATTCTGAAGGTTAGTTCAGAAAATAATCTCCATTCGTACACGGAATTATACCAATTCCAATGCAGCCTCTGCGAAGGGAAACTGCTCGAGACCGGCGGATTCGGACGGGGAAACACGATCGGCGGGTACCGTTTCGCGGTAGTAATACGTCATTACCGGCCGATTTCGGTCGACGACGAACGCATCGGCGGCGTGCGGCAGTCGCGGTCACCGCGCGTCGGTAGGGAAGACGCCCCGGTGGTGACGAACCGCGAGCCCGTCGCTTCGAGCGAGTTCACCGGCGAAGCAGCGTCCGAACGGGGCGAAACGCCGCGAACTATCGAGGGTTACCTCGAGCAGCGGCGCTAACGGACGAAAAACGACGGAAAAAGGCGACGAAATCACGAACGCGGGGAAGGCGGAGGGAAGCGTCAGCGGGGACGTCAGTGGAGGGTCGAAGACGTCGGGGGAGTCGGTGGAGAGCCGTCGGCGTCAGCGGAGGGCGGGGGATCGACCGGAGGGGATGCGTCGGGAGTCGGTTGGAGTGGAGGGTCGAGCGCGAGTCGGGTTCGCGTTCGCGTTAGTTGCCGCTGGCGGCCTCTTCGGGGCTGGTCGGGGCGCCTTCCGGAATGACGGCCTCCGGATTGGTGCCGGTGTTCTCGAGCTGGACGTTCGAGCCGGCTTGTTCGGCGATACCGGCCTGCTTGTCGTAGTCGGAGTCGGTGACGACGACCTCCGTCGGGTTGCCGTTCGCGCCCGCAGCGATCGACGTGTGCGCACCGTTCATCTCGATCTGGCAGTTGTCGATCTCGATCGTACCCGGCGCCCAGGCCCAGACGCCGCGGCCCTGGTAGCCTTCCTGGTTGTCGACGTAGATGCTCGAGTTCGTGAGCTTACAGCCTTCGGTCGCCATGCGGAAGTGCGAGACACGGCAGTTCGCGGCGAAGCTACGGTCGATGTGGAGGGTGCCGCCGCCGTTGTTTCCGGGGGCGGAGCCGTAGATCGCGTTGTCGGCGAACTTCTGGATGTTGAGGTGCTTGAAGTCGATGTGGCCGGAGTGTTTCGGGTCGACCCAGAAGGCGGTCTGGCCGTGCCCGGTGTCGGCGCCGTTGCGGCCGTCCGATCCGTCGCCGAGGTAGATGTTCTCGATGGTGCTCGAGCCGCCCTCGTCACAGATGCCGAAGGTGGCGGAGCCGGTGCCGGAGGTGTTCTTGCCCTTGAACCCGATGTTGCGGATCGTCCAGTCGGAACCGTACGCGCTGACGATGATGTCACCGCCGGTGGTCATGTCGATCAGTTTGTTCTCCCACGTCTCGCCGGACCCGACCTGGATGGTCTGGCCCGACGCTTCGATGACCTCGTAGTCGCCCTGGCTCTGGCCGGCGACCGTGCCGGCTGCGCCGAGGGAGGTTGCTGCGGTCGCGACCGCAGCGAGCGAGCGGACGTAGTTGCGGCGGCTTAATCCGGAATTACGGCCTGTAGTCGGAGCGGATTCCGTTTCGGTCGTACGGGGATTCTGCGCCATACACTTGCGTAACCTGGGCTTGTACTCATAAACTTTTCCTTGGCGATATGGATTAAATTTACAGAATATATTTGTAACGCTATGGATTTGGGTACAATCTACCGCACTTAATTCACGAACATATGAACGAATACCAGCCGAAACGGCCGTCGTAACAGCGTGTTTTCCGGGTAAATAGTCTATTACCACCGTCGAGAGCGGTTCTACCGGCTACTTTCTCGAGAAGGGACGAAGGGGCCGAAACCGGTCGACCGACGACCGTTTCTGTCAAACGATCGACCGGAGCGGAGAATAGGAGCCGATTACCGCCGTCACCAGGTGTCCTGTTCGGCGAAGGTCACGGTCCAGTTCGACGGGTCGGCGATCGCGCGGCCGGCGACGGTCCACTCATGGCCCCCGTCGTCCGCGAGCGGGTAGGTCACCTGCGTCGTCGGTTGGGTCACCTTCGAGAACGGCAGCGACTGATCGGACCGAAAGCCGAACTTACCGAGCAGATCGGGGCCGACCGCTCGCCCGCTCGCCGCGAGCAACGCCGAATCGCGTCGGTCCGCGACCACGCGAGCGAGGATCGCCTCGAGACCGTCACGCCGCTCGCGGGTCCGCGCCAGCGGGACGACGTCGGTCAGGCAGGTCTCCGTCGTTCCGTCACGGGTTCGGGTACCGGCGACGACGCCGGCGATCGGCTCGCCGTCGCGGCTCGCGACGTAGGCGTCGTAGGTCCACTTCGGGTTCTCGAAGCGCCACTCGTAGAACGTCTCGTCGCGGTGCGCGTGCAGCGTTCCCGGCACCGCTCGCTCGTAGAGGTCGACGAACCGTTCGACGGGCACGTCCGCGAACCGGCGAACGACGACGTCGGACGGCGGATCGGCCAGCCGGCCGCGCGCGCGGAAGTACGCCGACGCGAGCGGACGTGCGGCCGTCGCGAGCGTCTCGAGGCGCCCGTGTCCGTCGCCGTCGACCAGGGCGTCGGGCCGCTGGACGCGGTAGTAGGTCGGCACCTCCTCGACGATCCGCCAGCCGTGCTTGAGGCTGCCCGACAGCGTCGCCTCGTTGGGAAAGTTGAAGAACAGGTCGGCCTCTCGGTCCCGGTACCGCTCCTTGAGCCGCTCCGTCGTGCGCGAGTAGAGGCCGCGGCGGCGGTGGTCCTCGTGGACCATGACGTCGGCCGGCTGGAGCGCCCGCAGCGTCCGCTCGCCCGCGCGCAGTTCCAGCGCGAAACTGGGTTTCGTGCCGACGACCCGTCCCTCGTGGGTCGCGACGATCATCGGCACGTGATCGACGTAGGGGTTGTCCTCGTACTTCCAGCGGAACCACTCGTCGTCGCGGTCGCCTAAGACCTGATCGTACAGTTCGAGGAAGTCCTCGCGGTCGTCGGGTTCGTAGGGACGGATCGTGTACGGGTCGTCGTCGGCGCTCCCGTCGCTCGTCGGCGATTCCCGGTCCTGATCCGTCGATCGCGTCCCCTCGTCTCCTCCCGCCGATTCTGCGTTCGATTCCGTTCGATTCGATGAGTTCGTGTTCGTTGCCATGGTCGGATCAATCGTCCTGCGACTGTTCTTGCGAGACCCCGACCGGCTCCGTCTCCCCGTCGCTGGCGTCGGGCTCAGGCGGCTGTGCGACGTCGACCTCGAGGAGTTCGTCCCGGTGCTCGTCCAGCAGCGGCGCGCGGTCGCCCGGCTCGGGGGGCGTCTTGGCTATCTTGATCGGCGTGCCGGCGATCGTCACCGTCTCATCGGCCTCCGGCAGTTCGGCCTCGACGAGCATCTCCCGCTGCTGGGCGTGCTCGCACTCGTAGATGTCGGCGACGTCCTGCACCGGCCCGCTCGGCACGGAGCCGTTGAGCGTCTCGAGGACCTCCGCGGCGGTCCGGGAGCCGACCCACTCCGCGATCGCCTCGCGGAGTTTCTCGCGGTGCTCGAGGCGATCGGCGGCGTCGGCGTAGTCGACCGCCCACTCGGGTCTGCCCATGTGTTCACAGAGGTTCCGCCAGTGGCGGTCGGTGAGCGCGGCGATGACGACGTAGCCGTCCTCGGCCTCGAAGGCGTTGTACGGGAACAGCGTCGGGTGGGAGTTCCCGTTCCGCTCGGGGACCTCGCCGGTGTAGGAGTACTGGTAGACCGCCCGCTCGGCGAGGCTCACCATCGAGTCGTACATCGCCGTGTCGACGAACTGCCCGACGCCCGTCCGCTCGCGGTAGTGCAGCGCCGCGAGGATGTTGACTGCGTGCAACACGCCCGTGAAGATGTCGCCGATGCCGAACCCGACCTTCGTCGGCGGGCCGTCCGGCTGGCCGGTCTGGTGCATCACGCCGCCCATCGCCTGGGCGACGAGGTCGAACGCCGGTTCGTCCTGTTTGGGACTCTCGATGGTGCGGGGATCGCCGAACCCGCGCATCGCCGCGTAGACGAGCTGCGGGTTGATCTCGGCGAGGCGCTCGTACTCGAGGTCGAACTTCTCCATCGTCCCGGCCCGGTAGTTCTCGACGACGACGTCCGCCGCCTCCACGAGCGACAGGAAGTCTTCGCGATCGTCCTCGTCGGTGAAATCGAGCTCGAGGCTACGTTTCCCGCGGTTGATACTCTGGAAGTAGCCGCCGAAGCTGTCGTCCTCGTCGTGAAACGGCGGCGTTTCACGGACGAAATCCCCACCCGGCGGTTCGATCTTCACGACGTCTGCACCCATATCGGAGAGCAACATCGTGCAGTACGGCCCGCCAAGCACGCGCGTCAAGTCGAGCACGCGGACGTCGTCGAGAGCAGACATGATCGATATACAACGACGAGAAAACGCGGTTTTGTTATGCCCCCTGTTTGCCGTTCTACGACGGCTTACGCCGCGCTAGCAACGGCGTACATCTCGAACTCCTCGTTGGAGATCACCTTGTTCGCGGATCGGGCGCTCTCGACGCCCTCGACCGCCTCGTCACTGATGTCGAGCCCGCGATAAACCTCCGTTTCCCGCGTTTCGTCGAACGCCGAGATCGTGAGGTAGTAGTCGACGCCGCGGTAGGCCCCGCTGTAGTTGCCGGCTTCGAACCGCTCGGCGTCGACGGTACCGCTCGAGAACGCTGCCCCGCTCAGCGGCGCGTTTTCCTGCCCCTCGAGGCCGTTGATGCCGTGATCGTACCGGTACGGATCGTAGCCCAGGCCGACGTAGGGTCGGTCGCCACCGGTGTGTTCGAAGGCGGACTCGTAGCCGCTGAACTGCTCGTCGGTGACGTGTTGGGTCGGACTGTAGATCAGCGGGGAGGCGTAGACGGTCACCAGCCCGAGCACCAGCAGCGCCCCGAGGCCGACCGACGCCACCGCGTTCGCGCCCGGCCTCGAGACGTACCGCGAGAGCCCGCCGATCGCGTGGGCCAGCCCGATCCCGCCGAGGATCGTCAGGACGACGTAGATGAACCCGACCTGTCGGAACGCCATCGTCGGCGTGCCGACGAAGTAGACGGCGAACATCGCGCCGAGCGGGATCAGCGCGAGCCCCAGGTACGTGACGAACGTGGACGCCTCGCGGTCGGTTCGGGTCCACCCGAGCCAGGTCGCCAGCACGAACAGCCCCGCGACGAGCCCGATCACCGCGGCGTCGAAGAACATCTTCACGAACAGCTCGGCGATGCTGCCGCCGATGTCGGTCAGCGAGGCGCCGCGCTGATCGACCTCCTGCGAGGCGCCGATCTCGGCCGACAGGACCCCCTCGACGAGGGTCCGCACGGCGTTGCGAAACCGTTCGTTGCCGAGCGCCCAGCCGGTGGAGATCGCGCCGAGGACGACCGCGTGGGCGTACATCGTCGGCTGCTCGAGGAGGGGGTGGTCGTCGTACCGGCGCCGGGCGAGAAACTGGACGCCGGCGATGGCACCCACGAGGACGACGACGTTGAGCATCTGCTGGGGATGGACCAGCAGCAGACCGATGCCCGACAGGTAGACGAGGACGCTGAACGGCGAGAGACCGAACGGGAGTCGCTCGACCGTCGACCGGCGTCTGAGGTACGCGACGAACGCGAAGACGATGACGGGGACGAGAAACAGCGCGTTCGAGTTGGTGTGGATGCCCATGTGCGTCGCGACGTTGTTGATCGGCAGCACCATCCACGAGACGATCGCGGCGCAGCCGGCCGCCAGCCCCGTGTCCGAGATCTCGCGGGCGGCCAGCGGGACGAAGATCAGGAACGGCACGAACAGGATGACGATGGCGAACAGCAGGGTGCGTTCGATCGAGACGCCGCCGAGGTAGTGAACGACCGCCGCCAGCGAGTGGACGCCCGGGTAGATCAGCTCGTGGGGCGGCATGTCCCCGGTGACGATGTCACGCGTCCAGCCCAGGTGCGTGAGCGCGTCGCCCATTCCGATGAACCGGTAGTTCCGAATCACGGGGAGGGACACGATCGCCGTCACCGCCAGCCCGCCGAGCCCGATTCCGAGGGCTCGATCGCGGCCGCGACGGCCCAGCGCCGCGAGCGTGGCGATCGCCATGCCGATCCCCAGGCCGACCCACGTCGCCGTCGGCGTCGCCGCGTACACCGACGCCTCGTACGACGTGGCGGGGTTCGCTCTCGCGACGAGGACGCCGGCTGCGACGGCCAAAAAGCCGACGGCGAACGCGACGTTGCGGCTCGTTCGGCTCATGACCCGCCATCACCCTCCGGCTCCGGACGCACTGTCGCAGCGATGTCGATACGCATGCCTTGGCGCGACCGTCGTCGATCGCGGGGTTTGTTATAGGGATCCTATAGCCGTCAACGAGTGTGGAGTCGCCGCGATCGGCCCGCTCCGCGGCGGATACCGGAGTCCATCCGAATCCGTCGGTTCCAAATGACCGCCGGCGAACGCTCGAGCGTTCGACCGACCGTACGACGACTGGGTGCGACGGCCGGGTCGGATTTCGCACCGCTTTCGACCCGCTCTCGACCGGCCTCGAGCCGACGACGAACCCGTTCGCGCCGATCGCCGGAGCGGTCGCGGGCCGCCCCGCAGTACGGCGCCGTTGTCCGAGCGCCGCCGTCGCCTACGGATCGATTTCGCGCGGCCGAACCGATCAACGGTACCGGTGGCTTTTGTAGCGGTTCGTGGTTCCTTCGACACCGTGTCATCGATCGTCATCGACCGTCTCGAGACCGACGGGACGACCCTCGAGTGCGAGATCGACCCCTCGGCCGACCTCGAGCGCTTCTTTACGGGCGCCCCGTTCCGAACCAGCTACGACCGCCCGATCGAGGACGTTCCCGAGGGCGTGCTCGCGATCCCCGTCCTCGCGAACGTCTGTCCGGTCGCGTGGGCCAACGGCGCGGACGTCTACGTCGACGAGGTCGACGCGACCTTCGCGCGGGCGCTCGAGGACGTCAAGGCCGCCCTGCTCGCGATGCACGACTTCCTCGAGGGCGGGACGCTGTACGCGAAGCGGACGATAGATCCTGAACCACCCTCCGACACTGGGGCCGACGACGGCGACAGCGCCCTCCTCTTTACCGGCGGCGTCGATTCGACCTGCTCGTACGTCCGCCACCGCGAGGAGTCGCCGACGCTCGTGAGCGTCCGCGGCTGGACCGTCGCGCCCGACGAGTCCGGCGCCGAAGACTGGCGCCACCTCCGCGAGCGCGTGACCGGGTTCGCCGACGAGCGCGGCCTCGAGACCGCCTTCGTCGAGACGAACGCGCTCGAGGCGCTCGATCACGCGATGCTGCTCGCCCACTACAAGCGGTTCGTCGACGGCGCCTGGTACAGCTCCGTCGGCCACGGGCTCGGCCTGCTCGGCCTCTGTGCCCCGATGGCGTACGCCCGCGGCATCGAGGACCTGTACGTCGCCGCGACCCACTGGGAGGGCATCGACCTCGAGTGGGGCTCCCGTCCCGACATCGACGAGCACGTCCGCTGGACGGGCACCGAGTGCCACCACGACGCCTACGACCTCACCCGCCAGGAGCGACTGGACGTCATCGCCGACTACGTCGAGAGCGACGCGCCCGACCTGCAACTCCAGACCTGCAACGCGCGCATGGACGGCAACTGCGGCGCCTGCGAGAAGTGCTACCGGACCGCCGTCGGCCTCCGGCTGTCGGGACTCGAGCCGACGGCCCACGGCTACCCGTTCTCTCACGACGACTACGCCGAGATCCGCCACGCGCTCGAGGGCGGCGAGTGGGTCCTCGGCCAGGACGAGCGGTACATGTGGGCCGACATTCGCGATCGCGTTCGGGAAACCGAGCCCGAATCGCCGGACGAACGGGCCTTCTTCGAGTGGCTGCTCGAGGCGGATCTCGACGAACTCGTCGACGAGGCCGAACCGCCGCTGTCGCACCGACTGTTCCGGACGGGCGCCCGAAACGCGCCGACGCCGGTGTACAACGCGGCGTATCCGGTGTTGACGGCGGCGAAGGACGGATTGGATCGGATCCGCGGGCGGTAACACGGCGTCAGGTGCCGGATCCGATCTTCGGACGTCCCTCAAGTCCGTCCGGTATGCTCGAGACCGGTTCCTGTTAGTTCGCTATCGCGACTGCTTTTTCGTAGTACCGCGAACCACCGATACCGAATGGCCGACCGTGAGTTCGAAACTGCCGACGATATAACTGGTGTGAATCACGCACGAGACGTATTAGACATCGATCGGGAGGCGAGCGTGGCGGAGATCGAGGCCGCGTTCGAGGCGAACGCCGAACGCGCTACTGGAGAGGACTATTGGAAATTCGTCAAAGCCCGCGAGGTTGTCCTTTTCGAGTCGGTTCTAACCGGAAGCGCCGTTTATTCCGTTCTTCGAACCAATCCAGGGCCGGATGACATCTCTTCCTTAGCTCGAGCGGAGGAATTGCTGCAGGTGCATAACATGTCCCCACCCCCAATCGGGACGACCAGCTACGACAGAATCGTTCGACAGACTCACGACCAGATACAGGACCGGCTCGAAGAACTCGTCGGGCGCGATGATTCGCCGGTTACGCCCCGAACGAGGCAGGCAGTCCGGGTTTGCTACCACGCCCTCCGGTTTCAGGACCTGCGGAAGGGGCGGCGGTGGGTTACCGGACCGACGACCGACTCGAGCGCTACCGACTCCACTGCCCCTACCAGCTCCACCAGCCCTACCGGCTCCACCAGCCCTACCGGGGATGACGACAGCCTGCTCACCGGTTGGAAGTACAGCATCGACCGCGACCGAGATATCGAGTACTACAGTTCGATCGAAACCGGACTGCGGCTCATCGTCGAACCCACCGACGAGCACCCCGGCGGCGGATACGAGGTCTCTCGCATGCGATCCGGGACGCGACTCGAGGCGACGACGCATTCGCGGTACGGAAACGCGAAGCGACAGGTCCGACGGTGGATTCTCGAGGCGGCAACTAGCGAGTAATTGAGCACTCGAACCGGACCGATTCGACGAATACGCTCGTCTCCGGGTTCACGAGCGCACTCGAAAACCAGTTACTCCATGTAGCCCAGTCCCTTCAGCCGGTCCTCGACGTCGTCGAAGTCCTCGTCGACCTCGCCGTCCGGCGTCGTCGCCACCTGCGAGACGTCGGACCGCTGGACCTTCGTCGAGGCCGGCGTCGCCGACTCGTCGAAGGCGTCGAAGAGGACGCGGCCGTCCGCGTTGGCCGGCACCGGCTCGCCGATCCCGTGCAGCAGCGTCGGCGCCACGTCGACCACGCGCGCGCCCCGCAGCGTCGCACCGGGCTCGATCGACGGCCCGCGACAGAGCATGATGCCCGTGCTGCGGTGGCTCGCGGCGTAGTTGCCGGTGTCGCCGAGCACCTCGTCCTCGATCCCGTTGCGGACGTCGTAGCCGTCGATCCCGTTGACGATCAGGTCCGGCGAGTCGGGATCGGTCGGGAACAGCTCGTCGCCGTCGTAGACCTCGAGCAGCTGGCGGTCGTTCTCGTCGGTCACCGACTCGAAGACGTCGATGAGTTCCTCCTTGATCTCGGGGACGTCGCTCGGCGAGACGCTGCCGTTTGCGAACCGCCGGCTGTCGTTGATGTAACAGTTGCCCGCGTCGTGGACGAACGCGACGGTGCGCTCGTAGTCGACGTCGTAGAGGGCGTGATCGCCCGGAATCTGCTCGGCGACGGTGTCCAGCAGGCTCCGCGGCAGGGTCGAGACGAGCATCTCCTCTGAGATGCCCACCCGCTCGAGCATGTTCGTGATGCTGTCCCGCGAGATGCCGAGGCTCGCGAGCGCGCCGCGGGTGCCCTCGTCCTCGCGTCTGAACAGATAGCCCTCGCGTTCCAAAATGTGATTGACGTAGATCAGGTTGTGAATCTCGCCGAAGCCGTGGTCGGAGACGACGTAGAGGTCCGCGTCGTGGTCGTCGGTGTACTCGATGACCTCGCCGAGCAGGTCGTCGAGTTTCTTGTAGTGCTCGAGCAGCCGGTCCATGTCCCAGATGAGGTGCTGGAACCGGTCCGGCGCCGTGTACACGAAGAAAAACAGCCGCCAGTCGTCGCCCGCCCGATCCATCTGCAGCTGCATCACCTCCCGGCGCTGCTCGAGCATGTTCGCGACGGCCTCCTCGAACTCGTCGGGGCGGTCGGCGTACTCCGGATAGTCGAGGCTGATCTCGTACTCGCCGACGGCTTCCTCGATCTCGTCGCCGAGTTCGGACGGGTGCGTGAACTCCTGATCGGTCGAGGGGGTCATCATCCCCGTCACCATCGAGCCGTCGATGTCGCGGGCCGGGAAGGTCATCGGGACGTTCCCGACGTGGGCCGGCTGGAGCTGCTCCCACAGCGGCGGCTGCTGGATGTCGTGGCTCGTGTACATCTCGTGGGAGTACTCCGCCGAGAGGTTCTGGAAGCCGTAGATCCCGTGTTTGTCCGGCCAGACGCCGGTCGCGATCGACGGCCACGCGAGCGGCGTCGTCGGCGGGCGCGTACTCTCGAGCGTCCCGGACGCGCCTTCCTCGCGCATCCGGGCGAAGTTCGGGAGTTCACCCTCGTCGCTCCACTGCTCGATGAGTCGCCACGGTACGCCGTCGAGTCCGAGGACGAACGCCCGCTCGGACGTAGGGGAAGATCCGCTCATAATTTTAAAACACCTGCTATCCGGCAGGATACCGGATGACCGCTTTGTTATAGGGAGTGTTCAACCCTCACCCGTGTCGATTCCCGTCCCGTTCGGTCGCGTTAACGCGACGAACCGCGGCGTTTCCGGCTGTTCGACCGGCTTACCGTTAGATGCGCCGACTATCGCCTGCCTCTGGATGTTCCGCTTACAGGACGGTCCGGATCGGCGACCGATCGTCGCCGCTCGCGGCTGCCTGTGCGGCGTCTGATCGGCGGGGACCCGCCGATCGTATTCGAATCGTATCGTCGTCTATCGGTCTCGATACGGCGGCGCTTGCCATCGAAAGGCGATCAATAACAAAACCGTCCAATCGACTCCATCACGAGTATGACGATCACGCGTGGTGGGAGTTATGGGTAGTGTCGTCGTCTCGCTCGATGCCGAACTCGGTTGGGGATTCCACGACTTCGACACCTTGCCGACCGATCGGGTAGAGTCCGGCCGCCGCGGCTGGTCGGTCATGCTCGATCTGCTCTCGGAGTTCGAGATCCCCGCGACCTGGGCCGTCGTCGGTCACTTGATGCTCGAGTCCTGCGACGGGAGACACGCCGAACATCCGGCGCCCGAGGGCTGGTTCGAGCGGGAACGAACCGAGTGGGCGGACCGGGCCGATCTACGGTTCGCGCCGGATCTGGTCGACGCCCTGCTCGCGGCCGACGTGGACCACGAGTTCGCCAGCCACTCGTTCTCCCACGTCCTCTTCGGACAGCCGGAGACGGATCGCGAGCTCGCCGAGGCCGAACTCCGTCGCAGCACCGAGATCGCCGCCGAGTGGGACCAGTCCGTCGAGACGTTCGTCTACCCCCGCAACGACATCGCCCACCGGGATGTCCTCGCCGACTACGGCCTCCAGGCGTACCGGGGCCGGTCGCCGACGCGGGACGGCGTTCGTGGGATCTTCGATTCGACGTTTCGGGACCAATCGATGCTGGTCGAACCGGTCGTCGACGAGTACGGACTGGTGAACGTCCCGGCCTCGCTGTTCCTGTTCGGCTTCGAGGGGCCGGCACGGACCGTCGCGGAGTCGATCTGGGAGGATCCGATGGTCGTTCAGGCCCGCCGCGGAATCGACGAAGCCGTCGAGTCGGACGGAATCTTCCACATGTGGCTCCATCCGAACAACCTCACGCACGAGCGGGACGACCGGCGGATGCGGGCGATCCTGGCGTACCTCGATCAAAAGCGCTCCAACACCGATCTGACCGTCGAAACGATCGGCGAGGTCGCGCGAACGGTCGACGTCGCCCGCGGCGTCGACGGACAGGTCGCCCCGGTCGACGGTCAGACGATCGGCGACGATTAGCACGTAAAAACGTACCTATCGAATCGCCTGACTGAACGGCGTATTCGAATAAGTATCCGTAAAAGACAGCGCGCCGGACAGGGGGAATCGAAGGCTACAGTTCCGGCCCGTTCTGTACGACGCTGATAACAAAACCCGCTGCTGGCCCTGTCACGGATAGATGTCATCCGCAGTTCTGCGCCGATCGACCGACTCGAGTTCGCTTTCGGTGGGCGTGCTCGGCGTCGGCAACATCGGCATGGTACACCTGAAGTCGGCGAGCGCAATGGCAGACGTCGACGTGGTCGCGGCCGCCGACGCGGTTCCCGAGAACCGCGAGCGAGCCGAACGCGCCGGCGCGGACCGAACGTACGACGACTACGCCGCCCTGCTCGAGGCCGAGGCCCTCGACGCGGCGGTCGTCGCCTTACCCCCGTTCCTCCACGCCGAAGCCGTCGAGCGGGCCGCCGAGGCCGGCGTCGACGTGTTCGTCGAAAAACCGTTCGCTCGCTCGACCGAAGAGGCCGACGAGATGTTAGAGACCGCGAACGAGGCGGGCATCGCCGTCGGGGTCGATCACACGCTGCGCTACCAGCCCGACGTCGTCGGCGTCAAGGAGGCCTACGAGGATGGCGCCGTCGGCCACGTTCCGTACGCGTCGATGACGCGGCTCAACGATGGCCCGCTCGGCCGGCCGCCCGCCGAGGAGCCCCCGGCGTCGTGGCCGCTCGATCCGAACGCGGCCGGCGGCGGCTCCCTGCTCGAGCTGGGGATCCACTGTTTCGACGTGCTCGAGTGGCTGTTCGGCGACCTTGAGGTCGAGAGCGCGGCCACCGGCGAGACGCTGGACGTGCCGGTCGAGGACGCGGCGACGGTGATGATGCGAGCCCCCGAGACGGAGACGACGATCACGCTCCACTGCGGCTCCTACCAGTGGGAGCAACTGCCGGAGGTCAACACCCGGCTCCGCCTCGAGGGCGTGACGGGGACGATCAGCAACCGGGATCACCTGCCGGACAACTTCTACGCGGGCGCGGCCAAGTCCGCGCTGTCGAACGTCGCGAGCCGCGTGGCGGACGTCGATCGCGAGGTCTTCGGGCCCACCTTCTACCTGCGGGCCCACTATCGAGCGCTCGGCGACTTCCTCGAGGCGGTCCGCGAGGGCGAGACGCCGCCGGTCGACGGCGAGACCGGCCGCCGGACGCTCGAGTTGGCGGAGACGGCCTACGAACTGGCCGCGCGGACCGATCGCGAGGAACTCGCGCCGGAGGTGATGCCGTGAGCGGACCCGTTCGCGCGGCCGCCGTCGATCGCGGCGATCGGCGCGGCAGCTGGATTCCGGATCTCGATACGCGGATGGCGCCTCTCGAGGAACCGGTGCAGACGCTGCTCGAGCCGGCGCTCTCGACTGACGGCGACCTGGCGACCGCCGACGAGATCACGATCGTCCCCGACGCGCACTACCCCTTCCACCCCTCGACCGGGACGGTGACCGACCCCGCCGTCGTCGGCGCTCTCGTCGCCGTCCTCGAGGATCGCACCGACGCCGACGTCGCCGTCGCCGGCGCCAGCGACGAGCTCATCGACCTCGAGCGGACGGCGACGTACCTGGGCTACGACGACCTGCTCGAGCGCTTCGACGCCGAACTCGTCGATCTGGCCGACGACGCCGAACCGCGGACCGACGTCGTCCGCGAGGTCGACGGCCGGTCGGCGTCGGTCTCCGTCCCGACGCGACTCGTTCGAGGGGCGGTCGTCACCGCGCCGACGCTGCGGCCGACCGAAGACGGGCAGGTCGCGGGCGGCGTGCGGCTACTCGCCGATCTCGTCGACTCCGCGGCCAATTCGGAGACCGCTGCCGTCGCGACGACGCGAGCCGTCGACCCCGCGCTCTCGGTCATGGACGCGACGACCGCGTACGGAACCGACCCCTACGCGGCCGACGCCCTGTTCGCGGGGCCGGCGCCGGCCGTCGACGCCCTCGGCGCGTCGCTGTTCGGGGCCGCGCTCGAGGACGATCCGGCGCTTGCCCTCACGGCCGGTGGCGACGACGAGCCGATCACCGTCGAGCGCGTCGGCGCAAGCGCCGATGCTCTCGACTTCGACGCGCTTCGAGACCGACTCGCCGACGCCGAACTGCCGCCGTCGGACGAAACGCACCCCGCCGTGACGACCGCGTACCGCCTCTACGCGGCCGTCGGCGGCGACGCGGTTCCGCCGCAACTCGAGCAGTAACTATGACCGAAGCGAAAATCGCGGCCGTCACCGGCGCGACCGGCTTCCTCGGATCGCACCTCTGCGAACGGCTCCTCGCGGACGGCTGGCGCGTCCGCGCGCTCAGTCGCCCGTCCTCCGATCGCGGCGTTCTCGAGGGCGCAGACGAGGGCGAGGAGGGGACGCTCGAGTGGTACGTCGGCGACGTCTTCGACGACGAGACGCTGCGCGACCTGGTCGACGGGACCGACGCCGTCTTTCACCTCGCGGGCGTCGGCCTCTGGAGCGCGACCCCGGAGACGGTCAAGCGCGTCAACCGCGACGGGACGGCCCACGTGCTCAAGGCCTGCCGCGCCAGCGAAAACGGCGTCGGCCGACTGGTCTTTACCAGCACGGCGGGGACGCGCCGACCGAACGAGTCGTCGCCGTTCGCCGACGAAACCGACGTCGCCGAGCCGATCGGCGCCTACCAGTCCTCGAAGGCCGAGGCCGAACAACTCGTCGACCGGTACGCCGACGAGGACGGGGAGGCCGTCACCGTCCACCCGACCTCCGTCTTCGGCCCCAGAGACGGCTCGTTCACGCCGCAGTTGCTCTCGATGGGCCTCGAGCCGACGATGCCGGCCTACCTGCCGGGCGGGCTGAGCATCGTCGGCGTCTCGGACGTCGTGGACGGCATCGTCGCGGCCTACGAGCGGGGCCGCGACGGCGAGCACTACATCCTCGGCGGCGAGAACCTCACCTACGACCGCGCCGTCTCGCGGATCTCCGACCACCTCGGCGGCGCGCCGGCTCGGGTCCCCGTGCCGTCGGCGGCGATCCACGCTGCCGGTCCAGTCGCCGAGGCCGTCGGCGCCGCCACCGGCCGGCAGGTGTTCCCGTTCAACCGACGGATGGCCAAGCTCGCGACCGAGCGGCTGTTCTACACCTCCGCGAAGGCCGCCGACGAACTGGGATACGAGTACGAACCGCTCGAGGCGCACCTGCCGGAGACGGTCGCTTGGTATCGAAACGAGTTCCAGTAATCGCGGCGTACAGCCCCGCGGACGGCCGACTCGTGTTGGCTGTAGATCTGCCGTCGGTTGGACGGCGTCGAATCGGGGGTACGCGGGGACCTGAGAGGCGAACGGGCGAGTGAGTCGGCCGTAATCGGACGGGTGAATACTCAAGTCGGGTGGGGAACACGTCCGAAACGGGATGCAGGTGTTCTCGTCGGCCGAGGCTCGAAAGCGAGGGGTTCTCAGTCTCCTTCTCGTCGTCGCCGGGTTCGTTCTCCTTTACCTATCGATCCGGAGATACGCGCCGTTCGTCTTTCAGCCGGCCGAACTCCGGGCGTGGATCGATCGGTTCGGCTTGCTCGCGCCGGCGGTCTTCGTGCTCGTCCAAATCGCGCAGGTGATCGTCGCCCCGATTCCGGGACAGGCCGTCGCGCTCGTCGCCGGCTACCTCTTCGGCTCGGTGGCCGGCACGGTCTACAGCGTCACCGGCGTTCTCATCGGGAGCGCGATCGCGTTCCTGCTCGCGGATCGCTACGGTCGCTCGTTCGTGGAGGACGTCCTCCACGAGGACGTCGTGGCCCGCTTCGACGGGTTCGTCGACCGGGTCGGCTTTCCGGGCCTCGTCGCGTTCGTCGTTCTCCCCGGACTTCCGGACGACGCCGTGTGCTTTCTCGCCGGGCTCACTAAGTGGCAGCTCCGAACGTTCATGATCGCCATCAGCCTCGGACGCCTCCCGGCATACGTCCTCACCGTCTACGCCGGCGGCGAACTGGCCAGCGGCGAGTTCGTCGAAGGGATGGCGATCATCGGGGGTGTGGTCGTCGCCTCCGCCGTCGGCTACTACAAACGCGAAGCGATCAGGGATTTGGTCGGCCGCCTGCGGAAGCAGGCGCCGTTCTGAGTTCTCACGGCGTCGCTCAGGGCGTCAGCACGACCTTGATACACCCGTCCTCCTTGTTGTTGAACGTCTCGTACATCTCCGGGCCGTCCGTCAGCGGCGTCTCGTGAGTGACGATGAATGAGGGATCGATCTCGCCCTCCTTGATCCGCTCGAGCAGCGGGCCGAGATACCGCTGGACGTGGGTCTGGCCGGTCTTGACCGTCAGCGCCTTGTTCATCAGCGGGCCGAACGGGACGTTGTCGGAGTTTCTGATGTAGACGCCCGGCACCGAGAGCGTGCCGCCCTTCCGGCAGCACTTGATCGCCTGCCGGAGGACGACGGGGCGGTCGTCCTGTACGTGCGCTTCCTGTTTCAGCTTCTCCGTGACGCCCTTCAGCCCCGTGCCGTGGGCCTCGGTGCCGACCGCGTCGATACAGCGGTCCGGGCCGCGTCCGCCCGTCATCTCCATCAGCCGGTCGTAGACGTCCTCGTGCTCGAAGTTGATCGTCTCCGCGTCGCCGTGGTCGCTGGCCATCTCGAGCCGTTCTGGAATGCGATCGATCGCGATCACGCGTTCGGCGCCGAGCAACTGCGCGCTCTGAATCGAGAACTGGCCGACCGGGCCGCAGCCCCACACTGCGACGGTGTCGCCG
The DNA here is from genome assembly GCF_054654555.1 of Halopiger thermotolerans. Lineage (NCBI taxonomy): Archaea > Methanobacteriati > Methanobacteriota > Halobacteria > Halobacteriales > Natrialbaceae > Halopiger > Halopiger thermotolerans. The sequence continues at coordinate 1,035,861 of NZ_BAAIEU010000004.1, read as the reverse complement.
TCCTCGATCTCGGCGTTCTCGGCGGCCATGTAGCCCGTCGGGAAGACGTCCGAGAGGAACAGGACCTGCTCGTCGTCCAGATCGGAGTCGACTTTGATCGGTCCGACGTCGGCGTACGGAACTCGCAGGTACTCCGCCTGCCCGCCGGCGTAGCCGCCGAGCATGTGCGAGTAGCCCAGCAGGCCGGCCGGCGACTGGCCCATCGCCGCGCGGGCGACCTCGGCGTTGGGGTTCGAGTTGTCACAGAGCGAGTACAGTTCCTCCTCGCAGAACCAGCAGGAGCCGCAGCTGACCGTGAAGGGGACGACGACCCGGTCGCCGACCTCGAGGCTCTCGACCTCGTCGCCGACCTCGATCACCTCGCCCATCGGCTCGTGGCCGATGACGTCGCCCTCGCGCATGCTGGGCATGTAGCCGTTGTAGAGGTGGAGGTCGGAGCCGCAGATCGCGGTCGCCGTGATCTCGACGATCGCGTCGGTCGGGTGGACGATCTCCGGTTTCGGGACCTCGTCGACGCGAACGTCCTTTTCGCCGTGCCAGGTGAGTGCTTCCATCGTGCCGTCCATCGTGGATCTCCGGTCGCATCTCTCACCCGGTCGTCGGGTAAAGCGAGTCCCTGTTTGTGCAACAGGAAGTCGGTCCCGCCATGAATCTATCAATCGAGTGTGGTGATCGAACGACGGATGGAGTTCGACCTCGAGCGCCCGCGGCTCTCCGTTCCCCTCGCCGTCCTGGTCTGGGTCGGCGCGACGGGCGTCGTCAGGGTGCTGGCGTTCGACGGGGATCCGACGTCGTCTCTGATCCAGGAAATCTCGGGGGACTCGCGTTCGGCCTCGGTACGTATGCCCTCCAGCGTCGAACGCGGTAGGTGCACTGCGTTCTGGCACCGATCGGTGCGGGCGCAGGTACTGGCGCAGATGCAGGTACTGGTGCAGAGGCGGTCCGACTCGGCGCCGACGCCTTACCGACCGTCAGCAGCGACCCGTTCGTACAGGGAGTGCAACCGATCGGCCGTCTGCTCCACGCTGACCTCGCGGGCCGCCTCGCGCCCGTTCGACCGCTTGCCGGACTCGAGGATCCCCCGCAGCCCCTCGATCAGCTCCTCGTCGTCGTCCGAGACGAGCGAGGGGTCGACCCCCTCGAGGCGCTCGGTAACGTCGCCGACGTCGACCGAGACGACCGGCAGGTTGCAGGCCAGCGCCTCCTTGACCGAGTTCGGCGAGCCTTCGCTGCGGGAGGTCAACAGCAGCGCGTCCGCGGCGTTCATGTAGTCGGGAACGGCGTCGTGATCGACGCCGTAGACGGTCTGTAATCGGACCGGGCGGTCGACCAGCCCGTTGACTGCGTTGACGATCCGCCGCGCCCGCGGGTAGTTCTTCACCTCGCGCTCGGGGAGGTAGGGAAAGAGGACGTGGTACTCGTCGGGGTCCCAGCCGACGGCCTCGCGGACCTCGTCCTGCGGCGCGGGCTGGAACTTCTCTAAGTCGACCCCGTCGGGGATCACCCGGCAGTCCTGCTCCAGCGTCTCGCGCATCTCCTCGGACATCACCACCACCTCGTCGCAGAGCGGCGCGCAGGTGCGGCTCACGGGGCCGACGGGACCGTAGAGGTCCGAGCCCCACAGCGAGAGCACGACCGGCTTGCGCACCTGCGCGAGCGCCATCGGCGCCGTCAGCCCGTAGTGGGCGTGGACCAGGTCGTAGCCGTTGCCGGCCTCCGCGATCACCTCCGGGAAGTAGCGCAGGTAGTCGGTCGGGCTGCGGGTCTTCCCCGAATCGCCTTCCCCCGAAACCGGAAGCGTCGAAAACGAGACGCCGCGTCGCTCGAGCGCGCGCATCTGCTCTGTCATGAACGGCGCGTCGGCGTTCGTCGTCAGCGTGAGGACGTGCATCTCAGTCGACCGACTAGAGCCGGAGACGAGGCTTTGTTATCCGGAACTTTTTCCGACCCGTTCGGTGACCATACGCGGGTCTCGAGCGGCGACGGCTGACTCGAGCGGCGGACGCGCGGCTCGCGAGGGGCGGCGGTTTCACGACCGGTACAAAACGCTTATTGCCGACACCGTAGTACGACCGCTACCCGTTCTATGTCCCTCTCAAGCCTGCTATCGGAGTTGTTCACCGACTCCGCCGCCGAACCTGACCCCGACCCCGACTCCGACTCGCCGTCCGGTCCCGACTCAGCGCCCAGATCTCAGGGCGAGACCGACGCCGACGGCCAACAGACGACGGTCCTCCACGAGTGTCGCAACTGCGGGACGAACGTTTCCGCAGAAGCGACGACCTGTCCGGCCTGCGGCGGCGACGACATCGTTACCTACACGATCGACTGACTGCCGTTCGAAACGCCGCTGCCGCGCCGATCCTGAACTTCAGTCGTCGCCGTCCGTCGTCGGTTCCGGTTCGCGATTCGGCTGCGACCGGGGCTGGGACCGGTCTCTCGTCTCTACCTCCAGGCGCGTTCGGCCGTCGTGATCGTCCGTTCGAATCCGGCCATCGTGCGCCCCGTCATCCTCGGAGTCGTAGTACGTCACCTCGAGCGGCTCGTTCTCGTCGGCGTCCATCGCGATCGCGGCGCCGAGCGAGACGAGCCCGAGCAGGGCGGCGACGAACGACGCGAGCAGCCCCGCGAATCCGTCGGCGCCGTTCTCGCCGCGACGCTGCGCGATCGAACCGACGGCGCCGGCGAGCCCGCCCGCCAGTCCGGACGCGCCGGCGCCGTAGAACAGCACCGCCGGGTGGAACCCTTCGACGACGTACCGGCGCTTGAGCCGCCACAGGAAGCTCCGGAGCAACAGCAGGGAGACGAACCGGACGAACGACGTATACCGGATGCTGCTCTCCTCGTCGCCGTAGACCGCCGACATCGAGACGTCGGCGACCCGCCGCCCGTCGACGTTCAGGTGCGTGAGGATGTGGTTGAGGAAGCCGTACCGGTCGGTGATCGCCTCGAGGTCGAGGGCCTCGATGGTCTCCCGCGAGATGGCGGTGTAGCCGTTCTGCGGGTCGCCGATCGTCCAGTAGCCGGTCGCGAACTTCGAGAGGCCGGTGAGCAACGCGTTGCCGACGAAGCGGAACGTCGACATGCCCTCGCGGTCGTCGGGGGAGAGTAGCCGGTTCCCCTTCGCGTAGTCGGCCTCGCCAGTGGCGACGGGGTCGACGATCCGATCGAGGATTTCGGGGTCCATCTGCCCGTCGCCGTTCATCACCGCGACGACGTCGATCCCGTCCGCGGCGGCGCGCTCGTAGCCGGTCTTGACGGCGGCGCCGTAGCCGCGGTTCTCGTCGTGGCGGATGGGGACGACGCGCCGGCCGTCGCCGCCGTCGGCGAGGGCCAGTTCCGCTTCCGGTTCCTCCTCCTCGTTGATCCGCTCGGCGACGCGCTGGATCACGTCCCAGCTGCCGTCCGGCGAGGCGTCGTCGACGGCGTAGATCCGGTCGACGAACGCCGGAACGGTCTCGATGACGCGGCCGACGAACGCCTCCTCGTTGTACGACGTGACGACGACGCCGATCGTGTTGCCCTTATACATCGTCGCGCGCTCCGGTTTCGGTTCCGCCGTCGGTTCTCGTCGCGCCGGTCGCTTCGGTCTCCGCCTCGGTCTCGGTCTCGAGGTCGTCGGACGTACCTGCGTCGGCGCCGGCAGCACCCTCGGGAGCCGGCGGCCGTCCGCTTCGCGACCCCGCGAGCGTGTACTCCCGGTGGGCCGGGGCCGTCCCGGCGAGGTCGACCGCGTCGCGCCCGTCGACGACGACCATCGGCTCGAGGTCGGTCCACGGAATCCGGTCGAACTCCTCGTGAGGCGTCACGACGACGGCCGCGTCGAGCGTCTCCGACTCGGCTTCGAGGTCTTCGAGTGCGACCGGCCGCGCGCCGTACTCGGCGGGATCGACCAGCGGATCGACGCCCGCGACGTCCGCGCCGCGTTCGGACAGTTCGTCGACGATGTCCAGCGCGGGCGAGGCGCGCGTCTCCTCGACGCCGGGGCGGTAGGTGAGCCCGAGGACGACGACCGAGGCGTCCGCGAGGTCAACGCCGGTCGCGGCCAGTTCCCGCTCGAGGCGGTCGACCACGACGCGCGGCATCCCGTCGTTGACCCGCCGCGCGGTGTGGGTCAGGTCCATCGGCTCCTCGGTCCGACCCAGCAGGAAGTGCGGGTAGTAGGGGATGCAGTGGCCGCCGACGCCCGGGCCGGGGTCGTGCAGCTGGCACATCGGCAGGTCGTTGGCCGTGTCGATCGCCTCGCGCACCGAAATCTCGAGTTCGTCGGCGAGCCGGCCCAGTTCGTTCGCCAGCCCGATGTTCACGTCGCGGTAGAGCCCCTCGAACACTTTCACTGCTTCAGCGGTCGTCGCGTCCGAGACCGGATGGACCTCGTTGCTCGAGAGCTCGTCGTAGACGACCGTCGCGGCGCGGGTGCTCTCCGAATCGACGCCGCCGACGACCTTCGGATAGGCGCCGCGGATGTCCTGCAGCGCGCGCCCGCTCGAGGTCCGCTCGGGGCAGAACGCGAGCCCGAACTCGTCGGCCGCGAGGCCGCTCTCCTGGACCAGGTGGGGCTCGAGGACGTCCCGACACGTGCCAGGCGGCAGCGTCGACTCGGCGATCACCAGGTCGCCGGGCGAGAGCCCGGCGGCGATGTCGTCGGCGACCGATTCGACCGTCGCGAGGTTCGGATCGTCGTTCTCGTCCAGCAGCGTCGGCACGATGATGACGTGGACGCGAGCGTCCGCGGCGGCCGCCGGCCCGTCGGTCGTCGCCTCGAGCCGATCCGCGCCGACCTGCTCGGCGACTAGGTCGTCGAGACCGGGTTCGCCGACGACGTGGCTCTCGCCGGCGTTGACTGTCTCGACGACGTCGGGATCGACGTCGACGCCGGTCACGTTGCCGGTCGTCTCGGCGTAGACCGCCGCCAGCGGGAGCCCCATCTTGCCGAGCCCGTAGACGGCGACCGGAACCTCGCCGCCGGTCAGCGCCTCGCGCTGGCGGTCCTCGGCGACGCTCGCGCCGTAGAGGCCGATCGCATCGGTCGAGTCCGCCGTCATCTGACCTCCACCTCCCGTTCCGGTTCCTGTGACTGCTCCCGTTCTTGTGACTGCTCCCGTCGCGTCTGCGCGCCCGGCGGCTCCTCGTCCGCCACGATCGCGTCGATCGTCCGGACCGCCTCGAGCGCCTCGATGCCGTCCTCGGGCGTGACCTCGGGCTCCGTGCCGGTGCGAACGCTCTCGACGAACGACTCGAGTTCGTGGCGCAGCGGCTCGCCGTTGTCGACGCGCGGGCGCTCGACCACGCTCTCGTGGCGGTAGCGCTTCTGCCCCTCGTCGTTGACGTACTCCGGGAACGAGTCGCGGTGGATCAGCACCGACTGCTCTAGGTAGTCGACCTCGACGAAGCACTCGCGGGCGGTGACCGAGAGCTTGCGGACCTTCTTCTGGGTGACGCGGCTGGCCGTCAGCGTCGCGACCACGTCGTCGTACTCCATCGTCGCGGTCGCGTAGCGGCCGTCCTCGGTGCCCATCGCGGCGATCGAGTCCGGCGTGTCATCGAGGATCGAGCCGACGATGTCGACGTCGTGGACCATCAGGTCGAAGATGACGTTGCCGGGCGCGTCCCGGTCGATCGGCGGCCCGAGGCGCTCGGCCTCGATGCTGATCACGTCGAGGTCGTCGATCAGTTCGCCGACCGTCTGGACGGCCGGGTTGAACCGCTCGATGTGGCCGACCTGCAGGACGAGCCCGCGCTCCTCGGCCAGGTCGGCCATCCGGCGGCCCTGCTCGACCGTCTCGGCGATCGGCTTCTCGACCAGCACGTGGACGTCCTCCTCGAGGCAAGTCGTGACCAGGTCGTGGTGGACGTGGGTCGGAACCGCGACCGTGACGACGTCGCAGCGATCCAGCAGCTCCTCGAGGCCGACCGCCTCGGTGCCGTACTCGTCGGCGACCGCTTGCGCGACGTCGGTCTCGCGGTCGGAGACGCCGACGAGGTCGACGCCCGGGAGTTCGCTGTACACTCGCGCGTGGTTCTCGCCCATCGCGCCGACGCCGATGACGCCGGCTCGCGTGGGTACCGTGGGGACCGTATCCGTGTGTTCCGTGCTCATGTCGAGTGGTAGTGATCGTGGACTGCTTCGACGACGCTTCGCCGCTCGTCGTCGGTCAGGTTGGGGTGGACCGGCAGCGAGAGGACCTCGTCCGCCGCCGCCTCCGCCTCCGGGAACTCCGCCGCGGCCGTGCTGATCGTCTCGTAGGCCGGCTGGCGGTGGATCGGCGTGTCGTAGTAGACGGCCGAATCGACGTTTCGCGCCTCGAGCGTTTCCGCGAGGGCGTCGCGCTCGTCCTCGGACTCGGTCCGGACCGTGTACTGGTGGTAGACGTGGCGGTAGCCCCGCGGCTCCGTCGGCGTCTCGAGCGGGAGGTCCGACAGCCGCTCGTCGTAGAAGGCGGCGTTCTCCCGTCGCGCCTCGTTGAACGCGGGGAGCCGCTCGAGTTGCGTGCGGCCGATCGCGGCCGCGATGGCGGTCAGCCGGTAGTTGTGCCCGAGGTCGACGTGCTCGTAGCCGCCGGTGCCGGTCTCGGCGCGGCCGTGGTTGACGTAGCGCTGCGCGCGCTCGGCGAGGTCGTCCCGGTCGGTCGTGATCATCCCGCCCTCGCCGGTCGTCATGTTCTTCGTCGGATAGAACGAGAAGCAGGCCGCGTCGCCGAACGTGCCGACGCGGTCGCCGGTGATCCGCGCGCCGTGAGCCTGACAGGCGTCCTCGAGGACGAACAGGTCGTGCTCGTCCGCGATATCGCACAGCGCCGGCATGTCGGCGGGGAGCCCGTAGAGGTGGACCGGCAGCAGGCCGACGACGTCCGACCGCTCCGAGAGGACTCGTCGAACGTCGTCCGGATCGAGCGTGTAGGTCTCGGGGTCGACGTCGGCGAAGACCGGTTTCGCGCCGGCCAGCCGGATCGCGTTCGCGCTCGCGACGAACGAGAACGGCGAGGTGAGCACCGCGTCGCCGTCCTCGACGCCGAGCGCCTCGAGCGCGGCGTGCAGCGCCGTCGTCCCGTTCGAGGTCGCGACGGCGTGATCCGCGCCGCAGTAGGCGGCGAACTCGGACTCGAAGGCCCTGACTTCGGGGCCGTCCGCCAGCGCGCCGCTCTCGAGGATCGACTGCACGCGATCGATCGCGTCCGCGCCGACGTCGGGGTCAGCGATCGAGACCGACGGGAGGGAGTCGGGTGCGTCGACGTCGCCGTCGGCCGTCTCGGTCGCGTCGGCGTCGCGGGTCGTCGGCTCCGGCTCCGGTTCGGGGTCCGGTTCCGCCTCGGTCTCGGTGTCGAGATTCGTATTACTCATGCTAGATCGTTCGGCCCTTCCAGCGGTTCGGGGAGGTCCTGAATCGTCGCGGGCGTTCCAACCGCGAGACTGTCAGCTGGCACGTCCTCGGTGACGACGGCGCCGGCCGCGACGAACGCGTTCTCGCCGATCGTCACGCCCGGCAGCAGCGTCGCGTTCGCGCCGACCGAGGCGCCGTCCTCGATCGTCGGCCCCTCGAGCCCGTCGTCGGTCCGGATGGGGTACTCGTCGTTGGTCAGGACGGCGCCCGGGCCGACGAAGACGTTGCTGCCGATCGTCGTCTGCGTCGGGACGTAGACGTTCGTCTGGAGGCTGACGTGCGAGCCGATCGTCGTCTGCCCGTCGATGACCGTCTTCGTGCCGACCAGCACGTCGTCGCCGATGGCCGTTCCTTCGCGCACGAGGACGTCGTGGCCGGTCGCGAACCCGTCGCCGATCGTCACGTCGCCGTAGACGATCGAGCCGGCCCGGATCGTCGCGTCGTCTCCGATCCGCGTCGGCTCGTCGAACTCGCCGTAGCCGACGGTGGCGCCGTCGTCGATCGTGCAGTCCTCGCCGCGGACGACGTCGTCCGCGTCCGCGTCGCGGACGGCCTCGCTCATCGCGCGACACCTCCGCCGGGGGTCGGTCGCGTCGGGCGGTTCGAGCGGCCGGCGGGCGGTCCGCTCGCGCGACTCGTCGGGGGCGAGGACGGTCCTGTTCTCGAACGCGTCCGAACGCGCACTCGTCGTCGGTGATGCTGTGTCATCGGTTACTCGATACCCGCGAGGGAATCGTGCTGATACACCGGGTAACGAGGTTTTGTTATCTCCGCCCTGACGGATCCGTAGCCACGAACTACAGCGCTCGAGCGGCGGGAACGCCGCCCCCAACTGGGTCTCGAACCCTCCCCCGTTTCGACCGTTTTCGCGCGTTCGTTTCGTTTACGGCCGTCGAATCGTCGGATATCGCGTCAGTCACGAGCGCTAACGGGTACAATTCGATTTCGAGACGGTAGCCGTGCGATAGTAAAGGGTCAACGGGTGGCAGTCGGTGGTGTGAGGTATCCGACCATCCCCGAACGGAATTCGATACGGATTCGGGAACGCGAGGGCACCCATGTCTGAACACGAGCACGAACTCACGCAGGCCGAACTGTTCGACGTGTTCAGCAACGCCCGCCGGCGTCGAACGGTCCAGTACCTGAAGCGGCAGGGCGGCACCTGCGATCTCGCGCCGCTGGTCGAACAGGTCGCGGCCTGGGAGAACGACACCGATCCGGACGATGTGACCCGCACGCAGCGACGACGGGTCTACATCTCCCTGTACCAGACGCACCTGCCGATGCTCGAGGACCACGGGATCGTCGACTGGGATCCCGACGGCCACGAGATCGAGCTCCTGCCGGACGAGGAGGTGTTCGAACCGTACCTCGACCGTCACCACGGCACGAGCCGCGCGTGGCACCGCTGGTACGCTGCGGCGACCGTCGTCGGCGTCGTCGCGTTCGCGGTGACGGCGCTCTCGTTCGGCCCGGCGGCGACCGCCGCGCCGGCCGTCGCGCTGGCGCTTTGCGCCGTCGTCCTCGCGCTCTCGATCGCACAGCACGTCTCGCGACGACCGGACGTCGACTCCCCGCTCGGTCTCGCGGGTCGATAAGATCGCGTTCAGTCCTGCCCTCCGCCTCGTTCACCGCTCGCACGGCCCCGCGCTGCGAGCCGGTTCCGTCGGTTCGACGGCGCCGCCTGATCGCCCTCCTCGACCCGACCGTCGCGATTCGCGGCCGCTCCCGCGAGCGACTCGTTCTCGACCCCCGATCCCCGCTCGAGTGGCGATGCGGACTCGACGTGCGACGCGTCGATGCTCGCGGTGACGATCGTCGAGAAATCGGTCTCGAGTACCGACGTTCCTGCAAAAACGACGAGTACACGGGTCGAGGTGACGGTCTGCGGTTTCAGCCGAAAGACGTCGCCGTCCGACGAGCGACCTGGACGCGAAAAGTCGACTCGGAGACCGACGAGCGGAGAGAATCGAGCTACGCGGCCGCGTCGTCCGTGACGGTCACCCAGAAGTAGGTGTCGGCCTCGGCGTTCTCGTTCGTCGGCTCGGCGGGCGGCTCGCCGGGATAGAGGAGCAGACTGATTCGAACGGTCTCGCCGTCGCCGGCCGTCGGCGTGATCTCGCGCTCGGCGACGCCCGTCGAACCGGCCGAGACGGTGCCGTCGATCCGCCCGAGTTCCGTCCGCTCGACGACCTCGCCGTCCTCGAGCACCTGCTGCTGGACGACGACCGTGTACGACGTCTCCTCGCCTTCGTGGTTCTCGATCGCAAACGACACCGGCACGGACTCGCCGGGGGCCACCTCGTCCGGAAGCTCGCCCGCGACGAGCTCGCCGTCCTCGTTCTCGGTGTAGAGGCCGAGCTCCGAGAACCCGCCAGCCGACGCCGGAAAGAGGAAGCCGACGAGAAGCGCCCCGGTCGCGGCCGCGATCGCGACGACCAGTATCACCGAGGAGGCGGTCGCGACCGCACCCTCGTCCCGGCGCAGTCGGCCGAGCGTCGCCGTCAGCGAGACCGTGAACCGGTCTGACGCGGGCGTCCGGAGCCGCCGGAGCACGCCCAGTTGCGCCAGCGCGACGGTGAGTCCGGCCAGCGCCGCCGCGGCCGGCTCGGTCGCCAGCCCCCACTCGGTCAGCGGCAGGACGATCCCCACCAGCGGCACGATCGCGATCGACAGCGCGAACGACAGGCCGAGCCGCTCCACCGTGTCGATTCCCCGCGGCCGGCGCTCGATCTCCGTTTCCGCGTCCGCCCGAGGGTCCCGCGCCGCCGCCGGGAACAGGACCGACACGAGCGCGTAGCCCGGCAGAAAGAGGGCGAGCGCGAACGCCGCGAGCAGCCGACCGGCGTTCCCGGCCGGAACGCCGGTGACGACGAGCGCCGCGAGGGCGGCGACCAGCGAGACCAGCGCCAGATCGACCGGATACTTCCGGACGAAACCGAGCCGCGGTCGGGCGTTCGTCGGAAAACTCATCGCTGACTCACCGGTTGTTCGCTCGGTCCGCCTCTCGCCGATCCAGGTACCATTGTGACGGGATCGATACACCCGCTATCGTTTTGTTATGGCCGCGTTATCCCGGAAATCGGACGCTCGAGCGGCGAACGGGCGACCGAAGCCGAAGGCGCGACGGGGCGGAGTCGGCCGCCGGAACCCGTTCGACGCGACTGCGTTCGCCGATCGGCGGCCCGGTACGTGCCCCGTAACCCCGTCGCGGTTCCGTCGGTCGCCTCGAGGTGCCGGCCCGGTCGCACCGCTGTCGTTCTCCGTAGCGCGTAGCGGCTCCCCGCAGCGAACCGCGTCCACCATCTCACCCGGCGGTCCGACAGGATCCGGATCGGTGACGTGTCCCGTTTAAAAATCGACGTACTGCTCCTCCCATTCCCGCCGTTCTTTGATCCGCTGTCGACCGTCGTCGGTGATCGCGTAGTAGTTCGTCCGGCGGTCGAGTTGCCCCTTTTCGACGAGATCCTTGTTGACGAGCGTGTCGAGATTCGGATAGAGCCGTCCGTGATTGATCTCGGAGCTGTAGTACTTTTCGACCTCGTCTTTGACCGTTTGCCCCGACGGCCGATCGGCGCCCGCGATCACGTACAGGAGATCTCGCTGGAAGCCGGTTAGATCGTGCATTGCTCAATCACAGTGACCGTTCCAGTGAGTGGATATTTGTTATCCGCGTCGTACAGGGTCGTTAGTACATCTTTCAACAGGAGAGCGGAGGATAAAATTCGCGTTCTCGTGAACGTCGCGATCGTACGAACGAGTCTGACACTGGTCGAAATCCGCCGCCGTAACCGTTCTCCGCGGGGAACCGGTCGCCGTGATCGGTATCAGTTCGCGATAATCGGCGTCTCGTCGTCGCCGGTTCGGTCGATCGCCCGGGCCGTCGAGCCGGTCCGATGGATCGCGGGTCCCGTCGGCGTCACGGATCGGCGTTCGCCAGCGCGACGTCGATCCCGTCCGCGCCGATTCGAATCCGCAACTGGTCGACCGTCGCCTCGTAGGCCGTCGTGTGCGATCCGTCGTCCTCGAATCGCACGCACTCCGCGAGGAGATCGCTCTCGAGTAGATTGTTGATCCGACGGTAGACGGTCGCCGACGAGCTGTCGGTCCGTTTCGTCAGCTCCTTGGCGGTCTTCGGCCCGTCGCTCGTCGCGACGAGAATGGTGCGGGCGCATTCGTCGCCGAGGACGTCGAGTTGTGCCGTCGAATCCGCGGTCAGTTCCGATCGAGTGTTGCTCGCTTGCGTGGACATAGTGATACAGTGCTTAGCGGTGCGTGGCTGAGAGGGTCGGTCGTTCGCTCTCGGTCTCGAGAGGGGGCGATGCGCGGCGATCGGATCGGTCGGAAGCCGTCATTGGGGATGCCACCATTACGTTCCGGCGATACAACCGGTAAGCGATACGGGTATTTTATAACGATGTACTTTATCGTCCGTAGGACCGTCATTCAGCGACGAAACTTCCCGTTTCTGCGGAGAAACACGACGTTTCTCCCGGCGTCTCGCTCGATCAATCGGGTCTTTTCGCATCGAACGCGACGCAAGCCGTACAAATTCACGTTGAGGTGGCCGATTCGATACGCTCGAATTCGACGGTCTCGATCGGTTCTACCGGGCAATCGTCCGGAAAGACGCTGTTTCCGGCCCTCCTATTCGGCGGCACGGGTGAACGGTCGCCCTCCTTTATTCGCGTTTGCTTCCCCGCTTGTACTGTGCTCGGACGACTCCGTTGCACAGCGTCGTCCGCGGATCGCGTTCGCGGTCCCCGGCGACGGACGAGCCCGTCGGTACCGACACGACGACCGCGATAGGTACGGGCGTTCGTACCCGCCTCTACACCCCCACCACAACCGACACCGACTATGAACTCAAACCAACACGACTGGCGACCCATGGAATCGTCGACGGCCGGCGCACGCTGTCGAAACTGCGGGACCCACGTTACCCAACAGTTCGCCCGCGTCTTCGGCGACAACGGCGACGTCGTCCACGGCTGTCCGGGCTGTACGACATATCGGGAGATGCAGTCCGGCAGCCACCTGCCGAGCGACGAATCGGAGTGAGCTGGCGCGGTCCCGCTCGCCCTGCACCGATCGCGGCCACCGCCTCGAGCCGCGCGTAACCGACAGCCGCCGATCCGCCGGACGGAGACGCACACGCCGTCGACCCCGTCTCGAAGCGAGACGGGCGCGGCGATCGACGCGATGGCCGATCAGTGTCGTGCGGGCGCCGATCCGAATCCCCTCTCGGACCGACGACGCCGTCCCGTCCCCGTTTCTCGATCGAGAGTTCAATCGTTTCCCATAAATACGTTTGTAAATAATACAGCAGGTTAAAGTTAGTGGTTCGCAAAATGGGAGACGTGTATGATGGTAGGCGATGGACTGTCCGTCGATAGCGCGTTCGCGATCTCCTCTTGATCAATGTCGGTCCAGACGAGTCGTTCCGGGTCGCTGGCGGAAAGCGAGGTGTTTCACATCCTCGGCAACGACAGGCGCCGCGCGATCGTCCAGTTGCTCGCGAACGAGTCCGGGCAGGTCGACGTCTCGCAGGTCGCGACCGAAATCGCCGAAACGGAATCCGACACCACGCCCGTGCCGAACAACCTCTACAAGAGCGTCTACGTCTCCCTCCAGCAGACGCACCTCCCCCAACTCGAGGAGGACGACGTCATCGAGTACGATTCCGAGGCGAAGACGATCCAACCCGGCCCGCACTTCGACGACGTCCTCGCGTACGTCGACGGCCACGACGACGATCCGTCGACCGTCCTCCAGTTTCACCTGATCGCGTCCGTGCTCGGTCTCGCGGTCATCGCGCTCACGGGACTCGAGTTGCCGACCCTCTCGAGCATCGATCCCGTACTGTGGAGCGTGCTCGTCTTTCTGGTCATCGCCGCGAGCAGCCCGTACCAGGTGTTCGCCTGAGCCGCCGGCGGCATCGCTCTCCGTTTCGCCCCTCGCTTCTTCTGGTTCTTCTCGTCGAGTGCCGACGCTATTCGAACTCCCGTCGAACCCAACGTGGGTCGCGACGCTCGGCGGACGGTCTCGAGAGGACGGGACACCGTTCACCGTTCGACAGTCCGAGGTACTGACGGCCGGATGCGTGCCTCGTTCTCGGAGTCGCAGCGCGAAAAGAAGATGAGCGTGCGTCTCGGCTGGTGTCGACGGTTCCCTGCGCGAGCGACGTCGGAACTCGTCTTACCCAGCCACGGTGGCGTTATCGGTCTGGTTCAGTCCGTCGCCCTGCGTCAGCTCGAGGATGTCGACTGCGCCGGATTCCTCGGTCAGGACCATGTGGACGTAGGTTCCCGCCTCGAGGCCGTTCGTGTCGAGGGAGAACGTAATCTCCTCGCTTTCACCGCCGTCGATCGTCATGTCCTCTGTGGCGAGCAGATCGCCGTCAAGGCGGAACTGGACTTCCTGCGTGGCCTCCGTCTCGGAGGGGTTCGTGATCGTTGCGGTGACGTTGACCGTCTCACCGACCTCCGCCGACGACGGCGCCTCGAGTTCATCGACGACGAACGGCTGGGCCTCCTCGTCCGCCGGTTGCTCGTCGGTTACGTTGGGCTCTTCGTCGATGGGCTCAGTTACGTTCGGTTCCTCGGGTTCGGTGATGTTCGGTTCCTCGGGTTCGGTGATGTTCGGTTCCTCAGGTTCGGTGATGTTCGGCTCCTCGGGTTCGGTTACGTTCGGCTCCTCGTCGGTTACGTTGGGTTCTTCGCCGATGGGCTCGGTTACGTTGGGCTCTTCGTCAACGGGTTCGTCCCCGACCGGCTCTTCGATCGGCACCTCGGCCGGTTCTTCCTCGGCGGGCATCTCGTCGGCGCCGCCGATGATGACGTAGATGTTCGCCCGCTCGATCGTCACGTTGACCTGCCCGCGAACGGCCATCTCGGTCTCATTTTCGGTGACGTTCTCACCGTCCGCCATCTGCGCGTCGTCGACGACGATGAGGACGGTCTGTTCGCCGAGCGAGATCCTGTGGACGCCCTCGATGTCGCTCTCGTTGACGGTATCGGTCACGTTCGACTCGCCGACGTCGGTCGTGTTTTCGTCGAGGACGTCGTCTCCGTCACCGTCGGCGCCGATCGGCATGTCGCCGTCCTGCATCGGGGTATCGCCGGTGTGCTGTCCGTCACCGAGGAGGACGAAGATGTTCGCCTGCTCGATATTGACGTTGATCGCCGACTCGATCTCGTCGGGTACGTCAGCGGGCTCTTCCTCAGGTTCTTCACCGATCGGTTCCTGATCGACGGGTTGGTCGTCGGTCTCGTTCGGCACCTCTCCGATCGGCTCCTGCTCGACTGGCTGCTCGTCAGTCTCGTTTGGCTCCTCTCCAATCGGTTCCTGCTCGACCGGCTGCTCGTCGGTCTCGTTCGGTTCTTCACCGATCGGCTCCTGTTCAACGGGTTGATCGTCGGTTTCGTTCGGCTCTTCACCGATCGGCTCCTGCTCGACCGGCTGGTCGTCGGTTTCGTTGGGCTCCTGATCGACGGGCTGCTCGTCGGTCTCGTTAGGCGTCTGATCGACCGGTTCCTCGGCTTGGCCGACCGTCACGACCGCCTGATCCGTTATCGGCTGACCGCCGTCGGTGTACGGACCATCAGCCTGGCCCTCTTGCTCGACGAAGTCGTACTCCTGATTGTCGTTCGTGTCGCGGTGCGGCATCGCGACCAGCGTCTCGCTCTCTCCGAGCGGCTCGTCCAGCGTGATCTCGACGTTCTCGTGGGTCCCCGCCTCGAGGTACGTCGAGCTGCCGATGACGCTGCCGATGACGTTCCCGGTGAGGAGGCTGCTATCGTGGATCGCCACGAAGCCGCCGTTCGCCATCGACACCTCGTCGACGACGACCGTCTGGCCCTGGGTCGTCTGGTCCTCGAACGTCACGTACGCGGGCTGTTGCCCGTCGCCGTCGGCGTCGTCCGTATCGGGCTCGATCGCGACCGGTTCGTCGCCCGTTTCGTTTTGAGTATCGTTCTGTGCCTGTGCCTGCGTCTGCGCCTGTGTCTCGGCGGTCGTCTGCTCACCTGCCGGCTGCTCAGCGACGGTTGCCCCGGACCCGGATCCAGATCCGGATGCGCCGACAACCATCGCCCCGCTCGAGCATACCATCAGCAGTGCGGTGAGGACGACCAGTACCTGATTGCGTGCGTTCATAGTCTGCCGTGAAGGCAGCGGCTACTCGTCCGATCAGACGCATAAACGGGGACAACCATTTCGGCGAGAAACAGCCTACTATGACCGTTAACAGCCGATCAGCGACGCGTTCCGATTGCGAAACGCGGCGTCGCAGGTCGACGCCGGGTCGGAAAATACCTATTGAACTCGCTTCCGCACTACTCGTTTTGGGCCTGTTCGGGCGACTTCGAGGCCGTCGGTTCGTGCCCGGGCAAACAGACCAGATTCTCCCGGCCAAGCCGAAGTTTCGTGATCTGGCCCTCCTCCTCGAGCTCGGCCAACAGGCGACTGACCTTCGCCTTCGACCAGTCAACGGAGTCGACGATCCGCGACTGTTTCATCCGGCCGCCGTTTTCGGTGACGAGCTGCCGGATCTTCTCCCGGTCGGTGACGAACTCGTCGGCCGGCTGCTCCTGGCTGGCCGCGAGCTGATCGCGCTCGTCGAGTCGGTTTCGGACCGCGAGGACGCCGCCCAACAGCGCGAGCGCCACGATGCCGAAGAGCGCGGCGAGGTGCGGCCCGGCCAACTGGAGCGGCGTGTCGGAAAGTGCCGCCGGCGATGCCACCGAGCGTCCGTCCGCCAGGCCTGGCTCGAGCAGTTCGCTGACGCCGCCGTCCGGTAGTACGAGCGGGACGTCGGGAATCGAAGTCTGTGTGTTACTGCTCATGGCGTTGGCTGTGGCCGCGATCCTTGGTCGTCTCTGTACCGTCGTTGGCGTACCACAAATCACTTTTTATAGTCATGGTTTACTATTGTTTTAGATTAATTTAATTCGAAATTATATATCTCGAGTTCCGACTGACGGCGCGGTCGACGACTCGGTCATCCTACCACCTCCGCCGAAGCGGGTGCAGCAGGCCTCAGTGCTAGCAAGCGCGAGTTCATCGTCCAAGTTCGCTCTCCCTGCATCCGCAGCGATCGGCCGAATTGGCGCCGGCCGGCCGTGAACGGCGCCGCGGTCGGGCGCGCGGTCGGTCGACCTCGACCTGCGGTGGCCGAACTCGGGATCGAACCGTCCCGTTCCGTCGCCTCTCGCCGGTGACGCGACGGACGCCGCGAACGGATGGCTGACGATGAACTCGGATCTCATAGTCGGACGGTCGTTCGCCAACCCACCGAATAAACGCAGTCGGACGTTCGGCTCGATTAGCCCGGATTCGATCCGGCTTTACTCGGTAATACGTAACTGTAATGACTCGAACCGCGATCGGCGCTCCGTGCTCTGGCCGACTCGAGCGCGGTTCGCCGACTCGAGGTCACCGGCGCGGATCGAGAGCGGCCGGGACGGAGACGAGGATCGAGCAGACGACGGCGATCAGACGCCGGGGACGCCGATCGCGTCGAAGGCCGTCACGCCGAGGATGGCGAGGACGTACAGCACGACGAGTACCGACACCCAGGCGATGAGCGTGATCGCCGCGGCGTCGATCCAGCCGCCCGGATAGCGGGCGTTGATCACCGCCAGGTAAGCGATGAACGCCAGTATCGGGCCCAACAGGGGGATCCAGCCGAAGAAAAGTCCGACGATCCCCCAGATGAGCGCGCCGATGAGCGCGGTGATGATCGCGTACGTGTAGTCGGCCGCGTCGACGACCACCTTCGCCCCGGCGTAGATGCCGAGCGCGCCGATCAGGAGGCTCACGCCGAAGACGATGAGGTTGTCGATCAGAGGGCTGCCGATCATATAGATGTCTGAGGCGTCGACGCCGATAGTTATCTCTCACCTACAGAAACCCGACGCCGACGGTGCCACCGTCAATCGATCGATGGGCCGTACCGGTCGCGAGGATACCGCGTTTTGTGGGCGCTAAATACGTCGATACTGACACAAGGGTTATGCACGGTGATCGAACGCCCGGCCGGAGCGAACGACGCCACCGACTACGAGTCCGCTGTCGTCTCTATCGAGGGTTCCGACGGCTCGGCCGAGTCAGCGCTGACGAGCGACCGAATCCCCGACTCGAGGCCGACGGTCGCCTCGAACCCGAGGTCACGGCCGGCCTTGGAGACGTCGGCGCGGCTGTGTCTGATGTCGCCGGGCCGGGGATCCTTGTGGACGATCGGCGACGAGGAGTCGGTCGCGTCGCGGATCGTCTCTGCGAGGTCGCGAATCGAGGTTCGATCGCCCGTGCCGATATTGTACGCCTCGCCGACGTTCGACGTCGTCGCGGCCCGCAGGTTCGCCCGGACGACGTCGTCCACGTGGACGAAATCGCGGGTCTGCTCGCCGTCGCCCTCGATCGTGATCGGCTCGCCGGCGCGGGCCTGCTCGAGGAACGTCGAGATGACGCCGCTGTAGGGGCCCTGCTGGCGCGGGCCGTAGACGTTGAAGTACCGCAAGGCGACGGTGGGGACGTCGTACAGTTCCTCGTAGAGGCGGGCGTACTGGTCCAGCGCGAGCTTCTGGACGCCGTAGGGCGAGGTCGGGTTCGTCGCGGCGCGCTCGCTCACCGGCAGTTCCTCGGGGTGGCCGTAGATCGCCGCGCTCGAGGCGACGACGACGCGGGCGTCCTCCTGGCGGGCCTGCTCGAGGACGAGGAGGCCGGCCTCGAGGTTCGTCCGATTACTCTGGCGCGGCGCGTCGACGCTTTGGGTGACGCTGACGATGGCCGCGTGGTGGAAGATCAGGTCGACGCCGCGGGCGGCCCGTTGGAGCAGCATGGGATCGCGGACGTCCCCCTCGAAAACATCGACGCCGTCGGGGAGGTGCGACCGGCTGCCGGTCGAGAAGTCGTCGAGCACCCGGACCTCGTTGTGCGAGTTCAGGGCGTCGACGAGGTGACTGCCGATGAAGCCGGCGCCGCCGGTCACGAGAACCGTCTGATCGCGGATCGGTGACGATGACGAGTCCATTACTCGCCTGTCGACCATCTCCCGTCGGTTTAGTATACTATTCGTACCCGGTCGTACCCGGCGCCTACGGCGTGTAATATCGTATTTATCGGCGCTACTGCGGTATCGTGTCGGCGGTCTCGAGTGTCCGTGCGCCGACAGCGTCGCCGTTGGAGCGGACGACGAATCGGATAGGAGGTACACTCGCGCGAGGACACCCGTCGTAGCGACCGCCGGCCCGTCACGGCCGCCGCCGGCCAACAGAAGCTATATGCGCCGCCCTCGGCAAACGCAGGGCAATGACCGTCGACCTCGTCGTCCGCAACTGTACCGTCGTCACGCCCGCCGGGCGCACGCCCGACGCGGGGGTCGCCGTCGAGGACGGCACCATCGTCGCCGTCGGCCGCAGCGACCGCCTGCCGGACGCGGACCGCGTCGTCGACGCCGAGGGGAAGGTGTTGGTCCCCGGCATCGTCGACGGCCACATCCACAACCGCGAACCCGGCCTCGAGTACAAGGAAGACTGGGAGTCCGCGACGCGCGCGGCCGCCGCCGGCGGCGTCACGACCGTCGTCGGGATGCCGAACACCGACCCCGTCATCGACCGACCCGAGCACCTCGAACTCAAGTTCGAGCGCGGGGAAGCGTCGGCCCACGTCGACTTCCAGAGCTACGCCGTCGTCACCTCGGAGAACCTCGATCTCATCCCCGAGATCGACGAGGCCGGCGCGCTGGGCTTCAAGATCTTCCTCGGCTCGACCGTCGGCGACGTGCCGCCGCCGAACGACGGCGAGATCATAGAGGCCATGGAGAAGATCCGCGAGACGGGCAAGCGACTCGGGTTCCACGAGGAGAACGGGGAGATCATCGACCACTACACCGAGCAGTTCCAGGCCGAGGGGCGCAACGACCCCATCGATCACTCCCACTCTCGCCCCGTGATCGCCGAGCAGGAAGCCGTCGAGCGGATGATCTCCTTCGCCGAGGAGACCGGCGCGAAGGTGCACATGTTCCACGTCTCCTCGGGATCGGCGGCGGAAGCCGTCGCCCGCGGGAAAGAGCGCGGCGTCGACGTGACCGCCGAGACGACGCCCCACTACCTCTGGTTCACCGAGGACGTCATGCGCGAGAAGGGGAACCCGGCCCGCATCCAGCCGCCGATCCGGGACGCCGACGAGCGCGAGAAACTCTGGGAGGTCGGCATCGAGGGCGGCGCGATCGACTCCATCGCGACGGATCACGCACCCCACACCCCCGAGGAGAAGAAGGTCGACGATCCCTTCGGGAACACCTGGGAGGCGATTTCGGGGTTCGTCGGCCTCGAGACCGAGGTGCCGGTCATGCTCACCTTCGTGAACGAGGGCCGACTGACGATGGAGGAGTGGGTCCGGCGCCACTCGACCCGACCCGCCCAGATCTGGGGCATGTACCCGCAGAAGGGGTCGCTCCAGATCGGCACCGACGCCGACTTCACGATCGTCGACCCCGAGCGTGAGTGGACGCTCGAGGACGCCGACGAACTCCACTCCAAGAACTGCGTCACGCCGTTCATCGGCGAGTCCTTCACCGGCAAGGCGGTCGCGACGGTCGTCCGCGGCGAGGTCGTCTACGAGGACGGCACGGTCGTCGGCGAGTCGGGATACGGCACCCGCGTCGACGTCGAGTAAACGCGGCGTACGGTCTCGTTTCGGTCGCGGAGAACTAGCGACGAACCACAGATTGATACTATCTGACCCCTTCCCTAGAACCGAATGGGAGACTGTGCCTATCCGGGATGTTCCGGCGACGACAGCATGAAAAACTCCTGCTCGTACTGCGGCGACGGCTACTGCTCCGAGCACCGGCTGCCGGAGAACCACGACTGTCCCGCGGTGTCGGCCGCGAACACGCTCGGCCCGGACTTCCGGGCGAGCGGCGAGCAGGCGAAAATTGGGTCCGACAGCGGGGGCGGGCTCCTCTCGCGGTTAAAATCGCTTCTCAGCCGGTAAGCCATAGCGACGCGCGCTCGCGGCTACCAGCGGCGCCTCGGCGAACTCGTTCCGCCCGCGGTGACGTTCCCGCGAACTGGGAGTAACGGGGTGTTTATATTCTCGAGTCGGCCCTGCGATCCGGTGAGGGACCGAACGATGGCCGATATCGAAGCCGACGCCGAACGAGAGTCCGAGACGGACAGAACGGAACAACTCAAGTCGGTCTACCTATCGGTGACCGACGGCGACGCGGCGCCGACCGTCGAGCACCAGCGCGAGGAGTCGTCGAACCGCGAGATCCGGTCGACCGGCTCCGACCGCGCCGTCGGTCCTGCAGAGCTACACGGCCTCGACGACGCGATCGACGATCCGGATCCGTCGAACGCGTCCTCGTAGCGAGTCTCGACTAAATCGATTCCGGTCGCGACGCTCGAGCGCACCCGTTACTCGAGGTCCGCCCCGACCGCGTCTTCGACCGACGAGAACCCGTCGCGCTCGAGGAGCGTGACCAGCCCCTCGTTGATCCGCTTGGCGGTCGAGGGGCCCCGATAGACGAATCCGGTGTAGAGCTGGACGAGCGAGGCGCCGGCCCGGATCTTCCGGTAGGCGCTCGCAGCGGAGTCGACACCGCCGACCCCGACGATCGGGAGGTCGCCGTCGGTGTAGTCGGCGATGGTCCGGATCACGTCGGTCGACCGGTCCTCGATCGGTTTCCCGCTCAAGCCGCCCCACTCCTCGCGCTTCGGCGACGCGAGCCCTTCGCGGCTCGTCGAGGTGTTGGTCGCGATCATCCCGTCGAGGCCGAACTCCTGGACGATGTCGACCAGATCCAGCACGGCGTCTTCGGGTTCGTCGGGGCCGATCTTGACGAGAATGGGCACGTCCGCCTCGTTCTCCGCCTCGAGCGTCTCGAAGATCGCCCGGAGATGCTCGGGCGAGGCCTCGTCGAACTCGTCGGGCGTGTTCGGACAGGAGACGTTCACCACGACGTAGTCGGCGAACGGCGAGAGCCGGTCGAAGACGCGGCGGTAGTCCTCGATCGCCTCGTCCTCGCTCGAGGAGTTCATCTTGCCGACGTTGACGCCCAGCGGAACCGTCGGCGTGCCGTCGTCCTCGAGGCGGGCCTTCACGCGCTCCATCCCCTGGCCGTTGAAACCCATGCGGTTGACCATGCCCTCGTCCGCCTGCAGTCGGAACAGTCGCGGGCGGTCGTTGCCCGCCTGCGGGTAGGGCGTGACGGTGCCGATCTCGACGAAGCCGAAGCCGAGCGCCTCGAGGGCGTGGGTCACCTCTGCGTTCTTGTCGAAGCCGGCCGCGACGCCGACCGGGTTCGGGAAGGAGGTGTCGAACAGGTCGACCTCGAGGGCCGGGTGCTCGTACCGGTACGCGTAGGAGAGGGCCGCCCGCGTCGGACGGGTGGATTGAGCCGCCCGGAGCGCTCGCTTCCCGAGGCCGTGGGCCGTCTCAGCCGGGAGCTTGAACGCGAGGGGACGAACCCGCGAGTACAGCGTCATTTGGTGGGGATGCGAACGGACGGTAGGTAAACGTCTCGGAGCGCGCCGGCTCTGCGTCCGTTCCGCAGCGGGTGTACAGCGGCGACCCCGACGCTCAGTATGCCTCGAGCAGCCCCAGAATCGCCCCGCCGCCGCCGATGCTCATCCCGACGACGCCGCGCTCGACGTCCGGATCGTCACGAAGCTGGTAGGCCAGACTCGCCGCGAGCATGCCGCCGGAGGCCCCGATCGGGTGGCCGAACGCGACCGCGCCGCCCTGCGGGTTCAGCTTCTCGCGCGGAATGCCGACGCGGTCCATGACGTACACCGCCTGCGCGGCGAAGGCCTCGTTGATCCAGTAGGCGTCGACGTCGTCGACCGTGAGGTCGTTGCGCTCGAGCAGCGCCTCGGTGACGTCGCCGACAGCCTCGTTGAACCGGTCGGGGTCCCGGTACGCGGTCGTATAGTCGACGAGCCGCGCCATCGGCTCGAGGCCGCGCTCGTCGGCCGCGTCCGCGTCGGCTAACAATACTGCGCCCGCGCCGTCGCTGAGCTTCGAGGCGTTGCCGGGCGTGATCGTGCCGTCCTCGCGGAACGGAGTCGGCAGTTGGGCGAGGTCCTCGAGCGTGGAGTCGGGCCGCGGGCCTTCGTCAGTGTCGACCGTTTCGCCGTTCGTTTCGACCGGCACGATCTCGTCGTCGAACCCGCCAGACTCGATCCCCTCGGCGGCCCACCGGTGGCTCTCGAGGGCGTACTCGTCTTGTGCTTCGCGGGAAATACCCTCGCGGTCGACCAGTCCCTCGGTGATCTCGCCCATGTGGACGTCGAGGTTGACGTCCCACAGCGAATCGTAGAGCATCGAGTCCGTGAGTTCGACGTCGCCGTACCGCCGGCCTTTCCGGTAGTCCGGGAGAATCCACGGCGCGTTGGTCATCGACTCGAAGCCGCCCGCGACCGCCAGGTCGGCACGGCCGGCGGCGATCCGATCGGCCGCGAGCGAGACGGCGCTCATCCCCGACCCCGAGGCCTCGTTGATCGTCGTCGCGCGCGTCTCGTTCGGGAGCCCGGACTCGACGACGACCTGCCGGCCCGGAACCTGTCCGATACCCGCCTGAATGGCGTTGCCGAGGGCGACCCAGTCGATCGCGGCGTCGTCGACGTCGACGCGCTCGAGGAGACCGTCGAGCGCCGTCCGTCCCAGTTCGACCGCCTCGACGTCCGCGAGCGAGCCGAGCAGCGTTCCGTGGGGCGTTCGCGCGCCGTCGACGAGGACGACGTCGCTATCGGTATCCGTGGGCGCGGTCATGGTGGGTCGACCACGCGAGCGCGGAAGAATGTTCGCGCTCGGTCGGACGGTCGTCCGACGTTGAACGCAGCGACGGACGGCCGCCGTTTACCGGCGCTCCCCGCCGTCTCCGGCGGCGACTCGCTCGGCTTCGGGACCGAAGGCGTCCTCGAGCAGCGCCGGCACGTCGTCGGGCTGGACGTCGGAGTACCACTCGTTGCGCGGCTGGATCGCGATCGCCGTCCCGCCCTCGCTACAGAGGCCGAGACAGCCGGTCGTCGTCACCGAGACCGCGGTCCAGAAGGCGTCCCGCTCGCGCAGCCAGTCGACGACGGCGTCGAACGTCTCGTCGGCGCCGGCGTCCCCGCAGCAGGCGTGATCCGAGTCGCGCTCGGTCGTACAGACGAAGACGTGCGCGTCGAGGCGCTCGCGCTGCTTGGCGGTTCGATCGCGCATGCGTTACGAGTTCGCGACGCGGTCGTCTCGAGTCCCGGCGTCTCCGGTCGGTCCCGGGGCCACGTCGGTCGTCGACGGGGACTCCCAGTCGTGGAGCCAACCGAACACGCCCGCGAGCAGCGCCCAGAGCGCGGCCTGACTCAGGACGACGAGCCCCTGATAGGTCGCGACGAGGTCGGCCGAGAGTCCGGGGTGGGAGACCGTCGTGGGCGTGAGGAGCGGCAGCGCGATTCCGACGGCGAGCAGCGGGGCCGCACCGGCGGCGAGGCCAGCGAGGCGGTGCCGCGGTGCCGCCCGCCGGTACGCGAGGACCGACGCGGCGGCGACGATCGCACCGACGACGACGAGCGCGAGGTAGAGCGCCTGCCGAGTCCCCACGCCGTACAGGTGTTCGGCGCCCGGAGCGGCCGGCGGTAACACGAGCCACGGCGTCGCCGAAACGGTCAGAAAGCCCGCGCCGGCGAGGACGTACGCCTTCGCGGCGTCCCGGCCCGGCAGCGCCGGCTCGAGGAAGTACAGCGCGATCGCGAAGACGCCGCCGAGGAAGATCGCCCAGAGGACGCCGCTACCGATGCTGACGACGGTCGTCGTGAGCTCCGAAACGGCGTGCGAATGGGCGTGAGCGTGACCGTGGCCGTGCTCGTGCGCGTGTTCGTGGCCGACCGTTTCGACGTACCCGCTCAGCGGGTTCGCGACGAGCGCGACGAACAGGCCGTACGCGAGGCCGGCGACGACGCCCGCGGCGACGCCTCGCCTGAGGTAGTCGTACAGCATCAGTGGCAGACGATGCCGGCCGCGTGCCGGAAGTTGTGCATCGCGTCGTGGACGAGCGGCTCCTGCAGGAAGACCAGCGTGAACGCGATCGCGGCGGCGAACGCGAGCCCGACGGCGATTTCGGTCGCCGAGCAGTCACTCCGTGCGGCGTCGATGCGATCCGAAACGGTTTCGGTCCGTGTCATACAAACCAAGTTTACCTACTGAAACTTAAGTTGTAAAGGTTGCGCTCCCTCGCCGGATCGACGGCGACGCGAGGAATCGAACGTACGTTTCCCCGCTCGTCGGTTTCGGTGGAGAACGTGGCACTGACGAGTCGTGAAAACGACCCCGACCGTTCGAGCCGATTAGGGGAGAACGAAATCGTTTTCCTACGGCTACCGCTTGACTCGAGTAACAAAGAGAGTCATGAGTATCCAACGACGGTCACCAGGAGGGATGTCCCGTGGCGGCTGAACGAGTCCTCGTACCGCTGTCGGACACGGTGACCGTCCGGCAGACGGTCGGCTACGCGGTCCAGTCCGGACTTGAGGCGGCCGACGCGGACACGGCCGCCGAAGCCGACGCCGACGCGCCCGACCTCGAGTGTCATCTGGTCGTCGCACTGCCCTACGACGCCGATTCCCCCGAGAGCCAGCAGCAGCGCGACGACGCCGAACAGTTGCTCTCGCGCGCGACGAACTGGGTCGAGGAGGACGCCGCCGACGCCGCGGTGACGGTCGAAACCGCCGTGCTCGGGACCGACGAACTGCTGTTCGGTCCCCGCGACTTCGCCGACATCTTCGGCCAGTACGTCGACGACCACGGCGTCGATCGGATCGTCCTCGATCCCGAGTACAGTCCGGGGGCGACGACGCCGATGCTCCAGCCCCTCGAGCGCGAACTCCAGCGCAAGGGGCTGGCGTTCGACGAGGCGCCGGTCGAGCGGCCGGCCCGCCACCAGCGGCTGATCAGCGGCGGCGAGACCTTCGATCGGTTCTTCGCGACGTTCGCGATCTCCCTCGGCTTCTACCTCGTGCTCGGCGATCCGTTTTACTGGTTCGACCTCGTCACCGGGGTCGCCGTCGCCGGGGTCGTCTCGATCGTGCTCGCCCAGGTGACGTTCACGTTCCCGCTCGATCGCGTGCAGTCGCCGCTGCGGACCGTTCGCTTCGCCCTCTACATCCCGTACCTGCTCTGGGAGATCGTCAAGGCCAACATCGCGGTCTCGGCCGTCATCCTGCGGCCGTCGATGCCGATCGAGCCCACGCTGACGCGGGTCAACGCCCGCGTTCGCAGCGGGCTGCCCCTGACCGCGCTCGCAAACAGCATCACGCTCACGCCGGGGACGCTGACTGTCCGGGCCAACGACCGGGAGCTGCTGGTCCACACGCTGATCCCCGCGGCCCGAGAGGACCTGTTCGACGGGGGCCTCGAGAAGGGGATCCGGTTCGTCTTCTACGGCCGCGACTCGGCCGCTATCGCCTCGCCGCGCGAACGGGACGACGCCGAGATCGTCGGAGGTGACGAGCTGTGACCCTCGAGTCGCTCGGCCTCGGCTCCGGCGTCGGCCTCGAGGAGCTGTTCCTCTGGGCAGCCGCGGCCTTCGTCGTCCTCGCGATCGCGATGTTCTACCGCGCGGTCGTGGGGCCGACGACGCAGGATCGGCTGCTCGCGGTGAACGTGCTGGGGACGAACACGGTCGTCATCCTCGCGCTGCTGGCGGCGGCGCTCGATCAGGCGTGGTTCCTCGACGTGGCGCTGATCTACGCGCTGTTGAACTTCCTGATGTCGGTCGCCATCTCGAAGTTCACCGTCGAGCGGGGTGGTGTGCTGTGATCGAGACCCTGCGGTTCGCGGCCATCGTCGTTCTGCTCGGGCTCGGCGTGTTCTTCACGCTCGTCTCGACGGTCGGCGTGCTCCGCCTGCCGGACATCTACGCGCGGGCCCACACCGCCTCACAGACGGACACGCTCGGGGCCGGTTTCGCGCTGGCGGCCGTCGCGCTCGCCTTTGGCTGGCAGCAGGCGGCGGTCTACACCGTCTTGCTGCTGTTTTTCATCTTCATCACGAACCCGACGGCGGCCCACGCGATCGCGCGCTCGGCCGCCGAGTCGGGCGTCGAGCCGCTGCTGGCCGAGGAGGGCGACGCCGACGCCGGCCCAACGAGCGGCGACGACGCGACCGACCCCGACGGCGGGCCGACCGCGGCGACCGACGGCGGGAACGGCGAGGACGGCGAGAACGGAGGTGACCCCCGATGAGCGCGTTCACCTACTCGCTCGCGGTCTTTATCCTCGTGACCGCGGTCGCGACGGCGCTGTTCCGGGACGTGCTGTCGGTCATCATCGTCTTCGGCGCCTACAGCCTCGGAATGGCCATCCTCTATACGTTCCTGCTGGCCCCCGACGTGGCGATGACCGAGGCCGCGATCGGCGCCGGCGTGACGACGCTGCTGTTGCTCCTCACGATCGCGCGGACGACCCGCCCGTCGACCGACCGCCTGGTAGAGCGGATCCACCTGCCGGCGGCCGCCGTCGTCTCGGTGTTCGTGGGCCTCGTCTGTTTCACGATCGTCCCCGAGATGTACGAGGTCGGCAGCACGGAGACGGCCGTCTGGCAGAACCTCGAGGTGACCCAACACTACATCACCGAAACCTACCACGAGACCCACGTCGAGAACGCGGTGACGGCCGTGCTGGCCGCCTACCGTGGGTTCGACACCTTCGGCGAGGCCGTCGTCGTCTTCGGCGCCGGAATCGCGACGCTGCTGGTCCTGAAACGCGAGGTGTTCGCCTAATGTCCAACGCAGACGCCGATCCGGTCGACGATACCTACACCGAGAGTCAGGTGATCATGACCGCGGTCAAGATCATCGCACCGTTTACGCTCACCTACGGGCTGTTCATGACCTTCCACGGGGCCAACGCCCCCGGCGGCGGATTCCAGGGCGGCGCCATCGTCGGGGTCACGATCCTCATGCTGGCGTTCGCCTTCGGGATCGAGCCGACCCGCCAGTGGCTCCGCAACTCGGTCCTCGTCGGCCTCGCCACCGGCGGCGTCCTCTTTTTCGGCGCCGTCGGCCTGGCGATGATCGCCCTCGGCGGGAACTTCCTCGAACTCGACCAGCTCAAGGAGGCTCTCCACATTCACACGAGCTGGGGCCTCGAGGCCGTCGAGATCGGCGGCATCTCGCTGATCGTCTCGAGCATCATCGTCACGCTGTTCTTCGCGATGGCGGCCGGGTTCACGCCCGAGCGGCGGGCCGAACGCGGCGGCGCTGGAACGCCCGACGAGACGACGGCCCCCGACGCAGCAGGGCCGACGACGGAGGTGAGCGACGATGATTGAAGCGCTCGCGGCGAACTACCTCTACGTACTGGTGTTCGTCCTGCTGGGGATCGGGCTCTACATGGTGATCGCCAACGAGAACCTCGTGAAGAAGCTGATCGGCGTGAGCCTGTTCCAGTCGGCGATCTTCCTGCTGTTCGTCGCGATGGCCTACATCGACGTCCCGGGCGCCTCAGCGCCGATCGTCCCCCACGAGGGCGAACCGCTCGAGGTCATGGTCGCGAGCCCGCTGCCCCAGGTCATCGTCCTGACCGCAATCGTCGTCGGCATCGCGCTGACGGCGGTCGGGCTGGCGCTGGTGATCCGCATCTACGCGGAGTACGGGACGCTCCGCGAGGACACGCTTCGGGAGGTGCGTGCCGATGAGTAGTATCGACCTCCTCCCGGCGCTGCTGATCGTCGCGCCGATCCTCGCGGCAACGCTGCCGATCGCGCTCGGACTGTGGTTCGACCGCACGGGATGGCCCGTCGCGGCACTCACCACGCTCGGGCTGTTCGCTGGCGCCCTCGCCCTCGCACGCGAGGTCTACACTAGCGGCCGGGTGACCCACGAACTCGGTGGCTACCCCCGCGAGTACGGCATCCAGCTCGTGGCCGATCAGTTCTCGATGCTGATCGTCCTGCTCGTGACCGCCGTCGCCCTCGGCGTCCTCGCGTACACGCGCCGGGGCGGCCCGCGCGGGAACACGTTCTACACTGCCTACCTGCTGCTGACCGGCGGCCTACTGGGCATCTCGCTGACCGGCGACGCGTTCAACCTGTTCGTCTTCCTCGAGATCACGAGCCTGGCGACCTACGCCTTGGTCGCCAGCGGCGACGGGCCGGAAGCGGCCGTCGCCGCCTTGAAGTACCTGATCCTGGGGACCGTCGCCGCATCGATGTACCTGATCGGCGTCGCCTTCGTCCTCATGGCGACGGGGACGCTCAACATGGCCGAACTCGCGACGGCGATTCCGAACGCCGAACGGCCGCTGTTGGTCCGGGCCGGCCTCGGATTCATGATCGTCGGCTTCGCGACCAAGGTGGCTCAGTGGCCGCTGCACACCTGGCAGCCCAGCGCCTACCACCGGGCGCCCGACGGCGTCACGCCGCTGATCGCGGCGCTGGTCTCGACCGCTTCGGCGTACGCCTTCGGTCGGCTGATCGTCTCCGTCTTCGGCGTCGACTACCTCGCGTCGATCCCGCGGGTCGGTCCGATCGTCGTCGCGATCGGCTGCATCAGCGTCCTCGCCGGCACGGGGCTGGCCGTGATCCAGCGCGAGGTCAAGCGGATGCTCGCGTACTCGTCCGTCTCGCAGTTCGGCCTGGTGCTGGCCGCCTACGGGGTCGTCATCGCGGGCCAGTCCGAGACGGCCTTCGTCGGCGCCGCGATCCACCTCGTCGGCCACGGCCTACTGAAGGCCGGGCTCTTCCTCGGGGTCGCCCTCGTCGCGACGAGCTACGGGGCCCGCACCGTCGACGAGTACGCCGGCCTCGCGAAGGATCGCCCGGTCGCCGCCGGCGCGATAGCCGTCATGCTGCTTGCGCTTGTCGGCGTCCCGCCGGGCGTCGGCTTCGTCGGCAAGTGGTACATCGCCGTCGGCGCCGTCCAGTCCGAACTGTGGCCCGTCGCCGCCGTGATCTTCCTCAGTACCATGCTCACCCTCGCCTACGCCGCACGCCTGCTCGAGAAGATGTACTTCACGCCGCCGACGGCCGCCGAACGGCCCCGTCCGACGGGGACGGCCGCGACGGACGGCGGCACCGACGACGAGCGGTCCGACGCCGCTCCCGGTACCGTCGACCCCGCCGCCGCGTTCCGCACGAAGGGTTCGCCCGACGCCGTCTCGACGGGGATGCTCGCGGTCGTCGTCGTCGCCGCGATCGCCGCCGTCGCGCTCGGCTTCGCCGGCGGCACGCTCGCCGACATGCTCGCGCCCTTCCTGACGGAGGTGTTTAACTGATGGTTGCTGACATCCGCCCGCTCGCCGCCGTCCTTGTCTCGGCGGTCGCGATCGTCCTGATCGTCGCATCGCATCGCCGACCGAACCTCCGCGAGAGCTGGTCCGTCCTGGCCGCCCTCGCGAAGTTCGGCCTCGTCGCCAGCATGCTCCCCGGCGTCGTGAACGGCGCCGTCTACGAGTGGAGCCTCTACGACGCAACCGGAATCCGGTTCCTCGAGGGACTGGACTTCGCCCTTCGCGCGGACCCGCTGGGGATCTTCTTCGCTCTGCTGGCGAGTTTCCTCTGGATCTTCACGTCGTTCTACGCGACGGGGTACATGCGGGGGCTCGACGAACACGCGCAGACCCGCTTCTTCGCGGCCTTCGCGGCCAGCCTCTCGAGCGCCGTGGGGATCGCCTTCGCGGCGAACCTCGTGACGATCTTCGTCTTCTACGAGCTGCTGTCGCTGGTGACCTACCCGCTGGTCGCCCACAACGAGGACGACGAGGCCCGCATCGCCGGCCGCAAGTACATCACGTACACGTTCTTCGGCGGTGGGGTCTTCCTGCTCGCGGGGACGGTCATGGTCTACTGGCTGACGAGCCTGGTCGGCTCGCCGACGCTGGCCTTCCAGGCCGGCGGCATGTCGGCGCTGGCCGAAGCCGCACAGGCCGAGCCGGTCTACGCGCAGGCCGCCTTCTTCCTGCTGATCTTCGGCTTCGGGGTCAAGGCCGCACTGATGCCCTTGCACTCGTGGCTCGCGGACGCGATGGTCGCGCCGACACCCGTCTCCGGGCTGCTCCACGCGGTCGCGGTCGTCAAGTCCGGCGCCTTCGGCATCTCGAGGGTCATCCTTGAGGTCTACGGCCCCGGGCTGATCTACGACCTGCCGCTGGACGTACCCGGGATCGGCGAGGTCGGCCTGAACATCCCGGTCGCGATCGTCGCCGCGTTCACGCTGACCGCGGCCAGCATCATCGCGATGCGCAAGGACCACCTCAAGCGCCGGCTCGCGTACTCGACGACGGCGCAGCTGTCGTACATCGTGCTGGGGCTGTCCCTGCTGCATCCCTACGCGATCGTCGGCGCGCTGTTCCACATCCCGGCCCACGCGTTCGCGAAGCTCACGCTGTTCTTCTGCGCGGGCGCGGTCCACGTCGAGACCCACACCGACTACATCAGCGAGATGGCCGGCATCGGGAAGCGGATGCCGCTGACGATGTCGGCGTTCACGATCGGCGCGGCCGGGATGGCCGGGCTGCCGCCGATCGCCGGCTTCGTCAGCAAGTTCTACATGCTCATCGGCGCCGGCGACGTCGGCGGCAGCTACTGGCTGTTCGCCGGCGCCCTCCTGCTCTCGGCGGTGCTCAACATCGGCTACTTCTGGCCGGTCGTCTACACCGCCTTCTTCGAGAGCGAGGACCGCCACGACGCCAAGCCGTTCCTCGAGTTCCCGCGGGGCGGTCTGGTGGAATCGTACGGCGACGACGAGCGCGACGAGGCCGTCGCCGCCGACGGCGGCGAACGGACCGACGGCGGCGAGAGCGAGGCGGACCGCTCCGACGCGGCCGACGCGGCCGACGCGGCCGACGCGGCGGACTCGGCTCGCTCCGAGGAAACCGAACCCGAATCGGACGCCGCGGACGAAGACGATGCCGACTACGAGTACGCCGTCGACCAATACCCCAGCGACGCCGACGTGCCCGCGGGAACGGGCGAACGCGTCAGCAGCGTCGACCACCACGGCGACCACGACGACCACCTCACCGGCGGCCCGCCGACCGGCCAGTGGCCGCGCCGCTCCCCGTTCGCGGAGAGCACGTGGCTCATGCTCGCGCCCATCGCCGTCATCGCGACGGGCGCAGTCGTCCTCGGGGTCGTTCCCGACCACGCGGTCTTCCTCGACCTAGCGGTGCGGATCGTCGAGGGCGTCTTCGGGATGCCCTTCGAGGAACTGGGTGACGTTCCCTTCGACCAGCTCCTGACGGAGGTGAACAACTGATGACGTTCGGACTCGGATTCGAACTCGAGGCCCTCTCGATGGCCTACCCGCCGTTGCTCATTTTGGCGGCGGCGCTGCTCGTGCTCGTACTGCCCCGACTCGCCGGCTTCACCGTCGGCGCGCTCAGCCTCGCCGCGGTGCTCGCGATCTCGCTGGTCGCGCCCGGCGGCGAACACCTGGGCGGGACCTTCCTCGGCTTCGAGGTCGTCCCCTACTACGTCGACGAGTTCTCCCGGATGGTCGGCCTCGGGCTCGGCTTCCTCGGGATCTGCAGCGTCATCTACGCCTACTCGAGCGAGGCGAGCAAGCGGCTGACCGCGTTCGCGCTGATCTACCTCTCCTCGTCGATCGGGGCGGCCTTCGCCGGCGACTGGCTCGTGCTCCTGTTCATGTGGGAACTGATGGCCGTCACGAGCACGCTCGTGGTCTGGGACTACGGCGGCGAGGCGGTCCGGGCCGGCTTCCGGTACGCGCTGTTCCACGGCACGGGCGGCGTGCTGGTGATGCTGGCGGTCGCGGCCCACTACGTCCAGACCGGCACGTTCGTCTACGACGGAACCGGTATCGCCGCCGGGATTCCGGAACTGCTCGCGGTGCTGGGCATGGGCGTCAACGTCGCCTTTATCGGGTTCCATATCTGGCTGCCCGACACCTACCCGCGACCCCACATCGCGGCGTCGGTGTTCCTCTCAGTGTACACGACCAAGACGAGCGCGTTCGTCCTCTACCGGGCGTTCCCGATCGGCGCCGAGAGCGACCTCGGCATTTACATCGCGTACATGGGCGGCCTGATGGCGGTCTACGGCGCGACCTTCGCCCTGCTGCAACACGACATGCGGGCGCTCCTCTCGTATCACATCCAGGCCCAGCTCGGCTACATCGTCGCCGGGATCGGGATGGGCGCCTGGATGGTCGAAAGCGAGATCGCCGTCGCCGGCGCGATGAGCCACCTGTTCAACAACATCCTGTTCAAGAGCCTGCTGTTCATGGCCGTCGGCGTGGTCATCTACCGCACCGGCGAGGAGGACCTCTACAAGCTGGGCGGGCTCTGGCGCGAGATGCCCCTGACCGCGATCGGGTTCGCGCTGGGTGCGCTCTCGATCACCGCGATCCCGGGCTTCAACGGCTACGTCAGCAAGGGGATGCTCTTCGACGCGGCCGATCCACACTACTACGGCGTCCACGAGTTCGAGGCGCTGTACTGGCTACTCTGGCTCGGCGCGATCGGAACCCTCCTCTCGTTCATCAAGCTCGGCTACTACGTCTTCCTCCACGGCGAAAGCGACGTGTCGGTTCCCGACGCCAAGCCGGGCCAGACCGTCGCGATGCTCGGCCTCGGCGGCGCCTGCCTCCTGTTTGGCGTCTGGTGGCAGGGGCTGGCCGACCTCGCGCCGACGCTGCACGGCCACGGCGGCGGCGAGTTTACGTTCGTCTATCCGAACGACGGCGAAGGGCACCTCCACCCCTACAGCGCGAGCCACCTCCAGAGCGCGGGGACGCTGACCGCCATCGCGCTCGTCACCTTCGCGATCGTCCGCAAGCCCCTCTCGAAGCTCGACCTGCCGGACCCGGCGTCGTTCGTCTACCCGGCGGGGTACTACCTGGGCCGCTGGTCGATGCTGGCGACGACCGAACTGTACGCCGCTGTCGACGCGCTCGTCGTCGCGGGCGTCAAGCGCTGCTACTGGATCGGGAACAACCCCGTCCTCGCGGTCGACGCGGCCGCTCGCCGGCTGCCGCTGGTCGACGCCGACGAGCGCCGGCCCGCGGACGGCGGCCGCCCGTCGACGCTCCACCTCCGCGCGGGCATCGGCACGACCGTCCTCGTGTTGCTGCTCGTGCTGACGGTGATCCTGTGGCTGCTCGTTAGCTAACCGTCCGTCACGCTTTTCGAAGTCGGCTCTCGCGGCCGATCCGACCTCTCGCGGCCGCACCGATTCTCTCGGCCTCGCGACCCTACCGACTCGAGTTACGAAACACGACGAAAACGGAGATGCGACGGCGACACTCGCTTACTCGCTACCGGTACCAGTACTGGTCCCGCCGTCCGCGCGATCGGGGTCCGACCCGGACGCCGAGCCAGTACCCGAGTCGACGCCGGACTCGAGCACCACCGGCCGCGTCTCCGTCTCGGGGACGGCCGTCGAGCGCTCGAGGACCGACACCGAACTCGAGCCGCCGGCCCCGCCCGCGGGAGCGCTCTCGCGGCGCGACCGATCGGCGCTCTCGTCGCGGACGACCCGCGGCGTGAGGTACTCGCCGTCGACGTCGATCCCGGCCGCCGAACAGAGCCGCTTGAGCACCGAGCGGGCGCCCTCGGTCGTGATCGCCGGCGGAGCGATCGACCGCTCGCGGGCGAGTTCGGTCGCCGTCCGCTCCTCGAGCAGCGATTCGATCTCCTCGTCGTCGTAGCCGCGCTCGCGCAGCACCGTCCTGACGCGGCGGGCGATCGACGGCGCGTGGCGGGTCGGGAACAGCGGCCAGTCGTTCGCGGGCGG
Organism: Halopiger thermotolerans; assembly: GCF_054654555.1. Taxonomy (NCBI): domain Archaea; kingdom Methanobacteriati; phylum Methanobacteriota; class Halobacteria; order Halobacteriales; family Natrialbaceae; genus Halopiger; species Halopiger thermotolerans. The sequence continues at coordinate 1,001,738 of NZ_BAAIEU010000004.1, read as the reverse complement.
ATCGAGCGCGACCCGGTAGCGACGCAGCGGCGTTCGCGCCGGCGCGAGCAGAGAGACCTCCTCGAGTCGCTGGGACCGGCCGAGCACGCGGATCGTCCCCGTGTAGAAGTCGACGTCGTCCCACGTCGCGCCCGTCCGCCGGTCGTCCTGAGGGACCCGGAACAGTTCGGACCCCCGCGCTCCGGAGTGGGCGAGGACCGCGACCATCGCGTACTCGCGCAGTCGGTCGCGCCGGTCCTCCCGGTCCGAGCCCCGCTCGCGGTCGGCCGCGAGCGCCCGATCGCGGACGTAGGCCTCGAGCCGCCGGCGCTGCTCGGCCGTCCACTCGCGGTCGGGACGGGAGTCGTCGCTGGGCAGCGGCGCTGTCGCCCGCTCGCTCGCCGCCGGGTTCGCCGCGATGATCTCGCCGCGGGCGCACCACGAGAGGAAGGCCCGGACGACGGCGTAGTAGGTGCCGGCCGTGGCGGGCGCGTACTCCCCGCGGTCGGCGCGGTCGCGCAGCTCGCGGGCGTACGACCGCATGTGTTCGGTCTCGAGCGCCGACAGCGACCGCACGCCGTGCTCGCGCTCGAGCCAGTCGACGAACCGCTCGAGGATCAGTTCGGCCTTGGCGGCGTACGTCCCGCCCGTCTCGGGGCCGTCCGCGTCGCCGACCGTCTTCCGCTGGAGGTAGATCTCGACGGCGTCCGCGACCGTCGCGTCGATTCGGCTCATGGGTGGATCACGTCGGCGAACCGAAGCGGCCGTTCGGAATCGCCACGGTACCGCATTCGTTCGCTACTGTCAGACCCGGCTAAATCTGTGTTTCGGTATTATGCACCTGAGAAGGAATCGAATATTTGCTACGACGCCCGCTCAGATCGACAGTAGCGGAAGCATGACCGCGACGCCGACGGCGAGTCCGCCGACGAGTTCCCGCCGCCCGTCGCCCGGCAGTCCCGCGCCGACGGCTAACGCCTCCGGGATGAACTCGGTGAGCACGAGGTAGATCATCGCCCCCGCGGCGAAGCCGAAGCCGTAGGGGAGAAACTCCCGCGCGATACGGACGAAGCTGAAGGCGATGACCGCGCCGACCGGCTGGGGAAGGCTCGAGAAGACGGCCCACCAGACGAGCTTCCAGTCGCGGACGCCCATCGACGAGAGCGGAATCGCGATCGCGGTCCCCTCGGGCACGTTGTGGATCGAGATCGCGATCGTCATGAAAACCGCCAGCAGCGGCACCGTGAAGCCAAACAGCGCGATCCCGCCCTCGAGGCCGAGGTCGGCGAAGGAGATGCCGATGGCGACTCCCTCCGGGAAACTGTGGACGGTCAAAATTCCGAGGATGAGCACGAGTTTCTTGAAGTCGGCCGCCTCGTACTCACGGGGATCGATGTCGACGTCGAGCAGGACTTCGTGGGCGACGACGACGAGGACGACGCCGGCGGCCAGCCCGACGGCCAGTTCGCCCGGCGTCCCCTCGGCCAGCCCCTCGTCGACGAGGCCGAACACGGACGCCGAGAGCATGATCCCCGACGCGATCCCCCACAGCACGACGTTCCGACGGTCGCTGATCGAATCGAAAAAGAGGAACGGGAGCGCGCCGACTCCGGTCGCCAGCGCGGTGACGAGACCAGCGACGAACACCAGCGCGAGGTTCTCGAGGAGACTCATCCGGATTCGAACCGTGGAACTCGGCGGTTAAATCACCGCGGCTCGTTCCCCGCGGTCGGGAACTCGCGGCGGCCGCCGTCGGCCGACAACTTGCGACTCGGCGCTCGGGACGCGTCACTCGAGATACCCTAGATCGGCGAGTCGATCCTCGACCGCCTCGTCGGCGGTCGCGACGGCATCTTGGTCGTCGGCCCGCGAGTACGACCGCGTCCCCGTCGACTCGACGCAGGGGAGCGGCTGGCCGTCCATCCGGTCGTCGACCGGCACGCCCAGCGACGCCAACACGGTCGGCGCCACGTCGAACAGGTGCGGCTCGCCGAGGTCGGCCGACGGGTCGATCGCCGCCCCGCGGGCCGCGAACGTCCCCTCGAGCTTGTGGTTCCACGGCTCCGAGGGCGGGCCGAACGGCTCGTCCCGAAGCGTCGCCGAGAGGAAGTGCTCGAAGTCGGCCGGGATCGCCACGACGTCGACCGCGCGTTCGCTCTCGGGGCCGTGGAAGAACTCCTCGCGCGGCCGTACCGCCTCGAACACCGGCTCGCCGTCGGGCGTCCTCGCCGAGCGCAAGGCGTCGATGACACGGTTCCGGACCGTCTCGTACTCCGCCTGCGGGACGACGCCCTCGGGCTCCCGGCCCTCAAGGTTGAGCCGGACGCCGAGTTCGATCCGCGAGCGGACGTAGGCCGTCGATTCCGGGAAGTCGACCTGCGTCGCGCCGGCGTTGACGAGGCCAGTCGGCACGTGGGTCGCGACGAGGTCGTAGACGCCGAGTCGCTCGAGGAGCCGTCCGATCCGCTGGCTTGTGAGCCCGACTTTCGCGGCGCCCGCCATGGCTCGTTCGGCGACGCCGGGATCGTGCTCGGTGGCGTCTTCTCCCTGTTTGAGGGTGTCGTCCCGAACCGTCGCCCACGTCGGCATCCCCTCGCCGCCGTTTTCCGTCGCGACGAACCCCCCCTCGCGGAGGTAGTCGTTGACCCGGAACTCGTAGCCGTCGTAGGGTCCCATCCCGTGGTCGCTCGCGACGATCACGGTGTCGGGGTCGTGGGCCTCGAGAATCTCGGCGAGCTGGCGGTCGACCTCGCGGTAGATCGTTCGGATCGCTTCGTCGTTCTCGGGCTCCTCGTGGAAGATCGAGTCGGTCCCCTGGAACTCGACGAAGCCGAACTCGGGATCGAACCGGTCGGCGAGGTACCGGAACGCCTCGCCGCGCATGCGGGCGCAGTCGGCGTAGGCGTCCCCGAGGTCGGCCGCGTCCTCGTCGGGGTAGACCCGATACGCGCCGAGTTCGTCGCGGACCTCCTCGAGGAGCCCCGCGGGGTGACAGTCGGGGTCTTCCGGCGCGGTGTAGCCGGGGATCAACGCGCCGTCGAACTCGCGGGGCGGGTGCGTGACGGGCACGTTGACGACGACGCTCGTGATGCCGTGGTCGTCGAGCAGCTCCCACAGCGCCCGCTCGCGGACGTCGCTTGCGTTGACGACGTCCCAGTCGTAGCCGTCGAAGGAGAGAAAGCCGAAGACGCCGTGCTTGCCGGGGTTCTTGCCGGTGTACAGCGACGGCCACGCCGAGGCCGTCCACGGCGGGATCTGGGACTCGAGCGGACTGCTCGCGCCCCGCTCGTAGATCGACTCGAGCGCCGGGAGGTCGCCGTCCTCGAACATCGGTGCCAGCACGCGGTCGCAGGCGGCGTCGATGCCGACGAGCAGCGTTCGAAGAGAGGATCCGTCGTCCATCGATACCGGCTCCGTCGTCGGGCCCTTTCGTTATGAGCGCGATTACCCGAGCGAGCGCCGGCGGCGCGACCCCGGCCCGCGCTACGGTCGAGCTAACCGTCGACGACGCCCGGTTGCGCGCGCTGACAATCGGGGAACGGACGCGCTACTCGGAGAAAAGGAGGCCTGTCGGCGCTACTTCACGCTGTCGTACAGCGACGCGAGCCGCCGCATTCCCCACTTGCCGTACTCGAGGCTGTAGTAGGTCCGCAGTTCGGGGTTGAACTTCGCCTTGTAGCGGTTGATCCGGCGCGTGTCCGCGCCCACGAGGTCGTACGTCTCGAGGCCGTTCTCGAGGCCGTCCTGCATGATCGCCCAGTCGAGCAGGTCGTTGGTCGGGACGTCGACGTCGGCGTCGGTCCGGACGCCGCCCATCCACCGACCGGTGGTGTCGCCGTACTCGAGCGCCAAGATCCCGCCGACGAACTCCCCGTCGACGCGCAGCGTGTATGGCCGGACGTGGCCGTTCGCGGACTCCTCGGCGAGGTCGAGGACGAACTCGACCGGCACGTCGAAGTCGATGCCCTGGGACTCGTAGCGGTTCTTCACCTGCTCGTGGATCAGTCGGATCTCCTCGGGGCCGCCGACCTCGATCTCGTAGGCGTCCTCGTCGGCGTTGCGGACGTTGCTCCGCGCGTCGCTGCTGAAGGTCATCAGCAGGTCGTCCTCCTCGAGCGTGAGATCGACGGCGTAGGTGTACTCCGGCGTCGCGTCGTACTCGTTCCACTTGAACGGCCGCGAGTCCTCGAACGCAGTCGCGGTCCGGATGTGGCCGTACTTCGGCGCCAGCTCCGACTCGATCCACTCGAAGCAGCCGTCCATGAACCGCTGGCGGCGCCGCTCGCGCTTGCGCTGTTTCAGCTTCCCCATGTTCAGGAACGCAGGGCCGAGGTAGGACACCCGGAGGTGCGGCGGCGGCGAGAACGCCGTCGTCACGAACTGCTTTCTGATCTCGAAGACCGGAAACAGCCCTACCGGCTCTTGGCCCTTGAACCCGATCAGCGGGTGCAAGGTCGCGTCGGCGTGGTCGGCCTGCACCCGCAGCGCCTCGAGTTCGTGACACAGCGTCCCCTGCGGCGATCGCTCGACGTAGCGGTTCCACTTCTCGCGGTCCTCGTCGGTCGCGACGCGGACGTCGACGCTCATGCGCTCGACCACCCGGCGACGGCCGATCGGACGTCGTCGTTGTCGCTGTCAGTCGCTCGGCGTACCATACGCGACCGATCGCTTCACGAGCACTTTGTAAGCAACCTGTTTCCGTCGTCGCGGACTGTCTATCACGACCGCTATCACGTCCGGCGATGGGGAGACCGAGTCCGGTGGCCGGTATAGTCGCCAGCTACGCCGTCCGTTGGCCGCCTGCAGCCGAAATTCGCCTCGAGCGCCCTTCTTTCGCGGCTGCAGAGCCGTCGGAACGCCGCGGGGACGCCGTCGGGACGCTGTCGGGGCGTGCGGCACCGTTTCGACCCCGCGAGCCGAGCGACGTCTCGACCGGTAGTCTCGATGAACCGTCCGTTATACGACGAGTAACAATTATCGAACCGGTCGAGGATCGGATAACTGACGGATAAATGAAAGACCTTCTGATTCGAACGGTTCGGCCGGTCGTCGCCGTCGGCCAGGGAACCAGGCGCCTCGCCGCACGAACGCCGACCGATCTGGTCGCCGTCGCCGGATTCGTCGCCGTCGCGACCCTCCTCCTGACGGTCGTCGACGTCGCCTCGCCGGTCGTGCGGGCCGCGGTCGGATTTCCGCTGTTGTTCCTCGCGCCCGGCTACGCGATCGTCGCGGCGCTGTTTCCCCGCGCGACCCCGCTCGAGGCGTCGACGGGGTTCGGAATCGGCCAGACGCGTGACGTGACGGAGGTCGAACGCGCCGCGCTCGCGTTCGGGCTGAGCTTCGCGTCGCTGCCGTTGCTCGGACTGGCCATCGCGGCCCTCTCGCTGGACTTTACGGGTCCCGTCCTCGTCGGCGCCGTCAGCGGGTTCGTCCTGGTCACCGTCGCGATCGCCGCCGTCCGTCGGTTCCTGGTCCCCGCCCAGGATCGGTATCGACTCCGCCTCGTTCGCAAGCTCGGAGCCGTCCGCGCCGCGATCTTCGGCACGGGTTCGACGGTGCACACGGCGATCAACGTCGTCCTGGTCGTCAGCATGCTGATCGCGATGACGAGCGTCGGGTACGCGCTCGTCTCGCCCCAGCAGGGCGAGCAGTACACCGAGCTGCGGCTCCTCGGCGAGAACGACTCCGGCGACCTCGTCGCGGCCAACTACACGACCGAGATCGAGTCCGGCGAGCCCGTCCCGCTCACGATCGCCGTCGAAAACCGAGAGGGGACGGCGACCGAGTACACGGCCGTCGTCCAGGAACAGTGGCTCGAGGACGGATCGGTACTCGAGCGAACAGAACACCAGCGCGTCGAGTACGAGGTCGGCGACGGCGAGACCGTGACCGACGAGCGATCGGTGACCCCGGCCGCCGAGAGCGGCGACGTCCGCATCGCGGTGTTACTCTACGAGGGCGACGTGCCGGACACGCCGACCGTCGACAACGCGTACCGATCGGCCTACCTCTGGGTCGACATCTCCGACGAGCTCGAGGCCGAGTCGGACGGCTAGCGAGGCAGGGCCGTTTTCTCGCGCTCGCGTACTCGCGGTCGTCCGTGCGTTCACGGGCGTCGTTCTACCGTGGGCCCACAGGTGTCACAGGTGTCGTTCTACCGTCGGTCGTCCCGGTCGTCTCCCCGTCGTCTGTCCGTTCTCCCGATCGTCCGTCTGAATCGTCGCGGTTCGTCGGCTGACCTGTGTCTGTCCGTCGTTTCGTCGCTGCCCGTCGCCAGCCCGTCTTCCGTCGGGCGCTCGTCGTCCGATTCGCTGCGCTGGATTCGTACGTCCTCGAGGCTCGGGTTCCGTTCGTGCTGTTGTCGGACTGTCGTCTGCGACGGCCCGCTCGAGTACGATCACTTCGACGCGACTCGACGGCGGGTATCGCACCGCTTACGGTCGACAACGAGCGAATAACAAGGCCCGCGATCGGCGAACGACGCGATAGTTCGAATGTCAACACAGTCACCCGTCGGCGATCCGCTTCGAAACGTAGCGCTCGCGCTCGGCTTCCTCGCGGTCGCCGCCAGCGCGCTCGTCGCGCGTGCGAATCCGGCGACCGAGTACGAGCTTTCGATCTACGCGATGACTCCCACGGCGGTCTGGGCCGGCCTGCTGGTCGCGCTGGCCGCGTCGCTCGCCGTCGCGTTCGGTCCGTCCCGGAGCGACGGACGAGCGACCCGGCCGCTCGCGATCCTCCTCGGCGGTCTCGGAATGACCGTGTTCGTCGGCCTCCCGATCGTTCGCGGCTACCGCTTTCTAGGCCACTACGACGCGTTAACGCACCTCGGCTGGGCGCGCGCCATCGCGGAGGGCACGATCGTCCCGTTCGACCTCTATTATCCGGCCATCCACACGGTGACGGTCTTCATCCACTCGACGCTGAACCTGCCCCTCTCGCAGTCGATGCTGCTCATGGTCCTGCTGGCCGTCCTGGTCTTCTGTACGTTCGTTCCCCTTTGCGTCCGGACGATCGTTCCCGCGGACCGCGGCCGCGCCGCGGCGATCGGCGCCTTCGCCGCCTTCCTCCTGCTGCCGATCACGACGATCTCGATGTTCCTCGAGGCGCACGCGATGTCCCAGGCCGTGCTGTTCTCGGCGCTGCTCGTGTACCTCGTCCTCAAGTACGTTCAGCCGGGTCGAGCGAGCGTTTCCCGCCCCGCGTCCGCGATCGGCGTCGCCCTCGCGTTCGTCTCGGTCGCGACCGTCGTCTACCACCCCCAGCTCGTCGCCCACCTGATCGCCGTCTTCCTCGGGATCTGTACGCTCCAGTTCCTCGCGCGCCGCGTCGCCGACGGCGGGCGGATGGCCGGCCAGACGACGCTGTACGGCCACTCGCTGTTTCTGATCGGCCTCTTTCTGGTGTGGATCTCGAACTACGATTTCTTCGGCGGCATGTTCGAGCACTTCTTCGGGTCGGCCATCGAGTTCCTGCTCGAGGGAGGCGGCCGGGCGGCCGACGCCGTCGCGGGGCAGGGGGCCTCGCTCTCGGCGATCGGCAGCAGCCTCGTCGAGATTTTCTTCAAGCTGTTCACCCCGGAACTGGTGTTCCTGATCCTCGTCGCCGCGCTCGCGCTCGCCGCGCTCGTCCGCCGAAACTCGAATTGGGTTGCGGCGGTTCGGGCCGAAACGACGTACTTCCTCGGCGCGTTAGCCGCGCTCGTTCCGCTGTTCGGAATCTACTTCCTCGCGCCGAACTCGAAGATGCACTTCCGGGTCTTCGGACTGATGTTGCTGTTCGTGACGATTCTCGGTGCGGTCGCGATCCACGGCGTCACGGCCCGGTTTTCGGGCGACCGCGATCGATCGCGACTCGTCGCCGGCCATCCGGTCGTCGCCGTCGGATTCGCCCTGTTGTTGGTCCTGTCGCTTGTGGCCGTGATCCCGTCCCCGTACATCTACAAGGCGTCGCCGCACGTCAGCGACGCGCAGATGAACGGCTACGAGACCGCGTTCGAAAACCGAAACGAGGACATCGAGATGCTCGGCTTACGGGGCGGACCGAACCGGTTCGACGACGCGATCAACGGGAACGAGGAGCGAATGCACGGCCACCCGAATCTCGACGCGTCGTCGTTCGGCACACCCCTCGCGTCGCAGTACGACGGGGACAGATACCTCGCACTGACGCAGGTCGATTACGAACGCGAGCTGAACGCGTACAACGAGCTCCGGTACACCGAGGCTGAACTCGACTCGATCGCAACGCAGCCCCACGTGAATCGCGTCCAGTCCAACGGCGGGTTTACCCTCTACTACGTCGACGCCGAATCGACCCTCGAGTAGGGGCGTCGCGGCCGCGCTCTCGGACCCGGCGTCCCTCCGCCGCCGTCGCTTCTCGTTTCAATCGACCGCAAACAGCCGCACGTTCGGCGTGAAATCCGGTAGCAGATCAATAACAAGGGCTCGGTCGCGCTAGCGTTCGCGGTGAATGCCGGACATCGAACGCCAGTATCGGACCCCGTCGCACCGAATCGGATCGTCGGACCCCCGGCCGTCGCCGCTCGAGCGCGAGCGGCCAGCGAGGACGGCGACCGGCCGTTTCCGGCGGGTTCCCCCCGCAGTCGAACCGCGGATCGACGGCCTCGAGCCGACGCCGACGGCCGACGGGTCGTAAACCCATGTCGGCAACCGACGAGCTCGTCAGCGGATTCAAGGCGAATCTGGCCGCCAAGGTCGTCGAGGTCGGCGTCAACGGCCTGCTCGTGCTCCTCCTGACGAACGTCTTCCTGACGACCGGGGAGTACGGACTGCTCTACCTGGCGATCTCGATCTGCAGCGTGGCGATCTTCTTCAGCCGGATGGGGTTCGCCAAGTCCGCCGCGCGCTACGTCACCGAGTACCGCGAGACGGATCCGTCGAAGATCCCGTTCATCGTCCGGCGCGCGCTGGCGTTCAACGCGGTCGCGATCGCGATCGTCGCGGGGACGGTCCTCGCGTTCCGCGGGCGGATCGCCGCGCAGTTTGGCGAACCCGACCTGGTCTGGCTGCTCTCGATCGGGTTCCTCTTTATCGTCGCCCGGACGCTGCACTCGTTCGGGTACTTCCTCTGTCAGGGGTTCAACCGCGTCTCCTGGAGCGCGCTGCTGTTGATCGTCGCGAACCTCGGTATCCTCGCGTCCGTCCTGTCGCTGCTCGCGCTCGGGTTCGGCGTGGCCGGGGCGCTGTTCGGATACGTGATCGGCTACGCGCTGAGCGCGACGCTCGGACTGACCGTCCTCTACCGGTGGGTGTCGCGCGCCGACTGGAACGCGGGCGGTGACGCCGGTGCGACCGAGTCGACCGAAAGCGAAGACACGGCGGAGACCGAGAGCCTCACCCGACGGCTCGTTGAGTACAGCCTGCCGCTCACCGTCACCGGCGCCGCGTCGATCCTCTACAAACGGGTCGACATCGTGCTCGTCGGGGCGATCCTCTCACCCGTCGCGGTCGGCTACTACACCCTGGGCAAGCAGCTGACCGAGTTCGTGACCGCGCCCGCCAGTTCGCTCGGGTTCGCGCTCGCCCCCGCCTACGGTGAGTCGAAGTCGAGCGACGACCTCGAGCGGGCCGCCGAGATCTACCGGACGACGTTCGAGTACAACCTGCTCTTTTACGTCCCGGCCGCCGCCGGCATCGCGCTGGTCGCGGATCCGGCCATTCGGTACGTCTTCGGAGCGGGCTACCTCGGCGCAATTCCGATCGTGCAGGTGCTCGCGGCGTTCGTCGTCCTCCAATCGATTAACAAGATCACCGACGACGCGCTCGATTTCCTCGGACGCGCCCGCCACAGAGCCCTCTCGAAGGGCGGAACGGCGGTACTCAACTTCGTCCTCAACCTCGTGTTCCTGCCGACGATCGGCGTCGTCGGCGCGGCGCTGTCGACGGTGATCAGCTACGCGATCATGGTCGGAATCAACGTCTATCTGATCCACTCGGAACTGTCGCTCCCGCTCCGGTCGCTCTTCCGGACGGCCCTGACGGTGTGCACCATCGCGCTCGGCATGTCGCTGATCGTCGTGCTGGGCCTGCCATACGTCTCGAGCGTCGTCTCCTTGGTCGCGATCGTCTGTCTCGGCGTCGCCAGCTGGCTCGCGCTGGCGGTCACCAGCGGGCTGCTGGATCTGCGCCGGGCCGTCGCCCAGCTGAGTTAACGGCGCCGACGCCGTCACCTAGTTTTCGCTCGAGCGGTTCGATACGCCCTCGCTTCGGCTCGCTCGCGTACCGTCCTCCGGGGCCCGAAGGTGTCCGTCCTCCGGCTTGCGGCGCCGACCAGTTCCGGCCGCCACGTTCACGTCGGCGAGTTTATTCTCTTTCCCTGACGATCAGCCAGCCGTGACTGTACTGTTATAAAGACTAATCAGTTGAAGAGATTCTTACTTCGACGAACTGTTCCTGAACCGCAGTGTATGACTACCAACGAGGAGTCTGGCTCGGATTCCGACGAACGAACGCTGGTCGGTCGACGCTCCTATATCAAAGCGGCCGCGAGCGCGGTCGCGCTCGGCGCCGCTGGCTCCGCTGCGGCCGCCGGCGAGGACTACGACGTCATCGAGGTCCCCGCCGGGGAGACGCACACGATCACGCTCGGTAGCGGCGACACGCTCGAGAACACGCTGATCGACATTTCGGCGCGGAACGCAAAGTTCCAGATCAGCGCGCGCGGTTCGGGCTGGGAGGTGCGCAACGTCGGCATCCGCGGTAACTGGGACGAGACGCAGAAGGCCGAGCCGTTCATCGTCAGCGGCGACGGCGTCATCGACAACTTCTACTTCGCGGACGGGGCGACGGGCGACACGTATCCGAACGGCCCCACGGGAATCTACGTCGCGAACTCTCACAGCGGCACGATTCGGATCAACAACGTCAACATTCAGGACATGCCCGACAACGCGATCTACGGTAGCTCGCCGGGCGACCTGCCCTCCCACCCCAGCGGCGGCGGCGGTGGCGGCGACGTGATCATCACCAACAGCTACGCGGCCAACTGCGTCTCCTCCTCGTTCCGCGTGGGCACGGACGGCAGCCGCGTCGAGAACTGCGTCTCCGTCGGCTCCGACTGTGGGTTCTGGGCGTTCTACAACGCGCCGAAAGCCGTGAACTGCGACTTCTCCGACTCGGACCTCGGGGACATCCGCGTCGGCGACGGCCACTGGCAGGACAACGCGCGACCGCGCCTCGAGAACGTCCGCTACGAGACGGAACACGTTCACTCGGGTTCGATCGACGGCTCGTCCGCGGGCGCGCCCCGGCGCACCTCCCCCGAGGAAGTCGAGGGCGTCCCACTTTCGGCCGAGGAGGCCGCGTCGGGCGGCGGCAGCGACGGTACCCCCACACAACCGGGAAGCGGCGAGGAGCCGGACGAGAACACCGGCGACGACGGCGAGGAACGCGAGGGCCACCTCCTCGCGTTCGTCACGAAACCCGAGGCGCGGAACGCCGAGTACGAGTTCACGGCGGAGGGCGCCGTCGAACTCGCGGACGCCGACTACGAGAGTCCCTCCGGCAAGGCGATCGGCGCCAACGGCAACGACACCATCGAGGAGTCGGACGGTACGACCCGCGTCAGCGGCCTCACCGGCGGCGGCTACGGTGACGCCTACCGCGTGCAGGGACCGGTCACGTCGATCGATATCGCCCAGCCCGACGTGATGTGGGTGGAGCTCGACGGCGAGAAGCTGTCCGTCGAGGAGGTCATCGAAGCGACGTCCGGCGACGAGAGCGACGACGAGGACGGCGCGAGCGACAACCTCCTCGCGTTCGTCACGAAACCCGAGGCGCGGAACGCCGAGTACGAGTTCACGGCGGAGGGCGCCGTCGAACTCGCGGACGCCGACTACGAGAGCCCGTCCGGCAAGGCGATCGGCGGCAACGGCAACGACACGATCGAGGAGTCGGACGGTACGACCCGCGTCAGCGGCCTCACCGGCGGCGGCTACGGCGACGCCTTCCGCGTGCAGGGCCCGGTCACGTCGATCGACATCGCCCAGCCCGACGTCATGTGGGTCGAACTCGACGGCGAGAAGCTGTCCGTCGAGGAGGTCATTGAGGCGACGTCCGGCGACGGGAACGACGGCAACGGGGACGACGGCTCCGGAGATCGGCCGTCGAACGCGCTCGTCATCGACGCGACCGAGACCGGCGAGTCGGCGAAGTACCGCTTCGAGGTCTCCGGTTCGGTCGAGAAGGCGACCCACCGGAACGCCACGATCGACGACGGCGACAGCGTCGACGGCACCGCAGTGGAGGGCTCCGTCGACGGTTCGAAGGACGCTTACTGGTTCAGCGGTGACATCACGGACTTCTGGCTGAACGGGAACGCGCTCGTCGACGTCGAGTACAACGCCCGGTAACGCCGCGATTCGAAAATCGACCCGTTCGCTCGCTTCGGTTTCGGCGGCTCTACGTCGACTACCCGAGACTCACTTCAGCGAGCCGCTGACGGTGCTGTAGACCGACTTCGCCAGCGTCATCTCGAGCCCCTCCGACTCGACGGCGTAGTAGGGCCGGAGCTCGCCGTTGAACTTCCCCTTGTACTCGCAGAGCCGTTCGGTGTTCGCGCCGACCAGATCGTACCCCGTGATCGACTCGAGTTCGGGATCGGTGACGACGTCCTCGAGGATGACTCGGTGGAGGAGGTTGTTGACGCTGACGTGCTCGTAGGAGGCGACGACGCCGCCCTGCCAGTAGTAGGCCAGATCGTTCGAGAACAGCGTGATGATGCCGCTCTTGTACTCGCCGTCCGGCGTTCGGGCGACGTAGACGCGCCAGCAGTCGTCGTCCAGCGACGAGAGCAGATCCCGCAGGAAGGGCCTGGTCATCGGAGCGGTGTCGTCGTACTCCGCGTACTGATCGACGACGTCCTCGTAGATCCGCAGCGCCGACTCGATCCCCTCCTGCTCGATCGTCAGGTCCAGGTCGTCGTAGCGGCGCATCTCGTTGCGGAGGCTCTTGCTGAACCCCGACATCGCGTCCTCGACGTCCGCACAGTCCTCGAGGTCGACGACGTAGGTGAACTTCGGCTCGGTCGTGAACCCGTTCCAGTCGTAGGGACGGGGGTCGTCGTAGCCGACCGGACAGGTCATCCGGAACAGCGTCGAGCGCTTGTCGGTCTCGAGGTCGGCCGCGACGGCCTCGGCGAGTTCGCCGTTGATGCGCTCCCACTTGCGGCGCTTCGGGCTGTTCGGGTTGATGATCGGACCCAGGCGGGGAACGCCAAGGGAGACGGGCGGCGAGAAGACCGTGCGGCCGACGGACTTCTCGTCGACGAAGACCGGGAGGAGGCCGACCGCCTGCTGTCCCTTGAAGGCGCCGTAGAGGCGCATCTCGGCGTCGGTGTGGGCGTCGAGGACGGTCAAGGCGTCGGGCTCGTGGAACACCTCGAACCCGGACCGGGGCAGCGCCTCGCCCCACTCGGCGAGCGTCAGTCGTTCGATGTCCATGTGTGTCGTCCTGCGACGACTATTCGTTTTGTTATCTCGTTGCTACCGGACGGTAACGGCTGCGGAACCGTCCACTGGCGGTACACGAACTACACGACGGCGATCGCCGATCGATCGAGCACAAAATCGAGGACTCGAGCGTCCGGAACGAGACGGAAAACGAGGGGCAAGGACGGCCAAATCGATCGGAACGGCGCTCCGGAGTCGCACGCAGGCGCTAGTCCTCGAGCGTCGAGAGAATCCGCCGCCAGTCCTCGCTGGCCTCGTCCGTGCCGAACTCCTCCCGGACTGACGGCGCGGCGTCCGCGAGCGCCGCCCGGTAGTCCGGCTCGTCCAGACAGCGCGCCATCGCCCGGGCGAACGCCGCCGGCGTCCGCTCGTCGACGACAATTCCGTTCTCGCCGTCAGTGACGACGTCCGGCACCGAGCCGACCGGCGGGACGATCGGCGCGAGCCCCGATGCCGTCGCCTCGAGCAGCGCCAGCGGCAGGGCGTCGCGCCGCGAGGTGAGCACGAAGGTGTCCGAGCGCCGGTAGTACGACAGCGGGTCGTCTACCCAACCCGGCAGATCGATGCGGTCCTCGAGGCCGTGTGCGGCGATTTCGTCGATAACTGCGGTTCGATCGGATCCGGTGCCGACCATCGCCGCCTGAAAGTCGTGGCCGTCCGCCTCGAGCTGCGCGAGCGCCCTGACGAACAGGAGCGGGTCCTTCTCCGCGCTGAAGCGGCCGAGCCAGACGAAGTCGTACTCGGCGTCGATATCGGCCGGAATCGGGTGGTAGGTGTCGACGTCGATCGCGTTCGTCAGGATTTCGACCCGCTCCTCGGGGACGCCCATTCGGACGAGTTCCCGCGCGTGGGCGGAGCCGGGAACCGAAATCGCGTCGAACTGCCTGAACGCCCAGCGCGGCCCGGCGCCGTACCACTGCCTGGCGTGGTGGTCGAGGTCGATGCCGATGATCCCCAGGTGTGCCGGATAGCCGTAGACGGCCTTCAGCGCGAGCGCGTAGAGCCCATAGGGCAACAGCGAGATCGACGCGACGGCGTCGTACTCGTTCCGGTACCCCTCGTAGAGCGCGACGAAAAAGAGGAGGAGGATCCGCAGGAGGCGCGGCCCGATATCGGGCACCTGCACGTACTCCGCGTCGTCGATCGCGTACTCCGGCTCGAGGCAGACGAGCGTCGTCTCGCCGGCGACCTCCGCGAGCGGGCCGTAGTGGCGCTCGTTCTTGTGCGCGAGGCCGGTGAGCACGAGTACGCGCGCGTCGCCGCCCGCGTCCTCGTCGGGGATCGGTCGCCGCCACCGCGCTCTGGAGTCGGCCGGCGCCGGCGTCTCGTCGCGGTCGGTCGCCGGCTCGGCGGCCTCGTTCGTCGATCGTCCGCTGGCGTCGCCGCTCGAGGCCGTCGCGTCCCGCTCGTCCGTCCGTTCGGCAGTCGTTTCGCTCATGCTTCTACGGGTTCGGCTCGGTCCTCGCGCTCGCGGTCGGCGTCGGCCTCGAGACACGCCAGCAGGAACTCCGACATCGCGTAGGACATCCAGCCCTGACACCACCGCATCAATGTCACGCGCTTGGTGTGGTGGCGGTACTTGCGGTAGTAGAACCGGCCTTCCTCGCCCTCGACCTGCATGTTCGCGAGCGCCCACCGGAGGATCCGCTCGGCGAACTCGAGGTCGCCCTCCCGGGTGAAGACGAGAATGCCCTGCGTGCTGGCGTGGATGTCCCGGGGGTAGGCGCTCTCCTCGTCGAAGTTCGGCGCGCCGTCGAGTTCGAACAGCTCCTCGCGGTAGAACTCGACGGCGTCCTCGAGGGTGTCGCTGTACCGATCCGCGTCGACGACCTCGCGGTAGCGCTGGAACGCCTCGATGACGAACCCGTTGTGGTGGTTGTCCATCGAGAGGTGCGACGCGTCCGCCGGGAGCCGGTAGGGCCAGCCGCCCCGCTCCGTCTGATTGGCCGCGATGTGATCGAAGATCTTCGTCGCGCGCTCGCGGAGCTCCTCGTCGCCGAAGTACTCGTAGAGGTCGACCAGCATCTGCGCCCCGAGGGCGGCCGCGTTGATCGTGTAGGAGTCCTCCGGGTGGTTGAGGTGGTAGTCGACCTTCGCGCCGTCCTCGACCTCGCGGTAGTTCAGGTCTTCGACCATGAAGTCGACCGCCGTGCGCGCGATCTCGGCGTACTCCTCCCGCCCCTCGTGTTCGGCGATCCGCAGGAGCGCCTGGACCGCGAACGAGGTCGAAACGATGTCCGGATCGCTGGGCACGCCCTTCGTGCGGAGGTGCTGGATCTCGTGACGGTGGCCGCCGCAGAAGCCGCTGTAGCCGGAGATACGCTCCTCGAGGAGCCACTCGGCCAGTCGCTCGGCCTCCCCGAGCGGATCGAAGCCAGGGTCGTTTCGCTTCCCCCGCTCGGCCAGGAGGTCGTGGTAGTTCAGGTTCGCCATCGAGAACAGCGCCGCCCCCATGTAGTTGCGCCGGTGTTCGACGCGCAACAGCGGCCTGATATCGACCGGCGTCCGCTTGACGAGTTCCTGCACCGCCAGATTGAGGAATCGGTTCTCGACGGGCAGCGCCTGCAGCAGTTGGCTGCTCATCCCGTCGCCGTAGTCCGGCCCGATGTAGTCCCGCCGGCGCGCGTACGCGAGCGCCGAATCGAGCACGGAGACGTACCGATCGAGGTCTCGAGTGCGCGGTCCCACCGCCCGGTCGTCCGGCGCGTGAAGTCCTTGCGACTGCATTGACGGGACCCTCACCCGGTCGTCCTATTATTATACGGCTGTTACCGCCCCGGCCGGCGGCCAAGGGATCGACTGCCGACGTTCCCGCCGTCCGTTACAGTCGGTACGAGCTAGATAACAAACCCGCTCGACGGGGGCGTTCACGGTACGGTGCCTCCAGCATGAAGTACCTGTTTTTCACGAACACCCCGGCGCACGTCCATCTGTACAAACACGCCGTCCGGCGGCTGCGCGACCGCGGCCACGAGGTGCTCGTGCTCGCTCGCGACTACACCTGCACGGTGGATCTCCTCGAGTGGTACGAGCTTCCGTACGCGGTGTACGGGGCCTGCGACACCTCCAAGGGGTCGCTGCTGAGCCGCCTGCCGGCCCACTACGCGCGCGCGATCACGCAGGCGCGGCGCTTCGATCCCGACCTCGTCTTCGGCATGGGCGGCTACGCGGCCCATACCGGCGCCGTCCTGCGGACGCCGACGGTGCTGCTCATCGACTCCGAGCCCGCGTCGTTCGACCACACGATCTCGACGCCGTTCGCCCGCGCCGTCCTGACGCCGAATACGTTCCGGAAGAACCTGGGCCGGAACCACTACGTCTTCCCCGGCTTCAAGGAGTGCGCGTACCTCCACCCCGAGATCTACGAGCCGAACCCGTCGATCCGCGACCGCCTCGAGCTCGGAGCCGACGAACCCTACGTCATCCTCCGGCTCAACGCCTTCGGCTCGCAACACGACGTCGGCAAGGAGGGGCTCACGGCCGAGGATCGCCGCCGGATCGTCGACCGGCTCAGCGAGGACGCGACGGTGCTCGTCTCCGACGAGAGCGGGGAGGCCGACCTCGAGGGGCTGCCGGCCCGCCCCTTCGATCTCCATCCCGCCTTGATGCACGACGCGCTCGCCGAAGCCGAGTTGCTGGTCGCGGACACGCAGACGATGGTCACCGAGGCCGCGCTGCTCGGGACGCCCGCGATCCGCTCGAACTCCTTCGTCGGCGACGACGACATGGGCAACTTCGTCGCGCTCGAAGAGCAGGGACTGATCCGCAACGTGACCTCGGCCGACGAGATCGTCGAGCACGCGGTGCCGCTGCTCGCGGCCGATGACGTCGACGAGACGTGGCAGCGCCGGCGCAACGCCTTCCTCGCGGACACGGTGAACCTCACCGAACTGATCGTCGACGTGGCGACCGCCCGCGGTCACGTCGACGGCCTCGACGCCCTCGCCCAGTTCGGGCAGCGCCAGCCGGCCGACCCCGACCGGGCGCTCGGGGTCGGCGGCGACTAAACCGGCGTTCGCCGGGCTCGAGGCCGGCGGTCTCGTGGCGTAGCTCGTTCTTCGCTCGAGGTCGACGCGAAATGCCGATCGTTGATCGCTTCGGTCCGGGTGCAAGCCATCGACGCCCGTCGTATTATACGCCTGTGAGACCTCCGTTCGCTCGAGAGATGATCGTCGAACCGTCCTTCCCTCGCGGGCCGTCGCCGCGTCTGAACGACGATGGATAACGAGAACTCGCTCCGGGGCTGGTTTCTGTTCGGCGCGAATCGCCTGACCGTGACGGCGGTCCTGACCGTCGCCTGTTTCGTTCTCCTGACGGTCTTCAGCGCGCTCGATATCCCAATCGAGTCGATGCTGGCCGACGGAGACACGGTCGAGACGCTGTTTCAGACCCTCGTCGGCGTGCTCATCACCGGCATGACCCTCGTCGTCTCGATCAACCAGCTCGTGCTCTCCGAGGAGTTCGGCTCGCTCGGCCGACAGCGCGAGCGGATGGACAAGTCGATGGCGTTCAGGAAAGACTCCGAACGGGAGTTTCAGTGGACCGGTCCCCCGGAACCCGAGCGGTTCCTGAGCACGCTCATCAACACGAGCGTCGATCGGGCCAGAGCGGTGCAGGAGGCCGTAGACGAGAACGACGATCAGCTTCTTCAGGAACGGGTCGATCAGCTCGTCGACCGGATCGCTACCAGCGCCGACGAGATCACCGACGAGTTAGCAGACGCTCCCTTCGGGGAGTTCACGATCATGCGGGCCGCCCTCTCGTACAATTACTCGTGGAAGATCTACCTCGTGCGCCGACTGTACTGGGAACACCAGGAGAGCATCGACGACGAGACGCGGGAGGCGATCGACGATCTGGTCGACATCCTGCAACTGTTCGGGCCGGCGGAGGAGTTCTTCAAGGCCCACTACCTCCAGTGGGAACTGGTCAACTTGTCCCGACGGATCCTCGTCACGGGCATTCCGGCGCTCATCCTCTCGATCTACGCGTCGCTCTACCTGAAACCCGAGGTCGCGTCGGGAGCGGTGCTGGATATCCCAACCATCGTCTGGCTCATCAACGGCGGCGTCACGATCGCGCTGATCCCGTTTTTCATCTTCACGGCGTACGTCCTCCGGACGGCCTCGATCGCGAAGGAATCGGGCGCGATCGGCCCGTTCGTCCTCCACGAGTCGGAGCGGGCGCCGCTCATCGACTGGGAGGAATAAGCGGACGTTCCGCGGCGCTTCGCGCCTGAGGTCGCGATCGTCCTCGGGCTCGGGGCCGGCCAACGCCTTACTGATCGCGACCGCGCCCTCGAGCGGCACGCAGCGCGGTCAGCGCCGCGATCGCGGCGACGGCAGCGCCGATCTCGAAGCCGGGCATCGAACTCGAGCCGCCAGCGCCGCTCATATCCTCGCGCGCCTCCGCGACCGTTACCGCCTCGAGCGACGAGACTTCGGCGGTGAACCGGTACTCGGTCGCCGTTTCGTCCGCGATCGTCGTCTCGACCTGCGTCCACCCGCCGCTCTCGGCGTCGGCCTCGTAGAGCGCGACGTCTTCCGGCTCGAGGCCGCGCTCCTCGAGGGCGGCAGCGTCGACGCTGACGGTGACGGTCGCCGAGACGTCCTCGGCGGGTTCGCCGTCCATCGTCAGGTGCGACAGCGAGTCGACCCCCTCGGGCGACGCGAGCAGGTCGTCGGGGCGGTCGTTCGCGAACGTCACGGACTCGGTGTCGGAGAGGCCGGTGACGTCGACGCGTTCGAAGGTGACGTTCTCGTTCGTTCCGCGGGTCGGCTGCAGGGAGACGCGGTCGTCGGCCGACGCGCCGTCGATCGTCGCGGCGATGCCGCCGTCGGTGCGCTCGTACGTGACGGAGGGATCGTCGCAGGTGCCGGTTCGGATCGTCACCGGCTCCTCGAGCGAGAGCGACGACCGCTCGGGGTCGTCGGCGTCGCCGGAGAGGACCTCCCAGTCCTCGACCGTTCCGTTTCCGTAGAAGTCGGGATCGTGGAGGCTCTCGTTCTCGTAGTACGGCGAGTCCTCGTTGAACGCCGGCTGCACCGTCAGGGCGAACTCGCCGTTGAGGCCGCCGCGGATCGCGCCCCCGTCGGTGCGGGCCTCGCTCCAGATCCAATCGGCGCCGATCCAGCCGTCGCCGCGGTGCCACCGGGCCATGTTCGACTCGCCGTCGTAGAGGTCGTCCTGGACGACCCACTGGGTCTCGTCGGGTACGCCGACGATGTCGAAGGAGGCGACCCCACCGCCGCTCGTCCCGTCCTCGAGGTGGCCGTGGACGGCGACGAGACTCAGGCCGTCGGTCCCGCGGTGGAGAAAGAGGATGCTCGTGTTCTCCTCCTGCAGGTGCGTGGTCCCGTAGGAGCTGTACATCCGGTCGACGCCCTCGGGATGGGTCTCGTGGTTCCGGTAGTCGTAGAACGCCTCGACCGTGCCGTTGGTCGAGAGCGGCTGGATCTGGCGACACATATCGCCCTGTTCGACGACGTAGGAGTCAGCGGCCTGCACCTGTGCCTGCGCGTTCGCCGCCGGTCCCTGCTGGGGAGTCGCGGCCGACTGCGCCGCCGCGACGCCGACGCTGCTGCAGAGCACCAGCGCGGTCAACGCGAGGGCGACGACCGAGCGAGTTCGTTCCCTCATAGTTCACCTCGCGCCGTCGACGCCGACGGCTGCGTGGCCTCCGTCGGCTCGTCCTCGAGGCCGGGTTCGGTCTCGGCCTCCGACGGTTCGACGCCCGCCGTCGCGGTCGTGTCGACGCCAGTCGCCGCCGTCTGCCCCCGCTCGAGCGCGTCGCAGAACGCACCGGGCGAGCCGACCCAGCCGTCCAGCTCCAGTGCGCGCTCGACGAGCCAGCGGTAGAGGTCCCGATGGCCGGGGAACTCCCGCTCGTTGAAAAAGCGCGGGTGCCAGAGGACCGTCATCGTCGCGCCGTGGTTCGCGGCCTCGAGCAGCAGTCGCTCGCAGGTCCGGCGCGCGGCGTCGGGGTTCGCCGCGGGATCCGGTAGCGCCTGGTCCATGATCGTCAGCGGGAAGACGAGGAACTCGTCGTCGAAGGGGCGCAGGGGATGGTACCCCTCGTGGAAGCCACACTCCGTCGTCGAGCCGAGGCTCGCGTCGTACCGCAGCCCCATCTCGCGGTGGTACTCCCACGTCTCCGGCACCGTCAGCCGCAGGTGGTGCTGGCGGCCGCCGGCGATCGGACCGCCCAGAACCCGCTCGAGCGTCGCCTTCTCCTCGCGCAGCCGCTCTGGATCGTCCGCGGAGTGGTACGAGCCATGCATGCCGACCTCCCAGCCGCCGTCGTCTAAGGCGCGGATGGCGTCGACGATCTCCTCGGACGTGACGTCGTACCGGCCCAGGTGCTGGATCCAGTTGGCCGGCGAGAGCCACTCCCGGGCGGGGCGATCCGCGAGGAGATGCTGCTCGTTCAGGAAATAGAAGGCCGAACGCACGCCCAGCTCGGCCTCGAGGCGCATGATCTCCTCGAACTGCCAGTAGGGGTTCGACCCGGAGAGGGCGGTTCGGAGGTGGTAGCCTGGTCGTTCCTGGGTCGCGTAGTACAGCGATCGGATCCCCTTGTACGGCCGGTCGACGTCGTGGGTCAGGCAGAGGGCGAACTCGGCGTCGTCGGGCAACTCCCGAACGCGAGTGCTACGCCGGACCGGGTCCTCGGCTGCGTCGGTCCCGTCTCGGCTCCCGGCGGCCGTCGATCGGGACTGCCGTTCGGGTCGGGTCGGGTCGGTCATCCGTCTATCATCCGGGTGGCCCCGGTCGCTCCGTCGGTCGCGTCGTCGGCGGTACCGTCGCTCGAGGGCGATCGCTGCGGTTCTGCTCGCCTTCGTCTCCACCTGCGTCTCGACCGTCCGCGACGAGGGCGGGATCGCAGCGGCAGCGGCGTCCGCCGGTCGCGGCTCGAGGGACGATGTCGCCGGATCGTATCGCTCATTCCACTGTCACTCTCACCGGCACCGATACGATAGTAAATGACGACATTACGGATTTATTTGAAGTCCGTAACGGCGACCGATCGCGACGGGTGGAAATCGAGCGCGGAACGTGACCGCAAACCGGTGACCGGTCGATCGGCTAGTCCCGATTGCCGGGACCGGCCTTCGAGCGATCGCTTCGTCCGCTGCGTCCGAGGACGAGGCGTTTCACACCCACGAGACACTCTCGAAGGACCGGCGCACCGTCGGCCAGCCAGACGAGCGCCGCGCCGATCGCGAGCGCGATCTGGACTGACCGGTACGTCGAGAGGTCACCGGCCAGCAACTCGCTTCGATACCGATCGAAGAACTGGAGGAACTGGTCGAGAAGGCCCTGTCCCTGATTCCGGGTCGGAACCCGCGCGACGGGCCAGAGGACGATTTCGGGGTAGAGGACGCCGCCGCGGAGGTAGCCGTCGAGCACGTCCGAGGGAAGGTGCAGGAGGTAGCCGATCGCGAACGCGACGCCGGCCCGCGTCCGGCCGACTGTGCGAGCGAGGAGGCCGGCGGCGATCCCGAGCGGCACCGCAAAGAAGATGGAATGGCCGAGCGCATACCCCGTCTCGAACACCTCGAGTTCCCAGGCCAGCGGTTTGTCGACGACGTCGGGTAGCACCGACGCGATCACTGCCGCTAGCGCTTCGGGACCGTCCGGCGATTCCCGATAGTAGAGCCGACTCACGAGCGAATAGACGAGATAGCCGACGATCGCGTGTTCCCATGGCCACATCAGCGGACGACAACCGACCGATCCGGTTAGTTATGGACGCGATACCCGCCGCCCGATCGCGATCGGCCGCGAGAACCGGGACCGATCGCGATCGCTGCGGATCGCGACCGGCCGTCCGTAACGGCCACGTACCGGGCGACGACGGGCCCGCCCGGTCATCGCGCCGGCCGCGAGACGCGACGTGTTTTCTGGGTCAGAAAAATCGGACTGCTTTTCATATCAGTACCGGAACGATTCAGCTACCAGTGAGTGAGGAGACCGACCTGTCGACGGTGCTCGCAGTCCTCGACGACGAGTACGCGCGGGAGATCCTCACCCATACGAGCGTCGAACCCATGTCTGCCAGTACTTTGAGCGAACGGTGTGACGCGTCCCTGCCGACGATCTATCGTCGGCTGGACCGCCTCGAGGAGTGCCGCCTCGTCACCGAAGAGACGGAGCTCGCACCCGACGGAAATCACTACAGCGTTTACAGCGCGAACCTCGATCGCCTGGAACTCTCGCTGGAAGACGGGACGTTCGACCTCGAGGTATCGTACCGCGACGAGGACGTCGCGGACAAGTTCACCCAGATGTGGGAGGGGATGCGATGAGCGCCCCCGTCCGCATCGACGAGGCCACGCTGTTCGAACTCCTTACCGTCGCGAGTCTCTTTCTCGTCGCGATCTTCGGGACGCTCATCGCCTACCAGGCCTACCGGGGATACCGGCGCAACGACGCGCCCTCGATGCTCTATCTCGCTGGCGGACTCCTCCTGCTGACGCTCTGTCCGTTCCTCGTGAACGTCACGATCACGACCGTCACCGACATGGAGCAGATCGTGACTGCTTTCCTCGAGAACGTGAGCCGCCTCTGCGGGCTGCTCGCGATCATGTACTCGCTGTACGGCCAGCATTGAGCGCGGGCGAGAGAACGTAAACGAACCGGGCGAACCGGACGAACTGGACAAACCGGACGTGTTCGCACACGTTTGTGCGAGCGAGCACGACCGTGAGGGCCGAAGCCAACGTGAACGAAGGGCGGAAGACCGCTTCGAGGGTGGCAGGGGGATCGAACGAACCGACGCGGATCGGGGGAGCGTCGGTGGAGGGGGAGGTGAGTGTCGTTCGATCCGTGATCGGGCAGTGGGGATCGATGGGACGTGATCGCGGCAGGGGCGGACCTATCACGTCCCCGGTCTCTCCTTTCGCCGCCTCCGTATTAGTGGTGCGAGCGCGTTTTCCGACCGAGAAAACGCCCCGGCGCCGGACGGTTTCGGCGCCGCGTTCTTGGTACTGGACTTCCTGCAGCCGATATGCGGTATCTGATCGGCACCGACTCCGTACACACGACCGCGGCGATCTGTGACTACCTGGACGAGCGGGCGACGAGCGACGACGCGGTGACGGTCGTCGCCGCCGTCGACGACGACACGGCCCGACAGGACGCCCGCGAGGCGCTGAACGTCGCCCCGGTCCGCCTCGCGACCGTCGGCGACGTCGAAACGGATGTCCGGGACGGCGATCCCGCCTCGGTCCTCCGGGACGTCGCCGACGAGATCGACGCCGACGAACTCGTCATCGGCGCCCGCAGCGGCGATCCGGACGCGACGGCGGCCCTTGGCTCGACCGCACAGACCGTCCTCGAGTCGGCCACGCGGCCGGTCGTCGTCGTTCCGGTGCCGGAGTTGTAACCCCCGCTGCCGGCCGCGTCACTGCGCGTCGGGGAACGGATCCTCGAGGTCGACGCCGTCGTACTCGTCGCGGACGGCTTCGACGTGGCGTTCGAGGTCGGGGTTCGAGGCGGCGACGTCGCCGGTGCCCGGAACCGACGGTCCCGGTTCCGTGAACCCCTCGACGCCGGTGACGATCGGCCCGTAGGCGAACGTCTGATCGGAGAATGCCTCGGACGCGGCGACCGTCCGCTCGCCGTCGACGCCGCCGATCGGCTCCGTTATCGTCCCGACGTACCCCGACTCGTCCCACCAGAACAGCGAGAGCAGCGTCTCCTCGAGGTCGCCGACGATCCGCACCGTCTCGCGGTCGAGGAACTCGATCGCGATCGGTTCGTCGCCGGAGTGCTCGCCGCCGTCGGTCCGTATCCGGGACCGCGTCGGTCGCTCGCTCTCCCGCGATCGGTCCGTCCTTCGCTGTCGTCGATCCGCACCGTCCGCGGATTCTGTCGTGAAACGGCGCCCCGCGAAACCGAGGCCGCCGCGCTCGAGTCGCGATCGGATTGCGCGATCTACCGCCGCCGAACGCCGGTTCCAGCCGAACGTAGCCATCGTTCCCGTGTTTCCCGACCCCCCGTATCAATCATTTTTCAGCGATCGACGACCGTCAGCGACGCCGATACGTCTTCCGCCTTCGCTCGAGGCGAACGTCGCCGAGTGACCGGCAGTTAAGACCCGACGGGCCGAACGCTCCGTCGAATGTCAGGCACCCACCGCCGATTCAACGCCGAGACGCGGGTGCTCCATCAGCGGGCGGTTCGCACGCCGCTGCCCGACCTCGAGGCCGAGCGGACGTTCCACGATCACATGATGGCCGTGGCCGACGCGCGCGAGCGGCGCGCGGACCTGCTCGCCGATCCGGACGTGTCGTTGCTCGACGCCCACGAGACCGAGTTCGAGCGCCTGGTCGACACGTTCGAGCGCCGCTGTCGCCAGATTGCGGGCGAGGACTACGAGGAGGTCGCGACGGCGTACTGCCGCGGCGAGCGCGACGATCGGATCGGACGACTCACCGCGTACTACGTCGAGGGGCTCTGGCGAATCCAGCAGCGAACGACCGTCTCGGAGCTGCTCTTCTTCCCGCTCATCCTGCGCTACCCCGATAGCTTCACGGTGAACGTTCGCTTCGCCGGCGGCTACACGACTCCCGAGTCGGTCCGCTACGAATCGCCCCACCACCTCACGGAAGACCTGTGCGACGAACACGCCGAAGCGTTCTACGCAGACAGTCAGTACTCGCAGCGACGGGCGGCCGAGTACATCAGAGAAACGGCCCAGCGCATTCGGGAGGCGTTTCCCGACCCGGACGAGACCTCGTTCGAGGAGCGCAAGTACGGCGGCATCGTCGGGGCGGGGGGCCGCCGCGGCACGACGTTCACGTCGATGCTCGAGCGCGTCGAGCCGGATCGAGACCGATTCTCCGACGCGGTTACCGAGCCGACGCTCGTCGAAGCGGGCTCGGAAGCGCGACGAACGGAGCGGGAGTACCTCGCTGACGACGACGTCGTGATTTAGGGACGTCCGGCGGACGTTGTGAAACCGATCAGAAAGCGTGTGAATCGGACAGAGCCCTGATACAGCGCATACTCGCTCACTCGGTGGGACAATCTTATGAGTTCGCTCCCAGTAGGGAAACTAATGAGTAAGCCTGGCGGCCAGCCTGACGTTCTCAGTCTCGATAGCGGGCTCGAGGCGCTTCGCCAGAGCGAGGAGTTTCGCGGCCCGGTCGAGCCGCTGAGCGACCACGACCACTCCAACGATCACTTCGCGCTCGTCTACGAAACCAAAGCGGAGCTGTTCTCCTCTGCGATTCCGTTCATGCGTCAGGGGCTCGAGCGCAACGAGAAGTGCCTGTACGTTATCGACGAGAGCACGAGAGCCGAGCTAGAGGAGGCGATGCGGGAGGCGGGGATCGAGGTCGACGACGCACTCGATTCCGGTCGGCTGGAGTTCAAAACCGTTCAGGAGACGTATCTCAAAGGCGGCTCCTTCGACGCCGACGAAATGATGGCGTTGTACGCCGACACCATCGCGGAGGCCACGCGGGAGTTCGAGGCGTTCCGACTGGTCGCTGAAACGTCCTGGATCGTCGAGGACGATCTGACGATCGAGGAGTTCATGGCATACGAAAGCCGGGTGAACGACATTTTCGAGGGCGAGGACGCCATCGCCCTCTGCGTCTACAATCGCGAGAAGTTCCCGTCGGAGGGGATCTGCGACGTCGTCCGGGTCCATCCCCACCTCATTCACGACAACACCGTCTGTCACAACTTCTACTACACGCCGCCGGAGGAGTTCTGCGGACCCGATCGCCCGGATCACGAGGCCGACCGGATGTTGGGGACGCTGAAGGATCGCACCGAAGCGAAGACCGAACTGTCGGATCACAAGCGCTTCCTCCAGGAACTAAACGAGATCACGGGGAGCCCGGACCTCTCCTTCGAGGAGAAACTCGACGCAGTGTTCGACCTCGGGTGCGAGTGGTTCGATCTCGAACTGGGTTCCCTCAACCGGGTCGATCCCGAGAACGACCGGTTGCGCGTCGAATACATCAGCGGCGAGCACGAGTATTACAAACCCGGAACCGAGGTTCCCCTGTCGCAGACGTACTGTAGCGCCGCCACGGCCATCAAAGAGGCCGCCAGCATCGCCGACCCCGTCGAAGCGGGCTACGACGACCTCACCGTCTACGAGGAATTCGGCGTCGAGACGTACCTGGGGACCTACATCCCGGTCGAGGACGGCGTAGACAGAACGTTCGCCTTTATCGGCTCCGAACCGCAGGGAGAGCCGTTCTCCGACGACGATCGCGCGTATCTCGAACTGATGGGGCAGTGGGTGAAGTACGAACTCGACCAGCAGCAGTACCAGCAGGACCTCGAGGCGACGGTCACGAAACTCCAGCAGTCGAACGACCGGCTGAAACAGTTCGCGTACGCGGCCTCCCACGACCTGCAGGAGCCGCTTCGAATGGTCTCGAGCTACCTGCAACTCCTCGAGAACCGATACAAGGACGACCTCGACGAGCAGGCACAGGAGTACATCGACTTCGCCGTCGACGGCGCCGACCGCATGCGGGCGATGGTCAGCGACCTGCTTTCCTTTTCGCGGGTCGAACAGGCGGACGAGGAGTTCGAACCCGTCGAGTGCGACGTCGTCCTCGGACAGGTCATCGACGATATTCAGGTCCAGATCGAGGAGAACGACGCCGAGATCGCCGTCGGCTCGCTCCCGGCGGTCGTGGCGGACCGCGAACAACTCGAGCAACTGTTCGCCAACCTCGTTTCCAACGGCATCAAGTACAACGATAGCGACCCGCCGCGAGTGGAAATCGAGGCCGAGGAGCGATCCGACTGCTGGGAGTTTACGGTCGCCGATAACGGGATCGGCATCGATCCGGCGAAAACGGACCGCATCTTCGAGGTGTTCAAGCGACTCCACCACGACGACGAGTACCGGGGAACCGGTATCGGACTCTCGCTGTGCCAGGAGATCGTCGAAAACCACGACGGGGAGATCTGGGTCGAGTCGCAGCCCGAAAACGGGTCGACGTTCCACATCACGCTCCCGAAAACGGCGACGGACTGATGGAGGCGCACGTCCCGGCGGCGGACCTCGAGATCCTGCTGGTCGAGGACAATCACGGCGACATCCACCTGATCGAGCAGGCGTTCGCCGATCGAAATCTTCCGGGGGAACTCCATTCCGTACAGACCGGCAAAGAGGCGCTCGACTGGCTCTATCGGCGCGATGCATTCGCCGATGCGCCCCGGCCCGAACTCGTGATCCTGGATCTGAACCTCCCGGCGATCAGCGGGCAAACCGTCCTAGAGGAGATCAAATCCGATCCGGAACTGAAGCGAATTCCGGTGATCGTTTTGACGGGGTCGGAGTCCGAAGACGACCTCATCAGGGCCTACGACGCGTGCGCGAACGCGTGTCTGCACAAGCCCGTCGATCCGCTCGAGTTCGCGGA
Organism: Halopiger thermotolerans; assembly: GCF_054654555.1. NCBI lineage: Archaea > Methanobacteriati > Methanobacteriota > Halobacteria > Halobacteriales > Natrialbaceae > Halopiger > Halopiger thermotolerans. The sequence goes on along the minus strand of NZ_BAAIEU010000004.1, from coordinate 973,886 downwards.
CCGGCTTCAGTCGGTCGTCGAGTTCTGGCACTCCATCGCGGCACTGCCTTCCGTTTCCGACGGCGATGACGAGTCTTCCGAGTCTCCCCCCTCATAGCTCGGTTTGTCTAAGCACGGACCGATTCGTCACCGAATTCGCTACGCAGGAGGCGACGTTTGGTCGAATTGTCGTTCTCGCTGCTCGAGCAAGAACGGCAACGCAGCTACTAGAGGTGAATCTGAGATAATTTGACGACGATATACAGATAGCGGACTCTCCGTCGCGCGCTACCGATTCTCGCGCTGCTCCACCTTGTTCAGGTCTCTAACTCACGTAACACGATTTCGGTATTTACCGGTTCTTGGATACCCTCGAAGAACGTCATCGTGTGTCGATTTGCCATATATGTCGTTTCAGAACAGACCGACGATGAACCCGATTCCCATGACGATGAGAACGGCGGCGGAGAACGCTGGGAGGTACGGCGTGTACTGTTCGACTCTCTCCTCAGAGTGCTGGTAGCCCGCAATCAACAGCATCGTCAGCCCGACGATACCTACGATGACTGTGAGAGCGTACGCGCTCATCAACTCAAGGCAGTAGTTCGACCCGGCGCAGAACGCGATAATTTCGAATTCCTCCTCGTGTGCGAACCCAAGGACGAACGCGAACCACGCGATACCGAGGAGGCTACGGTCGGCAGCCTCGTTGACGTCATCGTGCGAGTGAGAGTGTCCTCCGACGAACGGGATGAACGCTTTCAGACGGATGAACAGTCCACTGCCGTGGTTTTCGTGGTCGTGTGGATGTCCGTGGTCGTGATGGCCGCTCCCGTGGCTGTGGTCGCCGTTGTCATCGTTCTGAGTTCCGTGAGAATGGCCATGGAAGTACTCACGGACACCGAGCACGATCAGCAAGGCACCAGCCACGAGACTCACCGGTCCGCCGATTTGGATGCTACCGAGTAGCCTCATCGGCTCGTTGACCTGTGTGAGGTTGAAATAGTCTTTCGCGTAGAAGAACACACCCACCATCGCAAGACTGCTGACGAGGTGGCCGACACCGATGATGAAACTCGCCGCGAACCCGTACGCCCACTTGTTGGCTTTATCGAGAGCATATGAGGCAGCGATTGGCCAGCCGTGGCCCGGTTCGATACCGTGAATGGCACCGAGTACGACCGCACCGACGAGCGGACCAAGCAGTTCGTTGGGAAACATCGCCTCACTGGGTACTGGAAATGGCTGACTTTAGAGGTTGTTAATACCGAATCGGGCGATTCGTCATAACTAGCCTCTTGTATCTGCACGGTTCAGTACTGGTAATGAGAACGAGTTTCAACATCCCTGACGATGTAGTCGAGGAATTCGACAGAGTATGGCAGGAACAGGAGATCGAAAACCGGTCGCGGGCGGTCAGAGAAGCGATGTTGGAATATATCGAGTCACATTCTCGTCTCGAAGAGACAGCCGGTGAGATCGTCGCACTCATTGCGTTCGATTATCGCCACCACGAGGTGATTCGAGAACTTCACGGCGTCCAGCACGAGTATCAGGACGTCATCCTCAACACGAGTCACACCCACCAGGGCGAGTGGTGCCTCGAGTCGCTCTTCTGTCGAGGGGCCGCCGAGCGGATCCGCGAACTCACGTATCGACTCCGCGATTTCGACGGCGTTCGCAGGGTGAAGGTGATGGTGATTCGGGATCGTGTCGAATAAGCCGCCTTCTTCGCCGAAGCGGTTCGTTCCTGCACTTGTTGTCACTCTCTGATCGAGCGATGATTGAAAGAGCAGCTAGCGGAAGAGGATTTGACTAACTCGGCGACGGTAGAAGCTCTGAAACACCCGAATTATCTTACCGGGACTCGCGTTGCTCCACTTTGTTCAACTCGATCAGCAGTCGGAAGATCGCCTTCACCAGATTCGCGTCGACGTCGAACTGCTCGGCGTTCTCGCCCGCTCGCTCCATGACCTGCTGTTCCTGCTTCTCGTCGGTCGTCGGCAGGCCCTGCTCCTCCTTGACCTGCGCGATCGTATCCGCGACGTAGGTGCGCTGGGCGATCAGCTCGACGATCTCGCGGTCGATCGTCTGGATCTCCTCGCGTAGTTCGTCGAGGCTCATCTCGTCGGGCGTTCGCGTCTCCGATTCCTCGTCGGCTCCGTTTCCGCTCCCGTCGGTCGCTGACTCTCGAGTCATTGTACTTGTGTTCCGTCCGTTCGCGTCTTCAGTAACCGTGTCGTTCCGTCGCGCTCGGTCCACCGCTCGCGTACCGCCTCGAGCGTCGCCTCGTCGCCGACGGCGACGTAGCTCGGGCCGGTCCCCGACAACGAGACGCCGGTCACGTCAGGTAAGGCGTCGATCATCGGGCCCGTCGAGAACTCGAGAGCGCCGCAGAAGGCGAAGCCGTTGACGGTCATCGCCTCGCCGTAGCGGCCCTCGAGCGCGAGTTCCTCGACCAGTTTCGCCATCGGGGCGACGCGCTCGCAGGCCGAGACGTCGGTGTCGGCGCTGTAGGCCCGCTCTGGGGGCGTGTAGACCAGCGCCGACCACTCGATTTCCTCGCGGGCGAGCAGTTCGTCGCCGCGGTTGTCGGTGACGGTGACGCCGCCGAGCATGCTGGCGCTGGCGTCGTCGAACGCGCCCGTGACCGTCACGCCGGCGTCGCGGGCCGCCCGGACGCCGAGTCGGCAGGCCTCGACGCGCTCGACCGCGTCGGCGATCTCGAGCGCGTCGAGCGTCGCGAGCACCGTCGCGTTGGCCGCGGCGCTGGAACTTTTCAGCCCGGAGGCCATCGGCACCTCGCTCTCGGTGCGGACGCGGGCGCCAACCTCGTCGGAGTCCAGGCCCGCCTGTTCGGCGTACTCGTCGACCGCGAACGCGGCGCAGCGCTCGACGAGCGTCGTGTCGGCGTCGGGCTGGCCGTCGACCTCGCCGACGAAGGTCCCGTCGTCGGTGAGTTCAACGGTCGCTGTCGTCTCGAGGTCGATCGCGAACGCGGAGCCGACCCCGGTCGCGAGCGCGTTGAGAACCGTCCCGGCTGCGGGGGCAACGGCGCGGCCGTCCATACGGGTACACTCTCAAAGCGCGTATTTACGGCTGACGGTCTCGGCGGGGGTTGTCAATCCGCAAAGCTAATCGCCGAGTTCCGCGGACCGCCGGACCCGCTCGAGACGCACCGCCTCGAGCGCCGCCGGTGCGGTGCGGATTCGCGCTCACATCGACGGGCGACACCGGCTCCGGTCCAGCGGAACGTGCCGCTTTTCCGAACTCCGGCCGAACGTGCATCTAATGAGCGCGCGCAGCAACGTCGCACCCAGCACGATCGGCGTCGACTTCGTCGAGGGCGGCATCGTCGTCGAGTACCTCGACGGCCGGGACGTGTTCTACCACGGCCCGCCGAAGCCCGTCGAGGAGTCCATCACGACGCCGCCGGGCAAGGACGTCCACGTCCTCGTCACCGACCCCGACGGCGTCGAGGGCGTGATGACCTACGTCAACGACCGCGACACCCACGACGACATCCTCGAGTCGACGGGCGTCGGCCGGGTGATGCTCGAGGCCGACGACGAGGAGGTGCTGTTTCCGGGCGTGACCGTCACGACCGAAGCGTACTCGATCCGCGTCGAGGCGGACCTCGAGGTCGTCGACGGCCGCGTGTTCGTCTTCGCGGAGGACGAGTTGAGCGAGCACGCGTACGAACTGGTCGCGGAAGGCGAGGCCGACCGCGAGGACGAGAGCGCGAGCGAAAACGCTGGCGGTGACGCCGACGAACGAGCGAGCAAGTAACCGTGCCGCTCAGCAAACCCTGGAGCGACCTCGACCGGGAGACCGTCCGAAGCGCCCCCGACAAACCTGGCGTCTACGAGCTCGGCGACGGCTCAGGAGCCGTGCTCTCGGTCGATCACGGCATCCTGCGCGACGAGCTCAAGACCGCGTTGGCTTACGGCGACGCTGCCCGCGTCCGCTGGACGGAAACGCACACCCGCGAGCAGGCTCGAGAACTTGCGGCCGACCACCGCGAGCGCCTCGAGTAGCTCGCTGCGGCCGCGCGTTACTGAATGTAGGACGGGTCGGAGCCGTCGCAGTGTTTCTCGTGTTCGGTTGCGTCCGACTTCTCGTCGAAGAGCAACCCGCAGGTTTCGCACTCGTACCAGGTTGCGTCGTCGCGCTCGGTCTGGACGACCATACCGTACGGTGCGACGGGGACGCCCAAATGCGTTTCTCCGGTTCGGACGGACCGGGAACGCGCGCGTCGCCGTGGACCGCCGACTGACGTTCCCGACCGGACCGCCACCCGCCGGAACCCGCGCGGGGAAATTCTCAAGACATCGCGCCCGAAAGCAAGGGGTATGAGCGGGTCGGATTCGGACGGCGTTTCGCTGTCGGTACGAGCGGCCGAAAAGCGCGACTCCGGCCGCGGCGTCGCGCGGATCCCCGAACTGGCACGGCGACAGCTGGGCGTGTTGAGCGGCGACACCGTCGTCATCGAGGGCGAGCAGTCGACGGTCGCGAAGATGTGGCCGGCGGATCCGTCGGTGGCGGAAAACGTCATCCAGATCGACGCGGACACCCGCGCGAACGCCGGGGTCCACGTCGGCGACGCGGTGACGGTCCGGCCGGCGGACAAGTCCTCGATCCGCGAGGCCGAGCGCGTAACGCTGACGCCGCCGCCGTCGCTCTCGAAGGACGAGCGGCAGGTCGCCGAGCGCGAGGCGACCAAGAAACTCCGCAATCGGCCGGTCCGGACCGGCGAGCAGATCCGCGTCGAGGGCGTCGGCGCGGAGCCGTTCAAGGTCGTCGACACGACCCCCGAGGGCGACGTGCGGATCACGAGCGCGACGACGATCCGGATTCACGCCCCCGACGCGAGCGGCGGCTCGACGACCGGTACAGCAGCCGGGAGTACGTCCGGGACCGGAGCCGGCGACACTGGGGGTACCGACGGCTCGAGCGGTTCCGGTACCGCTGCGGGTGCGACAACGTCCGAATCCGCGCCCGCGTCTCAGCCGAACACCGGCGTCACCTACGAGGACATCGGCGGTCTCGACGACGAACTCGAGCTCGTCCGGGAGATGATCGAGCTGCCGCTCTCGGAGCCCGACCTGTTCCGCCGGCTGGGCGTCGAGCCGCCCTCCGGCGTCCTGTTGTACGGCCCGCCCGGCACGGGGAAGACGCTGATCGCTCGCGCGGTCGCCAACGAGGTCGACGCCAACTTCGAGACGATCTCCGGGCCGGAGATCATGTCGAAGTACAAAGGCGAGAGCGAGGAGCGACTCCGCGAGGTGTTCGAAGCCGCGTCCGCGAACGCGCCGACGATCATCTTCTTCGACGAAATCGACTCCATCGCCGGCCAGCGCGACGACGACGGCGACGCCGAGAACCGGATCGTCGGCCAACTGCTGACGCTGATGGACGGGCTCGACGCCCGCGAGGAGGTCATCGTCATCGGCGCGACGAACCGCGTCGACGCGATCGACCCCGCGCTCCGGCGCGGCGGACGCTTCGACCGCGAGATCCAGATCGGCGTCCCCGACGCGGAGGGCCGCAAGGAGATCCTCGAGGTCCACACCCGCGGGATGCCGCTGGCCGACGACGTCAACGTCGACGCGATCGCCCGACGGACCCACGGGTTCGTCGGCGCGGACCTCGACTCGGTCACGAGCGAGGCCGCGATGGCGGCCATTCGGGATCGGCCGACCGACTCCGAGGACCGCGAGGAGTGGAACCGAAACCCGACGGTCCACAAGCGCCACTTCGACGAGGCGCTGGCGTCGGTCGAGCCCTCCGCGATGCGCGAGTACGTCGCCGAATCCCCGAACACGGATTTCTCGGACGTCGGCGGCCTCGAGGCGGCGAAGAACACGCTCCGCGAATCGGTCGAGTGGCCTCTAACCTACGACCGCCTATTCGAGGAGACGAACACGGAACCGCCCTCCGGCGTCCTGCTCCACGGCCCGCCGGGGACCGGCAAAACCTTGCTCGCGCGGGCGCTGGCCGGCGAGACGGACGTCAACTTCGTCCGCGTCGACGGACCGGAGATCATCGACCGCTACGTCGGCGAGAGCGAGAAGGCCATCCGCGAGGTGTTCGAGCGCGCCCGTCAGTCCGCGCCCTCTATCGTCTTCTTCGACGAGATCGACGCGATCACCTCGGCCCGCGGCGAGGGTCACGAGGTCACCGAACGGGTCGTCTCCCAGTTGCTGACGGAACTGGACGGCATGCGCGAGAACCCGAACCTCGTGGTGCTGGCGGCGACGAACCGCAAGGACCACATCGACCCCGCTTTGCTCCGTCCCGGCCGACTCGACACGCACGTCTACGTCGGCGAACCCGACCGGGAGGCCCGCGAGAAGATCCTCGCGGTCCACGCCCGCGGGAAACCGCTCGCGGACGACGTCGACATTTCCGATCTCGCCGCGGAACTCGAGGGCTACACCGGCGCCGACCTCGAGGCGCTCGTGCGCGACGCCTCAATGCGGGCGATCCGCGAGGTCGCGGCCGAGTACGAACCCGAAGAGGCCAACGAAAAGGCCGACGAGGTCCTGATCGAACGCCGCCACCTCGAGGCGGCGCGCGAGGACGCGGACGTCTAGTCCGGTATCGTCCTCCGATCGAAGCGAAATCGCCTTTTTGAGTCCGGCACGCTGACGATCGCCGACGGATGCCATCTAGTCGGCGCCGTCGCGTCGACGGCTGCGACCGGCGAGACTCGAGCCGGAAGGGTTAAGCTGGACTCGAGGACGAACCGGACTCGCCGTCGCCGTCGGTATCGATCTCCTCGCCCGCGCCCTCGGGCGTCTCGGTCGCCGCGTCGAACTCGAGGCCGCCGCCCGCGAAGCCGTCGCCCTCGAGGACGACCGTCTCGCCGGCGGTCGTCGAGTCGCCGGGTTCGACGGCGATGTCGGACCGATCGACCGACGGCGGAAAGAGCACGTCGACGCGGCTGCCGAACGCGATGTGGCCGATGCGCTGGCCCCGCTCGACGTCCTCGTCGGCCTCGACGTAGGGGTGGATCCGGCGGGCGAACGCGCCCGCGATGAGCGTGACTTCGGCGTCGCTGTCGGGCGTATCGGGGTAGTCGTCCGGGTCGGGTGCGGGGACCGTCTCGCCGTCGCTCGAGTCGTCACGAGCCGGCAGGTTCGGCGACTCGGTCTCCATGCGGACGTGGACCCGCTCGTTCCGGTCGGATTCCTTGGAGAAGGCGGGGCGGTTCGCGCCGGAGACGTGTTCGACGTCCGCGACGCGGCCGGCGAAGGGCGCGCGGACGACGTGGACGTGCCAGACGTTCATGAAGATGCCGAGCCGGACGCGGTCGCCCTCCTCGCGGAGGACCGAGACGCGCCCGTCGGCCGGCGCGACGACGCCCGTCGGCGGCGGCGAGCGGTCGGGATCGCGGAAAAAGGCGAGGACACCGGCGCCGGCCGCGAGCGAGAGGAGTCCCGCCGTGGCGCTGATCAGGAGCGCGAACGGTGCGGCGAGCAGCGGCGGAATGGCGTACTTCCAGGCGCCCGGAGCGAACTTCATACAGGATCCACAACGGCAAGGCGTATGGCCGTTACGGAGCGCAGGGGGTCGGCGGCTCAGTCGTGCGCTTCGATCGCTAGCCGGATCCGATTCGCGAAGACGTTCATCTCCCCCGTCGCGTGGTCGCTCTTGCTGACGAACGCCGAGACGCCCGCCTCGAGCGCCTCGTCGACCAGCGGCTCGAGCGAGTTTCCGGTAAAGAGCACGAACGGCAGATCGGGGATCGACGCCTCCTCACCCAGCGAGGCCGCGAGCTCGAGGCCGTTCTCGTCGAGCAGTTCGTAACTGGCGATGACGCAGTCGAACGAGGAGTCGGCGAGGAGGGAACGGGCGTCCGGCGCCGTCGCGACAGTCTCGACGTCGAAGCCGTGCTCCGACCGCAGCGTTCGGCTGACGTGTTCCGTCAGAAAGTCGCTGTCGTCGACGAAGAGGACGCGATACGGTGACATAGACAGACAACTCGGACGAATTACTATAAACCGTTTGGCACCCGCCACAAGCGTTATTACTGCCGGTTCCGCGGCCCGTCGACCGGGATCGTGAACGCGAACGTCGACCCCTCGCCGGGCTCGGAGTCGACCCAGATGCGACCGCCGTGGCGCTCGACGATGCGCCGACAGAGCGCGAGCCCGATCCCGGTTCCGGGGTACTCGTCGCGGCTGTGGAGCCGCTGGAACACCTGAAAGACGCGGTCGGCCTCGTCGGGGTCGATGCCGATCCCCTCGTCTTCCACCGTGATCTCCCACGTTCGTCGGTTCCGCTCGACGCCGACGTGCACCCGCGGCGGCTCGTCGCCGCTGTACTCGAGGGCGTTGCTGAGCAGGTTCTGGAACAGCTGGCGCAACTGGCTGGCGTCGCCCTCGACGGTCGGGAGCGACTCCGCGGTGATCTCCGCGTCGGTGTCCTCGATCTTCACCTGCAGGTCCGTAAGCACGTCCTCGAGCACCTCGTCGAGGTCGACGGGTTCGAAGGGATCGCCCTGCGAGTCGATCCGCGAGTACTCCAGCAGGCCGTCGATCATCTCGCGCATGCGCTCGGCGCCGTCGACCGCGAACTCGATGAACTCCTCGCCGTCCTCGTCTAACTCGTCGACGTACCGGTCCTCGATGAGCTGGAGGTAGCTCGAGACCATCCGCAGGGGCTCCTGGAGGTCGTGGGAGGCCGCGTAGGCGAACTGCTCCAGGCGTTCGTTGGACTCCTCGAGGTCGGCGACCGTCTCGTTGAGCCGCCGCTCGTACTGCTGGCGCTCGATCCCGGTCGCGAGGATCGTCGCGGCGCTCTCCAGAAAGTCAATGTCGTGGTCGGCGAACTCCCGCTGCCGATCGTCGTAGACGGCCAGAACGCCCCACGGGTCGTCCGCGGGACCGATCGTGACGCCCGCGCCGCTCCGGATGCCGTGGTCGTCGAGCACCGACGACCACTCCGCCCTGTCGTCGGCCTCGAACGATTCGACCACGACCGGCTCGCTGGTCGTGAGCGTTCGTTCGGCCAACAGTCCCGGTTCCGACGACGACACCGCGTCTGTCGTCTCGTTGTCGAGCAACTCGTCGTCGCAGCCGACGCTCGCCCGGGCGGCGAGACCAGGGGGCTCGCCGGCGACGCGCGACGGTTCGGTCTCCAGGACGAGACAGCACTCGACGTCGAGCGCCGTTTCGATCAGGCGGGCCGCCTTCTCGAGCAGGTCGTCGACGTCCGGATTCTCCAGCGCGTAGCGGCCGAGGTAGTTGACCGACTCGAGCTGGACGACCTTCTCGGTGAGCGCCCGTTCGGCCTCCTTCCGGGGCGAAATGTCGCGGAACAGGCCGACGAAGTAGCGGTCGCCGTCGTAGGTGAAGTCGTTGAGCGAGACCGCAAGGGGCACCTCGTGGCCCGCCTTGTGCTGGCCGGGCAGTTCGACGTAGGTCCAGTTCAGGTGTCGCTCGCCGGTCTCGAGGTAGCGCTGCAGCGCGTCGAGGTGGGTCTGGCGCAGCCGCGGCGGGATGATATTGACCTTGCTCGAGCCGACCAGTTCGTCGGGCGTGTAGCCGAGGATGCGCTCGACCGCCGGATTGGCGTACTGGATATCGCTGTTCGTGTCGAGGACGATGATTCCGTCGGGCAGCGCCTCGGCCAGCGCCTGGAACGTCTTGCCGTAGGTGAGGTCAGGCTCCGAGACGGTCGCCGTCGCGCTCGGTCGGCGGTCGACGATGCCGCCCAGCTCCCGCTCGCCGTCGGAACTCGGGAAGACTTCGAGGTGGAGGTCGCAGGAGATGACCGACTCGCTTTTCGTCCGCAGCGAGACGGGAATCGAGACCGGGTCCGCGTCGCTCTCGAGGGGTGGTGCCGCGTCGGTCTCGCCGTCCGATTCGCCCGCGGCGTCCGTCGCGACGAGGGCCTCGAGACTGCCGTCGTCGGCGGTAACGAGGTCCGTGAGCGACGCGCCGCGGAGCTCGGACCGACTGTAGCCGGTCAGCGACGTGAACGCGTCGTTGACGTCGGTAATTGTGCCGGTCTTCGTCGCGCGGAACCCGGCGATGTCGGCCGCCGCGAGGAGCGCGCCGATCCGACTCGAGTTCGAACCCGCAGTGTCGCTCTCGTGGTCCGCGTCACTCGTCGGAGGCGTCGAAGGCGGCCCGGATTCCATCGCTGGAGTTTCGACATATGTGAGGATAAGGGCTGCGGTGAGTCGCCGTATTTGTTCGGTTCATTTTATAGGATTGAACTGTTTCGACTGCCGTTTATCCCGTCTCGGAGAACCTCGAGCGGGGCGGTTCCGAACCGACTCGAGCGCGACCGTCGCCGGTCAGTCCCAGAACGACTGCGTCCGCGCGTACTCGCGCTCCTTCGAGAGGATGTCCCGGTAGAACTCGTCCTCGTTCTCGCGGAGCTTGTTGATGATCTGAGCGGCGTTGTGCGGCCCGACGCCGCGGGCGGCCATCGCGATGACCGCCTGCTTGCCGTGGCTCTGGACAAGGCTCGCAGCTCGATAGGCCCGCTCGGTCATCTCCTCCTGTTCCTCGTCTTTCTCCTCGGCGCGAACTGCCTGCACGACCTCCTCGGCCCACGGGTTCAGCGACGCGATCCGGGTCGACCCGCACTCGGGGCACTCGGGCTGCTCCGATACCCGCTTCACTTTCGTCTTGACCTTCCACTCCTTGCAGTGAGTACACAGCAGGATGACCCGGTCGTTCCGCAGGCGCTCCCTGACCGTCTCGATGACGCTCGCGTCGGCGTTCTCCGGCGCGAGCAGTTCTTTCCCCGAGGAGGACCGGCCGCCCTGGCCGACCGGCGTCCGTCCGCGGTGGGTGACCAGCTCGAGCTCGCCCGACTGGATCCCCGCGAGCACCGAACTCGCCCGCTCGATGTCCAAGTCCTCGTGGAACACCTCGCGGACCGCCTCCTCGTACATCGGCGTGTCCTCGAGCGCCGCGAGTAGGCGTTCGTTGGAGATCCGGCCCGACCCCTGACCCTGCCAGCGCTTGAGCGCGCCGAACTTCGCGGAGACCTGCGCGAGCCGGAAGGCCAGCGCGTCCGAATTTTTGAGGCCGAGTTCGACGATCGTCTCGACGTGGTCGGGGTCGGTGTCCTCGAGCACCGCGATCACGTCGCTGGTCGCGATCGAACTCGGGACCTCGAGTTCGATCCGGTAGGGGTCAGTCTCCAGTCCCACCGACGAACCGGCCCGCTGGCCCAAAAGCGCCGAGAGCACGCGACCGAGCGTCTCGTTGGCCATGTGGCCGAAGCAAGCGTTGAGTACGATCGTTCGGCCCTGTCGCTCGAGGACAATTCGGTCGGCCGTCGGCATCGGCGCCTCGGCCTCGACCTGCTTCTCGAGTTGGTCGCAGGCCTCGGTGAGGGTGTACTCGTCGGCAGGATAGCGGCCGGCGAGTTCGCGGCCGACGGCGGCCGCGTCGGCGCCCGTCTCGAGTTGGGGCTGCGCGACGCCCCGAATCTCGCCGACCTCCTGGGCGACCGCGGCGGGGACCGGGATCTCCTGGCCGATCCACGACGGCACCTCGCCGGCGGGGTCCTCGATCGGGCTGACCTTCACCTTCCCGTCCTCGTCGTCGATCTCCGCGATCCGCCACATCTCGCCCCGCTGGACGAACACCTCGCCCGGCTGGGCGAAGTTGACGACGAACCGCTCGTCTAAGGTGCCGATCTGCTGGCCCGACGCGATGTCGTGGACCTCGTAGGTCTCCTCGTCGGGGATCATCGAGAGGTTCGAATAGACGTACTGCCAGGTGCCGCCGGTCGTCTCGAGCCGATCTTCCCCCTCGTCGAACCAGACGATCCGGTTGCGGTGCAGTTCCGAACAGATCTCGCGGAGAGTTTCTTCGGGCAGGTCGCGGAACGGGTACGCGCGCGTGACGGTGTCGTAGGCCTCCCGGAAGCGGGTGTCGCCGCGGCTCTGGACGATCCCCGGGATCTGGTTGGCGACGACGTCGAGGCTGCCCTCGTGGATCGCCGCCGGTTCGACCTCGCCCTCGCGGGCCCGGCGAGCGATCGCCAGCGCCTCGAAGGTGTCGTCGGGACGGGTCGTGACGATGGTGCCGCTCGAGACCTCGTCCTGGCGGTGGCCGGCGCGGCCGATCCGCTGGAGCAGGCGCGTAACCTGCCGCGGGCTCTTGTACTGGATCACGTGGTCGACGCGGCCGACGTCGATCCCGAGTTCCATCGAGGACGTACAGAGCAGCCCGTCGAGTTCGCCGGCTTTGAACCGGTCCTCGACCTCGATCCGGGCCTCCTTCGACAGCGAGCCGTGGTGGACCCCGATCGGGAGATCGAGTTCCTTGAACCGCGAGCCCAGCGCCTCGGCGGTCTGACGCGTGTTGACGAAGATCAGCGTCGACTCGTGGTCGGCGACGATGTCGCGGATTAGCCGGACATGGCTGGCCGTGCTGGCGTCGGTCATCAGCGTTCCCGACAGGTCCTCGTCCTCGTCGGTGATCTCGGGCTGGCGAACCGTCACGTCGACGTTGCTTCCGACGTCGATCTCGCGGATCTCGCAGGGCCGGCCGCCGGTGAGGAACTGGCCGACGTCCTCGGGGTCGCCGACCGTCGCCGAGAGGCCAATCCGCTGCATCTCGCCCGCAAGGTCGTGGAGCCGCTCAAGGCCGATCGCCAACTGCGCACCCCGCTTCGAGGCGGCGAGTTCGTGGACCTCGTCGATCACGACGTGGGAGACGTCCTGCAGCGCTTCCCGTAGCCGTTCGCCGGTGAGCATCGCCTGAACGGTCTCGGGGGTCGTGATCAGCACGTCCGGCGGGTCCTCGGCCTGCTTGCCCCGCTGGTACTGGGTCGTGTCGCCGTGGCGGACGTCGACCTCGAGGCCGAGGTACTCCCCCCACCACTCGAGGCGCTCGCGCATGTCGCGGTTGAGGGCCCGCAGCGGAGTGATGTAGAGCGCGCCGAAGCCCTCGGGCGGCCCGTCGTCGGCAACGAGGTGGTCGAACACGGGCAGCATCGCCGTCTCGGTCTTGCCGCTGCCGGTGGGCGCGATCACGAGCGTGTTCTGGCCCGCGGCGAGCGGCGGGATCGCCAGCCGCTGGGGCGCCGTCGGCGTCGAAAATCCGCGCTCGGAAAGCGCCCCGCGAACCGTCGAGCCGAGGTGCGTAAAGGCCGCGACGTCCCCGTCAGTCATCGATTTCTCGTAGGGGCGAGCGACGCATAAGGACCACGCTCCGGTCGTCGATTCGGGCGGCTCGAGCGGCGACTCGAGGACGCGGTGGCGCGACGACGGCGCGGCGACTACTCCTCGTCCGACGCCTCGCCGCCGCTCGAATCGTCCTCCTCGCCGACGAGTTCGTCGTCGCCGGACATCTCGCCCGGATCGGGGACGTTCTCGTCGGCGCGCTCCGAGATTTCTTCGGGCGAGCGCTCCTCGTCGGTGATGTCGTCGTTCGTACCGGAGTCATCGATGACGTCCGTCGCCTCGGCGTCGGTTTCGGTACCGGACTCGCCCTCGAGACCGGTCACGTCCGCGTCCGACCCGACGTCCTCGTCGGCCGCCGATTTCGCGTCTTTGGTCGGCGGCCCCTCCTCGCTCCGGTCGACGTCCGCCTCCCGTTCGCCGATCGGAATCTCCTCGAACTCGTCGGGGACCTCAATGTACCGCGACGCGGCGTACGCGACGGCGGCGAGCCCCAGCGAGAGCAACAGCAGCTTCCGCACGAGGCCCCGGCCGCCGCTCGAGTCGGCGTCACCCGCCGGTGGGGTCGTTCGGGCGTCCTGCTCGCGCGTTCGCGGTGTCGGTGGAAGGCGCATCGGCGCCCTTACTCCCCCGACTTGGAAGTCTGTTCGGGGTGGCAACGCAAGGGATCGCTCGCTCCGAACCGGCGTCGAAATCGGCTCGTAACTGCGGTAGGGGCCGCGTTCCGACCGAGTACGCGACGCATAGCTACAAGGTGTAACTCGCTACTTCGACGAGATGACAGTTATCGATTCACGACAGTCACTGATTCCGACCGGTCGCCCGACGGAACCGTCCGCGCCCTCGAGACGGGCTCGGTCCGCACCCGCCGACGCGACTCCGGGAACCCCCGGCGGCGGATCGACGGTTGAGGACGGCCGCAGCCGCCCGTCCCTCGCGTCCCTCGCATCGCGATCGCTCGCGACGACCGCGCGAGGTTCCGGCCGGAGGTGAGACGAATGCGGACTCTCCTCCCGCGAGGCGCGGGAGACGGGCGCGCGCGGACCGCGCTCGTTCTCGCCGCCCTCGTCGCGGTCAGTAGCGTCGCGGCGGTCGGCCTCGCCGTCGGCGCGGCGGGTGCAGGTACCTCCGACGCCGGCTCGGCCTCGGGTTCCCTGGCGAACCCGGCCGTCCAGCAGAACGTCTCCGAGACCGAGTTCGTCGCGCCGGTTCCCGAGGAGGGCGATCCGTACTTCGAAGCGAGGGCAGACGACGGTAGCTGGGTGAGTTACGTCAATCCACGCGACGAGTACCGATCCCCGTACCTCGGCGACGGCTCCGGAAAAATCTGCGTCTCGCTGTTCAACGAGGCCGGGCAGGTCGTGGCCGGCGAGAGCGTGCCGAACACGACCGTCACGGTCCCGACCGGCGAGTCGCTGGACTGGCACTCCCACGCGAATCCGATGACCGTCGAGTACCCGCTGACCGACCACTACGAACGCCCGCTCGACGGCGACCAGTTCGGCACCGATCCGGAGTTCATCCAGGGCGACGGCTATCTCGACGCCCACTGCATCGGCATCCACGGGCTCCCCGAGGACGGCCAAGTGCAGTACGGCGAGGCCGAGATCAGCGGCGAGCACGCGGACGACATCGAACTCGTCGGATACGTCCAGCAGGAACACGACGCCTGGGAGACCGACGTCGATCCGATCGAGGACGCCGAGTCCTACGAGGAGGCCGGCGGCGGCTGGAACTTCTACCCCAACCGCTCGCACGGACAGGTCGTCGTCGTGCTCCAACTCGACGGGGACAGGAACGTTAGCCTCGAGAACGCGACTGACGACGGGAACGCGACCGACGCCGGCGACGGGAACGCGACGAACTCGAGCAGCGCCGACGAAAACGCGTCGTCCGAGTCGACGCCGTCCGACGCGAACGAAACCGACGAGAGCGGCGGCGACGAGTCCGCCGACGGCGCGGGCGACAGTCTGCCCGGCTTCGGCGCCGTCGCCGCGATCGCCGCGCTCGGATCCGCCATGATCGCGCGGTACGTCGGTTCGCGGCCGTCCTGAGCCGAGACGACCGGCGCCGGCCCGATCGCCGACGCCGTCGCTCCGGTCCGTTCGTCCGACTCGTCGCGAGGGCGAACTCGAGCGACGCCTGGAACCAATTAGGTTTTGACGGTCGCGGTGAGACTCCCGACAATGGCGCCCGCCGAACCGGACGACGATCCGCGCGTACCCGTCGTGTGTCCCGAGTGCGAAACGACCTCCCGCGTGCCGCTCGCCGACCTCGCCGAGACGATCGACCGACACAACGACCAGCTCCACGACGGCGAGGCGATCGCCGAAGTCGATCCCGACGTCGCGGACCACATCGCCGACCTGATCGCGACGGAACTCGGACTGCTCGACGCCGAGTCCGAGTAACGGTCGCGGCGCCGTGCGCGACGGGCGGAGCGACCGCTACCGTCGCGACCCGCCGGCGATCGTTCCCGCAGTTGCGACGCGATACTTCGACGAAACGGATAATACGACCCAAATTTCTCGATGTCGGACGGATAATTCAGTGGGAAGGCTTATGATCGTATACCCGAGTTCGAACGGGTATGGCACGGAACGAAGCGACCGACGGCGACGCTGACCGAGACGGATCGATCGAGCGGATGGACGGCTGGAACGCGAGCGCGGGACCGAATGCGACCGAAACGCCCCCCGCGACGGTCATCGCGATCGACGGCGCGGACGACGAGGATCCCTACCCGAACGAAGTGACCATCGTCGGCCACGGGACGCCCTCGAGCTTCGAGATCACGGTCGACGGCGCGATCGACGCGGCCGACGCCGCTCGCGAGACGACGGTCGTCTCCGGCACGACCGTCGAAGGAACCGTCGAGACCGGAACCGTCTCGTTCCGCTTCGACGGCGACCTCGTCGACGTGACGTTCGTCGACCGCGAGATCACGGGCCACTCGCCCGCAGCGGCGCCGAACGTCCACGTGGATTACGGCACCGCGGAGTAACGGGTCCCGATCCCGGCCCGGATCCGGCGTCGGCCGCCTCGAGCCCGGAAACGCGTGATTCTTAATGCGGACGCACGTACCCGTCCGTATGGCCGAACCCGCCGAATGGATGGATCCGGTGGACGACGACATCCTCGAACTAATGTGCGAGGACGAGATTTTCGAGCCGAGCCAGATCAGGGACGAGGGGGTCTGTCGGGGGCCGCACGCGTCGTATCGGTGCCGCGAACTCGCGAAGCGCGGCCTCCTGAAGAACCCGATGACCGGCGTCTACGACATCACCGAGCTCGGCGAACGGTACCTCGAGGGCGAGGTCGATCCCGAGGACCTCGAGGCGGACGACGAATAACCGAACGCCTATTCCTCGACGGCGTCGGGCGCGTGATCGGTCAGGAAATCGGTCACCTCGTCGCCGCCGACGAAGCCGTCCGCGATGCGGGCAACCGGCTCGCCGTCCCGAAAGAGGAGCAGCGACGGGACGGACTCGATATCGAACCGGTCGACCAGAGCGAGGTCGTCGCCGGGGTTGAGCATCCCCATCGGAACGCCGGTCGACCGCGCGACGTTGCCGAGTACGGGTTCCATGGCCTGGCACTTCGGACAGCCCTTCGTGTAGAACTCGACGAGCGCCACGTCGTGCCGGTCGACGAACGCCTCGAGCTCGGATCCGTCCGCGAGCCGTACCGGTTTCGTTGCGGCGTCGTTCATACGCGCGGTTGGGTCGCCGGACGGATACGGATATCGGACGGCGAGGGTGGACGGCCATGGCGACGTCCGCACACGGAAATCGCCCGTTCGACCAATACTTATACGCTCTATACGGATTCGAATGCCCACCTTCGAACCGCGCCGGGCCGACGCGACGGCGGCCGACGCGTACTGGATCGATAATCATCACAGAAAGGACATTTATACGTCGAACGCCTAGGACCGCCAATGACCGAATCCGGCACCTACGAGGCGGTAACGCGCCGAAAATCGACGTTGTTCTGCCGGGAATGTAATCACACCAGTCCGATCGACGGGGACTGGCGTCGCCGCGCGCACGACGGGACCGTCGTCTACGTCTGTCCGGTCTGCGAGACGACGATCACGAAACGGCCTCGCCGCGACGACCGAGACGACCGCCGGAGCGACGGCGGCCGCGAACGCGCGGCCACCGACGCCGAACGTCGCCGTCGTCGGGCGCTCGAGCGAATTTCTAGTTGATTTTCGTCTCGCTTCCTCCGACGCGGGAGCCGCGACCCGCGCGCGGTGAACGGCCGATCTGTTGGTCGTTCGTGCATATCCAGACGAATGTACACCCCGTTTCCGACACCATCGCGAACATTCTCAAATTTTGTCTCCGTTTTGCGAACGTACTTCACAGCGGCGCCGGTCATGCCGGGATTGAACCGGACGATTGACTAATTTTGATTCGATCCGAGTATATTCGCCCACAACAGTAGAGCTTTAATAGTAGAATCCATTGTCCTATTCGAGTAGAAGATGACAGGTGACAACCTGACTGCTGCGGAAGAAGACGTACTGGAGAAAATCGAGGAGGAAGACGTCGACTTCCTCCGCCTGCAGTTCACCGACATCCTCGGGACGGTCAAGAACGTCGCCGTGCCGGCGCGACAGGCCGAGAAGGCCTTCACCGAGGGGATCTACTTCGACGGCTCCTCGATCGAAGGGTTCGTCCGCATTCAGGAGTCGGACATGCGCCTCGTGCCGGACCCCGATACGTTCGCCGTGCTCCCGTGGCGCAACGACAACGACGGCGTCTCCGCCCGGATGATCTGCGACGTCTACGACACCTCCACGGGCGAACCGTTCGAGGGCGACCCGCGCCGCGTTCTGAAGAACGCCCTCGAACGCGCCGAAGACATGGGTTACACCGTCAACTTCGCCCCCGAACCCGAGTTCTTCCTGTTCGAGGAGGACGAAGACGGGAACGCCACGACAGAGACCGGCGACCACGGCGGCTACTTCGACGTCGCGCCCAAGGACCTCGCCAGCGACGTCCGGCGGGACATCATCTACGGCCTCGAGAGCATGGGCTTCGAAATCGAGGCTAGCCACCACGAGGTCGCCCGCGGCCAGCACGAGATCAACTTCGAGTACGACGACGCGCTCGCGACGGCTGACAACGTCGCCACCTTCCGGATGGTCGTCCGCGCCATCGCCGCCCAGCACGACCTCCACGCGACCTTCATGCCGAAGCCGATCCCGCGCATCAACGGCTCGGGCATGCACACCCACATGTCGCTGATGACCGCGGACGGCGAGAACGCGTTCCACGACGAGGACGACGAGTTCAACCTCAGCGACGAGGCCCACTCGTACCTCGCGGGCGTCCTCGAGCACGCGCCGGCGATCACGGCGGTCGCGAACCCCACCGTGAACAGCTACAAGCGCCTGGTGCCGGGCTACGAGGCGCCGGTCTACGTCGCCTGGTCGGACCGGAACCGCTCGGCGCTGGTCCGCAAGCCGGCCGCCCGCGTCCCGGCCGCGAGCCGCATCGAACTGCGCTCGCCGGACCCGTCGTGTAACCCCTACCTCGCGTTCGCCGCCATGATCCACGCCGGGCTGGACGGCATCGAGCGCGACCTCGAGTGTCCCGACCCGATCCGCGAGAACATCTACGAGTTCGACGAGGAGACCCGCGAGGAGTACGGCATCGACACGCTCCCGTCGAACCTCGGTCAGGCCGTCGACGCCCTCGAGAACGACGAGGTCATCTACAACGCGCTGGGCGAGCACGTCGCGCCCAAGTTCGTCGAAGCGAAGACCCAGGAGTTCGAGGAGTACCTCGTCGACGTCTCCGAGTGGGAACTCGACCGCTACCTCGAGAAGTACTGAGCCGGCTTTCGTCGCGGTTCGCGACGATCCGAGTTCGTTGGGTCCGCGCTCGAGGACGTCTCGTCCCTCGCGGTTCGCCGTTCGTCACCGTCACTCGCCGCTTGCGGTTCGCGTCGCGCTTTTGTGTCCGGTTCTGCGTCGCCGCTATCGCTCGTCGCTCGAGCGACCGACTCGACGCAGTTACGGACGTCTCCGTCGACAACCAGTCACGCCGTAACGACGTAGGTCGAGCCGTCCTTCTCGACCACGCCGATCCGCATCAGCGAGCGCAGCACGCTCAACAGCGTGACCTTCTTCAGCGCCAGCGTCTCCCGGAGTTCGTCGACCGTCGCGCTCCCCGTCGCCGCGAGGTAGACGTACACGAGCTTCGCCTGCGCGGACTCGATCTCGTCGGGAACCGGTTCGATTCGGGGCGTTTCCGTGGGGCGGTGCTCCTGTGCCTGCATTGTCAGGAGGAAGGACTCCGCGCTGATATATAAGTCTGTACTGCGCTTGAATATATATCCGATATCAGGTATTAATAGTTGGCATATCAACGGTGGCCCGAATCACCGCGGGAGGGCCGCGCTCCACCGACCGGTCCGCAACCGGCGCCCATTTTATCGCTCGCGACGAACTCGCGACCGATGTCAGACGACGACCGGCCGCGCCCGCCGGCCGCCCTCGAGCCCTCGCTTCGCGCCGCCATCGCGGAGCTGGCGAGAGAGAAGCCGGAGTCGCTGCCCGCGGTCGCGGCGTACGCGGAGGATCTGGCCGCGTGGATCGAATCGACCCAGGACGGGACCGGCTCGAGTGACGGTGACGGTGACACCGACGGCTACCCACCGGGGGTTCCGGAACGCGCGACGGTGACGGTTACCGAAATCGCGGGGACGAAATACCGATACTACCAGTGGCGGGAGGGCGACGAGATTAGATCGGAGACCGTCGAACTGTCGGGGGACGGCGCGGACGCAACTGGCCGTGGTACCGACTAGCGCGGCGTCGACCCTGGACCATCGACCCTCGATCCTCGACTCCGACTCCTAACCCTGGTCAGGCTTCGCCGTAGACCGGCACCGCAGCGCCGCTGGTCACCGTCGCCCCGTCGCTACAGAGGAAGGCCATCACGTCCGCGATCTCGCTCGGATCGACCCACGTATCGTGATCCGCGTCGGGCATCATCTCCCGGTTCGCGGGCGTGTCGATCACGCTCGGCATCACGCAGTTCGCGCGAACGGTCCCTTCGTTTTCCTCGGCGAGCGTCTCCGTGAAGATCCGGATCCCCGCCTTCGTGATGCGGTACGGCCCGTCGCCCTCGCCGCCCTCGAGCGAGGAGCGGGCGCTGACGCTGACGATCGCCCCCTCGGTTTCCTGCAGGTGCGGCAGCGCGTGTTTCGACGCGAGAAAGGCCGTCTTCAGGTTGATATCGACCAGCAACTCGAACTCCTCGAGATCGGTCTCGGCGATCGGGTCGCCGCCCTTCCAGGTGCCGGCGATGTTCAGCAGGTGGTCGATCCGACCGTGGTCGTCGACGATCTCATCGACGAGCGCCGAGACGTCGTCCTCGTCAGTGAGGTCCGCCTCGTAGAAGTGGGTTTCCTCGTCGGGCTCGAGCAGGCTATCGTCGTCGTCGGGGGCGACGACGTCGACGGCACAGACCGTCGCGCCGGCGTCCCGGAAGCGGTCGACGACGGCGCTGCCGAGCGCGCCGCTGGCGCCGGTGATCACGGCGACGGTGTCGTCGAAGTCGACGGTGAATGGTTTGTCGGCTGCCATGGCCGATCGTGCAACGGCCGAACGGATCAATGTCAGGGGCAGCGGGAACGGACCTCGCGGCGATTCGCCGCGATCGAGGATGCGAATGCAGATACGGGTGCGGGCGCAGGTGCGGTCACAGGTTCCGACGGCGCTCACCCGGATTACGGCATCGGCGGCAGCGCGGCGCGCCGGAACCAGAACTCCGCGATCGTCTCGACCATCGACGCGAACTCGTCGGGATCGGTCGGCTTCGTGAGGTAGGCGTTGGCGGCGAGCTCGTAGCTCTCGAGGACGTCCTCGTGGGCCTCCGAACTCGTCAACACGAGGACCGGCAGTCGAGCGAACGCCGGCTCGTCCTGAATCGTCTCGAGGAACTCGAGGCCACCCACGCGCGGCAGGTTGAGATCCAGCAAGACGAGATCGGGCAGCGCCGTCTCGCCCCCGTTCCAGCGGTCCTCGAGGAGGGCGAGCGCGTCGTCGCCGTCGGTAACGACGCACAGCGTGACCTCCGTCGGAAGGGCCGCGAACGCTTCCTGAATGAGGCGGACGTCGCCGGGGTTGTCCTCGACGAGCAGAATTTCGACGGGTTCGGTGAACCGGTCGCTCACGGCGGATCACCACGAGCGGAGAGACGGCGGCTGAATGGGGCGGAGGACATCGGATCAGGTGCTCACTTCGGGGTAGTCGCGGGACGCGTTTAAGAGTACTTGCTAAAGGGTTTGGACCGGAGAGTCGAACCGTTGACCCCAATACGTGGTGATTTCAGTCGGTTCTCGATTGCGGCGATAACGGGTGCTAATCCGACTCGCCGACCGTCGTCACTGAGACCGTCCGCGTTCGCGGCCCGTCACACTCGACGAGCAGGATGGACTGCCAGGTGCCGAGCGCCAGTTGGCCGTCCGTGACCGGGATCGTCACGGCCGGCCCGAGCAGCGTCGCGCGCAGGTGCGAGTCCGCGTTTCCGTCCAGCCGATCGTGTGCGTGTCCCTCGTCGGGAACCAGCTCCGAAAGGAACGACTCGAGGTCCTCGCGCAGTCGCGATTCGTTTTCTTGGACGACGAGCCCCGCGGTCGTGTGTTCGACGAACGCCGTGCAGGTCCCCGTCTCGAGGTCCTCGGGGACGGCCGCCGCGACCTGGTCCGTGATATCGACCGTCGTGAGCCGCGCGTCGGTGTCGACGGTGAACGCCGTTTGCATACGCGAGCGTACGCGAGCCGGCGGCCTTTTGATTGGGGTTTCGGCGGTCGCGGCTTCGGCGGCCTCGGCGTCGCCGGCGACTCGAGACCGCGTCGGCACCCGGACTACCGGAGCCGGTCCGACGCCCACGCGGCGCGATCCCGAACTGCCGGATCGGGGTCGGTCCGCGCGAGGTCGGCCAGCCGATCGCGCGCCGCCGCGACCTCGCCGTACCCCAGCGCGAGACAGGCGCGTTTCCGGACCCGAGCGCGATCGTCCTCGAGGAGCGCGAGCAGTCGGTCGCGCACCGGCTCGACGGGATCGTTCGGTCGTCCGTCGGTACCGGTGTCGTCGCTGTCGTCGCCGTCGCCACCGTCGGCGTCGGGACCCTCCGTCCCGCGGGTCCAGCCGTCGAACTCCGCGGCGATCCAGGCGAGCGTGAGCGCGGCGGCCGCCCGCGCTGCCGGGACGTCGCTCTCGAGGACCGGCGCGATCGCGTCGACGCGGTCGACGAGCGCGGCCGGCCGCTCGCTCGCGATCGCGGCCAGACACCGGCAGCAGTCGGCCGTCGCCGGGTGGGACGGTCGGTCGGCCGCGAACGAAACGATCTCGTCCGCGGACGGTGCGACGTCGGCGGCCGACTCCTCGGCCAGTTCCGCGAGGCAGTAGGCGACCGCCTCGCGGCACTCGAGGTCGGGTCGCTCGAGCAGCGCCCGTAACTTCGGGACGGCCGGGATACAGGCGTCCGGTCGGTCGTCGACGTGCGCCCGGATCGTTCGGACGGCCCGTCGCTGTTCGTCTACGTCGGCGGCGTCGAGTCGTGCGAGGACTGTCGGCAGGTTGAACTCCGCGGTCGCTTCCGCGGGTGCGTTCGGCGCCGAACTCGAGTCTCGGTTCGGGTTCGGATCCGTCTCCGCATCCGAGTCCGCGGAACGCCGGAGTTGCGCGCTGCCCTCGCCCCCATCCCCATCCATAACATGCGCTCCATATTCTATCGGCGGTAAAAATCTTCTGTCTGTTTAATTCACGGATCCGTGAAAGAAACGGACGGGGACGGAAGTCAATCGGCCGTTCAGGCCAGCCAATCCTCGGGT
Organism: Halopiger thermotolerans; assembly: GCF_054654555.1. Lineage (NCBI taxonomy): Archaea > Methanobacteriati > Methanobacteriota > Halobacteria > Halobacteriales > Natrialbaceae > Halopiger > Halopiger thermotolerans. The sequence goes on along the minus strand of NZ_BAAIEU010000004.1, from coordinate 950,890 downwards.
TTGGTGTCGTAGTCGACGTCGTCGGCCGCGAGGTGTTCGACCTCCTCCCACGGCACGTCCTCGACGGTCACCTCGTCGCCGTCGTAGCGGATCAGTTTGCCCCGTTCTTTCGCTTCGGGCTCGCGGTTGCGGCGCTTCGCGACCTCGATGTCGTGCTCGTCGACCTCCTTGACGATGGTCAGCAGGTTCACCGGCCGGCCCCAGAGCTCGAAGATGCGCTTCAGGGTCTCCTTGGCCTGGCCGAGATCGAGCATGACGCCGTTGTACTGGTGGCCCAGCAGGAGTTCGTTGGCGTTGTTGTAGTTGCCGTCGTAGACCGCGATCGTCGGCTTCCCGAAGTTGGTGAACTGCAGGAGCAACTTCTTCTTGACGTCCTCGGCGGCGTCGCTGGCGACGTGGAACTGCCCGGTCGCCTGCGAGTGCTCGTAGGTGAAGTAGTTGTTCTCCGTGATGAACTCCTCCGTGAGGAACTCGTCCAAGAAGGTGACGTCGTTGTGGCTCTCGCGGATGTCGAACATCCGGTCCCAGCCCGCGGTGAAGTCGACGTCGTCCAGCGCCTCCTCGACCGACGAGTAGCGCGCGTCGTCGAACAGGTAGCGGCCGATCCGCTCGAGTTCGTTCTGATTGACCCGCGAGAGGAAGCCCCGATGCTGGCGCTTGACCAGCGAGTAGTGCCGTCGGGCCAGTCCCTCGTAGGTCAGCACCTTCCACGGATACTTCTCGACGTCGATCTCGCCCTCGTGAGCCTTCTCGAGGGCCTCGCGGTCGATCCACTCGTCGGGGACCTCCTCGAGCGCGTCCAGCGTCTCGGGGGTGATGGTGTCGATCGGTTCTGGCGGCTCGAGCGTCGCGAGGACGTCGTCGAAGTCGACGACGTCGGTGAGGTTGCGCCAGGAAACCCCTTCGACGCGGAGCAGTTGCTCGAGCACTTCGCGGCGGTTGGTGGTGTTCTCGACGTACTCCCACAGCTCCATGCCGAGGCTGTAGGGGTTCAGGCCGCCGGAGGCGAGCACCTTCGCCATGTGGTCGGCGTAGTTCATGAACTCGTCGTCGCCGGCGAAGGTCTCGTCGGTCATCATCGTCGACTCCCAGTAGGCGGCCCACCCCTCGTTCATCACCTTCGTCATCTTCTGGGCGGCGAAGTAGTACGCTTCCGCCCGCATCATGTCGAGGACGTCGCGCTGCCACTCCTCCATCTCGACGGCCCGCTCGGCGTCGTCGTCGTACTGTTTGCCGTGCTCGCGGACGAACGCGAGGACGTCCTTCTCGGGCTCCTCGGGGAAGGTGACGCCGCCGTCCTCGCCCTCGAGCTCCTCGAGCCACTCGTCGTCGAACACCTCGCCTTTGATCTCGTCGGAGAGGTTCAGTTCGTCGAGTTTCTCCGCGAGGTCGTCGTCCAGGTCCTCGAGGTCCTCGCCGGGGCCGTCGACCTCGAGGCGGCGCTGGAAGACGCGGTGCTGGTCGATGTTGTCCTCCAGCGAGAGGCAGTGGTCGATCCACTTCTCGACCTCTGCGCGGTCGATGTCGGGATCTGACATGTAGTCGTCGATCGCCCGCGCGTGGCGCTCGAGCATGGCGGCGGCGTTGACCTGCTCCTCGTCGGCCCGGCCGTCGGTAAAGAGGCCGAACCACTCGTTGTTCGCGAAGAAGTCGGAGTGGGCCTCGACGTGGGTGATGACGGCCTTCTGGTCGGCCAGCGTGTTCGACTCCTGGAGGAACGCGTGGGCCGGGTTGTCGTTGTTGACGATCTCGAAGGCCTTCCCCCCGCCGTACTGGCCCTGCTTGCGCTGCTTGTCGTACTTCATCCCCCACCGCCAGTGCGGGTACCGCGTCTGGAACCCGCCGTAGGCGATGAGTTCGTTCATCTCGTCGTAGTCGATGATCCAGTACTTGACGGGGTAGGGCTCGAGGCCCAGCTTCTGTGCGAGGTTGCGGGCCTCCTCGACCGGTTCCTCGAGGTCGGTAGCGATCGCCTGCTTGCGGAAGCGATCGGCGTTGGAGTTGGTTTTACTCATTGTCGTCACTCTCCGTGGAGAGGATCTCGTAGATCGCGTCGGTCACGTCCTCCTCGCCGTTGACGTAGGCCACCGCGACCTCGTCGTCGTCCGTGCCGAAGTGGCGCTCGAGCTCCTCGGCGTGCGTGGCGTTGATCGCGTTGCCGCTTGGCTGGGTCTCGACGTAGGCGTGGAGGTTCGCCGGGATCTCCTCCATCATCGGAATGACCCGCTCCTCGGTGTCGTTCGAGGAGTTCTCGGAGTCGCCGGCCGCGAAGACGTAGCGGTTCCAGTCGCTCCAGGGGTACTCCTCGAGCAACTCGGCGGCCAGTTCGTACGCGCTCGAGATCTTCGTCCCGCCGCCCGAGCGGATGCCGAAGAACTCCTCGCGCTCGACCTCCCAGGCCTCGGCGTCGTGAGCGATGTAGACGAACTCGGCGTTGTCGTACTTGCCCTGGAGGTACCAGTCCAGCGGGGTGAACGTGCGCTCGACGAGTTCCCGTTTCTTCTCGCGCATCGAGCCGGAGACGTCGCGGATGTTGACGACGACGACGTTCTTCTCCTTCTCCTCGATGATCTCGGGGTGGCGGTAGCGCTCGTCCTCGCGGCGGAAGGGGACGTGGTCGATCCCCTCCCGGCGGATCTTCTGCTGGACGTCCTCGCGCTCGACGTTCGCCTCGACCTCCTCGATCGAGGCCCACTTGCCGCGTTCCTCGTCGGGGATGTCGTCGTAGGCCTCCTCGATCCAGGCCATCGAGACCGGCAGGTTCTCGCCGCGGGCCCACTCGAAGACCTCGCGCGGTTCGATGCCCTCGACCTTGCAGAGCTCGCGGAGGAACTCCTCGTCGAAGTCCATCGCGAGCTTGCGCTTGAGGCCCTCCTTGAACATCCGCTCGAAGTCGAGCGTGCTGTTCGGGCCGGTCCGAGTGAGGTCGGTGAAGGGGCCTTCCTTCTCCTCGACGACTTTCTTGCCCTTCGGGTCGAGGTCGAGCCCGAGTTCCTCGTCCAACTCCTGGGCGAACTCCTCGGGGTCCATCTCGTAGTACTCGTGCTCGCCGCCCTCCTCGCCGGGTTCGTCGCCGTCGCCGTCGTCGTCGCCGTCACCCGGCTGGGGTTGGGGCTGGCCGACCGGCTGGCCGGTGTCGGGCGTGTCGCCGTCGCCCTGCCCGACGCCGCCCTGGTCGCGCTGATCGTACTCGAACTCCGGCAGCGAGACGATCTTCACCGGGATGTTGATCTGTCCGGGGCCGCTGCCCCCGAGGTCGCCGTACTGGATGAAGTCGGCTAAGTCCTCGCGGCGCTTTTCGCCCACTTCCCGGAATCGTTCGAGGTCGTCTCTCAGTCCCATCTGTAGCTCACCTGTCCCATGACGTGTCTGCTGGTCAGTTCGGCCGAGGCCTCCGAGTAGTCGAACACCTCGACCATGGTCTCGATCGTGTCCTCCTTGACCGCCGCCGTCTCGGTGCCGCTGGGCGGGTCATCCCACTGGCGGGGGTCGAAGTCCTCGAAGGTCCGCTTGACGTCGTCCCAGTCGTGGCTCTCGAGGACGGTCTTGATCACCGGGATCGCGGTGAGGTCGACGTCCTCGACGGAGAAGTCCTCGTTGCGGTGCTCCCAGGCGTGGCGGTTCAGCGACGTAATCACCTTCTCACGGCGGAAGTTGCGGACGCTCTCGCGGGGGAGGTTCCCCTCGTACTCGTCCTCGGAGAACCGCCCGAGGTGCTCGACCTCGAACAGCTTCATCTTCAGCGGGTCCGGTTCGACGCGCTCGCCGCGGTCGTTGTACAGCGGCTCCTCGGTCTCCCACGCGTAGACGTGCTCGACGTACTCGGCGACGGTCTCCTCGTCGACCCGCTTGTCGTGCATGATCGCCTCGATGACGTCCGACTCCTGCTGGTCGTAGATGTAGTTCTTCACCGGGACGACGCGGTTCTCGAACTCCGAGCGCTCGCCCGTCGAGAAGACCGGCGCCTCGGCCAGCCCCTCGGCCATCGCGTTCAGCACGTCGCGGGGCATGACGACGTCCTCGACCGCCAGATCGGGGTGGTGGCGGTCCCGGTCGCTCTGCAACAGCTCCGCGAGGGTGTCGCGGGTGTACGTGACCGGAATGCCGTGGTCGCCGTCCGCCCCGTCGTCGTCGAAGTCGAACTCGTCTTTCTCGCGGCGGGTGTCGCCCTCCTGCAGGTACCCCTGATCGTAGATCAGCGCCTTGTCGACTAAGTCGAGGCCGTTCGGCAGGTTCTCCTCGTCTAACCGCGTGACGACCGCGTACAGCGCGGCCGCCTCGAGGGCGTGGGGAGCGAACTCCTGAACCGTCGTCTCGCCGGCCTGATCCTTGATCGCGACCGTCACCGGCGCCCGGATCCGCTCCTCGAGTTCGTCGTAGCTTTCCGCCTCCCAGACGTCGGTCTCGTTCGTCAGTTCGCGCCGGATCAGCTCACACTCCAGCGAGAGGTTCGTCAGGTAGCCGAAGCGGTGTTTATCGAGCCGGCGCTTGAGCGCCTTCAGCGGGTCCATGCCGTTGCGGTCGGCGTGCTGGTTCAGCTGGGCCTCGAGGTCGGGGTTCGAGATGATCAGCATCTGGGTGTCGACGTCCATCCCGATCCCCTTGTCCAGCTTCACGGACTGCTCGTCGGGGACGTTCAGCAGCTTCTGGAGGAGGTCGGCGTGCTGGGCCGCGTCCTCGACGATAGTGAGGACGCCGTTGCCCTGCGAGAGCACGCCGTCGTAGCTGAAGGCCTGCGGGTTCTTGCGGCCCCGGGAGTCCAGTTCCTGAAGCATCCCGTGCATCCACGAGCCGACGAGCCGCTCCTTGGGCTGGCCCTCGTCCTCGCTGTGGAGGACGCCGACCCCCTGGCCCACGTCGACCACGTAGTTCTTCACGCGCAGGTGCGCGTCGTCCGTGATCGCCGAGAACAGCGCCTCCTCGCCGTCTCGGCGGTACCGCTCCTCGAGGTAGTCATACGCCTCCCGGGAGAACGGGTCGAGTTCCGCGTCGACCTGCACCGGGACGTGGTCGTCGAGTTCGGCGTTCAAGTCCGCGAGGATCTCCTGGCGGACGTCCTCGGGGAACACCGACAGCGGGTGGGCCTGAACGGGGCTCTCGTACCAGTTCTGCTCGTCGGTCGCGGTCGGATCGCCGCCGTAGCTCAGGCCCCGCTCGCCGGCCTCGGCGGTCGTGACGTTCCACTCGACGGTGTACCGCCGGCCCTCGGGCGTCTTGGAGTACTCGCGCAGCCCGTTGACCAGACAGCGCTTGAGCTCCGATTTCCCGGTGGCGGTCGGCCCCTCGAACCAGATTATCTTCTCGTCTTTCGCCCGGCCCGCGGCGATCGATCGGAGGTCGTCGACGAACCCGTTCAAGACCTCGGTGTTGCCGAGGATGGCGTGCTCGCCGTCGTTGTGCGGGTCGTCGAAGAAGCGGTACCGCTCCTTCTCCTCGCCCTCCTCGACCACCGTACGCGTGCCGGCCGCCTCGATCGCCTCGAGTAAGTACTTCGAGGCGTGGGAGGCGACGGTCGGGTTCTCGAAGATCCGATCGACGTACGCCGCGAGGCTCATCGGCTCCTCGTAGGTCTCCTCGAGTTCGCGGTCGGCCTCGGTGACGTAGTCGCGTTCGGTCATGTTAGTTGTCCATCTCTGCCTTGGCGACCTCGGCGCCGGCGAACTCGAGCACTTCCTTCGCGCCGCCCTCGGAGTAGCCCTGTTCCATCAGGGCGTCGATCCACGCGGAGCGTTCGTCGTCGTCGAACTCGTTGGCGCTGACCAGCGCGGAGAAGTTGATGTTGTGCTTCTTGTCCTCCCAGAGCTTACGTTCTAAGGCGCGGCGCAGGCGCTCGTTGTCCTGCGGGTTGAACGCCTCGCCCTCGCGGGCGCGCCGGGAGACCCAGTTGCTCACTTCCTGGCGGAAGTCGTCCTTGCGGTCCTCGGGGACGTCGAGTTTCTCCTCGACGCTACGTAGGAACGTCTCGTCGGGCTCCTGCTCGCGGCCCGTGAGTTCGTCCTCGATCGTGTCGTCGTCGATGTAGGCCATGACGTGGTCCATGTACTTCTCGCCCTGGCGCTGGATCTCGTCGATGTCGTAGGCCAAGGCGTGGCGGACGTCCTCGATGGCCCGCTCCTTGTACTCCTCGCGGACCGTCTCGAGGTAGCGGTAGTAGGTCTCGAAGTTGTCCTCCGGGATCGAGCCGTGGTGCTCTAAGTTCTCCTCGAAGAAGTTGAACACCGTCAGCGGCGAGAGGAACCCGCGCTGGCGGTGTTTCGAGTCCATGATGGCCTCGGCGATCTCGTCGCCGATAAAGCGCGGGGAGACCCCGACCATGCCCTCGCCGATCTCGGCCTTCTGTTCGGCCTCCTCGCGGAGCTTCTTGACGTCGATGTCGTCGCCCTCGTCGATCTCGCCGTTGTAGGCCTTCGCTTTCGACAGGAGGTCGACCGTTTCGGCGTCGGGCTCCTCGATGCGCGTGAGGACGCCGAACAGGCCCGCCATCTCGAGCGTGTGGGGCTCGACGTTGATGTCGGGGACGTCGGCGTTGTTGAGCATCTTCTCGTAGATCTGGGCCTCGTCCTCGTAGCTGAGTACGTAGGGGAAGTCGATCCGCTTGGTGCGGTCGTTGAACGCCTCCATCTTCTCGTCGCCCTTCTTGTCCTTGTACTCGGGCATGTTCGTCCGGCCGACGATCACCTGGTCGATGTCGATCCGGGGGTTGTTCTTCGGCTTGATCGTCTGCTCCTGGGTGGCGTGCAGGAAGTCGTAGAGGAACTCGCGCTGGAGCTTCAGCAGCTCCTCGCCGGAGAAGATGCCGCGGTTGGCGTTACAGAACGCCCCCGAGTAGTCGAACGCGCGCGGGTCGGACTCGCCGTAGATGGCGATCTTCGAGTAGTTGACGTCGCCGGTGAGCTCGGTCTCGTCCTGGTTCTTCTTGTCCTTGGGCTCGAACGTCTCCAAGGCCTGGCGCTTGTTCTCGTCGGCGACCAGCCGGATGATCTCGACGTGGTTCTCGAGGACCTGCTGGAGGTCGTCGTCGTAGTAGGCCAGCAGCTTGTCCATGTAGAACTCCGACTCGGGATCCAGCGCCTGATCGTTCTGGATCGTGTACGGCGCGTCGAGGTTCTCGTTGAGATCGTCGATCACGCGCTGGCGCTGCTCGAGGGGGAGCAACACGAGCGGATCCTGGTTCATCGGGGACCGGACGGTGTCGTCGGCCGGGTCCTGATCCTGGACGACGTCGCAGAGGTTCGTCCAGCGGAACGTGTACATCCGACCCTCCTCGCGCAGGGTGTAATCCTCGAAGTAGCGGCGCACCTGCTTGTCGAAGTGGGACTTACCCGACCCGACCGGGCCGAGCAGCAGCTTGATACGGCGCTCGGGGCCGAGCCGGCGGGCGCCGGACTTGACCTTGTTGACGAACTCGTGGATCGACTGGTGGATTACCTTCCCGTAGAAGGTGTTCTCCCCGTCGTGCAGCGGGTCCTCGCTGGCCAGCAGGTACTCGACCATGCCCTCCGTCTCGTCGTATGTCGTCCCGTAGTGGTCGAACATGTCCGCGACCCGCTGGTGGGCGTTACGGGCGATCTTCGGGTCCTCGTACACTTCTTCGAGGTACCAGTCGAAGGACTTGGTCTCCCGCAGGTCCGCGGGCATCGATTCCTTGTATTCCGTACTGAGCGTCTCGAGCGTCTCGATGTCACCGTTCATTGTATCACTGCTCGTTGGTTGGTCCCCCGTCGTCGGTCGGCCGTGACCGCGCAGGGAGTGTGCGGACGTGGTGTAGGCGGCAGTCGACCAGCCGAGGCCTCGCCCAGCCGAACCGGGTCGGTCGTCCGGCCCGCCCGTTTCGACGGTGGTCCGGTCGTCCGGTCCACCCGTTCGGCGGCTCCGGTACGCGGTCGCCCCTCCGCGAGCGCGGCGCTGGGAGAGCGCGAACCCCTTCGGGCGGCGGTTTGTCGTGTCATGTGTGAGCTATCACCACTCGTCGCTGCGCAACGACCGACTCGGCGATCGTGCGCGACGTGCGCCGGGGACGGGCGCGGAGTGGATCGGTCCGGCGATCGGATACCGATAGTATTTAATGAGTGAGTAATCCAGGTACTTAATCTTAGCCCCAAAAGGTATTTACCAGCAGTTAATTGCAGGCAAATCCTGCCAGAACCGTACACCGTCAACTGATACCACACCTCATTTTTCGAAGACGGTTGCCGTAAACGGCGGCCCTGCACTGGCGTGGCGCGCTCGCGCGCGCTCGACTGCGTGGGCGCATACGGTACTGTCACTCATACGTTGCTCCGCTTATAGCTCTGGATGCGCTGCATCGTGTGAAATGCGGTCGCATGAGAGCGGTCCGGAGTGACAACGCTGTTCCCGGATTCTGCAAGCCCGGTAAATCAGTGCGAGGGATCGGACGGCAGTATCGCAGGAAAGGCCGTTCGAGCCCCGGAGATCGCCGAGGTGGCGGTCGCACCGTCCCGCGACGACGAGGCTTTAGGACCGGCGACGGTACGGCCGGTATGGACGAACTGACGGACCTGCCCGACGCCTGGGACGTCTGGTCGCGGGGCGACGACGGTCGCCTCGTCCTCGCGTACCGGCCCGACGTCTTCGACGCCGCCGCGTTTCCCGCCCCCTGCCTGCCGACCCTGTACCTGACCCACGGCCGGCGAACCCGCCGTCCCGGACGGAACCCCACCGATACCACCGGCGCGTCCGACTGGTTCGTCACGCTCTACCTCGAGCCCGACGTCACGCTCGACGACCACGACCGCTACCCGACGCGGGAGGCGGCGCTCGAGCGCACGGTCGAACTCGCGCGGGCGTTCGACGACGGCGAGATCGACTACCGGGAACTGTACCAGGTGCCCCGCGAGCGGTACTTCGACCGGCTCGACGAGCTGACGGGCCGCAGCGCGGACGGCGAGGGCGAGTAGCGGGCTATAGGCCGACCTCCGAGACTCGAGCCGGCAGCCGCGAGTGACGAGGACGAGAGGCTTAACCGCGCGTGGCGAGTACGACGCGTCATGTCGACCGTCACGCTCATCGGTTCCCGCCTGGCCGAGCCCGGCACTGAGTTCGTCTACCAGGGCGAGGCCGACGGCTGCGCCGGCTGTCCCTACCGCAGCCAGTGTCTGAATCTCGCCGAGGGCACTAAGTACCGCGTCACCGACGTCCGCGAGAAGGCCCAGACGCTGGAGTGTGCGATGCACGACGGCGGCGTTCGCGCCGTCGAAGTCGAACCCGCCGCCGTCGAGGCCAACGTCCCGTCGAAGGGCGCGTTCGCCGGAAGCAAAGCGACCCTCAAGGGCCCCTGTCCGTACGTCGAGTGTCCGAGCCACGAGTACTGCGAACCCGACGGCGTCGAGTTCGACGAGGAGCACCGCATCAAAGAGATTCGCGGCGACCCGCCCCACGACGTCTGCCACCTCGATCGGTCGCTCGAGTTGGTCGAACTCGACGTCGACGACTAACGGTCGCCGGCGCGTTCCTCCAGGCGTCGAGGCCGCGGCTCCGGCGACCGAACGACGACCTGTTCAAAACGAAAACCGTCGCTACTTCTCGAGCGCGTCTTCTTCGAGCCAACTGCCGGCCCAGCACTCGATCTCGTCGAACACCGGCTCCAAGGACTCGCCTTTCTCGGTGAGGCTGTAGTAGGTCGCGATCGGCGAGTCCTCCTCGATGCGCCGTTCGACGAACCCCATCTCGCCGAGGTCGTCGAGGACGCGCGACAGCGTGCGGGCGTTGGCGTCGGTCGAGCGCTTGAGTTCGTTGAACCGCTGCTCGCCGTCTAACAGTTCGTGGAGGACCGCGAGCCGCCACTGTGAGCCAATCTGCTCGATCGACGCGATGACCGGACAGGCGGCGTCCTGCTCGCGTTCGCGTTCACGCTCGTGATCGTGATCGCCCCGCTGAGTGGCCTCGTCGTCGCGGGGTTGTGTCTGGGGGGAAGACATCTCGGTCGGCCGTTCGTAGGGGACCCACTCGTATAGCAGTTCGGATCCGAACCAGCTAACACGAGGATAGTTATTCGCCGGAGTACGGACGCGTTCCGCGTTCGTATCAAAATCCGTACGTCTTCCCGTCTCGAACTCGCGACTCGAGTGGCCGGGACCGCCGTACGGCGGCGCATCCGGTCCCGCTATCGCGATGGCGTCGGGCCCGAACCGAACGTCTCGGAAGACTGTCAGCGGCCACTACACTTTACTCGGGTGGCTCACTCTCGAGGAACGAACAACGAATGGCGATACTCGAAGTGGACGGGCTCCGAAAGGAGTACGGCGATTTTCCCGCCGTCGAGGGGAGTACCTTCGCGATCGAGCGCGGCGAGGTGTTCGGCGTCGTCGGCCCCAACGGCGCGGGGAAGACGACGACGCTGAAGATGCTCGCGGGGCTCGTCGAACCGACCGCCGGCACGGCCGTCGTCGCCGGCCGCGAACCCGGCGCGCCGGCGATGCAGCGACGGCTCGGCTTCCTCCCCGAGGAGTCGCCGCTGTACGAGGAGATGACGGCGACGGACTACCTCGAGTTTTTCGCGGACCTCTACGACGTTCCCGTCGACGTCGCGACCGAGCGGATCGCGGACACGCTCGACCGACTGGACCTCGAGCACCGCGACCGACGGATCGGCAACATGTCGAAGGGGATGAAGCGGAAGGTCGCGATCGCGCGGGCGCTGGTGAACGATCCGGACGTGCTCATCTTCGACGAGCCGGCCTCTGGTCTCGATCCCCTGACGACGAACTACATCATCGAGTTCACCCGCGAACTGAGCGAGCAGGGGAAGACCATCGTCTTCAGCGCGCACAACCTCTTTCACGTCGAGAGCGTCTGTGACCGCGTCGCGGTGATGAACGACGGGCGGATCATCGCCCGCGGGAGCGTCGACGAGATCCGCGACGAACACGGCGGCACGGAGTACCACGTCTACGCGACCAAAGACGGTAGCACCGCGCTCGAGGACGAATTCCAGCTCGTCGAAGTCACGCGCGAGGAGACGGACGACAGACGGCACGTCCGCCACGTCGTCGCGGACATGGCCGCCGTCGAGGCCATCCGCGAGGCCGTCGAAGCAAAGGGCGGCCGCGTCACCGACATCCAGACGAAGACGCCGAGCCTCGAGGACATCTTCCTCGAGATCGCGAGCGGCGCGGATCCGGATGCAGAGCGCAACCGCAACCGGGACGCGGAGGCCGAGCCGTGAGCAGGGACGACGCGGCGGACGAAGACACGACCGGTCTCGAGCGGTCGCGCGATGATCGGCGTGATACCGATACCAGCGACACCGACGCACAGCAGTCGACTGGCGTGACGGCCGGTCTCCGAGACTCGCTCTCGAGAACCGCCCGAATCGCCCGGTGGGAAGTCTCGCGCAGTACCGGAACTGTCGACCGGAAGACCGTGCTGATCCTCGCTGCCATGGTGCTCGTCGTCGGCGTCGTCGGCTTCGGCGTCGCCGACGACGGCCTCGGGCTCGAGGACGAGATCTACGTGGTCGGCGTCGACGAGGCCAACCCCTACCACGACGTCGCCGTCGAGAGCGACCGGTTCCGGCCGGTACCGCTCGAGGGCGTCGACCGAGACGGAATAGGCGAGTCGGTCGATCTCGTCGTCTCCGACGACAGGATGTGGGACGTCGGCGACAACGGCGAACCCGCCTACGACGCGTTTCGCGACGCCATCGACGCTTACAACGAGATGCTAATGGACGAGGAGACCGACAAGGCGGCCGCGTATCCGGTCCTCGTCGAACTCGACTACCGAGAACGCGATCTCCCTGCGCCGGACGACTCCGGCGGCGCTGACGCTGCGGACGGCGATACCGGCAGCGACGGTGCGACGGCCGGCGACGGCTCCTCGAGCGACGCCGAGCGCACCGGAACGGGAGAGGGCAGCGACGCGAGCGCCGGTGACGAACTACAGGTGCCGAACGTCGGCGGATCGGCGGAGGCCGCCGGGACGACGGTCGGCGCGCCCGGGTCGCTCTCGCCGCCGTTTCCGTTCGAGTCGCTCGTGCTCGCGTTCCTGTTCGTCGTGCCGATGAACTTCGTCATCCAGGCCTACGGGAGCACGATCATGGACGAGCGGATCAAGCGCCGCGGCGAACTGCTTCTGGTATCGCCGGCCTCGCGCTACGAGATCGTCGCGGGGAAGACGCTGCCGTACCTGCTCGCGCTGGTCGCGATCGCGGCCGGAATCGCGTACGCGATCGACGGCGGGCCGATCGCCGTCGCCGCGGCGCTGCCGATCGCGGCGCTGTTTCTGGCGTCGACGTTCGTCGGCGCGATGCTCGCCCGGTCGTTCAAGGAACTCACGTTCGTCACCGTCGCGATCAGCGTCGGGCTAACGACCTACGCCTTCATCCCGGCGATCTTCACGGACGTGACGCCGATCGCGCTGATCTCGCCACTGACGCTCATCGTAACGGCGCTGCAGGGCGGGTCGGTGGCGGCCGGGGAGTACCTGTTCTCGACGCTGCCGTTCTACCTCAGCGCGGTCGTCCTCTTCCTGCTCGGTATCGGCATCTACCGCGAGGAGGACATGTTCGACCAGAAGCCGATTCCGGCGAAGGTCCTCGACGCGATCGCGAGCCAGATCGACGCGCTCTCGCGGTGGGACGCCCGCTGGAGTCCGTTCGTCCTCTCGATCCTCTTTATCCCCTTCATCTTCGCGGGGCAGTTGCTCATCGTCGCCCTGCTGTTTGCGGTCCCCGAGGCGGTCGCGCTCCCGATCGTCCTCGTGCTCGCGGCGGCGATCGAGGAACTCGCGAAGAGCGTCCACGTCTACGCCGGCTTCGCCCGCTCGAGGTTCGAGGCCTCGCTTCGCGTCGCGATCGTCGTCGGCTCGCTGTCCGGCCTCGGGTTCTTCGTCGGCGAGAAGGTCACCCACGTCGTCCAGTTCGTCGGCCTCCCCGAACTGACAGTCGGCGCCGCGGCCTTCGGTCCCGATCTCGCGAGTACGACCGGGCCGTTCCTCGCGGGCGCGCTCTTCCTCGCGCCGCTCGCGCTCCACGCCGCGACGGCGGTCGTTTCGGCGATCGGGGCGAGCCGCGGCTCGGTCGGCTACGCGCTCGGCTTCGTCGCCGCGACGCTCGTCCACGCGGCCTACAACGCGGGGGTGATCGCCCTTGTCGCGTGAGCAGGGCCCGAACCCGCCGGCGCTCGAGGGAGGTCCGGAACAGTCAGAGGGAGCGTCCTGGCGCGCTCGCCTGGCGCTCGTCCGCCGGGAACTGGGCTCGCTGCGATCCGAGAAGACGATCCTGCTCGCGATCGCGATCCAGCTGTTCATCGCCGCGTTCTCGTCGTTCCTCGTCGTCGGCCTGGTCTCGCTGTACGACCCCGGCGCCGTCGACGGCTACCGGACCGAGGTCGCGGTGACCGGCGACGGCGCCGACGACCTCGTCGAGGTCGCGGCGCGACAGGACGGGCTCTCCGCCGCCCGGTTCGACGCCGCGAACGCACAGCGGGCCTTCGACCGCGGCGACGTCGCCGCCGTCTTACGAACGTCGCGGACCGACGAGGGCCAACTATTCGTCCACGTCACCGCCCCCGAGGAGGGGCTCGAGACGACGCTGCTGGTCGTCCAGTTGCGCGACGCGCTGGAGGAACTCGAGCGCGCCGAGCGGGTGGCGAACGCCGAGGCGGGTCGACTGACCGAGACGCCGCTGTCCGTGCCGTCGGCGATCGGGGCGAGTCCGTACGTCGGTTTCACCTACACCGTCTTGCTCCCGCTACTGTGCTTCCTGCCGGTGTTCATCAGCGGCTCGATCGTCGTCGACTCGCTGATCGAGGAGCGCGACCGTGGGACGCTCGCGCTGCTTCGGGTCGCCCCGCTCTCGTTGACCGAGATCGTCGACGCGAAAGTCGCCGCGACAGCGGCGCTGGCGCCGCTACAGGCCGTCGCCTGGATGGTTCTGCTCGCGGTCAACGGCACGACCATCGCGAACCCGACGGCGCTGGTCGCGCTGGTCGCGGCGCTGGCGCTGCTCGTCGTCGGCGGCGGCGCGATCGTCGCGCTGTCCGCTCCGGATCGGCGGCAGGCGCAGTTACTCTACTCGATCGGCGTCGTCGGCGCCCTCGTGGTCGCGAGTCTGTTGCCCGAACACCCGGCCAACACCGTCGCGAAGTTCGCGATGGACAGCGCGACGGGGACGAGCTGGCTGCTCCTCGCCGGCTACTGCCTCGCGGGGATCGCCGCCGTCGTCGCGCTCCGGCGCACCGTCGGCGGGCTCGAGACGGACGCGCTGTGAGCGGAAGCAGGGCGCCCCTACCGATCTGGTTCGACTCGAGAACGGGCGCTGGAGACGCTACCGATTGCTCGACGACCGAATTGCGACGCACCGACGAAAAACGACGGTCGGCGATCGAACGCGAACGGCCGAGCCGCTCAGTCGTCGACCACCAGTAGTTCGTTGTTCGGTTCGTCGTCCTCCCAGTTGGAATCGGCCGGCGGCTGGATCGTGAACTCGATCGTGCCGGTCGACTGGTCGGGGGCGAGGGACAGGTCGCCGTCGCTGTCGAAATCGAACTCGACCTCGTTGTCGTCGCCCGTCTCCGCCGATAACGCGCCGTCCATCCGCGCCGTGCCGGCCTGCGCGACGACGACCGCGTCGGTCACCTCGTTGCCGTCCTCGTCGACGACGGAGATGCTCACGTCGTCGTCGTCATCGGCGATCGTCGCGTCGTCGAACCGGACGTCGACTTCGGTGTCCGTCTGGAAGCCGTCGATGCCGCCGAGGATCTGGAGCATGATCCCCAGCGAGACGACGCCGATGATGAGCGCGATCACGAGTCTGATCGGCAACCCCTCGATCGCGCGATCGTCGTCGGCGAACGAGCGCCTCGAGCCGACGGAGATCGATACGGTCGGTGACGGTGACTCTCGTCCTGAAGCCATACCGCCGTTGGTCGCCCCTTCGTACGTAAACTCCGGGTCGCGGGTTCAAGTAGGAAGCCGAACGAACGGTCGCCATGAGTTTCGTCATCGGACGGGGGAGCGACGCCGAGACGGTACAGGCGGGCAAGGTCGGAACCTACCGCGCGCTGGACGGCAGCGACGGCGCCGACCTGTACGTCGACCTCGACGGTCCGCACGCGATGTTGGTCGTGGGCAAGCGCGGCTACGGGAAGTCCTACACCCTCGGCGTCCTCGCGGAGGAACTCGCGCGGGCGTCGGGCGTCGCGCCGGTGATCGTCGATCCGATGGGCGCCTTCGCGACGCTCGCCGACGGGTCGACGGATGCGCCGGTCCCAGTCGAGGTCGTCGCCGAACCGACCGTCGCAGCCGACGCGCTCGACCCCCG
Organism: Halopiger thermotolerans; assembly: GCF_054654555.1. Taxonomy (NCBI): domain Archaea; kingdom Methanobacteriati; phylum Methanobacteriota; class Halobacteria; order Halobacteriales; family Natrialbaceae; genus Halopiger; species Halopiger thermotolerans. The sequence goes on along the minus strand of NZ_BAAIEU010000004.1, from coordinate 935,607 downwards.
ATCGTGGTGTGCGCTGCTCGGCCTCTCGCCCGAGAGCGGCGCGGGAAGCCTCGTCTGGCGGGCCGCCCGGGAATCGGCGACGCTCGAGGGGATGCGCGAGCGCGTCGCGGCGACGGACGCGCCGGGGGCCGACAAGCGGGCCGCGACCAACCACATCGCGCTCGCGGAGTCGTGGGGTGCGTTCGACCCCGACGGGCTCGACGCAGCGGAACTCGCCGGCGCCGAGGTCACTGTGGTTGACGTCTCCGGGCTCGACATGGCGCCGATGAACGCGGTCTGTCGCGCCGTCGCGGAGGCGCTGTACCGCGCGCGGATCGACGAGACGATCGACCGGCTGCCGTGGCTTTTGCTCGACGAGGCCCACGCGTTCTTCGCCGGCGTCGCGGCGGACGCCCTCCATACGGTACTCACGCGCGGGCGCGCCCCGGGCGTCAGCCTCGTCCTCGCCACCCAGCGGCCGAGTTCGCTCTCGGAGACCGCGATCTCCCAGTCCGACGTGCTGGTCGCCCACCGGCTGACGGCGGAGAGCGACCTGGAAGCGCTCGAGGCCGCCCAGCCGACGTACGTCCGCGAGTCGCTCGCCGACCGGCTGCCGACGGACCCGGGGAGCGTCGTCGTGATCGACGACGCGACGGAGACGATCCACGCTGCACGGATTCGCCGCCGGCACACCCCGCACGGCGGCGGCAGTCCGAGAGCGCGCGAGGTCGCCGATCGGCCGTAAGCCGCGTCGATCCGAATCGTGTGCGGATTCGGGCCCGGGTCTGAGTTTAAATCCGATCCCGCAGCAACCCCCGCCATGACCGATCTCGATCGACTCGAGCAGCGGCTGTCGGCCGTCGAGCGCGTTGTCGTCGACGGTGACGCGACGTTGGACGAACTCGCAGACGTAGCGGCGATCGCGGAGACCGTCGCCGACCTCGAGACGCGCGTCGACGAGCACGAGCGACGGCTCGCGGACCTCGAGGCGGCGGTCCAGTCGCTCGAGGGGTACGTCGGCAACGTCGAATCGATCACCGACGACGTCGAGCGCCAGGCCGCGTCGGCGGTCGCGACGGTCGACCGACTCGAGCGGCGGGTCGACCGGCTCGAGGTCGAACTCGGCGACGTCCGGGGCGGCGTCCTCGCGAGGACGGACGAAACGGTGGTGGAAGACGCTCGTTCCGATACGGACGCCGGGGCTGACGAGGTCGAATCCGAGTCCGGGTTTGAGTTCAACGATGCGGCAAAACGGAGGACCGAAGGAGCGGACGAACCGACCAGGTGCCCGTCGCTCGAGGCTACTACCGAATCCGACGACGACGAAAGCCGAAGCGATACTGCGACGGCCCGAACGCCGGAGGAGACGGCGACGGACATCGTCGCGGGAGCGGACGACCCGGGATCGCTCGGGGACGAGACGGGGACGGGGGCAGGGACGGCGAAAAGCGATCGGACGACGGAGGCCGACGACGAGGTCGGTGGGGATGCCGCCGAATCGGGACTGCTCGCGTCGGTTCGCGCTTGGTTCCCATGATCCGATACGTGGTCGCGGTCCTCCTGACGCTCGCGATTCTGGGGCTGGCCGGACTCGCGATCGACGACGCCGCCGGCGAGACGACTGAACGCGAACTGCGAAGCGAGCTCGCGGCCCTCGAAGCGGCGGCGATCGACCTCGAGACGACCGAGGAACTCTCTCCCGCTGGGCATTCGAACCCGCAGCGGGTGGTCGAGTTTTCGGTCCCGACGGACTCCCTGACTCGAGCGGGCGTCGACCGCCTCGAGATCGAACCGGTCGCCGACGACGCCAGCGTCGCGCGGTACGTACTGACTGACGGAACGCGCGGGCGAACGATCCTCGAGAGTCGCATCGTCTACCGCGATCCGGCGGCGGATCGGACGACCGAAATCGGATGGAGCGGCACGAGGGACGTCCGACTCGTGCTCCGACCGGACGCCGACGGCCGGCCGGTCGTCGTTGCGACGCTGCCCCACTCGCGATGATGTAGCCGCCCGACTCCGGAGATGGCCACCTCGCGCGACGGACCCCCTCCCGATGTCCGAGTTTAAACCGGAACGCGAGCCAGCTAGCCTATGCCATCGAACGAGGCCGCGGCCGACGGCGAGCGGACGGGCGTCGTGCCGACGCTGCTCGCCGGAATCGGCCTCGGGGCCCTCTTTGACTTTGCCGACCGATCGACCGAGAACGGCGACTGCGATTGCGAACTCGCGTTCGAGGACCGCACGCTCATCGTCGACGCGTCGGCCTGTGACGGGACGCTCGCCGAGGCGCCGTCGTGTCGCCGGGCGGTCGTCGCCGCACTGGCCGAGCGCGACGCGGACGCCATCGTCGTTCGCTCGAACGGCCTCCGGTACCGCTACGACGCGCGGGCGACGGCGCTGCTCGGCGCCGCCGGCCGATTCGTCGAACTGCTGGGCTCGCGCGACGACGGACTGGCGCGGGACGTCGCGCGCGATCCGCTCGGGGCGACGCCGACCCTCGAGACGCGCGTCGATGCGATCGGCGACGTCGCCCTCGAGTCGGGGCTGCTCGAGGCCGTCTCGGACGTCGAGGCGTACGAGGACGCGTTCTCGCCGCGAGTCGGCCTCGAGATCGCGTACTACTACGTCGAGCGGACGGTCGACGACGAGTCACGGGCTCGGCTCACCGACGTCAGGGAACTCCCGACCGGGAGCACGGCGCGGGTCTACGAGCGCGCGGATCGACTGCCGCTGTACGCGCTCGACGTCGTCGACCTCTCGCTGTCGCTGGCCGACCGAAAACTGCTCAGCAACGGCTACGAGGCGATCGCCGAGGGGTGGGTCGACGGCGACCGGGCGCCGTCTCGAGCCGTCGACCTCGTTGCGGACGCGGACGAGCACGTCGATCCGACGCTAACGACCATCCTCGAGAAGCACACCGACGGCTACGGCGTGCTCGAGGACCTGTTCGCCGATCCGGCGGTCACCGACGTCTACGCCACGTCGCCGGTGACGGCGAACCCGCTGCGGGTCGAGTGCGACGGGGTCGCGATGGAGACCAACGTCCACCTCACCGAGACCGGCGCGGAGGCGCTGGCCTCGCGCATCCGGCGGACCAGCGGCCGGGCGTTCTCGCGGGCGAAGCCGACGATCGACGCGACGGCCGCACTTGCGAACGGTCGCGGGCTCCGCATCGCGGGCGTCACGGATCCGGTCGCGGACGGCACCGGCTTCGCGTTCCGCGAGCGGGCCGACGACCGGTTCACGCTGCCGGCGCTGGTCGCCAACGGGACGGTGCCGCCGGCCGTCGCCGGCTTTCTCTCGGTCGCGATCGAGCGCAACGCCGCGGCGCTGATCGCCGGCACCCGCGGCGCGGGGAAGACGACGCTGCTTGGAACGCTGCTCTACGAGGTGACGCCGGACACCCGGACGGTGCTCATCGAGGACACGCCGGAGCTCCCGGTCGCCGCGCTGCAGTCGGTCGGGCGCGACGTGCAGGCGCTCCGGACCGGCACCGGCAACGGCCCCGAAATCTCGCCGGCGGACGCGTTGCGGACGGCCCTGCGACTGGGCGATGGCGCACTGGTCGTCGGCGAGATCCGCGGCGAAGAAGCCCGGGTGCTCTACGAGGCGATGCGCGTCGGCGCGAACGCCAACGCGGTCCTGGGGACCATCCACGGCGACGGGGCGCCGGCCGTGTACGAGCGAGTCGTCTCCGATCTGGACGTCGAACCGTCGTCGTTCGCCGCGACGGACCTCGTCGTCACGGTCCAGTCGTACCGAACCGCCGACGGGCGCAGTCGTCGGGTCGCTCGCGTCGAAGAAGTGCTGGGCGACGGCGGGGACGTCCGATTCGAGCCGCTGTACGAACTCGAGGGCAGGGAGGCGGCGCCGACCGGGCGGATCGACCGGGGAGAGAGCCGGTTCGTCAACGCGATCGCCGGGCCGACCGAAGCCTACGCCGACGTCAGGGCGGCGATCGCCGACCGGACCGACGCGATGCAAGCGCTCGCGGAGGACGGCCGAACGTCGCCGGCAGACGTGGCAGCGGCGTACGCGGACAGGGGGTGAGTCGCGGTGGGAGACGTAGAACCCGCGCTCGTTCGCGGCCTCGCCAGACTGTACCCGTACCCGGTCTCGGCGAGCGACGAGCTTCGGGATTCCGTTCGATTCGTCGAACCGCCGTACGACCCCGAGACGGTCGTCAGGGCCGGCTACGGTGCCGGGCTGCTTGCCGCGCTCGTCCCGCTACCGCTGTTGCTCTACGGCGTTCCGTTGCCGTTCGTCGGTTTTTTCGTCTTGACGGCGTCGCTCGCGTCGATCCACGCCGTTCACTCGTGGCCGCACCTGGCGGCCGCGTTTCGGCGAACGGAGGCGCTCGGCGACACGCCGACGCTCGTCGGACGTGCGGTCCTGCGGATGCAGATCCAGCCCTCGCTCGAGAACGCGGTCCGGTTCGCCGCGCGGACTGGCGAGGGGCCGCTCGCCCGGAGCCTCGCCGCCCACGTGACCCGTTCGAAGGGGACTCCGCGGGCCGGCCTGCTTTCGTTCGCCGAGGAGTGGGCGCCCCACTTCCCGGCGCTGCGGCGCTCGTCGACGCTGCTGGCGACCGCCCAAGACGCCCCCAAGGGGGAGCGCGGCCGCACGCTCGAGCGAGCGCTCTCGGCGATCCTCGACGGGACGCGGAGCAGGATGGCCGAGTTCACGGCCGCGATCAGGGCGCCGACGACGATGCTGTTCGCCTTCGGCATTCTGCTCCCGCTGGCGCTGATCGCGCTCGTCCCGGCGGCGCCGATGGCGGGCGTTTCGCTCAACATCTGGATGTTCGTGCTCCTGTACGACATCGTGCTACCGCTGTGTTTGCTCGGTGCCGCGATCTGGCTGCTCGTTCGCCGTCCCGTCGCCTTTCCGCCGCCGGAGATCGATCGCTCCCATCCTGACCTCCGCGATCGACTGTGGCTGCGAGCTGGCTGGGGACTGCTCGCTTCCGGGGTAACCTACGCCATTATCGAGGCGGTTGGACCCGCATACCTCGCCGAAATTGCGGCGGTCGGAATCGGCCTCGGCGTCGCCCTGCTGGCGGTCTACGGGCCCATTCTCGAGCTCCGAAATCACGTGCGCGACGTCGAAGCAAATCTGACCGACGCCCTCTACATCATCGGCCGGCAGGTCGCGGAGGGCGAGTCCGTCGAGGCGGCCATCGAACTCGCCGCCGACCGCGTCGCCGACGAGACCGGCGAGATGCTCGCGCACGCGGCCGGCGTCCAGCGTCGCCTGCACACGAGCGTCGAGGAGGCATTCCTCGGCGACTACGGCGCGCTCCGGGACGTACCCAGCCAGCGGGCCCGCAGCATGGCGGCGCTGCTCGCCATCGCCGGCGACGAGGGGAAGCCGGCCGGCCGCGCGATCGTCGCGATGGCCGACCACCTCGAGGAGCTCGAGGACGTCGAAGCGGAGACGAAACGCGAACTCGTGCGCGTGACGAGCACGCTCGACAACACGGCGGCGTACTTCGGGCCGATAGTCGGCGGGGCGACCGTCGGGATGGCGGGGATGCTCTCGGTCGAGAACTTCGACGCTGTGGGGATGAGCGACGCGACGACGCTGGCGACCGATCAGTTGGGCGTCGTCGTGGCCGTCTATCTGCTCCTGCTGGCCGCCATTCTGACGCCGCTGTCGTACGCGCTCCGGTTCGGGATGGACCGGACGCTGTTCGGCTACCACGTCGGGCGGACGCTCGTCTCCTCGATGGCGCTGTTCGTGCTGACGGTGGCGCTGATCGACGCCGTCTTGGTCGCGCCGCTGTAACCGTCCTCTCCTTTATATACCGAAGCGCGGCCAACGACGGCATGGATTTCGAGACGCCCGCTGACGCGTGGTACACCTACGTCGCGGTTTCGATCGTCAGCGTCGCGCTCGCGGGACTCGCGGTCGGGATCGCACCGGGCCCGACGCCCGACGCGGACCGAGCGGCCGACGCGATCGAAGCGGCCACCGGCAGCGAGTACGCCGCCAGTGCGACCTACGAGCACGACGCCGACCGTACGACGATCAACCGTCAGACGATCACCATGGCGAACGAGCATGGGACTGCCCATGCGACCTTCGCGTATGGCGCCGTCGTCCCGGTTAACGGCCACGAGCGACTCGAGAACCTCACGGACGGTCGGTCGTTCGACAACGAGTACGACGCGGCGCTCGAGGACCCGCAGACCGACGCCGCCGCCGAATTCTTCGCGGACGTGGCGGCCGCCGAGGCTGACAACGCCGGCGAGTCGCTTCGGACCGACGGCGAACTCGTCGCCCGGACGGTTGCCGTCGAGGCCGACGACGCGGTCGGGATCCAGGCGCGTACGACCGACGCGACGGACTTCGAGGCGGACCTCGCGGACGAAAGCGACGCGCTCGACGCCGACGACGTCGCTGTCCCGAAGGAACTGCGGCTCAGGACGACCGGCGACCGGGACGAGCCCCTCGAGCGCGTTGCCGTCGACGTCGAGGGCCGCGAACTGGTCGAGACGGTCGACCTCGAGGACTCCGAGGGCTGGTTCCGCGACGGCGTGACGTCGCTGACGTGCTCCGGACTCGGCGTCTGGTGCGACGACCCGCCCGACGTCACGACCGAAGCGAGCGCGGACGTCCGCTTCGAGTCGTTCGACGCCGGCGGCGAGACGATCCGGTTCGTCGAGTCGGACCTCGAGGACGTGGCCGACAGCGACGCGGACGAGGTCACCGTCTGGGCGGGGACGTACGACCTCGAGGTCAGCGTCTCCGGCCCCGAGTTCGACGACTGTCGGGCCGATATCGAACGGACCGGGGAGTGGGTGACGATCTGCGGTCCGGAGACGACCCTCGAGGCGTTCGACGATCCCTACTGGCACGAGACCCGCGACGGTGTTCACTATGTCACGCTCGTCAGCGTCTAGGGCCCAGACCGAACCGATCGCGGCGATCGTCGCGGTCGCGATGGTGGTGATCGGGCTCGGACTGTACGCGGTCGCGGTCCAGCCGCTCCGCTCCGGCGCCGGCGACCGAACGACCGCCGAGCGGACGATCGACCTCGTCTGGGACGATATTCAGGACGACGGGGTGTTCTATGCGCACGCCGGTACCGGCGCCGATGCCGACCCGGCGACGCTCGTCTCGAGCGACTCGCTCCCGGCGGGTTCGACCGTCTCCGTCACGGTAACCGTAATCGACGGCGATGGCGAGCGAACGATCGCCGCGGCGGCGTTCCCGGCCGGCTACCCCGACGCGACCGATTCGGCCGACGTTCGCGACCTCGAGCGCACCCTCGCCGACGACGGCCCGCCGGCCGACGCGTCCGTCGCGACCCGGTCGATTCCAGTCGCCGTGACCAACGGTGCCGACGTTCGCTCCGGAACGCTGGAGGTGCAGGTATGGTAACGGGAGCCAGCGCCGGCGCCAACGCCGACGAGCGCGCGATTTCGACGGTCATGGACATCTCGCTGGCGCTACTGCTCATCAGCGCGAGCGTGGTCGCCGTCGGGCTCTATCTCCACGAGGACGGAGAGCAGAAGCCGAGCGACGGCCAGCGCGCCGATCGAGCGCTCGAGACGCTGTCCGGGACGACGATCACGATCACCTACGATCTCGGCGCCGAGAACGAGTCCGGCGTCGCCGCGACCGACAGCGAGTACTACGACCGCCCCTCGCGGCTCGAGTCCGACGCCGGCGACGCTGATCGCGACGAAATCATGACGTACGGCTCGGCGACCGAGCTGCTCGGGGAAGCGGCGCTGACGAACGTTCGGATCGACGGCACCGAACTGTTCGCGTACGGGCACGACGTCGAACGGTCGGTCGAGGCGGCGACGCAGGGACGCCTCGCCGGCGGGGAGCGGTCGGTCTACGCGATCGCGACCTGGAAACCGTACGACGGTGCCGGGATCGCCGGCACGGCGACCGTCGGCGAGCGGCCGCCGCGGTCGGCCGACGTCTCGAGTGCGACGACGACGGTCTCGAGTCCCGTTCCGGCGGTCGACGCCGAGACGCTGGCCGACGCGTTTCTCGAGGGCGAGACGGGAACGACCGAGCGAAGCGGCATCGAGGACGGCTTCGACACCGTCGGCGAGGAGATCGCGGGGGTGATCGTGGACGGCTACTTCCCGCCCCGAGAGACCCAGTACGCACTCGAGTCGACGCTGCCGGAGCACGCGGTGACGGTGTACGACTACCGGCGAACGGCTGCGACCGTCGGCGTCGACGTCGACGACCACGTCACGGGCGAAACGCCCAGCGCGACGGCGGCGAATGCGGCGCTTCGCGGCGATGCAGGCGACGCCGACGGGCTCGCCGCCGCGATCGCGGCGGACATGCGTACCAGCCGAGCAGGGGCGGAGATCCGAGAGACGTACGCGGCCTACGGCGACGACCCGACGCCTCACGAACGGGCGGAGCGGCGACGCGCTCTCGAGTCGACGTTCGACGAGGTCGTCTCGACGGAACCGATCGAAATCACGGTGCAAACGTACGAATGAGCGGCAACGATAGATCCACTCCGACGGTATCGATCGCAGACGACGACCGCGCGCGGGTTCCGTTCGCGATGATCGCGGTCCTCCTGCTCGTCGCGAGCATCGGCGCGATCGCGACGCTCGAGCGGCGCACGGCGCCGACGGTCGAACGGGACGCCGACCTGCTCGTCGAACGGACGACAGCGGCGACCCAGAGCGAATTTCGAACGGCAGTCCTCGAGGCGACAGCTCGCGCAGGTGCGGCCCCAATCAATACGACGGCGGGTAGCGAGGTCGATGCGATCGCGTCCGCACCGGATCAGACGACGGCTTTCAGACGGTACGTCAAACTCCTCGTCTACCTCGAGGCCGTCGAGCGGCTGCCGGCGGCGGGGCAGTCGCTCGGCGCTGGTTCCGAATCGGCGGTCTCGGTGCCGCCAGTTACGGCCGAGCCGGACGACGGCGCAATCGGACCGAGCGACGCAATCGACAAGGTCGACCTCGAGATCGGCGCCTTCGACGACGGCGTCGATCGGGGGACGATCCGGGCGACGATTCACGGCGTCCAACTAAACGCGACCGTCGACGGCGATTCGATTCCGTCGGAGACGCGGTCGATCAGCACTACCGTCGGCTCGCCGGTGTTCGAACTGCACGAGCGGATGACCGAGTACGAACGGGAACTCAACCGGGGCTTTTTCGAACCGAACGGCTCACCGGATCCGACGAGCCTCGACGGTCTCGGCCAGGAACTCGCCGCTCGACTGTATCCGATCGCGTACACGAAAGCGGGGTGGAACCGGTTCGGCAACGCGACGAAGCGACCCGCGGACCACGATTTCGAGCAGGGCATCGGGACTGACCACGCCGAGGTCCTGACGAATCACGCCATCTTCTCGGTGCAGGAGGACGTGTTCGGAACTCGCGACCCCTACGCCGATCGGACGATGCGGCCGCAGTACACCTGCATGGGGCTGGACTTCGCGGAGACGATCGGCGATATCGATACGGAGGTCGACGCGGGCGGCATCGTTCCGAACGGCAGTACCGCGTTTTCGGCGGGGCTCGAGGAACGGGGACGGGCCGGCGACGGTGCCACCGAGTCGCGCAACGGGACCGACGACGGGACGGGGCCGGCCAACGGGACGATCGATCTCAAGCGGTCGCTGTGCGAGGAGGGCGGCCTGATCAACGACTGGGTCTTCGGCGACGAATCGACCGGCGAACTCCCCGAGGTACCGCCGCTTTCCGAACTGGTACAGGGCGGCCTCGGGAGCATGGCGGCGGCCAACCAGAAGGTCGACATTCCCGTCGCCGATCTCGCCCGCGCCACGTACCTCGAGTACCACGCTGAACGGTACGAGGATCCGGTCGCGTACCTCGAGAACGAGTCGGACGCGATGGTTCGGCGAATCGAGAAGGAAGGCGGCGGCCTCCCGGAGGAGTTCGATGGCCTCGATCTCGGTACCGGCGAGGAGTACGATCGAAGCATAGCCGACATCCGCGACGAACTCTACGAGATCGACGTGCGCACCGACGTCTCCGCCTCGGCCGGATCGCTCCCGACGCCGCCGTCGGCCGGGAGCGAGTACGTCCGCGACCGGAGCGCCGACGCCGAACGGGTGATCGACGTCACGATCGATGAGATCGATCACACGGCGATACGCGACGGCGACGGCTACGAGCGGCCGATCCACGAACTCTCCGCGGCGGCGACCGTCGACGTGACGGTCGTCCACGGCTGGGAGGCCAAAAACGAGACGCGAACCAGTCCGAACCGCACGACCACGTCCGCGACCGACGAGGTCGACGTCGCGCTCGAGTTGACGATCGACGGCGAGTACGGCTTCGACGCCGGCGGGGAGTACTACGCGCGACCCGACGAGTTCCGCGTCGCGCCGGCGCCGATCGAGACCGACTACGGCTCGGCCGCAGCCGCCACGTTCGACGACGGATTCGAAACCGCGCTCGTCGAGGTTACGACGGCGGACCGCTACGCGACCGCGGAGCGCGAGCTCGAGCGGGAACTCGAACGGTCTCTCAGCGGGAGCGATCCCGACTCGCTTCGCCGCGCGGCCGTCGGGGCGATCCGCGAGAAACGGAGCGCGACGCTCGAGTCGGACGCCGTCATTCCAGGCGAGCGACGCGAACTCACCCACCGTCTGACCGACGAACTCGAGCAAGTCCACCGGAACTTCACGACGGAGTGGGAACGGGACCCGCTCCGTGTCGAGATCAGCAGCCTCACGGACGGCAAGACGCCGCCACAGCTGGCGAAAGAAGACATCAAGGAACGGTTCGAAGACAAATACGTCGACGACGGCCCGTACGAGACGCCCGAGGACCGCGCGCGAGCGCAGGTCCGCAGGGCGTACTTCGATCGCCTCTACTACTGGCTCGACCTGTTCGACGAGAAGTACGACGAACAACTCGACGCCACCGAGGACGAACTCGACACAATCGGCGAAGATGGCGGCCTCGAGCACGTCGATCAAGCGCTCAGTTTCGTGCAGGGGTTCGCGAACGCCGATTTCGAACCCGATCCCGTCTCGCTCGAGGGATCGCCGGTCCACGACGACGCCCAGTACGAGGTGTCGGGGTCGCCGACGTATCTCGCGACGGCGTCGATCAACCGCACGCAAGAGTCAGCCGTTCGGGCGGCGAACGCGACCGTACTGGACACGGAGTCCGATGTCCACCACGATCCGCTCTCGATTCAGACGGACAACCGCGTCGCCTGGCCGGGGCTGCCGCTCGTCTTCCCAATGCCGAGTAAATGGTACGCGACGCTCAACGCCTGGTCCGTCACCGCCAAGGGCGAGTACGCTCGTCTCGAGGTCAGTTCGACGATCGGCGATCCGGCGGACAGTAGCCGATTGACGTACGTCGCGGAGGAGAGTCCGGTCGAGGTCGAACTTTCGGACGGCGAGACGGTTCAAGTGGGTCAGAACGAAGCGGTCGACTTCGAGACGAAGACGGAAGTGATCGTGGTGATGCCCGGTGCTGTTGTACAGAAGGGTGGACCGATTCCGGCTGTCGCAGATGGAAGATATATTCGTGAGGGAACGACCTACTGCGCCGAAACTTGGAAAACAGTTGGACCAAACGCTGGTTCAGATACACGCCATTGTTTAGATGTACGTTCTAACTGACGGATAGCTGATTATTTGAATGCAATCATACCTGGGTCATTAATTGGAAGGAGAATCAAGCCGTCTAAAACAACTGGCATATGATTGTTTGAGAGTTCTGGCACCTGGATTTCCCAGTTAACATCACCACTTTCCAAATCAACAGACATTAGATTCTGTGGTGACGTGGAACCGGTTCCTCGTGCAGCGTAGGCAGTATCTTTGGTAACTACGAATGGTTCTTTTGTATTCTTTTCTACTTCCCAGTCTGTTATTTCATCTCCGGATTCAAGATTATATGCTGTTGGTTCCTGCGACCGAACATAGATTGTATTATTAACAATAGTGGGTCGTGTCCAAGAAGGAGTACCGATATCGGCTAAGTCAGTCAGTTCACCACTTGAACTATCGATCGAAACAATAGTATCGTTATCGATTGTATAAACAGTACCGTTTATAACTGGGAACGACCTTGTAAACCGGTCATCCGCCCATTGTGTCCCGTCAATTACGTTATGCTCCCAAAGACTATCATTTGACTCACTATCATAGGCTGCGACTGAAAACATATCTTCTGCTTCTTCAGAAGCGGAACGAACATAGATATAGTCATCGTCAATCGCGAGTGCCTGAACAGTCGCTGCTGTTTCGAACTTTTGGAGTTCCTTACCGTCCGGATCTAGTACGACAACTGTGTCACCAATACCAGCATAGACATTTCCGTCATAGACACGAAGCGTGCCGACTCGTTCTTCGTGCCCGGTCGTCCAGAGTACGTCACCTGTGTCGTGATCGAGTGCTTCGACACCGTCACCGGTGACGTAAACAGCAGCGTCAGAAACCGCTGGTGCAGTCCAGCCGGTGGTATCGTGCTGCCAAACGGTATCGCCGTCACTGAGATTTATCGCAGTATAGAACCCATCTCCGTGACTAACGAAGGCAGTATCGTCATAGACGACCGGTGACTCGACAACGCCGTCGAGATCAGCCGTCCAGAGGATTTCAGGTTTTCCATCGAGACCGCTGTGAGGAACCGAAAGCCGGTTCGCCGCGTTGTAACGAACCATCGGCCACGAGCCAAAGTCGCCGCTATCGTCGATCTCGGTCGACGCTCCACTCGTGTCTGATCCGCCCCCGGAATCCGCCGTGGTGGAATCGCTTTCGTAACAACCCGCAATCGCCGCCATTCCGACGCTCGAGACGGCACACGTCGCGAGCCAGTGGCGGCGAGTTCGTGCGTCAGATGACATCCGTTTCCGAATACAATAACCATACGTAATGAATTTTTGGATAGCGTGAACGATGATAAATTATCGTTGTCCGGAGACGATATCGACTCGAGATAAAGTTACGTTGTACATAGGAAACGTAGGTTGTATTAGGGAGGCCCTCGATGGTGTCTCTCGTGAACGCGCGAACCACACAGCATCGGCACGGAGGGAGACGATGAGTTCCGGCGCGGACGACGACAGTGGCGGTCACTGTTCCACGCCGGACAGCGACGGCGAAGTCGCGGAGGAAATCGCGATCATCTCCTTCGAGCGCAAACTCGAGACCGCGGAGGAGATCGAATCGGAACTCGTTGATCGCTACGAGACGATCGACATCATCGAGTACCACGGCGACGTCTTCGAGGAGCACTGGGGCGAGTACGACTGCTTCGTCGGGCTGATGGCCTCGGGCATCGCGATGCGCAAGACGGCCCACCTGCTCGATGACAAGTGGGAGGATCCCGCGATCTGCGTGGTCGACGAGGAACTGACGTGGGCGATCCCGATCACGGGCGGCCACCACGGCGCTAACCAGGTCGCGCAGGATCTGGCGACGATGGGCGCCGTGCCGGCGATGACGACCGCCTCCGAGGCCGCGGGGAAGCAGGGCGTCGAGTCACGGGCGAAGGCGATGGACGCTCACGTGGTCAACGGCGACTCGACGGTCCAGACGAACCTCGCCGTGCTAGACGAGAACCTCGGTCCCGTCGCCCGCCTCGAGGGGCCCCGCGCCGTGCTGGTCGGCGACGACGTCACCGTCCTCAAACGCAACAAAGACGACGGCGTCGTCATCGGCACCGGCAGCGTCTCCGGCGCCGACAAGGAGGCGTTCCTCGAGGCCTGGCACGAAGCTCTCGAGCAAACTGACTACGACCTCGAGGATGTCGAGTTCGTCGGCACCGCGACCCGGAAGGAAGACGAGGAGGGACTGCTCGAGGCGGCTCAGGAACTCGATCTGGGCGTCGTCACCTTCGACAAGGAGACGCTGCTCGAGCACGAGGGGCCGACGCCTTCCAAATCGAAGGAACTGATCGGCTGGCCGGGCGTCTCCGAGGCCTCGGCGATCGCCGGCGGGCGCGACCACGAGCTGGTCCTCGAGAAGCGCAGTTACGAGGACGAGGTGACGGTGGCGATCGGCCGATGAGCTCCGACGCCGAATCCACTGACGCGACGGCCGGCGGCACGCCCGACGACCACGGCACCCTCTACGTCGTCGGCATCGGCCCCGGCCTGCCGGATCACATGACCAAGAAGGCCAAGCGAGTCATCGAGTCGGCGGACGTCGTCATCGCCTCGAGCCTCTACCAGGAGTTCCTGCGCGACGACGGCACCATCCCGTCGGAGGAGCGGACCGACGAGGACGGGATCGCGACCCGCGAGGATGGCACCGAGCAGGAGATCGTCCGCTCGACGATGGGTCGGCAGATCGAACTCGCCCGCGCGGCGTTCGACTACGTTCGCGAGGGGAAAGACGTCGCCCACGTCTCGGGCGGCGATCCTTCCGTGTACGGCAAGTCCGACCTCATCTTCAAGATGGCCGAGGAGGAGTCGGCGACGGACGTGCCGATCGAGGTCGTCCCCGGCATGACCGCCGCGCTGGGCGGCGCGGCCAACGTCGGCGCGCCGCTGTGCAACGACTTCTGTACCGTCTCGCTGTCGGACAAGTGGCGCGGCTGGGACGAGATCGAGGAGAAGCTCCGCGCCGCGGCGATCTCGGACTTCGTGATCGTCCTCTACAACTGCTGGCGGAACTACGAGAAGGCGGTCGAGATCGTCCGCGAGGAGCGCACCGACGACGCCTACGTGGCGATCGTCAACGACGCGGGCCGGGAAGACGCCGGCCGGAACGGCGAGAGCCAGTTCATCACCACCCTCGGCGAGGCCGCCGATCACGACGACAAGGTGTCGGGGATGGGCACCTCGCTGATCATCGGCAACCACGAGACCGAGACCTGGCGCAACGACGACCGAACGTACCTCGTCACCCCGCGCGGCGGGCGTGACGTCGAGGACTTCTGAGACTACGGACCCATGAGCACGGACACCGATTCTGACGCCGACGCTGACGGCGAATCGACATCCAACTGCGGCGCATCGACCACCGACAGTACCGACACTTCGAGCACCTCCAAATGCGGGGCCTCGAGCAGTTCCGAATCCGCAACCGAGAGCGCGGACTCGGGTTCCGGCTCGAGCTCGAAGTGTGGCGGTTCCTCGAGCAGCAGTGCTGATTCGAGTTCCAAATGCGGCGGTTCCTCGAGTTCGGCTTCGTCCTCGAGCGGATCGAAGTGTGGCGCCTCGAGTTCGAGTTCCGACGACGACTCGAGCAACGAGAAGGAGGTCGGCGCGACGATCGAGGACTTCGACGCCGAGCCCGGCCAACTGATCGCCGTCGGCCTCGGTCCCGGCCACCCCGAAGGGATGACCGAGCGCGCGAAGGACGCCCTGATCGAGGCCGACCACATCGTCGGCTACACGACCTACATCGAACTCATCCCGGACGAGATCACGGAGCAGGCAGAGGACATCTACGACACACCGATGTGCGGCGAGGTCTCTCGCACCGAGGAGTCGATCGACCGTGCGCTCGCTGGCAACGATGTCGCCATCGTCGGCAGCGGCGACCCGAACGTCTACGCGCTGGCCGGCCTGGCGCTCGAGATCTTAGAGTCCAAGGGCGCGACGGCCTCGATGGTCGACTTCGAGGTCGTGCCGGGGGTCCCGGCAGCACAGTCCTGCGCCGCGCGCCTGGGTGCACCGCTCGTGAACGACACGGTCTCGATCTCGCTGTCGGACCACCTCGTGCCGATGCCCGAGATCGAGTCCCGGCTGCACTCGGTCGCCAGCGAGAACTTCGCGATCACGATCTACAATCCCTGGAGTCGCAAGCGCCGCGAGAACTTCCAGAAGGCCTGCGAAATCCTCCTGACCCACCGGGACCCCGACACGCCGGTCGGCATCGTCCACGGCGCCGGCCGCGAGGACGAGCAGGTGATGATCACCGAACTCGGCGAACTCGAGGAGCTCGGCGAGAGCGAGATCATCGACATGACGACGACGATCGTCGTCGGCACCGAGGACACCTACGTCTGGGACGACCGGATGGTCACGCCGCGGGGCTACGAGACGAAGTACGACTACTGAGGCGGCGACGCGACCGATACCACCACTCCGCTACTACGCATGCCACGATACGAAGTCACCATCGAGAAGGACGCCTGTGACGGCATCTTCGCCTGCCTGACCCGCGACCCGCGGTTCGTCGAGGGCGAGGACGGCCTCGCGACCGTCGATCCGGACGCTGATCCGGTCTACGACTGCGAGGGCGAGGTCACCGACACCGCCGAACGGGTCGTTGCGACGTTCGACGACGACCGCATCGACGAGGCCCGGCAGGCCGCGGCGGCCTGTCCGACGGACGCCATCGTCGTCCGGGAGGTGGGCGAATGAGCGACGCCGACTCCGCCGAGGCGGAAGCCGGCGACGCCGACGCAGTCCTCGAGATCGAGGTTCCCACGGACCCCCTCGCGGGCCACCCGGCGACCGCGTACTTCTGGGGTCACGTCGCCGGCAGTGGCGACGTCACAGATGATCGGCTCGAGGTCGTCACCAACGACGAGGAATCCGCGCAGGTGCTCGCGGCCGTCGCCGGCGGCGACGTAGAGCACGAGACGACGACTCGGGACTACGCACACGACACGTCGATCACGCGGACGGAGGACGAGTACACGCTGACGATCGACGGCGACGAATCCGGACTGCTCGGCCGCAGCGGCGCCCTCGGGCTCCCCGTCGACGGCCGCGGCAACTCCCGCTTCGGCGCGTTCAGCGAGTACGACCGGGAACTCCTGCGGGGACTGCTCGAGGGGTGTGGCACGATCTGCTTCAAGTCCTCGAGCGGTACCGTGGGCATCTCCTTCGTCCACGACGACCGCGACCTGCTCGAGTTCGCGCAGGAATTGATCGACGAGTGTCCCGTTGACGCCGCCTACGGCGATCTCTCCGAAACCTCGTCGGGCGGCTACTGGTTCGGCGTCGACGACGCCGACGCGCCGGCTTTCGGTACCTGGCTCTACGAGAGCTGCGAGGAGACCGGACTGTTCGCGCCGAGTCGCCGCCGAAAACTCGAGCGGAGTCTCGAGCAGGCCGAGGCGTACGACGACTGACCGACCGACGCACCTACGAGGAACGCTACGATACGATGAGCACACCGACACCCGACGAAGCCGCGCCCGGTTCGACCGCCGCGTTCGACGACGAGGCCGTCCTCCTGATCGGGCACGGCTCCCGCCGCGAGAAGTCAAACGAGCAGGTCCGCGAACTCGCCGCCGGCCTCGAGTCGCGGCTGGGCATCCCGGTCGACGCCGCGTTCCTCGAGCTCGCGGAGCCGGCGATCGACGAGGCCTTCGCGGGACTGGAACCGGTCGCCGACCGGGTGACGGTCGTCCACTGCTCGCTCTTTGCGGCGAGCCACGTCAAAAACGACGTGCCGCTGGCGATCGAGCAGGCCCGCGCCGAGTACGACCTCGAGATTTCCAACGGTTCCCACCTGGGCATCCACCCGGCCATCCTGGACCTGCTGGATGACCGCGCCGCCGAAGTCGAGGCCGAACTGGGCGTCGACCGCGAGGCCGACGACGTGGCCGTGGTCCTCTGTGGCCGCGGCTCGAGCGACCCGGACGCCAACGGCGACGTGCACAAACTCGCCCGGCTGCTCTACGAGGGTCGCGCGTTCGACCGCGTCGAAGCGACCTTTATCGGCGTCACGGAGCCGACGCTCGAGGACACCCTCCACGGGCTCTCGAAGCACCGGCCCGACGCCGTGGTCGTCCTCCCCTACATGCTCGGCGACGGGGTGCTCACCCAGCGGGTTCGGGACTGGACCGCGGAGTTCGACGAGGACTATCCGTACGTCGACGCGCTGGCCGGCGATCCCCTGGGAACGGACTCGCGGCTGCTGGACGTCTTCGCCGACCGATGGCAGGAAGCCCGCACCGACAGCGTCGAGATGTCCTGTGACACGTGCAAGTACAAGGTCGACCTCGAGGGCTACGAGGAGGACGTCGGCGGCGCCCGCGCCATGCTGCGCGCGCTGGCCCACCAGGAGGCCCACGCCGACCGCGAGGACGTCGACGACGAACCCCACAGCCACGACGCGCCGGAAAAGCACGTCGCGGTCTGCATGAACCAGACCTGCGCGGAGATGGGGTCGCCGGCGGTCCTCGAGCGCCTGCGCCAGGAAGTGCGGGATTCCGAGCACTGCGACGCCCGCATCACGCGGTCGTCGTGTCTCGGCCGCTGCGGCGACGGGCCGATGGTCGCCGTTTACCCGGACGGCATCTGGTACGGCGACGTCGCGGGCGAGGACGCCGAGCGGATCGTTTCCGACCACCTCGACCGGGACCGCATCGTGAGCGATCTGGTCGATCAGACGCTGTAAGGAGCATCGATAGCTAACTGCCACTCGAGACGAAAGACACGACTCCACCAATTCACCACACCAAACCATGAGCTGCCACGAAATCGAAGCGCTGCGACTCGGACTGATGAACGTCCTCGGCGTCGGGGACCAGAGCGCCCGCGACCACGCCGAGAAGGAACTCGAGGGCCACCTCGAGGGACCGATCGAGGGGCTGGCCAACGCCGAGAGCCTCGCCGAGATCGAACGCCACCTCGACGCGGCCCTCGTCGATCTGGAGGAGGAGGTCGCCGCGATGGGTAGCGACGACCCCGAGTACGACTACACGCGGGGGCGGCTGCTGGCCGTTCGTGACGCCGAGCGCGCGGTCCAGCGACTGCGCGCGCAGGGCGACCACATCGTCGACGGCCTCGGCGACGCCCACGACACCCTCCACGAGACCTTCCCGGTCGAAGACGAGTGACCCGGACGATGGCCGACGCTGAATCCGATGCCGTATCCGAGCGCTCGAGCGACCTCGCCAGCGTCTCGCTCGGCGAGATCGAACCCGCACGCAGCCGCCACATGTGGACCCGCTCGGCGGTTCACGCGACCGACGATCTCATCGTCGCGGGTCGGTGGGACGGCACCGTGACGGCCTATGAGCGCGGCGCGGAAGCGCTCGAGGGCAACGACGGCGAGTCGTCCGGCGCCGACTCCGACGCCGAGCCCGAACCCCGATGGACCGTCACCCATCCGGAGCACGCCGTGGGTATCGCGTCGCTCGAGGACGCTGACGGAACCGACGAGGGTACCGACGGCGGCGACGCGATCGTCGTCGCCGGCCGCGGCGAAGCGGGGACGATTGCGGTCTACGACGCCGACACCGGCGAGCGCCGCTGGCGGTACGATACCGCCGCCGACGTCGGCGACCCTACCAGGGACAGCGTCTTCTACCTCCCCTACGTCGTCGCCCTCGAGGCCGATCCGGCGACCGGACGGCTCTACACCGCTGCGCGGCGCTACGAGCGCGACGGCGAGACCCGCCAGTGGCACAGTACGATCTACGGGTTCGAGCCCGACGGGACGGTGCGTTGGCGGTACGAGACCGACGCCTCGCCGATCGCGCTGGACCTGGCCGCCGACGGTGACCGGCTCGCGATCGGCTACAACCGCTGCATGGGCGACCACGATGTCGGGTTGGTCGTCCTCGAGGCCGAGTCGGGCGACCCCGCGTGGACGTGGGATCCCGGCACCGAGGGTGACCGCCGCGTCGGGGACGTCTCGATCGACGGCGAGCAAGTCGCCGTCGCGAGCCACGGGGACAAGCACGGCTACCTGCTGGGACCCGGCGGCGCCGAGCGCTGGCGGGTCGACCTCGCCGTCCCGACCGAAATCGACGGAGAGACGCTCTACGCCTATCCGAACCACGCGTACGCCAACGACGGCCGAATCGCGTTCGTGACGGGCAACACCTACGCCGAAGCGAGCCGCGAGACGGAGAGCCGCCATCCGAACGAGCACCGGATCGCCGCGTTCGACGCCGACGGCGCGTTACGCTGGGACGACGAGGTTCGCGGCTTCGTCCACGGGCTTGCCGCCGCCGACGATCGGCTCGTCGCTCCCTGCGCCCAGAACTTCCGCGTCCGCGACCCCGAGACCCACGCCGTTCGGTGGTACGACCTCGAGTCGGGACCGGCGGGCCTCGAGCGACTTCCAGGAATCGCGACTGCCGCGACGGTCAGCGGCGGGACTCTCGCCGCGATCGAGGAACCCGTCGCGTACCACGACGAGGGCGAGACACGCGGCGAGTACGCACTGCACGTGACCGCCCTCAAGTAGGATTCCGAGACGATCGACTCGATCGAACGGTTCCGCCGTTCTGTTTTCCGTCAGTTCTCGAAACCCGCCAACGCCCGGCGGTAAGCCGCACACGCAAGGGAAATCACCACAACGCCAACCCTCGTCTTTTCCGCTATAATGACAGAGCACCTAGAAGATGACGGTTCCGAGGACTGTCCCGATCTCGTGGAGGTCGCGGACGCCTCGAGCGACCGTCACGGCAGTGACCAACCGACTCGAACGGAGCGCAGGGTGATGACCGACGGCGGTCAGCCGGAGATGTCGGAGCCGGACGAGGAACCGGAAGGAGAAGAGGCCGACGAAGACGATGCCGAGGAAACGGAAGTGGAAACCGAAGGCGAGGACGCCGAAGAAGCGGAACTGGCGGAAGAAGCTGAATCCGGGCAATCTGAGGCTGAAGACGAGGAGGCCGAGGAAACGGACGCAGAAGACCTCGCGGAGGAAGCAGAAGAGCAGGACGTCGACGAAGGCGACGAGGAGGCCGAGGAAGAAGCCGAAGAAGCGGAGCTCGAGGAGGTAGGTGAAGAGGACGAACCGGAAGAAGCGGAAGCCGAGGAAGTCGAGGAAGAAGCGGAGGAACCAGACGTCGGCGACGATACTGGCGAGTTCACCGAGGACAATCGCGCGGAAGGCCACGCAGACGACGCCGAAACGGTCTACGAGGGCGACGACGCGTCCGGCGTCCTGCACCTCGATCTCGACGGGCTGTTCCTCGACCTGCTCGGCCTCGAGGTCAACCTGAACCCGGTCCAGCTCGACATCTCGGCGCGGTCGGGCGAGAACAACCTGGTCGGGAATCTGCTGGACGCGGTGACAGGACTGCTGGACGGTCCCGGGGCAATGATAGACAAGGCGAAAGAGCTGCTGAACAAGCCGATCGAGCTGCTCAAGAAGGTTCCCGGGAAGGCCAAGGACCTGCTCAGCGGCCTGCTCGAGAAGTCCAAAGAGGCCCTCAGCAACTTGATGAGCAAGCCAACGGAACTGTTCAACAAGCTGCTGGAGCTGCTGGGAATGGGCGGCGGCGAAGAAGCCGAAGGCGAAGCGGAAGCGGCGGAAGCGGAATCCGGCGGACGGCTCTCCTCGCTCCTCACTTCGATGAAGGAGATCCTCGGTAAGCCAGTGAAGTGGCTCCGCGGACTCTTCGGCGGTGCCGAGGAGGAAGCGCCGGACGAGGAACCGGCGACCGAGGAAGAAGAGCCGATCGAAGTCGAGGCGGACGAGGAGACGCCGACGGAGGCGGAGTCCGAAGAAGGCGAACGCGAAGACGAGACCGAGGAAGAACCGGCCGAATCGCCGGGGCCACTCGCCGCTGCCGGCGGTCGGTTGAAAGGAATGCTCGCCAGTCTCGTTCCGAGTTTACCGGTCGAAGAAATCGTGGCGACGATCGTTCGAACGGTGATACAGCAGCTGCTCGAGCAGCTCGAACCGGCGGACGAACGAGACGAGACGGGTGAACGACCCGACGCGACACAGGAGGCTGCATGACGATGAGCGAGGAATCCGACACCCAGTCCCGAACCCAGGCAGTAACGCAGCGGATCGACTACGAGAAACTCGCCGAGAACGTCGACATCAACGAGCTCATCGAGGGCACGAAGTGGGAGGACGAGATCGACGAGGACAAGCCACTCGGAGAAGCCCTCGGCGCCCAGATCGGGGCGCTCGTCGGCCGGAAGGTCGGCGAATCCATCGGCCGGGCGCTCGGCGATATGGTCGTCGAGGAACTGCTTCAGTCCGACGAGCCGTCCGAAGCCATCGAAGAGGACGAGGGAGGTGCCGAAGACGGCGACGAGGGCGCCGAAACGGACGAAGAAGGGACCGGCGATGTCGAATCCGACGAGGACGAACCGGAATCCGAGGACGAAGACGCCGAGACGGACGACGAAGACGCGGAATCGGAGGACGCGGACGAAACTGACTCCGACGAAGGCGCGGACGAACCGGCGGAGGAAACGGAATCGGGAGCCGACGAGCAGACGAACGAATCGTCGGCTGACGACGACGCGTCCGATACTGAAAACGCCGACGGTGAGACGGACGAGACCGAAGCGAGCGACGATGCCGACGAATCGGACGGCGAAACCGAGGACGCGGACGAAGAAACGGTCGAAGCCGCCGAGGAGGAGTGACCATGGCACGGATTCGTTTCGACGGCAGACGATCGATCACGCCTCGAGGTGAGCGCGATGAGTGAGAGCGAAAGCGGGAACGAGAGTGGACTAAAGAAACTGGTGACGCAGGAGGTGAGCGACCAGCTCGACGTGGCCGATATGCTCGGCGACGGCAGCCTCGAGGACAGCCTCGACGGCGGCGAGGTCGGCGCTGCGGTCGGTCGCAAGTTCGGCGAACGCGTCGGTCGCGAACTTGGCGCGGCGATCGGTCGCGGCGTCCACGAGTCGATCGCCGAGGGAGTCGAGGAGGGGAAAGACAGCACGGAGATGCGGGCGGCTCTGACGGCCGCGATTCGCGACGCGATCCGGGAGACCGTCGAAGAAAACAACGCGACGTCGTCGCTCCAGTCGCTGGCGCGGAGCGCCGCCGAGGGCGGTAGCCTCGAGGGGCTGTCCGAGAGCGGGGGCGAGAGCGAGTCGGAAGCCGAGGGTACGGCCGCCGACGAGAGCGAGGCCGAAGCCGAAGCGGCGGACGACGCTGACGCCGAATCCGAGGCCAAAGGCAAAGCCGCCAGCGCTCGAGACGCCGTCGAGTCGGCGGCCCAATCGGCCGGCGAAGCGACCGGCGTCGACGAGCTGCTCGAGAGCGACGACGAGAGCGGGGACGAAGACGAGTCGGCGGCAGAAGCGGAAGGCGAGGCGGGCGAAGCGGCGGAGGCGACCGACGAAGGAGACGAGACGGCCGACGAAGCGGCGGAGGCAGCCGACGAAACGGAGGAGGCGCCCGACGAAGAAGACGCGGCTGCCGAACCCTCGGCGGACGACCTCGAGAACCTCAGACGGGAGACGCTCGAAGACTTCCTCGGGATGATGTCGTACGACGATCTCCAGTCGATCGCCAAGGACGTGGACGTCAAGGCGAACCTCAGCCGCGATGAGATGACCGACGAGATCATCGACGCCGTGACGGACGAGGACGAGGCGGACGAGGAGCCCGCCGACACCGACGAGGACGAAACCGAAGCGACAACAGCGGATTCGGACGGGAAGACGGATTCGGATTCAGCGGACGGATGAGCGAACGCGCAGACGGCGAACGGTTTCAAAACCCATGAACGAACACCGAAACGACCGCATTACGGACGTCTTGAATCGAGCCGCCACCGCCGGAAGCGGGACGCTTCTGTCGAACGCAGACGCCGCGGACGACGGATCGCCGACGAGCGACGTCGTCGCGGCCGCCGAGGACGCCAGCGAGATCGTCGAGTCGTCCGACCCTGAGGCGCTCCTCGAGGCGTTCGGGCTGGAGACGCTGCCCGACGGCACCGAGCCCGATTCGATTCCGGAGGCGATCGCGAAGGGCGACCCGGACGCCGTCGAAGATCTCCGACGGCTCCTCCATCTCGCGAACCTGGCCGACCGCGGCGACGAACTCGACGGCGCCGTCGGCGAGTTGCGCGAGCGCATCGATCGCGGCGACGGCGCCGCGACGACCGACGCAGACGCAGATGTAGACGCGGACACGAACGCGGACGCGGCATCTGAGTCCGACTCTCGATCCCCCGCGGACGAATCCGGTTCGGCCGACGGCGACGAAGACGAGGCCGATACCGCAGGCGAGGAATCTACCGACGCGTCGACTGCCGACGCGCTCAGCGAGAAGCTACGGTCGTCGATGGAGTCGTCGCTCGGCTCGTTCGGGGACGACGTCGCCGACCTGCGAGCGCGACTCGAGGAGGCGAGTTCGGCGGTCGAGACCGACGAGAGCGAAGCCGAGGCGACCGATGCCGACGCCGCGGACGACGAGACCGCGGATTCGGCCGCCGAACCGGAGGAAGCGGAGGAAACGGAGGAAGCGGACGACGGCCTCCTCGAGCACGACTTCGGAACCGAAACCGATCGAGGCGGGGTCGGGGAAGCGAGTAGCGCCGCCCGTCGCTCGACGGTGGCGCCGCCGCCGTCGAAGCGGGCCGACATGAAGGGCCTGGCGCGGTTCTCGACGATGCCGAAGAAGAACCGGAAGTGAGCGTCGAACGTCGTCGTCCCTCGTCTCGTCATCGACTACCGGCCGTCGCGGGTCGTGAATCACTGCCAGCTGTCGGAATCGGTCGGTCAACCGTGGCCGTGGTCCCGACCCGGCGATCGTGGTCCACAGAGCGTTCGATCGCGGCCGCCGTCATCGGGGGCCGCCGAGAACCGATCGCCGTTCGGGCTCGGAGTCAGCGTCGGAGGCGGCGACGAGATCCTCGCGCCACGCCGATTCGACCGCCGAGAGCCACTCACCCACGGAGTACGTCCGCCCGTCTCCGGCCCGTGCGCGCTCGGTGTAGGGAACGACGCCCCGAAGCCCCTCTGCGGTCAGGTCCGGTCCCGACGCCGACTCCGAGTCGCGGTCCAGCGCCGGTTCCGACGCCGTCCGATCCTCGTCTGCGTAGAGGGCCAGCGCCACGACCGGCACGCGGACCCGCTCGCACGTCTGGCCGTCCTCCCGACCCAGCGGCCACGCCGGACGCTCCCGGCGGCGGAACGCCGGCTCGAGCGAGTGGCCGCAGTCGTCGGCCCACCGCTCGAACGCGTCGACGAGTTCGGACCGCGACACCGCGGTCGTCTCGCTCGACTCGGTGACGTGGCGCTCCGGCGGCCACTGGCGCACCCGGTAGTCGGCGACGACGTCGGACGCGTGCAACCGCTGGAGGCGGGCGGTAACGGCGGCGATCCGCTCGCGAGTCGGCCCGGGGACGGCCCCGCGGACGTAGCAGTCGATCCGATACTCTCCCTTCCGATCGATCGCGACCGCGGGGGACGAGGCGTCGCGGCGCTCAGTAGCTTGCATAGCCCCCCTCCGTTCGTTCGACGTAGTTTCGCTGGCGGAGCGACTCGAGAACGGGCAACAGCGTGAGCTTCGACAGCCCGAGCCCTCGCTGAAGGTCAGTCACCGTCGCTTGCCCCTCGATCTGGAGGACCAGATAGACGAGTTTGGTCGTCGGCGATGCGAGGTCGTCCGGCGTCGTCAGCAGCTGTTCGCTCGTGGACATCATCCGTCTGAGTCGCCAACGAAGGGAGGAATAAAGATTGTCTGTTCCGTGGGAACAAGGGTCATAATATCGGCAGCAGGCGCCGTCATTACCCGATAATATTGAATACGGTTACCCGGAGACGAATCTGACTCGAGCGCTCGTCAAGAACCGGTCTCGTATTCGATACACCGAGGCAAACTCTCGAAGCGTTTCCCAGTGCGAGCTCGGTCCCACGTCTCGCCGGGAAGCGACTCGAAACACGCGGCGCTCGACGATCGAACCACCGAAGGGATGTCCACGAGTGACCGCTCGAGCGGCCAGTCGAGGACGGTCTCGGACCGATCATCCGCTCGACCGCGATCCCACGTAAGAGCTCACCGCCATAGCCGTGGCTCTAACGCACGTGGGTACCGAGACGGAGCGACGGCGGCGACCGGTCGTCGACCCGCGGTCGTCTCGTCCGGGCTCAGTCCTCGGCCCCCTCCTCGATGAACATCCGGACCCCCATCACGGGGATAAACAGGAAGAACGACACCAACATCGTGCCGACCATCACGGCGTTGAGAAACTGCGGCGACGGTTCCGGCGGTAACAGCGCGGCTGCGATGACGACGCCACCGAGGACCGAGATACCGACGAGCAACCCGAGATCGCGACGGGTTACCGGGACTTCCTCTTCCATACCGGCCCTTGGAACCGCTTCCATATAGGTGTCGACGTTCGCGACGACGCGAACCGCGCGGCGGCGACCGCGGTCGTAGCCGCCGGTCCGCCGGCAATCTCACCCCGGGAGTACTGCTTTCTCCCTGGCGCCCCAACCGGTAGCCATGTACGATTCGGTCCTCGTCGCGACCGACGGCAGCGACACCGCTGGAGCGGCGGTCGACCAGGCGATTACGCTCGCCCGCCGGTTCGACGTTCCCCTCTACGGGATCGTCGTACTGGAGAGCCGAACCGAGTACGACAACGCGATCGTCGACCCCGAGGAGGCCGACCGGCGACGGCGACAGCGCGCCGAGTCGGTGCTCGCGGATCTCGAGGCGGCGGCCGAAACTGAGGGGCTGGCCGTCGAGACGACGATCCGCACCGGCGTCCCGCACGAGGAGATTCTGTCCTACGCCGACGAGCGGGACGTCGGCGTGATCGTCATCGGCTCTCGAGGACGCTCGTCGTTCAAGGGCGCGTTGCTCGGAAGTACGGTCGACGCCGTCGTTCGCCAAGCAGCGCGGCCGGTGCTCGTCGTGGATGACGACTAAAACCGATCGATCAACGAATGTGAAATACCTCCGCAAAGGCTCTTGGATCCGTATCAACCCGCAGAAGGATGGGCGCTGCAGGCTTGTGTAACAGCCCGTTACGATTCTCTTTTGGCGGCGTGTTTTCGACTGGTTTTCGGCGGACTTCAGGCAGGTTGTTCGCACCCAATCAAGCATGGTTGTATAACTGATATTTCATGGGCTATCTTGGGAAGGACTGGGTGTTTTTTGTCGGACGGGACTATATAGGGGGTAATGTCCGAGACTGATACAGAAGCGCTAAAGAGGGAAATATTGGCAACTTTGTACGGTGCGCAGGCGGAGAGTCCCTTCGGCTCCTATGGGACTGATTCGATTGTGGAAGAAGTGGTCGATACGATTGATTTCGACGTGGAGGAGTCCGATTTGGATTATGCGCTTAATCGTTTGGATGAGGAGTACCTGGTTGATTATAGTCCTGCGTTGAATTCACGCGGTACAATTAGTCTCACTCCGCGGGGCGTCGACGAGTTGCAGCAGGCAACTGGTGACACTTTTCTAGAAGCTGATCACCGGTATTACATATTAGATGAATTGGAGGATTTAGAACGGGATAATCCTGGAGCGCGGTTTGATGGTGAAGACTTCCGAGATAAACTCGATCTCGATGATGATCTTGTCGATCTGAATATGTGGTATATGGTAAAGAAGGGATGGGTGGATGCATCGTTGGTAATGGGGTCGCCACCATATACCGCATTACAAATAGAACCGTTGGGGCGTCAGGAGTTAGATCGATACAAGACCCAGTCGCAGCCACAACAGTCAGCAGCGGAGGCTGAGAGTGGTTCTAAAACGGAGGAACAGATCAATATTGAAGAATTGATTGGACAAGAAGAGGACATCAATTTGGAGTACAAAGAGACATTCTTATATGATGTCCATCAGGATGAACCAAATTCTGAATTGAAAGAAAAGGCTGTCCAAGAGGTATGTGCTTTTGCGAATACGGAAGGCGGATTACTAATGATTGGTGTGGAAGACGACAGCAAGGAAATCACGGGGTTGGAGCGGGACTTAAAGTTGATGCCGGAGGGAAAAGACGAGTTTGAACGGCAGATTAATCAGGAGATCTCCAGTCGGATTGGAAGCCCGTTCGCCTCCTTGTTCACTCGTATCGAGTTTGAAGAAATTGATGAGAAGGAAGTCTGCGTTGTCCGCGTTGACCGCGCTCCTGAACCAGTCTATTGTGACGAGACTCTATACGTGAGAAATGGGAGTTCATCTATCCCGTTGGATACGCCAGAGGCCGTCCAATACATTGAGCAGAATTGGTCCTAAATCTCTCCACTCTCCTATTGGACCAGGCCATTGGTGGCAAACTGGTGTTATCCGCGGTTGCGCCGCCTGACGGGGGCGCTCTGAGGTAAGGAAGAAGGCGGGTTGTTCGTGTAGCGTGAACACTGAACGTTCGGAGTTCCAAGTGGCTGGACCATTTATTTAAATGTTCTTACATAGTATGTACTCATGGCGACGGAGCAGTGGGTGGAAACCCGGACCGCAGACCCGTGCGGGAACAGCGCACACATCCGGCTGCCGAAACGGTTCCACGGCAAAACATTCCGGGCAGAACTGGTAGAAGAGTCTGAGGAGTGGCGTGACACACTGGAAGCCAAAAAGTGCGGCAACAGCGCCCACATCCTCATCCCCAAACGATTCCGCGGAAAGACGTTCCGCGTAGAGCTGGTCGGAGATAAGCAACAGAACCCTGACGCAGAGGGTGATGGAAATTAGCTGGAACCCCGTTAGGGAGTGCGAGGCTTGTGGGGATACGGTGATCGTGCACCGGTCGGCTTCAGACTTTGAGCCGTATATCGCGGTGACAAAGATCACGGGATTCAATTCGACCCTGCATAAGATCCTCTCCTTGATGCGACGAGGTATCCCGATAGAGGAGTTTTACCACGAGGAGTGCTGGGAAGAGATCGTCCAGAACGGTGGTGCAGATGGTGATACACAGTGAGATGGCCTAAAATGAGCGAACTTGTTGTGAGCGTGGCCGGCGGGTTCGCTGTCGGCATTTATTTCGATTCGTGGCGGATGCAGCTCACCGAGAAAGCATACGGGCCGATGGCACGGGCGGTGAATCAGGGCGGTTACGGCGTGAATATGGACTACCTCAACTATCTGGGGTTGTTGACATTGGTTGGCGTCGTCGTGCCCTGGTCACTACTGTTCTACGTCGCTCTCCAAAAATTCGATCACGAAAATGGCACAGAAGGTGATAGGAATTAAGGAGATGACAGAGGAGGAATACTGGCGGGAATATGCAAAGGCGAAAGGAGTCATGATCGGCGTCATCTTCTCTGGAGTCATGGCCTGTATCTTCGGCGACCTTTCTTCAACTCAACCGCTTATCGCGTACGGAGGAATGCTCTTGTTCACCGGGCTGCTCGGTGCGGGATTTGTCTGGCCCGCTGGAAAACACGATCTCGAAGTGATGCGTAATCAAGGAAAAATCATTGACGAGGGTGATACTACTGCGGATTAGGATACCACGCGAGTGTCCGGACTGTGGACGGTCGCTTGAACACCACGACGGCCACGGGAACACCTGTCCGTGTCAGGCGGTGATGTGCCGGCACTGCGAGAACCACTGGCACGACACCCAGTTCGAGGTTGACAACAACGACGAGTACGTCAACAAGAAGATCCGACACCGGTTCGAAGGTGATACGCAGTGACCGATGCACAGCCCGATGTCTTGTTCTACCTCTTGCTCGTGTTCGTGATGGTCGGTGCCGGGTTCGGGTGGACGCTGTTCTTCCTACAACCCGTCCCGATCATCGT
Organism: Halopiger thermotolerans; assembly: GCF_054654555.1. Lineage (NCBI taxonomy): Archaea > Methanobacteriati > Methanobacteriota > Halobacteria > Halobacteriales > Natrialbaceae > Halopiger > Halopiger thermotolerans. The sequence continues at coordinate 906,293 of NZ_BAAIEU010000004.1, read as the reverse complement.
GACCTGCCACGAGGACCCAGACTACATGAACTACAGCCAATACGGGAACCACAACGTCGTACAGCTCAATACGTACACGCCGCGGTGGCGGACCTGGACCGGATGGCTGACAGTGGACGGCCCGACCCAGATCAACGACCACAACGAAACGGGGAAGAAGATGGTAATGCCGAACATCCCGTTCGATGTAGGCGAGGCCGCAGCCATCTACGGATCACCACGGTTCACACGGCACTACGACTGTAGCCGCACATACCTACGGGGGTGACAGCGCATGAGCTACGTGATCAAATGCAAGCGATGCCCGTTCGATACCTACGCCCACAAACAGGAGCACGCAAAAGCAATCGCTGCAGTCCACGTTCAGGACTGCATCAGCGACACATCCCGGGAGGACATTTACATCAGCGGCGGGTTGCACAAGTTCGGGCACCTTGGCTGGGTGAACCTCGAATACTTGGCGGACTGGCTACGGTATGAACACGGCCAGATCAACGAAGGCGTGAAAACCTACGAGGAAGCATTCGACGAACTCCGCGAGCAGTTCCTGCACCCGGACGAGGAACTGGAATCGACGGAAGAGTACGTCAACGACGGCCTGATGCTGGACCTATTGGAGGTGGCAAAGAAACATGGCTAACGACCGGCCGAGACTACCCATGATTTTCAGTCGGGACAAAGTCTTCCGCCAGCTCCGGGACGAGGGTAAGGTCTACACGTTCCGCACTAACAAACGGGATAGCGGTCCGGTGTGGATTCGGCGGAGTCGGACCGGGCCGAAAGAGTTTGACGCAGTGATCGCCGGGATTTCGTGGAACGCCTCGCCAGACATGGATGAAATGGAGTCGCACTACGTGGATGAGTCTGGGTTTGCGTCGGTCGAGGCATGGCGGCAAGCCATCCGCGACGTCCACGGCAACGACGTAACCGGCCACATCTACACCGTATACCGGGAAGAAGCATACCGGGAACACCAGCAGGAACTACGAGAAAAGTATCCGCGTCCCACCTGTCCGGAGTGCGGGGCGAACGTACGAGAACAGTCGGCGAAGAAAACACCGGGAGAGGCCCGCGGCGTCGGTACTGAACCCGATCTCTGGACGTGGAGCGAGTGCCCCGACTGTGGATGGGCAAGTAAGAAGCAGTGATCGATAGAACTGTGAGAAAACTTATGACACTGTATCTGCTTAGTTAACGAACGAGCGAATGTCACCAGGATTGTTAAAATCGCTGATTCAAACAGCGAACTTCCTCAAAGAGTGGCCAACAAGCGATCCTGAGAACGCTACCGAACATGGCCGTGACTACCTGGTGCTGCTCCTTGTCATCGGCCTCGCGAGCCTCGTGATCCTGCATAACTACGGCATTGCAACGGTCGAAGACTTTGCATTATTCACCAGTGCCGTGGTTCTTATCGATCTCTTCCAGTTCAGTACGCTAGTCCGAATAGCAACGGTAGTTGATCCTGTATTCGGTGGCGTTCTCGGTGCAATCGGCCTTGAAGTGCTTACAAAGGTAGTCCGTGGTGTTGGTGCTATCTCGGCTGCGATTAGCTATTTCTTTGGTATCTGGAGATAAGGGCACTGTCAGCGTTAAACACTGCACTCCGGATTCAGACTAAACCAGTCAATATCCATGTTCAGGGATAGCAGCGAATCCTCGTCCATCTCCTGCACTGTTTCAACCTCTTCCTTAGAGAGGAAATCATATTGTCGGCCGATCTCTTTCGTGACATCTTTGATCCGTCCTATCACGGCCTTGATACCGCCCAACGTTATCGTATACACTTCTCGTAACAGTAACAAGTACGTTTCTAGGCCGAACACTCGAGCAAGAAATCCGAGAAGGTACTTGTGAGCCATACCCGTCGCGAAGCGGGCAATCCGCGCAGTCAACCCGTATTTCGCGAGCGCCAAATCCGCCACAAAAATTCCCAGACTCATCAACAGATTTTCAACACTATCAGTAACCGTGTCTGGAGACGCATGTGCAACCTTACAGGCATCATCGAGGAGTTGAGTAAGACTACTGGCGACTGGGATCGCCGACATCCCCCACCGAGTCAAAGCCGACGCCTGATTGACAAGCGACTGCGTGAACGCTGGAGCATACTCGAGTTCCTGACCTAGGATGGTGAGAACAGCATTGACAGCAGCAACGAGCTGCCCTGCCTGCGGAGCAACTTGATTAATTTCAGAAACCGGCAGATCGTGGAGCTCATCCGGGACCCCGGAACAAACAGCTTCAGCAAGAGGGACAACTACGTCTGATACCGACGACTCAGCCGAGAAGCTGTTATACAATGTTTTGAGAGCTGCCGGTACAGTGTCGCTTGCCGGAATTTCCGTCGGATGCGATGCTCGAAGCGAAACGTGGACGGTGGTTTCATCGTCAGATGTCGACTGAAGAACGTCGTCGGTCCAGTCGAATACCATGTAGTACTGACCGGGCTCAATAGTATGGGCCTCTGCTACTGGCCCGAAATCAGATGAGTTTAAGCAGGAGACCGTATGAAGATCCATGGCAGCTGATCCTTCAGTCCATGGTTGGTTGTGTTTTCCGCGATCAGGGAGATTCCCTGGATGGATGTTGTTCTGGCGGATCCCTGTAGGAATCTCAAATGGATCAATGATAGGAGGGTCGATGGTTGTTGTGGAAAAGACCGGGCCAGTGGTTATCGAGGCAGGCTCAATTTTCGTTTGGTACTCGTCTAGGCCGTCACCATCAACGACAAGGATGCTTGGCGTGGACGTGCTATTCTCAGGTCGGACCTCGTATTCAATCGTAATTGGGTCTGAAGGCGAGCATACAGGGAAGGCCCAGTACGGCCGATCTTCAGAGAGAACCAGTTTGCCGTACGCCTCAGTAACGACGGCCTCGTGGGAGAATTCGTCTGGCTCCGTGGGTGTCGGCCGGTCTGCTTGGCCGAAGGGCTGGCAAGAATATGAGGACGCACTACTGATAGAATCTTGTGGCGAGAAAGAGGATATAGTAGCGACTGCGGTCGAACTACGGAGTACTTGACGCCGACTTATCTCCATTTATCGGAAATTCGTGATCAGCATACATGAAAGTTCTTCCATCTTACTGATTTCTAGAGGAGAATCGAGCAAAAGTCTGATAGTTCGAAGTGGAAGTATGGAGAGAGTCACGGACTCCACTCCATCAATCCCGAGATACATGGATCAGTTAGTAGCCAGTTCTCTCCGAGGTTTTAACATTATATACAGCTAACTTACCAGCATGTCTTCAGCGGGGGTTGTTCCATCACTCATCGTCTGGACTGTAGCGTTCGTCGGCCTCTACGCACTCTCCGCGATCCCCGGCTCTGCTGAATACCGAGCAGTGATCGGCGGCCTCATCGTCACCGCCGCCATCCTATTCACTACGGTCATGAACCTTAGTCCTCAGCGTTAATCGGTGTGATATCTAATGCCGTTCATCGCTCACAGGGAAGATCGGACTGTGCTCCCCGAGGAAGTAGATGATGGTGAAGATGTGGTCTGTCCGACCTGCTCTGAGCGGATGCAGGTCCGAGGCCCATTTGAAGATGGGACGGCCCGACACTTCTTCCATCCCCCCGGAAGCAATGCAGGTGGATGTGATGGTGTATCCGCGGGTGAGTCGGAAACACATCGGAAGCTGAAGTCGCTCGCGGTCTCTGCACTCCGCCAGAAGTATGAGGGGCAGTATGCGCGGTGTGCACCAGAGATTGGAGTGGACGTGAACGATACCGAGACAGCTGCGGATCAGCGCCGGGCCGATGCGTACCTTGAGTTCACCGAGGAAAACCGATTTTTCGGCCAAGGGATCATCGTCGAGGTCCAATACCGGAACGAAGGAAAGAATGTTCGGGCAACGACTCACGACTATCTGTCGCAAGACTTCAGCGTGTACTGGGCGACACCAGACGATTTCCAGAACGATCGATTCCTGATTGATCAGCTGGAGGTGGCGTTCAACACCGGGAGTGAAGAGGCGTATTCACCGTATCAGGATGAGCCGCCATCGCTCACCGGGAGGGATCAGACAGACAGAAATGACGATGAGGAAGAACGACCACAGTTTACGCGGGAAGATCCGATTCCAGACTGTTCACACGTATTTGTGGATATAAAGAAACGGAGGCGGTGTATCCGGTGTGATCTCTGTGCTGAAAACCGAGTGTATGATCCACAGCGACAGCAATTCTATCGGCCAAAACCGCACTCAGAAGCCGAGGAAGATGCGGAACTTGTCTATAATTTGGAGACGGTGGAGAAACCGGTTTCACCCCGGCGGATTGAAGAAAAAGGCGAAAAGCCGACGGTCCACAGCCATGACTGGCGAGTAAACTACAATGGGAGGGAGTGGTGTACGTGTTTCTGGTCACAGTGTGAGGCGACAATAACGCTTGAGCCAGACCGTGTTGTAATCGACCACGCAGTAGATGCTACTCCGGACGACGGACGCCCCAAGTGTGACCACGTCTGGGAAGAACTCGGATTCACGACGGTCTGTACCGAGTGCGGAAAAGAACGCTAACCAGAGACGGATCGTGGCGCGCGACAGATAGATTGGCCGCAACAATAACACGCAGCTGGTAGGTCGAGTGCTGGTGCGCGCGGCAGTACTTAAACTGGTCGTGAAATCCGGTATCAGCTGTAGGGAGTTTTGGACCGGCGTCTCACCGTTCGAACCACCGATAACACGGCGTGTTGAACCCAGTATATTATTCTATTGTCGGCGGGTGTGCTAGTGCGTACCATTATAAGTAGCGGTGTTGGGTTTGGATGTACGGAATCGAGGGACGGGACGGACCCGCATAACGTGGACGGATGAACTCGGATCACGACGCCAACCGCGGTGTGACGAATGGCTCCGCATTTCGTAACACTCTGTTACGAAAGGTCGACGCGCCCATGATCCACGGCTTAAAAATAAACTCGGTGAAGTCGCCGCCGTCTGCCGATTATGAAGTGAGTGGTCACTTCACGCAGGCTAGAGGAATGAGGGGAATAAGCCCTTATAAAGAGATCCAAGAAGTCGCCGCCGTCAGGCGATTTCCGGTATTACCGCCGTGTATGAAATCATGGGCGCTGCAGGATTTGAACCCGCGACAACTTGGTCCGAAGCCAAGCACTCTGTCCAGACTGAGCTAAGCGCCCTCGCCATATCGTATCCGACGGGTCCGTATAAGTGACTCGATTTTCACCCATTCCGACAGACGTGGACACACCGCTTCGGTCCCGACTTGCTGCTCGAGCACAACCCCCTCATCTCGGTCTCACGTTCCCAACCGCTGGAAATTATCGGCGCGGCTCTTTATACGGCGGCCGTAGGAACGCACATGACGGTGAACGAATCCCCCGTCGCGGACGATGGGTACGACCGCGCCGCACCGCTCGAGTTACTGACCGACGAGGGGCTCTGGACGGCCGTTCCCGTCGACGCCAGCGGCGACGAGCGGGTGAGCGAGTGGATCTCGGTCGAGGCGGAGACCCTCTGCGATCTCGAGGAGTGGCGGTAGACGACGTCGGATCCGCGGATGGATCGTCCGTCGGCGAACGCGATGTCGAAGACGACGGACGCTCGCCGCGAGACGCAGTCTCGAACGCGGGCCGGATCGCACCGTTTAACCGGCCTGCCTGAGCACTCCCGGCAACGAAATGACTGCGGGAGAGACGGTGCGCGGGCTGCTCGAGTTGCTGCGGCCGGTGAACGTGATCGCGGCGAGCGTCCTGACGTTCATCGGGGCCTTCGTCGCCGGCGGGATGGCCGAGGCGCCCGTCGCGGTCGCGGCTGCGGTCGCGGCGACCGGACTGGCGGTCGGCGCGGGCAACGCGATCAACGACTACTTCGATCGGGAGATCGATCGGATCAACCAACCCGAACGGGCGATTCCGCGGGGGGCGGTGAGCGCCCGCGGGGCGCTGGCGTACAGCCTCGTCCTCTTCGGGATCGCGATCGGACTGGCGGTCACGCTGCCGGTGCTCGCGATCGGGATCGCGGTCGTCAACCTCCTCGCGCTGGTGGCCTACACCGAGTTCTTCAAGGGGCTTCCCGGGGTCGGTAACGCGGTCGTCGCCTATCTCGTCGGGAGCACGTTCCTGTTCGGCGCCGCGGCGGTCGGGGAGCATGGCGACGTCGAACCGGCCCTTGTGCTGGCCCTGCTGGCGGCGATCGCGACGCTCACGCGGGAGATCGTCAAGGACGTCGAGGACGTCGAAGGTGACCGCGCAGAGGGGTTGCGAACGCTACCGATCGCGGTCGGCGAGCGACGCGCCGTCGGACTCGGCCTCGCCCTTCTCGCGCTGGCCGTGCTCGCGAGTCCGCTCCCGTACCTGCTGGGGTATTTCGGCGTCGCGTACCTGCTCGTCGTGGTGCCGGCGGACGCGGTCATGCTCTACGCGACCGCCGAGAGCTTCGACGATCCAACCGCCGGCCAGTCTCATCTCAAGTACGGAATGTTTCTGGCGGCGCTCGCGTTCATCGTCGGTCGTGCGGTACCCGCGGTCAGCGGAGTGTGAGGACGTGGCTCACGATTTCCGTTGCCGTTCGGAATGGCCAGCGCTAATTGACAACTAATCAAAAAGATTTTAAACCGGTTCCCGTATTCTCCTATCACGCACGACGGAGACAGCGGTGCCAGCAGTGGGCGTCGCCACGGCTGAGACGAACATGAGCATTATGTATGACCTCGTAGATGTCCTTCCGGACACAGAACTCGATCCGGGGACGAACGTCCTTATCGCGGGTCCGCCGCTGACCGGGAAACGCCAACTCGCCTACGAGATTCTCACGAACGGGGCCGGTCGGGGCGACGGCTCCATCGTCGTGACGACTAAGGACAGCGCCGACAAGGTGCTCGAGCGGTTCGACGACGAGGACGACTTCGAGCTCGAGGAGGCCACGATCGGGATCGTCGACTGCGTGACGAAACAGCGCGGGATCGGCGCCGTCGAGGACGATCCCCGCATCAAGTACGCCTCCTCGCCGGTCGACATGACCGGAATCGGCATCAAGCTCTCGGAGTTCCTCCGGGAGTTCTACGAGGGTCGGGACGTCACCGAGAACCGCGTCCTGCTGGATTCGGTGTCGACGCTGCTGATGTACTCGGATCTCCAGACCGTCTTTCGCTTCCTCCACGTCTTCACGGGACGGATCCAGAGCGCCGACGCGATGGGCGTCTACGTCATCGATTCGACGGCCCACGACGATCAGACGATGAACACGCTGAAACAGCTGTTCGACGGCATCGTCGAGATCGGCGACGGGGACGATCCCGAAATCAGAACCGCCGGGCTCACGTAACGGCGGTCGAGCGGCGGACCGGCGGCGCGAGCGGTAGCTCGGCGGGGACGAGGACCCGTTCGCCGCGGCCCGGACTATATACGTCCGGCATCGCTAATACCGCGTATGGCCGTCGAATCCGTCGAGTCAGATGCCGACGTTCGATCGATCCTCGAGTACGACACCGTCGCGGTCGTCGGCTGCTCGAGCACGCCGGGGAAGGCGGCGCACGACATTCCCGCCTACCTGGACGAGCGCGGGTACGAGGTGATCCCGGTCAACCCGTTCGCGGACGAGATTCTCGGGCGGCCGGCGCGGGACAGCCTCGCCGACGTCGACGAGGAGATCGACGTCGTCTGTCTCTTCCGGCCGAGCGAGGAGGTCGGCGACATCGTCGACGAGGCGCTCGAGCGCGACGACGTGAAGGTCGTCTGGACGCAGAAGGGAATTCGGGACGACGCGGCGGCCGAGCGGGCGATCGAGGCGGGCCGCGAGGTCGTTCAGGATCGCTGCATGATGGTCGAGCACCGGCGGCTGGTCGCCTGAGCGGCGTGGCGCGAATCGAACCCGACGGTCCTCTGCGGCCCTCGAGCGGGGATCGAGCCGTCTCACGCCCGGAAGCGCCAACGGCTGCCTCTCAGCGATGATACTGACCGACAGAGACTTATCCGCAAGAGGAGTACGCGTTACCAGTACCCATGTGTGACCGGTCCGGGAGCTGTTCGAACGACGGGACCTGCCAACTCGTGCTCAGGAACCGGAAGACGGGAATGGAACTCGTCGAGCACCACTGTAAGGCGCATCTCGTCCTCCGGGTTTGGGAAGCCGAGCGCGACGACGAGTTAGACGTCGTCGACGCGACGACGCTTCACCAGACGCCGACCTCGAGTTGAGGGGTCTTGGCGGTCGAACGGCGGCGGTCCAGGCGGTTCGGCGCCCCGCGGTCGAAGCGGCGGCGTCGCCGATCGTGCGACGGGTCGCGGTCAGCGGACGTCTCGCGTTCGGTCGCCCCGGTCTCGTCGTCCGGCGTAGACTCCGGTTCGGTCAGGAACTCCACTCCTCGAACGAGCGATAGATCCCCTTCGAGAGGTAGCGCTCGCTCGAGTCCGGGAAGATCGTCACGACGGTGTCGTGGGGCGTCTCGAGGTCACCGTCGGCGATCTGTTGGGCGACGCGTTTCGCGGCGACGCTGGCGGCGCCGGCGCTCGAGGCCACCAGGTGGCCCTCCTCGCGGGCGAGGCGTTTGAGTTCCGCGTGGGCGGCCTCGTCCGCGACCGCGAGGACGTCGTCGACGAGGTCCGGGTCGAAGAGTTCGTTGGTCTCGAGGTCGTGCGTGCCGATCCCCTCGATCTTGTACTCGCCCTCCTCGCGGTCCTCGCCGATCGCCTCGCCGTAGATCGATCCTTCCGGTTCGACGGCCGCGACGTGGGTGGCGGGATCTCGCTCGAGGGCGTACTCGGCGAGTCCCATGAGCGTGCCGGCGGTGCCACACCCGGCGACGACCGCGCCGACCTCGCCGTCGAGGGCCTCGTAGATCTCCGGCGCGGTGGTCTCGTAGTGGGCCTCGGCATTCAGCGGGTTCGAGAACTGCTGGGGAACGACCGCGTCGTCGAGTTCCGCGGCCAGTTCGTGCGCGCGCTCGATCGCGCGGCCCATCCCGTCCTCGGTCGGTGTGTTGATGATCTCCGCACCTAACGCCGCCATCAGCTGCTGTTTTTCGACGCTGAACCGCTCGGGGACGACGAAGATGGCGTCCAGGCCGAGCTGCTCGGCGGCGATCGCGAGTCCGATCCCCGTGTTCCCGGCGGTGGGTTCGATGATCGTCCCGCCGGCGGAGACGTCGCCACGCTCGAGCATCGCCTCGAGCATGTAGCGGCCGATCCGATCCTTCACGCTCGCGCCGGGGTTGAACGTCTCGAGTTTCGCGTAGATCCGGACGTCGTCCGGCCCGTCCTGCAGCCGCACGAGCGGCGTGCGGCCGATCGTCTCGAGGACCGACTCCAACGGCTGCTCGTGAGTGGTCATTGTTCTGGCAAAAGTTGCCACTGCTGTTAGGTTTGTCGTTCCGCCCGACGCGTGCGAGGCCCTCACGCAACGATGGCGGCCGTCAGAAAGCGGACGCCGGCCGGCCCGATGACGAGAGAACGCGGTCGCGGCCGGATGCGACGCCTCTCGGATCGACGCCCGCATCGACCAAAGCGACGGTCGTTCACAACTGGTCGCTTTTTGAAAGCGGAGCCGGGCGGCCGTTCGGCGGGTGTCCGTCCGTTCGTGTCGACCCTTACTCGGCGGTCGTCTCGCCGGCGTCGGCCGATGCCGACTCGCCGTCGGTCGCGTCGGACCCGTCGTCCTCGCTCTCGACATCTACTTCGTCGATCGCCGCCTGGGCGAGGATTTCCTCGCCGTCGATCCCCTGCTCCTCCGCCAGCGCCAGCAGGAGTTCGCGCTGTTCGGTCAACTGGTGGTCGATCCGGTTGACTGTGTCGTGGGTGTCGTCCATCTCCTCTTCCAGGCTGATGATCCGCTCCTGGAGTTTCTGTACCTGTTTGTACATCGCCTCGGCCCGTTCCGAGAGTCCCTGAAGCTTCTTTGCAGTGCTGCCGAGTCCCATACGTATGCGATGTGTCGGCCGGATAATGGGCCTTTTCCTCCCCGCGGTCCTCGAGCGTGGTTCCGCTCACTAATGAGATAACACACCTCATGGAACGACAGATTTATCACGAACCGCTGTCAATCATCAACTGAACTCGAGGTGATCACCATGGTGCGAGCGAGCGCGCCCAGCACCTGGATGCAAGGCCTCGAGATGCCGTCCCGGTTGTTCGGCGACGCCGGCGGTAACGACTACGAACTGTACGAGGAGGACGACGAGTTCGTCCTCACGATCGACATGCCCGGCTTCGAGACCGACGAGATCGAGCTGGCGTGGGACGACGGCGTCCTGAACGTGGCCGCCGAGCACGTCGACGACGACCGCGGCCGCAAGAAGACCTACCACCGTCGGTTCCGCTTCCCCAAGACCGTCGACGACGAGTCCATCAGCGCCGAGTACACCAACGGCGTCCTCGAGGTCCGTCTCCCCACGGCGGACGCGACCACCCGCGGCAAGGAGATCCCGCTCGAGGGCGGTAGCTAACGCCGGCTACCGCCGGGCCGTCGTCCCATCGTCGTCCTCCCTCCCGCTCGCGGCCCGGCGCCTCGCCGCCCGGCGTCGCCCGCCGCTGAATCCGCCTCGTCGCCGGTGAATCGGTCCCCGGGCACCCGATTCCGTCCCGGCGAACCAGTCCCGCTTCCGACTGCCCCTCGTCGGCGCACATGGACCCGGCGTCGATCGGTCGGCCGCGTTTTTTCGCGCTCGAGTCGCGCGCCGACGAGCATCCCCGTTCGGCTGCAACTGAACCCCGTCGCACAGTCACGCTCGAGGTGATCACCCATGCGACTCCGCGTAAAACCGCTCAAACGGAAAGACGCCGGCCGTGGTCTCGCGGCGATCGATCGCGACCGGATGGACGAACTCGGTGTCTCGAGCGGCGAGTTCGTCGCGATCGAGGGCCCCGACGGTCGGGCCATCGCGCGGGTCTGGCCAGGCCGCTCCGAGGACACCGGTCGAGGCATCGTCCGCATCGACGGCCAACTGCGCCAGGCGGTCGGCGCGCGCGTCGACGACGCCGTCACGGTCGAACCGACCGACGTCGAGCCGGCCGAGCGCGTCACCGTCGCGCTCCCCGAGAACGTCCGCGTGCAGGGCGACCTCGGCTCCTACCTGCGCGACAAGCTCTCCGAGCGCGCCGTCAGCCCCGGCGACCGGCTCTCGCTGTCGCTGGGCTTCGGCCTGCTCTCGAGCCGCGCCGGCCGGCAGCTCCCCGTGACCGTCGTCGACACCGAGCCCGGCGGCACGGTCGTCGTCGGCGGCGACACCGAGATCGAGATCGCCGAGCGCGAATCCGATCAGCTCGCGGTCGAAGCCGAGGGGGCGTTCGAGAGCGAGGACGCCGCCGAGACGCCGACGGTGACCTACGAGGACGTCGGCGGCCTCGACCAGGAGCTCGAGCAGGTCCGCGAGATGATCGAGCTGCCGATGCGCCACCCCGAACTGTTCCGCACATTAGGTATCGAGCCGCCGAAGGGCGTCCTCCTGCATGGTCCGCCGGGCACCGGCAAGACACTGATCGCCCGTGCGGTGGCCAACGAGATCGACGCCCACTTCCAGACGATCTCCGGGCCGGAGATCATGTCGAAGTACTACGGCGAGAGCGAGGAGCAGCTCCGCGAGGTCTTCGAGGAGGCCGCCGAGAACGAGCCCGCGATCGTCTTCATCGACGAACTCGACTCCATCGCGCCCAAGCGCGAGGAGGTCACCGGCGACACCGAACGGCGCGTCGTCGCGCAACTCCTCTCGCTGATGGACGGCCTCGAGGAGCGCGGCGAGATCACCGTCATCGGCACGACCAACCGCGTCGACGCGATCGACCCCGCGCTCCGTCGGCCGGGCCGGTTCGACCGCGAGATCGAGATCGGCGCGCCCGACGCCGACGGCCGCGAGGAGATCCTCCAGATCCACACCCGCGGCATGCCCGTCGCCGACGACGTCGACCTCGGCCGGCTCGCCGAGAACACCCACGGCTTCGTCGGCGCCGACCTCGAGAACCTCGCCAAGGAGGCCGCGATGACCGCCATGCGGCGGGTCCGGCCCGACCTCGACCTCGAGTCCGAGGAGATCGACGCCGAGGTGCTCGAGGCGATCGAGGTCACCGTCGACGACTTCAAGTCCGCGCTGCGGGGGATCGAACCCTCCGCGATGCGCGAGGTCTTCGTCGAGGTCCCCGACGTCTCCTGGGACGACGTCGGCGGCCTCGAGGTGGCCAAGGAACGGCTTCGCGAGAGCGTCCAGTGGCCGATGGAATACGCCGACGCCTACGAACGGGTGAACTTAGAGCCCGCCAAGGGTGTCCTCCTGCACGGCCCGCCGGGCACCGGCAAGACGCTGCTCGCGAAGGCGGTGGCCAACGAGTCGCAGTCGAACTTCATCTCGGTCAAAGGGCCGGAGCTGTTCGACAAGTACGTCGGCGAGTCCGAGAAGGGCGTCCGCGAGGTCTTCAGCAAGGCCCGAGAGAACGCGCCGACGGTGATCTTCTTCGACGAGATCGACGCCATCGCCAGCGAGCGCGGCTCGGGGACCGGCGACTCGAACGTCGGCGAGCGCGTCGTCTCCCAGCTGCTGACCGAACTCGACGGGCTCGAGGAACTCGAGGACGTCGTCGTCATCGCGGCCTCGAACCGGCCCGAACTGATCGACGACGCCCTGCTCCGCCCGGGCCGCCTCGACCGCCACGTCGCGGTCGGCGAACCCGACGAGGACGCCCGCCGCGAAATCTTCGAGATCCACACCCGCGACCGACCCCTCGCGGACGACGTGGACCTCGACGAACTCGCGGCCGAGACGCAGGGGTACACCGGCGCCGACATCGAGGCCGTCTGCCGCGAGGCCGCGACGATCGCCGTCCGCGAGCACGTCGAAGCCGAAGCGGCCGGTGAGGACCGCGACGTCGAAGCGATCGAACTCACCGCCAACCACTTCGAGCGGGCGCTCGAGAGCGTGACGCCGGATAGCGAGGACCGGTTCGAGGGCGACAGCGGCGGCCTCAAGTCCGTCATCGAGGGCGCCGAAGCCGGCGAGGCCTGACGGCGTCACCGGCACTCGCCCCGTCGGCGTCTCCGTTCTTGAGCGATTCGAGCCGTCCGGCGCGTCGAACGTCCTCGGAGAGCCCCTCGGCGACGATCTCGGTTCGTCCGTCGGCGGACCCGACCGAGGCGGACCCGACGGCTGCCGGTGAAAGGATGTTGTCGCTGCGGATCGGACGGCCGCGTATGAGCGAGGGCGACCCCGAGTTCGATCCGGAGGCGGAGGAGGAGCGGGAGATCGGCCGCGAGATGGTCGATCAGAGCACCGGGCTCGGCTCCGTTGCGGCCCACCTCTACAGGGGCGAAGTCGATCGCGCCGTCAACTGGCGGGGCCGCCTCGACACCACGACCAACTGGGCCGTGACGGTCATGTCCGCGATCGTCGCGTACGCCTTCTCGGGCGACGTGTCCCACGCGGTCATTCTCGCGGGCATCATCGTGGGGACCGCGTTCCTCTTCATCGAGGCACGCCGGTTCCAGGACTACGATGTCTGGCGCTCGCGGGTCCGCGTCCTGCAGGAGAACCTCTTCGCCAACGCGCTCGATCCCTCCGCGGGCGTCGAACGGACGGCGTGGCGCAAGGAACTAAGCGACGACTACCGGAACCCGTCGCCCAAGATCAGCTACCGCGGCGCGTTCAGCCACCGACTGCGCCGCGTCTACCTCCCGCTGATCACCGCGATGCTGATCGGCTGGCTCTTCCACCTCTGGGCGTTCACTCCGGACGAAACGTTCCCCGCAAGCGCCTCGCTTCCCGGCGTCGAGGGCACGGTCGTCGCCGCCGCCGTCGGAATCTACTACCTCGCGCTGCTCGCCCTCGCCGTCCCGTTGACCTCGAAGGAGCGCGGCGAATCCGGCGGCGCCGACCACGGCGACCTCGAGCAGGAGTGAGCGCTCGAGGCGGCGGTCGGGTAATGCTCGCGGCCGATGAAAGGGGATCGGAGCTGTCGGGACGAGCGACCCGCACGCCGTCGTGCGATTGCGGAGGCGAAAGGCCCTTAAGGAGCAACCCCCTACGAAGGGATGGATAGGTCGGGCAGTTTGGCCCTGCTCACTACCCGCGCTACGGTCATTAGCGGGGACCGAACACCGCGGGCGTCCGGTCAGACCGGCCGGGGCCCCGGGAGCCAACATGGAAGCCTCGTCCGTCGGGGACAGCGGTCCGCGATGGCCGTCCGCAGGGACGCCCCATCGCGGTTAGCCGGCGACAGCCCATCAGGCGCGGAAGCGAGCAGTGGACCGCCGGACACCTGTCGCTCGACGGGTCGCGGGGTGGAGAAGGCAACCGGGATTCCCCCGGCCGGAACGCCGGGCAATCGCGGCTTCCACACTCATACTTCATACCGAAACCGATCGCAGAGCGGCGGCGCTCGTCGCCGAACTGCTTCTCCGTCGGTCGGTTCGCCGGCGCGTCTCGACTCGAGCCGGTTGATTTCGGTTCGAAGGGACCATATCCCCCCTTCCGTTACGTGCGATCGATGAGTCGTTCGTATGCTCGAGTCGCTCGTCTGCGACGGTTCTGCACGACGTACCTGTTCGCGCTGGCGCCGCTGGCCGCGGCGGTGCTGTGGGGCGGACTCTACGTCGTCAGCATGTGGGGATTCGGGTCGATTCCGCCGGTGACGCTGGCGTTCCTGCGGGTCGCCGTCGGCGCGGCAGTGTTGCTGCTCGTCGTCCGCCTGCGGTATCCGCGTCGACGGTTCGCGCGCCGGGACGTGCTCGGCTTCGTCGCCCTCGGGGCGGTCATCGCGGCCTCGATGGCGACCCAGTTCCTCGGCACTGCGATGACGACCGCGAGTCAGGGCTCGCTCGTCACCGTGTTGACGCCGATCTTCACGATCTTACTTGGCGTGACGCTGCTGGGGGAACGGCTCACCGGCCGCCTCGTCGTCGGGATCGTCGCCGCGTTAGGCGGCACGGTGATCGTATTGACCGGCCAGTACGACCTCTCGACGCTCGCCGGCGGAACGCCGGCGATCGGCGTCGGCATGCTCCTGATCGCGAGCGCGACGTGGGCGCTCTACACCGTCCGCGGGAAGCCGCTGATCGACCGCTACTCGGCCCTCGAGACGGCGACCTACTCCACGCTCGCCGCGGTGCCGATGCTCGCGGCGCTGGTGCCGCTCGAGGTCGCCTTCACCGACGCGTCGCTGCGGGCGATCGAGCCGACGCCGGAGCTCGTCGCCGCGGTGCTGTACCTCGGCGTGCTCGGCACCGCCGCGGCGTGGTACCTGTGGTACAAGGGGATGGAGTACGTCGACGCCAGCGTCATCTCGGCGTTTTTCTTCGCGCAGCCGGTCGTCGGCGGCGCCCTCGGCGCGACGGTGCTGGGCGAATCGCTCGGGCCGCAGTTCGTGCTCGGCGGCGTCGTGATGGCCGCGGGCGTCTACGTGGTCTCGACGGCGGAGTCGTAGCCGGAGCCGGAACAGGACCTGACGGCATCGCAACCGGCTGTCGTCCCGGCGATGGAAAAGTTTAGAAGTTTTCTCGAGATTGGTTTTCGTGATGACATCTCGCCGCTTCGTCGCGCTCCTCGGCGCGGTCGCGTTGCTCGTCGCGCTCGGGGGGTGTGCCGTCTCCGTGCCGACGAGCGACGGGAGCGGCGCCGGAGCCGGTACCACCTCCGACCCCGATCCGGACGCGCTCTTCGAGAGCGCGTTCGTCCACGCCGACGACCTCGAGGACCTCGAGGGGATCCGGACGGTCGAGATGACCGCGGGGAACGACACGGTCTCCGAGCGCGTCCGCGTCGAGAAGCGTCCCTACACCGACGAGCGCAGCGAAGTGCTGAACGCGTCGGAGCCGTCCGTGATCGGCGACCGCTACGTCTCGAACGCCTCGATGACCTGGAGCTACGATCCGGACGCGGCGACGGCGTACCGCTTCGAGCCGGCGGAGCCGTTCGACGACGAAGCGATCCGGTCCGATCGAGCCGCGATGGCCGCCGAGCAACGCGAACTGTACGACCTCGAGTACGCGGGCACCGCACGGATCGCGAACCGCGAGGCGCACGTCCTCGAGATCGAACCGAAAAACGAGACGGTCGAGCGCGACGTCTCGGTGCTCGTCGGGAACACCGAGTTCGTCGTCCCGCTCGAGACCGCGCCCGTCGAGACCGACCTCGGCGTGGTCGAGTGGTCCCTCTGGATCGACGCGGAGTACGACTACCCGCTGAAGGAACGGCTCGTCTACGAAGGTGAGAACGGCCAGCGCCACGAACTGCGCATGGCGTACGAGACGGTGCGGTTCAACGTCGGCCTCGAGGACGAACGGTTCGCGTTCGAGCCGCCGGAGAACGCCACCGTCGAGGAGTGGTGAGTCGCCTCGACTGCGCTTCTGTGCTCTCTCACTCGGCCGGTTGCACGACGCTCTGATCGGCGTCGTTCAACGAGAGGTCGCCCTCGAGGGTGCGGACGGGGTAGGGGATGTCGATCCCTTCCTCGTCGAACCGCCGCTTGACGGCGGTCACGTACTCGCCTTTGATGCGGACGAAGTCGGCCCGCGAGGGATCGTCGATCCAGAACCGCGACTGGAGCCCGACGTCGGAGTCGTTGAGTTCGATCAGGCGCACGCTCGGCGCCGGATCGTCCGCGATGTCGGGGTGGCGTTCCGCCTCGTCGACGATGATCTCGCTGGCGTGTTCGATGTCGTCGCCGTACCCGATGCCGAAGACGAACTTCAGCCGCAGCTTGTCGCCCTCGACCGGGTTCTTGATCACATCGTCTGTCAGCACCGAGTTGGGCACCGTCAGCAGTTCGTTGTCGAACGTGCGAACGCGGGTCACGCGGAGGCTGATGTCCTCGACGACGCCCGCGTAGTCGCCGTTGTCCCACTCGATCCAGTCGCCGATCCGGAACGGCTTGTCGGTGTAGATGAAGATGCCCGCGACGAAGTTCGAGATCACGTTCTGCATCGCCAGCCCGATCGCCAGCGCGCCGGCCGCCGCGATGCCGGCCATCGAGACGAGGAAGTTGCCGAACCCGCCGAAGCCGAAGGCGACCGCGATCGCGAGAAAGAGCATCCCGAACCGGGTCACCATCAACAGCGGGTTCTGCGCGTGCTCGTCCATCCCGCGCCGATCGAGAGTGCGCCGCACGAGCGGCAGGACGACGAACCGCCCTACCGCCCAGACGACGACGAACGCGAGGACGAACCGGATCGCGCTAGCGATGCTGGCCGTGAACGCCTCGAGGCCGACGAGTTCGAGGGCGCGCTCGACCGGACCGGCGGGGTCGGCCTGCAGCGGCCGGAAAAACGTCGCCGTAGAGGGAGATCCGACATCGCCGGTCATCGATACAGCACTGCCGTATGCCCGCGCGTCTCGACGAGCTCGGCGCCCACCCGCTCGGCGAGATCCGCCGCCTTCTCGTCGGTCGAGCTGCCGGCGCGGGCGGCCCGCAGGAACTTCACCTTCACCAGATCCGTGTTCGAGAGCTGATCGTCGAGTTCGTCGACGACCGATTCGATGCCGCTCTTGCCGACCCAGACGGTCACGTCGAGGTCGTGCGCCCGTTTCTTGAGTTCTTGCTGATCCATAGCCTCGAGTAAGGGAGTGGAGGCAGTTGAATCTTCGCGAACCGGGTCGCCGTCACTCGTGTCATCGCGCCCCACTCCCGGCCGCCCGCACTGCCGCGGCCCTCACTCCTCGTAGGGGTACCTCGCGTGGGCGCCGCAGTCGCAGGTGACGACGACGGTGCCGTCCTGCAGCCTGACGCGGGCGTTCGATCCCGGCCGCAGGTAGCGGTCGCAGTCGTCGCAGGTGAATCGCCGGAACTTCTCGGGAAGGGAGAGGCGGTTTCGCTCGGCGACCCGACGCGCGAGCCGCACGTAGTAGCGGGCCCGCTCGTCGTCGCCCGCCGCTGCCGCCGATCGGGCGAGCTCGTGCAGTCGCTCGAGGCGCTCGGCGGCGACGCTCATAGGGTCGTGTTTCGTCGGTGTCCCTATTGGTGTTGCGTTCCTCGAATCGAGCACCGACGGGCTTCCCGGCGACCGTTGTGTTAGTGCGATAACGCAATATTGTTATATTCAACAGGCCAACGGCCTCCATCGATACGAAACCGCCCCGATCCCCCTTCCCACCAAGACACTCATGACCGACTCCGCTGTGAACGGCGACGGCCGCGGCGACGGTCGCACTCGTCGAGCGATGCTGACGACGCTCGGCGCCGGTGCGACCGTCGCGACCAGCGGCTGCGTGCGCCGGTTCCGAAACACCGTCAATCGGCGAGCAGCCGATCGCCTCTCGCTGACGATCACGACGCTCCCCACCGACGGCGACCGCGAGAGCATTCAGGTTGCCCGCACTATCGCGGCCGCCCTCGAGACCGTCGGCGCGGACGTTTCGATCGAGATCCTCTCCGGCGTGGAATTTCTCCGGACGATACTGATCAACCAGGATTTCGACGTCTACGTGGGAACGCACCCCGCCGACACCGACCCGGCCTTCCTTTACGAAGCGTTGCACTCGCGCTACGCGGACGAGGCCGGCTGGCAGAACCCGTTCGGATACACGGATCTGACGTTCGACGACCGCCTCGAGGCCCAGCGGACCGCCGACGGGGAGGCCCGGCGCGAGGCGGTCGGGGACACGCTCGAGGCGCTGGCCGTCGAGCAGCCCTTCGTCCCGATCTGTATCCCCGACGAGTACCGACTCGTCAGGACCGACCGGTTCACGGGTTGGGGGAACGGCCACCCCGCTACCCGGCTCGGCTACCTCGGACTCGAGGTCGAGTCCGAACGGGGCGACGGGACCGACACCGGGAACGACGACGGAACTGAGCCGGCCGAACTGCGAACCGCCCACGTCAACGCGCGTCCGTCGCAGAACCTCAACCCCCTTTCCGCCGAGTACCGCAGCCGCGGCACGATCGTCGATCTGCTCTACGACTCGCTGGCGATCGCCCCCGTCGGCAACTCCGATCTCGACGGTGCCATGCTCGACGGCGAGAGCGAGAGCGCCGCCGGAGGCGATTCGGGAACCGACGGCGGCAACGAGAGCGGTGACGGAAGCGACGACGAACCCGCTGCCCGAAGCGACTTCGTGCCGTGGCTCGCCGCCGATTGGGAGTGGAACGCGGCCGGCGACACGATGACGATCCGCCTGCGGGAGAACTGTCGGTTCCACGACGGCGAACCGCTGACCGCAGAGGACGTCGCGTTCACCTACCGATTCCTCGCGGACACCGGCCTCGGCGACCTCGAGGTCGCCGCCCCGTCGCCGCGCCACCGCGGCCGCGTCGACGCCGTCGAAACCGTCGCCGTCGTCGACGACCACCGCCTGGAGCTGACGGTCGACGCGAGCCGCGCGGTCGGGGAGTACGCGCTGACGGTTCCGATCCTTCCGAAACACGTCTGGGAGCCCCGCGCGGCGGCCGCCGACGTCCCCGGCGTTCGCGTCGCCCCCGGAACGACGAAGGCGCTGGTCACGGACAACCTCCCGCCGGTCGGAAGCGGCCCCTACCGGTTCGCGAGCCGAGCCGACCGCGACTACGTCGCCTTCGAGCGGGTCGACGATCACTTCACCCGCCGCGAGGACGTTCCCCTGCCCGAGCCGACCGCCGATCGGCTCCGGTTCGGGATCGATCCGCGAAGCACCTCCGCCATCGAGCGCGTCGAGACGGACGAGGTCGACGTCACCAGCACGACCCTCGAGAGCTACGTCGTCGACGATGCCCTCGAGGTCGCTTCGGCGACCGAGCACGTCGACGCCCTCAAGTCCGAGTCGTGGCTGTTCTACCACCTCGGGTTCAACGCGCGCAAGCCGCCGTTCAGCAACCCGCGCTTCCGGCGGTGCGTCGCGCGCCTGATCGACAAGGCGTGGCTCGTCGAGGACGTGTTCGGCGGCCACGCGCGGCCGGTCGCGGCCCCGGTCACCGAGGAGTGGACCCCCGAGGAACTGCGCTGGGACGGCGAGGATCCGGAGACGCCGTTTCTCGGACGGGACGGCGAGATCGACGTTGACGCGGCACGGGACGCGTTCGAGGCCGCCGGGTTCAGGTACGACGGCGAGGGCCGACTCCGGGTGAGACACTGATGCTGACACAAGTCCTGACGCAACTGACCGCGGTCGTCGCCGCGCTGCTCCTGCTCTCGGTCGCCGTCTTCGTCGGCCGCCGACGGCTCCGCACGACCCTGCGGGAGTGGCGCGAGCGAGTGCGCGCGATCCTGCCGGTGACCGCCGTCCTCGCCGCCGTCCTGATCGGGAGTAGCGACCTCAGGATACTCAGCCCCGAGATCGCCTGGATACTCGGGTGGAACCTCACCGGGCCGATCTACGACCTCGAGGGGGAGTTCATCCTCTGGCTGCAGTCGTTCGCGACGCCGGCGGCGACGACGTTCTTCTCGGTGATCTACATCTACGGCTACGTGTTCCTGCTGGTCTTCCCGGTCATCGCCTACTTCGCGCTCTCGGACACGCGGCCGCTGCGGGAGCTTCTGGCGGCGTACACGCTGAACTACGCACTCGGGCTCGCGTGCTACATCCTCTTTATCTCCTACGGGCCGCGGAACATCATCCCCGAAGTCACGGCGCTGCTGTACGACACCTACCCGCAGTACCAGCACCTCACTCGCGAGGTAAATCGCAACACGAACGTCTTCCCGTCGCTGCACGCGTCGCTGTCGGGGACCGTCGCGCTGATGGCCTATCGCACCCGGCAGGTCTATCCGAAGTGGTTCGTCGTCGCGCTCGTCCTCGCCGCCTCGGTGTCGGTCTCGACGATGTATCTGGGCATCCACTGGGCGATCGACGTCGTCGCCGGACTCGCGATGGCCTACGCCACCGTCACCCTGGCGCACGCGTTCGTCGGCCGCTGGTCGATCTACCAGTGGGCCGCGGAGCGATTCCCGCGCGTTCGACGGATCGGCGGTCGAACCCCCGCTGGGGTCGATCCCGACCCCGACGCCGATGCCGACCCCGGAACGAACGCCGAGCAGGACGCGGAGTAGACATGCCTCGAGCGCGACCGGAAACGGAAGTCTCGACGGCACGCCGAATCGGTCGCTACTCGAGCGTCGCACCGTCGAAAAGGGAATCCGGCGACGGAAGCTCTCGTCGCCGGAGTCGCCGGAGCCGGCGGTTAGTTGTCGTCCTCGAGCGCGTCGGCGATCCGCTTTAACGCACGGGTCTGGTCGCGCATCTCGTCGCGGAGCTGTCGGACTTCGCGGACGAGTTCCTCGTTGCTTTCCTCGCCGCCGCGGCCGCCCGGGCCGCCGCCGGGACCGCCGCCCATCATGCCGCCCATCATCTGCGCGAAGGGGTTGCCGCCCCCGCCCATGCCGCCGGGGCCGCCACCGCCGCCGCCGAACGGACTCTCGGGCGCGTCGCCCTCCTCGCCTTCCTCGGCGCGCTTTTCGCGGATCTCCTCGACTCGTTCGCGGAACGACTTCTCCTCGTCCCCGTCGCCGTTGTCGGCCTCGGGTTCGGATCCGGATTCGTTTTCGTCCGTCATACCCTCGAATTCTGTTGCGCCGCGGAAAAGGATTGCCATGTTTTCGATTCCGAGCAGATTCGGCGATAGTGGCCACGGTAAACCGCGGTAAATCGCGCCTCGGGACGGGAACGCGACGCTCGAACCGTCACCGGGACGGACACTCCGGGCCGACGATAAAGCTTGGCTTTATCAGTCCGGAGGGCGACGGTCGAGATATGCAAGGCAATCTGCCGCCGGAGGCACAGGAGAAAATCGAACAGCTCCAGGACCTGCAAGAGACGGCCCAGGAGGTCGCCGTTCAGAAGCAGGAAGCCGAGACGAACCTCACCGAGGCCGAAAACGCCCTCGAGGAACTCGAGAACATCGACGAGGACACCACGATGTACCGCAACGTCGGCGAACTCCTCGTCGAGACCGACTACGACGAGGCCCAGGAGGACCTCGAAGACAAGGTCGACTCGCTGGAGATCCGCCTCGAGACCCTCGAGAAGCAGGAGGAGCGCGTCCAGGATCAGTTCGAGAGCCTCCAGGAGGAGCTCGAGGAGCTGCTCGGCGGCGCCGGCGGCGGCATGGGCGGTCCGGCCGGCCCGGGCGGTCCGGGCGCCGGCGGCGCGTAAGCGCCGATCGACATGTCGACCGAGACGGACGGCGAGCCGACCGCCGAGGAGGTCGTGCAGGCGGCCTCTGACGCCGCGGAAGGCTACGTCTTCTCGGAGTACAAGCAATCGAACGTACGCGATCTGGACGTCACCGTCACCTTCGAGGACGGCGTCCTCGAGGTCGACGTCTATCTGAACGCGCCGGACGAGGAGGGCGGCCCCGACCCGAAACGGGTCGCCGACGACGCCGCGCTCGTCGCCCAGCAGGCGGTCGACGAACTGTTCGAGGCCGCGTAGGCCCGCCTCGCCCCGTTCCGGTTCGACGTCCCGCGGCGCGGTACCGCCGACCGCACCGCGACCGTCGCCCCCTTCTTCGGCGGCGTTGAGCCACGTCGAAACCGCTCGAGACGGTCGCACGTCCGTCCTCGAGTTGCATCGCCGGCGGCGTCGGCGGCGTTGTATTCGTCCTCGAGCTATCAGGATCCATTGTGTGAGCTATTTGGAGCGGATCGGCGAACGTGGATCCGGTTGCGATGACCGACACAGAACTGGGCTCTCACCAGTGGTGGGAGTCGTACAAGGAAACGGTAAACGGCGACCCGGAGATGGACGTCCGAGGTCACGACAAGTTCTCCGAGAACTTCTACGTGGAAATCGGCGACGAACGCGTGCTCGTGGAGATGGACGGCGGCGAGATCGCGAACCTCGTCCCGAACCCGACGATGAACCACCAGTGGTCGTTCGGCGTCGAGGGCGACCGCGAGACCTGGGAGGAGTTCGTTCAGGAGACGCCACCAGCGTTCAACCACGAGATCATCGCCTCGCACTACCGGACGGCGGTCCGGAACGAGGACGGCCACCTGCGGCTGACCGGGAACAACAAGAAGATCTTCCAGCACCTTCGCGCGTTCCAGCGGACGCTCGATCTGATGCGGGTCGCGCACAACGACGGGGGGACCTGAGATGGCCGACTCCTTCCAGTCCGGCGACGTCGAACCGATCACCGGCTCCTACGTGCACGTCGACGTCGACGGCGTCGACTACCGCATCTACGTCGAGGAAAACGGCCCGGAAGACGGAATCCCGCTGCTCTGTCAGCACACGGCCGGCAACAACTGTCAGGAGTGGCGCCACCTCCTGACCGACGAGGACCTCACCGAGGAGTTCCGCATCATCGCCCACGACCTGCCCTACCACGGGAAGTCAGTGCCCCCGACCGCGCGCGAGTGGTGGAAAGAGGACTACACGCTGACGGCCGAGCAGTTCGCCGAGACGCTGGTCGCCCTCGCCGACGCCCTCGAGCTCGAGGAGCCGATCTACATGGGCTCGAGCATGGGCGGGAACATCGCCCTCGAGCTGGCCGACTGGTACCCCGATCGGTTCCGCGCGCTGATCGGGCTCGAGTGCGGCGCCTACAGCCCCGGCTTCTACATCGACTGGCTCGACCATCCGGAGGTGAACACGACGGAGGTCAACGCCTACTCCTGCTGGGGACTGATGGCGCCCCAGAGCCCCGAGCGGAGCCGCCGCGAGACGATGTACCTCTACGAACAGGGTGCGACGGGCGTGTTCAAGGGGGACCTGTACTACTACTCCGTCGACCACGACTACCGCGACAAACTGGATCAGGTGGACGCCGAGGCGTGCCCCCTCTACATCGCCAACGGCGAGTACGACTACCTTACCACGCCCGAGGACGGCCGCCAGACGGCCGAGGGGATCGGCGAGGGCGCGACGGCGATCGAGTTCGCCGAGATCGGTCACTTCCCGATGAGCGAACACCCCGAACTGTTCAACGCCTACGTCGCGGAGGTGCTCGCGGCCATCACCGGCGACCGCGACGAGGAGCTGCCGGACGTCCTCGAGCCGAGCGACGTCGGCATCGAGATCCGAACGGACGGGCCGACGCGCGAGAAGCCGGCGGAATAGGGCCGAGTCAGGCGAGCTAGCGGCGATTCGGCGCCGTCCCACAAAAGCTATGCTCTGCGGGTTTCGTGCTCGGGTGACAGTCGCTATGCGAGATAGGACCCACACACCCGGGCGGTACGCCGAGCGGGAGGACGCCGACGGCACGGTTCGAATCTACGATACGACGAACGAGGCGGCCTGGCTCGAATCGGATACGGCGGTCGCGCTGGCTTGGCAGACGTAGCGACGGCCCGGCGAGAAAGTCGAGGCCGGCGTCGATGCGACGCGTACCCGACTCCCAGCGGGTCGACGAGCCGTTACCGCGACTCGCAGATTTCGACGAAGTTCTCGAAGATCTCCTCGCCCTCCTCGGTGTGGGCGACCTCGGGGTGCCACTGGACGCCGTAGATGTCGCGGTCGGTGTCGCTCATCGCCTCGACGTCGCAGACATCGCTCTCGGCGGTCAGTTCGAACCCCGCGGGTAGTTCCTTGACCTCGTCGGCGTGGCTCGCCCAGACTCGCGTTTCGGGGTACAGCGAACCGGTCAGCGGGTCGTCGTCGTCGACGATGTCGACGTTCACGTCCGCGTAGCCGCCGTAGTCGCCGCTTCCGACGCGGCCGCCGAGTTCCTCGGCGATCAGTTGCATGCCGAGACAGATGCCCAGCACCGGCATATCGGCCTCGAGGTACTCGGGCGACTTGCCGATCCGGTCCATGTCCGGGCCGCCGGAGAGGACGACGCCGTCGGCCTCGACCTCCTCGGGGGGCGTGTCGTTGTCGATCAGTTCGGTCTCGACGCCGAGGTCGCGAAGCGCCCGGCGCTCCAGGTGCGTGAACTGTCCGTGGTTGTCCACCACGACGATCTTCGTCATTGGGTGTCCGTAGCGAGTCAGCCGGTAAAAACGGTCCGGAACGCGCAACGTCCTTCGTCGGCACGTTTATGCCTCGTCCGCTGGACGTTCGCGTATGGCACTCACTCGCACCGACCTCGAGCACCCGGCGTGGCTCGCCGCGGCGAGCACGGTCGCGGGCTATCTCGTCATCCTCGCGGTTCTGACGGTCGCGCTGTTCGTCGTGCCGTGGCTCGTTTTCGCGACGCCGTAGCGCGGCCCGTCTCGAGACCGGCCGCACAGCGCCGCGACTCGGAGTGAAAATACCCACCGTCTCGAGAGTGAATTGGCGAATCGACGAATCGAGAACGGCGAACCCGCAGAAACCGGGAGCGAAAGCCGCTATATCGAGAGCCCCGCTGGTCGGGGTCGGGGTGGCAGTCCCCGGAGGGTCCTCAGGCGAACGTCTTCGAGACGTCCTCGGTGTCGTCGGATTCGGCCTGCACCTTGTCCCAGGCGTTGCGGAAGTCCTCCATCTGGATCTCCGTGCGGTCGTCGCGGATGGCGAACATGCCGGCTTCCGTGCAGACGGCCTTGATGTCGGCACCTGAGGCGTCCTCGGCCTCCGCGGCCAGTTCCGCGTAGTCGACGTCGTCGGAGACGTTCATGTCGCGGGTGTGGATCTGGAAGATGATCTCGCGCCCCTCCTGGTTCGGCTTGGGAACCTCGATGAGGCGGTCGAACCGACCGGGACGGAGGATGGCCCGATCGAGCATGTCGAAGCGGTTGGTGGCGGCGATGATGCGGATGTCGCCCCGATCCTCGAAGCCGTCCATCTCGGAGAGCAGTTGCATCATCGTCCGCTGGACCTCGGCATCGCCGGAGGTCTTGGACTCTGTTCGCTTGGCGGCGATGGCGTCGATCTCGTCGATGAAGATGACGGCGGGCTCGTGCTCGCGGGCGACCTTGAACAGGTCGCGGACGAGCTTGGCGCCCTCGCCGATGAACTTGTGGACGAGCTCCGAGCCGGCCATCTTGATGAAGGTGGCGTCGGTCTGGTTCGCGACGGCCTTCGCGAGCATCGTCTTGCCGGTGCCCGGCGGGCCGTACAGCAGGACGCCGCTCGGCGGGTCGATCCCGACGTCGTCGAACATGTCGGGGTTCTCCAGCGGCATTTCGACGGTCTCGCGGACCTCCTGCATCTGGTCCTCGAGGCCGCCGATGTCCTCGTAGCTGACGTCGGGGCTCTCGGTGACCTCCATCACGCGAGCCCGGACGTCGGTGTCGCTCGAGAGGGTCTTGACGATAGAGAGGGAGTTGTTGACGGCGACCCGAGCGTCGGGCTCGAGTTCCTCGCGCATCTCCTCGGTGACCTCCGTCAGGGCCTCCTGGTTGTTCCCGTGTTGCTTGATGATGACGCCCTCGTCCGTGATCTCCTGGACCGTGGCGACGAACAGCGGGGACTGCTTTAACTTCTTGTTCTCGTGGGTCAGCCGCTCGAGCTTCTGCTGGTACTTGTTGTTCTCGGCGTTCGCGTCGAGGAGTTTGTCGCGCATCTCCTCGTTTTGCGCCTCGAGGACCTCCAGCCGTTCCTCGAGCGCCTGGATCTTCTCCTGTTGGGACGCCTCGTCCTCGTCGTAGGGGAGGTCGACGTCGTCCACAGTATCGGTCATCACACGTGCTTTGGGGGTTGGTTCATAAGAGGCTTCGGGTCAGCACACCCTGTCGGGAATATAACCGATAGGCATTACACGAAACAGAAAATATTATCACTCCGTATTCGAAAGGGACACGTGATGAGTGCTTCAGAGTCGATCCGACAGGAGGCCGACGACAGGGGGAGCTGGGAGGACGTTCGCGACCTGCCGCCCAGCGCCAAACTCGTCGCGAAAGTCCTCGAGTACAACGACACGATGACCCAGCAGCAGATCGCCGAGGAGACGCTGCTGCCGTCCCGGACGGTCCGCTATGCCCTGAACCGACTCGACGAGGAGAACGTCATCGACTCGCGGTTCTCCTTCTCGGACGCCCGCAAGCGGCTGTACAGTCTCGACATCGAATCGTAACCGCTCGACCGAGATCGAATCTGCGCTGCCGACCGCCGTCTTCCGTCTCGTCTCGAGTTCCTGCTTCCGTCGATTTCTCTCGTGTCCCACCGTCGTCGCGAGCGACGCGTCGGTTCGCTTTACTTTCACTCTGGTCGCGGAACCCCTTTAGGGCCCGCTCCCCAACGACTGCCCAATGACGCGGGTAATCCACACGGGCGATACCCACATCGGGTACCAGCAGTACAACTCGCCCGAGCGACGCCGGGACTTCCTCGCGGCCTTCCGGGGGGTCGTCGAGGACGCCGTCGACGACGACGTCGACGCCGTGATCCACGCCGGCGACCTCTTTCACGACCGCCGCCCCGGACTGGTCGACCTGCAGGGAACGATCGATATTCTGCGCACCCTCGCCGACGCCGACATCCCCTTTCTCGCCGTCGTCGGCAACCACGAGGGGAAACGCGACGCCCAGTGGCTCGACCTCTTTGCGGATCTCGGGCTGGCGACGCGACTCGGCGCCGAGCCCGAGGTGGTCGACGACGTCGCCTTCTACGGGCTCGACTTCGTCCCCCGCTCGCGGCGCGAGGACCTCGAGTACGAGTTCGAACCGGTCCCCGACGCCGCAGACCACGCGACACTGGTGAGCCACGGCCTGTTCGAACCCTTCGCGCACGCCGACTGGGACACCGAGCGCCTGCTCACCGAGTCGACGGTCGACTTCGACGCCGTCCTGCTCGGCGATAATCACGCGCCCGAGACCGCGCAAGTCGAGGACGCGTGGGTCACCTACTGCGGTTCGACCGAGCGCGCAAGTGCCAGCGAGCGCGAGGATCGGGGGTACAACCTCGTCGAGTTCGACGACGAGGTCGCCATCAGCCGCCGCGCGATCGCCGAAACGCGAGACTTCGTCTTCGTCGACGTCGAACTCGAGGACGGCGAGGGAATCGACCGCGTTCAGGAACGGGTTCGCCAGCACGACCCCGACCTCGAGGACGCGGTCGTCATCGTCACGATCGAGGGCGAGGGCCGGCCGATCACCCCCGCCGCCGTCGAGGAACTGGCGATCGATCGCGGCGCCTTAGTCGCCCGCGTCAACGACCGCCGCGAACTGCCCGACGAGGACGAGGAGGTGTCCGTCAGCTTCGCCGATCCGGACGCCGCCGTCCGCGATCGCGTCCGCGACCTCGGGCTGAGCGACGCCGCCCTCGAGATCGACGAGACGGTTCGCAACGACGACCTCGCGGACGCGAACGTCCGCGAGACGGTCGAACGGCGGGTACGAGACCTGCTCGAGGAGGACGATTCGGCGTTCGAACCCGCCCCGGAGCGGGAACCGAGCGACGAGGACGTGACGACTGTGGCGGATCAGTTGGGCGGCGACGACGCCGGTACCGAACCTGCTGACGGCGGTGGCACGGCCGACGCTGCGTCTGCCGAATCGGGCGGGACGGCCGAAGCCGAGGCCTCGAGCGACGATGCTTCCGGCGCAGCACCTGCCAGCGACGGAGGCAACGAGGCCTCGAGCGAGTCCGCCGACGCGGAGAGCACCGGCGACGAGGAGCCCGCAGACGCCGACACCGCTTCCCTGGGTGATTTCGCGTGAGGGTCGACCGCATCCGCCTGCGGAACTTCAAGTGCTACGGCGACGCCGACCTCGGCCTCGAACGCGGCGTCACCGTCGTCCACGGCGTCAACGGCAGCGGCAAATCGACGCTGCTCGAGGGCGTCTTCTTCGCGCTGTACGGCTCGAAGGCGCTGGACGACCGCACCTTAGACGACGTCATCACGACCGGCAAGGAGGAGGCCGAGGTCGAACTGTGGTTCACCCACGACGGCCGCGACTACCACGTCGAGCGCCGCCTCAAACTGCGCGGTGATCGGGCGACGACGACCAAGTGCGTCCTCGAGACCCCCACGGAGACGATCGAGGGCGCCCGCGACGTGCGCCGCGAGGTAACCGAGCTCCTGCGGATGGACGCCGAAGCCTTCGTCAACTGCGCGTACGTCCGCCAGGGCGAGGTCAACAAGCTCATCCACGCCTCGCCGAGCGACCGCCAGGACATGATCGACGACCTCCTCCAGCTGGGCGCGCTCGAGGACTACCGCGAGCGGGCCAGCGACGCCCGGCTGGGCGTCAAGTCGGTGCTGGACGGCCAGCGGGAGGTCCTCGAGGACGTCCGCAAGCAGGTCGAGCGCAAGGAGGACAAGGAGCTCCACGAGCGGCTGAATAGCCTCGAATCCGAGCGTGCCGACGTCTCCGAGGAGATCGACCACTACGAGACCCAGCGCGAGCAGGCTCGGAACACGCTCGAGACCGCCGAAGACGTCCTCGAGCGCCACGCCGAGACGCAGGAGGAAATCTCGGACCTCGAGGAGTCGATCGAGGAACTCCGGTCGAAGATCTCCGAGACAGAACAGCAGCGCGAGGAGGCGAAAGAGCGGATTCGCGAACTCGAGGCCGAGCGCGAAGCACTGGCCGAGGAGCGCGCGGACCTGCTCGCCGACGCCGACCTCAAGGCTGCGAGCGCCGACACCGACGCCGTCGAAGCGCGCATCGAGGAGCTCGAGGCCCGTGACGAGGAACTGCGCGACGACCTCGAGGAGGTCCGCGTCGCGATCACGGAGACCAACGGCGAGATCGAGCGACTCCGCGAGGAGGCCGACGATCTCGAGTCTCAGGCCGAACAGGCCCGCATGGAGGCCGACGACCTCGACGAACGGATCGAGCGCGACGAGGACGACATCGCCGACCGCGAGGCGAAACTCGAGGACCTCGAGGACGAGATCGAGGACGTCCGCGGCCGGTTCGACGAGGCGCCGATCGGGTTCGGCGACGCCGCCGACCACCTCGCGGACCTCGAGCGCGAGCGCGAGGAACTTACCGACGAGATTGGCGACGTCACCGCCGACATCAGAGCCGCCGAGAACGCCATCGAGGAAGGCGAACGGCTGCTCGAGGAGGGGAAGTGTCCGGAGTGTGGCCAGCCCGTCGAGGACTCGCCCCACGTCGACGTCCTGGACGACAAGCGCGAGGAGCTCGCCGACCTCGAGGACCGACTCGAAGAACTCGAGGCCGAACGCGACGACCTCGACGAGCGGATCGAGCGCGCCGAGGAACTCCGCGAGGCCGAACGCCGCGTCGACCGGCTCGAGGAGAACCGCGACAACGTCGAGCAGTTGGTCACCGAGAAGCGCGAGAGCCTCGAAGACCGACGCGAACAGCGCGAGGGGCTGCTCGAGGACGCCGAGGAGTACGAGAACGAGGCCGAACGGAAACGCGAGGAGGCCGACGAACTGGAAGACGAAATCGCCGAGAAGCGCAAAGAACTCGGCGAGATAAACGGCGAACGGGGCGAGATCAAGGAGTCGCTCGAGGCGCTGCGCCGCATCGCCGAGATCGACGACGAGCGAAATGACCTCGCGAGCGAGATCGAGAACCACCGAGAGCGCCGGCGAAACTGGCAGCAGCTCAACGACGAGCGCCGCGAGACGCTCTCGGGCAAGCGCGAGCGCAAACGCGACCTCGAGTCGGAGTTCGACGAGGAGCGCGTCGCGACGGCCCGCGAAGACAAGCGAAACGCCGAGGAGTACATCGAGAAGGTCGATGCGAAACTCGAGGAACTCGAGGAGCGCCGCACCGAGCTCCAGAACGCGATCGGCGCCGTCGAGAACGAACTCGAGGAACTCGAGCGGCTGCGCGAGCGACTCGAAAGCCTCGAGGAGCGGTGCGACCGCCTCGAGTCGCTGTACGACGAGGCCGAGACGCTGCAGACGACCTACGGCGAGTTGCGGTCCGAACTGCGCCAACGGAACGTCGAGACCCTAGAGCGGCTGCTGAACGAGACGTTCGATCTGGTCTACCAGAACGACTCCTACGCCGCGATCGAACTGGACGGCGACTACCGGCTGACCGTCTACCAGAAGGACGGCGAGGCGCTCGAGCCGGAACAGCTGTCGGGCGGCGAGCGGGCGCTCTTTAACCTCAGCCTGCGCTGTGCGATCTACCGCCTGCTGGCGGAGGGCGTCGAGGGCACCGCGCCGATGCCGCCGCTGATCTTAGACGAACCAACGGTCTTCCTCGACTCGGGCCACGTCACGCAACTCGTCTCGCTGGTCGAGTCGATGCGCGAACTGGGCGTCGAACAGATCGTCGTCGTCAGCCACGACGAGGAACTCGTCGGCGCGGCCGACTCGCTGGTCCGCGTCGAGAAGGACGCCACGTCGAACCGCTCGCGGCTCGAGCGCGGCGAGCCGCCGGAGATGGAACTCATCGCGTCCGATTGAGATCGAGGCCTGCAGAACGGGTCTCCGAATCGGTCTCCCTTACGTTTCGGTTTCGTTCGCCGCGGTCGATCCCTCGTCGACGTCGAGCGCGCCGGCCGCCGACTCGTCGGCCGCGTCGGACACGTCGGATCGGACGACAGCGAGCGCGTCGGCGCATTCATCGGTGGTTCGGTAGCCCCGTTCGCCGTCGACGTCGGTTTCGGCGAGCAGGCCGGCGGCGGAAAGCACCGTCAGCCGCCCGTGGAGGTCGCTCTCGCAGAAGTCGCTCGCGTCGAGCAGCGTTCGGACGCCGAGCGGGCCCCGGCGCTCGAGTTCGACGAGGAGGCCGAGCGTCCGCTCGTCCGGCACGGCCTCGAGGAGCGTCCGGACGGAACTCGGGACGGTCCGCGCGGCCGTCTCGAGGGGGTGTTCGTCGGTCGATTCGAGGCGATCGTTCTGGACGTAGCACTCGTTGCCGTTCTCCGGATCGCGCACGAGACTCGCCTGTTCGGACCGCTTGAGCAAGAGGTACCGTTTCCCGGTGTCGTCCTGGACGGTTTTCATGATGGGTCTGAGTCGTCCGGTGGCCGTTGTTCGGCCACATCGTTTGAAGATGTTTCGCTGTTCGCTGACTCGTCAACGCTCGTACGGGTATCGGCCGATACGCCGGGGTCGTTGGTGTCGGCGTCGGCGTCTCCCTTGGCTTCCGAGTCGGCCTGATCGGCCGACTGCCGGTAGGTTCTGTACCGCCGAACTGCGAAGCCAAAGAGGACGAGTCCCCCGGCCACCAACGCGCCGCCGCGCCTCGTCGCACCCTCGAAGACGAGAAAGAGGATCCCGAGCGAGACGGCCAGCAGTGCGGCGTTGATGACGAGCACCAGCGCCCAGAAGGTCTTGACGAGTTCCGGCGGTGCGGCCGACGGATCGAGGGCGGTCTCGGTCGACGCGTCGACCTCGGCGTCAGCGTCGGCGCCGTCGGTGACGTCGTTCGAGACCTCGGGGACGTCGATCGAGTCGATCTCGAGGTCGGCTTTCAGGTCCGACCAGAGGCCCGAGCCGGCGTTCTCGGTTCCGACGCTCGGGATCGTCGGGGAGGCGTCGTCGGGGTCGCGATCGGGAGACGAGTCTTCGCGCTCCGCGGTCGCGTCCCCGGTTCCGTCACCGGCGCTTGCGTCCGGGGCGGGATCGCGCTCGTCCGCCTCGTCGGGTCGGTCGGAGGCCACGTTGGCAGCGTCGCAGGGCGGCAAGAAAAGGATTCGCGTTTAGACGTGAACTGGTCCAAACGGCGGTGCCGAATCAGGCGACCTCGTCCAGCGTCAGCGTCCGGGACGTTTCCACCCACGCGAGGGGGTTCTCGGCGTCATAGAAGACGACGCCGTCGTCGGTCTCGTACGCTTCGATCGTCTCGGTACCCGCGGGTTCGCTACTCGGTTCGCGTCCGTCCGTCGCGTCGTCGGTTCGGGTAGACAACCTCGATCACCTATTCCTATGGTATGTGTTACCACATTATATGTCTTGTTGCTCCCGCAAGCTCGCGGGAACCGTTCGCACGGCGTGACGAATCGGGGACGGCGCGCCGTCGGCGGCGCGGAAACTGGGCCGGCCGAGACCGGGATTGCGGGGGTTTTTATCCGACGACTGCCAATCGGGAGATCATGACTGAGGCGGGCCAAACCGGACTCGCGGAGTTTTCCGAGGCGGACGAGGAGTCCGCCGATCGGCCGGACGAGGAGGCGGTACACGTCGCCGGCAACGGCGGTTCGAACGCCGCCGAGGTGATCGACGTCCTCGAGGAGACCCTCCCCGAACCCCAGGGGAAACTCGATCTGGCCGTGATGCAGGTCGACTACACCATCGCCGGCTACGGCGACGAGGAGCGCCCGATCATGCACGTGTTCGGGCGCACGGCCGACGACGAACTCGAGCACGTCCAGGTCGTCGGCTTCCGGCCCTACTTCTACGCGCCGACGGAGACGCTCGAGCGGCCGCCCGAGGAGCAGTACGAGCGGCTGACGGGCAGCAAGGAGTACGACGAGAACGGCGACCGCTACGAGAGCATCCGGGGCGAGAAGCTCACCAAGATCTTCGGCCAGACGCCCCGCGACGTCGGGAAGGTGCGCGACGACTTCGAGCACTACGAGGCCGACATCCTGTTCCCCAACCGCTTCCTGATCGACAAGGACATCCGCAGCGGCATCCGCGTGCCGGAACGCCGCGCCGAGGACGACTCGTTGGTCGTCCCCCACGACGAGGTCGAGCCGGTCGACGCCGACGCCACCCCCCGAGTAAACACCTTCGACATCGAGGTCGACGACCGCTCGGGCTTTCCGGAGGACGGCGAGGAGCCGATCGTCTGTCTCACCAGCCACGACTCCTACCGCGACGAGTACGTCATGTGGCTCTACGAGGCCCCGATCGGCGACGGCGAGATTCCCACCGCAATCGAAGACTACGACCCGATCGAGGGCGCGATCGACCACGAGGTCCGCAGCTACGAGGAGGAGGAGGCGATGCTCGACGACTTCCTCACGTACGTCGAGGAGACCGACCCCGACGTGCTGACGGGGTGGAACTTCGAGGACTTCGACGCGCCGTACTTCCTCGACCGCCTCGAGGAGCTGCAGGGTCCCCACCACGAGTACGATCTGAATATCGATCGGCTCTCGCGGGTCGACGAGGTCTGGCGGAGCAACTGGGGCGGTCCGGACGTGAAGGGCCGGATCGTCTTCGACCTGCTGTACGGCTACCAGCGGATGGTCTTCTCGGAACTGGACTCCTACCGGCTGGACGCCGTCGGCGAGGAGGAACTGGGCGTCGGCAAGGAGCGCTACGCCGGTGACATCGGCGACCTCTGGGAGGACGACCCGACGCAACTGCTGGCGTACAACCTGCGGGACGTCGAACTCTGCGTCGAACTCGATCGCCAGCAGGAGATTATCCCCTTCTGGGACGAGGTGCGCTCCTTCGTCGGCTGTAAGCTCGAGGACGCCCCGACGCCGGGCGACGCGGTCGACATGTACGTCCTCCACGAGGCTCACGGGCGGTTCGCGCTGCCCTCGAAGGGCCAGCAGGAAGCCGGCGAGGAGTACGAGGGCGGCGCCGTCTTCGAGCCGATCACGGGCGTCAAGGAGAACGTCACCGTGCTGGACCTGAAGTCGCTGTACCCGATGTGCATGACGACGATCAACGCCTCGCCGGAGACGAAGGTCAACCCCGAGGAGTACGACGGCGAGACTTACGTCGCGCCGGTCGGCGACGACGAGATTCACTTCCGCAAGGAGCCCGACGGCGTCATGCGCGAGATGATTACGGAACTGCTCGCCGAGCGCGAGGAGAAGAAGGAACTGCGCAACGAGTACGAACCCGGCAGTCCGGAGTACGAGCAGTACGACCGCCAGCAGGGCGCCGTGAAGGTCATCATGAACTCGCTGTACGGCGTCTCGGGCTGGGAGCAGTTCCGCCTCTACGACAAGGAGGCCGCCTCCGCGATCACCGCCACCGGCCGCGAAGTCATCGAGTTCACCGAAACCGCGGCCACCGAACTCGGCTACGAGGTCACCTACGGCGACACCGACAGCGTGATGCTCGAGCTCGGTCCCGGCGTCTCCCAGGAGGAGGCCATCGAGACCTCCTTCGAGATCGAGGAGCACATCAACGGGCGCTACGACGACTTCGCGCGCGAGGACCTCAACGCTGAGTCCCACCGGTTCCAGATCGAGTTCGAGAAGCTCTACCGGCGGTTCTTCCAGGCCGGCAAGAAGAAACGCTACGCCGGTCACATCACCTGGAAGGAGGGGAAAGAGGTCAACGACATCGACATCGTCGGCTTCGAGTACCAGCGCTCGGACATCGCGCCGATCACCAAGGAGGTCCAGCACCGCGTCATCGAGATGATCGTCCGCGAGGGCGACGTCGAGGGCGCCAAGGAGTACGTCAACGGCGTCATCGAGGACGTGCTCGCGGGCGACGTGAGTCTCGAGGAGATCGCCATTCCGGGCGGGATCGGCAAGCGGCTGGACAACTACGACACGGACACGGCCCAGGTTCGGGGCGCGAAGTACGCGAACCTCCTGCTTGGCACCAACTTCCAGCGCGGGAGCAAGCCCAAGCGGCTCTACCTCGACCGGGTCGACCCCGCGTTCTTCCGGCGGATGGAGAGCGAGGAAGGGTTCGATCCGCAGACCGATCCCCTCTACGGCGCGTTCAAGCGCGATCCGGACGTCATCTGCTTCGAGTACGAGGACCAGATTCCCGAGGAGTTCGAGATCGACTACGACACGATGCTCGAGAAGACGCTGAAGGGACCGATCGAGCGGATCCTCGAGGCGCTTGACGTCTCCTGGGAGGAAGTCAAGAGCGGACAGGAGCAGACGGGCCTAGATAGCTTCATGTAGGCGTTCGGCCGGTGCGAACCGCCTGTTTCCCTCTGGAAGACGTGACGTTCCTTCGACAGTTCGTACCGGAATCGAGAGACGGCGGTCCGATCGTCCACAACTCGAGTTCCTCTTTCGGAAAATTATTTTTCTAATGCGGGACCGTATCCAATTGGATACGAAACCGTTATGAGTGATACGCCCCACCGTTCATATGACAGAGTACTATGGCACGTCTCGAGCTAAACAACCTGCACGCAGAAGTGGCGGACGGCGACGAGAAGATTCTCGAGGGGGTAAACCTCGAGGTCGAATCGGGCGAGATCCACGCCCTGATGGGCCCTAACGGCTCCGGCAAGTCGACGACCGCGAAGGTCATCGCCGGCCACCCGGCCTACGAGATCACCGAGGGCGAGGTCCTCCTCCACCTCGAGGAGAACGAGTTCGGCGACGAGGTCGAGATCGACGAGGACCAGCGCACTTGGAACCTGCTGGACCTCGAGCCCAACGAGCGCGCCGCGCTCGGCATCTTCCTGGGCTTCCAGTACCCCGCCGAGATCGAGGGCGTCACGATGACGAACTTCCTCCGCACGGCGCTGAACGCCAAGATCGAGGAGCGCGAGGAGCTCTTCGAGGAGGAAGAAGGCGAAGACGAGGACGAGGAGGACGAAGGGTTCGAGTCCTCGCCGATGGAAGGCCCCGAGGACGAGGGCGAGATCGGCGTCGCCGAGTTCCAGGAGATCCTCCAGGAGAAGATGCAGCAGCTGGACATGGACGAGAAGTTCGCCCAGCGCTACCTCAACGCCGGCTTCTCCGGCGGCGAGAAGAAGCAGAACGAAGTGCTGCAGGCCGCCATCCTCGAGCCCTCGATCGCCGTCCTCGACGAGATCGACTCCGGGCTCGACATTGACCGGCTGCAGGACGTCTCGAACGGCATCAACGCGCTGCGCGACGAGCAGGGCACCGGCATCCTCCAGATCACCCACTACCAGCGCATCCTCGACTACGTCGAGCCCGACCACGTCCACGTGATGCTCGACGGCCAGATCGCCAAGAGCGGCGGCCCCGAGCTCGCCGAGGAGCTCGAGGACAAGGGGTACGACTGGGTCCGCGAAGAAGTCTACGGCACCGCGTAACCGGTCCCGGCTAGAACAACCGTAATAACCCTACGGCCGTAACCATATACACAATCAAATTATGAGTTCCGAACAAGACCACCTCAAAGAAACAGACACCGAAGCGCGGTTCGAGTTCAAGAAAGAACAGAACGCCGCGGTGAAATCCGACAAGGGCCTGACCGAGGAGGTCATCCGTATGATCTCCGAGGACAAGGACGAGCCCGACTGGATGCTCGAGCGGCGTCTCCGCGCGCTCGAGCAGTACCAGAACATGCCGATGCCGTCGGACTGGCCCGGCATGCCCGACCTCTCGGGACTGGACGTCGAGGAGATCGTCCCCTACATCCGCCCGGACGTCGACAAGCGCGAAGGCGTCGACGACTGGACGGAGCTGCCCGACGAGATCAAGGACACCTTCGACAAGCTCGGCATTCCTGAAGCCGAGAAGAACGCCCTCTCGGGCGTCGGCGCCCAGTACGAGTCGGAGGTCGTCTACCAGAACATGCAGGAGCAGTGGGAGGAGAAGGGCGTCATCTTCATGAACATGGACCGCGCGGTCCAGGAGCACCCCGAGCTCGTCAAGGAGCACTTCATGACGACCTGCGTGCCGCCGAGCGACAACAAGTTCGCCGCGCTGCACGGCGCCGTCTGGTCCGGCGGCTCGTTCGTCTACGTCCCCGAGGGCGTCACCGTCGAGATGCCCGTTCAGGCCTACTTCCGCATGAACTCGGAAGGGATGGGCCAGTTCGAGCACACGCTCATCATCGCCGAGGAAGGTTCCGAGGTCCACTACATCGAGGGCTGTTCCGCGCCCAAGTACGGGACCCACAACCTCCACAGCGGCGGTGTGGAAGTCTTCGTCGGCGAGGACGCTCACGTCCAGTACTCGACCGTCCAGAACTGGTCGAAGAACACCTACAACCTCAACACCAAGCGCGCCATCGTCGAGGAAGGCGGCACGATGGAGTGGGTCTCCGGCAGCATGGGCTCGAAGGCCACCATGCTCTACCCGTGCTCGATCCTCAAGGGTCGCGGCGCGACCGACACCCACATCACCATCGCCTTCGCCGGCGAGGGCCAGGACATCGACACCGGCGCGAAGGTCTACCACAACGCGCCCGAGACGTCCTCGACCATCGAGTCCAAGTCGATCTCCAAGGACGGCGGCCGCACCAACTACCGCGGCCTCGTCCACATCGCTGACGGCGCCGAGAACTCCTCCACTGCGGTGGAGTGCGACGCCTTGATGTTCGACAACGAGTCCACGTCGGACACCATGCCGTACATGGAGATCGAGGAGTCGAAGGTCGACGTCGCACACGAGGCGACCGTCGGCAAGATCGGCGACGAGGACATCTTCTACCTCCAGTCGCGCGGACTGGACGACGACGACGCCAAGAAGATGATCGTCGCCGGCTTCATCGAGCCGATCACGGAGGAACTGCCGATCGAGTACGCGGTCGAACTCAACCGCCTCATCGAACTCGAGATGGAAGGTAGCCTCGGATAATATGAGCACGCAGGTACACGCCAATCTGACGGAGGAACAGGTCCGCGAAATCAGCGGGAACCTCGACGAGCCCGACTGGCTGCTCGAGACCCGCCTCGAGGCGCTCGAGGCGCTCGAGGAGCTCGACATGCCGGACGTCATCCGGACGCCGGGTCGGGACTGGACGAACCTCCACGAGCTCGACTTCGAGTCGCTCGTGGACCCGCTGAACGCAGCGGAGGACAAGGACCAGGTCGGTCCTGACGAGGTCGACGTCCTCTCGTGGGCCGAAGCAGTCCAGGAGCACGAGGACCTCGTCCAGGAGCACTTCGGCTCGATCGTCGATCCCCAGGAGAACTACCTGACGGCGCTGTCGACCGCCCTCTTTAGCACCGGGACCGTCGTCTACGTCCCCGAGGGCGTCGACGCCGAGGACGTCACCATCCGGACCGAGCAGAACTCCCGCTCGCTGTTCAACTACACGCTCGTCGTCGCCGAGGAATCGTCCTCCGTGACGATCCTCGAGCGCCAGTCGACAGGCGAGGAGGCCGAGGAGCAGTACTACAGCGGCATCGTCGAGGTCGCCGCCGGCGAGAACAGCAACGTTCAGTACGGCAGCCTCCAGAACCTCTCGGAGGAGGCCTACAACTTCGCGCTCAAGCGCGGCGACGCCGACACGTACGCGACGATCGACTGGATCGAGGTCAACCTCGGCACGCAGCTGACGAAGTCGGGCGTCTCGA
This sequence comes from Halopiger thermotolerans, assembly GCF_054654555.1. Taxonomy (NCBI): domain Archaea; kingdom Methanobacteriati; phylum Methanobacteriota; class Halobacteria; order Halobacteriales; family Natrialbaceae; genus Halopiger; species Halopiger thermotolerans. Next base: position 867,536 of record NZ_BAAIEU010000004.1, on the reverse strand, counting down.
CGGAGCTCAACGGCGACTCCGCGGAGACCCAGATCGTCGGCGCCTTCTACGGCCACAACGACCAGCACTTCGACCTCGACGCGAAGGTCTGGCACCGCGGCGAGCACACGACCGCGGACCTCGTGACTCGCGGCGTCACTGACGACGTCGCCCGCTCGGTTTACGAGGGCGTTCAGGACGTCGGCACGGACGCCTGGGACACCAGCTCCTACCAGCGCGAGAACACGCTGATGCTCTCGGACGAAAGCGAGGCCGACGCCTCGCCGAAGCTGATCATCAACAACCACGACACCGAGGCCAGCCACTCCGCGACGGTCGGCCAGATCGACCGCGAGGACCTGCTGTACATGACCTCCCGCGGCATCGACGAGCGCTCCGCGACGAACATGCTCGTGCAGGGCTTCTTCGTGCCCGTCCTCGAGGAGATCGCCGTCGACGAACTGCGCGAGGACCTCGAGGAACTGATCGCGACCCGACTCCGCCAGCGCGACTAACGCGTTCGCTCTCGTCTCTTTCCGTTCTCGTCGTTTTCTTTTGGGTACCGAAACCGTCGGCTCCAAGCCGTGCATGCGAGCAAAACGTCCTGCTTCCCCAGTGACGCTCCGAGACGACTAAGTAACAGCGGCCCACTTATCGAGATATGAGTCTGGGACAGCGCGTCTCGAGCGACCACCAGCTGGCGCGGCTCCTGCAGATCGGGGTCGTGCTCGAGGAGGTCGTCGAGTCACGCGCCGCCCACCACCTCGAGTCTCTGCCGGCGGAGGAACGGGCGGAGGTCGACGAGGCGGTGGAGGAGTTGCTCGTCGAGGCCAGCGAGGAGTCGGCCGACCACCGCGAGCGACTCGAGGCGCTGATCGACGACCTCGACGCCGAGACGGTGGCCTACGAGGAGATCAACGCTTTAGTCGACGCACAGTACGGACCGCCCGAGGACACCGACGGCGTTCTCTACGACCAGCTAGCCAACGAGGAGACCGCCTACAAGTTCTACGACGACCTGATCGAAGCGATCGAAGCCGCCGATGCCGAGTTCGCGGTCGATCGCGATCGACTGCTCGAGACGCTGTACGACATCCGCGAGGAGGAGAAAGAGGGCGTCGAAGAGGTCACGGAGATCATGGAGCACAGAGCATGATCGGGGCGACCGAGATCGTCGCCGCGCCGAGCGTGGCATCGGTTTCGACCCGAGCACCGACGACCGACATCGACACCGAAACCACCAACGGCAACGGAGGGACGCGATGAACACTGCAGATCAGTATCTCAAGGCGATTTACCTCGCACAACGGATGGAGGACGGACCGGCGTCGACGGGCACGCTCGCGGATCTCCTCGAGGTGAGCCCGGCGAGCGTCAACGAGATGATCGGAAAACTCGAGGAGCGCGAGCTCGTCGAACACGAGAAGTACAAGGGCGCGACGCTGACCGAGGAAGGGCTCGAGCGCGCTCACGACTCCCTGCAGACCTACTGCATCATCGAGCGGTTCCTGACGAACGTCCTTGAGGTCGAGGAGTTTCGCGAGGAGGCCCGCGCGCTCGAGAGCGTCATCGACGATACGGTCGCAGAGCGGCTGGATACGATCATCGACCGCCCTGAGGAGTGTCCGGACTGTTTCAACGTCGAGAAGGACTGCTGCGACCGGCTCGAGGTGAGCGAGCGGGCGGACGCCGACTGAGACGGCAGTCGTTACCGGATCCGCAGCGAGCGGCGTTTACTTACGGTCGCAATCCCGGTCCGACGACACGATCGCGATCGCCTCGAGACCCGGTACCTCGCCGGCTCAGTCCGATCGGCGAGGCGATTCGTATTCGTCGCCGAACCGAACGTACCGACGGCCGACGAGCGCGGCGACGGCCAGCGCGAGGACGACGACGGCCGCCGTCCCGATTGGAAGCGACCACGAATCACCCGCCCAGTCGGCCTCGAAGACGGTCGCGTAGTACTCCGCTGCCGCCTCCCCGTGGAGCGCCACCAGCACCTCCCGGTTGTTCCGAAACGAGTTCGCGTTCCAGTTGGCGCTGCCGACCACGGCTACCTCGCGATCGATCACGACCCCCTTCGCGTGGATCTTCTCGAACCGATCGGTGTCCTCGGCGAGTCGCACCTCGAGCGGGAGGTCCTCGGCCGCGGCGATCCGCTCGAGTCGATCGGCGACGGCGGCGTTCTCCTCCTCGTGGTACCACGTCGAATCGAGCAGGATCTCGACGTCGACGCCGCGACGGGCAGCGTCGAGGACGGCCTCGAGGAGGGCGAACTCGCCGTCGATGCTGGCTTGTTTGACGAGGATTTCGTCGTCGGCGTTCGCGATCAGTTCTGCGAGCCGCGGCTCGGCGTTGTCCGGCGCGACTAACAACTCCGCGGCGTCGAGAGGGACCGTCGTCGGCTCGTGATTCGTGGGAAACTCGGACTCGGCGCCGGATTCCGCGGCCTCACCGTCGTCCGCGGCGGAACCGAACGTCGCGTTTCGGAGGAAGGCGGCTCCGGACCGCGTGTCCCAGCCGTCGAAATCGGCGCGGAAGACGCTCGCCAGGTCGGCCGCGAGGGCGGGGTCCTCGAGTCGAACGCCCCAACCGCGGCTCGACTCGCCGCCGACGCCTGCGGGTTTCCAGTTCTCGCTGGTGACCAGCACGCTGTCGTCGGCGACGGCGTACTTCGGGTGATGGTAGCGGTATCGGGCGTCGCCGCGGCCGATCACCCGCACGTCGACGTCGGCCGCCTCGAGGCGCTCGAGGACGGGCCCGGTCGCTTCCGGGGTCCCACCGACGGGGCCGGACTCGAACAGGATCGCGACGTCGACGCCGCGCTCGGCCGCCGCGACGAGCTCGTCGGCGACGGCCTCGGAGGTGACGGTGTAGCCGGCGAGCAGGAGCCGTTCATCGGCCCTGCGGATCGTCTCGAGCGGAACACTCGGTGCGTCCGGGAGGACGAAGACCGTCGCGTCGTCGACGTCGGCGCTCGAGGGCGGGCGGCAGGTGGCGTCTCGGGGCCACCACCGACCCCGGCCGCTCCGTGCGTCCGTCCCGGATGTTTCGAAATCCGTACGATACCACCGTTCGGCGGTCGGCGCGTCCTCGTAGCGAACCTCGTCGATCGGTTCGGTGCCGTTGCGAAGCGCGAGGCGGTCGCCGTCGACCGCGAATCGGATCGCCCCCTCGAGTTCCAGGACCGGCTCGTCGGTGAGCGTCGCCGTGGCGTTCGGATCGACGGTCGCGGCGACGCGCCCGGAGACGGTCTCGTTGGGCAGCGACGCCGTCGCGTGGCCGTCGGTGAGCGTCCAGTTGCCGACCCGGGTGTCCGTCGGGAACTCGAGGACGACGTACTCGCCGACATTGCGGTGGGTAGTCGGGTTCGGGTAGAGTTCGACGATTCGGGGCGATCGGTCGGATCGGTCGGTTTCGGCGTCGGACCCGAGGGCGGCACTGGGCGGACAGGCGCGGTTCGAATCGGGTTTGGTTTCGACGCCGATCCTCGAGTCGGCGGTCGAATCGGCGGCGTCGGCGGACGCTATCCCCGTTCCCGGGGTCGCGAAGGCGATTCCGAATACAGCCGTAGAAACGATGAGCGCAGCGAACGCGACGAACGCGACGCGACCGAAGACCCCAGTGGGCATCGCTCTCCCTGGCCGCTCGTTCGCATATAAATGATCGGCCGTATGCGACCGTCGGCCGGGTCCTCAATCGGCCGATCGACGGCCGAATCGACCTGTCGTTTTTTGGGATGCGAACGGGTTGTGCCGAGCATGGCAATCACGCACGACGGGTTGGCGGTCTCGTGGCTCGGCTACGCGACCGCACGCATCGAAGCGCCGGACGGCACCGTGATCTACACCGATCCCGGCCGCTACGGAACGCTCGAGGGCACGTGGGAAGACGAGTACGGCGAGGCGCCGCATCCCAGCGGCGAGCCCTACGACGCGCAGGACGGCGACCTCGTGGTCGTCACCCACGATCACCACTACGACGACGACGGCGTCGAGCGCGTCGCCGCCGAGGACGCGACGGTGGTCGTCTACGAATCGGTCTCCGCCGAGCGGATCTCCGCCGGCGGCCGGGACGTCGTCGAACCCGAGACGCTTCCGTACGACGTCCGCCGGATCGGCTACGGCGACCAGCTCGCCGTCAGGGGCGTCGACGTGCGGGCCGTCCCGGCGTACAACCACCCCGACGGGCCGAACGCGCGAGGCGGCGAGCCGATCCACCCCGAGGGGCTGGGCTGTGGCTTCCTCCTGACCGTCGACGGCGTCTCCTGCTTCTGGACCGGCGACAGCGACGTGATCGACGCCCACGACGACTTGGCGGGCGACGTCTCGCTGTTCATGCCCTCGATCGCGCAGAACTACACGATGGACCGCCACGGCGCGGCCGATCTAGCCGAGACGCTCGAGCCGGAGCTCGTCCTCCCGATTCACTACAACACGTTTCCGGAACTCGAGGCCGATTCGCGAGCCTTTGCGGGCGACGTGGCGAGTCGCGGGATTCCGGTGGTGCTGGACGAACGGTAACGAGTCGGACCGGCAGCGAAAATCGGCGAGCCGCGATCGGGTTCAGGCCGCCGGCTCGAGGTCGACGTTCTCGGCCTCGGCCTGAACGAGGTAGGCGCGGTCGTCCTCGTACTCGGCGACGATCTCGAGCGCCTCCTGCGTGCCGATCTGGTTCAGCGCCCACGCAGCGCTCGCGCGGACCCGATCCTGCTCGTCGTCCGCGAGGACGTCGGCGAGCGGGTCGATAGCGCGGGTGTCGCCGATCAGACCGAGCGCGCGGGCGGCCCAGCTCCGGACGTCCGGGTTGTCCTCGACGAGCTGCTGGGCGATCGGCTGGACGGCGTCTTCGGCGCCGATCTCGCCGAGCGCGCGGAACGCCGGCTTCTGGAGGTCCGGGTTGGAGTCGACGTAGTCGACGAGCGTGTCGACGACCTCGTCGTCCGCGACGCCGATCTTGCCGAGGATGCGCATCGCCGCTTTGTCCCGGCGGTTGGCCTTCTGGAGCATCGGATCGATTGCCTCCTCGGGGGCCATCCGTTCTAAGGCCTCGAGGCAGTGTTCCTCCATGAACTCCGAGCCCAGCGAGTCGTAGGCCAGCAGGATCTGGTCGACGTTGCCCCGCTTCTCGTGGACCTTCAGGGCGTGCCACTCCGGCGGGAAGTCCTTGACGTGGTCGAGCACGTCGTAGAACCCCTCGCGGCGGAGCTGTTCGCGCACCTCGAGGTCGGTCCACTCGGTGGCGTCCTCGACCGCGGACTCGAACTCGTCGGTCGCCTCGAGCAGCCCGGCGATCGTCTCGGCGTCGTCGTCGGGATCGAGGTCGGCCGCGTCGACGGCCTCGGTCGCCTCGTCGAGCGTCGCACCGAGGTCGTCGGGGACGGTCTTCTCCTCCTGCCCGTTCTCGCCGAGTTCGGCCCCGCTTGCGGGCTCGAGGCCGGCGGGCAGCGACACCGAGGTGCCGAGCAGGTCGTTCAGGTCCGCGAGGAAGGCCTCGGTCGCCGCGATCAGTTCCTCGTCGCCCTCCTCGGCCCAGCGCGTGCCCGTGATCGTACCGCTGACGCCGTCGATCTCGCCGATGACGTCTTCGGCGTAGGGACCGCGCTTGTCCTCGAGGTCGTCCTCGAGGTCGGAGACGTCGCTCTCGATCTCGTCGTAGGTCTCCTGGAGCTGTTCTTCGGGCGCGGGTTCGGACTCCTCGTCCTCGTCCTCGTCTTCGTCTTCCTCCTCCGGCGGCTCCGGAATCTCGATCTCCTCGAGGTCCGCGCGGAACGCCTCGATGTCGGCCTCGACGACGTCCAGGTCGTCTTCGGTCTCGGCCGCCTCGAGTTCGGCCTGCAGGCCCTCGAGGTCCTCGTTCAGCGCCTCGAGTCGGGTCCGAATGGCCTCGAGGTCGGCGGACTGCGCTTGTTCCGCCTCGTCCTCGGCTTCGGCCTCGGGTTCGCCCTCGTCGCCGTTCGATTCCTCACTCATGGTACCACCCGTGCGAGACGACGCCGACGCGTGACACTGTCCATACGTGACGGTCGTGGCAGGATCGCCCTAAGCGTTTCCATGCACGTCGGTCTCCGCGGGCTGAGGGTCCTCCCGCCAGTAGAACCAGGGGCTGAGCGTCATGTACGCGATCCCCAGCGTCAGGAGCGCGTACGGGAAGGTCCGCCCCGCGAACTCGGGCACGAGGATCGCGAGCACGTGGACGACGCCCATGATGCCTGCGTCGCGCGCGAGGAGGTCGGGGTACCGGATCCGCGAGACCATCAGGTAACAGAAGGCGGCGGTGACCGCGAGCACGAGCCACGGGTCCGCCATCCCCGCGAGGATCGCCGCTCCGAGGATCGTCGCCGCCAGCGTCGTCTGAATCCCCTCCGTGTAGTTGGCCGCGACGTCGTAGGCGGTGTACATCCCGAGTCGGGTGACCGCGGTCGCGACGAACAGCGCGCAGACGACGGCCACGAGCAGCAGTTCCGGGGTGACCGTCTCGAGGGAGATCTCGAGGCCGCGGGAGACGACGACGAAGGCGAGCACCGCGGGGGCGACGCCGAAGGAGGCGACGTCGGCCAGCGAGTCGAGGTAGGGGCCGGCCTCGGTGCCGCCGTACCGGCGCGCGAGGATGCCGTCGAGGCCGTCGGCGACGGCCGCGAACAGGATGAGGCGGGCGGCGAGATCGATGTCGACGAAGGCGACGACGACGGCGACGAATCCCAGGGCGGCGTTCGCGATCGTCACCGCGTCGGCGACGCCCAACCGGCCGACGAACCGCGGAAGCATACTCGCGGGTTCGGCGGGCCGGTCCCTTACGTGTTTTCGTTTCGCGGCGGCGTCGCCGGAACTGACAGTCGGGGCGGTCGACCGCTCCGCGATCGCTCTCCGACGCGGCGGCCGCTCGGTTCGAGCCGCGAACCACGGCGGTTATGTCGCGGTGCTCCCAAGGGTACGGTATGCACCGGCGCGCCTACCTCGCCGCCGTCGGAACCGCCGCGTCGGCCGGACTGGCCGGCTGCTCGACCGTCATGAGCGCCTTCGATAGCGACGACCTCTGCGAGGGTGACGACTGCTCCATCGGCATGACCCGCAACTCGTTCGTTCCGGAGGAGTACGAGGCGACCGTCGGCGAGACCGTCGTCTGGAAGAACACGAGCGGCGCCGACCACACGATCACGGCCCGCGAAGCCAGCCTGCCCGAGGGCGCCGACTACTTCGCCACCGGCGGCTTCGAGGACGAGCAAACGGCCGTCGAGGCCTGGCACGACCACCGCGGGGGTCGCCTCGGCCCTCGCGAGACCTTCAAGCACACCTTCGAGGTGCCCGGCACCTACGACTACTTCTGCGAACCCCACATCCGGGCGGGGATGATCGGCCGGATCGTCGTCACCGAAAGCGAGTAGCCGCCAGCCGCCGGTTGAGTCTCGAGCGACCGCGACCGACTTGATTCTCCGCTTTCTTCCGTCGATCAGTTTTCGATAGGCTCGCCGCTCGAATCTAGTTCATTCTGTGCCCGGCGGTCGCTATCGGCTGATAAATGCCGAAAACGGGCTCCCTCTCGACGTGTAATTGCAGTGCTACATCACGATAGGTTTTTCACCACTGGAGGATACCACCTAGTTGTATGAGCGAATTCGATCAATTCAGTCAGGTCGGCGAGGCCGACGTGACGCGCGCGATCGGGCAGGAATGGACCGAGGAGTTCATGGACTTCTCGGACTCGGACGTCATCGTCGTCGGTGGCGGCCCCTCGGGGCTGACCGCGGCGAAGGAACTCTCCGAGCGCGGGGTCAAGACGATGGTCGTCGAGAAGAACAACTACCTCGGCGGCGGGTTCTGGCTCGGCGGGTTCCTGATGAACAAGGTGACGGTGCGAGATCCGGCCCAGCAGATCTTGGAGGAACTCGACGTCTCCTACAAACAGTCCGAGGACAGCGAAGGACTGTACATCGCCAACGGGCCGGAGGCCTGTTCCGGGCTCATCAAGGCCGCCTGCGACGCGGGCGCGAAGATGCAGAACATGACCGAGTTCACGGACATCGTCATCCGCGAGGACCACAAGGTCTCGGGGATCGTGATGAACTGGACGCCGGTCCACGCGCTCCCGCGCGAGATCACCTGCGTCGACCCGATCGCGGTCGAGGCCGACCTGGTCATCGACGCGACCGGTCACGACGCGATGGCGGTCAAGAAACTCGACGAGCGCGGCGTGCTCGACGCCCCTGGCATCGAGGACGCGAAGGAGAACGCCGGCATGGACCAGACCGGCGACGACAGCTACGGCGCGCCCGGCCACGACTCGCCCGGCCACGACTCGATGTGGGTCGGCAAGAGCGAGGACGCCGTCGTCGAGCACACCGGCCTCGTCCACGACGGCCTGATCGCGACGGGGATGGCCACCGCGACGACCTACGGCCTGCCGCGCATGGGACCGACCTTCGGCGCCATGCTCGTCTCGGGTAAGCGCGCCGCCCAGGAAGCGCTCGACGAACTCGAGATCGACGCCGAACCGGTCGACATCACCTCGCGCGCAGCGCCGGCCGACGACTGATCGAGACGAGCGGGAGTCACAACGGATCGCGACCATCGGCCGTCGTATCGGAATGGACCACCAACGCCGTCTGCTCGAGCGGGTGATTTCCGCCGCCTGTTCGTCGATTCAGCCGCGTTCCGGCGTGGGCGTGGATTCGGTCGAAATCTCGGACTCCTCGGTCACCGACGTCTCGCAGTGATCGCAGACGTCGGAGTCGACCGAGATGCGAGCACCACACGCCGGACAGTTGGTTTTTCGGACGTCCGTCTCGGAATCGTCACTGGCGTACACCGTATTGAGTTGCTCGAACCGCAGCCAGATTACGAGGACGAAAAGCAGCGCGACTCCGATACCGACGACGCCTCGGGCCAACGGAAACAACCAGTCAGCAGCGGTTTGTCCAATGATCAATACATCGACAGCATCCTCCATCGGCTAACCCATTATGTTTATCAGATAATAAGTTTACTGTGCTATTTTAGGGATACGGGAATAAGATACCATCACTGCGTTTTGGTGCCGCTTATCCTCACGAATTGTCGACGATTGTTCGCGCGAACTCGTCCGGAAGTCGTCAATCGTCCCTCCGTCTCGGTACCATTTCCCTTCGGTTGGAATTCCCGAAAGGTATTTTATTGTTTAGGCTAGCCTAAAAAACATGACAACGAGACGAAACCTACTGGCGCTGAGCGCAGCGGTCGCGGGAACGGCTGTTGCCGGCTGTACTGGCGGTGCGGACGAGACCGGAACCGAGACGGGGACGAACGGCTCCGATTCGAGCGGTAACGACTCGAGCAGCAGCGATTCGAACGGCGCCGAGGAGGACGAGACGCCCGCCGTCGATCCGGAACTCGGCGTCGCGGCCGAGTGGAACGCCATCCGCGCCCGAACGGCCGACGCGCTCGCGCTCGGCGTCGCCGAGGAGTTCGACGTCGGCGCGTCCGTCGTCGGCGACACGATCACCCGGTTCGAAGCCGCCACCGCCGAGTGGGGCGCCCACACGCAACTCGAGGAGACCGATCGCGAGACCTACGAGGAGTTCGAAGAAGCGCTCGAGGAGTTGCGCCTCGAGGGGCTCGACGAGGGCGCCCTCGAGCGCGTCCGGGAGGAAGCCGCCATCGCCGACGAACAGATGCGGGCGGCCCAGCGCGAGCGCCTCGAGGCGGCGAACGCGCTCGCGCTCGAGATGGCGCTGTTCGGCGCGCGCGTCGCCGACGTCGACGTGCTCGCGACGGCCGGCCACTTCGGGGCCGCACAGACGCTCGCCGAACGGACGACCGAACGCTGGGAATCGTCGGCGGTCCACGACGAACTGAGCAGCGCTAACGGCGACCTGTACGGGGCGTTCGAGGGCGAACTCCCGACGCTGGCCGAGGCGGCCGGCAACGAGAACGCTGAGGGGGTCGCGTCCGCCGCGGACGCCGCGCTCACGGCCGCCGTCGACGCGGCGTACGAACTCGCCGCCGACGAGGCCGCCGGCCACGCGGCGCAGCTGGCGACCATGCAGGCCCGCGGCTGGGACGCGGCCGTTCTCAACGGTCTCGAGGGCGTCAACTCTGAAACGGCCGCGGGCGTGATGCGGGACACCTTCGCGCGATTCGAGAGCGCGCGCTCGCACGGGGCGCTCGAGGCGGCCGACCGCGACGCGTACGAGACCTTCGAGAGCGAACTCGAGGCCTACATCGAGGCGCTCGCGGCCGGCGAGGGCGTCGGCGAGGCGGCCGGCAACTTCGCCGGCGCCGCACGGCGGGCGCAGTTCGCCGTCGCGGGCGCGCTCGAGCGGGCGCCGGGCGAGGGCGGGGGTGACGGTCACGGCCACGACGAGGGCCACGGCCACGCGGAGGACCTTGAGGGCGGCCCGAACGTCGTCGAGGGCGTTCCGGCGGACGCCGATCACGTCGTCGAGATGCGCGCCGTTTCCTTCGAGCCGGCCGAGATCACGGTCTCGCAGGGCGACACCGTCGCCTGGAAGTTCGTCGAGGGCGAACCGCACTCCGTCACGGCCTCCGAGGACGACATCCCCGAGGGCGCCGAATACTGGGCCTCCGGCGACTTCGAGAGCGAGGACGCCGCCCGCGAGGGATGGGACGACGGCGTCGGCGCGATCGTGGACGGCCAGTCCTACGTCCGAACGTTCGAGACCGTCGGCGAGCACGAGTACGTCTGTATCCCCCACGAAGCGGCCGGAATGACGGGAACGGTCGTCGTCGAGTGACGGCGGCGCGGGCCGACCGCAAGCGTTTCACCGGATGGTATCACCATCTCATACATGGTCGACCGAGTCATCTGCTACCGCGCACCGACGCCCATCGCCGGCGAGGCGTCTCGAGGCGACGACGAGGAGGGTGACGACACCGAACCCGTCGCCGACGTCGACGCGATCGCCGACTGGCTCGAGGGGCGGATCGAGGCGTCGGTGACGGTGCGCGATCGGTTCCTCGACGTGCACCGGACGGAAGACCTCGCCGAGCGGTTCGCCGCGGCGCGCGTGCAATCACCCCACGAGCGCGAGACCGGGAACGCGATGCTCGGGACGATCCGCTACGAGGAGCGGGCGCTCGAGCACCCCGAGCGCGAGGGCGGCGTGCTCTACGACGGCGTGGCGGTCCAGCGGGCGCTGAACGCGGCGCTGCCGGCCGACGAGCGCGGCCTCGAGACGCTCCACGTCGCGGTTCTCGACCGGGCGATCGGTACGTGGGGCGACCACGACGGCCGCTGGCACAAGCGCGTGACCGTCCTCGGCCAGCCGGCGCTGGTCTCGGTGCCCGGGCTCTACGAGGCGCCCGCGAAGCCCGAGGCGTACTACAAGGAAAAGCAACGGCACGCCCTGCTGTCCGGCGATACGCCGCCGCGGGAGGTCCTCGAGAATCAGGTCGAGGGGGACTTTCTGATCGAGAACGATCCCCGGACGACCGACGCGCTGAAGGGGTACGTCCTGCAGGCGTACCACGTTCTCGAGACGGGCGAGGGCTTTTGCGATCGGGAAGGGTGTCGGCTCTACAACGCCCACTATCACGAGGAGGTGATCGACGCCCAGCTTCGCGAACCGGAATTCTGCGCCGACCACGCGCGGCTGTACGGCGAGTGACGGACGGCGAATCCGACGCGCGACGATCGGTGGCGAACGCCGTCCCGTATCCCGGGTGGCCACGTCAGTCCCGCGGCGCTGCCGGAACCCCAGCCCACTTCTACCGGAGTCGCGTTCGATGTGTTACATATGACCGATCCCATCACCGTCGACGTCGACGTGCGGTACCGTGATTTAGACACCATGAATCACGTCAACAACGCGGTCTATGCGAGCTACTTCGAGGAGGCCCGCGTCGCCTACGTCGACGAGGTCTTCGACGTCGACCTCGAGAACCTGAACTTCGTCATCGCCCACCTCGAGATCGACTTCGGGCGGCCGCTGACGATCGAGGACGACCCCACCGTCACCGCCGAAGTCACCGAACTCGGCAACTCGAGCGCGACGATGGCGTACGACCTCCGGGTGGACGGCGACTCGGTCGCGACCGGCGAGTCGACGGTCGTGTTCGTCGACCCCGAGACCAAGCGGCCGGGACCGATTCCCGCCGCTATTCGCGAGCGGATCGTCGCGCACGAGGGGCCGGAACTCGAGGAGTAGTCGACCGCACCGCGAGAGCGTTAGGACTCCGGCAGTTGACCGCCGGTGAGTCGCACGACCCCGAAGACGTGCGTCTCGTCGGCGACGGCCGCCGATCGCTCGCGGAGGCGGGCGTGGGCGGCGTCGATCTTCTCGTCGAGACGCAGGTGCGGGTCGTTCTCGTAGCGAAGCTTCGTCGTCGGCGGCGTCGAGAGGACGACGATCGCCCGGAAGACGGCGTTGACCGGCGGCGCGTACCACGCGTCGCTTCGGGCGGCGTTCGCGAGCACGACGCGGCCGCCGGGACCGACGAGGTCGCACCAGTCGTCGACCACGCCCGCGGGGTCCCCGAGCATGCCGACGACGAAGGTCGCGAGCAGGGCGTCGATGTCGCCGCCGTCGACGCCCGCGTTCTCGAGGGACGCGGCGCCGAACGGCGGCCGTGTCGCATCACCCCGGACCACGTGGACGTTGTCGTACTCGGCCGTCAGCTCGCGGGCGCGCTCGAGGACCGGGCCCGTGAAATCGAGGCCGACGACGGTCCCCTCGGGGCCGACCCGCTCGCGCAGGTAGGGGAGGTTCGCGCCCGTGCCACAGCCCATCTCGACGACGGTGTCGCCGGGCTCGAGCCGGCAGGCGGCGGCCGCTCGCCGGCGTAGCGCCGGGATACCGGGGGTTCGGCGCGCGATCAGGTCGTAGAGGCGCGCCCAGCGGCCGTAGAACTCCTGGGCGGTTTCCGAATCCGAGTCGCGGCTCATCGTTGCTCCGGCCCACTCCTCGAGTCGTCCATCGTTAGAGCAGCGACCGGACCGTGTCCGCGACCGACTCCGCGTTCGGTCCCAGCACGTAGATCAGCGGCTCGATCCCCATCCCGCCGGTCTGGTAGAGCACCGACGCCTCGGGCTCGTCCTCGATGGCCGCGCCGATGCTCGAGGCGACGTCGTCGGACTCGTCGAACTCCGCGGTGACGTGGCCGGCTTCCCTGAGGTCGCCGAGCAGGTCCTCGTCGTACCGGACGTTGATCGCCGCCGCGGCGTCCGAGCCGTGCCGGCGCGCCGCCAGCAGCACCGTCGCGACGTGCTCGGAGACGCCGAACTCGGGCTCCGCGGGAATCGTCGTGCGCCCTTTCACGTCGAAGATCCGGCCGGGAACGCCGGCGACATCGTCGACGTCGGCCGCGTCGGGGGTGCAGGCGACCAGGTTCGAGCCGACCGCGGGGATCAGGGTCGCGAAGCCGCTGGCGTTCTCGAGGATGCGAAGGCCCCGGCGCAGCGAGGAGAGGACGCGCTCGCTGGTCCGCAGGTCGCTCTCGGGGTCGTGGACGCGGAACCCGGAGCCGTGCTCGGCCAGTTCGGGGACGGCGTCCTCGTGGAGTTGCGCCAGCAGGTCGCCGCCGGACTCGAGTTCGCGGATCAGCACCTCGATCTCGATGAGCGCCTGGACGGGCGTGACGTCGCCGCTCGCGAGTCCCGTCGCGAGGTCCTCGACGAGCGTCTGGACGCGTTCGTCTGCGGCGATGCGGTCGTTGGTCGTCACGTCGCCGTGGGCGTACTTCGAGACGGCGCTCTGGCTGATCCCGAGCACCTCCGCGACTTCGCTCTGGGTGAGCCCTTGCTCGCGGAGTTCGCCGGCCAGCAGCGACCGGACGGTCGGCAGGAACTCGTCCACGACGATCTCTTCGACGAATTGCATTTGGCGGGCGTACGAGCGCGTGCCGGATAACTCATTTGTCCCTCGTCCCGACGCCCGGCGACTCGAGACACTGCATATACTTGTCCCTGCGGACGGAAGTGGTCAGTAATGTCGCTCAGAACTGGCGCGCTCGCGCTCGTCGCGGGGATCGCGAGCTTCTTCGTCGTCGGCATCGGCGTGACCGCGATCACCGTCCACTGGATCGAGTTCGCGATCTTTCTGGGCCTTCTCACCGGGACCGTCGCCGGCGCCGTCGCGACGATCGCCGTCTCGGTCGGCCTCGGCGACGACGTCCCCGAGGGCCGGGGGCGAGTCGGCGGCACCGCGATCGGGTTCGGCGTCGGCTTCGTCGGCGGGATCGTCGGCGGCGCCGCCCTCGAGCCCGTCGGGACGGTGAGTTCGCTGGGCGTCGGCCTCCTCCTGGGTATTCTCGTCGCCGTCGGCGTCTGGCGCTACACGGATCGCTCGGCGGCCGCACCGGCGTAATCGGTCGAGAACGAGAACTTGCAGTCGCGTCGTGACGATAACCGTCTCGTCGACCGGGGCTCAGTCGTCCTCGCGCTCCCGCTCGAGTTGGTCGCCGCCGAACTCGTGGTCGCTCTGGATGCGCGAGGCCTGCGGGCCGTCCTGATCCTGGTACTTCGAGCCGCGTTCGCTGCCGTAGGGCCGTTCGGCCTCCGTCTTGAGTTCGGTGAAGGTGAGCTGCGAGATGCGCATCCCCGGCGTGAGCGCGACGGGTGCGGTCCCGAGATTGGAGAGCTCGAGGGTGATCTGTCCCCGGTAGCCAGGGTCACAGAGGCCGGCGGTGGCGTGGACGACGACGGCGAGCCGGCCCAGCGAGGAGCGGCCCTCGACGTGGGCGATCAGGTCCGGCGGGATCTCGACGCGCTCGTGGGTCGTCCCGAGCACGAAGTCGCCGGGGTGCAGAATGAAGTCGTCGCCCTCGTCGACGACCGTCTCGGTGACATACTCGTCGACTTCCTGTTCGGAGTTGGGGTGGATACAGGGGATGTTCGTCCGCTGGAACTCGAGGAACTCGCGGCCGAGTCGAAGGTCGACGCTCGCGGGTTGGATCTGTAGTTCGGGCTCGTCGAGGGGCTCGACGACGAGGTCGCCCGCCTCGAGCCGCTCGAGGATGTCCGCGTCGGAGAGGATCATATCGAGTAGGAGCGAGCTACGGGCTCCTAAATGACCCGATCCGGCGCAGGCGCGACGGGTCACCGCGGGTTCATTTCCGCGGGTCGGATCCCGGATCCGGGTCGGCCTCATCGATTATTAGGGTGTAGCTCGTACGTCGTCGCATGACCGGGGGAACGGATCGCTTCTGCGGCGACGCTCGCGTGCTCCACCAGCGCGCGGTTCGAATACCGCTTCCCGACGCGGACGCCGAGCGGGCATTTCACGAAAACGCGAAGACCCTCGCGGCGGCCGAGGAGCGCCGGGCGTCGCTGCTCGCCGACCCCGACGTGCCGCTGTTGGCCGCCTTCGAGACGAGCTTCGAGCACGCGGCTCAAATCATCGAACAACGGCTCGAGCAGATCGCCGGCGAGGAGTACGAGGACGTCGCGATGGCGTACTACCGCGACGAGCGCGACGACCAGATCGCCGAGATCGCCGCGTACTTCATCGAGGGGCTCTGGCGGATCCAGCAGTCCGCGACGGTGACGGAGATGCTGTACACGCCGCTGATCATGCGCTATCCCGACTGCTTCACGGTGAACGTCCGCTTCGCCAGCGATTACACGACGCCGAAGTCGACCTACTACGAGTCGCCGGAGCACGCCGCCGAGGAGCTGGACGACGAGTACGCCGAGACCTACTACGAGGAGAGCCAGTACTCGCAGCGACGCGCAGCGGCGCACGTCAGGGAGGGGGCGGATCTGATCCGCGAGGAGTTTCCCGACCCCGACGAGACCGCGTTCGACGACCGGAAGTACGGCGGCATCGTCATGGCGGGCGGCCGACGCGGCTCCGTCTTCACGACGATGACCGAGCGCGTCGAACCCGATCCGGATCGGTTCTCGGAGCCGGTCGACGAACCGACGCTGGTCGAGGCGGGCCCGGAGGCCGCCCGGACGGAACGGGAACTCCGGCTCGAGGACGCGATCGTCCACTGAAGCCGCGGGACGCGACGGTGCGAACGCGTTCGTGGGGCGAGGGGCACGAACCGGAACCGACGACCGGACCGTGCCGGAGACGGATAGCCAGGGATAAAGGCGCTCCCGTCGTCGCTTCGGCTATGAAACAGGCGATCGTCGCCCGCACCGACATCGGCATGGGCCAGGGGAAACTCGCCGCGCAGGTCGCGCACGCGTCGCTGTCGGCCTACGAGAAGGCCGACAGCCAGCTCCGACGCCAGTGGAAAGACGGCGGGCAGAAGAAGGTCGTCCTCAAGGGCGAGAGCGAACGCCAGCTACACGAGCTCTCCGAGATCGCCGACAGCGAAGGCGTTCCGAACGCCCTCGTTCGCGACGCCGGCCACACGCAACTCGAGCCCGGCACCGTCACGGCGCTGGCCGTCGGCCCCGCCGCGGACGACCGGGTCGACCGCGTGACGGGCGATCTCTCGCTGTTCTGATCCGGGTCGTCCCGCTGTCCGCCTCACTCCTCTTCCTCGGGCAGATCCACCAGTTCGACCGAGCTGTAGACGTCGGAGCGGAGCTGGTCCGCCTGCTCCTCGCCGATGAGATCGCCGGCCTCGAGGGCGTCGATCAGTTCGACGATCGCGTCGCACAGTTGTTCCGGGTCGTCGATACGCGGCGGCGAGTCGTCGTCAAACGATCGGGACGGAGCATCGCTCATACGTGAGAATCGCGCGGCGACGAATTTGAGCGACGGGCGTGCAAGCGCAGGTCGTCGCGAGAACGAACCGATTTACCGCCGGCGCCCGAACCGCCGCCAAGCGATGCGTCCAGCCCACCCCACAGAGCAGGCCGTCGGCATGGCGTACTACGTCAGCGACGCCGACGGCGTCGGCGGCCACCTGCGCGACGACGACGACCAGTTCCGCGTCCGCGAACTCGAGCGGTTCGACACCGAGCCCGCGGACGCGAACGCAGACGCCTACCCCCACCTCGTCGTCCGCGCGACGCTGCGGGGCTGGGACACGAACGACTTCGCGACGCGGCTCTCCGACGCGCTGGGCGTCTCCCGCGAGCGGGTCAACTGGGCCGGCACGAAGGACAAGTACGCCGTGACGACGCAACTGTTCTCGGTCTACGGCGCCGACCCCGAGGACCTGCCCGACGTCAACGGGGCGGACGTCGAGGTACTCGGGCGAGCGGGCCGCTCGCTCGAGTTCGGCGATCTGGCGGGCAACGAGTTCGAACTCGTCGTGAGCGACCCCGAGCGACCCGACACCGCCGCGGAGATTACGGACGAACTGCACGAGTTCGGCGGGTTCGACGAGGACTCGAGACGCACACAGCCCGACGACGACGCCATCTCCGTCGGCGTCCCCAACTTCTTCGGCCAGCAGCGCTTCGGCAGCCGCCGCCCGATCACCCACCGAGTCGGTCTCGAGATCGTCCGCGGGGACTGGGAAGGCGCCGTCATGGCCTACCTCGGCCGGCCGACGGACGCGGAACCCGAGGGAACCCAGGAGGCCCGGTCGTTCGTCGAGGACACCCGCGACTGGCAGGCGGCCCTCGAGCGGTTCCCCAACCGGCTCCGGTACGAACGGTCGATGCTCCACGAACTCGCCGAGTGCGACGGCGAGCCCGGCCCTGACGATTTCAGGGCCGCGCTCGAGCGCCTCCCCTCTAACCTCCAGCGGCTGTTCGTCCACGCCGCCCAGTCCTACGCGTTCAACCGAATGCTCTCGAAACGCCTCGAGCGCGGGCTGCCGTTCGATCGGCCCGTCGCGGGCGACGTGGTCTGTTTCGCCGACACCGACGCGCCCGAGGGGCTCGTCCTCCCCGACACGGACCGCCTCCAGCGGGTCGACGAGCGCCGCGTCGACTCCGTCACTCGCCACTGCGAGCGCGGCCGCGCGTTCGTCACCGCGCCGCTGGTCGGCACCGAAACCGACCTCGCGGACGGCGAGCAAGGCGAGATCGAGCGCGCGGTGCTCGAGGATCTGGACCTCGCACCCGGCGACTTCGACCTGCCCGGCGAGTTCCACTCGAGCGGGACGCGACGGGCGATCCTGGTGCGGACGGACCTGTCGCTCGAGACCGACCCGCTCTCGTTGTCGTTCGCACTGCCGAAGGGGTCGTACGCGACGGTCGTGGCGCGAGAGTACCTGAAAGTCGACCCCATCGATCTCGGGTGAGCGACCGGTAGCGACTAATAGCGCGTCGTCGTTGTCGTCTCGCATGAACGGCGCGTCGATTACGCTTCGGCCGGCCGACGAGCGCGATCGCGATCAGGGCCTCGCGTACGTCGAATCCCTGCTCGAGGCCGCTGACCTCCCGAGCGGAGACGTCCGCGAGAAGCCGAGGGCGTTCTATGTCGCCGTCGACGGCGACGAGCGAGTCGGAATCGGCGGCCTCGAGCGGTACGGCAGCGACGGACTCTTGCGGTCGCTCGTCGTCGAGTCAGGGGCGCGGTCGAACGGCTACGGGTCGGCGATCTGCGACGCGCTCGAGGAGCGAGCGCGGGCCGACGGCGTGGAGACGCTGTACCTGCTGACGACGACCGCGGCCGAGTTCTTCGAAGGTCGCGGCTACGAACGAATCGACCGATCGGACGCGCCGTCGGCGATCCGCCGGACCGACGAGTTCGCCGACCTCTGTCCGTCGACTGCGACCTGTCTGCGACGGCCGCTGTAGCGCTCGAGCGTAACGGTCACGCAGTCAACGAGCGCGGACGTGGGACGCAGCGTTGGCACTGGTCGACTTCCTGTCCCGCAAAAAACGAAATTGTCGTCGCGTTCGGTATCGCGATTAGTCGCCCGTGGCGACGTCTTCCTCGTCGACGTCGACCGCCGTCGCTTCCTCTTCGGCGACTTCCTCGGGGTGGGCCTCGAGGGTGGCCTTCTGGATCTCGACGCGGCGCAGCGGGTAGATCGTCTTGGCCTCGCCGTAGATGCCCGAGGAGAGCCGTCCCTCGACGACGCTGTCGATGAGCTCCTCGAAGGTGCGCTCGGCGGCGGCCTCCTCGACCATCTCGACCATCTGCTCGCGGATGGCCTTCTCCTGGCTCGCGTCGGCCTTCTTGGTCGTGAAGGCGACGGGCTGGATCTGGACGCGG
Organism: Halopiger thermotolerans; assembly: GCF_054654555.1. Taxonomy (NCBI): domain Archaea; kingdom Methanobacteriati; phylum Methanobacteriota; class Halobacteria; order Halobacteriales; family Natrialbaceae; genus Halopiger; species Halopiger thermotolerans. The sequence goes on along the minus strand of NZ_BAAIEU010000004.1, from coordinate 848,551 downwards.
TAGTCGTCCGTCGTGAGGACGGTGACGTAGGCCTCGATCTTCGAGGCGCCGCGTCGGACGAGCGAGCGCAGGTAGTCTCGGGTCAGCGAGTGCTCCTTGAACTCGGTGTAGGCCGAGTCGCTGCCCACGTCCGTGATCTTGAAGGTCAGCTTGGTGTTGTTCTCGCTGGCGTTGTCGTTGAGTTCGCCGAGCGTCGTTTCGATGGTTCGGTCGTAGACCTTTTCCGGTTCGTCAGCGGGGGTTTCGCCGAGCTCCTGCCGGTCGAACTGCTCCGGCGCGAGCACGGTGTACCACCGCTTCTCCTGTTTCGCGCGTGAAACTGAGCGTTCACTCATTGGTATCTGTGTCTGTGTGGTTGTGTTCTGGTTCGGACGCTGTCCCGCGTCCGTCGGTTGTGCGTGCTGTCCGTCGCGCGCCGTCGACGATCGCCGTCGCGACCTCGAGGTTGACCACGTAGTCGTCGACGTTCGAGTGCAGTCCGCCGGTCGTCTCGCGTTCGATCCGCGTGACGACCTCGCCGGACTCCGCGTCGACCGTCGTCTCCATCTCGTCGGTGTTGTCCGGGCGCAGCGCCCGCGCGACGAGTTCGGGGTCGTCGTGGGCCGTCCGGATCGTCGCCCGCCGACTCATAGCAGCTCCCTCACTGTCGCGATGATCGTCGACTCGTCGATGTCCGCGTTCGCGTCCCCGTCCGGGTCGTACCGCAGGTAGCCGCGCTGCCGCCCAACGTCGTACTCGGTCTCGCAGGCGAGCTCTCGAGCGACGCCCTCGACCGCCGGGCCGAGCGACTCGTCGTCGCGAGTCGCCAGCGCCGCCTCGCCGTCGCCGACGACGAGCACGGTCGGCTCCGGCGACCGGTAGGCTGCCGCAACGCGTGCGACCCCCTCGACCGGCCCGTCGTCGACGCCGACGACGTACAGCCCGTCGTAGCGGCCGGTCGAGGCGGCCTCGAGCGCGCGGTGCGTGCGGCGGCCGTACTCGCGCCAGGCCGACAGGGCCTGCTCGCGGGCCTCGTGGCCCATCGCGAGCGCGGCGCCGGTGCCCGGCTCCGCGCGGGCAGTCGCCTCGAGCACGTCGGCGTAGCCGCCGACCGTCTCGAACGGCGCGTCGGCCCCGGGCGTCGCGTACGGCCGCAGCGCGCGCTGGACCGACTCCGCGGCGACCTCGCCCGCTGCGTCGGCGCTGACCGCCTCGAGGGCGACCAGCGAGCCGATCGTCCGGTGGGCGTCGGCCTCGAGCGGCGCGTCGAGGTCGACCGCGTCCGCGAGCGCGTCGCGGGCCGCGTCGGCGTCGCCGGACCACGGTCCGCGCAGTCGCGTCGAATGGGCGACCCCGTCGACCGGATCCGCCGTCGGCACCGCAAGCCCCGGTCGGCGCTCGACCAGACCGCGCTCCTGGGCCGTCTCGAGGACCCACTCGCTCTCGCCCGCCCCCGGCTCGAGGCCGGCAGCCGCGAGGCCGGCCAGCGCGAGCGCGAGGTCGGGCGTCGCGCCGAGTTCGCGGACGTGATCGACCGCCGCGAGCGTCGCGGGCCGGTCGTCCGCGTCGAGTCGGGTGACGGTGGCGGGAGCGTCGGCGTCGACATCGGCGGCGCCGATGACGAGCGTCAGATCCCGCTCGTCGCCGGCCGCCACTTCGGCGCGTGCAGTTCGGTCCGCGATCGTCCGGCCGACGGTGACCTGGAACGGCGTTCCGCGGTCGGCCAACGCCCGCGCGACGAGACCGCTCGCCGCGAGCGCGTCGCCGTCGGCTCGCGCGACGAGCCGGACGAAGCTCGCGCTCTCGAGATCGGCGGCGCGGGCGTCTGCGTCTGCGGACCGACCGTCTGCGGACATCGACTATCTTACTCCTCGTCGAGGAGGTCCTTCGCGACGTCGTAGGAGTACTGGAAGTCCGGCTCGAGCTCGTCGCCGCGGTAGTAGTCGACGAGACGGCGGACCTTCGACTCCGTGTTCTGCAGGGCGCGCTTGTTCTGGTAGTCCTGCGGGTTCTCCTGGACGTGCTCGCGCAGGCGCACGGCACGTTCCATCAGGTTGTACAGGTCCTCGGGGATCTCCGACTTGGCGTCGTTCTCCTCGAGGATCTCGGTGATCTTCTTCCCGGTCGCCAGCTTGACGTCCGGGACGGGCGTGCCGGTGACGCCTTCGTCACGCAGCTTCATCCCGATCTGACTGGGATCGTAGCCCTGCTCTGCCAGTTCGACGACGCGGTCTTCGATGTCCTCCGCGTCGACGTCGCTCCACTCCGGAGGTTCGTCTGCCGCCGGCTTGTCCGAACCGGACGAGCCGCGACGGCGGGTATGCATTCGTGCCATTGTTCGAGGATAGGAACCGCACTGACCGCACGATGACGCGACAGTCGCGAATACGGTCGCGCGACTGCCGGTGCACTTCCGCAATCCCAAGCCACCACGAACAGCGTTTCTCGGGTGACGAAGTCGGATTTGCGGCCGTGCGCTTCCCACCGAGGCTTTCGGCGGGACGGACTAAAGCGTTTCTAGGTCATACCGTGCCAGTGATTGACTCCACGGCCTCGAGAATTTCGAGGGGTTTATCTATCCGTCCGAAATACTATGGAGTGCGAACGAGGGCTCGTAGATCAGAGGTAGATCACTCCCTTGGCATGGGAGAGGCCCCGGGTTCAAATCCCGGCGAGTCCACTACCGTTCTTCCGCCTATATCATAGAAGGCTCCAGTAATACGTCTCCGCCGGGTGGCGATTTCTCCGGCTGGCTTTTGATTCGCCAGCGGTTGAGACCCATATAGCGGCGAGAACCGCCGGACCGATTGGAACACGTCTCGGTACACGGCCCTCTGACGTGGCACGGTTACGAGGATAGAGTACCGTGTCTGCCTATTTAGAAATAGGTGCCCTCGTAATGTCCTGTGCGCCCCCGTGTTTGGAGGTATATTACTATTACTGACCAGAGAATACAGATGGTTACACCAGCGCCGACACTACTGGCTATTCCCCAATTCACGCTATAGTCAAGCAAATAATAAACCGCAAGGCCAATCCATGCGCCTGACCCGAGATTGACGATAGAGGCTACCGTGTTCGGCCCGCGGTTTTCTATCAAGCCCTGTTTCTCCCTTGGGTCGGATTCCCCGGCTTCGAAGAATCCTCGATATAGGCCCTTCTGTAGTTCGAACGAACTGGGAAAATCATCTCGTATTGCCCTCTCAACCTCATCTCGACGGACCATCGCTGAACTACGTCGTCTGAAATACACTTCAATTACGATAGCCAGAAAGAGAAATGCGATTCCTGCCGAAAAAGATAACGCAGCGACCGCAATAGCAGAGTTGCCCCACTGATTGAGAACGTTTCCTGCGAATACACCGAAGATGATGACCAACAGATAATACGAATTGTGAAGAATCCGGTCTCTATATCGGATTTCCTCACCTGTTTGTTCATACTCCGTCTCCAGCAGGTCAATCCGCCTCTCACTATGGCGGTTTTCAGGCTCCAGCTCTGCTTCACTCATACAAGCCAAAAACTAACACTTGGATATAAAATCCCGTCTCCAAGAGAGATTACACGTCTTCTATGTACTCTGAACGTAACCCCCGTTTCTCAGTCTCAGTCCTACTATCGTAGTGTGGCTGCGACTACGCCCTCAGAGAATAGAGTTCAACAGAAAACCGTACGCAGTCCGACGCCTGTTGGCGGTTTTCTGAGGGACTCGAGGTGGTTCGCGTGATTCGGCGCCCGATCGGCGTCGATCACTCGCCACTGATCTGCGAGTTCTGCGGCTGCAAGATCGACTATCCGGAAAAACACTGCCCGGCGCTCGAGGATGGGAGGTGTCGGCCGTGACTCGAGAAGCCACCGCGAGAGCCGGTCCACCCTACCAAAGTTACCTCGGGTCTCTGCGGCGTACTGCTCCAATCAACTGGAGCGACCAGCTTCCTCTCTGATCGTTCCTCCAAAGAGTATTAGACGAGCAAACAGATTCGAACCAATTTGCATCTTCGTTTCAATATTCCTTTTTCGTTTATGTTTACATCTACAGTTGCCGTTTAGACTATGGCACTAATCCAGTGCTGGGTTACATTTCCAACTCGAGATTTATCCGCCCACAACCACTGAAGTCAATGATGGTGCCCGAAAGTCCGGAGCAGCAGTTGCTGGTAGAGTACGAAATTCCGGAGGGGGAATCTGTGAGTATGGCGGCTATCCGTGCTGTAAGTTCATTAAAAGAGCGTGAGCCTCAGGAGTTGGTTCCACTATATAGGACGATTGACCCAGAAATGTTGGATGAACTGTGTGAGTCACAGCAGAACGGGATAGTCAGATTCGTCTATAGCGGCTTTCAAATTACTGTTGAGGAGGGCAAGTATCTTCTACTCCAACCAGCAGATTCTGAGTAACTGTTAAACTCGCTAATCCATTGAGTGGGTGGTTCACTAGTTCCGACGTGAAACAAACGATGCCGTCGTGCTGAACTCTTTCTCTATAGTCAGCAGGCGGCTTTTGATGTAGTTCGGAGAGATTGAGAGCTGCATTGGTAACTCTGGTCGTGAGTGACCATGTCCTCGCGTTCTACAGGATTAGATCTCTGATCCATCGCACGGGAATCCCTGAGACGAAAGAGCGTGCTAATCGGTCGCCGATTCGCCGGAACCGCCCTCGAGAACGGCACTGACGTTCTGGAACGGCGTGTCTTCGCCGAGCGTGAATTCGGCGATGCGACCGCACCCGTAACATTCGACCACGATGTCCGTCCCGTGTGCGAGTAGACTCACGTCTTCGTCCCCGCTGCAGTCGGGACAGGAAAGCCAGTGGTTGAATCGCTCGCCCATGATCGGAGTCACCGCGCTTCGTCTCCGGTCTCGAGGAGCGTATCGAGGCGGTCGTCGGACGGAGCGGCTGGTTCGACGAGACCGGTATCCGAATCGTACTCGAGGAGGCCAGCCGCGTCGAGTCGCGGGAGATGCGCGTGGTGGAGTTCGATGCGGGTACGGGTATCGCCGACGGTTGTCGCGAGCGCCTCGCTCTCGCGGGCACCGGTGAGTTGAGCGCTCAGCGAATCGACGGAGGCGCCGCCGTTCCGCCTGAGGAGTTCGAGGACGAGCCGGCGATCGCGAGCGGCGAGTACGGCAAGGAGTTCGTCCGAGGGAGAGTTCTGTGATTGCATCGCTTGTATCTGGTGGAGGGATCGACCGCCTGCAACCCCGTCCGTGATGGGACGGAGGACGCCGCCCGATATAAGGTTGCGGCTTCGTTGGTTCTAACGAGACGATTTAGCAGTTTATTCTTCTCTAGAAGGTCTACTGTCGGTTCTGCTCGGACGAATACGCACACTGAGAGTGGGTATCACGCGGATCCGTCGGTATCGTCGTAGTCGGCCCCGAAGTGATCGTACGGCTGCACGTGGGTTTTCTTGTAGACCTCGCCTCGTTTGACGTCCAAACCGCGTTCTTTCAGCCCCTTGTTGGACCGATCCAGCGTCTCCGCGTCCTCCGCGATCACTTCGACGACCACGTTGATCTCGGAGTCTATCAGCTCGTTCACGCGGACGACGCCGGGCACGGATTCGAGGACCTCCCGGACGATTTCGTCCCGCTCCGCCGCTGGGGCGTAGCAGAGAAAGAGATAGTGGAGTGGATGACCCGCCGCGTTGTAATCGATCTCGGGGTGATACCCCCTGATGATCCCCGCGTCCTCCATCTTGTTGATCCGGTTCCGGACGGTGGAAGCGGCGATTCCGATCTCCTCCCCGATCGTTTCGGTACTGATACTTCGGGCGTTGGTCTGTAAGAGATGGAGAATTTGTCGATCCCGCTGATCGAGTTCGTACGAAACCATGTCCGATCAGGTTCCAGACGCACTCCTAAGGAACCAATGCAGGAATGATATAGCGAGACACCGATCGGCCGGTTCGCTACTTTCGACGCCGCTCGGAATCATCGCGGCGTCGGAGTCGGAAGGAACGCGTTCGCCCGTTCCAAATTTGGGCCCCCACAAAGTACCCCTGAAAAGGTCAGGCGAAGGGCTACGCGCGTCGACGCCGTACGTGCGGGTGACCTGTCCTCGGTTCGGTCCCGACCCTCTCGAGGGCAGGTCGATGCGCAGTCACCGCTGAGCGATCCGTCAATCGGGGGCGTGAGCCGCGCGCGATACCCCCTTTCGGCGTGCGATACCCGCACGCCTCGAGCAGGAGGCCGACGGCCGTCGGACGCGCGAGTGCGTTAGCTCTCGTTTCCCTGCGTCTCGTTTTCTTGGGCGGTCGTTTCGTTGTCCGCCGCTGCGTCCGTGCCGTTTTCTACGATCCCGCTTTCGTTTTCCGTTTGCGTGTCGTTTTGCTCGGTCGGAGCCGGTGATTCGCCGTCGGAGTCGTTCTCGCCGGGCGTGTCCTCGTCCGTCGGGTCGTTTTCGGGTTCGGGGGGCTCCTCGCCCTCCTCGGAACAGCCCGCGAGCGCGGTCATCGAGCCGGCCGCAGCCAATCCCAAGAATCGAAGCGTCCGGCGACGACCCAGCGGCGAGCGGACCGTCTCGAGCGGCTCATCAGTCATGTCGTAGTGACACTCGGTTGGCGTGGATAGCCGCTGTGCTTGCGAGGGTTTGCGAGGGGCTCGAGACGGACTGCCGCCGACGGACTCTCAGAGCAGCAGCGAGACGACGGCCAGTACGAGGAAGAGCAACACGAGCCACTTCGCGATGGTCATCGAGAGGCCGGCGATGCCCCCCGCGCCGAGCGCGCCCGCGATGATCGCGACAACGAAGAACAGGAGTGCGAGTTCTAGCATGTATAGTTACTCGGACGTGCAACTGAAACCGCTACTGCCTGAACATGCCGCCGCGCCGGCGATCAGCGGCCGTGCCGCGTTCAGGTCGGCCGACCTCTCGAGAGCGGCGACTGTCGCCCGCAGAGCGGGAGTCGGCGGCGACGGGCGGATTCGGAACTCAAGACCTGGGACTCGAGGCGGAGTCACGCGACAATCGAACGGAAAAAGGGAGACGTGCGCGAGCGGCGGCGAGCGACCGCGCCGCCCGCGGCGGATCGGTACCGGCTCCGGATCGCGCCGGACTCGGCGATCGGCTTACTCGTTGAGGTGCGAGCGGTAGCCTTTCGGTTCGAAGCCCCGCCGGCAGATGACCCGTTTCCGACCGACCGTGATCGCGCTGATCTGGTCGTCGTCCTCCATGCTGTCGATGACCTCGGAGAGTCGCTCCTCCGACCAGCCGGTTTCCTCGCGGACGGTCGATTCGTCGACGCGCCCGCCGCGCTTGACGAGCAATCGGAGCACCTTGTCCTCGTCCTGGAGTTCGCGCTCGTCGACGCCGTACTCGATCTCCTCGGCGTAACTCAGCGTCTCGTCCTCGTTCGGTTCGTCGGTCGATGCCTCGTCCGTCGTCGTGGACTCGTTCGGTGTCTCGTCGGCCGATTCGGTCGACCAGAGCGACGAGAGGCGAGCCCGGAGTGAACTCAGTACCATGTGTCTACCCTCGATTGTCCGTACTGGACCCTGAACACGCAGTTACATTGGTGTTCTGTCTTATCGGTTATATTTCTGCTGCCGGCAGCGGTGACGACCGGTCCTCGTCTCGAGGTGACAGGCCCCGTCTCGAAGGTCGGTCACCTTGCGAACTGCAAGTCCGCCATCCGCTCGGTTCGCGGACACGTCCCGTCCGGAGCGGCGGCGATTATAGCTGATCCCGGACCCGTCTGACGATTTCGTCGACGTCGTACTCGTCTTCGCTCTTATCGAAGATGACAGTATCGTCGACGCGGACGACGAAGACGCCGTCGGCTCCCGTGGCGAGGGTGACCGCGTCGAGCCGCTCGCCGAACGTCGACAGCAGCGCGTGCTGGACGTCTTCTGCTCGTGACAGGAACCCGCACGGAACGCAGTATTCGATCTCGACCGTCGCCATAGCCGACCCGTCACCGTCGACGTACATATCCCTCGGGGTAGCAGCGAAGCGCTCGGCGCCGCCGGCCGCGATCGGCGCTCGTCTCCGATCGCGGCCCTACTGCGCGCGCTCCGGGACGCCGACCGACTCCGCGTAGCGATCGGCGAGCGCCTCGAGCGCCTCGTGGTAGTTCGTCGAGTGGGGCGCGGTCAGCGGCGAGACGCTGATCCGGCCCTCGGCGACGGCCCGGCGGTCGGTGCCCTCGGGATCGGGGATCTCCTCGGGGTCCATCGACTCCCAGACGCGGTCGTGGAGGTGGACGCGCTCGCCGTCGCGCTCGGCGTCCATCTCGTAGCGCTGAGAGGGCCGGGTGATCTCGACCGGCGCCGGTTCGCCCTCGGGGTCCGCGACTGGGACGTTGACGTTGAGGTAGGCCGCGTGTTCGAAGACCGCCGTCTCGAGGGCGTGTTCCGCGAGGAACGAGGTGATGCGAGTCGCCTCGGCGTAGTCGTCCGTCGAGAGGTCGACCGCGTCGAGCGGGTCGCCGTCGACGGGGACGTACATCGAGGTCGCGATCGCGGGGACGTCGAAGAAGGCGGCCTCGACGGCGGCGCTGATCGTCCCCGAGCGGCCGAGGACGTACTCGCCGAGGTTGGCGCCCTTGTTACAGCCCGCGACGACGAGGTCGGGGAACGGGCCGAGTTCGGCGAGGCCGGCGACGACGCAGTCGGCGGGCGTCCCCTCGAGCGCGTAGCCGAGTTCGTGCTCGCGGACGTCGACTTCGTGGGAGATCGAGCGGCCGCAGGCGCTCTGGTCGTCGGCGGGGGCGACGACGGTGACGTTTGCGTGCTCCGAGAGCGCGTCGTATAACGCGTACAGCCCGGTGCTGTCGATCCCGTCGTCGTTGGTCAGCAGGATCTCGAGGGCGTCGCTCATACCGGGTGAGTTGGAGGCCGGCGCGAAAAGCCCACCGCTTCGTGTGGTACGAACTCACGTCTGATCGATACGGATCAGCGTTCCTTTCGAATCGATCGATACCACTACGAAAGCTCCTGCCGGCACCCGGTCGATGGGCTCGCTACGATCGCGTGCTTATTCCGGAAGACGACCGAAGGGAGTCTTCCGACGTTCGCCTCACTTCGTTCGGCTCACCGTCGCCCGTCTTCCCGGATGCCAGCAGCCCCTTTCATTCCCACCCGACGGTGGCTTCGCCGGTCAGCCGAAACGGGTGGGAATGAAAGGGGCTGTCGCTCTCGGTAGGCGAGACGATGCAAGGACCGCAGTGTAACGAGGACCGCAGCGAGTCGCAGCCACCGAGCGCGACAGGGGCTTTCGTAGGTTCGTATCGAGTATCCACGATTCCGCGGAGCCTCGAGAAAACGGGAGCAGAGTTCAGGTAATTCGGTCGACGACGGTCTCCTCGTCGACGACCAGGTTGTACGCCTCCTCGTCGTCGTTCCACAGCGCGAGGATCGACTCGAAGGAGAGCACGTCGCCGTAGTCGGCCTCGAGCAGCGGTCGGTTGAGCGCGGTTTCCTTCGTGAGGACGGCGTAGTGGTCGATTTGCTCACTGCCGTCGCTGATCTTGAACAGGGGGTTCGAGCGGCCGCTGCGGCGGCCGTCGTCGCTATCGCTCAGCGACCGGCTGAGCTTCGCCGCGACGAGGTCGATCCGATTCGTCACGTGGCGTTCCATGTCGGCCATCTTCGCCCAGTCGCTGGTCTCGAGCGCGATGTCGATCCGGCGTTGGCCGTCCAGTCGCAGTAGCGAGTAGGAAAACTGGACGTCGACGTTGACGAACTCGCCGGGGGCGTGCTCGGCGTCGTGCTCGGGGGTCGCCTCGTCGAGCTTGCGCTGGAAGGACGGCACCTCGAGGTCGGGGCGAACGTCGAACGACCAGCCCCGATCGGCGGGGCGCTCGCCCGGCCAGAGGCGGACGGCGGGGCTGTAGACGGTGACGGTGCCGCGGCGGTTGCGAGCGCGGTCGGCGGTTTCGCTTTGCCCGTGCTCGCCGTCGTCACCGTCGTCGCCGTCCTCGAGCGCATCGAACACCTCGGGATCCAGCAGCCGCTCGTCCTCGAGGGCCCGTTCCACCTCGCGCAGCTGGACGCTCGTGTTCTTGTCCGCGGGCGCCATCGCGAGCGCGGTGCCGTCGGGGGCGAGCCACTCGAGGGCGTCCCGAAGCACGGTCTCGGGGTCCTGCAGCTCGCTCAGTACGTTACAGGCGAGCACGAGGTCGAAGCCGTCGTCGGGAGCGGTGGGATCGAAGGCGTCGTCACCGCCGTCGCCGTCCCCCGACACCGCCGCCGGATCGAACGCCTCGGCCGTCGTCCGGTGAATCGTCGTGTGCACGTTCCGGCCCGTCTCCGCGAGCAGTTCCTCGAGCACGTCCGCGGCCGCGCTGGGTTCGATCGCGTGGTACTCGAGCAGGGCGTCGTCGGGCAGGTAGTCACAGAGTCCCAGCGCGGGCCCGCCCACGCCGGCGCCGATGTCCAGCACGCGCAGGTCCCGACCGAGCAGGCCGCGCTCGGCCAGATCGTTCAGCGCGTACTGGACGGCGGCGTAGTAGGCCGGCAGGTGGTAGATCGCGTAGCCCGCCGCGACGTCGTCGTCGTACTCGACGTGTCGCCCCTCGAGGTAGCGGGATTTGAACCGGCGGATCGTCGACCGCAGCAGGTCGCCGGCCCCGTCCTGGTGCCAGTTGACGCCGTAGCGCTCGACGAGCAGGTCCTCGAGCGCCGTCTCGTAGTCGGCGGGGAACGCCCGAACTGGCCCGCGATTGGGAGGCACGGGCTCGTCGTCGACGGGAACGAAGGTGCCGTCGTCGCGCTCGATCAGGCCGAGGTCGACGGCGTCCTCGCGGAGGTGCTGACGGACGACGGCCGGGTGGGGGTTCCCCTCGACGTACTCGCAGATCTCGTCGGGATCGATCGGCCGGACGTTGCGCAGGTACTTCGCGTTCGATCGGATCGCTTCCCGTTGGTCGCTCATGTGGAATCACCGCCGTTTCCGCTCGCGGGTCCGTCCGGTCGGTCGGCCGCGTCGCTCGCGCCTTGCCACGTCGCCGCCGCCTCCCGGTACAGCGATTCGAACTCGTCGGCGTCTGCCGCGGCGATCTCCGCGGCGGCCGCCGAGACCGCGTCGGCGCCGTCGAAGGCGGTCTGGATGTCGGCGTAGACCCGCGGCGTCCCCTCGGTCACCTGCTCGGCCAGCCGCGCCAGCCCCTCGTAGATCGGCGTCTCGAACCCCTCCGGAACTGGCTCGGCCGCGAGCGCGAACGCCAACACCGCGGCGTGAGTCGCCGCCTGCACCGTCTCCATGGCCTCGTCGTGCTCGCCCGCCGTCGTCTCGAAAAGGTCGTTTCCTCGCGCCTCGAGGCCGGCGAGCAACGCGTCGATCGTCGGCCCGTCCGCGTCGCGGACGACGGCGATCGAACCCGGCGCGCGTTCGGGGGCAAAGAGCGGGTGGAGGCTCGCGCGCTCGAGGTCGGGCGCGTGCTCGGCCATCGCCTCGAGCGCGGGTGCCATCACGCCGGAGACGTCGACGACGGCGCGCTCCGCTCGGTCGGCGTGGGTCGCGATCGCGTCGGTGACGTAGGCCATCGGAACGGCGAGGCAGACGACGTCGTAGCCGCCGTCGGCTGTGTTGTCGCCGTCGCCCTCGAGTCCGATCGGGGCGACCTCGGCCCCGTCGACGGCGTCGGCGGCCGCCGCTGCGGCGTCGGGATCGACGTCGGCGAACGCGACGGCGGCGTCGACCGCGCGCCCGAACCACGTCCCCATCGACCCCGCGCCGACGATCAGTACGTCCATCGCTCCCTGCTACCGGCCGGCGTCGCAAAAGGCGTTCGATCGATTCCGCGGGCTAACGGTTCGCGGCGTCGACGGATCGGATCGTTCGCGACCCGTCGGTTCGATGATGTCAAATGCTACCAATAGGCAACCAATAAACCGAATGGGAGCGTATCGGGGATATGGGAGCGACCGACCGGCCCACGTTTTCGTCCGAAGCCAACCGGCGGCTCTACGAGTACGTCGAGCGCCACGGCACCGTCGAACGCCACAAGTTACGGGAGTACGTCTCGCTGCCGGCCGACGAATTCGGCTCGCGGCTCGAGGAGCTGAAGGCGGACGGCTACCTCGAGGAGGACGGAGGGACGCTCCGCATCGGGTTCGAGTTCGGCGCCGTCGAGGAGTACGAGAGCGACGACCTCGCGTTCGCGATTCGGCCGGGACACCAGGACGATTTCGACGGCCTGATCGAGACCATCCGGGACGTGACGGACGCGGAGACCTACGTCGTCGCGGAGACGGTCGCCGAGGAGTTGCTCTACGAGAGCGCCGTCACCAGACACAACGCGGTCCGCTCGCGGGTGTTCTTCGTCGCGACGGTCGACGGCGACGTCGTCGGCTGGACCCACCTCGAGCTGCCGCAGGTCGAGCGGCTGCAGGGGACCGCCCAGCAGACCGTCGGCGTCCGCGAGGCCTACCGCGGGCACGGAATCGGTAGCGCCTTGCTCGAGCGCGGCGTCGAGTGGGCCGACGCCAACGGCTTCCGGAAGGTGTACAACAGCGTTCCGGTCACCAACGACCGGGCGCTCGAGTTCCTGACCGACCACGGCTGGAACACCGAGGCGATCCGTCGGGACCACTACGCGGTCGACGGGGAGCTGGTCGACGAGGTGATGATGGCGCGCGAACTGTAGGGTCGTCCCCGGACCGGTTGCGGGACTCCCGGCCACCCGATTAGCGTCAGCAGTAGTACACCCAGAACCGGTGATCGTCGGCGCAGGTGACGTCGACGGAATCGCCGAACGCGGCCACGTATAGACTGGTTCGCACGGTCGCGTCCGCCGCCGGGACGTCGACGCTCACGGTCGCACCGCACTGCGGGCATTCTACGGTCTGCGTTTTGGTCTGCGTTGCGCTGGACATCGCTTCTCACGTCCGATACGCGTTTGGTAACGATAAACAATATCACGGCGATCCGGACCCTCCGCTCGCCGGTCCGGTTTCTGACCCGCCACGCGGTGGCGGCAACCCTCGCGGCGGGGACGGGTTACTTGCCCCAGTGCGCGCAAGGTCCCCGCATGGACCGAATCGGTATCGTCGGCGCCGGCGCGGCCGCCGCGGCCGCGACGTACGTCCTCGAGGAGACCCTGCCCGACGCGACGGTGACGGTGCTCGAGAAGTCCGGCGGCGTCTGCGGCCGCGCGGCGACGAGACGGCGCAACGGCGTGGTCTACGATTACGGGGCGAACTACGTCAAGGACGACGACGAGCGCGTTACTGACCTACTGACGGAGACGCTCGAGACGGACGGGCTGGTCGACGTCACGGAGCCGGTCTGGACGTTCGACCGCGACGGTGACGTCTCCGAGGGGCGCGACGCAGACGAGCACAAGTGGACCTATCGGGCGGGACTCACCCAGATCGCGAAGCGACTGTTCGCTCGAACGGACGCCGACGTCCACCGCAGGACGCGCGTCGAACGGCTGATTCGGGATGCCGGCGGAGACGAACGCAGCGGCGAAACTGCCGTCTGGCGCCTCGAGGACGCCGACGGCGACGAGTGGGGTCCCTTCGATACCCTCCTATTGAATCCGCCGGCGCCCCAGACCGCCGCTCTCCTGCGATCGGCCGAGTGGGAACCGGACGGCAATCTCCGCGAGACGCTCGTCGACGCCATCGACAGCGTCCCCTACCGGACGATCTGGACCGCCGTGCTCCACTATCCGTTCGAACTCGAGCGGCCCTACTACGCACTGGTCAACACCGACAAGGACCACGAAGTCGGCTGGATCGCCCGCGAGGAGTGCAAGCCGGGCCACGTCCCCGACGGCGAGTCGCTGCTGATCGTGCAGGCCAACCGCGAGTGGTCAGTCGAGCACTACGACGACCCGCCCGCGGAGAACTGCGCGGAACTCGCCCGGATCGCCGCGGACGTGCTCGAGGACGAGCGGCTGACCGATCCCGACTGGACCGACCACCAGGGCTGGCGCTACGCGCTGCCCGAGGCCGGCGCTCCGAGCGGGCCGCTCCGGAGCGCGGAGGCCGAGGGACTGTACTGTCTCGGCGACTGGGTCGCCGGCGAGGGGCGGCTCCACGCCGCCCTCCGAAACGGCCTCGAGGTCGGCGAGCGGATCGCGCTCGAGTGACTCGCGGGGAGGGCCGCCGTCACTTGGGTCGAATTTGGGTCTAAGTTTCCCTCGAGTTGGGACAAAAATCGGGAAAAAGAAAGGTACTAACAGAACCTACAGTCGGCCGGATGCCTCGAAACCGACTCTCTCGCCGACGCGTGCTGCAGGCGCTTGGCGTGGCGGCGACGGGGGTATTCGCCGGTTGCACGACCCCCGGCGCGAACGACGGGACGGCCGCCGAACCGAACGGGTCGACGACCGGGCAGTCCGACGCGGCCGACCGGCGCGATCCCCCTTCGAACGGGGATTACGCCGCCGTCTACCGGGAGACGGTCGATTCGGTCGCCCTGATGGAAACGTCGTCCGGGCAGGGGACGGGGTTCGTCTACGACGAGTCACACCTCGTGACGAACGCCCACGTCGTCGGGAACGCGACCGAACTCGACGTCCGGTTCCGGGACGGCGAGTGGCGGTCGGGAACCGTCGTCGGCACCGACGTCTACAGCGACCTCGCGGCGGTCCGGGTCGACGATCGGCCCGACTACGCGACGCCGCTGCCCTTCATCGAGGGCGACCCGGTCGTCGGCGAGGAAGTGCTCGTCATCGGCAACCCCTACGGCCTCGACGGCACGCTCACGACGGGCGTCGTCAGCGGCGTCAACCGCTCGATCCCGAGTTCGCTGGGGTACGACATCCCCGATGCAGTCCAGACCGACGCCGCGGCGAACCCCGGCAACAGCGGCGGTCCGATCGTCTCGCTGGACGGAAAGGTGATCGCCGTCATCAACTCCGGCGGCGGCGACAACATCGCCTTCGGCATCTCGGCGGCGCTCGCCCAGCGGGTCGTCCCCTCGCTCATCGAGAACGGCGAGTACGAGCACGCCTACATGGGCGTCTCGCTCGCGACCGTGACCCCGGCCGTCGCCGAGGCCAACGGCCTCGAGAACCCCCGCGGCGTGATCGTCGAAGGCGTCCGGGCCGGCGGCCCGTCCGACGGCGTCCTCCGGCCCAGTAGCGGCACCGCGATCGTCGACCGAACGCGGGTGCCGACGGGCGGCGATATCATCGTCGCGCTGAACGACGCCGAGATCGACTCGCTCGAGGACCTCTCGAGTTACCTGGCGCTCGAGACGAGTCCGGGCGAGACGATTTCGGTGACGGTCGTCCGCGACGGCCAGGAGCAGTCGGTCGAGCTGACGCTGGGCACGCGGCCGCAGCCGCGGGTCTGAGGCCGGAGACGAACCGGCCGTCCTTCGCTTCGGGAGCGTCGAGCGGTTGCAAGTGTCGGACGACCGCGTGCGGCACTCGATCCTGCGGCGTGAACCGCGAACTGAAGCGAGAGCCGACCGACGAACGGCGGCAGCCGACGACCCTACGTCTGGCTCTGGTAGAACAGCACGATGATCGCGAAGCCGACGAAGACGTCCGGAATGAACCCGAACGGCCCGAGATCGCTCACCGGCGGAAAGCCGAACAGCAACTGCACGAGCGGATTCGATGTGATCGCGTACAGCACCAGCGCGAGGCTCAGGACGACGAGGCTCATGCTGTACTTGTTCGGCAGGTCCCGGTAGAGGGCGACGTACGACCACGTCAGCGCGAACAGCAACACGAGGTTGAACGTCGTGACGAACAGTTCCATCCGGATCAACAGGTGGACGACCTCGAGTGCCGGGGCTCGAGGCGGAAGCGGAATTGTCGGCAGGACGGCGGTGCTCAACAGTCCGAACACCGCCGCGATTCCGGTGACGAGCGCCGTTTTCGCCGGGGCACTGAGTTCGCGTATCATTGGTCGGTGGGATCGGGGTCGACGTCCGCTCGCTCGACGATCTCCTCCAGAATGTCGAGGTTCTCCTCCATGCGGTCCGACAGGAAGTACAGCTGGCCGTAGTTGTCGCCCTGCGTCGTGACGATGTCGTTCTCCTCGAGCACCTCGAGGTGGTGCTGGACCGTCTTGTAGTTCAGATCGAGCTCCTCGGCCAACTGGTTCGTGTTCATCGGCCGCTCCTGTAGCGTCCGGACGATTCGAAGGCGGTTGTGCCCGCCCCGCGAACCGCCGATGAGCCACCACAGGAGCTGGCGCATACGGGTAGACCTCGGGACAACGCGTAAAAATAGATTCCGGGATTTCGATACGTTCGGTCGCCTGAACGGTAGCCGGCGGCGTGGAGTCGACTCTCGAGCCGGGGGCGTGCGACGACGACCGGTTACTCGGCGACCGGCTCGAGACCGATGCGGTAGTCGGTCAGGTTCTCGTAGCCGTCCGCGGTGACGACGACCAGATCCTCGATACGGACCCCGCCGACGGCGGGGTCGTAGATCCCGGGCTCGATCGTGATCACGTGGCCCGGCTCGAGCTCGCCGCCTGCGGGAGAGACGCTCGGCTGCTCGTGGATGTCCAGCCCGACGCCGTGGCCCGTGCTGTGGATGAATCCCGTCTCGGTGTGCGGGTCGCTGCGCAGCGTCTCGTAGCCGGCGTCTTCGATCACGTCGCAGGCCACATTGTGGACGTCCGCGCCCGTCGCGCCGGGCTCGACCGCCTCGAGGGCGGCCTCGAAGGCCTCTCGGGTCACGTCGTACCGCCGGCGGGCCTCCTCGCCCGGCTCGCCGCGGGCGAACGTGCGGGTCATGTCGCCGAAGTAGCCCGTCTCCTTGTCCGTCGGGAAGATGTCGATCACGATCAGTTCGTCGGCCTCGAGCGGGCCGCTGCCGCGGTCATGGGGGTCGGCGGCGTCGGCGCCGCAGGCGACGATCGTCTCGTCGAGGCTACAGCCGTGGCGCAGGAGCGTGACCTCGATCTCCTCGGCGACGTGCTCGCTGGTCAGGGGTTCGCCGTCGCGGACGAGCGTCCCGTCCTCGGCGATATCGGCGGTCGCGATCAGTTCCTCGGCGCGGGCCATCGCGGCCTCGTTGGCGCGCTGGGTCTGCCGGATCTGGTCGACCTCCCAGTCGGTCTTGGTTGCGCGGATTTCCTCGACGACGCCCTCGGATTCGACCGTCACGCCGACGCCCCGATCGCGCAGCCCGTCCGCGGTTCCGGTCGGGAAGCTCCGGGGGACCGCGACCGTCTCGACGCCGCGGTCTTCGAGGAAGGCCTCGAGCATCCGGACCTTCGCGCCGTGGGGGCCGTGTTCCGCGACCAGCTCCTGGTAGTCGTAGGCGGAGCGACGCGTGACGGTATCGGCGCCGCTGTCGGCGGTCGCCCGCCCGTACTCGAGGCCCGAGACGAGCAGGTGGACGCCGTCGTCGGTGACGAGCGTCTGGTAGGGGTCGGGTGCCGTAAAGCCGGAGACGTACCGCTGATCGGAATCGGTCGCGTCGTCGTCGATGAGGTAGCCGTCCGCGCCGGCCGCCGCGACGGCCTCGCGGAGCGGGGAGAGGTCGGGATCGACGTTCATACCCGCCCATGTGACCGGCGGGCACATAATGTCGCGGATCGCGGCCGCCGGAGTCGACCGAACCCGTCCGCGCTGTTACGGGCTGCTGAACGGACATACAGACTTATCAATTTACGATCGAATCTCTCCTGTATGCGACGTCGACGGCTCCTCGCGGCGGGCGTTGCCGCACTCGCCGGGTGCGTCAGTGTTCCCAGCAGCGACGCCGACAACGATACCGATACAGATACCGGCACCGACGCCCCCTCGAGCGACGCGCTCCTGCAGGAGGCCATCGAGACCCGCGCCGGGATAGACGATCTGGCGGCGACCCGCCGGGTGGAACTCGAGACGCCGACGACGTCCGCCACACGGACCGAACGCGTCTTCTCGCGCCCGCCGGCCGCGAAGCGCATCGAAGTCCTCGAGTCGACCGACCCGAACGAGCCGGCGGGTTCGGTCGCGGTCACGAACCGAACGGTCACCTGGGAGTACGACCCCGAATCGAACGTCGTCGAGAAGCAGTTCCACCCTAACAAGACCGACACCGACCGGACCCGACTCGTCCTCGAGAAACTGCGCGACGCGTACCGCCTCGAGTACGCCGGCACCGAGACCGTCGACGGCCGCGAAGTCCACGCCGTCGAGGCGCGCCCGCCGCTCGAGGAGACGGGGCCGGCGATCGAGCTCCTCGTCGGCGACTCGGTGTACGCCATTCCGCTGGACCCCTCGACCGACCTCGAGGAGCTGACGATCAGTCGGACCGTCCTGATCGACGACGAGTACCGCTACCCGGTCGGCGAGCGAAACGCGGTCCGGGACGGCGACGGCAAACTCCTCCACCGGACGGCGGTCACCTACGCGGACCTGGCGATCGACGAGGGGCTGCCCGCAGGGACGTTCACGTACGAGCCCCCGGCCGACGCGACGATCGAGCGGGAGGGGACCAAACCGGAGGGCGTCTTCGACTCGATCGAGGCGGCCGAAGGTGCCGTGCCCTACGACCTGCCGAATCCCGAGGTCCCCGATCCGTTCGTCCTCGACCGCGTCACCGTCGTCGAACGCTCCGCGAAGCTCGGCACGACCGTGACGCTGTGGTACACCGATTCCGGCGTGAACGGCCGCGACCTGTTCGTCGCCGTACGGGAGACCCAGCGGTTCGACGCCGACTCGAGCGCCTTAGCGGAGCTCGCCGTCGAGGGGGTTCCGACGACGACCTACTATCAGGACGGCAAACTCGAGACGATCTTCTGGACCTGCGAGCGCGGGTCGGGGCTGAGCTACCGCGTCGCGAGTCCCGCGATCGACGAGGCGGAGCCGCTGCGCGAGATCGCCGCGTCGATCGGCTGTTCGTGAGTTCGAACGGTCGTAGCGGTTTCGAACGCTCGAGGCGGGGTCGCATCGCCGCGGACGAGCGGACGAACGCGGACGAACCGGCTAGCCGCGCCCGATGTAGTAGACGACCACCTCGGCGCGGTGCGCGTCGATGAGCGGCCCCGTCGGCAATCGGATCGCCGACTCGGCGACGACGCTCTCGCGGGACCGAATCTCGTCGCCGATCTCCGGCGGATCGGTTCCGATCGGATACGCGACCCGAACGACGATACGTTCCGGCTGCCGGATCGGAACCGGGTCGCCGTACTCGACGGTAACGTCGATGAGCGACAGTTCGGCGTACTCGGGCGACGCGAGGACGGCGGTCACGTCCTCGTTGATCTCCTCCTCGTACACGCCGGTTCGGTAGGTGTCGTACGTGACGACGCCGAGAAACGCCGAGAGGACGACGATCGTGACGACGAGGACGACGGCGCGCTTCTCGGTGGTGACGCGCGCTTCGTCCTGCTGGAACCAGGTGTCCGGCCGATACCCCTTGTACCAGAGGACGGCGAGGCTGGTGATGTTGATCGTGAGCATGTTCACGAGGACGAGGATGCCCGCGGCGGCGGCGACCGCCGGCAAGCCCCACGCGATACCGATACCGACGACGCCCAGCGGCGGCACGAGCGCGGCGGCGATCATCACGCCGACGAGAGCGGTCGACGTGCCCGCAGTGAGCGTCCACGCGCCCGCGACGCCGGCGCCGATCGCGATGGCGAGCGAGAGAAAATCCGGAGTTAAACGCCCCTCGATCTCCGAAATCTCGTAGATGTTGAGCATCGGTGAAACGAGCCCGGTCGTTCGGACGACGAACGCAAAGGCGGCGGCGGTGGCGACGCTGGCACCGAGGCCGATCGCCTGGAGCTTGATTCCGCGCCGAAACAGCGCCCGGTCGTTGATTACCGTGCCGACGCTGGCGCCGAGCGCCGGTCCGATCAGCGGGGCGATCACCATCGACCCGACGACGACCGCCGGCGAATCGAGCAACAGGCCGGCGGTCGCGACGACCACGCTCATTATCGTCATGACGAGATACGTGCTGAATTGCGGGGTGCGATCCTTCGCTTGCGACTGCATCTCCTCGCGAGAGATCCGCGCGGTGTTCTGGGCGTACTGCTGCTCGAGTTCGTCGTACCCTTCGGAGACGACGGTTTCCGCCTCGACGACCACGGTGTAGGAGTCCTCCTCAATCCCCGTCTCCCGGAGCTTATCGAGGATGGATTCGACCGCGGGCGCCGGCAACGGGAACGTAATGACGACCGACGGGTCCTCGCGACTTTCCTCCTCGACGAGGGTGAAGTCGAGGCCCTCGTCCTCGAGCGTCTCCTCGACGGCCTCCCGTTTTTCGTTGGGGACCAAGATTTCTACGAGCCGCATGGGTTCACGTCCACAATATCGCGGATAAAGCCGTGGACACGCAAGCGACGGGCGCGCCCGTCCGATCGCGCCTCGCCCGGATCGGTATCGGTATAGGGTGGCCGCTCGACACCCCCACCATGAACGTCACCATTTCCCCCTCGAGCCTCCGGGGGACCGCACGGGCACCGCCCTCGAAGAGCTACACGCACCGGGCGATTCTCGCCGCGGGCTACGCCGACGGTGCGACCGTCCGGGACGCGCTCTGGAGCGCCGACACGCGAGCGACCGCCCGCGCGGTAGAACTGTTCGGCGGCGACGTCGATCGACGGGAGGACGGACGCCTCGAGATCGAGGGGTTCGACGGCCGCCCCGGCGTGCCGGCGGACGTCATCGACTGCGACAACAGCGGGACGACGATGCGGCTCGTGACCGCCGCGGCCGCACTGGCCGACGGCACGTCGGTGCTGACCGGCGACGAGTCGCTGCGCTCGCGGCCCCAGGGCCCGCTGCTCGAGGCGATCGGGGACCTCGGCGGCGAGGCCGAGAGCACCCGCGGCAACGGCCAGGCGCCGCTGGTCGTCACCGGCCCCATCGCGGGCGGTGAGGTATCGATCCCCGGCGATGTCTCCTCGCAGTACATTACTGCCCTACTGATGGCCGGCGCCGTCACCGAGGAGGGCATCGAAATCGACCTCGAGACGGAACTCAAGTCCGCGCCGTACGTCGACATCACGCTCGAGTTGCTCGAGGCCTACGGTGTCGACGCCGAGCAGACTGCCCAGGGGTTCGCGGTCGAAGGCGGGCAGTCCTACCGCCCTGCGGACGGCGAGTACGCCGTCCCCGGCGACTTCTCGTCGATCTCCTACCCGCTGGCCGCGGGTGCGATCGCCAGCGAGGACGGCGTCCGCATCGAGGGCGCGAACCCGAGCGCGCAGGGCGACACCGCCATCGTCGACATCGTCGACCGCATGGGCGCCGACGTCGAGTGGGACCGCGACGCGGGCACGATCGACGTCGCGGCGGGCTCGCTCGAGGGGATCGAGGTCTCCGTCGAGGACACGCCGGACCTGCTGCCGACGATCGCGACGCTGGGCGCGGTCGCCGAGGGCGACACGCGCATTACGAACGCCGAGCACGTCCGCTACAAGGAGACCGACCGCGTGAGCGCGATGGCCGAGGAGCTCGGGAAGCTGGGCGTCGAGACCACCGAGGAGCAGGACTCGCTGACCGTCCACGGTGGCGAGTCGACCCTCGAGGGCGCGACCGTCGAGGGACGGGGCGACCACCGAATCATCATGGCGCTCGCACTCGCGGGGCTCGTCGCCGACGGCGAGACGACGGTGCGAGGCGCCGACCACGTCGACGTCTCATTCCCCGGCTTCTTCGATATGCTCGCCGACCTGGGTACGGACCTCGAGCGCAGCGAGTAACCTCGGTCCTGCCGATCCTTTAGGAACGGCGACGTACAAGCGACGCCCATGCTCCGGTCCGACCTCGAGGAGCGCCTGCGCGACCGGTACGAGGACGACGGTTACCTCCACCCCGCGTACGACTCGTTTTGCTTCGCGAACGTCCCCCACACCGTCGCGTCGATCCTGGGTGCCGATACGGGACGGACGCTCCCCGACGACGCGCTGTCCGGCGTCGAGACGGACGTCGAAAACGTCCTCGTCGTCCTGCTCGACGGCCTCGGACTCAACCGCTGGCGGAGCGAGCGCGACGTCCCACTGCTCGAGCGGCTGACCGATCGGGGCACCGTCACCCCGCTGACGTCGGTCTACCCCTCTGAAACCGCGGCGGCGATGACGACCTATCACACCGGCGCGCTGCCGGCCGAGCACGGCGTGATCGGCTGGAACGTCTACGAGCCGACCGTCGGCACCTCGTTCCTCTCGCTACCCTTCGTCGACAAGGCGGGGAATCCGCCCGCGGGCCTCGAGCCCGAGGACGTCGCCGACGCCGAGCCGTGGGTCGCGGACCTCGATGGCGCGGTCGACGTCCGCTACGTCACGGGCTACCCCGAGCACGAGGCGTACGCGACGAACCACGAGTACGAGGCCCTCGAGGACCTCGGCCCGACGCTCATCGAGGCTCTCGCCGCGGCTGCGTCGCCCTCGTACGTCTTCGCGTACGTGCCTCACGTCGACGTCGCCGCCCACCAGCACGGGACGACCTCGCGATCCTATCGAGAGACGCTCGAGCGAGCCTGCGGCGAACTCGCGGACGCGCTGGCGACCGTCGACCCCGAGACGGTCGCGGAAACGCTGGTGCTCGTGACGGCCGATCACGGCCACGTCGATACCGATCCCGACCGTAACGTCGACTTGACGGAGTTCGACGTCCTCGAGGAGAGCCTCGCACGCGGCCCCGACGGCGAGCCGATCCGTTACGCGGGGAGTCCGCGCAACGTCCACCTGCACCTGCGGGAGGGGACCGTCGAACGAGTCCGCGAGGAACTGACCGAGCGACTCGATGCCCGGATCTTCCGGCGCGAGACGGTTCTCGAGAAGGGGCTGTTCGGCGACTGCGAGCCGTCGGCGACGTTCGAGCGCCGGCTGGGCGATCTCGTCGTTACCCATCGCGACCTGGGCGTCTGGTACGGCGGCGCACACGAGCCCGCGGAACTCGAGTTGATCGGGATGCACGGCGGGCTCAACCCCGACGAGATGCTGGTGCCGCTGGCGGCGTGTCGGCTCTCGCAGTTGCTCGAGTGAGGCCGTCGACGGGAGCGATCGGCGGCGGCCGGCAGTCGTCGGGCGCTACACCCGCTCGCGAAGCCGCGTCGCGAGCCCACTCGCGCGCTCGTCGTCCAGTTCGTCTCGTCGGAGACCGAGCGAGATGTCGTCGTCATCGTAGCGAGGCAGAAGGTGGACGTGCGCGTGCTCGACCTGGCCGACGATCGGCCCCGTGGAGTAGAAGACGCTGAACCCGTCGGGCTCGAGAAGTCCTTCCATCGCCGCCGAGACGGTCCGGACGGTCTCGAAGACCGCGGCGTTGGTCTCCTCGTCGGCGAGCAGATCCTCCCGGTGGGCCGTCGGCGCGACGAGCGTGTGCCCCTCGCAGGCGGGGTTCTCGTCGAAAAACGCGATCGTCCGCGCGTCCTCGGCGACGACGTGAGCGTCCGTCTCGCCCTCGATAATTCGACAGAACGGGCACTCCTCGTCCATACGCGCATCCCTCAGCGCGGGGAATTAACGATTCCGCCGCGTTTCGGGGCCACGAACTGCGCTCGGAACGGGAGATTGCAAAACCTAAATGCCAGGCCCTCCCACGGAAGGGTAATGAACGGCAACTCGTTCGGTCGCCTCTTTCAGGTGACCACGTTCGGCGAGAGCCACGGGGAGGCGATGGGCTGTACCGTCTCGGGCTGCCCCGCCGGCCTCGAGCTCTCGGAGGAGGACATTCAGGAGGACCTCGACCGCCGGAAGCCGGGCCAGTCGATGATCACGACCTCTCGAGGCGAACCCGACGCCGTCTCGATCAAGTCGGGCATCCAGGACGGCTACACGACCGGCACCCCGATCGGGATGGTCATCCAGAACAAGGACGCCCGCTCGGGTAAGTACGAGCCCTTCATTACCGCACCGCGGCCCAGCCACGGCGACTTCACCTATTCAGCCAAATTCGGCACGCGCAACTGGGGCGGCGGCGGCCGCTCGTCGGCCCGCGAGACCGTCAACTGGGTCGCGGCCGGGGCGATCGCGAAGAAGCTCCTGGCGCGCGAGGGGATCGAACTCAAGGCCCACGTCAACCAGATCGGCGACGTCGAGGCGCCCGAGGTCAGCTTCGAGCAGATCAAGGAATACAGCGAGGAGAACGACGTGCGCTGTGCCGATCCCGAGACCGCCGAGAAGATGCAAGACCTGATCGAGGAGTACCAGGAGGAAGGCGACTCCATCGGCGGCTCGATCTACTTCGAGGCCCAAGGCGTCCCCGTCGGCCTCGGCGCGCCGCGGTTCGACTCGCTGTCGGCGCGGCTCGGCCAGGCGATGATGGCGATCCCGGCCACGACGGCCTTCGAGTTCGGCCTCGGCCGCGAGGCCCGCGAGTGGACCGGCAAGGAGCGCAACGACGACTGGGAGTTCGACGACGAGGGCAATCCGACGCCCGTCGAGAACGACCACGGCGGCATCCAGGGCGGCATCTCGAGCGGCGAGCCGATCTACGGCGAGGTGACGCTGCACGCGCCGACCTCCATCCCGAAGCCCCAGCAGACGGCCGACTGGGAGACCGGCGAGATCAAGGAGGAGCAGGTCATTGGCCGCCACGACCCCGTGCTGCCGCCCCGCGGCGTGCCGGTCGTCGAGGCGATGCTCGCGCTGACGCTCGTGGACTTCATGCTGCTGTCGGGCCGGATCAACCCCGACCGGGTCGACGACCAGCCCGGCGAGTACGACACGGACTACCACCCGAGCAACCCGCGCAACGAGTAGCGAAACCGCGAGACGGCGCCAGATGTCCTCTCGAGGCGCACGAGGCTCGTACTAAGTAGCGCCGTAATCCGTCGCGGGTTCGAGTCCACGCCGATCCGGTGATCGCAACAGCGTGCCGAACTACTAACCCGTCAGCCGCCGTTGACACGGTATGCGGGATTTTCATATCCACTCGAACTACTCCGACGGCGAGAACCTCGGCGAGATGGTCGGCGCCGCCGAGGCGGCCGATCTCGAGGGCGTCGGCTTCGCGGACCACTGCAACGTCTCGTCGCGGGACCGCTTGGAGCGGATGCGCGGACGCTACGGCTTCAACCTCGATCTCACCTACGAGCGACGCCGACGAGCGATCGAGCGGTTGCGCGAGCAGCGGTCGATCGAGATCTACGACGCGGTCGAGATGGACTACGACCCTCGCGACGCGGACGCGATCGCGGACTTTCTCGAGGAGGCCGACTTCGACTACGCGATCGGGAGCGTCCACGCCGTCGACGGCGGCAACGTACAGGTGCCCTCCAACTTCGCCGACCTGTCGGACGACGCGCTCGACGACGTCGTCGACGAGTACTTCGATCACCTCGTCTCGCTGGTGGAGTCGGAACTGTTCGACGTCGCCGCCCACGTCGACCTGATCGAGCGCACGGGATCGCTCCGGGGGCGGGCGACCACCGACCACTACCGCCGCGTCGCGCGGGCGTTCGCCGACTCCCGGACGGTCCCCGAGATCAACGCCGGGCGCGCGCTGACCGACGAGGGGATCGTCCATCCCACCGACGAGTTCCTCGAGATCCTGCGCGAGCACGACGTCGCCGTCACCGTCGGGACCGACTCCCACGCGCCCGGCGAGATCGGCGATCGCGCCGACTTCCTCGAGGACTTCTGCGCCCGCGAGGGACTCGAGCCAGCCGCCCCGCCGTCGCTCGCCCTCGAGTAGCGCTCGGCGACGGTCTTCGTTTCGTGTGAGTTCCGTTCGAAGTGAGGGATACTCGGCTGGTACCACATGGTGGTGGATGCTAGCACATATACCGGATGATGTTGTACGCCAACTCGTCGCATGGCAGAGTACGACCTCGAGACCGAAGCGGGACGACGGGAGGCGTTGCGCCGGATGTTGACCATCCGCGCGTTCGATGAGGAAGCAGGGGATCGGTTCGCAGACGGCGAAATACCAGGGTTCGTCCACCTCTACATCGGTGAGGAGGCGGTCGGCGTCGGCACCTGTGCGGCGCTGGATCCGGACGACTACATCGCGAGCACCCACCGCGGCCACGGCCACTGCATCTCGAAGGGGCTCGATCCGAAGTACATGATGGCCGAGCTCTACGGCAAGGCCGAGGGCTACTGCAACGGTAAGGGCGGCTCGATGCACATCGCGGACGTCGACGCCGGCATGCTCGGCGCGAACGGGATCGTCGGCGCCGGACCGCCGATGGCGACCGGCGCGGCGCTGTCGATCGACTACGACGACCGCGATCAGGTCGCGGTCGGCTTCCTCGGCGACGGCGCCGTCGCGCAGGGCCAGACCCACGAGGCGATCAACCTGGCCGCCACGTGGGACCTGCCGGCGATCTTCGTCGTCGAGAACAACCAGTACGGCGAGGGGACGCCCGTCGAGAACCAGCACAACGTCGACAATCTGAGCGACACGGCCCAGGCCTACGACATTCCGGGACTGACCGTCGACGGGATGGACGTCACCGCCGTCGCGGAAGCCGTCGCCGAGGCGCGCTCTCGAGCGCGGGCGGGCGACGGGCCGACGATCGTGGAAGCGAAGACGTACCGCTACCGCGGCCACTACGAGGGCGACGAGGAGCCCTACCGCGACGAGGACGAGATCCAGCGCTGGAAGGACCGGGATCCGATCGACTCGTTCAAGGAGCGACTGATCGAGCGCGGCGAACTGACCGACGACGAGTTCGACGAGATGCGGGCCGAGGCCGAAACGACGATCGAGGAGGCCGTCGAGTACGCCCAGGAGGCCGACCAGCCGCGGCCCGAGGAGGCCTACGAGGACATGTTCGCCGAGACGCCGCCGGAGATCGAACGATTTGCAGAGGCAGCCAGGACCAGGGCCGACGGCGGCCGCGACCGTCAGGGAGGTGATCAGCCATGACCGCACACGCTGAACCCGAACGCGAACTCGAGACCGAGACCGAGACGATGACCGTCCGGGAGGCCATCCGCCAGGCGCTCCGCGAGGAACTCGAGCGCGACGAAGACGTCTACCTCATGGGCGAGGACATCGGCCAGTTCGGCGGCGTCCTCGAAGTGACCGGCGGCCTCTGGGAGGAGTTCGGCGACGAGCGCGTCCGCGACACGCCGATCAGCGAAGCGGGCTTCATGGGCGCGGCCACGGGCGCCGCGGCGACCGGCACCCGGCCTGTGGTCGAGCTCATGTTCTCGGACTTCGCGGGCGTCGCGATGGAGCAGATCATGAACCAGATGGCGAAGATGCGCTACATGTTCGGCGGGAAGGCCGAGATGCCGGTCACCGTCCGGACGACCGAGGGCGGCGGCATGGGCGCCGCCAGCCAGCACTCCGGGACGATCCACTCCTGGATCGCGCACTTCCCGGGACTGAAGGCGGTCGCGCCCGGAACCGCCGCGAGCGCCAAGGGGCTGACCAAGGCCGCGATCCGCTCGAACGACCCGGTCTTCGTCTTCGAGAACAAGATGATCTACGAGCAGGAGGGGCAGGTCCCGGTCGACGAGGACTTTACCGTCCCGCTCGGCGAGGCCGCCGTCGAGCGCGAGGGCGAGGACGTCACCGTAGTCGCGACCCAGCGGCTCGTCGACGAGTCGCTCCAGACCGCCGAGAGCCTGGACGGCGACGTGAGCGTCGAGGTGATCGACGCCCGCTCGCTGTACCCGCTCGACGTCGAGACGATCGCCGAGAGCGTCCGGAAGACCGGCCGGCTCATCGTCGCCGACGAGAGCCCGCTCTCGTACGGCACCCACGCCGAGATCGTCGCCCGCGTCCAGGAGGAGGCGTTCTTCAGCCTCGACGCGCCGATCCAGCGGATCGGCACGCCGGACACGCACATCCCATTCAGTCCGCCCCTCGAGCAGGAGGTCCTGCCCTCGGGCGACGACGTCCGCGAGGCCATCGAGCGGGTGGCGTGATCGAATGGGGTCGGCCGTACCGAGCGTCGGCCTGATCGTCAACCCGGCGGCCGGCCGCGACGTCCGCCGCCTCACGGGCGGCGCGAGCGTCGTGGACAACCACGCGAAGCGGCGGGTCGCCGCGTGCGTCCTCGACGGGCTGACCGCGGTCGCCGGCGACGGCGAGTGCGGCCGTGATCGCACTCTCGAGGTGCTCGTCATGCCCGACCGTGCGGGGATCGCCGACCGCGCGCTCGAGGACGCGGCGGACGCCGAGACGCTCGAGGCGACGACGCTCGAGACGCCGATCGAGGGGACGGCGGCCGACACCCGCCGTGCGGCGGCCCGGTTTCGCGACGCGGTCGACGCCGCGGTCGTCCTCGGCGGCGACGGGACGACGCGGGACGCCGCGTCCGAACTCGGCGACGTCCCGCTGGTCTCGGTGTCGACGGGGACGAACAACGTCGTTCCCGCCACCGTCGACGGCACGGTCGCCGGCGTCGCGGCGGCGCTGGTCGCGACCGGCGCGGTGTCGACCGACGAGGTGACGACGCGCCACGGCACCGTCGAGGCGCGGGCCGAGACCCCGACCGGCGAGCGGGGGCTGACCGGCCTGGCCGCCGCGGAAGTGTCGGCGCAGTCGTTCGTCGGAACGCGGGCGCTCGTCGATCCGGCCGACCTCCGGGGCGGGGTCGTCTCGCGGGCCCACCCCGGCGACATCGGCCTGCCGGCCGTCGCGGGCGCGCTCGAGACCGTCGCCCCTGACGAACCGGGCGGCGTCGCCGTTCGACTCGCCGATCCGGAAGCCGCGCCGCGAACCGTCCGCGCGGTGCTGGCGCCCGGCGTCACGACGACCGTCGGCGTCGAATCGATCGAGCGACTCGAGCCGGGTGAGTCGGTTCAGTTCGACGTTCCCGACGGCGTCGTCGGCGCCGACGGCGAGCGCGAACTCGAGTTGACGGACGCGACGGTCGAACTGCGCCCGACGGCGGCGGAGGCGGGCCCGCGACTCGTCGACGTGCGCGCGGCGCTCGAGGCCGGAACGCGGGTCGGGGCCTTCGAGGGCGCCGTCCCCGAGGAGCGCCGCGAGACGTAGGCCGTCGGGCCGACACGACCAACACAAAGTATTACTTCGACGTCGTGGTAGCGAGGGTCGCCACCATGGTGGTAGATAACATTCCACATACTGGCGTCGAGATTCCGGAACTCTCCCAGGTCGCGTTCGTCGTCGAGGACATCGAGGACGGAATGGACCGATTCGGCTCGATCCTCGGGATCGGCCCGTGGGAGGTCTACCGGTTCGAGCCGCCGACGCTCACCGACCGAACCTACCGCGGCGAGCCCCACGAGTACTCGATGGTGCTCGCGCTCGCCCAGCTCGGGGACACGATGCTCGAGCTGATCGAGCCGCTCGAGGGGGAGAGCATCTACACGGAGCACCTCGAGGAGCACGGGGAAGGGCTCCACCACGTCGCTTGCTTCGCCTTCGACGATCCGCACGCGGTCGTCGAGGAGTTCGAAGACGCCGGCCTACCGGTCATCCAGAGCGGCAACTACGGCGGCACCGAGTACTGGTACTTCGACACGGCCGACGAACTCAACGGCGCGATCTTCGAGACCGCGGCGAACGTCGACGCGATGCCGGAGCCGGATCGGACGTACCCCGAGTGACGGCCTCCTGGAAGCGGCGTCTTCAGAGCCGCTCCCAGGAGAGATTCAGTTCCAGGTCCTCCCGGAGCATCTGGGAGACGTGACAGCCCCGCTCGCCGAGGTCGACGATCCGGTCGACGGTCTCGTCGTCCTCGTCGGTCGCGAGCCGGATCGTCGCGGTGACGTCCTCGACCGCCCCCTCGTCGGGCGTCGCGTCCACGTCGACCCGGATCTCGTCGACGGCCGTGTCGCGTTTGTTCGCCTGGTACCTGGTGCTCAGCGAGAGACAGGAGGCCAGCCCACCGAGGGCGACGTCGACCGGCGTCGGGCCGGTCTCCGTACCGCCGTTGGATTCGGGCTCGTCGTAGGTCCACTCGAAGGAGCCGGCCTCGATGCGACCCCGCATGCCCTCGGGGTTCGTGGCCGTGACCGACCGGCCGGGCATCTCCGTCTCCGCTCCGCCGGCGGTCCCGCTGTCGGCCGCCTCGGCGACGTCCTCGGGCAGGAGCGGCCACGGATTTTCGACGTGATCGACGAGTGTCTCGAGGAAGCGGGCGGCGTCCGCACCGTCGACGACGCGGTGGTCGAAAGAGAGGTCGAACGGGAGGTGGCGACGCCACTCGACGCCATCATCGTCGCCGCGGGTCGGCCGCTCCTCCATCGCGTCGACGCCGAGGATCGCGACCTGCGGCGGGTTGATGATCGGATCGAACGACTCGACGCCGAGGACGCCGAGGTTCGTCACGGTGAAAGTGCCGCCCTGCAGGTCGTCCATCGTGTAGTCGCCGCTCGTCGCGCGTTCGACGAGCGTGCGGCGGTCGTCGGCGATCTCGGCCAGCGACTTCGAGCCGACATCGGACAGCACCGGCGCGATGAGCCCCTGCTCGACGTCGACGGCGATGCCGACGTTGTGCTCCTCCCACAGCTCGTGGACATCGTCCTCGAACGTCGCGTTGAACGCCGGGTGTTCCTCGAGGGCCGCCGAGATGGCCCGCAGGAGGACGTCCTGGACGGAGACGTCGGTATCGAGGGCGTCGTCGGCGGCCGCGGCGGCGGTCGCCAGCGCCTCGGCGTCGGCCTCGCGGTGAACGGTGACGTGGACGGCCTCGCGGTAGCTCTCGCCGAGCCGCGAGGCGATGGTCTGGCGCATGCCGTCGAACGGGCGCTCCTCGGCGAGGGTGCGCGACGCGCCGGCGGCGTCGGCGGTGGCTCCCTCGTCCGCGGCGGCGGCCGCTTCGACGTCGTCTTCGGTGATGGCGCCCTGATAGCCCGTCCCCTCCACCGTCGCGAGATCGACGCCGAGTTCCTCGGCGCGGCGGCGGGCGCGCGGCGAGGCGTCGACGTCGGCGGCCGATTCCCCGTCGCCCTCGGCCGCCGCCGCGGCCCGTTCGACGTCGTCCTCGGTGATCGAGCCCTGGTATCCCGTTCCCTCGACCGTCGCGAGGTCGACGCCGAGTTCGTCGGCTCGCTCGCGCGCTCGAGGCGACGCCCTGAGTTCGTCGGCCGTCTCGGCGCCGCTTCCCCCGGCGCGTTCGGCGCTCGCCGCGGCGCCGGCGCCGTTCGCCGCCGCTTCCGACTCGGAACCGCCGCCCACATCACCGGCGCCCGCAGCGCCCTCGGCCGCGGCGGCGTCGCCCTCGAGGTCGGCTTCGGCCTCGGCCTCGAGGTCCGCGATGTCCGCCTCGGCCGGCGCGACGATGCCGATGGGCGTCCCCGGCGGGACGGTTTCCCCCTCCGAGAGATACGTCTTCCTGAGGACCCCGTCCTCGCGGGCGTCGACCTCGCCGACGCTCTTTTCGGACTCGATTTCGGCGACGAGATCCCCCTCCGACACCGACTCGCCCCGCTCGACGTGCCACTCGAGCAGTTCTCCCGACTCCATTTCGAGCCCCAGCTTCGGCATCCTGACGATGTATCCCATGGGGAAGGGTATCACAACCCGCGTGTAAAAGGTATCGTCGCCGACCCCGCCGGAATCGCCGCACGCGGTGGCGGTGGACGACTGCCGCGCTCGTGACGGGAGATATATATCGCACCTCATACTTAATACACTACTATTAAAATTATCTATCATGAGTTTATTTCGCGCTACTGTCAATCCTTCACGAAAGATCCTTGGTAATCTATAGCAAAGGCTTTAGGTTCGGTACGGCAAAATCTCGGTACGGTTGGCCCACCGGCCACTGATTTACCTATGAGCGACGACGAACTCATCTGGCGAATCGCAGGCGGTTCCGGAGACGGGATCGACTCGACGAGCCAGAACTTCGCGAAGGCGCTGATGCGCTCGGGGCTCGACGTATTCACGCACCGCCACTATCCGTCGCGGATCCGTGGCGGCCACACCTACGTCGAAATCCGGGCCACAGACCACAACGTACAGTCACGGGGGGACGGCTACAACTTCCTGCTCGCGCTGGGCGACTCGTTCGCCCGCAACCCGCAGGAGGAAGCCTACTACGGCAACGAGGAGATCAAGCCCCTCTCGGAGAACCTAGATGACCTCCGCGAGGGCGGGGTCATCGTCTACGACGAGGGCCTCATCAGCGAGGAGGACGTCGAGGCGCTCGACCTCGAGGCCCGCGCCGAGGAGAACGACTGGCACGTCTACCCGGTCGACCTGCGCGGACTCGCCAAGGAGCACGGGCGCGAGGTCATGCGCAACACCGCCGGCGTCGGGATCACCGCCGCCCTGCTCGAGATGGACCTCGAACACATCGAGGACCTGATGGCGGACGCCATGGGCGGGGACATCCTCGAGTCCAACCTCGATATCCTCCACGAGGCCTACGAGATGGGCCAGGACCTCGAGTTCGAGCACGACCTGCGCGTTCCGGAAAGCGAACACGAGACCGAGCAGGCGCTGCTGTCCGGTTCGAACGCGATCGCCTACGGCGCCATCGACGCCGGCTGTCGGTTCATCTCCGGCTACCCGATGACGCCGTGGACCGACGTGTTCACCATCCTCAGCCAGAACTTCCCCGAGATGGGGGGCATCTCCGAACAGGTCGAAGACGAGATCGCGGCCGCGGCGCTCGCGGTGGGCGCGAGCCACGCCGGCGTCAAGGCCATGTCCGGCTCCTCCGGCGGCGGGTTCGCCCTGATGAGCGAACCGCTCGGCCTCGCCGAGATGACCGAGACGCCGCTGGTGCTCGTCGAAGCGATGCGCGCCGGTCCCTCGACCGGGATGCCGACCAAGCCCGAGCAGGGCGACCTGGAACACGTCCTGTACACGAGCCAGGGCGACTCCCAGCGCGTCGTCTTCGCGCCGGGCAACATCGAGGAGGCCTACGAGCAGACCCGGCTGGCCTTCGACATCGCGTGGGACTACCAGATCCCGGTCATGCTCATCTACGACCAGAAGCTCTCCGGCGAGAACACCAACGTCGACGTCGAGTTCTTCGACCGCGAACCCTCGCCGGACCTGGGCTCGACGCTGACCGAGGAGGAGCTGAAGGAAGCCGCACACGACAACTCCGGGAAGTTCAAGCGGTTTAACTACGAGGACGCCGAGGACGGCGTCTCGCCGCGCTCGCTGCCCGGCCAGAAGGGGGGCCGTTACCTCGCGACCGGTAACGAGCACAGCCCCGTCGGCCACATCAGCGAGGACCCGGACAACCGCGTCTACCAGATGGACCGGCGCCTCGAGAAGCTCGAGTCCATCCGCGCGGAACTCGACGAGGAACGCGAGTCCAACCAGACCTACTTCGGCGACGAGGAGGCCGAGTACGGCATCATCACCTGGGGCTCCTCCCAGGGCGCCGTCGAGGAGGCCGTCGAACGCCTCAACGACCAGGGCTACCGCGTCAAGGGTATCGGCGTCTCCGACATGATGCCGTTCCCCGAGCAGGAACTGACCGAGTTCCTCGAGAGCGTCGACGAGGCGATGGTCGTCGAGATGAACGCCAGCGCGCAGTTCCGCGGGCTCCT
This sequence comes from Halopiger thermotolerans, assembly GCF_054654555.1. Classification (NCBI taxonomy): domain Archaea; kingdom Methanobacteriati; phylum Methanobacteriota; class Halobacteria; order Halobacteriales; family Natrialbaceae; genus Halopiger; species Halopiger thermotolerans. The sequence continues at coordinate 815,321 of NZ_BAAIEU010000004.1, read as the reverse complement.
GCAGAAGGAACTGGGTCGCTTCGGCGAGAAGCTCACCAGCCTGCTCAAGTACAACGGCAACCCCTTCGAGCCCGCCGAGATCGTCGAGGGCTACGAGGTCAACATCGCCGAGGAGGACCGCGAACCGACCGCACAGGTACGAATCGAACCTGCTGCAGGTGACTAACAATAAGTGCATTCAACGCAATCGGTGAGGAGCGAGAGATCGACCGGGACGAGTTCACCCCCGGTGTCGAACCGCAGCCGACCTGGTGTCCGGGCTGTGGCGACTTCGGCGTCCTGAAATCGCTGAAGCAGGCGCTGCCGGAAGCCGGCAAGACGCCCGAGGAAGTGCTGACCGTCACCGGGATCGGCTGTTCCGGCAAGCTGAACAGCTACCTTGACACGTACGGCTTCCACACGATCCACGGCCGCGCGCTGCCCGTGGCTCGCGCCGCGAAGCTGGCGAACCCCGACCTCGAGGTCATCGCCGCCGGCGGCGACGGCGACGGCTACGGGATCGGCGGCAACCACTTCATCCACACGGCCCGCGAGAACCACGATATGACCTATATCGTGTTCAACAACGAGATCTTCGGGCTGACGAAGGGCCAGACGTCGCCGACGAGCCCGAAGGGCCACAAGTCCAAGACCCAGCCCTCGGGTAGCGCGAAGACGCCGATCCGGCCGCTCTCGCAGTCGCTGACCGCCGGCGCGAGCTACATCGCCCGCACCGCCGCGGTCAACCCGAACCAGGCAAAGGAGATCATCAAGGAAGCCATCGAGCACGACGGCTTCGCCCACGTCGACTTCCTGACCCAGTGTCCGACCTGGAACAAGGACGCCCGACAGTACGTCCCCTACATCGACATCCAGGAGTCGGACGACTACGAGCACGACATCCACGACCGCGCCGAAGCGGCCGAGATGATGCGCGAGACCGAGGACGTCCTCAACGAGGGGACCGTCCTGACCGGTCGCTACTACGTCGACGAGGACCGTCCGTCCTACACCGAGGAGAAGCGCGCCGTCGGCGAGATGCCCGACGAGCCGCTGGCCGAGCGGTACTTCGACGACGACGCCGAGTGGGAGCGCAGCTACGACCTGCTCGACCGTCACAAGTAACGCCGATCGCCGGTAACGGCCGCGATAGCCGATAGCGGCGATCCGCTAGCCGCACCTCGAATCCCGCGTCGGCCGAGTCGGATCGGCTTCGATGTCGAATCGGTTTCCGACGCGTTTTTTGACGGACCTACTCCTCGAGCGGCGAGTCCCTCGAGTCGCCGCACCGAGCGACGGTGGCGGTCGGCGCCCCGGCGGTCAGTCGCCGCGGTAGCCGACCCCGCGCGCGATCAGTTTCGTCGCGTAACTCAGCGCCAGCAGCGCGACGAGGAGGCCGCCGAGCGCGTAGGGATGGAAGCCGTAGACGGCTTCGCGGATCGCGTACAGGACGACCAGCGTCCCCATCAGCAGCGCCGTCGCGCCGACCCACCGCGAGACGTAGGCCGGATCGACGTCCCTCGACTCGTCGTAGTCTGCGTGCAGATCGGCCCGGCCGCGGAGCCCGATCAGGTAACCGAGATAGAGGATCGCAACCCCGCAGACGAACCAGACGGCGCCGCTGACGTAACTCGGGTCGACCATTCGAACGTCCCGACCTGCGGCCAGCGGGCGAATAAGTCCGGCGATGACGCGGTCAGCCGCCGTATCGGGGACGTTTATCCCCGATTCCAGCTCGACTTCCGATAGGAGATTCGACGTTTTCGTATACAAAAGATATTTTTCCGCCGGAGCAAAAGAGACTACCATGAGTACACAGGCTACGGAAGATCGCATCCTCGAGGTTCTCGAAGAGGATGCACAGGCCTCCTACGCCGAAATCGCCGAGCGGGCGGGGGTGTCGAAGCCGACGGTCCGCAAGTACATCAACCAGCTCGAGGAGGAGGGCGTCATCGTCGGCTACTCCGCCGACATCGACCCGAAGAAACTCTCGAGCAAGACCATCGCGATGGTCGGGATCGACGTCGCGAGCGAACGCTACGTCGAGGCGACGAAGGCCCTGAAGGACTTAGAGGAGATCGAAGCGCTGTACAGTTCCAGCGGCGACCACATGCTGATGGCCGAAGTGCGCGCCGAAGACGGCGACTCGCTGGGCGAGATCATCTCCGAGGACCTCATGGAGATCGAGGGCGTGACCGCCGCCCACCCGTCGTTCCTGCAGGAGCGGTTGAAGTAAGCGCTCGCGATTCCGGCGTCGACCGTCGCGTTCGCCGCGCTCGCCGCCCACTCGCAGCCTGCGACCGTCGCTTGGCTGCCGAATGCACGTCCTCGCGAGCCGCATCCGGGATGTCGATCGAACTAGAACTACCCCGTCTCAGGCCCGCTCCGTCGCGACGACCGGCGATCAGCGCATCCGATCGAGATCGACGAACGCGTCGACGTCCGCCGAGAGCCAGGTCGTGAGCCGATCCGAATCGGCGCACTCCCGGGGCGTGATCGTGCACCGATCGGGGCGGTCCTCGTACCGGACGACGATGGACTCGAGATCGATCGACCGGGTTCGGGGCGGGTACCGCGCCGCCGTCGCCAGTCGCTGTCGGACGCCCTCGGAATCGTATTCGCTCGTTGAGTCCGTCATGGCTTTCGAACGGCGACGTCGAAGACGCCGTGTGCCGTCCCACGCCGGTCGCCCACAAAGCCGCTGCTAATTGTGGTATTGAGCGCTACTGCTAGCTGCCGTCGCGTTCGTACGGGCCGAAAATCGACGATCGCCTCGTGAGCTGCCGGCCGCCGTGTTCGAGCGGTCTGCGATCGGCGCCCGACGGCCGACCGCACACGTCGCGTTCGCGACGCTATAGTCTCCTCCGGACGAGAACGTAGTCGAACCGACGCCTACTAGATGCCTTTACGGTAGCTAGGCCGCGAGCACCGGACACCGTGCCCCCGACACCGACTCCCGATCGCGATCGCGGCCGCAACGGCCGGTCGCGCGCGTCGTCCGACCCCCTCGAGGCGCCAGCCGTTTCCGAGATCCGCGAGCCGCTCGCGACGGCCCGCGAGCCCCTCGAGCGCGAGCGACGACAACTGACCGCGGAACGACGCGCCTTCGAGCGATTCCGGCGCCGCGTGGCGGCCCTCGAGACGGCGACGCCGCAAGCGACCGCCGCCACCGCCGGTGCAGGGATCGGCGGCGGAATCGGTGCCGACACCGGCGGCGTCGGAGCCGGAGCGGCGCACGCTGGCGCCGCCGCGCGCGGACGGCCGTCCGAGGGGCTCTCGCCGGTCCGGGACGCGTACGTCAAGACGGTGATGAGCGTCCCCCACTACGACGACCTGTACGGCGATACCTGGCTCGAGAGCGTCGCCGAGGAGTTCAGCGAGGAACAGGCCGCGGCCCTCGAACAGCACGCGCGGCTCCGGCCGCAGTTGCAGCGGTCGCTGGTGACCGCGGCGGCACAGGCGGTCGAGAACCGCGCGCAACTCCTCGAGCACGTCGAGGCCGAACGCAAGGCCCTCGCCGACGCCGATCGCGAACTGACCGACGGCTGCCAGAACCTGCAGTCCTTACTCGATCAGCCGCTGGCGAACATGGAGTTCAACGCGCTCGGGATGACGAGGGACCGCCTGGAAAGTCTTCGCGAGCGCTGCGACGAGCTCGCGACCGAGCGCCAGACCGCGCTTCGACGGCGGCGTCGGGAGCTCGTGATCGGGGACGTCGGGACGCTCGAGCGCTACTTCTACGGGAACTGCGAGCACACGTATCCGATCCTCGCCGCGATCGCCGAACTCGGGCGGGGTATCGAACGCGGAACGGACGCCGTCGATCGGTCGCTCAAGCGGTTACTCGAGCGCGACTCGGGCGCAGATCCGGTCGATCGGCCGGAGCCGTAGCCGGTCGGCGCGCGAACGGGGGCCCCGGCACGCCGAATCGGGTCGGCGGCGGGCGAGACGGTCGCGGCCGTCAGTCGCGACCGGCACCGCCGGCGCTCGAATGGACCTCGAGGAGGGCGCTGCTGATCGCTCGTTTCCGGTGGCCGAGCAGGAGGTGCGTGAACACGCTGTCCCTGCTCTCGTCGGTGTAGCCACACAGCGGACAGGCGTGGGTCCGTGCCGGCGACTCGGACCGTGCCGCGGGGAGCGGTCGGGCGTCGCGTCGATCGGACGCGGCGCGATCTCGGCCGTCGTCGGCGGGCGGGACCTCCCGGTCGGCGTTCGCGTCGCGGTTTCGGACCGAGGTGGGGACGGAGTCGGGAGCCATTCGATTACCCCCACGACGACTCGCCACAAGTCGGTTGCTAGGAGGACTCCGTGCCGCTATTCCCCGCTCGTACCGCTACGTACCGCTCAGTCGTACTCCGTGCCGGTTCGTAGCCGCTGCGACGGCCGTACTCGAGTACGGGACGGGACGTACCCGTCATAGAAACGTTATTTCCGGCCGGCGTGGTGACCCAGGGTATGCACCGCCCACCTCGCTGCGCGATCCGGCGCGCTCGACGGTCAGCGGTGCCCGTCGCCCCGCAGCGCCGCCCGCATGAACGCCTCGTGGATGTCGAGCGTCGAGCCGTCGGCCGCATCGCGGGCCCGCTCGTAGCTCCCGTCCGACCGCATCAGCCACCTGTTTTCGGTGTCCTCGAGTAGGGTCTCGAGAATCTCCGCCAGCCGCGACTGCAGCCGCGGCTCGTCGATCGGCGCGATCGCCTCGACGCGGTTGTCTAGGTTGCGCGACATCCAGTCGGCGGAGCCGATGTAGTACCGCTCGTCGCCGCCCGCGCGGAAGTAGAAGATCCGGGAGTGCTCGAGGAAGCGGCCGACGATGCTGTGGACGTCGATCGTCTCGCTGATCCCCTCGAGGTTGGGCCGGAGCCGACAGATGTCCCGGACGATGAGGTCGATGTCGACGCCGGCCATCGACGCCCGGTAGAGTTCGCGGACGATCTCGGGGTCCTCGAGGCGGTTGACCTTCGCGACGATCCGGGCCCGCTCGCCGTTGCGGGCCCGGCGGGCCTCCGCGCGGATGAGGTCGACGAACCGCTCGCGCATGTTGCCGGGTGCGATCAGCAGTTTCCGGTACTCGCGGTGCATCGAGTGGCCGGTGAAGTAGTTGAACAGGCGGACGAGGTCCTGTCCCACGTCCCGATCGGCCGTCAGCAGGCCCAGGTCCTCGTAGCGCTTTGCGGTCTCGGAGTGGTAGTTTCCGGTGCCGACGTGGGAGTACAGTCGGACGCCGTCGTCCTCCTTGCGAACCACCAGCGACGTCTTCGTGTGGGTCTTGTAGCCGATCGTCCCGTAGGCGACGTGGATCCCCTCCTCCTCGAGTTTCTTGGCCCATTCGAGGTTGTTCTCCTCGTCGAAGCGGGCCTTGAGTTCGACCATGACTGCGACCTGCTTCCCGTTGCGCGCGGCCTCGAGCAAGCTCTCGATGACCTGCGAGTCGCTGGCGGTCCGGTAGATCGCCGCCTTGACCGCCAGCACGTCGGGGTCGTTGGCCGCCTCCTCGAGGAACCGCTGGACGGTCCCCTCGAAGGAGTGGTACGGGTGGTGGACGAGCACGTCCCGATCCTTGATCACGTCGAAGACGCTGCGGCCGTCCTCGCCGCGGCCGAGCCGCGGGTGCGGCTGGGGCGTCCACTCGGGCACCATCAGGTCGTCGCGCCCGAGGTCGGTCAGCTCCGAGAAGTCCCGGTAGTCCAACGGCCCGTCGAGGTGGAATACCTCCCGGTCCTCGAGGTCGAGCTTGCGGGTGAGGATGTCAAGCACCGCCTCGGGCGCGTCGCGCTCGATCTCGAGGCGGACCGCGGTCGCGAACCGTCGCTCCTCCAAGACCTCCTCGACCATCTCGATCAGGTCCTCCGCGACCTCCTCGTTGCGCCGGACTTCGGCGTTTCGCGTCACCCGAAACAGGGCGGTGTCGACGATCTCGACGTCGGGAAAGAGGAGATCGAGGTTCGCCCGCACCACGTCCTCGAGGAGGACGTACCGCGCGTCGTCGCCGATCTGCACGAACCGCACCTGATTGCGCGGGATTTTCACGCGCGAGAACGTGACGTCGGCGCCGGGTCGTTCGCGGGTGAGGACGGCGAGCGAGAGGCTCTGGTTCGAGATGAAGGGGAACGGGTGGGCCGGATCGAACGTCAGCGGGGTCAGAGTCGGCAACACCGAACTCTCGAAGTAGTCGCGGATCGCCCGGCGGTCGGGCGCTCCGAGGTCCTCGTAGTCGACGATGTGGATGCCCGCGTCGGCCAGCGCCGGGCGGATCTCCTCGCGGTAACACCGATGCTGGCGCTCGAGGAGGGCCCGCGATTCCGCGAGCGCCGCCGCCCACTGCTCGGCCGGCGTCCGCCCGTCGGGCGTCTCCTCCGTGATCCCCGCGGCGATCTGTTGTTTCAGCCCGCCGATACGCTTGCGGAAGAACTCGTCGACATTCTGCGTGACGATGTCGAGGAACTTCACCCGCTCGAGCAGCGGGTTCGTCTCGTCGAGGGCCTCGTGGAGGACCCGCCGCTGGAACGCGAGTTCGCTCAGTTCGCGGTTGAGGTAGTAGTCCGGGTCCGAGAGATCGACGTCGGCGGGGACGATCGGCTCCTCGGGGTCGTCGGCGTCGCTCCCCGAGTCAGCACCCACGTCCGCGGTCCCGTCGGTCGCCTCGAGCGCGTCGGCTTCGTCACGGTCGTCCCCCGAGTCATCGACGAACTCGAGTTCCGTCTCGTCCGGGTCGCGGTCGTCCGCCGTCCCGTCCGCGCCGGCCGCGTCGCGATCGCCGGCGTCGCTCGCGTCCCGCTCGAGGGCGGATCCATCGGTCGCCGCGCCGTCGGTCGCCTCGCGGTCCGACCGTCGGTCCTCGCCGTCGCCGTCGGCTGTCTCGTCGGTCATTGCACCACCTCGGTCACCGCGTTCCGACGTCGACGATCTTGTCGTCGTCCCGGTCGACCCGCGCCTCACAGTCGACGCTCACGAACCGGTCGCGGCGGACGTCGTAGGCCGTGAGCCGGCCGCCGTAGACGCAGCCCGTATCGAGCCCGACGGCCCACTCCCGCTCGAGGGGCTCCTCGAGGACGGTGTGGCCGAAGAAAACGCGGGGCGGGCCGTCGTAGGCCTCGAACCAGAATGGTCCGTCGTACCCGTCCCCGCGGGGGGACCGCATCGTCAGCACGTCCCCCGCCGAGTGAGCGTCCAGCGTCCGGGTCGGATCGACGCCCCCGTGCACGACGAGGCCGCCGTCCCAACCGATCGCGACCGGCAGCGACGCGACGTACTCGCGGTCGCGGTCGTCCAGTTCCGGCAACGCGGCGTCGCCGTCGAGCAGCTTCTGCTCGTTGTTCCCCCGTACCGACAGCAGCCGGGGCGACTCCCGGACCCGCTCGAGGACGGCCCGGCTCTCGGGTCCCTTGCGGACCAGATCGCCGACGAACACCGCGAGGTCGTCCTCGCCCAGCGAGAGCGTCGCCAGCAGCGCCTCCAACTCCTCGAGACAGCCGTGTACGTCGCCGACGACGTAGACGTCGTCGTATCGCTCGAGGTCGATTCGGCGGTGTGCAAACGGTACGGCCCCGTCCGACTGCGCGAAAGCGGTCGTCACGTGTTACTCGGGCGAGGATTCAGGAATCTTCGGATAAGCAGTTTATATGTTTACGACGTTCCGATACGTAGGTCCATTTACCGCTACGGACGTCGGCGGACGGTCGCGAACGGGCCTGGGACGCGATCGGACGGCGTTAATCGTCGCGTTTCGGTCTCCCGGCGCCGTCGCTGCGGTCGCTGGGGCTCGCTCTCGAGACTGATACGTACGAGTATATATCAGGACGTACCGGTATCCAGCCGTGAGTTTCCGAACTGTCATCACGGAGCGATAGGTATTCGATCGTACTGCTATTATAAACCCGTTTAATGGCCTCACGCCACGACTCTGGTGATGGCAAGCGATTCGGAGCGCCAGGCTGGCGGCGTATCACGTCGAAAATACCTGCTCGCATCCGCCACCGTCGGGGCGGCCGGCCTCGCCGGGTGCAGCAGTAGCAGCGGGGGGAACGGAAACAACAGCAGTGACGGTGATAACGGCGGCAACGGAAGCGGCGACGGCAACGGGAACGGCGGAGGCAACGGCGGCTCGAGCCCGAGCACGCTGAGCGCCGAGGGCTCCTCGACGGTCTACCCCATCTCGAACACGGGCAGTTCCTACTGGAACTCCAACGCGCCGCCGTCCGACGGTGAGTACTGGGGGGCAAACGACGAGTCGTCGGTTCCCGGCTGGGACCAGATCGAGACCGACAAGAACATCGCCGACTACTTCGCGGGGCTGTACGGGTTCGAGGAAACCGGCCAGCGGTCGAACCCGCCCTTTAGCACGCAGGTCGCGCTGAGCCACTCCGGGACCGGCTGCGAGGCCGTCCGCGACGGCCTCGTCGACATCGGTAACTCCTCGGGGCCGATCACCGCGGAACTCGACATCAGCGAGGCGGAGCGCGACGAGAACTTCGTCGATCACGTCGTCGGCCGCGACGGCCAGCCGGTCTTCGTCAGTCAGGAGATCTACGACGCCGGCGTTGAGACGCTCACCGGCGAACAGATCCGCGGCATCTACCAGGGGGAGATCACCAACTGGAGCGAGGTCGGCGGCCCCGATCAGGAGATCTACGTGGTCGGCCGCGCCGAGGGCTCGGGAACCGACACCACCTTCCGACTGAACATGCTCGGCGACGCCGACGCGCCGATGGAGGTCGACACCCGCCTCGGGCAGAACCAGCAGGTCCAGCAGGTTCTACAGAACAACGACAATGCGATCGGCTACATGGCGCTGGCGTTCGCGGGCTCGGGCATTCAGGCGGTCGCCATCGACTTCGACGGGACCGTCTACGAGCCCGATCCCGACGCCGAGAACACCATCTACGACGCCGAGTACCCGCTGAACCGCGACCTCCACATGTACACGAAGATCACCGAGGACACGCCGGAGGGAACGGACATGCGCGAGGCCGCGTTCCTCAACATGTTCCTGACCGAGTTCGGCCAGCAGGTGTTCGTCGAGGAGCAAAACTACATCACGCTGCCGACGTCCGACCTGGAGGCCGAGAAGGACAAGCTCCCGGATCAGGTGTAGTCGGTCGGCCGTGCGGACACCGACATCGACACCGACCTCGCGGTCCAGGTTACGAAACCAATGAATTCTTCCAGACACCATGAGTTCAGTTACTGATTCGGAGATCGGCGGTTGGGGAGAGCGCGTCGAGCGACGTCTCGGGCGCACTCGAGAGTTCGTCGCGGAGACGGAGCCGGAAGCGCTGGCGGTCGTCGGCCTCTCGATGGGGGCGCTGCTGGCCGCGTTCGCCGGGTTCCTGCTGACGTCGCCGTGGACGGTCGTTCCCTTCGCTGCGTTTCTCGTTTCGACCGGCTACGGCTGGGTCCGCCACCAGGCGCTGACCGCGCGGGCGATCACCTTCGCCATGACGACCGTCACCCTCGTTACGCTGGGGCTGATCGTCGTTTTCATCTTCCTCGAGGCGATCCCCGCCTTCCGGTACGAGAGCGCGACCGTCTTCGGCGTCTCCGTGCCCGGGCTTGGAATGTTCACCCAGACGCGGTGGGACGCCGTCACCGAGCCCGTTCGCTACTCGCTGCTGCCGATGATCCACGGGACGGTGATGGTGACGACCATCGCGACGCTGGTGGCGGCGCCGCTGGGCGTGGCGGCGGCGCTTTTCATCGCCGAGATCGCGCCGCCGACCGTCCGGGAGCTCGTCAAGCCCGGTATCGAGATCCTCGCGGGGATTCCCTCGATCGTCTACGGCTTCATCGGCTTTACGATCATCAACCCGTGGGCGGGCCGGGAGTTCGCGCTCAACGGCGGCTCGACGTACCTGTTCGTCGGGCTGGTCGTCGGGCTGATGGCGCTGCCGACGGTCGTCTCCGTCGCCGAGGACGCCCTGACGAGCGTCCCCGACTCGATGAAGGACGGCTCGCTCGCGCTCGGCGCGACCGACTGGCAGTCGATGACGTCGATCACGCTTCCGGCGGCGTTCTCGGGCGTCTCGGCGGCCGTCCTGCTCGGCGTCGGTCGAGCGATCGGCGAGACCATGGCCGCCACCGTGATGCTGGCGCGCGTCCAGAAGATCCCCGATCCGATAACCAACGTCTTCTACGGCTACGAGACGCTCACGTCGCTGATCGCCTCCCAGTACGGCAACGCCAACGGCGTCCACGAGAGCGCGCTGTTCGCCGCGGGCGTCGTGCTGTTCGTGACCGTCCTCTGTCTCAGCGTCGCCTCGCAGTACATCGAGGCGCGCATGCGCCGCCGCCTCGGGGGTGTCGAGCGATGAGCCGCGCGACCGAAACCGCGCTCGTCCGCGACGGCCGCAGCAGCTACGAGGGCGCCGCCGCCACCGCGGTCGCCCTCTCCGGGCTGGTGTTTGCCGTCGGCCTCGTCGCCTTGCTCGACGTCCTCGAGATCGCCGTCGCCGTCCCCGTCGCGGGCGTCCCGCTGTCGACGGCGCTGGGTGCGGCGCTGCTCGGGCTCGGGCTCGGCGTCGTCGGCTTCGGGCTCGCCTCGCAGCTCGCGTACGTCGACACCGGCCCCCAGCCCAGCGCGGGCCTCGTCGCCGCGGTCGCGTTCACGGGCGTCTGGTTCGCGGTCGGCGCGCTAACTACCGGCGCCGCCGGACTGGGAATGATCGCTTCGACGGCCGTCGGACTGGTCGCCGGCGCCGCCGCGTTCGCCGCGACGGCGTTCCCGCGCGAGGATGTCGGCTCGACGCTGCCAGCGGGAGGGCTGGCCGTCCTCGCCGGGCTGGCACTCGTCACCGGCGTCGTCGGCCCCGGCTGGGAGTGGCAGCTCGTCGACTACAACGCGACGCTGTTCGGCGATACCGTCGTCCCGGCGCTCGCGATGTTCGCGTCGCTGCTCACCGGCTGGGCGGCCGCCAAGGCCTACGGCGGGTTCGGCGCTCGCGGGCGCAACGTCGGCGCGTACGTCCTGATCTATCTGATCGTCCTCTCGATCCTCGCGGTGCTGGTCGGCCTCGTCGCCTTCGTCACGATCAAGGGACTGCCCGGCCTGTTCAACGGGTTCGCCGTCGGCGGCGGGACGCTGATCAAGTGGCCGTTCCTGACGAACGGCGCGTCGCTGTTCGTCGACGTCGCCGGGGTGTTCCCCGCGCTCGTCGGTACGATCTGGCTGGTCGTCGGCGCGGTCCTGTTCGCGGTGCCGACCGGCGTCGGCGCCGCGGTCTTCCTCAGCGAGTACGCCGAGCAGGGCCGGTTCACAACCGCCGTCGAGATCGCGACCAACGGCCTCTGGAGCACCCCCAGCATCGTCTTCGGCCTGTTCGGCGCGGCCTTCCTCATCCCCCGATTCGGCAACCAGAAGTCGCTGCTCGCGGGGATGCTGACGCTTGGGTTCATGCTGCTGCCGCTCGTGTTGATCACGAGCCGCGAGGCGATCCTGGCGGTCCCCGACGAGTACCGCGACGCCAGCGCGGCGCTTGGCGTCTCGAAGTGGCAGACGATCCGCAGCGTCGTCCTGCCCGCGGCGATCCCGGGGATCACGACCGGCGTCATCCTCGGGGTCGGCCGCATCGCCGGGGAAACGGCCCCCATCCTGCTGACGATGGGCGGCGGCGTCCTCCCCGGAAAGGGGGCCGCGCCGAACGTCATCGGCGGCTTCCAGTTGCACGCCTCGCCGCCGTTCGTCACCAACCCCGCGCTGCTCGAGTCCACGAGCGCGCTGCCCTACCAGCTGTACGCGCTCATCACGGCGGGGCTCAGCGGCAACATCGAGAACCCCGAGCAGTTCGCGTGGGGGCTCGCACTGACGCTGCTGCTCGTCGTGTTGGCGTTCTACGCGATCGGCATCGCGACGCGATACTACTTCAGACGGAAACTCCACCAATGAGTCGAACGAATCCTGCAGAGACGACCGATTCGACGAACCGGACCGACGAACGGGCGGTCTCGACGACCGCCGGCGAAACCGCCGAGGAGACACGTCCCGAGTGGACCGACTACGACGCCGACGGCGAGACGAAACTCGCCGTCGAGAATCTGAACGTCCACTACGGCGACGATCACGCTCTGAAGGACGTTTCGATGGAGATTCCCGAGCAGAGCGTGACGGCGCTGATCGGGCCGTCCGGCTGCGGCAAGTCGACGTTCCTGCGCTGTCTGAACCGCATGAACGACCGCATCCGCGGGGCTCGGGTCGACGGCACGGTCGAACTCGACGGCGAGGACGTCTACCAGGACGGCGTCGACCTCGTCGAGTTGCGAAAGCGCGTCGGCATGGTGTTCCAGAACCCGAACCCCTTCCCGAAATCGATCCGGGAGAACGTCTCCTACGGGCCGCGAAAGCACGGCGACGTCGAGACGGGACTGCTCGCGCGGCTGACCGGCCGCGCCGAACCCGGGCGCGAGGAAGAACTCGTCGAGCGCTCGCTGAAGCGGGCCGCGCTCTGGGAGGAGGTCAACGACCGCCTCGAGGACAACGCCTTGGGGCTGTCGGGCGGCCAGCAACAGCGGCTCTGTATCGCCCGGTGTCTGGCGGTCGATCCGGAGGTCATCCTGATGGACGAGCCGGCCTCCGCGCTGGACCCGATCGCCACCTCGAAGATCGAGGACCTCATCGAGGACCTCGCGGAGGATTACACGGTCGTCGTCGTCACCCACAACATGCAGCAGGCCGCGCGCGTCTCCGATCAGACGGCGGTCTTCCTGACCGGCGGCGAACTCGTCGAGTACGACGACACCGACAAGATCTTCGAGAACCCCGAGAGCCAGCGCGTCGAGGACTACATCAGCGGCAAGTTCGGGTGAGACGCGTGGCGCGCGAGGACTTCCGCGAGACCCTCGATCGGCTGCGGGCCGACGTCGAGGCGATGGCCGACGCGGTACTCGAGCAGCTCGGTCGGGCGCTGACGGCCCTCGGAGACGGCGACGACGAGCTGGCTCAGGCGGTGATCGACGGAGACGCAGCCATCAACGAGCGCTATCTGGAGCTCGAGGGCGACTGCATCGACCTGCTCGCGCTGCAACAGCCCGTCGCCTCGGACCTGCGGTTCGTCGCCGCCTCGTTCAAGATCATCACCGATCTCGAGCGGATCGGCGACCTGGCGACGAACCTCGCCGAGTACGCGCTGGCCGCCGACGCGGCGGCGTTCTCCGAGATCGATGTTCGCGGCATCGGCGACGACGTTCGCGAGCAGGTTCGGGCGGCCGTCGACGCCTACGTCGCGGACGACGCCGACGCCTGTCGGACGATCGCCGCCCGCGACGACGAGATCGACGCGCTGTGTCAGCGCGCCAGCGAGGCGGTCGTGCGCGACCTGATCGCCAGCGAGGCCGACGCCTGGGACGTCGAGCGGTTGCTCGACGACGTCTCGCAGGCGCTGTTGACGATCCGCGATCTCGAGCGGATCGGCGACCACGCCGTCAACGTCGCCGCGCGGACCCGCTACATGGTCGAGAACGATCCGGCGCTGCTGTACTGATTTTCCCGCTTCTTCGACCCGCGTTTCCGGGACGGAACGGTTGCGGCGGCGCAGTGACCTGAATTCGAGAGTTCGGCACCTAGACTACCGTCCCCTCAACGGACGGCGGCGCTACTCGTCGCCGGGTCGATGCTCCTCGACGACGGACTCGACCGCGTCCCAGGCGACCGGCGGCTCGAGTTCGCCGAACGCCTCCTCGAGCGCCGCCACTTGGTCGCCGAAGCGCTCGCGCCACGCCGGCTCGGCGCGCTCGGCGAGTCGCTCGCCGGTCGCGTCGTGACGCGCCGCCAGATCGTCGAGCCGCGGGCCGACGCCCGACGGCCGATCGGCGTCCTCGCGGTCGGCCCACTCCCGGAGCGTCGCCAGCTCGGCCCGCAGATCCGCCAGCATCAGCTCGGCGACACAGTGTTGGATCGACGCCTGCGCCCACGCGACCGCCGGGTCGTCGCCGTCCTCGAGGTCGGCCTCGGCCGCGAGCCCGTCGACGACGCCCTCGAGGTCGTCCAGCGACTGCTCGAGCGCGTCGACGTCGTCGGTGAGCTCCGCGACTCGGCGGTCGGGGTCCTCGAGCCACGCTTCGAACGACTCCAGTTCGAACTGGAGGTCGTCGGCGGCCCGCTGGACTTCGGTGGCCGCGGCGGTCATCCCCCGGATCTCTCGGGCGAGGTCGTAGAGGTCGCCGTCGCCCTTGCGGTCGAGGATCGACTGTAAGCGCTCGCCGAGCCCGGCCGCTCTATCCTCGACGGTCTCGAGCCGCGACGCGAACTCCTCGAGGCGCGTCGCGACGACGTCCATTTCCGAGACGCCCGCTGCGGCGTCGCGGGCGTCGTCCATCGCCGTGGCCGCCAGTTCGGCGCGCGTCTCCGCAGTCGTTACCACCTTCGACGCGTTCGCCAGCGCGTCGTCGACCGCCGCCCGGCGGACGACCCCGTCGTCGGCGACGACGGCGAGCGTCTCGCGTACCGCGCCGTCGTCCGCCGACTCGTCGTCGACGGCGTCGACCGCCGCCTCGAGCGACAGTCCGTCGAGGTCCGTCCGGTTCTCGCCGCGTTCGTACTCGTCCATGAGCGACCGTTGCGACCGGGAATTCGTTATTCGTTCGGTCTCAAGAACAGATAGGTATATACTGGTATCTATATCTATGTTTGTTGGTGTATGACTACCTGATGGTACGTCCAGTAACGTTTCGAATATAGCCGTTATTCGGCACTAGAAGCGCCGATATCCGATTACTCTATAGATCCAGGTAGATTTATATTCCTCCCGTTAGAAGCGCGACATATGGAGACACGCAAGGTCCAGGTGACCGGTGGGTCGACCTACACCGTCTCGCTGCCGAAGGAGTGGGCGACCGACAACGACGTCAGCAGCGGTACCGTCGTCGAAATCTACTCCGAGGACGACACGCTTCTGGTCACGCCGAAGAGCGACGCCGACCGCCAGGAGGGCACGCTCGACGTCTCCACGCTCACGGACGAGCGGCTCGTTCGCGCTGTGCTGACGATGTACGTCAGCGGCTTCGACGTGATCCGCCTCGAGGCGAACCGGATCACGACCGAGCAGCGCCGCGCGATCCGCAGCGCGATCCAGGGGCTCATCGGCGTCGAAGTCGTCGAGGAGCAGACCGACTGCGTCGTCGTTCAGGATCTGCTGGATTCCTCGGAGCTGTCGATCGTCAACGCCGTCACGCGCATGCGGCTGATCGCGACCTCGATGCTCGCCGACGCGGTCACCGCTCTGGTCGAAAACGACGACGACATCGCCCGCGACGTCATCGACCGCGACGACGACGTCGACCGGCTCTTTCTCGTCGTCTCCCGCATTTTCCGCGCGACGCTGCGCTCACCCCGCGCCGCCGAGGAGCTCGGCCTCCCCCGCGAGGACTGCTTCGACTACCACTCCAGCGCCCGCCAGCTCGAGCGGGTCGCGGATCACGCCGTCAAGATCAGCAACATCGCGCTCAAACTCGAGGAGGTCCCCGAGGACGTCGCCGATCCGCTCCTCGAACTGCACGCCGACGTCGCGGACATCCTCGAGGCGTCGATGGACGCGCTGTTCGCCGAGGACGGCGACGAGGCGACCGCCAAGAGCCACGAGGCCCTCGAGGCCGTTCCCAAAATCGACGAGCACACCCGCCGAATCGACGACATCCTCCGCGACCTCGATCCGGTGTTGGCCCAGTCGCTCGGCCTGATCCTCGACTCGCTGTCCCGAAGCGCCGACTACGGCGGAAACGTCGCCGAGACGGCGCTGCAGAAGGCCGCGCCGCGGCCCTGAGCCTGAGGCGACCGGCGTCGCGACCTCGCCCGCCGCACCGCTCTCCACCCGTCCCCCGCGACGGCCCTCCGCGTCCGTCGCCCGATTTCCGCCGACGCCGTTCTCCACGTCGCGTTATCGGTTCAACCGTGTCACCTGTCCGAGGCGGTCGCTTTTCACGATCGCGGTCGTATCGAGCCGCATGCCCACTTACGAACGGCGGACGCGGGTCCGCGCTCCGCTCGAGGACGTCTGGGACTTCCACTCGGGGGTGTCCGGCCTCGAGGCGCTGACGCCGGACTGGATGCGACTCCGCGTCGAATCCGTCGTCGGCCCCGACGGCGACCCCGACCCCGACGTGCTCGAGGTCGGGTCGGAAGTGACGCTCTCAGTTCGTCCCTGCGGCGCGGGA
The DNA here is from genome assembly GCF_054654555.1 of Halopiger thermotolerans. Taxonomy (NCBI): domain Archaea; kingdom Methanobacteriati; phylum Methanobacteriota; class Halobacteria; order Halobacteriales; family Natrialbaceae; genus Halopiger; species Halopiger thermotolerans. The sequence goes on along the minus strand of NZ_BAAIEU010000004.1, from coordinate 799,202 downwards.
CCGCGCCAGCGGTGGACGTCGGTCATCACGGAGCGCGAACGGGGCGACGGGACGGCCTACTTCCGCGACGAGATGGTCGACGGGCCGTTCGACGAGTGGACGCACACGCACGCGTTCTACGCCGACGGCGAGGCGACGATCGTCCGGGATCGCGTCGACTACGAACTCCCACTGGGCCCGCTCGGTCCGCTCGGAGCCGCCGCGACGCCGTTCTCGTCGCTCGGCTTCGAGGCGATGTTCCGGGACCGCCACCGGCGGACGCGGGAGCTGCTCGAGTAGCCGCCGACCACGCCGTGGTCAGTCTCGCCGCTTTCGCGAACCGAACCACGCCGGTTTTGCCGTCCAGGCCGCTACTGCGAGTATGGATCGACTCGAGGGCGGAGACGCGAGCGAACCGATAACGCGACGGCGGCTCCTCGGGACGGCGGGAACGGGGACGGCGCTCGCCGTCGCGGGGTGTCTCGGCGGTCCGGGGAGCGGCGACGAGTCGGCGGAGGACGACGACGAGGGGGCCGACGCGGCGGGCGGAAACCGCTACGGCGAGGACCTCGTCGATCACCCCGGCGACGAACCGATCGCGTTCCTCGAGGGGCAGCGCTGTCCGGTCTGCGGCATGACGGCGAAAAATTACGCCAACTGGTACTGCCAGCTTGCACACGAAAACGGGAAAGGCGCCGTCTTCGACACGCCGGGCTGTCTGTTCGCGTACTACGCCTACCAGCCGATCGAGTCGCCCGTCACCGCCGGCTGGGTGACGGGCTTCGAAACTCGCGACCTGATCGACGCCATGGTGGCCCACTACGTGCTCGTCACCGACGAGCAGGCGACCGTCGACGAGCCCATGGGGCCCAATCCGCGCCCGTTCGCCGACCGCGAGGACGCCGTCGCGTACCTCGAGGAGTGGGAGGCCGAGGACCTGACGGAGGACGATGTCATCCCGCTCTCCGAGGTCGATAAAGAGCACGCCGAGATATACCGCGGGAACCGGCTGCCGTAGGCTCGTCGCTTCGTTCCCTTCCTCTCCTCCCTGACCGCCGGACCCCGTAACGGAACTCGTTTGACGGTCCGACCGCATTCTCGAGCCGTGCTACCGGCAGATCGCGAGGTGACACCGTACGCCGCACTCGCCGTCGCCGTCTTCGCCGCGAGCACGAGCGCGATCCTCGTCCGCTGGAGCGGGGCGCCGAGTTCGGTCGCGGCGTTCTACCGCGTGCTGTTCACGACGGCGATCGTCGCGCCGGTCGCCCTCCTGCGCCACCGCGGGGAGTTCGCGCGGCTCTCGCGGTCGGACCTCGCCGGCGCCGTCGTCGCCGGCGTGGCGCTCGCGATTCACTTCGCGGCCTGGTTCGAGAGCCTCGAGTACACGAGCGTCGCCGCGAGCGTCACGCTCGTCCAGACCCAGCCGATCTTCGTCGCCCTCGGGGCCGGCCTCCTGCTCGGCGAGCGGATCGGCCGCGAGACGGTGCTGGGGATCGCCGTCGCCGTCGTCGGCGCCGCCGCGATGTCGTTCGGCGACGCGGGGCGGGCGCCGCTCGCCGACGCGACGGCCCTGGGGAACGCGCTGGCGCTGCTGGGCGCGGTCGCCGTCGCGGGCTACGTCCTCGCCGGGCGGTCGATCCGCCAGCGCGTCTCGCTGTTCCCCTACGTGACCGTCGTCTACGGGGCCTGCGCGGCGACCCTGTTCCTCGTCGTCGCCGCGCAGGGCCACGACTACCTCGCCTACCCCGTCGGCGAGTGGCTGCTCTTTCTCGGCATGGCCGTCGGCCCCGGCGTCTTCGGCCACACGGTCGTCAACTGGGTCCTGAAGCACCTCGAGTCGGTCGTGGTCAGCGTCGCCTGGCTCGGCGAGCCGATCGGGGCGGCGGTGCTGGCCGCCGTCCTGTTGCCGGAGATTCCCGACGCGATCACCGTCGCCGGCGGGCTCGTCGTCCTCGCGGGGATCTCCGTGACGACGATCGAACGGGAGCGAGACCGGGATCGGGACCGAAACGACCCCGAGGCGGAGTCGCCGACCGACTGACCGCGCTCGCCGCTGGCCGTGGTCTCGAGTCGCCCGTCGTCGCTTGAGTCAGTCGACCGCGTGCGCCGTCGCGGGTGCGCTATCGCTGCTCGTCTGCGTCCGACTCCGACCGCTCGTTCCTGGCCTCGCCCTCGCTCTCGCTCTGTCCCTCGCCGCCGCTCTCGTCCGCGGCCTCGGTCGTCGTATCGACTGACGTCGCCTCGTCGCCCGGTTCGCCGGGGTTCGGCCGCTCGGTCTCGCTGTCCACGCCCGTCGTATTTCCCCGGGCGACCTCGGCGTCCGTCCGATCGCCGACGTCCTCCCGCGAGCGGATCTCGGCCTCGGGTTCGCCCTCCGTGAGTTCGGACGGATCGACCTCGAGATCCCGCCCCGTCTCCTCCTCGACCGACTCGAGGTCGTCGGCGCGCTCGCCGCTGCCGCCGGTGGTCTCGTCGAGTGGATCTTCGGTCTCGGGATCGACCGCGTCGCTGTCCTCCATCTCCCCCATCGGATCGAACTCCTCGGCCGGCTCCGCCTGCTCGGGCGCGTGGTGCGGCGCGTCCGCGTCGGGGTCGGGTTGCGTTCGGGTCCGCGGTTCCGCCTCCGTCTCCGCGGCCGGCTCGTCGGGCGCCGGTTGTTCGCCCATCTCGGGACTCGATTCGGTTCGGTGCTCCGTGCCGAGCGTGGGATCGCTCTGGTCGGTCCCCGGCTCGGTGACAGACGCTTCGACCGACGTGCCCGGCGAATAGCTCTCGTCCGCGTCCGGATCCGCCGCGGACTCGTCGCCCGACTCCGGGTCTATGTTCGATTCGACGCTTTCGGCCGGCAGTTCTGCCTCGAGGCGCACCGCCTCGTCGGTGATCTCGCCGACGGCGTCGTCCGCGAGCGGGACGGTGTCGGTGCCCCCGTCCCAGTCGAGGACGGCCTTGAGCGACGCGACCGCGTCGGCCGTCGGATCGACGTAGGCGGTCTCCCGGTCGATGTTCACGACGCTCCCGATCGGTTCCCCGGTCGCGCTCTCGACGCGCTTGCCGATGTCGTCGGCCGTGAAGGTCGTCATAGGCCGTCCTAGCCGCGTTCGTGTGAAGGGTGCCCAGCCTGCACAGGACGGGGGTCGCGGCGGCTGGCGATTCGAGGGCCGTCGCCCGTCGTCTGTCGGCCGTCACCAGTCGGCCGTCGCCTGTCGCCGGCGGACGGTGATTTCTTTGCGCCGGCCCGCCCAGCACGGGTATGCACGTCGTCGTCAACGCCGCCGTCAGCGCGGACGGGAAGCTCTCCTCGAGGCGCCGCGAACAGATCGCGATCAGCGGCGAAGCCGATTTCGAGCGCGTCGACCGGCTCCGGGCCGACAGCGACGCCGTCGTCGTCGGGGTCGGCACCGTCCTCGCGGACGACCCGCACCTCACCGTCAAGGACGCCGACCTGCGGGAGCGGCGAGTCGCGGACGGCGAGCCCGAAAACCCCGCTCGCGTCGTCGTCGACTCGAAGGCGCGGACGCCCGTCGACGCCGACGTCCTCGACGACGCCGCGGAAACGTACGTCTGCGTGAGCGAGGCGGCGCCCGTCGACCGGCGGATGGAACTGGCCGACCGCGGCGCGGAACTCGTCACCGCCGGGGACGACCGGGTCGACCTCCTGCGCGCGTTCGCGGCGCTGCAGTCGGCCGGCCTCGAGCGACTCATGGTCGAGGGCGGCGGCGAACTCATCTTCTCGCTGTTCGAGGACGGACTGGTCGACGAGCTGCGGGTGTTCGTCGGCCCGACGGTGATCGGCGGCCGCGACGCGCCAACGCTGGCCGACGGCGAGGGGTTCGTCGAGGACTTCCCGACGCTGGAACTCGAGAGCGTCGAACGGCTCGACGACGGCGTCCTGCTGACGTGGCTGGCTGGCGACCGGTAGCCGCCCGCACCGCGACCGTCGCTCGAGGCGGTCAGCCCGGTCCGGCGGTCCAGCCCGTCACATCTTTCCTCGCGCGACGCCTACGAAGCGGTATGGAACGAGCTACGTTCGGCGGCGGCTGTTTCTGGTGTGTCGAAGCGGCCTTCAAAGAACTCGAGGGCGTCGACTCGGTCACCTCCGGCTACGCCGGCGGCCACGTCGAGAACCCCACCTACGAGGCGGTCTGCCGTGGCGAGACCGGCCACGCAGAGGTCGTCCAGATCGAGTACGATCCCAATGAGATCGCCTACGAGGACCTGCTCGAGGTCTTCTTTACGATCCACGACCCGACGACGAAAGACCGCGAGGGCCCCGACGTCGGCTCGCAGTACCGGTCGGCGATCTACGCCCACGACGAGGACCAACTCGAGACCGCGAAGCGGTTTGCCGAGGAACTCGAGAACGAGGGCCTCTACGAGGGGATCGTGACCGAGATCGAACCGCTCGAGGCGTTCTACGAGGCCGAGGAGTACCACCAGGATTACTTCGAGAAGAACCCCAACGACGCGTACTGTACGATGCACGCGGCGCCGAAGGTCGAGAAAGTTCGCGAGAAGTTCGCCGACGACGTCGCCGCGACGCAGTAGACGGGATCTCGAAACCGTCGACGATGCTGGTTTTTCAGCCGATCCCATCCGCTGAGACTGGTCCGCGAACTGGTTGCCATCTCGAGCGTCCGACGAGGTCCTTGCGACGCTAAGGACGCGGTACTCGTTCGGCGTCGCGAGACGCCGACTGGGACCGTACAGACCCGTCACCGCCGGCGGGAGGAGGGGCACGGTCCCGGCTGGCGATCGCGGCTCGCGGGTAGCAAACGCGCGCCCTGAGTACTTATTCGTCAATCCGGTACCCGGCTACAATGGTACAGACTAACGCAGACCGAAACCGGTGGCTCATCGCGGTGTCGGCGGTGGCGATCCACCTGTCGATCGGCTCGATTTACGCGTACAGCGTGTATCAGAACCCCCTCCGCGACGAGTTTGGATGGCCGATCTCGGACGTGTCGCTGGCGTTTACCGTCGCCATCGTGTTCCTCGCGCTGTCGGCGGCGTTTCTCGGCGGGTTCGTCGAGAACCGCGGGCCCCGAACCTCGGGACTGATCGCGGCCGGCACCTTCGGACTCGGAATCGTCGGCGCCGGCGTGAGCGTCCAGTTCGGCAGCTACGTCGGCTTCCTGCTCACCTTCGGCGTGATCAGCGGGATCGGTATCGGCCTGGGCTACATCACGCCGATCTCGACGCTCGTCCAGTGGTTCCCCGACCGCCGCGGAATGGCGACCGGCATGGCGGTGATGGGCTTCGGCGCCGGCGCGCTCGTGACCGGCCCGGTCGCGAACTTCATCATCGAGACCGTCAGCATCCCGGTCACCTTCTACGCGCTCGGCGTAGCCTACTTCCTCCTGATGGCCGCCGGCTCGAGCTACCTGAAGAAGCCGCCGGACGGCTGGGTTCCGGCGGGCGTCGACGAGAGCGAACTTGACACCGATGCGGACAACGCGAAGGGCGTCTCCGTCAGCACCGATCTCGAGGAATTGACCGGTAGCGAGGCGCTGCGGACGCCGCGGTTCTACCTCGTGTGGCTGGTCATGTTCATCAACATCTCGGCCGGGATCATGCTGCTGTCCGTCGCGTCGCCGATGACCCAGGCCATCACCCGGGTGGACGCGGCGACCGCGGCGTCGGTGGTCGGTCTCATCGGCGTCTTCAACGGCGGCGGACGGATCTTCTGGGCGACGGTCTCCGACTACATCGGTCGGACGACCACCTACGGCGCGTTCTTCGCGCTGCAGATCGCCGCGTTCCTGCTGATGCCCCAGATCACGCAGCTCTGGCTGTTCGCCGGGCTGCTGTTTCTGATCATCACCGCCTACGGCGGCGGCTTCGCGTGCCTGCCGGCGTACCTCGGCGACCTGTTCGGAACGAAGGAGCTCAGCGCCATCCACGGGTACACCCTGACGGCGTGGGGCGCCGCCGGCGTCGCGGGCCCGATGCTCATCTCGGCGATCGTCGAACGCACTAACAGCTACGTCATGGCCTTCTACATCGTCACCGGCGCGCTAGTCGTCGGACTGGCAGCCGTGGCCGCCCTTTACTACCGGATCGAGGACGTCCGGGAGTCCCACAACGAACCGGGCCGACGTCCGGCCGAACAGACGGGCGACTGATCGGTCGGAATCGGGTCCCCTTCGCGGTCGTCGTACGCCGCGCGAAGACCTATCCGTCGCTCCGACGAACGGCGACGTATGTTCGGCGATCGGCGACGATCCGAACCGAAATCGGAGAGTGACCGGCAGCGAACGGAGCGCACGCGCCCTCGACGCGTTCGGCCGCTACCTGCGGCCCTCGTCGCGCTCGCGGGTACCGTTGCGGCCCTGGCGTTCCTCCGCCGACGCAGCGCGACGCCGAAGCTGGAACCGCCGTTCTGACGGTCGGCGACACCGGCTACCGGAACGGACGTCCCGGCGAGCCGACTCGGCTCGAGCGATCGACGATGAGCGGTCGACGAGCGGTCGACGGCGCGATGCCGAGCGACTCGCACTCGCACGCCGTCCGCGTTCGACGGCCGCGATTCGGCCCGTCCATACCGTTTCAAGCCGTGCTTTTTCGGTACCTGGCCTCGGACTCGCCCCCAATGGGTACACGGAGCGTTCCGACTGACGAATCGACGGCGATCCGGGTCGCCGCCGGATCGCGGAGTCGACAGCGAAGCCGCCGCGCCGTAGCGGAGATTCGATCGGCGGCCGACGACACGCCCGTGTTCGAGACGGGCCCGACCGGCGTCCCGAAACTCGAGCCGCTCGTCTGCTTCACCCGCGACGGTCAGACGGCGTTCTATCCGGGATCGATCACGGGGCGCCTCGAGTCGCCAGTGGAGACGTTCGAGCGGGGCGAACTCCCGACGGAAGACGCGATCGCCGTCGTCGACCACGAGTCGACGCCGGCCGCGCTTCCCGTCCCCGACGACGGGCCGCTCGCCGTGGGGCGGCGACGCGCGCTCGGTCGGTGCGGCTGGATCGAGCCCGCGTCGGTACCGGCCGACTCCGCGGCCGAGCTGGCGAGCGACGAGCCCGAGACGGCCCTCGATCGCGTCCGCGAGATCGGCCTGCTCGGCCGCGGCCGCGGCGACTGGAGCGACGACGAGCCAGTCGCCGAGGAGTGGGAGCGGGCCCGCGACGCGGCCGCGGCGACCGACGAGCCGGACCGCGGGCCGGTCGTCGTCGTCAACGCCAACGAGAGCGACGACCGCAACGAGACCGACCGGACGCTGCTCGAGGGCGCAGCGGGCGAGGTGGTCGACGGCGCGCTCGCGGTCGCCGAACTGGTCGGCGCCGACGACGTCGTCGTCTACTGCAACGAGAACGACGCGGCGGCTCGCGAGCGCGTCCGCGAGGCCGCCCAGAACGCGGCGGAGACGCTCGGCGAGCACCTCGACCGCGACGAGCCGCCGGAGGTCGTCGTCGGCCCCGACCGGTACGTCGCCACCGAGCCGACGATGGCCCTCGAGGCGATGGAGGGCAACGACCGCCTCGAGGCACGCCTGCGTCCGCCCTCCCCCGCCGAACACGGCCTCTACGGCCGACCGACCGTCATCCACACGCCGCGGACGATGGCGCAGGTCCGACAGGCGATGCTCGAGCCGGACGCGTTCGACGCCGACGACGCCGATCCCGGCACCCGCCTCGTGACCGTCACCGGCGACGTCGATGCGACGGCGACCGTGGAACTGCCGACCGGCGGCACTCTGGCGGACGTCCGCGAGGCGGCCGACCTCGAGGGGCAGTTCAAGATGGCCTGCGTCGGGGGACAGTTCGGCGGCTTCGCGCGGTCGCTCGCTCACTCGCCGTCGGCGCCGGCGCTCGAGGGCGCCGGCCTCGGGACGGAGGGCGTCGTCGAACTGCTGAACGAGGACAACTGCGTCCTCGCGACGGCCGGCCGACGGTCGAACTTCGCGGCGGAGGAGAACTGCGGTCGCTGCGTCACCTGCCGAAACGGAACGGCTCAGCTCACGACCATGCTTCGAGACATCTACGACGGTACGTACGAGGACGCGAAGATCCGCGAACTGACCCGCGTGATGGGGGAGACGAGCATCTGCCAGTTCGGCCGCTCGGCGATCCGCCCGGCGGTCACGGGGATGCGCGAGTTCGAGCGCGAGGTGGTCGCCCACGCCGAGGGTCGCTGTCCCGCCGGCGTGTGCAAGACCGGAGGTGGACGATGAGCAGCGGCCGCGACGACGTGGCGAGCCACGTCGACGACGCGGAGACCGAGCGGCGACCGACCGCGGTCGAGCGGCTCCCGTCGGTGCCGGAGGTGACCGATCCGCGGCCGAGCACCCCGATCACGGAACAGTTCGAGACCGGAACCGCGAACGATCCCGACGTGAGATCGGACGGCGCCGATGCCGACGGCGACGCGACCACCCTCACGATCGACGGCACGTCCGTCTCGGTGCCGCCCGGATCGACGATCATCGACGCGATCGAGTCGACCGATCCCGCCGACGAGATCGCGGCCCTCTGTTACTACGACCGGGACACGGAGCAGGCCGACGCGATCGGGCCCCGCGGGGAGTGTCGAACCTGTACCGTCCACACCGAAGAACACGGGCTCGTGCCGGCCTGTTCGTTCCCCGCCGAGGACGGGCTCACGGTGCGGACCGACGAGGACGACGCGGCCGAAGCGCGGGACGTGAACCTCGACCTCCAGCTGTCGGGCCACAACCTCCGCTGTACGACCTGCGGCCAGAACGGCCGCTGCGAACTACAGGAGACGTCGATCGAGCAGAGCGTCGAGGAGCCCCGCTGGGGCGTCTTCGAGGACCGCGACGAGTACGAGCCGCTTGACGACACCTCCCCGGCCATCCAGATCGACCGCAACAAGTGCATCCTCTGTAACCGCTGCGTCGAGGCCTGCAACGACGTGCAGGTCGAGGGCGTCCTCCGCATGGAGGGCCACGGCCAGGACACCCGCATCGCCTTCCAGAACGGCGAGGAGACCTTCGACGAGTCCACCTGCGTCTCCTGTGGCCACTGCGCGACCGTCTGCCCGACCGGCGCCCTCGTCGAGCAGGGGCTGACCGACATCGCGACGATGCCCCTTCCCGGGTTCACTCAGGAGAACTCCATCGGGAAGGTCTTAGAGAGCCCGAAGGCCGAAACGGCCGATCAGACGGAGGCTCCGAATCGGGACCTGCCGTACGACGTGAGCGGCAGCGCGAGCGTCCCGGCCGAGGACGAGGACCTGTCCGGCGTCGCCCGCTACATGTCCTTCGCGAGAGCTCGAGCCGGCGACGCCAGACGCCACGCGAGCGACGCCGTCCGTCAGGCGGGCGACCGCGCGCTCAAGGAGGCCGAGCACGTCGCCGAGGGAGTCGCCAGCGAGGCGATGTCGGCCGGCCGCCTGTTCGACGTCGCGACGACGATCGGCGACGCGCGCCTCTCGCGGGTCACGAAGGCCGAGACGACCTGCAACTACTGCGCGGTCGGCTGCCGGTTCGACCTCTACGGCAAGGACGGCGAGGTAGTCGGCGTCCGGCCCGCCGAGCCCGATTCGGCGCCGGCCAACGACTTCTCGACCTGCGTGAAGGGGAAGTTCGGCTACGACTACGTCGACGCCGAGGATCGCCTCGAGACCCCGCTGATCCGGAAGGAGGACGCACCCGACGGTCCGGTCGGCCGCGAGGGGTTCCGCGAAGCGTCCTGGGAGGAGGCGCTCGAGCGCGTCTACGAGGGGCTCTCGGAGATCCGCGAGGAACACGGCCCCGAGGCGCTGTCGGTGATCTCCTCCTCGAAGACGACAAACGAGGAGAACTTCCTCTGCCAGAAGTTCGCTCGGCAGATCCTCGGGACGCCCCACGTCGACAACTGCGCGCGGCTCTGTCACTCCTCGACGGTGGCCGCGCTGCAGCAGACGGTCGGCTACGGCGCGATGACCAACCGGATCAACGAGGACATCGCGGAGACCGACTGCTATCTCATCACCGGTTCGAACACGACCGAGTCCCACCCCGTGCTCGCGACGCGGATCAAGCAGAACGTCCGAGACGGCGCTGACCTCATCGTCATCGACCCCCGCGAGATGGGAATGGCCGAGCACGCCGACCAGTACATCCGGACGACTCCCGGCGAGGACGTGGCCTGGATGAACGGGATGATGCGGTACATTATCGAGAACGACCTCCACGACGAGGAGTTCATCGAGGAGCGGACGAAGCACTTCGACAAGCTGAAGAAGAAAGTCGAGCCGTTCACGCCCGAGAAGGTCGAGGAGCTGACGGCCGTCCCCGCCGAGGAACTGAAGCAGGCCGCGGAGACGATCGCCACCGCGGACACCTGCATCTTCGGCTGGGCGATGGGGCTGACCCAGCACAACACCGGCACGCGGAACGTGCTGTCGATCGCCAACCTCGCGCTGCTGACGGGCAACCTCGGCAAGCCCGGCGCCGGCCTCTCGGCGTTCCGCGGCCAGAACAACGTCCAGGGCGGCGGAGGCGACATGGGACCGGCCCCGCACACGCTCCCGGGATATCAGAACCTCGCCAACGAGGACGTGTTGGACAAGTTCGAGAACGAGTGGGGAGAGCGCCCGCCCAGTGAGATCGGGCTTCGGCTCCCGGAGATGTTCCACGCGATCCACGAGGACGACCTCCGCGGCATGTTCATCATGGGCGAGAATCCGGTCCTCTCGGAACCGGAGGTCGACAACGCCGAGGAGGCGCTGGAGAACATCGACTTCCTCGCGGTACAGGACGTCTTCCTGACCGAGTCGGCCGAATACGCCGACGTCATCCTCCCGGCCGCCTCCGCCGCCGAGAAGTCGGGCACGTTCACCAACACCGAGCGGCGCATCCAGCGGGTCCGTCCCGCGGTCGACTCGCCGGGGAAGGCGAAACCGGATCAGGAGATTCTCATCCAGCTCGCCCGACGGTTCGGCTACGACTGGGACTACGACGGGCCGGCCGACGTGATGGACGAGATCAACGACCTCGTCCCCATCTACGGCGGCGTCACCTACGAGCGACTCGAGGAGGAGACGAAGGGGATCCAGTGGCCCTGCTTCGACGAGGACGATCCGGGAACGCCGTACCTCTACGAGGACGAGTTCAACTTCGACGACGGGAAAGCGCGGTTCGTCCCCGCCGACTACGCCCAGCCGCCGGAGATGCCCGACGAGGAGTACCCGCTCACGCTCTCGACCGGACGGGTGCTGTACCACTGGCACACGGGCACGATGACCCGGCGGGTCAAGACGTCGATAAACCACGTCCCCGAGAGCTTCGTCACCATCCACCCCGAGATGGCCGAACAGTTAGACGTCGAAAACCAGGAGTACGTCCGCGTCGAGTCGCGCCAGGGAGAGATCGTCGTGAGGGCGAACGTCGAGGACACGTCCGACCCCGGCGTCGTCTTCATCCCGATGCACTTCCCGCAGGGAGCGGTCAACAAGCTCACCGAGCACGATCTCGACGCGACGTCGTACATCCCGAATTACAAGGTGACCAGCGTTCGCATTTCGCCGCTCGACGTCCCGCCCGCGGAGGCGTCTAACGTGGTCTCGCCGACGCCGGGCCAGCTCGAGGGGCAGGGCGGCGACCCCGAAGACGTCGGCGGGCGGCAGGCCGACGACTGACCCGCCCGCGCGGCGACCCTCGACATCGGTTTCAGGCGAAAGGCCCACCTTGAATAGTCGCTCCGTGGTCGATATCACTGCTATGCCTGTCGGCGAACTCGGTCCCCAAGACGTGGTAACGGCCAGTCCAGACACCGGCCTCGAGTCCGAGCGAGTGGGCGCGATCGTCATCACGGACGACGACGAACCCGTCGGCATCGTCACCGACCGCGACATCGCGCTCGCGCTCACCGACTACGACGACCCGACGTCGACCGCGGTCGAGGACGTAATGACCGAAGATCCGGCGACGCTGCGGTACGACGACGAGCCGATCGAGATCTCGCGCGCGATCGAGGAGCACAACGTTCGCCGGTTCCCCGTCGTCGACGAGGACGGCAAACTCGAGGGGATCGCGACGTTCGACGACCTCGTGGCGACGCTCGGCGAGCAACTCGACAACGTCGCCGACACGATCGAAGCGCAGTCGCCGGAGTACAGTCCCTGATCGCCAGCCGTCGTGCCGGTCGCAAGGAGTCGTCGTCGGTATCAGTAGCCGCCCGATTCCTCGAAGCACCGCCCGCAGCGCTCGAGTTCGGCTTCGACTGCCGGCTCGATTTCTTCCTCGGAGATTATCCGAATGCGATCCGTCGACACGTGGCGCAACGCGCCGCAGTCCGCCGGCTGATTTCGCGTGCTGCGCGCGGGTTTGTGGGCCGTCTTCGTCGATTCGTTGAGAACGATCCGCATATGAGATCCACCGCGCGACGATACTATAATGAATTTCCGTGATAGTGCCGGACGTGTCGACTGGATAATTTATTTCTATTTGATAAGCGGCTGTCGAGACGGGAGGTACCGGTGGAGATAACCCATTTGTATTATCGGGTAGTAGGAAGTGCCGATGGCGTTCAGCGACCGACTGCTCGAGGAGGGCGAACAGATCTGGGCGGCCCAGAAAGATCATCCGTTCGTGCGGGAACTCGCGGCCGGCACGCTCGACGAGGACGCGTTCCTCCACTGGGTGCGCCAGGACTACCGCTACCTGCTGGACTACGCCCGCGTGTTCGCGATCGCGGGGACGAAGGCCCGCGACGAGGAGACGATGACCCATCTACTGGGCGTCGCCCATGAGATCCTCGATTTCGAGATGGATCTGCACCGCGAGTTCGCCGCCGACTACGACATCGATCCGGCGGACCTCGAGGCCGTCGAGAAGGCGCCGACCTGCGTCGCTTACACGAACTATCTCGTGCGGACGGCCCACGAGGGGTCGCTCGCCGAGATCGCGGCGGCGATCTACCCCTGCGGACAGGGCTATCTCGACGTCGCCGAGCACATGGCCGAGATTTCGACCGACGATGAGAACCCCTACCAGCCGTTCATCGACAAGTACACCAGCGACGAGTTCCGCGAGGCCGTCGACTGGATGCGCGCGTTCGTCGACCGCTGCGGCGAGCGCTACCCCGGCGAGCACGACGCCATGCGCGAGGCGTTCCGCACCAGCGCCAGACTCGAACTCCAGTTCTGGGAGATGGCCTACGCGCAGGAGGGGTGGGCGACGGCGGCCGAGATCGACGGGTAGCCCGCTGCGCTCGGTTGCCGTCGAACCGGGCGGCCCTAGTCGTGGCCCGACACCGGCACCGGCTCGTACGGTTCCTCGAGATACGCGATATCCGAGGCCGACAGCGAGATCTCGAGCGCCTCGACGGCCTGCTCTAAGTGCTCGACGCTGGTGGTGCCGACGATCGGCGCATCGACCCAGTCCTTGTGCAGCAGCCACGAAAGCGCGATCTGGGCCATCGTCACGCCCTTTTCGGCGGCCAGTTCCGCCACGCGTTCGTTGATTTCCTGCCCGCCGCCCTGGCGGTAGGGGTGTTCGTACATGTGTTCTTCCGTCTCGCCGCGGGTCGTCGCGTCGATTTCCTCGTGGGGCCGCGTTAGATAGCCCCGCGCCAGCGGCGACCACGGCATCACGCCGACGTTTTCCTTCTCGCAGAGCGGCAGCATCTCGCGCTCCTCCTCGCGGTAGACCAAGTTGTAGTGGTTCTGCATCGTCGCGAACCGCTCGAGACCCAGCCGGTCGCTGGTATAGAGCGACTCGGCGAACTGGTGGGCCCACATCGAGGAGGCGCCGACGTAGCGCACTTGCCCGCGGCGGACGGCGTCGTCTAACGCCCGCAGCGTCGTCTCGATCGGCGTGTCGTCGTCCCAGCGGTGGATCTGGTAGAGGTCGACGGTGTCCATCCCCAGCCGGTCGAGGCTCGCCTCGAGTTCTTGCTCGATCGCCTTCCGGGAGAGACCGCCCGAGTTCGGATCGTCCTCGCGCATCTGGAAGTAGCCCTTCGTCGCGACGACCGACTCCTCGCGGTAGCCCTCGAGGGCCTCGCCGAGGATTCGCTCGGACTCGCCCTTCGAGTACATGTTGGCGGTGTCGAAGAAGTTGATCCCGAGGTCGATCGCCCGCTCGATGATCTCCGTGCTCTCCTCCTCGTCTAGGACCCACTCGCGCCAGTCGGGATCGCCGAAGCTCATGCAGCCCAGACAGATCCTGCTGACTTCCATGCCGGTGTCGCCGAGGGTCGTATACTCCATGCGCGGGCATATGCCGGCCGTCGAGAAAAGAGTCGGCGGTTCTCGAGCGTTCTCGGACCGACGATCACGACGTCTCGCTCGCCCGCTCGAGCCGACCCGCGACCGTCCGATAGGCGTCGACCGCCTGGGCGTCCGGCCGATGATCGCAGACGGGGTGCCACCGCGCCTGCGCGTCGGCAACCGCCGCCTGCTCCGCGACGATCGTCGCGTCGACGCCGAGCCGCCGGCCGAGACGGTCGCCGAGGGACGCGTGGGCGTCGCGGTCCGCCCTGTTGAGGACCGCCGCGGCGATCGGCGTCTCGAGCGAGGCCGCGAGGTCGCGGGTCCGCACCGCGTCGACCAGCGCCGCCCGCGAGGGTGCCGTCACGAGCACCGCGAGATCGGCCGACTGCAGTTCGACGCCGACGTCGCGCGCGAGCCCCGCCGGACAGTCGACGACGACGCGGTCGAAGCGTCGCTCGAGTCGATCGAGCACCGACGGGAGCGCCTCGAGGGCCGACGCGCGGGCCCCCGCGAGCGTTCGACCGCAGGGGAGCACCGCCACGGGGCCGGCGTCCGCGACCGCCTCGAGCGGATCCGCACGCCCGGCGAGCACGTCGTGGAGATCCGGCTCCGCGGCGGGACCCGACGGGAGGTCCGGGACCGCGAGGTCGCCGTCGACGACGACCGCGCCGAGTTCGCGGCCGAGGTTCCACGCCGTCGTCGACTTGCCGACGCCGCCCTTTCCACCGACGACGGCGACGATCATCGGTTAGTCTCGTCGCCGCCGTACGTCCGCTCTCGCTCGCGCTCGAGGCCGAGCGTCTCGCGCGTCGGCCGCCAGTCCTCGAGGTCGGCGAGTGCGACCGCACCGTCGTCCGAGCGACCGACCGCGTCGGCGTCACAGCGTTCGCTCGAGACGACCTCGACGAGCGGGTCGGTCGGCGGCGCCGGACTCGCGATCCCGACCCCGCGGCGGCGGTTCGGTCGGATCGTCGCCGTCCAGCAGTCGTCGTCCCAGTGTGGATCGGGGACGCCGTCGCGGCGCGGAATCCAGAGGGGCCCCTCGAGTCGGCAGCGGAGGCGAACGCGCTGGGGCGTCGCTCGCGTGTTCGCGACGACGACTCGGACGCGCGTGACGCCGTTCGTTCGGTCGCTGGTCGCGTCGACCGTTACCATGCGTTCCCACCGCTCCCAGATTCCGACTCGACTGCGGTATCGAGCGCCCCGGAATCGAACGCGGCCAACTCGGCCGGCGACGCGAGCAGCCAGCACTCGTCCCCCGCCTCGAGCGTCCGTCGATCCGGGGGCAGCGGCTGCCGGTCACCGTCCCGCTCGAGTACGAGCGCTCGGCCGGGAAGCCAGCCGACGAACTCGCCGACGAGCGGGCCGTCGGGTTCGACGGGTACCGTCGCGACCGTCTCGTCGGCCGTCCGAACCGCGGCGGCGAACGCATAGCCGTCGGTCGCCTCGTCGGGGTGTGCGACGAGTCGGTAGCGTTCGTCGGCCGCGAGATCGTGGGCGCGATCGACGTCGACGACGACGGTGGCGACCGATCCGGTCGACGCTCGGAGCCGCCCCGTGGCGACGAGTCGCTCCTGATTCCGATCGTCGCGTCGTCGCGTCTCGTTTTCGTCCCGCGTTCGACCTCCTTCTCGTGAGGTCGAGGTCCAGATTTCGACCGGATCGCCGACGCTCGCGTCCGGCAGCGGGTCCGTGCAGATCGCGACGGCGGCGGTCGACGGCGGCAGCACCGATCCGAGTCCGGGCTGCCGTCGGCCGACGCGAACCCGTTCGACGCTCCCGTCGGCGGCCATCGTCACGGCCGCGTAATCGAGCTCGTAGTCGCGCTCGAGGTGGCGCTCGAGCCGGTCGCGCCGCTCGGCGGGGGACGAGCCATGGGGAACCGTGACGACCGTTCCGGTGAGCGCCCGTCGAACGGCGGGGTCGACCGGCCGGTAGCCGTCCGCGTCGTCGATCGTCGCGGGCAACTCGAGGGAAACGGCGAGGCGGGCGGTACGAACGATCGAGGCGGGCTCGCCGTGCGCGTCGATCCGGGTGATGTCCAGCACCTGCCGGGCGAGCCGGTCGCCGAATCGTCCGCCGGCTGTGCCGACGGCGCCGGCGACCGCGACCGTCGCAAGCAGATAGCCGGCGCTCGCGCGGTGCTCGAGGGGGACGCCCTCGAAGAAGGCGCTCGCAGCAAAGGCGGTGTACGCAAGGTAACCGGCGACCGCCGACAGGCCGACGCCGACCGCGACGCCGGCGGGCGGCGCTCGCGTCGTCACCCGCCGGTAGCCCGCCGCGAGGAGGCCGGCGACGACCGCCGACAGTAGCCCCAGTCCCGCAATGCCGACCGCCGCCTGCCGAAGCAACTCGGCGTAGAACGCGGCGTCGATCATTCGTCGGTCACCTCGCGGTCTCGAGAGCGAGATCGGGGTGCGGCGACGAACGCGCGGGTCGGCGTCGCCGCAGTGGCCCCGTCCGCGCTCTCGAGATCGCCCCCGGCATCGGTCGTGCCTGTACTGACGAACTCCCACTCGCCGCTGTGAACGGCCAGCACCTCGCCGGCATCGGCGTCGAGAGCTCCGTCGGCGTCCTCGCCCCCGAGCGCGTCGCCCCCGCCGATCGAGCGAATCGGTCGCCCGGCCTCCTCGAGGAGCGCCGCGGCCTCGAACGCGGGCGCGTCGCCGCTCGGGAGGACGGCGATTCGATACCGGTCGGCCGCGAGTAACCGGCCGGCGTCGCTCGCCGCGACGCACACCGTGAGTCGTCCCGAGCCGCCGTCGAATCCGGCGTCCGCAGCGTGGAATTCGGTCGAATCGGACCGTGAACGAACGCTCGAGTCTTCGCCTGCGCCGACCGCGAGCACCTCGCCCTCGAGCGTCGCAGCGACGGCGGACTCGTCACCGTCACCGTCACCGGAGTCAGCATCGACGGCGCCGATCGCGACGCGGTCGCCCGATTCGATACCTGTCGGGAGCAGTCCGGAGACCGTAACGGCCCGCGTGCCGTCGGGAAGCGACGTCGCGACGCCCTTCGTCGGCGGCGCGGCGGTGATCGTCGCTCGTCCGCGGCCGTCGACCGCGACGTCGATCGCCGACAGCCCGTGGATCGTCCGCAGCCGTTGCTCGAGCCGTCGCTCTAGTTCGGACAGTTGCAGGTCCGCAGGGAATCGCCAGGCACCCTCCGCGAGGGCCGTCCGCAGTGCCGGCGACGGCGACGGATAGCCGTCGAACTCGCGGATCGCGCCGGCCGACCGGATCGTCACCTGGCCCATCGCGTCGACGGCGTCGATCGCGTCCGCGGACAGGGCCGTTCCGCGCACGATCGGCACCGCCCGGTCCCGCGGAAGCTCGGTCGCGATTTGATCGCCCTGAGCGACCGCGACGATGCCGAGGGCGCCCGCGACGGTCGACGCGAACGCGACTCGAGACCCGTGCTCGAGGCCGGCGCTCGGATCGAAGATTCCGGCGGCAATGCCGGTGCCGATCGCAACTGGCACCGTTGCGAGCCCAGCACTGACTGGAAGGGACCGATCGGTCCCGATTCCGACGGCGATCGCTGCGAGGCCGGCGAGCAGCGCCGGGCCGAATCCGAACAGCAACCCGTACGCGATGCCGAGCAATGACTCGGACGGGAGGTCGATCATCGACTCACCTCGAGCCGCCGCAGTCGGCGTCCGACGGGGGCTCGATCGGCCCCGCGCCTGCGCCCGCGTTCACGGCGTCGAACGCGATCGGAACCGTGCCGATCGCGCCGGCGTCCGGTCGGTACTTGGTCACCGAGACGGCGTGGCCGACGTCGCTCTCGAGGCCCGAGCCGACCGTCTCGAGTTCGAACACGGCGTCGGCGGCCCGCAGCGTCGCCGACCGATTGGCGGGCTCGTCGAAGTCGAGACAGTGGAAGATCGCGAGGCCGTCAGTTTCGGCCAGTCGCTCGGACAGCGTATCGAGGAAGGAGACGTACGTCGACCGATCCCGTCGCTCGAGTTCGTCGACCGGATCGACGATCAGCGTGGCCGCGTCCGGAAGGTCCTCGACCAGCGCGGTCGCCTCCGCGAGGGCGTCGTCGCCGGCGACGCGTCTGATCGTCGGCTCGCCGGCGTCGACCGTAGATGTCTCGATCGCGCGCCGAACCGTTTTCCGCGACCCCTCCGTCGAGAGGTACAGCGTCCCGCGGAGTTCGGTCGCTCGGTAGAGGAGCCGCTCGGCCTGGCTCGCCGGGTCGGCGACGAGCGCGACGATAGCGCCCGCGGGGAGCCCGCCGTCGAGGTGGCGGTCGAGGGCATCCGCACCGACGGGGAGCCGATCGCCGTCGGTCGTCGGCGGCGCCCGCTCGCGCGGGGACTGTGTACGGAGTCGCTCGACGATCTCGTCGAACGCCGCCGCGACCTCGTCGTTCGCCAGCGGCGACGGGCGATCAGGAACGCAGCCCAGTATCGGCACGCCGCGCCACTCGGCCGCGCGGTCCGGCACCTCGGACCGGCGGTTCAGGACGGCGCCGTAGATCGGCACGCCGAGTCGCCGCGCCACGTCGATCGTCGTCTCCGCGGCCTCGAGGCTTCGCTCCGAGTCGCCGGCGACGACGATCACGCCGTCGGCGCTCCGGAGCGGTTCGACGAGGTCCGGGCCGGCGCCGGCGGGGCAGTCGAGCAGCACTTGCGTCCCCTCGAGGGTGGCCCGATCGGCGAGCGAGTCGAACGCGAAGGTGTCCGACGGTTTCGGTGCGGGGACGATCCCGACGGTCGATTCGCGGGGATGTTCCTGTGCGATCTCTTTCAGCGTCGCTCCGCGCTCGAGGGCGGCGAGCGTCGGCTCTCGGTCCAGATCGGTCATCACGTGCAGGTTCGGTAGCTGCCGGTCGGCGTCGACTGCGATCGCCGGGATCGGGGGATCCGCCCCGGCGAACGCGGTCGCGAGGCCGAGCGCGACCGTGGACTTGCCACAGCCGCCTTTCGAGCCAGCGATGGCGATCATACCCGCTCTGGCCGCGCCATCCCTTATGAACTCCCGCTCGCGCGGGTCGCCCGGAAAAATAGATCGACGGCCTGCTCAGTCCGACGACGCTTCGCCGCCGTCCGCCGACTCGTCGGACGCGGCCCCGGACTCGGACTCGCTCGAGTCCGCACCCGAATTCGAACTCGATCCGCGGTTGGCCCAGTCGCCGTAGAGGTACGAGCGCTCGTAGCCCGCGCCGGTCACGGCGTCGCCGATGACGACCAGCGCCGAGGCGCGGTAGCCGGCTTCCTCGACCTTGTCCGCGATGTCGGCGATCGAACCGACGATCACGTCCTCGTCCGGCCAGGAGGCGTGGTAGATCACCGCGACCGGCGTCTCGGGATCCGCGCCGTCCTCGAGCAGCCGGTCCATCGTCTCCCGGACGGCGTGGGTCCCGAGGTAGATGCAGGTCGTCACGTCGCCCATTTCGACGAACTCCGAGATGTGGTCCTCCTCGGGCTCTAAGGTCTTCCCCTGCGGCCGGGTGAACGCGACGTGGTTCGACACCTCGTTGAGCGTCAGTTGCGTCCGCAGCGTCGCGCTCGCGGCGAAGGCGGAGGTGACGCCGGGCACGAAGTACGTCGGTACGCCCTCGTGTTCCAGCGCGTCCATCTGCTCCAAGGCCGCGCCGTAGATCGCCGGATCGCCGCTGTGGAGACGGACGACGTTACGCCCCTCCTCGTAGGCGTCCCGCATCAGCGGGATCAACTCCTCGAGATCCTTCCCAACCGAATTGACGAGTTCGGCGTGACCGCAGTATTCGTCCAGGAGTTCGCTGTTGACCAGCGAGCCCGCGTGGACCACGAGGTCCGCTTCCTCGAGCAGTTCCTTCCCGGCGACGGTCAGCAGGCGCGGGTTGCCGGGCCCGGCGCCGACGAAGGGGATGCCCTCCTGCTCGTCGCCGGCGCTGTGCTCGAAGACGCGGTCGTCGAGCTGCTCGCGGCGCCGGTCGGACTGGGAGTCGATCGCCATCTGCGGGTCGTTCGGCTCCGAGGCGTCGTCGCTCATCGGTCACCTCCGCGCTCGTGCTCGCGGTCCTCGCCGAGTCCGTAGTCGCCGCTTTCGTACCCCTCGGCGCGCTCGAGGGCGGCGAGTTCCTCGGTGGTCAGTTCGCGTCCACCGTCCGCGACCGGCTCGCTATCGGTCGTCGCGTCGTCCGACCCGGACTCGTCGTCCGCCTCGAACGCCGCCGTCGCCGGCTCGACCTCGAGGTCGGCCTTCTCGGCGTAGGCGAGCGTGTAGTAGTCGCGCTCGTCGATCTCCGCGGGGTCGTCGGTGACGATCGTCTCGCCCTGCTCCATGAACAGCCGGCGGCCGTAGGTCACGTCGTAGCCGGCGTCGACGAGCCCCTCGTGGGTCGCGGGGGCGTCGGTGACCTTGAACAGGATCATCCGATCCGGTCCCGTCGGACTCGCGCCGCCCGCGGCCTCGCGCAGCGCGAGGCCCGCGCCGGCCTCGATCTCGATCCCCATCGCGGTCGCGAACGCGGTGACGGCGCTGACGCCGGGGACGATCTCGAGGTCC
Source organism: Halopiger thermotolerans (assembly GCF_054654555.1). NCBI lineage: Archaea > Methanobacteriati > Methanobacteriota > Halobacteria > Halobacteriales > Natrialbaceae > Halopiger > Halopiger thermotolerans. The sequence continues at coordinate 778,560 of NZ_BAAIEU010000004.1, read as the reverse complement.
ACGTCGGGGTGGAACGCGTCGATCGTCCGGCGCAGGTGGCCGAAGGTCGAGTAGACGTTCGGATCGCCCAGCGTGACGAAGGCGACGTCGCCCTCGCGAGCCTCGGGCGCGACCTCCGCGGCGGCCGCCTTCCAGGCCCGCCGGAGCTTCTCCTCGTCTTTCGTCATCGGGAAGTCCAGATCGCCGATCTTCTCCTCGGCGACGTGCTCGAGGGCGACCGACCGCGAGAGACGACCCGGCGAGTAGACCACGTCGGCGCTCTCGAGGACGTCCTTTCCACGGACGGTGACGAGGTCGGCTTCGCCGGGGCCGAGGCCGACGCCGTAGAGGGTCATCGGCTCACCTCGCCGCCGTCCGTCGCAACTTTCTCACCGTCGTCCGAGTCCGAATTCGAATCGGGCGTCGCGCTCCCGACCAGCATGTAGACCGGGTTGTCCGAATTGAAACTCGTCGCCCCCGCGAGTTCGTAGCCGTGGCTCACCTGGAACTGGACGACCTCCTCGAGAATTCCTCGCTCGCGGAACACCTCCGTCGCTTTGCCGGCGACCTCGAGCCGCGAGACGTTCATCACGATGCGGTCGACCTCGGTCTCGACGGCGTGATCGAGGACGGCCTCGAAGTTGCGGCTTCCACCGAGAAAGAGCGCGTCGGCGTCGTCGGGTAGGCCCTCGGGAGCCTCCGCGTTCCGAAGCTCAACGTCCGCGCGGATCGAGTCCTCGTTAGCGGCGAGGTTCTTCTCGGTCGTCTCGAGGCGCTCGGCCTTTCGCTCGAGGGCGGTCACCCGCCCGGCCCGCTGTGCGGCTTCGATCGTGACGGCCCCCGTGCAGGAGCCGACCTCCGCGAAGTGGTCGTCCGGCTCGAGGGCGAGTTTCGACCGGACGACGGCTCGGACCTCCGACTTGGTCGGCCCGGCCTTCGCGTCGTAGGGCAGCGCGATGGGTGGCATCACGCGTGGAATCAGCGGCCGGGCCTAAAACAATTTTGTTTGGTGTAGCGCAACTACGGTTGCTTACTCGGGTGGACAATACCGAATCGGATCGATCCGCCCGTCAGATCCCGCGAAACCCTTACGACTCGGTTTCGACGGTCACGTCGAACTTGTCGCGCCACCGGTAGCGTCGACCGCTCCAGACGAACGACCGGCGAGTCAGCGCGTACGCGAGCAGCGGGATCGATAGCAGTACCGCCGGATACGCCGCGAGGAACGTCCATCGGCGAATGCCGAACGTGGCGTAGACGATCGCCATCGCCGCCGTCAGCACCGTGAACGCCGGCAGCGGGAACAGCACGCAGCCGGCAGCGAGCACCGCAGCGAGGCCGGCCTGTGCCGCGAACCCCCGCGAGTCGTGCTGTCGGACGATCTGCGTGAACCGCACCTGATTCTCGATCGTCTCGCGGATCGAGCCGCCGATCTCGACGTATCGAGTCCGCCCGACGCTCGTGATATCGGCGTACTCCATCAGGAGGCCGTCGTCGCTGATCGTCCGCCGGAGATCCTCGAGGAACGCCGCCTCGCCCGCGAGATCGTCGCGCTCGAAGATCACGGCGCCGCCCCACGGAACGTCCGTGAGTGCGACGCCGAGCGTCCCGCTGACGGCGTAGGTCGGCTCGAGCAGTTTCGCGAGCGGATCCTGCCCGACGAAGACCGGCACTTCGGTGGTCGGCCCCTGACGCTCGTAGTCGGCCTGCAACCGCTCGAGCCAGTCCGACGGGTGGTGAAAGTCGTCGTCGGTCCAGACGATGCGGTCGTGTTGGGCCGCCTCCATCCCGGCCGCGATCGCGTTCGCCTTTCCGGAGCACCCCTCCGGTTCGCCGGCGACGACCAGCCGAACGTTGTCGGGATACTGGTCGATCCGGGCGGCGACCGACTCGAGTTCCCGATCGCAGAGCACGAGGAGTTCGTCCGCCGGTCGCAGCTGCTCGGCGACCTCCCCGCAGGCGTCGGTCCACGCCGTCGTCGGCAGCAAGACGCTCGTCGGCGCGGTCGCTTCCATAGCATCCAGTTTGCCACAATGACAGTTAAACAGAGCGGGACGTCCAGTTGGCTCGACGGCAATTAGCGACGATCAGCCGGCGAGACGCTCGAGGAACCGATCGAATGCCCCGCTTTCGGGATGGACGTGGACGTACGTGCCCAGCGACTCGTATTCGGTGAGGCCGTCGTGTTCGCCGTCGATGCCGTCGCCGCGGACGGTCTCGAACGCGAACCGGGCGTCCCCGTCGACGGCGGCGCTCGAGTAGTGGAACTCGTGGCCCCGGATCGTCTCGCCGGTGTCAGCGGTGAGCGTCCCGTCGACGGCCTCGAGTTCGACGTGATCGAGCGCCTGATACCGGTCGTGCATCGTCACGTCGGCGGGCAGGATTCCGGCCATCTCGTGGCGATCCCCGTCGGCCGTCGTCAGCGACCGGCTCATCGCCATCAGGCCGCCGCACTCCCCGAGGACCGGCAGTCCCTCGCTCGCCAACGCGCCGAGTTCCGAGAGCGTGTCGCTCGACTCGAGTTCGGCGGCGTGGAGTTCGGGGTAGCCGCCGGGGAGGTAGACGCCGTCGCAGTCGGGAACGGAATCGCCCGCGACGGGGGAGAACGTCACCACCGCGGCGCGCTCGCGGAACCGCTCGAGCGTGGCCGGATAGCGGAAGCAGAAGGCGGCGTCGCTGGCCACGGCGACGGTGGCGTCGACCGAGTCTGCGGGCTGGACGGGTTCCTCGGGCGCGGGCGGGTCGCGCGCCACCGCGGCCAGCCGTTCGGCCTCGAGCGATTCGGCGGCCGCCCGGAGCGCCTCCTCCGGCAGCGTCGCCTCCTCGCCCATCTCGAGGCCGAGATGCCGGTCGGGAATCTCGAGGTCGTCGTTCGGCGGGACCCGGCCGAGGTACTCAAGATCGTCGGGCAGGGCGTCCCGAATGCCCTGCTCGTGGCGGCCGCCGTGAGCGCGCTGGGCGACGACGCCGACGACGTCGATGTCGCGCCCGATCGTCTCGGCGTACTTCTCGAATCCCAGCGCCGTCGCCGCGACGCTCTCCATCCCCGCCTTCGCGTCAACGACGAGCACGACCGGCAGATCGAGCGCCTCGGCGACCATCGCCGTGCTCGAGCCGTCGCCGTCGTACAGGCCCATTACGCCCTCGACGACGCAAATATCGCCCTCGCCGCGACGGTAGTTTCGGCGGAGGCCGTCCTCGCCCTCGAGCCACAAGTCGAGGGTTCGCGAGGGCCGGCCCGCGACGGCCTCGTGGTGGCTCGGATCGATGAAGTCCGGCCCCGCCTTCGCGGGCTGAACGTCGTAGCCGGCGTCCTCGAGGGCCTGCACGATCGCCAGCGTCGCAACCGTCTTGCCGACGCCGGAACTGACGCCGCCGAGGACGAATCCGTTCATCATTGTGGTTGCGTTTCCACAACCGACCTTGAATCCGTCGGTGCGGGCGACCTCGCCGCGGGACCGAAACCGAGTTGGGACCGGTCGTCGTTTCCCAATCGTACCGATGAGCGACGCAGCGACCGCCGAATCGGAGCCAATCCCTGCGCTAAAGGAACGCGCCGGCGTCGTCAACGCCTTACTCGAGGGCGTACAGACGGTGCTCGTTCGCCACCCAACGCTCGATCCGGGAACGATCGACGAGCGGTTCGCGCTCTACCCGGCCTACAGCCACCAGAAGCCGACCCGCTATCGAGCCGAATACGAGGAGTACTACCACCGGGCGAGCGCCAAACCCGACGCCGGCATCCCGATCCGCGGCGTCGCCGACGTCCGCGAGGAGTACGCCGTCTCGAGTGGCGACCTCGAGGCGCTGGCCCGCCACTACGTCTACACGCCCGAGGGTCTGCGCGACAAGTACGACCCGGACGACGAACTGCGCGTGCTCCTGCTGCGGGTTCGCGAACTCGAGTCACCCCGGCTCATCGACGAGCGGGGGAGCTACCGGGGCTGTCGCGCCTGGATCGACCTCGCGGCGGACGCGGCGATCGATCCCGAGGCGGCGACGCCGGTGCTCGACGACGCGACCTTCGCCGAGCGGCGAGCGGCGGTTCGGGACGCCCTCGAGTGACCGTCCGCCGTCCCGTCCGTACCACCGACGAATTTAACCGCTCGAGTCGGCTACGACCGTCGGATCGAACTATGAGCGAGGACCGAGAACGCGGGGACGACGGACTTGAGACCGAACAGCACCTCCGCAAGGCGCTGCGGCATCTGAGCGAGGCGCGGGACGGCGACGACCTCAGGAAGACCAACGCCGTCGCCCTCGAGGAGGTCGAGAGCACCGTCTCGTCGGTGCTGCGGGAGTACGAAGCGGACGAGTGAGCGGCGACGAGCGGTCGCGAATCGTCCCGCGGGCCGTCCATCGCGCGGAGTCGAACGGACGGCGTCGGTCCGCCCGCCATCCCGTGTAGATATTACCGATTCTCGAAACGATTTATTCAGTTAAATTAAATAACTCGTCGACCGATGACATCCGCGGATGCGGCCGTCGATTCGGCCCGATTCGAAGACCGGACCGAGGTGGCGAGTCGTGAGTGAACGGGACGAGACCGTCAAAGACCGCGTCCGGCAGTACTGGGACGGACGCGCGGAGTCGTACGACGGCGATAGCCACCACGCCGTGCGAGACGAGGCGCAACGCGACGCGTGGCTGTCGGTGCTTCGCGAGTGGGTCGGCGACGGAGAGCCGCCGCGACGAGTGCTCGACCTCGGCTGTGGAACCGGCGTCGTCTCGCTGTTACTCGCTGAAATCGGCCACGACGTCACCGGCGTCGACCTCTCGGAAGACATGCTCGAGCGCGCACGAGCCAAGGCCCACGAGCGCGACCGGTCGGTCGCGTTCCGGAACGGGGACGCGGAGTCGATCTCGGAGCCGGCGGACGCGTACGACGTCGCGACGGCCCGCCACCTCGTCTGGACGCTGCCGAATCCGTCGGCGGCGCTCCGGGAGTGGCGTCGCGTCGTCCGTCCGGGCGGGCGCATCGTCCTGATCGAGGGCCACTGGGACTTCGACGAGCCGTTCGAGGGGTATCGGGAGATTCGGGACGAGTTGCCGCTGTACGACGGGCGACCGCCCGAGGAGCTGGTGACGGTGCTCGAGCGACACGGTCTCGAGCGGGTCGAGTACGAGCCGTTGATGGATGCCGTGCTCTGGGGCGACGATCCAGACTACGAGCAGTACGTCGTCGCGGGCGACGTTCCGGAGTAGCCGAGCCGACGGAAAACTCGCCGCCGACGGACGGCCGCGGAACTCTCGAAGGACCGTATCGAGGCCCGACTACGACACCGGCTGTCGAACAGCGAGGACGACCAGATCCGAGAACGGCGTGTCGTCCCGTCCGCTCCCGCCGGCGTGCTCGGCGAGGTCGGCCAGCGTGAACCGGTGGATCTGCTCGTCCTCGTGGGTCAACTTCTCGAGCACCAGCGCCTCGAGGGCGGGATCGGCGCCCCGCTCGAGCAGGAACTGTGCGATATCGCCGGGCATCCGGTCGTAGGGTCGGGGGAGCGCGAGCAGGTGCCGGTCGTCGTCCACGACCGCGGCGGCGAGCCGGTCCATATCGCCCTCGAGGTCGCCGCTCTTGTGCAGCGTGACGAACTCGGTGTCCTCCATGGGCGTGCGGGCGCGGCTGGCGGCCATCTGGAGCGACGAGATGCCGGGAACGATCCGGACCGGCACGTCGGAAGTCTCCCGTTCCACGGCGTCCTGCACCTTCCCGACGAACTGGTACCCCGAGTGGTTCGGATCGCCCATCGCGACGGCCGTTCCCGACTCGCCGGCCGCAACGCGCTCGCCGAACGCCTCGAGCGCCGCGGCTTCGTCCTTGTATCCGCAGGTCAGCAGGTCAGTGTCCTCGTCGACGAGATTCTCGACGAATTCGACGACCGTGGTGAAGCCGACGATCACGTCCGCCTCGCGGATCGCCCGCTCGCCACGTGGCGTGAGGTACTCGAGGTTGCCGGGGCCGATGCCGACGGCGTACACCGGCTCGTCGCCAGCGTCGTCGATATCAGGTTCCGGCGCCGCGGCTGCGAACGTCGCCGGATCCGGGCCCACGTCGAGGTCGTAATCGCTCATTCGTCGCCGTCGTCCTCGCTCCGGTCGGCGGCCCGGGCCGCTCGTTCGTCGGCCGTCAGCTCGAGGTCGAGCTCGTCGGTCCGCACGTCCTTCGCGACGTGGATCAGTTCGTTCGTCAGCGCGGCGGCGAGGCCGCTCCCGCCGCGGCGGCCGACGTTCGTAATCGCGGGGACGCCGTACTCCTCGCTGACCTCGCGGATCCGCTGGCGGCTCTCCTCGGCCTTGACGAAGCCGACCGGCGTCGCGACGATTACGGCGGGTCGCGTGCCGTTCTCGATGCAGTCCGCCAGCGCGAACGCGGCCGTTGGCGCGTTGCCGATCGTCGCGACGGCGCCGTCGTAGGCGCCCTGCTTGTCGAGCTCGAGCACCGAGGCGGCGGTCCGGGTCATCCCGGTCTCCTTCGCAAGTTCGGCGCCGTGGCCGATCGCCTTTCGCTTCTCACAGTTGTGGCCCCGGCTCGTGATCCCGGCTTTAGGCATCGTGATGTCGGTCACGATGTCGGCCTCCTCGAGCACCGCTCGAGCGCCGGCGCGGACCGGAGCGTCCTCGTCGTCGCCGAGCTCGTCCGCGCCCGTAAATTCGATCAGGTGCTGGAACTCGATGTCGCCCATCGAGTGGACCGACTTCTGTCGCACGCGGTCGGCCAGCGTCTCGTCCGGCACGAACTGCCGGACGATGTCCATGCTCGTCTCCGCGATGTCCATCGCGTTCTGCGTGGTCGCGCCGAGGTCGGCGTACTCCTCCTCGAACTCTTGGTCGCCGTCAGTCATCCGTCGACACCCCCGCGTCCGCGCCGACGGCCTCGTTGGTCGTCCGCGCCTCGAGATCGCCCTCGACCTCGAGATTGAGGTCGCGAAGCCGGTCGACCGTCTCCTCGTCGGCGTCCCAGAGGTCGCGGTCGATCGCCTCGAGCAGCGTGTCCGTGATGGACTCGAGGGCCCACGGATTAACGTCGCGCAGCCACTCCTGGCGGTCCTCGTCGAAGGCGTACTTCTCGGCAACCTCCTCCCAGAGGGTGTCCGAGACAACGCCGGTCGTGGCGTCCCAGCCCAGCGTCACGTCGACCGTCGTCGAGAGGTCGCCAGCGCCCTTGTAGCCGTGCTCCTCCATGGACTCGAGCCAGTCGGGGTTGAGCACGCGCGAGCGCATCGCTTTGCGCACCTTCTCCTCGTTCGTGTAGACGTCGACGTTGTCGGGGTCCGAGGAGTCGCCGACGTAGGAGGCAGGTTCCTCGCCGGAGATTTCGGACACTGCGGAGATGAACCCGCCGTGGAAGGCGTACCAGTCCGAGGAGTCGAACTCGTCCTGCTCCATCGTGTCCTCGAGCTTCACGGTGGCGTCGACGCTCGAGAGGCGCCGCTCGAAGGCGTCGTGGGCGTCGGAGACGCGCCCGCGAGAGCCCATCGCGTAGCCGCCCCACTGGACGTAGACGGAGGCGAGATCGGCGCGGTCGTCCCAGTTACCCTCGTCGACGGCCTTGTTCGTCCCGGCGCCGTAGCCGCCGGGCTTGGTCGTGAAGACGCGGTGTTTCGCGGCCTTCCGGGCGTCGGATTCATCGAGGTCCTGTTCGTCCTGCAGTTCTTCGGCCTCCTCCTCGACGTGCTTTTTCACGTAGTTCATGTCGTGCGGCTCGTCCAGATCGACGACCGCGTCCACGGCGTCGTGGATGACCCCCGCCGCGGCCGGGAACGCGTCGCGGAACAGCCCGGAAACGCGGGTCGTCACGTCGATTCGGGGTCGGCCCAAATCCTCGAGCGGAATCGGCTCGACGTCGTCGATGCGGCCGGCGTCGGTCCACTGCGGTTCGACGCCCATCATGGCGAGCACCTGCGCGATGGTCTCCCCGCGGGTGCGCACCGTCGGGGTGCCCCACGCGACGACGCCGATCTCCTCGGGATACTCGTCGTTTTCGGCGTGGTGGCGCTCGAGCACGCCTTCCGCGACCTCCTTCCCGACCTGCCAGGCCGGTTTGGCGGGCACCTTCCGCGGATCGAGCGTGTAGAAGTTCCGCGCAGTGGGCAGCAGGTCGACGCCGCCGCGAGTCGGCGCGCCGGAGCCGCCCGGCGGCACGTACTCGCCGGAGAGCGCGTCCACTGTTCGCGGAATCTCGTCCTCTGCACCCTGCACACGGGGCTGGGCCTCCTCGCAGATGTACGCGAGTACTTCGCGGAGGGCGTCGTGGGCACCCGACTTCGCTCGGGCGTCGCCGATCGTCTCGAGGTCGACGACGAGCAGGTTCATGTTCACCTCGTCCTCGGGACCCGCGCCGCGTTCGGATTCCGGAATATCGAAGTCGTGCTCGGCGAGCGTCTCGACCAACTCGAGGCTGGTCTCGTGGACGATATCGGCAGCCTCGGCGTAGGTCATGCCCAGATCCTCGTCGTACTCGCCGGGCGCGTTCAGCATCTTCTCGTAGTCGACGCCGAGCGCGCCGGCGACGCTCGCGCGCAGGCTCGGCGCGCCGGGGTTCTCGAGGCGCGTGAGCGCGACGAGGTACTCGACGAGTCGCTCGTCGGCCGGCGGCTCGGACATGGTGTGCAGGCCGAGCCGGATCTGCGTGGTCTTGACGTCGGTGAGGTACTCGTGGATCCGCTCGACGAGTTCGTCGATGTCGACCTCGTCGCCGTCCACGTCGCCCTCAGCGAGCGTCGAGCCGGCCTCGTCGGGGCCGCGGACGTCGGCTTTCTCGTCGATGGTGCCCGCAATCCCCAACTCGACCGCGAGGTCCAGTTCCTCGACCTTCTCGCGGATCAGCGTCTCGAGGTGCTCGCCGTCGTCCGCGCGGGCGTCCTCCATCCCGGCCTCGCGGTACTGGTTCGCGAGTTCCTCGAGTTCCGAGAGTTCGTCGTAGGTGCCGGCCGACCGCATGACCGGGGTGAGGTAGTCGACGATGGCGGCGTAGGACCGGCGCTTGGCCTGGGTCCCCTCGCCGGGGTTGTTGACGATGTAGGGGTAGACGTTCGGGATGTCATCTACCAGTTGATCGGGCGCGCTCTCGCCGTTCAGGCCGACGGTCTTGCCGGGGAGCCACTCGAGGCTGCCGTGCGTGCCCAGGTGGACCACGGCGTCGGCCTCGAAGGAGTTGCGCAGCCAGCCGTAGAAGGCGTAGTAGTCGTGTGGCGGCTGCAGGTCCGAGTCGTGGTAGACCTTCGAGGGGTCCATCCCGAACCCGCGCGGGGGCTGGACCGTGACGAGCACATTGCCGAACTCGACGCCCGGGATGGCGAACGGCCGGTCAGGGGCCTCGCCCCACTCCTCGACGACGTTCTCCTGGAATCGCTCGTCTGCGGACTCGAACCAGTTCTCGTAGGTGTCCGGCGAAACGACGTCGACCGAGAGGTCGCGGACGTCTTCCGGCGCGACCCAGCGGTCCTCGAGGGTCAACTGCGAGGTCAGCGTCTCGACCAGCGTCTGCCCGTCCTCGGGCGTCTCGCCGCCGAGGTCGTAGCCGCGAGCCTCGAGTTCCTCGAGCAAATTCACGGTCGACTCGGGCGAGTCGAGGCCGAACGCGGTGCCGATGCCGTCATCGCTCGGGGGGTAGTTGTGCAGGACGACGGCGACGTTCTTATCCTCGTTGGGGGTGTGTCGAAGTTCGGCCCAATTGACTGCCAACCGCGTCGCGTGGTCGATCCGGTCCTCGATCGGGAAGTGGTGTTTCGGCGCGGAGCCGATGCCGGCCTCGTCGTCGGTGCGCTCCTTCCCCGAGATGGGGTGGGTGATGACGTTGCCGTCGAACTCCGGCAGTGCGACCGAGAGGGCGAGTTCGAAGCCCATCACGCCCGTGTCGCTGGACTCGTAGCGCGAGCGCGAACGCATCGTGGTGATCGTCTGGAGAACTGGGACGCCGAGGCGGTCGAGGAAGACGTCCTCGGCCGACTCGCCCTCGTCGCTGGCCGACCGGCCGCGCTCGTCCATCGAGAGCGAGAACATGAACGAGGAGAGCACGGCGTCGACGATCGGCTCGCCGGTATCGTCGATGAGCCAGTTGTCGGTCACCCACTCGGCGTCCTCCTGCTCGTCGGTGTCCGTGGCGGGGTTACAGAAAATCGGCAGGGCGTTCGCCCCCTGCTCCTCAAGCGCGCGGACCTGCGCGTCGACGTAGCGGGTGTTCTCGTGGGTCCAGTGAGATTCGTAGAACCAGATCGCAACCGTGGGTCTGTCGGGATCGTGGGTCTCGAGCAGTTCTTCGTACCCGATTCCGGGGTAGTCGGGATGGTAGACGCCCTCCGTGGGGAGTTCGGCAGGATCGTCGTACTCGAGGTCTCGTCCCTCGTACGCCGAGACGAGGAACCGACACAGGTTCTCGACGTTGATCGTGCCGCCCTTCTCGAGATAGTCGTAGACGAGATCGCGGTGGTCGTCGCTCACCGTCGTATCCTCGAAGGCGAAGGCGTCGCCGGTCGCCTTGACGATCAGCGGGACGCCCGCCGCCTCGAGTTCGCTCGTCGCGTAGTCGTAGCCGGGCATGCTGTCCTCGGCGCCGTGCAGCCAGAAGATCGCCGCCGCGGCGTCGCGCAGTTCCTCGACGAACGCCTCGACGTCGGCCTCGTCCTCGAGGTCGCTCTCCGAGCGCACGACCAGGTCGACGTCCTCGAGGCGCTGTGCGGCCTGCCCGATCGAGCCGAGTTCGTTCTCCGTCGCGGTGTAGATCCCGATCCGTGTCATCGATTTTTTAAACCTCTGTTGTATTAGCTCAAGTATGGTTGTAAACGCCGGGGGTAAAAAATCTTCGTCGCTTCCCCTTCCGGCGATCGTCGGACAGGAGGATCTCAAGCGCGTCCTGTTGTGCGTCGCGGCCAACGACAACCTCGACGGCGCCTTGATCGCCGGCGAGAAAGGCACCGCGAAGTCGACGGCGGTGCGCGGACTCGTCGACCTGCTCCCCGAGCAGCGGGCCGTCGCGGACTGTCCCTACGGCTGTGCACCCGAGGACCCCGCGCTGCAGTGCGACGACTGTCGCGAGCGCGATCCCGCGGAGATGCCCGTCGAGACGCGGCCCGTCCCGCTCGTCACGCTGCCGCTCGGGGCGACGCGGGACCGCGTCGTCGGCACCCTCTCGGTCGAGGACGCGCTGGCCGGCGCGGCCGACTTCGATCCCGGCCTGCTGGCCCGCGCCCATCGGGGCATCCTCTACGTCGACGAGGTGAACCTGCTGGACGACCACCTCGTGGACGTCCTCCTGGACGCCGCGGCCAGCGGCGTGAACCGCGTCGAGCGCGACGGGATCAGCGTCTCCCACCCCGCCGAGTTCACGCTGATCGGGACGATGAACCCCGAGGAGGGGGATCTGCGCCCCCAACTGCGCGACCGGTTCGCCCTGCAGGCCACCGTCGAAGGCGCCCGGGACGTCGACGAGCGCGTTGAGATCATGGATCGCGTGCTCGAGGACGAGGGCGCCGACGGCGATCCGAACCCCCAGGAGCGGTACGCCGACGACGTCGCGGCCCTCCGCGAGACCCTGCTCGAGGCCAGACGTCGACTCCCGGACGTCGACCTCCCGCGCGAGTTCAAGGCGGAAATCGCCGACCTCTGTCTCGAGGCGGGCGTCGACGGCCACCGCGGCGACGTGGCGATCGCCCGCACCGCGATGACGATCGCCGCGCTCGAGGGGCGGACGACGGTGATCGAACCGGACGTCCACGAAGCCGCGAGTTACGCGCTGCCCCACCGCCTCCGGAGCACGCCCTTCGAGGACGAACCGGACCTGGACGATCTGCTCGAGGACCGGTTCGACGACGGGGCTGACGAGGGAGACGGCGCGGACAGCGAATCTGACGAGGGAGAGGGCGAGAGTGACGAGCGCGACGACGATACGCCGGACGGCGAGAACGAGGACGAAACCAGCGAGTCCGACTCCGGTGGCGACGAGTCTGACGGCCCCGACGACGAGTCGGGCGACGACTCGCGTTCCGGTCCCGACCGGGAACAGCGGCCGGAAAGCGACGACGAATCCGCCGCGGGCCAGTCGGCCTCGGATACCGGCGGCGCGGGTGCGGACGACGACTCGAGCGAGGGCGACAACGGACCGGAGTCGAACGAGGACGGCTCGAGCCCGGACGACGGCGACGCGGACGAAACCGCGCAACCGCTCGTCCCTGGTCAGCAGCGGGCCGATATCGGCGAGGCGTCGGCGCCGGCCCTCGAGACGCCCGACGCCGAGAGCGGCGATGACGGAGCCGCGACCGGCGGATCGCGCGCCGCTACCGCGCCGAGCGTCGACAACCGCGGCGCCCGGGTTCGAACCGAACCCGCCGACGGCGACGGGCCGATCGACGCCGCCGCGTCCGTGCGATCGGCGGCGGCCCGCGGCGAGTCGCGGGTCGAAAAGCGGGATCTCCGGCGGTCCGTCCGCACCGGCGACGCGTCGGCGACGATCGTCTTCGCCGTCGACGCCAGCGCCTCGATGCGCCCGGCGATGCGGACCGCGAAGGGCGTCGTCCTCGAGTTGCTGCGGGACAGCTACGAGCACCGCGACGAGGTCGCGTTCGTCGCCTTCGCGGGCGACGATGCGGACGTCCTGCTGCCCCCGACCGACAGCGTCTCGCTGGCTGCACGGCACCTCAAGGAACTCCCGTCGGGCGATCGCACCCCGCTGCCCGCGGGCCTCGAGACGACTGCAGCGGTCCTCGAGCGCGCCGAGACCGACGCGTCGGTGGTGGTGCTCGTGACCGACGGGCGCGCGAACGTCGCCGAGGGGGACGGGGGGCCGACCGAGTCCACCCGGCGGGCCGCACGCCGACTCGCGCGCAGCGGAGCCCACGTCCTCGTGGTCGACGCCGGCGACGACGCGCGGGCCGGCCTCTCGGGGCTGGTCGCCGACGAAACCGACGGCGACCTGATCGACCTCGCGGCGCTGTCGCCGGAAACGGTGCGAGCGGCGGCCGACCGCGCCGCGTCCGAGTAACGGCGACGGCGGCGTTCCGAATCGTATCGGGGTTGGTCTACCGTGACGCGTCCCGACTGCGCGGACAATGTGCGCGAGCGACTGCCCGAGTTGCCCACCGACTCGGGAACCGAAACGGGTCGGGCCGCACTCGAGTACGGCCTCGAGAAGACGTTCGAGTGCGACCGCTGCGGCTACGGCTGGAACGTCGTGTTCTGAAGCGCGGTTGGACGGGGTATCGAACTCGACCGTCGGCCTCGAGCGGCTCGAACCGACGGCCGTCGGCTTTCGGCCCGCGCTCGCCGAGATCAATACGCTCCGTCTGCGTACGTGTTAGTGACGTGTCCAGTCCGGTCTCGGCGGCCGTCGCGGATCAATACGCCTATTGACTTCCCGTTCCGTCATCCGACGAACGACTATCCATGACGGGGGACGACGCGGCCGCCGACGGGGCCGCCAGCGACGACATCGAGTACGGGATCGACGACCGGCCGCCGCTGGGCGAATCGTTCGTCCTCGGCGTGCAACACTACCTGACGATGGTGGGGGCGAACATCGCCGTCCCGCTGATCCTGGCGGAGGCGATGGGGATGCCAGGCGACGTCACGGCCCGGTTCATCGGCACCTTCTTCGTCGTCTCGGGGATCGCGACGCTGGCCCAGACGACGTTCGGGAACCGCTACCCGATCGTGCAGGGCGCGCCGTTCTCGATGCTCGCGCCCGCTCTCGCTATCGTCGGCGTCGTCGGCGCCGGGGGCGTCCAGGGGCAGGGATGGGAAACCGCGCTCCTCCAGTTACAGGGGGCGATCATCGTCGCCGCGTTCGCCGAAGTCGCGATGGGGTATTTCGGCCTGGTCGGGAAGCTGCGCCGATTCCTCTCGCCGGTCGTCGTCGCGCCGACGATCGCGCTGATCGGCCTCTCGCTGTTCGGCGCCAGCCAGATCACGGCGGCCGACCAGAGCTGGTGGCTGCTCGGCCTGACGCTCGGACTGATCCTGCTGTTCTCGCAGTACCTCGAGGTCAAACACCGGGCGTTCAGACTGTATCCGGTCATTCTGGCGCTCGCGATCGCCTGGATCGTCGCCGCCGCGCTGTCGGTCACCGGCGTCCTCCCGAGCGGCCATCCGGGCTACGTCCCGCTCGGCGACGTCACCGACGCACAGCTGTTCTTCCCGATCTACCCGTTACAGTGGGGCACGCCCCAGTTTACGACCGCGTTCATCGTCGGGATGTTCGCGGGCGTGCTCGCCTCGATCGTCGAGAGCATCGGCGACTACTACGCAGTCGCGAACCTGACCGGCGCCGGCGCGCCGAGCGAGCGACGGATCAACCACGGCATCGGCATGGAGGGGCTGATGAACGTCTTCTCCGGACTGATGGGCACCGCGGGCTCGACCTCCTACTCCGAGAACATCGGCGCGATCGGGCTGACCGGCGTCGCCTCCCGCTACGTCGTCCAGTTGGGCGCGATCGTCATGCTGTTCGTCGGCTTCGTCGGCTACTTCGGCCAACTGATCGCGACGATCCCCGACCCCATCGTCGGCGGGCTGTTCATCGCGATGTTCGGCCAGATCGTCGCCGTCGGGATCTCCAACCTCCGTCACGTCGACCTCGACTCCTCGCGGAACACGTTCATCGTCGGCTTCGCGCTGTTCGTCGGCCTGGCGATCCCCGCCTACATGGGCAACTTCGACGGGCCGATCGCGTTCCGCGAGGCGATCGGGCTCGAGGCCACGCTCGCCTCGCTGCCGATCTGGGCCGGGGCGGCGGTGCAGGCGGTCGTCGACACCGTCTACATCGTCGGCTCGACCGGCATGGCCGTCGGCGGACTCGCGGCGCTGATCCTCGACAACACCGTCCCTGGATCGCGCGAGGAACGCGGCCTCGCCCACTGGGACCGCATCGCCGAGGACGACGCCGAGTTCGACTCCTTCTGGGACCGCTGGCTCGGCGACGGCGGCGGTGCGGGATCGAACGTCGACTCCGGCCGCGGCGACTGATCGACTCCCGTCGGCCGGACGGCAGCTAGCTTATCCGTTCGCGACCCGGAGGACGGACCGATGCCGGAACTCGCGCTCGAGGACGGACGGCTCTGGTACGAAACGCACGGCCTGGATCGAGACGGAGACCAGGTACGAAACCGCGACCGGCCGATCGTGTTCGTCCACGGCGGCTGGCTGAACGGCACGGCCTGGAAGCCGCAGGTCGATCACTTCGCGGCGGACTACCCCACCGTCACCCTGGACGTGCGCGGCCACGGCCGGACGGGCGCGACCGACGCCGATCGGTACTCGATCGAGCTGTTCACGGACGACCTCGAGGCGCTGCTATCGCACCTCGAGATCGAGCGCCCCGTTCTCTGCGGCCTCTCGCTGGGATCGATGGTCGTCCAGGAGTACCTCCACCGCCACGCGGGTCCGGGCTCACGTTCGGGCGCCGACGGCGCGTCGAACGGCGCCGTCCCGGCAGGTGCGATCCTCGGCGGTGCAATTCGCTCGATGCCGCCTGTCGACCTCCCGTCCGGGACCGAATTGTTCCTCTCGCCCGGGCCGGTGCTCGCGACGTCGCTGTCGCTGACGGGGCCGAAGACGACGTTCCGCTCGCTGCTCCAGTCGGTCCGAGCGACGACCGGCCAACAGTGGCTGTCGGTCGAGCCGGACGTGCGTTCGGCGGCGATCGAGTCCGTCGGCGAGGTCTCCCGTCCGGAGTTCCGGAAGGTCTTCGACGCGCTCCTGCGGTACGACCCGCCCGATCTGACCGGCGTCGACGTCCCGACGCTCGTCGTCCACGGCGAGCAGGAGGCCCCGCAGGTCAAGCGCCAGGGCGTCCAACTCGCGTCGGCCCTCGCCGACGGCCGGCGGGTGACGCTCGATGACGCCGGCCACCTCGTGAACCAGGATCGACCCACCGCGTTCAACGCGGTGAGCGAGCAGTTCCTGAACGGTCTCGCCGAGCCGTCGGCCGCGCGCTAACTCGGGCCTCCCTATCTCCTAACTTCCCGAAACGGCGCTTTAGAAGCGTATTGGCGGCGCATTTTCGATTTCTCGGCCGGCGTTCTCCCAAAGTGAGTTGGAGGAATGGTGATACGGGAGTGACGTGTATTCCGTTTCCGTGAGCAAATCAAAATCGAGTACGAAGACCGTCGTGATGTGCCAGTCGTGCGAATCGGTCTTCGTCTCCGAAGTCAAACCCGACGGGACGATCCGGCCGATCGGCGTCTCCGCGGATTGCACCTGCGGCGACGGCGAGTTCCGGCGAATTTCAGGGACGGTCGACGCCGAGTGAGCGGCGACGTCCGTCGAGACGGACAACGCGATCGTCGTTCGATTCGAGTCAACTGTCGGTACATTCTTCGCTCCTGTCGTAACTGCCGATCAGTGACGACCGTCCGACCGCTCGCGGAGCGACCGCGTCCGACGGCGGGCCCGGAACCGACCGCGCGTACTGACGACTGAATTACACGAACGGTTGAACTAATTGAATTCGCCTGAATCGGGCGAAAATCGACAGACACGCGTCAGACGCCTCCACAACGCTTATTCGCGCGGGCGCGACTTGTATGAGCAATGGCCGGGTTAGACGACGTGTTCGGGGAGCTCTTCTCCGGTGCCGACGCGATTTTGCTGTTCGCACCGAGCGGATCGTTCTACGAACGGTTTCGGGAGATCGACGACTTAGACGTCGTCGTCGTGGGCACGGAGAACGACGTCGGCGCCGACACGTTCGTCGAACTCCCCCTCGAGTTCGAGGAGGTCACCGAACGGGTCAAGTTCGCCCTCGAGGGCGCCTTGGAACAGGACGTCGTCGACGACGGCGACGAGCTCATCTGCGCGACGGGCGTCTTCGGGGGCGAGATAGATACCGTCTCTCGCGTGCGTGCGGACGCCGACGCCCACACCGGCATCTACGATCTGTTCGCCCAGTCCCGGGCCGAGCCCGAAGTGATCAAGTCGGTGCTGGAGCTGGCGATCGAACTGGGACAGAAGGGCCAGAAGGGGAAACCGGTCGGCGCGCTGTTCGTCGTCGGCGACGCCGGCAAGGTGATGAACAAGTCCCGCCCCCTCTCGTACAACCCCTTCGAGAAGTCCCACGTCCACGTCGGCGACCCGATCGTGAACGTGATGTTGAAGGAGTTCTCGCGGCTCGACGGCGCGTTCGTCATCTCCGATGCCGGCAAGATCGTCTCGGCCTACCGCTACCTCGAGCCGTCCGCGGAGGGGATCGACATTCCGAAGGGACTGGGCGCCCGGCACATGTCCGGCGCGGCGATCACGCGGGATACGAACGCGGTTTCGATCGTGCTTTCGGAAAGCGACGGGCTCGTCCGGGCGTTCAAGGCCGGCGAGCTCATTCTGGAGGTCGATCCGGAGGCGTACTGAGATGAACTGGCAGACGTTTCTCGACGAGCCGGCGGTGATCGCAGCCGCGGTGTTGGCGCTCGGACTCGTCGTCGGCTACCTCGTCGGGCGGCTCAACAAGGAACTGCTGGCGGCGTCGGGGGTGCCCGACGCGGTCGAGGGGACGCCCTTCGAGCGGACGGCCCAGTCGCTGGGCACGTCGACCGTCGAGATCGTCGCCCGCCTGAGCTCGTGGTTCATCTACGGCATCGCGGTCCTGACGGCGATCCACATCGCCCAGCTGCTGGACACGGAGTCGTTCTGGTTTCGCGTCACGGAGTACATCCCGCAGGTGTTCGTCGCGGCGCTCGTCGTGATCCTCGGGTTCGTCGTCGCGGACAAGTCGGAACTCGTCGTCAGCGAGTACCTCCGGAGCGTCAAACTGCCGGAGGTCTCGATCCTCCCGCGGCTGGTCAAGTACTCCGTGCTGTACGTGGCCTTTCTCGTCGCGCTCGGTCAGATCGGCGTCTACGTCTACCCGCTGTTGATCCTGCTTGCCGTCTACGCGGCCGGGATCGTCGTCGTCGGCGCGGTCACGTTCAAGGACTTCCTCGTCTCGAGCGCGGCGGGGATCTACCTGCTGTTGAACCAGCCCTACGGCATCGGCGACGAGATTCGGATCGGCGATCAGGCCGGGATCGTCCAGGAGGTCGACCTGTTCGTGACGAAGATCGAGGACGACTCGGAGGAGTACATCATCCCGAACCGCCGGGTGTTCGAGGAAGAGATCGTCCGCGTTCGAGACTAGGCTTCTCCGTGTGGCGTCGGCGGTCTGCAGGTTCCGCGTTCTTCGCGTTCAGTCCTCAATCTTCGAGATTGAGCGACAGCCCCGGATGCCACCGGTCCGCGCCGGCCTCGCGCTTGGCCGCGTCCATCTTCGCGAGCAGGTGCGTCGCGAGACTGGCGGTCTCGGCGGCTCGAGACTCGCCCTCTGTCCGGAACTCGCCGGTCTCGCGGTTGGCGTAGACGGTGCAGACGGCGCCAGCGCGCAGGCCGTAGACGTTCGCTAGCGTCATGATCGCGCTGGCCTCCATCTCGATGTTCTTCACGTTCGCTTCCTGGAGTTGGTCGACCAGTTCGTCGGCGCCGGCGGCCTCGAACCCCTCGTAGCCGGGCCGGCCCTGGCCCGCGTAGAATGAGTCTGCACTCATCGTGATGCCGGTGTGGTAGTCGTAGCCCAGCCGTTCGGCCGCGGCGACGAGCGCGCTGACGACCTCGTAGTCCGCGGCCGCGGGGTAATCTTCCCGGACGTACTCGGCGCTGGTCCCCTCCTGCCGGACGCCGCCGGTCGTGATGACCAGATCGCCGACGTCCATCTCGGGCTGGATCGCGCCGCAGGAGCCGACGCGGATGAACGTCTCGACGCCGACGCGGGCGAGTTCCTCGACGGCGATGGCGGCCGAGGGACTGCCGATTCCCGTCGACGTGACCGAGATCGGCGTCCCCTCGTAGCTGCCCGTCGCCGTTCGGTACTCGCGGTGGTGGGCCCGCAGCTCGTGGTCGTCCCAGAAGTCGACGATCTTCTCGAGGCGCTCGGGGTTGCCCGGCAGGAGCACGGTGTCGGCGACGTCGTCCGGGCTGACCTCGAGGTGGTACTGTACCTCCGCGTTCGGGTTTTCGCTGTCCCCTGGCATCGCTGTTGAACGGACAGCGATTCGGACCGGCGCCGTATATAAATGCGGGGCCCGCGTAGGACCGCTATGGCTACCGAGTCTCGTGGTACCGAGACGCAGGGGGTGCTCGCGGACACCTACGTCGCCGCCATCCAGCACGACTTAGCCGAGGTGCCCGACGACGCGACCTACGTCGGCGTCGTCCGACAGCCGGCGCCGTGGTTCCACGCCGCGGTCGACGAGAACCACCCCGAACTCGGCCCGCCCGCCGATCTGCTCGAGTCGATGCGCGAGATCGAGGAGGACATGAAGATGCAGGGGCTGTGCGAGGAGGGCGCCCACAACGCGGCCTGGGAACAGGTCGGGTTCGAGGAAGCCTACTGCGACCACCTCGAGTCGTCGGCGGACGCGCAGGCGGCCGTCGAGGAGCTCACGGAGCGGCTCGAGTCCGGCGAGTCGCTCGCGCTCGTCTGCTTCGAGAACACCGAGAAGAAGCGGTGTCACCGGACGATTCTTCGGGACCGGCTCGCCGAGCGCCTCGACGGCGACGGCGGCGAGAACGAGCGTTAGTCCTCGAGCGTCTCCTGCGAAATCGTGTTCGGCAGCAGTTCGCCGAGCGTGTACAGGGACGGCTCCGCGCTTTCACCTTCGTCGCAGATGACCACGAGGTCGTCGTCGCAGAACTCCGCGAGCGTCTGCCGGCACATCCCGCAGGGGGTAACGCCGTCGCGGCGGCCGGAACTGACCGCGATCCGAGCGAAGTCGTCGTACCCCTGCTTGACCGCCTCGGCGACCGCGACCTCCTCCGCGTGGAGGCTGTTGCTGTAGTTCGCGTTCTCGAGGTTACAGCCGACGAAGACCTCGCCGTCGGCCGTCTCGAGGGCGGCGCCGACGGCGTACTCGGAGTAGGGGACGTGGGCCTGCGACTGGATTTCGCGTGCGCGTTCGATCAGCGGGTCGTTCGCGGAGACGTCGGAGTCGGTCATGCACGCTACTTGTGCGGGGCGACGGCAAGAAGGCACTGCTCCCGGCGATTCGTCGGCGGCTAAAACGGTGATCGACGCTCAGTCCTCGCCGGACTCGTAGTGCTCGCCGGCGGCGTCGGGCAGCCGCGTGCGGCCGACGAGCACGAGGACGACGATGACCGTCATGTGCGGGATGACGCGGATGAGCTCCGTCGGAAGGGCGTAGCCCGCCGCCTGCATCCCGGTCTGGATCGCGTCGAGCCCCGCGAAGAGGAACGAGCCCAGCAGGGCGCCGATCGGGTTGTAGTTCGCCAGCAGGTAGGTCGCGATCGCGATGAACCCGCGGCCGTTGATCGCCGTGTCGCCGCCGCCGGCGAACGTCCCGAGGTCGCCCAGCGCGAACCCGGCGCCGCCGAGGCCGGCGAACACGCCCGAGAGGAGGACGGCGGCGTATCGGACCTTGCGGACGTCGACGCCCGCCGTGTCCAGCGCCTTGGGGTTCTCGCCGCTGGCGACCACCCAGCGCCCGAAGTTGGTTCGGGCGAGCAGGTACCAGCCGACGGCCGCGCCCGCGAGCATGATGTAGACCTGCGGTTCGGTGTCGAACAGCAGGTAGCCGACGAGCGGCAGGTCGGAGAGGACCGGCACCGTCACGCTCGAGAACCGGCCGACGCTGGCGGTGTTCGGACTGCCGAAGACGATCTGGGAGGCGAACGGCGCCAGGCCCAGCGAGATGAGCCAGACCGCGAGGCCGGCGATGATCTGGTCGGCCTTGAACTCGATGCAGACGATCGCGAAGAGCAGCGCGAACAGCACGCTCACGATCGTGCCGGCGAGTAGGCCCCACCAGTAGTTCGACAGGCCGGCGGTCGACTGGCCGGCGCCGAGCCAGTGGACGGCGACGATCGAGGAGAAGGCCGAGACGATGAGCAGCCCCTCGATGCCGATGTTGATGACGCCGCTCTTCTCGGCGAAGATGCCGCCGATCGCCGCCAGCGCGATCGGGACGGCCAGCCGGAGCATCGCCGTGTGCGTGCTCGGACTCGCCGCGATCGAGAGCAACACGCCGGCCCACGAGTCGGGGGCGAGCAGGCCGACGACGATCCAGACCGCGAGCAGTCCGGCGCCGACGGCCAGTCCGAGGGTGGTTCGCCGCGAGAACGGCAGGGTCGGTTCGTCCGGGTCGGTCGTCTCCGTCTCGGTCACGGTGGACTTACTCATCGGTGTCACCTCCGGTTTCGGCGGCAGCGGCGTCAGCATCGGCGTCGGCGTCGCCGCCGTCCGCGCGAACCGGCCGCGCCGTCTCGAGGTCGACGAACCGCCGGCCGATCGTGCGGAAGAACTCCGGCATCGCGACGAACAGGATGATCAGGCCGCTGAGGACGCCGACCAGTTCGGGCGGCACGTCCGTGGCCGTCCCGATCGAGTTGCTACCGCTGTCTAACACCCCGAACAGGAACGCCGCGGCGCCGACGCCGATCGGGTTGTTGCCGGCCAGCACCGAGACCGCGATCCCGTCGAAGCCGATCGAGGGCACGTTCTCGAGCCAGCTGCCGTGGACCATCAGCACCCAGAACGCGCCGGCGACGCCGCCGAGCGCGCCCGAGAGGGTCATGCTGGCGACGGTCATGCGCTTCTCGTCGACGCCGCCGTAGGCGGCCGCCGCGGGCTGGGTGCCGCTCGTCCGTAGTTCGTAGCCGAACGAGGTGCGGACGAACAGCCAGGCGGTCCCGAGCATGAGCGCGACCGCGAACCCGAACGCGAGCAGCGAGAAGTCCGCCGAGCCGCCGAAGCCGACGTACGGAAGCGTCGGAATCTCGGCGTACTCGGGGACCGGCTCGGTCCGCGAGGTGGTGCTGTCGGGGTCCTGGAACCACTGCGAGAGCAGCGTCGACGTGACCCCCGCCGCGACGAAGTTGAGCATGATCGTCGTGATGACCTCGTTGGCGTCCGCGTAGGCCTTCAGGACGCCGGGAAGCGCCCCGTAGAGGCCGCCGACGACCGCGCCGGCGAGCACGCCCAGCGGGATGAGGACGATCGTGCCGACGAAGCCGCCGGGCACGATCGGCGCCGCGTAGACGACCGTCACGGCCGTCGCGAGTCCGCCGACGACGAGTTGCCCCTGGGTCCCGATGTTGAGCAGGCCGGCGCGGAACGCGACCGCGACCGACAGCCCCGCGAAGATCAGCAGCGTCGTCTGCTGGAGCGTCCGCGCGAGGCTGTAGTTCGTGGGGCTCCAGCCGCCCTCGAGCGGGTGGCCGATCGCCCCGAGGAACAGTTCGTAGTAGACCTGCATCGGGTTGTAACAGAACGTCACCCCGGCCAGATCGAGGCCGGTGCGACAGGAGGCGATGCCGCCGGAGACGAACACCAGCACGCCGCCGATGAGGACGGCGGCCAGCAGCGCCGCGACGCTGATGACGACTCGCTCGAGCACGGAGGCCCCGACGAGCCGTTCGAGGAGCCGCTCGAGGCGGTCCCCGTCGGCGCTCATCGGGGGTCACCCCCGGCGCCGGCACCGGCGCCGTGACTGCGATCGCCACCGCGGCCACGGCCGCCGTCCGCCTCGAGTTCCTGTCCGGCCATCAGCAGGCCGAGTTCCTCCTCGGTGACGGCGTCCGGATCGGTGACGTCGATGAACTCGCCCTCGTAGATGACCGCCAGCCGATCCGAGAGCGAGCGGACCTCGTCGAGCTTCGAGGAGACGAGCAGGATCGCGACGCCCTCGCGGCGCAGTTCGAGCAGGCGGTCGTGGATGAACTCCGTCGAGCCGATGTCGACCCCGCGGGTCGGATGGGTCGCGACGACCAGCGACGGGTCGCGCTCGAACTCGCGGCCGACGATGAACTTCTGCTGGTTGCCGCCGGAGAACGAGCGGGCGTCCGCGTCGGCGTTCGGCGGGCGAACGTCGTAGGTCTCGATGATCTCCTCGGCGTGGTCGCGGACGTCGGTCCAGTCGATGCGGCCGCCGTCGGCGAACTCCGCCGAGCGCTGGCTACCGAGGACGCCGTTCTCGACGAGGTCGAAGGGCATGACGAGCCCGCGCTCCTGGCGGTCCTCGGGAATGTAGGCCATGCCGGCCTCGATCCGCTCGCGGCGGGACCAGTCGGTGACGTCAGTCCCCTCGTAGGTGATCGTCCCCTCGTCTGGCGTCCGGAGGCCGGTGATCGCCTCGATCAGTTCCGCCTGACCGTTGCCGTCGACGCCAGCGATGCCGACGATCTCGCCGGCCCGCACGTCGAGGTCGATTCCGGAGACGACGTCGACGCCGCGAGTATCCTCGACGGCGACGTTCTCCGTCGAGAGGACGACGTCACCGGTCTCGACCGGCTCGGACTCGGCCTCGAGCAGCACCTCGCGGCCGACCATGCGCTCGGCCAGCTCCTCGCGGGTCGTGTGCTCGGGGTCGACCGTGCCGACGGACTCGCCGTCCCGGAGGACGGTGATCGCGTCCGCGGCGTGGGTCGCCTCCTCGAGCTTGTGCGTGATGAAGATGATCGTCTTCCCCTGTGCGGTGAGTTCGTCCAGCACGTCGTAGAGGCCCTCGACCTCCTGAGGCGTGAGGACCGCGGTCGGCTCGTCGAGGATGAGCACGTCGGCGCCGCGGAACAGCGCTTTGAGGATCTCGACGCGCTGCTGGACCCCGACGCTCAGATCCTCGACGGTCGCCTGCGGATCGACGTCGAAGCCGTAGCGGTCGCACAGATCCCGCACCTCGCGTTCGACCTGCTCGCGGTCGACGGCCATCCCGAACCACTTCGTCGGTTCGTTGCCCAGCGCGATGTTCTCGGCGACGGTCATCGTGTCGACCAGCATGAAGTGCTGGTGGATCATGCCGACGCCGGCGTCGATGGCGTCCCGCGGCGAGTCGAACGAGCGCTCTCGGCCGTCGACGACGACGCGGCCCTCCTCGGGCTCGTAGAGTCCGTAGAGGACGTTCATCAGCGTCGTCTTGCCGGCCCCGTTCTCGCCGAGCAGGGCGTGGACGGTCCCGCGCTCGACGCGGAGGTCGACGTCGTCGTTCGCGACGACGCCGGGGAACCGCTTGGTGATGCCGTCCAGGTGGACGGCGAGGTCGCTGCCGGCGGCCTCCCGGTCTCGATCCAGGTCGGCGGAACGGCCGCCGCTCCGTCCGTCCGCCCCCGAATCGGTCGGTGCTGCCCCGTCAGTCGTTCCCGTTCCCGACTCGGTCATCGGTTACAGTTCGCTTGGTACGTCGATCTCGCCGTCGATGATCTGTTGTTTGGACTCGGCGACCTGATCCTTGATCTCCTGGGGGATCTCGCTACCGAGCTGGTCGCCGTAGACGGCACCGACGCCCTCCTCCTCGAGGCCGAGCGTCACGGTCTCGCCGCCCGCGAACTCGTCGTTGACGACGGACTCGATGGCGTTGTAGACGGCGGTGTCGACGCGCTTGACCATGCTCGCGAGGATGACGTTGGCGAAGTCCGCGTTGGACTTCGACTGGTCGCTGTCGACGCCGATGGCGAACCGACCCTCGTCCTGGGCCGCCTGGAAGACGCCGATGCCGGTGCGGCCGGCCGCGTGGAAGACGATGTCCGCGTTCTGGTCCTGGTACATCGTGCGGGCGGCCTGCTGGCCGCCGGCGGTGTCGTTGAACCCGCCGACGTACGTCGAGACGACCTCGGCGTTCTCGTTGGCGTGCTTGACGCCGGCCTGGAAGCCAGCGTGGAACGACTGGATCAGCGGCGACTCAGTGCCGCCGACGAAGCCGACGACGTTCGCGTCCGGATTCGTCTCGCCGGCGCCGGCGGAAAACTCCTCCTGGGTCAGGAGTCCGGCCAGGTGGCCGACCTGGAACGACCCTTCGGGTTCGCCGAAAATGTAGCTCCGGACGTTGTCCTCCTCGACGACGTCGTCGACGATGATAAAGTTCTGCTCCGGATACTCCGGCGCGTTCTCCGAAAGCGCGTCCTTCTGCGCGTAGCCGATGCAGTTGATCAGATCGTAGTCGCCGCTCTCGGCGAAGTCCCGCTGCGCGCCGGCGAACTCGCTCGCCGATTCGGGCTCCGTCTGGTCGTACGTGATGTCAAACTCCTCTTTTGCGTCTTCGACACCCTGCTTTGCCATGTCGTTGAAGGAGTCGTCGCCGAGGCCGCCGGTCGCGTAGACCATACCGACCCGTGCACTCGAGTTACCCGATTCCTCGCCGAACCCGCCGACGCAACCCGCCATCGCCGCGAGTCCAGCAGCACCCATCCCCGTCAAAACAGCTCGTCTGTTACGTGGCATAGGAGCGACTAGCGCAAACAATCGGTTTATACTCGTCGGAATCTGTGGCCGGCAATAAACGAGCGCATGGGAACGACTCGTATACGGGTGAGACACACCAACAACTCGAGCAGTTCGGTTACGTTTCGTCCTGTCACTGACGGCCGGCGGCGTCAGGTCGCGTCGTCGACCGCCGACTCGACGACCGTCCGCGCGCTCGCGATCAGGTCGTCGACCGTCTCGCTCTCGGCGTAGATCCGCACGTAGGGCTCGGTCCCGCTCGGACGGACGAGCACCCACGACGCGTCGTCGAACTCGAGGCGCACGCCGTAGTCGGTGTCGACGGCCGCCTCGGGGAACGCGTCGGGGAGCTCGGTCTCGAGGGCCGCCATCACGTCCGCTTTGGCGCCGTCGGGGCAGTCGACGCTGACTTTCCGGTAGGGCCGTTCCGTGACCGGGTCGCGGAGCGCGTCGGTGCCGCCGGCCTCGGCGACGAGCGCGGCGACGACGGCGGCGCTCGCGACGCCGTCGATCCAGCCGCCGAAGGCGGTGTGGATGTGCTTCCAGGGTTCGGCGGCGAAGACGACGGCGGTGTCCGCGTCGCCCTGCCGTCGCTCGCGCGCGATCCCCTCGTGGAGCGCGCCGAGGCGGACGCGTTCGACGCGGCCGCCGGCCTCGCGGACCCGCTCGTCGATCCGCGCGGAGGCGTTGGGCGTCGTCACGACGACGGGATCGGCGGCGTCGCTCGCGGCGACGTAGTGTTCCGCGACCACCGCGAGCACGGTGTCCTCGTGGATCACCTCGCCGTCGGGGCCGAGGACGACGAGCCGGTCGGCGTCGCCGTCGTGAGCGAGGCCGAGGTCGAACCGGCCGCTCGCGTTCTCCGAGGCGCGTGGCGCCTCGCCGTCCGCGACGAACTCGACGAAGTCGGTCAGCGTCTCCGGCGTCGGCTTGCTCTCGCGCGCGGAGAAGTGGCCGTCGACGTTCGCGTTCACCGCGGTGACGTCGGCGCCGAGGCGCTCGAGGACGTGGGGCGTCGCGACCGAGCCCATGCCGTTGCCGCAGTCGACGGCGATCGAGAGCCCGGCGAGGGGCCGGTCGGCGGTCGTCGGACGGTCCGCGAACTGCTCGCGGACGTAGTCGCCCACCGCGTCGCGGTACTCCTCGAGGACCTCGAGGCGACCGGACTCGCCCCATCGGTCCCACGATGCGAGGCCGTCGTCACCGTCGGTCGCGACGGCGTCCTCGATCGCCCGTTCGGCCTCGCGGTCGTACTCGACGCCGTCGGCGAAGAGCTTGATGCCGTTGTCGGTCGGCGGGTTGTGGCTCGCGGTGATCATCACGCCGCGCCGTCCCTGCGAGGCGTACGCGAGCGCCGGCGTCGGCACCTGCCCGAGCCGGTAGACGTCCGCGCCCGCGCTCTCGAGGCCGGCTTCCATCGCCGCGGCGAGCGCCGGCCCCGTTTCGCGGCCGTCGCGTCCGACGACGAACGTTGCACCTGGCTCGCCGGCGGCCCGTCCGACCGCGAGGGCCAGCTCCGGCGTGACGTCGGTTACCGGACCGCGAATCCCGGCGGTCCCGAACAGTGTCATGTACGGTCGTTCCGCGAGGAACCACTTATACTGTGGAGAAGCAATGTGGCGGCGCCGCGAGGCGCGACGACGCCTATTCGTCGGGCAGTTCGTCGATCAGAACGACGGCTTCGCCGTCGATGACCGTCTCGTCGTCGGACTCGTCGCGAATCTGCGTCTCGAGTCGGAACTGGTCGTTGCCAAGGTCCTCGACGATTTCGACGCGGGCCGAGACGCGGTCGCCGATCTTGACGGGGCCGCGGAACTCGAGATCCTGCGAGAGGTAGATCGTCAGGCCGGGCAGGCGCGCCAGCGCGGCGCTGATGAGCCCGGAGACGAGCGTGCCGTGGACGATCCGCTCGCCGAACCGCGTCTGCGCGGCGAACTCGTCGTCCAGGTGGAGGCGGTTCGTGTCGCCGCTGATCTGGGCGAACGCGCAAACGTCCTCGTCGGAGAGGGTCTTTTCGAAGGTGACGGCGTCGCCGACGCTGATCGCGTCGCGGTTGTCGACGGTGCGTTCGAAGGCCCAGTCGAGATTCGAGTGGTCGACGGACGGGATAGAGGCCGGAACGATGCCGTCGTCCGACGCCGTTCCGTTCCCGTTCGGAACCATCGCGGAGAGGGCCGCCCGGTTGGCGGCGGTCGCACTGCGGAGGAAACTCTGGGTCATCGCCGTCCACGCGTTCGTCATGGCGGCGAAGTTATTCCGCCCGGAATTCTGTGACATCTATATCTATCGTTGTTTGGGGAGGCGTGGTAATGATTCTTTGGCTGAACAAGTAGGCCAGTATCGTTCGTTAAGGACCGCGAGAAACGAGTTCGCTGGCGGCGCAATCGCCGCAATTGCCGTTGCTGCCGGTGACTCGAGCCCGACGCTCGAGCGATCCGCTCCCTTGTGATCCTACTCGATACATCTGCTGCCATTCAATGGTATCTAGTGGAAACCCTTATTAGTGCGGCGCTCGTTTGTTCGTGTGATGACGGACGACTCCGACCGATCGCTCTGGTTCCCGCCGGCCATGTTCGAGGAGATGCAGGAGGCTGGCGAGCAAGTCGCGCAGTCTCAGCAGGAGATGATGAAACAGCTGTTCCAGGCGAGTTCGGCGAACCCGCTCGAGGAGATGTCGGCCTTCGGGCCGATGAACATGGGCACGGCGACGTTCAAGGCCCGGGTCCAGAGCGGCGGTCGGATCAGCATTCCCGAACCCGAACGGGAGGCCCTCGACATCGAAGAGGGCGACATCGTCCAGACCATCGTCGTGCCGGTCAAGCGCGACCGAGACGAGTAGTCGCCCCGGAATACGAGCCAAACCGCACACCAATCCGAATCAACGACCCTACACAGAACCCAACCATGACTCAGAACCCCATCACCGCACTCTTCGACGCCCAGCGCACCGCCGTCAAACAGTCCCAGACGATCACCCACGACGCTCTCGAGGCGCAGCAGGCCTCGTTCGGCGCGTTCGCCGACGCCCTCGAGGGGTCGAGCGACCTCGTCGAATCGAACGCCGAACTGACGAAAGGCGCCGCCCACGCCTACTTCGACGCGATCGAGGCCTCGCTGCCCGAGGGCAGCGCCGACTTCGAGGAGCTGCGCGAGTTCGTCGACGAGGGCGTCGACTCCGCGACCGAGGCCCAGCTCCAGTCGCTCGAGGCCGCCGTCGAGGCCGTAGAGGAATCCGAGAAGGCCTACGACGAGTTCGTCGAGAACTACTCCGAGGTCGTCGACACCTCGTTCGACGCCGCCCTCGAGGCCCACGAACAGGTCGAGGAGAACGTCTCGGCCGTCGCCGAGAACGTCGAGCAGGCCGCGGACGAGTTCGACGCGTCGGCGTAACGCCGTCAGCCCCCGGTCTTTTCGTACGTACGCGAGTTTACTACACTACGCACTACGCCACACTACCCCACACTAGCACACTATGGCAGACTCACAGCAATCCCCGCAGGCAGAGGACTGGAACGCGTTCGTCGAACAGTGGAACGAGCAGTTCCTCGAAGCGCTCGAGGACAACATGGAGGCCCAGGCGCAGTTCGTCGAGAGCTGGTCCGAGACCGTCGGCCAGGCCACCGAGGACAACGAGATCTCCGAGGGCGTCGAGGGCTACGCGAAGGCCTACGACACCTGGATGAACGCCTCCCAGCAGATGGTCGAGCGGATGAACGACCAGCTCGAGGGCGAGGACGTCGACGTCGAGGAGTTCCGCGACATCTGGCTCAACACGGCCAACGAGGCGTTCAAGGAGGTCATGTCGACGACGGCCTTCGCGAAGATGACCGGCGAGACCGTCGGCGACGTCCTCGAGCTCCAGCAGCAGGCCGACGAGGCCGCCCAGGAGACGCTGCGGACGCTCGGCTTCGCGACCGAGGAGGACGTCGTCGAGGTCGGCGACCGCCTCGTCGAACTCGAGCGCCGCCAGCACGACGTCGAGCAGAAGCTCGACCGGATTCTCGAGCACCTCGAGGACCAAGAGTGAAACCATGAAAAACCCCTACACAACCGCACTGGACATCCAGCGTCAGGCCTGGGAGGCGACGGCCGAACTGGCCGAGAAGGCCCGCGTCGCGCCCGACCGCACCGAGACCATCGAGAACGTCGAGGTCGGCCAGACGCCAAGCGAGGTCGTCTACGAGGAGAACAAACTCGAACTGCTCCACTACGAATCGCAGACGGAGGAGCAACACGACGTTCCCATCCTCATCGTCTACGCGCTGATCAACAAGCCGTACATCCTCGACCTCCAGCCGAACCGGTCGGTCGTCCGCCGGCTGCTTGAAGCCGGCTTCGACGTCTACCTGATCGACTGGGGCGAGCCCTCCAAGCTCGATCGCTCGCTGGGCTTAGACGACTACGTCAACCGCTACATCGACAACTGCGTCGACGTCGTCCGCGACCGCTCCGGGCAGGACGCGATCAACATCCTCGGCTACTGCATGGGCGGGACGATGTCGGCCATGTACGCCGCGCTCTACCCCGAGAAGGTCCGCAACCTCGGGCTGATGGCCGCCGGCCTCTGTTTCGCCGGCGACGGCGGCGTCCTCGAGCTGTGGGGCGCCGAGGACTACTACGACCCCGAGACGGTCACCGAGACGTTCGACAACGTCCCCGCGGACTTCCTCGATACCGGCTTCGCCCTGATGGACCCCGTCGCGAACAACGTCACGAAGTACGTCCGCTTCTACGACAACCTCGAGGACGAGGACTTCGTCGAGAACTTCGCCCGGATGGAGCGGTGGCTCGACGAAGGCATCGACGTCGCCGGCCGGGCCTACGAGGAGTTCATCCGCGATATCTACCAGGAGAACAAGCTCCACGCGAACGAACTCGAACTCGGCGGCGAGCGCGTCGACCTCGACAACATCGAGATGCCGGTGTTGCAGATCGTCGCCGAGTACGACCACCTCATCCCGCCGGGGGCCTCGAAGCCGTTCAACGAGGCGATTCCGTCCGAGGACACCGAGATCATGGAGTTCGCGACGGGCCACATCGGGATGTCCGTCTCCTCGCGCAGCCACGAGGAACTGTGGCCGGACGTCTGCGAGTGGTTCGAGGAGCGTTCGAACGGCTCCGACGTCGAGAGCGAGCCGGAGTCGTCCGAACCCGCGGACGACGAAGACGCCGCGCTGGCCGAGGACGTCGCCGGCGACGAAACCGGCGACGACGACCTCTCGGACGGCGGCGTCGACGTCGACACCGGAGCCGAATCGACCGAAACCGACGACATCGACGCCGAGACGAGCGACTTCCACGGCGAAGACCGGTCCGACGAGGAGATCGCCGCGCGCGGCGAAGACGACGTTCAGGACGAACCCGCGGAGCCGGGCGAGATGACCGTCGACGAGGACGTCGCCGAGGAGATCACCGACGAGGAGTTGAACTCCGAGTCCGCCATCGCGGACGAAACCGACGACCTGACCGAACTGAGCGGCGTCGGCCAGGCCTACGCCGATACGCTCGCAGACGCCGGAATCGAGACGTTCGACCAACTCGCCGACGCGGATGCCGCCGAACTCGCCGCGGAGACCGGCCTCTCGCCGAGCCGCGTCGAGGACTGGATCGAACAGGCCGCGGAGCGGTAACGGCCGCCGACCCGTCGCGGCGGGTCTCGAGGTCGGCGCGCTCGGTGCGGTGCCGGCCTCGTCTCCCTCGTCCTGTCGCGCTCGTTTTTGATTCTCCGTGAACAGTCGCGTCTCGCGGAACGTATCATACTGCATGTTATTATTTACCACCGGAGGTAGAACGTGGGACCAACCATGTCGATGGACGGACGAACCTGCGTCATCACGGGGTCGGCACGCGGTATCGGCCGGGGGATCGCCGAGTACCTCGGGGAGGAAGGTGCGAACGTCGTCATCAACTACCGCTCTTCCGAGGGGGCGGCACAGGAGGCCGTCGACGCGATCGAAACCGCCGGCGGCTCGGCCGTCGCGGCCCAGGCGGACGTCACCCACCGCGATCAGGTCGAACACATGCGCGAGGTCTGCCACGAGGCGTTCGGTCCGGCCGACGTCCTCGTAAACAACGCCGGCATCACCGCCGACAAGCAGTTCACGGAGATGACCCGCGAGGACTGGGACCGCGTGATGGACGTCAATCTCGGCGGGATGTTCAACTGCACCCAGGAGTTCTACGACGACATCTGGGAAGCCGAGGAGGGGCGGCTGATCAACATCTCGAGCGTCGTCGGCAAGCAGGGCAACTTCGGGCAGGCCAACTACGCCGCCGCCAAGAGCGGGATGTTCGGCTTCACGCGGACGATCGCCCTCGAACTCGCCCAGGGCGGGTCGACGGCCAACTGCGTCGCCCCCGGCTTTACGCGCACAGATATGGTCGAGAGCGTGCCGGACGAGGTGCTCGATCGGATCATCGCGGGGATCCCGCTCGAGCGCCTCGCGGAGGTCGAGGACGTCGCGGCCCTCGTTCGGTTCCTCGCGAGCGAGGAGTCGTCCTACATCACGGGCGAAGTGATCGACATCAACGGCGGAATGGACCTGTAGGTCAGCGCTTGGTACCGTCGATCCGGCCGGCCACCGCCCCGATCCGGTCGCGCGTTTCGGCGGCGAGGTCTGCGACGAGGTCGGCCGCCGACCGGACGTCGTCTACCCCGCCGACGCTCTGACCGGCGTACAGCGCCATCGCCTCGATGTCGCCCTCGACGTCGGGCGTCGCGAGCGCTTCGTCGTAGCGTTCGATCGGCTCGCCGTCGCCGGTGCGGGCGACCACGTCGTCTTCGCCGGGCCGTTCGCCGGCGGGCGGCCGACCGGCGTCGTCCCAGCGCTCGAGCGTCTCGTTCTCGAGCACGCGGTGGGGCGTGCCCGGCCAGCCCTTGTCGAACAGCGTGGTGTGACGGGTGTCGGTCTCGTCGCTCTCCCGCAACCGCCGCCGATACTCGTCGTGGACGGTCGCTTCCTCGGTCGCGACGAACCGGGTGCCGAGCCACGCGCCGTCGGCGCCCAGCGCGAGCGCCGCCGCGACGCCCCGGCCGTCGGCGATCCCGCCCGCGGCGACGATCGGGACCGCGTCGCCGACCGCGTCCGCGACCCGCGGAACCAGCGCCGTCGTCGCGGTTTCACTCTGAACGTGGCCCCCCGCCTCGAGCCCCTGCGTCACGACGACGTCGATTCCGGCGTCGACGGCCTCGCGCGCGGCGGCCGCGCTGCCCACGGTCTGCATCGCGATCGCTCCCGCGTCGTGGACCGAGTCGATGTACGGCGCAGCGTCGCCGAACGAGAAGGAGACGATCGGCGCGCCCGCCTCGAGGACCGTCGCGAGGTGCTCCTCGGTGTCGACGACGGTGGTCGCGTCGTCGAGCGCGAGGTTGACCGCGAACGGCCGCTCGGTTCGGTCGCGCGTTTCGCGGATCACCGAGCGGGTCTCCTCGAGGTCGCGCCACGTCACCGCGAGGTGGCCCAGGCCGCCCGCATTGGAGACGGCCGCCGCCAGTTCGGGGTTCGTCGCGCTGCCGATCGGCGCCTGCACGATCGGGTGCTCGATCTCGAGAGCGTCGCAGAGAGCGGTCTGAAGCGTCATCGGCCAGTAGTTCGTACCGATCGCCGATCAATTCCGGCGGTTCTATCGAACCTCGGGCCGGCGAGACGAGTCGTCAGAGGGCGGTGCGAACCGACGGAGTACAGGTACAGGGTAGTGCAGCGTGTCTCCGAACCGACGGACAGCGTGAGATCACCTGAATTCCGCCCGCGAGATTCCGTTACCACCGCGGCGGCCGCCGAACAGACGGGAGAGCCGACGGCCGACCGTCCCGAGCGCGAATCCGAGCACCCCGATCGGGACGCCCCACAGGACCGCGAGGTACAGGGCGGTTTGAACGGTCGCGACGGGGCCGACCGCCTCGAAGTGCAGTCCCGTCGCCCCGAAGAACCGGTGGAATTTGTTCGGCGAGAAGTGCTCGACCGTCGTTCCGTACCTCGCGAGACCGACACCGAAGATCGGCCCCATCGCGACCGCGATCGTCGGCCCCAGCCCCGAGTTTCGAGCGGCGACGGCCGCAGCGACCGCGACGAGCACGCCGATTCCGACGATCCCGATCGCTCGCGGAGCCGTTCCGGGCAGTATCCCGCCGAGCCACTGGCCGGGGCTGTGGGCACCGCCCACGACCCACCGTTCGATTCGACCGTAGCCGACCGTGGCGGCCACCAGTGGAGCGATCAGCGCTGCCGTTATCGGTGCGGACAGGACCGCCGTAACCGACGCGGGTCTCCGCCGTCCGACGGCCCCGCGCCGAATGCGCTCGAGGCCCGATCGAGACGCGACGAGACGTCGCACCGGCGCACACGTCACGACGAGTGCCGCGAAAACGTGTTTCAGTGCCGCGACGAGGTGTTCGAACGCGCTCTCTGCAGATGAGTTTTTCCGGGAGTCACTACCGGACGTCATGTTAGTATGCAAACATCAGTCGGCAGAAAAATCCTTCGCCGATCCGCCGAGACGAACTCCGCACCTACCGGCGCCGCTTTTCCTTCTGCAGCACCCGCACGTTCTCGATCCCCGTCTCGGGGTACTGCCCGTCCGCGTCCTTCTCGACGGCCTTGACCATGTCCCAGACGACGTTCAGCCCCGTCGTGACGCCCTCGAGGGCCTCCATTTCGCAGCCGGTCTTGCCGGTCGTCTCGACGGCGACCTCGAGTTCGACCCGGTCCGAGCCGAGTTCGAAGTCGGTGTCGACGTTCGTGATCGGGATCTGGTGGCACATCGGGATCGTCTCCCAGGTGTGTTTGACCGCCTGTACGGCGCCGACGCGGGCGGTCGCGAGCACGTCGCCCTTGCCGATCTCGTCGTCCCGGATGGCGTCGACGGTCGAGGGTTGCAGGCGGATCTCGCCGATCGCGACGGCGCGGCGCTCGCTGTCGGGTTTGTCCCCGACGTCGACCATCTGGACGTCGCCCTCGTCGGTGGTGTGGGTGAGATCCGTCGAGTCGGTATCGTCGGCATCGGCTCGCGGGTCGGGATTCGAGCCCTCGGCCGGCGTCGGATCGTCAGACATCGCCGTCACCTCCGTCCCACAGGACCGTCGGAATTTCCGCGAGCAGTTCCGAGGCGAGGAACCCGTGCTCGTCGCGCTCGGCGAGGCGCTCGCCGGCCAGCCCGTTGACGTGGGCGCCCGCGGCCGCAGCGTCGAGCGGCGCTGCGTGCTCGAGCAGGGCCGCGACGATGCCGGCGAGCGTGTCGCCGGTGCCGCCGACTTTCATGCCGACCGTCCCCGAGCGACTGATCCGGGTTCGCTCGCCGTCCGTGATCACGTCGGTCGCGCCCTTCGCAAGGACGACGTGGCCGAGGTCGGCCGCGAAGTCCTCGATCTCGTCCGCGACCGCGGCGAGGTCGTCGGCGTCGGGACCGCCCATCGCCGCGAGTTCGCCGCGGTTGGGCGTACAGACCAGCGTCGCCTCGGTCTCGACCTCGGGGACGACCCGCAGCGCGTCGGCGTCGACGACCGCCGTCCCGGTGTAGGACTCGAGGAACCGGCGGACGGCCTCGAGGGTCTCGTCGGCGGTACCGAGGCCGGGGCCGAGGACGACCGGCGTCTCGTAGCCCTCGACGCGCTCGAGGAGCGCCTCCGCCCGCTCGGGCGTGAGGACGTCCTCCTCGTAGGGCTGGACGATGAGGTCCTCGCTGTAGCCCTGGATTTCGCCGGCCACCGAGTCGGGCGCAGCGACGAAGGAGAGTTCGGCGCCGGCCCTGAGCGCGGCTTGGGCGGCCAGCGCCGGCGCGCCGGTGTAGGGCCCTCCGCCGATGACGTTGGGCCGGCCCTCGCGAGTGTCGGGTCGCGCGAGGTCGACGTCGCCGGGGCCGACGAACCGCTCCGCTGCGGCGGGGATGCCGATGTCGGCGACCGTGACCTCGGCGTCGAGTTCCTCGAGACCGGGCTTCGCGTCGTGGAAGGTGACGACTCGGTCGGCCTCGACGCCGTTGGCGGCGTGCTCGCCCGCGTCGGCGTCGAAGCCGGAGGGGACGTCGACCGAGACGACGGTCGCGTCGGCGGCGTTGATCGCCTCGGCGGCGGTCGCGGCCGGCTCCCGGAGGTCGCCGCTGATCCCAGTTCCGAGCATGGCGTCGACGACGACGTCGCAGTCCGGCCGGTCGAATTGGCTCGAGTCTTTCACCTCGCGGGTGTCGTAGTCGGCCCGCTGGAGCGCCTCCCAGTTCTCGCGGGCGATCTCGGTGCCGATGTTCTCGGCGCGGCCGAGCAGGAGGGTGGTGACGTCGTACGCATCGAGGAACCGGGCGGCGACGAACGCGTCCCCGCCGTTGTTCCCGCGGCCGGCGACGATCGCCACGCTCGCGCCCGGGTCGGCGACCTCGCGGACCGCGCGGGCGACGGCGTGTCCGCTCGACTCCATCAACTGCTTTCGCGGCACGCCCAGCGCCGCGGCGTTCTCGTCCACGGCGGCCATCCGCTCTCCCGTGATCATGTCTGAGGCTTCGACGGGCCGGCCGTTCAACGTTGCGGACCGTTCGAATACCGCCGACGTGTCTTCAGCCGACCAAACACCGTTAGGGTTCACACCCATACCCTTCGCGGCCCTATCGCCGGTGTGAACGTCTTCTGGCTCGACGAGGACCCGCGGCTCGCCGCTCGATACCACTGCGACCAGCACGTCAACAAGCTGCTCGTCGAGGCCGCGCAGGTGCTCTGTACGGCGGCCCGCGAGAACGGCTACGAGCGGGAGTTTCTCTACCGGCCGACCCACGTCGATCACCCCGTCACGAAGTGGGCGACCGAATCGCGGGCCAACTGGCTGCGCCTGCGCGACCACGCCGAGGCGCTCAACGCGGAGTTCGTCGAACGATACGAGAAAGATGACGATCACGCCAGTTGGCGAGTCATCCGACTCATCGAGCCCGACGAAATCGAGTTCCCGAGCGCGGAGCCGACGCCGCGCCCGCAGGCGATGCCCGACGAGTACAAGCGG
The DNA here is from genome assembly GCF_054654555.1 of Halopiger thermotolerans. Lineage (NCBI taxonomy): Archaea > Methanobacteriati > Methanobacteriota > Halobacteria > Halobacteriales > Natrialbaceae > Halopiger > Halopiger thermotolerans. Next base: position 742,419 of record NZ_BAAIEU010000004.1, on the reverse strand, counting down.
CCCGGCGATCCCGTCGCCGCCTACCGCGCCTACTACGCCGGCGAGAAGGCCGAGTGGGCCGAGTGGAAGTACACCGACGAACCGCCGTGGCTCGAGGAGTATCGCGACCGCGTCGAGGCGTAAACTCGGTTGAAACGGGCCAGTAAAGCGCTATTACCCCCGAATAAGAGCGTATTACCCACTCGTTTTACGCCGCTTCACGGTTCGTCGAGGGCCGGGGACGGGCGCTGCGTGGGCAACGGCCTCAGTACCGAATCTCGAACCCGTCCTCGCCCTGCGGGTCCTCATATTCGACCGCGACATCCTCGACCTCGGCCGCGGGGCTCCCCTCGTGACAGAACTCGACCATCGACTCGACGGCCTCCTCGGGCCCCTCGAAGACCGCTTCGACTCGGCCGTCCTCGAGGTTCTTCACCCAGCCGTCGACGCCCTCCTCACGGGCCGTGTCGCGAGTCGTCGCGCGGTAGTAGACGCCCTGTACCGTGCCGGAGACGAAGACGTGTGCGCGGGTTCGGTCCGCCATACGCGAGGGGTCGTCCGCGACCGTCAAAAATCCCGTCCGTCGGTGCCGGCGCTGGCGGTCCCTAGCCTGTGACCCGCTCGAGTCGATCGCGGACCAGCGCGAGCGACAGCGAAAGGTAGCTCGAGCCCCTACGCAGTGGCAGTGACCGTACGCCACCGGGACGGGATCCACTTCGACTGCGGCCCGGCGGGCCGGATCGTCGCCGACGCCCGCAGCGCCGCCGGCGACGTGAACGTCGTCAGCCACGCCCACGCCGATCACACGTTCCGCTCGTCGCCCGAGACGGTCGTCTGCTCGGCCGAGACCGCGGCCATCGCGGCGGCCCGCTCGGGAACCGAGTTCGAGTTCGTCGAGCGCGCGGCGAACGTCGAACTCATCCCCGCCGGCCACGTCGTCGGCTCGAGGGCCGCGCTCATCGACGCCGACGAAGACGGAGGCCGGCGGCGCTACTGCTACACCGGCGACTTCTCGACCCGTGATCGGTGTTACCTCGAGGGCTTTGACCCCGCCGCGGTCGACGCGGACGTGCTGGTGATGGAGACGACCTACGGCAGCCCCGAGTACCGGTTTCCGCCGCAGGACGAACTCGAGGCCCAAATTGCGGACTGGCTGCGGGACAACGCCGATCGCCCGCGCTTTCTGTTCGGCTACTCGCTGGGCCGGGCGCAGAAGCTCCAGTGGCTCGCCCGGGAGGCGCTCGAGGGCAACGGCGACGACCGCGATATCCTCGTCTCGGACTCGATCCACGCGGTCAACGGGGCCATCGCGGCGGCGACCGACGGCGACCTCGAGTTCCCCGGCCAGCCGTACGACTCGCTTCGCGGCCTCGAGGACGAGATCGTCGTCCTCCCGTCGAACCAGGCGCGGGCCGACTGGGTCGAGATGGCCGTCGACCGCGAGGGCGGGCTGAAGGCCGGCTTCTCCGGCTGGGCGGTCGACGACTCCTTCCTGTACCGGGGCAACTACGACGTCACCTTTCCGCTGACCGACCACTGCGACTTCGACGAACTCGTGGCGACGGTCCAAGCGATCGACCCCGACGTCGTCTACACCCACCACGGCTTCGACGAATCGTTCGCAGATACGCTCGCGACCGAGTACGGCTACCGGGCGCAGCCGCTGAAACGCGACCAGCGAACGCTCGCGGAGTTCTGCTAGCCATGGGCATCATCGACCGCTTCGAGGAGGAGTACGTCGACGTCTCGAGCAGCCGTGCGTCACTGCGTGACCTGCTCGAGATTTTCGTCGGCTCGATCCTGTTCGTCGTCGGCGCGAGCGGTTTTACCTTCTATCTGCTCGGGCGGACGGCTGCCCTCGCGCTCGCGGGCGTGCTCGTCGCCGTCTTCGCCGTGACGATCGTCTCGCAGGCGTACTGGGCGCTAACCGGACGAGCGGATTACGACGAGGGCGAGCGCGACAAGGGCGCTCGCTGAGTCGGCGGTCGGCGCTCGCTCGAGCAGAGTGACTGCCGGTCAGGAATCGACTTCGTAGCGTCGAGCGCCGCGGACCATTCGAACGGCGAGCGCGAGGACGCCGCCCGTGAACGCGAGCCAGGCGAGATCCGCGCCGTGGCCGCCGACCGGCTCGGCGTACTCGGCGAGCGCGACGACCAGCAGGAGGGCGGCGACGTAGAGGGCGTTCGTCCCGACGAAATCCGCCAGTCCGTCCGCGTCGGCCACCTGATCGGGATCGTAGCCGGCGATTAGCTCGACCCGCCCGAAGTACTTGATCAGCACGCCGAGCAGGCCGACGAAGCCGCCGGTCGCGGCGAGGACGATCGGTGCCTCGAGGCTCATAGGGAGCTAGTGGCAGCGAACTCACAAAACGGTTCTCACGATTCAACGGCGGCGAAACGCACCGCTGGGACTCTCGAGGGTAGGGCAGGAGGGTGGCGTTCGGGCGCTACTCGCCGGTCCGGAGGTGGTGGAAGATGTACGTCTGCGCGTAGCCGGCGTACTCTCCGCCGAGTCGGTCGCGGATCGCCCGAGAGGTCGCCGCGTAGGAACCGCGATCGCAGTCCGGATAGTGGTCCTCGATCGCCGACTTGATCCACGTGTCCAGCGGCACGGCCTCGTCGAACCCCAGCGAAAAGAGGAGCACGCAGTCGGCGACCTTGTCCCCGACGCCGACGAACTGACACAGGTAGTCGCGCGCGGCCTCGTACTCGAGCTCGCGCGCCTCGGCCGGATGGGCTTCGCCGTCGGCGACCATCTCGGCGGTGCGGACGACGTAGGGCGCACGATACCCGAGTCCCAGTTCGCGGAGTTCGGCCTCCGTCGCGGCCGCGAGCTGCTCGGGCGTCGGAAACGCGTGGTAGGTCTCCCCGTCGAACTCGATCGGGTCGCCGTACTCGCGGGCCAGCGTCGAGACCATCCCGTGGATGCGGCTCACCCGCATCTGGGCCGAGCAGATAAACGAGATCAGACAGCCGAAGGGCGGATCCGCCACGAGGCGCATCCCGCGGTGGGCCTCGTAGGCCTCCCGCAGCAGCGGATCGTTCGGCGCGGCGTCGACGATCGCCTCGAGGTCGTCGTCGAGGCGCAGCAGGCGGCGCACGGTCGGTTCGGCGTCGGTCGTCGACCGCCATTCGAGGCGGCCGTCGACGGTGCGGACGCGGATCACCTCGCCGTCGACGACGGTGGCGTACCACGCTCCCGGCGCGGGTTCGGTGCGGTACATCTCGCCGTCTTCGCGGCGCCAGAGGTAGGTCTGGCCGCTCTCGAGGGTGCGGTACAGATCGAGGCCGCCGACGAGGTCCGCGAGCGGGATCGTGCCCGTTTCCATTCGTGCGAGCCTTCGGGGGCGACGGCTTGGGCCTTTCGAACCGGGCCGACGTCGATCGAACTGATTTCGGGACATTCTCGAGGGCTGCAGTCGCTTTCAACCGCCCCTGGTACCGGCTCAATCCCCCATGGTCCCGCGGGCAGTGACCGATTTCCTTGGCTCGAGAGGCGAACCTTGATACTGTAGGCGATACAATGTCTAGGTATGAACTGCAGGGTTGTCGTCGAAGCTGCAGTGCCGGTGTTCGACGTTGAGACGGAAGACGAGGCGATCCGCATCGCCATCTCGAAGACGGGAGAGATGTTGAACCCTGACTTGAACTACGTCGAGATAAACATGGGCGAGCGCACCTCCCCGTCCGGGGAGGAACTGCCGCCCGCGTTCATCGCGGCGGACGAGGCCCTCGTCGCCCTCGAGTTGGAGATGACCGTCTTCAACGTCGAGCGCGAGGAACACGCCTCGCGCATCGCGCGCAAGGAGATCGGCCAACGGCTCGAGAACATTCCGCTCGAGGTGAAGGAAGTCGAAGTGCTGGAGGAGGAAGACCTCGACGAGGAGACCGAGGGCGACGCGGAACCCGGCGCCGGCGAACTAGACGACCTCGAACTCGAGTCGGACACCGACGGCGGCTCGACCGAAGGCGAAGACGAGGACGAGACCGACGACGAAAACGAAGACGACGAAGTGCTGCCCGAGTTCGAAGACCTGGTCGAATAATCGGCGTTTACTGGCGGGTTCGGTTCCGGTAGTCCGTTTTTTTATCCGCGTATCACCGAGAGAGAGAACGGTCTCGCCAGTCAGTAGTAGTTGAGATCGACCGGAGGATATTCCGAAGGTTCAGTCCGCAGTAGCGGCGACTGCTTCCTGTTCGTCGTCACGCATGTTCGCCGTGATGCCGCCGGCGAGCGCAAAAACAGCAGCTTTGTGATCGGTCTTCGATTTGTGGATCGATGTCGGCCGAATGCCGAGCGATTCGTACTCCTCGAGGTCGATCTCGCAGTTGTCCCACTCTGCACACTGGTTCGATACCTCCGCGAGAAGACCGTGAAGGTGGATGAGCTCCTGCTTCTTCATAACCATGCTGTCCTATCCACTGCAGGGTTATATTATTATCTTGAGTCGCGTTACCATGCGACCTATACAGGGTTTTCTGACCGTACCGATCGCTAACTGTTCGAAGACAGACGCTAGTCGATCGAAATTCGGGTCAGCCGTCGCCTGACTCGGTCGAACGGTCCGCCAAATTGACCGTTGCACCGACACGTCGACGATCGGCTGTCGGAACGCTCCGTAATATCGAACTACCGATCGAGACAGCTCCGTCGTTCGATCTTAGGAAGCAATTACTGCCGCTCGAGCGGGCGATGCGGAAAAGAGGGGGGCTATCCGAGCTGCTTCAGCGTCTGGAGATCGCGGTCGGTCCGCATGAACTCGGCCGTCCGCCGCGAGGCGTGACAGTTCGGGCAGTGAAACATGTCCGCCGACTCGGGGAGTTCGCCGGGCGCGACCTGCCAGTCTTTCGCACATTCTGGACATAATAGTTGCACGGTCGTTTCGTCCATGTTACTCGATTGCACACCAAGCGTCAAAAGCTTTGTCGCGTCACACGCCGACACGTCGAAAAAATACAACCCGTCGTTACCCGCCCGATGACGGCCGTTGAAGCCGGTTTAGGCCGGCGCCGCCGTGTCCGAGGCCTCGAGCAGTTCCTTGTACCGGTTGCGGATGGTCACTTCGGAGATGCTCGCGACTTCGCTGACCTCGTTCTGGGTGACCTTCTCGTTGGTCAGCAGCGCCGCGGCGTAGACGCCGGCGGCCGCGAGGCCGACCGGCGACTTGCCGCTGTGGACGCCCTCCTTGCGGGCCGACTCGAGCAGTTCGCGGGCCATCCGCTCGGTCTCGTCGGAGAGGTCGAGGTCGCTGACGAACCGCGGCACGTAGCTCTCGGGGTCGGCGGGCTGGACCTCGAGGCCGAGCTCCCGGATGATGTACCGGTACGTGCGGGTCAGTTCCATCTTGTCGACGCGGCTGACCGCCGAGATTTCGTCGAGGCTACGCGGAGTGCCGGCCTGGCGGGCGGCGGCGTACAGCGAGGCCGTCGCGACGCCCTCGATCGAACGGCCGGGCAGCAGATCCTCCTCGAGGGCGCGGCGGTAGATCACGCTGGCGGTTTCGCGGACGTTCTCGGGGAGGCCGAGCGCGGAGGCCATCCGGTCGATCTCGCCCAGCGCCTGCTTGAGGTTGCGCTCCTTGGAGTCGCGGGTGCGGAACCGCTCGTTCCAGGTGCGCAGGCGCTGCATCTTCTGGCGCTGGCGGCTCGAGAGGGCCTTGCCGTAGGCGTCTTTGTCCTGCCAGCCGATGTTGGTCGAGAGCCCCTGGTCGTGCATCATGTTGGTCGTGGGGGCGCCGACGCGGGACTTCTCGTCCTTCTCGGCGGCGTCGAACGCGCGCCACTCGGGCCCGCGGTCGATCTCGTCCTCCTCGACGACGAGCCCGCAGTCCTCACAGACCGTCTCGGCGTGCTCGGCGTCCGACACGAGTCGGCCGCCACACTCCGGGCACTGCTCTTGCTCATCCGACCGCGTTACTGTCTCTTCCTCCTCGTCCTCTTGCTCGCGCGTGTAGGTTCGAATGTTTGAATCGGACATGGTGTATGGGGTTGGTTACTCGGGGCTCCCGGGTGGGGAAACCAGAAGAAACCCGGTCGCCTCGGCTAACGTATAGTAAGACCGTAGCGCATATAAAGGTTTTGCCTTGCTTATAAACTAATCGGCCCTGTCCAATATATATGTTCTGGTTATATGGTGGTTGATCGTGTCCATCATCGGTTCGTAGGTGCGCCGGACTGGTAGTGATTGCCCGTTCGTCTGCAAGCGGGGTCGACGGGTCGCAAGCGCGACCGAAACCTCCGAAGAGCCGAACGCTTATCGATCTAGTCGGTCAACGGTTCGGCGATGACCGTCCGATTCGGCCCGGTAACCGTCGACTGGTTCGGCCTCGCGACCGTCCGCCTCGAGGGGGAGACCGGTGCCGTCGTCTATTTCGATCCCGGACCCGAGCGGTACGGCATCCTCGAGGGGCAAGAGCTCCGAGATGGTGACCTCGTTCTCATCTCTCACGGCGACCACTACGACCCGGCGTCGATCCGGCGGGTGGCCCGCGAGGACGCGATGGTCCTCGTCCACGAGTCGATCGACGCCGACGCGATCGAGGGAGTCGACGATCGACCCGAGACGCTCCCCTACGACGTCGAGCGCGTCGGCGACGACGAGTCGTTCGTCCTCGGGCCGCTCGATCTGTTCACGACCCCGGCGTACAACGATCCGGCGGGACCGCACACCGACGACGACGGACGGCCGTACCACCCGGAGGGCGAGGGCTGCGGCTTCGGCGTCACGATCGACGGCGTCACCGCCTACTGGCCCGGCGACACCGACGTCCACTCGTTCCACGAACGGCTGGACGTCGACCTCCTCCTGCCGCCGATCGGCGGCACGTTCACGATGGACCGGAGCGAGGCCGCCGCGGTAGCCGAGGCGATCGCCCCAGACCTCGTGCTGCCGATTCACTACGGCGCGTTCGAGGCGATCGAAACCGACGCGGACGCGTTCGTCGTCGACGTTGCAAATCGGGGCGTGCCCGTCGTGCTCGACGGCGCCGTCGAGCGTGAGTGAACCCCTCGAGACCCGTCCGTGCGGCTGTATTTCCGGTCTGTCAACCGGTCCCAAGAGTTAGTGCCGCGCCCCGCGACTAGTCGCGTATGGCCGACGACCGCCAGGGACGGTCCGAGACGCGGTACTGCTCGCACTGCGGGCACTCCCTCGAGCCGTCGATGAACTACTGTCCGAACTGCGGGACCGCGATCGAGCGCCGTGAGCGCTCGGACGCGAGCCGGCGAGGCGCTCGATCGACCGACGGCCCCGCAAGCGTAGGTCAGGACGTCGACCGGCCGGCCCGCAAGCGGCTCGAGGCGCGGATCGCGCGGGCGTCCCGAGACGGCTGGCAACTCGAGCGCGATTTCGGCGACCACGCGGTGATGGTCCGGCGCACGTTCGGCGACGTCGACGAGCACCTCGTCGTCGCCCTGCTGACGGTCTGGTGGACGATGGGTCTCGGAAACGTGCTCTACGGCGCCTACCGGTACGTCGAGGACGCCGAACGGACGGTCCTGTGGCCCGACCCGCTCGAGAAATCCGATCGCGAGGAGTCGAGGTCCAGTTCCCACCTGCTCGAACGAGTGACCGCCGCGGTCTGCTTGATCGCGGGGGCGATCCTCGCAGCGATCGGACTGCAGCTATCGGCGGCGCCCGTACTCGGCCTCTCGTTTCTCGCGCTCGCGGTCGGCTTCGTCGCCGTAGGCGTCGGCGCCCTCCCGTCAGTCCGCAGCCGCCTCGAGCGGCGCCGCTCGGTGACGACGAACGGCCGCATCCGATCGGTCGAGGAACGATCCGTCGTCGCGCACGACCGCCCCTGCTCGGCGTGCGCCGAGCCGGTCGGGCGCGGCCTCGAGCGGACCTACCGCTCGGAGTTCTGCCTGTTCGGCGTCCCGCTGACGGGATCGGCAGGCCGGAACTACTACTGCCAACGGTGTGCGAACGCCGAATTCTCGTCCGCTGGCACCGAGGCGGGCCGCACCGGACGGGAGACCGTCGACGGGGCCTCGGCCGCGAGGAGTGATCCCTCGAGAGCGGGGACGGGGCGGAAGTCGGACCTCGAGAGCGGAACCGGGCCGGAGCCGGAACCGGAGCACCTCGACTGATCCGACTACCAGATCTGCTTCCCCACAGCCGAATCGATTCACGTGCTACGGCCGTGGTCTCGGCGCTGTTGCTACGCCCGTGCTCACAGGCAAGTTTAATACCGTGAAGGGGTAGGAACGCCGATGACGTGTGACGCCTGCGGCGGGACGATCAGCGGCGAACGATTATACAGAGCAACCGAAAGCGACACCAGCGGTCTCGGCGTCTATCATCCGGACTGCATCGCGAGCGGCAGGTAGGAACAGTCCGTCCGGTGGATCGACCCTCGAGTGCGGGTCCTAGATCAGTTTTCTGACGGTGAACGGTATCTCGAACGGCGTCTCGGCCGTTACAGGACGCCCATCTCGCTGAGACGTTCGGGCAGATACGTCTCCGTCACGAAGTCCAACCCGTGGGAGGCCAGCGACTGCTGTTCGGACTTCTTCTCGATCTCGAGTTGCAGTTCGATCTGTTCCTCCCAGTAGTCGGTCTGGAAGCGCGGGTCCTCGAGTTCGCTCTCCAAGGCGTTGATGTCCGAGTCGCTGAGCGGGTCGGTCGGCAGTTCGTACTCGACGATGTCGGCGGGCTGAATGCCGATGAACTTCGCCTCGGGCGTCGCCAGATACTCGGAGAGGTGGGCCGACTTGATCGACCCGTAGGCGACGGAGCCGTAGATGCGGTACGACCACGGGTCGCCGTCCGTAAAGACGGTGACCGGGAGGTCGAGTTCGTCGTGGAGCCGCTTCGTAATGCGGCGGGTCGCCCGGGCGGGTTGGCCCTTGAGGTGGACGATCAGGGCGTTGTACTCCTCGTCGAAGCCGTTCTCGACGAGGCGGTCGCGCATACCGCCGGTCTCGACCGCGAGGATGAAGTCGGCGTCGCAGTCCAGAAACTCGATCGTGTCCGGATTGTTCGGGATCTGGTAGCCGCCCTCGCCGACGTCCTTCTGGCAGTGGATCTCGCGCTCGCCACGGCGGGTCTGCTCGCGCAGGTGCAGCGGGCCCATGATCGTCGCGCCCGACTCCTCGGGGCGCATGTGGAAGTCCTCGCGGGTGACCCCCGAGACGATCTCGAGGTCCTCCACCAGGCTGTTCGACTCGTCCTGACTGCTGAACTGGGCCTCCTCGTTGTCCCAGCTCTCGGAGAGGTAGTAGAGTTCACGCAGGGTCGACGAGCGGTCCTCCTCGAGCTGTTCGGCGAGGAATTCGATGGTGTAGACGGCCTTCAGGAGCTTTCGCGCGCCGCGGACGGAGTTCGCCGAGCGGGTCGACTCCCGGTCGCCGTAGACCCAGACCTCCTCGTCCTCGTCGTACTCGATGTTGTTCTTCGTCCGCGTCGGCACGGACATGTGGGGGATCTCGCCCAGTTCGAACTGGTCGTAGAACTGCGCCGCGAGATCGATCAACTGCTCTCGTGCTTGCTGGTCGTCGTCTGCACTCATGTTACTGGTTTACCGTGAGTTTCTCGCTTTCGACACCCTTCACGTCCAGATCGAACGACGCGTCGTCGGGGACCTCGTACGCCAGCGTCGCCTCGTCGTCGCTCGACACCTCGGGCTCCCACTTGACGAACCACTCGCCGTCCATCTCGACGACCGTGGCGTCGTCGGGCAGGTTCGTCGGTTCGGCCGAGACGATGTCCGTGATCTCGAGGCTCTCGTTGGTGCTCGAGTTGTTCTCGACCACGACGGAGATTTCCTGGCCGTCGCCGTTCTCTTTGACCCGCCGCTCGACGAGGACGTTGTTCATGATCCGGGCGATCGCGTCGTCGATATCGGGCTCCTCGCGGCCCGTCACCTCGGCGACCTTCTCGGCCATCTCGGGGAGGATCTTCCCGAGGACGTTCTGCTTCTTCCGGCGCTGCTGCATCGACTGGCGCTTGTTGATGTAGCTCTTGAGATCGCGGGCCGCCTCCCGGATCGCGAGTTCGATCTCGTCCTCGATCTCGGGGACGTTCGCGACGGCGTCCTTCGATTCGCTGGTGAAGGGGACGTTCGTCGAGGCGACGTGGACCATGATCACCGCGGGGCCGTTGGGGAGCCCGGAGCCGCCGGGCTGGTCGAGCCCGTAGTTGCGCCAGCCGATCGACTTGACCACGTCGGTCGTCGCGCAGGCGCCGCGCTGGTAGACGAGCGGCACGCGGTTCGCAAAGCGCATCACCTCGGCGCTGCCCTCGCTCTCGATCTCGCCGCCGTAGGCGATGCCGGCCTCGACGACGAACGGGTCGCCGCCGTGGACCTCCGCGTCGCGGCTCGCCGAGGCGTAGAAGTCGGCGTCGAACTCCTTCTCGAGGCCGGCCTCGATCAGGTCGGCCGTGATCGGCGAGAGACACCGCGTCGGCGGCGCCATGATGTCGGTCTCGCGCATCGCGTCGACGAGGTCGCTCGTGGCGTCGCGGTCGCCGTTGAGTTCGCGCACGAGCGGCGGGTCGTCCGGCACCGTCGCCATCACGTCCCAGATCGCTTCGACGACGTTCTCGCGGGCGGTGTCGCCGAAGGAGACCTCGTCGTACTCCTCGGTGAGGTCGGCGGCGCGGTCGACAAACTCCCGGACTTGCGTTCGGGTGTGTCGGTGGCGAATGTCGTCCGCGGCGGCGTCGGCGAACTTGCCGGCGAGGCGCTGGGCGAACGCCTGCACGATCTCGTCGTCCTTGCGGGTGCTCGTGGCCTCGTCGGCGAGTTCGTAGAGGTCCGCGACCAGACGCGACTCGTCGGTCGCGGCCTGCTCGTCGGCGTCCTCGTCAGCGTCCTCGGGCAGTTCGTCGACGAGCGTGCGCCAGACCGCATCGACGGCGTTCTCGCGAACGGTGTCGCCGAACGTCGTTCCGTGCTCGGCTTCGACCGCTTCGGCGGCGTCCTCGACGACCGCGAGCAGTTCGTGGTGCGCGATCCGGTCGCGGTCGTCGACCGCGTCGGCGATCGCTTCCGCGAAGGCGGCGGTCGCGTCGGCGCCCTTGTTCGCCGTGGCGTCCGAGACCGCGGCCTCGAGGTCGATCTCCTCGTGGACGGCGGGCGGGCGCCAGCGCATCTCGCGGCCGTAGTGGCGGTCGCGGAAGGCGTCGATGATCGAGTCGGCGGTCTTCTTCCCGACGCGGGTGAACTCCTCCTGGAGGAAGCCCGATACGGTCTGGGAGTCGGTCGCCGCCAGCATCTTCATGACGGTGCCGAGTTCGACCCCGTGGGGGTGGGGTCGGATCTCCTCGGTCTCCTCGGGGAGCTGGTCGGTCGCACGCTCGAACTTGAAGTGGGCCTTGGGCTCGCGCAGCTCGAGGCGGGCGTGGGGGTTGACGACCGCCGTGTGCTTGATGTAGTCGTGGAGCTGCTGGCGGGCGCGCATGTTCGCCTCCATCTCGAGTTCGATGCGCGTCCCGTGTGGGCGGTCCCACGTCGTGGTTTCCTCGACGCTGATCTCGGGTTCGTTCTCGTCGGTGTCGACGATGAGTTCGAAGTACTGGGCCTCGCTGGCGCCCTCGGTTCGACTGGTGATCTTGGCGGGTTTGCCGCTGGTCAGTTGCGAGTAGAGAACGGCCGCGGAGATGCCGATCCCCTGCTGGCCGCGGGACTGTTCGCGGGCGTGGAAGCGAGAGCCGTAGAGAAGCTTCCCGAAAACCTTCGGCAGCGATTCCTTGGTCAGCCCGGGGCCGTTGTCCTCGACGATCAGCCGGTAGTAGTCGCCCTCCTCCTGAATTTCGACGTAGATATCGGGGAGAATACCGGCTTCCTCGGCGGCGTCCAGGGCGTTGTCCACGGCCTCCTTGACGGCCGTGACGAGGCCTCGAGCGCCGCTGTCGAAGCCGAGCATGTGCTTGTTCTTCTCGAAGAACTCGGCGATCGAGATCGCCTGCTGGCTTTCGGCCAGCTCCTCGGCGATCCCGGGTTCCTCACCGAGCGTCGACTGGAACGACGTCATCACCTCCCTGTACTAGCGGCGGGGCTAAAAGGTGTACGCTACCGGAGTGAAAGTGAAGGTGTACTAACGGGGAACGGCGAGGGAACGGTTCGCACGCGGCGGTTTCCGCCGGACGACGCCGGCCGCTCGAGTCGCCCGACGCGGCGGCGACGAACGATCGCGGGGCACCGGACCGGCCGAAATCCCGCTCGTTCGACCCCCCGCAAAGGTTTAACCCCGCACGAAACTTTGTCCCGGATAAGAGGACACATGGAACCGAACGATACCGACGACCACGGGGACGAGGGGAGCGAGGAGCGCCGGTCGCTCGAGGACGACGTCGTCATCGACGAGCCCGAGGGCGGGCGAAACCCGACGGTCGAGGAGGTCGACCAGCGGATCGTCGACCTGCTGTCGTGGATCCTCGACACGGAGACGCGGGCGAAGATCTACGTCTACCTGCTGGCGAATCCGGGGAGCACCTCCGAGGAGGTCGCGAAGGGGACCGGCCTCTACCCGAGCACGGTCCGGGAGGCCCTCGCGGAGCTCCACGAAGAGGATCGGGTCAGCCGCGAGAAGCGCGCGAGCGAGGGCGCCGGCAACAACCCCTACGAGTACACGGCGATCCAGCCGAGCGAACTCGTCGGTGGCGTCGTCGACCAGGTCCAGCAGGAACTGAACACGATCTTCACGCTTGATCGGATCCTCGACCGCGACGAGGAAGAGCCCAAACCGGCCTTCGAGGAGGACGTCGAGCCGGTCACGATCACCGTCGACGAGACGGCGCCGTTCGACGACGAGACCGAGCCGGCGGAGGACTCGGAGACGGGCGCCGACCTCGAGTTCGAGGACGACGAGACGGACATCGAGATCAAGGATCCGGACGAAGACGACGAGCGGTCGTAACTCGCGATCCGGAGACGGTCGTCGGTCCCGGTTTACTTCTTTCTCCTCTTCGCCCGCGAGCGCCGCGCTCGTCCGTTCGTCCGCTCGTCCGTTCGCGCCTACTTACTCCGACTCGCCCTCGAGCGTCAGGATATCGGGTCGCTCGAGTTCGAGGTCTCGGCCGACGGCCTCGGCGGTGACGGTCGGCCAGTCGTCGGTCGTCGTCAGCGGCTCGACCTCGTCGGCGGTGACGAGCGCGGTGCCCTCGCTTTTCGCGCCCTGCACCGTCGGGTTCCAGGCGTAGGCCATCGGGACCTCGACGGCGGCCTCGTGGTCCGGCGTCGCGATCCACTCCCGGCCGGCGAAGCCGGCGGCCCCGCCCTGGTGATGGTACTCCCACTCGCCCTCGAAGCCGACGGCGGCGTAGGCGTCCTGGACCGCGCCGAAGACGTCGCCGGCGGTGCCGTCGTTCTCTGCGACCGCCTGGGTCGCCGCCAGCGCCGACGTCTCGACCCGCGCGGCCGCCTCGTGGCGGTCCTCGAGCCAGTCGGGCGCGTCGAAGGCGACCGTCCGGGTACAACTCGCGTGCAGGCCGTGGCGCTCGGCGGTGACCGACAGGATCGCATAGTCGCCGAGTTCGGCCTGCGTCGGCGTGAAGTGACGATACTGCTGGGCGCGCTCGCTCCCGCCGACGAGACAGACCGGCGCTTCGATCTCCCGCGCCGAGAGGGCGACCCGCAGCGCCGAGGCAACCTCGTGTTCGGTGTCCTCGGCGCGAAGCTCCCGGCAGACCGACTCGACGGCCGCGGCCGTCTCCCGGCCCAGTTCGCGGTACCGCTCGCGGTCGCGCTCGGTCAGCGGCTGGCGCAGCGCGCTCGGGTCGATCCGCTCGAGGCCCGGCACGTCGACGTCGGCGGCCGCGCGCTCGTCGTCGCCGACGCGGGCGGAAATCGCCTCGGCGAGCGAGGAGGCGTGCCAGGAGAACTGCTCGATCGAGACCGCGTCGGCCTCGAGATCCGGCAGCTCCTCGGCCTCGATCCGATCGGCTTCGATGTTGTTCGTCACGATCCGCACGTCGCCGTCGTAGCCGACCGCCGCGACGCCGGTGTCGCTCTCGCGGTCGATGACGCTGTTGCCGCCGGTCAGCCAGGCGAAGGAGTTCGGCCGTGCGAACCACACCGCATCGAGGTCGTGGGACTCGAGGAACGTCTCGAGTCGCGCGCGCTTGTCGTCGTTGCCCATGTCAGGTGCTGTCGGGGACGGGTCTTGAATCCGACGGACGCCGGCGGCGGCCGGGGCGGGCGCTCGAGGGGCGCTGACGAAGCGCTGACGAAGCGCTGACGAAGCGCTGACGGAGACCGCCGACACGGGAAATCTAAATACGGGTGGTCCTAACCCCCGACGAACGACCGTGTCGTCCACCAGTCACGCTACCCGTCCGACATTTCGCTCGCTGATCGATCGGTTCGGCTTCCGGCACCTGCTCGGGACGACGCTCCTCCTCGTCTCCGCGACGATCCTGCTGGGGATCGCCGCCAAGGCGACCGGATCGGGGCTCGCCTGCGAGGCGAACTGGCCCCAGTGCGACGCCGGCCCCTTCAACCTGTTTCCGGCGTCGCTGCCGAGCTTCTACGAGTGGATCCACCGGTTCGTCGCGATGTTCGCCGGCTTCGCGATCATCGGCTCCGCGCTGGCCGCCGTGCGACTGCCCGACGTCGAGCGACGCGTCGCCGCGCTGGTCGTCCTCGGCATGCTGCTGACGCCGGTGCAGGTCGTCCTCGGCCGCGAGACGGTGCTGCAGTACCAGATGAACATCCTCTCGCTTCACTTCTGGACGGCCGTGCTCATCTTCGTCGTGTTCGTCGTCGCGACCGTCCTCGTCTGGGAGCCGCGGCTGACGACGACCCACGTTCTCGGCGGTCTCGGGCTCAGCGCGGTCGCGCTCCCGCTGCACGTCGCGCTCAGCCCGATCGTGTTGAGCGACATCACGAACTACTCGCCGACCATGCAGATGGCCCAGTACGGCGTCACCCTCGCCCTGCTCGCCGGGGTCATCGTCGCCGCACTGGTCGGCCGCGAACGGTTCGCGTCGCGGCGGACGGTGGGGATCCTGTTCGGAGCGCTCCCGCTCGCGTTCGTCGTCGTCTTCCTCGGTCGCCGGACGGTGATGACGCTCAATCCGGCGCTCGACTACCTCTACATCGCCCTCGCCGCCGCCCTGCTCGGCCTGATCGCCGTCGCGATCAAACTCAGCCGGACGGCCGCGGGCCGCTCGCGGCCGCCGGCCTCGTCGTAGACGGGCTCCGTTCTCCCGCTCGAGGTGCTCGCGCCGCGCGCTGCTCAGCCGAACAGCGACACCGCGGCGACGGCGACCGCGACGGCGCCGACGCCGATCAGGAACAGCACGTAGTTCGCGATCGCGTTCGCCGCGGGCGTCACCTCGAGCGTGTAGTGGCGCCGCGAGACGGGCCAGAACGGCCGAATACCCATCGGCGTCAGGGCGTCTGCGAGGAGGTGCGAGACGATCGAAAGCGCGCCGACGACGAACGCGAAGGCCGCGAGCAGCGCGTCGTCCGGTCCGCCGACGGCGAGCGGCGCGGCCGAGGCGTCGCCGAGGACCGCGACGGTCCCGGCCAGGGCCGCGCCGACCAGCCCCGCGAACAGCAGGGTGTGGGTCGGCCCCCGGTGGTCGATCAGCGGCAGCCGGTGATCGCAGTCCGGCAGCGTCGAGAGGCCGACGCAGACGAGGCCGCCGACGACCGCGGCCGGTTCGTGACCCGCGAGCGAGACGGCCGCCCCGAGGGGCGCGTACGCCAACAGCGCCGCGCCGTAGTGGCCGAGCTGATACATTCGTCGGGAGAGAGCCGGGACGACGGCATAAAATCACCGCGTTCCGCCGCGAGAGATATTTAAACGACTTCGATATCTAACCGGCCGATTCTTGTAACGACCTGTGAATGTATTACCGACGAACCGTATGTACAGTCGTGTTCGACGTTCGAAGCGTACTGTCCGGTGTTGGAACGTGAAGCGACGAAAACCGATACGAACGGGGACGGAAAGGGAGACGGGAGCGGGGCGTCTCGCGGACCGCTCGACCGCGCTCGAGAGTCACCGATGAGCGTCATCGCGACGGTTTCGATCCCCGCGACGGAGTTTCCGCTCGGGTCGCTGCTCGAATCGGAGCGCGACGCGACCGTCACCGTCGAGACGACGGTCCCGGCCGACGAGGGCAGCATTCCGTACCTCTGGGTGCCAGCGGACCTCGCCGACTCGGTCGTCGACGAACTGACCGACAACGCGACCGTCACCGACGCCACCGCCGTCGACGAACTCGAGGACAGCGTTCTCGTCAAGATCGAGTGGGAGGATCGGGTCGACGGCGTCCTCGAGGCGATCCGGGGCAGCGACGCGATCGTCACGAGCGCCGCCGGCACCGCCTCCCAGTGGACGTTTCGACTCCGCTTTCCGTCCTACGAGGACCTCTCGGAGTTCTACACGGCCTGCGTCGAGGACGACATCTCGATCGAACTCGTCCAGCTCCACGAGGCGGTCGGATCGGACCACCGCCGGCGGTTCGGCCTGACGAACGCCCAGCGGGAGCTGGTCGTCGCCGCCTACGAGGCCGGCTACTTCGACGTGCCGCGGAAGACGACGCTCGTCGAGCTCGGCGAACGGCTCGGCATCTCCGACTCCGCGGTCTCCCAGCGGCTGCGCCGCGGCCTCGCCGAACTGATCAACGCGACGCTCGTCGTCGAACCGCGCTCGCGCTCTCGCTCGAGCGAGGGCGGACCTAACCGTCTCAGACGGGGAGCGGGATCCGGCTCCGGTACCGGCACTGGTACTGGCACCGGAACCGGATCCGGTTCCGGCCCCAAAGAACCGCCCGAACCCTAGCTTCGCAGTCCGCCTCGAGTACGTCCACACGCTGCCTGACCGCAATCGCGGCCGTTATTGTGGAGCCGCCCGTCAGTATATCTGTGCAAAACGTCACCGATAGGACGAGCAACCCGTTCGGACTCCGACCGCCGTTCGACCGGACGCCGCCCGACGAGCGGACGGCCGTCTTCGGCTACGGTGACGCCAACGCCGACTTCCACCTCATCGGCGACCATCCCGGCGTCCACGGCGGGAAGCGGACGGGCGTCCCCTTCACCGAGATCGACGCGGGCGTCGCGATTCAGGACGTCTTCCGCGAGACCGGCTTCGTCTCCGGACCGCGCGACGAGCCCGACCTCGAGAACCTCTTTTGCAGCTACGTCCACATGTGCTGTCTCCCGAACGGTCACCAGCCGACCGCGCGGGACTACGACGATCTGGAGCGGTTCTTCGACGCCGAGCTGCGGGCGATCAACGCCCACATCCTCCTGCCAGTCGGCGCGCAGGCGACCGACCACGTCCTGCGAGAGTACACGACCCAGCGCCGCCACCTCGAGCTCGACATGGCCGCGCTGCACGCCCGACAGATCCGCGGCCGGGGGTTCATGGTCGTCCCCATCCGCGATCCGTCCGAGTGGGAGGACGGCGACCGCGAGACGATCGTCGAGACGATCGAGGAGATCCTGGCGAGTGATTACCGGCAGACGAAGGGCGTGGCGACGCTGGTCGGCTGAGAACGGGAGTCGAAACGACGGCGGACGGACGAACGACGGAGAATCGCGGCGGTCAGCGATCGAAGTGCTTCCTGATCGTCGCCCGCAGCGGGAGCCCGAACGCGCCCGCGAACGGGAGGACGACGAACGCCAGTATATCGCCCGGGAGCGACGCGTAGCCGACGAGGCCGGCCCCCAGGGCGACGGCGGGGGCAAGCACCGGGACGACGTACAGGTAGGACGGCTTCCAGCCGGGGCCGAGCCTGGTCCGGTGGACGATCACCGTAAACAGGAACGGCATGAGCGCCGCCCCTGCGAGGAGGGGGCCGCCGAACAGCGTCGCCGCCACGGTCACCGCGAGTGCGACGAAGATCGTCTCGTCGATCGTGACCGTTCCCCAGGTGTCCTCGCGCCGGACGAGTCGGACGATGAGAACGATCGCGACCGCCGCGACGACGATCCCCGCTAACGCAGCGCTCCACTCGAGCGGGGGCAGCGGCGGCTCGACGACCTCGAGTTGCATAACGAACGCGGCCGGCGCCTCGACGCCGCGTCGGCCGCTCGAGAGCGTCTCCCGGAGCGCCGCCGGATCGGCGCCGACGGCGGTGAGTTCCGCGACCAGCGCCGCGAGCGCGGACTCGTTCTCGCGGGCGAAGTGGCCGAGTCCGATCCCGTAGACGAGCACCGACAGCCAGATCAGCGGTAAGGCGAAGTTCCGGCGGCGCCACCAGCGGACGAACGCGTTGGCGTCTGCGTCGTCCGAGCGAGTGCGGTTCTCCGTTCGGTTCCGGGTCGCGCTCGAGCCGCCACTTCTCGTGCTCGCGGTCCCGCCGGACGCCGTCCCGGCGCTCGAGGCCGCCCCGCTCGTGCTTGCGTTCGAAGCGGACGCGCTCGCGGCGCCGGCCGATCCAGTCGCGGTGCCGGTTCCGGCGGTTCGGTTCGTCGATCGGCTCTGCGACGTTGACGAACCTGCGGCGGAGCCGGTCGCCGACCCGGAACCAGCAGTAGAACCGGAGCCGGCGGTCGACCGCGAGCGGCTGCGGGAGGTCGATCCAGAGCCGCCGGTCGACGTCGATCGCGACGAACGCGACCTCGAACTCGAGGTCGAACGTGAACCCGAACCGGACGACGCGGCGCTCGTCGACGACGAACCGCTCCCGCCGCCGTCGGAATCGGAACTCCACACGTCCGGCGAGGGGATGCCGCTGGTGCGCTTCGCGACGTAGTCCCTGTGGCCCATGCGATCGTATGCCCGGCGTTCGACGGGATCGCCGAGGATCTCGTGGGCCTTCTTGACCGCCGTGAACTGCGCTCGCGCGCGATCGTCGTCGTTAACGTCCGGATGGTAGACGCGGACCTTCTCGCGGTAGGCTTCCTTGATCTCGTCCTGGGAAGCGTCGGGAGGGATATCGAGAAGGTCGTAGAAGTCCTCTGTCATAGGCGATCGAGACGGTATAGTTCGTTACTCGAGTGGCAACGAAGGGGTATCGTTTCAGTGTTCCGGCTGACGGTCGCACGCGGCGGTCCGAATTCCGGGACGGCACCGCGGTTAGGATCGACTCCGGAACGGAACCGCGATCGGGACCCGCCGAGCGTCTGCCGACTCGCCGCGTCTCTCAGGAGAAATCCGTCAGCGACGCCTGTCCGTCCGACGGCGCCTCGAGCCCGTCCGCCGACGCAGCGTCGTCGCCGTCCGCCTCCTCCCCCGCCTCACGCCGCTCGAGCGACGGGGCGGGTTCTGTCTCGTCGTCGGCGCCGTTTTCGCCCGCTCCGCCGCTCTCGGCGCCGTCCCACCCGTCGAGACTCGCCTGATCGGCCGCCGAGAACTCGAGGTTCGCGACCCGAACCCCGACCTTGCGGACGGGTTCGTCCTCGAACTCCTCGAAGAGTTCGTGGGCGATCCGGTCGACGAGCTCCGGATCGTCGACCGGTCCCGGTAGCGAGCGCTCGCGCGTGTTGACGTCGTATGGCGGGGTGACGGCCTTGACGCCGACGGTCCGGTAGAGCGCACCCTCGCGCCGGGCGCGATCGGCGACGGCGGCCGCGAGCGTCTCGATCTGTTCGTACTTCGGCTCGGGGTCAGACACCGGCTCTGCGAACGCGGATTCCCGCGAGAAGCTCTTGGGGTCGCCCTTGGGCTCCACGCGGCGGTCGTCCTCGCCGCGGGCGCGCTCGTAGAGTTCCCGGCCGCGCTCGCCGAACCGCTCGACCAGCGGTTCGGGGTCGGCCGCCGCGACGTCCCCCGCGGTCTCCAGTCCCATCTCCCGCAACTCGCGAGCCGTCACGGGACCGACCCCGTGGAGCAGGTCGACCTCGAGGGGCGCGAGGAACTCGCGGACCTCGCCGGGCCGGACGACCGTGAGCCCGTCGGGCTTGTCGAAGTCGCTGGCGATCTTGGCCGCGCTCATGGTCGGCGCGGCGCCGACGCTGACGGTGACCCCGACCTCCCTGCGGATGCGGTCTTTGATGTGGCGGGCGAAGCCGTCGGCGACCTCCCAGGCGGTTCGCTCGGTGACGTCGAGGTAGGCCTCGTCGATGCTGACCTCGCGGACGACGTCGGCGCAGTCGTGCAGAATGTCCCGGACCTCGCTCGCGACCGACTCGTAGTAGTCCATGTCGACCGGGCGGTAGAAGCCGGTCTCCTCGCGGGTCAGGTCCGGGTCGTGATCCTCGGCGTCCGGATCGAGGGCCGCGCGGCGGGGCAGACGCTCGAGGGCGGTCGAAATCGCTTGCGCGCTCTCGACGCCGAACTCGCGGGCCTCGTAGCTGGCGGTGGCGACGGCGCCGATCGTCTCGCCGGGTTCATAGCCCATGCCGACGACGACGGGTTCGCCCCGGAGGTCGGGATCGCGCAGTCGCTCGCAGGAGGCGTAGAAGCAGTCGGCGTCGACGTGGAGGACGATTCGGTCCTCCTCGTCCTCGCGCTCGACGCCCGGCAGCCGCGGGCCGTCTGACATTCGTCTACTCGTCGGTTCGTCTGCGGGGTTGTGAACGTTGCGGGCCGCGCTAGACCGACCGAACGGACCTCTCGGAGACGAACACTTTTCACGGTGCTGTCGGTATCGGTCCGTATGTCCTCCGACACCGCCGACACCCCGCCGACGATCGAGACGTACCCCGACGATGACGACTTGAGTCCCGGCTGGAGCACGCCGATCAACGCCCTCGTCGGCGGCGGGGTCGGCATCGTCTTCACGTTCGTCCCCGGATCGACGTTCGTCGGCGGCGCGCTCGCCGGCTACCTCGAGGACGGCGATACGGGGGACGGGCTGCGGGTCGGGGCGCTCGCCGGGCTCGTCATGCTCGTACCGACGGTGCTGTTCGGCCTGCTCGCCGCGCTGATGTTTCTCGGCGCCGGCGCGCCCGGAAGGACCGGCGGCTTGTTCTTCGTCGTCCTGGCGTTCGGCGTCCTGTACACGCTCGGGCTCAGCGTCGTCGGTGCGATCGTCGGCGGGATCCTCGCCGACGAGTTTTGATGCCGGCCTCGATGACTGGATGGCGGGCTCGAGCGCTCCAGTGAACGGAGACTCGGTCGGCGGGTTGTAGCCGCGCGGCGGAGTTCTAGATCGATCCGTTTTGGCCGACCTAAAATCAGAACGCTTTAGAACAATTAGGCGAGCCTAAACCGTATGGCGGAAGACGATACGGTATCCGAGGCACCGACGCGACGAGACTATGTGAAGTACGGCGGCGCGGTCATCACGGGTGGGGTACTCGCCGGCTGTGCCGGGGACGATACCTCGGCCAGTGACGACGGAACTGGCGGCAACGAGTCGGGATCGACGTCGAACGGCTCCGAGGACTCCGACCCGACGGCCGACACGTCCTACTCGGTTTCGATGGAGCCGATGGGAACCGTCGAGTTCGACGAACCGCCGGAGACCTGGTCGGCGTTTCTCAGCACATACGGCGACATGGGAATCGCCCTGGGGAAGGCCGACGGCCTCAGAGGCCTCTGGGATCCCGCAACCATGCCGACGACGTTCTACGACGCGCTGCCGGGCGTGGACGTCTCGTTCGAGGACGTCACGCCGATCGCGGAGGACGGCGAGTTCGACAAGGAGATCTTCTACGAACTGGACAGCGACGTCCACCTGATCGACCCCAACTGGCTCGGCGTCCTGTCCGACGACTGGAGCGAGGACGACGCCGAGGAGATCGCCACCCAGGTCGGCCCGTTCCTCGGGAACTACATCCGACGGCGCGGCGACGACTGGCACGACTACCGGTACTACTCGCTGTACGAGGCCTTCGAGATCGTCGCCGAGGCGTTCGACGAGACCGAGCGTTACGAGGCGTTCGCCGGGATCCACGACGAGATGCAGGCGACCATCGAGGAGACGCTGCCGCCGACCGAGGACCGGCCCACGGTCGGTCTGGTGTCGGTCAACTCCGACTTCGAGGCGGGGTCGTTCTACGTCTATCCCGTCCAAGAGGGGAACAATCACAAGCAGTACCGCGACCTCGGGATGCGCGGAGCCTTCGACGACCACATCGAGGGCGGGTACGCGAAGTGGGACTACGAGCAACTGCTCGAGGTCGATCCCGACGCGATCGTGTTCCAGTACGGCTTCTCGCACGTCTCGGCCGAGGAGTTCGACTCCCGGCTGGAGACCATGCGCGAGGACCCGGTCGGCAGCCAGCTTTCAGCCGTCGAGAACGACCGGCTCTACCGCGGCGGCGGCTCCTACCAGGGACCAGTCATCAACCTCTTCCAGACAGAGGCAGCGGCGAGGCAGTTCTACCCCGACGCCTTCGGAGAGTGGGACGGCATCGAGACGCTGCGCGGGGACTCGCTCACGCTCTTCGACCCCCAGCAGGTGGCGGACATCATCAACGGAGACTTCTGAGCCGGCAGCTCCGTGACTCCGTTTCGTCGCGACTCATAGGTACACCGTCGGTCGGGGACCGTTCCGATAGACCGGTCTCCGACGCCCCGGATTCGTCTCTTACGCGGGGGTGCGTGTGATTGCGATCAATTGTAGCCGCGCCACTTCTTCCCGCACTCGGTACATTTGAAGAAGCGCGTCGGCGGTTCGTCGGCCGACGCGGTCTGTTTGAGCGTGTACCAGGCTTCCTGATTCCCGCACTCCTCGCAGACGACGTCCGTCGCCTTCGGCTTCCCCTCGAAGTTCGCGTTCTCGTCCGACTCGATCACGTCGTCGTCCGTCTGAGACTCGGTCGTGACGAACGCGTCCTCCTGCTCGCGGTCCCGTTCCGTCTCGGCGCCGCAGCTCGTACAGACCATGCGGTCGCCGTCGGCTTTCATCATCGAGCCGCAGTCGTCGCAAAACTGCATACCCGCAGGTAGGACATCGAGCGCAAAAACACCTCGTATTCCCGTCCCGACGACGGCTCGAGGGACGCCTCGAGGCCGCTGTGGCCGACCGAGGATTAGTACCGGCGCTCGAGGTCCTCGTCCTCGAGGACGACCGGACAGTCCGCGACCCGGAACGTATCGAGGGTCGTCAGTTCGAGGATGTCGGTCCCTTCGCGTGTGCAGCCGACCGCCGGCGGGTCGGCGAAGTGCTCGCACCGGTGACAGTACTCGTGCTTGTCGATCTCGCGGATCTCGCGGTCGTCCGCGTACTGGTCGGCGAGCGGGTCGTCTTCCTCGAGGCGCTCCCAGAGCCGGTCGGGGTCGAGTTCGGTGACGTCCTCGCGTTCGAACAGGTCGTCGAAGGCGTCGTCCGTCCCGTCGCGATCCGTTTCCGTCGACCGGTCGTCGACGGCGGCGGCGAGGTCGCCGAGCGGCCCGGCACGATCGGCGGTCGACTCGCGACTCGAGGCCGAGTTGCGGGCTCGCGCGCCAGATTCGCGGTCTTGGGGTGCGCTCGCGTCCACGTCAGTGCCAGCGTCCGGGTCCGGCGCGCCGTCGGCTTCGAATTCCGAGCCGGCCCGTTCAGGACCCGGAAGCGCGTCGAATTCGTCGTAGTCTACGGCCGTCCCGCGCTCGAGGTCCTGGTCGCGCTCACCGTTCCGGGGGTCGTCGCTCGAGTTCGAGTCGGATCCGTCGCTCATGCGTCGGTGTCGAACGGCAGCGCGCGGTCGCGCTCCGTTTCGGCGGCGGTCTCGGCGTTCGATTCGATCGCCGCGAAGACGTCCTCGGCCGTCGATTCCGTCGCGCGCTCGGCTCGGCCCTCGAGCGCCGGCGGCTCGCCGGTCTCGAGCGTCGGCGAGCCGAAAAACGACTGCTTCTCGGCGACGTCGGCGAACGGGCTCGCGCAGTGGGGACACTCGGGTGCAGTCAACAGTGCGACGTCGACGCTCGAGCCGCAATCCTCGCAGTTTGCGGTCCGAACTCCCAGGCGGTTGGCCGCGGTCTTGAGCCGGTCGGCCGCCGCCCGGCGGCGCTCACGCTCGGCGAACGCGTCCCAGTGATCCCGGAGGTCAACGGCCGCCTTCGCGAGCACCGTCGAGCGCTCCTCGAGGCGGTCGGTCCGCTCTAAGAGGTACTCGAGGACCTCCTCGAAGTTCTCGAAGCCGGCGTCGACGGTCTCCTCGAGGTCCTCGAGATCCGCGCGAAGCGACGATACGTCGGCCTCGTACTCCTCGTGGTCGTGCTCGGCGGGCGCCTTCGCGTCGGTCTCGCGTTTGACCTGGATCACCCGCGAGCGGACGTCCTCGAGGAGGTCGCGGAACTCCTCGCGCTGGGCCTCGAGTTCACCCCGGAGCTCCTCGAGGTCCTCGCGATCGGCCGGTTCGGCGTCCTCCCCCTCAGTCGCGGCGGCGTGGGCCGCCGCGACGACGCGCCGACAGACGTCGGCGGGCGATTCGTCGCGGTCCGCGGCCGTGTCGGTCACCCAGTCGTCGACGTCGGCCGGGAGCGCGAACGAGACGTCCCCCTGGTCGTCCTCGCTCTCCATCTACTGTAGCTAGCGAGGGTCGGTGCATAAGGGTTGTTGCCGACGGCGACCGCCCGCAGTGGCCGATCTCGGTCCCGGACGGGACCTCAGCGGATCTTTCGGACGTTGCTGATGTCGAAGCCCGCGTCGCCGATCTCGGTCTCGAACCGGACGATGTTCTCGTCCTCGAGCCGCGAGAGGACGCCGCGGAACTGCTCGACGACCAGCGTCCGGGCGCGCTCGGAGCCGCCGCTCTCCCACTCGAACAGCAGGGTTCCGTCGGTCGCCTCCTTGAGCCGGCCCAGTTGCGTCGGCTCGAGGAGTTCGGAGTTGACCAGCAGGAGGATGACGCCGCCCCAGCGGTGGGAAGCCCGGGCGAGCCCCTTCAGAAGGACGGTCAGCTCGGCCCAGCCGAGCCGGTCGTCGGCCGCCGCGATCAGGTCCGTCACGGAGTCGACGATCACGAGGTTCCCCGCGGCGTGTTCGGTCAGGTAGCCGCCGAAGGCGTCGAGGACGTCGTCGCGTTCGGTCTGCGATCCCAGTTGCGTGATGTCGGCCGTGCGCTCGGCGTACCACTCGGTGGGCACCGGCGTCAGCTGGAAGTACTCCTCGGCCAGTTCGACGAACTCGACGGCGGCCATCCCCGCCTCGACGAGGTCCGATTCCATGACGAACGACATCTCGCCGGCGACCGCCGTCCGCTCGTCCGTAAACGAAATGTAGTGGATACCCTCGGGCAGCGTCGCGCCGTCCTCGAGGTCGCCGTAGTGGAGGTCGAACTGGTCGGCGCCCCGCTCGGCGAGGCCGTTCATGACGGCGCTCGTGTAGGCGAACTCCCGCGCGCCGGCGCCCGATTCGCCGGCGAGCAACACGACGCTGCCGGCCGGCGCGCCGCCGCCGATCATCCGGTCGAGGCGCGCGACGCCCAGCGGCATCCGTTCCATACCCGCACCGTCGGCGCACGCGACCTTTTACTCTGCGGCCTCGAGCGCGCAGCGGTATCTCGGCGACGGTGCCCGCGACGACCGCGTCAGCGATCGTCCGCCGTCCGAATCGTCGCCCCGTCCGTCGCGGCGCGGGGCAGCAGCACCTCCCCCTCGAGGCCCCGCTCGGCGAGCGCGTCCTCGGCCGCCGCGGCGGCCTCGTCGGCGTGCCGGCGGTCGGTCACCCCGTAGACGACCGGCCCCCACGACGACTGGCCGATGCCCGAGAGGACGGGACAGTCCTCGAGCGCCTCGACGAGTTCGCCGGCCGGCGGGCGGAAGACCCCGCCCTGCGCATCGGCGTACCACGCGCCGTTCTTCCGACCGATTTCGGCGACCGCCTCGCCGAAGGCCTCGAGGCGGCCCGCGGCGGCCGCGGGCAGCAGCTTCCGGGTGACGACGCCGGCGATCTCGTCGGCGACGGCCGGGTCGGCCCGTTCGACCACCGCGCGCATGCTCTCGTCCTCGCTCTCGCCGCAGCGGCCGGGTTCGGCGTCGGGAACGACGACGAGGAATCGCCAGTCTTCGGGGAGGGCGTGGCGGGCGACGGCCGGCGGCACCGTCCAGTCGCCCTCCGCGGGCGGCTCCGTCGTAAAGCGGTTCGTCGGATGGCCGGCGTCGACGACGAATCCGCCGCCCTCGAAGGTCGCGACCCCGACGCCGCTGCGGCCGCCCCGGCCCATCGCCGGCGCGCGCTCTCGAGGGCGGGCCTCGAGGCCGTAGGCCCGCGCCGTCGCCGCGAGCACCGCCAGCGCGAGCTGGGTGCCGCTGCCGAGGCCGACGTGGCGGGGGAGCCGCTCCTCGACCGCGAGGTCGACGCCGGGCACGTCGAGGATCTCGACGGCGCGGGCGGCGTACTCCCGGCCGAGCGGGTCGTCGCTCGCGACGCCCTCGGCGGGTTCGGCGGTGACGGTGACGCGGGGCTCCTCGAGGCCGACGCCGATCCCGCCGTAGAGGCGCTCGCGGGCAAGCGAGAGGTTCTGGAAGCCGACGTGGAGCCGGGCGCCCGCGCTGACGGTCGCAGCGGTGGGTTCGGGGTCCGACGGGGCGCCGGTCGTCGCGTTCGACATCGATATCGTCGGGGTAGGAGCGCCCCCCGCAAGGGGGTTTCGGCGCTGGCAACGCCTGACGACGGTGGCGGAGGCTACCGGTCCGCGAGAGACGCGACGGCGGATCACGACGGGGAGCGTCGCGACTCGAGAAGGCGGGACGAAGACGAGGAATATCGCGAGAAACCGAGGCACCTACCCGGAGAAGAGCGACGTTATCGCTCGGAAACGTTGTAGTCGACGTGGACGTTCGGCGTACTCGAGGATTCGGGTGCGGGAACGCCGTTCCAGTCGACGACGTGGACGTTGGCCATCTCGCCGGAGAAGCGGAACCGCTGGACGCCGACGTCGATCGCGCCCTCGGCGACGTTCTCGGAGACGATCGTGGCTTCCGCGACCGGATCGTCGGCGACCATCTCGATCTCGCCGTCGACGGCGATCTCGAACTTCGAGGGGACGCCGCGACCGACGATGGTCACGAGGTTCGGGAGTGGTGAGTCGCTCGATGCTGTCTGGCTGCGTACCGAAGCGTCGCGTGCCATGGTTCGATGAGTCGAACGGTGCGGTATAAGCTTTCTTCCTCGAAGAACGGTAGGATCGGACGAATTAGCCCCGAGAGCGTATAAAATTACCTGATATTCAGATTCGAACTGGATGCGCTATCCGCAGCCGTCGGCGCCGCGTCAACACCAGTATTATGGCCGCCTCGGTACTATCTCGAGGCGTGTCACCTCCCGATCGCTCCCGACCGGATTCGGGTCCGACCGCGAACTCGAGTTCGGGTTCGAACGCGGACGCCGACGCGGCTCTCGAGCCGGAGTCGGAGCCGGCACCGGCGCCGGACCTCGCGGGGCTGGTCATCGCCGGCGGCTACTCGACCCGCTTCGGCGACGAGGACAAGGCGGTCGCGGACCTCGCCGGAACGCCGATGATCCGCCGCGTGGTCGACCGGCTCGCCGCCGTCACCGACGCGGTCGTCGTCAACTGTCGCGCGGACCAGCGCGACGCCATCGCGACCGCCCTCGAGGGCGCGACCCCGACGATCGAGTTCGCGCTCGATCCCGTCGAGGATCGGGGGCCGGTCGCCGGCATCGCCACTGGCCTCGAGGCGGTCGGCGAGACCTACGGCCGCGAGTTCGCGGCCGTCGTCGCCTGCGACATGCCCTTTGTCGATCCCGACCTGCTCGAACGTCTCTACGGGCGCGCTCGCGACGCGGACGCCGACGGCGCCGTCGTCCGACTCGAGGACGGCTGGTACCAGACGACCCAGGCGGTCTACCGGACCGAGCCGATGGCGAAAGCGTGTGCGGCGACCCTCGAGTCCGACGACAAGCGGATCGTCGCCGCCCTCGAGCGGGTCGACTACGTGACCGTCGCGGAGGACGTCCTCGAAGACGCCGGGGTCGACGACGCGACGTTCGAGAGCGTCGACACCAGGGAGGCGCTCGAGGACGCCGCGGCGCGCCTCGAGTAGGCGGTCATCGGTCGACTCGCGTAACCGGCGCGAACGACTATCCCCAGGTTACGGTCGAACATGTTCGCCCGGACAGTTCCGTGCGGAATAATCGGCCGAGAACTGGGTGTTTATACTTGCGGGATACAAGAACCGACCATGAGCAGCGACGACGAGTTCGACTACGGAAAGGACGAGAACCTCCGGAGCCGCGAGGTGACGGAGGGGCCCGACAAGGCCCCCCACCGCGCGATGTTCCGGGCGATGGGGTTCGACGACGAGGACTTCGGCGCGCCGATGATCGGCGTCCCGAACCCCGCCGCGGACATCACGCCGTGTAACGTCCATCTCGACGACGTGGCCGAGGCCGCCCTCGAGGGCGTCGACGAGGCCGGCGGCATGCCCATCGAGTTCGGCACCATCACCATCTCCGACGCCATCTCGATGGGGACCGAGGGGATGAAGGCCTCCCTCATCTCGCGGGAACTCATCGCCGACTCCGTCGAGCTCGTCTCCTTCGGCGAGCGCATGGACGGACTGGTCACGATCGGCGGCTGCGACAAGAACATGCCCGGGATGATGATGGCCGCGATCCGGACCGACCTCCCGTCGGTCTTCCTCTACGGCGGCTCGATCATGCCTGGTGAGCACGAGGGCCGCGAGATCACGATTCAGAACGTCTTCGAGGGCGTCGGCGCCGTCGCCGACGGCGACATGGACGAAGCAGAACTCGACGAGATGGAGCGCAACGCCTGCCCCGGCGCCGGCTCCTGCGGCGGGATGTTCACCGCCAACACGATGGCCTCGATCTCCGAGACCATCGGCTTCGCGCCGCTTGGCTCCTCCTCGCCGCCCGCCGAGGACGAGGAGCGCTACGAGGTCGCCCGCGAGAGCGGCGAACTGGCCGTCGAGGCCGTCCGAGAGCAGCGCAAACCCTCCGATTTCCTCTCGAAGGACTCCTTCGAGAACGCCATCGCGCTGCAGGTGGCGGTCGGCGGCTCGACCAACGCCGTGCTCCACCTGCTGGCGATGGCCGCCGAGGCCGGCGTCGACCTCGACATCAAGGACTTCAACGAGATCAGCGCCCGCACGCCCAAGATCGCCGACCTCCAGCCCGGCGGCGAGAAGGTGATGAACGACATCCACGAGGTCGGCGGCATCCCGGTCGTCCTCCGCGAGTTGCTCGAGGCCGACCTGCTCCACGGCGACGCGCTGACCGTGACCGGCGAGACGCTCGCCGAGGCGCTCGAGCGCGTCGATCCGCCGGCCATCGAGGACCTGGACGTCGACTTCCTGCACACGGTCGACGACCCGATCCACGAGCGGGGCGCCATCCGCATCCTCACCGGCAACCTCGCGCCCGAGGGCGCCGTCATCAAGATCACCGGCGAGGACCACCTCGAGCACGAGGGCCCGGTCCGCATCTTCGAGAACGAGGAGGACGCCATGAAGTACGTTCAGGACGGTCGCGTCGAGAGCGGCGACGTCATCGGCATCCGCAACGAGGGCCCGCGCGGCGGTCCCGGCATGCGCGAGATGCTCGGGGTCACCTCGGCCGTCGCCGGCCAGGGCCACGCCGAGGACGTCGCGCTCTTTACCGACGGCCGGTTCTCCGGCGCGACCCGCGGGTTCTCCATCGGCCACGTCGCCCCGGAGGCCGCCGTCGGCGGGCCCATCGCCGCCCTCGAGGACGGCGACACCGTCAGGATCGACATCGACGACCTCGAGCTCTCCGTCGACCTCACGGACGAGGAGATCGAGCGGCGGCTCGAGGAACGCGACCTGCCCGAGCCCCAGTACACGACCGGCGTGCTGGCGAAGTACGGCCGCGACTTCGGCTCGGCGGCCAACGGCGCGGTGACCAACCCCGGCGTTAAACGGGAGTAGTTACGCCCGGTCGCGGTCGGCCGCTGCGTCGGTCCGTCTCGAATCACGGTATAGACGTCGTACGACGGTTTCTTCGGCGAAGATGCCGTGGCTCGAGGACGAACGCGTCCCTTCGATTTCCTGCATGACCCTTTCGATGCCATACCACGGAGGGCCAGTAGAGAATCGAATGTGTAAGTACTGTCTCGAGTGCGAGTGGCAGATCAGCACGTCGGAGGGGTACAGCGAGAAAGAGGTGTCCGAGAAGGCGATCGAGCACTTCGTCGAGACAGGTCACACGGTCGACTCGCTGCGCCTGCCGCCGCCGGCGGCGATCATCGAGAACTAAGCGCTCGGAAACGCGTCGCGACGGTTGCCATCGACTATCCGTCCTTACCCCCGCCGTTCCAGAATTCGATCGATGATGTGACGCGTCGAGAGCAGTTCCGCCTCGCCGGGTTCGCGGCCGCTCGCGCGCTCGACCGTACAGTCGATCCCCCGGCGCTCGAGTTCGGCCTCGATGGCGGCCTCGTCGTGGTGCTGGTCGTGGCCCAGCGCGATCACGTCGGGATCGATCTCCTCGATCGGAACGAAGATGTCCTCCTCGTGACCCAACATAGCCTCGTCGACGGCCTCGAGCGCGTCGACGACGTCCCGGCGCTGCGTGGCGGGACAGATCGGCTTCTCCTTGTGATCGACGTTGGCCTTCCGGGCGACGATGACGATCAGTTCGTCGCCCATCGCCGCGGCCTCCTCGAGGTAGTGGACGTGGCCGGGGTGGAGGATGTCGAAGGTGCCCTGGGCGATGACAGTGCGGGTGGCGCCCTCGTTGCCGTAGCCGCGTTCGTCATCGGCCGTCGCGTCGTCCGCCGTCATCCTCGCAACTCCTCGTCGATGTCAGCCTGCGTGAAGTCGAAGAACTCCTCGGTCTCGGGGAGATCGACGTCGATCACGTTCAGGGACGTCGGTCGCCCCTGGGAATCGAAGGCCTTCCAGTCCGTCCGACGGTACGGTGCGCCGACGATGATGTGGACGGTGCCGCGGCCGAACGTCCCCAGGTCCGCGTCGCTGGGCCGCAGGACGCCGTTCGGGTGGGAGTGGACGCTGCCCAACGCCTTCACGTCGTTCGGGATCTGATTCGTCTTGACGGTCGCGCTGACGCTGTTGGACTCGGTGCCCGGAATCACCAGGATATCCGTGATGACGAGCCCGTCGCGGTCCAGCCCCAACTGATCGGCTTCGGTCCCGCGCAGAAAGCCCATGTACTCGTTGGGGTGGGCCGCCTCCGAGGACTCGATGGCGAACTCGAGGGTCTCCTCGGCGATGCCGAGGATCTCGTTCGAGCGAAACAGCGCGTCGAGCAGCCCCATGTCACCACGTCCGGGCTTGCGGTTGCTAAACGTTCCGATGCGCCGACTCCGCGCGGTCTGCGGGTCGGCGGCGTGGACGCGGCGCTCGAGGCGGCTGCTCCGGGCGAACTGCGCAAAAAGAACGAAACCGGAACCGACGCGCTCGAGCGTCGGGGTCGTCCGCGCTACGCGAGCGGGAACAGCGACGAGACGACGACGGTCGTAATCAGTCCCGTCACGGAGATGAGAGTCGTCAGGACGGTCCAGGTCTTCAGCGTCTCGACCTGCGTGAGACCGCCGATCTCCTTGACGAGCCAGAAGCCGGAGTCGTTGTACCACGAGCAGATGTTGCCGCCGGCCCCGATGGCCATGACGAGGTACGCGGCGTTGACCGAGAGCTGTCCCGTGAGCGGGGCCATGATCCCGGCCGCAGTGAGCATCGCGGCGGTCGCCGACCCCTGCGCGATCCGGACGATCGCGGCGATGAGCCAGGCGGTGATCAGCAGGCCGATGCCGACCTCCTGAAGCGCGTCCGCCAGGTAATCGCCGATCCCGGAGGCGGCGAGCATCGCACCGAAGGCCCCACCGGCGGCCGTGATCGCGGCGATGTTACCGCCGCTTTTCAGGGCCTCGGTCAGCTCCTCGCTCCACTCGCTCGAGCTCATCTCGTTGTGGCTGTACAGGACGTAGGCGGCGACGATGGCGGCGAGCATCAGCGCGACGTTCTTATCGCCGACGAAGACGACGACCGGCTCGATCAGGCCGAGCGGCGGGAAGACCTCCTGGAACGAGTCGACGACGGTGTAGGCGCCGATGAGACCGACGGCGACCAGAATCGGCGCGAACGACGCGAGCAGGCCGGGCAGCGAACTCGTCGGTCGTTCGGCGACTTCCTGCAGTTCCTCGGTGGTCGTCGCCATGGAGTCGCGAAGCGGGATGTCGAGCCGGGCGTTGATCCAGCGGCCGTAGACGAGGCCGGCGACGGTCACGGCCGGAACCGCCGTTATCAGACCGATGAGGATCGTCACGCCCAGGTCGCTGCCGACTTCGGACGCGACGGCCAGCGG
Organism: Halopiger thermotolerans; assembly: GCF_054654555.1. NCBI lineage: Archaea > Methanobacteriati > Methanobacteriota > Halobacteria > Halobacteriales > Natrialbaceae > Halopiger > Halopiger thermotolerans. The sequence continues at coordinate 710,397 of NZ_BAAIEU010000004.1, read as the reverse complement.
GCCGGGCGTCGGCGGCACGAAGACGTGCGCGGTCGCCGCACCGGCCCCGACGACGACGAGGAAGAGCGTGTAGTCGCGGCCGACGCGGGCACGCATCGATCGGGCGAGCGGCGCCATGAGGTAGAATACGCTGTCGAAGAAGACCGGAATCGCGAGCACGGAACTGCTACCGAGCAGCGCGATGTCGGAGTTGTCCTTCCCGAGCAGGTTCTGGAAGCCGCGGACGATGCGCTGGGCAGCGCCGCTCTCGAGCATCGATTTGCCGATGACGGCGGCGGCGAGGATCGGAATACCGATACCCGCCATCCCGTTACCGAACGCCTCCGCGACCCGCGTCGCGGCTTCGGCCGGCCCGAAGTCCGGCACGAAGACCGCGTTGACCAGGCCGACGGTGAAGGCGGCGAGGATCAACCCGATGAACGCCGGGAAATCCAGCCAGACGAGCAGTGCTACGACGACGACCAGTCCGACGAGAAACGTCAACATCGGACTGTGAGCGAACTCAACTCCCTGTAGCGGTATGTACATAGTTCACCAGCTACGTTCCCAAGGAACAATTGGTATATTTTATGGTATTGGGACAACGATTCGAAAATATTCGTTATAGATTCCGAATATCAGTTATATATTTTGAATATCACTAACTAATACCCATATGTATTTACGTATTTGCAATCACAGGATCAGACATGGACCGAGCACTCGTCGTCGCCGAACCGACGGAAGCGGCCACGGAACTCGCACGAATGGCAGGATCGCTCGCCGAAGCCGACGACGCGACCGTCGTCCTGATCCATGCGACGACTGACGAGGAGTACGCCGCACGCAAGCAGGCGATGTCGTCGATCGCGAGTTCGGGCGGCACGTACACGACCGACGACGCACGCGAGGGCGCACGACGGTTCGCACGCGACCTCGCAGAGGACGTGCTGTCCGAGTTCGACGTCGAGTACGAGACGGCCGGCTACGTCGGGGAGAAGGCCGACGCTATCCTCGAGGCCGCCGCGGAACGTGACTGCGACCACGTCTACCTCCCGGGTCGTGAGCGCTCGCCGACGGGCAAGGCGCTGTTCGGCGATGCGACCCAGCAGGTGTTGCTCGAGTTCGATGGACCCGTGACCGTCCTCACGGAGTAACGGAGAGCCCGGCATCCAAGCCGAAGCAGCGAACACCGTTGGTATTCGCAGTCGATTACATCCGCTTCTCGCGCCGTACCCGGCCCTTCTTGACAAGGGTTATACGCGGCCACCCCCAAACGACGTATCAAGATGACACAAGCGTCCGCCGGAGAACCCGGCGCGGACGACGGGGATTCCGTCGTCTACGATCTCGATGCAGATTGCACCGCAGACGATCTCGAGAAGAACCAGCCCTATCTCGCCGAAATCAACGGCATCGTCGATTACGGCGTCTTCGTCGATCTCTCCGAATCCGTCTCCGGTCTCGTCCACGAATCTGTCCTCGAGGGCACCTACGCCGTCGGCGACGAACTCGTCGTCGAACTCGAGAGCGTCCGCGACAACGGCGACATGGCCTTCGAGCCCGTCGACGTCGACGACTACACCCTCCGGGAGGTCCCCCACGACTACGCGCTGACGGGCACCGACCGCCTCGAGGCCAACGTCGGCGAGCAGATCCACCTCGAGGGCGAGGTCGTCCAGGTCAAACAGACCGGCGGCCCGACCATCTTCCACGTCGCCGACGAGTACGGCGTCGTCCCCTGCGCGGCCTTCGAGGAGGCCGGTGTCCGTGCCTACCCGCAGGTCGAGGTCGGCGACGTCGTCCGCGTCACCGGCACCCCCGAACACCGCGAGGGCTCCGTCCAGATCGAGGTCGACGGCCTCTCGAAACTCGAGGGCCGAGACGCCGAGGACGCCCGCGAGCGCATCGAAATCGCCCTCGAGGAGCGCGCCGAGCCCCACGAGGTCGAGCCCCTGATCGACTGGCCCGCCTTCGAGAAGCTCCGCCCCGACCTCGAGGAGGTCGCGAAGCGACTCCGCCGCACCGTCCTCGAGGGGCGCCCGATCCGCGTGCGCCATCACGCCGACGGCGACGGGATGTGCGCCGCCGTCCCCGTCCAGATCGCCCTCGAGCGGTTCATCGCCGAGGTCCACGAGGACGAGGACGCGCCGCGACACCTCATCAAGCGCCTGCCCGCGAAGGCGCCGTTCTACGAGATGGAAGACGCCACGCGGGACCTCAACTTCGCCTTAGAGGACCGCGAGAAACACGGCCAGCAGCTTCCCCTCCTGCTCATGCTGGACAACGGCTCGACGGCCGAGGACGTCCCGGCCTACGAGACGCTGGCCCACTACGACATCCCGATCGTCGCGATCGATCACCACCACCCCGACCCCGACGCGGTCGGCGACCTGCTCGACGCCCACGTCAACCCCTACCTCCACGACGAGGACTACCGGATCACGACGGGGATGCTCTGCGTCGAACTCGCGCGGATGATCTACCCCGACCTGACCGACCAGCTGCGCCACGTCCCCGCCGTCGCCGGCCTCTCGGACCGCTCGAAGGCCGACGCGATGGAGGACTACCTCGCGCTGGCCGCCGAGGAGGGGTACGACGAACAGCGCCTGCAGGACGTCAGCGAGGCCCTGGATTACGCCGCCTTCTGGCTGCGCTACAACTCCGGCGATCAGCTGATTCAGGACCTGCTCCAGATCGACAGCGACGACGAGCAGCGCCACCGCAAGCTCGTTGACTTCTTCGCCGAGCGCGCCCGCGAGGAGGTCGACGAACAACTCGCGGCCGCGACGCCCCACCTCGAGCACGAGGAGCTCGATAACGGCGCACACCTCTACCGGATCGACGTCGAGAACTACGCCCACCGCTTTACCTACCCCGCACCGGGCAAGACGACGGGCGAGATCCACGACCGCAAGATCGAGGAGACCGGCGACCCGGTCATCACGGTCGGCTACGGGCCGGACTTCGCCGTCCTGCGCTCCGACGGCGTCCGCCTGGACATCCCGCAGATGGTCTCGGAACTCGAGGAGGAGGTCCCCGGCGGCGGCGTCTCCGGCGGCGGCCACCTCGTCGTCGGCTCGATCAAGTTCGTCAAGGGCAAGCGCGAGGAAGTGATCGAGGCCTTAGTCGAGAAGATGGAAGACGCCGAACTCGACGAGGCGCTCTCGAGCGCCGCGCCGATCGACGACTGAGTGTCCCGTCGAACCGCGGCCGAAACCGGCTCTCGAGAGCCGACCGGACGCGTCGAATCCCCCGTCGCGTCGGTGTTCTATCGGGCGTGTCGGTGACGATGCGACGAACGCGAATACGAACGCCGTCGGCAGGGTCCGCCCGCACCGCTCGGTATGCAGTGCGAAGGATTACACGGGTCGGTCGACAAGTAGCGGCCCGAACGCCGAATCCGAGTCCGGGTCCGGGTCCCAGTCCGAAGCGCTCGAGACTCGAGCGACGGACGGCGAGTTCGGCTGTGGATCCGGGTTCGGGTCCGAATTCGGATCTCGCTCCGGACGGCCGACGACGCAGCCGACGTGTCCCGGTGACGACCCGCCACCGCGCTCTGCAGAACGGACGCCAACGATGATCGACCGCGACGATCCCACCGAGCCGCCGGACGTGTTACTCGTCGAGTCCTCGAGCGACCGGATCGAGCGGACGAAACGCGCCTTCGAGGCCGAGCGGGACGACGTCACGCTGCACGTCGTCCGCGAGGAATCCGCGTGTCTGGACTTCCTCCGGCAGCGAGGCGCGTACGAGGACGCCCCCGTCCCGGGGCTGGTCGTCCTCCGAACTGATCCCTCGACCCTGCTGGAGGGCGACTCCGTCCTCGAGACGATCGCCGCCGAGCCGGAGCTCGCGCGGATTCCGCTCGTCGTCTTTCTCCCGGAAACCGCGTCCAAAGCGGCGGTTCGTCGCGCCTACGATCGGCGGGCGAACGCGGTCGTCGAACTCCCGGCGGACGACCGCGAGGACGGGACCGCGGACGAGTTCGTCGAGACGATGCGATTGCTCGTCAGGTTCTGGTTCGCGGCCGCTCGACTACCGCCCCAAATGGGATCGACCGAGTGAGAAACGCCGGGCAGAGCTAGAACTGGTACCGCCGCTCGTCGTCCATCGTCGGATACTGATCGGCGCCGGTCATCTCGTCGAAGGTCATGCCCGAGAGATACTCGTCGTACGTGACGTCGTAGGCCGAGCGCAGGTGGAAATCGAGGTTCCCCGTCTCGACGGTCGACTGAAAGAGCATGTGGATCGCCCGGCGGACGAGTTCGTCCGTCTCCTCGGGATCCAAGGCGGTCTCGAGCAGCGCGAGTTCGTTTCGGGTCTCGCGGTCGAGGTCGATCGACAGCTCGTCGCCGAACTCGGAGTACGATGCCTGAATCTCCTCGTTGAGATCGTCGAGGCTCATGCTCGGATGCAAGCGAGCCCGCTGGTTAGGCCTTTCCTCTCGGGCAGCCGTCGAACCGGTCGTCGAGAACGCCGTACTCGCGGCTTACTGCGCCGCCAGCCACTCGAGCGCGTCGTCGTCCGAGCCGAAGATGCGGTACTCGAAGTCGGGATCGATCGCGTTCAACTGGCCTTCGATCTCCTCCATGTCCATGCTCGCGATCGCCGAGTCGGCGTAGACGCCGGCGCCGTAGCGGACGCCCTGCTCGATCAGGTTCGGGAGCCACGTCTCGGCGAGCCACCGCTTGTCCGCGTCGTCGTGCGCGGAGATTGATTCGGTGTTGACGACGTACCGGTCGGCGCCTTCGGATGCGATGAAGTCCGCCCACGTGCGGGCGATCTCCCGGAGTTCCTCACCCGAGACGAAGTCGTTGTACGTGAAAATCGGAACGCCCTGCTCCTCGTCCAGTTCGATCGTGTACTCGTCGGTTCGTTCGATGAGTTCCGTCGACATCCTCTGGACAGAGCGACGCAGTCCCTAAAACAGTTGTTGCCGATTTGATATTATTCGAAGTAGTTACCGGCTGTATCGACTGCATCCGAGACCGTGATAAGGAGAATCCGAGCGAACTCAGGGACGCGCTTCGACCCCGAGCCGCCGATCCACCGCCGAACGGACGCGCTCGAGCACCGCCGGGTTGTCGCTGGGCCGGCCGACGCTGACGGCGTCCGCGCCGTAGTCGACGTACTCGCGGACGGTCTCGTCGTCGCGGACGCCGTTGTTGGCGATCACGAACAGGTCGGTCGCGTCGGTAACGTCGGCGACCACCGATTCGGTGTCCATCGTGTCGACGTGGACGAAGGCCGCGCCCGCGTCCTCGAGTCGCCGGGAGAGCGCCGGCAGGTCGACGCCCGGCACCTCGGCGCGGACCTTGACGCCGACGGTCGCGCCGGTCTCGGCGGCCGTCGCGACGTAGTCGGCGAGCCGATCGGCGTCCCGCAGGAGGGTTTCGCCGCAGCCGACCGCACACAGTTCGTCCTGCCGGCAGTGGGCGTTGATCTCGAGCAGCGCCTCCCGGTCGCGACAGACCCGTGCCGCGTCGGCGATCGGCTCGCGGGTCGCGCTCCGGACGTTGAACCCCGGCTGGATCGGGGTATCCTCGAGGGCGGCGAGCTGGCGGTCGATAAAGGCGAGCGGCTCGGGCGGCAGGAACTCGGTCCGGTCGCGGGCGACGAGCTCGCGCGCAGCGGCCCGCGACTCCTCGTCGAGGGCGATACCGCCCAGGAAGGCGGCGCCGGCGTACTCGGCGCCGGTGCGGGCCCACTCGGCGTCGGCCTCGCCGCTGAGGCTGGCGAGGGCGAGCGGCGGGTCGAAGGGGAGTTCAGACATGCTAACTGACGATCTCGATCGCCTGCTCGATCGCCCGAGCGACGCGCGTCGCGTCCTGGGGCGAGTCGATGCGGATGTCCGTCTGGATCGTCGGCCGGTCGAACTCGACGTCGTCGCCCTCGTCGACGATGTAGGCGTCGGCGAAGGGGTACGCGGTCGCCAGCCCCTCAGTGCTCGGCTCGGCGTTGACCGCTTCCATGAGGTCCTCAGCCGGGCCGGAGAAGGCCTCGTCGCCGAGGAACGGCGACACCGCGACGACCGGCGTCTGTGCGAGCGCGTCCGCGACCCCCGGCAGCGCCAGCATCGGGCCGATGCTGGTGACCGGGTTCGACGGGCCGATGACGACCGTGTCCTCGAGCGCCTCGAGGACGCCGGGCGCGGGCTCGGCGGTCGAGGAGCCGCGGAACTCGACGTTCTCGACGTCGGGATCGCCGCGGCGGCCGACCCAGTACTCCTGGAAGTGCATCATCCCCTCGTCGGTGTGGACGAGGCTGGCGACGGGGTCGTCGCTCATCGGGAGGAGGTCGACGGAGAGATCGAAGGCGTCGGCGAGGCGCTCGGTGGCCTCGCTCAGCGTATACCCCTGATCGAGGAGGCTCGTGCGCGTGATGTGGACGGCCCGGTCGCGGTCGCCGATCGTCATGAACTCGGCGATCCCGGAGAAGCGCCGCCAGTTCGCGATGTCCCGCCCCGCCGTCTGCCGGTCCTCGGGGAGGTACTGCGGCCCCTCGGGGAGGTCCGCGGCGTCGGCGAGCTCCATCAGCGCCGCGTTCGTCCGGTGCGTGTCGCCCTCGATCCCCCACCACGTCTCGCGATCGAGGACGCCCCCGCCCTGAAAGAGCAGCGTGTCGACGTCCGGCGACACGAACAGGCCGCCGATCTCGATGTCGTCGCCCGTGTTAGCGACGATCGTCGTCTCCTCCGGCGAAAACACGGCCCCAGCGCCGTCTAACAACTTCGGCGTCCCGGTGCCCCCGGAGAGGAAGGTTACCATACGCTACACTCTCGAGCGTGGCTACTTAATCGCTTTTGGCTGTTCGCGAGCGGCCGCTCGTCGGCCGTGCGGATCCGGCCCGGACCGGCCTGCACTCGGACTCAGTCGCCGATCCAGTCCGCGAAGCTCCCCTCGAGCAGCGTCTCGCGCTGGCGGTCGACGTAGCGTCGCTGCATCGTCGTGATCGCCTCGTCAAGGCTCGCGCCGTCCTCGAGTTCGTCGCGGACCTGCTCGCGCTTCCAACTCGCCGGCGTCACCTCCTGGCGGACCCGCCGCCGGAGCGGATAGAGGTACTTCGCGGCCTCCTCCTCGTTCAGCCCGCGGTTCGTCAGGCCGTCCTCGGCGTGGGCCAGCAGGTCCCGGTAGAGCTCGAGCCGGTCGGTCGTCTCCTTGCCGTCGTTGGTGATCCAGGTGAGATCGGCCTCGAGGCCGTCGACCATCGCGGCGTAGAAGTTCTCGCGAGCGACCGGCCAGTCGAGTTCGCGGACGGGGTGCTCGAGGCGGGTGAGACTCTGGAGCAGGCCGGCGAAGGCCGCGAGGAAGGCAGTGCCGTCCCGAACCGTGGGCTGGGCGGGGATCGGGCGGAACTCGATGCGGGCGTTGGCCGCCGAGCGAGTCGGCCCACCGAAGACCGGACGGACCCACCGCCAGTAAGTGCCGTGTTTCCGCCGGAAGTGAGGGAACTGGTCGTCGAACCGCTCGCCCTCGTCGACGGGCATGGGGACGATCGTGTCGTCGCCCGCGATCCGATCGATCGCCTCCTCGACGGTCTCTATATCGCGGGGGAACCGCACCTTCCCCTCGCCGGTGGTGGGGTCGTTCAGGACGGTCTCGAAGACGCTGATCCGGTGTTCCATCCAGCCGTCTTCGAGGATCTCCTCGGCGGTCGCGTCCTCGTCGTAGAGGTCCGGCGGGAAGAACGGCGAGTTGACCCCGAGCGCGAGCAGCGGGCCCGCGATCCGCAGTGCGTAGTTGAAGTAGTCCGGGAGGTCGGGCGCGTGGGGGACCTGGTAGTGGGGCTGGATCGACGTGATGAGGCTCTCTGGCATGACGGTGTCGGCCTGCAGGGAGACGTGGGGCGCCTCGATTCGCATCCCCGCGGCCTGAGCCTGATCGGTGTTGGCCATCGCGTGGTAGCGCGCCGAGTCGCTCATGTTCGTCGCGACGCGGATCGCGCGCTCGCTGCCGTCCTCGGCGGTCGCCGTCCGCTCGACGCTGTCGGTCAGGTACGTCGCCGCGTCCTCGCCCTCCGGCGGGATCGTCCAGAGCCCGTCGCTGACCAGCCGCATCCCCTCCGACTCGGAGACGGTCAGCGCCGTCCGCAGCCGGGACTTGACCTCCGACTCCTGGGCGACGATCCCGTCGGCGTTTAACGGCTGCGGGCTGGTCGTCATCTCCGCGTTGTGCAGCCCCAGTTCCTTCTCGAACCCGATCAGTTCGAGCAGCCGCCGGGGCACCCGCCGGAGCGCGCAGTCGTCGTCCTTGACCGCGTAGAACTCGTACTCGAGGCCGACGATCGCCTGCGGGTTGTCGAAGACGCCGTTCTCGACCCCCTCCTTGATGACTTCGGCGTCGGCCGCGGCCTGCGCTTGGTACGCCTCGGCGTCGACCGAAAGCACGTCGGCGACCCGGTCCGCGAGTTCCTCCTCGGGCATTGGTCTACCTGAGAGTGCGGCCGCAACTGCCTTTAAAGCAGCCCCTCGAATACGTTCACCGCGAGGCGTGGCCGCGGGAGCCGCTCGCCGGTCCACTCGACTCGCTTCCGAGGAGCGTCGGCGTCTCAGAACCGTTTTACTCTTACTCCCGCCGGCAGTAGCGTCCGCCGATGGAGTTCGCCACGTTCGCCGACCGCGCCGCCGCGATCGAAGCCGAGCCCGCGGACCTCGAGATCGTCGCCCACGTCACCGACCTGCTCCGCGACGCCGGCGACGACCTCGAGGTCGTCGCCCGCTTCGTCCAGGGCCGGGTCTTCCCCGCGTGGGACTCGACGACCCTGGACATCGGCCCGAGCGCGTGCTACGAGGCGATCGCGCGGGCCGCCGGGACGAACGTCGACGCCGACGACGTCGAGGAGCGCCTCGCCGACCTGGGCGAGATCGGCGACGTGGCGGCCAGTTACGACTTCGGCGGCCAGCAGGGCCTGGGCGCGTTCACCGGCGGCGACGGCGGGGGCGACGACCTCACCGTCCGCGAGGTCTCGGAGACCCTCACCGACCTCGCAGCCGCCGAAGGGTCGGGCAGCCAGGACCGCAAGGTCGATCTCCTCTTTGGCCTCTTTAACCGCTGCTCGAGCGAGGAAGCGCGCTACCTCGCGCGGCTCGTCCTCTCGGAGATGCGCATCGGCGTCGGCGAGGGGACCGTCCGGGACGCCATCGCCGAGGCCTTCGACGTCCCCGAGGAAGAGGTCGAGCATGCTCTGCAGGTCTCGAACGACTACGGCGAGGTCGCCCGCATCGCCCGGGACGAGGGGAGCGAGGGGCTCGAGGCGATCGACCTCGAGATCGGCCGGCCCGTGCAGGCGATGCTCGCGCAGGCCGGCACCGTCACCGACGCACTGGAGGAGTGGGACGAGGCCGCCGTCGAGTGGAAGTACGACGGCGCGCGGATCCAGTTGCACCACTCCGCCGACGGCGAGACCCGCGTCTTCTCCCGCAACATGGAGGAAGTAACCGACGCCCTCCCTGAAGTCCTCGAGTACGCCGAGGAGACCCTCGAGGAACCGGCCATCTTAGACGGCGAGGTCGTCGCCGTCGACGACGACGGCAGCCCGCTCCCCTTCCAGGAGGTGCTCAAGCGGTTCCGCCGCAAGCACGACGTCGAGAAGGCTCGCGAAGAAGTCACCGTCCGACCGGTCTTCTTCGACTGCCTGCACGCCGGGGGCGAGGACCTGCTCGAGGAGCCGCTGACGGCCCGTCACGACCGGCTACGAGCAGTACTGGCGGACGCCGACGACGCGCCGGAGCAAGACGAGGCCGACATCGAGGGCCTCTCCCTGCTCTGGACCACCGATGACCCCGACGAGATCGAGGCGATCGACGCCGACGCCCTCGAGGCCGGCCACGAGGGGATCATGCTCAAAAACCCCGACTCGACGTACTCGCCCGGCCGCCGGGGGAAACACTGGCGCAAGCGCAAACCCGACGTCGAGACCTTGGACTGCGTCGTCACCGGCGCCGAGTGGGGCGAGGGTCGCCGGGCGAACTTCCTCGGGACCTTCGAACTCTCGGTGCGCGACGGCGACGACCTCGAGACCGTCGGGAAGGTCGCGACCGGCATCACCGACGAGAAGCTCGCAGAGCTGACGGAGCTGCTCGAGCCCCACATCGCCGCCGAGGACGGTCAGGACGTCGGTCTCGAGCCGGCGGTCGTCTTCGAGGTGGGCTACGAGGAGATCCAGACCTCGCCGACCTACTCGTCGGGCTACGCGCTACGGTTCCCGCGGTTCCTGGCGGTGCGGTCGGACAAGGAACCCGAGGACGCAGATACGCTCGAGCGAGTGGAGTCGCTGCGGTCCTGACGGTCGAATTCTCCGTGCTCCGCCGTCAGTCGTCGACGAACTGATCCAGCGTCGTATCCATCCCGTTCCGGACCTCGCTGACCAGCGCGCCGTCGATGTCGAGCCCGAGCACGTCGACGGCGGCCCGGCCGACCCGCTCGCGTATTTCGGGCGGCGAGTAGACGCCCAGTCGCCACTGCGAGTACTGGGCCGCGCGCAGCGCCTCCACGAGCGGCGACTGCTGGCCCAGCCGTCGGATGTCGCCGTTGACCATCACCCGCGTCGTCGACTCCGTCATCGACGGGCGGCTCGGGATGTCGAGGATCACGTACTCCTGGTCGACCGCGGCGCGGTCGGCAATCTCGCGCTCGAACTCGCGGACCGACTCGTGGTCGCTCTCGATGACGCCGCCGGGGACGTCGTCGATCTCGGCCCACACCGCCCGCTTGTACAGGTCCCGCTCGTCCAGCCGGCGGGAGAACTCCTGCGTCTCCTCGCAGGACCGCAGGGCGACGATCAGGTCGGCGTCGTCCATCCGCTGGAGGGTCTCGGCGTCGAGGTCCGTTCGCTCGAGCAAGCGTTCGGCCGCCCGGCGGAGCATCGCCTTGCTGATCCGGGCGACGCTGTGGCTGTAGACGGTCGGGTTCATCAGCGCCCGTGCGACCAGCAGGCTCTCGGCGGCCTGGACGTTCCCCTCGTCTAAGACGAGTTCGCCGTCGACGAAGGTGAGTTCCCGAACCAGCCGCTCGTGGTCGATCGTCCCGTAGGGGACGCCGGTGTGGTGGGCGTCCCGCACGAGGTAGTCCATCCGGTCGACGTCGAGTTCGCCCGAGACGAGCTGACCGAACCGCCCCTCGCCGGCGATCAGCCCCGCGATCCGCTCGGGATCCAGGTCGTGGTCGCGCAGGACGTCGCCGACCGTGCCGTCGACGAGCAAGTCGTCGACGTCGTCGTGGTACCGGCCCGTCCGACGGTGGGTCAGCGACTCGAGGTTGTGGCTGAACGGGCCGTGGCCGACGTCGTGCAGCAGGGCGGCGGCCTGGACGCGGTCGGCCCGTCTGCCCTCGATGCCGAGCTGCTCGAGGGCCTTGCAGGCGAGGTGGTAGACGCCGAGGCTGTGCTCGAAGCGGGTGTGGTTCGCGGAGGGATAGACGAGCGAGACGGTGCCGAGCTGGCTGATACCTCGGAGCCGCTGGACCAGCGGGGTATCGAGGAGATCGCGCGCGACGCCCTCGACCTGGAGGTGGTCGTGGACGCTGTCCTTGATGACTTTCATGCCGATAGTTCGGCCGGACCGTACAAAAACTGTCGTGACGGGGACGGGCGGCGTTCGCCGGCGGTCGGCAGTTCGCGACGACCCTCGCCGTTCGTCAGCCAACCGACAGCACTTTGATCGGCCGATCCGAACGGCCGATATGCTCGATCCGTTCGTGATGACGGTGGCGCTGTTCGTCGTCGTTATTCTCTGTCTCATCGCGCTGCTGTACATCTCGACGCAGTGGGAGTGAGCGGGAGCGAAGCGCGACGACGACCGCGACCGCAGTCCGCGCGGCTACAAAAGCGCCCGTCACCTGACGCGACGGCGTTTACCCCCGTGGCCCTCGTGGTCCGAGACGATGACCGATCTCACTATTCCGCCCGACGCCGACGACGAACGGGCCAAAGCACTCGTACAGGAATACGTCGACGTCGGCGACGTCGTCCAGGTCTGGGAAGCCGACCGAACCGGCTCCGACGACCCCGAACACGAGGGCGAGGTCACCGGCCTCGAGCCCGGCTACCTCGAGCTCGACGGGCAACCGCTCGACGAGGGGAGCATCCGGTACGACAAGATTCACTCGCTGATTCGGCTCGAATAGGACGTCAGTCGCCGACCTCGCCGACGCCGCCCTCCGCGGACTCGAGGTCGTCCCCGCTCTCGTCGGCCTCGAGGCCGTCCCCGCTCCGCAGCACGCCGGCGAGACCGTTCGGCCCGTGTCGGTGGATCGTCAGTAACACGTTCGAGACGAACAGGACGACGCCGGCCGTGCCGAGGACCGCGCTGCCGACCGTGACGAAGCCAGGGAGATCGAACAGCGGCGCGACCACGAGTCCGACGAGCGCGACGACGGTGAACGCGAAGTCCGCCCGCTCGAGGCGGTCGTCGTAGAGGTCGTCGATCATCGGCACCTGCTCGAACCCTAGCCGGTCGCTGTACCGTTCGTGCCAGATGATGAAGGGCACGATGTGGTACAGCGAGCCGACGACGACGAAGCCGAAGACCCCGAAGATCAGCAGATTCGACGCGTCGGGATGGCCGAACACCGTCTCGCCGGTCGGCTCGAGCCACCACGCGGGAACCGTCAGGAACGCCCACGCGTACAGCGACGCGGCGACGACCCAGTAGCGGTCGGTCATCGGCGACCCCTCGGCCGTCGATCCCGCGAGCGCGCGGACGATGACGACCGTGAACGCCACGAGGCCGGCCAGCAGGGCCATTGCGCCGACTTTCGCGAGGATCTCCGCTCCGAGTGCGCGGCCGGCCGCGAACGCCACGAGGCCGACGGGATAGAGAACTTGTTCGAGTTGGAGCAGTCGATCCTCGAGCGCTCCGAGGTCCCACTGGGCGAACATCTTCGTGAGCTGGAGCAACGCGCCGACGACCGTCGCGAGTAAGGCGCCGTACAGCGCGAGCGTGGCGTGGAGCAGCCGGACGTCGCCGTGGCCGAGCGATACCGCGTCGAACGCCGGGCGGGTGAAATCGACCGCGAGCAAGTAGCCCAGCGGCGCGACGAGGGCGAAACACGCGAGCGCGAGCGCGAAGTGGCGCTCGGTGAACTCGAGGGGGCGCGCGGCGAGCAGCGTCCGGCCGACGTTGTAGACGAACAGCCAGATGCCGAGCAGGATCGGCGCGGCGACGACCGGCAGCCACGCGAGCGCGCCGGCCACCAGGACGCCGGCAAAGCCCAGCAGGCCGACGACGACCAGCCACAGCTGGGCGACGGCGAGCCGCCGCGAGTGGATCGTCACGCCCGACCAGACGGGGACGAACTGGGTCATCGCGCCCATGATCGTCACGGCGATCCACCCCAGCAGGACGACGTGGACGACCGCGAGCGTAGACAGTCCGGGCAGCGTCGCGACGGTCAGGACCGTCCCGCCGACCACGCCGGCGACCAGAAACGCCAGCGCGAGCACGAAGTGGCGAAACGGGATCGCCATCGGCGGTTGCTGATCGGTCCGTAGCCCGCCAGGCATCCGGTTCATACGCGACCGTTCGGTTCCGATCGTCGTTCGATTACTCCCGAACACGTTCGGAGTCGGGTTTTCGCCCCGCTGCGTCGTACGGACGAGTATGACGGCCGAAGCTACCCAGGAGCAGACGACCGACGTCGATCACGCCAGCGAATCCACTCCCGAAACCACCACCGTGACCGTCCGCTGTACCGGCCACGTCCGCGACGCCGTTGGCACCCACGAACTCGAGTTCACCTTCGAGGGGACCCGGCTGCGGGACTTCCTCGAGGCCTTCTTCGAGGAGTACGACGTCGAGGACCTGCTGATCGCCGAAACCGAGGAGGAGGCGACGGCCCACGGCTGGGCGGACCCGCCCGAGGAACTGCCCGGCACGTGGCGCAAGAACCCCGAAGGCGAGCAGACCCGTACCTACGCCCGGGTCTGCATCAACGGCAAGTTCAACGAACACTTCGACGGGTTCCAGACGGAACTCGAGGACGGCGACCGCGTGGCGCTGATCTACCCGTTCATGTTCTGCTGTTGACGGAGACCCGTGCGGGCCGTCGACCGAACGCGTTCGTCTCAGCCCTTAGGCCCGTCGAGCGCTGACGCTGCCGTATGGCCGAAGACGTCAGCGACGTCGAACCGGTGACGCGGCGCGACCACGAGAACTCGTGGTCCGCGAACCTCGAGCAGCCCCACCACGCGGCCGACCGCGACCTCGTCGTCGAGCAGGCCAAAGACGCGATCGAGGCGACCGCGAGCGGTTACCACGTCAACCTCGTGACCCACGGCGACCACGGCCACCCCGAAACGTACCTCTGGGACGAACTCGAGGCCGCGTTCGAGGACGTCGACCTCGAGTACGTCGATCAGTGTGGCTGTGGCGGCCACGTGACTCGCGCGCACGTCCAAGAGTAAGACGCGGCGGCCGCAGCCGACTCGAGCTTAGCTGCCGTCCCACTCAGCCAGGACGAGGGATCGCGTGCCCGAATCCGCCCGCCAGACGACCCGTACCGTCGTCTCCTCGAGCGTCTCGTCTTTGGCGCAGACGGTCGCGGTATCGCCAGCGCTCACCGCCCCGTCGTCGACGGCGGCGGTCGAGTACCCGTCGGGATCAGCCCACGAGCCAGAGAGTTCGAGATCGTCTCCCGCGGCCTTGAGGTAGAGTTCGTCCGCGGGAATCGAGTCGCCAGCGATGTGGGTCGCGATGAGCCCCGTCGCTTTCTCGTCGTCACAGTCCGCGTCGGCGTCGATCGAGACGCCGGCCGTCGGATACGTCTGGAGGGTGTCGTCCGCGAGACCGAACGCGAACGCGTGAACGACGCCGGCCAGGACAACGGTGATCGCGATCAGAACGAGGACGCCGACGACGGACGAGACGGCGGTTCGATCGTCGGACGGCGATACGGAACGCATCGTCGGTTCTCCGGAGAGAACCGACATTGTTATACGCGGGATGTCAGCTTTCAGGACTGATATACGAATTGAATAGTGGCGGTTGACCGTCGGTCAACGCCCGGTGTCGCGCTCGCGGTCGACGGGCGGATCACCGAACGACGAACGGATCCCCCTACAGACTGTTGATGTCGGACGCGCCGGCGGTTTCCTTGTACACGCGCGGTTCCTCGCTCTCGCCGTCCGCGTCGTCGGTCGATTCGTCGCCGTCTACTTCCGGATCGGCCGCCCCCTCGTCGTCGACCGCCTGCGTCGAGAACCGAACGACTTCGTCGGCCGGACAGACCCAGAGGTCGACCGAATACCAGCCGAACAGCCTCGAGGCGTTTTCGTGAGCGTCGGTCGCGTTCTCGGCGGCGACGCTGCCGACGTGGCGCAGCGGCTCCGATTCCTCGTCGCGGACGAAGACCTCCCACTGCGGGATCGGAGATTCGGAGTCGTCGCGTTCGACCTTCGTGCGGCGCGCCTTCTCGACCATACTCGACGGTACGAAACGGCGAGCAAGATCGTTCCCCAAACTCCCAGCGGCTGGGAACACGTCGTCGGTCGGACGAACGCGTTCGCGTCTTCCCGACCGGTGAGAACGAGAGCGCGGCTTTCCTTCGGTCGCTTACGAGTACCGAGCAATGAGACCTGGTCACGTCGATACGTCGGAGCGGCCGTTCGTCCTCATCTGGGAGGTCACCCAGGCCTGCGCGCTCGCCTGCGACCACTGCCGGGCCGACGCGAAGGAGAAACGCCACCCCGACGAACTCTCGACGGCCGAGGGCAAGCGCCTGCTCGAGAACGCCGCCGAGTTCGGCGAGGGACAACTCGTCGTGCTCTCGGGCGGGGATCCGCTCGTCCGCGACGACATCGAGGAGCTGGTCGACTACGGCACCGACCTCGGCCTCCGGATGACGATCACGCCCAGCGGCACGCACTCGTTGACCGCCGACCGGATCGAGGCGCTGGCCGACGCCGGCCTCAAGCGGATGGCGGTCAGCTTCGACGGCGCCTCGGCCGCGACCCACGACGAGTTCCGCGGCGAGGACGGCAGCTTCGAGGAAACCGTGCGGGCAGTCGAGGACGCCCGCGCGGCCGGCCTCCCCGTGCAGGTTAACACGACCGTCTGCCGCCAGACAGTCGGCGAACTCCCCGAAATTAAGGATCTGCTGCGTGACCTCGGGGCAGTCCTGTGGAGCGTCTTCTTCCTGGTCCCCGTCGGCCGCGGCCGCGTGCTCGAGCCGATCGACCCGGACGAGGCCGACGCGGTGATGGCCTGGCTGAACGAGGTCAGCGACGAGGAGCCGTTCGGGGTCAAGACGACCGAGGCGCCCCAGTACCGCCGGGTCGCGATGCAGCGAGCGACCGACGGCTCGGGCGGCAGGCCTCGAGCCGGGTCCGGTGCCGGGTCTGGATCCAACGACGGACCCGCAGACGACGGCATCGGCCGCCGAACCGGCATCATCGCCGGCGACGGCTTCGCGTTCGTGAGCCACACCGGCGAGGTGTTCCCCTCGGGCTTCCTGCCGCAGTCGGCCGGCAACGTCCGCGACGAATCCCTGCCCGAGATCTACCGCGACTCGTCGCTGTTCCGGTCGCTGCGCGATCGCGACAACCTCGAGGGGAAGTGCGGCGCCTGCCCCTACCGCCACGTCTGCGGCGGCAGCCGCTCGCGGGCTTACGCCCACACCGGAAATCCCCTCGCGAGCGACCCGCTCTGTCCCTACGTTCCCGACGCGTACGACGGTCCGCTGCCGTGGGAACGCGAGGACGCCTCGACGCTCGAGCGGCCGGCCTCGGGCGACTGACTGTACGCCCGGTTTCGCCGGAATCGAGACCAGACAGACGGCCGACTGCGTGGACGATCGGTACCGAGACAAAAGATCGAACGTGAACCGCGAGGTCGACCCGGACTGACTGAACAGCCACCGGTGACGGGTTCTCGAGCCCGTCGATTACAGGGTTCGGGCCGACCGGCGGAAGACGATGGCTCTAGAGCGGAGTCGGCACATCGACGCACCGACCGCACGATCGAACCGATCGGTGAGTAGCTTCCGACCGCACGCGATATCGGTATGGGTGAAAGACGGAGCCGGTACCACGTGCAGACGAGTCCGGACGCCGTCGATCGCTTGCAGGGGCGGTCGTCGATATCGCGTGCACCTCCGTCTTCCGAACGAAGGAAGTTGGGCGTTCAGCCGAACACGTTCCGGCCGGGGTCGTCTGCCGAGAATGAGGGACGCTCCCGAAGCGGCCGACGCTACTCGAGGACGACCAGCGTATCGCCCATGTCGACGCTCTGATCCTCCTCGACGGGGATTTCGACGACCGTCCCGCCCTTCGAGGCGACGATGTCGTTTTCCATCTTCATCGCCTCGAGGACGACCAGCACATCGCCGGCCGCGACCTCGTCGCCCTCCTCGACCTCGATGTCGAGGATCGTCCCCTGCATCTCGGCGTCGACGGTCTCGCCCTCGCCGGCGACCTCGCCACCGCCGCCGGAGCCGCCCGCCGGCTGGGGCGGCTGGGCCTGGCCGCCGCCGCCGGCCTCGACATCGCCGGTCGGGATCGCCGGCGCGCCGTGTTCCTCGAGTTCGACCTCGAAGCGCTTGCCGTTGACTTCGACGGTGAACTCGCGCTCGACGGTTTCCTCGTCCTCGCCGTCGCCGCCGTCGCCGGTGTCGCCGCCCCACTGCTGTTGGGCTTCTTCGATCCGCTCTGGGTCCATCTCCTCGTCGAGATATTTCGTCGTGTGCGTACTGGCGACGAACTCCTCGTCGGTCAACATCAGCCGGTGGAAGGGGATGATCGTCGGAATGCCCTCGATCTCGTACTCCCGGAGCGCGCGCAGCGAGCGCTCGATGCACTCGTCGCGGTCCTCGCCCCAGACCACGAGTTTGGCGATCATCGAATCGTAGTCGGTGACGAGTTCGTCGCCCTGCCGCAAGGCGTCGTCCAATCGGACGCCGATCCCGCCCGGCGGGTCGTAGGTCTCGAGTCGGCCGCCGGTCGCGGGCGCGAAGTCGTTCGCCGCGTTCTCGGCGTTGATCCGGAACTCCATCGCGTGGCCGTCGAAGGTGACCTCGTCCTGCTCGAAGTCGATCTCCTCGCCGGCCGCAATCTGTATCTGGCGCTTGACGATGTCGTAGCCCGTGATCTCCTCGGTGACGGTGTGCTCGACCTGGATCCGAGTGTTGACCTCGAGGAAGAAGAAGTTCGCGTCCGGACCCAGCGGGCCGTCCCGGCCGGACTCTTCCTCGACGAGGAACTCGACGGTGCCGGCGTTAGTGTAGTCCGCGGCGGCGACCCCGCGGCGGGCCGCCTCGCCGATCTTCTCGCGCAGTTCGTCGGTCAGCGCCGCGGAGGGAGCCTCCTCGATGACCTTCTGGTGGCGTCGCTGGAGCGAGCAGTCCCGTTCACCGAGGTGGCGGACGTTGCCGTGCTCGTCGGCCAGGATCTGGACCTCGATGTGGCGGGGCTGCTCGAGGTAGCGCTCGAGGTAGACCGAGTCGTTGTCGAAGTAGGCCTCGCCCTCGCGCTTGGCGCTCTCGAGTTGGTCCTCGACCTCGTCCTCGGACCGGACGACCTTCATCCCGCGGCCACCGCCGCCGCCCTCGGCCTTGATCGCGATGGGGTAGCCGTGCTCCTCGCCGAACTCCTTGACCTCCTCAGGTTCGGTGACGGGATCGGTGGTCCCCGGAACGATGGGGACGTCGGCCTCGTTCATGATCGTCCGGGCCTTGGTCTTCTCCCCCAGAGACTCCATGGCGTCGCTGGAAGGTCCGATCCAGGTGATCCCGTCCGCGTTCTCGACCTTGCGGGCGAACTCGGCGTTCTCCGCGAGGAAGCCGTAGCCGGGGTGGATCGCGTCGGCGTCGGCCTTGCGCGCGGCCTCGATGACGCCCTCGTGATCGAGGTAGGAGTCGGCCGCGCGAGCCGGCCCGACGTTGTACGCTTCGTCGGCGTAGCGGACGTGTCCGGCGTCCTTGTCCGCCTCCGAGTAGATCGCGACCGTCCCGACGTTCAGTTCTTCGCACGCGCGCATGACTCTGACGGCGATCTCGCCGCGGTTCGCCACCAGGACCTTCCTGAACATTTCTGTACAAACAGTTGCGAGGCTGCTACCTTACTTTTTCGCAACCGATCGGTTCACTGAGACCGTCCCGCGCGAACGCGTCTCGTTCGCGCGGTTGGTTCGAAACGAAACCGTTACGTTCCCCGAATGGGAACGGCGTACTGAACGCGGAAACCGACGATGGCTGTACCGTGGTTCGATTCCGCGGGTCGGCGTTGAAGCGGCCACAGCGGCGGGGCAACACCCGTACCCATCCCGAACACGGAAGTTAAGCCCGCCTGCGTTCCGGCAAGTACTGGAGTGCGCGAGCCTCCGGGAACGTCGGTTCGCCGCTTCACTATTCATACTTCATTCCTCTATTCACGGATCGGCAGTCGCGACGCCGGCCTTTCCGGCGTCGAATGCAGTTCTCGAGACGCCGCCTCGCCGGTCGTACCGACCGGTGACACTGTTCCGAACGGGTGCTATCTACTCCGGACGAGCATGTTCGGGGCAACGGCGATACGACGAGGAAGCGACGTTCCGGACGTCCACAGCGGCGCTCAAGCGAGCGACGCCGGACGCTCAACATGACCCGCAAGTCGATGCCGATCGCGAACCGACCGGCACACCAACTGCTCGCCGCCCTCGGCAAGCGGACGCTCCGTCCCGGCGGCCAGGCGCTGACTCGCGAGTTGCTCGAGGCCCTCTCGATTACGTCGGCGGACGACGTCGTCGAGTTCGCACCCGGCGTCGGCGAGACCGCACGGCTCGCGCTCGCTCGAAATCCGAACTCGTACGCGGGAATCGAACTGGATCGCGAGCGGGCGGCGCGGCTTCGGGAGACGCTCGAGGGGGTCGCTCAGCCCGCGCCCGAAATCGTCGTCGGGAACGCCGCCGACACCGACCTCCCTCGAGACTCGGCCGACGTCGTCTACGGCGAAGCGATGCTGACGATGCAGCCCGACTCCGGGAAACGGGCGATCCTCGAAGAGGCGCACCGACTGCTGCGACCCGGCGGCCGGTACGGCATCCACGAACTGGCGCTCGCGGACGGCGTCGACGACGAGACCGCGACCCGGATCCGCCGGGAGGCCGCGAAGGTGGCCAACGTCCACCCGCAGCCGCTCACCGAGTCCTGCTGGGTCGACCGCCTCGAGACCGCGGGTTTCACCGTGACGTGGCGGGCCGTCGAGCCGATGGCGCTGCTCGAGCCGCGGCGAGTGCTCGCGGACGAAGGACTGCTGGGCACGCTGCGGATCGGGTACAATCTGTTCAGACGGCCGCAGGTACGGCGCCGAGTGCGATCGCTACGGCGGGTTTTCGAGCGATACGAGGCGCAGTTGCGGGCGATCGCGATAGTCGCTGAACGGTCGGACGGTCGTGGGTGACAGGATAAGTGTGGACGGTCTCGGAGTTAGAACCGATCCGTCCGTCCCGCGGCCGACCACGCGTTCGTCGGCGCCTCGCGAGGGACGCGGGCGTGGCGGTGCTGTTGGTCGCGCAACCGGCCGCTGAAGGCCCAGCGCTTGCCGTCCCACGTCTCCTCCTCGCTCGCGGCCGCCGCGGCGACCGCGAGGGCGTGGTCGTGGAGGTGGGCGCCGACCGCGGCGGCGATCGCGGCCGCCTCCTCCTCGTCTGCGGTGTCCGGAATGTCGAGTTCGACGTCCGAGAGGACCGCCGCCGCGTCGGGCCGCTCGCCGGCGGGCCGATCGGCCGCCGCGGGCTCGGCCCCATCGGTCGCGTTCGTCTGTTTCTGTGATGCCATGGGTCGATCGTTACAGCGGGATGTTCCCGTGTTTCTTGTCCGGGTTCTGCTCGCGCTTCGTCTCGAGCATCTCGAGGTCGTCGATCAGCCGCGGCCGGGTCTCTGTGGGAACGATCACGTCGTCGAGGAAGCCCTTGTCCGTTGCCGTGTAAGGGTTGGCGAACTCCTCGCGGTACTCCTCGATGAGTTCGTCGCGGAGTTCGTCGGGGTTCTCGGCCTCCTCGAGTTCGTCGCGGTAGAGGATGTTGACCGCGCCCTGGGGACCCATGACGGCGATCTCGGCGGTCGGCCAGGCGTAGTTGACGTCCGCGCCGAGATTTTTGGAGGCCATAACGCAGTAGGCGCCGCCGTAGGCCTTCCGGGTGATCACGGTGAGGAGGGGGACGGTCGCCTCGGCGTAGGCGTACAGCAGTTTCGCGCCATGGCGGATGATCCCGCGGTGCTCCTGATCGGTGCCGGGCATGTAGCCGGGGACGTCGACGAAGGTGACGATCGGGATGTTAAATGAGTCGCAGAAGCGGACGAACCGCGAGCCCTTCATCGAGGAGTCGACGGTCAGCGTGCCGGCGTTGACCCGGGGCTGGTTGGCGACGATGCCGACCGAGCGCCCGTCGAGGCGGGCGAAGCCGACGACCAGTTCCTTCGCGAAGTTCTCCGCGACCTCGAAGAACGACCCCTCGTCGACGACGGAGTCGATGACGTCGATCATGTCGTAGGGCTTCTGGGGGCTCGGCGGGACGATGTCGTTGAGTCGCTCGTCGCGGCGGTCGGGATCGTCCCACGGCTCGACGCGGGGCGGGTCCTCGACGTTGTTCTGCGGTAGATAGGAGAGCAGTCGTTTGATGTCGTCGAGGGCCTGCTCCTCGCTCTCGCAGGCGAACTGGGCGACGCCGGTCTTCCCGGCGTGGGTCATCGCGCCGCCGAGTTCCTCGTGGGTGACCTCCTCCCCGGTGACGGTCTTGGTGACCCCGGGCCCGGTGATGTACATGTGGCTCGTGTCCTGAACCATGAAGATGAAGTCCGTGATCGAGGGCGAGTAGACCGCGCCGCCGGCGCAGGGGCCCATGATACCTGATATCTGAGGGATGACGCCGCTTGCTTCCTGGTTGCGGCGGAAGATTTCGGTGAAGCCGGCGAGGCTCTTGACGCCCTCCTGAATGCGGGCGCCGGCGGAGTCGTTGAGCCCGACGACGGGGGCACCGACTTCCATCGCCATGTCCATTACCTTACAGATCTTCTCGGCGAAAACCTCGCCCAGCGACCCGCCGAAGACCGTAAAGTCGTGGGCGAAGACGAAGACGGTGCGACCGTTGACCTCACCGTAGCCCGTCACGACGCCGTCGCCGGGGATCTTTCGCTCCTCCATCCCGAACTGACTCGTCTGGTGGGTCCGGAGCTGGTCGAACTCCGTGAAGGTGCCCTCGTCGAGGAAGTAGTCGATCCGCTCGCGGGCGGTCATCTTCCCCTTGTCGTGTTGCTTCTGGATGCGCTCCTCGCCGCCGCCCAACTCGGCCTCCTCGCGGAGCTTCTCGAGTTCGTCGATGCGGTCTTCCATCGTCACGCTCGAAACACCCCTGTCGGTATCATACGCCCTGTTGTGATGACCAACAGGAAAAGGATTCCGTAACACCTTCACGGTTTATCACTGCCTGCGGTGACCGGTCGCGCGAGACCGACGCCCCCGTGAACTATAATTTATAAAGAAATACGATTCCGCCGGGTTGCAATTTTAGCCGGAATACCGCTCGGAACCGGCCTCGAACCGGTGGATCTCGATCCGGAAACCACGAAAAGTTATATGGGCCCTCTTTCAAACAGAGCGATATGGCTCAACGAGAATCATGGGCAACGAGGGCAGGGTTCATCCTTGCCGCGGTCGGTAGCGCAGTGGGGCTAGGTAACATCTGGCGGTTCCCGTATCAGGTAGGAGAGTACGGCGGCGCGGCGTTTCTCGTCTTCTATCTCCTCCTGATCGCGTTCGTCGGCTTTCCGGTCATGCTGGTCGAGTTCACGATCGGCCGATACACCGACCGGAACCCCGTCGGCGCGATGAAACAGGTCGGGCAGGGGATCTGGTCGAAGGTCGGCTGGGTGTTCCTCGTCGCCGGCTTCGTCATCCTGTCGTACTACAGCGTCGTCGCCGGATGGATTCTCCAGTACATCGTCATCGGACTGCAGGGTAACTACGCCGCCGGCGGCGCCGGCGCACAGTTCGCGGCGACCACCGGTGGGCTGCCGTCGGTGCTCACGCACGCGATCTTCATGGCCGCCGTCATCGGCATCGTCGCGTTCGGCATCCAGGACGGGATCGAACTCTCCGTCAAGCTGATGGTCCCCGCGATCATCGCGCTCCTGATCGGACTGGCGGTCTACGCCGGAACGCTCCCCGGCGCCGGCGAGGCCTACGCGTACTACCTCTCGCCCGACCTGGGAACGATGATCTCGAACTGGGACTCGATCCTGCCCGCGGCGGCCGCGCAGGCGTTCTTCACGCTCTCGCTCGGGATGGGCGTGATGATCACCTACGCGTCCTACCTCGGCGAGGACCGAAATCTCGCCAAGGACGGCGTCATCATCGTCGGCCTCGACACGCTGATCGCGTTTACCGCCGGCCTGGTGGCGTTCCCGATCCTCTTCACCGCCGACCTGACCGAGACCACCGACGGCCCGGGCTTCATCTTCGTCAGCCTCTCCGAGGCGTTCAGTAACATCCCGTTCGGCTGGCTCCTCGGTGCCGTCTTCTTCGCCACCGTCGCGATCGCCGCCCTCTCGAGCGCGATCAGCATCATGGAGGTCGTCACCTCGTACCTGATCGACGAACACGACGTCGATCGGAAGGTGGCGGTCGCGGTCCTCGGGACGGCGATCTTCCTCCTCGGCGTCCCCGTGGCGTACGACCAGTCGTCGTCGCTCGTCTGGCTCGTGGTGTACGACGGGATCGCCAACCAGATCCTGCTCATCCTCGGCGGCCTGCTGCTGGCGATCTACATCGGCTGGGTCCAGACCGACCTCGGCCTCGAGGAGATCAGCAAGGGCATCCGGAACCTCGGCGCCTGGGGGCAGACCTGGATCTGGATCCTCCGGATTCCGGTCATCATCCTGCTGCTGATCGTCCTCTGGCAGAACGCGACCGGGGTCTACGAGAGCTTCGTCGGAATCTTCGGCTGACGCCGACACGCGCGGACGCCGAGATCGACTCTCGAACGATCGCCGCCGTTTCTTTGGGTCGGCACCGCTACCGCGAACCGATACCCGTCGAGAGTCGTCGCTCCTTCTCGCCCGTCGCCTCGTCGGTGGCGGCTCGACTCACTCGCGGTCCGACGCTTCGGCTTCGATCCGAACGGTCGCCAGTTCGTCGCGATCGCCGAGCAGTCGAAAGCGGAAGCCGCCGTCGTCCCGCTCGTACTGGAGATCGACCGTCGTCACGTCCGCGGTAATCTCTGCCGCGGACGACCGCCGCTCGTCGGACTGGGACGGCGGCTCGAGCTCGTAGTCATCGTAGGAGACGTACGTCGATTCCTCGACGACGTCGTCCGCGTTGTACACGTCGGCGTCGAGGCCCGGCTCCTCGGTCTCGCGCACCTCGAGCCGGTACGTTTCCATGGACATGAACGGGGGTTCTCCCGGTCGGGAGATGGCGATTCGGCTTACATGCGCTGGCCGATCGCGCGGGCGCTTACGCGGCGTCGTCCGGCGACGGGGATTCGGATTCCGACTCGGGCGCCGACTCGACGCCAATCTCGTACGCTTCGGGATCTTCCCCCGGCTCGAGGGTCACCGCCTCGATCCGCGCGACGTCCTTTACGGTCCGCGGCCCGTCCGCGCCGGCCGCGACGAACCGGGTCTCGTAGTCGCTCGCGTCCGCGAGCGGCCGGCCGTCCTTCCCGAGCGCCACCAGCCCCTCGAGCGCCGTGTCGACGGCGACGCAGGCGCGGTAGCCGTCGGCGGAGACGACGAGCAGGTGGGTCGTCTCGGGCGGCACCGACGCCCGCTCGAGGAGTTCGAGCACCGGGACGCCGTACCACGTTTCCGTGTATCGGTCGCCGGTCGCGCAGACGATCTCGCACTCGCGCTCGCGGAGCGGACAGTCGGCGAGCGCATCGCCGTCGATTGCCGTCTCCGTTTCGCCGACGATCCGAATCGACGACGAGAGTGGCGGAACGCGGAGCTCACCGTCAGCCATAACTCACTGTTGGCGCGTCAGTGTCGTAGCGCCACCGCTCGTTCCAAGCGCGTAGGAATAGCGGGCAACTCGAGGAGACGAACCGCGCGGTCAGCGTCAGACGTCCCGGTACGGCCCGAGCCGCGTCCCGTCGAGCAGGTACGCCTCGCCGTCAGCTATCCCGTCGGGCAGGAACGGCGAGAGAAACGACTGGTTCGGGACGTTCACCCACGTGCCGCCGACCAGATCGTTGAACGCGGGGACGACGACGACTCGCGGCGGCTCGAGGTCCGGCGACTCGAGCCACGAAATCGCCGCGTCGTCGTAGCCGCCGTACTCGCGAAACGGCGCCGGATCGAGCCGGCCGCGGAGCCACGCCCGCTCGACGCGACTCCCGCCGACCTCGTCCTCGAGGCGGACGCAGGGGTGTTCGTGGCCGAGGCAGACGACGTCGCTCTCGAGGACGTCGGGCGCTGGCCAGGTGTGGCCGTGACAGACGCCGACGCCGTCGAGCGTGACGCCGTCTCCGGGGACGACGGTGACGGTGGCGAGGTCGGGGTTCGGGCGGTCGACGGCGTCCGCGGCGTCGGCCCCGAACCACGTCTCGAGCTGTCCGTCGTGGTTCCCCTTCACGACCGTCACCTCGACCGTCGACGGCACGGACTCGAGCAGTACCTCGAGTTCACCGCGCTCGGCGCCGCCGGGATCGCCGATCGAGTGCATGAGGTCGCCGCAGACGACCAGCCGGTCGGCGGCGGTTCGCTCGAGCAAGGAGAGCAGGCGCTCGCGGCGGTCGGGTGCCTGACTGGGAACGTCGACGCCGCGTTCGTAGCGCAGGCCGGCCTCGTAGCCGGCGTGGTAGTCGGCGACCAGCAGGGCGCGGTCACCGTCGACCGTCGCGGTCGCGGCGGGCTCGCCGGGAACGGGCTCGACGCGGGGGGTCGGCGCTCCCGATCCTGGGTTCATTGTGTGCTCGAGCGGAGCCGGCTTAGATCGGTTTCAGCGTCTCGTCGTCCGGCTCGTAACACTGCCCGCCCATCAGCGCGTCCTGGATGGCGTCCTCGACCTCGTCCGCGGACGCGCCGGTGTCGGCGGCGACGGTCTCGACCAGTTCCCCGCGGTCAGCGCCGTCGCCGTCGTCGAGCTCCGCCATGGTTTCGACGACGTAGTCCTCGAGATCGACGTCCTCGGCGGGTTCGCCGTCGGCGGCCTCGTCAGCGGCTTCGTCCTCGTCCTCGGAGTCGTCCGCGGAGTCGTCCGTAGCGGACGCCGCTTCCGGCTCCGACTCCGGCTCGTCCGGCTCGGCCGCCGTCTCCTCGACGGACTCGTCTTCGGTCGCCTCGGATTCGGCGTCCGGTTCGGCGTCGGTTTCGACGTCAGACTCGCGCGCCTCGTCCTCGAGGCCGGACGTCGGCGGCGCGCCGAGGTCGTCGTCGACGGCGGCCTCAGTGTCGGCGTCAGTGTCGGTGGCGCCGGTGTCCGCCTCGAGATCGGAGTCAGCCTCGGCATCGGCGTCCGCCTCGTCCGGCTCCGGCACGTCGATCCCGGCCTCGCCGGGCTCCTCGACCTCGGCGCCGGTCGTGAACTCGGCACCGAACTCCTCCTCGAGTTGCTCGCGCTCCTCGTCGTCCATCTCGTACATGCCGTCGCCGATGTCCTCGGCGTCGAAGTCGCCGAGGTCCTCGTCCGCACCCTCGTCGACCGCGTCGGTCGCGTCGGTCTCGAGGTCGGACTCCGCGGCAGCGTCCGATTCGGATTCCGCGTCGACGGCGGGTTCGGGTTCGGATGCCGGCTCCGGTTCGGCTCCGGACGCCGCTTCGGCTTCGACAGTGCCCTCGACGCTCTCGCTCTCGAGTTCGACGCCGGCGTCGTCGGCGTCCGACTCGATATCGGCCTCGGTCGCACCCTCGGTCGAGTCGTCGCGGGCGTCACCGGTCGCGGTGCCGGCTGCCGACGACGATTCGACGGTGTCGCCGCCGGCGGTCGCGGCGACCGCTTCCGGTTCAGGTTCGGATTCGGATTCGGGTTCAGCTGCCGCCTCAACCGCCGGTTCCTGCTCGGCGGCGCTCTCGGTCGAGACGGCCTCAAGCGCGGACAGGTCGACGGCGTCGACGCCCAGATCGGTCAGGGAGTCGAACGTCGCGTCCTCGTATCCGGCGTTCGGTTCTCCGGGGCCGGCGTCGAACGGCCCGACCTGATCGAGGTCGCCGGAGACGACCTCGACGGCGTCGAGCGCGCAGTCGCGCAGGGCCGCGAGGTACGACGGCGTCGTCCCGTAGTGGTCCTGCGCGAGCGGGATGCCGGCCGCGAGGCCGGGTTCGACCCCCTGCTCGAGCAGAGCGTCGGTCAGCTCGTCGCCGCGGACGTCCGCCTCCGCGGCGGCCGCGTACAGTTCGATCCGCTCGAGCGTCTGCTCGGCCGCGCTGACGACCCAGCGGTCGCGCGTGTCGGCGTCGACCGTCGCGATGCTCTCGGGGCGGATCGAGGTATACACCTGGTCGGAGTCCTCAGGCTGGAAGGTACGGGCCTTTCCGGTGACCGCGACGAACGCCGGCGGTTCGATCCCCTCGAGGAAGGCCAGTTCGTCGGGCTGGTACTGGCCGGCGTAGACGACGAACGCGCCGGTCGGGTCGACGACGCGGGCCCGGACCATCTCGTCGTTGACCGCCGTCACCTCGGTCAGCGTGCCGACCGCGAACAGCCGGTTGATCCGGGCGCCGGTCGGCGCGATCACGTAGTTGGGCGCCCGCTCCTCGTCGCTCTCGGTGTAGGAGACGGAGGCGTCGTCGTACTCGGCCGCGAACAGCCGGTAGGCGACTTCGCGGCCGGGAATCTCCATCTCTTCGTCGTCGTTCGCGCTCATGCTCGCACCTCCTCGAGGAAGGCGGTCGCACGCGCTTCCGGATCGTCGTCACTTTCCGCGAACGTTTCGGCGTCCAAGTTCGCGCCGTACTCGTCGACCGAGAGGTGCCCGCGCACGCGGTACTCCTTTCCGACGATGCGCTCGCGGATCCGGTCGGCGACGACCTCCTGATCCATCGCCTCGCGGGCCTGTTCGAGGGCGTCCTCGAGCGTGCCACCGTAGACGTCCTCGGTGAGTTCGTCGTCGAGGACGGCGGTGAGGGTCCCGGTGCCGTCGTCGATGATCGCCTTCACGCGGAGGTCGTCGATGCCGTCCACGTCGCCGTGAGTCCGGCACTGCCCCTTCTGGATGACCCGGTAACACTCGGGGCAACGCTGGATGAGCCCCGAGCCGTCCCGGACCGCGATGACGTTGCCGACGACCTCGACGTCGTAGATGCCGCCCGTCCGGACGGCCTCGCCGACGTCCATCGTCGTCGTGTCCGCGCCGACGTCGATCTCGCGCTCGAGGTCGGTGACGGTCGAAAATTCGGAGACGTTGACCTCGGGGACGCCGCGGAACTCCTGGACGTAGGCGTTCTCGATGCGGACCGCGTTCCCCTCCTCGATCTCGGGCGCGGGGTCCCAGTTCGTGAACGGCAGGCGGCCGCTCTCGTCGCCGAAGACGCCGCTCAGGATCTCGGTCTCGCCGTCGCGGCCGTCGATGGTGCGGCGCTCGCACTCGACGACCGTCACTTCGATGTTGACCGCACGATCGCCCGTCCGGAGGTCGGCGAGTTGCGCGTCGCCGCCGACCTCGTAGGGGACGTCGATCGACTCCTCCTGGAAGGAAAGCGAGGTGCTTTCCCCGAGGTTGAGTTCGGGTTCGCCGTCCCACTCGCGGACGCCGGCGTTGCCGGCGGTGATCGTGTCGCCCGGCGAGAGGCCGAAGTCCTCCCAGGCGGTGTAGTCGATGACGCCGGTGTCGTCGGCGAGGCGACCCTCGACGATGACGTGGTCGTCGCCCTGGTAGCGGATCGATCGCTTGCCCGCCGTGAGGACGACCCCCGTCACGGTGACGTTGCCGTCCTCGGGGGTGATGTCGGCGATGTCCTTCGACTCGGGCGTCCCGCCGCCGCTCGAGCCGTCGCCGTACTTCCGGCGAAGGCTCTGTTTGGCCTCGTCGATCGGGACGCTGTACTCCACCAAGTTCTGCAGGTCGGATTTGACCTCCTCTTTGTCGACGCCGAGGTCGGAGGCGAGATCCTCGGCATGATCATCGAGTTCCATTCGTCCGTACTTGGCGTGCAGGATTTAAAAGCGTTCCCGCAGCGGGGCGAAAGTGATCGACCGGAGCGGCCCGACGATGCGTCACCGCGACACAAAAGTTTAGGAGCGAACACTTCGATCGGGTCGATATGTCCCTCCTCTTCGAGAGTGCGATCGACACCTTCGACCTCTCGTCTGCGACCCTTTGCGCACCCGTCAGTGACGCCCTCGAGCCGACGCGGGACGAGCCGATCCCCGTCGACGGCATCGTCGAGTACGCGAGCCACCACGAGGACCTCGGTCACCCCGAGAAGGACGACTGGATCGCGATCCCGCTGCACGAACCGGACGGCGCGTCGCTAACCGGCGAGTACGTCGCCTTCACGGATCACGCCCTCCACGGCGAGGTGTTCGTCTACGAAGACGGGGACGAGCACGAGTCGATCGACCGCGACGCGTTCGTCAGGACCCCGCTCGCCGAGCGGATTCGGTTCTGGCACTCCGACTACGCACCCGCCGAGCCGCCGGCGTACTTCGACTCCCCGATCGCGGAACGGGAGCCCGCCCGCAACCCGGTCGACGGCGATCCGGACGCCTTCTTCGACGAACTCGAGTCGTTCGTTCAGGCGGAGATGGACGCCCAGCGGGACGAGAACCGGGAGCGAGCAGCCGGGAAATCGGCCGAACAGCTCCGCAGGGAGGGGTTCGGCGCGATCCCCTCGCTGGCGTCGCTCGGCCGTCCGGACGACGGCGTCTACCGGTTTCGGGTCGACGACGGTGCTG
This sequence comes from Halopiger thermotolerans, assembly GCF_054654555.1. Taxonomy (NCBI): domain Archaea; kingdom Methanobacteriati; phylum Methanobacteriota; class Halobacteria; order Halobacteriales; family Natrialbaceae; genus Halopiger; species Halopiger thermotolerans. Next base: position 680,616 of record NZ_BAAIEU010000004.1, on the reverse strand, counting down.
ATGACAGCGGCGGCGACGGCAGTGCCGAGCGGCGAGACCGATACCGGTACGTCCAGGACGAGTTCGGCATCCACGAGGGAAACGAAGTACTGCTTCACCCGCCGAGCGACGAGCACGCGCCCGACGAGTTCCCGATCCCGGCGACGGTCGACGCGCTCGAGGGAACGACAGTCGCCCTCGCGATCGACTGGGGCGAGATCGAGAACCGAACGACCGTCGGCGGCTATCTGAACAAGAAACGGCGGGGGTTCGCGGCGACCCTGCTGTTGAATCCCGTTCCCTACGACCGCGAACTCGAGGCGATCGAGCGCGTCCGCGAGCGCGACGACCTGCGCGCGCTGCTGACCGGGGGGAAGCCGGTCACCTTCGGCGACACCGCCGGCGTCAAGAGCAGCCAGCAGGACGTCGAACTGAATCAGGAGCAGGAACTCGCCGTTTCCTGCGCCCTGCTCGCCGACCAGTTGTTCTGCATTCACGGCCCGCCGGGGACGGGAAAGACGCGGACGCTCGTCGAGGTCGTCAGGCGCTCCGTCGAAGCCGGCGACGACGTCCTCGTCTGCGCCGACTCGAACCAGGCGGTCGACAACCTCGTCGTCGGCTCGAGCACGCCAGACGCGGCCGACGAGCGGTCGCTGCACGCCTACGCCCAGTATGGGGCCGGCGAGTTCACCCTTCGGCGGGTCAACGCCGGCAACTCGTCGAACGAGGTCGTCGGCCGGCGGTACGCCGGGTGCGACGGGCGGGCCGACGTCGTCGCCGCGACGAACAGTAGCGCGGCGGTGCTGGATCGGGAGTTCGACGTGCTCGTGCTCGACGAGGCGACACAGGCGACGTGTACCGCCTCCTGCATCCCGCTTTCGAGGGCTGACAAGGTGATCCTCGCGGGCGACCACAAGCAGCTGCCGCCGTTCAGCGCGACCGAGGAGCCGCCCGACTCAGCGGCCGGCCTCTCGCTGTTCGAGCACCTCTACGCCGACGGCGGCGTCTACGAGGGCGTCGGCGTCCAACTGCGAACCCAGTACCGCATGCACCGCGACGTCGCCTGGTTCCCCAACCGCCGGTTCTACGACCGCGCGCTGCGGCAGGGCCGGGACGTCGACGCCCTCGCGGACCGGCCGGCGCTCGTGGGCTATGACGTCGGCGGCAGCGAGGCGACCGTCGACCGCTCGACGAAAAACGAGGCGGAGGCGCGGCTGGTCGCGCACCTCGTCTCGAACCTCCTCGAGGGCGAGGACGCCCTCGAGCCCTCGGACGTCGGCGTCATCACGCCGTACACGGCGCAGGTGGACGCGATCCGCGGGAAACTGCGCCGGCACCTCGAGCGCGGCCGAGGCCGCGAGGTCGCCGTCGATACGATCGACTCCTTCCAGGGCAGCGAGAAGGTCGCGATCGTGCTCTCGCTGGTCCGGAGCAACGCCGACGGCGAGATCGGGTTCCTCGGCCGGCCGCTGGACGGGCCGCGCCGGCTGAACGTGGCGATGACCCGCGCCCAGCGCTACTGCGCGATCGTCGGCGACTGGTACACGCTCCGCAGCGGCGGTCGCGGTGTGGCAGCCGACGGCGGTTCGGACGCCGAGTTCGACCTGTACGACGACCTCCACTCGTTCCTCGAGAGCACCGGACGGCTCCGCGAGGTCGAACCGGAGTTCATTCCGGTGCCGGAGTAGGCGCGTCGATCCAGCGTCGAGCCCTCCCGCCGGGCGATGCTGTTCGCGCTTTTAACACTCGCGGCGACGTACTGCGGTCCATGAACCCACCCGTCTCGAGCGATCCGAGCGGCCCAAGCGACGACGGCTACGACCGCGAGACCGCGTTCCGATTCGAGTACCACCCGGCGACGATCCGGTTCGGCGCCGGCTGCGTCGCCGCCCTCGAGGACGAACTCGAGCGACTTGGCCTCGAGCGCGCGCTGGTCGTCTGCGGGTCGACGGTCGGCGATACCCCGGTAGTGATCGAGCCGGTGAAATCCGGGCTCGGCGATCGGCTCGCCGGCGTCTTCGACGAAACGACGCCGAAGAAACGCCTGTCGACGGCGCTGGACGGCGTCGCGCGGGCGGACGCCGAGGACGCGGACGCGCTCGTCGCCGTCGGTGGCGGTAGCAGTCTCGACGTCGCAACGGTGATGAGCGTCCTCGCCGCGCGGGACCGCTCGGCCGCCGCGCTGGCCGAGGAACTCGAGGAGACGGGGACGATCGCCGTGCCGGACGACGCGGCGCTGCTCCCGATCCTCACGGTCCCGACGACGCTGGCCGGCGCCGACCTCTCACAGGTCGCCGGCGTCACCGCCGCCCCCGACTCGAGCCCGGTCGGGGCGGCGATCGGCGGCGGCATCTCGGACCCGCGGCTGATGCCTGAGGCGGCGTTCTACGACCCCGAACTCGTGGCGACGACGCCCGACTCGGTGCTGGCCGGCTCCGCGATGAACGGCTTCGACAAGGGCGTCGAAACGCTCTACGCCGCGAACGCGACGACGGTCACCGACGCGACGGCTAGGCACGGCCTCGAGAAGCTCGAGGACGGCCTGCGCGCGTTCGGCGCGGGCGATCCGGACGGTCGCGACACCGGGACGTACGAGACGATCCTCGAGGGGATCGTCCTCGTCCAGTACGGCGTCTCCCGCCCGGAGGGGACGACGCTCTCGATAATCCACGCCTTCGGCCACGCGCTCAGCCGGACGTACGAGGTCCAGCAGGGGGCCGCCCACGCGGTCGTCGCGCCGCACGTCCTCGAGTACCTGTTCGAGCGCGAAGACGCCGGGGCCATCGACGCGCGCTCGGGGCTGCTCGCGAACGCGCTCGGGGTGGACGAGGCCGCGGATCACGGCGCCGCGGTCGTCGAGGCGGTAGCGGAGATTCGGGACGCCCTCGAGCTTCCGGCGAAGCTGCGCAACGTCGACGGGCCCCAGCCCGAGGAATTCGAGGGGGTCGCCGGGGACGTACTGGCGGACCGGTTTATGGAAAACGCACCGCCGGGGCTGGAGCCGACCGCCGAGGAGATCGAAGGGATTCTCGAGTCGGCGTGGTGAGACGCCGGTAGTGCGAGTCGATTACGAATCCGATGAGTACCAATCGGACGAGTACCGCTCCGACGACCGTGACTCGAGAGCGGACGGGGGCTCGACGCCGCGTCTGGCCGGCCCGATCCCCTCGTGGAGCGGCGACAGCAGCCAGAGCGCGTAGATTCCGACGATCGTCGCACCGGCGGCGACGAGACCCACTGCGACGGCGCCGGCTGCCGGCACGTGCCTGAAGACGGAGAACCCGACGCTACTGCAGAGAAACGAGACGATCGTCCAGGCGTTCGTGTCCGGGACCGCCGCAACGAGGTACTCCCTCGTGATGACGGCGTAACAGAAGCCACAGCAGACGCCGACGGAGACGGCGGTCCACCACGCGTCGGTCCAGCGCGCGGGCAGGGAGAGGTCGGCCTGTGCAGGGACAAGCCAGGCGAACAGCGGGAGCCCGACGACCAGCACGAGCAACTCCCCGCAGCGGCCCTCGGGGACCGTCCAGTCGCCCTCGTCGTCGCGGAACCACGCCAGGGGATCGACCATCGGTGCTCGGTACGGCGTTCGACGGCAATCGTGTTGAACATTTGGTAAGAATCGCTAGCTGTGCTCGAGCGCCTCGAGACGAGCGACCCGGACGGAACTCGAGTTCCCCGCCGGACCGCACGGCGTGCCAATCGGGACCGAACCGAAACCAGCAGGACGGTCCGCTATCCATGACTCTCAGCACGCGTGACCGGAAGCGCCGGGTATTCCCGAATCGGTGCCGAACGTCGAGACGAGATGCCTTCTGAAATGACCGCCTACGCGATCGAGGAGTACGGCGACCCCGACGTCTTCGAGGAGACGACCCGCGAGGTCCCCGAACCGGGGCCGAACGAGATCCGCGTCGAGGTCGTCGCCTCGAGCCTCAACCCCGTCGACTACAAGATCCGCCAGGGCGCGATCCCGGACTTCGCGCCCGAGTTCCCGGCGATCCTCCACTGCGACGTCGCCGGCGTCGTCGACGCGGTCGGCGACGGCGTCGAACAGTTCGAGGAGGGTGACGAAGTCTACGGCATGCCCGGCGGCGCGGGCCGGCAGGGCTCGCTCGCCGACTACGTCGTCGGCCACGCCGGCACGTTCGCCCACGCACCCGACGAGATTCCGCTCGAGGAGGCCGCCGCGCTCCCGGTCGTCGCGCTGACGGCCTGGGAGATGCTCGCGGACAAGGCGACCGTCGATATCGGCGACGACGTGCTCGTCTACGGCGGCGCCGGCGGCGTCGGCCACGTCGGCGTCCAACTGGCCGACTGGTTCGGCGCGGACGTGACCGCGACGGCCTCGAGCGAGGAAAAGCGCGAGCTCGCGGAAGAACTGGGCGCCGACGCGACCGTCGACTACACCGAAACGGACGTCGAGACCTACGTCGACGAGCACGCCGGCGGCGACGGCTTCGACGTCGTCTTCGACCCGGTCGGCGACGAGCACCTCGAGACGGCCTTCGAGGCGGTCCGGCCGTTCGGCAGCGTCGTGACGACCGAATCCAGCGCCGCGCAGGACCTCGACCTCGCACCGATGCACGCCAACTCGCTCGAGTTGGGCGTCGTGCTGGTCATTCTGCCGGTGCTGCTGGGCGACCGCCAGGAGCGCATCGGCGAGGAACTGGACACGATCGCGACGCTGGTCGATAAGGGCGCCCTCGAGCCGCACATCGACGACCGCTACGCCTTCGACGAGGTCGCGGAGGCCCACCGTCGCGGCGAGGCGGGCGACTTCCGCGGGAAGCTGCTGCTGGTCAACGAGTAACGGTTGCTATCCGGGACCGATGGCCGCGATATCGGCACCGACCGTCGCCAGCGCGTCGGCGGGGTTCGGATCGCTGTCGGCCAGATGCGTGTACCGGTGGTCCGGGACGTTCGACAGCGCCGCCCCGATGGCCTCGCTGTACGTCTCGACGCCCGGCTCCGTCGGGTCGTCGCCGCCCCAGACGTCCCGGATGACCGTCATCGAATCGATGCGCACCTCCAGTCTACGCGGCTCGTAGCGGGCCAACAGTTCGGCGAGTCCGAGCTGGAGGGCGACGTACTCGGCGGTGTTGTTCCCGGTCCGGGAGCCGACGGGCCGACCGAGACGAGCGAGTTGGTCCTCCGAAGCGTCCATGATGACGGCGCCCGCACCTGCGGGGCCGGGGTTGCCGCGCGAACTGCCGTCGACGTAGAGGACGAAGGCGTCGCTCGCCGGCTCGGGAACGGGCGGCCGAGAGAGATCCGACGCGAGCAGACTCTCGAGCGCGCGGCGTAACTCGTCTCGAGAAGTCGCAGGATCAAAGAGACCGCCGTAGCCGGGGACGGCATCGTCGATGGCGTCGGTGGCGGCCGCCATCTCGTAGCCGACCCCCGCGAGTACCTCGTCGACGAGCGCGGCGAGCGGCGAGAGGTGTTCGGCCGGGAGCGGATCGTCAGTCACGTCACTCCCCCCTCGAGCGTCTGACCCGGGCGCTTCCACCCTCGCTCCCGGTCAGTCTCGGTAGCTGGTCGCACCGCTGCATATCTGTCCTCGGTGCTCGAGCGGGATAATCCCTTCAGGTGGCAGGGTTGCGCTCGGTTCAAAACGGCTTACCGGCCGCCGTCGCGCTCGACGTACGACGGTCGCTCGGCGTACTCGATCGGATCGCGCACGCCGATATTCTGAAACGCCTGCAGGCGGAACGCGCAGGCGTCGCAGGTGCCACAGGCCGGCTCGTTCTCGCGGTAGCAACTCCAGGTGTGCTCGTAGGGGACCTCGAGTTCGACCCCGCGCTCGGCGATGTCGGTCTTCGACCACTCGACGAACGGCGCCTCGATCGCGATGTCGGTCTCGGGTTTCGTTCCGACGTCCACCACGTTCTCGAAGGCCTCGAAGAATTCAGGGCGGCAGTCAGGATACCCCGAGAAGTCCTCGCTGTGGGCGCCGATAAAGACCGCGTCGCAGTCGTTGGCCTCCGCGTAGGAGACCGCCATCGCGAGCAGGTTCGCGTTGCGGAAGGGGACGTACGACGTCGGAATCTCGTCGCTGTCCATGTCCGCGTCCGCGACCGCCATCTCGTCGTCGGTCAGGCTCGAGGCGCCGATCGCCGAGAGGTGGCCCGTTTCGATCTGCAGAAAGTCCGCGGCGCCGATCTCGTCGGCCAACCGGCGGGCGCACTCGAGTTCGCGGCTCTCGGTGCGCTGGCCGTAGGAGGTGTGCAGGGCGTAGATCTCGTAGCCCCGTTCGCGGGCCTCGTAGGCGGCCGTGGCGCTGTCCATGCCGCCCGAGAGGAGGACGACGGCGCGCTTGCTGCGGTCGGCGGACGGTTCGGCTTCGTCGGTCGTGTCAGTGTCTGCAGTCATGGTATCGTACTCGTCGAGTTACGTCTCCGGTGCGTCGTTCCACAGATCCACGTGCAGCCGCGGCGTGTAGCGGAAGCCGTACTCCATCGCGAGATCCGCGACGCGGGTCCGGGTCTCCGCGAGGCGCTCTCGAGTGGCTCCCTCGGGCATCAACAGGACGTTTCCGTCGCGAACGGGGACGTCCGCGACGCCCCGAAGCTCCTCGAGGAGGTCGAGGATCTCGGGCATGTCCGCGTCGTCGGTGACGACGAACTTCAGCTGGTAGTCGTAGTCCTCGACGAGCGCGGCCAGCGCTTCGAGATCGATGCGGGCGTCTTCGTGGCGCTTCTCCCACTCGCCCTCGCCTTTCGGATCCCGCTCCGGCGTCGGCGTGCTGCTCTCGAGTTTCGGACTGATCGAGGCGAGGTCGATCGGCGCGTCGCGGTGGATCGTGCCGTTGGTCTCGACGGTGGTGTGGTAGCCCCGATCGTCGAGGCGCTCGAGCAGGTCGACGCTCGCCTCGTGGAGCAGCGGTTCGCCGCCGGTGAGCACGACGTGGTCGGCGTCGTAGCGCTCGACCTCGGCGACGATTTCCGCCAGCGACATGGTGGCGTGGGTCGGCTCCCACGACGTGTGGTAGGAGTCGCAGAACCAGCAGCGGAGGTTGCAGCCGCTGGTTCGGACGAAGACGGAGGGGACGCCGGCGAGCGTGCCCTCCCCCTGCAGGGACTCGAACAGTTCGTTGATCGGGAGGCCGGGGCCGTCGCCCGCACTGCCGGTCTCCTCGTCGCCGGCGGCCTCCCGGTCGTCGGCCGAGACCGAATCGGAAACCGGCATTCAGAACCCACCGCCGCAGAGCTCGCTCGTCTCGTTGACCTGCACCGCGACCTCCGAGACGGTGTCGGGCAGCGCGGCCTCGAGTTTCCGCTCGAGGACGACGCTCATCACCTCGGCCGTCGGCGGGTGCTCGAGGACCACAATCCCGTCGGCGTCGCCGGCCGCCTCGAAGGCCTCGATCAGGGGGTCGCCGCGCTCGAGCAGGAACCGGTGATCCCACTCGTCTATTACCTGGGTAATATCGCCCTTGTCCGCGACCCACCCTTCATCCGTCAGTTCGCCGGTGACGGTGACAGCGATTTCGTAGTTGTGGCCGTGCGGGCGCGCGCACTTCCCGTCGTGGTGTTGCAGCCGGTGGCCCGCGCTGATGCGGATCGGCCGGTCGCGACCGACGTGGAGGACGCGTTCGGTGCCGGAGACCTGCGCCGCGGGCGCCCCGGACTCGAGCCCCGCGTCGGCTCGCTCCGCGCGCTCGCGGCTGGCGGTTCGTTCAGTCACACCGCAGTATTCCCCTGATATTACTTAAGAATGGTCACTGCGGGCGCGGCCGGTGCGTCCACGAACCGGCCGCACCGGCGCGGTGCCGACGCTACCCGCGCGATTCGGGAGACCGACCGTCGGGGCGCCGTCCCGTCAGTCCTCGAGTTGGTCCTGCAGCTGGTTTTTCGCCTCGGTCCGGCGTTTGCGGGAGAACTCCGGCTCGGCCTCGGAGAAATCGACCTCGAGTTCGTCGACCGTGCGGCGGTAGATGTTCGTGCGCCGCCCCTTCTCGGAGAGTTCCCGCCCCTCGCAGGTCAGGAGCCCGGCGTCGACGAGTTCCTCGATACGACGGTAGCAGGTCGCGATCGGAATCTCGATGTCCTCGCTCAGCGCCTGCGCCGATTTCGGCGTGCCCGCAGCGCAGAGGATTTCGGCGCTGTACTTGTTGCCGAGCGCTGAGAGAACCGCATCCGAATCCGATTCGTACTGTGTCCGACCCGAAGACATTGGTGGACTATTCTAACTCCTCTAATTGAATCTTGTGGCTGGTGAACTGTTTATTTATATGAACGATCCGATCCGAAAATGGCGTGCGTACGGACTGAACGGCGACTGGTCCGGGGACGAAGCGGCGACGGCCGCTGGAATACCGTTTTGAGGACCGGTCCCTAACACGCTCGTATGAACGTCGCGGTCGTTACGGTCGGGGACGAACTGCTCGCCGGGCAGACGACGAACACGAACGCCACCTGGCTCTGCGAACGCCTGAACGAGCGCGGCGTCGCCGTCGAGCGCGTCACGACGGTCCCTGATCGCGTCGCCGACATCGCCCGCGTCGTCAACGAGTACCGGGCCGAGTACGACGCCGTCGTCGTCACCGGCGGCCTCGGCCCAACCCACGACGACGTCACGATGGAGGGAATCGCCGCCGCGCTCGGACGCCCGCTCGAGACCCACGAGGAGGCGCTGACCTGGCTCGAGGAGGACGGCTACTCGCGCTCCGAACTGACGGAGGGGACGGCCGATCTCCCAGCGGGTGCGCGGGCGCTGCACAACGAGGCCGGCGTCGCCCCGGGCGCGGCGCTCGAGGACGTCTACGTGTTGCCGGGCGTTCCCGACGAGATGCAGGCGATGTTCGAGACGATCGCCCCGGAGTTCTCCGGGACGCCGACCTATCGGGAGGAGGTCGTCGCGGACGAGCCCGAAAGCGCGCTGCTAGATCGCCTCGAGGGGGTTCGCGAGCGGTTCGACGTGTCGGTCGGCAGCTACCCCGGCGAGTCGGTCCGGATCGCGATCGAGAGCACGGACGAAGCGACCGTCGCCGAGGCGGCGGCGTGGCTTCGAGAACGGGTCGATACCGGCGGTCAGCGGTAGACGTAGGCGAGCCAGACGATCGTGACGAGCAGGCTGACGATCAGGACGCCCCAGCCGACGAGTTCGATCGGCAGTTTGGTCTCCGCGGCGAGCACGTAGGTCAGTTCGTTCATGGTCGGCCATCGGTCCCCGCCCCTCTTAATATTTCAGAAAACGGGGTGATCGCCCGGAACACCGGACGCCTTTTGTCCGAAATCGCCCTAGAGCCGCCATGGACGCGCTTGGCGTCGTCGTCAATCCGATCGCAGGAATGGGCGGTCGGGTCGGCCTGAAGGGAACGGACGGCAAAGTCGCGGAAGCGCGCCGCCTGGGCGCCGAGCCGCGCGCACCCGACCGGGCGCGGGAGGCGCTGCGCTCGCTGCACCGCCGCGACCCCGATGCGACGGTCTACACCGGGGCGGGCGTGCTGGGCGAGCGCGCGGCTCGAGACGCGGGGTTCGACCCCGAGGTCGTCTACGAGCCGGCCAGCGACGCCGATGCCGACTGCCGGGCGACGGGCGTCGACCCGGCCGACGCGGAGACGACCGCGGCGGACACGCGGGCCGCCGTCCGGGCCTTCCTCGAGCGCGGGGTCGACCTCGTGCTGTTCGTCGGCGGGGACGGGACGGCCGTCGACGTCGCGGAGGTTCTCGAGGCGGTCGAGGGAGACGCCGAGATCGGAACCGACGACCGCACGCCGATGCTCGGCGTCCCCGCGGGCGTCAAGATCTACTCGTCGGCGTTCGCCGTCACGCCGGCCGACGCGGGCCGGATCGCCGCGGAGTTCGACCGCGTCGAGGCCCGCGAAGTGAACGACATCGACGAGGACGCCTACCGCGAGGGCGAGGTCCGAACCGAACTGAAGGCCGTCGTCCCGGTCCCCGTCGCGCCGGACGTCCAGTCGAGCAAGCAGCTCTCGAGCGGCAGCGTCGACTCGCTGGCGGCAGGCTTCGCCCGCGAGGTCGACGACGATCGAACTTACGTCTTCGGCCCGGGCGGCACCGTCGGCGCGATCGAGGAGGAACTGGGGATCGACCCGTCGCCGCTCGGCGTCGACGTCTGGCGCGACGGCGAGGTGCTCGCCCGCGACGCCGCCGAATCGGACATCCTCGCAGTTCTCGAGGACCCCGTCACGATCGTCGTCTCGCCGATCGGCGGTCAGGGCTTTATCTTCGGGCGGGGCAACCACCAGATCTCGCCAGCGGTCATCGAGCGCGCCGACGAGATCGAGGTCGTCGCCTCGGAGGCGAAACTCGACGGGATCGACGCGCTCCACGTCGATACGGACGACGAAGCGATCGACGAGGAGCTGCGGGGGTGGCTCCGCGTTCGGACCGGCCGGTTCACGACGCGGCTCGTGAAGGTCGTCTGACGCGGCGTAGCCCCGCCGGTCCGCCGCTCACCGCGCGTTCTCGCACCGTATTCGGTCTGCGTATCGCTACCGCAACTGCCTGAATCTAGTTTAAGGATCGGATCGGTTCTACCGAGGGAACTAACCATATAACTATTGGACTCGATATAATGACCATATAGTCAAGATTAAGGTCGAGTCCCGCGTAGCCCGTCGCATGGAAACCCGGAAAGTGCAGCGACTCGGCCCGTCGACCCTCGCGATGACGTTGCCCGCGGAGTGGGCGTCCGAGCACGCCGTCGAGAAGGGCGACGAGGTCTCCCTGCGAACCAGCGGCAAGGGCACCCTGACCGTGATGCCCGAATCGGCCAGCTCCGAGGAGACGGAGGCGGTCATCCACGCCGACGATCTCGACGCCGACGCCGTCGAGCGTGCGATCGTCGCCCAGTACGTGCTGGGCCGGCGCGTCATCCGCATCGAGCGCGAGGACGGCGCGCTCGACTCCGACCACATCAACGCCGTCTACCAGGCCGAAACCCAGCTGATGGGGCTGGGCGTCATCGAGGAAACCCCCGAAAGCATTGCAATCCGCTGTTCGGTCGACCCCGAGGACTTCACCCTCGACAACCTCTTAGAACGACTCGAGCGGACCGGCCAGACGATGCGCGGCGAGGGGATCAAGGCCCTCGCGCACGGCAACCCCGACCTCGCCCAACGGGCGCTGAACCGGGAGCGACAGGCCAACAAGATCTTCGTGCTCCTGCTTCGCCTGATCTTCACGGCCTACCAGAACCCCAACCTCGCCCGCGCGGTCGGGCTCTCCAGCGGCTTCCCGCTGATCGGCTACCGCTCGATCGCGAAGAACCTCGAGCTGACCGCCGACAACGGGGAGGACATCGCCGAGATCGTCATCGAGACCGAGAACCACACGTTAGACGTCGACAGCTCCGTGATGCGGGACATCCGCGAACTGAACGATCTCGTCGACGAGATTACCTCGCTGGCGGTCGAAGCGGCCGTCGAACGCGACTACGACAAGTCCAATCAGGTTCGCGTCCTCTTCCACGAGATCACCACCCTCGAGGACGAGATCCTCGAGAACCTGCCGGAGATGGCCAACGAGGACCTGCTGCGAGTTCGGGAGGTGCTGGTCAGCCTCGAGCAGACTGCACAGTACGCGATGCGAAACGCCGAGATCGCGGCCAACCTCGCGCTGAACGAGGAGTCCGAGCACACGACGATCAACTGAGCGCTCTGCTCAGGCCGCGGTTCGGGACGGGGTCCAAATACGGCCGCGAACAAGTGCTATTAAGAGACCCCGCTAACAACCCACGAGCATGGCTACTGAAACGAACTCGACGGACAAGGGCGTCGGACTGGCGCTCGGCGCCGGCGCAATCGCGGTGCTCGGCGCGCTCCTGATGCTGATCGGCGCACCGGAACTGGAAGCGGCCTGGGGCTTCGGCGCCGCGGTCCTTTTCAGTTCGATCGCGGTCGTCGGACTGCATCTCTGGGACTGACGACTGACGGCCTCCCGGGCGGCCGCTCGCGACGGCGGCGGAACTGCCGAACCGAACCGCCGACGAACCGTTCTCTGCGGTCGGAAACCCGGTACGGACGAGGGGGCGGCCGTTAAGAGTTAAGGCCGGTGACCCCCTAGACCACGTACGGACGATGACCGACTATTCCGACGAAGAGCAGCGAATCCTCTCGTATCTCCGCGAGAGCGCCGCCCGCGGCGAACGGTACTTCCGGGCGAAGAACATCGCGGATGCGATCGGACTTTCGTCGAAGCAGGTCGGCGTGCGACTCCCCCACCTCGCCGAGAAATCCGACGAGGTCGACATCGAAAAGTGGGGCCGCGCCCGGTCGACGACGTGGAAAGTCACTCTGAGCTGACGCCGACGGTCGCTCCGTCGCGCGTCGCACGTCGTCGCGCACCGCACGTCGCTCCGGACGGCGAACCGGCGATCGCCGCGTCGGGGTTCGAAGCGGTTTGCCGATCGTCTCCTGCCGTCTCGAACGTTCACCCGACCGCTCCCTCTCCCTGCTTCCCGATTTCCGTTCCCGCTCGCCGCGACCGTCGTCTCGCCGCGGTCCACGGTCTTTTTACCCCACAACGACTCAGTTAGCCGCATGACTGTACGGGTCGACCGGTCGTTCGAGGTGTCGGCACCGCCCGAGCGCGTCTGGGAGTTCATCGCCGACCCCGAGAATCGCGCTCGAGCGATCAGCGTGGTCCAGCGCTACTCCGCCGACGACCCGGAGGGGCGGCGAGTCACCTGGCACGTCGAACTGCCGATCCCGCTCGTGCGCCGAACCGTCGCCGTCGAGACCGAGGACGTCACGCGCAGGCCGCCGGAGTACGTCAAGTTCGTCGGCAAATCGAAGGTCCTCGAGGTGACCGGTGAACACGAGATCGTCGAGATCGACGGGGGTACCCGCCTCGAGAACCACTTCGTCGTCGACGGCAAACTCCCGGGCGTCGAGAAGTTCTTCAAGCGCAATCTGGACGACGAGATTCAGAACCTCCGCCGCGCGCTCGAGCGGGAGCTAGACGAATAAACGAGTACCCGTGAGACAGAGATGCACATGAACGACCCATCGACCGCGGACGCGACCGCCGCCGAATCGCTCTCGATCGCCCTCGCCCAGATCCGTATCGAGGCAGGCCGCGTCGAGGAAAACGTCGAGCGGGCGCTGGCGGCGATCGAGCGCGCCGCCGCGCGGGGCGTGGACCTGGTCGCGTTCCCGGAGCTGTTCAACGTCGGCTACTTCGCGTTCGACCGCTACGCGCGACTGTCGGAGCCGTTCGAGGGGGAGACGTTCACGGCGCTGCGGGACGCCGCGGCCGAGCACGGCGTCGCCGTCCTCGCCGGAAGTATCGTCGAGGACCTCGCGGCGACCGAGACCGTCCCGACCCCCGCCGACGAGGGGCTGGCCAACACCGCTGCGCTGTTCGACGCCGACGGCGACCTGCAACTGCGCTACCGCAAGCACCACCTGTTCGGCTACCAATCGGCCGAGTCGGAGCTGCTCGTCCCCGGCGAGCGCCTCGAGACCGCGACGATCGGGGGCGTTACGGTCGGCGTGACGACCTGTTACGACCTGCGATTCCCGGAACTGTACCGCCGGCTGATCGACGAGGGCGCCGAACTCGTGCTCGTCCCGAGCGCGTGGCCGTACCCGCGGATCGAGCACTGGGAGACCCTCTCGCGGGCGCGGGCCATCGAGAACCAGTGTTACGTCGCGACGATCAACGGCGCCGGTACGTTCGACACCGACGACGGGGAGACGACGCTGCTGGGCCGGTCGACCGTCTACGACCCCTGGGGCGTGCCGGTCGCCTCGAGCGGCGACGGGCCGGCGCTCGTCGCGGCCGACGTCGACCGCGAGGAGGTCGCCGACGTCCGCGCGGAGTTTCCGGCGCTTCGGGATCGGCGCTTCTGAGCGGTACGAGCGCCACGAAGGCCCGATCCGAGGGATCCGCGACGGGCGGCGGGTGGCAACTGCCGACCGCTGACTTTTTGTCTCGGGGCGCCAATCGATAGGTGCCGGGAAGACGCTTTTCACGTCGAACCGGCATGCGCGTCGCTCCGGCCCGTCGCACGCTCGGGCCCGGGACCGAGCGTTACGTCCGCACCCGCATCCGCGTCCGCATCCGTCGCCACACCTCGGCCTCGTCCACCCCTTTCCATTTCGCTTCCCGCACGATACTGCCGAGCGTACGCTACGTCGCCGTCGGGACGGTACTCCGCTCTCTCGAGCGCAAGCGAAGACGGGAAAATATCTGGAGAGCGAGGCTGGCCGCTCAGTCGTCCCGCGTCACGATGTCCGCCGACAGCCCCTGGGCCATCTCGATCTCCTTCGAGTTGTTCATCGTCCAGGCGGTGCGCTCGGTGACCGCCTCGATGGCTTCTCGAGCGCTGGGGTAGCCGTTACCCGACTTCTTGACGCCGCCGAACGGCAGTTGCACTTCGGCGCCGATGCAGGGCAGGTTCGCGTACGCCAGTCCCAGATCGGCCCGGTCGCGGAAGCGGTTGATCTGGCGGTAGTCCTCCGAGACGATCGCCCCCGCGAGGCCGTAGGGCGTGTCGTTGTGGATCTCGATGGCGCGGTCGATATCGCCCGAGTACTCGACGAGGGCGACGTGCGGCCCGAAACACTCCTCCTTCAAGCAGCGCAGATCCGGATCGTAGTCGATCTCGTAGACGAACGGGCCGACCCAGTGGCCGTCCTCGTGGCCCTCGGGTATCTCGTCGTCCTCGAGTTCGAACCGGTCGACCAGCACCTCGCCGCCCTCCTCGACGGCGAGTTCGTTGTACCGGCGGATCTTCTCGACGTGGTCGGCCTCGATCGCCGGCCCCATGAACGTGTCCGCCTCGAGCGGATCGCCGACCGCGATGTCTTCGGCGATGTCGACGAACCGCTCCTTGAACTCGTCGTAGACGTCCTCGTGGACGATCAGGCGCTCGCTCGAGACGCAGCGCTGGCCGGTGGTCTTGAAACTGGACATCACGGCGGAGTGGACGGCGATGTCCAAGTCGGCCTCCTCGGTGATGACGATCCCGTTCTTGCCGCCCATCTCGCAGGCCGCGAGCTTGCCGGGTTCGCCGCCGACCTTGCTGGCGATCTCGTGGCCCACTTCGGCCGAGCCCGTGAAGAGAACGGTGTCGACGCGGCCGTCGTCGGTGATCGCCGCGCCGGCGTCGCCGAAGCCCTGGATCATGTTGAAGACGCCGTCGGGAATCCCGGCGTCTTCCATCATCTCGGCGATGATCTGGCCGCACCAGGGGGTCTGCTCGGCGGGTTTCCAGACCACGGTGTTGCCCTCCACGAGGGCGATCGCCATGTGCCAGAAGGGGATCGCGACCGGGAAGTTCCACGGCGTGATGCAGCCGACGACGCCGCGGGGCTTCCGGCGCATGTAGGAGTCCTTCCCCGCGACCTCGCTCGGGACGACGTCGCCGTGGGGGTGGCGCGCGTTGCCCGCCGCCCACTCGACCATGTGCCAGGCCTCGGTGACGTCGGCCTTCCCCTCCGAGATCTCCTTGCCGCACTCCCTTGTGACGATCTCGCCTAACTCCTCGTGGCGGTCCCGCAGTTCGTGGTAGATGTCCCAGAGGTACTCCGCCCGGTCGATGTAGGACAGTTCGCGCCACTCCTCGAAGGCGTCCTCGGCCGCCTCGAGGGCGGCGTCGACGTCGTCCTCCGTGCCGCGGCGGAACGTCGCCAGGGTCTCGCCCGTCGCAGGGTTCTCGCTGTCGAACGTGTCGGAGCCGCTGCCGTCGGTCCATTCCCCGCCGATGTAGTGGCCGTACGCCTGCTCGGAGGCTTGCTGGCTCATGGGAAATCGTACGACGAGAACCGCCAAAACCCTGGTGGTGACTCACATGCGGCGACGCCGGAGCGCCGGTTCGCCGACGGTTCGTCGGCGACTCGTCGACGGTCCGCTCACTGCCCGCCGAGATCCGCCGCCTTCTCGAGTTCCCCCCGTAGTTGCGTCGAGTCGAACTCGTGGTCGGGGCGCAGCCGGACGAAATCGAGGAAGCGCCGCGCCGAGAGCAGTTGTTCCGGGTCGTAGGCCGACGACGCCGCCTGCACGGCCCGCCGGGCGCCGATCCGGGGCTCGAGGACGGCCAGCGCGCAGGCCAGATCGTAGGCCGTCGTCTCCGCGACGCGGTCCGCGTGGACGCTGGTGGCGTCGATGAAGTAGATCTCGCCGTTACAGAGCAGGATGTTCTCCGCGCGCAGGTCGCCGTGGGCGAGGCCGTGCTCGTGCAGCGTCGCGAGCATGTCGAACAGCTCCTCGGCTCGCTCGTCGACGACGGCGTCGGACACCGTGCCGAACGACTCGAACTCGGGGAGGTACTCGAGCACGAGCACTCCGAGGCCGTTGACCTCGAAGGCCTCGATCGGCTGGGGCGCGTTGACGCCGATCTCGCGCATCCGCTGGGTCGCCTCGTACTCGTGTTCGACCATCTCGCGGGGCGTGCTAAAGCGGTCGAAGAAGCCGCCGGTACCGGCCGAGACCGCGCCGACGTTCCGGCCGGTCGTCAGGAGGGCGTGGACGAACGCGTTCTGCCGCGAGACGATCTTGACGAACCACTCGTCGTCGATGACGCAGGGGGTCGACAGCCAGTTGTCGGCCTCGAGGAACTCGACGCGGACGACCTCGCGGTCGTAGCGGTCCGCCAGCGTTCGTACGACGCGCTCGATGCGGTCCCACTCGACCGTCCCGCGGGCTAGCTGGCGGAGATCCATACGACGGATAGACTCGTTTCAGCGTTAAATGCATCCCGAAGTGTAACCGGGAAGACGTGTTCGGCCGGCCGTCGTCGGGCAGTATTATTTTCAACTCGCCGAGAGTAGGCGGACGTAGCGATGGACGCCGTCGACGACTTAAGCGACGCGCTGGACGCGACGCGACGCCTGCTACTGCCCGTCCGCCCGGCACTGTGGCTCAAGCTCGCGCTCGTCGCCTTCTTCGTCGGCGGGTTCGGCGTGAGCAACCCGGGGGTGGCCACGTCCGGCAACCCCGAGATGGTGCCCCAGGACCCGTCCCCGTCCCTCGAGACGGGCCCCGGCGACGTTCCCGACGACGTACTCGTCGTCGCCGCGATCGTGCTCGCGGTCGCGCTCCTGCTCTGGGTGCTTTTCGAGTTCGTCGGCGCGATCATGGAGTTCGTCTTCATCGAGTCGCTGCGCTCGACGACGGTCCGCGTTCGGCAGTATGCGCGGGCGAACGTCGGGCGTGGCGTGCGGCTCTTTCTCTTTCGAGCGCTCGTCGGCCTCGCCGCGCTCGCGCTCGTCGGGATTCCGGCGGCTCTCCTCGTTTCGGGCGCATCGACCGTCGAGGCCGCGCTCGCCTCGCTGGCTCCGGTCGTGCTCCTCGCGGTCCCGGTCGGTCTGGTCTACGGCGTCGTGATGCGCTTTACCACCGAGTTCGTCGCCCCGATCATGCTGCTCGAGGACCGGGGCGTCCTCGGCGCGTGGGGACGGTTCTGGCCGACGCTGCGATCGAACCCGGCGGAGTACGCGGTCTACCTGGTGCTGGTCTGGATCCTCCGGCTCGTCGTCACCGTCGGCGCGGGCGCGGTGGCCCTCTTCGGGGCGATCGTCGTCGCGATCCCCTTCCTCGCGGTCGGATTCGTCCTGGTACTGCTCGGCGGAGTCGGCGTCTGGATCGCGGGCGGTCTCGCGGTTCTCGGCGCGCTCGCGATCCTGCTGGTCGTCGCGCTCGTCCAGCTGCCGATCCCGACGTACTTCCAGTACTACGCGCTGTTGCTGCTGGGCGATACGAACGCGGACCTCGACCTCGTCTCGGACCTGCGGCGGGAGATTCGAACCGCCGACCGCGATCGACGAAACGGCCTCGGGTCGCCCTACCCGGACGACAGGCGAGAGCGGGCCGACCGAGACCGGCCTGCCGACGAGGACCGCGACGACTGGTGGAACGAGGGCCACGCCGACGATCGAGACGCGGACGGGTGGGATTCCAACGAAACCGACGACCGGGATAGCTCGCGGTCCGACGACGAGGGCGAGGGCGACCGCGGCTGGTAGCCTCGCGGTCGTCGGTTCCCCCTTCCTCGAGTCGCTCGGCGTTTGAAACGCGACATTCGCCGGCGCAATGGGTGAACGTCGGCGGTGCGTTTATCCCACATGCCGGCAAGTATTGCGGCATGGAGTTCGAGCTGCCCGACGAACACCGGATGATACAGGAGACCGTCAGGGACTTCTGCGAGCGGGAGATCGAGCCGATCGCGCAGGAGATCGAGGACGAGCACCGGTTTCCCGACGAGATCTTCGACCAGTTGGCGGAGCTGGACATGCTCGGCGTCCCGATCGACGAGGCGTACGGCGGGCTCGGGGGCGACACGCTCATGTACGCGCTGGTCGCGGAGGAGCTCGGGCGCGTCTCGGGCGCGATCGGCCTCTCCTACGTCGCGCACGTCTCGCTGGCCTCGAAACCAATCGAGCGGTTCGGCACCGACGCCCAGAAGGAACGCTGGCTCCGCCCGCTCGCGGAGGGGGAGTACCTCGGCGGTTGGGCGCTGACCGAGCCCGAGAGCGGCTCGGACGCCTCCGATATGGACACGACGGCAGAGAAGGACGGCGACGAGTGGGTACTCAACGGCACCAAGCAGTTCATCACGAACGCCAGCGTCGCCGGCTCGATCCTCGTCAAGGCCGTGACGGAGCCCGACGCGGGCTACGACGGCATCTCGACGTTCATCGTCGACCCCCGCGAGGACGACGGCTTCGAGGTCTCGACGGTCTGGGACAAGATGGGGCTGAACGCCTCGCCGACCTGCGAGATCCGCCTCGAGGACGTCCGGCTCCCCGAGGACCGCCTGCTCGGCGAGGAAGGCGACGGCTGGGAGCAGACGAAGAAGACCCTGGACGGCGGCCGGATCTCGATCGCGGCGCTCTCGACGGGGCTGGCGCAGGGGGCCTACGAGAGCGCGAAGGCCTACAGCACGGAGCGCGAGCAGTTCGGGCAGCCGATCTCGAAGTTCGACGCCGTCCGCGACACGATCGTCGACATGCACCGCAAGACCGAGCGGGCCCGCCTGCTGACCTACCGAGCCGCCAGGACCTACGACGCGGGCGAACCGGTCACCAGGGAGTCCGCGCTCGCGAAACTCGAGGCCAGCGAGGCGGCCCGCGAGGTCGCCGAGGACGCCGTGCAGGTGCTTGGCGGCTACGGCTACACGACCGATTTCGCGCCCCAGCGGTTCTACCGGGACGCGAAGCTCATGGAGATCGGTGAGGGGACCAGCGAGATCCAGCACCTAGTCATCGGGCGGGAGCTGGGGCTGTAGCGACGGTTACGAGTCGCGAGTCACGAGTTCCGCTCGCCGTCGGACACGAGTCCCAAGCGAAAAATCGGACCGTCGGCGCCGAAGTTCCGGCAAAAGGTGGACGATAGAACCGCGAGTTAACTTCCGAAAAGCCCGCCGTCGTCGCTCTCGTTTCCGCCGCTGCTGCCGTCATCGCTCTCGTTTCCACCGCTGCCGTCGCCGCTCTCGTTTCCGTCCTGCGTCTCGTTGCCCCCACCGGAGCCGTCGCTCTCGTTACCGCTGCCTCCGTCACCGTCGCTCTCGTTTCCGCCGTTCGCCGACGCGTCCTCTCGGAGCGTTTCGGTCACGCCCTCCATCATGGCGAGCACGCGCTCCTGCTCGCGGCTCCGGAGCCGCTTCGGGTAGACGCCGACGGTCACGAGCAGGTCCTGGTCGGTTTCGACGGCTTCGGTGACGTGGAGGTCGATCTCGACGCTCTGGCCCTCGAACTCCGCGTCCGCGCTGAACCGCGAGCGCGTCGTCGCCTGTCCGAGGATCTGGATCGCCGCCTCCTCCTCGAGCGTGACGTTCCCGATCCCCTCGTAGTTGCTCGCGATGAGGTCGACGAGTTCCGTCGTCGACATCTCCGCGACGGGGTTGAACTGCCGGCCGGCCAGTTCGATCTGCGGCGTCGAGAGCACGGAGAAGACGGCCCCGCGCTGCTCGCCCAGCGGGCCCATGTCGACGACCCGCTCGTACTGCGTCTGGTGGTTGGTGACCGTGATCGTCTCCGAGTACGCGTCGGTCCCGACCTCCCGTTCGACGACGAGCTCCTCGAGTGTCGGCGGTTCGTAGCCGTTGTCCTCGCGGACGGCGGGGTCGACGCCGGCCGGCGTCGACGCGTGTTCGGCCATGCCGATCGCGCCCAGACAGCCCGAGAGCCCGGCGAGGCCGCCGATACCGAGTCCGGCGATGAAGGTTCGTCGTTGCATCACCGCGACAATCTCGAGTCAGTTCATAAGTGTTTGTTCGTTTCCTGAAAGGGCATAGTTCTAACAAGTAACGGGGGAGAAACTCGGTGCTCCCGATCCCGTCGCGGAAACCGCCGCGCGCCGAGACGGGGAGTCTCGAGCGGCGTCGTCAGTCGTCGCCCGCGAGCGACGGGTCGCCGGTGCCGGGTCGGTCGTCGCCACCCCCGCCCGCACCACCGCCGTCATCGGCGTCGCTCCCGTCGCTCGTCTGCGACGCCCACAGGTCGGCGTACGTCCCGTCGGCCGCGACGAGGTCGTCGTGGGTCCCGGTCTCGATCACCTCGCCGTCGTCCATGACGACGATTCGGTCGGCGTCTCGGATCGTCGAGAGCCGGTGGGCGATGACGAAGGCGGTTCGATCGGCGGTGAGTTCCTCGAGGTTGCGCTGGATCACCCGCTCGGTCTCGGTGTCGACGTCGCTGGTCGCCTCGTCCAGGACGATGAGATCGGGGTCGTTGAGGATCGTCCGCGCGATCGAGATCCGCTGGCGCTGGCCGCCGGAGAGCTTGACCCCTCGCTCGCCGACCATCGTGTCGTAGCCCTCGGGTAACTCCTCGACGAACCGGTGGGCGCCCGCGGCGATCGCCGCCTCGCGAATTCGGCGATCCACGTCGGCCGGCACGCCGTCTGCCCCCTCGCCGGCCTCGAGCACCGTCCGGAACGCCTCGCCGTCGCCGTAGGCGACGTTCTCGCGGATCGTGCCGGAGAACATGAAGGGGTCCTGCTCGACGACGCCGATCCGGTCCCGCAACGTCTGGAGGTCGTAGTCCCGGACGTCGACGCCGTCGATCCGCACGGCCGGGTCGTCGCCCGACTCGCCGTCGACGCCGCCGTCCGCCAGCGCGTGGCGATCGTCGACGTCGTAGAACCGGGGGAGGAGCTTCAGCAGCGTCGACTTCCCGGAGCCGCTGGTCCCCGCGAAGCCGACCGTCTCGCCGGCCTCGACCTCGAAGTCGACGCCCTCGAGGATCCGTTCGCCGTCCGCGCCGTAGCTGAACCGGACGGCCTCGAACGCGACGTCGCCCGCGACCGCGTCGGGAGTCTCGGCGTCCGGCGGCGACTGCACGTCGGCGTCGGTCGCCAGGATCCCGAAGACCCGCTCGGCGCTGGATTTGGCCTTCTGGTAGTTGTTGGCCGTCTTGCCGATCCGGGTCATCGGGCCGTCGAGCTCCCGGAGGTACATGAAGTAGACGACGAACGTGCCGGCGGTGAGCCCGCCCGCGGTGACGACGGAGTAGCCGCCGGCGACGAGGATCGAGACGAACATCGCGCCGACCAGCAACCGCAGCGAGGCGAAAAACGCCTTCCGGACCGTGATCGCGCCGATCTTCTCGTCGCGGTAGCCGCGGCTCTGCTCCGCGACCCGTCCGCGCTCGACGTCGTAGCGGTCGAACGACTTCACGATGGCCGCGCCGCCGAGGTTGTTCGAGAGCCGCGTGTTCAACTGGGCGACCCGCTCGCGGATGCGCTTGTACTTCGGCTCGATCCAGATGATGAATTTCGCCGTCGCGAGGGCGATCAGCGGCACCGGGAGCAACACCAGCGCGCCCAGCCACGGCTCGGTGTAGAGCATGTAGCCGCCGACCAGCGCGAAGATCATCACCGCCTCCGTGAGCTGGCGGAGTTCCGTGTTGAAGAAGTCCTCAAGGCGGTTGACGTCGCTGTTGAGAATCGCCATCATCCCGCCGGTCTGGTGGTCGTTGAAGAAGGACAGCGAGAGCCGCTGCATGTGGTCGTAGGTGTCTAGCCGCAGGTCGTGCTGGATGCGCTGGGCGGTCGTCTGGAAGAAGTACCGCGACAGGTAGTGCGCGATCGATTGAACGACGTAGGCGCCGACCGTCAGCGCCCCCAGGTAGTACAGCAGGGAGAGCCGCTCGCCGGTCCGATCCGCCGGGATCGGCTCGGTCGGCACGAGGCCGGTCGCCGCGAGCAACTGATCGACGCCGCCCGACTGGGTGATCACCAGGTCGATCGCGGCCGCGAGCATCAGCGCCGGAAATAGCCGCGCGGCGCGGTTGATCATGGTCGAAACGAACCCTATGCACAGCGGCACCCAGTAGGGGAGCGCGTACCGAACCAGCTTCGCCATCGGATTCCCCTCGAGTTCGTCGCGGATGTCCTCGAAACTGCCGTGCGGATCGGACCCAGCCATGACGCAGTCCAGTCGGCCTTCAGGACTGGTGTGTAAAAGAGACCCACATGCGGAAACGCTCGCTCCCTCTACGAATCGCTGAGCGTCAGGTTCGCCTGAAAAGTAACGAAACGGTACTGATGCGGTCGTGACCGCGTGACCGCGTCACCGCGTAACTGCATGACCGTGTGACCGCGCGATCGCGAGCGGACCGCTCAGTTCACGGGAACGAGCCCGCTTCCTCGAACGCGTCGGCGACCCGCTGGATCGCCACGACGTAGGCCGCGGTGCGGGGGTTCTCGAGGCCGTGCTCCTCGTAGGTCTCCACGAGCGCGTCGAAGGCGTCGACGATGATCTCCTCGAGTTCCTCGTTGACCCGCTCCTCGGACCAGTAGAAGCGCTGGCGGTTCTGGACCCACTCGAAGTAGCTGACGGTGACGCCGCCCGCGTTCGCGAGGATGTCCGGGATGACGAAGACGTCCTTGTCCTCGAGCACCTCGTCGGCGTCGGGGGTCAGCGGCCCGTTCGCGGCCTCGGAGATGACGTCCGCCTCGACGTCCTCGGCGAGGTCCGCGTCGATCGCGTTCTCGAGGGCCGCGGGGATCAGCAGGTCGACGTCGAGCGTGAGGACTTCCTCGTTGGTGATCTCTTCTTCGGCCTCGTCGTAGCCGACGACGCTGCCGGTCTCGGCCTTGTGCGCCTTGGCCGCGACCGGGTCGAAGCCGTCGGGGTTGTAGATGCCGCCCGAGGAGTCGCTGGCGGCGACGACCGTCGCGCCCATCTCGTCGATCAGCTCCGCGGCGATCGAGCCGGCGTTACCGTAGCCCTGCACGGCGACCGTCGCGCCCTCGAGGTCCTTGTCGAGGTAGTCGAAGGCCTCGCGGGCGGCGATGACCGTCGAGCGGCCGGTCGCCTCGACCCGGCCCGCGCTGCCGCCGGAGTCGGGCGCCTTCCCGGTGATGACGCCGGGCTCGGTGGTGTTCTCGAAGGTCTCGTAGGTGTCCTTGATCCAGTTCATCTCCCGCTGGCCCGTGTTCACGTCGGGCGCGGGAACGTCGCGGTCCTCGCCGATCAGGGGGTGAGCTCCTTGGCGAACGCGCGGGTGAGCCGCTCGAGTTCGCTCTCGGAGTAGTCGTCGGGGTCGATGATGATACCGCCCTTGCCGCCGCCAAGCGGAATGTCGACGATGGCGGTCTTGTAGGTCATCCAGCCGGACAGCGCCTTGACCTCGTCGCGGGAGACGTCCGGGTGGTAGCGGATGCCACCCTTGTACGGCCCGCGGTCGCCGTTGAACTGCGACCGGAAGGCCTTAAAGCGCTCGAGGCTGCCGTCGTCGAGTTCGACGGTGAGGTTGGTCTCGAGCACCCGCTCGGGGTGTTTGAGGCGTTCGATGACGTCCTCGTCGACGTCGAGGTACGCTGCCGCATCGTCGATCTGCGACTGGAGGCTCTCGAATGGGTTTACTTGGCTTGCCATTACGTGACGGTTTCGAGGTATCCAAAATAAACGTAGCGAAGAATCCTGATGGGGCATAAAATAACAATATAAGGAATATGGAGATATTAGTATACTGCACGATCGCAACCCCGGCCCGATCAGCGGCGCCGTCACTCGTCCGCGGCGTCCGCCCGAGCGCGGATCCGCTCGGCCTGGGCGACCAGCGGCGCGTCGATCATCTCGCCGTCGACCTCGAAGACGCCCCGCCCCTCGGCGTCGGCCTCGCGTTTGGCCTCGAGGACGCGCTCCGCCCACTCCCGTTCCTCGGCCGTCGGCGTGAACGCCTCGTTGATCGGCCCGACCTGCGCGGGGTGGATCGCCAGCTTGCCGTCGTAGCCGAGCTGGACCGCGAACGCAGCGTCTTCCCGGAGTCGGTCTTGGTCCTCGTAGTCGGTGACGAGCGTGTCGATCGCCGTGCAATCGTGGGCCGCTGCGGCGAGTACGACTCGCTCCCGCGCGTAGAGCACCTCCGTTCCCTCCGCGGTGCGGGTCGCGCCGATGTCAGCCGCGAGGTCCTCAGCGCCGAACACCAGCGCATCGGTGGCGGGGACGGCGGCGATCTCCGGCGCCGCGAGCACGCCGGCCGCGGTCTCGAGCAGCGCGAACACCGGTAGGTCGGTGCCGTCGGTGCCGTCGGTGCCGTCGGTTCGCTCGAGTTCGTCGACGAGTTCGCGGACGTCCGCCGGGCCGGCAACCTTCGGGAGCACGACCGCATCTGGTCGGCCAGCGGCGCTCGATCCCTCCGAATCGGCGTCGCCGATCACGGCCTCGAGGTCGGTCGCGAACTGGGCCCGCGCGGCGTTGACCCGAACGCAGACCTCGCAGTCGGGGTCGAAGTCGGGATCAGCCAGGACCTCCCGGACGGCGGTTCGCGCGTCGTCCTTTCGATCGGGCGAGACGGCGTCCTCGAGATCGAACACGATCGTATCGGCGCCGGACTCGGGGGCCGATCGGAGCATGTCGGGCCGATCGCCGGGGGTGAAGAGAACGCTTCGGCGTGCCATGGCCACACACACGCGGGCGACGACCGTGAAAGTGGGGTCCGCCTCGAGACGACGAGACGGCGACCGGTTCGCTCGGAGACACCCCTCGTTCAGAGTGAAACGGCGTCGTTGGAGTGTGCGAGGGCGAATTCGCTCGAGCGGCTATCGTTCGAACCGGAGAGACGGGCGTTCTCGAACGTGTCACCCCCGTCGTTCAGAGTGAAAACGGCGATCGGTGTACCGGTCGCCGTCGAGCGGGTGCTAGTCGGATCGATCGACGGTCCGCACCGTTCGGCGGAGGCGCATCGAATCGGTCGACGGATCGCACCGCGAACTTTCACTCTGAACGGGGGGTGGTATACGGGAAGCGAGCGAACCGTCGCGGAACGGTTCGCTCACTACCTCGACGGTGGGACGTTCGTGACTCCCGAGGGCCCCACCCCTCGTTCAGAGTGAAACGGTCAGCAGAGGGGAGGTCGGTGGCTGGGACCGCGGTGATTCCGTCCGACCCGATCCAGATATTCTCGAGATCGGATATGAATAGGATACTATTTCCTTATTCGTAAGATACAATACTACTAGCTAGACCGGTGAAGGAAGGAAGAAGGAGAAAGGAAAAGAGATGATTTTCGCACGAGCGGATACACTCGTTGAAGGACGACGGCGTTCACCACAACTTCGCCGCTCCTGTGCGATTCGTTCCGACGCTCATCCCTCCTCGAGTCGGCCCGTCCGTTCGACGGTTTTCACTCTGAACGAGGGGTGTGGGTAGTCGTGACGAAGTCGGCCGCCTCCGGGACTCGAGTCTCGAATTCAGTCTGAATCGGGCCTGTAGCGCGAGAACAGCCGCCCGGACGATTTTCCGGGCGTTCGTCGCCGTACTTGAACGTTATCAGTCTGAACGCCTTCACGTGGTTTTATAATATACGTCTCCGAGGATGCGGACATGTCCGATCAGGCTGGTGGGGATCCGCTCTTTCAATCGCACGATCCGATCTTCAATCGGAAGGAGCTCCTCCACGTCGGTCACGTCCCCGAGGAGGACCGGATCGTCGGTCGCGACGACGAGATCCAGTCGGTCGCGGCCGAGGTCGGGGCGATCACGCGGGGCGATCCGCCGAACAACGTGATGATCTACGGCAAGACCGGCACCGGCAAGAGCCTCATCTCCCGCCACGTCGCGACCCGCGCTCGCGACGCCGCACAGCGCAACGACATCGACTGCAGCGTCCTCTACGTCGACTGCTCCGAGGCCAACACCGAGACGCGGGCGACCCGCCAGCTGGCGCTCAGCCTCAAGGAGGAGACGGGTTACCAGGAGCACATCCCTCTCCGGGGCGTCGGGACGATGGAGTACTACCAGCACATCTGGAGCATCCTCGACGAGTGTTTCGACGCGATCGTCGTCATCTTGGACGAGATCGACAAGCTGGACAACAGCAACATCTTGATGCAGCTCTCGCGGGCCCGCGAGGCCCAGAAGACCGACGCCTACATCGGCGTGATCGGCATCAGCAACAAGATCCAGTACCGCGAGACGTTAGACGAGCGGATCGACAGCAGCTTCGGCCACCGCGAACTCTTTTTCCACCCCTACGACGCCTCCCAACTGCGGGAGATCATGCGCAACCGCGAGGACGCCTTCCAGCCGGGCGTCTTGGAGGACGGCACGATCGAACTCTGCGCGGCGCTGGCGGCGAAGAAACACGGCGACGCGCGCAAGGCGATCGAGATTCTGAAGGAGGCCGGCGAACTCGCTCGCCGGACGGGCTCTGAGATCGTCTCGGAGGACCACATCCAGCAGGCCCAGGAGGTCGCGGAGATCAACCGGATCGAGGAGCTCACCAGCGGCGCGACAGTCCACGCGAAGCTCGCGCTGTACGCGCTCGCGAGTCGGATCATCACCGGCGACCGGGAGACGTACAAGACCCGCGAGATCTACGAGCGCTACGTCAGCATCTGCGAACTCGTGGCCAACGATCCGATCACCGAAAACGGGCTCTACCGCCAGCTCAAGGAGCAGGCCTTTCTCGGGGTCATCGAGTCCGAGAAGACCGGCGGCGGCCGCTCGCAGGGCAGCTACCTCCTCCACCGGCTCGTCACCGACCCGAAGCACATCGTCAAGGCCGTCCGCCGGGACTCCTCGCTCGAGGACCTCCCGACGTACGATCGGCTCGTCGACCGCAGCAACGAGGTACAGAACCGAGACGTGGATCTCTCGTCGTTCTCCTGATCCCGATTCGGTATCCGGAC
This sequence comes from Halopiger thermotolerans, assembly GCF_054654555.1. NCBI lineage: Archaea > Methanobacteriati > Methanobacteriota > Halobacteria > Halobacteriales > Natrialbaceae > Halopiger > Halopiger thermotolerans. The sequence continues at coordinate 653,578 of NZ_BAAIEU010000004.1, read as the reverse complement.
GGCGTCCGCTGTTTCGCGACGTCTTTCGTTTCTCGAACCGCCGACCATACTCGGTTTCGGCCTCGGCCTCACCCGCAGACCTGAGACAGGGAGGCCCCTCCCCCACGAGCCGTTTTCACTCTGAACGAGGGGTGTGGGGGGACCGGCGGAGACCAGCAACGGCCCGACGAGCGAGCTACGGCCAGAGCCCCCGCGCCTCGTGCGCCGCGGCGATCCGCGAGAGCGCGACGATGTAGGTCGCGTCCCGCCAGGTGACGTCCCGATCCTCGTACTCCGACCGGACGGCGTTCCAGGCCCGGAGCATCTCCGTCTCGAGTTCCTCGTTGACCCGCTCGAGGCGCCACGACCGGCGGTTGATGTCCTGGAGCCACTCGAAGTAGCTCACGGTGACGCCGCCGGCGTTGGCGATGATGTCGGGCACGACCGGTACCCCGCGCTCCTCGAAGATTTCGTCGGCCCTCGAGGTCGTCGGGCCGTTCGCGCCCTCGACGATCATCTCGGCCTGCACGTCGCGAGCGTTCTCGGCCGTCAGGACGTTGCCGATCGCGGCGGGGATGAGGACGTCGACGTCCAGTTCGAGCAGGGCCTCGTTCGACAGCGTTTCGGGGGCGTCGTAGCCCGAGACCATCCCCGGCGTCTCGTCGTGGTCCTCGACGTCGGTGGTGTCGAGGCCGTCGGGATCGTAGATCGCGCCGTCGACGTCCGAGACGGCGACGACGGACGTCCCCAGCTCGTCGAGGTACCGGGCCGCGTTCGCGCCGACGCTGCCGAATCCCTGCACGGCGACGGTCGTCTCCTCGGGGTCCCAGTCGTAGTACTCGATCATCTCCCGGGTGATGATCCCGACGCTTCGGCCGGGCGCCTCCTCGCGGCCGTAGGAGCCGCCGACGACCGGCGGTTTGCCGGTGACGACGCCGGGCTCGGTCTGGCCCTGCTGCATCGAGTAGGCGTCCATGAACCACGCCATCGTCTGCGGATCGGTTCCCATATCGGGGGCCGGGATGTCCGTCATCGGTCCGATTATCGGTCGCAGTTCTTCGGCGAACCGGCGGGTGAGTCGCTCCTTCTCGTCGCGACTGAGGTCCTTCGGGTTGACGACGACGCCGCCCTTGCCGCCACCGAAGGGGATGTCCATCACCGCGCATTTCCAGGTCATCCACATCGAGAGGCCGATACACTCGTCCTCGGTCACGCCGGGATGGTATCGAATCCCGCCCTTGTACGGGCCGCGGACGCTGTCGTGGTGGGCGCGATACCCCGTGAGTATCTCCGTGCTCCCGTCGTCGCGCTCGAGCGGGACCGACACCCGATACACGCTCGTCGGGTGCCGCAGTCGCTCGATGATGCCGTCGTCGACGTCGAGGAGAGCGGCCGCGCGCTCGAGTTGCCGCCGGGCGGTTTCGACGGCGCTTTCCGGCTCGTGGTTGGTCTCGGACTCGGATTCGGACTCGGTCGTGGAGTTAGCTGGTGTCATAATCGGGTAGAAGGCTGCTGCGGCGACCGCGACCGCGTCGGGACGCCGCAGCGACCGCCGGGTGTGCAGGTGTCAGAGCTTCCCGACCAGCCGGGAAAACGCTTGGCGCTGCATCGGTTTTCCTCACGGACGCCCGGATTCACGGGCCCCTTCGATAGCCGCCCGACGTTCTAAGCGTCTGCTCGTCGTCGACGTGCGCATGAGCATCGAGAGCACCAATCCGGCCACCGGCGAGGTCGTCGACACCTACGACGAGGAGTCCGCGGACGAGCGCGACGAGCAACTCGAGCGGGCCAGCGAGACCTTCGACGAATGGAGCGAAACGCCGATCGAGACCCGCCAGCGGTTGCTCGCTCGCGCGGGCGAAGTCCTCCGGGAGAACGCCGACGAGTACGCCGAACTCATGACTCGAGAGATGGGGAAACCCATCGGGCAGGCCCGCGACGAGGTCGAGAAGTGCGCGTGGGTCTGCGACTACTACGCCGAGCACGCGGCCGAGTTCCTGCAGGACGAGGTGGTCGCCAGCGACGAGAGCGCCCGCACCGTCGTCGCCTACCAGCCGCTGGGCCCGATCCTGGCGATCATGCCCTGGAACTTCCCGTTCTAATCTGACTTTCTGGATTGAGAACGACTATTCTACCGATATGGAACGCGATACGCCAGAATATTGGTGTTAACGTAGCAAACATATTGAACAGCGACGACAGCGAACCTCTCTGGATTCTTTCATCAGAAAAGTGATTCGCAAGAGGGCGTGGGGGCGGGACATCAAAGATAGGCTACGCGGAACCCGAGAGGGTACGGTGTGGTGGTCCATACTCGCGCCCCGTGTGTTGGAACAGTCCCCACCCACCTGGGGCGTGTCAACCACAGTATGGGCCGCCCCACCACCGTCTCGCGGGTCCCATATTTCTGTTCGACACTTGAGAACGGAATTTCCGCGCGCCACCGCCACCGCCCCGCGTGTCGGGAGGCCACCCCGTCCCCCGAGGAACGGACCCGCGGAGGTCGCGGAGAGGCGTGGCGTCTCCGCTACCGAACGCATCGGGACGATGCGGAGGGGCGGAGAACCGTCCGCTTCCCGCGCCCCGACCCCACCGTTTTGGCGGGCGGGCGGCCCCAACTACGCCGTTCCGCCCGATACACTACAGGCATATTCTCCGCCACGAATATGCGTCCGAAACATTTTTACGTCTCCAGCCCCTATGTCTAAACGGAGAGGGCGTTCTGCTCGCCCGATGACCCGCGCCCCAACTGAGGTTGGGGATGTCGAAGTCATCCCAGGTGGGCGGACGTGGGAATCCGCCCCCACGTCGTTGGAATCCGCGGTTCTGTTCGACACGCCTTTGGTGGCGGCTAACGCCGCTTCCTCAGTCTTTCTCGCGCTCGTGGCTTTTCACACCGCCAGGGTGGGGTATGTCAATCGCTACACGGGGGTCCCGCGGCTACCCCTGATAAACTCACGTAAAAAGAGGGTAAGAAGGTGGTCAGACGCCCGTGTTCGGGCGGTACGGGCGCTTTACTCGTCCGCTCGCCTGGTAATGATGCGGTCGGCGTCGTCAGGGTGGGACCCCGTAATCCCCGTGGCATCTACGCTCGTGGCGTCGTGGCGTCCCTGGCCCCTATTAACTTCCAGCCTCTCCCCCCTTGCGGTACGTCGGTCGGTGTCCGTGGGTTCCCCCTCCATGAGTCCGACCCGCTTCAGGGCGTTCTTGATGTCCCTGGCGGAAGGGGTGGCGACACCCTCCTGGCGGTCGAACCACGTAACCACGTCCCCCACGCCGAGCGCGGCGTCTACAACCAGGGTATGCAACACCCTGGCGTCCTCATGTGGAGGGGTCCGAAGGTGGTCAAGCGAAACCTCACCACCCTGGGGGAACGTGAGGGTGTTGGCGTCGCCACCATCACCGTCCGCCCCGTCGGGTAGTTCGACACCCTCATGCAGGGTGGCGGCTTCCCTCACAAGGTCCTCCGAAACCCCCAACTCACGTGATACGTCCCCGACACTCTCCGCGGCAGGGTGGTCGCACACCTCCGCCAGAACCTCGCCGTACCGTGGTTTCAGGATGTCCCTGGGGTCCTCAGACGGGTAGGCTTGGTATCCCTTTTCTGACAGGGGCCGCTCCCGTTCGTATCCTGGCACCTCTCGCGGTTCCAGGGCTTCCGCGACGGGGGTCGGAACGTCGCCACGTTCGGGAAGCCTCTCACGGGCGTCCGCCACGGCGTCAAGGTCGAACGTGGTCATTCCTTACCCCCGTCCGCGTAGGCGGACTTTGGGACCGCATACCACAGTTCCGCCTCCCACGGGTCCGTTCCGATTACCTTCGACCCCTGGGGCATGGACACCTCACCGTCGGCGTCGTCACGCAGTAGAACGAACGCCGACCGCTCGCCAGTTCCTATCACTTCTATGATGCAATCGGGGACCGTCTGACTGCCGACCCGCTCCACCTGAGTACGGGCGTCTGCTGGCAGTTCGATAACGTCGCCGTCGTCGGGCCGTCGGTAGGTTTCGGCGTACACGGATTCGCTCACAGTTCCACCCCCTTACCGCGGTCGTGGCGTGGTCCGTCGTCGTTCTGTTCCTCCGCTAACAGGTTCCGACAGGCGCGCTCGACTACCACGCCAAAGGGAACCTCACCGTCGTAGACGGTGGCGCGGGCCAGTTCGAGGACCCGCTTTTCCTGGTCGCTCAGTCTCACTCGATTGGTTCTTTTTGCCATAGTCGTTGTCCTCCGCCGTGGCCCCGCGTGGGTACACGCCCCTGGCGCGCGGAATGTGGATTTCTCTCGTTATCCACCTGAGCGCCGAGAGAACGGGCGTTTCGCCGTTCGGGGAACTGTTCACCGCGCGCGGCCACCGCTCAGTATACACTACGGGCTGGAGCCACTTAAACATTACGCTAAGTAATTTTCCCGACAGTTCGTATGCGGGTCACGCATCACCGCGGCAGGAATTTGGCCCGCCCCATCCCCCTATCTTCGGGCGATTTCTTCCGCTTACAAGTGAACACCCCGCCCGCTCCACGGTGGTTTCGCCCGTACCTCGGTGAACAGCATGGGGGCGGTTGGGTCACGCGAGAATATCACCGAGTAATACCACCGCCTAATAATCAGGCACCGTCATGGTTCGCGCGGGCGCGCGCGTAGCGGGCCACGTCACGCCACCAAAAGCCGTTAGAAGGCCAGATAAGCGATTAGCGGGCGCGTCGGGCGTCCCCGCGCGGGCGGGCGCGATTAACGGGCGTATTACTACAACGTATATGGGACCGCGGTAGTGGTACGCCCCTGTCGCGCTCCACGCCCGTTGCCGGGTCACGCGCGTGTGTGGGGGCGCGGGCGCGTGGCGCGAGCGGAACGGGCGGCCCGATATGCACGCCGCTCATACTCAGTTCACCGCTCTCAGACACGGGCCGCCACCCCGATATTGGCGCGTGGGGGCGTCTACCCGCCAGTATCGGACGGTAGAGGCGTTTTACCCCCACCTCCGCGAGAGAGTCTGAGACGCCAGCATACGGGCGCGAGAGAGGGAGCGGTGTTTAGTCCGCGCTACCCCTGGGGGTGAGACGGACCAAACCAGGAAAGACGGGATTCCAGTCTGAGCGATTCCGTGGTTTCGACCCACTCAGGCGTCTGAAAAACGGGAGTAGAGGCGATATTGGGGTGGAGAACGGCGTGGCTACCAGTTCTCGCGGACTTTCTCGCCAAGGTCCGACTCCTCAAGGCGGAGATACTGGCGTGTCGTCTCTATGGAGTCGTGATTGAGGGCTTCCTTTACCAGGTAGATGTCGTCGGATTTGTCGTAGAGCCGTGTCGCGCCCGCCCTGCGGAGTGTGTGGCCCGTGACACGGGACACGTCGTAGCCGCGAGCGTTCGTGTAGAGCGTTTCCTGTAGGTCCGCGTTGTCTGCCGCGCGACGGATAATGTCGCTCACCGTGTAGTCCGCGAGACGCCCGCCCTTCTGCGAGACGAACAGATAGGGGTTGTCGTCGTCCGCGACGGCAGGGCGGTCGGCGTCACACCACAGCGACATGAGACGGTCGAGAGAGTCGTTGTAGTAGGCCGTGTGGCTATCGCCCGTCTTACTGTCCTCCGCGGGGATGAACACCTCTCTGGCGTCTCTGTCCACGTTCTCCACCTTGATACGGGCCGCCTCTCCACGTCTCAACATCCCCTGGTACATGAGCCGTACCAGTAGTTCGTTCCGTACCTTCGGGGCGGGGACGTTATTCGCCAGTTCCTCTACGTCGTCGGGCGATAGCGTCGCGCCGTCGTCGTCGGGGCGGTTCTCGAATACGTCGTTCCGCTTGGTGTCCGTCGTCGCCACGTCAATATCGCCCATGCTCACCTCGCCCGCGGGGTTGTCGTCGTACCGTAGTTCGGGAGCCTCACCGTACTCCGCGAGACGCCGCGCCCGCTTGTAGAATTGTACCAGGGCGGCCCGATGAACAGTAAGCGTCTGGTAGGCGTAGCCGTCGTCGCCCTGGCCACCGTCGTCCGCCTGGTACTGTAGGTAGTCCTCCACGGTGAGCGGCGTCGCCTCGAAGGGGTCCGTGTCGCGGTCGTCACACCACGCCTCAAAGGCGCGAATCGCCCCCGCGTACCGTGACCCCGTGGTGTCGCTGTTCTTACTCTCCACCTCCGCTATGACACGGCTCACGGCGTCGCTCATGGCTTGAGCCATGTTTACGCCCCCTCAACCTTGTACCACCGCGGTTCCTCAATCACGCCCGATTCCTGGCCCGCCTCTACGCCGTCGTTGTCACCTTCGGGCCGCATGGGTTCGACCTTCCGAATCGCCCCCGTGTTCCGCTTGATGTTGGTGAGGGCAAAGCGAACCGCGGGTTCCTTCCGCCCCGTCATGTCGGACAGTTCCGCGACAGTCACGGCGTTGTCCTCGCCCTCGGGAAGCGCCTTGAACACGTCTATGGGTAGTTCGTCGTCTACGCCACTCGAAGCGTGGAGGGCGTCCGTGGCGTCGCTCACGTCGTCGTCAAGGCCGCTCACGGTGGCTTCGAGGGCTTCGAGGTGTTCCACTATCTCACTCACCTTGGCGTCGCTCACGCCGCTTCCTCCGCCCGTGTCGCGGTCGTAAGCGCCCGCCAGTTCACGGTTTACCGCTTTCTTGATTAGGTGGCTCATGCTGGCGTATTCGTCGGACTGTTCGACCGCTTCGGACCACTCCGCCTTGGTGTCCGCTTCGACACGGAACGCGACGGTGGGTTTCTTGCCCATGTGGGTCCCTGGGGACTGTGGCCACTAAAGTGTTTTCACCGTTAACACGGATATTCCGACGTTTCAAGTTCGTAGAGCCATGTTCTCACCTTCAACCGCCCTCAGTCAGATTCAGAACTTCCCGTTCTGGCAGGTCTTCCGCTTCGCCGCGCCGAACCTCGCCGCGGGCAACGTCGGCCTGCTGAAACACGCCTCGAACGTCCCCGGCTGCGCGCGGGCCATCGAGGACGTGTTCAGCGAGGCGGGCTTCCCCGAAGGGGCGTTTACCTCCCTGCTGATCAGTTCGAGCGAGATCGATTCCGTCATCGAGGACGAGCGCATCGCCGGCGTCACGCTCACCGGCAGCGACGGCGCGGGCCGTGCAGTTGCGGAAACCGCCGGCAGTCAGCTCAAGAAAACCGTCCTCGAGCTGGGCGGCAGCGATCCGTTCGTCGTCCTCGAGGACGCGCCGATGGAGGAAACGGTCGAGACGGCGGTCCAGGCCAGACTCATCAACAACGGCCAGTCCTGTATCGCGGCGAAGCGGTTCGTCGTCGTCGACGAGGTGTACGACGAGTTCGTCGATCGGTTCGTCGAGGAGATGGACGACCAGACGGTCGGCGATCCGATGGACGAGGACACGGATATCGGCCCGCAGGCCCGCGAGGACCTGATGGAGGACCTCCACGGGCAGGTCGAGGAGACCGTCGAGCAGGGCGGCCAGCTCGAACTCGGCGGGGAGCCGATGGACCGCGAGGGCGCCTTCTACCCGCCGACGGTGCTCACGGACGTCCCCGAGAACGCGCCCGCCGACGAGGAGGAGCTGTTCGGCCCCGTCGCGACGGTCTTCCGCGTCCCCGACGAGGAAGCGGCGATCGAGAAGGCAAACGACACCCGCTTCGGACTGGGCGCGAGCGTCTGGACCGAGGACTTAGAGCGCGGCGAGCGGATCGCCCGGCAGTTCGAGTCCGGGCTGGCGTTCGTCAACGAACTCGTCAAGTCCGACCCGCGACTGCCCTTCGGCGGCGTGAAGGACTCGGGGTACGGCCGGGAACTCTCCCGCCACGGCATCCGCGAGTTCGTGAACACGAAGACGATCTGGGTGCAGCAGGACGCCGGCGACGAGACGGAGATGGTCGAGTAACGGCCGTCACCGCTCTCTTTTCGCCGCCTCGTCTGCTTCGAGGTCGCCGCGATCCCCCTCCTCGGTCGTCTCCGAGACGGCGGCGGCGTTCGGCCAGAACGCGACCGCGGTCAGCGCCAGATACACCGCGGCGACGAGCCCGACGACGAGCCAGCCGGGCGTCCTCGAGACGGCGGCGGCCCGGAGCAGGGGCGCCTCGGCGTCGGTCAGTCGGACGATCCAGACGATCAGCAGGCCGACGAGCAGCGGGAGGTACACCCGCCTGAGCCGGTGTGCGAGCGCGTCGCGAAGCGGCAGCTTCACGTCCGGATCTCGGTAGTCAGCGCTCAACTGACGTCGCCAGTCGCGCTGCTCGATCCCCGCGGCGGGATCGAGCGCGGTCGCGAACAGGTTCTCCTGCATGGTGCGAACGCGCGAGCGCCAGACGTCGTACCGGCGGTACCGGCGCGCCTCGATCAGCAGGAACACCACGCCGATGAGCATCGCGATCAGCACGATCGTGTGGGCGGCGTCCTCGCTGGAGAAGGCGTACGCGAGCAGGCCCGCGATGACCGTCACCGCCCAGTTGGTGGTCGAATCGAGCCGCGTCCGCCAGTTCACCGCGCGATCGACCTCCCCGCGGTAGAGGTGGGCGAGCACCGACCCCAGCCCCGAACTACCGTCGACCATCTCGCGACCGATCTCTCGCTCCTCGCGACCCTCCGGATCGAACTCGTCTCGATCGCGGGTCATATCGTCCCGAATACGTGCGCTCGAGGAAAACGTCTGTTGCAGACATCGTCAGCGGCGGCGGGCCGGTCGCGGCGGTGCGCCGGTCGGGCGGACGACCTCGCTAACGGCGGACGATCGTCGGAGTCAGAGCCCCCACGGGTACGTCTCCGGCGGCGTCTCGCCGCCCTCGATGTCCAGCGGGTGCAGCGCCTCGGTCTCGTCGACGTGGACGAACGCGTCGTACCGGTTCGGCAGCACCGTCCGGACGTAGTTGCCGCCCTCGTAGCTGGGATCGTAGACGACGCCGATAGCGCGGTGGCCCCGCGGCTCGGCCAGCGGCGCCGGCTCGTCGTCGGCGGTCCCGTAGCCCCGGTCGAACCGGACGATCGTGTCCTCGAGGTCGGTCCGGTGGAAGACGTCCTCGTGACTACCCGCCCGCGCCTCGGGAACGGTCATCCGCTCCATCGGCGCGCCCCACTCCTCGCCGGCGACGACGCTCCCGCGGTGGGAGCCGAAGCCGACGGCGGCGACGTCGGCGTCGTCCTCGCAGACCTCCTCGCGGGCCAACTGCCCGAGGTTGAGCTTCCCGCGGTCCTGCATCGTCGTCGCGCGAGCGTCGCCGACGTGCGTGTTGTGCGCCCAGACGATCCCCGGCCCGTCGTGGAACTCGAGTAGCCGCTCCAGGGTCTCGCTCATGTGTCGGTCACGGACGTTCCACGACTCGCCCCCGCCGCGGGCCATCGTGCGGTAGTACGACTCGGCGTTCTTCGCGACGAGGGCGTTCTGCTCGGCGGCGAACTCGGCGAGCGGGTCGTCGCCGTCGGCGTCCTCGTGGCGCCGGCGGACCTCCTCGCGGAGGTCTCCCAACACCTCGAGCACCTCGTCCTCGCAGTCCTCGGGCACGAGCCGGATCGACGACGCGTACTCGCGGGCGTCCTCGCCGTACGGTTCGAAACAGTGGTAGGCGTCCCGGGCGCGGTCGGCCAGCTCCGGATCGATCTCCCGCAGGTAGTCGATGACGGCGGCCATCGACTCGTAGAGTCCGTAGACGTCCAGCCCGTAGAAGCCGGCTCGCTCGCCGCGCTCGCGGCCGTCGTTGTAGTCGGCCAGCCACTCGAGGAACTCGACGACCTCCCAGTTGGCCCACATCCACGTCGGCCAGCGATCGAAGTCGGCGAGCACCTCGCGGGCGCCGTCAGCCTCGGATCGGCCGGTGACGTACTCGGTGACGTCGTAGCAGTCGGTCCAGTCGCCCTCGACGGCGACGAACGCGAAGTCGCCGCGCTCGAGCAGTCGAGCGGTGATCTCGGCTCGCAGCCGGTAGTACTCCGAGGTGCCGTGGGACGCCTCTCCGAGGAGGACGACGTCGGCGTCGGCGAGGCCGTCGACGAGATCCTCGAGCCCCTCCCGGATCCCCGTCGCGCGCTCGGCGACGACTCGCGCCGCACGGTCGGGATCGGTGTCAGCGATCGTCCCGGATCGACGTGCGTTCACGTGACTCACCCGTCGGGGCTCGGGGTCGCGGCGTCTTCGGGATGGGCCTTGCGCGTCGCAGGCGCGGCGGCCGAGCGATCGGCCGGCGTCCGCGCTCAGACGATTCCGAGGGCCGAGAATCCCGCGACCGACCCGGCGACGAGCGCGACCGTCCATGTGCTGAGCCCGACGGTCAGCCAGCCGATCGCCGTCCGGCCGTCCGGCCTCGCGGTCGCCGCCAAAAGCGCCGTGAGGTGGATTCCCGCGAGTATCGGCCCGGCGAACGCGAGCCCGGCGAGTCCGTATCGATTCCAGAGCCGCCGCGCGCGGTCGTAGCGGTCGCTCGAGTCACCCGGTTCTCCGCCGAACCGGCGCGACCACCACGCGACGAGTCGCCGCTGGGCGAGGACAATCACGCCGACGGCCGTGACGCTGCCGGCGAGCGAAGCCAGCCCCGTCAGTACCGGGTCGAGCCCGAGGCCGATCGCGGCCGGGATCACGAGAAACGGTTCGATCGCGGGGACCATCGTCAGGACGAACACGAGCACGTACCGCCAGACACCGGTCGCCTCCTCGAGGGTCGCGCCGACGTCGACGACCTGTAGTAACCACGTCACGGGAATCACCGGCCGACGGCTGAAATATTAGTATTCTAATACGAACGCATCGAAAACAGTTTCGGTCGGCTCGTCCGACCTCGATTCGATCCTCGCGTCTCGAGTTTCGAGCGACCGCGCCGCTCGAGGATCGGCTGGGGTAGGCTTTTGGTTCGTATCGTCGACGGAGATAGTATGACGGGCCTGTACTACGAGGAGTTCGCGGTCGGCGAAACCATCGAGCACGAGCGCCGGCGGACGATCTCCGAGAGCGACAACCAGCGCTTCTGCGACATGACGATGAACCAGCAGCCGCTACACCTCGACCGGGAGTTCGCCGCCGACACCGAGTTCGGCGAGCGCGTCGTCAACGGCCTCTACACGATGGCGCTCGCGGTGGGGATCTCGATCCCCGAGACGACCGACGGCACCATCGTCGCGAACCTCTCCTACGACGACGTCGAGCACCCGAACCCGGTCTTCCACGGCGACACGATCCGCGCGCGGTCGACGGTGACGGACAAGCGCGAGACCAGCGACGGCGAGCGCGGCGTCGTCACCATGCACGTGGAGGCGTTCAACCAGGACGACGACCTCGTCTGCGAGTTCGATCGGACGGTGCTCTCGCTGAAACGGGAGCACGCAGCCGACGATTGATGCGACGCCCTGCGCATCGTTTGTGACTCGTTCGCACACCACCGGCACGACTTTTATTCGACCTGACGACACGACGGCTATGGGCGACGTGCTCCCCGAAAGCATCGAAACCGATCGCCTGCGACTCGAGGCGCTGCGGCCGGAGACGGTCGACGCGCTCGAGTTGTACGAGATCTGCTCGTCGGACCCCGACATCGAGGCAGTCACCGAGTACCTCCCCTGGGACCCCCACGAGACGCCTAAGGACACCCTCGAGTTCTGCGAGGGCGAGGCCGAGCGATACGAGTCGAACGACGGCGCGTCGTACGTGATCCGACCTCGCGAGGGCGAGGACGGCGCGGGCGAGATCGCCGGCGTCGGCGGCTTCGGCATCGACTGGGAGAAGCGGACGATGACGCTGGGCGTCTGGCTCCGCAAGCGGTTCTGGGGCCGTGGCTACGCCGGCGAGCGAGCCGCCGCGTTCGTCGACCTGGCGTTCGACCGGCTCGACCTCGAACTGGTGGCCGTCGCCGCCCACGTCGACAACGACCGGTCGAATCACGCGATCGAGACGTACGTCGACGCCTACGGCGGCCGTCGCGAGGGCCGCATCCGGAACCACGTCGTTCTAAACGGCGAGCCGGCGGACTGCTACCGCTACAGCATCTCGCGGGCGGAGTGGGAAGCCAACTCGACGGACGTCGCCGTCGAGTTCCTCGAGTGAGAGCGGGGCGAGAGCGAGAGCGGCGCCGAGTCGATTCAGGCGACGAACGAGATCATGTAGAGGTTGATGCAGACGGCGACCGTCCACGGGAGCGCGAGGCCGGCCGGGATGATCGGGCGGTAGACCTGCGGCAGCAGCGGCCGACAGCACAGCGCGACGCCGACGGCGAACCCCTTCAGGGCGAGCATGCCGCCGAGCCCGTAGCCGTCGATCGCGCCGCGGGCGACCGGGTTCGATTCGGACAGCCCCAGGTAGAGCCCGGCGAACGTCGTCGCGACGTCGCCCACGAGCGCGATCACGACGACGACCCACAGCAGCCGCTCGAAGCCGAGCGACGTGACGTCGACGGGGAGGCGGTGGTGCCAGTACGGGGCGTCGGAACCCATAGGCGCTCCGCCGGAGTCGAACCGGCCGGGGCCATCGGAGCGCCGGAACACCCGGCGGTTCCAGCACACCGTGTATTGTTATGACAACCGTAGCCGCGATCGCCCCGGATTTAAGCGGCGATAACCGCGGCGGAAAACGAGGAATACGCGAGTCAACGTGCGGTAATACCTATACGAAACGTGGGAGGTTGGGCGACGGCCGGCCTCGAGCCGACTCGCGGACCGAGGCGAGGAGTCGTGAAGCGACTCGCTACAGTCTACAGCACCGTCCCGTGTTTCTTCGAGGGCACGGACTTCTCGACGTCCTCGTAGAACGCGAACCGGGCGGCCAGTTCCTCGCGAAGCGCGCTCGGCGGGACGATCTCGTCGATGACGACCTCGCTGGCCATCCGGTGGACGTCGATGTCCTCGCGGTACTCCTCGCGCAGCTCCCGCTCGGTGCGCTCGCGTTCCGCCGGATCGTCGATTTCGGCGAGCTTGCGCGCGTAGACGGCGTTGATCGCCGCGTCGGGGCCCATGATGGCGATCTCGCCCGACGGAAGCGCGATGACGCTCTCGGGATCGTACGCCGGCCCGCCCATCGCGTAGATGCCGGCGCCGTAGGCCTTCCGGACGACGACGGTCTGCTGGGGCACCGTCGCCGCCGACGTGGCGTAGATCATCCGCTTACCCTGCTCCAAGATGCCCTCCTTCTCGACCCCCGAACCGGCCATGAACCCGGGGGTGTCACAGAGGTACAGCAGCGGGACGTTGAACGCGTCGCACTTCCAGATGAACTGGGCGGCCTTCTCGGCCGCGTCGGGGAAGATCGCCCCCGCGCGCTTGGCCGGCTGGTTCGCGACGATCCCGATCGGCCGGCCGTCGATCCGGGCGAACGCCGTGACGATCTCCTGGCCGTAGTCGGGCTGGAGTTCGAAGACCGAGCCGTCGTCGACGACCCGCTCGATGACGGCGGTCATGTCGTACCCCTCGTTGGGCCGCTGGGGGACGACGGAATCGATGCCGTCGGGCGACTTCGCCGGCGGCTTCGTTCCCCGCTGGGGCGGTTTCTCGTCGGCGTTGTCCGGCAGGTAGCCGATCAGTTGCGCCACGAGTTCCCGGGCGTGCTCCTCGTCCTTCGCGACGAGATCCGCCGACCCGGACTCGCGGGTGTGGACCTGCGGGCCGCCCAGCTCCTCGAGGTCGATCTCCTCGCCCGTTACCATCCGCACCATCCGCGGGGAGGCGATGGCCATCGCGGACATCCCCTCGACCATGATCGTGAAGTCGGCGAACACGGGAGTGTACGCCGCGCCGGCGATGCAGGGGCCGTAGAGGACGCAGATCTGCGGGACGCGCCCGGAGAGCATCGAGTGGTTGTAGTAGTACTTCCCGATCCCCTCGCGGTTGGCGAAGAAGCCGGTCTGCTGGTCGATCCGGCCCCCCGAGGAGTCCATCAGGTAGAGGACGGGCTGCCCGGTCTTCAGGGCGCGCTGTTGCATCCGCAGGAATTTCTCGACGCCCTTCGCGGCCATGCTGCCGCGCTTGACCGTGTAATCGTTGGCCATGAAGTGGACGTCCCGCCCCTCGAAGGTCGCCGCGCCGGTGATGAGCCCGTCGGCGGGGAGTCGATCGTCCGTTTCCTCGCCCGTCCCGTCGGGGTGCCAGCCGTCGAAGGCCGCGAACTTGCCGTCCTCGAAGAGAAAGGCGTCGTCCTCGCCGTCGAACCACAGGTCCAGTCGATCCCGGACGAACAGCTTCCCTTCCTCGGGGAGTTGCTCGCGGTACTTCTCGGGGCCGCCCTCGAGGATGTCCGCGATCTCCGCGCGGAGCCGGCGTTCGCGCTCGGTGGGGCCGAGGTCGTCGGCATCGTCGTTGCCGTCGGCCATCGCGGTTCCGGCGTCGCCCTCGGCGGGCGGTTCGCGTCCCGTCCGGTCACCGTCGTACTCGCGGACCGCCGCCGGCTCGTCCGCGTCGCCGACGTACACTTCGACCGCAGCACCGAGGTGCTCGGCCAGCGCGGCCGCGATCGCCGAGGCTTCGTCGTCGGACGCCCCCGGTGCGATACGGACTCTCATACCACAGTATGGGGCGGCCCGTCGCAAAAAACCAGCGCGCGCTCGTGGTAGGCGAGAAAGGAGGGAAAAGACACGGTAGAGAGCGGTTCGCGCCGCACCGACAACCGCGATAACTGCGGTCGGCGGTCGAGGAGCGGACGGATGAGGAGGATCGCGCGTCGGGAGACGGCGCGAACCGGTCGGGGGGTGTCATCGCCTCCGTGGTCACCAGCACGGAGACAGTTCGTCGTGGTACGGCCGCTCGCACGAACGCTCGCGTTCACCCGTTCGCCCATTATAACGGGTCGGTTAGCTGGGCGACAGGAATCGGTACGCGGTCGTTCCCGGCCGCCCGTCGGAGTCGGACGGCGCGACGTCCCCGCGCCGTCCGTCGCGTAGCACCTGCAGGCAGAATCGCTATCGCCGATATCGCCGTAGCTCAAGTAACTCCTGACTACCCCGTGTACGTGAACATTAGCTTTGCCGTAACGGGGTGCAGCGGTACACGGCATCGGTCTCGAGGGCATGTCAGAGGATCAATCAGACCGTCCCGCCGGACGGCTCGCGACGCTTCGCGATCGCGTCGAGCCGGGGATGGATCGTCGCGAGTTCGTTCGCACCCTCGTCAGCGGCGGGTTCGCGGTCGGGATGGCCCGCTGGCTCGGCGTCGACGACTTCCTCGCGGCCGACGACGGCGAGGTGCCGATCGTCACCGCGCTGGTCAGGGAGGATCCCGCTGACCCGTTCTCGCTGACCGAGCGGACGAAATACGTCCCCGCCGACTGGTACGCCGCCGTCGAGAAGGCCTTCGAAGTGAACGACCTGCTGGCCCGGGTCGCCTTCACCGGCTACCTCGGCAGCGCGGTCGTCCCCGGCGATCACGAGAGCGGCACCGCCTCGGTCTCCGTCGGCATCTCGAGCGACGGCGACTCCGTCCCGGAGGCGATCAGGGAATTCGCCGACGACGTCTCGATCGACACCGAGACGATCATCGAGATCGACGACAACGTGATCGGGCCGGACGCGGCCGACGCCGAGCCGCGGATCGCAAGTGGGATCGCGGGCGTGGGCCCCCCGAGCGGCGTCGCCTGCCACACGCCCTCGAGCATGGCGACGCTTTCCCCGGCGCTGTACCACCCCGACGGCGAGCGCTCGTTCTTCGTGACGGCCGGCCACGCATTCGCGGGCGACGAGGCCGACGGCGAACGGCTGCTGCTTCCGACGCAGCACGGCGAGACGGTTCAGTTGGGCACCGTCAGCCGCATCCACCCGCTCGTGGACGTCGCCGCCGTCGAACCGACCGGCGAGTACGCGCCCACGAGTTGGATCGACGCCCCGACGCCGGTTCGGGTCCGGGGGCAGCTCACGAAGTTCGGTCTGGCCGACCTCGCCGCGCGCGGCGCGACCCTCGAGAAGGTCGGCGCGCTCACCGGCCACACGACGGGGCGCATCCAGGGGGTCGACGCCGTGACGTGTTTCACCGAGCGGTCCTGCCGTCGCGGGCAGATCCGCTGGGGCGGCGAGATGGACCTGACCGACGGCGACAGCGGCTCGGTGAGCTACTACGCCGATCCGGAAGGCGAACCGAACGACGTCCTCGTCGCCGGATTCAACAACGCCCGGACCTGGTGGCCCGGCCAGAGCTACGTCTGGGGCGTCAGCGCCTATCGGTTGACCGAAACGCAGGGGTACCACTTCTGATGACTCGATCGACGAATCGCGACCGTCTCGACTCGTCCGCCCGAGGCACTCCGAGGGGCCGTTTCGACCCGTGCGACGAAGACACTCCGAGTGGACGTGATCGTCCATGAGCGACGACTCCGCTCGACCGTCGCTCACCGTCGGAACGCTCGCCAGCGCCGGCGTTCGCCTCGCCGTCGACCTCCTCGTCGCGACGCTGTGGGTCGTCTTCCTGACGCTGCTGTTCCTCGAGACCGCGTGGCCGCGGTGGCTGTTCTACGCGCTGCTGGTGCTGGGCATCGGGGGCTACGTCACCGTCACGGCGGCCTGGACCGAGCGCGGTTGACGCCGGCGGGCAGAGAAGAAAAGCGGCCGGCCGCTACGGCCGCGTGAGGGCGTCCGCAGCTACTCGAGGGCGTCCTCGAGGCGCTCGATCAGCCCCTCGTTGCCGACGTGGACCGGCGTCCGCTGGTGGAGTTCTTCGGGATCGACGGTCAGCAGCGACCGCTCCCCGTCCGAGGAGCGTCCGCCCGCCCGCTCGACGACGTAGCCGATCGGATTCCCCTCGAACTGGAGCCGGAGCTTCCCCTCGGGACGGGACTCGAGGCCGGGGTAGCTGAAGACGCCGCCGTAGGTGAGCACCTGGTTGACGTCGCCGATCATCGCGCCGCCGTAGCGCAGCTTCAGCTCCCGCTCGATCTCGCGGGCGTACGACTCGAAGTCGTCGGGCCAGTCGGGAACGCGGCCGCCGAAGCCGTAGACGACCGGGTCGTCGGGGAGGGTCACGTCGCGGCGCAGGAGCCGCCGCTCGCCGCCGGTCATCTCGTACTCCGAGACGGTCTCCTCGGTCGCGAGCACCATCGTCGTGATCGGCCCGTAGAGCACGTACCCCGCCGCGACGAGGGTCTCGCCGCGGGCCGGAAGCGCGGCGTCGTAGACGCCGAAGATCGTCCCCATCGCGTTGTTCGACTCGAGGTTCGAGGAGCCGTCCAGCGGGTCGACCGCGACCGCGTACACGTCCTCCGTCTCGGGATCGCCGCCGCAGTCGACGACCGCTGGCTGCTCCTCGCTTGCGTACTGGCCGACGCCGCCGATCGACGACAGCCGGTCCTCGAGTAACTCGTCCGCCCAGACGTCGGCCTCCAGTTGGGTGTCGCCGCTTGGGTTCGCCGCGTCCTCCTCGACCGCCCCGCGGCGGCCGATCAGCCCCTGTCGGATCTCCGTCGCCGAGCGGCTGATCGTCGCGACGACCTCCTCGACGACCGGATCCGAGACCGTCATGTTACTCGGTCGCCTCGAGCGCGGCGTCGGCCGTTTCCTCCTCGTAGATGACCTTCTCGAGGGCGTCGAGGATGCGCGTGGGGTCCTCGCGCTGCCAGACGTTGCGGCCGACGGCGAGCCCGCAGCAGCCGGCGTTGACGGCGGCTTCGACGGTCGAGAGGAACTCGTAGTCGTCGGTCTTCGAGCCGCCGCTCATCACGACGTTCATGTCGCCGGCGCACTTGCAGGCGTGTGCCATCGCCTCGGCGCTGCCGGGGTACTTGACCTTCGCGATGTCGGCGCCGAGCTCGAGGCCGATGCGGGTCGCGTAGGAGATCGTGCCGGGCTTGGTGTCGTTTTTCAGCCCCTGGCCGCGGGGGTAGGACCACATGACGACCGGCAGGTCGTACTCGCGAGCCTGCTCCTGTACCTCGCGGAACTCCTCGAACATCTCGACCTCGTGGTTGGAGCCGCTATAGACGGTGAACCCGACCGCGTCGGCGCCCAGTTCGGCGGCGTAGTCGACCGACCAGTTGACCGCCGAGTCGGGTTCGCCCATCCAGAGGTTCGACGTGCCGTTCAGCTTCGCCAGCAGGTTCACGTCGTCCTCGTAGCTCGGGTAGTACCCCTCGGCGATCCCCTTCTGAACGGCCATCGCGGTGACGGCGTCGTGGGTCGCCGTCTCGAAGACCGTCGACGGATCGAGTTTCTCGGGGACCTCCTCGAAGTCGGTCGGGCCGTGCTCCAACCCGTGGTCCATCGCGAGAATCAGTGATTTGCCGTCGCGGACGATCGGGGAGTCGTCGATGGGAAGCATCTGGTGGATCGTCCAACAGGCGAGTATAAATCTCTGGTGATCCGAATTACCAGAATTACTTATTTTAGTAGTAAGCGTCTCCGGCGGCGATTTTCTACCGGTCTAGAATCGACATACTACCGAAGCGTAACTAACAACGCGATTATAAACGGTGGGGAATTCGTAAGGCGTGTACTCGCCGCCGCTCGGGTATCGATACCGGACTCGAGACGAGGGGATCCCGGTCAGCACGTAGTCGAAACGGTCGGCTGCCGGTCGACACTCAGAGCAGTTCCCGCGCGTTGTGGCGCCACGTCCGGACGTGCAAGACGTTCAGGTCGAGCGCCTTCGCGACCTCGAAGGCGTCGATCGTCGCCAGTCGTTCCGCCGAAACGACGCCGGCCTCGGCCAGCGTCTCGGCGTCGTCGGGCCCGACACCGGTGACGGCGGTGACGGGGGTGGGCCGCGGCCACGGTCGTTCGGCGTCGGCGTCGTCGGCGCCCTCGGCGTCCGAACGGTCGTCACTCTTGGTGACGGCCTCGTACTCAAAGGCCTGCCACCCCTCGTCGTCGCTGACGGCGATCCACTCCCGCTCGGCGGCGCCGAGGCCGCGGATCTCGTTCGAGCGGCGCTCGAGGTCGTCGTCCCCGTCGCCCTCGAACGACCACGGCAGAGAGAACCGCCGGCGCAGGGCATCAGCGGTCGACTCCGCGACGCCCGCATCCAGCAGCATGCGGTAGGAGTACTCCTTCTCCAGCACCGCGTCGGGGTCGACGTCGGCCGCCTCGAGCGCCTCCCGTTCGTCGGCCTCGATGTCGCGCCGTCGCTCGCCGCTGGCGGTCGAGTCGTCGAACGGGCCCGCATCAGCGTCGGCGTCCGCCTCGAGCAGTTCGTCCTCGTCGTACGTGAGTTCGACGTGCTCGGTGTCGACGGCCGCGGGATCGATGTCGACCGTGATCCCAATGCCGATATCGACGCGCCCGTCGCTGTCGTCACGTTCGTCGACACTACCCCCGTTCGCACCCGCGTCGTTGACGACCTCTTTCTTGCTCACGCAGTTCCACCGGTTATCAGTAGCTCTCACCGTCCGGTCTTGAAACTTGTCCCGTCGGTCTCGCCGCCGAATGCGCGAGCGCTCGAGCCGGCGCCTGCCGTGGCGGTCGCCCTGGCGCCCACTCCTTCGCAGGTCGCCCGCCGGTCACGCCTCAAGCAACGGCTCGAGTTCCGCCGCGAGGCGCTCGCCCATCGTGATCATCGCGTCGTCGCCGGGGTGGAGCAGATCGGTCGTGAGCCCCTCGATCGTCGGCAGCAGTTCGGGGCCCTCGAGCAGGTGGACGTTGTCGTGGGACGTCTCGGCGACGACCGCGCGCAGTTCCTCGCGGAACCGCTCGCACTCCTCGGCCTCGCTCGACTCGCCGGCGCCCTGTCGGACGTCCCACCCATTCCGGAAGATGGTGATCGGGACGACCGGCTTTTCGGGATGAGCGGCGGCGACGCGGTCGATAAGGTGCTCGGCCCGCTCGCGGAACTCGTCGGCGGAGAAGATCCCGACCATGTTGACGGAGATCGAGAGCGTCGCGACGTCCCAGTCGTCGCGTGCGGCGATGTGGTCGGCGATCGCGGCGTCGCAGTAGGCCGTGCCGCAGGAGCCGAGGTTGATCAGGTCGGCGTCCAGCCGCCGCGCCGTCTGTCCGACGTAGGTCAGGTGCTCCGCCGACGGGGCCTCGCCCTCGGTGATCGAAGTCCCGTACGCGAGGTACCGCCGGTCCGGCAACTCGTCCTCGTGGGGCGGCCGGACGTCGCCCTCGTGGCCGTGGTAGACCATCGGGCCGCCGCGGTGTTCGCCCGGCAGCCGGAGCCGACAGACCCGGGGATCGAACGCCAGGTCCTCGCGGGCCGCCGACTCGAGGTCGGCCAGCGTCTCCGGCGGCGAGACCTCGATCGTCGTCGGCTCTGATCCGACGACCGCCGTCGTCCCCTGAATCGGCCCCCAGAAGACCCGGACGGTGCCTTCCGGGGCGCTCCCGCCGGGAAGCGTCGAGACCGTCACCGACGCGGTCCCGTCGGGGACGAACCGCAGTTCGACGCCTGCAGGGTGGTGCATCCGGGACTGCGCGCCCTCGTTGAGTTCCCGCCGGACCGCCTCCGGCACGCGCTGCAGCAGGTGCCCGTCTCGTCCCGTAGCCGGCCGGGCCTCGGCGACGTTATGGAATTGGATGCCATCGCGTTGCATACCCGTGCCGACGTTCGTGCTCGCTTATAGGTCTAGTGCCGCCGCGGGGACCTCGAGCGATCCGGTCAGCTCGCGGCTCCGGGGGCGGGTTAGCCCCCACGTTTACCACGTGCTCCGTCGAACGCGGGGTATGGTACGCGATCGCATCGACCGGATCGGCGTCGTCGGCGCGGGAACGATGGGCAGCGGCATCGCGCAGGTCGCCGCCACGGCCGGCTACGACGTCCGGATGCGCGACGTCGAGCAGGAGTTCGTCGAGAGCGGGTTCGACTCCGTCCGGGACAGCCTCGAGCGGCTCGCAAACCGCGACGCCCTCGAGGAAGACCCCGAGACGATCCGCGGGCGGATCGAGGGGACGACGGACCTCGAGGAGTTCGCGGACTGCGATCTGGTCGTCGAGGCCGTCCTCGAGGACCTCGACGTGAAGCGAGAGGTCTTCGCCGACCTCGAGCGCGTCTGCGACGACGATGTCCTGCTCGCGACGAACACGAGCACGCTCTCGATCACCTCCATCGCCGCCGACCTCGAGCGCCCCGAGCGCGTCATCGGCCTGCACTTCATGAATCCCGTGCCGATCATGGAGGGCGTCGAGGTCGTCGTCGGCGAGAAGACGAGCGACGCGGCGACCGATCTGGCCCACGAGATCGCCGCAGATCTCGAGAAGACGACCTGGGAGGCCGACGACAAACCCGGCTTCGTCACGAACCGAATTCTGATGCCCTGGATCAACGAGGGGATCCGCGCTTTTGACGAGGGCGTCGCCTCGAAGGAAGACATCGACCGCGGGATGGAACTCGGGACGAACGTCCCGATGGGCCCGCTGCGGCTCGCCGACCACATCGGCCTCGATATCTGCCTGCACGCCTCCGAGACGCTCCACGAGGAACTCGGCGACCGGTACCAGCCGGCCTACCTCCTCAAGCGGAAGGTCGAGGCCGGCGACCTCGGGAAGAAAACGGGGACGGGGTTCTACGAGTACGAGTAGCGAGTACGCCGCCACAGCCGGTCGCGACTCCGAATCTTCTTGCCGCTCACCGTCCTCGTCTCGAGCAATGACTCGGTCGTCCGCCGCCGACACTGACTCCGAACCCGAAGCGAATCGGCTCTCCGAACGCGTCCGCGAGATCGAGCCCCAACAGATCCGCGTGATGTTCGAGCTCGCGTCCGAGTACGAGCGCGAGACGGCCGACAGCGACCTCGTCCACCTCGAGTTCGGCGAGCCCGACTTCGACACGCCGGAGCACGTGGTCGAGGCGGCGGTCGAGGCCGCGCGGAGCGGCGCGACGAACTACACCTCGAACGCGGGGCTGCCGAAACTGCGGGCGGCGATCGCGGAGAAGCTCTCGAGCGAGCGGGACCGCGCGGTCGACCCGAACTCGGAGATCGTCGTCACGAACGGCGGCGTCGAGGCGCTGCACCTCGCGATCCACGCGGTCGCCGATCCCGGCGACGAGGTCGTCGTCCCCACGCCCGCGTGGCCGAATCCGATCTCGCAGGCGAAACTCGCCGACGCGGTTCCCGTCGAGGTGCCGATGCCCGCCGACCGGGGATTCGAGCCCGACCCTGAGCAGATCGTCGACGCGATTGGGCCGGACACCGCGGCGGTCCTGCTGACCTCGCCGTCGAACCCGACCGGCCGGGTCTTCCCCGCGGACGCCGTCGAACGCGTCGTCGCGGCCGCGGCCGACCACGGCGCCTACGTCCTCGCCGACGAAGTCTACCGCGAACTGGCCTACGAGGAGATTCCGCCCCGCGCCGTCGCCCTCGCCGAGCGCGCCGACCGCGACGAATGGGTGCTCTCGATCAACTCCTGCTCGAAGACCTACGCGATGACCGGCTGGCGCATGGGCTGGCTCTCCGGTCCCGCAGACGTCCTCTCGAAGATCGAGACGATCCACGAGAGCACGACCTCCTGCGTGAACACGCCCGCGCAGTACGCCGCCGTCGAGGCCCTGACCGGTCCGCAGGAGCCGTTCGAGGAGATGCGGGCCGCCTTCCGCGAGCGCCGCGAGTACGTCGTCGACCGCCTCGAGTCGATCCCCGCCGTTTCCGCGGCCGAACCCGAGGGCGCCTTCTACGCCTTTATCGACGTGAGCGCGCTCGAGGGCTCGAGCGCGGACGTCGCGAAGCGACTGCTCTACGACTACGAAGTCGTCGCGGCACCGGGGACGGCCTTCGGCGCCGGCGGTGAGGGCCACCTCCGGCTGAGTTTCGCGAACGAGCTGGAGCGCCTCGAGACGGGGCTGGATCGCCTCGAGGAGATGGTGCGAACCGAACTGGACGGCGAGTGAGCCGCACGGGCGGCCGGTCCGACGACCGACGATGCGACGGGCGTGGGCAACTTCTTCTGTTCGGACTAGAAGTTTTAGTGTCTGACACTCGAATCGGCCACGGATGACGGGTTCCCGCTTCGCCGTACTCCTCTGCTGCTGTCTGACAGGGCTCGCAACCGTCGCCGTCGTCGCGGGCGCACCCCCGCCGACGACCCTCTGTGGCAGCTGCGCCGACGGCGTCCCCGGCGCGACGGACGGCGGGACGCTCGACGTGTACGTCGACGCCGACGGCGACTCGCGCTGGATCGAGCGCGTCCCCGTGAACGACTCCGCCGCCGACCGGTACCGCGAGAACGCCACCGCCCTCGAGCGCGACGTCGATCCGACGGGCACCTACTACCACGTCGTCGACGAGGACGTCGACCGGACGATCGCGCTCGAGAACGGCACCGTCACGGTGACCTACGCCGTCGAAGATGTCGTTCGAACGGGCGTCGGTGACACTCAGGTCATCGATTACTTCGCGCTCGATAATCGGTACGACCGCTACTGGCTGGAGGCCGATCGCGTGACGATCCACACGCCCGACGGGACCGTCGTGACGAACGATCCGCCGGGGGCGACCGTCGACGGCAATACGGCGACGTGGACCGGCGACAGCGAGTTCGGCGACCGGACCTACGTTACGTACGCCTCGAGCGACGCGTCCGCGCTCGTCGGCGCCGCGACCGGCTACGCGACGATCGGCCTCGAGATCGGTCCGCCGGTGCTCGCGCAGGGCGTTCGCTTCGGCCTGCTTCCGGGCGTCTTCCTCGCGCTCACCGGCATCGCCGTCGGTCGCGTCGACTGGGGCCGCGACGCGTACGATCTCGCCGCGCTCGAGCGGTTGCTCGTCGTCGTCGGGGCGACCGGTGCGGTCGGCCTGATCGTCGTGAGCACGGCCGCAACCGGACACCCGTTCAGTCCCGCCCTCGGCGCGCTGAGCGCCCTCGGAGTCGGATACGCCGGTCTCGGACTCGCAGTTCGCCGCGGCGGGGGCCGACGCGGTACTCGCGGCGTGATCGGACTCGCGGCGCTCGTCACCGCGGGAACCGGCGCGTTGTTGTGGCTCCTCGGGGGCGCGGCGTCGCTGGCCGCGCTCCCCTTCGGGCTGGCGACCGCCAGCTTCCTGCCCCTCGGGTACGCCGCCGAGCGCCGCTCGAGCGCCGTCGTGCCGCTCGCCATCGCCGCAGTTGCGGGGGTCTCCCTGATCGGCGGTGCCGTCGCGCTGTCGTGGTTCGTCACGCCGGCCGGGTTCGGCGTTCTCGTCGCCTGGGTCGTCCTGCTCGGCTGGGCGACGACGGTCGTCGTCTTCGGCTATCCGCTGGCGCTCGTCGGACGGCTGCTGGCGGCCGACGGGGCTCGACCGACGGATCGTCGTAGGGGACGGACAGAATAGCGCCTTCGACGGATTACTGATGCAGCGGCTGGTTCGCCATCTTCCGGCGCAGTTCGTCGAGCCGACTACGGGGGACGTCCTCCTCGAACTGCTGGATGAGTGCGTACACCTCCGCTCGAGAGACCTTCACGTCGCCCTCGCGGACGACGTCTTCGGGCCGGGCCTGAAGCTCGCGCATCGTGCCGACCGCGAGCAGGTAGGGGATCGCCCACGCCGAGAGGCGGTTGCCGTGTCGCTCCGGCACGAGCTCGAGGTAGCGGTGGGCGTCGTCGAGGTACGTCTCCGCGCGGTTCGTGACGCGCTTGATGACGTTCGTGACGCCGCCGTGATTGGCTTCGTGGGTCACGGCCTCGGCGTCGACGTTCTCCTCGGCGAGCCACTCCGCGGGGAGGTAGACGTTGTTCTCCTCGCGGTAGTCGTCCTCGACGTCCTTGGCGATGTTGACCAGTTGCAACAGGAGGGCAAAGGAGCGGGCGTTGTCCCGTAGCTCCTGGGCTCGATCCTCGGAGGCGCCGCGGGCGACCAGGCCCGTGATCAGAGTGCCGACGGTGCCGGCGGCGTACCAGCAGTACTCCTCGAGTTCCTCGAGGGTCTGCAGGCGCAGCCCGCCTTCGTCGGCGTAGCGGTCGGTGAACATGGCCATCCCGTCGACGAGTTCGCGGACGGGTTCGCGCATGATCTCGCGGGGCTCCTCGTCGAGCGAGTCGAAGGTGCGCAGGACCCGCGGCGTCTGGGCGACGACTTCCCAGTCGTCGGTTCGCTCGTCGGGGATCCAGGGCTCGACGTCGTCCATGAACGCAGCCACCGGCTGCTCCGCGTCGGGATCGAGGAGTCGATCGTACGTCTCGAGGAGTTCGGTCTGCGTCTCCGGCGGGATGTGGCCCGCGTCCTCGATAGTGTCCGCAACGCGACAGAGGAGATACCCCACGCAGATGTGTCTGGACATCGGCTCCTCGAGCCGATCGATCGTGATCGAGAAGGTCCGCGAAACACCGTGAACCGCGTCGTAACACCACTCCAGGTCGGCGTCAGTTGTGCAATCGTGCTGGCCGGTGGTCATTTACTCGCGTTTTCTTTGTCGCCACGTCGGAAAAATACCGTGGTCGGTTTATGTAGGCCGCGTTACAACCGTCGCGGGTTCTGACCGTCGTCTCGACTGACACGTCGGCGGTAGCGCCGGGCGTGACGCGCCGATCCGGCCCGTCGCCGTCGGGCGCCGGCACCGCCCGGCGAAACGTCTTTTCCGAACACGACCGAACCGTTCATATGGCCGAGACCGTACTCGTCGCCGGGTCGCACGGTCCAACCGGACAGCACGTCACGCGGCTGCTCGCCGAGCGCGACGCCGAACCGCGGGCGATGATCCGCGACGAATCGCAGACCGAGGAGCTGGAATCGCTCGGCGGCGAGCCGGTCGTCGCCGACCTGACCGACCCCGACTCGCTCGAGCCCGCCGTCGAGGGCTGCGACGCCATCGTCTTCGCCGCCGGCTCGAACGGCGAGGACGTCTACGGCGTCGACCGCGACGGCGCGATCAACCTGATCGACGCCGCCGAGGACGCGGGCGTCGACCGGTTCGTCATGCTCAGTTCGATGGGCGCCGACGATCCCGAATCGGGCCCCGACCCGCTGCGGGACTACCTCATCGCGAAGGCCGAGGCCGACGAGTACCTCCGCCAGAGCGACCTGTCCTATACTATCGTCCGCCCGGGCGAGTTGACGACCGAGGACGGCACGGGCGAGATTCGGGCCGCCGCCGACCTCGAGCCGGCCGACGGCGACATCCCACGGGAGGACGTCGCCCGCGTGCTCGTGACCGCGATCGACTTCGACCCCGTAGACGGGGAGACGTTCGAGATCCTGTCGGGCGACGAGCCGATCGAGGACGCGCTCGAGGCGGTCAGTTCCGGATAGCGTCGCCGCGGCCGGTGACCCGCCGACCGGGTCGGGACTCGCGCTTTGTGTCCTCAGTCACGCCGCGTCACGTTCATCGGCCGTCATGACCCGTACCGTGGTCCTGTCTATCAACCCGCATATGGAAAGAGTAATACGATATATTCATGATTAAACAGTTGGTATGCCAGCGGGAACAGACCAGACCCTTCGGCCGTTTCTGTGGCGCGCGAACAAGCTGTACCCCGACACGGAGATCGTCTCCCGGAACCACGACGGGATGCAGCGGTACACGTACGCCGAGTACGAGGACCGTACCTGCCGCCTCGCGAACGCCCTCGAGGAGCACGGAATCGAGCAGGGCGACCGCGTCGGGACGTTCTGCTGGAATCACTCGCGGCACTTCGAGACGTACTTCGCCGTCCCGTCGATGGGGGCGCAACTACACACGATTAACCCCCTCCTCCCCGACGCGCACATTCAGTACATCGTCGACAACGCCGACGACGAACTGATTTTCGTCGATCAGTCCTTCGCGGGGAAACTCGCCGGTGCGGTCGACGACGCCGACGGCGAGTTCGACGGCGTCGACTTCGTCGTCATGGGGAGCGAGGAGTCCGACGATCTCGAGGCGACGCCCTACGAGTCGTTCCTCGAGGGACAGGACACGGAGTACGACTGGCCCGACGTCGACGAGGAACAGCCCGCGGGGATGTGTTACACCTCGGGGACGACCGGCGATCCGAAGGGCGTCGAGTACACCCAGCAGATGCTCTGGAGCCACACGATGGCCTCGCAGACGCCCCAGGGGATCCCGATGGCCGACGACGACGTCGTCATGCCCGTGGTCCCGATGTTCCACGTCAACGCCTGGGGGATGCCGTTCACGGCGACCGCGGGCGGTGCCAAGCAGGTCTTCCCCGGCCCGTCCCCGGAGCCCGCGGACCTCGCGGACCTAATCGAAACCGAGGGCGTGACGATCACCGCGGGCGTGCCGACCGTCTGGCTCGGCCTGATGGAGTACTGCTCGGAGAATCAGGTGGATCTCTCGGCGCTCGAGACCGTGATCGTCGGCGGTTCGGCGGCGCCGAAGTCGATGATCGAGTGGTTCGACGACCGGGACGTCGAGGTGCTGCACGCCTGGGGGATGACGGAGACGGCGCCGATCGGCACGGTCTCGCACCTCAGGGCCGACTTGCAGGACGCCGACTACGAGACCCAGGTCGACAAGCGCAGCAAACAGGGGCTCGTGATGCCCGGGCTCGAGTTCAGGGTGGTCGGCGACGACGGCGAGGAAGTCGCCTGGAACGGCGAGGACTTCGGCGAACTGTGGATCCGCGGCCCGTGGGTCGCCACGGAGTACTTCAAGCGGCCGGAAGCCAACGAGGCGGAGTTCGAAGACGGCTGGCTCAAGACCGGCGACGTCGTCACCGTCGACGAGGACGGCTACGTCAAGATCGTCGACCGGGAGAAAGACGTCATCAAGTCCGGCGGCGAGTGGATCTCGTCGGTCGAACTCGAGAACGCGATCATGGCCCACGACGACGTCGCCGAGGCGGCCGTCGTCGGCGTGCCCCACGAGCGGTGGCAGGAGCGGCCGGTCGCGTTCGTCGTCCCTACAGAGGACGCCGACCGCGAGACGCTCGTCGACGAGATCAGGGCGCAACTCGCCGACGAGTACCCGAAGTGGTGGCTCCCGGACGACGTCGAGTTCATCCAGGAAATTCCGAAGACGGCGACGGGCAAGTTCTCGAAGAAGGACATCCGCGAGGAGTACGCCGACGAGTCGCTGGTCGAGGGACGGGTTCCGGAGGAGGCCGCGCCGGACGACGACTGAATCGGCCCCGCGGTCGGCGTTCGGCTCGCTACGGCCGGTTCGACGACGACCGCGGCGGACGGATAACGGAACGAACAATAAAGTCCGGTGGTTCCAAATACCACGGTATGGACTTCGCGCTCTCCCCCGAGCAGCAACAGATCAGGGACATGGTCGCCGAGTTCGTCGACGAGGAGGTCGTTCCCGTCGCCGACGAGATCGACCACGAGGACGAGTTTCCCCACGACCTGATCGAGGAGATGGCCGACCTCGGGCTCATGGGAATGCCGTTCCCCGAGGAGTACGGCGGCGCCGGCCTCGACTACCACTCCTACGCGATCGGCCTCGAGGAGATCTCCCGCGGCTCGGGCGGACTGGGAACGATCGTCGCGGCCCACACCTCGCTGGCGGGGAACATGCTCTACAATTTCGGCACCGAGGGCCAGAAGGAGGAGTACCTCGTGCCGCTCGCCGAAGGCTCCGACATCGGCGCGTTCGCGCTCTCGGAGGCGGGCGCGGGCAGCGACGTACCGGCGATGGAGACCACGGCCGAACGGGAGGGCGACGAGTACGTCGTCAACGGCGGCAAACTCTGGATCTCCAACGGCTCCGTCGCGGACACGATCACCCTGTTCGCGAAGACCGACCCCGAGGCGGGCAACAAGGGCATCTCCGCGTTCGTCGTCCGCCCCGAGGAGGACGACGGCTTCATCGTCGAGAACACGGAGGAGAAACTCGGCGACAAGGGCTGTCCCACGGCCGAGTTGCGGTTCGACGACATGCGCCTGCCTGAGGACCGCCTGCTCGGCGAGGAAGGCGAGGGGTTCGTCCAGGCGCTGAAGACGCTGAACGGCGGCCGGATCACCATCGCCGCCCGCGGCGTCGGCATCGCCCGCGCCGCGTTCGAGGCGGCCCGCGACTACGCCAACGAGCGCGAGCAGTTCGGCCAGCCGATCGGCGAGTTTCAGTCGATCAAACACAAGCTGGCGGATATGGACACGAAAATTCAGGCCGCCAAGATGTTGATGCACAAAGCCGCAGATCGGAAGATCCGCGGGGAGAACTACATCAAGGAGGCCGCTCAGGCCAAGCTCTACGCCTCCGAAGTCAGCCGCGAGGTCGCCAACGAGGGCATCCAGATCCACGGCGGCTACGGCTACACCAAGGACTTCCCCGCCGAGCGGTTCTACCGGGACGCCAAACTCAACGAGATCTACGAGGGAACGAGCGAGATCCTGCGGAACACGATCGGCGAGCAGTTGCTCGAGGAGTAACCGGCCCGCGACGCGCCGGATGATCGAGAACGGCGATATGACCGCGGTGACGCGGTCGCACTGCCGCGTCACATCCCCGCGAGGAGGATATAGAACAGTAACGCGACAGCGACGCCGAGCGCAACGTGACCTGCAACCCCGATCGCCGCGATGACGCCGGCGACCGCCCGGGTGATCGGGTGAATCTGTTCGCCGAAGACGTCCCGCTCGATGTCGGCGACGGCCATTGTGAATCCCCTCACGTGGAACGTGGCGCCGCGCACGGACAAACCTCGCCGCTAATTCCCAGCGCGCGGAAGTTCGCCGGACCGACCCCCACGATATCAGGGGGATATATTAGCGACGCCGCAGGGTCACCGCGAAATCGAGGCGATCGAGGGACCGCAGCGGATTCATGGTCGGCAGTCAGGAGTCGACCATCTCGCTCGAGGCGTCCGACTTGAGACGCTCGCGGAGCCACTCGTAGTGTTCCTGTACCCGTCGCTCACCCTCGTCAGTAAGTCGATAGACGTCGTGAATGCCTTCGGTTCGCTCCTCGACGAAGCCCGCATCTACCAGCGCCGAGAGCGACCCGTAGAACGACTTCGGGTCGATGCGGTCGTCGTAGTGGGACTCGAGGCGGGACTTCAGTTGCTGCCCGCGGAGTTCGCCGTCCTCGGCGGCGGCCAGCAGGACGCACATGTCCCGGCGGCGGCCGCTCTGGAGCCACTTGGTCATGGCGGGAGAGTCGCGGGGGCGTCGCTCGAACGTTACGGTTTCCGGTTTCGTCCGTCCGGCTCGAGGCGATCGACCGCCGTCACCCGCCGGTCACTCGAGTCCGCCGCGAACGGCCGCCGCGAGCGTCCACGCGATCCCGCCGACGGCGGCGACCGCTAGCACGGACGCGGCGCCGATCTCGAGGCGTGCGTTCCCGTCGACCCCGAGTTCGTGCCGGAAGAGGAACCACCCGCCGTCGGGGTAGCCGACCACGACGTCGCCCGAGCCGAGCGCGAGCGAGCCCAGCACGGCGACGATGCCCAGTCCCACGAGGATCGCGAGCGTGCCGGCAGCGCCCGCGAGCAGCGTCGTGAGGAGGACCGCGGCGGGCCGACGCTCGAGGGAGGAGGGCCGTCCGTCCGCGGCGTGACCGCGTTCCGGGCCGTAGATCGCGAACCCCTGCACCCCGTCGCCGTCCGGAAGCTCGGTGACGCGGACGTCCGCGGGGTACCGCAGCACCGTCGCTGCCATCCAGAGGTCGCCGATCGAGCCGGCCGCGTTCGTCGCGAGCGGGATGAGCAACACGGCGGATGGGTAGACGACCATGGCGGCGACGCCGAGGGTCGTGATCGCGACGAACGGCGCGAGCAGCATCGTGAGCAACTGGTTACGGGTGAAATCGCCCCGCGTCTCGGCGTACGCGTACGGCAACACGAAGTAGGCGACGCCGATCCCGAAGCCGGGCTCGTCGCCGTACCGCGTCATGACCAGCCCGTGAAGCGCCTCGTGGAGCACCACGACGAGCGCGACGAGCCCTAGCGAGACGACGAGCCAGAAGTGGACGGTCGGCGGCGTCGCCCGGATCACGATCGGCTCGAGGGCTTCGCCGCGAATCGCCGCAAGAACCCGAGCGAAGCAGTACGCGAAGACGAAGAAGCCGACCACCGCGGTCCCGAGCCACTGGAGGGCGACGCGCCGGGTGAGCCGAAACTCGGCGAGCGGGCGGGACCTGTCGGACGCCGTCCGGGACACGTCGTCGACTCCCGACGGCGGCGAAAAAGCGGTATCGATCTCGGCTCGGAAACCGATAACTTCCCGGTTCTGGACTTTCGAGTACGAGCCATGACCGAGCCGGACGAGGAGGCGGAATCGGGTACGGAGACGGAAACGGCCGCTGAAGGCGAGTCGAACGGGACCGACGCCGACGCGCGAACCGCCGAGGCCGACGGGATCGCGGCGACCTACGAGGAAACCGACGCCGAGCGAATCCTCGCGTTCGAACGCACGGGCGGCGGATCCGGGCCGCGCGCGACCGCCGCCATCGCGCAGAACATCGAGGGGTACGCCATGCTGAAGGTCCGTCCGACGCCAGACGGCGACGAACTCGAGCGCTACTACGGGTTCGACATGGCGCTCGACCACGCCGCGGAGCTGCTCGGGGTCTCGCCGCACGACCTGCCGATCCCCGCGGCGGCCGAAGACATGGGAATGTGAGAGTCACGCACGTCGACCGAATCGGGGGAAAGCGGGGGCAAAAGCGGGAATCATAAATACGCAGAGTCGAACGTTGCAGACGAGAATAGCCGTGGCAACCGACTCGTTTCCCCGGCCGATCGGGACGCACCGACGGTTTTCCGCACTGCTTACAGCGACCGCACTGGGCGTCTACCTCCTGTTGATCGTCGGCGCGACGACGTCGATCACGGACGCCGCGTCGGCGTGTTCGACGTGGCCGACCTGCCACGCGCCGACCGATCCGTTAGACCAGACGCAGCTCGTCATCGTCTGGGGCCACCGCATCGCGGCCGTCGTCGTGGGACTGCTCGTCGCCGCGACGGCCGCCGTCGCCGCGTTCGGCGACGCCACCGCCCGCGTTCGACGGACGCTGCTCGCAGCGACCGGCCTCTACGTGATTCAGGTCGGCGTTGGCGCGGCCACCGCGACGCTCGGCGCCGACGCCATCGCGCCCGGACTCCACCTCGGGCTCGGCGTCGTCATCTTCGCCGGCGTCGTGCTCGCGCTTGCCTGGGACCTCGAGCTCGCTACCGGCCGAGAAGACGACGCGATCGCGTCCGAGCCGACGATGGCGGACGAACCGCTCGAGGAGGGCCCGACCGAGAAACGGGAGCTCCCCTCGAGCCCGATCGCTCGCGCCCGGCTGACCGCATTCGCCTACTTCAAGATGATGAAGCCGCGGCTGATGTGGCTGCTCTGTCTCGTCGCCGCCGCGGGAATGGCCCTGGCCGCCGGCCCGTCGCTCGATCCCTACACGATCGTCGCCACGCTCGGCGGTGGCGTCCTCGCGATCGGCGCCTCGGGGACCTTCAACCACGTCTTAGAGCGCGACATCGACCGGCGGATGTCCCGGACCGCGGACCGGCCGCTGGCGACTGATCTGGTGCCGGTCCGGAACGCCTTGGCCTTCGGCGGCCTCCTGACGGTCGCCTCGTTGGCCGTCTTCCTCTCGATCAACCGGCTGGCGGCGGCGCTGGGACTGGCCGCAATCTTGTTCTACAGCGTCGTCTACACGCTGTTGCTCAAGCCGAACACGGTCCAGAACACGGTCATCGGCGGCTTCGCCGGCGCGCTGCCGGCGCTGATCGGCTGGGCGGCCGTCACCAACGAGATCGGGGTTCCGGGGCTCGCGCTCGCGGGCGTCATCTTCCTCTGGACGCCGGCGCACTTCTACAACCTCGCGCTGGCGTACAAGGACGACTACGCTCGCGGCGGCTTCCCGATGATGCCGGTCGTCCGCGGCGAGACCGAGACCCGCAAGCACATCGTCTACTACCTCGCGGCGACGCTCGTGAGCACCGTCGCGCTCGCGTGGCTCACCGACCTAGGTGTCATCTACGCGGCGACGGTCGCGATCTTCGGCGGGATCTTCCTCTGGGCAGCCGTCGTCCTCCACTTCGAGCAGACCGAAGCCGCGGCGTTCCGGTCGTTCCACGCCTCGAACGCCTTCCTCGGGGCGGTGCTGGTCGCGGTGCTGGTCGACGCGCTCGTTCTGTAACCGCCGCCGGCGTCGGTTCCTCCCCGCTGCGATGGGCCTAACTCGCTTCGCTCGCTAGAGTCGGGTAATGCATCGCCGTTCGTTTCTGGCCGCGACCGCCGGCGCGTCCGCGATAGGTCTCGCCGGCTGTACGTCGTTCCTCGAGGCGTCGATCCCCGGCGAACTCGAGGGCGTCGACGCCGATCGCCAACTCCCGGTGCCGACGCTCGGCGACGGCACCGTGCCCGTCACCGTCTACGAAGACCTGGGCTGTCCCCACTGCCAGGAGTTTCAGGCCGACGTGTTCCCGACGATCGAGTCCGACTATATCGAGCCAGGGGAGATCCAGTACCGCCATCGCGATTTCGTCGTGATGGCATCTGATTCGTCCGCAGCGCGGGCGAACGCTGCCCGCGCGGTTCAGGCCGAAACCCGCACTGACGGCGATCCGAACGGGCGCTTTTTCGAGTACAAGCGCGCGGTGATGCGCGACGACATCGGCGGCGCGGACGAACTGGCTGCGACCGCCGAGGACGTCGGTGTCGACCCGTCGGCCGTGACGACAGCGCTCGAGGACGACACCTACTACCCGACGCTGGTCGCGGACTGGGAACGCGGCGACGAGAAGGGAGTCGAGGCGACGCCGACGGTGTTCGTTGACGGCGAGCCGGTCGACGATTCACAGGACGAGGAATCGATCGTTGCGGCGATCGAGAACGCGCTCGCGTGACCGGCGCGCTCGTCTCGTCCCCCGAACGCACGTCGCGAGCCCGTCCGCGGATCGTTGGCGGCGGGTCGCGGCGACGCGGCGTCATTTCGCGACGGAGATGAACCGGTTGACCGTCTCGTCGCTGCCGGCGACGATGAGGGTGTCTCCGGCGCGGATCGTAAACTCCGCGCCGAGGTTCGTCAGCAGCTTGCCGTCGCGCTCGGCGGCGACGACCGTACAGCCGAGCCGGGCGCGAACGTCCACCTCGCCGAGACTCCGCCCGACGAGCGCGGGCGCCGTCGTCCTGATGATCTCGAACTGCGTCTCCGGCGTCAGGACTTCCTCGTCCTCGAGCAGCAGCGATGAGAGCATCCGCCCGGTCACGGTCGAGAGCGCGAGGACGATCGCGTCCTCGCCGCTGTCGTCGACGATCGTGTAGGGGACGCCCGCGTCGGCGCAGGCAGCAGCCCGCGCTCGGACGGTCTCGCGCGTGCCGGGCGCAGCGTTATCCAGGTCACCCCCGTCGTTTACTACATGGGAGACACGAAACGGGGGCGAGACAAGCAAGCGCGCGACGAGGAAGACCGCCAGCGAGAGCGGGAACTCGAGGAGGCGATCGATCGAACCGACGAAGCCGAGCCGCGCGACGACCGCGAGGACGACGCGGATGACGAGCGCGACGAAGACGAAGACGAAACGGCCGA
The DNA here is from genome assembly GCF_054654555.1 of Halopiger thermotolerans. Lineage (NCBI taxonomy): Archaea > Methanobacteriati > Methanobacteriota > Halobacteria > Halobacteriales > Natrialbaceae > Halopiger > Halopiger thermotolerans. Next base: position 619,421 of record NZ_BAAIEU010000004.1, on the reverse strand, counting down.
CTCGTAACCGCCGTCAGCCGTCCCGATCCGTTTCTCACCGACCGTTACTCGTCCGCCGCTCGAGCCGCGTCGATGCGCTCGAACTGCTCGTCCGAGAGGTCGAGGTCGACTGCGCCCACGTTCTCCTCGAGTTGCTCGGACGTTCGCGCGCCGACGATCGGGACGCAGGTAAAGCGGTCCTGCGCCATCAGCCAGCGCAGCGAGACCTGCGCCGGGGTCGCGTCCAGTTCGTCGGCGACGCTCTCCACCGCGTCGAGGACGTCCCAGGCCCGCTCGCTGACGTAGTACTCGTCGAACATCTCGTCGAGGCTGCCTCGCGAGCCGTCCGGGGCCTCGAAGCCGCCGTCTTCGGTGCGTTCGTACTTGCCGGTGAGGAAGCCGCCGGCCAGCGGCGAGTACGGACAGACCGCCAGGTCCTGATCGGCGCAGACGTCGAGGTAGTCGCCGACCTCGTCGTACTGGACCGCGTTGACCATCGGCTGGGTGACGTCGAACCGCTCGAGTCCCTCGACGTCGCTGGTCCAGAGTGCCTTGGTCAGCTGCCAGGCGGCCATCGAGGAGGCGCCGAGGTAGTGGACCTTCCCCTCCTCGACGAGTTCGGTCAGCGTCCGCAGGGTCTCCCGGATCAGCGTATCCTCGTCCCAGCGGTGGATGTAGTAGACGTCGAGGTAGTCCGTCCCGAGCCGGTCGAGCGTGCCCTCGATCTGGGCGCGGATGTGCTTGCGCCCCAGCCCGGAGTCGTTCGGGCCGGGCTCGCCCCAGCCGTCGAAGGGGAAGTAGACCTTCGAGGCGACGACGAAGTCCTCGCGGTCGTGGTCCTCGAGCCACTCGCCGATCCACTCCTCGCTGGTGCCGTTGGGATCGCCGTAGACGTTGGCGGTGTCGATGAAGTTGATGCCGTTCTCCCACGCGGTGTCGAGCAGCTCGTGGGCCTCCTCGCGGTCCGTTTCGACCACGCCGTCGCTCTCCATGGCGAAGCGCCAGGTGCCGAAACAGAGCTTCGATACCGTCGTTCCCGTGTTGCCGAGCGTCGTGTACTCCATCTCGTGTCGGCGTTCTCAAGGGATCGCTAAAACAGATCGGGAACCGGCGAGTCAGTCGGCCTTTCGGCCGCGCAGGCGGCCGGGTCCGATGCCCTCGAGCCGATCGGCCGGCCAGTCAGTCGAGGTAGTACCAGTCGAACCGCTCGACCGCGTACCGGTAGGAGACGAGCGGCGCGACCAGTCCGACGACCAGCACGATCCAGGCCGCGACGGTGATTGCCTGGGCGGAGATCGCCAGCTCGGGCCCCGGCGTCCACGCCGACACCGTCGCGATGAGATCGGCGATCAGTGCCGGCGCCTCAAGGTAGAGCACGACGGCGGCGACGGCGGGCAGCGCGATCGAGAGCGTGTAGACGAGGAAGGCGGTCTTGCTCGGCATCACGGCCTCGCGGTTGTTCGTCACCTTGACGCTGCCGAAGCGGGGGAACGCCGAGCCGACGCCGGTCGCCAGCGCCGGCGTGGCGACCGCGCCGACTGCAGTCCCGGCCACCAGCGCCGCGGTGTGCTCGAGCGAGAGCGGGCTGACGAATCCGAGCACCGCGGACGCGACGATCGCGATCGGCACGCCGACGAGCGCGCCGGCGAGGACGCGGCCGCGGATCGCCTGCCGCCCGGTCAGCGTCGAGGTCAGGACGGCGGGCAGTCCCGGACCGAGATCGCCCAGCGGGTTGAGCGTAAAGAGAACGCCGGCCGCCCAGACGACGTAGAGGCTAAAGAGGACGGCCAGAAACGGCGGTACCGTCCCCAGTTCCATGATCTGCCGGACGAACCCGAGCGTCCCGAGCAGCGGGTAGCCGGCGTAGGCCAGCCGGATCGGCGAGCGTTTCGATCGGCGGATCGCCGTCACCGTCACCGTTCGGACGGGACGCGAGACCGCGCCGGAGAGGAGTTCACTCAGCCGGTCCGAGGACGTCTCCTCGTCGATTTCGTCGTCCTCGAAGCGGGCCGGATCGGAGAACCAGTGCAGCCGCGCCGCGGGGATCCCGACGGCGACCGCGACGCCGACCAGCAGCGCTGAGCCGACGAGCGCCCCGCCGACGCCGACCATCGAAGCGTCGATTCCCGGGACGCCGAGCAACAGCAGGTGACCGGGCCAGCCGAGGGGACTGGCCTGGAGGTGCGTAAACAGCGTCGTCATGACGGCGTCGAGGCCGCCGGTCGCGATCGCGCCGAAGTAGACGAGCCAGAACGCGGCGAACAGCACCAGTCGGTAGCGGGCGATCGGCTCGTAGACGGTGATCAGGTGGCGAATCGCGATCCCGACGACGAACGCGACGGGGACGGCGGTGACGAGCAGGCACGCGATCAGCAGCGGCGCCGCGAGCACCGGCAGGACCGTCCCCGCGCCGTAGGCGAACGCGGCGGCAAAGAGGATCGCGGGCGGGACCACCCAGACGCCGAGCAGCACGGTTTCGGCGGCGATAACGCCGACGACGGTGTTGCGAATCGGGGTCGACAGCAGGAGGAATTCCGGCTCGTCGACGTCGCCGACCGTCGTCACCGTCCGCAGTATCGCCATGAAGGTCAGAAACAGCCACACGACCGCCGTACCGCCGGTGACGTAGCCGGTGATCGTCTCGGCGGTCTCGGGGGATATCGTCCCGGCGGCCGCCTCCTCGCCCAGCGACGGGAGGATCGAGAGGCCGAGGAACGTGATCGGCCCGAGCGCGAACAGGGCGACCGCGGCCATCATGAGCAGTTTCGTCTTGTTCCCGACGAAGGTCCGAACGGTCCGACGGAGTTCGAGGTGCGCGACGGTGGCGGGCGCGGCGCGCATCAGGGCTCACCTCGAGCGGCACTCGAGCGGCGCTCCCGGGGGCGGAGCCGGGAACGGGGCCGAAGACGAGCGAACGGGAAGCACATGGTCGAATCCGCACCGCGCTGGTAGTAAACACTTTGGATCTCTGTCATCACGGCGCAGAAAATGACAGGGGTTTAATGCTATTCGGCCGGAATGGCCGGTATGCGCCCCGCCGACGCCCCCGCCATCGAGACCGACGGCCTGACGAAACGCTACGGCGAGACGACCGCCGTCTCGAACCTGACGATGGCGGTCGATCGCGGGACCGTCTACGGTTTTCTCGGACCCAACGGGGCCGGTAAGACGACCACGATGCGGATGCTGACGACGCTGACGAAGCCGACGTCAGGGTCTGCCCGCGTCGCCGGCCACTCGATCGTCGAGCGCGAGGCTGTCGCGCCCCACATCGGCTACCTCCCCGAGGATCCGCCCGTCTACGACGAACTCACCGGCCGCGAACAGCTCGAGTACGCCGCCGGCCTGCGGGACATCCCCGAGGACGAGGCCGACGAGCGAATCGAATCCCTGCTCGAGCGGTTCGACCTGCTCGGCGACGCCAACAAGCGCATCGAGGACTACTCGAAGGGGATGCGCCAGAAGGTCGGCGTCATCCAGGCCGTCCTCCACGAGCCGGCCGTCGCCTTCCTCGACGAGCCGACCAGCGGGCTCGACCCCCGCGCCGCGCGGACGATGCGGGACACCATCGCCGATCTGGCCGACCGGGAGATGACGATCTTCCTCTCGACGCACATCCTCCCCGTGGTCGACGAGTTGGCCGACGAGATCGGCGTCCTCCACGACGGCGAACTCGTCGCCGAGGGCGACCCCGAGACGCTCAAGTCCCGCGCCGAGACCGGCGAGGCGCGGAGCCTCGAGGACGCCTTCCTCGAGGTGACCCGCGAGGAACCCGGGACCGAACCCACGGGGCGGGCCGAGCCGTCGCAGTGACTCGAATCGATCTGCTCAGGGATCGAAGACGCCCCGTTTCAGCCCCTCGCGGACGGGCGCGTGCTCGGCGTCGGTCGGCGGCGGACTAGTCACGAGCAGCGCCTCGAGGCGTTCGTCCTCGCTCGCCCGCACGCCGCGGTCGACGTCGGCCGGCACGGTGACGACGTCGCCGGGTTCGACGGCGTGTTCGTCGTCGCCGTCGCGGACGACCCCGGTTCCGGAGCGGACGTGGATCGCGACGTCGCTGCCCGGCGCGTGGACCGGGATGAACTGTCCGGGTTCGAAGTAGCCGCAGACGACCTTCATGCGGTCGGTTTCGAAGACGGTACGCGCAGAGAATTTCTCGTCGTCGTACTCTCGTTCGGAATCGAAATCCGTCTTTGACATGGGGTGGATCACCTCGGTTTAGGCTACCCTAAACCGTTTGCGTGAGACTGCTCGCGCCGCCCTGATGCTTCTTCTGACGAACACGTTCGGCACACTGGCACCGCGGTTGCCCGTCGAAAGACCCATGCCTAATCCAGTTGATGTTTGGGTGTGCTGGAAACAGCCGGACCCGTGCTCAGGAGCGACCTACTGACGGCCGGCGCGGCGCTGGCGATCGCTGCGGTAGGGGCGTCGCTTCCGATCGCGTTCCGTGGCCGAACGGCCGATTCGATGCTGTCCGCAGCCGCTGCCGGGCTCGCGTACGGACTGTGCGGCGTCGGCCTCTGGTTCGGCGTCCGGATCGCGGTCGGCCGCCATCCGCCCGCGCTGTGGCCGTCGCTGGACGGATTCCTGTTCGTCGTCGGCGTCGGCGTCGTCGTCCTCGGACTGCAGGCTGCGATTCCGCATGTGCTGTTCGTGCGCCGGACGCTCATCGCGCCGCTCGTCTGTCTGTTCGTCGGCACGGCGTTCGCTGCGCTCCTCTTCTTGCACGTCGGTGGCGAATCCGACGCGTTGTTCATCTACGCGTTTGTATACGGTCCCGTCGTGATCGCCGGCGAACTGTTGAGTGCGCTCCTCGAGACAGTCGTTCGAGCAACTGTCGTCGATCGGTTCGTTCCCGCGTAGCCGCCGTCGATCGGTGAAATCCACAACCCGGCTCGAACCCGAGTCCGACACCCTAAAGCGGGCGGACTCTGTGGTTCGGATATGGAGTATCACGAGGCGGCGGACGCGCTTTTCGGTCTGCGACGGTTCCGCCCGAAACCAGGGACGGAGTCGACGGCGCGGCTCCTCGCCCACCTCGGGAACCCGCACGAGGGCGTCGATTTCGTGCAGGTCGCCGGCTCCAACGGGAAGGGGAGCACGGCGCGGATGCTCGAGCGGACGCTCCGGGAAGCCGGGCTCTCGGTCGGGCTCTACACCTCGCCGCACCTCGAGGAACTGCGCGAGCGGGTGCGCGTCGACGGGCGCAAGATCCCCCGCTCGGCCGTCTGCGAGTTCGTCGAATCTACGCAGGAGTACATCACGGACCGGGCCGCCGACGGGGAGTCGCCCACCTTCTTCGAGGCGATGACCGCGCTGGCGCTGTGGCAGTTCGACCGCGAGAACGTCGACGTGGCCGTCCTTGAGGTCGGCATCGGCGGAAAGTACGACGCCACGAGCGTCGTCGACCCGATCGCGAGCGCCGTCACCAGCGTCACCTTAGAGCACACGGGCATCCTCGGCGACACCGAGGAAGAAATCGCCCGCGATAAGGCCCACGTCGCCCCGGACGACGCGCCGCTCGTGACTGGCGTCTCGGATGAGCCCCTCGAGGCGGTTCGAGACGTGGCCGGCGAGGTCGTCACGGTCGGATTCGCCGACGAGGACCCCGAACCCGACGTCCGCGTCGAGTACGGCGGGCGGACGAACCACACCGAAGCCGCCGTCTCGATCGACGCCGACGAGTGGAGCGTCGAGACGCGCGTGCCGCTGCCGGGCGAGCACCAGGCGGAAAACGCCGGGATCGCCGCGACCCTCGCCCGGCAGGTCGCCGATGTCTCGACCGACGACATCGCTCGCGGGCTGCGAAGTGCCCACTGGCCGGGCCGGTTCGAGGTCATCGACACGGAGCCGCTTGTCGTCCTCGACGGCGCGCACAACCCCGGGGCCTGCGAGACGCTCGCTTCGACGCTCGGAACCTACGACTACGACGACCTCCGCCTCGTTTTCGGCGCGATGCACGACAAGGACCACCGCGAGATGGCCGCGGCGCTGCCGACGCCCGACGCGGTGATCGCGACGGAGCCGACGCTGGACCGCGCCGAGGATTCGGCCGTCCTCGCCGACGTGTTCGAAGACGCCGGCGTCGCGGACGTCCGCACCGAGAACGCGGTTCAGGCTGCCCTCGAGACGGCGCTGTCCGAGGCCGGCGCGGACGACTGCGTGCTCGTCACCGGCTCGCTGTTCGCGGTCGCCGAGGCGCGCCAGCGGTGGACCCGCACCGAGATCGCGAAACGCATTTGCGACCGCTCGGACGCGCGCGAGGCGCTCGCGGACGCCAACGTCCCCGAGGCTAGCGTCCGGCAACTGAGCGCGCAGGGCGTCCACCGCGTCGTGCGCACGCGACTGCGGCGCCGGCAGGCGACGCTGGTCAAGGAGGAACTGCTGCGGGTCGGCGGCGACTGCGCGCTCTCGGGACTACAGCGGGACGACGAACCCGTCGACGCGGTCCTGATGGGGACGCTCGCGCAGTTCGAGCGCCTCGTCGACCGCCTCGAGGCCGATGCCGACGCGCGGGCGCTGGGACTTGCGGAACTCGCCGGCGACCTGCGGACGACGCTCGAGATCGACGCCGACGACGGCTCGACGGCCGATCGGTCCTCGCAGTCCCGATGGCCGTGGAACGACCGCACCGCCGTGATGGGCATTCTGAACGTCACGCCCGACAGCTTCCACGACGGCGGCGAGTACGACGCCGTCGAGGATGCCGTCGCCCGCGCGGAGGCCATGGTCGAGGCCGGCGCCGACGTGCTCGACCTCGGCGGCGAGTCGACCCGCCCCGGCGCCGACCCCGTCTCGACCGAGGAGGAGATCGACCGCGTCGTCCCTGTTCTCGAGCGGATCCGAGACCTCGACGTGCCGATCTCGATCGACACCCGCAAGGCCGCCGTCGCCGACGCGGCGCTCGAGGCCGGCGCCGATATCATCAACGACGTCTCGGGGCTCGAGGACCCCGAGATGCGGTTCGTCGCGGCCGAGCACGACGCGGGGCTGATCGTGATGCACAGCATCAACGCGCCCGTCGTGCCGGACCAGGAGGTGACCTACGACGACGTCGTCGAGGACGTGATCGACCAACTCTCCGAGCGCGTGCTGCTCGCCGAGAAGGCCGGCGTCGACCGCGAGAACGTCGTCGTCGACCCCGGGATCGGCTTCGGCAAGTCGGCCCGCGAGAGCTTTGAGATCCTCGATCGGCTCGAGGAGTTCCGCGCGCTCGGCTGTCCGATCCTCTTCGGCCACTCCCACAAGTCGATGTTCGCCCACGTTGGCAGCGAGGCCGGCGACTGTCTCGACGCGACGGTCGCGGCGAGCGCGCTCGCGGCCGATCGGGGAGCCGACCTCGTCCGCGTCCACGACGTGCCCGAGAACGTCGCCGCGGTCCGGACGGCGCTCGCGACGCGGGATCCGGACCGCTTCGAGTGGTAGCTGCTTCTACCGCCGCCACTGCCACCGCCATCGGACCGTCGCGGCCACCGCACCGTCACGGCCACTGCCACTCGTCGACTACACTTTTGTATCGACCGCCCGACGTGTATCGTGTAGGATGCGCTACCGGAAAGCCGACCGCGGGACTGGCGCTCGAACGCGAGTCCGCTCGCCACCCGTCGCCGCGGGGGACCGATGAGCGACGCCGCCGGCACCGACGCCGGGCCGACCGCCCCCTCTGAGCGGATCGTCGCGCTCGACGCGCTACGGGGGTTCGCGCTGCTGGGCATCCTGCTCATCAACGTTCGCGTGTTCGCGATGCCCGAGGCGACGCTCGCCAATCCGACGGTGTACGGCGATTTCACCGGCGGCAACTACTGGGCCTGGTTCGTCGGCCACGTCTTCGCCCAGCAGAAATTCATCACGATCTTCACGTTCCTGTTCGGCGGCGGCGTCGTGCTGTTCACCCGGAAGGCCGAGCAACGGGGTCAGTCCGTCTACTGGCTGTACGCCCGCCGCAACGGCTTGCTCGTCGTCTTCGGCCTCGCGCACGCCTACCTGCTGTGGTACGGCGACATCCTCGTCGCCTACGGCGTCTGCGCGTTCGCCGTCGTCGTCCTGCGAGACCTCGAGCCCCGGACCCTGACCGGCCTCGGGCTTGCGCTGGTGGCCGTCCCCTCGCTCATCGAGGCGCTTGCCGGCCTCGTCATGGACCCCGCCGCGATCGCGAGCACGTGGCACCCGCCCGAGGCGGCGATTCAGGCGGAACTCGAGGTGTACCGCGGCGGCTGGTTCGAGCAGATGAGCCACCGCGTTCCGACGGCACTCCAGCGACAGACGGCGGGGCTGCTCGGCTACACCGGCTGGCGCGTGTCGGGGTCGATGCTGCTCGGCATGGCGCTGTTCAAGCGAGGCGTGCTGACGAACGACCGCTCGAGCGAGTTCTACCGCCGGCTGGTCGCCGTCGGCGGAACCGTCGGCCTCGCGGTGATCCTCCTCGGCGTCTGGTACATCGAAGCGAACGACTGGGGGGCCGGCGTCGCGCTGCTCTGGCGCCAGTTCAACTACTGGGGCAGTTTCGCCCTCGCCGGCGCCTATATCGGAGCGGTGATGCTGTACTGCCGGTGGCGACCCGACGGCCCCGTAACGCGGGCGCTTTCCGCCGTCGGTCGGACGGCCTTCAGCAACTACATTCTGCAAACCGCCCTCGCGACGTCCATCTTCTACGGCCACGGGCTCGGCCTGTTCGGGCACCTAAGCCGCCTCGAGTTGCTCGGCGTCGTCGTCGCGATCTGGGCCGTGCAGGTACCGCTGTCGGTGCTCTGGCTGCGGTACTTCCGGTACGGGCCGCTCGAGTGGCTCTGGCGAGTGCTCACCTACGGGCAGTGGCAGCCGCTGCGGGCTGAGCGAACGGCGAATCGACGCCGTCGGTCGACGGAGTCCGACCGCGCCGACGAGGGCGAATCGTGAGTGCGAGTCCTCATCAGCCGTTCAGACAGCACCCGAGACGGTCGATCGGGAGCTCGCCGAACGCGTAGAGACCGCCGTAGTTCGACGCGAGAAACACGAGATCCGACGTCACCGCCGGCGTCGCCGTATCGGCCGTTTCGTTTCGGCCCATTCCCACCCGGCTCGACTCTTCGCCCGTGTCCGCGTCGACAACGAACAGGCGACCGTACGATGTCTCGCGTTGGATGTACCCGGGCGCGTAGACGGCCCCGCCCGACACTACGGGCGTGGACGTGAGATCGAACTGCGGTCCGATCGACTCCTCCCCGTCGTATTCGCCGCCGAACCGCCAGCGTCGCTCGCCCGTCTCGAGGCTGCGCGCCTCGAGACCGAAGTCCGCCATCAGAAAGACGCGGTCGCCGGCGACGGTCGCTTCCGCGTCGGCCCATCTGGATCTGAACGGGACTTCCCAGCGAATCGACCGATCGGTTCGATCCAGCGCGGCGAGGGCGGGCTCGTCCCGGTCTTGGTGGAAGAGCGGGACGAGCAGCGTCTCCTCGAGGACGGTCACCGTCCCGTTGATCGGTCCGTCCCACCGCCACCGTCGTTCTCCGGTTGCCGCCTCGAGCGCGACGAGCCCGGATCCGTTGAACGGGACGTAGACGACGCCGTCGTCGCCGGACAGTTGCCACATTCCGCTTCGGTCGGGAAATTCGGTCCGCCAGCGCTCGTCGCCGGTCGCGGGATCGATGCCGTAGACGATCTCGTGCTGTCCGTCTTCGACGTCCGAATCGTACGTCCCCGTTACGACGACCTCGTCGGTGACAACGGGAGGGACGACGTCCGGTGTTTGCTGTCCGGGGTAGAGGTTGTCGAACGTCCACCGCTCCGCTCCGTCGGTCGAGAGCATCGTCAGACCGGGTTTCGTCTGGACGAACAGCCGATCTCGGTCGCCGTCGACGACCAGCGAGTCGGAGCAGTAGAAGTAGTGAAACTCGTCGGTCCGGAGGAGTTCGGTCGTCCACCGGGACTCGCCGGTCGCCGCGTCGAACGCCGCGACCCACGCGCCGCCGTACTCGTCGACCATCGGATCCCTCGCGTACGTGATGTAGCACACGCCGTCGTCGACGACCGGCGACGGTTTCACCACGCCGCTATCGGGAACCTCCCGGCTCCAGACCGTGTGGAGGTCCGTCGTCGGGCCGTTCGTTGTCGAGTGGCCGGTCCGAGCGTCGTCCACCGTTCGGCGCGTCCAGGTTCCGGCCGCGCTCGGCGCTTCGGACGATAGACAACCTGCGAGCGCACCGAACCCGGCGACGGACGCCGCGAGAAACGATCGGCGAGTGGAGGGCATCGTCCCGCCGTGCTCGTGGCAGCAGAATGTACTTTTCGATGGATGGACCGGTAACCGACGGCAGCCGGTAGCCACGACGAAGAACTACAGCCGAACTAGTCGACGAGCTACCGGATCGCGGCGCGACACGTCGACTACCAGCGGTGGTGGACGTGCTCTGCCACGTACTCCTCGTACACGTCCTGCGCTGCGCCGTACGCCTGGTGCGACAGCGAGTCCAGTTCCGAGACCGCGGCGTTGGACTCGACGTGGGCCGGCGAGGTCGTCCCGGGAATGACCGTCGAGACAGCCTCGTGGTCTAAGATCCAGCGCAGCGTGAACTCGGCCATCGTCAGGTCCTCGGGCACGTGGGGCTCGAGCGCCTCGACAGCGTCGTGGCCGGTCTCATAGGGGACGCCGGCGAACGTCTCGCCGACGTCGAAGGCCTCGCCCTGGCGGTTGAAGTTGCGGTGGTCGTCCTCGGGGAACTCCTGGTCGCGCTCGAGCGCGCCGGTCAGCAGGCCGGAGGCGTAGGGGACGCGGACGATGACGCCGATATCTTCCTTCTTGGCCTGCTCGAAGAACAGCTCCTTCGGGCGCTGGCGGAACGGGTTGAAGATGATCTGGACCGTCTCGACGACGTCGTACTCGATAGCCTTCAGCGCCTCCTCCACTTTCTCGACGCTGACGCCCGCGCGGGCGATCTTGCCCTCGTCTTTGAGCCGCTCGAGTGCCTCGAAGGTGTCGGGCTGGTAGTACGCGTCGGTCGGCGGACAGTGCAGTTGGACGAGATCGAGGGTGTCCTCGTTGAGGTACTCGCGGCTCCGATCGACGAATTCGGAGAGGTTCTCGTAGTTGTAGCGGTCGGCCTCGTGGGGATCGAGCCGGCGGCCGGCCTTCGTCGCAACGGTGACGTCGTCGTGGGCGTCGCGCTCGTCGAGAACGTGGCCGATGTGGCGCTCGCTGCGGCCGTCGCCGTAGACGTCCGCGGTGTCGATGAAGTCGATGCCCGCATCGAGCGCGGTGCGGACGACCTCGCGGCCGGTTTCGTCGTCGACGTCGCCCCAGTCGCCGCCGATGTTCCAGGTGCCGAGTCCAACTTCCGAGACGTCGTAGCCGGTCGAACCGAGTCGTCGGTGGTTCATGTGTGATCGATGCGGATAGTCTCGGGTATGCCTTGCCTTCGGGGCAATCCGGACGGTCTCGGTCCCGCGATCGGTCCGAGACGGGAAGTGCACTTAGAACGGCCCGCCGTGAACCAGCCCTTCCATGACGGTTCGTTCGGCCCGCCGGAGCAGCTCTCCCGCCGTCCCGCTCGAGCAGTCCAGTCGCTCCGCGACGTCCTCGAGGGACCCGTCCCGGGTCGTGTGGTAGTACCCGCAGTCGACGGCCGCGGAAACGGCTTCGAACTGGCGCTTGGTGAGATCCGCCCGCGTGTCGATTCGCCCGGCGCAGTACTCGCCGACCGAGCGGACGTCGACGCGCGCCGTATCGGCCACGTCGTCGACCGCCGTCTGAATCGCCTCGTCGGGACCGACCGCCGTCAGTCGTATCGTCCCGTCATCGCGGAACGCGACCGGCGGGATGATGATCAGTCCCGGTTGTTCGATCGCTTCGACGAACGTCCGGTCGGCCCCCGTCAGCGACTCCCGTACGTACAGATAGAAGGAATCGTCGCGACACGGGGCGAGTTCGTAGTCGAGCAGCGTGGGTGCGTCCTCGAGGGCGTCCTCGTAGGGGAGTCGCGGACCGTCGACGTAGAACAGCATCGCGTACTCGTCGCCGTACTGGTGGCCGTAGAGCAGCCTCGAGGCGGTGTATCCCTCGTGTTCGACGAGGAACCGGTGCATCGGATGCTGCTCGGCCCGCGGTCGCTGCAGGGTCACCTCGAGATAGCGCATTTCCCTGCTCGAGATACGTCCGCTGCCGCCTACAAAGCTACCGTCTCGATGGACTGGTGAGTGGCGGATAGCGGATGGCGGACGGCGGCCGGCACGGCAGACGGCAGACCGAACGCCACGACGGGCCGTTATAAACGCCCCTCATATATGCGGAGCAAGTCGAACGCTCGTTCCGGACGACGTTCCGCCTGTCATGACGACTCCACGGATGCAGCCGACTCGAGCCGCGGCGTGGCCGGACGTTCGAACCGAGGGGAGCGACCTGATCCGGGCGGCCGGCGTCGCGGGCGCGGGCGGCGCCGGTTTTCCGTCCTACGCGAAGTGGACGGCCCTCGAGGACGTCGATTCCCTCCTCGTGAACCACCAGGAGAGCGAACCGAACTACCGCATCGACAAGTGGCTCGGGAAAACGAAGGCGGAAACGTTCGCCGCGCTGTTCGACGTCCTCCTTGAGCAAGCGTTCGACCTGATCGTCGTCAGCGCGAAGTGGAAGGACCGCGACGAGTACGTGCGAGAGCTCGAGGCCGAAACCGACGGCACGGTGATCCGGCCGGACGAACTGCCGCTCGACCGGGACGAGGAATCTGGCGTCGTGTTCGCCTACACGGAGAACACGTACCAGTATGGGATGGAGAGCGTTCTCCTCAAGACCGTCGACGGGACGGTCATCGGAAACGACCTCCCCACCGATCACGGCTGGCTCGTCCAGAACACGGAAACGCTGTACAACATCGCCCGCGCGTTCACCGACGGGACACCTGTCACCCGCAAGTACGTCCACGTCAGCGGCGACGTGCCGCGCGATCGCTTTCTCGAGGCCCCGATCGGCACACCCGCGAGCGAACTGCTGCGAGCGGCCGACTGCCCAGCCGAAACGCTACCGGAAGACGCGGTGCTCGCCGACGGCGGACCGGGCTGGTGTTTCCCTGTCGACGCGCCGCCGGCGGACTACGGCGTCCGCAAGCACACGAACTGCCTGCTCGTCCTCGACGCGGACACCGTCGCGGAGAACACGTACGGCGAGGGGCGAATCGACGTGCTCGAGGCGGACGAGTGGACCGACCGAGAGATAGAAACCGAACCGACCGCGACGCTCGAGCCGTCCCGCGTCCGGATTCCGCTCGTCACGAACCCGGAGCCGGACGTCGTGGAACCCGCCGAGCCGACGGTCGAGGTCGGCGACCACGTCGACGTCGGCGATCAAATCGCGAGGCCGAACGCCGACGGGATCAGTAACCCCCAACACGCGTCGATCGACGGCGAGGTGACGGCGGTGTCCGCGTCGGCCATCGAGATCGAGTCCCGGTGAGTCGCCGTCGGCGGCCTCGAGAGCCGAACCGATCCCGCTGCCACCGCCTTACTGGAACGAGGGCAGCACTTCCTCCTCGTAGAACGCGATCGCCTTCTCCTGCTCGTCGCCGACCTGATGGAAATAGACGTGGTCGTAGCCCGCGTCGACGGCCTGCTCGATGCTGTCGATGTGGGCCTGCGGGTCCGGGCTCGTCGTCGTGCCGGCTTCGGCGATGTCCTCTTTTTCGACCATCTGGGCGGCCTGTTCGAAGTGAGCCGGCGTCGGCAGTTCCTGGCCGAGTTCGCCCGGAATCGAGCCGTTGGGCCACTGCTCGTAGATCGTCTCGACCGCTTCTTCCTCGCTATCGGCGTAGCAGCCGTGCAGTTGCGTGTACTTCGGTCCGTCGCCGCCGGCGTCCTCGTAGGCCTCGACCGGCTCTCCCTTCGGTCCGGAGCACCAGAGCCCGTCGGCGTTGTCGGCCACCCACTCGGCGGTCTGCGGGCCGAAGGCGCTCGCGATTGTCGTCGGCTGCTCGTCGGGGCAGGTGTAGAGGCGCGCGTTCTCGACCGTGTAGTGTTTCCCGTGGTGGCTCGTCGTCTGGCCGGTCCACAGTTTCCGCATCACGTCCATCGCCTCGTCTAACATCTCGAGGCGGACGCCGTGTTCGGGCCAGCGCTCGCCCGTGACGTGTTCGTTCAGGTTCTCGCCGGTGCCGACGCCGAACGTGAACCGGTCGCCGAACAGTTCGTCGACCGTCGCGACGGCGTGGGCGACGTTGACCGGGTGGATCCGGATCGTCGGGCAGGTGACGCCGACGCCGACCTCGATCTCGTCGGTCGCGTTCGCGATCGCGCCCAGCGTCGACCAGACGAACGGCGACTCCCCCTGGGCCGACACCCAGGGGTGGAAGTGGTCCGAGATCGACAGAAAGTCGAAGCCGGCCTCCTCGGCGCGTTCGGCGATCTCGACGAGCCGCTGCGGGCCCTGTTCCTCGCTCGAGAGGGTGTACCCAATCCGTGGCATTCCCGGCTCGCTACCACGAACCGGCGGGTAACGGTTGACCCTGCGAGGGCAAGAGCGCCGAACGCTCAGTCTCAGTCCTTCACCTCGAGGAAGGAGAGACACCAGTTCGACGGGTCGGTGAGGGTGCGACGCGAGAACGGGAGCGATCCGTCGTCGGCCCTATCGAGCGGCCGTACGGCCATGTATGTCGGATCGCAAAAGCGCGAGACGACCGGCGTCTCATAGCTGACGAAGCCGAACCGGGAGAGCAACTGCGACGGGAGTGTGTTGGCGGTCACCGCCAGCACGTCGGCGTCCGCGTTGTCGGCGACGACCGCCGCGAGCAGGTCGGCGAACGCGTCGTGGGCCGAACCCAGCGGCACCGCGTCGAACAGCAGCACCTCGTCGCCGTCGGTTCGCGTGACGAGCGCGGCGACGGGGCGGCCGTCCCGCCTGGCGACGTACGCCGCGTGCTCGACCGACGGCGCCTCGAGGAGCCAGCGGCAGTACCGCGTCTCGCGGTGAGCGTGGAACGCGTGCGGGATGCGAGACTCGTACACCGACGCGAGGAGTTCGGCGGGTGGCGATTCGTATTGCTCGATCTCGTAGCCGCCGTCGGACGGCGAGAACCGATCGCACGCCCCCAGTGCGGCCTGTGCGGCGACGTCGGCCGCGTCCGCCAGCGGCCCGACCGACTGCTCCGCCGGCAGCAACTCACCGGGTCGCTGGACCCGGTAGTACATCGACACCACCGTCACTTCCGACCAGCCGAGTTTCTCCTGGGCGCCCAGCGACGCCTCGTTCGGGAAGTTGAAGAACAGCGCCGCCTCCCGGTCGCGGTACCGCTCGATTCCCAGTTCCGTAATCCGCGAGTAGAGCCCCTGTCGCCGGTGGTCCGGATGAACGACCGCGTCGACCGGTTTCAGTGCCAGGACGATCCGCCCGCCGCGCCGGAGCCGGCAGGGAACGTACCCCTGCACGGCGACGATCTCGCCGCCCCGCTCGGCGAGCGTGATCGGCACGTGCGAGAGGTAGGGGTCGTCGACGTACTTCCAGTCGAACCAGTCGGTACTGGGCCGATATCCCCACTGTGTCTCGAACAGCGAGAGCACGCCGTCCCGATCGCCCGGCTCGTACGGTCGCACCGTGTACTCGTCCGATTCGACGGATTGCTGCTGGAACGCCATTTCGATCGAACGGCGACGGATCGCCCCTTCGTTATGCGGATCCATTGGCAATCCGAGCGCGGTTCCCGGCCGTACCGACTCGCTATCTCGCCGGTGTACCGCGAGAATACGGGCTGTAGATACGACGTACCTCGAGACAGAGTCCCGATCGGAACAGTACCGGTCAGTAGAGAGTTCAGCGGCGCGACTCGAGCGGGCCGACCGACTTCGGAGCCACCCGAACCGCGCAATCCGGCTGCCGGAATCGAACCCCTTACCCGCGACGCGTCGAAACGCGCCGGTATGGAAGCCGTAGTCGAGGCGACGGAACTCGAGAAGACCTACGGCGAGACCGTCGCGCTGTCGGGGGCCTCCCTGACGATCGAGCGCGGCGAGGTCTTCGCGCTGATCGGCCCGAACGGGGCCGGGAAGACAACGCTCGTCCGCGCGCTGACGGGGACGACCGACCCCGATGCGGGCGAGGCGCGCATCCTCGGCGACGCGCCCCGCGCCGTCGACCGCGACCGACTCGGGGTGCTCCCGCAGGACTTCTCGCCGCCGGACCGGCTCACCGCCCGCGAACTGCTCGACTACTACGCGGGCCTCTACGACGACGCCCGCGACCCGGCGGCCGTGCTCGCGGACGTCGGGCTCGTCGACAGCGCCGACACCTGGTACGAGGACCTCTCGGGCGGCCAGCAACGGCGCGCCTGCGTCGGCGCGACGCTGGTCAACGACCCGGACCTCCTCTTTCTGGACGAGCCGACGACGGGGATCGACCCCGCCGGGCGACGGACCGTCTGGCGGCTGATCGAGGAGCTGGCGGCCGGCGGGACGACCGTCGTCCTCACCACCCACGACATGGCCGAAGCCGAGCGGCTGGCCGACCGCGTCGGCCTGCTCGCCGACGGGTCGCTCGTCGCGCAGGGCACCCCCGACGCGCTCGTCGCCGAGCACGGCGGCTCGAGCCGGCTGACGGTCGATACCGACGCCGACCCGGCGGCGTTCGACGACCTCGAGTACCCCGTCGAGCGGACGGCCGATCGTGGCCGGAATCGGAACGCCGGGGTCGTCGTCCGAGAGATCGAGCCCGAGGCGATCGGGACCGTCGTCGACTACCTCGAGGACCGCGAGATCGCCTACAGCGGGCTCTCGTGGACCGAGCCCGACCTCGAGACGGTCTACCTCGAACTGGCGGACGCGACGGAGCGCGAGCGGACGGGGCGACTCGACGGGGCCGACGATCCCGATATCGAAACCGCCGCGAACGCGGGTGAGACTGCGTGAGCCGGCTCGGACGCGTCGGCGCCGAGACGAACGCCGGCTGGCGCTCCTTTATCCGCCGGCGGACGGCGGTCTTCTTCACCTTCTTCTTCCCCGTCATCCTGATCGTCATCTTCGGCGCCTTGGTCCGGACGGACCCGACCGGCGAGGGGCTGTTCACGGAGCCGCCGGCCTACTACGTCCCCGGCTACCTCGCCGTCGTCGTGCTCTTTACGCCGCTCTCGCGGATGGGCAGCGAGGTCGCGCGCCACCGCGAGGGCAACCGCTTCGAGAAGCTGGCGACGACGCCGCTGACGCGGGCCGAGTGGCTGCTCGCACAGACCGTCGTGAACGCGGCCATCATCGGGCTGGCGAGCCTGCTGATCCTCGCGCTCGTCGTCCTGCTGACCGGCGCCGAGATCGCGTTCTCGCCGCTTTTGGTGCCGTACGTGCTCGTCGGCGTCGTCTGCTTCTGCGGCGT
Organism: Halopiger thermotolerans; assembly: GCF_054654555.1. NCBI lineage: Archaea > Methanobacteriati > Methanobacteriota > Halobacteria > Halobacteriales > Natrialbaceae > Halopiger > Halopiger thermotolerans. The sequence continues at coordinate 602,128 of NZ_BAAIEU010000004.1, read as the reverse complement.
CGGCGCGATGCTCGGTAGCTACACCGACTCCCAGGACGGCGCGGTCACCGCGAGCAACGCCATCGGGCTCCCCCTGCTCTTTCTCTCGGAAACGTTCATCTCGCTCGAGCAACTGCCCGGCTGGTTCGAGCCGCTGGTGAACCTCTCGCCGCTGACGTACTTCGCCCGCGGCGTGCGCGCGGCCACGTTCCCCGCGGGCGACGCGGCCGCCGTCGCCGGCGTCGATGCGACGCTGGCGAACCTCGCGATTTTGGCGGTCCTCGCCGTCGTCGCGTTCGCGCTCGGCGCGCGGTCGATTCCGCGGACCGACTGACGACCCCCGCCGCCGTCGGCCTCACTCGTCCGCCGACGCCGGCGGCAGCGTAAACGAAAACGTCGCTCCCTCGCCCGGCTCAGAGTCGACCTGGATCTCGCCGCCGTGGCGTTCGACGATGCGCCGACACAGCGCCAGGCCGATCCCGTTCCCGTCCCGCTCACCGGTGCCGTAGAGCCGCTCGAAGACGCCGAAGATCCGCTCCTGATCGTCGGGATCGATCCCGACGCCGTCGTCGCTGACCGAGATTTCCCAGTCGCCGCTCGGCGCGCGCTCGCTCGAGACCTCGATCTGTGGCGGCTCGTCGCCGCTGTGCTCGATCGCGTTCGACAGCAGGTTCTGGAACACCTGGCGCAGCTGGTTGCCGTCGCCCTCGACGCGCGGCAGCGACTCGGCCTCGATCTCCGCGCCGCTTTCCTCGATACAGACGCTGAGATCCTGGCGCACGTCCTCGAGCACCTCGTCCAGCTCGACGGGTTCGAAGGGTTCTCCCTGCGTCTCGACGCGGGAGAACTCCAGCAGCCCGTCGATCATCTCGCGCATGCGCTCGGCGCCGTCGACCGCGAACTCGATGAACTCTTCGCCGTCCTCGTCGAGCTCGTCCGCGTAGCGGTCCTCGAGCAGTTGGAGGTAGCTCGTGACCATCCGCAGCGGTTCCTGCAGATCGTGGGAGGCCGCGGAGGCGAACTGCTCCAACCGCTCGTTCGACGCCTCGAGTTTCCGCTCGTACTCCCTGCGCTCGGTGACGTCGCGGAAGTACACCGAGAGCCCGGTCTCGGAGGGGTAGACGGTCACCTCGAACCAGGCGTCGATCGGCTCGTAGTAGTGCTCGTAGCTCGTCGGCTCCTGGGTCTCCATAGCGGTCTCGAAGCTCTCCCGGACGGCGTCGTCGTTTTCGGCTTCGGGGAACTGGTCCCAGAGCCGCTCGCCGAGCAACTCCGATTCGGACTGCCCGAGCAGCTCCTCGGCCCGCTCGTTGACGTGCGTGTACCGGAGGTCCGTATCAAAGGCGCAGATCGCGTCGTCGACCCGGCCGAGGATCTCCTCGAGCCGACTCTCGAGGTGTTTGCGCTCGGTGATGTCCCTGAAGGCGTAGACGGCCCCGTCGAACTCCCCGTCGGCGTCGAAGATTGGGCTGCAGTGCATCGAGATCCACACGCGCGTGCCGTCGGGCCGTTCGGCGCCCACGACGTCGTCGTAGACGGGCTCGCCGGTTTCGGCGACGGTCGAGAGCGGCAGGTCGTCGCTCTCGATCGGCTCGCCCTGCTCGTCGACGAGGTTCCACCGCTCGTCGTCGTGGGTGTAGTTCCGAAGCTCCTCGGCCGAGCGGCCGAGGATCTCCTCGGCGCGGTCGTTCGAGAACACGTTCCGGCCGTCGGCGTCGATCAGCGTGATGCCGACAGGGCTCGTCTCGAGGATCGTCCGCCGGAGCGACGCCTCCTCGCTCCGGCGCTGGTCCGCGCGCAGGCGTTCGACGGCCGAGGCGAGCGCGCTCGCCACGGTTCGCAGGAATGTGACGTCCGCGTCGTCGAACCGTCCGCGCGCCGTCGCGTGGACGCTCAGGACGCCCCACGGCTCGTCGGCCCGGCCGACGACGACGCTGACCGCGCTGCGCGCCCGCTCGAGCGGCGGATCCGGACCGCGGAACCGGTCGTCCGCACGGAAGTCGTCGACGACGATCGGCTCGCCGGTGCGGAGCGCGCGTCCTGCGTGGGACGCTCGATCGACGGGGAACGTCGTTTTCCCGTCGCCGGCGTCGGCGGGCGTCTCCGGTCGACCGGCGATCTCGCCGTCGCCCGCGGCGCGTTCGGCTCGCTCGCGGAGCCGGAACCGGTCCGCATCCGCCTCCGGGTCCGCGAACGACTCGAGGAGCGTGCAGGTGTACGACGGCGCGCTCTCCCCTCGTTCGGCCGCGACCGAATACGACGACGCGCGCGATCTCGATCCCGAATCTCCGCCGTCCGCGTTCGCGGCCCCGTCCGCCGCGACGGTCGCCGCGACCGTCACCGTGGCCCGTCGAAACAGGGACTCGAGGTCGTCGGCCTCGAGCGCGCGATCGCCGAACTCCGCGGCGGCCTCCTGTCGGCGGATGCGGCGCTCGAGCGCTTCGTTCGAGGTGCGGGACGACGAGTTCATTTCGAGCGCTGTAGTCGCCAGTGGACCGTAAAGGCTCCTATTGTGACGGGATAGCATCACATAGAGCGCAGTGCCGACAGAGCGCAACGGAGACGGTCGAAAATCGACGTTTCGGGGCGGACGGGTCGCCCGCGAGTCAGAGCAACGGAACGAGCGCCGCCGCGAACTCGTACTCGTAGACGTGGTTGAGCAGGACGTAGGTGACGACCCCGAGGACGAGGCTGAGGATCCACGATCCGGCGGCGATCCGGCCGACCCGGGCATGGGCGGTGTTTCGCAGCTCCGCCGGGCTGTGCGTGAGCCCGAGGATCAGCGCGTAGAGCACCACCGGCACGGAGACGACCGACAGCACGATGTGGACCGCGAGCATCGCGAGGTAGGCGTAGTAGACCGGGTCCGGTCCGACGAAGTGCTTCTCGCCGCCCCCGCCGACCTTGATGAGGTACGTGACCAGGAACAGCATGATCAGCGCGAACCCGCCGGTCATCGCCAGCCGGTGTTTCTCGACATCGCCGCGCCGGATCCAGTACCAGCCCAGCGCGAGCAGCACCGTCGTCGTCGAGTTGATCACCGCGATCGCGTGCGACAGGAGGTTGATCTGTGCGGTCGTCAGATCCGGGTAGAGCGGCACGTCGAGGACGAACGTGCCGATAACCACCGCGTATCCGACTACCGTCAGTAGAATCGTCGCGCCGATCGGCCGCTCTCGAAGCCGCCGTCTCGCGTCCGCGGTTGCCATTGTCGGCTGTTAGGAAGGCCGTCGTATCTGTCTTGCTGTTCCGGAACCGACCCGACGTCGGCGGCGGATCGACCCCGACCCGTCACTCGTCGTCGGCTTCCTCGACCGGCGCTACGGACACCGAGCCGTCGGCCGCGACGGTGACTTGGTAGCCGCAGTAGCGAAAGGAGACGGTCCCGTCGGATCGCGGCGCCCCGCTGGCCCGATCGGCGAACAGCGAATCGAGCGCTTCCGGATCGACCGCCGCGTGTAACGGCTCGTACTCGGGTGGCCGCAGTTCGGTCGGCGATACTCCTTCGGCGTCCGCAACCGCCTCGACGACCGCACGACTCGGCGTTTTGTGGACCGTCCCGTCGACGCTATCGCCGCCACCCTTCATGTATCGTCCCCATTCCGAGTCCGATGGAATAAAGCTGTCCTTCCCAGGTCGCCCCCTTGACACGTACGGGGAACCTACCTTCGATATCGAAGGTCCGAGAGAGACCGTTTCAACCAGCCGATTTCGAATTATGAGTTCTCCTCGGAACTCGTCGGCCGGCCGATCGTGCTAGAACGGAGACAAAAACGTCGGGCGTCAAGTGATGCGGATCGCCGGCTTCCCGGGACGTGCTTTCGTCGCCAGCTCGTCGTCGTCGGTCGCCCGTCGCACCGTCACGTCGGCGCCGAACTCGTCGGTCACGAGCCACGCGGCGCGCTCGAGCAGGGCGCGCTCGCGGTCGGCCTCGAGCGCCGGTTCGGTTCCCCGACCCGTCCGGTCGGCCCGCTCGGCGACGAAGCTCGCGACCGCGTCGCGGTCGACGTCGGCGTCGACGGCCTCGAGGACGGTCTCGACGTCGACGTCGCCGTCCTCCCGTTCGCGGAGGTGCTCGGCCGCGCGGTACTTCCACTCCTGGGCGACGACCAGTTCGATCCGCTCGGGTTCGTCGATCGCCGCGACGTCGACGATGTCCCGGACGTCCTCGAGGGTGCGCTCGACCAGCCGCCGCTCGCGGCGGTAGTCCTCGACTTCGCGCTCGGGTTCGGGCCAGTCGGCCTCGACGACCAGCCCCTCGCCGCGGAGCTTGTTCCAGCACTCCTCGCCGAGGTGGGGCGCCATCGGTGCGATCAGCGCGGCCAAGGTCAGCAGGCCGCGGCGGTAGGTCTCGTCGTGCGGCCGGTCGTACTCCCGGTAGCGCCGGAGCAGCCGGGCGAGCTCCCGGATCTCGGTCGCAGCGCGGTGGAACCGGAACCGCTCGTACTCCTCGGTGGTCGCCGCGATCGTGCGGTCGATCTCGTTGGCGACGTACTCGTCGTGGGCGCGGCGCTCGAGGCGGGTGTCACCTTCCTCGACGAACGCGGTCGCCATCGCGTAGAGGTCCTGCTGGAGGTCGTAGGCCCCGCGGACGTTGTTCGCGGTCCACTCGAAGTCCTGTTCAGGGTGGGCCGCCGAGAGGACGAACAGCCGCGTGGTTTCGGCGCCGTACTCCTGGGGTGCGACGGCGTTGCCCTTCGAGGCCGACATCTTCTCGCCGTCGTACAGCACCGTCCCCTGACTGACGAGTTCCTCGACGGGTTCCCGGCAGTCCAGCAGGCCCAGATCGGTCAGCGCCCGGGCGAAAAACCGAATGTACAGCAGGTGGAGCACGGCGTGCTCGTCGCCTCCGACGTAGACGTCGATCGGCATCCACTCCTCGGCCCGCTCTGTGTCGAAGGGCCCGTCGTCGTAGTCGGGCGAGAGGAACCGCAGGTAGTACCACGAGGAGTCGACGAAGGTGTCCATCGTGTCCGTCTCGCGGCGGGCGGGCCCGCCACACTTGGGACACTCCGTCTCGCGGAACGAGTCGTGCTCCTCGAGCGGGTTCCCCGTCGTCCGGACGAACTCCGGCAGTTCGACGGGCAGGTCCTCGTCGGGCACGAGCACTGGGCCGCAGTCGTCGCAGTGGACGACCGGAATCGGCGTCCCCCAGTAGCGCTGCCGGGAGATCAGCCAGTCGCGCAGGCGGTAGGTGACGTCTTCCTCGAGGACGTCGTGGTCGGCCACGAGTCGCTCGCGAGCCGTCTCGCTCTCGAGTCCCGTGTAATCGCCGCTGTCCTCGAGGATGCCCTCGCCCGTGTAGGGCTCGCTCTGGAGGTCGACCTCGCGCGCGGCGTCGGTCGGCGCGATCACGCCGTCGATCGGCAGGTCGTGCTCGCGGGCGAACGCGTGGTCGCGCTCGTTGTGCGCGGGGACGCCCATCACGGCGCCGGTGCCGACGTCCTCTAAGACGTAGCCGGCGACGTACACGGGCAGTTCCTCGCCGGTCAGCGGGTGAACGGCGGTCGCATCGGTTTCGACCCCCGAGAAGCCGACCTCGTCGGGATCCCGCTCGCGGACGCGCTCGACGTACTCGGCGACTGCCTCGTCCGCGTCGGCGAGGTCGCGGGCCAGTTCGTGGCCCGGCGAGACGGCGAGGTAGGTCGCGCCGTAGACGGTGTCGGGGCGGGTGCTGAACACGTCGACGGCGTCGGTCGTCTCTCCGCGCCGGACGTCGAACGTGATTCGAACCCCCTCCTGCCGGCCGATCCAGTTGCGCTGGATCTCGCGGACCCCGTCGGGCCAGCCCTCGAGGTCCTCGAGCCCCTCGTACAGTTCGTCGGCGTAGTCGGTGATCGTGAAGAACCACTGGTCGAGTTCGCGGCGACCGACGGGGGTCTCGCAGCGCCAGCAGACGCGTTCGCCGTCTTCGCCGTCCCCGCCGCGCTCGGCGACCTGTGCGTCCGCCAGCACCGTCTCGCAGTCCGGACACCAGTTCACGGAGGCCGCCTCGTACTCGACCAGCCCCTCCTCGTAGAACCGCTTGAAGAGCCACTGGTTCCACCGGTAGTACTCCGGTTCGCAGGTGGTGATCTCCCGCGACCAGTCGTAGCCGAAGCCCATCGTCTCGAGTTCCTCGCGCATCCGCCGGATGCAGGCCTCTGTCCAGGACCGGGGATCGCTGGCCCGCTCGTAGGCGGCGTTCTCTGCGGGGAGGCCGAACGCGTCCCACCCCATCGGGTGGAGGACGTCGTCGCCCTGCATTCGTCGGTAGCGGGCGTAGGCGTCCGTGATCGCGTAGTTGCGGACGTGGCCCATGTGGAGCGTCCCCGACGTGTAGGGGAACATCCCGAGGACGTAGGTCGGATCCGCGGCGTCCTCGTCGAGTTTGTAGACGTCGTCGCGCTCCCAGACGTACTGCCAGAACTCCTGCACCTGCGCGTGATCGTAGTGACTCGTCATTGGCGTGGGGTCCGTTCCGTTGTCTCCCACTGGGCGCGCCCGCTATATCATTGTTCGGCCGCTCGAGGGTGCGCCGGCCCCGGAGCCGGCGACCCTTGACGCGATCGACCACACCGAAAGACGAAAGACCGAACCCGATCCCGCGATTCCGCACCGACGATGGGAGCCTTCGAAACCCACAGCGGACGGATTCCCGAATCGTACCGCGACGTCCTCGAGAAGGAATCGTTCGGCCACGTCGCGACGATCGGATCGGACGGCCACCCCCACAGCAGCCCGGTCTGGGTCGACCACGACGAGGGGGAGGCCGTGCTCGTCAACACGCTGCGGGGCCGCACCAAGGAGCGCAACATTCGATCGGACTCGCGGGTCTCGATTTCGGTCGTCGATCCCGACGATCCCTACCGCTACGTCTCCGTTCGCGGCAACGCGACGCTGACCGAGGAGGGCGCCGACGAGCACATCGACGAACTGGCGCGCCAGTACCTCGACGTCGAGGAGTATCCCCACCACGACGAGGAGGACGAGCCGCGGGTCATCGTTCGGATCCCCGCCGAGCACGTCGTCACCCGCGGGCGGGAGTACGAGTAAGCGTCGGTCGCAGTCGGTCGGCCGTCCGACGCCGCGCTACCGCACTTCACCGCCGGTCGTCGCTTCGGCGACGCAGCCACTCGAGCGCGACCGCCCCCGCACCGCCGGCGAGCCCGAGGCCGGCGGTGAATCCGGGAATCGGGTCGTCGCCATCGCTCGCAGTACTGTTGTTCGCGCTGGAATTGCCGGTCTCGTCGGTCGGTGTTTCGTTGACGCCCGAATCGGTCGGGCCGGTCGGCCCGTCGGTCCCCGTTTCGTTCGTCTCGTTGCCGTCCGTCGGCGGTGCCACGTCGAACTCGAGGTCCTCGGGATCGGTCAGCGAGGGCGGATCGGCCTGCTGGCCGGCCTCGATCGGGAACGTGTAGAGCGCGCCCGTCGTCGGCGAGTTCGGGATCAGCGGGGTGCTCGTCGCGACGAACGTCTCCCCGGGCTCGATGACCTGCGCGGTCCAGAACCCGGCCTCGGCGGGGTCGCGCCACGACGCGAGCTCCTCGGGGTCGGCGGGGTCGCTCACGTCGTGAATCTTCACGCCGCCCTGGTACCACGCCGAGTAGAGCCGCCCGTTCCGGAGTTCGAAGTTGTGCGCGGTCGTCCAGAGCCCGCCGTTGTAGCGCTCGTTGACGGCCCGCGGCGCCTCGATCGACGCCCGATGGATCGGTTCGGCGGGATCGCTCACGTCGTAGAGGTCGATGCCGCCCGGCCGGTCGGGGTCGCCGCTTCCCGTCGCCCACGCCTCGCGGCCGACCGCCAGCAGGTCGCCGGTCTCGTCGACCGCGGCGTAGTGGTCGTTCCCCGGCAGGCCAACCTGCCCGTTGCTCCCGCTTTCGGCCTCGCGCTTGCGTTGTTCCGCGAGGCTCTCCTGTTGCACCCGCGAGAGGTATTCGGGCTCGGCGGGATCGCTCACGTCGATGAGGTAGGTGCCGGCGTCCCAGTGGGAGAGGTAGGCGATCCCGTCCTGCACGTAGACGTCGTGGAGGTACCGGGCGACCCAGTACACCTCCTCCCAGCCGGGTTCGCGCTCGAGCAGGGACCACCGGCCGACCTCCTCGACGCCGTCGGCGACGTCGTAGATGACGAGCGGATTCGCGTCGCGACCGTTTCCGCAGACGTAGCACAGGTCACCCTCGAGGTAGCAGTTGTGGATGTGTTCGCCGGTCTCGTAGGCCTCGAGCAGTTCGGGAGAGGCGGGGTCGCTCACGTCGTAGACGGCGAAGCCGTGGAAGAACGCGTCCGCGGACGGGTTCGCCGGGCCTGCGATGACCATGCGGTCGCCGTCGACTTTGATATCGAGGAGCTCGTTCGCTCTGGCCTCGTCGAAGGAGAGCCGCCGTTCTTCCGCGAGTACCGCCGGCTCGGCGGGGTCGCTCACGTCGACGGTGACGAAGCCGGTCGTCGCGGCGACGTAGGCCGTCTCGCCGTCGTCGCCGACGACCGCCTCGGCGGCGTTGTCGATCGGGAGCCGCGCGAGCGGCTCGTAGGCGTCTTGCAGGCGTGGGACTCGAGTTCGACCTCGAGTCGCGGCCGCGGGGGCGGATGCGGGGAAACTCGCCGCGATCGTTCCGAGTCCCGCGCCGGACGCTCGAAGGAGGGCGCGCCGTCGCATACTCGCCGTTGGATGCGGGGCGACAAATAACGTCGGTTACCGGTCGGCCGTCGAGCGGCCGTCACGGAGCCGTCGCGCACCGAACCGCCGCGATCAGCCCTGGAATCGCCGCCGATCGCCGGTTCCCTCGGTCATCGCGCTCGCGAGGGCGCCCTCGAGGACGACGTCGTCGCCGAGGTCGGTGACCCGGATCTCGGGGACGTTGCTCATCACCATCTCCGAGACGCGCTCGCGGATCGGCTCGACGACGAGCTCCTCGTTGTTGAGGGCGACGGCGCCGCCGAAGGAGACGACGATCGGGGCGAACGAGTGGACGACGTTGGCCACGCCCATCGCGTTCCAGTGGGCCAGTTGCTCGATCGCGTAGTCGGCCAGTTCGTCCTCGCCGGCCAGTTCGAACACGTCCTTCGCGGTGAAATCGGGGTCGTCGAGCGGCAGGTCGGTGGCGATCGTCGGATCGTCCTCCGCTAAGAGGCGGACGTAGTCCGGGATGCCGTTCCCGGAGCAGTACGCCTCCCAGTGGCCGTCGTGGCCGCAGCCGCAGGTGAGGCGGCCACGCGGGTCGACGATGCAGTGGCCGACCTCGCCGGCGTTGCCGTCCCAGCCGGCCAGGATGTCGCCGTCGCAGCAGACGCCGGCGCCGATCCCCGAGGAGATGGTGATGTAGACCATGTCGTCGGGGTTGCGATCGGCGTGGAACCGCTCGCCGATGACGCCCGCGGCGGTGTCGTTGTGGAGGTAGACCTCGTCGCTGTCGATCAGCTTCTCGATGGGGCCGGTCAGGGGGATGCGATCGATCGAGTCGGGCAGGTTGGCCGGATCGATCACCGCCCCCTCCGCGAGGTCGAAGGGGCCGATCGACCCGATCCCCGCCGAGACGATCTCGTCCGGGTCGATCCCGGCGTCGGTGCAGGCTTCCCGCAGCGTCCGGAGGACTCCCTCCGTCACGTCGATGCCCGTCGGGCCGCGCGGCGTGGCGTTCCGGCTGACGCCGATCGTCGTCCCGTCGCCCTCGGCGACGGCCGCCCGCACGTTCGTCGCCCCGAGGTCGACGCCCGCGTAGTAGACCATGCTGTGTACCTAGGGACAACTCACCGGCCTACTTAACTACATATATTGTACTCGCTCTCGAGTAATATTCGCGTGCGATACAGGTTCGGGACGCCGATTACGCGGCGCCGACGGCTATCTCGCCCGTCGAGCGGAGCCGGGGGATTGCGGCGGTCGCAGCACGCTCACTCGACGCGGTCCGCCGCGTCCGCGACGTTCGCGCCGGAGCCGCCGTCGCCGACGGGCGCGAGCGGCACCAGCGTCGAGATCCGCGCGTTCTCCTTCAACTCGAGGCCGCCGTCGGCGACCGACAGCGGGAGCAGCGGCAGGTGCGAGTCCACCCGCACCGACGGGTGGGAACCCCCGCGAGCGAGCAGCTCGTTGCGCGGCTGGAGCAACAGCGGGACTTCCGGATCCGTCAGGAACTCGTTGAGCTGGACCACGTACTGGCCGCCCTCGAGGCGCCACCAGCCGTACTCGTCGTCGGGTTCGCGGAGCTCGGTGTCGACGGGCTCGAGGTCGGCGTCCTCGAGTTCGTCGCCGCCGAAGTCGATCCGACCCGGCGCGGCGACCTCGTAGACGGCGCCGGCGGTCAGGTCGACGCCGTGCTCGTGGACCTGTACCGGCTCGTACACCAGGTTGTCGACGAACTCGGCGAGCGGGTTCTGGCTCGAGTTGTCGGCGGACATGTCGGTCGGACTGACGGTCGCGAGCGTCAAAAATCGTCCCCTCGAGCGGCGCCGGACGGCCCCGTTCCAGGGCCGTCCGAATCACCGCGGGTAGATCCCGTCCTCGCGTCTGGTGAGCAGATAGAGCACGAACGACGAGAGCCAGTGAGCCCCGGCGTAGTCGTCAGTGAACGCGTGCTCGAGGCCGCTCTCTGCGTGTCTTCGGGCGCCGCGTTCGAACGCCGCGGCGTACCGGTCGGTTCGCCCCTCGAGTGCCGACGCGAGGTCGGCCAGACACCATGCTCTCGAGAGATTCAATCCGACCAAGTGCAGTTCGACGCCGTCGGCCGACGACGGGTCCACGTCGACGGGCTCGAGGATCGAGTTGGGCGGCGCCGTCTCCGGGAAGAACGCCTCGAACCACTCGACGAACGCCTCCCGATCGAGGACGCGCCGAAGCAGGTTCGCTTCGGTCAGCGCCGGTGAGAGGAAGTCCCACCCCAGCGGCTCGTACTCGACGGGGTAGTCCTGGTCGTCCGCGTAGAACCGCCGCGCGGTCGCCGTCGCGCCGGCCTCGAGCGAGTCGTCGCCGACCGCTCGCGCGTAGTCGAGGACGCACTGCAGCGCGAACGCGGAGTTGTGGTGCGTCCCGACGCGGAATGGGCGATCCTGCGGGAGGAACTCGTCCTCGACGAGCGCGACGATTCGGTCCTCCAGCGGCCGCAAGATCTCTCGCCACCGGTCGGCGCGCTCGTCGGCCCACAGGTGTAACTCCACCGCGAGCCGGAGGAACCACCCCCACCCGTACGGCTTCTCGAAGGACGGATTTCGCTCGAAGTGGTCGACCTCTCCGGCCACGTTCTCGGCCGTAACCCGACGCTCGAGGACCGCTCGAATCCGATCGGCCGCGGGATGATCGTCGAACAGCCGTCGCTGGCGAACCAGACACCAGTGGCTGTGGACCGCCGAGTGCCAGTCGAAGCAGCCGTAAAACACCGGGTGTCGTTCCGCCGGTCGCGGAACGGCGTCCGGATCGTCGATCGAGCCGACGTGGTGAGGGTACTCCGTTTCGATGCACTCGAGCGGGTACCGGGAGAGCCGAGCGGCGATGTCGGTATCGGGTCGTTCGACGCGTCCGGCGACCGCCGCCTCGATATCGAACGATTCGAGAATATTCATGCCGTCGAGGTGTCGCCGTCGCCCCTTCTACCTTCCGCTGGTGTGGGAGGGAGTATCACCGGGTACTATTTGTGGAATCCGCCGAAGCATCTCGTATGGTCGACGTACTCAGCGACGAGATCGAACGCTTCGTTCGCGCCGCTGGACCGGACCCCGACGAGACGCTCGCCGAGATGGACGAGTACGCCCGGTCGCAGGGATTCCCCCACGTCGGGCCCGAAGTCGGCGCGTTCCTCCGGTTCGTCGCCCGCGCGAGCGACGCCGAGCGCATCTTCGAGTTCGGCTCCGGCTACGGCTACTCCGCCTACTGGTTCGCCGAGGCCCTGCCGGACGACGGCGAGATCGTCCTCACCGAGGTCGACGAGGACGAACTCGAGCTGGCCCGCGACTACCTCTCCCGGGGCGGCTACGACGACCGCGCGCGGTACGAACTCGGCGACGCCCTCGAGACGATCGAGCGCTACGACGGCCCCTTCGAGACCGTGCTGATCGACCACCAGAAACACCGCTATCGGGACGCGTTCGAGGCGGTCCGCGAGAAGGTCCCCGTCGGCGGCGTCGTCGTCGCGGACAACGCGATCACCGCGGGCCCGATCGTCTTCGACGATCTGCTGGCTGCGCTCGAGGATGAGGGCGACGAAGACGTCGACAAAGACGAACTGGACGAATCGACGCGGGGCATCGTCGACTACCTCGAGCGGGTCCGCTCGGATCCGGCGTTCGAGACGATCGTGCTGCCGTTAGGAGAGGGAATCGCGGTGAGCTACCGCGTCGAGTAATCGGAGGTGTCGCCCTCGAGGTAGTCGTCGGGGGCGTGGGTCTGCGAGGCGCCGTACTCCCGGAAGCCGAGGAACGCGGTCGCCGTGCTGGCGGTCAGGAAGGTCGCCCACGTGACGGCGGTCAGCGACTGGACGACGCTCCCGTTCGGCCCCGGGACGGCCGCACCGACCGTCTCGAGGCCGACCGCGTGCAGGGCCGCGATCGCAAGGAAGGCGACCCAGAGGGCGACCGACAGGTGCGCGAGCGTCCGTCGGCGTACCCGGTTCGCGTACTGTGCGAGGCCGTAGACGGCGACGACCGCGAGCGCGGTCGCCCCGACGGTCGCGCCCGTCGCGTCGACGGCCGCGGTCGCGAGGCCGGCGACGGCGAAACAGGCGAACGAGGCGGCGAGCAGGAGCCGATCCGAACGGGCGTACGCGTGGATCACGTCGGACACTGCCTTGCTGGCACGTATGGGCGATCGAATATATAGCTGTTGGTGGTGTCGGTCGCAGCCGGCGAATCTTTCCCGGCCGTCGCTCGGAACCGCCGAACCGGTCTATTTACTCGCTCTCGCCCCGTCCCGCTCCGGCCGCAGCGGGGAGCGTCACCGACACCGTCGTCCCCTCGCCGGGCGTCGAGTCGATCCGGATCTCGCCGTCGTGGCGCTCGACGATGCGCTTGCACAGCGTCAGGCCGATCCCCGTTCCGGCGCGCTCCTCGCGGCTGTGGAGCCGCTGGAACACCTCGAAGACCCGATCCGTCTGCTCCGGGTCGATGCCGATCCCGTCGTCCGCGACCGAGATCGTCCACATCCGTCCCTCTCGAGTCGCCGAAATCTCGATCGTCGGCGGTTCCTCGCCCGCGTACTGGATCGCGTTGTCGAGCAGGTTCTGGAACACCTGGCGCAACTGACCGGCGTCGCCGCGAACCCGGGGCAGCGACTCCGCGACGATTTCGGCGTCGCTCTCCTCGATCCGGAGCCGAAGATCCTGGCGCACGTCCGCGAGCACCTCGTTCAGGTCGACCGGCTCGAGCGGTTCGCCCTGCGTTTCGATCCGGGAGTACTCGAGCAAGCCGTCGATCATGTCGCGCATGCGCTCGGCGCCGTCGACGGCGTACGCGAGGAACTCCTCGCCGTCCTCGTCTAACTCGTCGGCGTACCGCCCCTCGAGCAGTTGCAGGTAACTCGAGACCATCCGCAGCGGTTCCTGCAGGTCGTGGGAGGCGGCGTAGGCGAACTGCTCTAAGCGCTCGTTGGACTCCTCGAGCCGGCGCTCGTACAGCTTGCGCTCGGTGACGTCCTGGGCGATCGCCATCCCGGAGAGGACGTCGCCGTCCGCGTCCGTGATCGGCGCCGCGTGAACGCGCCAGACCTGTCCCTCGTACTCGAGCTTCCGAACGAGCCCCTCACCCTCGAAACTCGGTACTTCCCGAACGTCGCTTCGTGAACTGTGCTGAGTCATGGACGAACGGAGTGAATGCCGGTGTGGTAACTGAGTGAACAGGAAGTAGAATCCACGCATGAGGAGAAGTGAAGTAAGAAGGCTGAGATACGCTGTTCTAGGCGAATGCTGTTGCTCACCCGGAGCTTGCCCAAGGCCGCGGGCTGACCTCAGCCCGCGGCCGGCGCGTATGCTTCTGGCACACCTGTTCCGTTCATCTCGATCTCCCAACTCCGCTCTAGCTCTTCCTCTAATGCATGTCTGATCCAGTCAGAGAACGTCTTGAACGTGAATTCCTCGGGCAGGTCGCGCCCGCCCCGCTGGGGGCGGGCGACGACCGCCCATCGAAGCACAAGCCAGAGGTTCTCCAACAGGAATCCAACCAGGACGAACGCGAAGCGGATGATTGGGTCTTGTGTCGTCGTTACCACTCGTGCTTGGCGAAATACACGGTAGCTCGTTTCGATCGCTGACCGTTTCCGATAGAGCCGTTCGACTTGTTTCGGCGTGCGATCGGCCAGATCGCACGCCACATAGCCTCGCACGACCTCGCCACTTTTCCCGCGATCTCCGGCGTGATATGACACAGCGACCGCGAGCGGGAATTCCAGTTCCCGCTCGCGGCCTTTGTACATCCGATAGGTTGTCATGTACGAGCAGTGCGTATCCAGCTTCTTCCTCATGCGCTTGCCCTTCTTTTGGACGGGAACGACAGTCGCAGCAACCTCCCGTGAGCGGCGCAGAATACGTTCGTTGTAGAAGCCGCGATCAGCCAACAGAAGCTCTATCTCGAAGGGATAGGCCTCGACGCGGTCGAGGACGCGCTCGACCGCGTCGGCCTCTTTCTCATCACTACGGACGTACGTCATCGCCAACGTCACTGGCTTTCCGTTCGAGACGAGATACGCCGTGCAGTACCGGTGGCACGTCGTTGTTCCGTCTTTCGCGTGCATGCGACAGAGTTCACCTTCTTCATCGGCGTACGTTCCGTGGTAGGGGTTATCGACGAAGTCAATGGAGACGATCCTCGACCGATCAGGGTCGAGGATCGTCATCGCTAACTCTCTGAGAAGGCGGTTAGCAACCCGCTCAAGCCACTCCCGGTTGAGCGTATGTAGCCAGTCCATGACAGTATCGTCACAGACAGCGTTGTCGTTGTCCTTGCACGTCTCCCAGATGGACGTCTGATTGACTGCTGCAAGAATGACAACAGCCCAGATATCGCCGGGATCGAGGGGCGAGCCCTCGATCCCTGGCAAGGGGAGCTGGCAGATGACGTCTTCCGCTAAATCTTTCACGTCCGAATCCGAAAGAACACCGTCTGGCTGAGGGATACTGAACACATTCACTCAACCAGACATCTTCCTCATGAGACCAACGCTTTAGCTCCAGCTCTCACACCAGTCGGGAAGTACCGAAACTCCGCTCGAACATCTCCTCGAGTTCCGCGCCGACCGGCGTCGGGAAGACGTCGGTCGGCCGGCGCCCCTCGAGGTCGGCGGCCGACTGCGAGATGTCGTCGAACGCCTTCCCGTCGGCTAGCGTGTACCGCAGGTCCTCGTCGTACAGCGTGACGACGCCGTTCGGGAAGTTCTCAGCCAGCGTCCGGTAGCGTTGCTCGCGCTCCTCGAGCTTGCGCCGGCGCTCCCGGCGTTCGGTGATATCGCGGAAATATACCGAAAGTCCCGTCTCGGAGGGGTAGATCTGGATCTCCATCCAGATGTCGAGCGATCCGGAGTAGCGCTCCCACGAGATCGATTCCTGGGTTTCCATCGCCTCGCGGTACCGGTCGATGAGGTCCGAACGGGTGCCGCCGGGGAAGACGTCCCAGACGACCTCGCCGACGAGTTCCTCCCGCGAGTAGCCGAGCAGTTCCTCGGCGCGCTCGTTGACGTGCGTGAACCGCCACTCCTCGTCGAGCGCGTAGAAGCCGTCGGACACGCGACCGAGGATCTCGCTCAACTCGGTCTCGAGGTCCTGTTTGCGCCGCTGCAGTCGGCGCTCGGTTTCGATGCGGTCGAACGCCGCCTCGAGGCTCGACGCGGCGATCTCGGCGAGCGACAGGTCGCCCTCGTCGAAGGCGTCCCGCCGCCGCGAGCCAGCGACGATGACGCCGTAGTCGCCGACCGGGAGCACGAGTTCGCTCCGGATCGGCGTCTCGCGGTTGTAGACGTCGGAATCCGACGTGACGTCGGCGAACAGTTCGGGCTCCCCGGACTCGAACACGCGCCAGGCGACGCCCTCCCCGCGCTCGAACGTCGGCGGCTCCTCGAACAGGGTCGCCGCCGGTTCGGACTGTCGCAGCGGGCGAAGCGCGTCCCGCTCGGAATCGTAGGCGAAGATCCCGTTGATCTCGAGGCCGAGCGTCTCCCGCAGGGTACGGCAGGCCCGCTCGGCGGCTTCCTCGTTGGAGTCCGCGTCGAGCCAGTCGCGGACGGCCGCGTTCAGTCGCCGCAACTGGTCGACCCGGCGGTGCCGATCGGTCACGTCGTAGTAGAGTTCGATCCGGCCGCCGGCGTACGGACCGGACTCGATCGGTCGGCTGCGGTGCTCGAGCCAGCGTTCCACGCGGTTCTGGCCGGCGGTCACGCGACACTCGAACCGTTCGCGATCGGTGCTGTCGTCGTAGGTCGCGAGGACGGCGTCCCGAAACCCCGCCGGATCTGCCGTCCGGTGCTGGATCGACTCCTCGACCACGCGGCGTTTGTCCCGACCGAGGATCGCCGCCCGCTCGAGGCCGAAGTAGCGCTCGATCGTCTCGTTGGCCCACGCGACTCGACGGTCGTCGTCAAGGACGAAGATACCGACGTCGGCCTCGTCCAGTACGGGTGCGAGCGAGCCCGGTTCGTCCTGGTCGGACGTCGTCGGTTCGTGCTCCTGTGTGCTGCCGTATCGGTATTCGACGCTGTCAGTGCCGTCGGGTTTGTCGTCGGTGCGTTCGTCCGAATCGTCCCGTTGGCGGACGATTCCGATGACCGCGCGTCGGGGATTCCTGTTCTCGGTCCCGCTTCCAGTTTCGTTTCCGTTTCTGGTCTGGCTCCCGTTCGCACCTCCGTCGTACCGCTCGTTCTCGGAACCAGAATCCGCTTCCGCCTCGTCGATCCAGAACACGTTGAGTCGAACCTCGCAGGGGACGGTCGCGCCGTCGACGGTCCGGAGATCGAGCTCGAGCGTCGTGACTGCCCCATCGTCCGCGTCAGTTCCGGTGTCGGTACTCGTGCCGCTGTTCCGATTCCGCTCAGCGGCGACGTTCCGACCCGCTGTCGCGTGCTCGTCGACCTGCGCCCGCACGCGCCGCTCGAAGCGCGGGACGTCGTCCGTCTCGAGGAGCGCGGAGACCGGTTCGTCGAGGACTGCCTCTCGATCGTGACCGGTCAACTCGAGGAGCGCGTCGTCGATCGCGACCAGCCGGTTCGCGGCGTTCAACTGGAAGACGCCGCCCTCGACGGCGTCGACGAGCGCCCGGTAGTACTGACTGCCCCGTCGCTCGTCCCCGGCCGCCCAGAACGCCGTTTCGGTCGACGGTGCCCGGTCGTTCATTATTTATCGGAGGCCAGTCGGACGCATAAGTCCAGCGGCGAGGACGGGCCGTCGGTGACCGGTTCGGCCGGGGCAGCCGTTCGTCTCGATTTGCACCCGAGCGCGTCCGGCGCTACTCGTTGCCGTCGGAGAGAATCCGCTCCTCGGGCGACGGGCGGCCGGGGTGGACGCCGTACCGCGCGAACCCGTACAGGACCGTAAGCGCGATCGCACAGCAGACCAGCGCGCCGACGAGCGACTCGAGCGCGAGGCCGACGATCGGCCCGGCGAAGGCGTCGCCGACGGCCGCCGCCGCGTCGCTCTCGGGGGCCGTCGCCAGCGCGTACGGGAGGAAGGCGACGAACGCGACCGTCCACCAGCGTTTCGCCGCGACGCGGAGTCGGTCGACGCCATAGTTGCGCGCGGCGTCGGTAACGCCCGCGACGCCGAGGGCCAGCAACAGCAGGGCCGGGAGCAGCCGGTACGGCGCAGTCAATCCGGTATTAACGCCGACGCCGACGGCGGCGACGCCGACGGAAGCGACGAGCGACAGCGGGGCGGGAACGGCGGGCGATCGAGTCATAGCTGTCCCGCGGTAGCGCGCCGTTGACCAAAACACTCGCGAATCGATCGCGCTCGAGAGCCAGATCGCGGCCCGCCGGTCGACCGACGACGACAACAAAGAACGTATTACCGCCGCCGACCAGACGAAGGTGAGAACGAATGAGGCCCAGGCTCAGGCCCGAGAACGCGCAGCCGAATCGGTCGCCGACGAAGATCCGTCCAGTAACGACCCGTCGACGGCACGCGCCGGGGGGACCGTCGTGCGATTATTAAAGCGACTCTGGAAGCGGCGCGTGCGCGGCCACCCCGACGGCTACCGGGCGTACGTCTCGCTGCCGACCTCGGACGACGCCTCGTTCGGCGAGGTTCACGACTGCATCGAACGGCTGGAGTACGCCTTCGAAGGTCGCGTGGACGTCTACGCGCGGGTTCAGGGCGTCGCGGCGGTCAGCGATCCCGTCCCCGACGCGCAGTTCGACCGCGACGCGTTCGAGGAGGCGCTCGAGCGCCTCGAGTCGTGTTACGCGGAGACGCACTCAGTGACGCGTCTCGAAAAATGGCGGTCGATCGACGGCGAACTCGTCAAATCGTACGTCGTCGTCCCGGTCAAACCTCTGTTTCCGCAAGAGAGGTCGGCGGACGCGCCGACGGTCCGAGCGACCGCGGAGTGACCGGGGGAGGTCGTCGCTTCGCTCAGTCGTCGTCGCTCGGTCCGGGACCGGCCCCGGTTTCGCGATCGGTGCGGGAGGACTGACTGCCCGAGCGGTCTCGACCGCCCGACTGACCGCCCGTGTTCTCGTCCGGCGTGACGGACTTCGTCCGTCCCATCCAGCCGTCGATGTTCTCGGCGACGTAGTCCTTGCCGCCCCAGCCGAACGCGACGCCGGCACCAATGGCGACCGCCGCGGCGAGTCCCCACGCGAGCGCTCGCGCGAAGACGTAGAGGACGCCGACATCGATCCCCATCGTGTCGAGCCCGATGACGATCGCGGTGAAGTAGAGGAACATCCGAGCGCCGGTGGCGAACCAGCTCGCGTAGGCGCTCTCGGTCGCGGCCCGCGTTCGCTCGATGACGTCACCGATGAAGTCGGCGACGACGAAGCCGATAACGATGACGAGCAGTCCGGCGATGAACGCCGGGAAGTACGAGACGGCCGTCGAAACCCACTGCGATAGCAGCTCGATCGCGAGCGCGTTTGCGGCCGCGAGGATCGCGAGCCCGTAGACGAACCACTTCGCGAGCTTTCCGAACGCGCTGGAGACCGCTTGCTCCGTGCCGCCCATGATGCGACCGAGCGGCGTCTCGAGGACCATGCGGTCGAGTTCGATCCCGTTGGCGATCTTGCGGACGGCGCGACCGGCGAGTCGGCCGACGATCCAGCCGATAAGGAGGATCACTAGCGCGCCGACCAGACGCGGCAGGAACGTGACGAGTTCCGCGATCGGTTCCTGCAGCCAGTCGGGGACCTGTACCTGTTGGGCGGGTTGTGGCTGTACCATGCAACTCCCCCTCGTCGCCCAGGGCGTTTCGTAATTGAGTGCCTATCTAAATGTCGTGAAATCAATAGATAGCGGGCGTCGAGCGGGCGTCGATTGAAGTGTCCGTTACCCCGACTTGCGCCTCGAGCGAACCGTGAAGTGTCGATGCCGTTCTCGAGACGGCGGTCGAGAAGACTCGGCGGCGGCGGCGCGATGAGGTCTCTCCCGTCGGGCGATAACCGCGTCTTGGTCTCCGTTTCAGAAATCATCGGCGAGCCGCAGCGACGCCACGTCCGGATTGTGAGACGCGGCGCGGACCGGAGGTACCGAGTTTCATTCATGACTCCGCCGACGGAGCGGTCGCTCGGCACCGCATCGAGGCCGAGCGACCGCCGGGTCGACGCGGCGAGGCTCCCTCTCGAGTCGCTATACAGAGATCGATACGTACAGCCGTTGAATCGGCGCCCTGTTCGCCTTTCGCCGTTCCGTGGCCGCGTCCGGCGACCGCCCGTCGAGCGACGAGCGCAGCGGGGACGCGCGCAAACGGCTCGCGGTCGCGGTGCGAACCGCGAGAGCCGTCGACTGCAGCCGACGAGAGTAATCCCGGATTAGCGTTCCCGCCCGGGATCGGCGGTCGACGACCGCGAGCTATCCGTTGCCGTCCGGACGCGGCTCCACGTGGAGGTCCAGCAGCGGGTCCTCGAGGGACTGCGCGTCGAGCCGCTCGAGCAGCGCCGCGAGCCGGTCGATCGCGGCCTTCGAGAATCGCTCGGCGTCGTAATCGAGGTCGACGCGCCGGCGCGGGCGTCCTCGAGGCGGTCCTCGCGGACGAGTTCTGCGGCGATGCGCACGCCCGTCGCGGTCTCCGTGGGGTCGCCGCGGGGCCGTAGGACGGAGTCTCGAGAAGTTAGCCGACCTCGCCGACGGCTCGGGCCGAGTACGGTCGCGACTGAACCCGCTCCAGACCGCCGTCGAATCGAGAGCGAAATCTACCGGTCAACGTATTGGCCGTCCGGTCGTGAGTGCCTAGTACGATGTACCTCGGAGACGTCGCATGGCCGGACCTCGAAGACTATTTTGAGACCGAATCGTTGGCCCTGATTCCAGTCGGCTCGACAGAACAGCACGGTCCACACCTGCCCGAGGCGACGGACCATCTCATCGCCGAAGCCTTCGCTCGAGAAGCCGCCGACAGGACGGGCTATCTCTGTACGCCCACCATCAATATCGGCGTCAGCGGTCACCACCGGCAATTCCACGGCACGATGTGGGTCGAGCCGCCGGCGTTCCGGAACTACGTGGAATCGCTCACCCGGAACCTGACCGAGCACGGGATCGACCGCGTCATCTACGTGAACGCGCACGGCGGAAACGTCCCGCACCTTCGCGAGGTCGGCGGCCGGCTCCGCCGAGACGAGGTCGCGTACGGAATCGAGTGGATGTGGGACGAGAGCATTCCGGAGCTCGTCGACGACCTGTTCGAGCAGAACGGTCCGCACGGCGGGCCGAAGGAGACGGCCATGATCCAGTACCTCGACTCGGAGCTGGTCCACGAGGATCGTCTGGAGGACGCCCGAGACGGCGGTGTGCCGAGCGTCGACGCCGCCGAGACGGTCAAACACGGCTCGCGAACGTTCTACGATGCCGCCGATAACACGGACAACGGCGTCCTCGGCGACCAGACGGACGCGACCGCCGAAAAGGGCGAACAACTCTTCGAGGCGGCCGCGGACCAACTCGTCCACCTCGCGGAGTGGCTCGCCGCGCAGGACTTCGAGGACCTGCTGCCGGAAGACCACGTGTAGGCGCGACGGAGCCGCAACCGGCGGAAACCCGCGGGAGCCCCACGCCGCACGAGATCGCTCTGCCGGACCGCGTCGGCACCGATGGCAAATATTAATATTCGACCGCCGCCGAGTTATTATATGGCAGTCGTAAGCGTCTCGATGCCCGACGAACTCCTCGAGCGGCTCGACCAGTTCGCCGACGAGCACGGCTACACCGGCCGCAGCGAGGTCGTCCGCGAGGCCTCCCGAAACTTGCTCGGCGAGTTCGAGGACACGCGACTCGAGGATCGAGACCTGATGGGGATCGTCACCGTCCTCTTCGACTACGAGACGACCAGCGTCGAGGAGCGGATGATGCACCTGCGCCACGAGCACGAGGATCTCGTCGCCTCGAACTTCCACAGCCACGTCGGCGACCACCACTGCATGGAACTGTTCGTCCTCGAGGGCCGACTCGAGGACATCTCGACGTTCGTCGGGAAGATCCGCGCGACCCAGGACGCGCTGACGATCGACTACTCGGTGACGCCGGTCGACGGCTTCGATCCGATCGCCCGGGACGGGTGACGGCGACGGTCGCTACCGACCGCGCTGTCGGCAGTCGGCGGCCGCCAGAATGGAGTCGAACGCCTAGTTTTACTGCGTGCCGCGCGAATACCGCGGTATGTCCTACCGGAAAGTCAACTACGAAGACGTCGAGCAGGTCTCGAGCGCGATGCATTTCCTCAGCGATCCGCTCGAGACCGAACAGGTCGGCGTGACCGTCGCGCGCTGCGATCCGGGGTGGAACAGCAAGCCCCACGACCACACCGACAACGACCACGAGGAGGTCTACGTCCTCATCGAGGGGGAGGCGACGGTCGTCGTCGACGACGAGGAGGTCTCGATGGAGACCGGCGACGCGCTCTGGATCCCGCCGGACTCGACGCGACAGATCCGCAACGGCGACGACGAGAGCGCCTTCGTGCTCGTGAGCGCGCCCAGCATCGGCGAGGAAGACGGCGACGACGGCGAGTGGCTGCTCTCGGGCTTCGCGGGGTGAGGCCCGCGCTCGAGTCGCCCGAACCGCTCGATCGCCGACAGCGCCGGCCCCGGTCGCCGACGCCGGCGACCGGCGGGACGATTTAGTAACTCGCCGCCGTCGTCGAAATCGGGTGAGTCTCGATTTACTCGAAACACCACGCAGTCGTGTCGCTCGTCGTCGCCGGCGTCCTCGCGTACGCGCTCCCGCCGATCGCGGTCGCCGGCGTCCCGGTCCCCGACGCCCTCGTCGTCGCCTACGGCGTCGGACTCGGCGTCTTCGTCGACCTCGACCACTTTCTCATCGCGCGGTTCAAGACGGGGTCGTGGGACGCGGTCCGGTTCTGCCTCGCGAATCCGGGCGCGGCCGCCGCCGATCAGGATCAGATCTTCGGCCGCGGCGACGTCGGCGTCCTCTCGCGACTCCTGAGCCACCTGCTGATCGTCGGCGTTCTCGTCCCGCTTCTAACGCTTGCCAGCATTCCGCTCGCAATTCTGACCGGGGCGGTGCTGTACGTGCACATCGTCTGCGACGTGATCTGGGACATCTGGCGGCTGGATCACCACGCCGACGCGGCCGCGAGCGAGGAGGAACTGCTGCGCGCGCTGCGGTGACGCGGGCGCCCGCTCCCTTTAGTCGGTCCGCCGCTCGTCCCGCCCGGATCGTGCGGTCGATTCGTCCGACCGCGAACCGACGGTGACCGCGGACGCGTCGGGCGCTGCGGCGCGCGTCGGGAGCGTGAACCGAAACGTCGATCCCTCGCCGGGTTCCGAGTCAACCCGGATCTCGCCGCCGTGGCGCTCGACGATCCGCTCGCACAGCGCCAGCCCGATTCCCGATCCCTCGCGTTCGCCGGCGGAGTGGACGCGCTGAAAGACGCCGAACACTCGGTCGGCATCGTCGGGATGGATGCCGATTCCCTCGTCGCGAACCGAAATCGTCCACGTCGCTCCCTCCCGGTCCGCCGACACGTGCACCCGCGGCGGCGCGTCGCCGCCGTACTCGAGCGCGTTGGCGAGGAGGTTCTGGAACACCCGCCGCAACTGTCGCGGGTCTCCTTCGACCGTGGGCAACGACCCCCGCGTGATCGTCGCGTCCGTCTCCTCGATCCGGAACTGGAGGTCCGTACACACGTCCTCGAACACCGCGTCGAGGTCGACGGCCTCGAACGAATCGCCCTGCGTATCCACCCGCGAGTACTCGAGCAGACCGTCGATCATCGCGTCCATGCGGTCGGCGCCGTCGACGGCGAACTCGATAAACTCCGTACAGTCCTCGTCGAGGTCGTCGCCGTACCGGTCCTCGATAAGCTGGAGGTAGCTCGTCACCATCCGCAGGGGCTCCTGCAGGTCGTGGGAGGCGGCGTAGGCGAACTGCTCGAGTTGTTCGTTCGACGCCTCCAGCTGTGCGACGGCCTCCTCGAGGCGCCGCTCGGTCCGCTTCAGTTTCTCGTTTCGGGCCGCGAGGGCATCGGCGCGGATGAGCGCCTGCGCTTCGTGGACGCCGATCCCCAGTCCCGCGATCGAGCCGATCGCCAACAGCACCGCCTGCGTGCCGAACGTGAACTGCACGGTGACGCCGGGGTGGAGGACCCGGAGTCCGAGCACGATCCCCATCACGACGATGCCGCCGGCGACCCAGCAGAGGATGCGCGGATAGAACTCGGGTCGGATCGACGTGTTCGGCAGCCAGATCCCGATGTACAGCATGACGGCGCCCAGCGAGCCGACTAACAGTAGGTCGAGCACGGCTTCCAGCAGGTGTCCGCTGCCGGCCAGCGTCACCGCCGCTTTGGCGAGCGCGCTGAGGAGAATCACCACGCCCAGCGCGGGAATCGCGCGGGACCAGTAGCTCCGCGACGGAAAGTCCGCGTCGAACTCGAGAGAACGCCCACTCATATGCTCTCCCTACGACCGTCCGTCCGTTCAGAGCCGCTTTTTAGTATACAACTCGTTTAAATGCCTTCTCCCGACGGGGCCGCACATTCGGAGAGCGTACTCTCGAGTATCTGGTCGATCCCGCGCCGGAGCCGGGACGCGACGGCCTGCTGCGAGATGCCGAGTTCGTCGCCCAGTTCCGCCATCGTCACGTCCCGCGGGGTGTTGAAGTAGCCCCGGTCGTGGGCGAGGACCAGCGCCTCCAGTTGCGGATCGGTGAGCGCCCGCTCGGTCTCCGTCTCGATCGGCGTGAGCGCGTGGAGCTTCGTCAGCGTAATCGGAATGTCCAGCTCCCGGCAGCGCTCCTGAAACGCCGCGATATCGCTGCGATCGTCACCGCGGACGTCGAACGTCCACTGCCGGTTCGTGCCGACCGCCTTGACGAGCGGCACCTTCGTTTCGGTCAACGTACTCAACACGCCGTCGTACTCGAGCGCCCACTCGACGCGCAACAGGTACTCGTCGGCGACGGAGTCGACGAGTTGGATGTCCACCACGCCCGGATGGTCGGCGAACGCCGTCTCGATGTCGTCGACGGCAGTGCCGCGAACCCAGAAGTACGGCACCACCACGTCCCGCGCCGGGATAATTCGCTCCAACTCGACCGTCACCTCCGGCAGTCGTTCGAACACGGTTCCGAGCGGAAACTCGTCGGCCGGTACCGTAAACGTCGCTTCGGTCGCCATATCCACCGGAAACGGGCCGGCCGTAAAGACCTGTCACCAATCTCACCGTCATCGAGTCGTGTTCGCCGCCGAACAGAAACCCCGGGCTATATTCGGTTTGCGAGCAACTGCCAAGGCATGGATCTGCTCGACGACAGCATCGTCCCGGAGCACGCCCGCGACGTCAAACAGGAAGCCCGCGAGTTCGCCGCCGAGTACATCGAACCCAACGCCCAGGAGTACTTCGAGTCCGGCGAGTACCCCTACGACATCCTCGAGGCCGGTCAGGAGGCCGGCCTCGTGGCCCAGGACATCCCCGAGGAGTGGGGCGGCCGCGGCTTCGATCTGCCCCAGTTGCTCGCGCTCACCGAGGAGTTCTACCGCGCGGACGCCGGCATCGCCCTGACCCTGCAACTGGCGAGTTTCGGCTGCGAGATCACCTACGAGTACGGCTCGGATGAGCAGTGCGAGGAGTACGTCCGCCCGGTCGCGGACGGCGAGCAGCTCTCGGGACTGGCCGTCTCGGAACCCGAGACCGGCAGCGACCTCGCGGGGATGCAGACCCGCGCGGAGAAAGACGGCGACGAGTGGGTGTTAAACGGCGAGAAGTACTGGATCGGCAACGGCGTCGAGGCCGACTGGGTCACCGTCTACGCCCGCACCGGTGACGACGAGGACAACCGCTACAACAACCACTCGATGTTCATCGTTCCGACGGATACGGACGGCTACGAGGCCGAACACATCCCCGAGAAGATGGCGATGCGCGCCTCGAAGCAGGCCCACATCACGTTCGACGACTGCCGCATCCCCGAGGAGAACCTGATCGGCACCGAGGGCGCGGGCTTCTGGATGCTCTCCGATTTCTTCAACCACGGCCGCGTCGCCGTCGCGGGCCACGGCCTCGGGATGGCCGCGGCCGCCATCGAAGAAACGTGGGAGTTCACCGCCGACCGCGAGGAGTTCGGCCGGACGATCAACGAGTTCCAGGCCGTCCAGCACGGGCTGGCCGACATGCTCCTCGAGTTCGAGAGTGCCCGGACGCTCACCTGGCGGGCCTGCGAGAAGGTCGCGAACGACGATCACGCCGGCTACTGGGCGGCGCTCGCGAAGACAAAGGCAACCGAGGCCGCCGTCGACGTCGCCGAACAGGGGATGCAGTTCCACGGCGGCCGCTCGGTCCTGAACGACCGGCGGATCGCCCGCGTCTACCGCGACGCGCGGATCCCGGTCATCTACGAGGGCGCGAACGAGATCCAGCGGAACCTGATCTACAGACAGGCGCCTCAGTAGCGACGCTGCGAGACGGACGATGACGCGATAAACGGCGCGACGATCGAAAACTGCCCCCGAGCCCGACTCATCCGCGAGTACGAGTACGGGCGTCTGCGGGGATATCCGCCTTGCTGTTCGCGTAGGCGCTGTACGCGGCGAGGAGCGCCACGGCCAGGCCCGAAATCGCGGTGCCCGTCGCGAGTTCGTTGCTTCCCATCTCGATGACGGCGGGCGAGATGAGGGCCCACAGGCCGAGCAGGACGGTCAGGCCTGCAGCGCCGACGCTGGCCAGCCGGTCCTTCGAGAGCCGGTAGAAGTTGTAGCCGGCCAGCAGGAAGATGCCCGTCCCGACGAGCGTGTCGTTCCAGACCGCCTGGTCCGTCGCCTCGAAGATGAACGGTGAGGCGACGATGTACAACCCGATCACCGCGATGAGGGCGCTCAGCCACTGCATCGTGTCCGTGTTCAACGTATTCCGGTTCCGCTCGGCCGCCGTCTCGGTGGTTGCATCACTCATGGTACATCTGCAGTAGCTCTCGACGGGCGAAAACGACAGTGCCTGCATCTGTCGGGAAGCCGCGCCGGCGTAATTTCCACCTACAGGAGACAGTCTCGTCCGGACGATCGCGTTAATCCGACTGAACAGTAATCGAGAAGGTGCGCGTTCGCGGGCGGGGCGGGCGGGACAGGCGGGAACGGTCGGGGACGGGAGAGGATCCGGGACGCACGGCACCAGCGCGAATCGAACGGCACCCGGTCAGTTCTCGGACTGGAGGTCCTGAAACGCGCCGACGAACTCGTCGTGGGAGGTCATGCTCGTCACTGTCTCGTCGACCTCCCGCTCGAGCTCGGCGACGCGATCGCAAAGCTTCTGGTACTCCTCGTTGGCCGCGAGCTCTCGGTCCGACTTCTCGGACTCGAGGAGGGCCTTCTTGGAGACGAGCGCGTAGTACTCCTGAATCGCCGACTCGTAGTCGGACCGGTCGGAGACGTCGTCGACCATCTCGAGGAGTTCGTCCTTCGAGACCGGCTTGACGAGGTAGTCGTCGAACCCCATCTCGATGATATCGAAGTCCGGGTCGACCGCCGTGACCATGACGACGCGGCAGTCGTACCCCTCCTCGCGGAACCGCTCGAGGACCTCGTCGCCCGAGAGCCCCGGCATCCGCCGGTCCAGGAGGACGACCTCGACGGAGTCGGCCATCTTCTCGAGGGCTTCCTCGCCGTCGTAGGCGGTCTCGACGGCCCAGTCAGACTGCAGCCATGCGGCGAACAAGTCGGCGAGACGCGACTCGTCGTCGACGACGAGCACCTCTGGCCCCCCGCTCATCGGCTGCCCCCTCCGTTCCCTTCATCACCCATCATCGATTGCAGCCACGCGTCATGCATGGCACCTCTGGGTGATAAATCTCGCGACCAAATATCGGTACTTCCCGACTGGTGTGAGAGCTGGAGCTAAAGCGTTGGTCTCATGAGGAAGATGTCTGGTTGAGTGAATGTGTTCAGTATCCCTCAGCCAGACGGTGTTCTTTCGGATTCGGACGTGAAAGATTTAGCGGAAGACGTCATCTGCCAGCTCCCCTTGCCAGGGATCGAGGGCTCGCCCCTCGATCCCGGCGATATCTGGGCTGTTGTCATTCTTGCAGCAGTCAATCAGACGTCCATCTGGGAGACGTGCAAGGACAACGACAACGCTGTCTGTGACGATACTGTCATGGACTGGCTACATACGCTCAACCGGGAGTGGCTTGAGCGGGTTGCTAACCGCCTTCTCAGAGAGTTAGCGATGACGATCCTCGACCCTGATCGGTCGAGGATCGTCTCCATTGACTTCGTCGATAACCCCTACCACGGAACGTACGCCGATGAAGAAGGTGAACTCTGTCGCATGCACGCGAAAGACGGAACAACGACGTGCCACCGGTACTGCACGGCGTATCTCGTCTCGAACGGAAAGCCAGTGACGTTGGCGATGACGTACGTCCGTAGTGATGAGAAAGAGGCCGACGCGGTCGAGCGCGTCCTCGACCGCGTCGAGGCCTATCCCTTCGAGATAGAGCTTCTGTTGGCTGATCGCGGCTTCTACAACGAACGTATTCTGCGCCGCTCACGGGAGGTTGCTGCGACTGTCGTTCCCGTCCAAAAGAAGGGCAAGCGCATGAGGAAGAAGCTGGATACGCACTGCTCGTACATGACAACCTATCGGATGTACAAAGGCCGCGAGCGGGAACTGGAATTCCCGCTCGCGGTCGCTGTGTCATATCACGCCGGAGATCGCGGGAAAAGTGGCGAGGTCGTGCGAGGCTATGTGGCGTGCGATCTGGCCGATCGCACGCCGAAACAAGTCGAACGGCTCTATCGGAAACGGTCAGCGATCGAAACGAGCTACCGTGTATTTCGCCAAGCACGAGTGGTAACGACGACACAAGACCCAATCATCCGCTTCGCGTTCGTCCTGGTTGGATTCCTGTTGGAGAACCTCTGGCTTGTGCTTCGATGGGCGGTCGTCGCCCGCCCCCAGCGGGGCGGGCGCGACCTGCCCGAGGAATTCACGTTCAAGACGTTCTCTGACTGGATCAGACATGCATTAGAGGAAGAGCTAGAGCGGAGTTGGGAGATCGAGATGAACGGAACAGGTGTGCCAGAAGCATACGCGCCGGCCGCGGGCTGAGGTCAGCCCGCGGCCTTGGGCAAGCTCCGGGTGAGCAACAGCATTCGCCTAGAACAGCGTATCTCAGCCTTCTTACTTCACTTCTCCTCATGCGTGGATTCTACTTCCTGTTCACTCAGTTACCACACCGGCATTCACTCCGTTCGTCCATGACTCAGCACAGTTCACGAAGCGACGTTCGGGAAGTACCGAATATCAGTTCTGCAACTTATATCGACGAAAACGGTGACATCGACCGATTAAGGGCGAGTCGAACCGAAGGACGACCCGACCGCTGTAGCGATCGCGGCCGTCGGCGACCGCCGTCTTACTTTCACTCCCCCTCGAATTCAGGCTCCTCGTCGCCCATGAAGGCCGTAAGCCCCTCCATGAGATCGTCGGTCGCCATCAGGTGACCGAACGCCGACGCCTCGTACTCGAGGCCGGCCTCCGTGTCGTCGCGACCGGTGAGCATCGCGCGCTTCGTAAACTTCTGGGCGATCGGCGGGCCGCTGGCCAGATCGCTCGCCAACTCGAGCGCCTCGTCCTCGAGAGCGTCGTTCTCGACGACGTCGTTGACGAAGCCGTACTCAGCCATGGTTTCGGCGTCGTACCGCTCGGCGGTGAGGATGATCTCCTTCGCGCGGCCCTCGCCGACGATGTGCTTGAGCCGCTGGGTGCCGCCCCAGCCCGGCAGCAGGCCGAGGTTGAGCTCGGGCTGGCCGAACTCCGAGCGCTCGCTGGCGACCCGCAGGTCCGCGCAGGTCGCCAGCTCCATCCCGCCGCCGAGGCAGTAGCCGTCGATGCCGGCGACGACCGGCACGTCGCAGGCCTCGAGTTTGCCGAACGTCCGCTGGCCCTCCCGCGAGAGCTCCTGAGCGTCCAGCGGATCGGCGCCGCTGGCCATGCTCTGGACGTCGGCCCCGGCCGAGAATGCGCGGTCGCCCTCGCCGGTCAGGAGGATCGTGCGGACCTCGTCGTCGTCGGAGAGTTGGTCGATGGCCGCCGACAGTTCCCCGAGCAGTTCGTTACTGATGGTGTTCATCCGGTGGGGGCGATCGATCACGATGTGGCCGACGTAGTCGGCAGGATACTCGACGCGGATCGTCTCGAAGTCGGTTTCGCCGCCCCCGGTCCCGTCGGACTCGTAGAAGCCGCCTTCTTCGGCGCGCTCGGCGAGGTAGTCGGCGGGCGCGTAGCGCTCGTGACCCGTCTCCTCGTAGGCCGCCTCGAGGGTCTCGTGCAACTCCGCGAGCCCGTAGTCGTCGACGAGTTTCACGGGGCCGTCGGGGAAGCCGGCGCCGAGCTGGACGGCCTCGTCGATCGACTCGGGCGGCGCGACGTCGCCGCCGATCAGCTTCGCGGCCTCGTTGGCCATCGTCGCCAGCAGCCGCTTTTCGACGAGCTCGGACTGCTCGTCGGTCGGAATGTCGACGCCGCCGTTCTCGTAGTCATAGAACCCCTTGCCGGTTTTCTTGCCGAGTTCCTCGTTCTCGACCTTCTCCTCGAGCAGCGGCGCCGGCTCGTAGGCCTCGCCCAGCACCTCGTGCATGTAGTCGAGCACGTGGTAGCTGACGTCGTTGCCGACCTGATCGCCCAGTTCGAAGCTGCCCATCGGCAGCCCCATGCCGTACTTGGTCGTCGAGTCGACCTCGGCGATCGTCGCCTCGTCCTCGCTGACGAGCCAGCAGGCCTCGTTCATCAGCGGCACGAGGATGCGGTTCACGATGAAGCCGGGCGAGTCCTTGTGGACCCGAACCGGGGTCTTTCCGAACTCCTCGGCCAACTCCTCGATCGTTTCGAGGGTCTCATCCGCGGTCTCGGCGCCGGTGATCACCTCGACGAGGTCCATCCGTACCGGCGGGTTGAAGAAGTGCATGCCGCAGAACCGCTCGGGCCGTTCGGTCACCTCGGCCAGTTCCGTAATCGAGAGGCTCGAGGTGTTCGTCGCGAAGATCGCCTCGTCGGCGGCGTACTCCTCGAGTTCCTCGTAGACGTCCTTCTTGATCTCCATCTGCTCGGGCACGGCCTCGATGACGACGTCGGCGTCCGAGACGGCCTCCTCCATGTCGACAAGCGGCGTCACGCGCTCTAAGGCGGCGTCGGCCTCCTCCTGCGAGAGCTGATCCTTCTCCGCGAGCTTGTCGAGCGACCACTCGATCTGCTCGTAGCCGTTCTGGACGAACTCCTCTTTGATGTCCCGCATCGTCACGTCGTAGCCGGCCATCGCGGCGACCTCCGCGATGCCGTGGCCCATATTTCCTGCGCCGAGA
This sequence comes from Halopiger thermotolerans, assembly GCF_054654555.1. NCBI lineage: Archaea > Methanobacteriati > Methanobacteriota > Halobacteria > Halobacteriales > Natrialbaceae > Halopiger > Halopiger thermotolerans. The sequence continues at coordinate 571,240 of NZ_BAAIEU010000004.1, read as the reverse complement.
ACTGCGACGGTGTTGATATCTTCAAGCTCCATGGACACTCATGCGATGGGGAGTCGTTTGAACGTTTCCCCGCTTCGTTGGAAAAACTATGTTTGAGTTTATGTCTGGTTACAAAGGTATTTATCGATCGGTATAGACAGACGTACTCATGGAGTTCGGTCTCACGGACGAACAACGGCAGATCCGGGAGGAAGTTCAGCGGTTCGCGGAAAACGAGATCGTCCCGCACGCCGCGGAGTACGACCGGAAGGAGAAGTTCCCCCACGAAATCGTCGATAAGGCCGCCGAGATGGGACTGACCGGCGCGCACATCCCCATGGAGTACGGCGGCGCCGGTTATTCGATCCTCGACACCGCGATCATCACCGAGGAACTGTTCTCCTATGACCCCGGCATCGCACTGTCGATCGTCTCGACCTCGTTCGGCTGCGAGGCGATCATGAACTTCGGCACCGAGGACCAGAAGGAACGCTTCCTCGAGCCGGTCGCGGCCGGCGAACAGATCTCGGGCGCGGCGATCTCGGAACCCGACACCGGCTCGGACGTCTCCTCCGTCTCGACGCGCGCGGAGAAGGACGGCGACGAGTGGGTGATCAACGGGAACAAGATGTGGATCACCAACGGCTCCGTCGGCGACTTCTTCGTCGTCCTCTGCAAGACCGATCCCGACGCCGAGGGCCGGTACAACGGCTTCAGTCAGATCGTCGTCGAGTCCGACCGCGACGGCTTCTCCGCCGAGAAGATCACCGGCAAACTTGGCATTCGGGCCTCCGACACCGCCGAACTCGTCTTCGACGACGTTCGCGTTCCCGAGGAGAACCTCATCGGCACGCGCGACGCCGCCTTCATGCAGCAGATGCAGTTCTTCGACGAGACCCGCGTCGCCGTTGCCGCTCAGGGCGTCGGCATCGCAAAGGGGGCGACGCGTGCGGCCCTCGAATACGCCCAGGACCGCGAGCAGTTCGGCCAGTCCATCTCGGAGTTCCAGGCCATCCAGCACAAGCTCGCGGAGATGGCGACCGACACCGAAGCCGCGCGCAACCTGACCTACAAGGCCGCCTGGAACGTCGACCAGGGCGAGGACATCACGAAACTCGCCTCGATGGCCAAGGAGTACGCCTCCCGCGTCGCGGTCGACGTCGCCGACGAGGCCGTCCAGATCCACGGCGGCGCCGGCTACGTGGACGACTTCCCCGTCGAACGGTTCTACCGCGACGCCAAGATCACCCAGATCTACGAGGGCACCACCGAGATCCAGAAGAACGTCATCGCGCGCGAGATGCTCGGAAAGGGTTTCTAGAGACAAACTTTTGCGCTGCGGGCCGCCTCCGGCGGCCCTCGGCAAAACTTTGATGAAAAGCACTCTTCCCTCCGTTCCGGACGCGTAGCGTCCTCCACATCGGTCGTCGGCCCGCTCGCAGCCTTGCGGCTGCTCGCGGTGCGTAACTGGTCGATCGCCTGCCCTCCCCGAGTCGCGTGCTCGACATAACCCGTCGAGCACGCTCCCGGCCACGGTGCCAGATTGTGTCCAAACTCACGAAGATCGACTCGAGTCGTCCGTCACGAATCCGAGTCGGAGTCGGTATCGCCGTCGTCGCTGTCCGAGTCGGTATCGCTGTCGTCGCTGTCGGAATCCGAATCCGTATCGCCGTCGTCCGAATCTGTATCTGTATCCGTATCCGTGTCGGTGTTCGAACCGCCGCCAGTCCTCGAGCCTCCAGTCTCCGGCGTCGAGGCGACCGGTTCGACGGCTCGGTCTCGAGACGCCCCCGTCTCCTCGCTGCGATTGCGATCGGCGCGCGAGGCGCCCTCGAACGACGGGGGATCGACCTCGAGGGCGTATAGGACGACCGGCGGGACGACGTAACAGCCGATAGCGATCGCCGCGAACCAGGGGTCGAGGAACACGAGGATGCCGAAGATAGCCAGCGCGACCGTCGCGGCCGTGTGGATCGCCGTCTCGGTGTACCGGCGATAGAACGACCAGAACTGGCCGAGTGTACCGGCGACGGACGGGATCACGACCGGCGATGCGAGCGTCATCGTCGGATCCTACGCGTCCCAGCGAGAAACCACTTTGTCGGCTGCGGCCGGCCGCAGCGGTTTGGGTCAGCCCTCGAGGCGGTTCGGCGGACGGAATTACGGGGCGCAGCCAATCCCAACCGAGACGCCTAACTTTTCGCGGCACCGTACCCAGATATCCGAGACGAACCCGTGACTTCGAGTACGAGTACGACCGCGACCATGATGGCGGACGCCGAGCCCGTCCTGCGGCAGGACCCCGTGATGGAACGGCTGATCGAGGCCCACGACCCCTACGTCGAACCCGACTGGGACGAGTACGAGCGGCTCTGCATCTCGATCATCAACCAGCAGCTCTCGACCGCGAGTGCGGCGGCCGTCCGCGAGCGCGTGTTCGAACTCCTCGACGGCGAGGTGACGCCGGAGACGGTGCTGGCCGCCGACGACGACGCGCTCCGGGACGCCGGCCTCTCGCGCAGTAAGATCGAGTACGTGCGAAACGCCGCGCGGGCGTTCCGGGAGAACGACTACACCCAGGCCGGCCTCGCCGACTATTCCGACGAGGAGGTCGTTGACCTGCTGACGGACATCAAGGGGATCGGCGAGTGGACCGCGAACATGTACCTCCTGTTCGTCCTCGAGCGCCCGGACGTGCTCCCACTGGGCGACCTCGCGATCCGACGGGGCATCGAGGGGTTGTACGCCGACGGCGACGACGAAATGACCCGGGTCGAGATGCGCGAGGTCGCCGAGGCCTGGCGCCCCTATCGCAGCGTCGCGACCCGGTACATCTGGGCGGAGTACGAGGCGGATTCCCCGGCGGTCCTGTAGCGACGAGGGACCGCTCGAGAGGGCACCTAGCGCTCCCGTCGACTGCAAGCGTAATCGCACGCTGGCCCGCAACGACGGCGCGACGTACGCGACGCGGCCCTTTGACGTCCGCTTCAATCGCTTATTACGATTCTGTTCGTCTCGAGCCGACTGTACGACGCAGGAAATCTCGGACTGAACGGGGAGAGAGACACGCCGACTCAAGTGCCAAACGACTCCAGTACCGACGATGGCAAACGATTCGTCCGAGCACACGGATTCCAGCGAAACGGCGACACAGCGACGCATGACCACGGACCCGGATCGCGTTCGGGAGTGGGCCCAGCAGCGCGACGCGGTCCCCGTCTCGACGCGCGGCGGCGACGAGTACACGCTCGTTCGCCGGGAGGACGCCGACGAGCACGAGGAGGCCACCTGGGACGAGTTCGAGGAGACGTTCTCCAACCAGGACCTGGTCTTCGTATACGAGGACGAGGAATCGTCGGCGATGGAGACGGAGACGGAAACGGAGATGGGAACCCGTGAACTCGGGAACTTCGACCTCCTCGAGCGCGAGGAGGCCTTCAACCGCGCCGATCTCGGCCGGAACGAACTCGAGGATCAGCTCCGACAGGGTGAGACGGTAACGACCGAGATCGTCGAAACGCAAGTCATCGAGCGCGAGGTCGTCGAGCGGGACACGATCGAGAGCGAGGTCGTCGACACCGAAATCGTCGACCGGGAGGTCGTCGACTCCGAGTTGCTGAGCCGGGACATTGTCGACACCGAGTTCGTCTCGTCCGACCTGATCGAGGTGACGACCGACGCGACTCGCCTCGACACGATCGAGGAGATCGAACAGTACACGGTCGAGAGTAAGGTCGTCGACGTCGACCTCGAGTCAGACGAGGAGCTCGAGAGCGACGAGATCCAGACCGACATCCAACTCGAGAGCGTCCAGCGATCGATCCTCGAGAGCGACGTCGTGGAGGCGGACATCTCCCCCGACGAGGTCGTCGAACGCGAGGTCATCGAGAGCAAGCGCGGCGAGGGAGACACGGTCCGAAGCGAACTCATCGAGCGGCGGACGATCGAGGAGGAGATCCACGAACGAGAGCGGATGGAGTTCGTCCTCGAAGACACCGAGCTCGTCGAAGACGAAGTGGTCGAGCGCGAGGTCGTCGAGGGGGAGATCATCGGCGTGGAGGAGTACGAGTCGATTACGGTCGGAGAACACGATACGGAGGTCGAGACGACCGAAACCGAAATCGAGACCGAAACCGGAACCGCGACGGGATCGACGCCCGGAACGGGGGCCGAAGCGGGGGCAACTTCCGACTCGGCGATGGGAACCGACGTCGAAACGACGGACGCGACGGAGACGCACGTGTCCGTCAGCGAGGAGGACCGGGGGAAAGTCGTCGTCGACGAGTCGGGACAGGAGATCGGAATCGCGTCGCGGATCGAAGCCGACACGGTCTACATCGATCCGGAACCCGGCCTCGCCGACCGGCTCAAGGCGCGGCTCGGCTGGGGTAGCGAGGACGAGGACGAGTATCCGGTCAAACCGGCGCAGATAAAGGAGGTCACGGACGACGAAATCGTCGTCCGCGGCGACTGATCGGCCGGGAACCGCCGCCGTCAGTCGCGTTCGGAGTCGGTCCCAGGGGATGACACGGTCCGGTTCAACCGGGTTCGATCCGAACGGGTCGAACCCGGTGGGCGAGCGAGTACGGAGACTGTGACGGGCACGTCCCGTCGTGACCGCCGGCAGAGCGCCGCGAGGGCGCTGTGAGCCGGCGGATACGCGAGGTCGATTCCTCGAGGTCGCTTACTCGAGGTCGAAGCGGTCGTTAGTCATGACCTTGCGCCACGCGTCGACGAAGTCCTCGACGAACGTCTCCTCCTCGGCCGCGTAGACGTTCGAGATGGCGCGAAGCCGGGAGTTCGAGCCGAAGAGAAGGTCGACGCGCGAGCCCTTCCACTCGACCTCGCCGGTCTCGCGGTCGATCAGTTCGTAGACTTCCTCGTCCTCGGAAACCTGCTCCCACTCGTAGCCCATGTCGAGCAGGTTGACGAAGAAGTCGTTGGTCAGGGTCTCCGGCTCGTCGGTGAAGACGCCGAGGTCGGAATCCTGATAGTTCGCGCCGAGCGCGCGCATGCCGCCGACCAGCGCGGTCATCTCCGAGGCGGTCAGGTCCAGCAGGTCGGCGTGATCGACCAGCAGGTCCTCCGGCGGCTCGTCGAACTCGCCGCCGAAGTAGTTGCGGAACCCGTCGACCTCCGGCTTCAGCCACTCGAACGACTCCTCGTCGGTCCACTCCTGCGTGGCGTCGGTGCGGCCGGGTTCGAACGGAATCTCGACGTCGTAGCCGGCGTCGGCCGCGGCCTGCTCGACGGCCGCGTAGCCGCCCAGCACGATGAGGTCCGCGATCGAGACGCGGACGTCATCGTCGCGCGAGCTATTGAACTCCTCCTGGATCTCCTCGTAGGTCTCGAGGACTGTCTCGAGCTGTGCGGGCTCGTTGACCTCCCAGCTGCGCTGGGGCTCGAGGCGGATGCGGGCGCCGTTGGCGCCGCCGCGCTTGTCGCTGTCGCGGTAGGTCGAGGCCGACGCCCAGGCGGTCTTGACCAGCTGGGAGATCGACAGCTCCGAGTCGAGGATCTCCGCCTTGAGCTCGGCGGCCTCCTCGTCGCCGATCAGCTCGTAATCGGCCTCGGGGACGGGGTCCTGCCAGATGAACGTCTCGTCGGGGGCGTCGGGGCCGAGGAACCGCTCCTCCGGGCCCATGTCGCGGTGAATGAGCTTGAACCAGGCCCGCGCGAACGCGTCCTGGAACTCGTCGGGGTTCTCGCGGAAGTTCTCGATGATCTCGCGGAACTCGGGATCGCGCTTGAGCGCGACGTCGGTCGTCATCATCATTGGAGCGTGGCGCTCCGACGGATCGTGGGCGTCCGGAACGGTGTCGTAGGCCTCCTCCTCGACCGGCTGCCACTGCTTGGCGCCGGCGGGGCTTTCGGTCAGCTCCCACTCGTAGTCGAGCAGGTTGTCGAGGTAGGAGGTGTCCCACATCGTCGGCCACTGGTTCCAGGCGCCCTCGATGCCGCTGGTGGTCGTCTCGGAGCCCGTGCCGGAGTCGGTCCAGCCCAGTCCCTGATCCTCGATGGGAGCCGCCTCGGGCTCGGGGCCGATGTCGCCCTCGGAGGCGCCGTGGGCCTTCCCGAACGTGTGGCCGCCCGCGATGAGCGCGGCCGTCTCCTCGTCGTTCATCGCCATGCGGCCGAACGCCTGGCGGATCCGCTGGGCCGACTTCATCGGGTCGGGGTCGCCGTTCGGCCCCTCGGGGTCGACGTAGATGAGCCCCATGACGGTGGCGCCGAGCGGTTCGTCGAGCTCACCCTCCTCGCTGACGCGGTCGTGCTGCGGGGCTTCCCACTCGTCCTCGGGACCCCAGTAGACGGCCTCGTCGGGCTCGAACTCGTCCTCGCGGCCGCCGGCCCAGCCGACGGTTTCCATGCCCATCGACTCGAGGGCGACGTTGCCGGCCAGGACGATCAGATCGGCCCACGAGAGCTTGCGGCCGTACTTTTGCTTGATCGGCTCGAGCAGGCGGCGGGCCTTGTCGAGGCTAACGTTGTCGGGCCAGCTGTTCAGCGGCGCGAACCGCTGCGTGCCGCCCGAGGCGCCGCCGCGACCGTCGGTGACGCGGTACGTGCCGGCGCTGTGCCAGGCCATCCGGATGAAAAGCGGCCCGTAGTGGCCGTAGTCGGCCGGCCACCAGTCCTGCGAGGTCGTCATCAGGTCCTTCAGGTCCGCCTTCACCTCCTCGAGGTCGAGCTCCTCGAACTCCTCGGCGTAGTTGAAGTCCTCGTCGTACGGACCGACGTCCTCGGCGTTCTGATCGAGGACCTCGAGATTCAGCTTGTTCGGCCACCACTCGTGGTTCTGCTTCCGCTCGTAGTCGCTCATTCTACAAATGCATGATTGGATTCTGGAATAATATATGTACCGATCACAACTTCCAGTTCACGATTCGCCCCATATTGTTTCCGATACTGCAAACGTACATCATCGATATCGCTATCGGCCATCGCTCGAGGGGCTCTGAACCCGACGCAGCGACGCTGACACTTCCGCTATAGCCGTCAGAACGAGGCGCAGGGATCAACTTTCTCGTTTGGCGCCGGCGGTACGCGACGAGCGCGTGCGATCGGCTCCCGAGGTCTCGCCGTCCGGACTCGAGACGGGCGTCGGCCGTCCCGTCGAACTCACGGCCGGCCGTCGATCGACGACCGCTGACGCCGAACGGAGGTGGTCCCGTCCGCGCGGGGGTCGGGCGTCGGAGCCGTCGCCCGACCCCGCTATCGATCAGGCCGCTCGACCAGCAGGTAGTCGTCCACGTCGCGCACGCACTCGGCGGGCACGATCAGCGTGCCGTCGTCGGTCGTCTCGAACGCGCGGGCGGCCGCGGTCGGGACGTCGGTCGCGGGCGCGACGAACACCTGCTCGAGTTCGCCGGACGCGAGGTTCATCGTGACGTTCTCGATCGTCCCGAGTTCTTCGCCGTTCGTGCTCAGCACGGACTTGCCGGAGAGCGTCGAAGCGAGGACCGTCGTCATCGTACGCCACTGTTCGACGAAACGATCAATAAATTAACCGGTGGTCGGGGCGGAACGGCGCGAGCTATTCCTCCTCTTCCGGCGTGTCGGGCGCCTCGCCGTCGATCCGGCGGCTCACGTCGACCTGGTAGTTCCCGAGGATGTCGCGGCCGAGGATGACGGGGTAGTCCATGTGGCTCCGGTCCTCGACGCTGGCGGTGACGGTGTGCTGGTTGCCGCCGACGCCGACGACCACGTCGACGACGGGTCGGCTTCGGGACTGCTTGCTGCTGCCCGAGCGGATCCGGGTGATGGACTTGATCGGCCCGGCACCGATGTCGGCGGCGAGGCCGGTGTCGATGCTCGTCCGCGTCGCGCCGGTGTCGGACTTCGCGATGACCGACTTCGAGCCGCTGGTCCCCGAGAGGACGACCTCCTCGGTGTAGCCGATCACCGCCGGCTCCGTGTCCTCCACGACCGACTCGGCCGGCTGGGCGACCGGCCGCGAGTCGTCGAGCACGTTCGCGATGTCCCGGACGCGGTCCTCGTCGACCTCGCCGCCGGCCCGCTCGATGGCGAGTTTGGCGATGTAGGGCGCGGGGCTGACCTGCGTCGCCTGATAGAGCCCCTTGAACCCGGCCGTCGGGTTGACCTCGAGGACGAACCAGCCCTCGTCGCCTTCCACGAGGTCGACGCCGGCGTAGTCGAGGCCGACGGCGTCGGCTGCCCGGCGGGCCATCTTGCGGGCCTCCTCGGGGAGGTCCTCGGTCGCGTCCTCGACGCTGCCGCCGAGCGCGACGTTGGTCCGCCAGTCGTTGTCCGGGGCGTAGCGGTACATCGCGGCGATGATCTCGCCGTCGACGACGTAGACGCGGACGTCGCGGTGGCGGACGTCCTCTCGATCGATCAGTTCCTGCAAGAACGCGTAGCGGTTGCCGACCTTCGGATTGACCGGATCGTCGGGGCCGACCTTCCAGGTGCCGCCGCCGTGGGTCCCGATCGCCGTCTTGTAGACGGCCTCGTCGCCGTAGCGCTCCCGGGCGGCGTTCAACTGCTCGCTGTTGAGCGAGAGGGTGACGTCGGGCGTGCGGACGTCGTTGGCCGCGAGCGTCGTCGCCGTCGAGAGCTTGTGGATCGCCGTCATCACGTTCGCCGGCTCGTTGAGCATCGGCACGAGCTGGGCGAACGTGTTCGCGAGTCCGAGTTCCTCCGCGGGCTGTTCGGTGTTCGACAGCAGCATTCGGTTCGCGATGACGTCGACCGACGGCTCGAGGACGACGCTGCCGTCGGTGACGCTGATGGACGTGTTTTCGGCCCGGAGCCACTCCGTGTCGTGGCCGAGATCCTCGACGGCGTTGAGTATCGCCTTCGTCTCCTTGCTCGTGTGTAAACTCAGTACCCCCACCGTCACGGGATCGTCGACGTCCATACCGCTCTAGACGGCGACCGCGTGGATAAGTATTGGCGAAAATCGCGCCAGGTGACGCCGGTGGTCTCCCGGAAGACTGTGCTCGGTCTGGACCCACGGATCCGATTCCCCCTCGGCGGGGAACGGGAATCGCGGTCGGCGCTCGTCCGTCGGCCGGGTGCGCGCGAGCGGGTAACGACCGCCGAACCGTCGCCGCCGCTCGATAACCGACCGTTACCCGTTAGTCGTCCGTGTCGTTCGGATTGTCGTGGGTCACCGGGTCCGGCTCGGGCGCGATGACCTCGCCGTCGCCCGGCTGTTCGGCGGCGTAGGAGAACTGCCCCTTCCCGTCCGGCGACTCGCCCTGCGTCCAGGGGTACTCCGGATCGGGCTGCTCCTCGCGGCGCGTCGACATGAACGTGTAGTTGACGTCCTGGTTCTCCTGCTCCTGCGGGAAGCTCGCGGGCACCGGCACCGGATCGTCCAGCGACTCGAGCGCCTCGAGCCACTGGTTCTGGTGCATCGTGTCCCGGGCGATGAGATAGGAGAGCATGTCCTTCATGCCGGGATCGTCGGTGTACTCCCAGAGGCGGGTCGCGAGCGTGCGGCCGGTCGCCTCGGCCATCACGTTCGCGTAGAGGTCGCCGGCGAGGTTCCCCGACGCGGCGACGTACGCGCCGGTAAACGGCACGCCGTTGCTGTCGACCGGCATCGCCGAGAGCCCCGACGAGAGGTACTGCCGGGGGTTCTGTCCGGTCATCGCCCTGGCGGTGGAGGCGGTCTCCTCGATCTCGTCTTGCATCGACTTCGGTGATCCACGGAGGTTCTTGGTCACCGCGGACGCCAGCATCTCGATGTGGCCGAGTTCCTCCGCCGCGGTCTCCATCAGCAGGTTTCGATACTCCTCGAACTCTTCCGGCAGCGCCCACGCCTGGAACATGTACTGCAGCGCGACGCGCATCTCGCCCTCCTGTCCTCCGATCGCCTGCTGGAGGAGCTTCGCGAAGTGCGGGTCCGGGTCTTCGACGGTAACCTCGTACTGGAGTTCTGGTTCTTGGAAGAACATCCACTCCATGGACACCGAAGTAACAGATAAATATTTCATCCGTCGGGAGTGCTGTTATTACCGTCGGGGAGAAGAATTATAGGGGCCGAAAAAGACGTTTTCGGGAACCTCAGGCCGATCGTAAACGAGCGTTTTCCTGACGGTAGCGACCGGCTCTCTCGGTCCTCGCGGCGCGGCGACGAACTCGAGCGACCGCTACCCCAGCACCGAGCGGACCTCCCCCGGATCGACCAGCCCGCTCGCGACGGCCAGCACCGCCCAGGTGACGGCGCCGAGGATGATCGCGCCGACGAGCATCGGCAGGTTCGAGACCATCGGCGTCACCACCAGCACCGCGGCCGCCATGACGCCCGTGATGGCGCAGATCAGTCCCATCGTGCGGGCGAGCCGCCGGACGTGAAGCGACAGCTCGCTGTGGAGGACGTAGAGGTTCACTGCGACGTAGACCGAGTGCGTCGCGACCGTCGCGATCGCGGCGCCCACGACGCCCATCGCCGGGATGAGCACGATATTCAGGCCGAAGTTGGCCGCGGCCGTGCCGCCCTTCGCGACCGCCCGCGCTCGCGCCCGACCGAGGTAGTCGAGGCTGTCGCTCGTGAGGTTCGTGATCGCCTGCAGGACGACGAAGCCCGCGAGCGCCTGCAGGACGGGGACCGCGCCGGCGTAGTCGGCCCCGAAGACCATCGTGATGAACGGCTCGGCGACGATCGCGAGCCCGGCCGCCGCGGGCACGTACAGCAACATCGTGTTCGTCAGCGACGACTCGTAGATCCGGCGTGCCTCCTCGAGTTCGCCGTTGGTCTTGTACTCGCCGAAGTTCGGCGAGATCGTGAAGCCGAGCGACTCGGCGGGCGCGAGCACGAAGTCGGTAATCTGCTTGGCGAGCGTATAGAACCCGACGGCCGTCGACGAGAGGAAGACGCCCACGAGGAAGGTGTCGATCTGCTTGTCGATGACGTTGGCGCTGCGGGTCGCCGTCAGCGGGACGCTGTACTTGAGCAGCCGCTTCGACAGCCCCTCCTCGTAGATCTCGGCGGCGTCGTACTCGCGGTAGAACTTGAAATAGAGGATCGCCAGTCCGAACGCGGCGGCCAGCCCGTAGCCGACGATGTAGCCGAACAGGGCGCCGAGCGCGCCGAACCCCGCCAGCACGAAGCCGACGGCGAAGAGGAGCCGCGTCGCGCCGCCGATCGCCTGAACGGCCGCGCTGTACCCGAGTTCGTTGAATCCCTGGAACGCGATCTGAGCGAACGTCTGGTAGGACTTGACGATGACGTACAGCACGCCCGCCGCGAGGAACGGCGCCGCGCTCGGCTCGTTGAGCATCGTCGCGAGCTCGTCGTGAAAGAGCAACAGCGCGTACGCGACGACCGAGACGACGACGAGCTTGTACACCATCGTCGACCGGAGCAGGTGGGGGATCTGGCCCGGATCCCGCTCGTTGTACTCGGAGATGTACCGCGCCGTGGACTTGCCGAGCCCGACGTCGGCGAACAGCTGAACGATCGCGAGGATGCTGATCGCCCAGTACAGGGCCCCGTATCCCTCCGGATCGAGGAGGAACCGGGCGAGGACCAGCATTAGGAGTGCGCTCGAGAGCATGTAGACCGCTCGAGCGACGAGCGTTGCCTTGAACCCGCGGACGATGTGATCCTGCTGCGTGCTCATAGGACGGAACTGAAAGGCGAGAGATCCCGGACTCCGATCGCCGCCCGGAGTCCGACGAGACTCATGCTGTCGAAAGCGAAATTCGGCAATTGTAATGAGGTGCCAACGGCGCCCGAAGTGCCGCGCTAGAGCGATTGGACTGCCGAAAGATCGGCGTACAGCGATGAAACGACGTCGTACGCACAGCGTCCGCGGTCGCGGTCCGATCGCCGCGGATCCGTCGATAGAGCGAACGCGGGTCGGACGCGAGACGGACGGCCGCGGCGGATCGGGACGGTTACCGCGACCGGAGCGACGCCGGGACCGGCGTTAGAGGTAGGAGGCGTCCCACCGCGTCGCCTTCCGCCGGTTGCCACAGACGTTACACTCGATGCGGCCCATCGTGTCCATCGTGTTGTCGAGCGAGTCGCACTCGCCGCAGAGCCAGGCGTACAGTTCCTCGCGGTCGCCGTCCCGGTAGGCGCTGTAGAACGGCGACCGCGAGCCCCGCGCCGCCTCGCCGTAGCTCACGTAGACCGTCTCGCCGTCGACCTCGAGTTCGTCGATCGCGCCCCAGCCCTCGTCTTCGAGGTCGCCTTCGACGTAGACGTTCTCGGTGAACGTCTTGTCGCCGATCTCGACCTCGCGCTGGCCGGCCTTCTCGAAGCCGTGCTCCCGGTAGAACTCGTTGCCGCCCTCGTTGTCGGCGAGGACGAACCCCTCGACGCGATCGGCCCCCTCCCCGAGGAGCGTCTCGCGGGTTCGGACGAGCAGTCTGACGCCGGTTCCGCTGGCGCGGTGATCGGGGTGGACGTGCAGCCAGAGGATCCGGCCGGTGCCGTACTGCTGGCCGACCAGATCGCTCTGAGAGAAGCCGGCGATCTCGCCGTCGCGTTCGACGACCAGGACGACCGCGTGATCGTCCTCGAGTTCGTCGCGGAACGACTCGCCGTACCACTGTTCGATCGCGTTCTCGATCGTCTCCTCGCTGAGAAAGTCCGTGTACGTGGAACTGAGCGACTGCTCGGCGATCGATCGGATCGCATCGACGTCGGCCTCGGTCGCGGTGCGGATCTCCATGCCATCACTTACCACATCATCGTACAAAACGTATGCCCACGGGGAGAGATTTTCCCGAGATTCTATCACGGAATCCTGAGCGTTACGGGACCGATACCGAACGTGCGGAGGTAACAAGACAAGATTCACATTGATCCCACCCGAGACCGCTGTATGAGCGAGGACGCTCGCGCGGACGGTCGATCGGACGATCCACCCGACGAATCGGCCGATTCCGGCGAGATCGACGACGCGTTCACCTACAACGGCGGCCGGATCGATCCCGGCGAGTCCGCGAACATCCGGTACGGGATCAGCGAGACCTACCTCGGCGATCCCGTCCGCATTCCGGTCACGATCGTCAACGGCGAGCAACCAGGACCGACGGTGTTTCTCTCCGCGGCGGCTCACGGCGACGAACTCAACGGTATCGAGGTCGTCCGCGAGGTCGCCCACGACTGGGATCACTCCGAACTCCACGGGACGCTGGTCTGTCTCCCCGTGATGAACGTGCCCGGCTTTCTCGCCCAGGAGCGGTACCTGCCGATCTACGATCGGGACCTGAACCGGTCGTTCCCCGGCCGCGAGGGGTCGACCAGCGCCAGGCGGATGGCCCACCAGATATTCACGAACTTCATCGAACCCTGCGACATCGGAATCGACTTCCACACGTCCACGCGCGGACGGACGAACATGCTCCACGTTCGGGCCAACATGGCCGACCCGCAGGTCTCCCGGCTCGCCAAGGCGTTCAGCTCGAACGTCATCATCGCGGGCGAGGGGCCGTCCGGGACCCTCCGGCGCGAGGCGACCGACGCCGACGTCCCGACGATCACGGTCGAGATGGGCGAGGCGCACCGCTTCCAGCGCAGCCTCATCGACCGCGCGCTGACCGGCGTCGCGAGCGTCCTCGCCGAGTTCGGCTGTCACCCCGACTCCTCGGTCCACTGGCCCGGCTGGCGGACCGTCATCGACGACGACGACGAGAAGACCTGGATCCGCGCCGACGCCGGCGGCATCGTCGACATGAAACACGGCCGCGGCGAACTCGTCAGGGAGGGCGACGTAATCTGCACCATCACGAACCCGTTCAAGGAAGAGGAGGACATCGTCACCGTCGAGGCGCCGTTCACCGGCCTCGTGGTCGGCGTCCTCGAGAATCCCGTCGTCTACCCGGGGAACCCGCTCTGTCACCTGGTGGGACTCTCGCCGGACACCCGGACGGCGCTCGAGCGCGAGCACACGGCCGAACGCTCGCGGTCGGAACTGCGGTAACGCGATCGCGATCGCGGACACGGTCGCGAACGCGCGGCGAACATCCGGCGACGATCGCACGAACCTGTTCGGGGAATGTTTCGAAACCGAGTTTCTTTTCCGACGTTCTTAGTCGCGGGAAACCGGCGAACGAGGAGATAAAAGTAAGTTCTATACCCCCGCGGTCAAACCGTCCACATGAGCGCATGAGTCAGTCTTACAATCGCGGCCTCATCGAGGACTTCGGTCGGTGGAAGGAGTTCTCGGCCGGCATGTGGGCGTGGATCTTCCACAAGTTCACCGGGTGGATGCTTATCGGCTACCTGTTCACCCACATCGCCGTGCTGAGTACGTCGATCGGCGCAGCGAGCGGTGACGCATCGCTGATCCAACAGGAGATGGACGTCTACACGACGACGATCCAGGGACTCGAGGAACTGTTCATCGTCCGCGTCCTCGAGGTCGGCCTGCTGGCGGTCGCCGTCTTCCACATCCTGAACGGCCTCCGTTTGCTGATGGTCGATCTCGGCATCGGACTCGAAGCACAGGATCGGAGCTTCTACGCGTCGCTGGTCCTGACCGGCGCGATCACCGTCGCGAGCGTGCCGACCTTCCTCTCGGGGGTGGGCTTCTGATGGCGGAACGATACTCCTCGTTCGCCCCCGGCGGCACCGCGTGGTTGCTCCAGCGGATCACGGCGGCGTTTCTCGTCGTCGTGCTCGCGTTCCACTTCTTCATGCTGCACTTCGTCAACCACGCCGCGGAAGTGACCTTCATGGGCACGCAGGCCCGCATGGAGAACGTCGGCTACTTCCTGACGATGGTGCTGTTCCTCATCGCCGGCGCCTTCCACGGCGTCAACGGCGTCTACAACGCGCTGATCAACCAGGGCCTCGAGGGCACCCGGAAGAAAGTAGTGCTCGCGGTCCTTGTCATCGCTGGCGGCGCGTTGATCGCGCAGGGAGTCTACGTCGCAGTCGCTATGGCGGGGTGGATCTAACATGAGTACGCAACAACAGCAGCAAGAACCCGAGAGCCAGGAAGCACCGCAAGACCCCGACATGAAGGGGGCCGAGTCGCCCCAGCAGGAGCGACTCCGGGAAAAACAGGAGGGAATGGTCGACGAGCACGCCGAGAAGGAAGCCGAAGCCGCGGGCGAGACCGTCCACATCAAGGTCTTCCGCTACGACCCCGAAGTCGAGGGGAAACAAGAGCCCCGGTTCGACGACTTCCACGTCCCCTTCGAGAAGGGGATGACCGTCCTCGACGCGGTCATGTACGCCCGCGACGAGTTCGACTCCTCGCTTACCTTCCGCCACTCCTGTCGACAGGCGGTCTGTGGCTCCGACGCCTTCTTCGTCAACGGCAAGCAGCGACTCGGCTGCAAGACCCAGATCTCCGACTTAGAGCAGCCGGTTCGCATCGAGCCGCTGCCCCACCAGGAGGTCGTCAAGGACCTGGTCGTCGACATGGACCACTTCTACGACCAGATGCACGCCGTCGAGCCGTACTTCCAGGACGAGGACACACCTGACCCGGCCGATCTAGAGGAGCAACGCCAGAGCCCCGAAAACCGCGAGAAGATCAAGATGTCCTCGCGGTGTATCTGGTGTGGCGCCTGTATGTCCAGTTGTAACATCGCGGCCGGCGACAACGAGTACCTCGGCCCGGCGGCGATCAACAAGGCCTACAAGTTCGCGATGGACGAGCGCGAGAGCGAGGCCATCAAGGAGCACCGACTCCGCATCCTCGAGCAGGAACACGGCGTCTGGCGGTGCCAGACCCAGTTCTCCTGTACTGAGGTGTGCCCGAAGGACATTCCGCTGACCGAGCACATTCAGGAGCTCAAGCGGGAAGCGGTCAAGAAGAACCTGAAGTTCTGGTAACCTAATCTATGTACGAACACGACGTCATCGTGGTCGGCGCGGGCGGCGCCGGCCTCCGAGCCGCGATCGCAGCGCACGAGGCGGGAGCCGACACGGCAATCGTCTCGAAGCTCCACCCGGTCCGCAGCCACACCGGCGCGGCCGAAGGGGGCATCAACGCCGCGCTCCAGGAGGGCGACGACTGGGAACTCCACGCCTACGACACGATGAAGGGGTCGGACTACCTGGGCGACGCCCCGGCGGTCGAGACCCTCGCCAAGAACGCCCCTGAGGAGACGATGAACCTGGAACACTGGGGGATGCCGTTCTCCCGCGAGGAGGACGGCCGGGTCTCCCAGCGGCCGTTCGGCGGCCTCTCCTACCCCCGCACCACCTACGCCGGCGCGGAGACCGGCCACCACCTGCTGCACACGATGTACGAGCAGGTCGTCAAGCGGGGCATCCAGGTCTACGACGAGTGGTACGTGATGAACCTCGTCACGACCGACGAGGACGATCCCAACGACCGCCAGTGCCACGGCGTCGTCGGCTACGACGTCCAGTCCGGCACGATTGAAGGGTTCAAGGCCAACAACGGCGTCGTCCTCGCGACCGGCGGCCCCGGCCAGGCCTTCGACCACACCACCAACGCCGTCTCCTGTACCGGCGACGGTCACGCGATGGCCTACCGTGCCGGCGCACCGCTCGAGGACATGGAGTTCATCCAGTTCCACCCGACCTCGCTTCCCTCCACCGGCGTCCTGATCTCCGAGGGCGTCCGCGGCGAAGGCGGCATCCTCTACAACAGCGAGGGCGAGCGGTTCATGTTCGAGTACGGCTACGCGAACAACTCCGGCGAACTCGCCTCCCGCGACGTCGTCGCCCGCGCCGAACTCACCGAGGTCGACGAGGGACGCGGCATCGAGGACGAGTACGTCCATCTGGACATGCGCCACCTCGGCGAGGACCGCATCATGGACCGCCTCGAGAACATCCTCCACCTCGCGGAGGACTTCGAGGGCGTCGACGGCCTCGTCGAGCCGATGCCGGTCAAGCCCGGCCAGCACTACGCGATGGGCGGCATCGAAGTCGACGAAAACGGCCAGACCTGCGTCAACGGCCTCTACGCGGCCGGCGAGTGTGCCTGCGTCTCCGTCCACGGCGGGAACCGCCTGGGCGGCAACGCCCTGCCCGAGCTCATCGTCTTCGGCAAGCGCGCCGGTCGCCACGCCGCCGGCGACGATCTTGGGCCGGCCGAGATCCGCACCGGCTACGGCGACGACGTTGAGGACGACGACACCGAACTGCCGGTCCAGCCCGGTTCGGCCGGCCTCGATACGGCAAGCGGCGTCGCGGCCGACGGCGGCGTCGCCGCGGACGCGGAGGGCATGCTCGAGCGCGCCGTCGAGCGCGAGCGCGAGCGCGTCGACCGCCTGATGGACCGCGACAGCGGCATCCAGCATGCGGAGATCCGCCAGAAGCTCCAGAACGCGATGACCGACTACGTCAACGTCTTCCGCACGGAGGAAGGCGTCAAGAAGGCGCTGCGGATCATCCGCGAGTGCCGCGAGGAGTACCAGAACGTCTACGTCGACGACCCCTCGCGCACGTTCAACACGGACCTTCAGCAGACCTACGAGACGCGCAACCTGATCGACGTCGCCGAGACGATCGCGCTCGGCGCCCTAGTGCGCGACGAGTTCCGCGGCGCCCACTGGCGCAAGGAACACCAGGAGCGCAAGGACGACGAGTGGCTCAAGCACACGCTGATCTCGTGGAACGGCGGCGACCCGGACATCTTCTACCGCCCGGTCATCCTCGAGGGCGAGAACAAGACCTACGAGCCTAAAGAGCGCAGTTACTAACGTCGCCGGTTCGCGATTCGGACCCGCCGGCCCGCTCGTGATTCGGGCCGCGCGATATCCGACCGGGACTGACTCTCACCGATTCTCGCCGATCAACGTCGCCCGCTCGCGCGCCGGTCCCTCGAGACCGGAGACCGGTAGCCCTTTCGTCTCGCGTTACTTCCCTATCGGTAGATGAGTCTCGAGCGATTCATTCAGGTCAATCTCGTTCTCGCGCCGCTACTGTTCGGCGCCGGCTACCTCTTTTACGAGTCGCTCCCGGTTATCGTCCTGCCGCTGGGGTTTAGCTACCTCTGTTTCGTCGTCGTGCTCGGCTTCGCCTGGGTGATGTCGCGGCTCTCGATGGCGGTGCGATCGTCCTGATTTCACGGTCGCCTCGGATTGCGGTCGCGTCGGAGACCGACACACGGCGGGCCGCGGCCGGCGCGTCGGCGCCGGGAGACCGATCAGATGCCGAGCGCGTCGAGTAGATCGACGCCGACGTCGAAGTAATCGATCACCTTGTAGCCCACGAAGATCCCGACGATCCCCATCACGCCGGGGAGTTCCGGCGGCGCGGGGATCGGGACGTTCAGAAATCGAAACAGCGCCCCGGTGACCAACCCGGTCAGAAGCGCGAGGACGGTAAGTTGCGTCGACATAGCCACCGACTGATTCTTCGGCGCGAATACAAAAGCGACCCGCTTGCCCGCCGACCGCCGAGCTGGCGGGGATCCGGCGGTCACGACGATCGGTAAACCCCCCGTATCGCCCGCAATCGACCGCTACCGAGGGAGACGGTCCGGTTCGGGGATTTCGAACCGCGATCCCGAACCGCGCTCGAGTCCCCGAAGGCGTGCGTATTTCGACATCTGTTGTAACATAGGTTTATTATCGTCGAAACACAGGAGTTCGAGTATGAACCCGACAACGGCGCAGGGACTCGACGTGTCGATGCCGGAGGATCTCGCTTCGCCGCGCGCGAAGCTGGTCTATCTCTATCTCACGGCCTACGGCAGCGCGACGGCCGACGAACTTCGGTCGGCGCTGGACGTCAACAAGAGCACCGTTCTCTCGATCACCGGCACCCTTCGCGAGCGCGGCCACCTCGAGCGACGGAACGGTCGGTACGAACTGGTTTGAATCGCGGCTCGTAACGCGTCGTCGATAGTCTTTCCTGTCCAGTCCTGACTATCTCTCGGCCGGGAGTGGATTCGCCGCGATTGCGGCGAATCCACGACCCGGGGAAGGGCAGGCTGCCCCCATTTCACTCACCGCGAGCAGCCAACGGCTGCGAGCGGGCCGACGACTGATGTGGAGTGCGCGGCGCGTAGCGCCGCGAATAGGCGAACGGCGAAGCCGTGAGCCGAGTGACGTGAAGCGTCACGAAACGGAAGGAGGAGTGCTTTTCATCGAATTTTTGCCGAGGGCCAGCTTCGCTGGCCCGCAGCGCAAAAGTTTGTCTTTAGAGCTCGATCCGCTCGACGAGCTGGTCGGTCGTCTCGTTCGTGTTGACTGCGACGATCCGGATCTCGTCCTCGAGGCCGGAGTTGCGCAGTTTCGCCTTGAGCAGGTTGTCGACCTGGTAGACGCCGGCGGCGTTGGTCATCGCGATCTCGACCATCACGGGGCGGCTGTCGCCCTCGGTCAGGGTGACGCGCTTGATCGCCTGGCTCGAGAGGGTGTTGATACCGCGCCCGCCCTGCTCGTAGGGGATGCGCGAGCGGCCGCTCTCCATATCGAGGGCGTCGGCGACGCGGATCACGCCGGCCTCGGTCGTCAGCGGCGTTTCGGCCGTGTGGTGACAGAGGATCGCGTGCAGGACCTCGCCTTTCACGCGGACGGTCTCCGCGAGGTCGTAGAACTCCGGCAGCACGCGATCGAGGATGTCCGCCGCGAGCGGAATGGAGTAGTAGACGTGATCGTCCCGGTGGACGACGTGGCCGACGTCGTGTAAGGTCGCCGCCAGCGCGATGATGACGGACTCGTCCTCCTCCTCGAGTCCCTGCTGTTCCGCGTGGAACTCGACGCCGCCGGCCTTCAGCAGGTCGTACAGACAGAGCGCGCGGTTGCGGACGATCTCGATGTGTTTCTTCCCGTGGTCGTTGTACCGCATCCGATCGACCGCGTTGATGTTCTGGGCCTCGAGGTAGGTCTGGATTTCCTCGTCGGTCTCGATGAACTCGAGAACCTCGTTGAGTTTCTCGTCGGGGAAGTTATGCTCGGTGTCGGGGGCGTAGACGCGACCGGACTCGTCGTCGGCAGTCGAATCGCTCATACGCGAACGTCGGCTCCGGTCCAAAAAAGCGCTGCGACGCGACGACCGGTCGCGGGCGAGTCCCGTTACGCAGCGTCTTCGACGGCCGCTTCGACCTCGTCGTAGTCGGGTTCGACGCCGGGGTCGTCGCTGACCCACGAGTAGGTGATCTCGCCGTCGCCGTCGACGACGAAGACCGAGCGCTTGGCGACGCCGTAGACGCCCAGGTCGTCGAAGTCCATCTCGATGTCGTACTCGTCGATGATCTCCTTGTTCAGGTCGCTGATGAGGCCGAACTCGAGGTCGTTCTGGGCGCGGAACTCGTTGAGCGTGAACGGCGAGTCGCGGCTGACGCCGTAGACCGCGGCGTCGAGGTCCTCGAAGTTCGCGAGTCGATCCTGGAACGTGCACATCTCCTCGGTGCAGACGCTCGTGAACGCGCCGGGGAAGAACGCGAGGACGATCGGCGCGTCGTCCGCGAGGCGATCGGAGAGCGTGAACGACTCGATGTCGCCGTTTGCGAGCGGTGCGGTGAAGTCGGGTGCGGAATCTCCACTCGTTGCCATCGGCCGTGTATTACGTACAAGCAGGAAAGACAGTTTCGTTCGCGAACGGGATCGGCCGCTGCACCGCTCGGCAGCGGGTCGGCGGGCGGTCGATTCGAATCGGTTCGGCCGACCGACGATCCGGACCCAGTTTTAGAAACGTACCAGCGGGAGCTGATACCAGCGGCGGTCGTCGGATCGACTCTTTGCCCGTATACCGCCGGGAGCAGTCGTCCGACCGTCGATTCGGAGTTAGTCGACGGCTCCGGCCGAACGATCTCTCGCGACTGGAACCGCCTCGAGCGGACCTGCGATTGCCGTCGTTACTCCCTTGTCCAGTGTCGTATAGCGTTTCTAGACGGATATTACGCTCGAGCGGCGTCTCAGTGGCTCTTGCTTAACTGAGTGGTCCAAAAAGGTTATAATTGCCAGCCGGTAAGCCAAGCATAGAGATGGTAGCCGAAATTGCACCGCTGTTCATCCCCGGTGCACCCGGGGGTCCGGAACTACTGATCATCCTTTTCATCGCCATTCTGCTCTTCGGGGCGAACAAGATCCCGAAGCTGGCCCGGTCGACCGGCGAGGCCATGGGCGAGTTCCAGAAGGGGCGTGAAAAGGTCGAAACGGAACTCGAACAGATGCGCGAAACCGGCGAGTTCGACGAACTCGACGAGGACAACGACGACGACTTCGTCGACACGGAACCGGTAACCTCCGAGGAGACCGACACCGAGACCGAAACGGAAACCAACTAACGCGGTTTTTCCGGGGCGTGTGGCCTAGCGGAGAGGGCAGAAGGTTCCTAACCTTCTGATCGTGGGTTCGAATCCCGCCACGCCCGTGCAGCGAGACGACGAGCGACGCGAGTCGTCGAGCGAACCGGCATGGCGGGATTCTTGAATCAGGGAGCAGCTTCGCTGCGACCGCGGTTCGAATCCAGCCACGATTCCACCAACGAGTCCAAAGCGACGCTCTTTCCCTCGAGACGGTTTCTACTCCCGCGTAGCGGGTGACCGACCCCGGACCGACCGATCTACCGCAGTTCCGAACGGTACTCGAATCGTCGATCCGCGAGCACTCGCGCCGACAGTTCGAACCGCACCCGCTATTTATACTCGATAGTTCAGTAATCTGAATTGAATTCGATGTATCCGGTGGCTATTTCTATCGGTTGAGGACTCGAGACGCCGGAACAGACGATTATACCCGCTCGAACGCTCGATACGAATTTCGTTATCAGAAGTGGTAATGAGAACATGAATTTTTTGAAGGGTGAGGGTTTGGATGGAGTCAATGGCTATTGACGAGGGTGACCGGTCGGACGCCGGGGATTTTGCTTCGGGCGAGGCGTCCGACTCCGGGTCGGAAGACGAGCGGGCCGCCGGTTCCGATTTGGACTCGGATTCGGAGTCTGGGTCGGGGCCGTCGGTCCGAGTCGGCGAGTACACGTGGGAAGATTTCATGGCGGAGTACGGGTACGGTGACGAAATTTCGACGCTGTATCCGGACGATCCCGCTCCCGACGACGACCAGCTCGGCCTCGAGACGGGCGAAGCGGACGCGTCGACGGTCCCGAGCGGCGACGACTGGGAGCGGGTCGCGTTCGATCCCGAATCCTATCTCGGCTACCACCCGGACGACCTGACGGATCGCGTGTTGCCGATCGCGGGGGACAACGCGGATACGCTCTGGGACGAATTTCTCGAGTACGTCGATCCGGAGACGACGCCGGTCGTCAAAGACGTCTGGACGTGGGAACACTACAAGTGGGAGTACTACTACGAGGACGACGGTTCACGACCGCGCGATAGCGACGGCGAGGTCGTCGAGCACGACAAGGAGGACGCGCTCGGGTTCGATCCCGACACGCTCGAGGAGCGGCTCTCGGCGGGCGCGGATCGCGCCATGGAGCTCGACGACGTCGTCGAGGAACGGACCGTCAACGTGCAGGAGGATTTCGACGAGGACGACTTTTTCTCGACGGTCGACGGCGCGACGACGCTGACCAACCGGTACGACCTCGAGAAAGCCGTGCCGATGGAGAAGAAGACCCACTTTCAGGAGGTCGAGCGCTACTGGGTGAACAAACCCTACGCCTGCGTCGTCATCTTCCACTCGGAGCGGGAAAACGAGAAGAAGTACTACCTGATCGAACCCTACCTGAACGAGATCGAGGACGAACTGCAGGCGTTCCTCTCGGGCAAGCTTCGGACGGCGATCAAGTACTCCGACGACGGAATCAAGGAGAAGGCCGACGAGGACGGCCGGCGGATCGTCATCGAGGACGAGACCCGGCGACTGCTGGAGCGGTACGACCTCTACGAGAAAACCGCCGGCAGCAAGACGGCCGGCCTGCTCGAGACGGTCCAGTCGCTGCTGAACGACGACGATGACGACGAGGCGGACGACGGCCCGACCGAACTCGAGGGGATCGAGGTCCGCCCGGAGCCCGCGATCCTCGAGGAGGACCCGGACACCCTAAGCGAGTACCAGGTCGAGAAACTGCTCTACCTGCTGAAGCGCAACTTCATCGGCTACGAGCGCATCGACGGGATCAAACACGACATCAACGTCGAGGACATCTCCTGCGACGGGTACAACTCGCCGGTGTTCGTCTACCACTCCGACTACGAGCAGATCATCACCAACGTCTACCACGGCGAGGACGAACTCGACGACTTCGTCGTGAAACTCGCCCAGCGCTCGGGGAAGGGGATCAGCAAGCGCCTCCCGCAGGTCGACGCGACCCTCCCCGACGGCTCGCGCGCCCAACTGACGCTGGGCGAGGAGGTGTCCGACCACGGGACCAACTACACCATCCGTCAGTTCAAGGACGTCCCCTTTACCCCGATCGACCTCATCAACTGGAACACCTTCTCGCTCGACGAGATGGCCTTCCTCTGGCTCTGCATCGAGAACCACAAGAGCCTGATCTTCGCCGGGGGCACGGCGTCGGGGAAGACGACATCGCTGAACGCCGTCTCGCTGTTTATCCCCTCGAGCGCGAAGATCGTCTCCATCGAAGACACCCGCGAGGTCGAACTGCCACAGCGAAACTGGATCGCCAGCGTCACCCGGCCGTCGTTCTCCGACGACGAGCAGGGCGACGTCGACGAGTTCGACCTGCTCGAGGCCGCGCTCCGCCAGCGCCCCGACTACATCGTGATGGGCGAGATCCGCGGGGAGGAAGGGCGGACGCTGTTCCAGGTGATGTCGACGGGCCACACCACGTACACGACCTTCCACGCCGACTCCGTCGACGAGGTCCTCAAGCGGTTCACGACGGACCCGATCAACGTCTCGAAGACGATGTTCACCGCGCTGGATCTGGTCTCGATCCAGACCCAGACCCGGGTCCAGGGCCGGAAGGTCCGCCGGAACAAGTCCCTGACCGAGATCAACCACTACGAGGCGGAAAACGACGAGATCAACGTTCAGGACGTCTACCAGTGGCAGGCCGAGACCGACGAGTTCCTCAAGATGGGGGACTCGAACACCTTAGAGGAGATCCAGTTCGACCGCGGCTGGAGCCGCGAGAAACTCGAGGAGGAACTGTTCAAGCGGAAGGTCATCCTCGCCTACCTCATCAAGAACGGCCTGAACACGTACGCCGAGGTCGCCGCGACTGCCCAGGCCTTTATCAACGATCCCGACACGATCCTCACGCTCATCGCGAACGGGCAACTCGAGGACAGCCTCGAGGACCTCCGCGAGATGGAGAGCGTCCTGATCGACGTCGATCCGGAGAAGGAGGAACTCGTCCCACGGCCGGAGGCGACGGGCGAGACGTACAACACCTCGGTCGACGTCCTCGAGCGCGCCGAGGAGTCGCTGTTCGAGGAGTACCGCGGCAAAGTTCCCAGCGGCCTCGCGAGTGCGCTCGGCGACGTAGACGAGGCGGAGCCGATCGACGTCGCCGGGGACGACGAGTCGTCGTTCGACGAGTCGATCGACGACGCCGACGACGGCTGGGGGATCGACGAGCAGGCGGCCGCGTCGGCCGACGACGGGTTCGGAACGGGCGAAACCGACGATCAGCCGGCGTGGATCTCCGACGATACGAACTTCGACATCGGCTTCGACGAGGGCTCGAGTCCGGCTGCGGGGGACGTCGCGGGAGCCGAGGCCGGGACCGGGACCGAGGCCGGTTCCGGAGCCGGTGCCGAGTCCTGGACGGCGAGCGCCGACGGCTCGTCGACGGCCGAAAGCGCGGCCGAAGCCGGCGCCGACTCGGGCCCCGGCTCGTCGCGTTCGAGCGGCGGTGACCGAGAGATCGCGACGGGACAGTTCGACATGTCCCCGGTCGAGACGCCGTCGGCCGGCGGCCAATCGGCCTCGAGTGCCGGCCAGGCGGCGGGATCGGCGTCGGACTCGGAGAGCGACCCCATCGTGTTCCCGGCAGACGATGCGCCCGAGGACGGATTCGGCGGGTTGTTCGACAACATGGACGAGACGCTGAACGAGATGGACGAAGTCGCCGACGAGCGGTCCGCGTCGGGTTCGGTCGACGACGGGGCCGACGATGAGCCGGTCTTTACGGAGGGCGACTCCGCGTCGATCTTCGATCCCGAAGCGGAGACCGGGCCGTCGTTCGGCGATTTCACCGACGAACTCGAGGACACCCGTCCGTCGGAGTCCGGGCCTACATCTGGCTCCGATTCCGACGCCGAGACCGGGACCTCGTCCGAGTCTGGCGCGGCGTCGAGCGCGGCCGCGGAGACGACGGCGACGCCGACCGAGACGACGTCGCAGTCGGCGTCGGAGGCGGACGCAAGCGCGGAACCGACGGAACCCGCCCCGGACGATCCGAAACCGGAAGCCGAGTCGAGCACCGACTCGGAGCCGGAATCAGCGCCCGAACCGCCGACGATCGACGTCGACGAACCGTCGCCGAGCCCCGACACCGCCGATTCGGAACCGGGGGACGTCGCCGAGACGGGTGAAACCGAGACGGCGGAGACGGCTACCGACGACGGCGTCGACGACGGTTCCGACGCCGGCGACGCCGACGGTGGCGGCGACGAGGCCGCCGAACCCGCGCCGCCGATCGAAACGGATGCGGAGCCGCCGACGATCGACGTCGATCGCTCTGGGATCCAGGGCGACGAGACGGAGACGGCGACCGACGATTCGGAAGCCGACGCGGATTCGGAGTCCGCTGCGCCCGCCGAGCGAGACCCCGCGTCGACGAGCGACGACGACACCGGTGACGACGGCGAATCGATTTTCGGCCCCGACTCCGGCTCGGACTCGATCTTCGGCGATGACGACGGGTCGGACGCACCCGACGAGCCCGGATCGCTGTTCGGCGATTCCGCCGACACTGGTGACGATTCCGGCGACGAATCCGACTCGATCTTCGACGCGACGGACACCGAGAGCGACGACGAGGAGACCGACACATGAGCCTGCAGACCGACGATCGCGACACCGGCGGCGTCGCCGGCGGGTCGAGTTCTGATGCGCTCGGAAACGCCTTCTACCCGCTCTACCGCCTGCTGTTCGGCGAGGACAGCGAGTTCGTGGCCGACGTCGAGACCAAGCTCGCGCAGGCCCGGATGACGGATCCGGTCGAACTCTACCTCGCTCGAGCGCTCGGGATCGGCCTCATCACCGGGCTGGCCCTGTGGCTGATCGGGCTCACGATCGGCTACGGGCTCTTCGCGACGGGACTGATCACGGTCGGCGAACTGCTCGGCATTCCGCTCCACAACCAGACGCTGATCCAGATTATTGAGCGGCTCAAAGTTCCGGCGCTGATCTTCGCGACCGGGCTCGTGTTCGGCTCCATCGGATTCGCGCTCGGCTTCGGATCGCTGGCTGCAATCCCCTACTCGCGCGCGTCGGCCCGGAAGCGCGAGATCAACATGCTGCTGACCGACTCGGTCTCCTTCATGTACGCGCTGTCGGTCGGCGGGCTCAACCAGCTCGAGATCATCGAGGCAATGGCTCAGGCCGACGACACCTACGGCGAGGTCGCCAAGGAGTTCCAGAGCATCGTCAAGGAGACGGAGTACTTCGACGTCGACTACCGGACGGCGATCCGCAAGCAGGCCTTAGAGACCCCCAGCGACGAACTCTCGCAGTTCCTGACCGACATGCTCTCGATCGTCAACAGCGGCGGTGACATGGAGAATTTCCTCGAGGACAAGAAGGAAAAGCACATGCGCACCGCCAAGCAGGAGCAGGAGCTCACCCTCGAGACGCTCGAGCTGTTCGGCGAGATGTACATGACGCTGTCGCTGTTCCCGCTCTTGCTGATCATCATCATGGTCGTCATGCAGATGATTCCGCAGGCGGACGTGACGAACAATATGCTCTACATGACCGTCTACGGGCTGATTCCGCTGACGGGGATCGGCTTCCTCGTGCTGGTCTCGACGGTCAAACACGACGAGCCCGGCGACGGCTTCCTCTCGATGACCGACGACGACGGCCGCATCAAGCGTGCGCAACAGCAGGGGCTGCTCAACCTCGGACTCGTCGAGGCCTTCACCGGCGAGCACAGCGTCTTCGACCGCATTAAGAACCGCGAAGGGACCCACGAGACGATCGAGGTTCTGAAGCGACCGCACATCTTCTTCCGGGACAACCCGCTCTACACGCTGGCGCTGACCGTGCCCGTGTCGCTCGTCGTCATCACGGCGGCGATGGTCACCGGCGCGGCACCGATGTCGTGGAGCGGACTCCTCGAGAACCCGATCTGGGGGACGTTCGTCTACGTCTACCTGCCGCTGTACTGCGTGGCGATCCCGCTCTCGATCTTCCGCGAGTGGAACGTCAGATACCGAAATGGCGTCGTCAACCAGCTTTCGGAGAACCTGCGCAAGCTCGCCAGCGCGAACGATACCGGGCTGACGCTGCTCGAGTCGCTCAAATCCGTCTCGGACACCACGAGCGGCAAGCTGGCCCGCGAGTTCGAGATGATGCACACGAAGGTCAACTACGGGATGAGCCTGAAGGAGGCGCTCATCGAGTTCAATAACAAGTACCACATCCCGCGGCTCGCGCGGACGACGCGACTGATCACCGAGGCCCAGGAGGCGTCGAACCAGATCACGGACGTGCTTCGCACCGCCGCGCGCGCGAGCGAGAACCACGACGACATCGAACGCGACCGCAAATCCCGCACGCGGATGCAGGTCGTGATCATCGTCATGACGTTCATGACGGTCCTCGCCGTGATCGCCATCCTCAAGACGCAGTTCATCGATACGATGGCCGGACTGAGTCCGGGTAGTAGCGGCGGATCCGGAGGCGGTTCGAGCGGTGCGGGCGGTAACCTCGCGCAGGCGGACCTCAGCAGTAACGTGAACGTGGACATGCTGTCGGTGCTGTTCTTCCACGCGGTGACGATGCAGGCGATCCTCTCGGGGATCATCTGCGGCTACATCCGGGACGCGGACATCCTGAGCGGACTGAAGTACTCGGTTGTACTGGCAACGATCGCACTCGTCGGCTGGACGCTGGTGGCCTGACATGGCGGGAGCACGGTCACGAACTCGAGACCGATCCCGATCTCGAGCCCGCACGGCCGATCGGAATCGGACGCGAGACCGCCGACGGCGGACGGTGTCGGTTTCGCTGCGGGACCGCGGTCAGACCACCCAGGACTTCGCCATCGGGATCGGCGTTTTCATCCTGGCGGTCGCGTTCGTCTTCTCGTTCTTACCGTCGATCGTGACGCCCTACGATTCGTCCGTCGGCGGGGCGGAGACGGCGCAGGCGGACCGGATCGCGGATCGGGTCGTGCAGAACCTCTCGACCGGCGAGTCGCCCAACGAGATCAACGGGACGCCGATCGTCGACGGCGCGTGGTCCGACGCGCAGTTGGCGAATCTGACCGGCCTCCGGTCGACGACCAGCGATAGCGGTGATTTCGTCCATATTGATAAGGTAAACGTGACTATCCAGCATCTCAACGGCAGTGCCGTCGAGCATACGACCGTCGACGGCGTCGGACCGGCCTACGACGAGCAGCCGGCCGCCAGCTCGGCTCGAATCGTCTCCGTTGAGTACGATTCCGGCGGCTTCGACGAGCCGGGGTATCGGCTCCTCGTGAGGGTGTGGTGATCGCATGACGGACGGAACGACGAACGACAATCGCGACGGCGACCCTGCTCGTGACCGCGCGCAGGCCTACACCCTCGAGGGGTTCATCGGCGCGATGGTCGTCCTGATGGCGGTGCTGTTCGCACTCCAGTCGGCGGTGATCTCCCCGACGACCGGCGGGCTGGCCGATCGGACCGTTCAGGCGCAACTCCAACAGGAGACCCAGGACGCGCTTACCGTCGCCGCTGCGAACGAAAACGGGAATCTCTCCACCATGCTCCGGTACTGGGAGGAAGACGACGGCGATATCGTCTTCAAGGGGACCGACCAGCCCGGTCCGAACGGCGAGCAGGTGTACAGCGCGGATACGTTCGGCGGCAACTTCACGCTCGGACAAATCTTCGACCAGCGACTGACGGAGACCGGCCGGAATTACAACGTCGAACTGCGCTACGCGAACGGCAGCAGCGGCGAGTTCGAGACGACGCACCTCGTCTACCAGGGAAGTCCCGCGTCGAGCGCACAGACGGCGAGCTATATCGTGACGCTGTACGACAACCAGTCGGTGACCGGGACGGACGAGTACGCGAACCTTAGCGACGCCGAGTCCAGCGGCACGCCGCCGATTCCGGAACATCCCGACACGGGCTCCGGCAGCCCGATCTACAACGTCGTCGAGGTGCGGGTGATCGTATGGTGATCGACGAGACGAGCGACCGATCGCGCGGGCAGCTCATCCTCATTGGCGCGATCGCGCTCGCGTTCATCGTGCTCGGAATCGTCGTCGTGTTCAACGGCGTGCTGTACACCGAGACGATCTCGTCCGGAACGGCGAGTCAGGGCGGGAGTTCGGCGGCCGTTACCGACGCCGAACTCGAGCAAAGCATCGGCTGTATCCTGACGCGATACGACCGAACCGAGACCGCCCAGGCCGAAGACGAAATCGAGGCTTTCGGAGAGATCTATCGAAACGTGAGCGCACAATCGGAGACGACGCTGATCACCGTTAGCGACGTCGATGTGACCGATACCGGCAGCGACATTACCGCGACCGTGAACATCACGTACGATTCGTACGATCTGCGGTACGACCAGCAGCGAGAAATCGAACCCGCGGATTGCCCCGAGAACGTATGATCGAGAAACGACCGTCCGAGGAGCGAAATCAGGGTCGAGATCGAAACTGGAACCGGGACCGGGACCGAGACCGAGGCGTCTCCATCGCGATCACGCACGTCCTCACGATCGGCATCACGACGATCCTGATCGCGATGCTGGTGATGAGCGCCAGCACGATGCTCGAGTCGGAGACGGACCGATCGATCGAAACGTCGCTCGAGACGGTCGGCGAGCGTCTCGCCGACGAGATCGCGAACGTCGATCGGATCGCGAGTCGCAACGGAACTGGGACCGTGACCCTCACCGTCGATCACCCGCGGACGGTCTCGAGTAGCGGCTACACCGTCGAACTGTTGAACGACTCGAGCGAGGCGCCGCTGATCGAGGACGGGCCCTGTCTGCGGCTGACCGCGCGGAGCGCCGACGTCGTCGTGTACGTGCCGGTCGCCGTCGACGCCGACCTCGAGGGATCGGCGACCGGCGGGACGATGGAGATCAGCGCCGACGGCGACGGGACGATCACGATAGCGGAGGTGGACGAATGAGCGACCGTCACGACGGTGGCGGTCGACCGACGCTCCCGCTGCAACGAGACGAGCGGGCGGTCTCCGAACTAATCGCGTTCATCCTCGTGTTCGGAATCATCCTCAGTTCGGTCGCGGTCCTCTCGGTGACTGGGTTTCAGGCGATGGAAGACTACCAGGAGGTCGAACAGCAGCGAAACGCCGATCGGGCGATGACCGCTCTGGCGGCGAACTTCAACGATGTCCTGCGGTCCGACGGCGTCGAGCAGCGGTACGGCGAACTCACGCTACGCGGCGGAACGATCACGGTCGACGAGGGTGTCGCACTGAACGTCTCCGTCGACGGCGATTTCATCGGCGACAAGTCGGAGTTCGACCTCGACCACGTCAGGGACGGCAATTCGCTCCCGCTGGGTGCGTTCACGTACGAGTCCGGCGACGCGTCGGTCAAGTACGAAGGCGGCAGCGTCGTCCGGACGGAAGCGACGGGAAGCGTGGCGCTCGAGGAACCCCGAATTCGGTACGACGACGACCGCGACGTCGCGATCGTGTCGCTGGTGGTCCTCGAAGAGAGCGGCCGCTCGATACAGAGTCACGGCGGACAGGGGGTGACCATCACGGTCGAGAATCGGACGAGCGCGGTCTACCGGTCGACGGAGGTAAACGTCTCGGTCGTAAGCGGCGACTCCCACGGGGTGTGGAAAGACGACATCCTCACGGACTGGTCGAACGAACGGACCGTCGATCGAGTGCTCGTGACGGTCGTCGAAGCGAAGGTCGAATACTGAACCGACGGCGAATCGGACGGCCGCCTCGAGCACGAGGCGACCGCTCCTGCTGTTTTTCGCTACTCCCAATCGCCGGTCAGGAGCACTCGAAGTCCCGCACGCGAGGCGAGCGCTCTCGCACGCTCGGCGTGCGTTTCCGCGTCGCCGGCGGTTTCGAGGTAGAGTCCGTTCGACAGTTCGTAGGGGGCAGCCATCGGCTCGCCGTCGGCGCGGACGGGGTCGGCGTTCAGCAGCGTCGGCTCCTCGTCACCGTCGTCGGGACTCCAGGGGACAGAGACCCCCGAGAGACCGCGTTCGAAGAGGTACTCCGTTACGCCGACGAGCGCCCGCTGCGAACTCG
Organism: Halopiger thermotolerans; assembly: GCF_054654555.1. Taxonomy (NCBI): domain Archaea; kingdom Methanobacteriati; phylum Methanobacteriota; class Halobacteria; order Halobacteriales; family Natrialbaceae; genus Halopiger; species Halopiger thermotolerans. The sequence continues at coordinate 540,041 of NZ_BAAIEU010000004.1, read as the reverse complement.
AGTGGCCGATCGCGCCGATCGAGCCGCGGTCGTTGAAAAAGCGGGCGACGTACTCCCCGTCGTCGCGGTCGGCGTCCGCCGTAGGCGCGTCGGTCGTACGCCGCTCCGCTGCCGTCGCTTCGCCGTCCGACGCCGATCGGGATTGCGTCGCGGTCGTATCGTCCGGTTCGCCGATCGTGTCCGACTGCTCACGCTGTGGCGGCCCCTCGAGCGCGCCGTCGGAGCCTTCGCGATCGCCGCTCCGCTCCCGACTCGGCGACGGTTCCGATTCGCGGCGGCCGGTCGAACTCGAGTTCGAATCCGCGGCCGTCGGATCGGTAAACTGGAACGAGACGTCGTCCGACGGAGAGTCGAACCGCTCAGCGTTGGTTTCGGCAAAGGAGACGACTAACTGCTCGCAGAACCGCTCGGCGGCGGCCTCGAACTGGTCGGCGTACATATCGCCCGCCGTCTCCGTCAACCGGTCGACGAACGCCTCGACGAGCGTCTCCTGGCGGACCGCGAGTCGCCGCGCGACGGCGGGTTCCGAGTCCCGATCGAGACGGCGCGAGAGGGGCGCCCGCGAGAAGTGTTCGATCACCGACTTGTGGTCCGGAAGGGCCGGCAGCCGACACGCGAGCCGTTCGACGTCCCGCGTCCCGGCCAGAAACAGGTACTCGCGGCCGTTCGTGTAGATCGCTCGATCGACGCCCGTCCACGCCATCGCCTCGAGCAGGCCGCGGGCCCGCGACTCGTCGAGGGACTCGTCGTAGGGAGCGACGGCGACGAACAGGGCGGGAACCGAATCGACGCCGAGGACGTAGTCGAGGCGGGTCTCCTCGACGGTCGTCTCGACGGCGACCGCGTCCGCGCGGGCGTCCCAGCCGAGGCTCTCGAGGAAGGGCTCGACGAGCCACGTGCGCGTTTCGCGGCCGGTCGTCGGGGGCGCGGACTCGAGGAGCGCCCGCGCGCGACCGACGAACGAGCGGAGATCGGGGCCGGACATCGTATCGTTCGGTCGTAGTTCGGGACCGATTATGTAAGGAGCGGGTGCGACTCAGGCATCGATACGCGCATGGCGTTCGCGGGATCGACGGCTCGCCTCCGGGAGTCCGGGAAGGTCGTCACGACGAGATTTCTGCCGCGTCGCGCTGGTAGATCCGGAGGCGGGCGTCGTACACCGAGAACGCGGACTTGAGGTTCGGCGGGATCGTCTCGGCCTTGCCGATGACGAGATAGCCCTCCTGTCGGAGCGACCGCGCGATCACTTCCAGCATCGACTGTTTGTACTCGTTGTCGATGTAGATGAACAGGTTCCGGCAGACGACGAGGTCGAAGCCAGACTTCGGATCGCCGTTGATCAGGTCGTGGCGTTCGAACTCGACGGTCCGCTTGACGGCGTCGTCGATACGGTAAATTCGTCCGTCTCGGTCGACGTACCGCGAATAGTCCTCAAGGAAGGACAGCTGGTCGGCCATGTCGACCGTCCGCGACTCCTCGTAGACGCCCTCGCGGGCCGTCTCGAGGGCCGGTTCGCTGATGTCCGTCCCGAGGATCGAGATCGAGGACGCATCGATCTGGGCGTCATCGTGGGCGAGCATCGCCAGCGAGTACGGCTCGCGGCCGTCGGCGCAGGCGGCGCTCCAGATCCGGACCTCGCGGTTTTCCGCCGAGAGCGTCCGGAGGACGTCCCGGATTCCGGCCCAGACGTCGGGGTTGCGGAAGAAGCCGGTGACGTTGATGCTCATCGCCTCGAGCAGCGCTTCCTGTTCGTCCGCGTCCTGCTGGAGGAACGTCAGGTACTCGTCGTAGGTGTCGTTTTGCGTGCGACGCATTCGCGAGGAGACTCGCCGGTCGAGGTAACTGTCGTTGTAGTGGCTCGTCGCGAAATCCAGTTCGTGCTCGACGAACGAGAGCAGATCGTCGAAAGAGTCGTCTGTCACAGATCGGTCACTCCGTTGGTACCGTCGTCGGTGGAGGTTTTGACGCGAAGCGTGCCGGACGCCGGCGTAAACTCGACGGTCCGGCCGCGGTCGCCGCCGACGTCTTCGGCGATCAGCGGGACGCCGAGCTTCTCGAGTTCCTCCTTCGCGGCGGCGACGTTTCGCTGGCCGACGCCGTCGCCGAAGCTGTCGAACTCGAACATGTCGCTGCCGCCCGCGATCTTCGCTTCGACGGCCGTGTAGTCGGCGCCGCGTTCGACCATCCGCCGCAGGAGGGCACGGATCGCCGTGTCGGCGTACTTGCCCGGTTTGCGGTCGCTGTTGGTGGCCGCGTCGCCGTCGGGGAGCATCGCGTGGGCGAGTCCCCCGATCTCGGCGTCGGGATCGTAGAGGGCGATCGCGAGACACGACCCAAGTCCGTAGGATTTGAGCGTCTCGTCGCCGTCGCCGACGGCCAGCTCGGAGATGCCGACCTTGACCGGCGACGGCGCGCCCGGTTCGCTGCCGTACGTTTTCATGATTTCATGACTCGTTTACTTGCTGAAAGTCCGCCGTGGTCGGCGTATCCTCGATGCGGTCGACGTCGAGATCGTTGAGCGCCCGCTCGAGGTCCGACTCGTCGGGGATGGCGTACACTTCGCAGTCGAACTCTCTGCCGTCGGCCGTGATGACTGTATCGAAGACGAACGCGAACTCCTGGTTCTCGCCGAGGTGGATCACGACCGGATCGACCGCGGCCGCGCCGATGTCGTGGATGAACTCCGGCGTCGAGTGGTCGATCGTCGTATCGAGGACGTTCGCCCAGCCGTCGAGGAAGCCGCTGGCCATGATGTTCCCGAGTTCGGTAATCGCGCTCCGGCCCATCTCGTCGTAGCCGTCACCGTCGCCGCCGGACGCGCCGGCGCCCGTCGGGACCATCGCGTCGATGATCTCGTCGGCCGACTCCTCGTCGAACAGAAAGAGGAGGTAGCCGCTCGGGACGCCGTCGAACTCGAACGCGACCCCGACCAGCCGCTCGTCGGCCACCTGCTCGGGAATCGCCTCGAGCGAGAGGAAGTTCAGCCGGCGGATGTCGACGCTCGTCTCGATGCCGGTCAGCGTCGTCGCCGTGTTGGCGATCTCCTCGGCGCCGCGCTCGGCCATCCGGTCGAAGCCGTCGAGTTTGTCGTACTCGATGCCGTCGCTGGTGCGCAGTTGGTCCAGCAGGTCGGCCATCGACTCCCGGGTCGGGAACAGGTAGTGGTGGAAGCCGACTTCGGTGCCGACGGCCTCGATGTTGCTCTGAAAGAGCAAGGCGAGTTCCTCGTCGCTCGCGCCCTCAATGTCGCCGAGGAAGGGATCCGCTGACTGCCCCTGGACGAACTCGGGGGTCGAGACGTCGATGACGGTCTCTAAGACGTCCGCCCAGCCGTCGATGAAGCCGTTGTTCATGATCTGGCCGACCTCGGTCGCGGCGGAGCGGTTCATCTCGTCGAACTCGTCGGCCTCGGACTCGGTGACCAGCGTCTCGACGATCCGAAGCGCGTTCTCCCGCTCGAAAACGATCACCGACTGGCCCTCGATCGCGCCCGTGAGTTCGACGCGGACGCCGACCTTCTCCGACGAATCCTCGAAGTCGCGGCGGATCTCGCGGCCGCGCATGAAGTTGAGCTTCGTCACGCCGACGCGCGTCTCGACGTCGGTCATGTGGGTCAGCCGGCCCGCGGCGAGTCCGGCCCCCTCTCGAGCCATTCGATAGAACGTTCCCAGCGCGTTGACGTCGAGTTTCATGCGGATTGCACGTCCATCCCGTTGACCATTTCGACGAACTCCTCGAGGTCGGGGAAGGCGTAGATTTCGGCCTCGATCTGATAGCTCGGGACTGAGAGGTCCGAGTCGAAAAACAGCGCGAGGTCGTCGTCGCCCAGTCCGGCCGTTCGGGTGACGATGTCTTCGGTGGGCGCGTAGACGAGCTGCGGGGCGGCGATGTCGATGACGCGCCCGAGCACGTCGGCCCAGCCGTCGATGAAGCCGCTGGCCATCATGTTGCCCATCTCCTCGACGGCGCTGCGGGCCATCTTGCCGGAGACGTCGGACATGTCGTCGACGACGTCGTCGAGCATGATCGCGGTGATCTTCTTCGCGCTCGCCTCCGGGAAGAGGATGAGGATGTGACCGTGTGGCGGGTTGAGCAGGCGGACGCGGACGCCGACGCGCTTCCCGTCGTCGAGCTGGGACTGGATGTCGTCGACGTCGACGAAGTTCGTCTTCGTCACCTCCATCTGGGCGTCCTGGCCGGTCAACTTGCTCATGTTGTCGGCGACGCCGTTCGTCCCGACCTTGGCCATCTCGTTTATGAAACTCAGCTTGCGGATGTCGACCTTTAGCGTCATCTGTTCCTGGTCCTCCGTCGATGTGCGTCTGTGTCTGCGTGTGCGTGTGAATCTGCGTCGTTCGCGTTCATAGTGTCGTCACGTCCAGAATGTTGACCACCTTCCCTCGGCCGCGCACCGTCGCGCCGCTGAGGCCGGGGATACCGCGCATGAACCCCTCGAAGGGCTTGACGACGACCTCCTGTTGGCCGTGGACACGGTCGCACCGGATGGCGACCGGACGGACGTCGTCGCGGATTCGAACGAGGACGTCGCCGCCGGCGGTACCGGCGATTCCGTCGTCGCTCCCGCCATCACCGCCGTCACCGCCGTCACCGTCGACGGCGGCGGCAGCGCCGGCTGCGCCGTCGGCATCGCCATCGCCGTCGACCGCCGTCGTTTCGAGCGTCTCGTTCAGTCCGATCACGGGGATCGGATCGGCGTCGTCGCGGGGGAGCACGGGCTCGCCGTCGATCATTTCGATCGAATCGGCGGGTTCGACGTCGTGGACGACCTCGGTCGGCAACCCGAACTCCTCGCCGCCGCTCTCGACGAACAGGACGTCGTCGATCGCGATCGACACCGGCAGGGTCATCGTGACGGTCGTCCCCTCGCCCGGCGCGCTGTCGATCGAGACCGTGCCGTCGAGTTCGGTCACCGTCCGGTCGACGACGTCCATCCCGACCCCGCGGCCGCTGACGTCCGTCACTTCCTCGGCGGTCGAGAGGCCCGGATGGAAGACGAGGTCGTAGACCTCCTCGTCGGCCATCGCTTCGGCCTCCGCCTCGGTGAGCACGTCCGCCTCGACCGCCTCGGAGCGGATCCGGTCGGGGTTGAGCCCACCGCCGTCGTCTTCGACCGTAATCGTCACGCGATCGCGTTCCCGCGTCGCAGTCACCTCGACGGTCCCCTCGCGGGGTTTCTCCGCGTCTTCGCGGTCTTCCGGCGGCTCGATGCCGTGGTCGACCGCGTTGCGAACCAGGTGGATCAGCGGATCGCTGATCCGGTCGAGGATCGTCCGATCGAGTTCGACGTCGCCGCCGTCCATCTCGAAGGCGACCTCCTTGTCCTGTTCGCGGGCGATGTCGCGGACGACCCGCGGCAGCCGCCCCGTCACCGTCTCGAGCGGGACGAGTCGCACGTCCATCACCGTCTCCTGGAGGTCGGTCGTCAGGTCCTCGAGCGCGTCGAGTTCCGTCTCGAGGGCCTTCCGGTCCTCGTCGGCCTCGACGGCGTGGCGAAGGCGGACGCGACTGGTCACCAGTCCCTCGACGAGCGTGAGCAGTTCGTCGACCTGCTCGACGTCGACGCGGAGCGACTGGATCTCGTCGGGGCCGTCGTCACCGTCCTGCTGGGTCTCCGGCTCGGGCACCGTGACGTCTGGAATCTCGATCCCCGGCACGTCGACGATGCGATCCGGCGTCTCGTCTGCCCCGGTCGCTCCGCTCGAGGCGTCGTCGCCGAACGAGTCGCGTTCGAACGCGGCCCCGTCGTCGGTTTCGGTCTCGGTTCCGATTTCGGGCCCGTTCTCGACATCCGACTCGCCGAACGATGCGGATTCCGAGTCGAGGTCGGTGAACGCGTCGTCGCCGAAGGTGTCCTCGAAGGACGCGTCCGAATCGGGGTCGAACTCCAGCGCGTCGAGCGAGTCGTCGAGATCCGCCGAGTCGACGTCCGGCGAGTCGAGCGCTCCCGAGTCGATATCGTCCTCATGAGAGACCTCGATGTCGGGATCAACAATAGCGAATGCGTCGTCCGTCTCGAAGTCATCGTCAGCGAAGTTCTCATCGGGGAAATCGTCGGCTCCGATGTCGGTATCGGTGTTGGAGACGTCCGGTTCGGCGAACGAGTCCTCGCCGAACTCGTCTGCGTCGCCGGCCGACGTAACGGAGTCCGAGACGTCGAACTCGTCCGAATCGATCGCACCGTCGTCGAAAGCACCTGCCGAGTCGGCTTCCGACTCGAGTTCGGCGTCGTCGGTCGACGCTGTAGAGGCGTCGTCGGTCGCGAGATCGACGTCCAACTCGTCGTCATCGGCGGCGACGGTCTCTCCCTCGTCCTCGTCACTGTCGACCGCCGAAAACGCCGCCTCGAACGCCTCGTCGGCGGTACCGGACGGCGTACTGGGTTCGGTCCCGGTTTCGAGGTCGGATTCGTCTTCGACCGCCTCGTCTGCGGACGCCGAGCCGACGCGCTCCGTCTCGTCCGGTTCCGGATCGGCCTCGGTCCGATCGTCGCTACCGACTGTCACGTCATCGTCTATGTCGTCGGCGGCTGCCGAGTCGGCCGTCGCAGTCTCGTCGGCGTCGGCAGCCGAGCCGACGGTCGCACCGAGGTCGCTGAAGTCGACCATCTCGTCCCCGCCGGCGCTTCCGGCAGTGGAATCGGCGCCGTCTGCGGCAGCTGCCGCGTCGTCCGATTCGTCATCGGTCGCCGGCTCGAAGTCGTCCGTCGCCGGCTCGAAGCCGCCGGTCGCCGAATCGAAATCGGCGACGGCCGTCGGCGCGTCGTCGCCACTGCCGCCGTCATCGTCGGTACCGACCTCATCGCCGGAATCGGCGTCCTCGAGGTCGTCGTCTTCGTCGTTCGCAGCCGACGCGCTCGGCGACTCGAGCGGAATTACACCGTCTTCGGCAGCGTCGTCCGCCGGTTCTGCGCCTACGGACGGTGCTGCCGTCGTCGGTTCCGGTTCTGATTCCGATTCCGGTTCCGGCGCCGACTCCGGCGTTTCAGCCGATTCCATCGTCTCTGTCGCATCGTCGACGACTGTCTCCGCGGGTTCGTCCGCCGAATCGCGGTCGTCCACAGGCGACTCGAGGCCGGATTCGGCTTCGTCGGCCGTCTCGACCGCGTCCGTCGCCTCGACTGCGCCGACTGCGTCGGCGACGTCGCCGTCGGACGGCTGATCGGCGGTCGGTTCCGCCCCGTCGACAGCCAAATCCGCGTCCGCTGTTGCATCGTCGGCTTCGGCGGTCGCACCGTCGGTCCCGTCCGACTCGAGGAACGGGTCCTCGGCGCCGTCCGCGACGTCGTCGCCGAGGAGTTCGTCCATGCTGACCTCGTCGTCGGTGTCGAACTCGTCGAACTCGAGTTCCGCGAGCTCGTCCTGGAGCTCGTCGAAGCCGACCATCTCGACTTCGTCCTTGAGCTCCTGGAAGACGGCGTCGGCGTCCTCGACGGAGTCCTCCGCCGAGGCGGGATCGGCGACTGCGGATTCGGAGTCGGAACCGGAATCGGATGCCGACTCGGACCCCTCGTCGCGTTCACCGCTCGAGTCGGTCGCGGTAGCGGCCGCCGACTCGCCGGCGGAATCGTCGGCGTCGCTGGCCGCCGGCTCGCTTGCGTCCTCGTCGAGAACGGGATCGACGTCGATGTCGACCTCGTCGTCGCCCAACAGATCGTCGAACGAGCCGGCTTTCCCCATGTCGTCGAAGGCGTCGAGGTCGTCGTCGTCCTCGACCTCCTCGACCATCGAGTCCAGGTCGTCGTACTGATCGAACTCGCCGAGCAGTTCGTCGACCTCGAGGTCCTGCGCTTCGTCGGCCGAGATGTCGGCGTCCGCGGGCGTCGCATCGTCGCCAGCGTCGCCGTCACCGCCGTCGTCACCGCCAGCCGCTCCGGCGTCGGCCACCGCGGCGAAGCGGTCGGTCACCTCGAGCAACTCGAAGTCCGCGACCTCGTCGACCGGCTCGAGGCCGGACTCGATCGCCGACTCGGTCACCGCGCTCGCGAAGACGGCGTCGAAGCGACCGTTGTACGCGTGCGCGTCGATCGCGTCGCGCGGCGGGTCGGTTCCGATCAGGTCGAACGCGTCGATCAGCGCCTTGACGATCAGGATGCCGGCGTTGTCGCCGTCGGCTTCGTCCTCGTCGACCGAGAGCCGGGCGAGGTAGACGTTCCGGTCTTCCGCCGGGGGCTCGAACCGCGAGAGCACGTCCTCGATCTCGTCGTCCGACGGCGGCTGGATCGCCGCCGGCCCCTCGAGGTGGTCCCGAAGGGCGTGGATCGTCTCGGACGGATCGGCGTCGACGTCGTCGGCCCCGTCGGCGGTCTCGATGATCGTCTCGAGTTCGTCGACGGCGTCGAAGACGTCGTCCATCACCTCCGGCGAGACCTCGAGCGCGCCGCCGCGGACGGCGTCGAGGAGGTCCTCGATCGCGTGCGCGAGTTCGCTCGCGGACTCGAGGCCGGCGGCGCCGCAGTTGCCCTTGAGCGTGTGGGCGACGCGGAAGACGTCCTCCACCGCCGCCTCGTCGTCGGGGTTGCGCTCGAGGGTCAACAGGGCGTTGTTCAGCTCCGTGATTCGCTCGGTGCTCTCTCGGACGAAGTCGGTCCAGTACTCGTACTCAGTCATCGCGGTCACCCGCTTTCGCGTCCAGGTCCGGGTCTGGGTCTGGGTCCGACGTCGCGTCCGCGAACGCGGCGACGATCTCGTCGACGATCGCGGAAGCGGGCGCGATCGAATCGACGCAGCCGGTTTCGATCGCCTGACAGGGGATGCCGAAAACGGGGCTGGTCGCCTCGTCCTGTGCGATCGTTCGCCCGCCCGCAGCCTTGATCGCCTCGATGCCGGCGGCGCCGTCGTCGCCCATGCCGGTCAGCACGACCCCACAGAGCGGTCCGTCGACGCGGTCGGCGGCCGTTTCCATCGCGACGTCGATCGACGGCCGGATGCCTCGATCGTCGCGCTCCTCGACGAGGCGGACCCGCAGCGAGTCCCCGAAGTCGGCGCCGACCTCGAGGTGGGCGTCGCCGGGTGCGACGACCGCCTCGCCGGGGCCGATCCGGTCGCCGTCGCCGGCTTCGCGGACCGCGTACGGCCCCATCGCGTCGAGTCGGTCGGCGAACCGCCCGGTGAAATCGGCCGGCATGTGCTGGACGACCAGCACCGTCGCGCCGAGCGCGATCGGCAGGCGCGCGAACAGTCGCTCGACGATCTTCGGGCCGCCCGTGGAGGCGCCGACGACGATCGTCGGGCCGCGCGTCCCGTCGTCCGCACCGTCGAAACTGACCGCGGACGCCGAATCGTCGGTGTGCGCGGCCGCGTTCGCTGCGGTCGGCCGCGCATCGGTTTCCGGTTTCGTCTCCGGAGCGGCCGGGGCGATCGACTCGACCGCCGTCTCGCCCTGCGACTGCGTCCTGGCGGCGCTGACCGTCGACGGATTCGAACGGTCGGCGCGTGCCGAGCCCGAGCGGGGACGGGAGTCAGCGTCCGATCGCGCGCGCGACCGGGAACGGCCGTCCGGTTCCGATCTCCGCTCGGCGTCGGTCGTCCGCGGGCGAGCCAGCGCCGACACGTCGGCGCCGTCCAGCCGATCGATCTTCTCGCGGAGGTCGTCGACGAAGTGGGCGATGTTGCGCGACCCCGATCCGTCGGGTTTCTGGAGGAAGTCGACGGCGCCGGCCTCCAGCGCGTCGAGCGTCGCCGCCGCGTCCGCGTCGGTGTACGCGCTGGCCATGATGACGGGCGTCGGCGCCGCCATCATGATCCGCTCGACGGCCTCGATGCCGTTCATGTCCGGCATCTCGACGTCCATCGTCACCACGTCGGGAACGAACGCCGCGTTCGGGTCGGCGCTCGAGTTCGACGGACTCGAGTTCCCGTCGGAAGCCTCGGTCGCGCCCGTCACGACCTCGACCGCCTCGGCGCCGGTGTCGGCCGTTTCGACGTCGTAGCCGGCGTCGCCGAGCGCGTTGCCGACGACTGTTCGGAAGAACTGAGAGTCGTCGACAACGAGTACTCGCGTCATGCCGCAGTGACGTCCGTAAGCGCTTTTCTGACGCTCGGTTCCTCGAACGGCTTCGTCACGTAGCCGTCCGCGCCCGCTTTGACCGCGAGTTTCATCTTTTCCCGCTGTCCGACGCTCGTGCACATGATAACGCTGGCGTCGGGGTCGATTTTCTTTATGGCCGCGGTCGCCTTGATGCCGTTACATTTGGGCATCACGATGTCCATCATCACGATGTCGGGATCGTGTTCCTTGTACAACTTGACGGCTTCCGCCCCGTTCGACGCCTCACCCAGGATGCGGTATTCCTGCTCGAGAATCTGACGGAGGAGATTCCGCATAAAATGGGAGTCGTCTACGATGAGCACCCCTGTCGACATTCACTAGTACACCAAATTCTGGTAGAAATACAACTACCATAAATGCTGTCTCCCTATTATCACACGTGATAACCGGTGCATTCGCCGGCGAGCAACGCGTCCGCGAGGCTACCGCGGCCGGTAGTTACCGATCACGACCGGGGGCCGGCCGCCAACAGGAGATCGTCGACGTCGACTACCGGCGTTAGTTCGACGACGACCGGGCAGTCCCGATCCTGCGACGCTTCGGTCGTGGCCGCCGCGTCGGTACCGTCGCCGTCGTCGTCATCGTCGGCTGCGGCCGTCGGCGACACGACCGTCTCGCCGATCCGTCGGGTCGGCCGCCGCTCCCGTTCGACGAGCGCGTCGACCAGCGGGTGCTCGAGGACGTCCGTCTCGAACTCGCGCGCAGCGACGTCGTCGGCGTCGAGGAGGTCTCGCTCGGGAACGGATTCGACCTGGAGAACGTCGTCGACCCGTATCGCCGCCGACTGGTCGTCGGCGCCGCGATCGAAGACGAGCAACTGCTCGCGCCCGGCGGTGGGCCCGTCCCTATTCCCGTCCCGGTCCCCGCCCCCGTCCGTCGGGAAGTGCACGGACGGGTCGATCACGGCCGTGATCTCGCCCCGGAGGTCGGTGACGCCCTCGACCGCCGGCGGGGTTCGCGGCACCGGCGTCAGTTCGTCGGGGAGGTCGGTCGTCGTTCGAACGTCGTCGACCGGGACGGCCAGGCGGTGCTCGCCGACGGCGAACAGCACGAGCCGTACCAGGTCTTCCTCGTCGTCCTCGTCGCCGTCGTCGGACCGCCGCTGCGCGCGGTCGTCGCCGTCGATGTCGATGCCGAGCAGCTTGTCGGGGAGATCCGGGGCCATGTGTCCGTTCGTGTATCCAAGTCCAGTGATAAAACGTTGACTCCCGCCGGAGCGGAGTCGGGCCTGGATCGGCCGGTGTCGGTCATCCCGGCGCCGACATGCGGGACGCCGGGACGCAAAACGTTTATTTTCGGGTCTTTCGATGGTGGTACCGGATACGATGACGACGCCTGCCGACCGCGCGGATGCCGACCCCGGTCCTACCCCCGACGCCGACGATGCGACCGAGGCCGTCGACGGCGACGACCGACTGACCGTCCTCACCTTCTCGCTCGCGTCCGACCGCTACTGCGTCCGGACCGACGCCGTCGCCTCCGTCCTCGGCCTCTCCGAGACGGCGCCGCTCGAGGACGCCGACGATCCCTGGGACGCGGGGACCGTCACCGTCCGGGGCGAGCGCGTTCGCGCCGTCGATCTCCCGCGCGTGTTCGCCGCGGAGCGGACGCGGGAAACGGCCGCGCGGATCGACGATCCGATGTTGCTGGTCCTGGACGAAACCGACGAGACCGGCGCCTACTACGGCTGGCTGGTCGACGGCGTCGACGTCACGAGAACGGTTCGTACGCGCGACCTCGAGTCGACGCGGGCCGACACGAAACACGTCGACGGGCGGTTCGCCTTCGAGGACGGAAGCGCGATCTTACTGGACGAGGCCGCGATTCACGGGTAAAAAGCCGCAGCCGCGTCGATCCGGGCGCTCACCGCATGCCGGGCGGCGGGCCGTCGTCGGAATCGTCGATGTCGACATCGAAGCCCATCTCCTCGCGTTGCTCCTGTAGCCGCTTGACCTGCCGGTAGTAGTACGCGATGCCGGCGCCGCCGATCAGCACGATGGCGCCGATCAACCCGGCGAACAGCGGAATGTCCCGGGTCTGGTAGTACCGCACCGAGATCGGACTCTCGAGGTGCTCCCAGGTCAGTCGCTCTCGACCGTCGACGATCTCGCGCTCGTAGCCGCCGGGGCTGACGTCGCCGAACAGGAAGTTCGACGTCCGGTACCCCTCCGGCAGGGTCACCCGGTAGGAGCCCTCGACGTAGGCCGGTAGTTGGAAGGTTCGCCGGCCCGCGTCGCCCGAGAACGCGAGCGTCCCGTTCCCGTCGGGCACCCGGATCTGCGTGCTCGAGCGGTCCTGCTCGACGTCGAGTTCGGAGCCGGTCACGACCGTCCCGTTGGGGTACCAGTACCGGACGGCGCGGACGTCGAGCGCCGCGTCGCGGTAGAGCTGCGATCGGTACAGCGACAGCTCCTGCGTGCCGTTGAGGTCGTAGACGGCGCGGAACTCGCCGTCGTTGATGATGCCGCCGCCCTCCACGGCGACTGCGACGTCGACGTCGCTGTCGCGCAGGTCGCCGTAGCTCGCGTTCTGATCGAGCTGTTCCTCGGAGATTCCCCCGAAGAATCCCGTACAGCCCGCTGCGCCGACGAGTAGTCCGACCGCGAGCGCCGCGAGAACGAGCCGTCGGTTCATGTTAGGGAACGACGCAGCGCAGTTCCGCCGGGAGGTACTCGCCGACGCTGGCCAGCAGGCCCGGCGGATCCGTGTTCTCGGTGCAGATCACGCTCTGCTCGAGGAGTCCGAGCCGTTCGACGGTGACGTAGTCGTGGGCGTGGCCCGCGCGGTTGAGCGTCGCGCGGACCTCCGCCCGCGTGGCGCTGTTGACGTTGAGCCGGCCCGCGCCGCGGGTCCACTCGTAGAGGCGGTCGACTTCCTCGTCGGCGAGGGTGGAAGGCTCCTCCCCGCCGTAGACGAACCGCAGTGGCATGTGCTGGACGAGGCCGAACCGCTCGCGGATCTGCGTGGGGGAGCCGGGACCGAGCTCGAGTTTGGCGGCCGGAATCCGCACTTCCTGGCCGGCGTCGAGGACGAACCCCTCGTCGTCCCACGACTCGAGCGTGCCGACGTAGGTCTCGCCGGCCTCGAGGTCGGGGACGATCTCGCCGAACTCCTCGCGGAGGACGTTGCGCGCGACGGTGGCGTCCTCGCCCTCGATCGTGACCGAGGGGAAGTCGTCGTGGCGCACGCCGACCTCGTACTCGACGGCCAGATCGCCGATCTCGTTGCCGACCAGCGAGCGCAGCGAGTCCAGCGCCCGCTCGCGGGCGTCGCCCTCGACGTACAGTTTGGTTGCGAGTACGACCATTAGGCGTCCGCGCTGTCGATGTTGAGTTCCTCCTCGAGGGCCTCGAGGCGCTCGTCCATCGCGTTGACGAGCCGGTCGTTGTCCATCGATTCCAGCGGCGAGCCGCACTCGGGACACTCGAAGCCGAAGTCCATGGCCTCGCCGAACTCGAACCGGATCGAACAGACCTCACAGAGGTAGAACTCGTGGTTCCGTTCGTACTCCTGGCGCTCCTCCAGGGCCTCGTGGAGCCGGTACATCTCCTCCTCTAGGTTCTCTGGGATGTTGTCGTACTCGAAGGTCCAGAGGTAGGTGAGCCACCCCGAGTCCTCGTCGCGCAGGCGCCGGTAGCTGGCGAGATCGTTCTCGTAGAGAATAAACAGCGCGCGGCGCACGTCGTTCAACTCGAGGTCGAGCTCCTCGGCGAGCTCCTCGTCGGTCACTTCCCCGTCCGGCGGTGCCGCCGCGACGGGCATCCCCTTGGGACCGACCAACTCGTGCAAGTACTTCTGGATGACCGGGTCCTCGAGCAGGTCCTCAAAAGCCATTACCTACGTGTAACGGCATGTGGCCATTAAGTCTTGTCAACTGCCCCGCTCCGGCGGTGCGCGCCGATCGTCGTCGAGTCGAGACGCCCGCTATCTGACGAGGCCGGCCGACTCGAGTGGGCGCCACGATCGACTGGGGCGCGGCTACTCGACCTCCCCGCCGTCTTCGGCGTCGGCGTCCCCCTTCGGAACCGCCCAGCCGATCGTGACGGTGATCTCCTCGCGGTCCCCGCGGAGCATCGGCGAGCGCTCCTCGACTTCGATGTCGTACTCGACCGTCGACGCCGGCGTGAGTGTCAGCAGCTTGTTTCCGACCTGCACCTGTGCGGGACCCGTGCCCCGAAGTTCGGCGGCCAGTTCCTCCACCAGCTCGGCGGCCTCGTCGCGCGTCACGTCGTCCTGATACGTGGTCGTCTCCGCCATGGAGACAGCCCCAACGACCGGCTACAAAGAAGTTCGGACCGGAAAGCACGACTCGAGGCCCGCGACGGCGACCGCGCCGTGCGATGCAACCGTCGGACGTCCGCGGCGACCGCCGGCGGCCAGCCACCCGTCGAAACGGCCGGAGCGAACGACGCTCAGTCCTGCTTACAATACGTTTAGGACCCATCGTGTTGTACGGCAGACATATGTTCCGGCAGGTCGGCTCCTGGGTACGCGAGCAGTACGATCCGGTCGATATCGGGGTTTCGATCGCGGTCGTTGGCCTCCTCTCGGGGTTCGGCTCCGCCACGGATTTGATCGCGCTCTTTCTCGTGCTCGTCGTCCTCTCGCCGCTCGTCGAGGCCGCACTCGATCGCCTCGATCCGGCGCCGGCGCTCGCGTGGACGGCCTTCGGCGTCGCCTGGCTGGCCGCCGGCGCCGTGCAGCTACGAGGGGGCGACCCGCGGATCGGGGTCGCCTTCCTGGCGATCGGGGGCTGGATCGCTCTCGACGGGCTCTACGGGTGGCACCACGGCGGTTCGGACGACGCCGACGCTCGAGAACCGGACGCGGACGAAGCCGACGAATCCGACGAGCCGTCGCGAGACGAGGTCGTCCGTCTGGCGCGACACAACCGCCGAGTAGCCGAAGCGCTCCGCGAGGCCGACCGGCCGCTGACTGAAGCGGAACTGCGCTCGCGAACCGGACTGAGCGACGCCGCCCTCGAGCGCGTCCTCGCCGAGCATGCCCGCGGCGAAGCGGGACCGATCGACCGCGTGGGCACCGGGTACGTCCTCGACGAGAGCGACACGGGAGTGGTCCCGTTTCTCCGGACCGTCGCTCGGCTGGTCGGCGGGCGCTTGCTCCGGCCGTTTCGGCTGCTGCGCCCGTCCGGCTGAGTCCGAATCGAACGCACGGTCCGGTCGGACGCCGCCGTCTTAGCCGTCGCCGCTACCGTCCGTTTCTTTCGCGTCGTCCCCCTTGCGGCGCTTGCCGTCCGGATCAGGGCGCGGGAGCGCCCGGCGGGGCCGCGGCGGGACGAGGTAGCTCCCCCACCGTCGAACGCGAAGATACCGGAGAATGCCGTTTCCCTGTCGCGGACCGATCCCGTACCGGCCGAACTCCTCGCCGAGCATCGCCTCCCGGACGCGGGTGAACTCCGACATGGCCCGCTGCAGGGAGACGAAGTGGACGCCGCAGACGTCGCCGTCGGTCGTGTTCACGTCCCGCCGGAGCAGCGTCGGCGTCCCGTCGTCCCGGGCTCGAGCGAGTTTCTGCGCGTGGCCGACGATCCCCTCCTCTCGAGCGTGGTCGTGAATGTCGTCGGCGACCGACGCGGCGCCGGTTTCGGTCCCGAGCCGTTCGCCGACCCGACCGACCGACTCCCGCTCGGCGTGTGCGGGGCTGAACAGCCGCGCGACGCGTTGCTCGTGGTCGCTCTCGTCGTACCACACCTCGAGGTCGAGTTCGAGGGTTTCGAAGTGCTGCGTCGAGCCGCCGGCGAACGGACCCTCCCAGATCGTGACCCGGTCTTCGGTCGCCTGGCTTTCGCGAAAGCCGGATCGAAACCCCATGAAGAACGGCGCCTCCTCGGGCACCGGTTCGCCGTCGGGGATCCCCTCCAGCCCGTCTTGTCGGTCGGCCGGCAGGCCGGGCCCGACGAACCCCGTTCGTCGGGCCGTCCGGTCGAAGACGTCCTCGAGCGACGCCGACATCGAGCGGCCGTTGAGGCGGTCGCGCTCGCCGAACAGGGCGTCTTCGACGGCGAGCACTGCGGCCCCGTCGTCGCTCGCGAGGTGCAGGAGCGCGTCGTTCGTGTCGACCGTCACGTCGCTCTCAGCGGTGAGCGCGAGGATCGGCTCCGGCTCCGGGAGGTCGACGGCGTCGTCGAGGGGCGCGTCGAACTGGTCGAAGTACGCGGGGGTGTACCCGAGCGTGAAGAGGACGCCCTCGGGACTCCACTCGATGGCCCGTTCGACCTCGCGCAGCGCCGTCCGCACGGTTTCGCGGGCCGTCTCGTCCGGCTCCGCCGAGAGGGACAGACTGAGGAAGACGTGGTGTTCGGGCGGGCTGACGTTCCCGTCCCGATCCTCGTGGAGCGCGTCGTTCCAGGCGTGTTGCCGGTCGGGCAGCGACGACGGCGCTTCGACGCCGTCGGGGGCCTGCAGCGTCGTCTCGTCCTCGAAACAGCCGACGAGCGCGGCGGTCGCGCCGGCCGCGACCGCCGAGCGGACGAACGCCCGCCGCGACTGATCGGATGTCGTGTCGTCGTCTTTCATATCGTTCCGGTCATCTGCGACGGTCAGTACCCGGACAGCTCTATCCGCCCCTTCGTGACGAAGTTCGACGTCCCCGACGGGTGGGGCATCTGACCGATCGAACCGAGCATGAGGAGCCACACGATGACCCGTTCGCCCTGGATCGGCTGGTCGTCGACGTACTGCGCCGGGTGGTAGTGGCGGGAGGGGATCTCCTCGTCGTACAGCCGCTGGGCCTGGTACTCGCCCGGTCCGATCTCCGACTCGTCCCGTCTGACGACGACGAGTTCCTGATCGTCTCGGAGGGGGATATCGATCGTCTCCGTTCCGTCGGGGTTGCTGAACCGGGCGATCATCCCCGGCTCGCCCTCGAGGTAGAACTCCGAGTCGGGCGTCGTCCACTCGTCCCCGTCGAAGAGCTCCACCGCGACGCCGTCCGTGGTGCCGGGCGTAATGTCGATGGCCTTGGCCGACGTGTAGTGTTGGACGACCGGCTCCTGATAGGAGCCGTTCTCGCCGTACGACTCGGCGGATTCCTCGACCTTTCGGACGAACTGCGTGACGAACCCCGGGCCGGCGCGCCGGAACACCGGGAGCAAGACGCCGTCCGAGTAGAACTCGTAGGCGAGATCGTAGTTGTAGGGGCCAAAGCGGAACCCGGAGTGGAAGTCGATGCTCTCCTGGCCGATCGCGCTCGAGTGGAAGTGGCTCTTGAGTTGGAACCCGGTCGGCGTATCGCCGCGGGCCGGGAAGTCGAGTTTCGCGAGCATCCCCGGCCCGCCCGGGTTCGACGAGTGGATGTCCCAGAAGAGGAGATCGCCGCTGAACACCGTGTCGTCGTCCGGGAAGTACCATTCGCGCGTGTTCCGCCCCTCCCGCGGCGGGAGGTAGTACCCCGTGAACGTGTACGGCGTGTTCATCGCCTCGAACACCGGACTTCCCCGGAACGACGCGGAGACGGTTATCCCCTCGGTGTCGGCGGGCGTCCACTCGATCGCCCACCCGTCCTGTTCGAACGACTCCGACGGCGGTTCGATCCGGTGGTACCCCTCGTTGGCCGTGTAGTACGGGCGCTGTTCGGTCGGCACGTCCGGGACGGCCTCGAGCACCGATTCCGAGGCCGGTTCGATGGACGCGGCGAGTTCGTACGGCGGATACCGCACGGCGTGATCGAGCACCGCGACCTCGATGAGCTCGGGATTCTCGGGGTTCGACCCATCGATGAACGCGCTAATGATCCGTACCTCGTCGCCGTCTTTCACGTGCAGTACCGCGGTTCCGCCGTAGCCGTGACGGAGGTCCGCCTGGCCGAGCCCGGTGTACCCCCCGGTTGCGCCCTTCCACGAGGGGTACCAGTCCCGCTCGCTCATGTCGCCGAACGCCTCGCGGACCGGGTCGGACTCGAGGATCGCCTGCCCGATCACCATCTGGCCGGGGGTCTGGGTGACCGTCCACTCGATGTCCTGGGGGTCGGTGATTTCGAGGGCGACGATCTCGTTGCGACGGCGGTCGATGAGTCCGTAGACGGTTTGTCGGTCCGTCGCGGTCACGTCGAACTGGGCTTCCTCGCCGTCGGGAAACCCGCTGACCTGAACGCTCATGTCCGTCGGTCCCTGGAGGCTGATCGTCTCGAGGTGGTTCGTGAGCACCTCGTACGCTTCGAATGCGCCGATCCAGTCGCCGACGATGTCGTTGACCGCCGGATCAGCGAGCAGCGTCTCGATCGCCTGGCGCTTCCGGTAGGCGTGCATTCGCTCGTAGTTCTGGTTGGAAAACTGCCGGACGGAGGCGAAGTCGGCGGTTTCCATCCGGAGCGCTGGGACGTCTACCGCCGGCGGTTCGTCGGTCGACTCCGAGGCGTTCTGGGCCTCCTGACCCCGTCCGAACTCGCTACAGCCTGCGATCGCTGCGCTGGTGCCGCCGATCGCGGCCAGTTTCAAGTAGTTTCGACGGGTGAAAGCATCGTCCTCCGTCACAATACGGACCGCTATTCCGTTCTAGTACAGATGCTTTTGGGGGATCAACAACCCGTGAAAATCACGGCCTCGTGATCGTCGGGCCCGCCGAGCGGCCGGCAACCGAGAGTACAACTGATGCGACGCGAGGGTGTTCCGGATGTCGAACAGCGAAAAGCGGCGCGTCGACTACTCGGACGCGTCTTCCTCACCCGCCGACTCGACGCGCTTGCCCGTCTCCATCGGGATCACCGTGCGGTCGGCGTCCTCCCACTCCTGCTCGAGTTCACGGCCCTCGAACAGCCGGTCGAGGAAGACGGCGAGGCCGGCCACTTCGGAGTGGGGCTGGTTCGTGACGCCGACGTTCCAGTCGGCCGCCTCGTAGACGTCGAAGGGGACCTTCTCGGAGCCGACGACGATCAGCAGGGGCTCGCCCTCGCTGTCATCCTCGTCTTCGTCCCCGTTCTCGCCTCGAGTCTCACCCTCGAGCCCGCTCGAGTAGGCCTGCCGAATCTCGTCCTCGATATCCTGCACGCGCTCGCCGTACATCGTGAGGTGGACGACCTTCCCCTCCCAGTTGCGGATGAGCGCCTTCGGCGAGTCGGTCAGTTCGGCCTCGAACGGGCCCCCGAAGCGGTCGGTGATATCGGCGACGGTCTCGAGCGACTGGCCGGCGTTGTCGGGGAACCAGACCCGATCGGCGCCCAGCGCGCGGGCCGTGAGGCCGACGTGGGTCGTCATCCTGTCGTCGCGTCCGGGCCGGTGGCCGAGCCGGAGGACGGCGACCTCGGGTTCGTCGTGCATGCTCGTACCCACTCCCGGGCGCGGTTAGGGGGTTTCGTTTTCGCGGCCGCTCGGCTTCGAACTCGGCGGGAGTAGATCCGGACCGACGTCAGCTCTCCCGCCTCGAGTACCGTTATTTGCTCACGGATGGCACACTACACCATGGAGAAAATCAACGAACGCGACCTCGAGTGGAAAACGTACGACCGCGAGGAGACGACGTTCCGGCGAAAGGAACTCTCGAACGCCGTCGACGCCGACGAGTTGGGCTGTAGCTGCTACGAACTCCCGCCGGGCATGCGCTCGTGGCCCTACCACTACCACACCGCCAACGAGGAGGCGCTGTACGTGCTGGCCGGCAACGGGAAACTGCGAACCGAAGACGGACTCGAGCCGCTGACGGCCGGCGACTACATCGCCCTCCCGGCCGACGAAAGCGGCGGCCACCGCGTCGTCAACGACGGCGACGAGCCGCTGCGCTACCTGGCGATCTCGACGATGAACGAGCCCGACGTCACCGTCTATCCGGAACTGAACAAGCTCGGCGTCTTCGTCGGCTCGCCGCCCGGCGGTCGGGACGAACGATCCCTCGAGGGCTATTACGACATGGACGAGGACGTACCGTACTGGGACGCGTAGCTGCGGGACCGGTCGTCTGTTGGGGTCGCACCGCAAGCATGGAGGGCGGCGAGGGACCGCCTTCCGAGCGCGCCGATAGGCTTTTTCCGGTGCGTGCGAGATAGTCGCACGATGAATACCGGTACGGCCGTAGACGGGCGACGGGAACGGGTGAGCGAGCGATGACCGGCGTCCGCGAGTGGCTCCAGACCGCCCGCGAGGAGCGGTGGGGCATCCTGACGGATCTGGCCTTCGCCGTCGTCTGGGTGACGATCGTCGAGGTCATCAACTACCTGCTCGGCCCGCCGACGCTGGTGTACTACATGCTCATGCTCGCCGGAGTCGTCGCGTACTTCGGGTTCATCTGGAACTTCGAACTCGCGACCGAACGCCAGAAGCAGTAGGCTCGAGCGTCCGTCCGGTGCTGCTACCGTTCTCCATGCCTGTAATTGTTCTCGATAGGCCAGGTTGGAATTGATACTCGGTGAGACGTTGTCGAAGCCGTGCTGAATACAGGGCGCGAATGCGGCACGAGATCGTGCCAGAACTACGAATTTGGTACGTACTCTGCATTCAGCATGAGCGTGCTACATCACCGATATGGAACACCAGAAGGTCAGACTTGAGCACTAGTAATGCCGTTTTTCATGGATTGATTACTGTCATCGCTTTTCTTATCGATGAAACTATAGCCCGATCGATATTCATCGTCGCCATTCCTATGAAACGGTTTCTGGCGTTTATTCACCGACACCTGCTCAGCATCTCTCGCAGGAGGGACGAGACTTATGACAGCTAACATTCAGCAAGCAAGTCAGGCGCTCGCATTCAGTTACGACTATCACCCGGGACGGCCGTTCCAAGTTCTTGTCAATCTCCAGCAAGAGGTCGTCGACATCGTCCTCGGGCAGCAGATCCAAGGACAACCAGTGGTCAGCGATACCGCCGACTTCAACGCCTACATCGCCAACTACCAGGGAGCACAAGCCACTGGCCCCGGTGAGTACTTCCTCATCTTCACGCAGGAGTCTGAACTCCAGCCGGGCCAGACGTACACGTTCCAGACCGGCGCCTCGTTCTTCGCCGGCCAGTTCAACCTGCTCGAAGTCGGTCTGTCAGCCAGCGGCGGTAACTGATCAGGGAGGTCGCTACTGACGACGGGCGAATTAGTTCACAACCGACCCGGATCGTAGCCCATCTATTTTTCGACGGAGGGCGGTGATGGTCGCAGCATGGCTCGCTACTCTAATCTAATCCCAGGTGCACTGGTAAACAGTGATCACCGCTGATCGGCCGACACGCTCCCGAATGAGGTTTCCAGCAGAGAAACCGAGGGAGAGTAAAAGTCTGTGACGCAGACGATAGTCGTTTGTTACGCCCTTCAGTACTCTCCTTCTCAGCGAAACAGTGTCGGAACATCAATCAGGTCTGAAATTACTTCAGAAACAGTATCGACACCGGTCACCAGTATCGCCATTCCCATGAAACGGTTTCCGGTGTTTATCCGGATTCCACCTCGAGAGATGGATGCCCATTCGGGCAGTGAGAGACGATGACTGATGCTGATAACCTTCTCGAAGCGTTGACCGACGAATCGCGTCGATCATTCATGAAGAAAGGGGCAGCCACGACTGGCGGCCTCGCGCTCGTCGGCAGTATGACCGCGGCGACCACGACCGCCCAGCAACAGGCCGACAGTGCATACATATTCAGCTACGACTACCATCCGGGACGGCCGTTCCAAGTTCTTGTCAATCTCCAGCAAGAGGTCGTCGACGTCATCCTCGGACAGCAGGTCCAAGGGCAACCAGTGATCAGCGATACCGCCGACTTCAACGCCTACATCGCCAACTACCAGGGAGCACAGACCACCGGTCCCGGCGAGTACTTCCTCGTCTTCACGCAGGAGGCCGGCCTCCAGCCGGGCCAGATGTACACGTTCCAGACCGGTGCCTCGTTCTTCGCCGGCCAGTTCAACCTGCTCGAAGTCGGTCTGTCGGCCGGCGCCGGTGGCGGCGGTGGTGGTGGTGGTGGTAATCAAACCGTCGACAGCGGTGGAAATCAGACCACCGGCAGCGCTAACCAAACTGACGGCGGGGCTGGCGATACTGGTGAAGCCGGCGGCGACGATACGTGATCCACCGGCAGTACGTCCCTAATCGCTCTACGACGAGCGGCGACCGCGATGGAGAGGGACAGAAACAAACAGAGTCGTCGTGCTGAATTCTTCTTCTGTATTTAGCACGCCGCTCTTGACAGCAGTTTGGTAGGTTTATTAGATCCTGCTGAATACAGAGCCCGAATCGCGCACGGTCGCAGTTTGAGCGCGTTGGTGCCGAAATCGATCACTACAGGAGGTGTACGTACTACTGCACGCAGAGTCACAATGAGCAAGCACAATTCCCTTTCCACTTCCCTCCCTACTGGAGTGTATGGATTGGGAAGGATACTGGAGTGCAATCGGAGTCAGCGGAGCACTGATTATCGGGGTACTGCTTTTCCTCTTTCCGGAACCCCTCACTTCGTTTCTCGGGATTATTCTCATCCTCGTCGCGGCATTGATCTGGTTGGCCGGGTGGTATCGAGAACGAAGCGAGCCAGAGGAGACGTACTGAAAAGCGGTTCAGCGATCCATACGCAAACCTACTGAACGGCTGATTCAGTAGAGTGGTCGTAAAACAAACGAGATCATCGCGCTGAACGCATTCGCTGTATGTAGCGCGCTATTCCGAGCAACTTCCGAATATCTAAACAAAGCTTCCGATACCGTCGGTATCGCTCGGTAGTGTCCAACAAAAACGTCGTCTCGAGCCGCGACGCGGCTCAGTCCTTGTCGATGACGAGGACCGGCACGCGGACCGACCGGAGCGTACGCTCGGTAACGCTCCCGAGCAGCGCCCGGCGGACGCCGGTGCGCCCGTGCGATCCCATGACGACGAGGTCGATCCCGTTATCGTCGACGTAGTCGGCGATCTGGGAGTGGGGTCGTCCCGCCGAGATGTGCTCGACGGTATCGAGTCCCCGTTCGGCCGCGCGATCAGCGACGTAGCCGGTGGCGCGCTCGGCGCGCTCGCGGACCTCGTCCATCTCGCCGAAGCGTCCCTGCTCGATGCGATCGAGCTGTTCTCCGCCGAGGGTGAGGCTCATCGAGTCGGTATCGACCACGTACAGTGCGTGGAGCCCGGCTTCGTATTTCTCGGCGAGGTCTATCGCGTGGTCGACCGCCGCCTCGGACGTCTCACTGCCGTCAGTCGGAACGAGTATTTTCTCGTACATGGGCTCAGTCGTCCGCGGGGGTCTCGCCCCCGTCGGTCACGACGTCTTCGGCGGTCTGTTGCTGCGCCATCGGTTCCGGGCTGTGACACTGGCGGACGATCCGCTTGGTCTCCATGTCCGGTTCGTCGGTCACCAGCGAGACCGCGATGGTGACGACGAAGACGATCGGTAGCGTGATCAGCGCGGAGCCGATGGCCGGCATCCACTGGGCCAGCCCGGCCGACAGTGGCGCCTCGAGTCCCGAGACGTAGTTCGGGACGATCTCGTTGATCATCGGGATCGACCACAGCACCAGTCCGGTGGTCATGCCGGCGAGCGCGCCCTGGCGGTTGGCGTTCTCCCACCACATCCCGATGAAGAACATCGGGAACAGCACGGAGCCGGCCAGCGAGAACGCGTAGCCGACTAGCGCGGCGATCGACGATGCGGGGTCGAGCGCGGCCAGCGTGGTCAGCGCGCCAAGCGCGACGATCGAGAGGCGGCCGACGAGGATCTGCTGGCGCTGCGTCGCGTCCTCGTTGATGATGTTCGTGTAGATGTCGTGGCTGATCGCCGAGGAGCCGGCGATGAACAGTCCGGCGACCGTCGCGATCGCCGCCGCGATACCGCCCGCGGCGACGAAGCCGACGAACCACTGGGGCAGTTCCGCCAGCTGGGCCGCCAGCACGACGATGACCTCGCTGGCCGCGCTGGCCATGCCGGGATCACCGTACGTCGGGCGGACGTTCGTGCTGTACAGGTCGGTCCCGAACGCCGCGAACGCCGGCGCGCTCCAGTAGAGGATGCAGATGAAGAACAGCCCCCAGACCGTCGACCAGCGGGCCGTTCGTTCGCTCTCGACCGTGTAGAACCGCACCAGCACGTGCGGGAGGCCGCAGGTGCCGACGATCAGCGAGAACGTGGTCGCGACCCACAGGTAGTAACTCGAGGTCGCGAACGGTTCGCTGAACTCGCTACCGAGGTCGTCGATCAGCATGCCGTACTCGAGCTGGGGCAGGATCGTCGAGTACCCCTGCGTCCAGCCGACGGCGTACAGGCCGGCTACGAACGCCACGATGAGGATCGTGTACTGGACCGCCTGGTTCTTCGTCGCGCCGAGCATCCCCGAGAGGGTCAGGTAGCCGACGGTGATCGCCATCATGGCGACGACCATCACCTGGTAGCCGTCCAGTCCGGGGATGAGGCCGCCGTAGTCGCCGAAGACGTACAGGCCGACCAGCGCCATCCCCTTCGCCTGCCCGATGGCGTAGACGAAGCCGATGAGGAACGTCGTGATCGCCGCGATGGCGCGCGCGCTGTCGGAGTTGAAGCGGTCGCCGACGAAGTCGGGCGCCGTGTACTTCCCGAACCGGCGCAGCTGCGCGGCCATGAAGATGAGCAGGATGAAGTATCCCGTCGTCCAGCCGACGACGAAGACTAGCCCGTAGAAGCCGGCCAGCGCGATCGAGGCCGCCATGCCGAGGTAGGACGCCGCCGACATCCAGTTAGCGCCGATCGCCATCCCGTTCTCGACGTTCCCGATCGAGCGGCCGGCGACCCACATGTTCTCGGTGTCGGCCACGCGGAAGACGAACCCGATCGCGAGGAACAGCCCGAGCATCCCGACGACCAGGATGGCCGGAAGCAGCTTGAACGAGATGTTGAGCGACTCCGGCAGGAGGCTCTCCTGCAGCGGAACGGCCAGCGCTCCCGTCATTCGTCGGCACCTCCGTCGGCGGCCGTCGCACCGCCGCCTCGCTCGGTCGTTTCGACGGTCGCGTCGTGATCGATGCCGTACTTCTCATCGAGCGCGTCACGCTTGTGCGAGTACCAGAACGACAGGATCAGCGCGCTGGTCGGCGCGCCGATCGCGACCAGGAAGTAGTGCAGCGGGAAGCCGAGTACCGGCATCTGGGTCGTCATCACGTCGGTCGCCAGGTACGTCAGCGTCACCGGCCCCCAGACGGCGAGTACCCAGATGATAAAGCCCGTCCAGACGATACGCAGGTGATCGCGCATGAACGGCGTGCTCGGCTTGAGCAGGTTGACCTCCTGACTGAGGTAGTCGGTGTTTCGATGGGCCTGGCCGTGACTGGCCACCCCGCCGTCCGTCTCGAGGTCGCGAGACCTCTCCGGACGGCCGTCTTCCGTCTCGTTACGTGAGTTATTATCTGACATAGTATCGTTCGTGAACCGTCTTCTCGCGTATGTTATTAATAATTAATGGGAGATGGTGTCAGTCCTCGGCGACCTGCTCCTTGATGTCGTCGACGACTTCGGGGTTTCGCAGCGTCGAGGTGTTACCGAGTTCGTTGCCGCTGGCGATGTCCTCGAGCAGGCGGCGCATGATCTTGCCCGACCGGGTCTTGGGCAGTTCGGGCGTGAAGATCACTTCCTCGGGACGGGCGATCGGGCCGATGGCGTCGACGACGCTCTCGACGACCTGCTCCTGGAGGTCCTCGTTCCCTTCGTAGCCGTCCTCGGGGATGGCGTAGACGTACACCGCCTCGCCCTTGACGTCGTGGTCGCCGCCGACGACGGCAGCTTCCGCGACGCCTTCGACGCCGACGACGGCCGACTCGATCTCCATGGTGCCGAGGCGGTGGCCGGAGACGTTGATCACGTCGTCGACGCGGCCGAGGATCGTGATGTAGCCGTCGTCGTCGATCTTCGCGCCGTCCTCGGGGAAGTAGACCCACTCGTCGGCTTCCTCGTCGGAGTACTCGTCCCAGTACTCCTCGATGAACCGCTCGTCGTTGTTATAGAGCGTCCGGAGCATCCCGGGCCACGGTTTGTCGACCGTGACGTAGCCCGCTTTGCCGGCGTCGACTTCCTCGCCCTCGGCGTCGACGACCTTGGCGCTGATACCCGGCAGCGGCGGGCCGGCCGAGCCGGGTTTCATGGTGTTGATCGCCGGCAGCGTCGTGATCATCATGCCCCCGGTCTCGGTCTGCCACCAGGTGTCGACGATCGGGCACTCCTCGTTGCCGATGTGCTTGTAGTACCACTTCCACGCCCGCGGGTTGATCGGCTCGCCGACCGTCCCCAGCAGGCGCAGCGAGGACAGATCGTGTTTCTCGGGGTACTCGGCGCCCCACTTCATGAACGCGCGGATCGCCGTCGGCGCCGTGTAGAAGACGTCCACGCGGTTCTTCTCGACGATCTCCCACAGGCGGTCCTTGTCGGGGTAATCCGGCGTCCCCTCGTACATCACCGTCGTCGTCCCCAGCGCGAGCGGCCCGTAGACGATGTAGGAGTGACCCGTAATCCAGCCGATGTCGGCCGAACACCAGTAGGTGTCCTCCGGCTTGAGGTCCAGCACCGAATGGCTCGTCCAGGCCGTGTACGCGAGGTAGCCGCCGGTCGTGTGCTTGACGCCCTTCGGCTTGCCCGTGGTCCCCGAGGTGTACATGAGGAACAGCATGTCCTCGGCGTCCCGGGAGACCGGTTCGACCGACGCCCCTTCGTGTTCCTCGACCAGTTCGTCGTAGTCGTGCTGGTTCTCGCCCAGCGAGTGGCTGAGCGCGTCGCCCAGTCGGTCGACGACCACGACGTCGGAGACCTCGTGCTCGACGCCCTCGAGGCCCTCGTTGGCCTTCGAGATGTGATCGAGGGCGTCGCCGCGGCGGTAGTAGCCGTCACAGGTGACCAGGTACTCGCTGTCCGCCGAGTTCATCCGGGTCGCGAGCGCGTCCGCGGAGAAGCCGGCGAAGACGACGCTGTGGGGTGCGCCGATGCGGGCGCAGGCCAGCATCGCGACCGGCAGCTCCGGGATCATCGGCATGTAGAGGGTGACGACGTCGTCCTCCTCGACGCCGAGATCCCGCAGCGTCGCGGCGAACGCTTCGACCTCGTTGAGCAGTTCGCCGTAGGTGTAGGTGCGCGTCTCGCCGAGTTCGCCCTCCCACTTGATCGCCGCGCGGTTCTTCGCGCCGTCCTCTACGTGGCGATCCAGGCAGTTGTAGGAGGCGTTGAGCTCCCCGCCCGTGAACCACTCGTAGAAGGGAGCGTCGCCGTCCTCGAGGACGGTGTCGTACTCTTCCTCCCACGAGAGGAGGTCGGCCGCGCGCTCCCAACACTCCGGCCAGTTCTCCTCGAACTCATCGTAGATCGACGGATCCGACACGTTCGCCTGCTCGACGAACGACTCGGGAGGGTCGAACGCCTCTTGCTCCTCGAGTCGCGCCTCGAGACTGACTTCCTCCTGTGACATGGTACAACACAATCAATGCACAACCATGATAGTAAAAGGCGCCTCTAGTTGTGCAAAATCGATCGCCGCTCGAGCGGAGCCGGAGCGGTAATTCCGTCACGCCAACGTTCGAAACAATCGATCGAAGTGATACGAACCCCCGAACGGACGGCCGGCGCGTCTCGAGCAGTGCCGGAGTTCGGACCGCGTAAGGCGGTTCGGACCCCCGATTCGACGTCCACTCTAGAGGGTTAGTATCGGATTATAGATAGTAGGGACGTTCTAGTTACATAGCGTCGGTCGGGAACGACGGGCCGCCGGGGCGGCTCGCCGGGTCGTCACTCGGCGTCGGACTCCGTGCGCCCGTCCCCATCCTGCCGATCCCGCTCGTCGGACGGGCCGTCGAAGAAGGTCCGCAGCAGTTCGTGCTGGGCCTTCCGGAGGTGGTTGTGCAGCGTCGGCGAGGAGACGCCCATCGCGTCGGCGATCTCCTCGGCCGTGCTCTCGCGGGGCCAGTCGTAGTACCCCCCGAAGTACGCCGCCCGCAGCGTCGCCTCCTGCCGGTCGGTCAGCCGATCCTCGAGGCCCTCCCGGAACTGGCGGGCGGTCTGGACCGTGCGCTCGGCCTCGCGCTTGCCGACCAGTTCGCTGTCCGGGTACGTCGCTCGGAGTCCATCGAGGATCGTCCGGAGGTCGGCGTCGGCCGCGCATTCGCCGGTGATCGTCGCCTCGCCGTCCTCGACGACCGCCTCGCGAACGGTCACGCCGTACTCGGTGAGCGTCAGCGTCGGCGCTGATCCCTCGACGACGAACTCGAGGCGGCCGCCGTCGGCCTCGGTCTCGACCAGTCGCCAGTCCGCGATCCCCGGGTCGGCCTCGGCCAGTTCGAAGACGTCGGCGGGCGAGGCGCCTTCGAGGTCCAGGTAGTAGAGGTGCGTCGACTCCGAGACGGGGACCAGCGAGTCGAGTTCGAATCGGCAGCCGAGCCGCCGCGAGGCGTCGACGAAGAACGAGCGGTCGTCCCGACAGGCGATCTCGAGTTCGACGACGCGGTCGGACAGCAGCAGGTTCCGGCGCCGAACGGCGGTGACGACGTAGCCGACCAGCCGGCCGATCGTCTCGAGCCACGCGCGTTCGGCCTCGTCGAACGCGTCCGGGCGCTCGGTCGCGACCGCGAGCGTCCCGTAGACGGTGTCGCCGTACGCGAGCGGAACGCGGGCGATCGCGCCGTCGAACGTCCCCTCCTCCAGGTCCGCGCTGACGTCGGTCGTCACCGTTACCTCGGGGGTCGATTCGGCGCCGGTCTCGTCCGGCCCGGCGTCCGGCGGCGGGAGCTCGGCGTCGGTCCTCGCGGGCTCGAGCGAGCCGTCCGCCCCGCTTTGCTCGCCGCCCTCCGGCCGCTCGTCCGAGAGCAGTCGGTCGACCTCGGCGGACGTGATGCCGCTCGAGACGCGCCACTCCCGATCCCGCGCGTCGGCGACCGTCGGCCGATCGATCCAGGCGAACTCGTAGGCGCGCCCGTCGGCGAGCGTCTCGCAGGTCGTCGTCTCGACCGTCTCGTGGTCGGTTGCGTCCAGCAACGCCTGCGTCAGGTCGCGGTGCCGGCGGGCGATCGCCGCGCGGCGCTCGAGGGCGTCGCGCTCCGAGCGAACGGACTCGAGTTCCTCGTGGTGGGCCGAGATGTCGCGGAAGAAGACGGCGAATCCGCGGTGGCGGCCGCGGTCGTCCCGCAGCGGCGTGATCACCTCGGTCGCGCGGAACCGGGTGCCGTCCTTGTGGACCCGCCAGCCGTCGTCCTCGTAGCCCGACTCCTCGAGGGCGGCCGACAGCGCCCGCTCGGGGACGCCCTCCTCGACGGCCTCGTCGGGGTAGAACGTCGAGACGTGCGTGCCGACGATCTCGCCGGCCCGGTAGCCGAACATCGCGGCGGCGCTGCGGTTCCAGCGCTCGACGTAGCCGTCTTCGTCCAGCCGAACGAGCGCGTACCGGTCGCTCGCGGCCAGCAATAGTCGGATGACGCTATCGTCGCCGATAACGGGGCCGGCGCCGGACTCGGTGCGGCCGTCGCGCGGCTCCGACGGGCGCTCGACGGCTTCGAAGGCGTCGACCAGCTCCGCCTCCGTCGGCTCGGCGAGGTACGGCTCGAGCGCCTCGAAGCTGCGCCAGCCGCCGGCGGCCTTGACTGCGCGGGGGTTGACGTCGTGATCGACCAGCGCGCGTCGGGCGAAATACCGCCGCAGATCGCTCGAGGAGACGTCCTCAAGGGCGGGATCGTCGACCAGATCGCTCGCCCGGTCGGCGACCTCCGAGACGAGCATCTGGAGGCGTCGCGGCGTGACCGAGAAGATCCGATCGTCGGTCGAGAGGCCGTTACTCCGGGCGTATCGGCGGAGCTCGCGCTCAACGTGGGTCGGCAGGTAGGCGGCGCGGCGGTCGCGGTCGTCGACCGCGGGCACGCGCACGAGGTACCGCGGTGGGTCGATCCGCACCTGCTCGACGTCCTCGACCGTGAGCCGGGCCACCTCCGCGGGGCGGAGACCGACGTCGCCGCAGAGCCGAACGACGAGCGCCTCCCGGTACGTCTCGGCGGCGTCGAGCAGCGCCTCGTACTGCCGCCGGGAGAGCACCGGCGAGTCGGTCTCCGACTGACTCATGTTTCGCCGTTTCTGGCGTCCCGAACATAACCCTGTCGTCTCTACGCGGCGGTATCGCCGTCCTATCGAAAAAAGTGTTGCCGTGAAACCATCTCATGTTTCGCTTCAGTTGGATAAGCGAAACGGGCCAGAACTCGATCGTCGTTACTCGGTGCCGCTCTCGGCTTGAATCTCGCCGACGATCTCCGGATTCCGGAGGGAACTCGTGTCGCCGAGATCCTCCCCGTTCGCGATGTCCTCGAGCAGGCGGCGCATGATCTTTCCCGACCGGGTCTTGGGCAGTTCGGGCGTGAACACGATCTCGCTCGGCTTCGCGATCGGGCCGATCGTCGACTCGATGTTGGCGACGATCCGCCGGCGGATCGCCGCGTCCGGGTCGTGGCCGCCCGCCGTGCTCACGTAGGCGTAGATTTCGGTGCCGGTCGCGTCGCTCGAGCGGCCGACGACGGCGGCCTCGGCGACGCCGTCGACATCGGTGATCGCGCTCTCGATCTCCATCGTGCTCAGGCGCCGTCCGGAGACGTTGATGACGTCGTCGACGCGGCCGAGCACCGTGACGTAGCCGTCCTCGTCGATCGCCGCGGCGTCGCCGCTGAAGTAGACCCACTCGTCCGCGTCGGGGTCGGAGAACCGGTCCCAGTACTCCGACCGGTAGCGATCGTCGCCGTCGTACAGCGTCCGCGCCATCCCCGGCCACGGGCGGCCGATGGTGAGGTAGCCGGCCTGTCCGGGTTCGACCGGCTCCCCGGACTCGTCGACGACCGCGACGTCGATCCCCGGGAGCCCGGGGCCGGCCGCGCCGGGTTTCATCTCGTCGATCCCCGGCAGCGTCGAGACGATCACCGCGCCGGTCTCGGTCTGCCACCAGGTGTCGACGACCGGGCACTCGCCGCGGCCGATGTGCTCGCGGTACCAGTTCCACGGCCGGGGACTGATCGGTTCCCCGACCGTCCCGAGCAACCGCAGCGAGGAGAGGTCATGCCGCTCGGGGTAGTCCGCGCCCCATTTCATGAACGCGCGGATCGCCGTCGGCGCCGTGTAGAAGACGTCGACGGCGTTCCGATCGACGATCTTCCACAGGCGGTCGCGGTCGGGGTAGTCGGGGGTGCCCTCGTACATCACCGTCGTCGTGCCCAGCGCGAGCGGCCCGTAGACGATGTAGGAGTGGCCGGTGATCCAGCCGATGTCGGCCGCGCACCAGTAGGTGTCCTCGGGCGTGACGTCGAGGACGGCGTGGCTCGTCCACGCGACGTGCGCGAGGTAGCCGCCGGTCGTGTGGACGACGCCCTTCGGCTCGCCGGTCGTCCCCGAGGTGTACATCAGGAACAGCATGTCCTCGGCGTCTCGAGAGACCGGGTCGACGGTTTCGCCGGCGTACTCCCGGCAGAGGTCGTGGTAGTCCCGCTCGTCGTCGCCGAGCACGTGGGGCAGGTCGTCCCCGAGGCGGTCGACGACCACCGTTTCGACGTCCCGCTCGACCGAGAGGCGCGCGTTGTCGGCCTTGCTCTTCTGGTTGAAGGCGTCGCCCCGGCGGTAGTAGCCGTCGCAGGTGATCAGGTACTCGCTCTCGGCGGCGTCCATCCGCGTCGCCAGCGCGTCGGCCGAGAGGCCGGCGAAGACGACGCTGTGGGGCGCGCCGATGCGGGCGCAGGCCAGCATCGCGATCGGCAACTCGGGGATCATCGGCAGGTAGATCGTCACCACGTCGTCCTCGCCGACGCCCAACCCGCGCAGCGCCGCGGCGAACTCGTTGACCTCGACGTACAGGTCCCGGTAGGTGTAGGTCTCGCGCTCGCCGTGTTTCCCCTCCCAGCGGATCGCGACGTGGTTCTTCCGCCCCGCCTCGAGGTGGCGGTCGACGCAGTTGTAGGCGGCGTTGAGGCGGCCGCCGGCGAACCACTCGTAGAAGGGGGCGTCGCCGTCCTCGAGAACCGTGTCGTACTCGCGGTCCCACGAGAGGAGGTCGGCCGCCCGCTCCCAGCAGTCGGGCCAGTTCTCCTCGAACTCCTCGTAGATGTGCTCGTCCGTGACGTTCGCCTGGTCGGCGAACCAGTCGGGAGGGCTCCGGGACGATCCGGTCGGGACGGGCCGATCCCGTCCCCACCCGTTCCGATCGACCATGTATCGTTCGAATCGAGGTCGGTCAGCGGAATAAACGTTCCTCCGAAACGATCTACTTTCGCGGTGACGACGGGTGCGTCGTCAGCGGTCGACGATCGGGAACTAACCGCCGATTACGGTCGCCGCGTTATCCGTCGACCGCGCTCGTCGCGATCGCTCCGCTCGAGCGACGTCGACGCCCGCGAGGATCTTGTGGTGTTCTCGTGCCTCGAAGGGCCCGTAGGCGCACGGGTCGAGACGCTACAGGTCCGACGTCGAGTCGATGTCGGAGACGTCGGCCTCGTCGACGTCGTCGTCGGGCCGGCGGACGACGTAGACGTCGTACCGCTGATCGCTCGCGACGGGACTCCCGACGCTCGACTGGGGGGCGATCACGGAGCCGGCGTTCTCCGAGCCGATGAACACCACGCTCGCCTCGATTTCGGCCGCGACGCGCCGGATCTCGCGAACGACGTTCGTCGTCGAGGTCGCCGTCGGCTCGTCCGAGCTCACGCGCGCCGTGCGGAACGACGCCTCGGGCGCGACGTTCATCGCTCGCTCTCTGATCCCGCCTTCGATCGCGTCGGGGTCGAACGGCTCCCCCTCCGTGATCCAGCCGCGTTCCCTGGCGTACTCCGGATCGTCCGGGATCACCGTCAGCGCGACCACCTCCTCGTCGAGCGCGTCGCCGAACGTCGCCGCTCGCTCGAGGGCGTCGGTCGCGAGCGGTGAGGCGTCGAACGGAACGAGCAGTGACATACGACTGTTTCCGACGACCGCGGAGGTAAATGTTCGGCTCGAACCGCCGATCGGACGAGCCGGCGGGGTCGCCGGTCCGTCCGCCGTTCGACTGCGGTTCGACCGCGGACCGACCGCGCGAGCGGGACCCCACGCACGTGACGACCCCAACCACTTCCCCGTCGGGACCCGTGATAGTCTGTGAGCGATTTCATTACCCTCGAGACGGCGAAAGCAGTGATGGACGCGGCCGAACGACGCGCTGCCGAGATCGAGAACCCGATGGTGATCGCGGTCGCGAACCCCGAAGGGAACCTCGTCGCCCAGCGCCGGATGGACGGCGCGTGGCTCGCCTCCGTCGAGATCGCCCGGAACAAGGCCTACACGGCGGCCGCCCTCGAGACGCCGACCCACGAACTCGCGAAGCCCGCCGAACCCGGCGAATCGCTGTACGGATTGCAGGAGACGGATCGGGGCCGCATCGTGATCTTCGGCGGCGGATACCCGCTCCGCCGCGACGGCGACATCGTCGGCACGATCGGCGTCAGCGGCGGCGCGGTCGAGCAGGACAGGGACGTGGCCGAGGCCGGCCGTGAGGCGTTCGACGAGCGATTTGCGTAAGTCGTCCCGGCCCGGTATCGACTCCCGATCTCCCCGGTCACCGACTCCCGCTCCGATTCCACCCGGTCACCGCGGCTGCTTCTCCGGCGGGGAGTCCGAAGCGCGAGCGCCAGCGCCGGTCCCGGACGCCGCGCTCGAGACCGGTGGGACCGTTTCCGTTCGGTCTCGGTCTCGGTCCCGGTCTCGGTCGATGCAGGCGCGATCACTGTCGCTCTCGAGATTGTTCCTGATAGGAATGCATGGGACTGGATTCGAGCCGGAGGGAACCTCACTTCGTTCGGTTCCCAGAGCTCGAACCGGTCGGTGATGCTTCTCCTCGCGGAAGTGCTCGGAGAAGCATGCGCGGGACCGGATTCGAACCGGCGGACCCCTACGGGACAGCGTCCTAAGCGCTGCGCCGTTGGCCTAGCTTGGCTACCCGCGCTCACCGACGGCTTTTGTCGAGTCGAGTAAGAAGCTGTCGATCCGCAATACGCAACGCGCTACTGATGTTTCACCGGCTCCTCCGGGGACCAATCGGGCGGAACGATGAACGTCACGTGCTCCGGATCGCGAAGCTGGTGTAACTCCGCAGCCTGTTCGGCCAGCGAACGATCGCGGTACGGCATCTCGAGGCCGCACCCGGTACAGACGAGTTTACAGGTTGGTTCCTTCATGGCGAGTGGCGGGTGGCGAACAGGCCCGACGGAGACGGGACGGTGACGCTACGCGACGCTTCGGACCCGTCGTGCTTTAGTAGTCGTCTCCTAGTGGAATCGAGCGAGAACGGCTGATTCGCCGACTCGTTACTAGCTGAACGTTGGCGGAAGTAGCACCGTCTTGCGGCGGCGAGAAACGATTCCGACCGGCGGACGATCCGCGGCGCGGGCTCGACCGCGATCGGCGTCAGTTCCGCGGAAAAAGGGTGCCGGCGGCCGAGTTTCACCGGGATTACCGGCTGTAATCGGCCGGTCCAATCCGCTGGCCGTTACTCGCTCGCCGCCGTCCCCCGTAAAAACGGTCTTTACGGCGAACCGTACGGAATCGTTTGACGAGCGAGCGACGCCTCGCCCGCTCGGCGAGCGGTCGAGCAGGCGACTCGAGCCCGCACCGCGGACTTATGCCCGTCGGGGCGATACCGCACCGTATGCACAGCGCCCGAGACCGGATCGAGTATGAGCCGTGGCTCGAGGAACTCGAGCAAGTCGCCGACCGGCTGGAGCTCTCGACCGAAGCCCGGTCGTGTGCGGTCGATCTCTTTCTGGCGGACGTTCCTGACGACGACCGCTCTAAACGGGCGATGCTGGCCGCGAGCGTCTACGCCGGGTCGCTCATCGCCGGCGAGGGGCGAACGCAGGGGGAAGTCGCCGACGCCGCCGACGTCTCTCGGCTGTCGATCCAGCAACACTGGAAGGACCGCCTCGAGACGGCGGGGCTCGAGCCGCCGGGATGGTAACGGGTAACGGGTGATGGGTCGAAACCGTTCGGAACCGTCGAGCCGAATCAAGTCGAGTCGGATATCCGTTTCGGTGTGTTTCGACGTTAACGCCCTATCGAACTCGAGTAGCGGCTCCGTTTCGGCCCGTAATCGCCCGATTCGACCGCACGAAAGACACAAAAGAGCCGTAGTTAGGGATCGGTTCGGGTGACGGACAGATCGGTCGCTCGCCACCGACCGCGGACCGCGGCGTCGCCGCGACCCGTTAGAGGCCGAGTTCCTCGAGCAGCGTCTGAGCCGCCGCGCTCGAGGACTCGGGGCCGCGGGCGGTGAGCAGGTCGCCGTCGACGGTGACGCTCGTGTCTTCGTCGAGTTCGGCGTCCCACTCGCCGCCGGCGGCTTTGACCTCGTCTTCGACCCAGTAGGGGAGCTTGCGGCCGCTGGGCATCAGGTCGTTCTCGTCGACGATGCCTTCCTCCCACTCGTTGGGGAAGCCGGTCACCTCGCGGCCGTTGACGAGGAAGGCCCCGTGGCTGTCGCGGGTGAACGCGAGGATGCCGACGGCGTGGCAGACGACCAGCGCCTTTCCGTCGTCGCCCTCGACGGCGTCCCGCAGGATCCGTCGCGCGTCGTGGTCCTGGTTGACGTCCCACTCGGTGCCGTGGCCGCCGGGGAAGACGACGGCGTCGTAGTCGTCGGCGTCGGCCTGCGCGGTCGGGATCGGATCGTTCAGTCGCTCGTCGGTCTCGTGGACCTCCTGGATGTGTTCGGCGGCTTCCTCGCCGACCTCATCGGGATCGATCGACCGCTCGTCGATCTTGGGCGGCGACCCGGAGGGCGTGGCGACCGTGATCTCGACGCCCGCCTCCGAGAGCGTCTCGAGCGGCTCGACGCATTCTTCTCCCCAGTACCCCTCCTCGCTAACGACGAACAGTGCGTCGGTCATGTGCGACCATAGGGGCAGCAGCGTTAAAACGTCCAGCCCACCCCTCGATTCTGCCGCAATCCGGGCGTACAACCTGTTCGAGACGGTGATCGTCACGTCGAGTGCGAACAGTCTTTTTCGCCGTTCACCGCGTAGAAGTGTTAGGTGATACCATGGCAGACCGATCGGACCCCTTCGACAGCATCGCGGACCTGTTCGACAGACTCTCCCGGCAGTTCGAGACGGCCGCTCGCTCGTGGGACGCCGAGATGGACGTCCGCGACGGCGGCGGGGGCCGGT
Organism: Halopiger thermotolerans; assembly: GCF_054654555.1. Lineage (NCBI taxonomy): Archaea > Methanobacteriati > Methanobacteriota > Halobacteria > Halobacteriales > Natrialbaceae > Halopiger > Halopiger thermotolerans. The sequence continues at coordinate 503,900 of NZ_BAAIEU010000004.1, read as the reverse complement.
TCGACTTCTCGATGAGCCAGTCGTCGACGAGCCTCGACCTCGCCGACGAGGGCGAGGCGTTCGTCGTCACCGTCGACGTCCCCGGCTACGACACCGACGACCTCGAGATTCGACTCGAGGGCGAGACGCTCTCGGTCAGGGGCGAACGCGAGCGCGAGGAAGAAGCGGGCGACGACGAGAACTACATCCGCCGCGAGCGGGCGGTGCAGTCGTTCAGCCGCCAGGTGCGGCTACCCGAACCGGTCGACGCCGACGAGGTCAGCGCGACCGTCAACAACGGGATCCTGACGGTTCGGCTGCCGAAGCGCGAACCGTCGGACGAGTCGACGTCGATCGACGTCGAGTGAGCGGAGCGGCGCTCGCAGACGTCCCTCGCCGTCGACCGCAACGGCGGGCGCCCCGACCTCGAGGCGCGGTTACCCCTCGCCGTCGAGGTTCAGCGCGTCGAAGAACCGCCGCGTCAGCCGTCCGCCGATGAACTCGAGTAACTGCTCGTCGTCGTTGGCCTCGTCGGCGAACAGCCCCAACTCGATGCGGCCGCCGGCCATGTCGTGGTGGCCGCCGACCGCGCCGAGGCCCTCGAAGCCGTCCTCGAGCGTCTCGCCCATGTGGACGCGCGGATCGATCGAGCGGCCGCTCAGCCGGATCGCGTCGTCGACGATCCCGTAGACCAGCACCGTGTCCACGCCCTCGAGGTTGAGCAGGTAGTCGGCCGCCTGCGGGAGCGCATCGGTCTCCGCGGTCTTGCCGACGCTGGCGACTAGCGACGAGCCCCGCCGTTCGCGGGTCGCGATCGCCCGCCCGATCGCGTCGATCGTCCCCGGCGAGAACGCGCTGCCGTACAGCTGCTCGAGGGTCTCGAGATCCGCGTTCGGGTAGACCGCGAGCGCGGCCTCGTACTCGCGGCGGGTCGGCTCCCGGACGAAGTCGAGCCGCTCGCGGTGGAGGGCGAACAGCAGCGCCGAGGCGAGCCGCGTCGTCGGTTCGACCTCGAGTTCCCCCAGGTACTCGACGAAAATCGTCGCGGTCGCCCCGTACTGCGTTCGGACGTCGGTAAAGCGGGCGTCGCCCGGCTCGCCCGGGTGATGGTCGACGACGATGTCCGGCGTGACGTCCGCTGGCACCTGCGTGTTCGCGCCGGGCCGAGCGTGGTCGACGAAGCCGATGCAGCCGTAGTCGTCGATCGACGCGTCCTCGACCGGCTCCAGGGAGATGTCGAGCATGTTGACGAACGCCCTGTTCTGCTGGTGGGAGATCTCGCCGCCGTAGACGATCGTCACGTCGTCGACGTCCTGCTCGACGGCGATGGCCTCGAGCGCGAGCGCGCTGGCAAGACAGTCCGGGTCGGGGTTGTCGTGACAGACGATCGCCAGCGAGTCGGCCTTCTCGAGGACGGACGCGAGCTCGGCCGCGCGGGACATACCCGGTGTACGACGACGAGACGCTTGAATCCCGCGTCGCCTCTCAGGAAGGCGATACGTGGTGTCCCGCGGAGGGGACGAGCCGGAACGGGTTCAAGCGCGCTCGAGCGCCCGCGTCTCGCCCGCCGACGGCCGATGCGAGGCGATTCGCTGCGCTCGAGCGACCGTCGCGTCGATTTATGTGTCGACTCGGAACATCTTCGGCGGCGTTCTCAGCGGGAGGCAACGGGACTGAACCCCTCAAGAACGCTTCTCACGCCGAAGAAACGCACGCTCCGATTCAATAATCGAACCAATCGATGATCCGATGTCAGACGATGACCCGACGTACCCAACCCCGCCGACGGTTCCTGCAAACGGCCGGTGCGGCGACGGCGCTGGCGGTCGCCGGCTGTCTCGGTTCTGACACGCGCAGCGACGATCGAGCGACGAGCGACGACACCGCAGCCGGTAACGAGTCGAGTTCGACGGCGGCGAAGCCCGTCGACGTCGAGCGGATCGCCCGCGACCCGACCGACGTTCCGGACCCGGTCGACTGGACCGAGCCCCGAGAACACGACGTCACGATCGCGACCGAACGGCTGACCGCCGAGATCGAACCCGGCGTTACGTTCGACTACATGACCTTCGAGGGGCGGGTGCCCGGCCCGATGCTGCGGGTCCGTCGCGGCGACCGCGTGAACCTCACCTTCGAGGTGCCGGACGACCTGAACGCGACGAATCACAACATGGACTTCCACGCGGTCTACGGACCGGGCGGCGGGGCCGACGCGACGACGATCAGTCCCGGGGACGATCCGGCCCGGATCAGTTTCACCGCCGAGTACCCGGGCGTGTTCATCTACCACTGTGCGATCCCGAACATGGACCGGCACATCAGTTCGGGCATGTTCGGCTCGATCCTCGTCGAGCCCGAGGAGGGGCTCCCCGAGGTGGACCGGGAGTTCTACCTCGGCCAGCACGAGATTTACACCGACGGCGACCTCGGCGAGAAGGGCCACCACGGCTTCGACTTCGACGACATGCTCGCCGAAGCGCCCACGTACGTCGTCTTCAACGGCCAGGCCTACGGCTTCACCGCGGACGGCGTCGGCCCGATGCACGCCGAAACCGGCGAAACCGCACGGGTGTACTTCGCCAACGGCGGGCCGAACCTGCTGAGTTCGTGGCACCCGATCGGCAACGTCTGGAGCCGCTTCTACCGCGACGGCGACCTCCTGACCGCCCCCGATCGGAACGTCGAAACGGCGCCCGTCGCCCCCGGGACGACCGCCGCGGCCGAACTGGAGTTCCCGGTCCCCGGGCCGGTCAAGATCGTCGACCACGCGCTCACGCGCGCCGCTCGTCGCGGCGCCCTGGCCGTCATCGACGTCGAGGGCGAGGAGAACCCCGAGGTCTACGACCCGAACCCGTGACCGGCGCACTTCGAAAACCGACGTACCACGGGTGATCGACGCCCGTTTCCAGCGCAGTCGGAACGATGCGAATCAAAAAGCGACGCCGCGGACGAGTATCCGATAGCGGAGTGAGCGCGAGAACCGATCGCGATCACCGCGGTGGATTCCAATGACCAGCGATACCGACGGCGACCGAATCCGCGTCACGGTGGCGCTCGCGGAGGACGACTCCATCGAGCGGCTCGTCGAGTGCGTCGACGACGTCCTCGACGCCCGCGTCGTCGACGATATCGATTCGACCGGCCGACCGCCGGTGCTTCGGATCGACGTCCGCGAGGTGACGCCGAAACAGTGGGAGGCCCTCGAGTTAGCCGACGAGTTGGGGTACTTCGACTGCCCCCGGCAAGTCGACCTCGAGGCGCTCGCGACCGAGCTTTCGATCTCGAAATCGGCCGTCTCCCAGCGGCTCCGCGCGGCCGAGTCGACGCTCGTACACGCGGTGCTGGCCGCGACTCGGGAGCCGGCGGACTCGCGGTCGGATCCAGATCTCGAGTCGGCGGCCGGCGCCGACCGCGAATCGTCGCCCGACCCGGATCCCGGAGAGCGGTAGCAGCCGGCGGCTCTCCCGCTCGATCACTCCCCGGTCAGCGCCTCGCTGGCCGGCGCGAACTCGATCTCGCTGCCGACCCCGTCCTCGAGCGCCCGCTCGTAGAGCAGGTACGCGCCGGCGACCGTCTCGATCCCGGTGCCGCCGCTGTCGAACACCGTGATCTCGTCGTCGCTCGTCCGGCCGGGCGCTTCGCCCGCGACGATCTCGCCCAGTTCCGCGTGGACGTGATCTTCAGTGACGACGCCTTCCTCGAGCGCCGCGATAAAGGAGCCGGCGTCGAAGGTCGCCCGCTCGCGGAGGTCGGGCACGTAGGTCGCGCGCTCGATCGTCGTCGTATCCAGTTCGCGCTTCTCGGGGTTGTACTGCCCCATCGCCGTCACGTGCGTTCCGGGCTCGAGATTCGACCCGTCGAACACCGGCTCGCTCGCGGTGGTCGCCGTGATGACGACGTCCGCGCCGGACACGGCCGCCTCGCTCGAGTCGACCGCCCGGACGTCGGCCGCGAGTCGCTCGTCGAAGTCGTCGGCGAACGACTCGCGGTTCTCGGGCGTCCGCGAGTAGACGCGAACGTCCGCGAAGTCTCGGACCGTCGCCGTCGCCCGGAGTTGGCCGCGGGCCTGCGCGCCGGTGCCGATGATCCCGAGGGTGTCGGCGTCCTCGCGGGCGAGCGCGTCGACGCCGACGGCGCCGGCTGCGCCGGTCTTGAACGGGTTCATGCTCGCGCCGTCCAGCAGCGCGAGCGGTTCGCCGCTCTCGGCGTCGAACAGCGGCGTCATGAACCAGGCGTCTTCGGCGCCGAAGCCGGCGGTGTACATGTAGCCGCCCATCGCGCCCGTCTCGGGGAGCACGGCGGCGTAGCTTGTGAGCATCCCGGCCGGTTCGCTCCGGAAGAACTTCGACCGGGGCTGGGCGGGTGCCCCTTCGCCGCGTTGGCGGTAGCCGTCGCGGACGGCGTCGACGTAGTCGGCCGGCGTCGCGAGGTCCGAGACGTCGCTACTGGTGAGAAACAGCGCGTCGGTCATCGACGGAACCAACGGACGCGATCAGGGAAAAGCTGGCGACACCGGCCAACGGGACGGCTGGGGTCAACGACGCGAGAACGTGCGGGAACGAACGGGAACGAAACGATGTGGAAAACGAGAGAGCGAAAACGTGACTGGATCCGTTAGTCCGCGTTGAGCGGCGGACGTGCCGACTGGGCCTCATCTGCGCCGTCGGCCGGCGTGTTGACGAACATTGCGTGGCCGATAATCCCCATCGAGACGAACGCGCCGATCGGCACTGCCGCCGTAAACGAGAGTCCCACGAGCGTGAGGGCGGCGGTGATACCGAGCAGTGCGACTGGGATGAGGCCAAGAACAATGTCGTAGTATCCAGTCATAATCTATCCTATAGTATGAGAAATAGGCATATAAGTGTTTCCCATAATCGGCCGATACCAGATTCGTTTCTAACCAGTACTCTACCCACTGGATTCTCATAACTTATGAGCTGGTTATAGAGTGACGGAGGCCCGCTGGATTTTACAGCAAAAACGAACGCCTGTATATCGTGTCCGGGTTTTGAAACGCTACAGGCGTCCGAAATCGCACGATGGAAGCCGGCTCGACGGAAGATCCTGACGATACAATCTCGAGAATTTAATAACGATTGTTAATGGTGGAGGGGCCGAGAGATTACAGTCCGATGCCGAGGACGCTACGAGAACTGACAGGTCCCTCGTTTGTCCGAAAAGTGAAAATCACGGCCGGACGCGATCGGCGCGGCGGTCGCGGAATCGATCCCGATGCCGGTGGCCGCTTACGATCGGCCGCTCGAGCCGGCGAAAACGGCGTAGGCGACCCGCCAGCCGACGAGAACGAGCAAGCCGAACCCGGTCATCACCAGCGGGAACGGCCACCGCGTACTCTCGCCGAAGAGTCCGTTTCGCAGGATAAAGCCCACGTTCGCCGCCGCGATCCAGATGACTGCCGTGGTGCGGGCCGTTCGCGGGACGGAGGTTGCGACGTCGCTCGCGCTCGTGTAGAGTCCGGCGATCGCCGCGACGATCACCCAACCGAGGACGAACGGCGCGACCGTCTCGAGGGCCGCGACGGGCCGTTCGATCGGCGTGACGCCGTGGCTGAGCTGGCCGACGAGCACCAGTCCGGCGAGAACGACGACGTCGCCGACGGCCAGCAGCAGCGTCGTCCGATCGGCGGTGCCGCGCGCGCCCTCCGCTCGCACTCCCGTGTCCATATCGGTGATCGGGACCGCGTCCATATTGGTGTCCCGGTTCCGGCGCGTTGCGAGGGTTCACCCGCCGATCGCCCGTCCATCGCGAGCAACATGACAGCGGCAGAACTAAGACGGGACCGTCCAAATTACGCGCCCGATGGCCGCGGGTGAAACTGGCTGCGACGGATGCGGTCGCACGATACCGTCCGAGGAGGCGACGACGGTCGCGATGCCGAACGGCGAGGCGGTGACCTGCTGTCCGCAGTGTGCGCCCCACGCTCGAGCGGTGACCGACGCGACCGCCGACGGCGAAGCGACGCTCGACCAGCGCCGCGCCGCCTGCGACGGCTGTCGCGGGAGTTTCCTCGAGGCCGAACTCGAGGAGGTTCGGCTGTCCGACGGCACCGTCGTCGCCTGTTGTCCGTCGTGTGCGGCCGAAGCGCCCTCGAGCGGTTCCGAGACGGCAGGGCCGGCGACCGGTGACGACGGTGGTCCCGACGACGACGCCCCCGGTGCTGCCGCCGCCGACACCGGCACCGACACAGAGGCCGAGGCCGACGGCGGACGGATCGACGACGGCGACGACGAACCGACTCGCTGTAGCCAGTGTACCGACCCGATCGAGACGGAACCCTTTCGCGTGACGACCGTCGACGGGCGGACCGAGCGACTGTGTCGATCCTGCAAGGAGGACGCGGAGGCCGACGGCATCGTCAAAGACGTCGAAATGCGCGCGTCGCGAGCGCGAGAGGTGCTCGGTGTCGACCCCGACGCCGGCCTCACCGAGATTCGGGACGCGTACCACCGGCAGGTCAAGCGCGCCCACCCGGACCGAAAGAGCGGAAGCCGGTCGGCGTTTCAGCTCGTGACGGACGCCTACGAACGACTTCGACGCGATGCGACCGACCGCTAGCGGCTCCGTCTATCTTCTCGCCGCGAGTCGCGCGAGTTACCGGCGTCGCTCCGACGACCGCGACGGAGCGTCGGCTTCGGACCCGGACGTGGAGGTAGAGTCGGGGTCGCCACGCCCGACGAATCCGATCGTCCCCGGATCGAAGTAGTAGCGCGAGCCGCACCCCTCGCAGTCCGCCGACAGCCGGCGGCCGCGCCGGTGGAGCTTCCAGAGTTTCGACTGCTCCTGCTCGATCTCGAGTGTCACCGGTTGGTCGCAGTCGGGGACCGTGCACGGAAACCGAACGTACCAATTCGGCACCGACAGCGCGCCCAGCGGCGAGAGTTCGCGACGGAGCTGACAGAGTAGCTCGTAGACGGTGGCGGGCAGATCGCCGCGATCGATCGTCACGCCCTCGACGTCGCCGATGTACCCGCCGCGGTGCGCCTCGCGGTCGTACAGGGGCAACACCGGGATCCCCTTCGCCCGCGCGTAGCCGATCTCCTGGTTGACCCACCGATCGGTCGCCGATCGCTCGGTCAGGACCGCGACGACGAGGTCGCTGTTCGCGATCCGTCCCGCCAGCCGCGTCCGGGCGCGTCCGGAGTCGGCCTCCTCAGCGGCGACGTGAACCCCGATCGGGAAGTTCTCGACCGTCGAGAACAGCTCTCGGACGAGTTCGAGATCGGCTGGCGCGTGCGAGACGTACAGCTGTTCTCGGGCCATCGTCCCCGACACGCGCCGGACGTCTCATTAAGCTATCCATTCAGCGGGGTCGCTCGATCGTCTCGAGGACCCGCTCGGAGAACTCGAGTTCCGAGAGGTCGTCGCCGAGGCGGTCGAACCACTCGGCCTCGACGCGCCAGCGGCCCCGCAGGTCGCCGTCGGTCGTCAGCGACGTGACCTCGAGCCGGCCGGGCGTCCACTCGCGCTCGTCGGCGATCGCGAGCAGGGTGCGGACGACGGCGCCGACCTCGTCGCTCGTGACGACGTCGACCTCGGCGACGGTCTCGTACTCGAGGCGAACGTCGGTGCCGTCTCGGGCGGCGATCGGCTCGTCGTCCGGGTCCTGTTCGTGTTCGTCCGCCTCGTCCGCGAGCCGTGCTACCTCGTTCACGTAGATCCCGTGGCTCATCAGTCGGTTCTCGAGCGCTACCCCAACCGGCCGCTCGTCGGACTCGGAGTCGGATTCGGACTCGGTCATAGCGGTAGTTCGACGAGCGGGGGGAAAAGTGATCGGTTACCACACCTCGTGGGAAGCCGACGGGGCCGGGATCGGGGGCCGCCGCTCAGAGCGGTTCGACGAGGTCCTCGAGCGCCGCCCGCGGATCGTCGGCCTTCGCGACGCCGCTGGCCAGCAGGACGCCCTCGGCGCCGAGGTCGCCTGCGGCGACGACGTCGTCGCCGGTGCTGATCCCGGCGCCGCAGAGAACGTCCACGTCGTCGTCGACGTTCGCCGCGGCGTCGACGGCGTCCTCGACGACGTCGGGGTCTGCCTGACTGACCGGCGTCCCGGTCCCGATGAGTTCCGGCGGCTCGACGGCGACCGCGTCCGGGCCGAGCGCCGCGGCCGCGCCGATCTGTGCGGGGTTGTTCGCGCAGACGATCGTCTCGAGGTCGGCCCGCTCGGCGGCCCGCACCGCGCCGTCGATGTCGGCGAGTTTCAGCCGCCGCTCGGAGTGATTGATCAGGGTGCCGTCGGCGCCGGCCTCGGCGACCGTCTCCGCCAGCGTGTGGCCGGTGTTGCTGCCGTAGTCGATCGGATCGACGTGCTGGGCCCACGTCTCGACGCCCGTCTCGGCGACGCGCTCTAAGTGCGCCGCCTGCGGCGCGACCGCGATTCGCGCGTCGGTTGCGTCGTCGACGTCGCGGACCGCCTCCGCGACCTCGAGCGGGTCGCAGGGGTAGGTCTTCAGGTTGACGAGAACGAACATATCTGCAACGGCAGTCGCTGGCAAGAAATAGCTTGCGAGTCGTCACTGTCCGGGCGCGGATCGGCGGTGAACCGCGAGTCGAGACGGGGTCCGACAGCTCGGGTCGCTCCTCGGGCGGACCTCAGTCCTTCCGCTTGACGACGTCGCCGAGCGTGTAACTGCCCGACGAGGAGCCGCCCGACCACTCCGAGTCGTCGCCGGAACTGCCCTCGGCGCTCAGGTCGATGTCGAGGAACCGCTCGAGCTTCGACTGGACGCGGTCGCTCGGGAGGGTGTCGCCGCGCTCGATCTTGCGGATGAGGCTCGCCTTCTCGTTGAGCTCGTTCGCGAGGTCGGACTGGCTGAGTCCCTTCTGCTCGCGGGCCTTGCGGACGCGCTCGTCGTAGTCGGTCGCGAGCTCGTCCATGTCGTCGAACATGTCCGACCGGCGCTGACTCGAGGAGCCGGCGCTCGTACTCGAGGTGGAACCGCTGGAGCCACCGCTCGACGAGGAACCGGAGCCGCCCGACGAGGAGGAACTCGAGCCGGTCGAGTACTTCGTCGACGAGCCGGAGCTCGAGGTCTGCCTGACTTCAGTGCCGAAGTCGGTGCAGTCGGCGCACACGTCGAGCTTCGCGCCCTCGACTTTGATGGTCTTCGGAGACGACGTCTCGGCGCCACACATCTCGCACTGAACCATGATAGTAGCTATATCCCGGCGAGCTATAAAGCATGCGGCGTTCCCCGGGTCGAAAAAACGACGGCTCGCCGTCGAGCCGGCCGCGATCGCGACTCCGGCGCGGGCTCAGTCCAGCGCCGACCAGGAGTAGGCGAACCGCTGGAGCGCGGTCACGTGGCCGACGACCGCGAGGAAGACCAGCAGCCAGCCGACGATCGTGAGCCCGCCGGGGTCCGCGTCGGACAGCGGATAGGCGAGGAAGCCGACGGCACCGATGATCGCCAGCCGGTCGGCGCGGCCGACGAGGCCGCCGTAGACCCGGTCGAGACCGACCGCCTGCGCCTGCGTTCCCAGATACGAGGTCATCACGACCCCGGTGACTGCGAGGAAGCCGAGCAGGTAGTTTTCGATGCCCGCGGCGAGGCCGGCGATGACGACGATGTCGGCGTAGCGATCGAGGACGTGATCCAGCAGGTCGCCCGCCGCGGAGGCGCGCTCCTGCTCGCGGGCGAGCGCGCCGTCGACGATGTCCAGCCAGCCGTTCAGGAAGACCAGCACCGCCGCGACGACGTACCAGATCGGCGACGCGCGTCCGCCCAGCAGGAAGGCGACGGCGGCAAGCACCGCCATCCCGAACGCGATGACGCTCACCCCGTCGGGCGTCAACCCGAGGCGGTCGAAGCCCCGCACGAACGGGTCCAGAAACCGCGAGACGTACGGCCGGAGCTGATCGAGCGTCATCCGAGATACCCCACGAAGTCGACCTCGCCGGCGCTGGGCTCCCGGTCCCCCGTGACGACCGCCTCGAGCGCGTCCGCGACGCCCGCCGGATCGCGGTCGGTCGTGTCGATCTCGTAGACCGACTCGAGGCCGTGCCGATCGACGGCCTCCGAGAGGATGACGTCGAGCGCCTCGCTCTCGGCGTTCTCGCGGGCCTTGGCCTCGGTTTCGCCGCGCTCGAGCAGGCGCTCCTCGAGCGTCCCCGGCGCGCACCGTAGGACGACCACGCGGTCGGCTTCGAAGTGGTGGGCGAGGTGCGATTCGATCACGGCCTCGTCGCGGCCCTCGAGCCAGTCGGCGAGCGCGTCCAGATCGGCGATCTTGCTTTCGCGATCGGCGTCGACCTCGGTGTACAGCTCCTCGTCCTCAAGCACGCGGTTGAGGTGGATCACCTCGAGGTCGGGCAGCGAGTCGTCCTCGGCGAGTCGGGACTCGAGCAGGTCCGTCGCGGTCGTCTTGCCGGTTCCCGGTGTGCCGGTGACGGCGACTCTCACGTGTCGGGCACCTCCGCTTCGGTGCTCGCGTCGGTTTCGGACTCGCCGCCGCGGTCGGCGTCCGTGTCGACGTCCACGTCCGCGAGCACCTCGTTGAGCGTCTCGACGGCCCGCTCGGTCTCGTCCTCGGTACCGCAGGTGATCCGGATACAGCCCGGGAGGCCGAAGCTCGAGCAGTCCCGGACGATGACGCCGCGCCGTTGCATCTCCTCGGCGACCGCGGAAGCGTCGTCGACGTCGACGAGGACGAAGTTACCCTCGCTCTCCCAGACGTGGGCGTCGATGTGCTCGCGCATGTACGCGCGGGAGTCGCGGGCCGTCTCGACGGTGCGCTCGACGTGCTCCTCGTCGTCGATGGCGGCCAGCCCGGCGCGGCAGGCGATCTCGCTGGCGGCGAAGGGGGTGTTCACGCGGGCGTAGGCGTCGGCCCACTCGTCGGGGACGACGGCGTAGCCGAGTCGCACGCCGGCCAGCCCGTAGGCCTTCGAGAACGTCCGCAGGACGGCGACGTCGTCGCGGGCGTCGAACCCGTCCCGGCCCTCGAGCAGCGCGATGGCGCTGTCCCGGTCGGCGAACTCGCCGTAGGCCTCGTCGACGACGATCAGGGTCTCGTCGTCGGTCGCCTCGGCGAGCCGCTCGACCTCCTCGAGCGGGATCGTCGAGCCGGTCGGGTTGTGCGGGCTGGTGAGAAAGACGATCCGATCGCCGTCGTAGGCCTCGAGAACCGTCTCCGCGTCCTGTGCGAAGTCGTCGGCCTTCGAGAGTTCGTACTCGCGGACGTCCCCGTGGTGGTACCGGGCGCTCATCCCGTAGTAGGCGAAGCCGGGCGAGGGAACGAGGACGGTGTCATCGGGCTCGATCATCGCCCGGTGGAGGTAGTCGAGCGCCCCGTCGCCGCCGTTGGCGAGCCAGACCTGCTCGTCGGCGACGTCCCATCGCTCGGCGACCGCTTCCGTGAGGTCTGCGTGGGCGGCTTTCGGGTAGGAACTCACGCTCGAGGCGGCCTCGCGGACGGCCACGGCGGCCGCCGGGGAGGGCCCGTGCGGGTTCTCGTTCGAGGCGAGTTTGACGAACTCCGAGGGGTCCCGGTCGAGTTCCCGGGCGACCTCCTCGATGCCTCGACCCGCCTCGTATGCGACGTGATCGGACAGGTCGCGCGGTTGCATACGCCAACCCAGTCCGTCGCGGCTCTTAAGCGTGCTTACCTGTCCCGACGCCGCCGTCGCGTCGTTCTCCCGGCCGCGGCCTTCGGTGCCTTGCATGTGCGCTGGACACATTGATACCCGCAGCGGTGAGAACACTCGGTGATGCCGTTCCGCTCGAGCGACTCCGCCGGACATCGGCCGCGAGTCGCTCGGCCCTCGCACCGATCGACGAGCGAACGACCCCGCGAACCGAAACCCGAGACGCCGATCAGAATCGACAGATGAGCGAACTTCCCCCACGTACGACGATCAAGCGGTGGCTAGTCACGACCAACCACAAGGACGTCGGCATCCTCTACATCGCGACCGCGCTGTTTTTCCTGTTGTTCGGCGGTGTCATGGCGCTGCTGTTCCGCGTCCAACTCTGGGAATCCGGCGGCCTCGGCTTCCTCGATGGGACCGAGTACAACCAGGCCGTGACGAGCCACGGGTTGCTGATGGTGTTCTGGTTCCTCTCGCCGGTCGCGACCGGCTTTGCGAACTACTTCGTCCCGCTGCAGATCGGGGCGAAAGACCTCGCGTTCCCGCGGCTGAACGCGATGAGCTACTGGTTCTACCTGTTCTCCGGGATCCTGTTCGCCGTCTCGTTCTTCCAGGGTCACACGTTCGCCGGCGGCTGGACGATGTACGCGCCGCTGAACGTGCCGATGTACACGACGGCGATGGAGGCCGCGACCGGCGGTAACGCGGCCATCCTCGCGCTGATCCTGTTCGTCTTCTCGATCACCATCGGGACGGTGAACTTCCTCACGACGATCCACCGCTCGCGCGCAGAAGGACTCGGTCTCTGGAACATGCCACTGTTCACCTGGACGTGGCTGCTGACCGTCTGGATGATGCTCTTTGCCTTCGCAGCGCTGCTCGCGGCCCTGCTGCTCCAGATAAGCGACCGACTCTTTCTCACCCAGTACATGGCCACCGAGCAGGGCTCGAGTCTCCTGTGGGCGCACCTGTTCTGGTTCTTCGGCCACCCGGAGGTGTACATCGTCTTCTTCCCCGCGCTCGGGATCATGTTCGAGACGTTCCAGACGTTCACGGGCCGGCGACTCGTCGGCCGCAAGTGGGTCATCATCGCGATGGTGCTGGTGGCCGTCCAGTCGTTCCTCGTCTGGATGCACCACATGTTCCTGGCCCCTCTCAACCTCGAGATCAAGACGCTCTACATGGCGACGACGATCGGGATCTCGCTGCCGTTCGACCTGATGGTCTTCTCGCTGATCTACACGATGGTCAAGGGACGGGTCCGGTTCACGACGCCGTTCCTCTACTCGATGGGGGCGCTGGTCCTCTTCATCCTCGGTGGCATCACCGGAGTCTTCCTCGGAGCGGTCGTGCTCGACTACGAGTTCCGCGGCACCTACTGGGTCGTCGCCCACTTCCACTACGTGATGGTGTCGGGCGTCACCGCCCTGGTCGGCGGTCTCTTCTACTGGTGGCCCAAGATGACCGGGAAGATGTACTCCGAGACGCTGGGGAAACTCAGCTTCGCCGTCTACTTCATCGGCTTTAACCTGCTGTACTTCCCGATGTTCCTCGCCTGGGAGACGCCCCGCCGCGTCTTCAACTACCCCGACGGGTTCGAGCTCTACCACCAGATGGCGACGGTCGGCTCGTTCGTCCTCGCCCTCGCGTGGGTGCTGATCTTCTACACGTTCGCGAAGAGCTGGCTCTCGGGCCCCGACGCGCCCGACAACCCCTGGAAGTTCTCCCGAACGGCCGAGTGGGCGACCTCCTCGCCCCCGCCGCTCGAGAACTGGCCCGACCGGCCGTCGTACGCCAGCGGCCGCCTCGAGTTCGTCGACGACGCGGCCGCAGACGGCGGCGTGGTGACCGCTGACATCGAGCAGGAGCAGCACGCCGACCACGCGAGCATCTGGCCGTTCGGCATCGGGATCGGCATGTTCGTCTTCTTTTTCGGACTGTCCGGAGTCACCCCGTACCTCGTCAGTTTCGCCCAAGCGCGAGGGGCAACTATTCCAGGGGGCACCGGCGAACCGACCATCGTCTATCCGCTGACCGCGCTCCTCGGCGTCGGGATCCTCGGCTACACGCTGTTCGAGTACGGACGCGAGCAGTTCCACGCGCCCGAGATGGCGATCGCCGAACGGTGGCCGTTCGGCGGCGTCGGGACGACGAAACTCGGCGTCTGGTTCTTCCTCGCGTCGGACGTGGTCGTCTTCGGCGGCGTCATCGGCGCGTTCGTCTTCCTGCGGCTCCACACCGGCTGGCAGAACTGGGAGATAATCCCGCCGTCCTCGACGGTCGGTCTCATCAACACCTACGTGCTGCTGACCTCGAGTTTCACGGTCGTGCTCGCGCTCGTCATGGCCGAACGCGAGAACAAACGCGGCCTCCTCGCGTCGCTCGGGGCGACGCTGCTGCTCGGGCTCACGTTCCTCGGCGTGAAAGCCTGGGAGTGGACCTATGAGTTCTCCCACGGGATCTACTGGTTCACCAACCTCCACGACTCGGTCTACTTCGTGACGACCGGCCTGCACGCCCTGCACGTGATCCTCGGCCTGTTCATCGCCGGCTTCATGCTCTACCGCGTCGCGGCGGTCGACGCCTACCTTGAGGACCACCGGCCGGTGGAGTTCTTCGGGCTCTACTGGCACTTCGTCGACATCGTGTGGGTGTTCCTGTTCCCGCTGTTCTACCTGATGTAGCGACGAGGCGGCCCTGCCCCGTTCTTTTGCTGTCGCACTCCACTATCGGACGACGTTGCCGCATCGCGTCCGTTTTCTCCCTCGAGCGGCGTACCCGTCGGCTGAGGTCGCATGGAACGCCGAATCCGGTCGCCCCGTCGCGCGTACGCCCTCGTCGTCGCCGGGACGCTGAGCTACCTCCTGCTCATGTTCGTCTGGTTCTCGCTGCCGGCCTACCTCTCGACGATCATCGCCGAGGTGGGGTTGACGGGAACCCAGGCCGGCGTCCTGACGGGCGCGGTGCCGCTGACCTACATCCCGCTGGCGCTCGCGTCGGGCCTCGCGGTGGATCGGATCGGCCCCGGGCGGATCATCGGCGCCGGCGTGCTGGTCTACGGAACGGGACAGATCGGCCGGAGCCTCGCGCCCGACTTCCCCGCGCTGTTGGCCTGTACCGTCCTGATCGGCGTCGGCGCGACGACGATCACCTTCGGCCTCCCGAAGCTCGTCTCGGTCCTGTTTCCGCCCGCGAAGACCGGCCGCCCGTCGGCCGTCTACCTCGTCGGCGCCTCGACCGGCTCCGCGCTCGCCTTCGGCGTCGGCCGGCCGATCGTCGGGCCCGCGCTCGGCGGCTGGCGTCCGCTGTTTTACTGGAGCGGCGTCGTCGCGGTCTGCTACGGGCTGGCCTGGCTCGCCCTCGTCCGCCGGACCGGGCTCGACGACGCCGCGGCCGACGAGTCCGTCGCCCTCGAGTCGATCGCCGACGACCTCCGGCTGGTGCTCACCCACCGGGAACTCCAGCTGGTCGTGGTCATCGGGACGATGTACCTGCTGCTCACCCACGGGATGCAGGGCTGGCTCCCGACGATCCTCGAGTCGCGGGGCCTCCCGGCGGGACCGGCGGGCCGGGCGACCAGCCTCTACGTCGGCGCCTCCGTCGTCGGAATCCTGTCGGTCCCCGAACTCGCCGATCGGTTTGGCGCGCGCCGGCTCGCGCTGATCGGCTGCGGCGCCCTCGCCGGCCTCGGCGTCGGGGGCGTGATCGTCGGCGTCACGGGCGCGCTGGCGGTCGCCGGCATCGTCGCGACCGGCGTCGGTATCGGCGGCATCTCGCCGCTCGTCCGCGCGATTCCGCCCGACCTCGAGGGGATCGGCCCGCGGCTGACCGGCACCGCCGTGAGCTTCATCTTCGCGGTCGGCGAGATCGGCGGCTTCCTCGGCCCGGTGCTCGTCGGGACGCTCCGGGACGTGACCGGTTCCTTCGTCCCTGGGCTCGCGATCCTCGCGGGCGGTGCGCTCGTCGTCGTGCTGGCCGGAACCGCGCTGCGGGCGCTCGATTCGTAGTCGAGCGACCGACCCCCGTCGTTCAGAGTTAAAACGCCGGTCGTCCTTGGCTCTCGAGTCCGGCTCCGAGCCGCGTCCGACCCCGAACCGTTGAAGGGACTGCCCCCGAACACTCGCGTATGACGACGGAGTACACCGGGACGATCCTCCGCGGCGAGGAGTTCGAGCCTGTCGAGGGCCGTCTGGTCGTCGACGAAGACGGTCGCATCGAGGCCATCGAGGAGGAATCGGTCGACAGCGCCGACATTATCCTCCCGGCGTTCATCAACGCCCACACCCACATCGGGGACTCGATCGCGAAGGAGGCCGGCCGGGGCCTCTCCCTCGAGGAACTGGTCGCGCCGCCGGACGGCCTCAAGCACCGCCTGCTGCGGGACGCCTCGCGCGAGGAACTGGTCTCCGCGATGCGGACCTCGCTGCAGTTCATGCAACGGAGCGGCACCGCGGCCTGTCTCGACTTCCGCGAGGGCGACGTCGAGGGCGTCGAGATGCTCGAGGCGGCCCAGGACGGCCTCGCGATCGACGCGTTGTCGTTCGCCCGCGGCTCCGTCGAGGCGATGGAAGCCGGCGACGGCTTCGGCGCTAGCGGCGCCAACGACGACACCTTCGACGAGGAGCGCGCCGCCACCCGCCAGGCGGGCAAACCCTTCGGCATCCACGCCGGCGAGGTCGACGAGAGCGACATCACTCCCGCGCTGGACCTCGAGCCGGACTTCCTCGTCCACATGGTCCACCCCCAGCCGGACCACCTCGAGCGGCTTGAGGACGATCCGGTGCCGATCGTCGTCTGTCCGCGTTCGAACCT
This sequence comes from Halopiger thermotolerans, assembly GCF_054654555.1. Taxonomy (NCBI): domain Archaea; kingdom Methanobacteriati; phylum Methanobacteriota; class Halobacteria; order Halobacteriales; family Natrialbaceae; genus Halopiger; species Halopiger thermotolerans. The sequence continues at coordinate 487,498 of NZ_BAAIEU010000004.1, read as the reverse complement.
CGTCACCGACGTCGGCCTTTCACCCTACTCGGAACTCAACGAGCGGACGACCCTCGCGCTCGGCACCGACAACGTGATGCTCAACTCGCCGTCGATGTTCCGCGAGATGGAGTTCCTCGCGAAGCTCTCGGATCTCACCGCCGACGAGATCCTGCGGATGGCCACCGTCAACGGCGCCGAAATCGCCGATCTCGAATACGGCGTGCTCGAGCCGGGGAAGGAGGCGCGCCTGCTGGTGCTGGACGGCGACACGAACAACCTCGCGGGGGCGCGCGACCCCGTCCGGGCGGTCGTCCGCCGGGCCGGCGTCGACGACGTGCGCGAGGTCGTGCTCGAGCCCGGGTCGCAGTAGCGGCTGTTCGACTTCCAGTCTCACCACCGGATAGCAAGGTCGCAGCACCTATCCGACAGAACTGTTATTATCCCTTCATGACCCAGAAGTTGGGATCCCGCGCCAAAACGCTGGCACTGCCTTACTACGCGGACGCGCTCCCGGCGCACGATCGGTTCCACGCCAGACGCGTCCACGACGTGGCGTTGCGACTGGCCGACGAGTGCGAGCAGTCCGTCGATCGGGACGTGCTCGCCGCCGCCGCGTGGTTCCACGATGTCGGTCGGCCGCTCGAGCGATCCGGCGAGATCGACGACCACGCCGCATGGGGTGCCACGGAGGCGAAAGCGCTGCTCGAGCGCGAGGTCGAGGCCGCGTCGGCAGACCGGATCGCAGCCGTCGAACGCTGCATCCGTGCTCATAGCATCCGAGATTCGTCTCCGGAGCCGGAGACGCTCGAGGCGAAACTACTCTTCGACGCGGATAAACTGGACGCCACCGGGGCGCGCGGACTCGTTCGGCTGGCCTGTATCGTCGGCGAACGGTCGGGCCGAACGGGCGACCCCTACGCGGTGATCGATGATGTCGACGCCGCAGCGACCGCAGTGGCCGACGCGGGATCGTCCGATCGACCCGACGTTACGCTCCTTCGGGAGTGGGCGCGAGAGCGACTGGACGCACTGTACACGTCGCCCGGTCGCCACACCGGCGAGTCCCGGTGGCAGTTCATGGAGGAGTTCTTCGCACAGTTCGCGCGGGAACTCGAGGGGTCCGAGGGGAGCGAAGCGGTGAGTCGCAGTTCGAGTCGGGCACAGTAATACCGCTCGAGTACGGACGCCGGCATATGGACATCTTCTTCAGCGGCTCCATCCGCGGCGGACGCGACGACGTCGATCTGTACGCCGACCTCATCGAGATCCTCGAGCGCCACGGGACGGTCCTCACCGAGCACGTCGGGACGGAAAACGTCGAGGCGAAAGAGGAGGCGTCGGGACTCACTGATGGCGAGATCCACGAGCAGGACGTCGCCTGGCTCCGGCGGGCCGACGCCGTCGTCGCCGAGGTCACTACGCCGAGCCTCGGCGTCGGTTACGAGATCGGCCGCGCGGTCGAGTGGGAGAAACCCGTATGCTGTCTCTACCGACCCGACGCGGAGCACGACCTGTCGGCGATGATCCGCGGCAACGACGCCGTCGAACTCCTCGAGTATCACCAGCCGGCCGACGTCGCGGACGCGCTCGAGGCGTTCCTCGCGCGGCGGGAGTGATTCTCGCTCGGCGCCGCCCGGCCCCGGTCCTGTCACCTCGACTGACGTTCCGTCAGGTCCACGACAACGTTATTATAGATAGAGTGCGAATCGTTATCATATATCATGTACGATTGCATTCTCGTTCCGACCGACGGATCGCCGGAGGTCGAGCGCGCCCTCGAGTACGCGTTCGACCTCGCGCGAGCACACGACGCGACGATCCGTGCGGTCTACGTCGTCAACGCGGCGGGCTACGGGGGGCTGCCGATGGAGACCGCGTGGGAGGGGATCAGCGACGCGCTCCGCGAGGAGGGCCGGTCGGCCGTCGAGCGCGTCGAGGAACTCGCGCCCGAGGACATCGACGTGGAAACGAAGGTCCTCGAGGGATCGCCCAGCCGCGTCATCGTGCAGGAGGCCTGCTCGGGCGAGTGCGACCTCGTCGTGATGGGGACCCACGGCCGCGGCGGCATCGATCGGCTCCTGCTCGGCAGCGTCACCGAGCGGGTCGTCCGGCGCTGCGAGGTGCCGGTGCTGACGGTGCAGGTCGGACTGGACGTTTCGGAAGACGCGGAACAGGAGCCGCGAGTCGCCGTCGAGTAAGCCGCTTCAGGCCGCGCCGGCCGACGGAATCGGGTCGGAACGAGAATTACGGCTCCTGGTAGTTGAACGGGTAGCTACTAGCTGAGGCGGACGGTGCCACCTACAATTTGTACGCTATTTCTTCGACGGCAGTAACCAGTCGATGGAGCAGGTGGAACACGTACACCCCACCTCCGATTCCAACTGCGAGGAGTACGCCAAGGAGGATGTTCGCCGTGAGGAGAGCGTACGCGAGGATGACAAAGCAGAGAATAGCTACCCCGGCAGCGACCGGTGTGGGGAGTTCGTTCTGCGGCGGCCCTCGAGACATATTACAAATGCTACAGTAATAGCGGAAGTGTTTTTTGTTTTGTTCGTCGCTCGGAACAGCGAAACCGCACTGCCGACGGCGATTAGACCGGACGCAAGTGTTCGCAGTCGCCCGCCGAAACCGTCGCGCGCTCGCCGTCGTCGGTCTCGAGCACGAGCGCCCCCGTCTCGGTGACGTCGACGGCGTCGCCGACGACCTCGCCGGCCGGCCGGTCGACGCGCACGCGCTGACCCAGCGTCAACGCGAGGTCGCGCCAGGCGGGGACGACCGCCTCGAGATCGGTTCGGAAGTCGTCGAACTCCTCGAGCAGTCGCTGGACGAACCGCCGACGGTTCACGTCGCCCGCCTCGTCGCGAACGCTGGTCGCGCCCTCGGGCAGCGCGTCGGCGTCGATGTTCGCGTTGACGCCGATTCCGACGACGAGCCACTCAACGCGGTCGGTCTCGCCCTCCATCTCGGTCAGGATCCCGGCGAGTTTGCGGTACTCGCCGGCCTCGCCGACCGGGACGACCACGTCGTTGGGCCACTTGATCCGGGCGTCGACGCCCGCCTCGCGGGCCGCCCGCGCCGTCGCCACCGACGCCGCGAGCGTGTACAGCGGCGCCCGCGACGGCGCGATCGTCGGCCGATCGACGATACTCGCCCAGACGCCGCCCGACGGCGCCGCCCACTCGCGCTCGAGGCGGCCCCGTCCCCCGGTCTGCTCGTCCGCGAGGACGACGACATCCGCGGCGCCCTCGACGGCTAAGTCCCGCGCGCGGTCGTTCGTGCTCCCGATCGCGTCGTGGTACTCGACCGAAAACGGCGCCTCGAGGCCGTACTCGACCGCCTCGCCGCCGAACTCGGGGACCTCAAGGAGTTCGTAGCCGGCGGGGCCGCTCTCGATCTCGAAGCCGGCCTCGCGCAACTCGTCGACGTGCTTCCAGACGGCCGCCCGCGAGATTTCGAGCGACTCGGCGAGGTCGGGTCCCGAGACGGGGCCGTCCGCGATCGCCTCGAGAATGGCGCGTCGCGTCTCGTTCATAGGATCGACAGGGGAGCGCGTGCACTTGAATCGGCGGGATCACCGGCGGCCGTCGGGCTCGAGTCCGGCGCGGGTCCGATCGGTCGAGCCGACCGATCGACGCGGCGACCGGTTCTCCAACTGGCCGATCCGTACACTTTTGCCGGCGGTTCCCGGAGTTTCGATCGGGGAGGGTGCCATGGGGTGACACACCAATGAAACTCGGAACGATCTGTACGACCTGCGGCGGACGCATCGAGAAGCACGAACTCCAGTACTGCGAAACCTGCGGTCGGGGGATCCACGAACCGTGCCGGGAGTACGAGACGACCTTCGAGTGCCGGCGCTGCGGCGACGAACAGTGGATCGGCGCGGTCGAGTTCTGACGGTCTTTTTCTCCGGCGCGGCTCGAACCAGAGCTACGGCCGGCCTACGCTCGAAGCTCGCGCAGCTTCTCGCGGCCCGGCGCGATCAGCTCGTCGAGATAGGTCGCGAGCGTGCTCTTGGCGTCGGCGGGGTGGAGCTCGCCCGACTCGAGGTCCTCGGCCAGCGACTCGTAGGTCTCGTACGTGAGGTCGCCGCCGTACTTCTCGGGGCGCTCGACGGTGATCTCCTCGAAGCGGGGGAAGACGTGGTACTCGAACAGTTCGAGGACGGGATTCTCGCGCTCGTTGCCGTCCTCGTCCGGCTCCGGATCGCGGGTCGGCGGACAGTACGCCGAGTTGACCTTCTCCTCGAGCTCCTCGGTCGAGTCTTCCATCGAGATGGTCACGCCCTCGCTCGAGGACATCTTCCCCTCGCCGCTGGTGAGGTCGGCGACGATGGGCGTGTGCAGGGCGGGGCGGACGTCGTAGCCGAGTTCGGGCAGTTCCTCGCGGGCGAGCATGTGGACCTTGCGCTGGTCGAGCCCGCCGACGGCCAGATCGAGGTCGAGGTACTCGATGTCCAGCGTCTGCATCAGCGGGTAGACGACGTGGCTCACCTTCGCCGTCTCGCCGCCCTGGATCTCGGCCATCGCGCGCTGGGCGCGGTTGAGCGTCGTCGACACCTCGAGTTCGTGCAGGTCGAGCACGTACTCCTCGTCGAGCTGGAACTCCGAGCCGTAGATGAACTCCGTCTGGTCCTCCTCGAGCCCGTAGGCGATGAACTGGGCTTTCATCTGCTCGGCGGTGTCCCGGATCTCCTCGAAGGTGCCCTTCCCGTTTAAGTAGGCGTGGACGTCCGCGAGCAGGACGACGACCTCCATGCCGGCCTCCTGGAGGTCGATGAGCTTGTTCGCCGTCAGCAGGTGTCCCAGGTGGAGCACGCCGGAGGGCTCGTAGCCGACGTAGGCGCGCTTGCCCTCGGGGTCGTCGGCGAGGTCGCGCACCTCCTCGTCGGTCACGACCTCCTCGGCGTTGCGGGTGATCAGGTCGTATGTATCCATTGCTGTCAGAGTGGAATCAGCGGACGGATTTATGCCTTCTTGAACGGCGGCAGGTCCCGAACGGTCGCAGCGGTCGATCGCAGCACGTCAGAACGGCGTCAGCGAGTCGACCCGATCGCGGGCCGTCCCCGCGAGGTAGCCGGTCGCCGCCCCGACGCCGGCGCCGACTGCGCCGCCGGCCGGCCCGGCGAGCCCGCCGACCTTGCCGCCGACTTTCGCTCCCTTGGCCGCTCCCTTCGACGCGTGCTCCGATCGCAGACACGGTGGCTCGAGCGATGGCATCGTTCGTCCTTCGGTTCGAATATGAATAACTGTTGCCACGTCGCTCCTGCGGCGCCGGAACGGGACGCCGACGGTCGCCGGCCTCGTATCCGTCTACGCCGTCGGTCGAGATCTGACACGAACGCTCTAAACGACCGCGAGCGACCCTCGCCTGCCCAACACTCATCCGCCCAGCCCGCCTACAGTGGGCCGTATGCCTTACTCCGAGGATGCGATCAACGCCGTCCGGCGCCGCCTCCTCCCGCAGCTGCACTACTTCCTTCGGGGCTCGTTCGGCGGCTACGCCGTCAGCCACACCACGGCCGACGAGTACGCGCTGACCGCCTACTGTTCGGAGTCGCGCCTCGAGGAGTACCTCAAGGCACTGGGCTTTTCACACAATCCGATCGCCTCCCTCAAGGTACGGATCGACGGCAACACCTCCGAAGGATCGTGGGTGTGGCGGCCGTCGCCGCTGGCCGACGGCCAGTTACACGTCGTGCTCCACGCCCTCGAGGACGACACCGGCGTCGACGTCTACGCCCACTGGGAGTGCTCGTGGATCCGCCACCCCTACAAACACTACGTCACTCGCGGATACGACGCCGATCTCGGTGTCGAACTGATCCGCCGCTGGCTCACCAGCTACGGCGGCGACGAACTCGTGGACATCGAGGTCCCCTACGAGATCGACAGTTCGTTCTCTCGGCGGGCCAGCGAGCGGCTCTCGCTGTCGTACTACTGGCTCGAGGACGCCATCGCGGCGGTCGAAGATCGAGTGCCCCACGTCGAGGACGTCCCGCCAGAGACCGACCGAACCGGGAACGACGACATCTCCGCGTCGATCGTCGAGCGATAGCGGCGACTCGCTCGAGGTGCCGGCGGCGTTACTCGAGCGGAACTCGTAGCTATCACAGTCCCTGTATTTACGGAATGAAGTGCGAAACGAGTTCGTTTCGATCCGAACGTGTCGGCGTGATAACCCCTGAGAAGGTCGTTCAGCAACCATAACTGACTGGCGCTATTTCCGACGAGCGATGAAGCCCGTGACTAGCGTTCGTTCGAATATCGGCGGGCGGCGCACCATCTTGGGCCTCGGGAGCGTGTATATCGTACTGAGTGTTCTGTGGCCGTTTGTGAGTCTCTCGAGACCGACCCCACTCGAGGAGGAACTGATCGTTTCGATCCTGATCGGCGGGGCTGGAATCACGCTCTTCTATGTCGGCTATCGTCTGCCACAGACCGATATTCGGCCCAAATTCTTCGATAGCGTCGCCAGTTGGTGTTTCCGCGCGGTCGGAGTGATGGTCGCCATCCTCGTCTTCATTGCACTCGTTGCCGATCTGAACGATCCAGCCCACAACTTCCTCATCCTGCCGGCGCTCGCTGCCGTCGCCGGCGTCGGTGCGGGAAGGCATGATGCACGGGCCAAAACGCGGACATTTACCCTCAAACAGCGGAACAAGGAGTTACGGGAGACACAGACGGAACTCGAGGAAACGGTAGCCCGACTCGAAGAATCCGAGCAACGATACCGAACGCTCGCGGAGAACTTCCCGAACGGTGCGGTCGCGCTTTTGGACGACGAGTTACGCCATACGATCGTCGCAGGGCAGGGCTTCGAACCCCTCGATTTCGACGCCACGGATATCCAGAACGAACGATTACAAGACGTGTACTCGGGCGAAGTTCTGGAAACGATCGAATCGAACTGTCGCACGACGCTCGCCGGCGAGCCGACCTCGTTCGAGTTGACGATGCAAGGACGCGTATTCGAGTTTCGTACGCACCCGCTAACCGACGACGACGGTGACGTGTACGCCATTTTAGTGATGTCCCAGGACATCACCGAGCGCAAGCAGTACGAGGAGAAACTCGAACAGTTAGTCGCCGACCTCGAGGAATCGAACGAGCGCTTAGAGCAATTCGCCTACGCCGCCTCCCACGACTTGCAGGAACCGCTGCGGATGGTTTCGACCTACCTCCAGCTCATCGAACGCCGATATGGAGACGAACTCGACGAGGAAGGCGAGGAACTCTTCGAGTACGCGCTGGACGGGGCCGAGCGCATGCGCTCGATGATCGACGGACTGCTCCAGTATTCCCGGATCGAAACGATGGGCGGCGAGTTCGAACCGGTCGATCTTGAGACCGTTTTCGACGACGTCCGTGAAGACTTACGGGTACAGATCGAAGAGAGCGGGGCCGAAATAACCGTCGACCGGCTCCCTCGCGTGAAAGGGGATGCAGACCAGTTGCGCCAACTGTTCCAAAATCTGTTGTCTAACGCGATCAAGTATAGTGGGGAGGAGGCGCCGCAGGTACGGGTCTCTGCCGAACGGAACGGCGAAGCGTGGGTCGTCTCCGTCACTGACCACGGAATCGGCATCGATCCCGACGACCAAGAACAGATATTCGAGGTCTTCGAGGGGCTACACGGAGACGGAGACTATGCAGGCACAGGAATTGGCCTTGCGGTCTGTGAACGTATCGTCGAGCGTCACGATGGGGAGATATGGGTCGATTCCGAACCGGGTGACGGATCGACGTTCTCGTTCACACTCCCGACAGTGACTGATTCCGCTACGTAGGGTGTCCGTACTGAGTGCTCGCCTCACTGTTCCCAGAATCGAACCCTCAGCTGTCGTTGCGGTCGCAGCCGATTCACAGCCCGTTTCGAATCCGCTTCTCGGCCGCCTCGAGCGCCGCCTCTCGATCGAACCCCTCGACGATCGCTCGCAGTTCGTCCTCGTCGGCGTCCGCGAGGTCCCGCGCGTGTGCGGTCATGTTCGGCACCGCGCGGATGATGTTGTCGACGATCGGGACCTCGGCGACCTGCGGCGAGCGCGAGAGCGGGTTGAGGTCGATCACGATCTCGGTCTTGCCCATCGCCTCCAGGGCCTCCGCTCGGTCGCCGTCCTCGAGCGGCACGAGCACCACGTCGGCCGCGTAGATGCCCTCGGCGTCGACCTTCGCGCGCTGGTGGTCGAGGTTCGGAATGCGCGCGTCGGCCTCGAGGCCCTTCACGTCCTCCGCGCCGTGCTCGCGCAGGTGGTCGGCGATGGCCTCGAGGCGCTCCTCGGTGCGGTTAAAGAGGTTGACCTCGAGGTCGGCGCCGGTGGCGTCGGCGAGTTCGACCATCTCGCCGGGCACGAGGGCGGCGACGTTGCCGTTGATCGAGAGCACGGGCCGGTCGGCCAGCAGCAGGTGCGCGGCGGCGGCGCGTTCGGCGTCGTCGGCGCTCGGAATCGTCTCCTCGCCGAGCAGGTAATCGAACGCGCTGCCCCGTCCCTCGGCGTGCATCCCCTGGAGGTGCGTGATTCCTTTCTCGACGCCCTTTTCGATCCGGTGGCGGGTGAGCAGGTCCTGGTACCGCGGGTGGTCCTCCGGGATCTCCTCCTCGTGGTCGACGTCGGCCGAGACGGTGTCGTAGTCGCTCACGGCCGGTGTCTCGGGTCGGCTGCTAAAAAAGTCGACTGATTGCCCGTCTTCGTCCCGATTCGAATCCTCGCTTACTCCGTGAAGGTGATCCACCCGTCCGGCGCGTGGGACTTCACGTCGTTCATCGCCTCGCGGGCCGCCGTCCGGCTCTCGTAGGTCCGCGTGCTCTCGGCCATCCGCGAGCCGTACTCGTCGACCAGCCGCCAGACCCAGCCGTCCTCGTCCCGGTGTAGCTCGAAGGAGACGCTGTCGATCTCGAGGATGCTCGCGGCCTCGATCAGGTCCCGTACCTGCTCGAGTCCCTCGCGGGCCGCCTCGTTGGACTCGTAGGTCTCGGTGCCGGTCGCGACCGGGCGACCGTCCTCGTCGAGCAGCCGCCAGGACCAGCGGTCGTCCTCGTCGGCGACGAGTTCGAACGAGGCGACGTCGAAGTCGACCCGGCCGGCCATCGGCGCAAGCCCTTTGACCTCGTCGATCGTCGCCAGCAGCTCGTCTTTCGTCGACGCGGCGTCGGCCGCGTTCGCGAGGACCTCTCGGTCCGCATCGACGAGGTCCCAGCGCCAGGCGTCCGTTTCGGCGCCACTGGCCGCCTCGTCGCCGGCGTCGCGCTGGACGCGGATCACCGCGTCCTCGATCGCGAAGATCGGCGCCTCGTCCGCGCGGTCCGTCAGTTCGGAGACGCGATCGAGGGCGGCCTCCCGGCTCCCGTAGGTCACCGTCGCGTCGGCCAGTTCCTCGCGGTCGGAGTCGAGCAGCCGCCAGCTCCAGTCGTCGGTGCCGGCGTCGTAGAGCTGGACCGTCACGTCGCCGATCGTACAGCGCTGGGCCGACGCCGCGGCCTCGCGGACCGTCCCCAGCCGATCGCGGAGTTCGTCCCGCGTCGCCGCGCCGTCGGCGTCGACCGCGACCGTCTCGCCCGAGGGCAGCACGAACCGCCAGTGCCACTCCTCGTCGGCGTAGGGCTGGAAGATCGCGTCGTCCATCGTCCGCACCTCGGACTCGAGGTGCTCGAGCAGGCGGTTCATCGCGTCGCGCGCGGCGTCCCGGGTCGGGTGCGTCGCGGGATCCTCGGCGACGAGTTTGCCGGCCTCATCGATCAGCCGCCAGCCCCACTCGTCGTCCTCGTTGACGAACAGTTCGAAGGCAGCGGTCTCGATCTCGAGCAGTTCGGCATCAGGGGCCTGCTCCTTCAGCGTCATCATCGCCTCGGCGGCCTCGCTGCGGCTCGCGTGCTCCTCGCCGCTGTCCGCGAGGACGTTGCCGTCCTCGTCGATCAGCCGCCAGCGCCACTCGCCGGAGTCGGCCTCGTAGACCTGGAAGGCCGCCTCATCGAACTCGATGAGGTCGGCCTCGCTGGCCTGTTCGCGGACCCGTTCGATCGCGGCGGACGCGGTCTCGGCGCTGGCGTGGGGTTCGGTGCTCGCGGCGACGACCTCGCGGTCGTCGGTGACGAGACGCCAGTGCCAGTCCTGCCTCGGGGCGCCGTCAGCGTCGGAATCGGGGTCGGCTCCCTCCACGGTCGTCCCGCCGTCCGCGGCCGTCGGCTCCTCGAGGACCGGCAGATCGTCGCCGTCGGACGACGACGGGGTCGTCGGCGGCGCAGCGGCGGGATACACTTCGTAGGCCGCGTCGTCGATCTCGACGACGTCGGCGTCGCGAGCGTTCTCGGCGAACTGTTCGGTCTCACGGGTCGTTTCCTCGTGGTCGGCGTGACTTTCGGGACCGCGGGCGACGACGTGCTCGGCGTCGTCGACGAGCCGCCACTGCCACTCGTCGTCCGACGCGTACCGTTCGTAGGTGGGGTCGCCGGCGACGGTGACGGACGCGGAACCGAACTCGCCGAGCAGCGTTTCGGCGGCCTCCTCGGCCCGCCGGCGCGTCTCGTAGACGTCTCCCGCGGTCGCGATGACCGTGTCCGTCGCGTCGACGAAGCGCCACGTCCAGCCGTCGCCGGTCTCGGCCTCGCGGAGTTCGACGCCGAAGTGTTCGACGTCCAGCACGCGCGCCTGTTCGAATCGTTCGGCGAACGTGCGGGCCGCTTCCTCGGCGCGTTCCTGATCGTCGTGGCCGCGGTCGCTCGTCGCCAGCACCGCGTGCTCGTCGTCGACCAGTTGCCAGTACCAGCGGTCCCGCTCCTCGGTGTAGGTGAACGCGGCCCCCTCGATCTCGATGACGTCCGCGTCGGGCCCGCGGTCCTTCAGGAAGCTGACGGACTCCTCGGCGCCGTCGCGGTCGTCGAACTCGCGGTCGCAGGTCCCCACGACGCTGCCGTCCTCGCGCGCGAGGGTCCACTGCCAGGTGCCGTCGCGGTCCTCGTAGAGCCGGAACGCGGACGTCGTCAGCTCCAACAGTCCCGCGGAGCTGATCTGTGACTTGACGCGTTCGATCCCTTCCCGCGCGTCCGGTCGCGTCGCGGCGCTGCCCTCGCTCGTCGCCAGCGCTTCCCGGTGCAGGACGTTCCACTTCCAATCGCCCTGCTCGTCGCGGAAGACGGCGAACTGCGCGTCCTCGAGCGCGTCGCCGGTGAGGATCGGCGGGTCCTCGGTCGTCCCTTCCTCCTCGACGAACAGCCCCTTCTGCCCGGTGAGGACGGGCACGAGCGCCGTCACGCCGGTGATGATCGCGATGCCCGTCGTGTAGACGCTGATCACCTCGACGTCGAGTCCCATTCCGAGGTGGCGCCAGTTATCGGGGTAGACGACGCCGAACGCCGCGACGCCGGCGAGCGCGACGATCAGTCCGACAACGCTGGCCTGAATGCCGCGTCTGCGCACCGGCAACATGAGTCCGATCCCGAACAGACAGATCGCCAGCCCCGCCGACGCCGCGACGCCCGAAATCCTGATTATCCGTTCTTCGCCGAAGCTGCCGGCGTAACCGAAGACGAACGCCACGACGCCGGCCGCCCCGATGATGTATCCGAGAATGAACAGCCAGTAGCCGTAGACGTCCTTTCCCGAATCCGGTTCCCCGACGTAGTGTTCGTACAGCCGAAACAGGCTCCGGTGAAGTTCGCTGCTGAATGACATTCGTAAATTCGAGTACATAACTCGAATGTACTATAATAAAGCTTCGGCCATCTATACGATCTCTTATGGATATTCCTGCACACGTTCGCCCTCGAGAACGCGTTAGTCTGCCAAATTTCCAGATTTGATAATTGGGTCGCGAAGACGTAACGGAGTGCCGACAGAACTGATGGGCGGTCTCGAGGTTCGGTCAGTGGACGGTCGAAATCGACGAACGGAGCGCGGCCGCTGCGATCGATCGCCGATAGGTGGGGCGGCTACTTCAGCATCGCGCCCGCCGGATGGGTCGCACAGACCGACGGGTCGTACCCAGCGTCGGAGAGCCCGGTTCCGAGCGCGAAGACGGTCTCGCCGAGCATGGCCATCGACGCCTGGCCGTCGACGGCCGCCACGTCGCCGATCGTCTCGCTCACGCGCTCGGTCAGCAGTCCGGCCTCGCGCGCGAACAGCCGCGACGCGTACATGAAAGACAGCAGGGTCGGCTCCTCGACCACCCGCGACAGCGCCTCCGTGCCGGCCTCGGTCAACTGCTCGGTATCGCCCGAGAGGACGTCGGCCGTCGACAGTTCGCCGAAGGAGACGTACTCGACTCGAGCGCGGGCGGGAATCGAGTCGAGTTTGTTGTCCTGCGGACCGCCCGGCTCGAGCCGGATCGGGACGCCGCCGCGGGCCTGGGCAACCACGTCGCCCAGTCCGGTGCCCGCCTGCACTTCGGCGCCGTGAGCGATCGTCACGAGTTCGTTCATCGAGAGTTTCCGGTCGAAGACGCGGTTCGCCGCGAGCGCGGTTCCCAGCGCCAGCGCCCCGGAGACGCCGAAGCCGGCGCCCAGCGGCAGGTCCGAGGTTGCCTCGACGCGGGCTGGTGCGTCGAGCGTCTCGAGGACGGTGGTCACGGGTTCGACCGCGATCTCCTCGCCGTCGAGGACGACCGTCGGTTCCGATTCCGCCGCGGGTTCGACGGTCACCTCGACGCCGTCGGTGAGCGTCAGGCCGGCGCCTCTCGAGCCGGCCTTCGTCGGGTCCTCGTCCGGATGGGCGCTGAAGAAGCCGGTGATGTGGCCCGGTACGAACGCCGTCGCCTCGTCGCGCATTACCCGTGATTTCGGTCCGAGCGGTATAACGTTGAAGATTTTTCGCGTCCGTCGCGGCCGTCGCGTTCATCGCGTTCACCGCGTTCATCGCATCCGCCGCTCGAGTCGAGGACGGGGCTCAGCGACGGTCTGTCCCGATCCCTGAACGTCATCAGCGAGTGAATATCACGGCACGGTATTTGTGTTCGTTCGGTGAACGACGAGTGTGACCCGCAAGACAGATTCCACCTCCACGTCGACCTCGACATCGTCCTCGTCCTCCCTCCGGAGCGACGCCGGCGGGTCCGCGGCGCGTACCGATCAATTCGAGCGCCGCGGTGCCGTCGACGCGAGCGACGGCGACGACGAGACCGCCGACGGCCCGCTCGAACTCGCTGCGGCCGCGGACCAGTGTCGAACCTGCGACGCGACGATCGGCCCGCGCGAGCGCCGCCTCAGCTGGGTCGTCGAGACGGAAACGGCGACGCTCGAGGCCCACTACTGCAGCGAGACGTGCCTGCCGGACGAGCCGCCGACGGCGATTGGATCGCGGTCGTCCGCGGAGCAATCGGACTCGCAGCGAGCGCCCCGCGACTGGTCGTACTGTCGCTGACGGCCGATCGTCGGTTCGCGACGGTCTCGCGTCAAGACGTCGCCGTCTACGCCGCCTTGCTCTCGTCGCCGACCTCGGCCCCGGAGTCGACCCCGCTCCGGATCGTCAACACCGGCACCGGCGCGTTCCGAACCACCTTCTCCGCCGTGCTCCCGAGCAGGACGCGGCTCAGCCCGCTCTTGCCGTGGGTTCCCATCACGATGAGATCGATCGGCGCGTCGGCGGCGTACTCAACGATCCGTTCGTTCGGCGTCCCCTCGAGCACGTGCTGTTCGGCCTTTAGTCCCGCCTCGCGGGCCGCCTCGATGACGGGCTGGGTCACCTCGCTGCACTGAGCGCGGATCTCGGCCGGCTCGTCGCCGAGATCGCCCATGTCGGCGGGGTTGATGACGTATAGCGGGTGGAGGGTCGCGTCGTTCTGCCGGGCGATGTGGAGGGCGTGCTCGATCGCCGATTCGGCGCCGGGGCTTCCGTCGATCGGAACGAGAATCTCGTCGTACATTCGGCCGACCGTAGGGGGAGCGCCCCCGTAGGGGTTGGGCCGTCACACGAAACTCGCGACCCCGCGGGCGGTTCAGTCCGTCGCCTCCGGCGTGGTCGCGATCCGACGGAGCTCTGACATCACCGACGCGGCGGTGATGCCGTGGACGACGATCGAAACGAGCACGGCGACGCCGACGATCGCCCAGACCGCCCTCAGTCCGTCGAATCCGGCGTTGTTCGCGGCGTAGGCGAGGTAATAGAACGAGCCGATCCCGCGGATACCGAAGAAGGCGATGGCGTTTCGCTCCGGCGGATACCCGACGAGGCCGAGCACCCCCGCGAGCGGCCGAACGACCAGCACCAGCGCGACGGCGACGAGCGCGGCCCGCCAGGTGAGCAGCGCGAACAGTCCCGTCGCGATCGCGCCGCCGAACAGCACGAGCAACACGGCGACGACGAGCCGCTCGACGACTTCGGAGAAATCGTGGAGTTGCTGATGGTACTCGTGTTCGCGCTCGAACCCACGGATAGCGACGGCGGCGACGAAGACGGCGATGAACCCGTAGCCGCCCACTAACTCCGTCAGCCCGTAGGCGATCAACGTCGCCGCGAGCGCCTCGGCCCCGCCCATCGCCTTGGCGAGTCGGGTGCTCGCGGGGTACTGGAAGACGAACTTCGCCAAGGCGTAGCCGAACAGCCATCCGACGGCGACCCCGACGACGATCTTGTAGCCGACCTCGACCGCCAGCCACTCGAGGAACCAGTTCTCGGGCGCGACGCCGGCCGTCGCCATCGCGATCGCGAGGTACGTAAACGGAAACGCGAGACCGTCGTTGAGCCCGGCTTCGGAAGTGAGCGCAAAGCGGACCTCGTCGCTCTCGCCTTTCTGTGGCGGATCGACCTGCACGTCGGCGGCCAGCACCGGATCCGTCGGCGCGACGACCGCGCCGAGCAGCATCGCCGTCGGGATCGACAGGCCGACGACCCACCAGCCAAGCGCCGCCGCGGCGGCGATCGTCAGCGGCATCGTGATCCCAAGCAGGCGCCACGTCGTCTGCCAGCGTTTGATACCCGGCGGTCGGTCGATCTTCAGCCCGGCCCCCATCAGCGCCACGATGACCCCGATTTCGGTCAGCCGCTCCGTAGCGGTGCCGTACACGAGCGGGTCGGGCGCGGGCAACTCCAGCGGCAGCGAGAAGACGACGATCCCGAAGGCGACGTAGACGATCGGAAACGAGACCGGCCGGTTATCGAGCAGTCGCGGAAGCGCGACCGTGCCGAGCACGGCGACGCCGACGATCACCAGCGCGGTCTCGTAGAGGGACACGGTCGCGTCTCGGACGAGCCGCGAAAAATACGCTCGGGTTGCAATTCCCACCGCTCGAGTCTCCGGCTCCCGGCCGACGGTTGCGTCGCCGCTTTACGGCGACAGACGCTGACGATCTCGCGGGAACACCGGTAGACTCGCGCAGCTCGTCTACCGAGCACCCGCTCGACGGGTCACGGCGAGCCCTACGGGCTCAGCCGCTGTCGGTCTCGCGGGAACAGCACGGCCTCGCGGATGTTCTCGAGGTCCAGCAGCGTCATCAGCAGGCGCTCGCCGCCGAGGCCGAAGCCGGCGTGGGGCGGCATGCCGTACTTGAACATCTTCGTGTAGTACTCGAACTGGTCGGGGTCAAGTCCTTGCTGTTCGAAGCCCTCGATGAGCTTCTCGTGGCGGTGTTCGCGCTGGCCGCCCGAGACCAGTTCCATGCGCGGGTGCATGAGGTCGAAGCCGGTCGAGAGCTCGGGGTCGTCGTCGTGGTCCTTGATGTAGAACGGCTTGATCTCGCTTGGCCAGTCGGTGATGAAGTAGTGGCCGCCGACGTCCTGGCCGAGGGCCTTTTCGGCCTCGGTCGGCAGGTCGTCGCCCCAGACGAGCTGCTCGTCGAGTTCGCCCGTCGCGTTGATGCGCTCGATGGCCTCCTCGTAGCTGATGCGAGGGAAGTCGCCCTCCGGCACCTCGAACTCGTCGGCGATGCCGATCGCCTCGAGTTCATCGCCGAAGTTCTCCTCGACGGCTTCGTAGGCGGCCTTGACGATGCCTTCGGCGACGTCCATGGCGTCCTCGTGGTCGCAGAACGCACCCTCGAAGTCGATCGAGGTCGCCTCGTTGAGGTGGCGCGGCGTGTTGTGCTCCTCGGCGCGGAAGATCGGGCCGATCTCGAAGACGCGCTCGACGTTCGAGCCCGCAATGAGCTGCTTGAACAGCTGCGGGGACTGGTTCATGAACGCCTCCTCGCCGAAGTAGGTGATTGGGAACAGCTCCGTGCCGCCCTCGGTCCCGGTCGCGACGATCTTCGGCGTGTTGATCTCCGTGCAGTCGAACTCGCGGAACTGGTCGCGGACCGCGTTCAGGACGCCAGAGCGGATCTCGAAGATCGACTGGACCTCCGGTTTCCGGAGGTCGAGCGTGCGGTTATCCAGTCGCGTCGAGAGGTCGGCGTCGACCTTCCCCGACGGGTCCAGCGGCAGTTCGGGGTCGGCCGGCGCGACGACCTCGAGCGACTCGGGCGTGACCTCGACGCCCGTCGGCGCGCGCGGCTCCTCCTCGACGGCGCCGGAGACCTTGATGACGCTCTCGCGGGAGACGTCGAGCCCGGTCTCGACGAGCTCGTCGTCCATCTCTTCCTTCTCGAACTTGATCTGGATCTTGCCCGTGGTGTCGCGGAGAATCAGAAAGGCGATCCCGCCGAGGTCGCGGATCTCGTGGACCCATCCGGCGACGGTGACCTCGTCGCCCGGCTCGGCGTCGGCAGTGTAGGTTCTGTCCTGCATACACTCCGATTCACGCAGGCGCAACTTAAGCGCAATCGTTCGCGGCCGCCACCGCGTCGACGGTTGCGAACCGCAACCGAATCGCGCTCGTTCGCGAGCTACCGCTCGCGGACCGTCATCGGAATCTCGTGTTTCGGCCGCGCGGTGATCGTCGCCCGCAGGTCAAGATCGGTACCGGGCTCGAGCTCGAGGTGGTAGTCCCGATACACCATCGCGAGGATGAGCCGCGCCTCGAGCATCGCGAACCGGTCGCCGATGCAGCGCCGCGGCCCGGCCGCGAACGGGAAGTACGCCAGCTTCGGGAGGTCGGACTCCATCTCGTCGGTCCACCGCCCGGGGCGGAACGCGAGCGGGTCGTCGTACCAGCGCGGGTCGCGGTGGACGACCCACTGGTGCATCCGAATCGACGCGCCCGCGGGAATCTCGTAGCCCCCGACGACGTCGGGTTTGACCGCCTCGCGGATGATCCCCGGCACCGGCGGGTAGAGCCGCATCGACTCCTTGACCACCTTCTCGGTGTAGGTCAGCTCCGACAGGTCGTCCATCGTCGGCGCGTCGCCGCCGAGGACGGCCTCGAGTTCGTCGACCAGCCGCTCCTCGACGGTCGGATTCTTCGCCAGCAGGTAGAAGGTCAGCGTCAGCGACAGCGCCGTCGTCTCGTGGCCGGCCAGCAGGAGCGTCACCACCTCGTCGCGGATCTGCTCGGTCGACATCGCCTCGCCCTCCTCGTCGGTCACCTCGAGCAGCTTCGAGATGACGTCGCGGTCCGTGGGGTTCGCGCGCCGCTCCTCGATCAACTGGTAGACGACCTCGTCGAGGTTCTCGCGGGCGCGCTTGATCCGTCGCCGCGCCGGCGTCGGGATCCCCGGCGGAAGGACGAAGTGCGCGAGGTTCTCGGTCGCCTCCATGAACTCCTCGAGGGCCGAGCCGACCGCGTCGACGTGCTCGTCGATGTCCGCGCCGAACAGCGCCCGGGCGACGATCCGCAGCGTCAGCTCCATCATGTCCTCGTGGACGAGCCGGGTCTGGCCGTCGGCCCAGTCCGCGAGCGCCTCGTCGGTAAACTCCGTCATCATCGTCGCGTACTCCCGAATCCGGTTCGGATGGAACGCGGGCTGGATCAGGTGGCGGTTGCGCCGCCAGACGGCGCCCTCGCTGTTCAGAATGCCGTTGCCGGTGATCGGCCCGAGGGTCTGCTGGAACCGATCGCCCTTCACGTAGTTCTCGTTGTTCTGGACGAGCACCTGTTCGATGTACTCGGGGTGGTTGAGCTGGTAGACCGGCCCGTTGGGGTCGTCCCAGGCGGCGATGTCGCCGTACTCGCGGGCCGTCCGGGTCATGAACCCGTACGGATCGCGGAGAAAGGCCAACTGGTTGCCGACGATCGGCAGTCCGTCGGGCCCCGGCGGGCGCTCGTCGCTGATCGCGGGAACGTCGCTGCTCATCACCCGATAAAACGATCCCCGAATCCGTTCGTCTATACCCGAGCATGCTAGGTGTATTTAAGAGACCGGTCAGTAGGGCCGGTATGATCGGTCTGGAACGCCGCGATCGACCGGCGGCAAATCGACTCGCGCGCTCGAGACTCGCGTCGACCGTTCGCAGGGCGGGAGGCCGACGATGAGGTACGCCACCGTCGTCCTCCGGTGGGCCGACGGCCGGCTCAACGCCGTCGACGACGCCTTCGCCCGCAGCGACGCGGTCTCGATCGAGGCGATCCGCCACCTGAACGCCGTCGGCGACGACCGCTACGTCGAACTGCTCGCGCTCCGGGGCGACCTCGAGCGCGCGCGAGACCTCCTCGACGAGTCGCCGGACGCCCTCGAGTACGACGTCACCGGCGACCGCGGCCGCGGCGTCGCCTACGTGCAGTGTCGCACCGTCGGTCCGGTCGACGACCTGCTCGCGATCCTCGACGAGCACGAACTCGTCCTCGACTGGCCGATGACGTACGTCGACGCGGGCGACGCGACCGACGCGGCCGGCACCCGCGGCCTCGAGGTCACGGCGGTCGGCACCAGCCGCTCGATCCAGCGGGCGGCCGCGGCCCTCCCCGAGGGGATCGACCTCGATCTGCGCCGGATGGGCGAGTACGAGCCCGATTCCGGCGGGGTCGCGTCGACGCTGACCGACCGCCAGCGGGAGCTGTTCGACCTCGCGCTCGAGGAGGGCTACTACGAGATTCCCCGGGAGACGACCCACCGCGAACTCGCCGCGAAACTCGATCTCGCGGCGGGGACGGTCGGCGAACACCTCCAGCGGATCGAGGCGAAGTTAGCGGCGGCCTACGCGTCCGCGTCGTCGACGCGGTAGCGGCCGGCGCGTGCGGTGGCGCCGACGCGAGGCGACGACCTGACCGCTTTAGTCCGCTACGACCGACGATCCGATATGGCCGAGACGGACGACCGCGAGCGCGACGCCGATAGCGACCTCGAGCACCTCGCCGACGAGATCCGACGCGCCGAGACGACCGTCGCGCTGACCGGCGCCGGCATCTCCGCGCCGTCGGGCGTGCCCACCTTCCGCGGCGACGACGGCGTCTGGGAGCATTTCGACGAAGGACAGTTCACGTACGGCCGGTTCCGGCGCGATCCCGCGGGCTTTTGGGACGACCGCGTCGACCTCCAGCGGGAGCTGTTCGGCGAGGCGTACGAGCCCAACGCCGCCCACGAGGCGCTGGCCGAACTGGGGCGAGACGGGCACCTCGAGGCGATCCTCACGCAGAATACGGACGGCTTACACGGTGAGGCGGCCGACGCCGCGAACGCGGATCGCGACGACGCCACCGCCGCCGAACCGACGCTCCTCGAGCTTCACGGCAACGCGCGTCGCGTCCGCTGTACCGACTGCGGCGCGCGGACCGACGCCGGGCCGGTCTTCGACCGCGCCGTCGACGGCGAGCTGCCGCCGACCTGCGACTGCGGCGGGATCTACAAGCCCGACGTCATCCTGTTCGGCGAGCAACTGCCCGGCGCCGTCGTGCAGCGCTCGCGGTCGCTGGCCCGCGAGAGCGACGTCTTCCTCGCGATCGGCTCCTCGCTGGTCGTCGAACCCGCCGCGTCGCTCCCGAAAACGGCGGCGTCCTCGGGCGCGACCCTCGGCGTCGTCAACCTCGAGTCGACGCCGGTCGACGGCGTCGCCGACGTCGTGTGTCGGGAGGACGTCACCGAGGCGCTTCCGCGGCTGCGAACTCTCGTCGAGAAGAACCGCTGAATCCCCCGCCGCTCGGCGTTCGGACTGGGATCGGGACTGGGCGAGCTATGCGCCCGAGCCCGTTCCGGTCCCCGTTCCTGCCGTACCGGTACTCATTTCTAGATCCGCGTCCACGTCCAGCAAGTCCCGAATCAGCAACTCCTCGCAGATCGACGGGGGCATCGGTCGGCCGACGGACTCGCTCGAGTCGATCGAGTGGCCCGTTTCCACGAAGTGCTCGAGCGCGAGCCGCGATCGGTCCCGTTCGGTTGCACCGTCCGTTTCGTCGACGAACCAGTCGCAGGTGTGGCAGAATTTCATCGGGAGTCGGCCTCCGGATCAGTGCCGGACTGCTCGACCGTTATCTCGCCGTCGTCGTGGACGGTTACCCGTTTTTCGTTGTAGGCGAACGTGATGTGGCCGTGTCGGGACCCTCCACGCCGCTTCGGTTCGAAGAGGGCGTCTAACGCAGCCATATCGAGGCTGTGGTACAGCGGCGGCGACAGCGCCGTCGGATCGACGCCGTCGTGGGCCGCGATCTCGCGAGCGACCCTGACCGACAGCGGCTCGTCGCCGTCGGACCGGGAGGACTGTGTTGCCATCACCAGTGTCAGGAGCGCCCTCAGTATAAGAATGACGAACAGTATCGTCGGTAAACACCAGCAGAAAAGATCGATTCTGGCTGCTGGCCATGAATGAAAGTGGTCGATTCCGAGCGGGCGGATCGACGCCGATCCCGGCTCGGACCGACCGCGGGTGCGATCTCGCGTCCGACGTCTACGGCTGCTCCGTCTCGGAGTCCGAATCCGATTCGCCCTCGAGTTCCTCGCGTCCGAACCCGTCGAACGGCCGGGAATGCTCGTTGCGAAGTATCTCCGACCCCTCGATCTCGAGGCCCAGCGAGTCCAGTTCCTCGGCGATCCGTTCGATCTCCGCCGATTCCATCGCGATGACCTCGACGTGCAGGTTCCGGGTTCCGGTCAGGAGTTCGCGCACGTTGACGACGCCCGAGATCTCGATGGTCTGTTCGCAGATCGTCCCGCGATCGGCGATGGCCGCCGTACAGATAAACAGGAGGTGGTGTGGAACGCCCGCCCGTTCGTAGTCGATCACCGGTCGGTGCTCCCGCAGGATCCCCCGCTCTTTGAGGTCCCGCAGGCGATTGCTCACGGTGCTCGAGGAGACGCCGACCCGCTCGGCAACCTCGTCGTGGGTGAGGCGGTTCTGACTCTCCCGCTGCAGCAGGTGGAGGATCGCCCGATCGGTCGCGTCGAGGTCCATACCGTCCGTACGAGCGCTCGACGGATGAGCCCCGGTGTTGCCTGTGCTCGCCGAGCGGTCGGGCGGCCCGCGGCCGGGTCAGTCCGTGACGACGCACTCCTCGATCAGCCGCGCCTGTCCCCGGCGAAGCCGTTCGCTGACGGCCTGTTCGGAGATCTCGAGCGTCTCGGCGACCGTCGTCAGTCCCGTCTCGCGGGGCACCTCGAAGAAGCCGCGCTCGAAGGCGATCTCGAGGGCCTCCCGCTGGGAATCGGTGATGACCCCGTCGTCGGATCGGACGTTCGCACCGTCCGCGAGCCGGTGGAGTTCGAACTCGACGCCGCGGGTCACGAGAAAGTCGTGGTAGCTGTTGAACGCCGCCCGATCGGGAAACCGCATTTCGATCTCCCACCGGCCGTCCGTTCCCCGACACGCGAGCAGTTCGCCGCCGACCGAGACCCAGCGGCGATACGCGCCGACGACGTCGGATTCGGATTCAGATTCGGAACCGGACTCGCCTCCGCCCCCGTCCCCGCTCCTGGGCTCGCTGCGCGTGATCCGAAAGCGCGCCCAGTCGGTCGTTCGATCGAGGCGGTCGAAGGCCGCGACCGTCCCGTCGGCCGCCAGCGTGCGCTCGAGGCGGTCGAGATCGGGACACGCCATTCGGCAGAAGGCGACCGGTCGAGCCGGATCGAGCGCGTACTGGCGCTCGAGGTCCACGTCGAGCGACGGCATCGCCTCGAGCGTCGGCCCGAGAAAGAACTTCGGCGACGCCGCTTCGAACGCCACGCGGACACTCATGCCCGACGATAATTCGACGCGGGCGTAAAACCGTTTAGGCCAACGGTACGGTTCGCGGCCACAAACGGCTAATAGCGGTAGCGACGCGCCGTTCGACTCGCGAATGTTGCCGACAAAACGACCGGAAAACGAGTCGCTGCGAGTCAGGCGTCCGACGCGGCCTCGACCGTCTGGCGAACTGCCTCGACGCCCTCGTCGTGGGCCAGGTCGCCGACGACGATGACGTCGGCGTACTGGGCCATCGAGTACGCGGAGTCGTAGTCGTGGATGCCGCCGCCGTAGAACAGCGTCGCGTCGTCGGCCGCCTCGCTCGCCGCTTCGACGATCTCCTCGTCGCCGAGCGTGCCGGAGTACTCGAGGTAGACGATCTCCTGACCGAACATGCGCTCGGCGACGGTCGCGTAGGCGGCGACCTCGTCGGCGTCTAAGTTGCAGTCGGCTTCGGTGTAGGTCGCCACGTCGGCCTCGGGGTTCATCACGATGTAGGCCTCCGTCGAGGTCCGTTCCCAGTCGAGGTCCCGGTCGAGGCGGACCCACTCCTTGTGCGCCCCGGTGATCCAGAACGGCGAGCCGGCGTTGAAGACGGTCGGAATGAGGTAGCCGTCCAGCGCGTCGTCCTCGATGACGACGTCCGGACTCGAGGGCTCCTGGTAGAGCGGGACGTCGTGCTCGGCACAGGCCGCGATGACGTCGGCCATGTTCTCCTCGGTGATCCCCATGGTGCCGCCGACCTCGATGGCGTCGGTCCCGGTGGCACAGAGGTCGCCGTAGGTGACGCCGTCAGGAAGGTCTTTGTCCGGATCGATCTTCAGAATGTGGTCCCAGTCGGCCCAGGGCGCAGTCATACCGCTCCGTTTCCGGACAACCGGCAAAAACGCTACGAAACGGGCGTCGCGTCGGGTTCGTGGGCAGTCCAGTCGACGCTGCGACGGCGCTGCCGGCCTCAGACGCCCTGTCCCATCAGGTGGCTGCGCAGCACGTCGGCCTCCTTGTTCCCCGAGCCCGTGTTGAGGATGACGATCGTTTCGTCGCCGTCGAACTCGCCGCGCTCGGCCAGTTCCCAGGCGCCGCTCGCGGCTGCCGCGGCGCTGGGCACCATCTCGAGTCCCTCTTGCTTCGCGACCTGCACGCCGGCCTCGAGAATGTCCGGATCGTCCGTCGCGACCGCGCCGCCGTCGGTCTCGCGGATCGCCTCGAGGACCCACCGACTCGCGCCGGGATCGGGGATCTCGAGGCCGCCGCAGATGGTGTCGGGATGCTCGACCGGTTCGTGTTCGTCCCGGCCGTCCTCGTAGGCCTCGACGATCGGCGCGCAGCCCGAGGCCTGCGCGGCGTACAGCGCCGGCAGGTCGTCGATCAGGCCGAGTTTCTGGAACTCGGTGGCGGCCTTGTACATCCCGACGAGGCCGACGCCGCCGCCGGTCGGGTAACAGATCGCGTCCGGAACGTCCCAGTCGAGTTGCTCGACGATCTCGTAGAGCATCGTCTTCTTGCCCTCGTGGCGGTAGGGCGTGGCGAACGTCTGGAGCGGGTACCAGTCCTCGTGCTCCGCGCGGGCCTCCTCGTAGGCCGCGACGGCGTCGCCGATCCGGCCGCCGACGACGTTCATGTCGCCGCCGTGGACGTTGACCATCGCCTTGTTCGTAAAGCCCGAGCGCGAGGGCAGGTAGACGTGCGACTCCAGTCCCGCGCGGCCGGCGTAGGCCGCGGCGGCCTGCCCCGCGTTTCCGGCGGAGGCGAGGACGACGTCGCTCGCGCCGTGCTGGGTCGCGGCCGTCACGGCGACGGTCTGGCCGCGGTCCTTGAAGGTCCCCGTCGGATTCCGGCCCTCGTCCTTGATCAGGACGCGCTCGACGCCGAGTTCGTCGGCCAGATTGGGACACTCTACCAGCGCCGTCCCGCCCTCGTCCATCGTGACGGCGGACTCGCGGGCGAACGGCAGCAGCTCCTCGTAGCGCCACATCGAGTCGAACGGCCGGGACTCGAGGGTTGCGCGGTCGAGATCGATCGCGTCGTAGTCGTAGGTCGGATCGAGCACCCCGCCGCAGTCCGGGCACTCGTGGGTCGCCTCGGCGGCGTCGAAGGTCGCGCCGCAGTCGACGCACTCGAGGCCGTCGAAGGCGTCCGTCGTCGTCAGGTCCATACCCGAGTGTTCGCGGCCCGGGACTAATGGCTGTCCATCGCTTCGCGTACGGGCCCGAGACCGGATACCGGAGTCGCGTATCGAGTACCGAAAAAACGAGTCTCGCGCTCACGGTCGAGCCGCACGACCACGTCGTACTGCGGCGATCAGATCGCCGGTCGCTTGGCCGACGCCTCGCCCTCGTCGTTGCCCATCTCCTCGAGGGGGACGGAATGGAGGTCGAACCAGGCGTGTCCGATCGCGTGGTAGGCCGCGACCAGCGCGTAGAACCCGACGATCGCGCCGAGCACGACGCCGACGAACGGGATCTCGTTGAGCGCGCCGGTCACGATCGAGCCGGCGATAACGATGCCGAGCGCGAGCAGCCACGCGACGGCGTAGGTGCCGCTCGCGAGAATCGGACGGACGGCCCCGACGTCGAATCCCGCCGCGAGCCGACCTTCAACGGCGAAGTTCGTGATCGCCGCCGGCACGGCGTAGGCGACGACGAGGACGGTCGCGAACGTGACCAGCCCGGTGACGGCCGCGGCGGCCGCGCCGATCGAGTCGACGGAACCGCCGGCGACGAGCGTTGCGATGCCGACCAGCACGGTACCGACGACGATCGGCACGAGCGAGTAGGCGAGGAGGATGACCGACGCCTTCGCGCCGTCGATCAGCATCCCGCCCCAGTCCTCGAACCGGGGCGCCTCGTCGTCGCCGCGGCTCGTTCGCTCGAGGACGCGGACGACGTACCCCCACACGAGGAACAGGGGGACCAGAAGGAAGCCCAACAGGAGCATGAGCCCGCCGATAACGCTGGTCTTCCACATCTCGTCGCTGCGCTTCAGGTATCCTATCGATTCGGTTAGCATGAGTGTCACCTCGACCGCCCGCAGTCGCTCGCGGTCTCCGTGCTATATTATACGACCGACAACTATATAAGGATTCTATAGGCTGTATTTCCGGCATTTCGAAGCGCACTATCGGCGGTAGAGGACTGCCGAGCGGAATTACTGACAGAACTCTGTCCGGTAGTGCGCTGCGGAGAAGGTGCGCTCGCCGCTCGGCCATCGATCCGACCGATCCGGACAGCCGCGGCGCTCGAGAACGGCAGCGCTATACGGAGATGGGGAGACGCACGAAAGCAGTGCAGTGTCGCAGAACGGTCAGCTTAGTTGTCGCCGGCCTTCGACTGCCACTCGTAGTCGCGGCGCTTGGCGGACTTGCCGAAGCCGCACGACGAGCATTCCTTCTTCTTCACGTGGTAGGACTTCTCTCCGCAGCGACGACACTTGACGTGGGTCGTCTTGTTCTTCTTTCCTTGGCTCGGGGTTCCTGCACCAGTCATGGAGTGATCGAAACGACGTTATCGCCGCGTATAATGGTTGTGTCTTCGACCGGCTCCTCCTCCTCTACAGTTCCACCGACGGGAATCGTCGCATCCTCTAACACGAGATTCATATGCTGGTCGTAGCCCGTGAGTTCGCCGACGTACTCGTCGCCGCTCTTGAGCCGAACCGTGACGCGTTCGCCCAGCGACGCCTCGAGGATGTCCAGCGGTCGTCCACTCATACGAAAGAGGGCAGGTGACGGACACTTAATCGTACCGGTCCCGAGAGGCTAAGCGATCGGCCTGCGGTGCGAACCAACCAAACGGCTAAGTGGACACTCGTTGACCACCCGGACATGGGAGACAAGAAATTCACTCTCGTCGAGTTGCATCTGGACGGTAATCCGCAGTTCGGGCCGCGGACGATCAGCGAGGTACTGCCGTTCGGCGCGAGCGAATCCGCCGACGAAGTCGAACTCGAGGGCGAAACCGAGATCGAGACCGAGGACGAGGACGACGCGGACGAGGACTCCGGCGGGCGCAGCGCCGTCGGCGCGCTGCTCGCGCTGGCGCTGCTGGTCGCCGCCGGGATCGCGGTCAAGCGCTACCGCAGCGACGACGAAGAGGAGTTCGAGGAGGAGGAACAGCCCGACGTGATCGTCAACTGACCGGATCGACAGAACGCTTTTGCGTCCCCTCGTCGTACCGGTATTCGTGAATCTCTATCGCAGCGCCCGGGCCGTTGCCGGGGCGTCCGGTGACGATGCGATCGACTGGCGATCGGCCGCCGAGGCCGCCAAGGCCGCCACCGATCCCGGCTCGATCGACCTCGAGCCCGGCGAGCGCGAGGCGTACGCGCGCGACGTTCGCGACGCCCGTGCCGGCGTCCGGTCGGTGTCGGGGCTGGAGTTCGACGTCCCCGAGACCGTCGAGATCCAGAACCGCCACCACTGGATCGACGCCAACGTCGCGACCTTCGAGCGCGTCATGAGCACGCTCGAGAACCACGCCAACACCGCCGCGTTCCCCGGGATCGCTCGCACGATCAACACGGGGACGATGACCGTCATGCTCTCGTTCCTCGGGCGGAACGTCCTCGGCCAGTACGACCCGCTCCTGCTCGCGGACACGCCCGACGACGAGCACGCGCTGTACTTCGTCCGGCCGAACATCCTCAACGCGGCCGCGGCGCTCGAGGTCGACGCCGACCGGTTCCGCCGCTGGATCGCCTTCCACGAGGTGACCCACGCCGCGGAGTTCGGCGCCGCCCCGTGGCTCTCCGAGCACCTCGAGCAGCGCATGGAGGAGGGCATCGCGACGCTCTCGCAGGGCTCGTTCGACCGCAAGGCGTTCCGCGACCTCGACGCGGCGATGACCGTCGTCGAGGGGTACGCCGAACTGCTGATGGACCACGCCTTCGACGACGAGTACGAGGACCTGCGCCGGAAACTGGACGAGCGCCGGCAGGGCCGGGGTCCGCTCCAGCAGCTGTTCCGCCGGCTGCTCGGGCTCGGCCTCAAGCGCCGCCAGTACGAGCGCGGCAAGGACTTCTTCGAGTACGTCGTCTCGACGCGCGACCTCGAGACGGCCGCGCTGGTCTGGGAGGGGCCGGAGTACCTGCCCGATCACGACGAACTGGACTCGCCGGAGTTGTGGCTGCGACGCGTCGAGCGGTAACGCCGCTTCGCACCGTCGCACCCGATCGATTCTCGCGATTCGAATACTCGACGTCCGAGCCGCGGCTCGGGCGCTGACCCTCGCGGGACGGCCTCGAATCGCTCGAGTTGTCTAGCTGACGATCCAGTACAGGTACCACAGCAGCGCACCGCCGGCAAGGAGGCTACCCGCCGTCACCGCACCGATCGCGGCGGGCGACGCACCCCCCTGGAGCGCCATCGTCGCCCCGGAGAGACCGACCAGCAGAACGAACGCGACGCCGAGCCGCCGCCGACCCGCGACGTCGACGCTTCGCTCCGCCTGCTCGCGGGTCCCCCGTCGTCCGCGCCGATCCCGCCGTCGCGGACGGCGGTTCGAGTCACGCGCGCGGTTCGATTCGTTCGCGCCGCTCGAGTCGCGGTCGCGTCGCCGATCGCGGTTTCGATTGCGGTCCCCGCTCATGGTCAGAGATCGTGCGGTGCGCTGACGTGCATCGACGTGAACAGCCAGTCGGGCATCGTCGCGTGGCGGTCGCCGGCGACCGCGTCTGTGTCTGTGTCTATATCTGCGGTAGCCGCCGGCACCAGCGTCCCGCTCCAGCGCGAATCGAACCGGCGCCGGTCGCCGCTTTCGGCGTCCGTCCACGCCATCGTCACTTCGTCGGCGAACGTGGCGAACGACTCGCGCTCGTCGACCGTCAGGTGACGGCTCTGAACCGACCACTCGTCGGTCGTCTCGGTCTGGGTTCGCAACGCGTCGGCGACCGCGTCGTATCCGAACAGCGCCTCGCTGATTCCGAACTTGACCGTCGCGTCGGCAGCGTGGAAGTACGGCTCGAGGGGATCGCCCTCCCGGAGCGCGTCGTAGTAGTCGCGGACGACGTCAGCGGCGCCGGTACTCATTGCCGTATGCCTGGGCGGCCGCTCCTATAGAATCATCGGACGCAGTCGCAGGCGCAGGACCGCAGGTCTGGCGAGCCGTGCGAACGGTCGGTTTGCGACCGTGAGCAGACAATCGGTGAGGAGCGACCTCGAGGCGCAAAAAGTTCGGTCTACATGAAGCCGCGGTCGACTTCGTCGGTCTCGATGAGGTCCTCGAGTTCCGCGTTCAGCAGTTCGTCGGCCTCCTCGAATCGATCCGCGAGGTCCTCGAGTTCCTCGGGCCGGTCGTACTGGTCGTACTCCATCGGGCCGAACGCCGGGCTCTCGATGGCCTCCATGACGTCGTCGAACAGGTCCTGCGGCCGCGTGGGGGCGTCCGCGTGGGTCTCGAGGACCGTCTCGAGGCGCTGCGAGAGCGTCTCGGCGTGGTCCTCGTCCTCGGGCGGGGACTGGACCGCGAAGCGGCCGCCGGCCTCGTCCTCGTCGGGGAGGAACGAGCCGATCTCGTCGTCCAGGTTGCGCGCGACCTGGGTGCCGACGCCGCGGACCTCGTAGGGGTTCTTGGCGTAGGTCTTCAGGAAGAAGACGCCGGCGCGGGGATGCGCGAGGTACATGTCTTCGCCGACGCCGCCGGCGCGGTCGCCGGCGACCGCGCGCCAGTCGTCCGGATCGACGTCCCGCTCGGTGACGTCCTCGAGTATGTCCTGCCACTCGCGAATCCGCATGGGTTGTGGTTAGATTGCGGTCGGAAAGAACGTATCGGTTGCGACGAACGACGCCCGCGCCGACCGGCAGGAATCGCTGACAGTCCGTTTCTCGAGAAAATTTAGGCCGAATCGAACCAAAAGGAATACGACGGCGGACCCGACACAACACGTAACCGTCGCTTTCCCATGTCCGTCCGCGACTCACCACCCCTCGTCGAACTGTTTCGCGCCACCCCGGTCACCAGTTGTCTGCTCACCCTCGCCCCGGTGGCGCTGGCGCTCGGACAGTTACTGAACAGTTACGTCAACGGCGTATCACCGCTCGTGGCGATCGGCTTTACCGCGGTTATGCTCGGCTTTGGGGTCGTCGCGCTCCGACACCACGCCGCCGAGTATCGGCTCAAGCGGCTCGAGTCGGATCTGTAGGTCCGTCAGGTGCCGGTTTCGGGCTCCGTCGCGACCGTTCTCGCCTCGCGGGCCTCGTATGCGTTGTACCCCGCCAGTCCGGCGACGAGCAGTCCCGTCACGAGCGTGCTCCAGAACAGGGCGCCGGCCATCTCGAGCAGCGCCGCGGAGATGATCAGCCAGATGCCCAGAATCGCCACCAGCGACGCGACGCCGGCGCTGAGCGGGATGTCGTTGTGTAGCCGGTAGTAGTTGTAGCCGGCCGCGGCGACGACGGCGATCCCGACCAGGAGGTTGTTCCACGTGGCGGCCTGGCTGGCCTCGAATAGCAGCACCGAGAGGGCCGCCCACGCGCCGAGCGCGGCGACGATCGCGCTGACCAGCGGCGTGTTGCGGCGTCGGTCCTCGGTGACGATCCGGGTCGACTCGTCGCGGGGATCGCGGTCGACGACGTCGTCGCCGACGCCGGTTCCGGAGTCGATGTCGGCCGACGCCTCCTCCCTACGGTTTTTCGGCCCGTCCGGGGCATTCGCGTCCGGTTCGGATCCCGTCCGCCGGTCGTCGTTCGAGTCGCTCATCCCGAGCGGCGGTTGCCGTCACGGGGCCAAAAGCGGCGGCGACCGTTTCGACCGACCGCGGATCGGGACCGGAAGTAATCAGCTGTTACTCGGTATACGACTGCTTTCCTCGACCGACCGCCGACTCGAGCCGCGACCGATAGCGTTTTTGCCGGCTCGGCCCGTGATGCATAGCCGTGCACGTACGCGGAACCGTCGCGGGTGAGGTCGAGGTGCGGTCGGTGTCGACGAGCTACGGCGAGACCGATCTGGCGGAAGTGCCGCTGCAGGTGACGGCGATCGACGCGGCGGCCGCGCCCGACGGCGGCCCCGAGAGCGAGCCGCTCGCGGCCGCCGTCGACGGCGACGGCGACGGTGACGCTGGTTCCGAATCCGGCCCCGACCTTGACCCCGACCCTGACCACGAACCCACGACGGTGACGCTCTGGAACAAATGGACCGAATCGGCCGAACTCCTCGAGCCGGGCATGGAACTGCTCGTCACGAACGCCGAGGAAGACGAGTACAAGGGCGAGACGCAGTACTCGACGACCGGCGACTCCTACGTCGTCGTCGAGCCCTCGTTTCTGGTGAACGTAACGTCGATCCGCAACTGGGTGGAGTGTCCCCGTCTCTACTACCTGAACAAGCTCTCCGGCGTCCCGCTGAACTACCCCGTCGTCAAGGGGACCATCGTCCACGAGGTCTTCGGCGACCTCCTGCGCGGCCGGGACCTCGAGGAATCCATCGACGCCCGCGTCGACGAACACGGCCTCGAGCTCGGACTCCTAGGTGAATCCCCCGACTCGGTCGCCGAGGACGTCCGCGAGAACGCCGCGGCGATCGAGGGGTGGCTCGAGCAGGGTCGCCTCACGGAAGACGATAGCTGGCGATCCGAACAACTGCTCATCAGCGAGACCTTCGGCATCCGCGGCCGCGCCGACGCTATCCGCCGTGGCGCGCCGGTCGAACTCAAGACCGGGAAGAACCTGAAGAAGGAACCGCGGTTCAAGGACAAGGTGCAGGCCGCCTGCTACGCCCTCCTGCTCGAGGAGCACGGCGGCGACGTCGACACCGGCACCTTGCTGTACACCAAGAACTCCGCGCTGGACCGCAACGAGGAGACCGGCGACCTCACCCCCGCGAAGGACTTCTCGATGGGCGACGGCCTGTTGAAGTTCGTCGTCCGGCTGCGCAACGAGATCGCCGCGATGGAGATGAGCGGCGACGTTCCGACCGGCTACGAGGGGTCGGCCAAGTGCGAGTATTGCTTCGAGCAGGACACCTGCATGGTCGTCTCCGGCCGCCTCGATCAGGAGTCGAAGGCCGGCCAGATCGGCCAGGCGCTGCCCGACGAGGAACTCGAGTACTTCGAGCGCTTCTACCGGGCGATCGAGGAGGAACGCCGCGAGGTCCACCGCGAGTACGCCAAGCTCTGGGAGCAGACCGCCCAGCAGCGAGCCGACGACGACCGCGCGCTCATCGACCTCGAGTTCGTCGAGAAGCGGCCGCTCGAGGGCGGGCGCTGGGAACTCCGCGCGCGCCGCGAGGGCGGGGCGACCTCGAAGCTCCGGGAGGGCGACCTCGTGCTGGCCAGCGACGGCCATCCGGTCCGCGGCCAGTCCGAACTCGCCCGTATCGAGCGGTTAGACGACGAAATCGTCCTCACTGCCGACGAACCCGTCGAGGTCACGCGGCTGGACGTCTACCCCTCCGAACTCACCACGGATCGACTGCTCGCCGCCCTGCACGACGCGCTCCTGAAGGGCGACGAGCGGCGGAAGGACATCCTGTTCGGCCGTGCCGACCCCGAGTTCGAGGACCTCGAAGAGACCTTTATCGACAACAACGAGCGCCAGAACGAGGCCGTGACGAAGGCCGTCGGCGCCAAGGATTGTGCCCTGATCCACGGTCCGCCCGGCACCGGGAAAACATACACTATCGCCCGGGCCATCCGCGCGATGGTCGAGCGCGGCGAGCGCGTCCTGCTGTCGGCCTTCACGAACCGCGCGGTCGACAACGCTCTCGAGGCGCTGCTCGAGCAACTCGAGGGCGTCATCGACGAAGACCGAATCGTCCGCGTCGGCTCCGAGAGCGGCGTCCGCGACGACATGGAACCGTACCGCCTCGAGCGGGCCGGCGACCCCGAGGAGCGGCTCGCGGAGTTGCAGAACGCGCAGGTGGTCGCGGCGACGACAGCGACCTGCGGCTCCCGCATTATGAAGGAGCAGTCGTTCGACGTCGCGCTGGTCGACGAGGCCGCCCAACTCACCGAACCCGGCACCTGCGCGGCGATCAACCTCGCTGACCGGTTCGTCCTCGTGGGGGACCACGAGCAGCTGCCGCCCGTCGTGCGGGCCGAAAACGACCTCTCGGAGTCACTGTTCGAACGGCTCGTCGACCTCCACCCCGAGGCCGGCGTGATGCTCGACCGGCAGTACCGGATGAACCAGCGCATTCAGGCGTTCGCCTCGCGGGAGTTCTACGACGGAAAACTCCGGCCCGCCGAACCCGAAGTCGCGGCCCGGACGCTGGACGACCTCGAGGGCGTCGCGCGCGCCGACCTGCCCGAGTACCTGCAGGATCCCGTCTCGTTCGTCGACGTCGAGGGCGACGGGGGCCGGTACACCGACAGCGAGGAGGCCGCCCGCATCGCCGAGTTGATCGAGGCCTACGAGGCGGCCGGCCTCGAGCGGTCCGAGATCGGCGTCATCGCCCCGTTCCGGGCGCAAGTGTCTGAGATTTCGGCACACGTCCCCGACGACGTCGCCGTCGACACCGTCGACCGCTTCCAGGGCTCGAGCCAGGAGGTGATCATCGTCTCCTTCACCGCGACGGGGTCGCTCGAGGGACCGATCTTCGAGGACTACCGGCGGATCAACGTCGCGCTCACGCGGCCCAAGCGGGCGCTCGTGCTCGTCGGCGACGCGAACGCGCTCGCGATCGACCCTGTCTACGAGCGGATGCTCGAGTGGGCGCGACGGTAAGTTCGGCGGCCCGACTGTTCTCCGCCGAGACTGGTCCGCGATGTGAACGTTTACGTGGACCGAACGGCGACGCCGAACCGAGACGCATGCGACTCGAGGCACAAAGCGCCGCGATTCGAGAGCTGTTTCCCGCCGAGTACGCCGACCTCGCGCTCGCGGTCACCGAACTCGGCGGGTCGACGGGAGCGATGATGGTCCTCGCGCTGCTGTTCTGGCTCTCGAGTCGAAACCGTCGGCAAACCGCGCTGGTCGTCAGCTACGCGTTCGCCGGCCTCGCCCTCCTCGTGGCGCTCAAGACGATCATCGGGCTGCCGCGTCCGCCCGACGCGGTCGTGTTGCCGGGCGCCGAATCGGAGGCGGACGGCTACGGCTTCCCGAGCGGCCACGCGTTCGCCGCGGTCGCGATCTACGGCGGCCTCCTCTCGGCGTTCGACAGAACGCGCGACCCGCGGGCCGCCGCGGCGGTCGTCGCCGTCGTCGTCGCCGTCTCGCTCTCGCGGGTCGTCCTCGGCGTCCACTACCTCGGCGACGTGATCGCCGGCGCGGCGCTCGGGCTCGCCTTCCTGCCCGCGATGAACCGCCTCACCCGCGGCGACCCGAGACGCGGGTTCGCGATCGCGCTCGCCCTCTCGCTGCCGGCCCTCGCCGTCACCGGGACGACCGGCGACGCGTTGCTCGCGCTCGGCGGCTCGGCCGGAGGGCTCCTCGGGACCGTCGGTGTCGGCATCGGCGTCGACGTCGACGGCGGCGATCGCGGCGTTCCGCCGCTCCGCTCGCGGCTCGAGGCCGCGCTGCTGGTCGGCGCCGGTGGCGGTGGCGTCGTCGCGATCCGACTGCTCGAGTCCGCGACGGCGGTCGCACCGGTGCTCGCGGGGGTGTACGCGCTGCTGGTCGGCTGGATCTTCGTCGCGCCGATCGCCGTCGCCCGCTGTCTCGACGGATGTCGGCGAGTCGGCCTCGCGAGCGGGGTATTCGACCGCTGAACGCGGACGCGTCGTGTTAGGGCCACAACAGTTTTGGCGGTGAGTAAGGAACGGTCATTACGATCAACATGAGTGGTGGGGAGCCAGCGCATCCGATCGAGTTGTACTTTCGTCGACCGCGGCCGGGACGGTCGATCGGCGCCGAGAACGCGATCGATGCCGACGACCGGCGACGGGTAACCGAACTGCCACAGCCGATTCAGCTGTTCGCGCGCCGAACCGGCGCGTACAGGCGATAACCGAGCGTCCGAGGGCGAAACGCGAACCGAGGGGACCGGGCGGCGCGTCGCTACGCCGACGAGTAGTCCGCCCGGCCCTCGTCCTCGCTCATTCGAATCCAGTAGAGGCGGGTGTATGGCAGGTGGAGGAACCCCTCGTCCGCGAGGCGCACGCGGACCCCCTGTACCTTGCCGGAGTCGGTGATGTGGTCGGCGTCGACCGTTTCCTCCGCGAGTCCGTCCGGCCCCTCGTAGGCGATCGTTGCCATGTGTGCGGGTGGCGATCCTCGTCAATAAGTTCGGGGCACGCGAATTCGGGCGTCCACTGCGGTCCGCCGTCGGACGAACCGATCACTCGCCCTCGTCCGCGTCGGCCGCCTCCCACAGCGGATAGAGATCGTCCTCGATCGGCTCCGAGATCGGCTCGCCGTCGACGAGCAGCCCCGAGCCGCCCGCCGTCGCGACGCCGATCTCGGCGGCCTCGAGCCCCGCGTCCGAAAGCGCCGCGAGGCAGTCCTCGACCGCGTCGCGCGGCACCGTCGCGAGCAGCGCGCCGGAACCGAAGATCCGCAGCGGGTCGACGCCGGCGGCGTCACAGAGCCGCGCGGTCTCCTCGCGGATCGGGACGGCGTCGCGGTCGACCTCGAGTCGCACGTCCGAAGCGCGGGCGAGTTCGAGCAGGCCGGCCGCGACGCCGCCCTCGGTGGGGTCGTGCATCGCGGTCGCGTACTCGCGGACGACGCGGGCGTCGGGGACGACGCTGATCTCCTCGAGGAAGGCTTCGGCCCGCTCTCGAGTCTCGTCGTCGACGTCGAACTCGTCGGCGAAGTCGGCCGCGAGGATGGCCGTCCCCTCGATTCCCGCGGCCTTCGTGAGGATAATTCGGTCGCCGGGTTCGGCACCGCCGGTCGGGACGAACGACTCCGTCGCGCCCATCGCGGTCAGCGAAAGCAGCGGCCGCTCGAGCTGGTCGACGTACTCGGAGTGACCGCCGACGATCGACGCGCCGACCGCGTCGGCGGCGGCGTTCAGGTCGTCGGTGATCGCCTCGAGGGGCGTCTCCTCGTCGGGAAGCATGACGACGACGGTCAGCCAGCGCGGATCGGCGCCCGAGGCGGCGACGTCGTTGCAGGCGACGTAGACGCCGAGGGTACCGACCTCCGACGCGGCCAGCGAGATCGGATCCGAACTGACGACGAGGTCGCCGCCCGGCCAGTCGATGGCGGCGGCGTCCTCGCCGTAGGCCGGCCCCTGCAGGATCGTCTCGTCGGTGTCAGGCCTGCCCGTCCGATCGAACACGTGCGCGAGCAACTCGTCCGGTGGTACCTTCCCGGGCATAGGGGGAAGTGGAACGATCGGGGGTTTGTAGGTTCGGGGTTCGTCCCGGCCTCGCGCCGTCGACGACCGACGAGTCGGAATGTGTTATCGCCATCGGTCCTGCTCTCGAGGAGTGGGGCCGTAGAACGGCTACTGAGCCACAATCACAAATCGATACCGCCGCGTAGAGGCGCGACGAGCGAAAGGCTTTCGTCGCCGTTGACACATTTCGGCGTATGTCGATGGCGATCGCCCACTTCGCGTTCGGCGCCGCGATGACGACGCTGCTGATCGCGTTTCTGGTTCCGTCCGTCCGATATCCGCGCACGGTCCTCCTGCTCGGCGGCGGGTGGGCCATGCTCCCCGACTTTCACTGGGTGAGTCCGATCGCGAAGCAGCAACTCCACACCATCCATCAAACGTCGCTGTGGACTGATCTGTTCTGGTTCCATCGGACGCTCGATCGGATGGACCCGACCGATTCGAAGACCGTCGGCGCGACGATGCTGACGCTGTTCCTTCTTGCGACGGCGATCGCGGAACACCGGAGCTATCGCGTTCCGGACGTGGTCGAATCCACCTACGACGCGTATTTGGATACAGAGTCGCCCGATTGACCGCCACCCCACTACGGCTCGAGTGCACCCTACTCCGACGTCTCCGGCGCCAGCCCCTGCAGCGACTCCTCGCCGATTTCCTCTAAGACGTGCTCGTGGAACGCCTGCAGGGCGGCGCTTTCGTCCTCGGCGAGCACGACGTCGCTGGCCGACAGGGTCGCGAGGCCGAACGCCCGCGGCGTCGGCGAGTCCACGAGGTGACGTTCGACCTCGATTTCGCCCTCTGAAATCCCCTCGACGACGGCCTCGATCTCCTCGACGTTGAGTTTGTCCTCCAAGATCTCGCGGTAGGTCTCCTCGATCACCGCGAAGTTCTCGAGGTCCTCGGCGAAGCCCAGCAGCATCTCGCTGGAGACCTGCTGTTCGCTCGCGGACTTCTCGTAGCCCTTGTAGCGTTTGAGGATCATCAGCGAGCGGGTGGCGTTGATCCGGAAGTACCGCTGGAGCAGGTCCGTCCCGGAGAGGGCGGCCCGCAGATCGTCGCGCACCTGCTCGGGCTCTAAGTCCTCGAAGATGCCCTCGAGGTCGACCTTCCGGTTCAGCGGCATCGAGAGGACGAACCCGTTGTCCGCGACGGCGACGCGGACGTTGGCCGTCGCCTCCTGCGCGCACCGATACGCGAGCAGCCGCGAGAGGCCGTCGTTGAACTTCCGGCCGTAATTGGAGTGGACGTAGTAGTGGCGCTCGTACTCGTCGCGGTCGCGCTCGACCTCGATCGAGAGCCGATCTGGCGTGCTGACGCTTTCTTCGCCCGCGTAGCGGATCTGGTAGTCGAACAGCCGGGCGATCGCCCGGACGCTGTCGTCGTCTAAGGGGAACTCGCGCAGCCACGCGCGGACCCGCGGCGGACCCCCTTCCTCGTAGTGCTCGAGCAGTTCGCCCTGAAAGTCGAGAATCTCGCGGCCGAGGTCGTACGACAGCGGCAGCCGTTCAGAGTACCACGACGGCACGGTCGGCCGGGCGCTCGTGCGGTCGACGTAGACCTTCGAGCCCCGGCGGTAGCGGTACTCGAAGTGGTCGCCGCCGAGCACGAAGACGTCGCCCTTCTCCAGGGTGTCGAGGTAGTTCTCGTCGAGTTGGCCGACCCACTCGTCGCTCGCGCGGGTGTAGACGTCGCAGGTGAAGGAGTCGGGGATGGTCCCGATGTTCGTCATGTAGATCACTCGCGCGAGCCGGCCGCGCTTGCCGATCAGCGGCTCGCCGACCTCGAACTCCTCGTAGTGGTGCTCGCCGCTGGGCGGGTCGTTCTCGTCGCGCCAGATCTTCGCATAGACGTTCTTGTCCTCGAGGCCGGCGTACTCGGCGGTGAGGTAGCGCGCGAGCGATTCCCACTCCTCGTCGCTGTAGTTGCGGTAGGGGTAGGCGCGCCGCAGAATCCCCGTCACCGCCGATTCGGGGCGGATCTCGGCGATGGCCATCCCGTAGACGTGCTGGGCCGCCACGTCCTGGGCGTTCTCGGGGATCGAAACCGAGTCGACAAATCCCTCCTCGGCCTTCTTGAGCATCACGGCGCACTCGAGGAGTTCGTCCCGATCCAGGGCGATGACGCGGCCGGTGACGGTCTGGCCGACGCGGTGGCCGGCCCGGCCGATCCGCTGGAGCAGGGCGGCGACGGACTTGGGCGAGCCGACCTGCACCACGAGGTCGACGTGGGGCATGTCGATCCCCAGTTCCAGCGAGGTCGAGGAGGTGACGACGTCGAGGCTACCGTCTTTCAGCCGTTGCTCGATATCGTGGCGGACGTCCTTCGAGAGGCTCCCGTGGTGACAGCCCGAATTCGCCTCGTCGTAGTCGTCGAACCGCTCGCGGAGGTTGTGGAGGACGCGTTCGGCGCCGGATCTCGTATTGGTGAACACGAGGGTGTTCGTGTGCTCCTGAACGTGCTCGTGGAGCATCCGATAAAACCGGTCCTGAACGACCTCGCGGGGCGTGTTGATCAGGTCGTCGGTCGGACACTCGAGTTCGATGTCGAACTCGCGGGCGAAGCGGGCGTCGACGATGTCGTAGTCGCGGGACGGACCGCCGGGTTCCTCTCGGCCCACGAGGAACTCTGCGACCTGCGATAGCGGTTCGATCGTCGCCGAGCAGCCGATCCGCGTGATGTCGTGGTCGACCATCGCCTCGAGGCGCTCCAGGCTCACCGAGAGGTGGGTCCCGCGCTTGCCGGCGGCCAGCGAGTGGATCTCGTCGACGATGACGTATTCGACGGTCCGCAGTTTCTCGCGGAACTTGGGCGAATTGAGGAGGATGGCGAGCGTCTCGGGCGTCGTGTTCAGAATGTGGGGCGTCTCCTCGAGCATCTTCTGGCGCTCGCTCGAGTCGGTGTCGCCGTGGCGGATGGCGTGGCGGATCTCGCCCATCTCCCGGTCGTCGTCCCGGTCGGCGACGACCGATTCGATCCCCTCGAGGGGCACCTCGAGATTCCGGTGGATGTCGTTGGCCAGCGACTTCAGCGGCGAGACGTACAGACAGTAGACCGAGTTCTCGAGGCCGTCTTTGCTCGCCCGATCTTCCGTGTACAGGTAATTTATAATCGACGTGAAGCTCGCGAGCGTCTTCCCCGACCCGGTCGGCGCGCAGATCAGCGTGTTCTGTCCCTCGTGGATCTTCGGGATCGCACCCCGCTGGGGCGGCGTGAAAAAGCCCTCGTTCTCGGGGACGAACTCCCCGAACTCCTCGAGCCACCACTCCTGGACCGCCGGTTCGAGCGACGCGAAGACGTCCCCGTCCTCGACCGTCGTCTCGTCCGGATCGAATGGGAGGTCGGCGTCGGCGACGGGCAACTCGAGGTCTTCGATCCCGCTCATTGCCGTCGTCTCGGGGACGGGTATGTAAGAGGGTTTGGCCAGCGGAGCGAAAGTGAAACTGCCGCGTTCGCGGATCGCCGGGCCGCCGTCACCGAGTTTAGGTCCGTCGCCAAAATGACACTCGATTAAGGTTTATGGCGCTGCGTGGAGACCGACGACCATGGGACGACCGACGACCGAAACGCGGTCGCCGCCGGGACTCGAGGCGATCCCGCCGGTCACCGGCGTGACGCTCGTGATCGCGCTGGTCGCGCTTCCCGCGCTCGCGTTCGCGGCGTCGGCGCTCGAGCTGTCGCAACCGGTATCGCTCGCGCTCCAGTGGCTCGTCGCGATCGCGGTCGTCGCGGTCACGGTCGGCGTCGAAGGGCGTTCCCCGTCGTCGATCGGCTTCCGACGGCCGGCGTGGATCGACCTCGGCTACCTGGTCGCGGCGGCCGCGGGCGCGCTGGCGATCTTTATCGCCACCGGGCCGCTCGTGGCGGCGCTCGGACTGCCGGTCGAGTCCGGTGCGGGCGGCATCGCGGAGCTACCGAGTCTCCCGGTCGCGCTCGCGGCGGCGGTCACGGCCGGCGTCGTCGAGGAGATCCTGTACCGGGGGTACGCGATCGAACGGCTCCTCGAATACTCCGGCAGTCCGCTCGTTGCCGGCGGCCTCACGTGGCTTGTGTTCACGCTCGCCCACGCGGTCGCTTGGCCACTCGGGAACCTGCTGCAGGTCGCCGCGGTCACCGCGATCTTCGTCGTCGTCTACCTCAGCCGTCGCACGCTGGTTCCGGTCGTCGGTGCGCACGTGCTCGTCTGGCTCCTCCCGGTTCTCGGCGCGTTCTTCGCGTGATGACCGGGCATCATCGCGTCGGAAGCAACAGCGAAGGGCCGTCGCTCAGATGGCGGCGCCGATCGTCGCGACGAGGAAGACGTGCCAGACGACCGCAGCGGCTTTCGCCCGGGCCGACGCCGTCGGGATCGGCGGGTTCCGAACGATCGCGTCGTAGACGAACACCGTCGCGAGCGCGGCGCCGCCGGCGAGGCCGGTCAGGACGGCGACCGACGTCGCGAGCCCGATCGCCACCCCGAGCGCGAGGCTCCCGACGATGGCGACCAGCAGCTTGTCGTAGTACTCGAGGTGCGGATTCGGGGGAAACACTGGCCTTCTGTGTGAGAGTTCGTCGTCCGGCCTTGCGACACCCTCGTCGATTCCGACGCGGCGGGAACTAGCCCGAATCGGTCGGTCGGATAGCACGCCGTCGCGATTCCGCTCTCGTCCGTTTCGGCGTCGGTCGTCGAAGCTGCTCGGTCGGCGGCGGCCGAAAGCACTATCTCGACCGTCTTTCGCCCCAACAGCGTGGCCACCACCCTTAACCCAGCGTGACCGTCAGGGTAGCTTATGAATGTAGCACAGACGTTAGTTCCGGCCCGCGCTCGCCGGAGTTACACGGCGAAACTCGGCGCGATCTTCGCGCTGGTGATCGGGGTCACGTTCGCCTTCGGCGGGGCGGCGTACCTCGAGGTGACGGCGGCGCTCGAGGCCGGCGACGCGGCCGCGGTCGGCGAGGCCGCGACCTCGGGGATCCTCGGGCTGCTCGTCCTGACGGTGATCAATCTCGGTCTCGTCGCGGCGACAGTCGGGGGGAACACGGCGGCGGCGCTGTCCTCGCTGTCCGCCCGCGCAACGCGCATGGGGGAAGGCGAACTCGACGTCGACCTCTCGACGCGGCGGGAGGACGAGATCGGCGACCTCTACGAGTCGTTCGACGAGATGCGCACCTCGCTGCGGGAGTCGCTCGAGGAGACCGAAGCCGCCAAGGAAGAAGCCGAGCGCGAGCGCGAACGTGCCGAGCAGGCCCGCGAGGAAGCCGAGGAGGCGCGGGCTGCGGCCGAACGCGAGCGCGAACGGGTCGCCGAGGTCAACGCCGACCTCGAGGCCGAGGCCGAGCGCTTCGGCGAGGTGATGGCCCGCTGCGCCGACGGCGATCTGACCCAGCGTCTCGAGGTCGAGGCCGACGGCGAGACCGAGGCGATGGAGTCGATCGCGACCTCGTTCAACGAGATGATGGACGGGATCGAGGCGCTGGTCGGCCGCATTCAGGGCTTCGCGACGGACGTCTCCGACGCGAGTCAGGACGTCCGCGCGAACGCCGAGTCCGTGATGGACGCCAGCGAGGACGTCAGCGACACCATCGCGGAGATTTCGGAGGGCGCCGACAGCCAGACCGAGAAGATGCGGGAGATCGCGGCGGAGATGGACGACATCTCCGCGACGACCGAGGAGATGGCCGCCAGCGCCGCCCAGGTCGCCGCGACCTCCCACGAGGCCGCCCAGGCGAGCGAGAACGGGCTCGAGACCGCCGAGGCGGCGATCGCGGAGATGAACGAGGTCGAGGCCCAGACCGACGCCTCGGTCGCGGCGATCGAACGGCTCCACGAGGAGATCCAGGAGGTCGGCGAGATCACCGAGATCATCGCGGACATCGCCGAGCAGACGAACCTGCTCGCGCTCAACGCCTCGATCGAGGCGGCCCACGCGAACGGCGACGGCGACGGGTTCGCCGTCGTCGCGAGCGAGGTCAAGAGCCTCGCCGAGGAGACCAAGGAGGCGACGACGGAGATCGAAAATTCCATCGAGCGGATCCAGGGACAGACCCAGACGACCGTCGAGGACATCCGGGAGACGAGCGACCGGATCTCCACCGGCGTCGAGACCGTCGAGGAGACGGTCGACTCGCTCGAGGTGATCGTCGAGTCCGTCGAGGAGGCCAACACCGGCATCCAGCAGATCAACGAGTCGACGGACACGCAGGCCGAGTCGACCGAGCAGGTCGCGAGCATGATCGACGACGTCGCGGAAATCTCCGAGACGACCGCCGCGGAAGCCAACGACGTCGCGAACGCGGCCCAATCGCAGTCGGCCTCCGCCCGCGAGGTCTTCGGCCGGGTCGAGGACCTCTCGGACGGCGCCGAGACGCTGCTCGAGCTGCTGCAGGATACGCGCATCTCGAGCGCGAAGGCGAACGCCGGCGTCGGTTCCGGAACCGGTCGCGGTGCCGGCGTCGGTGCGGCCCCGAATCCGGGTGAGGGCGCATGATCGAGCCGACGCTCGTCTTCTGGCTCGGCGCCGTCGGAATGGCCGTGGGGACCGTCGCGTTCGCCTGGGGCAGACAGTCCGCGGCCGCCGAGTCCCGGCGGTACTACACGGTGCTCGGCGCGATCAGCCTGATCGCGACGGTCGCCTACGCGACGATGGCGATGGGCTACGGCTGGCTCGCGGTCGACGGCCGGACGGTCTTCGCGCCGCGGTACGTCGACTGGATCCTGACGACGCCGCTGTTGCTGCTCTATCTGGGCTGGCTCGCCGACGTCGATCGGGGACGGCTCGGCCTCGTCGTCGGCGTCAATACGCTCGTCATGGCCGGCGGCTTCGCCGGGGCGCTGCTGACCGGGCCTGTCCGGTTCGCGCTGTTCGGCGTCGCCGCGGTCG
This sequence comes from Halopiger thermotolerans, assembly GCF_054654555.1. Taxonomy (NCBI): domain Archaea; kingdom Methanobacteriati; phylum Methanobacteriota; class Halobacteria; order Halobacteriales; family Natrialbaceae; genus Halopiger; species Halopiger thermotolerans. Next base: position 445,547 of record NZ_BAAIEU010000004.1, on the reverse strand, counting down.
CGTACGTCGGGCTGCTGTACCTGATCCTGCAGCCGATGACCGCCCGCGCGAACGAACAGGCCGACGCCATCCGGTCGCTGTTCACCGGTCTTCGGAACCTCACCGTCATCCTCTGGTCCGTCTATCCGGTGATCTGGCTGCTCGGTACCGCCGGCTTCGGCCTGTTGACCCTCTCGGTCGACGTCATGCTCACGACCTACCTCGATCTGCTCACCAAGGTCGGGTTCGGCCTGATCGCGCTCAACGCCGGCGCCGCGCTCGAGGCGGAGTACGTGGACGGGGACGGCGCCCCGTTCGCTGACGCGGAACCGACTGACGACGCCGCCGCGGCGGCGTCGACGTCGACGTCGACGTCGTAACGGCGACGCGACCGCAACGCGACCCCGATGCGACTGCCGACCCGATCACGTTCGGCCCAATCGTCACCTCGTTTCTCGTCGACCAGTCGCCGATGGCAGCGCCAGCGCTCGAGTGCGAGCCGATCGGCGTCGTCCGAACGCCCTTCGAGACGCGCGCTGAGGCGCCCAGGCAGGGCCTCGAGACCGATCGCGAGGGCGAGGTCGTCATCTCGCCGGCGTACGAACGCGCCCTCGAGGGCCTCGCGGCGAGGGAACGAGTCGACATCGTCTGGCACGCCGACCGCGCGGACCGGTCGACCCTGCGCCTTCGCGACGGCGATCGGGGCGTCTTCGCGACGCGAGCGCCGCAGCGGCCGAATCCGATCTGCGTCACCACCTGTTCGGTGCTCGCGGTCGAGCCGCCGCAGGTGACCGTGAGCGGCGTCGACATGGTCGACGGATCGCCGGTGCTCGATCTGAAGGCGCCGCTCGAGTGATTCGGGATTCCGGCTCGGGACGGCCCAAAACCGACGTCACGGCCGATTAGGCCCAGCGCAATCCTTTTGCCCGGGCCGGGCACACGCTCTCGCATGCGCGTCACCTTTCTCGGGACTGGAAGCGCGATGCCGACCGGCGAGCGGTTCCAGACCGGTATTCTCGTGCAGGACGACGGCCGAACGCTGCTGGTCGACTGCGGCTCCGGCGTCCTCCACCGCCTCCAGCAGTCCGGCGTCGGCTACGAGAACGTCTCGACGGTCCTGCTGACCCACCACCACCTCGATCACGTCAGCGACCTCCTGCCGCTGGTGAAGGCCCGCTGGCTGGCCGGCGAGGAGCACCTCGAGATCGTCGGCCCGCAGGGAACGAAGGCGCTGGTCGACGACCTGCTATCGATCTACGACTACCTCGAGGGACGGATCGACCTGCGGGTTCGAGAGGTCCACGCGGGCGAGTTTACCGTCGCCGGCTTCGACGTCTCGGCCTACGAGACGCGCCACTCCCTGCCCTGTCTGGCCTACCGCTTCGACGACCGGTTCACCTACAGCGGCGACACCGAGGCCTTCGCGGGCCTGACGAACTTCGCCGAGGGATCGGCGATCCTGGCCCACGACTGCTCGTTCCCCGACGACGTCGACGTCTCGAACCATCCGACGCCGGAAACGCTCGGGCGGGCCCTCTCGGGTCGCGACATCGGCCGAGTTTACCTCACCCACTGCTATCCCCACACCGACGGCCGCCACGAGGAGATGCTCGCGTCGATCGGCGCCCGCTACGACGGCGACGTGCGGTTCGCCGAAGATCTCACGACGGTCAGTATCGACTGATCAGCTTTCGAGTTCGTCCTCGGAGCGGACCCTCCTCGAGTCGGAGCGATCGGGCCGGTAGGGGCGTCTCCCCCGAGAACATCTCACCGGCGACGACGTTCACTAAAACATAATAAACCTAACATATATACGCAGTCGAGTTTGTAGGATCGTAACAACAGCATGCTTCTCCACCGCGACGGCCCGACGACGGAGGCGATCGCATGAGTCTGCCGGACCGAATCGCCGGCGCCGTCACGTCTTCCTCGCGGATCGTACTCGTCGTCCTGTTGGTGACGACGGCGCTCGTCGGCGCGGGCATGCCGATGGTCGATCAGGACTCCTCGCTCGATCAGTTCGAGAGCGAGTCCGCCGAGGCCCAGGCTCTGGAGCGCATCGAGGGGAACTTCACGAGCGACCGGCGGGAGAACACGACGACCGTCCAGCTGATCGCGCGGGCTGACCGGAGCGGCGAGAACGTCCTCTCGAAGGAGTCGTTGATCGACTCGCTGGAGCTCCAGCGGGCGATTCGGAACGACGAGTCCATCAACGAGACGCTCGTCGACGAGGATCCGATCACCGGCGTCGAGAACCTGGTCGCCATCGCGGCGATCACCGACGAGCGGGTCGCCGAACTCGAGAACCGCAGCGCCGCACTCGAGCGACGGAGCGCGGAACTGAACGCGACGCACGAGCGACTCGAGGCCGGGCTCAACGAGACGGTCGCGCTGCAACGCGAACGCGAGCGGATCGAGGCCACTTACAACGAGAGCGACCCCGAGTACCAGCAGCGGCCCGGCGAGGACGCGTTCGCGGCCGTCGTGGAGAACGCGACGCGGGGCCTCGACGACGAGGAGACCGCCGAGTACGAGGAGTACGTCCAGCAGCTCCGCGAGATCGAATCCCGGCTGTTCGAGATCGAGCAGGAGACCGACGATCCGGAGTCGATGCCCGAGTATCGGGAGCTCCGGCAGCAGCGCGAGGACGTCTACGCCGGCGCCACGATGGGCATCCTCGAGGACGAGTACGCGGCTCTCGAGGAGGACGCCGCGCAACTCGAGGCGGAGTGGGCGGCCCTCGAGGAGGGCGGCCAGCGGCCGCCGCTCGACGAGCAGATCGAGGCGCTCGAGGACCTCGACGGCGAGGAGTTCAACGACACCGTCGAACGGACGCTCTCCGGCGACGGCGAGGAGAACTTCGCGATCGGGCTAATGCCCAGCGAGTACGAGCCGGGCAGCACCGAGGCCGAGGCCCGGCTGACGTCGATCACCCAGTCGACCGCCGGCGGCGGCGCGGCGGGCGCGGAGGGGATGGGTGCGCTCAGCGATCGCATCGTCGAGAGCCAGCTCGAGATCCGCGAGCTCGCGAACGCCCAGGACGGCGACTACGTCGTCTTCGGCGGCGGGATCGTCACCGACGAGATCGACCGCTCGATGGGCGACAGTTTGGCCATCGTCGGACCGCTCGCCCTGCTGTTCGTCGTGGTCGCCCTGCTGGTCGCCTACCGGGATCTGCTCGACATCGTCCTCGGCGTGGTCGGGATCGCCGCCGTCCTCGTCTGGACGTTCGGCTTCATGGGCTGGGCCGGGATCGCGTTCAACCAGATGTTCGTCGCGGTACCGGTCCTGCTGATCGGGCTCTCGATCGACTACGCGATTCACGTCTTCATGCGGCACCGAGAACAGCGAGCGTCCGCCGGGACTGCCGGCGCCAGCGCCAACGCCAACGCCAACGGCGTCCGTGGCTCCATGACGACCGCCCTCGCCGGCGTCGGCGTCGCCCTCGTCTGGGTGACCGCGACGACCGTCATCGGCTTCCTCTCGAACCTCGTCAGCCCGATCGGCCCCATCCGCGAGTTCGGGATCGTCAGCTCCGTCGGCATCGTCGCCGCGCTGATCGTCTTCGGCGCGATGATCCCCGCCGCCAAGGTCGAACTCGACGCCGTCCTCGAGGCCCGCGGGTACGATCGGCGCAAGCGCGCGTTCGGGACCGGCGGCGGCCGGTTCAGCGACCTCCTGACGATCGGCTCGACCGCCGCCCGGAAGGCGCCAGCCGTCCTGCTCGTGGCCGTCCTGCTGCTGTCGGCCGGCGGCGTCTACGGCGCGACGCAGGTCGACACCAGCTTCGAGCAGGAGGACTTCCTCGCGGAGGATCCGCCGGCCTGGACCGAACGGCTGCCCGGCGGGCTGAGCCCCGGCGAGTACCGGGCCAAGGCGAGCATGGACTTCGTCAACGAGCGCTTCCAGCGGGCCGACAGTCAGGCCCAGATCCTCGTCGACGGCGCAGTCGCCGATCCCGCGCTCCTCGAGCGGATCGACGCGGCCCGCGAGGAGGCCGCGGACGGCGACGTCGCCTACGAGCTGGCGACCGGCGAGGCGGACGTGCGGGATCCGCTGTCGACGATGGAGCGAGTCGCCGCGCAGAACGAGTCGTTCAACGAGTCGTTCACCGCGGCCGACACCGACGGCGACGGGGTGCCCGACGAGAACGTCACAGCGCTGTACGACCAACTGTTCGAGGTCGACGAGGACGCCGCCAGCCAGGTCCTCTCGCGGACCGACGACGGCGAGTACGACGCCGCGCGGCTGGTCATCGGCATCCGGGGCGACGCGAGCGCCGACGACACGACCGACGAGATGCGCGAGATCGCCGGGACGATCGAGGACGGCGCGGACGGCCGCTGGACCGCTATCGCGACCGGCGATCCGATCGTCAGCCACATCGTCGAACAGGACCTCCTCGCCACCGTCCTCGAGAGCCTGCTGATCACGCTCGTGGCCGTGTTCGCCTTCCTCACGGTCGCCTACTGGCTGACGGGCAACAGCGCGTCGCTGGGGGCCGTGACCCTGCTGCCGGTCGCATTCACCGTCAGCTGGATCCTCGGGACGATGTACCTCATCGGCATGCCCTTCAACGTGCTGACGGGAATGATCACGAGCCTCACCATCGGGCTCGGCGTGGCCTACAGCATCCACGTCAGCGACCGCTACATGCTCGAGTTGGAGCGGCAGGGCAACGTCTGGTCGGCGCTTCTGACCACGGTTACGGGGACCGGCGGCGCCCTGCTCGGCAGCGCGGCGACGACCGTCGGCGGCTTCGGCGTGCTCGCCTTTGCGATCCTGCCGGCGCTCCAGCAGTTCGGCATCATCACGGCGCTGACGATCACGTACGCGTTCCTCGCCAGCGTGATCGTCCTGCCGTCGCTGCTGGTGCTGTGGACGCGGTACTTCGGGCCCGACGTGTCGTTCGATCGGTCGGGCGCGAGCGGGCCGGCGCCGGCGGCCAGCGACGGCGGCACGCCCGCGTCGACGGCCGACGACGGAACCGGGAGCCGGAACGGCGACGGCCGCGGGGGTGACGACGAGTGACCGACGCTCGGGACGAAACCGCGGCGGTCGAAGCCTTCGAGCACCTCGGGCTGACCAGCTACGAGGCCAAGGTGTTCATCGCGCTCCACCGGCTGGGCGCGGGGACCGCCCGCGACGTCGCCGACGTCACCGACGTCCCGCGGTCGCAGGTCTACAGCGTCGCCGACGGCCTCGAGGAGTGGGGGCTGCTCGAGGTCCAGCGGTCGAACCCGATCCGCTACCGGCCGGTCAGCGTCGACGAGGCGCGCGAGACGCTGCGCGACCGGTTCGAGCGCGAGCAGGAGCGGGCGTTCGCGTACGTCGAGTCGGTCCGGGACGAGGCCGCCGGCGAGGAGACCCAGGAGGACATCTGGACGGTCCGCGGCCGCGACCGGATCGACGACCGCGTCGTCGACCTCTGTTCGGGGGCCGAGGAGCGGATCGTCTTCGGCACGCGGCTCCCGGAACTCGTGACCGACGAGCTCGGGCGGACGCTCGAGGAGCGAGCGGCCGCCGGCGCGACGGTAGTGACGGTGAGCCGGATCGACGAGGTGCAGGCGGCGTTCGACTCGCTCGAGGACGTCGCGGTCGAATCGCCGTTCGTGCACCGGGCGGACGACCAGCGCTCGGGGCGGATCGTCCTCGTCGACGACGACAGCATCCTGCTGAGCGTGATCGACGACGACGGATGCGAGACGGCGATCTGGAGTTCCGGATCGCTGTTCGCGTCCGTGCTGATTCAGCTCATCGAGGCGAACCTCGAGGCGGACGTGCGGCAGGCCTGACGTGACGCGGCTCGCTGGTCGCCGGCGACCCGCCAGCCCCGTGGTGGCGGTCAGCGAACGTTGCGAATCGTCCGGACGTTGTGGACGACGACGCCGATGCCGACGCCGAGAATCGCCGCCGGAACGAGCGCGCGAAACCGGTCGTCCGGGAGCAGCAGGGAACCGCCGTAAAACGCGAGCAGGACGCCCACCTTGAACAGTCCAAATCGCAGCGCCGACGGCCGCTCACCGAAGATCGCTCGAGTGAGCGGCTGCCCCTCCACGATGCCGTCCGTTCGGGTGCCGACGACCGTCGTGACCAGATCGCCGACGCCGTAGACCAGAACCGCGAGCAGCCACAGCGAGAACGCGAGGGGAGTCACGGGCGGACGTTCCGACGGAGACCGCGCAGCGTTCTATGCGTTTCGGCGCCGTCTCACTCGAGTCGATACCGAAGCAGCGCCGCGATCCCGCCCAGGTTCGAGAGCTGCTGGCCCGGCGGGAACTCGCTCGAGAAGACGGTCACTTCGCCGCCTTTCTGCTCGGTCGTGCGGACGAGTTCGTCGACGTCGACGTCCCACTCGCCCTCGGGGCCGCGCTCCTTCCGGAGTCGATCGTCCAGAATCAGGAGCCGATCGATCGCGCCGTAGTCGGCGGCCTTCTGCACTTCGTCGGGACCGTAGGCCGCCTTCGCGCCCTGGGCGATGCGCTCGGTGAGTTCGTCGATGTACTCGGCCTCGCTCTCGATGCGGGTCTCCTGCTGGACGTCCGCGACGGCGCCGCGCTTCAGCACCTCGTGGACGCCCCGGTCGCCGACGGCGGCCGTGTCGACCATCGTGATCTTCTCGGCGACCTCGGGTTCGTTGTCCTCGATGTACTTGTAGGCGTCCTGCTTCGTGAAGCCGGGACCGGCGAGGATGATCGCGTCGGCGTCTTGGCGCTTGAGGACGGCCGCGAGTTCCGCGAACAGTTCCGAGCGCTCGCGGGCGTACTCGCCCTTCCCGGTGGGGCCGGTGATCGTTGCCCGCTCCTCGGTGCCGTACTGGGCGACCGTGTGAACGTGGGCCTGGCCCTCCTCGACGGTCGCGATGGCCACGTCCGGGTTCTCCGTCGCTTCTTCGGCCTCCTCAAGGCGGGCCTCCTGGTCCGGCTTGAACCGCTTCTCGATGGAGAGTTCGTCGCGCTCCTCGACGTTCAGCGTGTGGTGGAAGCCGAGCTGATCCTCCCGCGAGCAGGCGACGATCTCGCCGCCCACGCGGAGACGGTTCGCGAACTTGTGGAACTCGATGTCGTCGACGGCGATGGCGACCCACATGTGCTCGCGCTCGCCGCCCGTGTCCCGCATCTGGTCGTCGTTGCGCTGGATGCGCCGGGTCGTATCGCCAGCGACGCGGTCGCCGGGCTCTAAGACGTACTGGAGGTGCCACAGGTCGTCGACGCTCTCGGGGACGACCGTCACCCGCTCGCGCCCGCCCTCAACCTGCTCCCGGTCTTTGATCTGCATGCCCGTGGCTTCTCGCGGCGGGGGTAAGTGGGCTGCGATCCCTCGAGCGGGTGCCGTGCTCGCCGTTTTCGGCGTCGGCGCGGCCGGAGTTGCCACTGTTAGGGACGCTTCCTATCCTGCTTGGGTGCCAATATCTACCATGAAGATCGCGCACGTAACGCTCCTGGAAGACTTCGGTACTCGATCGATCGTCACCCACGCACTGATGGTGCTGGCGCTCGTGAACGCGGTGTTAGCGGGGTTGCTCCTCGAGGGGCAACTCGGCGTCGTCTCATTCGTCGCCCTCCTGAACTTCACCGCCGGCCTGTGGGTCGCCCACTCGGTCCACTCGCTCGGGAACGTCGGCAAAGACACCGAGTACGAGGGTGTTCTGAACGAGCTGTGGGACACGGGCGGTGACAGCGGCCGGTTCGGCCGTCTCCTCGCACTCATCGCGACCGTGACGGCCGTGGCGCTGCTGACCTCCGCGCAGGTTCTGGACGGTTCGCTCCTCCCGGTCGCCGTCGTCGCCGTCGGCAGCATCGCGCTCGTCACCGCGATCACCGGCTTCCTGATCGCCCTCGGCGCGTCCTACGACGCGGACCAGCAGGGGTGGCGCGACCGCATCGCGGACAACCAGGTCCAGTCCTCGAGCGAGGCCGCCAACGACGGCGGTCCCGTCGACGGGCCGCCGTGAGCCGGCGAGCGCTCGCATCCCTCGCATCACTTCCTGTTTTCCCTCACCATCGATTTGCTCCAGTGCAACCCGACCGAATATAAGAAATCGAGAGGTTCAAATCCGTACCGTCGCGACCCGTAGTCGTGTCTCGACGAATGGGTCCGATACGTGCGGTGCCGGTAGTCGGCGTCTCTCGAGCGGCGCAGTCGCAGCAATCGACGACTCACCTGGACCTCGGATCGATTCGCCGATGATGGACTCGAGGCTCCCGCGACCGTCGGGCCGGGTCGGCGTGTTCGGCACCATCTGTCTGTTCTCCTTTCTGGTCAACACCGGCCGGATCGCGTTCGCGCCACTGGTCGATTTCTTCATCCGGTCCGGGATCAACCCGGCGACGGCGGGACTGGCGGCGACGGCCGTCTGGGTCGGCAGCGCCCTCTCTCGGTTGCCGACGGGGTATCTCCTCACGCGGGTGAGCCGGCACCGCGCCCTCCTCGGAATGGGCCTCTTTCTCGGCGCCACGTCCGCGCTGACCGCGCTCTCGCCCGGCATCTGGTTCACCATCGCGGGCGCTTTTCTCGTCGGCCTCGCGACGGGCGTCTTCTTCATCGCCGCGAACCCGCTCGTGAGCGAACTGTTCCCCGAGCGGGTCGGCCTCGCGGTCGGCATCCGGGGGATGTTCTCCCAGATCGCCGCCGTCACGGCGCCGATCCTGGTCTCGCTCGCGATCGTCCGCGGCTCGTGGCGGCTCGTCTTCGGGGCGCTCGCCGTCCTCGCGTTCGTCCTCACGGCGGGTTTTCTGCTCGCCGTCAGGCGCACCGAGATGCCCAACGCCGGCGCCGAGGATCGGGACTTCCTCGCCGCGATCCGCGCCCAGTGGCGGCTGGTCGCCGTCGGCATCGTCTTCGTCGGCTTCACCGGCTTCGTCTGGCAGGGCGTGTTCAACTTCTACGTCACGTACCTCGACGCCGCGAAGGGGATCCCCTCGGAGACCGGCACGACCCTGCTGACGGTGCTTTTCGCCGCCGGCGTGCCGTCGTTCGTCGTCGCCGGCCGCCTCGCCGACCGGTTCTCCTACCTCCCGGTCCTGCTCGCGACGCTCACCGGCTTCGTCGCCTGTCTCCTCGCCGTTACGGTCGTCGAGGGCGTGCTCGCGATCGCCGCCGTCACGGTCGCGATGGGGCTGATCATCCACTGTCTCTTTCCGGTCGCCGACGCCTACCTGCTCGACTCGCTGCCCGACGAGAACCGCGCCAGCGCCTACGCGGGCTTCAGCGCGACCATGATGCTCATCCAGGCGACCGGCAGCGTCGCCGTCGGCACGTTCGCGCAGGCGGGCCTGGGCTACACGACCGTCTTCCGCAGCTACGCCGTCTTCGTCGCCCTGATCGTCGTCGCCATGGCCGTCCTCGCGCGCAACGGCCGACTGCCGCGGGGCGGCTACGCCTGACGCTCGAGCGAATCGATAGCGTCGGAGAAGCCGTTAGTCTCGAATCTTCTCGAGTTTATCCTTGGCCTTGTCGACGGCCGTATCGAACGTGTCCTCGAGTTCCTCGACGGAGCGTTCGACGTAGTAGACGCGGTTGTGCGGCACCCGCCGAACGATGTCGTTGCCCTCGTCGTCGACGTCGTAGGCGAACAGCCAGTGGTCCTGAAAGTAGGCGATGTGGTCGTTGTCGACGTCGACCGCCTCGACGTCGCCGTCCGACGTTTCGTAGACGATCGTCGCGGTTCCGAGTTCCGGCATACCGGACGGTCACCGTCGGCGCCCGTGTACGCTGGCCATGGGGCTGCCGGGTTCCGATTCGTCGCTACGTGCTCGAGGCCGAACTGCGGCCAAGAGAGCCGCGCCGACTACGTGCTCGAGGCCCCGTCGCTCTCGCCGCCCGTGGCGTCCTCTTCGGTCGTTCCGTCGGCCGGCTGCCCCTGCACCGCTTCCGCGTCGGATTCCGCGGTATCAGGTTTGCTGGCGGTCACTCGACCGATCGGCGTCTCGTCGTCCTGCAGCACGGTGTTGTGCGGGCCGAACGCGAGGTAGACCATGACCCCGACGAACACGGTCAGCGCGAGGACGATGGCGGCGGCGATCCCGACCGTCGTATCGGCGGACTGCAGCGGGATCGTCGCCGGTTCGATGCGTCCGATCGGCGCGGTGCTCACGGTGCTCAAAAGACTCACACCCGCGGTATCGGCTACGCCGTAATGAGACTTGTCCCGAAGCAAATCGGTGGTCGAAGGGGCCGCGAGCACCGGCCGCTCGAGCGATCGCGCGTCCCGGCCGAGAGGAAAGACGGTTCGGAAAGCCGCGACCCCGAAGTATGTGTCTCACGCGGACAGTCCCTCGGGCGTGGACGTTGGTAGTCGAAGCGGACCGGTTTCGGATATCGAATCACAAATAGTGAGAGAGAGGCGCTCTCACGCCCGTCTATATCACCTAATATTCTATGAGCGATATCATAATAAGGCTCTTCAGTGCTGACTCGCTTCGATCCGGTGATGGCAATCCAGAACCAGCCCACTGACGCGTTCGAGTGCCCCGAGTGTGCCGGTACGCTCTCCTTTACCGACGGCGCCTGGGGCTGTACGAACTGCAGTTACGTGCCGCGACAGAGCGCGGACTGACGCGGACCGACGCGGACGACTCCCCAGCGCTGCACCCCCAGCTGTACCGCTTTTGACCGGCGATCTACCTCTTGACGCTCGCGTTCTAAAATCGAACGGCCGCGTCCGTTCTCCGCCGGCGAGACGGCGCTAGTCCTCCGCGATCCGACTTCCGCCCGGCGGCATGAAGTGCTGGATGCGGTCCGGGCTCGCGATCTTGCGGACGAACGACTCGTCCTCGAACCGCTCGCGGAACTGGCGGTACATCCGCTTTGCCGCGTCGGCCTGGGCGTACCGGCCGGGCTCGAGCTCGATCGTCGTCTCGGCCTGCCCCTCGATGGCCGACGGCGGGCCGCCGATGACACGGGTGTAGGGTTCACACTGGATGCCGACGGCGACGCCGACCGGCGTGTCGTCGTAGTAGGTCCGGTCGCCGCGGATCGCGAACCCGCCCTTCTCCAAGTACTCGCCGCTCTCGGGGGTCTTCGTGACCTGATCGGAGTCGACGGCGTAGACGTCGCCGGCGTAGCGGCCGTCCTTCCAGACCGACGAGTAGGAGACGGCGAACTGGGCGGCCTCCTCGATGCTCGACTCGGGCAATTCGATATCGGACGAGGACGACTCGCTCGGATCGGTCGCCTTCAGCACGGTGACGGGGCCACCGTGGGCCTGCGTGTGCAGGACCTTGTCACCGGGCTCGAGGTACTTCTTGACGATCTCCTCGTTCTGGTCGGCGTTGCGCCCGCCGATCACGAGGTAGTCGTCGCTGGTGTGGAACCAGCGGAACCGGTCGTACCACGGCTCGTTCTCGCGGATCGGCACCGAGGGCATCGAGAGCCAGTCTTTCTCCTCGCTTTCCTCGTCTTCGTCGTCCTCGTCCGCCTCGTCTTCGGCCTCCCACCGCTCGCGGCGGCGTTTGACTTCCTCCAAGTCCTCGCGGGTGTCCTCGATGGCCGCGAGCGCGCCCTCTTTCTTCTCCTCGACGCGCTTGGCCTCGGTGTAGAGCCGGTCGGCGTTCTGCTCGACGCCCTGCCGAGCCTCGAGGTCGATCCGCTCGCCGTCGACCTCGACGGTGACGATCCCCTCGCTGCCGTCGATGCCGACGACCGCCTCGGCGGCCTCGATGCCGCGTTCCTTCCCCTCCTCGAAGCGCTCCTCGATCTCGTCCCAGGGGCGATCCTGGTCGCGGGCGCTCCGCACCGTCGAGAGGATGTCGTCGATCAGGCCGTACTCGGCGTAGAGCAGTTCGGCCTTCTCGCGGAGTTGCTCGGCTTCGCGCTCGAACCCTTCGATCGCCTGCTCTTGCTGCTCGATGATCCGCTCGTGTTTGGCGATCTCCTCCTCGAAGTCGGGCCGCTGTTCGGTGGGGTCCGGCTCCTCCTCGTCCTCGAGTTCCAGCCGGAAGAAGTAGTCGTCCAGCGCGGTCAGGAACGAATCGTAGGCCTCGCCGGCCAGCCCTTCGGCTTCGTGTTCCTCGAGCGGGAAGGGGGTGACGTCGACGACGCGCTCGGCGGCGTCGTCGGTGTCGGTTTCGTCGTCCCCGTCGCCGTCCTCGCGCTCGAGGTAGAGTCGCGGATCGAAGTTCCCGTTCCGGATGTCGAGCGCGAGCCGCTCGATCGCCTCGTAGACGCGGTCGTAGACGTCCTCGTCGGCCTCGTCGATGTCCATCGCCTTCTCGACGCCGGCGCGGGTGCAGAGTTCCTCGGCGTAGAGGCCGCCGAAGTTCAGTTGCGTCGCCAGCGTCCGGACGACGTCCGTGTCGGAGTCGTCCATCTCCCGGTAGAAGGCCTCCCGCGAGATGGTCAGGGGGTTCGTCCGCGTGTCGGGGAACTCGTAGCGCGAGCCCGGGACGACCGTTCGCGATTTCAGGCGGACGGTCTCGAGGCAGTCGATCACCTCGTACTCGCCGTCGGTGACGGCGACGTTGCCCTGGCCGAACAGTTCGACGATGATCCGGGTGGTGCCGTCGTCGCGCTCGAAGGTGAACTCGAGGATGCGGTCGAACTCGTACTGCTCGACGCCGGCGAAGTCCGCGCCCGACAGCCGGTTGCGCAGCATCATCGCGAACTGGGGCGGCCGGCCGGGGGCGTCGGGCACCCGCTCGGGGGCGACCGTGTGGGCCCGCTTGACCTCGCCGACTTCGAAGACGAGTTCGGTGCGGCCGCGATCGAAGTCCCGCATCTTCAGCCGGACGAGATCGTCGCCGTAGAGGTAGGCCTTGTCGACCTTCGCGCCCTCGTACGCGCCGAGTTCCTCGACGAGGGCGGCGAGGTCGACGCTCGTAAGCTCCCGCTTCTGGTCCATACTCTCAACTGCCCGGCGCGGTCAAAAAGGCGTGTCGCTCTGCGTCCCGGGTCGACGGCGCCGAACCGGCCGGACGGAATCGCGGCCGAGTCAGTAGGTGCCGGCGGCCCGAGGTCAGAAAGCCTAATCCGAATCCGACCGTTTCGGACAACTATGCACACGATCGTCGCCGAGACGAGCGTTCCGCCGACGCGAGTCCGGACGTCGCCCGCCGCTCGAACCGCCGCTCCCGCCCGCGGAGGTCGCTAGACGATGAGCGCGCCGAACCAGCGTCCCTGGGCCGAGGTCCACCGGCTCCCGTCGTTCCTCGAGCGCCTCGAGGCGGAGGGCGGCGTTCGCGTCCTCGAGTTCGTCGACGAACTCGCCGCGGAGAACCCGTTCCCCGTCGAGCCCGAGGGGATCGTCTACCACGACCGCGGGATCCGCGTCCCCGGCTACGACGCCACCTTCGTCCACGAGCCGACCGGCTCGCGGGGCCGGCCCGCGTTCAGCCTCGAGGTCGATACCGTCGGCCCGCGGAACGCGTGGGCCGTCTTCGACGCGACGGTCTCGTGGGACTTCTACCTCCTCATGACCCAGGGCGTGGCGGCGCTCGCCTGGGTGAGCGACGAGGAGTACCGCATCGAAGAAGCCGACCAGTTCGAGACGAAACACGACGCGCTGACCGCAGGCCGGTTCTCGTTCGGCGTCTTCCTCTACGGCCCCGAGGACTGGACCGAGCGTGCCGAGAAGCTCCGCCAGACCAACGCGCCCGCGTACCTCCGCCGCGAGGACGGTACCACCGCCGTCCCGTCCACGCAGAACGAATTCTACCGGTTCGTCGACTCGACGCCGACCGAGTTCCGCACCAGCGGCAACGCCGATTCGTATCTGGGGCTGCTGGAACTCGAGTTGACGATCGACTGAGCGTCGCCCCGGTTTCCGTTTCCGTCTCCGTACGCCCGATCGAGCCGCGTTCGCGGTCGGGGAGGGGACTCGGCGAACTGCTCCGAGCCGCGGGCGACCGCCAACCGGCCCGAACTGCGGCCGATCACTACCGATCGTCGAACTGCCGTTCTTGCTCGAGTCGCTGACAGCCGATCACCAGCGAGTCGGGAAGCGCTACGGCGGACGACTGGAGCGCTTCGAACACGGCCGCGACCTCCGCGAACCGGGGGCCGCGACTCGCGACGAGCGGCTCGGCCTCCCACTCGACGAACTCGTAGTCCGCTAACAGCGGCAGGTGCCGGTGGAACAGGTCGCGCCGCAAGGGTTCCGGATCGGCGGGGGCGTTCGGGTTGATCGCGCGCTCCGGCAGCGGCACCGATCCGTCCGGCGAAACGTCCGACAGAGAGACGATGATTTGGCGCCGCGGCTCGGCGGACACGGCCTCGAATACCCGGTCCCAGTTCCGGATGACTCGCTTCCCGTTCTCGAAGCGTACGGACGACATTGCCCTCGCTTTCGCACGGCCCGGCTAAACTATTTCGCCCTCGATAATATTTTCGACCGGCGCACAGCGGTCGAAACGACTGCCGAGAGCCGGCAGACGTTTGTTCGTCGGCTCCGAACGGAACAATATGTCGTCGCTCGAGGAGGTCCTCGTCGTCGCGACGATCGCCGGCTGCACGACCGGGATCGGCGCGCTCCCGCTGTTGCTCACCGATCGGATCAGTCACCGCGTCTACGACGGCTCGCTCGGCCTCGCCTCGGGAATCATGATCGGCGCGGCCGTCTTCGCGCTCGTGCTCCCAGGGCTCGAGCTCGGCTCGCCGCTCGAGGTCGTCGCGGGCGTCGTCGCCGGCGGCGGCTTCCTGCTCGCGAGCAACGCCCTCCTGCCCCACATTCACGTCCATTTTACCGGCGAGCGGGTCGAGGGGACGGCGGTGAGCGATCCGGCCGGCGACCTGCCGACGCTCGCCGAGCGCGTCGAAACGGGACCGACCGACGACGGACTCGGCGACGACCTCCGCCGGGCCGCGCTCGTGGGCGGATCGATCACGATTCACAACGTCCCCGAGGGGTTGGCCGTCGGCATCGCCTTCGCCAGCGGCGAGGCGGCGCTCGGGCTCGCGATCGCGACCGCGATCGCCGTCCAGAACGTTCCCGACGGGTTCGCGATGGCCGTCCCCGCGGTCCGGGCGGGCGTCTCCGGCCCGCGGACGCTGCTGTACACGACGCTGTCGGGCGGCGTTCCGGAGCCGATCGCCGCGGCCGTCGGCTTCCTCTTGGTCGCGCTCGTCGCCGACCTGTTCCCCGTCGCGGCCGGCTTCGCTGCCGGGGCGATGATCGCCGTCGTCTTCCGCGAGTTGGTCCCCTCGAGCCACGGCCACGGCTACGCCGACACCGCGACCGCGGCGTTCGTCGTCGGCTTCGCCCTGATGCTGATCGTCGACACCGTGCTGGCGGTCTGAGCGGTGCGTCACAGACGTATTCAGGCCCGTCGTTGATTCGCCTGGACGGCGAATCCCTCGCGACGAAGATGGCACCCGACTACTACACGAAGGACGACTTCGTCGACGAC
The DNA here is from genome assembly GCF_054654555.1 of Halopiger thermotolerans. Taxonomy (NCBI): domain Archaea; kingdom Methanobacteriati; phylum Methanobacteriota; class Halobacteria; order Halobacteriales; family Natrialbaceae; genus Halopiger; species Halopiger thermotolerans. The sequence goes on along the minus strand of NZ_BAAIEU010000004.1, from coordinate 430,224 downwards.
CTCGAGGTCGATCCCGACCGCTTCGACGACCGGCCGGACGAGGAGACCCTCGAGACCGTCGTCTCGAACGTCGAGGAGCGAAACGTCGAGGTCCACGTCTTCGACGACGGCGACGCGGCCCGGGAGCACCTCGTCGACCAGATCCCCGACGGCGCCGAGGTGATGGACGGCCACTCGACGACCCTCGAGGAGATCGGCTTCACCGACGTCCTCGAGGACGCCGACGGCTTCGACTACGTCGGGAACGCGCTCGCGGAGATCGAGGACGACGAGGAACGGTCCGCCCGTCGCCGGGAGGCGACCACCGCCGACGTCTTCTTCGACGGCGCGAACGCCATCGCCGAGAGCGGCGAGATCCTCGGCGCGAACGCGCTGGGCAACGCCGTCGGCGCCTGGCCGTTCGGCGCCGAGTCGCTCGTCCTCGTCGCCGGGACGAACAAGATCGAGTCCGACTGGGCGGCCGCCGTCGAACGCGTCCGCGAGTACGCGCTCCCGCTCGAGGATGCCCGCGCGCAGGAGGTTTATGGGCAGGGCAGCGTCATCGGCAAACTGGTCTCGCTCGAGCACGAGCAGGTCGACGACCGCACGCAGCTGGTGTTGATCGACGACGACCTCGGCTTCTGACGCGCTCGGACTCGACCGTCGCCCGCCTGCGTTTCCGCCACCGGTGGCCTTTTCTCGCCGATCGGCCAACGCTTCGGCATGACGTTCGTCTCGAAGCTCCGCGATCGGGAGTCGCTCGTCGGCACGTGGGTCGCTCTGAGCGATCCGGCGATCGCCGAGATCAGCGCCCAGCTCGCGTTCGACGCGGTGATGATCGACGCCGAGCACTCGACGAACTCGATCGAGACGGTGACGGCGATGGCCCGAGCGGTCGACGCCGCGGACGCGGCGACCGATCCCGGAACGATCGTCCGCCTCTCGGAGAACGATCCGACCGAGATCAAGCGCACCCTCGACGCCGGCGTCGACGGCGTGATGGCGCCGATGATCGATTCGGCCGAGGACGCCCGAAACCTCGTCGAAGCGACCCGCTATCCGCCCGAGGGCGTCCGCGGCGTCGGCTACGGCCGCGGCACCGAGTACGGCGAGGCCTTCCCCGAACACCTCGAGCGGGCCAACGACGAGACCCTCGCGCTCGCCCAGATCGAGACCGAATCCGGCTTCGAAAACGTCGAGGAGATCGCCGCCGTCGACGGCCTCGACGGGCTGTTCGTCGGCCCGGCTGATCTCTCGGCCGCGCTCGATCTATTCGGCGAGACGGACAGCGACGAGTTCCTCGAGGCCGTCGACCGCGTGCTCGAGGCGGGCCACGCGGTCGACAAACCGGTCGCGACGCTCGCGTTCGAGGAGGACGAGATCGAGCGGTGGGTCGACCGCGGCTTCGACTTCGTGCTGGCCGGCGTCGACATCGACTACCTACAGCGCGGCGGCCGGCGCGCGAAGGCGGCGTTCGAGGACGCAGCCGACCGTTCGTAACCCGTCTACCCTCGAGGTCTCGTTCCCGTACGGGTTCAAGCATGGCACTGTTCTGCCGATCACGGACGACGAGTACGAGCGACTGCAAGCGTACGAGAAGGATCCGTCGGAGCGGTAGCGACTGCGGTAGGTGCGAAAAACGGCGTCCCGACCGTCAGAGCCGCTTGCTGACGTACGGTCCGTCCTGATGGTACCCCAGCTTCTCGCGGTAGTACTCGCGGGCCCCGATCCCGGAGATGACGCTGACCTTGTCGTAGCCGGCGTCGGCGGCGAGTTCCTCGGCCTTCTCCATCAGTCGGCGGCCGTAGCCCTTGTGCTGGTGCTGGTCCGTCTCGCCCTCTTCGCCCATGGTCACTTCGCTGCCGTAGACGTGGAGTTCGCGGACCAGGGCGGCGTTCTCGAGTTCCGGACGGACCGGATCCGACGGGAACCGCAGCCGGCAGAAGCCGATCAGGAGGTCCTTGTCGAAGTCCTCGAAGGAGATGAAGTGTTCCGTGCCGCCGCAGGCGTCGTAGGTCATCACGTCGAGTTCGACGTCCTCGGGTTCCTCGTCGTTCATGCCGACCTCGCGACAGCGGATGCAGTCGCACGACCAGCCGTGCTCCTCCATGCGCTGGCGGGCCAGTTGCCGGAGGTTGGACTTCCAGACGCCAGCGTCGATGAAGTCCGCGGGGATGTCCCGCTGGACGCGTTGGAGGCGCGTGTATCGGGGGATCATGTCCTTGATCTCCGCGATCAGTTCGGCGGCCTCGTCGTTGCCCAGCGGCTCGAACTCGCCGCGGTGCCACCAGTCGTAGGTCGCCGTGTCGCGGACGATCAGCATCGGGTAGATTTTCAAATAATCGGGCTTCCACGCCTCCTCCTCGAAGATGCGCCGGAAGTCCTCGAGACACATCTCCTTGCTCATCCCGGGCTGGCCGGGCATCATGTGGAAGCCGACCTTAAAGGCCGAGTCGCGCAGCCGCTGGTTGGCGTCCATCGACTCCTGGACGCCGTGGCCGCGGTGCATCTCCCGGTTGACCCGCTCGTAGGTGGTCTGGACGCCGACCTCGACTTTCGTCCCGCCGAGATCGAGCATCCGGTCGATCTGCTCGGGGTCGCACCAGTCGGGCTTGGTCTCGAAGGTGGTCCCGATGTTGCGGACGTCCGCGGTCTCGTTTTCCGCGATCACGTCCTCGAGGTACTTGAACTCGTACTCCTCGGGGTCCTGGGCGAAGCTCTCGCCCTCGGCCGGTTCGGGTTCCTTGTCGACGTCGTAGTCGTTCATCGCCTCGAGGGCGCGCTTGACGAACCACTCCTGGTAGTCGTGGGAGCGGGCGGTCATGGTGCCGCCCATCAGGATGAGTTCGACCTTGTCGACGGGGTGGCCGATCTCGCGCAGCTGCTCGAGGCGCAGCGTCACCTGCCCGTAGGGATCGTAATCGTTCTGGACGCCGCGGGCCGCGGCGGGTTCCTCGCCCGTGTAGCTCTGGGAGGAGGAAAACTCCGAGTCGGGGCCGCCGGGACAGTAGAGACACTTCCCGTGCGGGCAGCGCTCGGGCGAAGTCATGATCGCGACCGGCGAGACTCCCGATGCGGTGCGGACCGGCTTGCGCTGGAGCACCGCCTCGAGGTCCTCGCGGTGCTCCTGGGGCGCGTAGTCGAGCAGCTCGGAGTTTTTCGGCACCTTGGGCGCCGAGTGCTCCGAGCAGGCCTCGAGCTTGGCCTTCTCGACCTCGTCGCGCTCGATCTCGCCCGCGAGGATCCGGTCGACTAGCGTCTCGCAGACCTGCCGGAAGGCTTCGGTTTCCGTAGGATCGTCGGAATCGGGCGTCTCGGTACTCACTACACGATTCTGGTCGGTCGCGGCGAATAAGCGTGTCGGAGTCGCGACTGGGCCTCGAGCGGCCGGTCGGCGCCGCGATGAATGCGGCCCGGGAGCGTCCGCGTCCGGCCCGTCGATTCTCGCCGTCGCGTATTCGTGCCGAACCGTTAAATTAGGCCTGTGTGTACAATAGCAGACGTGCCCCCCGAGTTCTCGTTCGTGCTCCTGGCGGTCGCGCTGCCGTTCGCAGCCGCGGGGCTGGCGCCCCTCCTTCACCGATTCCTCGGCGAGTACGTCGGCTACGCGGGCGCCGCCGTCGCGCTGACGTGTTTCGGCCTGCTCGCCTCGCAGTACGGCACCGAGGGCGCCGTCGACGTCGCCTGGATCCCGTCGCTCGAGATCGCGATGCGGTTCTACGTCGACGGCTGGGCGCTCCTCTTCGCCCTGCTCGCGAGCGGCATCGGGACCCTCATCTTTCTGTACTCGCCGGCGTACATGCACGGCGAGTCCGAACTGACGCGCTTCTACGCCGCCCTGCTCGCCTTCATGGGATCGATCATCGGCGTCGCGCTGGCGGCCGACCTCGTCGCGATCTTCCTCTTCTGGGAACTCACGAGCCTCTGCTCGTTCGTCCTGATCGGCCACTACACCGAGGATGAGTCCTCCAAGTACGCCGCCCGGATGGCGATGTTCATCACCGTCGGCGGCGGCCTCTTCCTGCTGGTCGGCCTCCTCATGCTGTCGATCGTCGCCGGTGACGCCGTCGGCCCGTCGGCGACGTTCGACCTCGTCGCGATGCTCGAGAACCCCGACGCCATGCAGGAAGGACTCCGCGAACGCGGGCTGTTCGTCCCCGTCCTCCTCCTGCTGGCGGTCGGCGCGGGGACCAAGTCCGCGCAGGTGCCGGTCCACTTCTGGCTGCCGAACGCGATGGCGGCCCCGACGCCGGTCTCGGCGTTCCTCCACTCCGCGACGATGGTGAAGGTCGGGGTCTACTTCATCGGCCGCGTCCGGCCGCTGCTCGTCGGCGAGGAGTGGCTGTTGCTGTTCGCGACGCTCGGCCTGACGACGATGACCGTCTGCGCTGTCGCGGCCGTCGCGTCGACGGACGTCAAGGAACTGCTCGCGTACTCGACCGCGAGCCACCTCGGGCTGATGATCGCCGGCTTCGGCTTCACCTCGGTCTACGGCGCCGAGGCCGGCGTCTTCCACCTGCTGAACCACGCGCTGTTCAAGGCCGCGCTGTTCCTGATCGCCGGGATAATCGCCCACGAGGCCGGCACGCGGGAGATAGCGAACCTGAGCGGCCTCCGGCGGGACCTGCCGATCACCGCGGCGATGACGGTCGTCGTCGCGCTCTCGATGGCCGGTATCCCGCCCTTCAACGGCTTCTACTCGAAGGAACTGCTGTTCGAGGCGGCCGTCGAGGCGAGCCACTACCACGACATCGGGATGCTGGGCTGGCTCTACCCCGCCGTCGCCGTCTTCGGGAGCGTCTTCACCGTGCTCTACTCGCTGAAGTTCCTCTCGCTGTTCGTCGGCGAGCGGCCGGACGCGCTCGGGCACGTCGATCGGCCCCGCGTCACGCTGCTCGCCTCGCCGGCCGTGCTGGCCCTGCTGGCGGCCGTCGTCAGCGTCCGCCCCCAGCTCGCGGTCGACGCGATCGTCCAGTCGGGCGTCGACGCGACGGCCGTCGATCCCCACGAGATGCACGTCGGCATTCCGACCTCGTACTCACCCGCGGCCGCGATGAGTGCCGTCACCATCGCCACCGGCGTGCTCGCGTTCCCCTTCTACGACCGGCTCCACGAGGGCATCCGCGCGATTCCGCGGTCCGCGCCGCCGACGAGCGCGAACTGGTGGTACGACGCCGTCGTCGGCAACCTCACCGGCGCGGGCGCGTGGCTCGGCTCGCGGGTCCACAACGGCCTGTTGCGGACCTACGCGACGTGGACGCTCCTCGGCACCGCCGCGCTCGCGCTGGCCGGCTTCGCCGCGACGGACGCCATCGCCGCCACGGGAATCGGCCCGGACGCGCCGCCGGCGGTCGCGCTCGTGCTGCTCGTCGCGGTCGCCGCCGGGCTCGCGGTCGTCACGTCCGACTCTCACGTCGCGGGCGTGCTCACGCTCTCGATTCTCGGCTTCATGGTCGCGATCTTCTACATCCTCGGCAGCGCGCCGGACCTCGCGCTGACCCAGCTGGTCGTCGAGACGCTCGTCCTGCTGATCTTCCTGCTCGTGATCGAGGAGATTCCCGAGTACTACGAGGTCGGCCTCGGCGAGTACGCCCGCGACGCCGTCGTCTCCGTCGCCGTCGGCGCCACCGCGTTCGTCACGGTGCTGGTCGCGACCGACGCTCGCCCCGAGGGCAACACGGTCATCGCGGAGACCTACGCCGAGTGGGCCGTCCCGCGGGGCGGCGGCACCAACATCGTCAACGTCACCCTCGTGGACTTCCGCGGCTTCGACACGCTCGGCGAACTCGTCGTGGTCTCGCTGGCCGCGATTTCGATCCTGACGCTGATCGTCATGCGTTCCGGCGGTGCCGCTAGCGGTTCCGACGAAACCGGAGCCGACGGGACCGACGGGACGAGTACCACCGACACCGCCGCCTACGCTCGAGGTGACGACGAATGAGACGGAACCGACACCGATCGACTCGAGACGGGGCCTCCAACCGGCACGGACCGCCCCGAAAAACCGAAATCGGAGGTGAAAACCGATGACCACCGTCATCATGCGCACGACCGCGCGGGCGATCGTCCCGATCATCCTGGTCGTCGCGGTCGCACTGTTCGTCGAGGGGCACAACCTCCCCGGCGGCGGCTTCATCGGCGGCGTGCTCACGGTGACGGCCTTCGCCGTGCTCTACCTGGCCTTCGGGCTGGACTTCTTGGAGCGCGGCGTGCTCGGGCGCGACGTCGAACCCGGCAAGGAACCCTCGCGGGACCGGGTCGTCGTGGCCTACCGCCGGATCTTCGAGTACGGCCTCGCGATCGCCGTCGCCAGCGGCTTCGTGCCGCTGCTGTTCGATCTGCCCTTCCTCTCCCAGACCTACTGGGTGTTCGAGGACGTGCCGATCTACGGCACCGTCGAGGTGGCCAGCGCGCTGGCGTTCGACTTCGGCGTCTACTGCGTGGTCGTCGGCGGCCTGCTCACGATCCTCTCGGTGGTGGGAGCCGAATGACGGCCGTCGTCCTCGCGGCGGTGATCGGCGCCCTGTTCGCGCTCGGGACCTTCCTGCTGCTCCGGCGGGACCTGATCCGGGTCGTTTGGGGGCTGGCGATCATCAGCCAGGCCGCGAACGTCTACCTGCTCGCGATGGGCGGCATCGCGGAGGGGACCGCCGGGACCGTGCCGGTCCTCGAGGGCCACGGCCATGAGGTCCACGTCCCGGTCGGCGTCGCGGACCCGCTCGTGCAGGCGCTCGTGCTGACGGCGATCGTGATCGGCTTCGGCATGACCGCCTTCGCCTTGGTGCTTTCCTACCGGGTCTACGAGGAACACGACACGCTCGACGTCTCCGAACTGGGTGATCGCGAATGACGCTGTCTGCACTGTCCCACGCGGCGAACGCGAACGCGACGGCCACAGTACCGGCGCTGCCACTCGCGGCGGCGCCCAACGGCGCCGAGTCGCAACTGGTTATCGCACCGATGCTGGTCGTCCTCGTGGCGGCCGTCGCCAGCTTGCTGTTCGGCCGCTGGCCCCGCGTCCGGATCGGCGTCAGCCTCGCGGGCGGGGCGGCCTACGCCGTCGTCGTCGCGGCGATCGACTGGTACGTCGTCCTCGCGCCGGACGCGCCCGGGATCGCGACCTACCAGGTCGGCGACTGGGTGGCCCCCGTCGGCATCACGCTGGTCGTCGACGGCCTCTCGGCGTTCATGCTGACGATGGTCGCCGTCCTCGGGATCGCGTCGCTCGTCTTCTCGACGCGGATGCTCCCCGAGATCGACCGCCGGAGCTACTACTTCCCGATCTTTCACTTCCTGGCGCTGGGCGTCACCGGCGCCTTCCTCACCGGGGACCTGTTCAACCTGTTCGTCTGGTTCGAGGTGATGCTGATGGCGAGTTACGTCTTCGTCGCCTACTACGGCGGCCCCCAGCACACCCGCGCCGCGTTCTGGTACGTCTCGTTGAACCTGCTGGCCAGCGCCGTCTTCCTGCTCGGCGTCGGCGGCATCTACGCCGTGACCGGCACGCTCAACATGGCCGACCTCTCGAGGCGGCTGGCCGACCCCGCCGCCTTCGGCATCGAACCGGAGGCGGCCCTCGGGCTCTACGCCCTCCTGTTGTCGGTGTTCGCCATCAAGGCGGGCCTCGTCCCCTTCCAGTTCTGGATTCCGACGGCCTACCGCGCCGCGCCGCCACAGATCAGCGCGCTGCTGGCCGGCGCGACCAAGAAGGTCGGCATCTACGCGATCATCCGCCTCTCCTTTACGGTGTTCGCCGGCGCGCCGATCGCCGTCGACCTCACGGTTCCGGGGACCGGCGTCGGCATCGCCGGCGACTCGCCGCTGGTCTTCGTCGGCGCCGCCCTGTTCGTCATGGCGACCGCCAGCATCCTCGTCGGCGGCGTCGGCGCCGTCGGCCGCGACTCGATCGAGGGCGTGCTCGCCTACTCGAGCATCGGCCAGGTCGGGTTCATCGCGATCCCGGTCGCGATCGCGGCGACCGCGAGCGGGGAATTGCGCCACCTCGCGCTCGTCGCCGCGCTGGTGTACGCGCTCAACCACACGCTGGCGAAGGGGCTGCTCTTCCTCGCGGTCGGAACGATCCGCTCGGCGGCCGGCACGAGCCGACTGGCCGACCTCGGCGGGCTGGCGGGCCGCTCGCCGACGCTCGCGATCCCCTTCTTCGTCGCCTCGCTCTCGCTCGTGGGCATCCCGCCGCTGTCGGGCTTCTTCGGGAAGTTCCTCGTCTTCGACGCGGCCGCTCGAGCGAAGACGGCGTCCGTGATCGTCCTCCTGTTGGTCGGATCGCTACTGACCATCGCGTACGCCACGCGGGTGTGGAACCGGAGCTTCTGGGGGAGCCGAACGCCGCCGGTCGAGGACGCGACGCCGGACCCCGTCCAACTGGCCGTCCTCGTCGCCCTCGCCGCGGCGATCGTGCTGGTCGGCGTCGGCTTCCAGCCCGTCTACGAGTTCGCCGAGGCGGCCGCCGACGCCGCGGTCGACGCCGACGCGTACGTCGACGCCGTCGATCCGGCCGACGCGAGCGAACTCGAGACCGCCGACGGAGCGGGAGGTGACCACTGATGAAGGTCAAAACCTGGCCCGTCGCCGGCGCCGGCTTCGCCGTCCTGTGGATCTTCGTCCGCGGGATCGGCCTCGAGCCGCTGTCCCTGCTCGGGCAGTTCCTCGAGGGGCTGGTCGTCGGCCTGCCGATCGCGTTCGTCTTCCGCCGGCTGTACGCCGAGCGGATCGATCTCGGCCGAGGCGTGCGCGCACTGCCGTACGCCGGGCTCTACCTCGCGGCGTTCGCCTGGGAGATCGTCCGGGCGAACGTGGACATGGTCTACCGGGTGCTCGCGCCGGGGATGCCGATCGAGCCCGAGGTGATCCTGGTGCCGCTGCGGGCCGAGACCGACGTCGCGATCACGCTGCTGGCCAACAGCGTCACGATCACGCCCGGCACCGTCACGCTGGACTACGACGCGGAGACGAACGCGCTTTACGTTCACGCCGTCGACGGCCGCGACCCCGCGGCGATCGCCGCCCCGATCCGCACCTGGGAGGACTACGCCCTCGAGATGTTCGACGAGGCGGCCTCGCCCGAAGACGCGCCGCCGGAAATCGTCGTCTCCGGCGGGGAACGGCACCACGGCGGGGACGGTGCGGAGGAGGGCCGGGGCCGAAACGCGGCCGGGAGTGAAACCGACAAACCCGCGGATCGCGAACGGCGAGGTGTCGACGATGAGTGAAGCCACCGATCCGGCGGTGCTCGAGACGGCGATCCGCGCGGCCGTCGTGATCGTGAGCGCGCTCTGTGTCCTCTGTAGCTACCGCGTGATCCGCGGGCCGACGAATCCGGATCGGGTCGTCGCGCTGGACGCCATCGCGACGAACGTCGTCGCGATCGCGGTGCTGTTCGCGCTGCAGACCGAGCGGGGGCTCTTTCTCACGGTGAGCCTCGTCCTCGCGATCATCGGCTTCATCGCGACCGTCGCGGTCGCCAAGTTCGTCACGGAAGGGGAGGTGATCGAATGATCCACGATGTCGTCATCCTCGCGCTCGTCGTCGTCGGGGTCTTCTTCCTGACCGTCGGGACGATCGGCCTGCTGCGCCTGCCAAACGTCTACAACCGGATGCACGCCACGAGCAAGCCCACGACGCTCGGCACCGCCGCGATCTTCCTGGCCGGCTTCGTCGAGTTCGGCCCCGGCGGCGACGGCCTGACCGCGCTGCTGGGCATCGCCTTCCTCTTTTTGACCGTCCCGACCGGCGCGCACATGATCGCCCGCGCGGCCGAGCGGATCGGCATCCCGTTCCTCGGGACCGTCACCTGGCCGGACCCGTCGGCCGTCGAGCGCGGCGAGCGCTCCGAGTCCCGATCCGAAACCGGCACTGGGACCGGGACCGGAACCGGATCGGAAGCGACCGACGACGACTGAGCGATTCCGGTCGCGGTTCGATCCCGCTTGCTCCGCACGGACTCCCCTCCTCGCAGCACCTCGAGCGCGGAGACGTAGCCGTACGGGCCGCGAAGGCCCCTCGAGCGCGAAGACGCAGCCGTACGAATCGCAGCGCCATCGCTATCGGACGAGCACGGACGACGGAGAAGAGCGCGAGTTACGCGAGCGTCTCGTCGAGCGCCTCGAGCGCGGCGTCGCGGACGGCGGCCCGTTCGCCGGGCAGGAACTCGATGTGACCGTCCTCGCCGCCGACGACGCGGACGCCCGCCTCGGGCGCGGCCGCCTCGATGGCGGCGCCGAGGTCGCGGACGTTCAGCGACTCGGTCGCGCGGACGTGCAGTTCGTCGTCGCCGACGCCCAGCGTCACGAACGGCCCCTCGTCGCGCTGGCGACGGTGCAGTTCGTCCAGCAGCATCGTCGTCGTCGGGAAGTTGTAGCGGTGGGTGAAGGCCGACGTGTCGAGGACGGCGACCGTGATCCCGTCGACTTCCTCCGTCGTGAGGTTCTCACGGGCCGTCTCGAGTTCGGTGTCGAGCTTCGCGCGGAACTGCTCGGAGACGTGGGCCGCGAGGTCGCCGTCGTCGTCGAACAGGAGGTCGGCGACGAGCTCGCGCTTGTCCTTGTAGGACTGGTAGTAGGCCTCGAGCGCGACGGCTTCCCGGCGCTCCGAGAGGGCGGTCTCGTCGTAGCCGGCCTCGGTCGCGAGCTCGAGGTAGGCCTCGGGCGCGTTCTCCCAGTAGCTGACCGCGGGCAGGTGCCGGAGGTCGTCGCGGACGTCGCCGTTGACGTGGGCGGCGACGTTCGCGGCCAGCGCCGTCGAGGTGACGTCCGAGACGTCCGCACCCGCCAGCGAGGGGGCCGCGGCGACCGAGACGGCGTCGGCGATCTCGGCGTCGGCACGGCTGTCGTCGATGACGAGCGCCTCGGCGTCGTAGAGGTCGAGCAACTCGTAGCCGTCGACCGACTCCTCGGTCGCGCCGGCGTCGACGAGCACGATCAGCGGCAGCTGCTCGCCGTGGCGGTCGCGGGCCTCGAGCATCGAGGTGACGTCGTCGGTGGCGGCGTCCATGCCGTAGACGCGGCCGTCGAGCGGTCGGCGCTCGAAGTAGTGGTACTCCGCGTCCTCGCGGGTGTGCTTCTCGCGGATCAGCGGGAGCACGGCGCGTTCGATGGCGGCGCCGGCGACGTAGCCGTCGGCGGTCGCGCCGTGGCGGACGACGATCGGTCGCGCCTCCATGACCGCGCGGCGGACGGCGGTCGCGGCGTCGAGCAGTTCGTCCTCGACGGCGGTGACCGCGTCGTGGTCCGCGAGGAACTCGATCTCGGTCGGTCGCGCCTCGCGCTCGATGGCGCTTTCGAGGCGGTCGACGACGGCCTCGCGGTCTTCGCCGTCGAGGACCTCGAGGGACTCGGTTTCGATCTGGAGGTCGCCGTGGTGGCGCTCGACCTCGCCCTCGAGGGCGACGACATCGTCGATCTCGACGGCGGGGTACGCGCGGACGCCGGCCTCCTCGAAGGCGGCGCACTCGACGGTGCCGGTCTCATCGCGCAGTTCGAACACCGTCGGGCCGCTGGTCTGGCGGATGCCGGTGATCTCGCCCTCGAGGTGGACGACGCTACCGACCTGGTTGTCGATGGCGTCGATCGTCGTCCGCTTGAGCGGCGCGTCCTCGGCGGTCGGTTCGGCGTCGGCCGCGTCGTCGGTGGCCGCCGTCGAGGCGGTCGCGGACTCGGCCGCGACGGTGCCGCCGGCGGCGGTCGCGCTCGCGGTCGCGGGCTGTTCGTCGGCCGGACCGGTGTCGTCGGCGGCCGCCTGGAGCTCGCCGGCCTCGACGTCCGGCGACGGCTGTTCGGCGTCGCTTTCCTGGGCCTGCGACTGAGCCTGGGACTGATCGTCTGATTCGTCGGATTCGTCCGACTCGGACGCGCCCGACTCCTCGGTCCCGTCGTCGAACTCCTCGGGGAGGACCTCCGAGTCGCCCGTGTCGATCAGCTTGCCGCGGAACTCGCGTTCGCGCTGGCGGATCGACCAGCCGAGGTCGACGTTGCCGTTGTCCCGTACGTCGAGCACTTGGACGTAGACTTCGTCGCCCGGTTCCCAGTCGAGGCTCTCGAGGCGTTGGTCGAGTTCGCTTCTGTGCAACAGGCCGGTGACGTGATCTCCGACGTCGACGAAGACGCCGAAGTCGGCGTAGCCGTCGACGGTGCCCCGGTAGTAGCGACCGGGGGTGAGCTGCGAGGGCGAGGAGCCGCGGAACTCGAAGACCGCGTCCTCCTCGTGGCTCTCGCAGATCTTCCCGTCGACGGATGTGCCGCAGATGATACAGTTACCCATCTATTCGGATCAAGCAGGTTCGCCCTAAAACGGTTGTCGAAATGCGTCCGTCGGTCGGCCGACACGTCGCGGGTGGCGGCCGCTGATTGCGGACGATCCGTTCGGGTCCCGTCCCGACCGGCGGTCTCCCGCCGTCGTCAGTCGAACGCCGGCGACTCCTCCTCGAGTTCGGCGATGCCGTCGGCGAGTTCGCGGACCTGCTCGGGGAACAGCGACACCTGGATCTCGTTTTCGTCCTCGTCCTCGAAGACGAGTTTGACGCGCTTGTCGCCGAACTCCCGGGCCTCGGCGGACTCGACGTCGAACAGCTTGACCGTCGCCGACTTGTTCTTCGGGCCGACGTTTTTGATCGATCCCTCGTTGAGCTCTACCATGAAGTCCTCGAGCGTCAGCGCGAGCATACCCGGCGTACGTGTTCGACGTAAAAAACGACACGGCATCGTCGGTCCCGGCGCGTCGGTGCCGATGTCGGGAGCGGACCGCCGTGTCGTGTCGGTCGAGCGGCCCGGATATCGTCGTCGCGTTCGAGCCCCCTGAAACGACGTCCGACGAGCGTGACTGCTCCTGACTCTCGTCGCCGCTCGAGCGATCGCAAGCGCGAACTGCGACCGGCCGCATGCGCGGTGTGTCGGTACGCGTGCGGCTTGCTACCGTTGCGATGGGCGATCCATAAATGGTGGTGATCGTGTACGTTTTATACGATAATTGAGGTGAGAAAATTAGTTACGTCGATCTCGAAATCGGGACGGGGCACCCCTGCGGCTCGGTACCGTTTCGCCGCCCGTTCCCGCGGAAATCGCTGCCCTCGCACCCAGTTTTAAGTCCGTTTCGGGTCAACGTTCGAACGCTATGGAACTCACCTGGCACGGCCACTCGACGTGGCACGTCACCGTTGGCGACACCGAGCTGTTGATCGACCCGTTCTTCGACAACCCGAAGACGGATCTCGAGCCGTCGGACGTCGAGACGCCCGATTACGTGCTGTTGACCCACGGCCACGCCGACCACATCTCCCACGCCGGGGAGTTCTCGGACGCGACACTGGTCGCGACGCCGGAACTCGTCTCCTACTGTGAGGACGAGTTCGGCTTCGAGGACGCCGTCGGCGGGATGGGGATGAACATCGGCGGCACCGTCGAGTGCGGCGACGCCTACGTCACGATGCACCGTGCCGACCACACCAACGGGATCATGACCGAGTACGACATCGACGCCGGCATGCCGACCGGCTTCGTCATCTCGGACACCAAGCCCACGCAGATCGCCGACGAGGAGTCGACGACCTTCTACGACGCCGGCGACACCGCGCTGATGACCGAGATGCGCGACGTCATCGGTCCGTACTTGGAGCCCGACGCCGCCGCCGTGCCGATCGGCGACCACTTCACGATGGGGCCCCAGCAGGCCGCCATCGCCGTCGACTGGCTCGACGTCGACTACGCGCTGCCCCAGCACTACGACACCTTCCCGCCGATCGAGCAGGATCCGGCGGACTTCGAGCGCGAGGTCAAGGCGGCCGGCAGCGACGCCGAGGTGCAGGTCCTCGAGGCCGACGAGCCGTTCGAACTCGAGTCCTGATTCGGCGTCAGTCCCAGGCCCGGCTCCGGACCCGACCCCGTCCGGAAGCGCCGACGGTTCGAATCGCCCTTCGGGTTCGCGGATTCGTTGACTCGAGTGGGCGCGGGTTCGCAGGTCTGCGAGTCCGCGGTCCGCCTCGTCCCGTAGCTCGATCGGTTTTCGCTCGACCGCTCGAGGTACCGACCGACCGGAGCGCTCGCTCCAACCGCGAGGTAGCGGTATCGCCGCCGGTGACGGTGCGTCGCCACCAAACGTTTACAGCGCCGCCCGTGGACGTTCCGCCTGCTATGGCGAAGCAAGTCACCACGGTATCCGAGGAGGGATACAGCGCGACGAACGAGATCCGCGACTTCGAGACGACGATCGACGCCAACGGCGAGGACGCGCCCGACACGCTCGAGAGCCTGCTGGCCGCCTATGGCTCCTGTTACGTCCCCGCGCTCCGGGTCGGCGGGCAGCAGCGCGGCGCCGACGACCTCGGCCAGATCGAGATCGACATCACCGGCGAGCTAAACGACGACGACAAACTCGAGTCGATCGAGTTCGACGTCCGCGTCGAGGCCGACGTCGACGACGAGACGGGCGAGGAGATCATCGAGCGCGCGTTCGAACTCTGCAAGGTCCACGACGCCCTGAAGGACGAGCTCCACGCGGAGACGAGCTTCGAGGGCGGCGCCGTCTAACCTGACGCCCTGCCGACCGACTGCGGCTCTTTTCGCACCGAGACGTCTCAACGGGACTACCGGTCGGAAAGCCGATCGCTCCGAACCACCATATCCCGCGAGGGCGTCGTGGGGAACGTGCAACGTTCTTCCATCGTCGTCGCCGTCGGACTCGCAGTCGTTCTCGCGGGCTGTGCCGGCGGCGTCGATCCCGGTACGTCCGCCGATTCCGGTTCGGACGCCGCCACCGTCGACGCCGCGGGCGACCTCGAGATCCACCACATCGACGTCGGCCAGGCCGACTCGACGCTGATCGTCACGCCGGCCAACGAGACGATCCTGATCGATACGGGCGACTGGCGCGACGACGGTCAGGAAGTCATCGACTACCTCGAGGCGCAGGGGATCGAGCGCATCGATCAGCTGATCGCGACCCACGGCCACGCGGACCACATCGGCGGCCACCCGGCGGTCATCGAGCACTTCGAGGAACAGGGCGAGGGCGTCGGCGCGGTCTACGACTCTGGCGTCGCACACACGACGGCCACCTACGAAAACTACCTCGACGCAATCGAAGAATACGACGTCGACCTGTTCCGGGTCGTCGCGGGCGATCAGTTGCCGCTCGAGAGTCCCGATGGAAGTAACGCGACCCTCGAGGCGACCGTCCTGAACCCGCCCGAAGAACGCCATAGCGACGGCGTCGACGAGAACAGCGTCGTCCTCTCGCTCGAGTACGGGGAATTTACCTACCTCACGACGGGCGACATCGAACGGACGACGGAGCGACGGTTGCTCGACGCGTACGGCGACGCCCTCGCGGCCGACGCCTATCAGGCGGGCCACCACGGCTCGTCGACCTCCTCGAGCGACCCCTTCTTAGACGCCGTCGATCCCGACGTCGCCGTCATCTCGAGCGCGCTCGAGTCGCAGTACGGCCATCCCCACGACGAGGTGCTCGAGAGCCTCGCCGAGCGCGGTATCGAGACCTACTGGACCGGCGTGCACGGCGACGTCGTGTTCACGGTCGACGACGGCGGCGAAACGGTGTCGGTGACGACCGAACGCGACGGGCCGACCGACGCGGCCGAACTGCTCGAGCGGAAACGCGGCAGCGACGACGGCGGCGACGCGGACGCGTTGATCGACCCCGGCCGCCCCTCACCCGCGATTGATGTGGTTCCTGCGCGTACCGTGGGCTAATGGGAACCAGATACACCGCCGTCCTCGATCGAATCGTCGAGGCCGAGCGCGGGCGTGAGCGCGACCTCGAAGGCGCGACCGAGGATCGAGGGGATGGAAGCGGGGACGGAACCGACGTCGACGGGACGGAAGCGGGGACAGAAGCAGGCGGGAACACGGACGACGAAATCGCCGACGAACCGCGGCCCGAACGCGAGGAACTGGCCGTCCTCCTGCTCGAGGACGACGGAGACGTCGTCGACGAACGGACGATCCCCGTCGACCGACTTCCGGCGGACGGAGCGCACGAGGGCGCCGTGCTCGAGGTCGAGATCGCGGACGAAGGTGAAGGCGAGGGCGCCGGCGACGGTGAAGCCGGTACGCTGCTCGCGGTGACCCACGATCCGGAGACGGAGCGGAACCGTCGAGAACGGGCGCAGGACCGGTTCGATCGACTCTCCGAACGGCTCTCGGAGGAGTGACGAACTCGGAAGTACGGGGGAGAAGGGTGTGGGGCAACAGGGGAGGACGAAGGGGGGTTCGACTCGACCCCTGTTCACCGGTTGGGTAGATGGGGTGAGGTGGTGGGATGACACTCAGCGGAACGTGGCCGGGGGAAGCCAGAACGCCCGCTGCGGTCGTTTATTTCGGCGGATCGATCTTAGCCGTAATGCCAAATCACGTTGGTGGACGAGTCGGGACGCGGGACGGTCGGCGACCGACCGCGGTCCGTGCGATCGGCGGGTCGAACCGGAGCGTGGCGCACAGATTCAAGGTCGTTCCCGAACCACGGGGAGACGAGACATGCTCCGTTCGTTCGACGGAACGACGCCGCAGATCGCCGACACCGCCTACGTCGACGAAACCGCCGTCGTCATCGGCGACGTGATCGTCGAGGCCGACGCCAGCGTCTGGCCGAACACGACCCTCCGGGGCGACCACGGGCAGATCGTGGTCGGCGAGGGTGCTAACGTTCAGGACAACGCCGTTCTCCACGAGGACGCCGAACTCGAGCCGTACGCGACCGTCGGCCACAGCGCGATCGTCCACGACGCCGCGGTCGGCGAGCGCGCGCTGGTCGGGATGAACGCGACCGTCCTCGACGGCGCCCGGATCGGTGAGGGTGCCGTCGTCGCCGCCGGCAGCGTCGTCACCGAGGGCACCGAGGTCCCACCCGCGACGCTCGTCGCCGGATCGCCGGCGGAACCGAAGGCCGAGGTCGACGATCCGCACCTCGAGGCGACTGCCGATCGGTACGTCGACCTCGCGAGGCGTCATGCCGAGTCGTCCGAACGGCTGGACTGACGGGGCGCGACGAGGGCGGATCGATCGAGTGATCGCGTGATCGGTGACCGGGTGACCGAGCGACCGACCGCATAACCGCAGCCGCGAGGCTCGTGCTCGCGTTCGGGGCCGTTCTCTCGCTATCGGCGGACCCTGAGGGAAACGCTGATACGCGCACCGCGCCAATCGCCGGCCATGAGCGACAGCGACTGGACCGACCGGATCGTCGGGGCGCGGATGACTCTCGATCAGGAGTTCTCCTCGCGGATCGCGGAGTCGCAGTTCTCGAACCAGCAGTGGAGCCTGATCATGACCGCGACCGAACTCGAGATCGAGCACGCCGACGATCCCGAGCGCGCCCGGATCGTCGCGAACACCGACAAACTCGACCAGATCATGCCCGAACTCGAGAACGTCCAGTCTGGCATGGGCGCGATGGGCGGTCCGGGCGGCGGCAGCGGTGCCGACGCCGGCAACGCGGGGGGTTCGGGCGGCGGCCTCGTCGACTCGATCAAGGGCGCGCTCGGTCTCGGCGGGGGCGGAAGCGGACACGATGCGAAACTCGAGGCGGCCGAACGACTCACGCAGGAGTACGCCGACGAACTCCAGTCGAAACTCGAGTCGAACGGCAAGTGGGATTCGGTTCGAGAAGTCGCCGCGGAGAACTGAGGCGGGCAGTCCGGCCGGCGAGACGGACGCGTCGGCCGGTCGGTACGCAGCGACGGCCGACGGCACCGTCAGTCGCCGGCGCGAAAGAGCGTGTACTCGCTGGTCTCGTAGATGTTGATGAGCTCGGTGATCAGCTCGTCGTAGGACTCGTCGTCGACGCGCAGTTCGTCGAGCCGCTCGATCGTCTCCTCGTCAAGTTCCACGCTGGGCATACGTGAAACTTCGACGCCGATCAGCAAAAGCGCCACGGCGGCGCCGATCGGCCGCCACCGATACCTCCGTATTTTGGTCGCCGTCGTTACAAGCCACAGCACCTTTAGGGGCGCTTCCCGACCGTAGGGATATGTCCGACGACGTGGAGACGATTACGCTCTCGATCACGGCCGACGACGAATCGACAGACGACGTGACGGTCCCCGCCGGCCTCGTGGACCTCGTCGCGGAAGGCGACCAGACCTCCGCCGAGACGGTCGGCGACATCGTCCTGCTGTCCCTCGCCAGCCGCGCCCACCACATGGTCCACCACGGCGAGGGCGCGGACGAGGACCTCGAGGCCCAGGAGGAGCGCGTCATGGACCTCTTCGAGGAGCGGTTCGGCGTCACCTTCGGCGAAGCGACCGGCCACCAGCACTGATCGCGGCCGATTCTCGGTCGATCGCTGTGATCCCGTAGACGAGTCGGTCTTCTGACCCGCCCCTCGAGCGCCTCGACTCTCGAGCACCGACGATTGCAGCGGCCAGTAGCCGAGCGATCGACCCTAACCTACTGATCTCCCGTGCACGACGCTTTCTGCTCGAGCGCCGCATCGACCGCCCGCTATCGACGGTCGTGCGGCGGTTCGACGCGTCTGCGACCTCGGTCGTGTGCGTCGCTCCGTCAGACTACCGTTATCCCCGACTCGCCGGCGGTCGATCCCGCGGGGGGCTGCGAGCCGCCGGATTGCTCGGATGCGCCAGCTGACCCGTTCGGGGCCGCCGACGGGCCGGATTCGGTCGGCTGGTCGGGCGACTCGGAGCCGGGCTCTGCCGGTTCGTCGGCCGGTGGCTGCGTCGGCGACTCGGCCGGCGGTTCGGGCGCTCCCTGCGGCGACTGGTCGGGCGGTCCGACCTGGGGCGTCCCCGGCGGTCCGTCCGCATCGGTGCCGGCCCCGGCACCGGCATCGGCACCGCCACCAGCACCAGCATCGGCACCGTCGCCCGGATCGGGCGCGGCGGCCGCCTCGATCGTCACCGAGGCCGCGTCGTCCTCGGTTTCGAACGTGTGCGTCGATTCGCCCTCCGGGACCGTCGTCTCGAACGAGACGGCCGCCGACTCGCCGCCGGCGAGCGTGACCGTCGTCTCCCCGGCCGGTTGACCGTCGACGCTGTAGGTCACCGTCTGCGTCCCCTCGAGATCGCCGACGTTCGTGATCGTCGCGGTCACCGTGACCGGATCGCCCGGCGCCGGATCGGTCGCGTCCGTCGAGACGTCGGTCACGGCGAACTCGGCGGGATCGCCGGCCGGCTCGATCGTCGCAGTCGTTTCGACCGTCTCGTTCTCGCTCGAGACGGTGACAGGGTACTCGCCGGGCTCCAGCGTCGACGTGTCGGCAGTCAGCGTCACGGTCTCCGACTGGCCGGGCTCGAGCGCGACCGAGACGGCGTCGGTTTCAGCGCCGCCGACGGCGAGCGCGATCGGCTGCTCGCCGGCCTCGCCGCCGACGTTTTGGATTTCCGCGTCGATCTCGAGCGGGTCGCCCTGCTCGACCGGCGCGTTCGTTCCGACGATCGAAACCGCGTACGCGGCGGGCTCGGTCGGCGCGATCTCGCCGGCGGGCGCCGTTTCGGCGGTCAGCACCTCCTCGTAGTCGTAGCGGCTCATATCGACCTCCCAGACCAGCCGCTCGTCGTCGCTTGCGGGCGTCCACTCGACGGTGAACTCGCCCGCGCCGGGCTCGAGTTCTTCCGGCGGGTCGGCGTCAGTCGTCCCCTCGACGAACGCGCTGTCGACGAACAGCGGCGCGTCGTTGGGATTCTCGTAGCCGAAGGTGACCTCGATGGCGTCGCCGTCGTCCGTCGGCGTCGCCTCCTCGACGCCGATTTCGGGCTGCTCGGGCCGAACCTGCTCGAGGCACTCGCTGGCGTTGGGGTTCGGGTAGTCGATCGAGCCGGGGATCGCGTCCGGTGAGACGATGCCGGTGATCGCCGAGCCGAACTGGCCCTGGGGAACCTCGACGTACGCGCCGTCCTCGGTCTCGGTGACGCCGAACTCGTCGCCGGTCTCGAAGACGACCGTCCCTTCGACCGGCCCCTCGATGTTCTCGCCGACGCTTAACGCGTACTCGCCCATCGTGTTTCCGAAGCCGCCGGACTCGTAGAAGCCGGTGGCCACGATGACCGTGTCGCCCTCTTCGAACGAGCCCGTCACTTCGGCGCGCGAGCAGTTGACGAACTCGACGCCGAATTCGGGCGACTGGTCGACGGTGTACTCGATCGTCTCGTTCGCGAGCGGGACGGCGGTCTCGTTGACCGCGCCGTCGCCGTCGGCTGCGACGACCGCCACCTCGAGCGTCGCGTTCGACTCCAGCGGTGGCTCGAGGGCGAGCGACGCGTTCTCGACCGACCGACCGGCCGTGAACGTGTCGCTCACGGCGCGTCGCTCGCCGGTCTCGTCGGTGACGGTGAGCGCGTAGTCGACAGAGGCGTTGGCCTCCTCGACGACGAGGGCCTCGCCAGTCCCGGTCTGATCGCTTACGTTGAGCGTCGCTTCCGGTTCCGGCTCGGGTTCGGGTGTGGGCGTCTCATCCGCGACCGAGTACTCGATGGAGTCGTTCGCCAGCACCTCGTCCGTGGCGGCGTCGCGAACCGAGACGTCGACCGTCGTGTCGTTCTCGAGCGGCGGCTCGAGGTCGATCGATTCGTTTTCGACGGCCTCGCCAGCGTCAAAGGGCTCGCTGTCGACGCGTTCGCCGTCGTACTCGGCGCTCAAGATGTACTCGACCGACGCGTTCGCCTCGTCGACCAGTAAGGTCTCACCGTCGCCCCCCTGATCGCTCACGTTGAGCGTGGCCTCGGGTTCGGGCGCAGGCGGTTCAGTCGCCACCGTGTACTCGATCGACTCGTTCGTGAGTGCTTCGTCGTCCTCGAGCGCGCGCACAGACACGTTGACGGTCGTATTTTCCTCGAGCGGCGGCTCGAGGTCGAGTTCGAGGTCCTCGACGGACTGGCCAGCGGCGAACGACTCGCTGTCGACCCGCTCGCCGTCGTACTCGGCGGTGACGGCGTAATCGACGGTCGCGTTGGCCTCGTCGACGACGAGCGTCTCGCCGTCACCCGTCTGGTCGCTCACATTGAGAGTAGCCTCGCGCTCGACGTCCTCGGCGACCGTGACGAACGCGCCGTCGATCACCAGGCCGCCGCCCGCGGTGGCGTAGGGCTCGTCCTCGGCGCCGTCGGATTCCACGTAGTCGAACGCCTCGTTGTCGTTCGTATCGTGGTGGGCGATCGCGACGAGCGCCTGACTCTCCTCGATCGGCTCCTCGAGGTCGATCTCGACGTCGTCGTGCTCGCCGGGCTCGAGGTAGTCGGAGACGCCGACGACGGCGTCCGGGTCGGCGTCGACCGCGACGTCCTCGTAGACCGCGACGAAGCCGCCCTCCGAGAGATCGACGCTGTCGACGACGACGGTCTCGCCGTCGCTTTCCTGGTCTGCGAACTCGATCGACGCCGTCCCCTCGAGTTCGTCGACTCGCTCGATCCGCTGGACGACGGTTACCTCGACGTACTGGACGATCTCCGTCGCGTCGGTGACTCCTTCGCTGACGGCGTACTGGGTCGCATCCGCCGCCGTCTCCTGGGTCAGCGTCTGCAGCTGCATGACGCTGATCCGCTGGTACTGGACGACCTGTGCGGTCTGCTCGCAGGCGCTTCGCGCCGCGGTCTGGATCTGCTCGACGCTCGCGCTCTGGGACTGCGAGAGCGCGCCGCTCGAGCCGCCCTCCGCGAGCGTCTGAACCTGCGCGGCGTCGACGATCTGCTGTTGGGTCACCGTCCCCTCGCCCGCGCCGCGGGCGGCGGCCTGGATCTGCTCGACGTCGACGACCTGGTGCTGGACCGCCGACTGGACGGCGCCCTTGGAGGCGCCGGCGGCCGCGTACTGGATCTGCGCGATCGACACCTCCTGGCGCTGCAGCAACGTCCCCTGCGAGGCGCCGTCCGCCGCAGCCTGGATCTGCTCGACGCTGGCCTCCTGGCTCTGCTCGATCGCACCCTTCGACGCGCCGAAAGCCGCCTCCTGAATCTGCGTGGTCGAGATGCGCTGGACCTGCTCGACGCTGACGGACTGGATCTGCTTCAGCGGCCCCTTGCCCGCGCCGCGAGCGGCCGCCTGGGTCTGCTCGACCGAGACCTCTTGGCGCTGCTCGAGCGCGCCCTTCGCGGCCCCGATCGCGGCCTTCTGGACCTGTTTGACGTCGACGCGCTGGCGCTGTTCGACCTCGACGCGCTGCTCTTGCTCGAGGACGCTCCGGGTGCTCCCCTCGAGCGCGCCGGCCGACGCCCCCGCCGCGGCGTGCTGGACGTGCTCGAGCGTGATCCGCTGGCGCTGCTCGACGGTGACCTTCTGGTACTGCTCCAAGACGCCGTAGGCCGCACCTTGAGCCGCTTCCTGGATCTTCGGGACGCTGCCGACGCCCGCGTCGCCGGCCTCGCTGGCGGCGCCCGCGGCAGCGCCGTAGGTCGCGGTCTGGAGCTGCTCGACGGTCACGCGCTGTTTCTGGGCGAGCGCCCCGTGGGTCGCGCCCCAGGTCGCGCTCTGCAACTGGGTCGCGTTGACCGTCTGGTGCTGGGCGAGCGCGCCCTCAGTCGCCCCGCCGACCGCGTACTGGATCTGCGTGGCGTTGACCGCCTGTTCCTGCAGCAGCGAGCCGTGGACCGCACCCGCCGTCGCCGCCTGCACTTGCTCGGCGTCGGCCGCCTGGTGCTGGGCGGCGGCTTGGCGCGCCCCGTCGATCGCGGCCGCGCGCTGTTCCTGCGTTACGTTGATGCCCTGGGACTGTGCGAGTTCGATCCCTTCCTCGACGCCGGCTTCGACCGGGTCCTCGTCGGCCTGCGTTCCGCCCGTGGTCTGCTGAGCGGTCGCCTGTGTGCTCGAGGCCGCGGCCTCGTCGCTCTCGTCCCCGCCTTCGCTTTCGGCCTGCGGTTGTAACGCTACCGGCGACTCGAGCGTCAGGATATCGGCCCCGCCGTCCGTTGCCCCCGATTCCGTTCCCGTCGCGTTCGTACCGTCATTGCTCGCGGGGTCGTCCTGGGCGAGTGCGTCCTGGAACTGCGCCTGCGCGCCGTCCTCGAAGACGGTGTCGCCGTCCGCGGCTCCGGCGCTGTCCCCGTCGAACGGACCGAGCCCGACGCCGAGCGACGGCAACGCGACCGCGCCGGCGAGCACGGCTCCGGCCGCGAGCGCGACTACAACGAGTCCGAGGCGGACGCGCGTCACTGCGGATCACCGGCGTTGCACCTCGCTCTCGTAGCTCGCCCGCGCGCGCGTCGCGACGACGGTTCCGACCGACCGATCGGAACTCGCCGCCTCGTACCGCCGCGGTCGGGCTGCTCCGCTCTCGCCCTGCGATGCCGTCGCCGTCCGTACCGCGTACTACCGGATCGCATTCGTTTCGCACCACCCGACCGAATCGGCGCATAAGCGCGCCGTCCGTTTCAGTTGGCCAGCAGAGACAAGACGCGATTACTTCGTCGCGACTCCTCAGACGGCTGTACGCGAGCGGCCGACGTGCCGACGGCCCCGTTCCGAATCCGTCTCGGCTTTCCGAACCGTCGCGAAACCGGAGAGGAACACGTCGTTTCCACCGGGTTGATTCCGTTCAGGAATGCGAGCGCCCGGAGTCCGCTCGAGGACGACGCGACCGACGACCGATCTCGAAAACCGAAGTTTTGATCTTGGTTTACGAGACACGGTTCGGTATGGCAACCGAACGACAGTCGGTCGACCGCGTCAGCGGAAACGTCGTCCGCCAGTTCGCCCGGGCGGCCCTGATCGCCGCGCTGATCGGGGCGTCCGTGCCGGTGACGATCCCGATTCCGATTTCACCGGTACCGATCACGTTACAGGTACTGTTCGTCTTCCTGGCCGGCCTCGTCCTCGGACCGATCTGGGGGACCTTCTCGCTGGTACTGTATCTCGCCGCCGGTGCAGTCGGCCTCCCCGTCTTTGCCGGTATGAACGGCGGCCTCGGCGCCCTCGTTGGGGACTCTGCCGGCTACCTCTGGTCGTACCCGATCGCCGCCGGACTGATCGGACTGATCGTCCACCGCGGCACGGACTTGCGCGATCCCGCGGCGCAACCCCTGCCGCTCGTCGTCGCGGCGCTCGTCGCCGGAACGGTGCTCATCTACGGCATGGGCGTCGGCTACATGGCCTGGCTCCTGGACATGAACCTCTGGGAGGCGATCTCCGTCGGCGCGCTCCCGTTCGTTCCCGGCGAAATCCTGAAGATGGCCGCCGCGATCGCCATCGTCAAGAGCGGCCGAATCGTATCGGTGCGCTCGTGACCCCACGCGACCGACTCGAGGCCGCATCTGTACCTGCACGTGAGCACACGCGATGATCGAATTCCGCAACGTCTCGTACGCCTTCGAGGACGTCCCCGTCCTCAAGGACCTGTCGCTGTCGATCGCGGACGGCGAGTTCGTCGTCCTCGCGGGGGCGAACGGCAGCGGGAAGACGACGCTGCTGCGCCACTGTAACGGCCTCCTCGAGCCCGATTCGGGAACCGTGCTGGTCGACGGCACGCCCGTCGGCGACGACCTCGTCGCCGCCCGCTCGCGGGTCGGCATGGTCTTCCAGCACCCGCGGGACCAGTTCGTCGCCGGGACGGTCGGCGCCGACGTCGCCTTCGGCCCCGAGAACCTCGGCCTCGAGCGCGCCGAGATCGACCGTCGGGTCACCGACGCGCTCGCGGCCGTGAACATGGCCGGCCGCGAGGACGAGCGGATCGACGCGCTCTCGGGCGGCGAACAGGCCCGCGTCGCGATTGCAGGCGCACTCGCGATGGACCCCGCCTACCTCGTCCTCGACGAACCGTTTACCGGTCTCGATGACCCTGCCCGCCGATCGGTGCTCGAGCGACTCGCGTCGCTGTCGGCCGACGGCACCGGCGTCGTACTCGCGACCCACGACCTCCGGGACGTCCTCGAACTCGCGGATCGTCTCGTCGCCATGCGTGACGGACGGGTCGTCGTCGACGACGCGCCCGAGCGAGCGGTCGAGCAACTCGCGGGGCTCGAGGTTCGCGTTCCGGAAGCGTCCCGTCCTGCGACCGACCGATGTTGACCTACGAACCCGACGACACGCTGGCCCACCAACTCGATCCGCGCTCGAAGCTCGCGGTCCAGATCGGGTTCGCCGCGACCGCGCTGGCACACACCGGCGTGCGCGCCCTGCTCGCGCTCTCTGCCGTGACCGCGCTCGTCCTCGCCGCGGCGCGGGTGCCGCTCGGGCGAACGCTGTACGAGTACCGGTTCGCGTTCGTCGTCCTCTCGATCGCGCC
Source organism: Halopiger thermotolerans (assembly GCF_054654555.1). Classification (NCBI taxonomy): domain Archaea; kingdom Methanobacteriati; phylum Methanobacteriota; class Halobacteria; order Halobacteriales; family Natrialbaceae; genus Halopiger; species Halopiger thermotolerans. Next base: position 405,054 of record NZ_BAAIEU010000004.1, on the reverse strand, counting down.
GCCGCTGGCGGCGCTGACGTTCGGGTCGCCGTGGATCGACGTGGGGAGCGGCCTCGCGTCGGCTCGAGCGAGCTATCGCGTCGTGTTGATCCTGCTGGTCAGCGCCGCCTACGTTCGCTCGACACCGGTCCGGGACTCCCGCGCCGCCATCCAGCGGACGATTCCGGGCAAAGCCGGCCAGTTGCTGGGGATCGGCATCGCGCTCGTCTTCCGCTTTCTGCCCGTCCTCAAGGGAGATATCCGCACGATCCGCGACGCGATGGCCGCCCGACTCGGCACCGAACGCGGCGCCGTCGATCGCGCGAGCACGCTCGCCCTGCTGGGGTTCTCCCGGGCGTTCGATCGAGCCGATCGACTCGCGCTCGCGCTGCAGGCGCGGTGTTTCTCGTGGAATCCGACGCTGCCGCCGCTGTCGTTCGGACGCGTCGACGCGGTCGCGCTGGGGATCGCAGTCGCGCTCGGACTGACGGCGTTCCTGTAGCTTGTGGGCTCGTCGCGGTCGTCACTCGACGTCTCGAATCGTCGTAAATCGAAAGCACGAGTGGGGGGAGAGGGGAGGGGAACGCGAGAGTCGAACGCTCTCGCTTCCCGCGACCCCAGCCGCGAACTGCCAGTCGAGATGGGGGGATGGAGTGACAAGCGGATGGGGGATGCCTCCAGACGGAACACGTCTGGATGGGCACCTAATCGATATCGGTGATGACTAATAATACTTCGGCAGACGCTCGTCTGACGCTCCTCGAAGGATTCTCTCTCGTGATGTCCGGAGCGCAGTTACTCGTAGTTTTCCGATAGTGTTCCCGTCGCCGAGCGAGGGATATAGCGACTGAGCAGCTCGTAATTATTACTTCAATAAAGTAGGAAGACTAATATTATTGTCTGGGCAACAGTATTGCGTGGCGACCGAACAATACGATCGCCTCACCGAGTCCCCGCAGACCGGCATCAATCGAAACGCCCTCTCACTGGAAGAACGGATGCAGGTCCGATACCTCCGTGTAAATCGCCGCAGCGATGTCCCGCCGGCTTACGACGGTCAGTTTACCACCGTCTACTATCTAGACGGTGACGAACGAGCGGCTGCAAAGAAATTCGTCGAGGAGAATCGAGCGCAGTTGGAGGCAATCGACTTCTCCCACCCCGATCCGGTCCAGCGTGCGGTCCCGCGCGAGGTGTACGACTGGATCCTGCATTTTCTGGGCGAACGCGAACTCCGGAAGTATCGGAATATCGTGTACGAACGTCGGCGCGAGGGTATCGAATGGGTGATCGACCGTGAGCACTTCGAATCGTATCCGAACGACCGATATCGACCGGCGTCGACCGCCGCCGTCGCAAAAGCGGACTCCCTCGAGTCGGTGTATCGTGATTTCGGGACCGCGATTACGGAGGCGGACCTCGAGAGCCACGACGCGATCGAGGGGAGCGAGACGAACGTTCTCGAGTACTACCGTGTCGCCGGCCCGTTCGACTGTGAACCGGTTATCATCGACGGAGCGCTAGCAGTGCGAAAGCGCTCGTAGCCGAACCGTTCCACGGCGCACTATAAGAGGTTCACCTGACGACCGCAGCCGTGACGTAATGGGTCGCAACGAAGTACTGACGCGCACTATGGGCTATACTTTACTATGATAACATCATCAGCAAAAATTGTTCTCCGAAATAGTCAACACACAAAACTTATTACTCAACTCGAATGATGATCTGATACCCCTACCCGGGAGGCTGGTAGGTTCGTGGCCGAGTCGTCGCGAAGATGTCGACGGTCGCCTTCCACTGATCGCCCGCTAACTAACGCAACCGCAGACAACACAACTATAACACAACATATGAGCGGAAATTCATATCGCGAGAAGGGACGTGCAGTGTTCCTGACAGCGATGATGGTCCTGTCTGTCGTCGCGATGTCCGTCGCCTTTGCAGGCGCGGGGGCTGCAGATCCGTCGCAGCCTGACAGCATCGGCGACGCTGGACCGACGTACAACGATCGAAGCGACTTGAACAACGAAGACGTCTGGATCGGCCAGGAAGTGACACTCAAACTCGAGGAAGACAAGGAATTCACCTCGCTGCAGATTCGACAGAGTTCGACCTACGATGAGGAGGACGACGTCGTCCTCGAAAATCGGGTCGACAACAGCGAAAACGAGGTGACCTTCGATAGCTCCGAACTCGAGGAGGGCAACGCGTACAATCTCAACCTGACCGGTGGGAGTTCGAAGTGGGACAAAACCGTCTTCTGGCTTGAGTCGGAGAACCTCGAGACCGAGTTCACTAGCTCCACGGTTACTCAAGAAGGAAGCGTGAACGTCTCGCTCGAGTCGTCCCGTACCAACCAGTACGTGAACGTCACCGCTGACGGGCTCGACGCGGACGAACTCGATAGCATCTTCAGTGAGGGAGGCCCCATCCAGGACGTCACCCCTGATGAAGACGAAGACCTCGTCACGCTGAACGTGACTGATGTTACCGATTCTGAAGGAGACCGTGACGACGTCGAATTCGGTGCTAACTTCGGCGAGATTGACTCCGGCGAGTACGAGTTCGACTTCGAGACGACGGACTCGCTCGCGGCGGACAACGCGACGATCGAAGTCGTCGAGGACGATGCTGAGGTCTCCTTCGAGGAAGACGCCAACGGCGATCAGGGCGATATCATCGACATCACCGTCAACACGGAGTACGTCGACAGTGGTGCCGTCCAGATCGGTGACATGGACAACTATAACTTCCAGGCTGCGACTGAGTTCGAGATCAACGAAGACGATCTCAACCAGATCACCCTGCAGTTCAACACCAACGCACCGAAAAACACCTCTGCCGACGATGTGTGGTCGCTCCATCCCAAGCACGAGGACCACGACATCGAACTGGACAATCAGGACGTGAACGCTTCGACGCTTGCCGACAACGCGCCGCTCGGTGACTACGAGTACGAGATGCAAGCCGGCACGAGCCTGAACACGTCCGGTGCTCTCGACGCGTACAAGATCAATGACGACGAAGTCACGGACACCGCGTTCTTCAACGTGGACGAACCGGAATCCGTCGGTAGCGTCTCGACGCAGGTCGCACCCGCTGGGGACGACCTGAACGGGTACGAGAACTTCAACGAGACGACGATCACTGACTCCGACGTTGTCGCTGACGGTGACCACTTGCTCCTGAACCTCGAGAACTTCGGCCAGTCCGGTCTGGTCGATTCCTGGAGCAACGGTGACTCCGTCGGTGATGACCTCGGTGACCGAAGTATCAACATTACGATCGAAGAGCAGGACCCCGGCCCGAACGTCGATGCCCAGGTCTGGTCGACTAACCCCGACCAGGTCGCGGAGGAAGGCGACGACTACCACAACATCTCCGTCACTGTCCCCTACACGGATACGAAGGAGTACAACGGTAACCTCCCACTGATCATCGAATACGAGGACGCCAACGAAGAACTCGACGCTGGCGAGTCCTACGACCTGACCTACTCGGTCAGCGAGAACAGTCCGTACGTGGACAACGAGGACGAGGAAGTCGAGATCGAAGACTCGTTCACCCTCGAGGAGCCCGAACTCGAGTGGGACGACAGCGCTGAGGAAGTCCCCAACTCGGAGAACGCTGAAGTGACCGGCGATACCAACGTCGCCCCCGGCAGCGAGATCGACACGAGCGCTCGCTCCTCGGGTAACTTCACCGACTCCGAAGAAGCGGTCGTCGCTGAGGACGGCACGTTCACTGCCACCTACGACTTCAGCGAGTACGACGCCGGAATCACGTTCGATCTCAAGGCAACGCACGCTGACCAGAACGAGTTCGACAACAACTACAAGAGCAACCTCGAGGACGAAATCGAGTCGACGCTCGCCGACGCTGCAGAACCGCTGATCCAGCTCGACACCGACGCACCCGAAGAGGTCACCGTCGGTGAGGACGCCACGCTCGACGTGACCGTCTCCAACAACGGCGGCGCGGCTGACGACGTCGAGATCGGCGTCGACATCGCTGACGAACCCGTCGCCAGCGAGAACGTCACGCTCGAGCCCGGTCAGGAGTGGACCAACAGCTACGAGTTCGACACCTCGTCGGCTGGCGAGATCAGCTGGGGTGTCACTGCTGGTGACGACAACGCTACCGGTACCCTGACCGTCGTCGAACAGCCGTCTGAGGACGGTAACGGTTCCGATAGTAGCGGCGGTGACGGCTCCGATGGTAGCGGCGGTGACGGCTCCGATGGTAGCGGCGGTGACGGTTCCACCGACGACGGTGGTAACGAGTCCAGTGACAGTGGAAGCCCCACGCCCGGCTTCGGCGTCGCTGTCGCGACGATCGCCCTGCTCGCAGCCGCCATGTTGGCCCTGCGCCAGCAGGACTAACGTCAGCTAACTACCGGACTTCGTCCGGTCTTCCCGCATTTCGTTTTCTTTCAAGCAGTATACTCAGTAACGGCAGTGCTGTGCTACTTTCTCGTTACAGTCGAGCGAATACTCTACTCACTATCTAATCTGGCAAGTGCGGATACTAGTAGCAGAGCCGGTAGAAACTATCCGCTAGTCGTGAAAGCAGGAACGTGAAAATCTAAGCCGGTGGAGGGATTTGAACCCTCGACCTAATCCTTACGAAGGATTCGCTCTGCCAGTCTGAGCTACACCGGCGCTCGCACATAGTCGTACGAGCGATAGCAGGCATAAGGGTTGCGAATCGATTCGGACGTGTGACGATGTTACGTGATCCGATCCTCAGGCGGACGACCGCTCGAGTCGCACGTCGAGACAGACGTTCAGTTCGTGGGGGGCGTACGAGCGAACGGTGCGTCGGGTCTCGACGGACACGTCGTACTCGGGTTCGGCGACCGCGCGGATCGCGCGCTCGCCCGGCCCGAAGGGGTCGTCCTCGTGCTGGATGTCGTAGTAGTGGACGACGCAGTCGTCGCCGGCGATGGCGACGGCGGTCTCGAGGAACTCATCGGCGCTGTGAGGGAGGTTCATGACGATGCGGTCGGCCCAGTTTTCGTAGTCGGGACCTTTGGTATCGCGTACCTGAGTGGTGTCCTCGTCGGCATCCGCTCGAGTCGAGACGAGCGTCCGAACGTCCGCACAGATCGCCGTCACGCGGTCTTCGACGCCGTTTCGGCGCGCGTTCTCCCGGAGGTACGCGATCGCGTCCGGGTTGATGTCGACGCCGACGCACTCGGCACCGCGTTTCGCGAAGGGAACGACGAACGGGCCGACGCCGGCGAACATGTCGAACGCCCGCTCGCCGGACTCGACCTGTTGGGCGACGCGGTGGCGCTCGGTCGCGAGCCGCGGCGAGAAGTACACCTCGGCTACGTCCAGCGCGAACTCGCAGCCATACTCCCGGTGGACGACCTCGGTGTCTGCGCCGGTCAGCAGCTCCCAGTCGCGGACCCGCGTCTCGCCTTTGACCTTCGAGGCCTTGTTCAGCACCGTCTCGACCGGGAGGTCGGACTCGAGGACGGCGTCAGCGATCTCACGGGCGCGGTCGCCGTCGTCCTCGTCGAGCAACACGGCCTTCCCGAGCCGCTCGTAGGAGGGATCGAAGCCGAGCAGGTCGGCGGGCGTCGTCTGCGTCTCGCGTTCGTCGGCGCTCCGGCGGACGACCTCGAGGTCGTCGGGGACCGCCTCGGAGTCGGTAACCGGAATGTAGAGACTGCCGTCCTCGACTGTGATCTCGTAGCCGTCGTCGATCAGGTCCGCGTCCGCGAGCCGGCTTCGCGTGGCCTCGCCCTCCTCGCGGGGGACGCGGACGCAGGGTACGTCCATACCGGTACTCGCCGACGCGGTGCCGTAACGCTGACGTTTTCCCGGACGCCTGCGAGCGAATCGACCGAGTAACGATTTTCAGGCCGCCGACCGTAGCCGGCCCATGAAGCAGCTCACGACCGTGGAAACGGTCCACGAGGAGAGCTCGTGGCTGTTCACGGTCCGAGATGAGTACGGCGAACTCGAGGAGGCGATCCTCGTTCCCTGCGACGACGGCGTCGAAGGATGGATCAACCGCTGCACGCACGAAGCCCAGCGGTTCGATACGGGTCGCGGGGCGCCGATCCGGAAGGGGCAGATCGTTTGTCCCCGCCACGGGTCGATGTTCGACACCTGTTCGGGCTACTGCGACAACGGCGAGGCGGCCGACACGACGCTCCCGTCGGTCGAGGTCTCGGTGCGCGACGACGGCCGCGTCGTGCTCACCGACGACGACCTGTCGTTCGTCGGCGAGGGTGGCATCGACGAGAACGAGAGCGAGGACGGTGACGATGGGCCGTCCTCGACATCTCACATCGGTTTCTGATTTTATCATACAAATCATATTTGTTCCGGCTCGGTCTCCACTGTTCGTATGGACCGCTACACCGTCTCGAGCGGTACCGAGTGGAAATCGACCGTCGGCTACTCGCGGGCCGTCCGCGCTGGTTCGCACGTTCACGTCTCGGGGACGACCGCCACTCGCGATGACGGCACGGTCGTCGCGCCCGACGATCCGTACGCCCAGACGAAACACGCGCTCGAGATCGTCGAGGATGCGCTCGAGGAGGCGGGCGCAAGCCTCGAGGACGTCGTCCGAACGCGACTGTACGTCACCGATATCGACGACTGGGAAGCGATCGGACGGGCACACGGCGAGGTATTCGACGACGTGCGCCCCGCGACCAGCATGGTCGAAGTCCGGCGGCTCGTCGATCCCACCCACTGCGTGGAGATCGAAGCGATCGCGATCGGCGGCGAGGACAGCTGATGGTATCGAGGATCCTCTCCTGTTGGAATACTAAGGTGGTGCGGGACCACAACGTTCGGTATGGTCGCGAACTATGACCCGGTGGAGTCGCCCGACGAAACGACCGTCTTTCCGTACCACGACCTCGAGCCGCCGACGGCGGCCGACGTCTACCGCGCCCAGTCGACCGTCTCGGCGTACCTGCCGACGACGCCGCTGGTCCGCTGCGAGTGGCTGTCCGCGGAACTCGAGGCCGACGTCTACCTCAAGCGGGAGGATACGCTCCCGACCGGCGCGTTCAAGGTTCGCGGCGGAATCAATCTCGTCGCGGGACTCGACGAGGAGTTTCGCGACCCGGGACTCGTGGCCGCCAGCACCGGCAATCACGGCCAGTCGATCGCGTACGCCGGCCGGGAGTTCGACGTCCCCGTCGTGATCTGCGTCCCCGAAGACGCGAACCCGGGCAAGGTCCGCGCCATGGAACGTCTCGGTGCGCGGATCGAGCACTACGGCGCCGATTTCGACGAGGCGCGCGAACGCGCCGAGCGGCTCGCGATCGAGGACGGGTATCGGTACGTCCACTCGGCGAACGAGCCCGCGCTGATCGCGGGTGTCGGGACTGCGGGGCTGGAAATCCTCGACGAACGGCCCGACGTAGACGTCCTCTTCGCACCGGTTGGCGGGGGCAGCAGCGCCGCGGGCTACTGCCTGACGGTCGGCGAACTCGCGGGTGCGGACGTGATCGGCGTGCAGTCGGCCGCCGCGCCGGCGATGTACCGCGCGTGGAGCGAAGGCACCCTCGAGTCCCACGAGCGGATGGACACGATTGCGGAGGGGATCGCGACCCGAGTGCCGTTCGCGCTGACCGTCGAACTGCTCCGCGAGCGACTGGACGAGTTCGTCCTCGTCGAGGACGAGGCTCTTCGGAACGGCGTTCGGCGCATGCTCGAGGCAGAGCACGTGCTGATGGAAGCCGCGAGTGCGACCGGGGTCGCGGCCGCGCTGGAGCGTCGCGACGAGCTTGCCGGGAAGACCGTCGTCCTCCCGGTCTCGGGTCGGAACGTCGATCTCGAGAAGCTTCGGTCGATGCTCGACGAGTAGCTGGTCCCCTGGCGTGTGACCGTCCGATCGCGGGGACTCGAAACCTTATAACGGCGCCTGCGACTACGACCGGCCATGCTCACCTTCATCGGCCTCGGCCTCTACGACGAGCGCTCGATCACCGTCGAGGGCCAGGAGGCGCTCCGGAACGCCGACCGCGCCTACGCTGAGTTCTACACCAGCAAACTCATTGGGACGACGATCGACGACCTCGAGGCCTACCACAACGTCGAGATCGAAGTCCGGGACCGCGCCGGCGTCGAGCAGGAGCCCGACGACATCCTCGCGGCCGCCGAAGACGAGGACGTGGCCTTCCTGACGGCCGGCGACACGATGATCTCGACGACCCACGTCGACCTTCGGCTCCGGGCCCACGACCGCGGCATCGAGACGCGAGTGATCCACGGCGTCACGGCCCAGACGGCGACCAGTTCGCTGACGGGACTGCAGAACTACCGGTTCGGAAAGGCGACGACGCTGCCGTTCCCCTACGCCCACGGCGCGGACGGCCTCCCCGCGAGCGTGACGGAGACGATCGACGAGAACCGCGAAGACGGCCTGCATACCGTCGTCTACCTCGACATCAAGGCCGAGCGCGAGGAGTACATGACCGCAGATAGGGGCGCCGAACTGCTCGCCGAGGAGTACCCCGATCTCGTCGGCGTCGTCGTCGCCCGCGCCGGCAGTCCGGATCCGCTCGTCGAGGCCGGCACGATGACCGACCTCGCCGACCGGGAGTTCGGCGATCCGCTGCACCTGCTCGTGATTCCCGGGGAGTGCCACCTCCTCGAGGCCGACGCGCTGGTCGAACTCGCCGGCGCGGACCGGGAGCAACTCGATATCGCCTGAGCGTTTCGGGTTTCGCGCAGTCGCCGTCCGTGCCGAGCGCCGCAAACGGAGTAGCGGAGGCGTGGTTTACCAGAGAGATGACGATGTCGGTTCTCGCGACGGACACTCAAGAGAAAAAGTGCTTGAGGCGCGCGACCAGTCCCCGCGATTGCTCGGGTTGATCGTCGGCAGTCTCCGCGGAGTCGCCCGCCGGTTCTCGGCGGCTATCCGGCGATACGTCTGGTTCAGCGACCGCCCCATTGTCGCGCGCCGCTTCGATGGCCCGCTCGAGGAGTGTCTCCGCGTCGGTGACGGCCGCTTTGACCGGCGCGTCGACGACGGGCGTCCCCTCGCCCGCGAACCGGTCGCGGTCGACGGCCGTCTCCGCGGCGACGATGACCGCGTCCGCCGTCTCGATGTCGTCGCTCGAGAGTTCGTTTTCCCGTCCCATTGCACCCCGGACTTCGACGAGAATCTCGTGGCCGTTCGCCGTCGCGACCCGCTCCAGATTCTCGGCCGCCATCTGGCTGTGTGCGATCCCCGTCGGACAGGAGGTTACTGCGACGAATTTCATCGATTCGTCTCACCCCCATTGCGCTCGTCGCCGGCGTCGTCCGCCACCAATTGACTGCAGACGGCCTCGACCGTAGTCGCGCTCGTCGCTCGATCCGCCAGCGACGCCGCCTCCGTCGCGTCGATTTCGGATATGGTTTCCTTTACCGTTGGAATCGTGGCCGCGCTCATGCTCAGTTCGTCGAGTCCGAGCCCGACGAGCAACTCCGTCAACTCGGGGTCGCCCGCCATTTCGCCGCACATCGCGACTCGGACGCCGGCGCCGTGTCCCGCTTCGACCGTCCGCTCGATCGCCCTGAGAACGGCGGGTTCGCGGGGATCGTGGAGATCACCGACCCGATCGTGCTCTCGAGCGGCCGCCATCACGTACTGGGTGAGATCGTTCGTCCCGATGCTAAGGAACTCCACTCGCTCGGCGAGATCGGCCGCGGAGAGCGCCGCGCTCGGCGTCTCGATCATGACGCCGAGTTCGGGGAGTTCGTGGTCGACACCCGCTGTCTCGAGCTCGTCCGCGACGGACTCGACCGCGGCCAAGGCCGCCTCGAGTTCCGGTACGGTCGCGACCATCGGGAACATCACGGAAAGCGTCCCGGGTCCGGCGGGCGCCGCCCGGAGGAGGGCTCGAAGCTGCGTCTCGAAGAGGCCGGCGTCGGGCCCGAGCGAGCGGCGGATGCCGCGCTCCCCGAGGAACGGGTTGTCCGACTCGCGGGCGTCGACGTACGGGAGCGACTTGTCGCCGCCGACGTCGAGCGTCCGGACGACGACCCGCTCGTCGGGGAACGCCTCGAGCGCCTTTCGGTAGGCCTCGTACTGCTCGTCCTCGCTCGGCGGCGCCTCGCGATCGAGAAAGAGGAACTCGGTTCTGAACAGGCCGATCCCGTCGGCCCCTCGTCGGACGGCGTCCTCGAGATCGGCGGGCGTACAGACGTTGGCGGCGACCTCGATCGACTTCCCGTCCGCCGTCGAGACGGGGGCCTCGCGAACCTCGAGGTCTCGGCCGCCCGTCGTTCGCTCGCGTCGCCTGTCGTCGGGATCGACGATCACGGCACCGTCGTCGCCGTCCACGAGAACGGTTCGATCGTCGTCGATCGCCTCGAGCGCGTCGCCGGCGCCGACGACGGCGGGAATCCCCAGCGAGCGGGCGAAAATCGCCGCGTGGGAGGTTCGGCCTCCTTCGACGGTTGCGAAGCCCGCGACGCGCTCGGGATCGAGCCGCGCCGCGTCGCTGGGCGTCAGCCGATCGGCGAGGAGGACGGTCCCCTCGGGCACGCCGGTCAGGTCGAGACGGTCGTCGCCGATCAGGAGCCGCAGGAGCCGATCCCGAACGTCGCGCAGGTCGTCGGCGCGCTCGCCCGTCCGCCCCTCCATGTTCGCAAACCGTTCGATCGGGTCCGCGAACGACCGCTGGACCGCCCGTTCCGCCGAACACCCGTCCGCGATCGCCGCCTCGATGCCGTCGACGAGCTGCGGATCGTCGAGAAGTCGCTCGTGGACGTCGAACACCGCCGCTTCCTCCTCGCCGACGCGTTCGGCCGCCCGATCGCGTTCGCGCTCGAGTTCGTCGCGAGCCTGCTCCCGTGCGTCGTCGAATCGGTTGCGCTCGACCGCCGGGTCGGTCGCGGCGGACGCCGACGCTCGGGCCTCGAGTTCGGCGTCGGTTCCGGGATCGTACCACTCCGCGGTCCCGACGTTCGCGAGCCCGGTGACTCCTATCCCCTCGATTCGCCGGCTCGGCGGCTCGTTTTCGGTCATGATAGTAGCTCCTCGAGCGCATCGAGCGCCGCCGTCGCGTCGTCGCCCGTCGCGACGAGTCGAACGTCGTCGCCGCTCGCGACGCCGAGGCTCGTGACCGCGAGGACGCTCGTCGCCGCGACTGGATCGTCGTCGCGGTCGCCGTTACGGTTGTCGTTGTCGGCGTCGCCGGCAGGCGCGATCCGGACCTCGGCGTCGAACTGTTCAACGGTCTCGACGACGTTCGCGGCCGGACGGGCGTGGAGGCCCTCGTCCGTTGCGACGGTGACGGTTCGCGCCCGCACTCGTTCTCCGACGCGATCTCCGTCCATCACGCGATCGCCCCCGCGAGCGTCCGTCGGGCGACAGCTTCCGAGTCCGCCTCTCGCAACGCCGCTCGTACCTCCTCGTGCATGAGCGCGCGGGACAGCGAACTGAGTATCTCGAGGTGCTCGTCGGTCGCCCCCGTCGGCGCGAGCAACAGAAACAGTAAGGTCGCCGACTCCCCGTCGGTCGTCTCGACGTCGACCCCCTCGCTCGAGCGAGCGAACGCGATCGTCGGTCGGTCGACGGCGTCGGTCTTCGCGTGGAAGAGGCCGATCCCCTTCCCCACCCCAGCGCCCATCTCCGCCTCGTGAGAGCGAATCGCCTCGAGGGCTTCGTCGCGGTCCGTCACGCGGCCCGCGTCGACGGCGCGATCGAGGAGGTACTCGATACACCCGCCCTTGTCCGTCGGCGGCTCCCGGAGCGTGATCAACTCCGGCGCGAGTACGGCGTCGATCTCGTCGTCCATAGACGTAGTATACCGTTAATGATGTTTAGTCGTTCTTCCGTGCGGTCGCGACTGCGGCGTCATCGACGTAGTCCGGTTTGAGCACCGTTACGATTGTGGCCGTGAGGACCGTTCCGAACGCGAGACAGGCCAGGAACAGCGCCGGACTGTTACTGAGAATCACGACGAGGATGCCGCCGTGGGGCGCGGGCATCGTCACGCCGAGCCACAGCGCGAGCGCGGCCGCGGCCGCGCTCCCGCAGACGACGCCGGGCACCACCCGTTGAGGGTCAGCGGTGACGTACGGGATGGCGCCTTCCGTGATGAATGACAGTCCCATCGGTACCGCAGCCTTCGCCTTCGAATAGCGGTCATCGGGGTACTTCTGCGGCGCGACGACGTTCGAGAGCGCGAGACCGAGCGGCGGCACCATTCCCGCGATCATCACCGCGGCCATCGGCGCGTAGATCTGCTCCGGGAGCAGGATCACGCCGAAAACGTACGCGATTTTATTGACGGGACCGCCGCTGTCGATCGCGACCATCCCGCCCAGCACGGCGCCGAGCGCGAGCGCTTCGAGGCCGACCGCGTCGCGGACGATCTCGATCAGCCACTCGAGCGCGAGCGCGGACGGCGGCGCGAGAGCGAAAAGCGCGACGGGCGCCAGCAGCCCGGTGACGAGGACCGGAACGAGGAAGACGGGAACGAGCGGCTCGACGGCGTTCGGCACGTCGCGATCGTCGATCCAGGCGACGGTTCCCCCCGCGAGGAGTCCGACGCCGAGCGCGCCGAGGTAGCCGGCCCCCGTCTGTCCCGTCTCGATGCCCACGATCAGTCCCGCTTGCTCGACGATCGCTCCCTGCTGGACGAGCGCAGTGAGAACGAATCCCGGTGCGAGACCCGGCCGATCGGCGATCGCGTAGGCGACGTACGCGCCGAAAACCGGAACGGCGAACTCGAAGCTCGCCCGGCCGATCGCCGCGAGAAACCACGCGAGCGTGCCGGGTTGCTCGAGCGCCCCTGTCTCGCCGACGAGACGAGCGACGGCGAGGAAGACGCCGCCGACGGTGACGAACGGAACCATGAAGCTCACGCCGGTCATGAGATCGCGTCGAACGGACGCGAGGTGGTCGGAGAGTGTAGACGTGACGGTCATTGGCACAGCGTTGGAGTCGCCGAACCGATCACCTCGTGAACAGCGGGACGTCGGTCGAATCCGAGCGGAGGCCGGACATCTCCGGGACGGTCGTGCCCGGCACCGACACGACTTCCGCGGCGACCGTGACGCCCATTCGGAGCGCGGCGGTGCCGGACTGCCCGCGCGCGAACGTCGACAGGATGCCCGCGAGCAGGGCGTCGCCCGCCCCGACGGTGTCGACGACCTCGACGTCTCGAGCGTCCGCCCGGTATACGCCCTCGGGCGAGGCCAGCAGGGCGCCGTCGTCCCCCAGCGACGCGACGACGTGTTCGAACCCCTCCTCGCGGAGCGCCTCGGCCGCTTCGACGCACTCCTCGTCGGTGTGGACCGGCATCCCGGTCGCGGTTCCGAGTTCGCGGCGGTTGGGTTTACAGAGGAAGTAGTCGCTCTGGAGTCCCTTCAACAGGTCGCCCTGGACGTCGACGACGGTGCGCCACGACCCGGCGCGAGCGATGCGGTCGATCGTCGCCGGCCCCAGGTTCGGCGGGAGGCTGCCGGCGATGACGACCATCTCCGGATCGTGTTCGCGAACCTTGTTGACCACCTCGCGGACGGTTTCCTTCTTGACGTTGTGTCCCGACTGGTTGACCTTGTACTCCTCGTCGTCGGTGAGGATCGTCGTGTTGAGACGCGTACAACCCCCCATCTCGACGAAGTCGTTCGGAATCTTCTGGCGGGAGAGTTGATCTTCGATGTACGAGCCGAGAAACCCGCCCATCAAGCCGGTCGCGGTCGACTCGACGCCGAGTCCGGCAAGGTACTTCGAGACGTTGATCCCCTTTCCGCCGGGGTCGTACTGGGACATGCTCGCCCGTTTGACCACGTCGGGCTCGAGGTCCCCCTCGACGGTGATCGTGTGATCGACCGCCGGATTTAGCGTGACGGTGAGGATCACTCTCTCACCCCGTCGACGACGTCGACGCCGGCGGCCTCGAACGGCTCGCGCTGGTCGTCAGTCAGGGTCGTTTCGGTCACGAACACGTCGACATCCTCGAGGTCGGCGAAGTTGACGAAACTCCGCTGGTCGAGTTTCGAGCCGTCGGAGACGAGCACGACCCGCTGGGACTTCTCCACCATCAGCGACTTCATCCGCGCTTCGTCCTCGTTCGGCGTCGTCAACCCGGCCTCCGGATGGATGGCGTTCGTCCCGAGGAAGACGACGTCGAAGTTCGTCCGCTCGAGGAACTCCTCGCCGGTCGGCCCCACGAGCGCCCAGGTCTGCTCGCGAAGCGTGCCGCCGGTGAGTTTGACGTCGCCCCGTTCGCCGAGTTCCATCGCGATCAGCGGCGAGTTCGTCGCGGCGATGAACTCGGTGTCGGGTGCCGCCTTGGCGACTTCCATCGTCGTCGTCCCGGAATCGAAGAAGACAACCTGCCCCCTCCGGATCTCCTCGGCTGCACGCGTTCCGATCGCCTGCTTCGCCTCGAGGTTTTGGACCTGTTTCTGGCTGTACGTTCGTTCCTCGGCGACGCTCGAGGCGGGAATCGCGCCGCCGTGCGAGCGTTCGATCAGCCCCTCGTCCTCGAGGTCCTGGAGGTCGCGGCGGATCGTCGCCTCGGAGACGCCGAGTTCCTCGGCGAGTTCGGTGACGGTCTGTCCGTTCTCTTCCGAGACGACGTCGACGATTTCGCGTTTCCGTTGTTTGGGTAGCATGACTCGGCGGGGAGAGATATCCGTTTATCGACTATTGTTCAGCCCGTGACCTTATTTGTTTGTGATCGATTACGTTTATTGCTGCCGACTGGGGCTATCGAGCGGAGAGAATCGCGAGCGCCAGCGTGACCATCGCCCCGATACCGGTGACGAACGCGGCGCCGTAGACTCCCCGAAGGTAGTTGTACACCGCAGCTCCGACGAGCGCAACACCGATCACTAACGGAACGAGCTCCGCGATGGATTCGGTGTCGATCGTCGTCACGCGACTTGCTCCTCTTCGGCGGATTCGGCGGTCGCTTCGCTTTCGGCCCGCTCGAACGTGAGCGACTCTCCGGAGGCTGCATCGAAGTAATGCAGCGAGCGTCGATCGAACTCGACGCTGACGCGGTCGTCGACCTCGATCGGGCCGCCGGGCTCGACCGACGCCTTCATCGTCGTCTCGTTGCCCAGCCCGAGCTCGAGAACCGTCTTTTCGCCCTGCGGCTCGACGACGTTGACCGTCGCCGGGAGTCCGTCCGGCCGCAGCGTCACGTCTTCCGGACGGACGCCGAGGACGACCTCGTCGCCGACCGACCCCTCGAGCGCCCACTCGAACTCGTCGGGCACCTCGTGTTCGAACGCGCCGAGATCGATCGCGTAGCCGTCGTCGGTCCGGCGGACCGTTCCCTCGAGAAAGTTCATGCTCGGCGAACCCAGGAAATCCGCGACGAACATGTTTCGCGGGTTGGAGTAGACGAACGTCGGCGGCCCGACCTGCTGGACCTTCCCGTCGTTCATGACGGCGATCTGGTCGCCGAGCGTCATCGCCTCGACCTGGTCGTGGGTGACGTAGACTGTCGTCGTCGAGAGCTTGTCGTGGAGCTTGTTCAACTCGGCGCGCATCTGGACGCGCAGTTTCGCGTCCAGGTTCGACAGCGGTTCGTCCATCAGGAAGACGTCCGGGTTCCGGACGATGGCGCGACCGAGCGCGACCCGCTGTTGCTGGCCGCCCGAGAGTTCGGCCGGCTTCCGATCCAGCAGTTCGTCGATCTGGAGGAGACTCGCGGCGTCTTCGACGCGCTCTTGAATCGTCTCCTCGTCAGCGCCCTGCTGTTCCAGCCCGAAGCGCATGTTCCCGCGGACGGTTTTGTGCGGGTAGAGCGCGTAGTTCTGGAACACCATCGCGATGTCGCGCTCGTAGGCGCGCTGGTCGTTGACGACCTCGTCGCCGATCCTGATCGTCCCCTCGCTGGCGCGCTCGAGGCCGGCGATCAGCCGCAGCGTCGTCGTTTTGCCACAGCCCGACGGGCCGACCAACACGGTGAAGCTCTCGTCGGGAATCTCGAGGGAGACCCCGTCGACGGCGACGATGTCGTCGAACCGCTTGACGAGGTCGTCGAGTCGTACTTTAGCCATCGATACCACCGCCGTAGATAGTGTGTCGTCGTTGCATTGATTTTGAACTCATTCTTTCACCGCCCCCTGCGTGAGACCGCTCACGATATACCGCTGGAAGAACAGCCCGAACAGAATGCCGGGCAGCGCGGCGATCATGCCGCCAGCGGCGAGGTGTGACCAGTCGATGAAGTCGTCGGCGACGAACAGCGAGACGGCGATCGGGAGCGTCTGTGAGGCTTCGCTCCGGGTGAGCACCAGCGCGAAGATGAACTCGTTCCACGAGAAGATGAACGCGAGGATCGCCGTCGCCGCGATACCGGGCTTGGCGACCGGCAGGACGATCTTCACGAACGCCTCCCAGGTGGAACAGCCGTCGACCTTTGCCTGTTCGTCGAGCGACTCCGGCACCCCGTCGAAGTAGTTCTTCATGATCCAGACCGCGAACGGCAGATTGAAGAACGTGTACGTCAGGATCAGCGCCACTCGCGTGTCGGTGAGGTTTCCGGTCAACCCGCCGATTAGCGGCGGACTCGACATGATCTGGAAGAACGGCACGATGAGCGCGATCGGCGGGATCATCCGCGCCGCCACGATCGAGAGCAACAGCGCCTTGTTCCCCAGGAAGTCGTACCGGGAGAACGTGTACCCGGTCATCGTCCCCAGCGTGACGCAGATCAGCGTCGTCGTCGACGCGACGATCAGGCTGTTGAGCGTGTACGTCTCGAACGGCCGATTCCGGAAGATGTCGATGTAGTTCTGGACCGTCGGATCGTGCGGGAAGAACGTAATCGGGATCGAGAGGACCTCGCTCTGGGTCTTCAGGCTCGTGATGAAGATGTAGTATATCGGGAACCAGATGACGATCACGTACAGGAGCAAGAGCCCGTACGCGACCAGGCGTTCCCTGACGACGCTCGGCCACGCGTCGTCCGCGTTGAGGCCGAGGCGTTCGGCGAATCGATTGACGTGTGAATCTTTCGTGCTCATGAGTCGTACGGTGTCCCTCCGAAGATCGTGTACAGGATCGCGACGATGGCGAACGTAACCGCGAGCATGATGACGCCCAGCGCGGCACCTTCGCCGGTTCGCTGGAACTGCATGGACGTGCGGTAGAGCCAGGAGGCCCACACCTCAGTCGCCTTCCCGGGGCCGCCCTGGGTCATCACCCACACCAGGTCCAGCGCCCTGATGTCGAAGATGATGCGGATCGTCAGCGCGACCAGGATCGACGGCTTCAGGAACGGATACGTCACGTTCCAGAAGCGCGACCAGCGACTCGCGCCGTCTACTTCAGCGGCGTCGTACAGCTGCTCCGGGACGTTCTGGAGGCCTGCGAGCAGGATGATTACGATAAACGGCGTGAACACCCAGATGTCGGCGATGATCAGCGCCATCATCGCGAGCGTGCCGTCCGAAAGGAAGGCGATCTTCTCCGAAAGCAGGCCCGACTGGACGAGCAACCCGTTTATCGCGCCGTTTTGCGCCTCGAACATCCAGCGCCACATGAGGCCGCTCATCACGTACGGGAGGATCCACGGGACGATGACGGCCGTCCGGAACCAGCCTCGACCCTTGAGGTCCTTGTTCAACAGGATCGCGATCCCGAGGCCGAGCAGGAACGAAAGGGTGACGCTGAACCCGACGTAGACGAGCGTGTTCTTCGTGAACGCGACGAAGTTCGGGTTGAGTACCTCCAGCGTTCCGCCGGGGTTGAGGAGGATACGCCGGAAATTCCGGAGCCCCACGAACTCGGTCTCCCGGGTGAGCGGGTTCTCCCAGAAGAGACTCGACCACAGGAGCCGAGCGGTCGGGTAGACGATGATCGCCGCGATCCAGATCAGCGTCGGGCCGACCGTCAGTGGGATGAACAGTCGGTCAAGCGTTCGACGTAACGATTTTTCTGACGTCTCCATATATGATATGTAAGGGGATAGTCGATAGCTGTACGGCCACTTACAGGAGCCCGATGTCCTGATAGAGACGCGTAACGTTCGCCTGTGCGTCCTCGAGCGCCGTCTGCGGATCCTTCTCGCCGAGCAGCGCCGGCGTGATCTGTTCGTCGATGTAGTCGTCGACCTGCGGCTGCTGGATGTAGGTCTCGCTCATCGCGTGCTCGAGGTTGTACTTCATGTCCTCGAGGAGCCACGAGGGGTACTGCTCCTGGACCTCGTCGTCCTCGTAGACGTCGGGGACGACGCAGGGGTTCCCCTCGACGAGCATGTTGTTCTTACAGGACTCTCGAGTCGTCATGAACTCGGCGAACCGCTGGGCTGCGGCCTTCTTCTCGGAGAACGCGGAGATGCTGATCCCGTTGGTGTCCTGGAAGGTCGCGCGGCCGCTCGGTCCTGCCGGCGGTCGCGCACTGCCGACGCGCTCTTCGCCCCACTCGTCGATCGCGCGCGAGCCGAGCGGCGTCCACGATTCGACGGTAGCGAACTCGCCGGCGATGAACGCGTCGCCGACCGCGCCTTCGCCCATGCTCGAGATGCCGTCGGGGATGATGTCCTCGTCGCGGAGCTGGGTGATGAACTCCATGACCTGCTGGCCTTCGTCGCCCGCGAACACCGGCTCGTTGTTCTCGTTGAACAGCGAGCCGCCGGCCTGGTAGAGCAGCTGCTTGAACGTGAACACGGACTTGTCGGCCCACGTGAGGCCGAACCCGGACCGACCGTCGCTGCTCAGTTCGGGCCCCCGCTCGAGGATTTCGTCCCACGTGTCCGGCGGCGTCTCGACGACCTCCGTGTCGTAGAGGTACGTGCCCCACTTCCCGAACTCGGGCGCCATGTACGGGTCGCCGTCGAAGCTGACGAGGTCGACGAGACTGCCCGGGAACTTGCTCATGTGGTCGTCCGAGAGATCGAGCGGCTCGAGCCAACCGGCGTTGACGAAGTCGGCGAGCCACCAGGTCGGGCCGTTGAACGCGTCGACCTTCGGACTCTGGCTGTTGAAGATCGTCGTCAGGCTGGTTTTCAGGTTCGCCCACGGAACCTCGTTGACGTTGACCGTAATGCCGGTCTCCTCCTCGAACCGTCGAATATTGTCCTCGGTCCCGGGGTCGAACTCGAGGCTCCCCGCGTTGTAGAACGTGATCTCGTCGGCCATCTCGCCGTCGCTGGTCCCGCTTCCGCTGCTGTTGCCGTTGCCCCCATCCGAGTTGCCGGTACAGCCAGCGAGCCCAACGATGCCGGCGGCGCCGAGTGCGCCACTCGTTTTGATAACCGTTCGCCGTGACTGCCGTTTGCGTGGCATACTCCCCCACATCAAAGTGATTAATAATAAAGTTTGCGTAATTTCGTTTGTGATCTACTATATATGAGCGTAATTAATAGCCAGGGGCGCAGTCATGATGATAATATATTTACATGTAAGCACTGGTGGCTCAGCGTGAATTGGGAGAAAATAACCAGAACAGAGGACCTATACGCCAATATCGGTGTGGAACGACGGAACGCGCTCGGCAGGGATAGCTACCACCGGCAAAGCTCGCCCGACACGAACAATCACTCGCAGTCAAAAACGAAAGAGCCGCTACAGTCGCTCGATGATCGCGTCCGTCACGTCCTCGGTCGAGGCGTCGCCGCCCAGATCCGGCGTGCGCGGGCCGTCCTCGAGCGTCGCCTCGACGGCCTCGTGGACCGCCTGTCCCTCCTCGTCGTAGCCGAGGTACTCGAGCAACATTGCGGCGGAGATGATCGTCGCGGCCGGGTTCGCGACGCCCTCGCCGGCGATGTCGGGCGCGGTACCGTGGACGGGTTCGAACAGCGCGCGCTCGGGGCCGACGTTCGCGCTCGGCAGGAGGCCGAGGCCGCCGACCAGCCCCGCGGCCAGATCCGAGAGCACGTCGCCTGCGAGGTTCGGACAGACGATGACGTCGAACTGCTCGGGGTCGAGGCAGACGTGCGTCGCGAAGGCGTCCATCAGTACCTCGTCGGTTTCGACGCCGTTCTCGTCGGCGACGCGCTTGATCGTGTCTCGGAACAGCCCGTCGGTCTCGCGCATGACGTTGGCCTTGTGCGCGATCGTGAACCCGTCGTAGTCGTTGTCCGCGACGTACTCGCAGGCGAACTCCCCGAGTTGCTCCGAGGCGGATTCGGTGATCACGCGAGTGAGCGTCGAGACGTCCTGCGTCAGGCGGTCCTCGATCCCCGAGTAGACGCCCTCGGTATTCTCCCGGAGGAAGACGAGGTCGGTCTCGGGGCGGACGGCGTCGACGCCGGGGTAGGCCTTCGCGGGCCGGATGTTGACGAACGAGTCGACCGCGTCGCGCAGCGGCAGGATGACGTCGGCCGCGGTCTCGCCGGCCGCGCCGAACAGCGTCGCGTCGGCCGACGCCGCGAGGTCGTAGGTCTCCTGGGGCAGCGCCTCGCCGGTCTCCGCCGCGACCGCGTCGCCGGCCTCGGCCTCGACGAACTCGAAGTCGACCTCGAGCGCCTCGAGGACCTCGACGGCTGCGGGGATGACTTCCTGTCCGATTCCGTCGCCAGGAATGACGGCGATTTCGTGAGTCATGCCACAACGTCTCGCGGCGGGGGAAAAGAGGGTATCGATACACTGAGATCGGACGGGATCGGTCGCGACCCTCACGGCTCGCGAACGCGCCGCCACGCGACGACGCCGCCGAGGACAGCACACAGCGCGAACAGCGCGGCAATGGTGCCGGTCACGGGAATCGGGACCGGCGCCGAGAGCGAGACCGTCACGCTCGCGGTCTCGGCGCTCGCGACGGGACCAGTCTCGACGGCGTTCGACTCGAACGCCGATGCGGCGGCTTCGACGGTGTACGACGCGCCCGTTCCGGGAATGACGACCTCGAGCGTCCCGTTCTTGCTGGTCGTCGCGTCTGCGTCGAACGCGGCACCGTCGTCGCGTTCGACCGTCACCGTCGCGTTGCCGATCGGCTCCCCGTCTTCCGTCCGGACGGTGACCGCGAGCGCGGCGTCCCCGCGGAGGGTCACCGACTCCTCGAGTCGGTCGGTGCCTGCGAACGAAACCGTTTGCTCGGTGTCGACGTATCCCGCCACACTGACCCGGAGCGCGTACTCACCCCGCGTCGGCACGTTCTCGAGGCGGTACGTGCCGTCGCCGACGTGCGTTCCGGCGTAGGTTCCCGTCGACGGCGACCCGTTCGCCGTGACGGTCGCCTCGCCGATCCCGTCGCCGAAGTGGGCGTCCGTCACGTCGACCTCGATCGTCCCGCTGCCGGCGAGCGCGACGTCGACCGTCGTCGTTTCGTCGGCGGGTACGGTCCGGGTCTCGGTGACCGCGTCGTACCCGTCGCGCTCGACGACGACGGCGTATTCCCGATCGCCGGCCAGGCCGGGGATCTCGTACCGGCCGTCCGAGTCGGTGGTCGTCTCGCGGCTCTCGCCGTCGGCGACGACTTCGACGGTCGCGTTCGCGATCGGGGCACCGGTTTCGGCGTCCGTCACCGTCCCCGAGAGCGTCGCGTACTGACCGACCGCGTCGATCCCCGCGTAGGCGTCGACGATCCCGTCCCCGTAGCGGGTATCTTTTTCCGACGGAACGTCCTTCTCGTCCGGTTTCCAGGCCGTCTCCTCGAGCGCGCGCCTGATCTCGTCGGGCGTGAGATCCTCGGCGGTCGCGGACTGCATGAGCGCGACCGTACCGGCGACGTGTGGCGCGGTCAGACTGGTCCCCGCACTGGTTCGATAGCCACCGCCTGGCTCCGCGCTCCGAACGCCCGTGCCGGGCGCGACGACGTCGGGAACGACGTACGAGTCCGGCCAGCGAGCGGGCGCGTCGCCGCGCCACTCGTCGGCGGTGTCGATCTCCTCGCCGCCGGAGAACGCGGGTACGTCGTTCGACCGATCGACTGCGCCGACGCTGATCACGTCGTAGGCGTTGCCCGGCGACAGCGACGTCCCCTCGCCGCCGTTGCCGACCGCGCCGACGACGACCGTGCCGGCCTCGCGGGCGTTCTCGATTGCGTCGACGGAGGCGCTGGTGTGGCCGTCCCACCCCAGACTCAGACTGATAACGTCGGCGTCCTCCTCGAGCGCCCACTCCATTCCGGCCAGGATCGTCGAGGAGCGCCCGCCGCAGCGCTTCCGCCCCTCGCACTCCGTCATGACGGCGCCGTGGAGCAGCGTCGCGTCGGGCGCGACGCCGATGTGGGTCCCGCTGGCGTTCCCGCCGCCGACGACGCCGGAGACCAGCGTCCCGTGGCCGTCGTAGTCGATCGGTTCGGGCGAGGGGTTCTCGTCGAAGTCCTTCCACTCCGCGACCTCGATGTCCGGGTGATCGCCGTCGACGCCGGAGTCGAGTACGGCAACTCTGACGCCCTCACCCCTGGTTTGGAACGCGTCCCAGGCTTCGGGCGCGCGGATCTTCTCGAGGCCCTCGGTGTACTTCCGGCTCGAGGACGTTCCAGCGGCCGCCAGTTCGGCCTGCGTCGCCGTCGGACCGTCCGCGCTCGACGCCGGTGGACCAGCCACCGCGGAACTCGAGACGACGCTGTTCGCCTCGATCCGCGTCACACCCTCGAGTCGCGCGAGGGCCGTCAGCGACGCGCGCTCAGTATCGACCGTCACGAGGGCGGCGTTCGCAATCCAGAAGGACCGCTCGAGCGTGACGCCGTCGGTCACGTTCGCGTACCGCTCGAGGGGCCGCTGGGTCACCTCGGCGTGGGCCTGCCGCGCGGCGATGGACGTGTCGGCGTCCGCCTCGAGCGAGTCGGTCGCGTTGAACGCTGGGAATCGAACGAGAACTGTCACGGTGCCGGTCGCGGCCTCGAGTTCGCCGTCGATCGGCGCCGCGGTATCGGCCCCCGGATCGACGGAATCGGCAGATAGAGAGTCGGCGGCCGCACCGGTGGTCAGCACCGTTCCAGGCGCGACCGCGACGAACAACGCAAGTGCGACGAGCGTCATCAACAGTACCCGACCCGTCGGTACTCGAGACATTATCCGGACGGAGACAGTCTGGGCGGTTAAACGTAGCCGTCGAACTGAACACCGTACTATTACGTCGACGACGGAACGGGGACCGGTCGCTCAGAGTGAAAACGGTGGCGGAAGGAATCGTCGATCGCCGACTCGAGTCGAACCGCTGAAAACGAGTATCCGGCTATTCGGCTTCGGGAATCGCCGCGTCCTCGACGTACGGCAGTTCCTCGGCCTTCTTGCGGACTTCGCCGGCGTTGGACTTCATCAGCGCCGTCGTGTCCCAGACGCCCTCGACTAGGGCCTTGCGCTGGGCCTCGTCGACGGTCACGTCGATGGTCTGCCCGCCGTAAGTGACCTCCTCGGCTTCGACGTCGATCTCGATCTCCTCGTCGGGGTGCTCGTCGACCCAGTCCTGCAGTTCCCGGATCGTCTCGCTGTCGGCCGTGACGGTCGGAATACCGAGGGCCAGACAGTTGCCCGCGAAGATCTCGGCGAAGCTCTCGCCGATGATCGCGTCGATGCCCCAGCGCATCAGGGCCTGGGGCGCGTGCTCGCGCGAGGAGCCACAGCCGAAGTTGCTGTTGACGACCATCACCGAGGAGTCCTGGAACCGGTCCTCGTTCATCGGATGGTCCTTGGGGTTGTCGTCGTCGTCGAACCGGACGTCGAAGAACGCGAACTCGCCCAGCCCGTCGAAGGTGACGACCTTCATGAACCGCGCGGGGATGATCTGGTCCGTGTCGATGTCGTTCCCGCGGATCGGGATGCCCGACCCGGAAACGTAGTCGACCTCGGGGATCTCGACGTCGTCGCTCATTGCGCGGTCACCTCCGCTTCCGGCAGTTCGCGAACGTCGGTCACTTCACCTTCGATCGCCGCCGCGGCGACCATCCGCGGGTTCATCAGGACGGTGCGCCCGTCCTTGCTCCCCTGGCGGCCGATGAAGTTCCGGTTCGAGGAGGAGGCGCAGGCCTCGTCGCCCTCGAGCTGGTCCTCGTTCATGCCGAGACACATCGAGCAGCCGGCGTTGCGCCACTCGAAGCCGGCCTCCTCGAAGATGTCCTTCAGGCCTTCCTCCTCGGCGGCCTGCTGGACGCGCTGGCTGCCGGGCACGACCATCGCACGGACGTCGTCGTGGACCTCGCGGCCCTTGACGACCCGGGCCGCGCGGCGCAGGTCCGGCAGACGGGCGTTCGTACAGGAGCCCAGGAAGGCGACGTCGATGTCGTACCCCTCCATCGTGTCGCCGGGCTCGACGCGCATGTGCTCCTGGGCACGTCGGGCGGTGTCCTGCTTCTCCTCGGGCAGTTCCTCGGGCGCGGGGATCGGATCCGTGATGCCGATCCCCTGGCCGGGGGTCGTGCCCCAGGTGACGACCGGCTCGAGTTCGTTCGCGTCGATGCGAACGATGTCGTCGTACTCGGCGTCCTCGTCGGAGCGGATGGACTCCCAGTAGGGCTTCAGTTCGTCGAAGCGCTCGGGGTTCTCCTGGAAGTAGTCCGTCTCTTTCAGCCACTCGTAGGTGGTCTCGTCGGGATTGACGTAGCCCGCGCGAGCGCCGCCCTCGATGGACATGTTACAGATCGACATCCGACCCTCCATGCCCAGCGACTCGATGGCCTCGCCGGCGTACTCGTATACGTAGCCGACGCCGCCCTCCGTACCGAGTCGGCGGATGATCTCGAGGATGACGTCCTTGGCCTCGACGCCCTCGCCGAGTTCGCCGTCGACCTGGATCTTCCGTACCTTCTGTTTCTCCATGGCGACGGTGCCCGTCGCGAGCACGTCCCGGATCTGGCTGGTGCCGATCCCGAACGCGAGCGCGCCGAACGCGCCGTGGGTCGAGGTGTGGGAGTCGCCGCAGACGATCGTCTTGCCCGGCTGCGTGAGGCCCTGCTCCGGTCCGATGACGTGGACGATCCCCTGATCGCCCGTCGTCGGGTCCGAGAACTCGATGCCGGCCTCGCGGACGTTCTCCTCGAGTTCGGCCATCATCTCCTCGGCCGCGTCCTCCTCGTAGGGGCGGGACTGGTCGGCCGTCGGGACGATGTGGTCGACCGTCGCGTGGGTCAGGTCGGGGTAGGCGACCTCGAGGTCGCGCTCGCGGAGCATCCCGAACGCCTGCGGACTCGTCACCTCGTGGATGAGGTGGAGGCCGACGAACAGCTGGTCCTGTCCGGTCGGCAGCGTCGTTACTTTGTGTCGATCCCAGACCTTGTCGTACAGCGTGCCTTCGCTCATTCCTCGTCCTCTACAGGGGTTCGTTTCCGTTTCCCGCGTTCGAAGACGCGGTTCGCGTCCTCGGCGTCGTGGGGCGGGGTGTGGTCCACGTCCGCCATCGTGGTCTCTCCGTCTCGCTCGTCCGTTCGGTCGTCTGTCGCGTCGGCCTCGGCGTCAGCCGGCCGGCCGCCGTCCGCCGCGACCGTCGGGCCGCGGCTGAACAGTCGGCCGGACGTCTCCCCCGTGTAGGGGTGGGTATGGCTGACGTCGGCCATCGTTTGCGCGTCGTTTGCGTTGTCGTTCATAGTGTCATCTCACCGAGTTAGTCGTCCGCCTGCACCTGGACGGACTCGTCCTCGTCTTCGGTCTCGCTTTCCTCCTCGGCCCACGCGAACAGCGCGCGCAGGCGCTCGCCGACGTCCTCGATCTCGTGGTTCTTCTCGGCCTCGCGGAGCTGGCTGTAGGTGGGTCGGTTGGCCTGGTTCTCGAGGATCCACTCGCGGGTGAACTCGCCGTTCTGGACGTCCTCGAGGGCCTCCTCCATGTTCTCGCGGACGTGCTCGTCGACGATCTCGTCGCCGCGGGTCAGCCCGCCGTACTCGGCGGTGTCGGAGACCGAGTCCCACATCTCGCCGAGTCCGCCTTCGTACATCAGGTCGACGATGAGCTTGAGTTCGTTGAGACACTCGAAGTAGGCGATCTCGGGCGAGTAGCCGGCGTCGACCAGCGTCTCGTAGCCGTGTTTGACCAGGGAGGCGACGCCGCCACAGAGGACGGCCTGTTCGCCGAACAGGTCGGATTCGACCTCCTCCTGGAACGTCGTCTCGATGACACCGGCGCGGGTGCAGCCGATGCCCTTCGCGTACGCCAGCGCGCGGTCCTGCGCGCCGCCGGTGGTGTCCTGGTAGACCGCCAGCAGACCGGGCGTCCCCTCGTCGTTCTCGTAGTTCCGGCGGACGAGGTGGCCCGGACTCTTAGGCGCGACCATCGTCACGTCGACGTCCTCGGGGGGCTGGATCTGGTTGTAGTGGATGTTCAGCCCGTGGGCGAACTGCAGCGTGTCGCCGCTCTCTAAGTTCGGCTCGATGGCGTTCTCGTAGACGGCCGGCTGGACGGTGTCGGGCACGAGCACGGAGATGTAAGAGGCCTGCGCGACCGCTTCCGCGGGCGTCACGACCTCGAGCCCGTCCGCCTCGGCGGCCGACCGCGAGGAGGAGTCCTCGCGGAGGCCGACGACCACGTCCACGCCGCTCTCCGAGAGGTTCTGCGCGTGGGCGTGGCCCTGGCTACCGTAGCCGAGCACGGCAACGGTGTCGTTCTCGAGCGTCGATACGTCTGCGTCGTCGTCGTAGTAAATCTCGGTGGTGAATTCGTCAGTCATCGGTAGTCGTCTGCGGTTGGGTCTGCTGGTTCGCCTCGTCGGCGGTCGATTCCGCTGTCCGCGAGTCGGCCCGCGCGGCCGTCTCGTCGGTGCCGCGAGCGAGCGCCGTCGTCCCGGTCCGGGAGATCTCCCGGATGCCGAACTGGCTGAACGTCTCGATCGCGGCCTCGATCTTCTGGCGCGCGCCCGTGATCTCGAAGGTCGCCGTCTCGGGACTCGAGTCGACCGTCGTCGCGTCGTACATGTCCGCGACGGCGCTGACCGCTGCGGGATCGTGGGCGTCGACCTTCACGAGCGCCAGTTCCCGCTGCATCGCGTCGGGCTCGAGCTCCCGAACGGAGACGACCGGCAGTAGCTTCCGGAGCTGCTTTTTGATCTGGTCGATCCCGGGGTCGGGTTCCTCGACGACGACCGTGATGCGGGCCCAGTCGTCGTCCTTCGTCGGCCCGACGGTCAGGCTCTCGATGTTGAACTGCCGCCTCGAGAACAGCCCCGAGACCTCCGCGAGCACGCCGGGCTCGTGTTCGACCAGCGCCGAGATGACGGTCCGGCGCGGCTCGTGGGTCGCCTCGACCTCGGGGTCGATGCGGATCCCTTGCTTGTTGCGCCGGCCCTCCGGCGAGGGGCGTTCCTCGGGTGCCGGTCCCTCGAGTCCGCGTTCGAACTCGTCGCCGCTCATAGCTGGTCCTCCGTCAGCGCGAACTGGCCGTTGTCGCCGCCGCTGGGAACCATCGGGTAGACGTTGGCCTGCGGGTCGATGTGGACGTCGATGACCGAGGGCCCGTCGTACGCGATGGCCGATTCGATGGTGTCGGCGACCTCGTCGTAGTCGTCGATGCGGTACCCCTGCGCGCCGAAGGCTTCGGCGAGCTTGTCGAACTCCGGCATCCAGCCGTAGTCCGACGCGGAGTGGCGCCCGTCGAAGAAGGCGTCCTGCCACTGGCGGACCATCCCGATGTACTCGTTGTTGAGCACCGCGACGGTGATGTCGAGGTTCTCGCGGACCGCGACCGACAGCCCCTGCAGGGTCATCAGGAAGGAGCCGTCGCCGTCGACGCAGATCACTTCCTGATCGTCGTCGGCCGCGACCCGCGCGCCGATCGCCGCGGGCAGGCCGTAGCCCATCGTCCCGAGCCCGTGGCTCGAGACCCACGTGCGCGGCTCGGTGAACGTCCAGTACTGGCAGGCCCACATCTGGTGCTGGCCGACGCCGGTCGTCACGATGGCCTCGTCGCTCGTGGCCTCGTCCAAGGCCTCGACGACGAACTGCGGCTGGACGGGTTTGTCCTCAGGCGTCTCGTAGTCCATCGAGTACTCCGATTTCCACTGCTGGCACTGCGCGCGCCACTTCTTCGCCTGCGGCGACTCGTCGACCGCCTCGGCCAGTTGCTCGACGACGGTCTCGGCGTCGCCGACCAGCGGATAGTCCGCGTAGATGTTCTTCGAGATCTCGGCGGGGTCGATGTCGACGTGGATGACCTCCGCCTCGGGGGCGAAGGTCTCGATGCCGCCGGTCAGGCGGTCGTCGAACCGGGTGCCGATGCCGATCAGCGTGTCGCAGTGCGTGATCGCCATGTTGGCGTAGCCGGTGCCGTGCATCCCCGCCATCTCGAGCGAGAGCTCGTGATCCTCGGGGAACGCGCCGAGGCCGGGCATCGTCGTGATGACCGGAATCTCGTGCTCGATGGCGAACTCGCGGCAGGCCTCGCTGGCCTCGCCCTTGATGACGCCGCCGCCGAGCAGCATGACCGGCCGCTCGGCGTTCTCGATCCGTTCGGCCGCGGCTTCGACGATCTCCTCGTCGGCCCGTTCCTGGACCTCGTAGGTGTCGGGCGTCTTCGGCGCGTCGGGCTCGGCGTCGGTGTCGGACTTGGTGACGTCCTTGGGCAGGTCGACCAGCGTCGGCCCCGGTCGACCCTCGCTTGCGAGCGCGAAGGCCTCGCTGACGTCAGTGCCGACGCGGTCGGGCTCGGACGCGAAGGTGTTGTTCTTCGTGATCGGCGTCGTGACGCCGGTCGTGTCGGTCTCCTGGAACGCGTCGTTGCCGACGAACTCCGTCGGAACCTGACCGGTCAGCGCGACCAGCGGATCCGAGTCCATGTCGGCGTCGGCCAGGCCCGTCACGAGGTTCGTCGCGCCTGGGCCCGAGGTCGCCAGGCAGATCCCGGGCTTGCCCGAGACGATGCCGTAGGCGTCGGCCGCGTGGGCCGCGCCCTGCTCGTGGGCCATCGTGATGTGCGTGATCTCGGAGTCGTAAAGGGCGTCGTAGACGGGCATGATCGCCCCGCCCTGCACGCCGAAGGCGTACTCGACGCCCGCGTTCTCCAGCGCGCGGACGACGGCCTCGGCGCCGTTGGTGACCGGCTCGGGCGTCGTCTCCGACGTCGAGTCGGCCTCGGGCTCGGGTTTGGCGGCGTCGGGCGCCGCGCTGTCCGTGATCTGGTCGTCTGGCTGTTCCTCCTCCTCCGTGTCGGCTGGTGTGACCGGTGTTGCGCGTTCGCTCATCGATTCTCCCCCGCCGCGGTGCGGCGAGCAGCTGTCGTTGCGGGTCCGTGTGGACGGTACGGTGTCATCTGTTGCGTGCGTGGTCGCTCTGAAAACGGTGCGAACCTGAAACCGGAGTGACGACGGACTAGTAGAGGTGGGGCTATACAGCCCCTACAATACGAATCGGAGCGAGCGCGCTGATGCCGACCGTGCGAGCCGACAGCGTCGCGCTGTTCGTCATTACCGACAATGTAGGCCGTTCGACCTACATAATCTTTGTGAGTCGTTCGACTCCGGCGACGCACGCGAGACGAGCCGCTCGAGTCGCCCGCGTCCCGGTAGGATCGCCGAAACGCGCCGCTCGAGCGGTATAGCCGACGCTCGCGAACGGTGGCAAACGGGGAGGACATCCCTCAGGCGCGCACCTCCTCCTCCTGGTCGTCGCGCTCCTGCTCTCGCCGGCGGTCGACGCCGGCTTCCTCCGCGAAGCGCTCGAGGTCGCTGACCGTGACCCGGCGCTTCTCGGCACCGTAGTCTTTGACCCGTCGGGTGACCGCGCGTACCTCGTCGTCGGTCGGCTCGAAGCCGAGCTCGTCGAGGCGCTCGCGGACGGAGTGGGTCCCGGTGTGTTTCCCCATGACCAGTCGGCGCTCGGCGCCGACCATCTCGGGGGTCATCACGCCGGGCTCGAAGGTGTCGGAGTTCTCGATGACGCCGGCGGCGTGGATGCCGCTCTCGTGGGAGAAGGCGTTGTCGCCGACGACGGGCTTGTTGCCCGGCGTCGGGACGTCGCTTTTCTCCGCGACGACCTCCGAGAGCTCGGTGATGCGCGTCGTGTCGATCCCCGTGTCGGTCTGATACAGGGATTCGACGGCCATCACGAACTCCTCGTAGGCGGCGTTACCGGCGCGTTCGCCGATGGAGTTGACCGACACCTGCGCCTGATCGGCGCCCGCTTCGATGCCGGCCAAGGCGTTCGCGGTGGCCAGCCCGAAGTCGTCGTGGGTGTGGACGTCGATCCGGGCGTCGGTGTGGGCGTCGACCTTCTCGATCATCGCCTTGAACCGACTCGGCGTCGCGACGCCGCAGGTGTCGGGAATGTTGATCCAGTCGGTTCCCGCCTCCGTGACCGCTTCGATCACGTCGATCAGGAACGCCTCGTCGGTGCGCGTCGCGTCCATCGGCGAGAACATGCAGGTCACGCCCGCCTCTTTGACGCGTTCGACCGACTCGACTGCGCGCTGTACGACCTCGTCCCGCGTGGCGTGCATCGAATCCTCGATCTGGACGTCGCTGGTGGACACGAACGTGTGCACCATCTCGACGCCGGAATCCAGCGCCGCTTCGATGTCCTTGTCGACGACGCGGGCTAACCCGCAGGTGGTCGTCGACGTCGAGGATGCGATGTCGCGAACGGCCTCGAACTCCGCGTCGGAGTTGACGGGGAACCCGGCCTCGATGACGTGGGTTCCCATCTCGTCTAAGATCGAGGCGATCTGTCGCTTATCGTCGTACGAGAACGAGGTTCCGGGCGACTGCTCGCCGTCCCGGAGGGTCGTATCGAAGACACGTGCTGACTCTATTTCGTCAGTGGAATCTAACGTGCCCTGGAAGAACTCGACCCCCCTGACTGGTGTCAGAGGACGAACCGTCTTGTGAAGACATTGTATCAGAATCCGAGGCGGGACTGGATATATAAAGCTAACGCTGAAGCGTGCCGAATCTGACGAGTTACCACGGCACACAGAAAATTTGATAGCGGAAAACCGCAGGACATCAACGACCTAATACACCCTATATCGACTATTATCATACCAGTCGATCGACGCCGGTTTGCTGCGTCGTTCGGTTGTCGAGCCCGATTCGGCCCCCTCGCGCACCTCGAGCGCGCTCTCGCGCACTTGCCGGTGAACGTTCGGTCAGCGCCCGCGAGCGCTGCCGGCCCGAATACGACAAACGATTAGCGCACTTCTGGAATATCGACGTTCGTCCATCGAGGGCGCGTTCGCTCGTCGCTCGTCGGATTCGAAGCGACGCACGGAGCGATCCGGTCGGATGGCGACGACACCGAAACGCCACACGCACCAATCTGGTGCCCGCCCCTGGGACGGCATAGGCGCGTATCACCATTTTACGTCCGCTCGTGGTAGGCCGGCCCGTATGACGACCGACGAGATCACCGACCTCCTGACGGAGGCGTACAACGACGAACTTGAGACGGTGATGAACTACCTGACGAACGCGATCGTCCTCGACGGAATTCACGCCGAGGAGGTCAAGGCGAGTCTGGAGGAAGACATTCAGGAGGAACTCGACCACGCGCGGATGCTGGGCGAGCGCCTGAAGCAGCTCGACGAGTCGCCGCCCGGCTCCGAGCAGTTCGAGGCGAAGCAGTCGGGGCTGCAACCGCCCGAAGATACGACCGACGTGCAGTCGGTCATCGACGGCGTGCTCCAGGCGGAGGAGGACGCGATCGAAACCTACCGGTCGCTCATCGAAGCCGCCGACGACGCGAACGACCCGGTCACCGAGGACGTCGCGGTGACGATCCTCTCGGACGAGGAGGCCCACCGCACCGAGTTCCGCGGCTTCCAGAAGGAGTTCCCGATGGACTGACGCGGGCGCGTAATCGGCGAGTCAGGCGCCTGACGGATCGGCGTCGACCACCGCCCGGTCTCGACTCCGCGACTCGAACGCGGAATCGGCCGCGAGCGCGACGCCTCACAGAGGAACGTTTTTCTCGTCGCGCTTCGAGGGGGGCCACATGAGCGACTTCGACCTCGACCTTCGGGCGGTCGAGGAACACATCGACGAGGAGCTCGAACTCGAGGGAAGCATCGTACTCGGCGTTCTCGACGGGACGACGCCGGCAGATGAGTGGCTCGAGGCCGTCTCGAGCGGGAACGTGCTCGTCCTCTGCGTCGAGGGCGAAGTCAACGAACTGGCGTCGGGCTTCGCCCGCGACGTCAAGGAAGCGGGCGGGAATCTGGTTCACTTCCGGGGCTTTCTGATCGTGGCGCCGCCGGGGGTCGACGTCAGTACGGATCGGCTCTGATCGGTCTGCTCGCCGGTAGCGTTCCGTCGGTCTCCGGGAGAAAAGGTCGATCGAAATTTCGATTTCGAGACTCGAGGGGCGACTCCGCTACTCCGAGACGGTCAGCTCGCCGTAGTCGAACTCCTCGCCCATCTCCGAGAGGCTGTCGAGTTCGTCCTGTTCCTCGCGCAGCGTCTTCTCGAGCGTGTCGGCGGCGTCGTCCATCCCGATCTGGTCGGCCATCGGGATGAGGTTGCCGTAGGTGGCGACCTCGTAGTGTTCGGACTTCTGCCCCGCGGCGATGTTGAACCGGTCGATGGCCTCGTCGCTGGGATCCTGATTCATGAACTCCTCGTGGGCCTCGATCATCCCCTCGACGACGGGATCTTCCTCCGCTTCGGCGTCCGCGTCGAGCTGTTCGAACACCTGCTCGATGCGGTCGATGTGCGTCCGGGTTTCCTCGCGGTGCTCGGCGAACCCGCTCTTGAGCTCCTCGTTCGAGGAGGAACTCTCGAGTTCGTCGAGGGCGTCGACGAGGCGCTGTTCCATGTAATACGCGTGCTTCAGGCCGGATACGAAGAGGTCTTCGGTTGAGTCGATGCTCATGGGCGATCCGTGTGAGCGGACAGCGCTCCTGTCAATAAGCTAGCGCCCTGCACCTGAGCGGGCCGTGGAGGGTCGCCGAACGGCGCTAGCTCAGTCCGTGAACGTGAGAAAGTGACCGTCCGGATCGCAAACGACGACCCGTCCGTCCGTCTCCCGCTCGATCGACCGGACGCGGTCGCCGATCGCCGCGAGCACCTGCGTCGGATCGTCCGCGACCTCGAAGCCGAGGTCGACGTGAACCCCGCCGCGGGCGTCGGCGATCCCTAACTGCGGCTCCCACAACTCGAGGGCCAGCCCCGTCGACTCAGGGCCGTTCATCCGCACTCGTCTGCGCTCGCTCCCCCTGTCGACGGTCTCGAAGCCCAGCGCGGCGTAGAACGATTCCGCGCGCTCGAGCGACTCGACCTCGAGGACGACCTCGAAGATCCCGTCGATCCCCGGGCCGTCGACGTCGCGCTGGCCGAGTTCGACGCAGTTGCCGTCCGGATCGTACAGGTACAGCGACTTCGCGGCGCCGAACTGGGTCTCCTCGAGGTCGCCGTCGTACCGCTCGGAGAGGCGGTTCCACCAGTCGTCGTACTCGGCGGCCGGAATCGCGAACGCGAAGTGGGTGTGCAGGCCGCCCCGCGGGAGGCCGGTCGGTCGGCGCAGGACGAGGTCGGTCTCGCCCGCGGCGAGGGCGAGTTCCTCCCCCTGCGACGAGGGCGACCGAGACCGCGGACGGTCGCGAACGTCCATCTCGAGCGTCTCCGCGTAGAACCGCCGCGCCGGCTCGAGATACTTCACCTCGAGCGCGAGCCAGGCGAGCCGGGTGAGCATGGCCGTCAGTACGCGGGGCGGGCGCATAGTAGCGTCGCCGATCGAGGAGGTCTCGACCGACGGCGCGGGACTGCGCCAGCGGAGACTCGCGCGAGCGTGAGGGCCGTTTATGGCACTGACGCCCGTAGACGCCCACATGAGCATCCGCATCGACGAGCGCGCGACCGACTTCGAGGAGATCGACCGCTACGATCACGGCGTCGGCTGGATCGCCCATCCCGACGAGCAGATGCAGCGGGCGAGCCACGCCATCGAAGTCGACGGCGACGTCTGGGTCATCGACCCCGTCGACGCCGAGGGGATAGACGACCTGCTCGCCGAGTTCGGCGACGTCGCCGGCGTCGTCGTCCTGCTCGAGCGCCACACGCGCGACGCCGCAGCCGTCGCGAACCGCCACAAGGTCCCGGTCTATCTCCACGATTCGTTCTCGGGCGTCACCGGCGAGCTCGAGGCGGCGGTCGCCCGCTTCGGCGACGAACTGTCCGATACCGGCATCGAGGCGCATCCAATCGTCGGTAGCCGCTTCTGGCAGGAAGTCGTGCTCTTCGATCCGCGTGACGACACGCTAATCGTTCCTGAATCCGTCGGGACGGCCGACTTCTTCCGCGCCGGCGGCGAACGACTGGGCGTCCACCCGATGCGCCGACTCGTCCCGCCCCGCGAGGCCCTCGGCGAGTTCGACCCGGAGCGGGTGGTCGTCGGCCACGGCGCCGGCGTGCTCTCGAACGCCGACGTGGCCCTCGAGGACGCGCTCGAGAACTCCCGCCGGCGGGCGCCGGGGGTCTACGCGAAGACGGTTCGGCAGTTCCTCCCCGTCTGAGAGGGGCCGAGCGCGGTCGGAATGCACCGGCGACGCGAATCCGCGATAGCACTCTCGGGGCATACACCTAACTACCCCCCGCGCATACACCGCCTGTGGTCTACATCACGCGAGCGCTTGTCGACGTCCTGCTCGATCTGGCCAGCGACGCCGACCCCGATCGCGTGACGACCGGCGTCTCCGTTACGCCGGCGGACGATCTCGACGGCGCCGACGCCGTTCCGCCAGAGACGCCGGTCTTTACGGACTTCTTCCTTCCCGACCCCGGCAACCCGGTCAACGCCGTCTTCGGCGTCGACCTCACCACGCCCGCCCGCCAGGCGCAGGGCCGGTTCGTCTCCCACCCCGTCCGCGAACTCGAGGTGACCAAACGGGACGACCTCGCGGAGGTGATCTTCGTGGCGGTCCCGCCCTGGAGTACCGATTCCGACTCCTTCGGCGCGTTCGATCGCTCGGGCGAGCGCCAACCGCTCGAGATCGTCGACGCGCGGCCGCCGGCGCAGTCGCTCTCGGAGTCGGAATAAATCGGCGGGCCGATGGACCGACGGCTCGGCATCGGGCCCGTCACGAGGCCGTCGAGAAGTATAAAAACGAACCGGGTGCGCTCAGCCCGGATTAGGCGTCGGGAAGCCGTTGTCGTCGATGATTCGGCCGATGATGCTATCGCGCCGTCGGCCTCGTTCGTCGTCGTCCGTCTCGGAGTCGTCCGACGATGGGAAGTTCGGTACGTGGGGCATGCCGAGAACCTCCACCCGGCACTAGCGGCTCGAGCGGGTTAAGAATCAGGGACGGACCGCCTGGGCTACGCGCACGCTGCCGACCGTCCGCCGTTACTCGAGGTAGCCCAACCCCCGAAGCTGTTCGGTGATCTCCTCGAACTCGGCCTCGGTCAGTTCGCCTTCCTTCTGGTGCTGGATGACGATGCTGCGCAGCAGAAATCGGACGAGATCGCTCGTGCTCTGGAAGCTCGTGCCGTCGATCGTCTCCTCGACGCGATCCGCGAGATCCTTCGGGATCGAGACCGTCGTGTACTCGGTCATACCCCAATCTCTGTCGCCGGCCCCAAAGGCGTGTCGACCGGTCTCGTCGCGTCTTCGTAGCGATTTTTAAAGCTGCCTCGCTAGACCACTGTATGGGCGTTCGGCCACCCTCGAGCGGAGACGACGACGAACCCGAGAGCATCGAATTCGGCATCGCAGCCGTCGACGCCAGACTGCGAGACGCCGACCTCTCCTTCCCGGCGACGAAAGACGACGTCGCGGCCGAACTCGGCCACGAACGGATCCCGTACAACGTCCACGGCGACGAGGTCGCGCTGAGCGAGATGCTCGCAGAAGTCAACACGCGGGAGTTTCGCTCCCGCCAGGAACTGCTGAACGAACTGCACCAGCCCTTCGAGGAGCATCGACGACAGCACTCGGGTGGCGTCTTCCAGCAGGTTCGATCGATGCTGCCGTTCTGATCACTCGTCGTCGCGGTCCTTGCGGCGCGGATTGCGCGCGATGTGCTCGAGTCGGCGCCGCTGTTCGCGGTGGAGCGTCACGAGCATGTCCGAGAGGACGCCGAACATGAGCAACTGAACGCCGAGCAGGATCGCGGCCGCCGAGACCAGCGCCAGAATGTTGTGGCCGATCCCGTACTGGATCCACTCCCAGAGCACGTACGTCGCGATGAGCCCGCCCGTAACGAGGCCGGCCGCGCCGAGGCTGCCGAAATAAAACAGCGGATTGTTTGTTTTCGCGAGCGAGTACAGCGCGAGGATGATCGTCCCGCCGTCCCTGACCGGGTGGAGGTTCGTCTCCGACTCCTCGGGCCGGGCGCTGTAACTGATCGGGACGACCGTCGTGTCGATCCCGTGTTTCACGCACTCGACGGCGAGTTCCGTCTCGATCGTAAAGCCGTCTGAATCAAGCGAGAGCCGGTTGAAGGAATCGACGGTGAAGGCGCGGTAGCCCGAGAGGATGTCCTCGTAGTCGGCGCCGTGAATTAAACGGAACGACCGGTTGATCAGCCGGTTTCCGAACCCGTTCAGCGCCTTCATGGCGTCGTCGTCCATGTCCGCGAAGCGGTTGCCGATCACGTGCTCGTAGCCCTGTGCGAGCGGCTTGAGCATCTGTTCGGCGTCGTTCGGGTCGTACGTGCCGTCGCCGTCCAGCATCAGCACGTAGGGGACGTCGATGTAGTCGACGGCCTCTCGGACCGCCTGTCCCTTCCCGTCGCCGGACTGGACCAGCACCTGTGCGCCGTGGTCGTGAGCGATCTCTTGGGTGCCGTCGTCCGACCCGCCGTCGACGACGACGACGTTCGTGTAACCTTGCTCCTGAAAGCCGTCGATCACGTCGCCGATCGTCGCGGCTTCGTTCAACGTCGGGATGAGGACGCACACCTCCTCGGCGGAAATCTCGCGCGTCGTCTCGTATTGGCTCATGACGGTAATCTCACCGCTACCGTCTTCGGCCGCACTCGCGCGAGTCCCATCGTTCTCCATCGGCAGTCACTCTTTCGTCGGGGCGCAAAAGAGTACTGATCGACGGTATCGGTGGTTCAGCGTCGCTGACTTCGTTCGAGATTACCACGTCAGCCCTTCGTACACTTCGAGTTCCGACTCATCGACGTCGATCCGCCGTCCGTCGACCAGTACGCGCCGGGCCATCCCGTCGAACTCGAGGTCGTCGAACTCCGGCCAACCGGTTGCGACGACCGCCCCGTCGGCGCCCTCGAGCGCGCCCGTGGCCGAGTCGGCGTACTCGATCTCGAGGTGGGGGTACTGCTCGCGGACGTTGTCCACCGCGACGGGATCGTACGCGACGACCGCGGCGCCGTGCTCGCGGAGGTGTTCGATGACGTCCAGCGCCCGCGACTTGCGGATGTCGTCGGTGCCGGGCTTGAACGAGAGGCCGAGGACGGCGATCCGCGCGCCCTCAAGGTCGACGTGCTCGGCCAGCAGGTCGACCAGCCGCCGCGGCTGCTCGTCGTTGACGGCAACGGCGGCGTTGAGCAGTTCAGGCTCGTATCCCTGTTCGCGGGCGCCGGCCCGCAGGGCGTCGACGTCCTTGGGGAAACACGAGCCGCCCCAGCCCAGCCCCGAGCGCATGAATCGTGACGAGATGCGGTCGTCGAGGCCGACCGCCTCGAGGACCTCGTAGGCGTCCGCGTCGTACTCTTTGGCGATATTGCCGAGGTCGTTCACCAGCGACACCTTCGAGGCGAGGAAGGCGTTGTTCGCGTACTTGATCAGTTCGGCCTCGCGGACGTCGGTTTCGATGAGGTGGGTGTCGTCGTTTTCTAAGATTGGGGCGTAGAGTTCGCGAAGTTGCTTGGCGGCTGCGTCCGTGCGAGTTCCGAGTACGACCTTGTCCGGCTCGAGGAAGTCCTGTACGGCGGTCCCCATCCGCAAGAACTCGGGATTCATCGCGACGTCGATTTCGTCGCCGATGGCCGTCCCCGATTGCTCCTCGAGGATCGGCGCGACGACTTCCTCGGTCGTTCCCGGCAGGACCGTACTCTTGACGACGACGAGGTGGTCGTCGTCTTTGTCGGCGATCGCGTCCCCGAGCATCTCCGCGCCGGCGCGCATCGGCGCGAGATCGAGGCTGCCGTCTTCGGATTGCGGGGTGGGGAGGCAGAGCAGCGTCACGTCGGTCTCGATGACCTCGTCGTAGTCCGTCGTCGCCCGGAGGGCCGATCCGGCGTGTTCGGCGATCCGCTCCTCGAGGCCCGACTCGTGGATCGGCGCCTCGCCGGCGTTGATCGCGTCGACGATGTCCTCGTCGATTTCGACGTTGACGACCTCGTGGCCCAGATCGGCGAGGCAGGCGGCGACGGTGGTTCCGACGTAGCCGCTGCCGATAATAGAGACGTTCATAGCGGGCGAAACGCGAGGCTGGTGTTAGTGATTTTCGGGTTCGCGATGGGTTGATCCGCATTTAGATTGAGCAACTCGCGTCTTGGGTTGCGCGGCCGTCGGCGCTCGAATCCGCGACTTTTTGAGGGTGTTCTGTGAATGTTGTCGCATGGAAAACTACCGGATTCTTGTCACGGGCGGCGCGGGGTTTATCGGCTCGAATCTCGCGAACGAGCTGGCGACCCGTAACGAGGTGATCGCCGTTGACGACTGTTATCTCGGCGAGGCCGACAACCTCTCCGACGACGTCGATTTCGTCGAGGCCAGCGTCCTCGAGGACGACCTCCCGACGGACGTCGATGTCGTCTTTCATTTAGCTGCGCTCTCGTCGTACGCGATGCACGAGGAAGATCCGGCGCAGGGTGCCCGCGTGAACGTCGAGGGCTTCGTGAACACGGTCGACCAGGCACGACAGGACGGCTGTGACACCGTCGTCTACGCGTCGACATCGTCGATCTACGGCACCAGAACCGAGCCGACGCCAGAGGACGTGCCGGTGACGGTCAACACCGGCTACGAGGCCTCGAAACTGGCCCGGGAGCGCTATGCGGAGTACTTCTCGAACCACTACGGTGTGTCCACATGCGGAATGCGCTTCTTCTCGGTCTACCAGGGATACGAGGGCGCCGAAGGCCACAAGGGCGAGTACGCGAACGTGATCGCACAGTTCGCCGACGACATCGCCCACGGACGGTCGCCGAAACTCTACGGCGACGGCACGCAGACGCGGGACTTCACGCACGTCTCCGACGTCGTTCGTGCACTCGAGCTCGCTGCCGAGCACGAACTCGAGGGCGTCTACAACGTCGGCACCGGTGATCGAACCTCGTTCAACGAACTCGTCGACCTCCTCAACAAGACGCTCAGCGCGGATGTCGATCCGGAGTACGTCGAAAACCCGATTCCCGAGGACGTCTACGTCCACGATACCTGCGCCGATGCGTCGAACCTTCAGGCTGCGACCGGCTGGGAACCTGACGTCGAACTCGAGGAGGGGGTAGAGCGAGTCTGTGAGCCGTACCTCTGAATCAGTGTCTGCTTAAATACGTTCAAAGAGAACAGCAGACGGATTAAGAGTTGAGAACGAGCGGTTCGTACCACTCTCGGTTGTCCCGATACCAGTCGACGAACTGCGAGACGCCCTCGCGGATGCTCGTCGACGGTTCGTAGCCGATCAGTTCGTTCGCCTTCGACACGTCGGCGTGAGTGTGCCGCGCGTCGGCTTCCTTGGCGTCGTCGTACTCGAGACCGACGTCGGCATCCGTCTCATCGATGATGTGTTCAGCGAGTTCTTCGATCGTGATGTTCCCAGTCGAACCGATGTTCATCGCTTCGCCGTCTGCGGCGTCCGTCTCGAGGAGCGTGAGATTTGCATCTACGATATCGTCAATATAGGTGAAGTCGCGCGTCTGCTGACCGTCACCGTAGATTACCGGCGGCTTGCCGTTGAGACACCGCGACGTGAAGTTCGTGATCGCCATGTTCGGCCGCATCCGCGGTCCGTAGACGGTGAAGTAGCGGAGGCTGACCGTCGGCAGATCGTAGACGTCGGTCCAGACGCGACAGTAGTGTTCGGCCGCGAGCTTCGTCACGCCGTAGGGACTCTGAGGCACGTTCTGGTGATCCTCGTCGTACGGTAGGTACTCCATCTCTCCGTAGACCGACGACGACGAGGCGTTGACGAACCGCTTTACTCCGTGATCAGCGGCTGCGAGGAGGAGATTGAGTAGTCCAGTCGTATTGATCTCATGAGGTTTTTTCGGATCCTCGACGCTCGTCCGAACGCCTGCCTGGGCCGCCTGATGATAGATGTACTCGATGTCGCGACTCGTGATAATGTCCCGGACGAGTTCCTCGTCGGTAATCGATCCGTTCACGAACTCGAACTGTTCGCCGCCGGTCTCACGACAGATCTCGACATTTCGTTCCTTGATCCCGGTATCGTAGTAGGGGTCCATCACGTCGAGTACCGTGACGGTGTGGCCCTCCTCGAGGAGTCCTTCCGCAATGTGGGAGCCGATAAACCCTGCGCCGCCGGTTACGAGGACGTTCATACGGGGCAGGAGACAGCGTGGTTGTTAGTTAGTTTCGGTGCACTTCTCTTGTTATTGGGAGGATAGACTGTACCAAGTGCAACTAATGGTCGGCGGTGAAAACGTGGTGTCACATGGGTAGGAGCAAAGCTGAGAGCCATTACAAGCACTCCACCACTGGAGCAACTATGTGATGAAGGGGGAGTTTAGCGATGAGAGTTTCCCCGGGAGAGTACAGACACTCTATCGAAACTAGAACAGGTACTTGCGTCCGGTAATTCTCAATCGTTATTAGCTGTAACTTCAGCCAGCTCGTCTGTGGACGTGAGCGAGTCGTCGTTCTGGAGACGTTCCGCTGCACGGTCTCGATCGTCGGGATAGCCGACGTCGATCCGCCACCCGTCCATGCGGATCGCGTCGATCGTCCGGCCAGACTGGATCAGTAGGTCGATCGCGTCCGGGAGTTCGTACTCGCCGCGGTCGCTCGGCTGGACGAGGTGACAGGCGTGGAAAATCGCCGGCGTGAACGTGTAGAAGCCGGTCATGACGAGGTTCGACGGTGGATCATCCGGCTTTTCCATCACTTCGACGATTTCACCGTACTCGTTCGTATCGAGGACGCCGTACCGCGAAGCTTCTTCGTAAGGGACTTCCTCAACGAGGAAGGCGGCGTCGGCACGGTCCTCCTGCTGGCGGTTGATGACGTCGCCGAGATTCGCTCGGAACACGTTGTCTCCGAGCATTAGCATGAAGTCATCATCGATGTGCGGCTCTGCCTGCAGGATCGCATGAGCAAGTCCCAGCTGTTCGCGCTGGTGTGCGTAGGTGATCGGTACGCCCTCGTATTCGTCCCCGTAGCGTTCGATGATCTGTTCCTTCTGATAGCCGACGACGACGACGAACTCCGTCGCACCGATCTCGATCAAGTTGTCGAAGACGTCCTCGATGAGCGGTTTTCCATCAACTTCGACAAGGACCTTCGGTTTATCGTCCGTGAGCGGCCGGAGGCGGGTGCCTTTGCCTGCGGCCAGTACGACTGCTTGCATATAACTATAGCTTCCAACCGAGTAGTATATGTCTTCGGGCATTACCCCAACGCGCAACGGCTCAATACTCCGACCTCTATGCACCAACCAGCAAGTATTCAAGGATTCCTCCGAGTAGAGATACTATGAGCGAAGCGAACGTGCCGGCCGTCGTTCTGGCGGCCGGCGAGGGGCGCCGTCTCGACCCGCTGACGAACCGGCGCCCGAAGCCGATGGTTCCCGTCGCGAACAGGCCGATTCTCGAGTACGTCATTTCGGCGATCGCGGAGGCCGGTATCGATCGAGTCGTTCTCGTCGTAGGCTACCGGGAGGAACGGATCCGAAATCACTTCGGCGACGGCGACGACTGGGGTATCGACATCGAGTACGTCGTCCAGGAAACGCAACTCGGAACGGCCCACGCGGTCTTACAGGCGGAACCCGCCGTCGACGGACCGTTTCTCGTCCTCAACGGAGACCGCATCGTCGACTCGTCGGTCGTCGAACGCGTCCGCGACGAAATCGTCGCCGCCGACGACGGCCCCGTGATGGCGGTAACGCGAGCGGGCCACGCGAGCGATTACGGCGTCGTCTCACTTGAGGGCGATCGCATCGTCGACATCACCGAAAAGCCGACCGCGCCTGTCCAATCCGAAGTGATCAACGCCGGCGTCTACGGGTTCGACGGCGCTATATTCGACGCCATCCGCGAGACGCCGACCGAGCACGGCGAGATGGCGATCACGACGACGCTCCAGGATATCGCGTCGGACGAGCCGATCCGCGCCGTCCGGTATCGCGACGTCTGGCAGGACGTCTCGTATCTCTGGGATCTACTCGACGTGAACGCCGCGGTGATCGACGAGTTCGACGACAGCGACGCCGAGTTAGACGGTTCGATCGCGACCGATACGACGATCGGCGAGAACGTCTCCCTTGGGACGAACGCGACGATCGGCGGCAGCGTCGCGATCGGCGATAACGTGACGATCGAAGCCAACGCCACCGTCTCCAACGCGGTCGTCTTTTCGGACGCCGTCATCGAGGCGGGGGCGGTCGTTCGCGACGCTATCGTCGCCGGAAACGCACGTATCGGCGCGAACGCGACGATCGCCGGCGGCGAGAGTACGGTCGTCGTCGGCGACGAGGTACACGAGGACGTCGAACTCGGCGGGGTCGTCGGCGACAACGCGACCGTCGGCGGCGGAACGGTCCTCGACCCCGGAACGGTTCTCGGCGACGGTGCCGTCGTCGATCCAGGTGCGACCGTCGGCGGGCGAATCGAGTCGGACGCGATCGTCAGGAGGGGGTAATCATGTGTGGAATCGTCGGTTACGTCGGCACTGAATCGGCAGGCCCGATCGTTCACGGCGGCCTCAAGAACCTCGATTACCGCGGATACGACTCCGCTGGGATCGCGCTGGTCGACGACGAGGTGACGATCGCGAAACAATCCGGGAAGGTAGACGAACTGTCCGTTCCCGACGTCGCGGATGCGACCTGCGGCATCGGCCACACGCGCTGGTCGACCCACGGCCCGCCGACCGACGAAAACGCGCATCCCCACACCGGGACGACCGGCGACGTCGCCGTCGTCCACAACGGCATCATCGAGAACTACGACGCGTTGAAATCGGAACTGCTCGCGGACGGACGCGAGTTCTCGAGCGATACCGACACCGAAGTCGTTCCGCACCTGCTCGAGCAGGAGCTCGCGGACGGGCACGATCTGCAGTCCGCCCTCGAGTCCGTCGTCGAGCGACTGGAGGGGAGTTACGCCATCGCTGCGGTACGGGCCGGCTCCGATCAGATCGTCGCCACGCGCCACGAGAGTCCGCTAGTCGTCGGCCATGGCGACGACGCCTCGTTCCTCGCGAGCGACGTGACGGCGTTCCTCGAGCACACCCGCGACGTTACCTATCTGGAGGACGGTGACGTCGTGACCCTCGAGGGCGGTGACGTGACGGTCTACCAGGACGGTGCGGTCGTCGACCGGGAAATCGAGACCGTCGACTGGGACGCCGATGCGGCGGAGAAGGGCGGGTACGACCACTACATGCTCAAGGAGATCCACGAACAGCCCACCGCGTTGCGCCAGGCGCTGTCGGGCCGGATCGACCTCGACCGCGGTACGGCCGATCTCGACGTCGAGTTCCCGACCGGGTTCCTCGACTCGCTCGAGGAGATCCAGCTCGTCGCCTGCGGCACGTCGTACTACGCCGCTCAGTACGCGGCGGAGTTGCTCGAGGAATTTGCCGACGTGCGAGCGTCCGCCGAACTGGCCAGCGAGTACGTCTTCGACGGCGGCCGCGATCCCTGGCGGACGCTCTGCGTCGCCGTCACACAAAGCGGCGAAACGGCAGACACGCTCAGCGCACTTCGTCGTGCGGCCGGCGCGGGCGTTCGGACGCTTGCGGTGACCAACACCCTCGGGAGCACGGTCACGCGGGAAGCCGACGATAGTCTCTTCATCCGTGCCGGTCCGGAGATCGGCGTCGCGGCAACGAAGACGTTCGCCTCGCAGGTGACGACGCTGGCGCTGCTTTCGGTGTTCGTCGGCCGAGAACGGGGCGAACTGTCGGCGGCCGACGCCCGCGATGTCCTCGAGGATCTGCGCGGACTGCCGGGCGCAGTGCAGCAAGTCCTCGATGAGGAGGACACCGTCCGAGACGCCGCCGAGGAATACGTCGACGCTGATGCCTACTTCTTCGTCGGCCGCGAGTACGGCTACCCGGTCGCCCTCGAAGGCGCGTTAAAGCTGAAAGAGATCGCGTACGATCACGCCGAAGGGTTCGCCGCCGGCGAGTTGAAACACGGGCCGCTGGCGCTCGTAACCAGAAAGACGCCAGTCATCGCAGTCTTGACGGAGGGAACTCGACCGACGGAGACGCTGAACAACGTCGCGGAAGCGCAGACGCGCGAGGCGCCGGCGATCGGAATCACCGACGGCACGATCGACGCGAAATCGCTGGACGTGACCCTTTCCGTGCCGAATCTCGGTCCGGTGACGCCGCTCGTCTCTAACGTCTACTTACAGCTGTTCGCGTACCACGTGGCGAATCTACAGAACAGATCGATAGACAAGCCACGGAACCTGGCGAA
The DNA here is from genome assembly GCF_054654555.1 of Halopiger thermotolerans. Lineage (NCBI taxonomy): Archaea > Methanobacteriati > Methanobacteriota > Halobacteria > Halobacteriales > Natrialbaceae > Halopiger > Halopiger thermotolerans. The sequence goes on along the minus strand of NZ_BAAIEU010000004.1, from coordinate 360,765 downwards.
AAGCGTCACCGTCGAATAGGGGTCGGCGCCGTAACACTATTTCTTCCGGTCTCGACGCAGCGTTCGTGACCGGTTACTCCGACTGTCGCTGCTCGGAGGCGTGTTCCCAGATTTCGGCACAGCCGCATCCGTCGGCGACGTCGCGGAGGTGTTCGTCGTCCCGTTCCCGGTCCCCGTCGGCTTCAGTCTCGTCTGCAGTCATGGTACTCAATTTCTGAGTAACTAGTTGAGGCACCTGTTATTAACTCTTGTGGGTTCGTCGGCAGGGCGGACGGCGAGGGCAGAAGGACTATAATACTCCCTAGTATACTCAGATACTGAGTAACTATGAGCGTACTCGTCACAGGCGCGGACGGATACATTGGATGGCCGACGGCACTTCGCATCGCCGATCGAACGGACGACCGGGTCGTACTCGTCGATAACTTCGGTCGGCGAGAATGGGTCGAGTCCGTCGGCTCGAGGAGCGCGGTTCCGATCGCCGGGATCGACGAACGGCTCGAGGTGGCCGAATCGGAGCTCGGACTGGACAACCTCTCGTTCGTCGAGGGCGATCTGACCGACAGGTCGTTCGTCGATCGAATCCTGTCCGTCCACGAGCCTGAGACGATCGTCCACACCGCGGCGCAGCCGTCGGCACCGTACTCCCAGATAAACGGGGAACGGGCGAACTTCACGCAGCATAACAACATGCAGGCGACCCGGAACCTCCTCTGGGGGCTGCACGAGGGCGGCCTCGAGAACACGCACTTCATCGAGACGACGACGACCGGCGTCTACGGCGCGCCCGAGTTCCCCATTCCGGAAGGCGGGGCGACGATGGAGAATCAGGGCGAGCAAGACGAGGTTCCGTTCCCCGCGATGGCCGGAAGCTGGTACCACCTGACGAAATCGCACGACGCGGCGAACCTGCGGCTCGCGCACACCCAGTTCGACATCCCGATCTCCGACGTCAGGACGGCGATCACGTACGGCACCGAGACCGAGGAAACCGCGGCCGACCCGCGGCTTGCGACGCGGTTCGACTTCGACTACTACTTCGGCGTCGTCGCCCACCGCTTCTGCGCCCAGGCCGTCGCCGGCTACCCGATGACCGTCTACGGGAAGGGCGAACAGCGGAAACCGTTCATCGCGCTCGAGGACGCGGTGGAGGGGCTCGCGCGACTCGCCCTCGAGGACCCCGACGAACGGCCCGACGACCACGTCGTCTACAACCAGGTCACGCGCGCAATCAGCATCGTCGAACTCGCGAACACGATCGCGGACGTCGGCGACGAGTTCGACCTCGACGTCGACGTCGAACACTTCGAAAACCCGCGCGAGGAGGACGAGACGCACAAGATGGAGATCGAGAACGACCGCTACATGGAGCTGATCGACGAGCAGCGCCAGACCTTCGCCGAAGGGACCCGCGACATTCTGTCGGCGCTCGTCGACTACGAAGACACGATCACCGCACACGAAGACCGGTTCCTTCCGGGCGTCCTCGATGACTGAGATGGCCGACGCAGACGCGAGTACGCACGTCCTCGTCACCGGCGGCTGCGGCTACATCGGGAGCAAACTCGTCCCCCAGCTGCTCGACGACGATCGGGTCGCCGAGGTCACCGTCCTCGATTCGTTGACGGCCGGCTCGCCGGCGAACCTCGCCGGCTGCATCGACGAGTCGCTGCAGTTCCGCCGTGGCGACGTCCGCGAGTACGGCGACGTCGAGAACGCGATGCGGGACGCCGACACCGTCGTCCACCTCGCCGCCATCACCGGTGCGGATTCGACGCACGATCGCCGATCGGAAACCTTCGCCGTCAACCGGGACGGCACGGAAAACGTCCTCACCGCGGCCGGCAAGTTCGACGTCGAAACGGTCGTCTTCGCGTCCTCGTGTAACAACTACGGCCGTGCGGCAAGCACGGACATCGACGAGGAGACCGAACAGGATCCGCTCAACCCCTACGCGGAGTCGAAGGTCGAGTCGGAACAGTTGCTGCGGGAGGCCGCCGACGAGTACGGGTTCGACGCGACCGCGCTCCGCATGAGCACGAACTACGGCTGGGCGCCGGGCATCCGGTTCAACCTCGTGGTGAACCACTTCGTGTTCCGCGGCTTGACCGATCGGCCGCTGACGGTCTACGGCGACGGAACCAACTGGCGGCCGTTCATCCACGTCGAGGACGCCGCGCGAGCGTACGCCCACGCCGCGCTGAATCCGGACTCGTGGCCACAGACCGTGTACAACGTCGGACAGAACGACGGGAACTTCCGGATCTCCGAGATCGCCGAAATCGTTCGCACAGAACTCGAGCGGGACCTGGACATCACGTACCTCGAAGACCAACACCCCGGCCCGTCGTACCACGTCAACTTCGATCGCCTCGCGGAAACGGGATTCGAACCGAAGTGGACCCTCAGAGAGGGCGTCCGAGATTTAGCTAAACGCATGGACCGAAGCAAATCTGAGGTATAAACACATGATGCAATCAAACGGAAAGAGAGACACCAATGCCGAGGAAACGCCGACAATTGCAGTTACCGGTGCGGCTGGGTACATCGGAAGCCGTGTCCTCCAAGAATTACGAACGGCACATCCAGATTGGAACCTGATCGCACTCGATAACCAGTACCGCGGACAGGTCACTTCTGTCAGTGGTATCGACATTATTCACGCAGATATTCGAAATCGGCATCGGCTTGAGACGATCCTTGAAGGTTCAGATGTCGTGCTTCACCTCGCAGCGATCAGTGGTGTCGACGACTGTGACGCCAATCGCGATTTAGCCTATGAAGTGAACGTTACAGGGACAAATAATGTCGCTTGGTTCTGTCGAAAGACCGGTGCAGCGCTTGTGTTCCCGTTTAGTATGGCTGTTCTCGGTGACCCTCAGACGTTCCCTATTACAGCTGATCTCCCGCGCGATCCACTCAACTGGTATGGACAGACGAAACTACTCGGCGAGCAGGCTATCGAAGGACTTGCTGACGGCTCATTTCCCGCTCATTTGTACCTAAAGTCAAATCTGTACGGAGAACACGTTATCGGTGATAGTGTAGTATCAAAATCAACAGTAATCAACTTCTTCGTCAATCGAGCTTTATCCTCAGAACCATTGACGGTATACGAACCTGGAACACAGTCACGTAACTTTATTCATGTGAAGGATGTAGCTCGAGTCTATGTCCGTAGCGCGGAACGACTTCTCGAGGCTCTCGACCGAGGTGAAACTGGTACAAAATCCTATGAGGTTGCCAGCGACGAAGATCCGTCTGTGATGGAAGTCGCCGAAACCGTTGCGGAATTAGCCGACGAGGAACTTGGTACCGATCCTGAAGTGACGGTAGTCGAGAATCCACGGAGTGGCGAGACGATGGTTGAAGAATTTACAGTCGATACATCAAAAACACAGGAGGAGCTAATGTGGGAGCCTAAACACGCTATTGAAGACTCGATTAGAGAGTTGCTCCAGCGTCAGAAATAGTTTAGACATCGGTCTGCTACGAGTCGTGAATGAACATTTTCCTTTCTAGCGACTAAGTCTCAATACGAAAGTAACGGACGCGTCAGCGGAGCCAGCAGACCCTCTCAATAATGTCACAGAGTGCGAAGACGCGGTGCTGGAATTTTTCTTTGAAGGAGATCGAATAACGGCGCTCGATATCACGGAGGGAACTAGTATTCAGCGAGGAACATATCGAGCAAATCCTCGATATAGTAGTCGACGCTTAGACGAGCTGCTGCATAACTGTTGTATGAAATTTCGTTCGGAGTTCACGGGAGAGAACAAATAGACAGACGAAATAGGTCGTTCCGCCGAGTGCAATTAACGGCAGCAGATAGACAATCCTTTGGGAGGGAACGACTGATGTCCCGATTAGGACAACACTCCCCATCACACCGGCAGCAACGATCTGTTTTCCGACTTCGACAACAGGGAACTGCCACTCGATAAACTGTTTGCTGATTCGGTAACCAAAGATAATCATCAGTGCGAGCGACGACGCTGTCGCGATTGCAGCTCCATGTGCACCGTAGCGAGGAACCAGGAAAACGTTTAGAGAGAGATTCGAGACTGTAAATAGCAGGTTGAGTTTAAACGTGAGGTCGGGCCGATCGATCCCATCAAGCAATGCGAGAATCTGTCCTTCATAGCTGCGCAAGAGTGCAACGATACCAAGGATCACGAGCACAGATTGTCCTTGCGTAAATTCAGGGCCATATATACTAAGCACTGAGTCTCCCACGATCAGGGCGCCAACAATGCCAGCAATTGGGAAAAGACTCGCGTAGATCATCCCTTCCGAAATCAGATTCCGTGTTCGTTCGTTATTTCCGTCACTCATGAGGCTCGAGATCTCAGGAAAGAGATTCTGTGTGATTGCGTTCCCGAACATAAGAAACACCATTGCAATCGACCATGAAACGTTGTAAATCCCGACCACGGCACTTTCAACGAAAAACCCCATGACTACAATATCGGTCCAAGTGAACGATTGCGACTTGACGACACCGAGGACCGAGTATTTCGCGTAGTCGATGAGACTCACAATCGTGGCTCTATCCGGCACTGCTAACTCAATATCGAGCGTCACATAGACGTAGAATAGTCCGGCTGTCCCAACGAGCAGGACGCTGGCTCCCATGCCAAGAAACAGTCCCATGACCTCGAGGCTGGCCATGACGAGCGCCACTTGGAAGACAGTCCGGAGGACGCGCTCGATCGTTGTCAGGATATTCGCCGTATGGACAGCCTGATATCCGCGGAGAATTTGACGCGCTGTTCCAGAAATCAGATGGTTGACGGCAAAAAGGCCGGCGATAACGAGTGCAAATTCACCTCCAATGTATTCGTTTATCGGCTTTTTGAATAGGACTAACCCGCCTACAATTAGCAGTGTGAGCGTTGCTTGGAGAAGAAACGAAGCGGTGATAATCTTCGATCGGTTCTCACCTTCGCTCAGTCGTTTGACGGTTGCTTGTGTGAGTCCCATGTCGCCGACGACAAGCCACTTCATAACGGAGATACCAAGCGCGAATACTCCAAGCCCGCTTGCCCCGACGACTCGAGCGAGATAGATCGTCCCTACGAACCCGACAAGTGTTGTAATGACATTTGCTCCCCAGGAAAGGAAGATTCGTCGCGTCAATGATGCTCTCATTCTCGGTCGATAACGTTTCTTATTCTAACAGCCCTCTATAAACTTTATCAGTCGGTCAGGGATAGAGGGCGTCTTTGATATAGAATCCACCAATTCTTTTACCATGTATGTTGGCAATAACCACTTTTGATCAAAGTCATAGAGTCTTTAGTTTATTTTCTTCGTCGATATTGAGTTTGACCGTACTAATACTCGAGATCCTGAATGTCTACCGAACTGGTAACAGCCATGACAATGTAGAGCGAACAAAGGTAATATTATCGGCTTCATAGCTGGCCGTATTTATAATGATATCTAGGCACTTGGATATTCTTGGACCGCTATTGATTCCGGTATTGTCTGTTTATTCAATGTATCCAAGGTCAGAGAGATGCTGCTCCACCTCGCCGAGCTCAATCTCGGATTCATCGTTTTCGGTTGGCTTTGGGGCATTGTCTTCTAACCATTCTCGGACATCGTAGGCAGATGACGGTAGCGGACCCGATATACCCTGTGTAGCAACCATTGCCCGCCATGAGTGGTTCCCGGGCTCATCATCACCGGTTACTGACGTCTCCATGCCGTGGTCGGAGAGTACAACGAGTTGATCAACGTATTCCCGAAGCCATCCTAAAAGATCGTCGACCCAGTTGTAGATTGATTGGAGACGTTCCGGTTCCGTCGCAAATAGATGACCTGCTACGTCAAGAACGTGCGAATGGACGCCGATAACAGCTGCATCACTCCGGCTCATAGCCGCAAGCCACCCGAACTCTTGCCCTGTGTTTGCGCGAAGGCGGTCAGACAGTTCACTAACCGTCAGTTCACCATCGCTTGCCTCGCTGTACCACTGCCAAGCTTCGTATAAATGTTCTGCAGGTGTAATACCTGGCCAACCGAACGCTTCATCGAACACATGATCTGCCGTACTCGTCTGTTCAATAGAACGATCGACACCGAATGCACGAAACGGAACACCGAGGGCAGTGCGCACCTGATTCGGTAAGACTGCAGTGATCTGTGAAAGCGATTGTAGAATAGGATTGTCCCACTGGCGGACGTGCCGCGACATTCCATGCTCTTCTGGACTAAGGCCGGTTGCAATCGTTGGCCAAACTTCTGTTGTTTGAGGTACATCAAAATTATGTGTAAAGACCTCAAGCGGGCCGTTTTTCTCGAGGAGAACGTTCTCACAATCGAACTTCTTTAGGAGTTCATAGTCGGCAGCGTCTAGAGCAAGAACACAGACTGTGTTCGACATTTTACTGATGGATAGGGTAGGATGTATTTATGGATGTCGTTGAATCCCTATAACGAGTCTGAGTATTATTACCAAGAGATGAAAATTTTGTTCACCTAAACGTTTGCATCTTAATTGTCACCTAATTCAATGACCCCCATTCACAACTCCTTTATTGATTCAAGAATTACTCTCTATATATGGCTGATAAACCAAATATTCTTTTTATAGTCTGGGATACGGTCCGCTCTCAGAACACCTCGTTAAACGGATATCACCGAACGACGACTCCCGAATTAACAAAGATTGCAAAGGAGGCGGTACAGTTCACTGAGGCACGAGCTTCCGCTCCTTGGACACTTCCGTCACACGCCTCCATTTTCACTGGATTATATCCAAGAGAACACGGGACAACTAGCCAGAACCTCAAATTCAGTCTCTCTGACCGACATCTAGCATCTCAACTCTCAACCGCTGGCTATGAAACTGGATTATTTACATCGAACACATATTTAAGTACACCAACGTTTGGTCTTACACAGGGATTTGACTTCGTGTTTTCAAATAAAGAAGACGTGTTATTTTCTGACGGTATGAATCCTGACGCTTTTACGAAGATCCATGGAACCGGTTCGTATATAGAATTTATCCGTTCGTCGCTTACTCATGAGAGCACATTAAAGAGCATTCTAAACGGAATAACACAAAAGACAAAGGATTTTGGTCTACAAAATATGACTTCTTCTCATACGGAGGATTCTACGGAGTACATTGATGCACTCTTTGATTGGATAGAAGCTACCGAGGACCCATTTTTTGGTTTTTTAAACTTAATGGATGCACATGCGCCGTATTGTCCCCCAAGAAATTTCAATAACTACTCCGGAGAAAGTCATAAAGATATTCCACAGACTCCTCCTTGGCTATATCTTTCCGGAAATAAGCCTAAAGAAAACTTATCAAAGATAGAGGACATCTATGACGACTGTATTACATTCCTAGATTCAATGCTTAGTGAGATATACCGTCGCTTAGATGGAAACGGGTATCTTGAAGACACGATCATAATAATAACTAGTGATCATGGTGAAGCCTTTGGTGAGGTAGCCGAAACTGGACGGAACAGAATTCTGTACGGCCATACCCAAGGGGTTGACGAAGTACTCTTGCATGTTCCGCTTGTGATTCGATTCCCAGATAAGAGATACGCTGGTAAAGTTGTTGACGACCTTGTGTCATTAAAAGATCTTTACTATACGATCCGGAACGAGGTTGGACTTGGCAATGCTAACGATAAAACTAGGTTGCTATACCCGGATACCCCGAAGCCGGAATGGGTGATTGGCGAGTGGTATGGATTTACGGATAATGCTCGACAAAGTGCAGAAGAGCACGGTGTTGACCTTGACCAATACGATCAGGAGCTGGTTGCTTATTATGAAAATTCTGATTCAGATCTGCTAAAATACAGTAGGAGTAACAATGGATGGGATCATGCGTGGAGTTTGAGAAATGGCTCCATTGTGGACGACATATCTGATACAGAGATCAATGCTCTTCGGTCGCGAGCCTCCCGGCGCATAGATAGTTTGAACAATGCAGCAAGTGAAGGCCAGACAGTAGATATCTCTGAAGAGACGATTGACGATTTAGAAAGTCTTGGATACATATGAAAATACTCTTTTCTGTCACACATACCAGTGAGCCTGGAAACGATTTACACTCAACGCTAGCTGTGGAACTCAAAAACCGAGGACATGACATTGATTGTCTCCAGTTTTCTCATCATCCACAATGGGATCCGCTTAACCCAGACACTAAATCTACAATCAGATCTTTTGATAGTATCCTGGAGAGTAAAGGAATCCGCTTTAAAGTGACTACAAATGGTCGGTGGTTTTTTAATTGGATCTTATATCATCGATGGAGACGAGTAGTCAAACAAGCCTTAAAAAAGAATGAATACGATGTAGTTGTGTCCGCAAATATTTGCGTCACGCCAACTACGTTAGCGGCTACTGAACTCGGTGTTCCTGCAGTCATTCTCACTACAGGCCCGGCGGCTGTTCGATACAATTCAAAGTCCACTCGTCTCGATAAGTCGCCAAGGTTCCTTGATATGCCACTTAATTCGAAGATACAGTACCCATTTATCTATGCCATTCATGAAATGAATAAGTGCGCCTTCACTAATGCAGACGAAGTCGTTGCAATAAACGAATTTGATGCATCGATAACGTATGAAACATTTAATCGGGATCCCGTTGTTAGTTATATCCCTGTTGACCTTTCGAATTATGAAGTTAACAATTGGTCCCCAAAGAACGTAACTCTTGTAAATCCCAGAACAAAAAACAAAGGGCTAGACATTTTCTTAGATATTTCTCGTCAACTACCGAATGTGAATTTCCAGATCGTCGGAGATCTTTATGAGAATTCGAAGAAGAGAGCAATTAGGAAACTTACTAACGTAGAGTATTTGGGATATGAGAAGGATATGAAGAAAGTTTATGAAAATACGAAACTATTACTTGTACCATCAAAATATCAGGAAGGTGGACCAAGAATCATTCCGGAGGCCGCAGTAAATGGTATTCCAGCCATAGGGAGCGATCTTGGTGGGATTCCCGACTATATTGACAAAGGTGGAGAAGTAGTGTCTGATTATAATAACACGACTGCATGGGTTTCGGTTATCAAAAAATATCTCCAAGACGAAGACTATTATACTAAGAAATCGCAGCAAGCACGTGAAGCTGCTATGAGATTTAAAAAAGAAGACATCATCGATGAGCACGAGGAGCGCCTACAGCGCTTAATAGAGTAAAAAGAAAATAAGATGGTTTATATCATAAAAGCCATATTTAAGTAGTGATGAAGGTCTCTTACGTTGTTCCGTTCTATACTAGTCAGTGCGACGGACGCTACGGACGCTTTCATGACTGGATTCATACTCTTCGAGACACAGAATTAGCAGACTTCGAATTTGATGTACATGCAATTATAAGTCCAAATCCCGATAACACTCTCGCGTCATCACCTTTAGAGGTGCTCGGTGACGGTAACGAATTGTGGGCTACAAAGAGGAATAATATTGAATCAATAATTAACATACCTCGAATATATCGTGAACTACACCGATCGGAACCAGACATTATACATCTTGTTGCGTCAGAACCTCTCCTCCTCGCACCAATTTTACTGGCGGCCCAGAAAACTCCACTCGTCATTGGGCCAAATATTGGCGGATGGTATCCCAATCGTAATGATGATATCTGGATATCTGGTTCAATACCGAGATTCAAACAAACTTCAAAATTTTGGCTTCGAAAACAATTTATCGATATATCCGATTATGATGTCATATTATCGTTCAGTGACTATCACCGAGAAATGCTATCTACATTAGGTATATCGAAAGAAAACATCACTATTCTCCATCCAGGTGTATCTCCAATATTTTCTCCGAAAAGAAACAAAAACAAAGGTGGAGGAGATACAGAAATTCTTTATGTTGGTGACCTATCCAGTCATAAAGGGTACGACGTTTTTTTACGGTCTCTGACTCGGTTAGATCGGGAATTTCATGCTCGAATCATCGGTACAGGAAACCCTGATCGAGAGCTGATTCAGCGTTTAGGAATATCTGATCAGGTTACCATCGAAGGGTATGTGGCACGTGAAAATCTTCCCGAATACTACCAGTCTGCAGATCTTTTCGTAATTCCATCTATTGATGAGATGGGCCCCAATACACAAGTAGAAGCATTAGCTACTGGAACACCGATTGTGACAACGGACAGTCCTGGGTTGGATGAATATCCACCTCATGATGCTGCCGTTTTCTTTTGGCCGCGAGATACGGAATCTCTCTCAGATGCCCTCCATGAGGCAATTGATAACATAGGTTCTCTAACAGACTCGGCACTAGCACACTCATCAGAATTCCGGGTTGAAAAAACGGTTAATCAGCTAACAGACATCTACCGAGAAATCGTTTGACTGCATAAAATTAACCATGTGATTTGTATTTATATTTCGGAATCAAGATAACCGAGATCACGAAGATGATCACGTAACTCATCGTCCACTCTTGCTTTTTGATTTGCAGTTACGGGTTCTCCCTCTACAGATAGCCATTCTGAGAGCGCGGATTTTAGTTCCGCTGCGTGTTTCGATTTTGTATCACGAATGTTAGTCTCTTCATCGGGGAGTTCGTATAGATTACCTTTACCGGGCCATTCAGCGAACTTGTAAGAACCGTCCTGAATTACTGCATACGGCTTGGTCGGGAACCGGCTTGTATCGAAGTCCGGGTTCCGTTCAACTAATGGATCGAGCGAACCACCTGGGTACTGGCTAATTGCATACTCTCGGTGGTTTTCGCGCAAGTCTACTCCTTGTACAGAGCCAGTCTCCGCACCCACAATCTGGAGTAGTGTCTTGATAATATCAGCGTGTTGGACAAGCGTGTCATCTGACAAGCCGTCAATACCACGGACTACAAGTGGAACCTCAAGTACAGCATTGTGCATACTGTACTTATGAGCCAGCATGTCGTCTTCGCCGAACAGTTCACCGTGATCAGAGGTGATAACGATAATAACATCGTCGAGTTCACGTTCCACTACGTCGAGTAAGGCCCCAACTCGGTCGTCGGTATATGCAATTTCTGCGTCGTACATGGCTTTCAGTGCAGCCATCTCCTCCTCCGTAAGATCGATTCCGTTCGCAATTACATCGAGAAGGTTATGATGGATATCCATCGAGATCGACGCTGCTTCTCGCGGCGGCAGATTTAGTTCGTCCGAGAATGTGTCTAGATACGGCAACGGTGGATAGTATCCCCGGTGAGGCTCGTTATAGTGAACATATAGGAAGCCAGGCTTGTCGCTTTCTCCAAACTCACGTATATGTCGCTTTGCAACCTCGTTGACGAGATACGCACCGGAATGGCTGTGGAAATCCGTGCTAAATCCGACGGAGTGACGGCGAATGTTTAGAAGGTACTTTGCGAGTGAAACTGATCCGACATTACGCCAGATCTCGAGTGGCGACGAACCAAGCAGTGTAAAATCGTCAAATCCCCGATCGACGCCCGTCGCTGGTCCGACGAAACCGTTGTTGGACACCGCGGCAGTCCGATACCCAACCTTCGAGAGAAGTTCAGAAACAGTTGGTAGATTCTTTGGGAAAGCGGATTTATCGCCGTAGTAGGTACCGTGTCTCGACGGATACGTTCCACTCAGGATCGACGGGCCTGACGGACGTGTCGCAGGAGCGTGTGCAATACAATTCGAAAAGGCGACACCGTCAGCAGCGTCTGCAACTGCCTGAATATTGGGTGTTGTGTTCCGATGGTAGCCACCCATTGTCGTGTGATCCTGTCTGACGCTGTCGAGAGTGAGCCAAACAATATTCGGTGTTCTATCGTTCTCGTTCATAGATACCCGAGGTCCTCTAGTTGTTTCTGTACGCGGTCGGTTTGAGAAGGATCGTCACTTCCCCTAAACGAGCGACCGTTGACGGTATGAGATTCGTCATCGAGCTCTTGCTCGATAGCACCCCTTACGTCCAGAACGGAGTCGATGCGTTCCACGAGTTGCTCGTCAGTGCTCGCTACCATCGCTTCGTCAGTGTGGAGCCCATCTTGGAGACCGTGATCACTAATCAGCAGGAGTTCATCGCCGGCGTGGAGATCTGAACTCAACTCTCCAACAAACTCGTTTAGTTCGTCGTAAGCGTGGCGCTGGAGTGCCCGTTGGTCGTAACTGACGTGACCGATCAAATCTAGTCCGCTCGTATACCCGAAGACGAGCTCGTACTGTCGGCTTCGCAGTGCCCGCCTAAGGCGGGCTATCCTGACCATCGACATTTCCATACAGAGTTCGTAAAATTGCTCCGGATCAGTCGACCGATGGCCACCTGTCGCCTCCGGATCGCGCTCGAAGAGATCACCCAACCGTCGTCGCAGTTGATGTTCCCGATCTTCTTCATCAGGATCAATTACGTAGTTCGGGATACCAATCGCCTTCGATTCGTATGAATCAAATACTGTCGAGAGACCATTTTCCTCGTAATATGTCGCCGGTGTCCGGAATGCATCAGCGTTAGTATTCGTCAAAATCCAACTTCCAATCTTGGTTTGGAGTGAGTCAGGTAGAACGACGTCAGCGATCGAGCTTCCTATATCTAACGCCGGATTTTCCCACGCAACGCCATCGTCGAGCTGTAGCCCATGTTGGTCGGGAGCAAGACCGGTGATAATTGTTGGCCAGAGTTCGTGTGTACTTGGCTCACCGGCAGCACTTTCGATAGTGTCTATTCTATCATATTCTTCTAAGGTCAAATTAGGATGTTCGTTTGAATCAACGAGGTCAGGATCAAGTGCATCTATACCGAAGACGACGACAGTCATCAAACTCCATATGAGTGTTAGGGGTGTTAAGACCTTTCATATTGGATCAGAGAAACCTACTGAGATACATCAGACGGATTTCAAGATTGTATAATACCGTTCAGTTGCCGCTTCAAACGTGTATTCATCTTTGATTAATGTGTGAGCATTGTGACTCACCGCTTCAAGATCAGGCCGATTAAGGATAGATTCGATTCGTTGAGCAATCGAATCTGGGTTAATAGCTGACATCAAAAATCCCGTTTCTCCGTCCCGTGCTACGTCCGGAACTCCCGATACCGGGGTCGCATATGCTGGTGTGCCACAGGCCATCGCTTCCAAGATCGTCGTCGGCAACCCCTCAGTCGGTTGGGAGGGCATCACAAGTAAGCGTATTCGATTTAATTCCCGAGGAACATCATCGTGATCAACCCAACCAGTCACAATTACTTTCCCTCGTTCAATCTCTGCCGAAAGTTCGTCTTCAAGCCAATCGCGCAGTGGTCCATCACCAACGAACCGAAATGTGATGTCCTCAGGAAGTTGTTTCGCTACCTCAGCCAGTGTCCGGATCCCCTTTTCTTCGTCGAGTCGTCCTACATAACCGATTGAATTTGGGCGTTCCCTAAATGAAATAATTGGATGGAACTTATTCGTATTAACGTATCGTGCACCGTTTGGATACAATTTATGTTCAAACCGTTTAAGACCGAGTTCATGAGCCATTCCGGATGTGTAAGTTACAATCGTATCCGAAATGCTATAGCTAGTATACTCCAAAGCAAAGACAAGCCCTGCGAGCGTCCGCGCGATGGAAGACGGATATTGCTGTTCCCAATTTAATTTGAGCGTCAAAGGAACATCACCTCGTGGTTCGACGATAACTGTTTTTCCGATCGCACGAGCGAAAACCACCGGAAGTACGTACGATGTCGCACCGAAGAAGAGGATAACTGATTCATCACGTTGGGCAATAGAGCGACACATTCGAATCTGATTTCGCAAAAATCGGAAGGCTGCAACGGTGACATTCGACTGACCAGCCCCTTCTTGTGAAACTTCGATAACAGTATGCTGGTCACGAATCGTCGAGTCCTCAGGAAGAGCGGCGGTTATTAGTGAGACAGTCGTGATCTCATCGAGGATCTCGAGAAGTGTTCGTGTCGCATTTTCGCCCGCTGAACGGAGCGGGTGCGTGACGACGCAAACGTCCGGCACGTTATCACTCATGAATTATCGCCACCGTGAAAATGCGTAGAGGTATCCAAGTCCGACGGCCCCAGTAAGCAACAATAGTGATACTAGTTGTATGGCTTCCCGGCGGGTATCCCCGGACACTGTGGCTTGCAATCTCCGCGGAACCGATTGGAACAGCAGTTGACTGAGGAAATCGGCTTCCTCACCGCTCGAGTCCGGCACGAGGACCTCCATCGCTCGCTTCGAATACCCCTGCCAGAATGCTCGCTTCAGCAGCCAGTAGAAATCCGTCCGGTAATCAAAGACTTTGTGACCAACCTTCGCCTCTGGAACGTACCAGACACCCTGTCCATATCTCTGCCGCATTCTCGCACAGAGTTCTGTCTCGCCGCCCTGGAGATTTTTGTCTCCCTTGCGGCCGCCGATATCCGTATCGAATCCACCGAGATTGAGAAATACTTCCCGTCGAAACGTGATATTTGAACCAAACGTATTCCGAACTTCGCCAGGTCCGTCGGCGAATCCTTCATGAGTCACACCGACGAGCCAGTAGAACTCCTCAGGGAGAATCGTCGGTTTATCCGCGACCCATAACGGTTCCATTCGACCACCGACGGCGATCGGGTTTCGTTCCTCATACGCCTGAACGATTTCTTCGATCCATCGTTCGTCTGCGATGGCATCGTCATCCATAAACGCGATAATATCGCCCGACGCTAATTCGGCCCCTCGGTTTCTGCTCTTTAGTAAGCCGCTATTTTCGTCATTACAATGGGTAATAACATTCGAGTGATCGCCGTACTCGTCACAAACCCGCTCGAATACGGATTGGGTTCCATCGACGATTAGGACGAGTTCGATATCGTCGTATGTTTGCTCGAAAATACTACCGACAGCGTCAGTAAATGAATCAAACATATCAGGAGAATACGTGCAGATGACGACGGAGACCTTCATATTCAAGGGATTAGGCGTATCTCGAATAAACTTTCTTGTTCGCAAATCAAGGATGGATTAGAACTATGCTTACGGATGGTCACGAGTAACTAACGATAATGGGCTCACGAACTGGTTCAACGGAATTATTACAGGAATTAGACCTGAAAGAGTACGAGGCGACGGCGCTCGCGCACCTGCTAAGTGCTGGCCGGACCACCGCTCCGGACATCTCTGAAGCGACGGATATCCCGCAGGCGCGGGTGTACGGCGTCCTCGACTCACTAGCCGACCGCGGCTTCATCGAGGTGATCCCTGGTCGGCCGAAGCAGTACCAGCCGAAATCGCCGGAAGACATCCTCGAGCGGGCGAAGGAAAATCGCCGCCAACAGTACGAGGATTACTGCACCGAGATCGAAGATCTCCGCGAGGAATTCATAGCAGAGTTCGGACCGCGATACGAGCGAGCGGACGAGGACGTGACGCCGACATCCGAACTGTTCCACGTGGTTGACGTCGGACAACCCAGCGAAACCGAGACCCGACAGCTCTACCGGAACGCCGAGGAGTCCGTCTATGTCATCACGAACAGCTTCGCGTACTTCGACGATGTCGAACCTGCCGTGACCGTCGCGCTCGAGGCCGGCGTTTCCGTGTCGGTGCTCTTTCTCGACCCGCAGTATCTACCGGCGGAGAAGGCCGCGGTGCAGGCCGAGATCGTCGATCGGCTTGCAGCCGACTTTCCGGACATCGACTACCGCTTCAGCGAAAAGCGGCTGCCCTGGCGCGGAACCTTCGTCGATCCGAGCATGGAGTACGATTCAGGCAAAGCGATCTTCCTCGTCGAGGAGACCGACGTGCCGAACCACCGGCGGCAGGCGGCGATCACCGAAAACGGTTCGTTCGTCGCGGGGATGAAGCGGTATTTCGATCTCATTTGGGAGTACGAGAGCCACGAGACGCGGCCGTCGACGTAGCGATTCTGCGACTCCTCGTTCGTATCCGAATTACTCCTCGTCCGTCTCTGACTCGGCGGACAACCGCCCTTCGGCTTTGTCCCGGTCGTCGGGGTAGCCGACGTCGATCCGCCACCCATCCATGCGGACAGCGTCGATCGTCCGGCCGGACTGGATCAGTAGGTCGATCGCGTCCGGGAGTTCGTACTCCCCGCGATCACTGGGCTGGACGAGGTGACAGGCGTGGAAAATCGCGGGCGAAAACGTGTAGAAGCCGGTCATGACGAGATTCGACGGGGGGTCGTCCGGTTTCTCCACCACCTCAACGATCTCGCCGTACTCGTTCGTGTCGAGGACGCCATACCGTGAGGCCTCCTCGTAGGGGACTTCCTCGACGAGGAACGCGGCATCGGCGCGGTCCTCCTGCTGTCGCTCGACCACGTCGCCAAGGTTGGCGCGGAAGACGTTGTCTCCGAGCATCAGCATGAAATCGTCGTCGATAAACGGCTCCGCTTGGAGGATGGCGTGTGCCAGCCCGAGTTGTTCGCGCTGGTGTGCATAGGTAATCGGTACGCCCTCGTATTCGTCTCCGTAGCGTTCGATGATCTGTTCTTTCAGATAGCCGACGACGACGATGAACTCCGTCGCGCCGATCTCGAGCAGGTTGTCGAAGACGTCTTCGATGAGCGGCGTCCCGTCGACTTCGACGAGCGCCTTCGGTTTGTCGTCAGTGAGCGGGCGGAGTCGGGTGCCTTGGCCGGCGGCGAGAACGACAGCGCGCATACCCCACTCTACCAGAGATGGACCGATGAATCACGGGGTCGGTTCGCAGCCGACGACTACGAGCCGCCGTACTCGACCGGCAGATTGCGAACGACGGTCGTCCGGAACCGGCCCGAGACGAGGAACAACACTGCAAAGTACGTTCCCGCGCCGACGCCGACCAGCCCGACGGTCACCGGAATGCTCGGCTCGAGGTACAGCCGGCCGGAGCCGACGACGACGGCCATCGGAACCGTCGCAAGCACCTGCATCGCGACCTCGCGGAGGGGGAACGAGACGGAGATAAAGCGAGAGAGAACCCTGTAGCCAATCGAGACCGTCACCAGTGCGGAAACCGCCGTCGCGACAGCGGCTCCCTGCCATCCGTAAGTCGCCACGAGCGCGAAGTTGAGCGCGACGTTGGTGACGAAGAAGACGCCGTTGATCCGGAAGGCGAGGTCAGGTCTGTCGAGTCCGTTGAGCGCGTTGAGGAACTGCTCGCCGTACGCGTAGACAAGGCGGGCCGCGACGAGGATCACGAGCACAGTGTGGCCGGTGTCAAACTCAGGGCCGTAGACCCGCAGGACGAAATCGCCGATGAGGAGACAGCCGACCAGTCCCGGAATGAGGAAGAGGCCGGCGTACGCGAACGCGTCATCGAGCAACGCAACGATCCGCTCGTGGTCGCCGTCCTCGGCGACGCTGCTGATCTCGGGAAACACCGTCTGCTGGATCGCGAGGCTGAAGACCGCGAGCAGCGATGCGAGGTTCCAAGCGATCTCGTAGACCCCGATGAAGTTGGAGGCGACGAAGACCCCGAGAACGAGCGTGTCCATCGAGGAGAAGGTCCGCGAGCTCAGCCGCCCAAGCCACGAGTAGCGGGCGTAATCGAACACGCTCCACAGGTGGCGCCGCTCTGGGAGCTGCCACTTCCAGGTGACGAAGACCGCGCCGACGAGCCCCGCGATGACGCTCGCCACCGCGTAGCCGGCGAGCAACCCGAACAGTCCGAACCCGAGCACCGCGGCCCCGATCTGGAGCGCGCTTCGCGAGAGCATGTCCACCGGACTGAGTGCCCCGGAGATGTGAACGCGGTGTTGGCCCTGTAACGCGGCCGAGACGAACAGCAGCAGCAGCGCCGCGAAAAGGACGAGCGCGATCGGTACCGCGACGGGCTGGCCAATGTAGGCGTTGACCGGATCGCGAGCAAGGTATAGGCCGACGACCAGCACCGCGTAGATCCCGAGGAACAGCCCTGTTCCAGCGGCGATGTACGCGCCGGGTTCGTCGCCCTCGCTCAGTCGCTTCGTCAGCGCCGACTGGATACCGCCGAACGCGATCACCTTCAGCCAGACCACGACCGCCACGACCAGGAAATACGTCCCCAGTACGCCCGGTCCGAGGGTGCGCGCGAGGTATATCGTCGCGATGAAGCCGAACACGGACGACGCAATCTGGGACGCGAACGTGACAAACGAGATCTGGCCGAGTTTCATACTGTAGTCTCGAGGCGAGCGGCTCCCGACTGATTTCCGAGTTCGGATCCCGGTCGATTCCCGAACTCGGCCTCGATCATAGCAACGAGATCGACCCCTTTGATTCTGTCCGATCCGCTTTGAGGAACGCCGTGGGTCCGCGTTCGGTGATTCGACTTACATCGTATCCGTAGCTCTCGAGTCGCCGTACGACCTCGCTCTCGTCGACGCCCTCGTGGCGGTGGACCTCGCAGAACACGGTGCGTATCGATCTCTCGGAAAGCGTCTCGGCCAGCCCATCGAGAACGTCGAGTTCGGCGCCTTCAACGTCGATTTTCACGACCGAGGGTGTCGGTACGCCGTCCGCGATCACGTCGTCGCCCGGCCGCACGGGAACGTCTGCGACCGTCTCCGCTGAGTCGTTGCCCAGCGAGAACGATCCGTAGCCGGGCCGATCGTCTGCGCCGCGCAGCGTCGCCGTGCCGGTGTGGTCGCTCAGCGCGATCGGGAGGATCGTGACGGAGTCCAACTCGTTGAGCGTCTTGTTCCGGATCAGTTTCGCGACGTTTCGGTGGTGGGGCTCGACGGCGATGACGCGAGCACCCGGCTGTGCCGCCGCCGGTAGCAACGCGTGGGTACCGATGTTGGCACCGACGTCCCAGTAGACGTCGTCTTCCCGGAGTTCAGAGACGATCGCATCAATGACCGCTTCCTCTTGGAGAAAGCTCGAGACGCGGTTGTACTCGGGGAGCGTCGAGACGTCGAACTGGACGGTTCGGCCGTTCACTTCGACGGGATAGGGGTTCGGTGCGAGACGGTGATCGAGACGCTTCGTGAGCGTTTGGATTCGCTGGTGGACCCCGAAGACAAACGGATGGAGTCCAGACCGTTCTGAGACGCGGCGAACGGGACCGGCGTACAGCGAGGAGAGCAGCGTTTCCGCTCGCTTGTGGAGCGCACACATGTAGCCGTCGCTACGACGGAGCCCGCCATTATACTGGACACTGCATTTTACGGATGCAAATGGCAGTCGGTAGTCGTTACGCGACGAGCCGCGAGCGCCAGTCGACGAAAAGTCAGTCCTCATTTATCGTCGCCCCGTACGAGATCGTTCGCGACCGGATACGAGTGGCAAAGCGAGAGCGCTCCGAACAACTCGAAGGCCTCGTTGTCGCCCTCGAGGTGGGCTCGATACAGGTCCTCGAGCGTCTCCCAGTCGACGATCTCCGGGCACCGCGTTTTGTTATCGGGCGTCAACAGGTGGTCCTCGACGATGTCGGTTTCTCGAGCGACGTGGTCGATATCACTCCAAGATCCGCCGCTCGATCCGGAGTCCGAATCGAGCTTGCTTTTGAAGCTCCGCCACAGCTGTGCGGCGCTGTACACCGTTCTTGGGTAGGTCAACGGCAGGCCGATCCCCGCTTTCGGAATCTCCGCCAAGTCGCGGCTCCGCCGGGATACGGCCCGGTTGACAACGCTTCGGCGGACGTGGTGACGGTGCGGAACGGACAGCGAGAACTCGATCACTCGGTTATCGAGGTAGGGATAATGCGTCGGGAGCATCTGGTTCGCGGAGTAGTACATGAGATACGCCTTGTTGTTCGTGATCGGGTAGAAACCGCCGGCGTGGACGAGCGAGTCAATCGACGGATAGCGCACGCCGTGGTGGTCGATTGCGGCGCCCGACTCCGACATGTACTCACGCAGTACCGCCACGGGATCCTTCTCGAGGGTCACGCACTTCGGCTGGGCGTTCACCGACGGGCCGCGGTGGTACTGGTAGTCCCGAGTGATGTGCTCGGCGTACTCCTCGACGCTTGCGATCCGGTCGAGAACCGGGACCGGAACCGTCCACCCAAGTCTGGGGACGTCGAGGTCCCGCGTCGGCATGTAGAACCCCTCGAGAACCGTATCCGCCGTGTGGCCGGAAAAGACAGCATCGATCTCGTCAGTGAGTTCGTCTTCGAAGCCCGCGAAGTGGGCCTGATCGAAGAACGACGAGAATATCTGGAATTCGCCAACCCGCTCCAGTACGTCCGTTAGATACTCCGAGTCGCGCCGAAGGAATCTGAACTCGACGCCAAGCGTCTCGCAGACTTCGCGGGCAGTCTCGGCCTCGTCGTTCATCGCGTCGTTCAGATGGTATCCCGTCACGTCGCAGTCCTCGAACAGCGATAGGAGTAGTCGTGAGTCACTGCCACCGCTGATGAAGACCCCCTCGTCGTCTTCCGGGCGGCGGCGTTCCTCGACGCACCGTTGCATGATCGAGGAAAACTCCTCGACGAACACGTCGTACGGTTTGTCCGTCGGCCGATAGCGGGGCTGCCAGTATCGGTTGAGCGACGTTTCTCCGTTCTCGAGGTCGACGGTGAGTTTCGAACCCGGATGAAGCTGGTAGACGTCCTCGAACGGCGTGTAGATCCCGAAGGCACGCTCGAACTTGAGGAACTCCGACATGAGTTCATCGTCGACGGTCGGTCGAAACTCGGGGTGCGCTACGATCGTGTTCAGGTGCGTCGAAAACAGGACGCGGCCCTCGAGCGCTTCCGTGAAGTAAATCGGCCGGGCGCCGAGCCGGTCGGTAAACAGCGTCGCCTCGGTGCGGTCGCGATCTATCACCAGCCCCGCGAACTCGCTATTGAGTCCGTCGATGAACGACAGACCCTGTTCCTCGAGTAAGTCCGCGCAGTATTCTGCATCGCAGGTCGACCGATCCCGCCTGGGCGCGTATCCCGTCGAATCCTCGGCGCCGATGACATCTCCCCAGATCCAGCATAGTCGCTCACGGCCTCCCAATCGGGCTGTTGCGGGTTGCTCCGCGTCGGTTTCCCGGTGAACGGACAGCTGAACCTGCGCGGTATCGTCCCGGTAAGTTGCCGGTTCCTCGTCGTCGCCCCACTCGATCGTCTCGGCGAGCGACTCGATGTCGTGCTGCCGGTCGCCCAAAACGCCGCAGATCCCGACCATACTAGCCTCGGTCCGTCGTACCCCGTCGAACGAGAAAAACACCGACGGCGGTTATCGTCTGGTGCAGCGGATTCGAACTGTAGCACTCGCTCGAGGTTAGTCGGGGTCCGACGCGGAGGAAACATCGCGTGACGTGTCCGCGTCCATCGCCTCCTCGTCGAAGACGGTATCGAAGTACTGCTCGCCGCCGTCGCAACCGATCACGGCGATACGCGCGTCCGACCGATTGTCGGCGATCTCTCGAGCGACGGTAATCGCTGCGCCCGAGGAACCGCCGACGAGAACGCCATGTTCGGCGGCGGCTCGCCGCGCCTCCTCGAACGCCCGCTGGTCAGCGACGCTGCGTACATCGTCGATGTAGTCGAACCACATGGTCGGCAGTTCGCGCTCCTTCCCAAGTCCTTCGACGGCGGTGTCGTACGGTCCAGGATCGCTGTCGTAGAACGCCGCAGAAATGTTCGACTGCTCGGCGTCGACACCGACGATGTCGATGTCTGCGGTCTGTTCTTTCACGTACTTTGCAATTCCAGAGAGGGTTCCCCCGGTCCCCATCGGACAGACGACGTGGGTCAGATCGCCCGCCACCTGTCGCCACAGTTCGGGGCCGGTCCACTCGTAGTGGACGGTTGGATTCAGTTGCGTCGAGTACTGGTCGAGCCACACCCCGCCGCGTTCCGAGGCGATCCGCTCCGCCGTCGAGCGGTAGTGACGTTCGTCGCCGGCCTCGACGTTCGGACACTCGACGATCTCGCTGCCGAACGCCCGAACGTAGCCGATCTTCTGTCCGCTCGTTCCCTCGGGGACCGTCAGCACACTATCATAGTCGAGTCGGTTCGTCACCAGCGCGACGGCGCCGGCGGTGTTCCCCGAAGACGCTTCCACCACGACGTCGTCCTCCTCGAGTCGCCCTTCCGCCTCGAGTTCGCGGATCATCCCGAGCGCGACGCGGTCCTTCATCGAGCTGGTCGGGTTGTCGGCTTCCAGTTTGAGGAGGATGTCGCCACCGTCGGCCGGTTCAGGGTAGTCCACGAGCGGCGTGTCGCCGATCCGAGCGAGTACTGGATCATCCGTCGAGTACGGGGATGCTGTGGTCTCTGCTCTCGGCTCTTCTCGCTCGAGATAGCCGCCGTCTGCGACGGAGTTCTCGTCGGCCGATCGGTCGTTATCGTCGGTCACGGACACCACCTCTCGAGGACGCGACGGACCGCGACGGTGCAGGGACCAGTATCTCGATCGCGCATACGAGCGGGATACCACCGCCCACGGTTTAGCCGACCACGGCGCATAGTCATGCTCTTGATTAGCTGTGTATTTCCGGGGCTACTGTTATGCAGACGTTTCTACCGTCCTGGGAGCCGCAGTCACAGTCGAATCGCTATCGCGCCAGCGATGCGTGTCAGTACAGAAGCGACCGCTTCACCGCCTCGAAGGCCGAGTTCGCCGGCTCGCCACCTGCTGCAAGCGCGGCGTAGAGGTAAAACTGCGGCTCGAGCGGGTACAGCGCAATCGCCCGCCGAACGAATCGTCGCGCTATCTCGTATCGCCCGACCGGCAGCGCGTACCACGCGCCGACGCGGAACGCGGCCCACGCCCGCATCTTGCGCTCAAACAATCGTCCATATGAGGCCGCTCGAGGCCGGTGTTTCCAGAGGAATCGCGGGTACGTCTCCTGCACCAGCGATTCGAGGTCGTCGGTGATCCGATCATGACCCCCGGTGTGATTCGTGACCAGCGGTTCGGGGATTGCTTCGACGCGCCACTCCTCCGAGAGCCGGATATACCAGTCCAAGTCCTGCCAGCTCGGGAACTCCTCGTCGAGAAGGCCAGCTTCGTCGACGGCGGCGGCCCGGACCATCACGCAAGAGAAGGATCCGATGGCGTTCCGACAGAGAAGCGTCTGCGTCACGTCACCGCTGACGGACGCATCCGTCGTGCGGAGTACCTTGCCGTCGTCGTCGACGAGTCGAAGCGCCGTGTAGACGAGTCCGACATCGTCGGGTGCACGTCGAAATGTCGCAACTTGCTGCTGCACCTTCGACGGCGCCCACTCGTCGTCGTCGTCGAGGAAAGCGAGGAACTCGCCCGACGCCTCGCGGATTCCCGTGTTCCGGGCCGCATTCGCGCCCTGGTTCTCGTCGTGTCTAATGACGACGAGTTCGTACGGAAACTCGTCGCGCAGCGGCTCGATGGCCTCCGCCGCTGGCGTTTCCGAGCAGTCGTCGACGACGACGATCTCGAGTTCGTCGTAGGTCTGTTCGGCGATGCTCTCGAGTGATCGCACCAATCGGTCGGGCCGGTTGTACGTCGGGACGATGACGCTCACGAGCGGCGTTCGGGTAGACATCGTTATGTTATTCCTGGTAGCCGAGGTCTCGCAGTCGCTCTTTGACGGTTTCGTCCATGTGGACGTCGCCGATATCGGTCTCGGTCGCGGCGATCTCCTGACGGTGGTCGTCGATGACGCTTCGCGCGTGCTCGAGGGCTTCCGGTTCGTCGTCAACGACGCTTTCTCGTTCGTCGGGATCGGCCGTCAGATCGTACAGTTCTTCGCCGTCCCCCGTTCGGATGTACTTCCACTCCCCATCGCGGTACGAGAAGCGTCGCTCACCTGTGTTCGTGTTCTCCCAGTCACCGATGACGTGCTCTCGAGACCAATCGTCACCCTCGAATAGGGATTGCAAGCGCTCCCCATAGAAGTTCGACGGCTGCTCGAGGCCCGCGCTCTCGACGAGCGTCGGCGCCACGTCGAGAAGCCCGACGAGGTCGTCGTATTCTCCGCCGTCGCCGGAGCCATCGTCGTACAGCAGCGGGACGTGGAGGACTTCGTCGTAGAAGGTCGCGTAGTGACTGAACTGTCCGTGATCGAGAAACTCTTCGCCATGGTCGGCCGTGATGAGCGTAGTGGCGCCGCCCCAAGCATCACGAACGGAATTGATCAGCCGACCGATCTGCTCGTCGGTAAAGCGAATCTCCGCGTCGTAGAGATCGATGATATCCTCGAGCTCAGACTCGGTGACCTCCTCGGGCGACTCGATCATCTTCCGTCGGAGCTGGATAGCCCGCCGCTCGCCGATCGGATCGTCGCGGAAGGCGCGCTGGTGGCGTTCCGGC
Organism: Halopiger thermotolerans; assembly: GCF_054654555.1. NCBI lineage: Archaea > Methanobacteriati > Methanobacteriota > Halobacteria > Halobacteriales > Natrialbaceae > Halopiger > Halopiger thermotolerans. The sequence goes on along the minus strand of NZ_BAAIEU010000004.1, from coordinate 336,594 downwards.
GGCACGTACGGATGGTGCACGTCCATGTAGTGGACCCACAGGAACCGCGGCCCGTCATTTTCGACCGATCGGACCCACTTTAGTGCGTGGTCGGTAATCTCGTCGGCGTCGACGTACGCCGAGCCGATGTTCACGCCAGCGGTCTCCTCGGCGGTCTCGAATGCTCGAGCGAGCGTCTGGTAGAGGAGTCCATCCGAGTCGAGTTGGTCCTTGACGAACTGTCGGAGCCGCGCGGTCGCTGACGGATCCGTCTTCGAGTCGTAGAACTCGTCGAATCCGCGGTCGTAGTCGAAGTCAGCGCTGAGATACAGGTTCGAGTGGAACCCGGCCGTCTGGTAGTCGGCGTTGTCGAAGACTTCCGAAATAAGCGTTCGATCGGACGAGATTCGTTCATATCCGCCGTACATGAGGGCATATGACGACGTGAGGATCGACGGGAAAGACGGCCGCGTGCTGCAGGCGTGTGCGAACGCGTTCGTACAGGTATGACTGTGATCAGCGAGGGCGTCTAGATTCGGCGTCGTCTCTCGCTCGTAGCCGTGCCACCCGACGTGGTCTGCGCGCAACGAGTCGACGGTGACGAGAACTACGTCCTCCATGTCGACGACTCCACCATCGGGTTATTTCACGTTTGTGATAGTATTCTTATACGTCTCGGCGATTTCAGCCCAGTCGAACTCGCGTGCGAACGACTGGAGTTTAATTGCCATCGATTGTGATGACACCGTTGTGGAATCGGGCATTGTAGCTCGTTCGATAGCGCTAGCGATACTGTTCGGCACTGGTTCACAAAATTCGACGAGACCGTCGAACCGCGTTTCTGCGCGCCCATTTACTTGTACCGTCGGTAGTCCAGCCGCACCGTACTCAAGAATTTTCAATGTGTGAGGGTCGTCGACAAGACAAACGCCGACATCGGCAGTGTGGAGGTAGCCCGGAATATCTTCGTGAGGCACTGTACCCGGGTAGACGATGTTATCGTGAACGGCTGCTGCTCGTTCGACTTGCTCCGAGAGCGATCCAGTACCAAGAACGAGCAGCGTCCAACTCTCGTCAAGCCACGTTGTCGCAGCGAGCAGTTCGCGGATATGGTAGATCGGCTCGAGTCCGCCGACGTAAATTGCAATGTTCTCCGTTACCCCCTCCTTCTCGAGTGACGATTTAGCTCGCTCGACGATTTCAGGGTCGGGATTCGCGAATCGATCGAAGTCGACGCCGAGAGCTGTCTTCGTTGCGGTGCCGAACCGTTCGACGCGGGGAGCTTCCTCATCATAGACGTAGAGGATGCGATCGGCGATTCGGAAAGCTACGTTCTCGAGTTGGCGGACGACTTCGGCGAGCCAGTGCGGATTGTTCTCCTCGAACTGTCGGATTGGATCGACATGATCGACGACCAACGGGGTTCCGATTGCGAGTTTGATCGCTGTACCGGCAATGGCGCCAGCTCGTGTCGTTCCTATGACGACGTCATACTGACCGGCGTCACGAAGCGACTGGAGTACCGTCTTCGGCGTAGTACCACGGATCGTTACGTCAATACTGCTATCCCCGAGATGGGAAGCGATACGTCGACGTCCGACACTGATATCCGCCGATTTATCGGGTGTGAGCCAGAGAACAGTTGTCGGGCTCATGGAGATAACCGATACGGGACGAAATCGGACAGGTAATCGAACCCAACGACGGCAGCGAAAACGAATAATGAGGAGCGTTGGGTCGCTCGCTCGAGACTAGGTGCATTCGCGAGTTGATGTAATCTATCAATCATAAGTTTGAGGGAGATGCTTACTCACTTTCTCGCACGAATCCGGCTCGAGTACTCGCTCATGCACGACTTCACCGTCGACGATGGCGACGCGCTCAATATCCCTGTACGTCTGCTCGAGAACGCTTATTGCACAGAAGTCATCATACGCGTTACTATCACCTGCCGAAACGTCCATTAGAGCGGGGTTCTGGAAATAGCGTATTAGTTTTGTGGCGCCAAACAGCCTGTTATAGTGCCATTATCTATCGAGAATCTATTGAGATAGGAAGGCACCGCGAACAGATGACAAGGCTTATTTTTGACTTGGGTCTGGTGCAACCTAATGAGCACGGATACCGAACACGTCGAGGAGGAGTCCGATACGTCCTCCATCCTCGCGACGTGGCGAAGCTGGTATCACCTTCCCGTAATCGGGGCCGTGATGCTGTTTATGTTCTGGTTGCGGACCCAGTCGTTCGATCGATTCACCACCGGCGATGGGACACCTGCGCTGTCAGGAATCGACTCGTGGTATCATTGGCGAGCAATCCAGTGGACCGCAGAAAATTATCCACATACGATGCCGTACGAAGTCTGGACCGGCTTCCCAGAAGGGAAATACGTCGGCCAGTTCGGGACGCTCTTCGACCAGCTCATCGTCACGGCAGCGATGATCGTCGGATTCGGTGATCCGTCCACCCAGACGCTGTATACGGTTTCGCTGCTCGCGATACCGATCATGGCGGCGCTCGTCGCAATCCCCGTCTTCTACATGGGACGGCGTCTCGGCGGGACGCTAGGTGGTATCATCTCGATCCTCATTCTCGCGCTTTCCCGCGGACAGTTCCTCTCGCGGTCGACTGTCGGCCAGCTTGACCACCATATCGGCGAGGCGCTCTTCATGGCGATCGCAGTCCTCGCAATGATGGTCGCACTCACCGTCGGCGAACGGGAGAAACCGATCTACGAACTAGTCGCGGACAAAGACTGGCAAGCGCTTCGAACGCCCGCCTTGTACAGCGCCCTCGCAGGACTTGCCCTCGCGCTCTACGTGTGGGTTTGGCCGGCAGGTGTCGTCCTAATCGGTATCTTCGGCGCCTTCTTCGCCGTGCAACTCTGTCTCGACTACCTCCGCGGTGTATCACCCGATCACATCGCGTTCGTCGGTGCAGTGAGTCTCGGCGTAACTACGATCGTGACGGCGATACTGATTGAGCGACCAGGATTTGGGACGACTGATTTCAGCTACCTTCAACCCCTTCTTGCTCTCTCGGTCGCAGTTGGTTGTCTTTTCATGGCCTGGCTCGCCCGAGAGTGGAACAATCGAAACATCGATCGCCGATACTACCCTGTCGCTATCGTCGGAATCGGCGCTGGTGCGCTGGCATTGATGTGGCTCGTACTGCCCGAACTCTACAGTACGCTCGTTGGAAACCTCACAGGACGGCTCCTTCCCTTCGGTGCTTCCGAATCTGCACTGACCGTTCAGGAGGTCCAACCACCGGACAATTACTTCAATCACGTCTTCTCTGAGGCCGGGAGCGCCTTCTACACGATGCTCATCGGTCTCGTCTTCCTCGCGGTTCGGCCGTTGTTCGGTCGCAAATTCCGCGCTGAGCATACGCTCGTTATCGTCTGGTCGCTGTTCTTGATCAGTATGGCAGCGTCGCAGGTCCGGTTCTCGTACTACCTCGTGCTCGCGATCGCCGTCGTGAACGCTGCATTCGTCGCGGAGGTCGTCCAGCTCTTCGATCTCGATCTCACGAAGCGCCTCGAGTCGGTCAGACAACTCCAAACCTACCAGATTCTGACCGTCGCCATTGTCGTACTCCTACTGTTCGCACCGCTGCTGCCGCCGATCGCAACGGCAACCGCGTGGGGGAGCGCCGAATCTGTTGGACCGAACAGCGACGCGATGACGTGGCAGGAAGCGAACCACTGGCTCGAAGGGAATACGCCCGAGCCAGGTAACTGGGGCGATGCAAATAACTCTGGCCAACTCGACTACTACGGCACCTACGAGTATCCGGAGGACAGTGATTACAACTACCCCGAGGGTGCGTACGGCGTGATCTCGTGGTGGGACTACGGTCACCTGATCACGACCCAGGGTGAACGGATTCCCCACTCGAATCCATTCCAACAACATGCAACGTCCTCGGCAGCCTTCCTGACGGCGACCTCCGAGGAGCGAGCTGAGTTGGTACTTGACGCGATCGCCGCGGGTGAATCGCCCAATGACGAGTCCAACGAGCATCTCGAGCAGATGGCTGCCAGCGGCAACGACAGTGGCGAAGACGTCCGATACGTGATGATTGACGATCAGATGGCCGGCGGGAAGTTCAGCGCGATGACCGCCTTCACCGGACCCGGCTACGGGCACTACTACGACACGAAGGAGTACCAGGCCGGCGGTCAGCAACAACAGGTCGCCGGACCGAACGAGAACTACTACAACACGACGACGGCGTCGCTGTACCTCCAGGACGCAAACGGCATGGAGCACTACCGCCTCGTTCACGAGAACGACGACTACGCGTTCGTCGGCGGAATGCGACTCGGAAATACAGGTGGCCCCCACTATTCGCTTCAGCTCTCGCAGTACAACCGGTTCGTCGGCGATCAGTTCGAAATTCCGACGAATTGGGGGAACGAGACAGCGGCGTTGCAGTCTGATCTCCAAGAAGCGCGCGAGAACGACGAGATCTACCAGTCGCTCGGGATTCCGATGTGGGACGCCCACCTCGAGTCGACCGTCAAGACCTTCGAGCGTGTCGAGGGGGCGACGATTACCGGAACCGTCGACGACCAATCCATCGTCGATAACGCGACTGTGACCGCGGCGGTCGAGCTTGAGACCAACTCCGGTCGGACGTTCACCTATGAGCAGGAGGCACCGGTCAACGACGACGGGAGCTTCGAACTGACCGTTCCGTACGCGACGAACGACGAACTGAGCGTCGAAGACGGCTATACGAACAGTAGCGTCGAAGCGCTTAGCGACTACGTCGTCTCGGTCGAACACCCTGGTTCGCAGGGCATGGGTATCACCGAGTACCAGGGGCAGACCGAAGTTAGCGAGTCGGCAGTCGTTAAGGGAGACACGGTCTCCGTTGATCTCGAAGAAGTTGACTTCGGAAATCAGAACGACAGCGCGACTAATGAGAGTAGCGGCAGTGACGGAAGTGGAGAAAGCGGTACTACGACGATGAACGACGAAACGGCGAATACAATCAGCTCACCTGATCCGGTTGCCGCTAAATCTTCGAATTAGCGTCATTGACCGCTCTTTTGGTCCTGAGTTTACGTTCAGACGTGTATCCTACTAACTCGTAGTCTCAGCTGGTATAGGGACCATATGCGGGAGTCTTCTACCTTACATTACACCCATTGTATTATGTATTAAACATTTTGTCTGGGTTCTAATTCAGAATTTCCTATATTTCTGGCGTAACACGCTCTTACTACGCTGTAATCGCTACTTGAAACTCATTCTCGAGACGACCTGTTAAACAGAAAGCTTATTACGGAATCCCATCTTCCTCCGAATACCCCTACCCGGAAGGCTGAGTCGGCATTCGATGAGGCGTCGGACGTGCCGGTAATGGTCGTCTTCCACTGATCGCGCGCTAACCAACCAAACCGCAGATAACACAACTATAACACAACACATGAGCGGAAATTCATATCGCAAAAAGGGACGCGCAGTGTTCCTGGCAGCGATTATGGTCCTCTCCGTCGTTGCGATGTCTGTCGCCTTCGCAGGCGCAGGTGCTGCCGACGATCCGTCGCAGCCCGACAGCATCGGCGACGCAGGACCGACGTACAATCACGGTAGCACTGGTGAACTGAACAATGAAGACGTCTGGATCGGTCAAGAAGTGACGCTGCAGGTCGAGGACAAGTCCTTTACCTCGCTGCAGATCCGTCAGGGATCGACCTACAATTCGGACGACAGCGTCGTTATCGAAAATCGCGTTGACAACGACGCAGACGAAGTTACCTTTGACAGCTCTAAGCTCGAAGCGGGTAATCCGTACAACCTCTACCTAACTGGTGCAAATTCGAGCTGGGACAAAAAGGTCTTCTGGGTCGAATCCGAGAATCTCAACACCGAGTTCACCAGTTCCACGGTTACCCAGGAAGGTAGCGTGAACGTCTCGCTCGAATCCGACCGAGCGAACCAGTGGGTGAACGTCTCTGCTGATGGCATTGACGACGGTGACCTTGCAGGGATCTTTAGCGATGCTGATTCCAACATCGACTCTGTCAAGAACCCTGACGAAGACGACGGCGTCGTGACGCTCAACGTCACGGGCGTCCCGTCGGACGACTCGGTCGAGTTCGGCGCTGACTTCAGCGAGATCGACGCCGGCGAGTACGAGTTCGACTTCGAGACGACGGACTCGCTCGCGGCAGACAACGCGACGATCGAAGTCATTCAGGACGACGCCGAAGTCTCCTTCGAGGGAGACGCTAACGGCGAACAGGGTGAAATCATCGACATCACTGTCAGTACGAAGTACGTCGACAGTGGCGCCGTCCAGATCGGCGACGTCGAGGATGACAACTTCCAAGCGGCAACCGAGTTCGAGATCAACGAAGACGATCTCAACCAGATCACCCTGCAGTTCAACACCAACGCACCGAACAACACTGGTGCTAAGGACGCGTGGTCGCTCCACCCCAAGCACGAGGACCACGACATTGAGCTGAGCAACAAGGCCGTGAACGCCTCGGCACTCGACCAGTACGAGCCCCTCGGCGCGTACGAGTACGAGATGGAAGCCGGCACGGATCTCAATACGTCGTCCAAGCTCGACTCCACGGACAACTACTACATTAACGACGCAGACGTGACCGACACGGCGTTCTTCAACGTGAACGAACCGTCGCCAGTCGGTGACGTCTCGACGCAGGTCGCACCTGCTGGCGACAGCATTGAAGGGTTCGACAACTTCAATGACACGACGGTCACTAACTCCGACGTCGTCGCTGACGGTGACCATCTGCTCCTGAACCTCAAGAGCTTCGACCAGTCCGGTCTGGTCGATTCCTGGAGCAACGGTGACTCCGTTGGCGAAGACCTCGGAAACCAGAGCATTAACATCACTGTCGAAGAGCAGGACCCTGGCCCGAACGTCGATGCACAGGTCTGGAGCACTAACCCCGATCAGGTTGGATCCGATGCCGATCACCTGATCCACGCTAACGTCACTTACACTGACGTCTCCGAATACAACGGTAACCTCGTCCTGGCACTCAACTACGAGAAGGCCGGCCTCGAGGCTGGCGAGTCCTACGACCTGACCTACTCGGTCAGCGAAAACAGTCCCTACGTGGACAGTGAGGACGAAGAGATCGAAATCGAGGACTCGTTCACCGTTGAAGAGCCCGAACTCGAGTGGGACAGCAGCGCTGAGGAAGTCCCCAACTCGGAGAACGCTGAAGTGACCGGCACGACCAACGTCGCCCCCGGCAGCGAGATCAACACGAACGCTCGCTCCTCGGGTAACTTCACCGACTCCGAAGAAGCGATCGTCGCTGAGGACGGCACGTTCACCGCCACCTACGACTTCAGCGAGTACGACGCTGGCATCAACTTCGATCTGACCGCCACGCACGCCGAGCGCTCGACTGAGTTCAGCGACTACAAGGACGCGCTTCAGGACAAGATCGAGGCTACTCTCGTCGAGGCTGGTCAGCCCAACTTCTCGCTCGAGACCTCCGCACCTGAGGAAGTCAAGGTTGGCGCGGACGCCACGCTCGACGTGACCGTCACCAACACCGGTGACACGGAAGGCGAAGTCCCGATCGGTGTTGAAATCGGTGGCGAAACCGTCACCGACGAGAACGCAACCCTCGGCGCCGGTGAAGAGTGGAGCGAGAGCTTCTCCTTCAACACCTCCGAGGCTGGCGACATCGAGTGGGGCGTCACTGCTGGTGACGAATCCGCCAGTGGTACCCTGACCGTCGCCGAAGAGAAGAAAGACGACAGTGGCACTGACGACAGCGGCTCCGAGGACAGCGGTTCCTCTGACAGCGGCTCCGAGGACAGCGGTTCCTCTGACAGCGGCTCTGAGGACAGCGGCTCCGAGGACAGTGGCTCCGAGGACAGTGGCTCTGACGGTACGCCCGGCTTCGGCGTCGCCGTCGCCACGATCGCTCTGCTCGCAGCCGCCATGCTGGCCCTGCGCCGTCAGGACTAACGCCAACTAACTACCGGACTTCCGTCCGGCCTTCCCGCATTTCGCTTTTCTTTCGAGCGCTACTCGAGTAGCGACAGCCGTACTGTTCTCGAGTGTGACTGCAGCATTGCGGTCACGACCATCACGGTCACAAGTCCAATACGATTGAGATTGGGCAAGCGCGGACCGATCATCGCAATCGCAATGGTAGCCCACCGTCCTGTGAGTCACTCGCGACGGTGAAGACGGCGTCGGCAATCAGGACATGCGTAAGTAAGGTGGTCAGCCATCGTCGTTCACCTTCGTAGAGTGTGTCATAGTGGATACGAAGACCGATCAAAGCTGTGAGTAAGACGGCGACAACCACAACTCGAGTGCTCGTCTCATCATCTCCGGCCTCCTGAATTTAGAACTTGGACGCTCCGCTTTCGCTTCCTAAGGCAGGAGACGGAGCAGTCGGTTAACGGTATCCGGATTCGGTTGACTCGATCTGTTGGCGAAACTCGTCGACCGAAACGAACCGTGCGCGACGCTCGAATTCGTACCATGCCAGCGCAACTGTCGAACCAAGAAGGTTGACCGTGGCGTCTGCGAGAGAGGTCGGGCGTTCGGGGCGGAACAGCTGGCCGAATTCCATCAGACTGCCGTAGCTTGTCGCGAGAACGACGACCAGCAGTGCCTTGTAGACGATGGTAGACTCGACATCGGCGAGTGCGTACGCGAGACCAACTGCAAGAACCGCGTAGGCGAATGCGTGTTGGACGTATGATCGTGAGAGGACGCCGACCTCGGGATAGCCGTGATGATAATGATTATGTGGTCTGCTCCGACTCTCTCGTGTATGTCTCTCTGGAGTGATCGTTGTCCGTGATCGACGACGAAGGGGAATTCTTCGGCGCCGTCAACGGTATCCGTTCGTTCGTCGGCTTGGTGCTTCTCGCTGGCATCGTTTCCAGTATTGGCATTATCGGCGTGCTGGGAGTCGACGAATCTGAACTGACAACCGAGAATAGCACTACTTCGAGTCTCGAGACGAAATGCAGACGACCGATCTCGGCTACTCCTTGATTGACGATGCATGAACTCGTTCGAGACGCTCAGGTTGAGGCGATAGGTGTGTCCTCAGCACCTGACTGGGACCTTCTCATCGCCGTCCTCGCCGGCATCGTACAGGGGATCGTCGAGTGGCTTCCCGTCTCCTCACAGGGGAATCTCTCTCTATTCTTAACGCTCGTCGGAACCGCTCCCGATCAGGCGCTCCAGTTGGCGCTGTTCTTGCAAGTCGGGACGACGCTTTCGTCAGCGCTGTACTATCGCGACGATATCAGGGACAGTCTCGAGGCCGTTCCGGAGTGGCGCCCGTCGACGGCGTTTACCGGTGCGAACGCGGTGACGACGTTCGTCGTCGTGGCCTGTCTCGCAACCGGCCTGATCGGTATTCCGCTCTACATCTTAGCTGCGGATTTCGTAAGCGAGCTGAGCGGTGGACTGTTCATCGCCGCGATCGGCGTGTTGCTCGTCGCGACCGGTATCCTGCAACTGGTATCCGAGTCGATCGCCCTCGAGGATCGCGAGACACCGACGCTCCGGGACGCGGTGATCGTGGGTGCGTTCCAGGGGTTGTCGATCTTGCCTGGGATCTCACGGTCGGGTGTCACCACGAGCGTGTTGCTCTTTCGGTCCTATCGAGCCCCGTCCGCGTTTCGCCTATCGTTTTTGCTCTCGATTCCGGCGGGACTGGGCGCCGGCGTGCTGACCGTTGTGACCGAGGGCGGCATCCCCGGCGTGAGCGCGAGCGCTGCCGCGCTGGCGATCGCGACGAGTGCCGTCGTCGGATACGCGACGATCGGGTTGTTGATGCGCGTCGTCGAGCGAATCCCGTTCTGGATCGTCTGTTTCGGTCTCGGCGGGGTAGCAATCGTCGGCGGTGGCGGGGTTGCACTGCTTACCGCCTGACGTCGCCGGCGGCAGTTCTCTAGAACGAAAATATGATGAGTTCACACACTCACCTGATGGGCAATGACTGACGACGACTCGAGTGCCGTCGCGGACGCGACCGCTTCGTTCCTCGCAGACCACGAGGACGGAGAACGGGCGCTCGATGCGGTCCTCGAGGTCGATGCGGACGCTGAGACATGGACATTCGACGACGTCGCCTTGGATTCTGGAACCTTCGGCGAGTTGGTGTCCCGTGGAATCGTCGAGAAACGAAACGGTGAGTATCGCGTTGCAGATGCGACGGTCGTCCGGTCCGTTCTCGCCGGCGAGGAGATCGATACGGACGAATCGGACGAGCGGTCGGTGTCGTTCGAGTACGATATCGACCTGCGGGCGCTGTCGGCGCTGCTCGGTGCGCTAGCCGTCGTCGCCGCCGCTCGAACGCTCGTCTATAACCGCGTCTTCCAGCGCGGGTACGTCGTCTCACCCGGGAACGACCCGTATTTCTTCCGCTACTGGATGGAACGACTGCTGGCGGAGTCGTCCGGACCGACTGATTACGGCGTCTTAGTGGATACCGGGTGGACGCGGCCAGCTTCCCATGCGACCAACTGGTTCCTTGCCGAGTTACTAGGCGGCGATCAGTGGGCAGCCGATATGGTCGCAGCCTGGCTCCCGGTTATTGCGTCAGTTGCACTCGGCGCGTTGCTCTACAAGCTCGCCGTCCTGCTCACTCGAGACGTCCGCGTCGGAGTCGCATCGGTGCTCGTGTTTGCCGTCACGCCCACTCACGTAGTGTACACCGAACTGGGATTCCTTGATCACCAGCTGCACCAGTACTTCTGGCTCGGCGTCACGCTGCTTACGCTCGGCCGGCTAGCAGTCGACCTTCAGCAGCGGCTCGAGACCGGCGGTGTAGTCTCGGAGTATCTTCGTTCTCCTATGACGTGGATCGTTGCCTTCGTCTTCGGTATCTCGGTCGCTGCCGGGACGCACGCGTGGGGCGGCTCACCGCTGCTCTTGCTTCCGCTGGCCGGCTATATTGCCCTTCGGGCGGCGATGGACGCTCGAGAAGACGTCCCGTCGCTACAGGCAAACCTTCCTGTACTGGCCGGGCTGGCGCTTGGATCCGTGATATCGATCGCATTGCACGTCCGCTGGGGATGGCATCAAACCTTTGTCTCGGCCACGCCTGCAATGGTGTTGGTCGGCGGAACCGTCGTGTTTGGGCTCGGAGAACTGTGGCGTCGGCAGGAGCTACATCTCGGCGGACTAGTAGCCGCTGAGGGCGCAGTCGCTGCTATCGGGCTATTTGCCTTCCGTCAGTTGCGTCCGGAAGATTGGATGGCAGCACAGCAACGTATCGACGATCTATTCTTCCGGGAGGGGGCGAGCGAAACGATGTCGCTGTTCGCGACGAAGTACGCCGTGTTCTTCGGACCGCTGTACCAACTCGGTGTCGGATTCTACCTCGGGCTGGCGGTCCTGGGTTGGGTAGCCTGGCTCGTCTATCGGCGGTACGAACCTGGATGGTTACTCGTGGGGACCTACACCGGCTATCTACTGCTGTTGGCGGGGATTCAGGTTCGCTTCGCCAGCCAACTCGCGATCCCGCTCGCGATTCTCGGTGGACTCGGGTTCGTATACGTGCTGTCCGCGGTCGACCTCGCGCGGCGACCGGTCCCGTTCCGCGGCGACGCGCCGTCACCGACCGATCGTTCGGGCGCACCGTCGGTCGTTTCGGATGGCGGTCGACCAGAACCTTCGATTGCGCTTCCCGACGGGCGCGCGGCTATGTACGTTGTCGGAATCTTCCTGCTGGTGTTCGGAGTGAGTCTGATCTACGTGCCCGGGCTGACGTCGGACGTGGCCTACGACGACTCGCAGGTCGCTGCGCTCGAGGCGATCGATGAGCATGCAGAGTCGGTCGAACGGGAGTATCCGTCGAACTACGTCCTGAGCGAGTGGGGCGACAACCGAATGTACAATCACTTCGTGAACGGAGAGTCTCGAGGATACGGCTATGCGCAAAGCAACTACGTCGATTTCGTTACTGGGTCCGATTCCGACGGCTGGTACGATCGCTTTGACGGCCGTGTCGGCTACGTCGTTCTCACTGACGTCGAACGGGATGTGCCGGCCGACAGTACGCAAGCGCAGTTGTTCGAGCGATACGGATCGGCCGGGAACCAAACGGATGGTATCGCCCACTATCAGGCGCTTTTCGCCGACGACGACGTTGCTGCGTTCGCAGTCGTCCCTGGAGCGACGCTCAACGTCTCCGGCGAGCCGGGTTCGTCCGTGCCCCTCGAGACGACTGTTTCAGTGTCTGAGCAGTCGTTCACCTACGAACGCAACGTGGCTGTCGGGAACAATGGCCAGGGGACAGTGACGGTCCCGTATGCAGGAGAGTACACAGTTGGGAATCAGACAGTGGTCGTTTCCGAGGACGACGTTCTAAACGGTCACTCGGTTTCGGTCACGGATTAAAATCCTTCACGACTAACAGTAATTGGTTGACTTTAGATACCAGTGAACCCGGACTGGTGTTATACCTGCACCGCCCACAACGATTCCTCTCTGTACAAGACCTCATCGACGTTCCGGAGACATCCGACTCACCTGACGCATCTGGTTCGAACTCCCAGAAAGCGTCGTCCGGATCAACGCCTCGTAAGACTCTTGTTCCACCATACGACCTTCCAGCGGTCTTCCGACTGGCGACTTGCCCTTACTCTCCAAATGGCTGCAGCTTCCAACGTGCTGGCTCTCGGGAACAACTGAGCTCCTCAGCGACGCTCTCAGAGAATGACAATACATGGATGAAGAAGCCGGTTCCTCGGGGTGTGAAAATCAACCATGCACGCGCTCGGCCAGCAGTTCCCTCACGACGTCCATCACACCTAAACACGAATTGCGGTCTCCATACTAACACCCTCAGTCAGAACGTGGAGGACTCAAACAGAGGGATATTACCGGCACTTCCAGGCGTATTCAGCGAGTTCTATTAGTGGGATTCCCATCAGATCCATCCGATTGATCGTCCATCTGTGACTCTGTCGGAGGCTCTGGCGGTTCGAAGGCGGCTATGACAAGTTCCCAAACTCTGGTTTCGGTCAGGTCCTCGAGCGTCCGTTCTGAGCGCAATCCAAGGACGGATAGTCCCATAAGGACTGCGTGACCAACGAACCAGCCCATTCCGAGCTGTCCGAAGAGGAGCGAGACGAGTCCGGAAAAGACGACTGCACCGAGGATCGCAGTACCGAGTACCCGAAGCGGGCGGGCTCGAAATCGATTCTCGACGCGGCTGGCGAGTTCGACTGCCCTTGAGGATGCTGTCGCGCGCGTGAAATGCTCAAGGATTCGATCGAGCAGGCGGATAAACGGCCCGACGGTGTAGGTCTCGCGGAGATCGATGACGATCACCTCCGGCTCGGGCTCCGCCGTGAGCCACCGATACAGCCACGAGTGACGAACGTACCGGCCGAGGGTCCGTGCCATGCTGGCGAGCCGGGAGCGTTCGATACCCGTTCGAAGCCGCTGTTCGACGACTTCGAGTGTCTGCTGTATCGAGTTAGCGTTCGAATCGCTCATAGTTAGTCAACGATCCACGCGCGTTTCTCGACGGTCGTGACGCCGAAGTCGAGATAGATGGTATCACCGTTCCGGAAGGACTGGCTTTTGAACTGCAACCCGAGATCCGTCTCGCGGGTCTGCAGTTCGACGGTGAGGGTTACGTCGTATTTGGTCGGGTGCTGACGTTCGTGTAGCTCGCCGTTCTCGGTTTCGACGATGACGGAAGCGGGTTCGCGGTCGACGTTCGTAATCGTCGCCCACGTATCACCGCCCGCCGTCTCGGTTAGGCCGGGTTCGAACTGGGAGGCCTCGCGGTCTCCGAGTTTCTCGAGATCGATTTCGACGGTCGTCGTCGTGGGTTCACCAGGTTCGTCCGTCGTTCCGACCTCTCGGATCGTCGGCCGGAGGTTGTATTCGCCCGTCGAGAACGCAATCTTCGATTCGGGCTCGACGAGTGCGGAGCCGTACCGCGGATCGTCTTCGGTTGCGAGGGTTTCGAGTGTTGCCCCGGCGACAACGCGATACTGTCCGTTACTAAGGGGGTAGACGGATGCTGTGTCGATAGTCGCGGTCGTCTCGTTGCCAAGTTGGGATTCATCGCCAACTCCGATCGCTTCGGCTGTCTCGTGGTTTACCGTCTGTTCGAACAGGACCTCGGTTTCGTTGGTCTGTAGTTCAGTGGTCGTGTCTTCGACGGTTTCGATAGAGCCGGTTACGTCGTACTCTCCTGTTTGGATCGAGATATTGTGGCCGCTGGCGAACTCGCTGCCGCCGAACGCGAACGTGCCGTTCTCGTACTGCGTTCCGTCGACCTCAGTGCGGACAGTTACGTCGGCCGTCTCGCTCGAGGTCGGGACCGCGTACACGTCAGTAATCGTGAGGCGTTCGCCTTCGATGTCGCCCGTCATATTGTCGCCCGTGGTGATGGCTTCGGCAACCGAGGACGACTGCGTGCCGACGTCGATCGTCGCGTAGCGAGTTTCGATCGGTGGTCTGTCGTCTTCGTTGGTTGCCGTGTTGTCATCGGGACCGAGGACGCCAACAACGGCGATACCGGCGATCCCGACGGCAAGAACGAGCAAAACAACAAGTGCATCGATGACGTTGACGACGCCGAAGAGATTCCCCTTCTCGTCGATCAGTTCCATAGCTCACCCGGAGTGTTCATACCAATGGTGAGTCCTTCGAAAGGCCATAGGTGTTTTGACCTGTCGGAAAGCGCTATTCTGCAGACTGACTTCTCCCACGACTGAAGTCGTGAACTTTCGTGCTGTTCTCGCTGTAATCGATGAGGTTGGGCCGGTCATCGCTGACACGACCGTCATGTTCAACACGCAACCGCCAAGGTAGCAGCGACGTGGCTGCTTACGGTCCTCGAGGACGCAGTAGTTTCCGCCGCAAGCGAACAAACGTACGAACGCTATACCAACGCCAATAACGATGTGGGGTGGGCGACTCATCGTACCCGTCAATGAGTCGCTGTTTGAGAACTGGCTAGCGTATCAGTTATTTGGGTCTATTTGAAACTCCAACCGTGGACTCTCTTGCCGTCAACTGTACGCCGGATGTCGACCCCGTGTGCGACTAGTGCCTGGTTGACCCACGTGATAGATGGCAGATCATCGTTCGTAGCGTTTTCGTACCAGGTTTGGAATTGGTCGACCAATTCGCGGTACGAGAGTCTTGCCTCTGGGTCTTTCTCGAGTTCTTCCTCGAGGAATTGCTCTGCTGCATGCTCGTACGCGAGAGCAGTACTCAGGTCACTAACAGAGAAATGAGTATACTGTCTCTGTGACTCGCCGTATTTGATGATAACGCGTGTGCGTCGCAATACACCTGTGCCAACGAGTTGGTCAAAGAGCTGTTCGGCCTGATCTCGCGACGCAAGCGTGACGGTATGCGTATCGACACGCTCTGTGTTCTTTGCCCGCAACTGATCTGCTGCAGATTCAACAACTGGACTCTCCAAGTCGGTCCGGTCCGAATGTGTCTGTTTCCATGTGACGATAGTCGGCGTCACTCGGTTGGTGTTTCTTGTCGTCATACAGCAATCACCGATACGGGGGAATAATACACCAGACCACCGGAGCGTTACAGTCGTAGAGTAATCAAATAGTACGTAGTTAGATAAGAAATGGTATAACCAAAGGACATAGAGTGGTATAGAATAGTTTAGTATTTGATTTATTTACAGTCACTAATACCTAACACTGCGGAACAAATATATAGGATGGGAGAAACAATTCAGGTAATTATTGTTTCTAACCAGAACTGTTTTCCGAACAGGTTGTGAGTTACTTCACCTGTGTCAGATAGACTACCGGAAAAAGCAGCAGATCTCCCTGATCACCTCAAGGTGGTGATGGCAAGCGCATACGAAACGTTTGAGCGGGGCAAGACGCATGATACGTACTATTTTCAGCATCTCAACGTGACTGAGCATGCGACTAGAGTACTCTACGTCATAGACGCTGTGGAAGCTCGGTCTTTTGAGTCCGGGATCACCACATCAAAATTGATAACTGAACTCGAATCTCGGTACGGAACGAGTGTCGACCGAAATTCAATCGGTCAAGTAGTCCGGCGACTCGAAAAACGAGGTGCGCTCGGAAGTGAGAAAGATGGCAGAGAATCGGTGATCTGGCTGGTTAATCCATATTCCAAGACGGATCCGATCTACGCGACTGACCTGCCACAGGTGGTCTCTCCCTTGAAACACTGCTCTCAATATCAGTTTGTGAGGAGTGGCCGATCTGGAACAACTGCCTCGAGAGACGAGTTTTCCACAACAACTGCGAATCGGGATTCGCGTTCGACTGTCGATCGAGAGTCAGCTTTTGGGCCAGCGATTGCTTGGAGTGGTGGTCACAGACGGTCTGCGAATGCTGGTGGTACGGCGGCGGGCGCGGAAAACGTGGATAGAACAACTGGACAGTCAAGTATCGGTAGTCGGCTGGACGGTCTGACTACTGGTAGTAGGGATGAGTATAGTCGAAGAGTTTCTGGGCAGTCAACGGCAGATCACGGACGGACAACAGGTTCAATTGACGTAATAGGAGAAACCATTGATCCGCTTCTCCAACTGGATTCGAACGGGGATGGTGGATTCATTGCTCTCTCGGTTAGCGGGAAAAATGACTATCTCAGAGGCGGTGTAGATGCCTATTTCCTCTCCGTATTTATGACGATATGTGGACTATTTGGATTGATCTATGCTCCGATAGCTGCTGCCGCAACATTCCTCTTTGCTGGCTTCTGGATGCTGTTGAGTACGTGTGGGTTCGGGTTAGGGATCGCAAAAGAGTATACTGCTGCTCCGATTCCGTAGTGGTTCGTCTGGAAGAACTCGCCTTTCAACAAACTTATGCCACTGTCGGAACCTTCGGTACTTCCCGACTGGTGTGAGAGCTGGAGCTAAAGCGTTGGTCTCATGAGGAAGATGTCTGGTTGAGTGAATGTGTTCAGTATCCCTCAGCCAGACGGTGTTCTTTCGGATTCGGACGTGAAAGATTTAGCGGAAGACGTCATCTGCCAGCTCCCCTTGCCAGGGATCGAGGGCTCGCCCCTCGATCCCGGCGATATCTGGGCTGTTGTCATTCTTGCAGCAGTCAATCAGACGTCCATCTGGGAGACGTGCAAGGACAACGACAACGCTGTCTGTGACGATACTGTCATGGACTGGCTACATACGCTCAACCGGGAGTGGCTTGAGCGGGTTGCTAACCGCCTTCTCAGAGAGTTAGCGATGACGATCCTCGACCCTGATCGGTCGAGGATCGTCTCCATTGACTTCGTCGATAACCCCTACCACGGAACGTACGCCGATGAAGAAGGTGAACTCTGTCGCATGCACGCGAAAGACGGAACAACGACGTGCCACCGGTACTGCACGGCGTATCTCGTCTCGAACGGAAAGCCAGTGACGTTGGCGATGACGTACGTCCGTAGTGATGAGAAAGAGGCCGACGCGGTCGAGCGCGTCCTCGACCGCGTCGAGGCCTATCCCTTCGAGATAGAGCTTCTGTTGGCTGATCGCGGCTTCTACAACGAACGTATTCTGCGCCGCTCACGGGAGGTTGCTGCGACTGTCGTTCCCGTCCAAAAGAAGGGCAAGCGCATGAGGAAGAAGCTGGATACGCACTGCTCGTACATGACAACCTATCGGATGTACAAAGGCCGCGAGCGGGAACTGGAATTCCCGCTCGCGGTCGCTGTGTCATATCACGCCGGAGATCGCGGGAAAAGTGGCGAGGTCGTTCGAGGCTATGTGGCGTGCGATCTGGCCGATCGCACGCCGAAACAAGTCGAACGACTCTATCGGAAACGGTCAGCGATCGAAACGAGCTACCGTGTATTTCGCCAAGCACGAGTGGTAACGACGACACAAGACCCAATCATCCGCTTCGCGTTCGTCCTGGTTGGATTCCTGTTGGAGAACCTCTGGCTTGTGCTTCGATGGGCGGTCGTCGCCCGCCCCCAGCGGGGCGGGCGCGACCTGCCCGAGGAATTCACGTTCAAGACCTTCTCTGACTGGATCAGACATGCATTAGAGAAAGAGCTAGAGCGGAGTTGGGAGATCGAGATGAACGGAACAGGTGTGCCAGAAGCATACGCGCCGGCCGCGGGCTGAGGTCAGCCCGCGGCCTTGGGCAAGCTCCGGGTGAGCAACAGCATTCGCCTAGAACAGCGTATCTCAGCCTTCTTACTTCACTTCTCCTCATGCGTGGATTCTACTTCCTGTTCACTCAGTTACCACACCGGCATTCACTCCGTTCGTCCATGACTCAGCACAGTTCACGAAGCGACGTTCGGGAAGTACCGAAAGTAGAGCTTGATCGGCGCGCTCACGCCGACGAACTGGAGGCGGTCCTCGAGTCGGACCGTCTCACCGCCAGTAGCAGTTCGCTCGGTCTGGCCCGTACTGTTGTGGACCGTCACGGCGTAGTGTTGGTCGAACCGGAGTTCGTCGGTCTCGATCGCGCAGGTTCGATCGACGGGAAAACAGAACGCCGTCTCCGTCTCGCTCTCGACGGTCGAGACGGGCGTCGAAGACTTGACGGATAGATATCGCTGCTCGATTTCGTCGTGGATCTCGAGCCCAACGGGATCCGTCGTTTCGTCGAAGGTGATCGTCATAATTCCTCGCAGCTGATATGAACGCTATTCGCGCGTACCGTCAAAAGGATACCGTCGCGCCGCCGCGGCGGTCTCCGGGTCGCCGTCGCAGCATCGGTCACGAACCGCCCTCCGAGAGCGTCTCATCGGCGACGGCGCTCAACGATCGGAACAAGAGTGGCGGGAACCGGGGTTCGACGCCGCTCGGCCGGCGGCCGCTCCCGCCGTCGGTCGCCGCCAGCGGGACGCGTTCGATCACGCCCCGATCCGCGAGTTCGTACAGGAACCGCTTGACCGTCCCGGCGGTCAGCGACGACCGCGCGGCGATCTCCTCGGCGGCGTCGCGGATCGGTCGGTCGCGGCCGTCGATCGAGACCAGGTGCGCCAACACGCGCTGGCGTGAGTCTGCGAGCGCGAGCGCGCGGTCGACGTGAACGCCGTCCTCGGGGACGGCCGCCATCGCTTGCCGGACGTGTCGGCCGGCGATCCGATCGGCGTCGTCCTCGCTCGCCGTCACCGCGGCGCCGAACAGCGCCGCCAGCGCGTCGTGGGCGTCGCCGTCGGCCCAGTCGGCGACGTCCCGAACGTACTCGTGGTCGATGGCGCCCGCGGCCAGCCCCGTCGAGGTGCGGTCGGTGAGCACGTCGACGAGTTCGTGATCGCGGTAGGCCGGAACGCGGACGGTCGATCCCGACCAGCCGTCGGGCGCCCGCTGGCCGACGGGGACCGTCGTCACGCTGTCCGCGACCGGCTCGAGCAGTTCCGTCGCCCGGTCGTGCGCGATCGTCTCGGGTTCGTCGTGGTGGTCGATCGCGACGACCGCGCGCCGGTCGCGTCGCTCGAACCGGTCGCGAAGCCTGTCGCGCAGGTCGTCGGTCCCGACGCCGCTTTCCGGAACCGACTCCCCCGAAATCTCCGCGAGGACGGTTCGATAGAAGGCGAACGCGCTCTCGGTGCGGCGAGCGTCGACGTAGACGAACCGCGTGATCGGTTCCGTAGAGCCCGAGCGGGTCGTCGTTCCGATCGGTCGATCCGACGTGCCGACGCCGTCGTTCAACGCGTCGAACAGCGCCGTCACGACGGCCGACGTTCCCGAGCCGGCGGGCCCGACCACCGCGACCGGGTCGGGCAACGTTCCGTCGAAGACCGGCTCGAAGACGTCCAGCAGCTCCTCGAGGACGGGACCGCGCCCGACGGGTTCGGGTCGGTGGACGGTCGGACTGAGGTGGTCGCGGTCGACGACGAGGCCGCGCGTCCGGTGGGCGGAGCGTCGCCGAGCGATGCGTTCGCGGAGGTTCATGCGATCACGTCCGCGCCGTATTCGCGGTCGACGACCCTGCTCCGACCAGCGCCGCTTCGAGGACCTCGAGCGTGTGGGTGATCTCGTAGCCGGTGCCGTGTTCCATCTGCATCGAGCAGGTCGGACACTCCGTCAGTCCCTGCTCGGCGTCGGCGGCGTCCATGTGCTCGAACATCTCCTCCCCGATTTTCATGGATGTTTCGTAGTTCTCCTCCTTCCAGCCGTAGGTGCCGGAGATGCCGGAACAGGAGTCGCCGACGTCGTGGGCCTCGATCCCGTCGATCAGCGACAGCAGTTCGACGGTCTGGCCGTCCAGTCCCTGGTTGCGGGCGTGACACGGCGCGTGGTAGGCAAAGTCGTCGAAGCCCTCTACTTCGGTCCCCTCGAGCGCGGCCTCCAAGTCCTCGTGGACGCGCAGGTACTCGACGGCGTCCCAGGTGTTCTCTGCGACGCGTTCGGTGTCCTCGAAGTCGAACAGCTCGGGGTATTCCTGGCGCAGCGACATCGAACACGAGCTACAGGAGGCGACGATATCGGCGCCCTCGTCGATCGCCGCGGCGAGTTCGGGGACGTTGGTCTCGGCCGCGCGGCGGGCGTCCTCGAGCATGCCGT
The DNA here is from genome assembly GCF_054654555.1 of Halopiger thermotolerans. Classification (NCBI taxonomy): domain Archaea; kingdom Methanobacteriati; phylum Methanobacteriota; class Halobacteria; order Halobacteriales; family Natrialbaceae; genus Halopiger; species Halopiger thermotolerans. The sequence goes on along the minus strand of NZ_BAAIEU010000004.1, from coordinate 316,118 downwards.
TGGCGAACATCGGCGTCCCCGAGCAGTGCTGGTCGGGGACCATGATCTCGTAGCCGAAGTGCTCGTAGACGCGCACGAGCGCCTTCGCGACCTCGGGGGTGTTGTAGTTCGAGTAGCAGCCGTGGAAGTACGCGACGCGCTTGTCGGGGTTCTCGACCTGCGCGCCGCCCCGTTTCGCCCACCACTCGCGGAACGTTTCGGTGGCGAACTCGGGGAACTCCCGCTCGCTCGTGATGCCCATGACCTTCTCGCCGAGCCACTTCGTGATCGACAGCCCCGTCACGAAGTTGGCCGTCCGCGGGAACATCGCGGCCAGCGGGGCGAGGGTGCGGTAGTTTGCGAGCATTCGGTTGCGCCAGTACTCCCGCGAAAATTTGCTCATGTTCTGTTCGACGTACTCCGCCCGCGCGGTGTTGTGCATCTGCGAGAGCGGGACTTCGGAGGGGCAGGCGCCGTCGCAGCGCATGCAGTTCGAACACTTCATCACCGACTCGTCGATGTCGCGGTCCTCCTGGCGCTTGAGCCGCCACTGTTCGGGCCCTTGGAACTTCGGGCCGGGGAACTCGTCGTCGACCTCCGCGACGGGACACTCGGTGTCGCAGGTCGAGCACTTGTAACAGTTGTCGGCGCCCGGCCGGAGGTCCATCTCCTCCGCTTCGGGGAAGACCTGAATCGGTTCGAACTCCTCCTCGTCTGCGCCCGGTACGTGGTCGTCGGTCGGTCGTTGTGCGTCGCTCATCGAATCACCTGAATCAATTGCTCGTCGGTATCGGTCGTCGCGTCGTTGCTCGAGTCGCGTGCGTCGGTCGCTATCGCGTCGGTTGTACCCCGATTCGTCGGCGTCGAACGCCGGGTCGTCGCGGTCACGCCTGGTCCACCTCCGCAGCCGCTCGCCGTCCTGCGACGTAGCCCGTCGCGAGGGAGACGCCGGCGCCGGACTTCTCGGCCGCAAAGTCGTAGCCGCCCAGCACGGCGCCGGCGGCACGCAGGTTGTCGAACTCGGGCTCGTCGTCGGCGTCGAGGGGGCGAAGCTCCCGATCCGGTGCGAGGCCGAACCGAGCGTAGGGCTGCTCGCCGAAGACGTCGTCGACGAACCAGTCGTAGCGGTCGTCGGCGTGGGGAACGTGGCAGTCGAAGATCGGCTCGAACACCCGTTCTCGCTCGGAGCGGATGCCCTTGCCGACCAGCCCGCCCGTCGCGAGGACGTACTGGTCCGCGCGGTGGGGGATCTCGGTGCCGTTGCGGTCGACGATAACGTGCTCGATTCGGTCGCCGTCGTCCGCGCTCGCACTCGAGGACGAGCCCCCGCTCTCCCCGGCCGTCTCGTAGTCGACCACCGGAACGCCAGCCGTCACGCGGACGCCCCGGTCATCGAGCGCATCGTACAGCAGATCCTCAAGTCGCAGTCCGGGAAGGCTCGGCGGTCCCATCGGCACCTCGAAGACGTCGACGCCGAGCCGGTCAACGAGGTCGGCCCGTACCTCGGCGGCGTGTTCGTCGCCCAAGATGGCGGGGAACCCGACCCGAGACTCGTCCTCGAGGAGCCCGTCGACGGTCGCGGCCAGCGCCTCGCGCGCGCCGGTCTCGCCGGCGCCCGTCTCGACGGTCTCGTCGCGGTCGAGCAGGTGGGCGTACCGCGTCACCTTCGCGTCGTCGCGAACGATGCCCGGGAACGGCACCGTCGCGCCGCGGGCCGCGAAGGGGACGCCGGCGGCCTCGAGGTGCTGCGCAGCCAGCGGCGCGTCGAAGTCCGGCAGCGTCTCGAAGCCGACCAGCAGCGCGTCTCGGTCGTCGCTTGCCAGTCCGGCGGCCGTCGAGACGGGGTAGCGCGCGGTCGGCTTGACCGTCCCACCGTGGGTCGGTACGAGCGCGTTCGTGTCGGTGTGGGCGCCCACGTACGCGTCGCCCGCGATGTCGTCGAAGAACGACAGGGCCTCGCGGACGGCGTCGACGCCGACCCGCTCATAGGGGTGGCCCTCAGGCAGGTCCTCGAGGGCGTCGAACGGCTCCGCGAGCGGTCCCTCTCCCTCGGGCGTATACCCCAGGATGTCGATCAGCCCGCTGGCGTGGCGTAACGTACTCTCCTTGTGCGTGACGAGCCGTACCCGTCGGCCCTCGTCGGCGGCGGCCAGCGCGGCGGTCGCACCGGCGATGCCGCCGCCGATCACGAGGACGTCGTCTTCGATCGCCATCTCAGTTCCCTCCGTCCGCGCGAGGCGTCGGTTCGGTTTCCGTCGGCCCGCCGTCGAACGCGGCGTACTCGAGCCCCTCCGCGTCTGTTTCCGGTCCCGACGCGGACGCGCCGGCGGGGTCGCGGTCCCGGTTCATCGTCGTCGCGTGTAAGGCGTAGTTGAGCATCGCCTGCGAGAGCTGTTCGCCCCACAGCGCGTGGCGCTGGCCCTTCCAGCGCTCCTGAAAGAGCTCGTCGAGTGCCTCGCGAACCGTCGCCTCGTCGTACTCGGGGTGAAGCTCGTTGGCCATGTTCTGACAGCAGAAGCCGCCCTGGCAGTTGCCCATCGAGGCGCGGGTCCGGATGCGTACGGCGTTCAGATCGGAACCGGACTGCTCGATCGCGTCCTGAATCTCCGCGCGCGTGACCCCCTCGCACTGGCAGATCACAGGGTTGGCCGCGTCGGTCTCGAGGACCTCCTTCGCGCGACTCCCCAGCCGCTGCTTGCTGCGGCGGGCGATCGGCGACCGCAGCCCGAAGTCGTCCATGCCCTCCTCGAGGACCGATAGATCCTCGCTGCCGGGCAGGGGTTCCTCGGCCGTGGCGCACGACGCCGTTACGCCCAGCTTCTCGCAGACGTGGTTCGAAATCTCCTCGGCCATCGCGCGGTAGGTCGTGAACTTGCCGCCGACGATGCTCGAGATGCCCGACACCCCGTCGCGGTCGGCGTGGTCCAGCAGGAAGAAATCGCGCGTGATGTCCGTCGGGTCCTGCGTGCCGGTCCCCGGCGGCTCGTACAGCGGCCGGACGCCCCAGAACGATCGGATCGTCCGGGCCTCCTCGAGGATGGGGACCAGTTCCGACAGCGTATCGATCATCTTGTCGACCTCCCACTGCTCCTCGGGGTAGTCGTCCGGATCCTCAACTTCCTCGTCCGTGGTGCCGAGGATCGCGGTCGTCTCGTGTGGCACGATGATGTCCGCGTCGCCCTTCGGCCGACAGCGGTTGACGACGGTGTCGACCTGCCGGACGTTCATGATGGTCATCACGCCCTTCGAGGGGCGGACCTCGATCTCGAGGTCGGCCATCGCGCCGATCTGGCCCGCCCACGCGCCGCTGGCGTTGACGACGTACTCGGCGGTGATCTCCTCGGTCGTGCCGGGCGCCTTGTGCGTCCGTTTGCCCGGCCCGGAGTCGTGGCGGACCTCGACGCCGTAGACGTCGTCGCCCTCCCGGAGGAGGTCGATCACTTCGGCGTGGGTCTCGACGCGCGCGCCGTGGCGCTCGGCGTCGACGGCGTTGGCGACGCAGAGCCGGAACGGATCGACGGCGCCGTCTGGCACTTCGATCGCGCGCTTGATGTCTTCCGCGAGGTACGGTTCGACCTCGCGGGCCTCGCGGGCCGAGAGCACGCGGGCCGGAATGCCGCAGTCGCGACAGCCCTCGAGTTTCTCCCGGAAGTAGTCGTCCGAGTCCTCGGGCCGCTGGACGAACAGGCCGCCGGTCTCCTCGACGCAGTGGCCGGCGATATCGCGCAGGATTTCGTTCTCTTCGATGCACTCGGTCGCGCTCGCTTGGTCCGAGACGGCGTACCGACCGCCGCTGTGGAGGAGCCCGTGCATTCGGCCGGTCGTGCCGTCCGTCAGATTGCCTCGCTCGACGAGGGTGACCTCGAGGCCGCGCATCGCCAGATCCCGGGCGATGCCGCAGCCGGTCGACCCGCCGCCGATCACGAGGACCTCGGTGTCCCGTGCCATTCCCTTCACATAGGTCTACTATTCCGCCGCACCATTATTTTATCGCTGATACCGAACCAGCCATAACGATAATCGATTCGAATCTGGAGCCCACTCCTACCCACGCTTACTAGTTCGGAACATGATCGATTGTCTGACGGTATCCGGCCAGTATCACTCATTTATTCGAATCTGTATTATCCACGATAATTATTCAGTTCCGCATATTACAGTAACATTTATAATGATTGTCGGATGTGTTTACTGATAGCACGCGACCGTCGATAAAGATCGGCGCGTGAAACCAGGGGATACTCTCATGACAGCGAACACGTACGTCGGCGCGATCGACCAAGGGACGACCGGGACGCGGTTCATCATCTTCGACCACCGCGGGCAGGTCGTCGCCAACGCCTACGAAAAGCACGAACAGATCTACCCGGAACCGGGCTGGGTCGAGCACGACCCGATGGAGATCTGGGAGAACACTAAGACGGTCACGACGCGGGCGCTGAGTCAGGCGGAGATCAGTCCCGACCAGCTCGAGGCCATCGGCGTCACCAATCAGCGCGAGACGACGGTGCTGTGGGACGCCGACACCGGCAAGCCGGTCCACAACGCCATCGTCTGGCAGGACCGACGCACCACCGAGCGCGTCGAGCAACTCGAGGAGGACGGGATGACCGAGACGATCCGCTCGAAGACCGGCCTCGAGCCCGACGCCTACTTCGCGGCGACGAAGGCCGAGTGGCTGCTCGAGGAGGGCGATCCGATCAAGATGGAGCGAGCGCGGCCGGAGGACGTCCAGGACCGCGCGAAGTCCGGCGACGTGCTCTTCGGCACGATCGACACTTGGCTGATCTACAACCTCACGGGGAACCACATCACCGAGGTCACCAACGCCTCGCGGACGATGCTGTACAACATCCACGACCTCGAGTGGGACGACGACCTCTTAGAGGAGTTCGGCGTCCCCCGCGAGATGCTCCCCGAGGTCCGCCCCTCCAGCGACGAGGACACCTACGGGACGACCGACCCGGACGGCTTCCTCGAGGCTGAAGTCCCAGTGGCGGGCGCGCTCGGCGACCAGCAGGCGGCCCTGTTCGGCCAGACCTGCTTCGACGCCGGCGACGCGAAGAACACCTACGGCACGGGCTCGTTCTTCCTGATGAACACCGGCGACGAGGCCGTCACGTCCGACCACGGCCTCCTCACGACGATCGGCTTCCAGCGCTCCGGCGAGCCGGTCCAGTACGCCCTCGAGGGGTCGATCTTCGTCACCGGCGCGGCCATCGAGTGGCTCGAGGACGTCGACCTGATCGACGACCCCTCCGAGACCGCGGAACTGGCCCGCAGCGTCGACTCGACGGACGGCGTCTACGTCGTCCCCGCGTTCACGGGTCTGGGCGCACCCCACTGGGATCAGCGCGCCCGCGGCACCATCGTCGGGATGACGCGGGGCACCCGGAAGGAACACCTCGTCCGCGCGACGCTCGAGTCGATCGCCTACCAGACCCGCGACGTCGCCGAGGCGATGGTAGCCGACTCGGGCATCGAGATGACGAGCCTGAAGGTCGACGGCGGCGCGGTCAAGAACAACTTCCTCTGTCAGCTCCAGTCGGACATCATCGGCTCGGAGATCGTCCGGCCGATCGTCGACGAGACGACGGCGCTGGGCTCGGCCTACGCGGCCGGGCTCGCCGTCGGCTACTGGAACGACCTCGAGGAACTGCGGGACAACTGGCGCGTCGACCGGGAGTTCGAACCCGAGATGGACCGCGACCTCGCCGACCGGCGGTACGACCGCTGGGCCGACGCGGTCGACCGGGCGCGCGACTGGGCGCGGGACGGTGATGAATAGATGAACGGGACGCTGCTCCAGATTCCGGTCATCGGCATGGAGTTCGAGGCGTTCGCCGTCCTGCTGATCGCCGCCCTCGCCGGCGGCGCCTTCGGCGCGGCGCTCGGCGCCTTACCCTCGTTCGTCTTCACCGGCTTCGTCGTCTTCCTCGGGGAAGGCCTGGCCGTCCTCGAGGGGGAACTCGGCACCGTCGAGGGGCTCCAGGCCGGTAACATCGCGACCGGGATCACCGGCACGATCGGGTTCGGCGCGGTGACCGGTCCCCACATCGCCTTCGCAGGCGGCGTGGCCGCGACCGCCTATGCCGGGAAGAAGTACCCCGAGATGGAACCCGACGGCTGGGACTACCACTTCGGAAAGAACATCCTGTACGCGTTCGGGACCAAGCCCGACATCCTCGCGGTCGGCGCGATCTTCGGCGTGCTCGGGATGCTCATCACGCAGGTGATGAGCGGCATCGGCTTCCCGACCGACAACATCGCGCTGTCGGTCGTCGCGACGGCCTTCCTCGCTCGGATCGTCTTCGGCTACCCGATCGTCGGCAAAGTCGGCGGCTCGAGCGTCCTCGACATGACGCCGTTCGAGCGCGAGGAAAAACGGATGGCGGCCGACGGCGGCACGGAGGCCGACCGGCTGGCGACCGAGCCGTGGCTGCCCCACCAGTACGAGTGGTCCGGCGTCGCCACCATCGGCGTCGTCGGCGGCCTCCTCGGCGGGTTCATCTGGCTCGAGACCGGGAGCATCTTCCTCGGGTACGCGATCTCGGCGATGAGCCTGCTGTTCCTCAACCTCGGCGTCGAGAAGATCCCCGTCACTCACCACATCACGCTGCTGGGCTCGACGGGCGCGGTGATCGCGGCGTCGGTCATCGGCAGCGATCCGATCATCCTGCTCATCGCCGGCGTGTTCGGCGCGATCAGCGCGCTCCTCGCCGAACTCTCCCAGCGGGTGTTCTACTCCCACTCCGGGACCCACGTCGACCCGCCGGCGATGGCCATCGCGGCGTTCATGTTCGTGATCGGGGTGCTGTACCTGATCGGCCTCCTGCCGAACGCGGGCTACCTCGGGCTCTAAGCCCCGTCGGTACCGCATTCCGATTCACTCATTTTTGATCACGCTCGCGGCGGGTCGTGCAACTCCACAAGAAACCGCAGTGACACTCCTGAAGGAGGGTACATGGCCCCCACCTTACGCCGGCTCATCGATCGTACTGCTGCGACGGTGACGGCGTTACAGCTCCGGCAGCGACACGTCCGAGAAAACGCCGTCGACGCCGGCAAGCGCTAGCCGCGTCGCCTCGAGCTCCGACTCGACCGTCCACGCGTTCACCGCGAACCCCCGTTCGTGTGCGCGGTCGACGATATCCGTCTCGCGGCACAGTCCTGCGGAGGGGTGGACGGCAGCACACTCGAGATCCGCAGCCGTCTCGAGTCCACGGTCGGGGTCGTCGCCGAAGACGTACGCGAGCGCGACGTCATCAGTCAGCGACTGCACCTGCCACAACGCGGTCGGGTCGAACGACGAGACCAGCGCCGTCCCGTCGAAGCCCTCGAGGAGTCCCAGCAGGTCCGGCGCGAGCCCGCGCTCTTTCAGTTCGATATTCAGCCGTACGTCGGGCGGGACCGCCTCGAGAACCTCGGCAAGACGCGGGACGCGAGCACTCGACGGACCGATCGACACGCTGCGCAGCGTCTCCCAGTCGAGCCGTCCGACCGCATCGGTTACCGCGCCGTCGGTGACCCGCTCGAGCGTCTCGTCGTGGACGCAGACGAGTTCGCCCGACCCGCAGCGGCGGACGTCGACCTCGATTCCGTCGGCCTGCGAGGCGGCGTAGCGGACGGCCTCGAGGGTGTTCTCGGGGCGCTCGGCGGCGAAGCCGCGGTGGGCGATGACCTCGACCGAGCGGACGCGAGCGGCGGCGCCGAGCAGCAGCGACGCGCTTCCGAGGGCACCGCCGGCCAACAGCCGCCGGCGAGACAGGTACGAGCGGTGCACCATTACGGCTCGGGGGGCGCCGCGCGGCGCTCGCGGTCGGAGTCGAAGTGGTAGATCGCGTCGCCGCTCTCGGGATCGAACAGGTGGAGCCGATCGGCGTCGAGGGTCAGCGTGACGGTGTCGCCCGCAGCGCGGCCGGTGCGGGGTGCGGTCTGGACCTTGAACTCGTCGTCGCCGGCCCGACAGTAACACAGCAGCGTGTCCCCGAGCGGTTCGGTTACCCGGATCGTCGCCTCGATCGGTCCGGTCGTCCGCTCGGGATCGCCGCGTCCCGTCTGCCGTCGGTCCGGAGTACCAGCACCGCCGGCCGACGACGCACCGCGATCCGCAACCGAGGCGTCCTCCGGCCGGAAACCGAGGACCGCAGCGTCGCCCTCGAACCCCTCGAGTGCCGGCGCGTCCGGAACCTCGATCGTAAACGCGTCGTGGCGGACGATCGGACCGGACGGTCCCGCCTCGAGGGTCACCTCGAGCATGTTCATCGCGGGGTCGCCGATGAACTCGGCGACGAACCGGTTTTCGGGGTAGTCGTAGAGTCGTTGGGGCGTATCGACCTGCTGGATCCGGCCGTCGTTCATGACGACGACGCGGTCGCCGAGCGTCATGGCCTCGGTCTGGTCGTGGGTGACGTAGACGGTCGTCGTCCCCAGTTCCTCGTGGAGTCGCGAGAGTTCGGTCCGCATCTCGACGCGCAGCTTCGCGTCGAGATTGCTGAGCGGTTCATCCATCAGGAAGACGGCCGGATCGCGGACGATGGCGCGACCGAGTGCGACCCGCTGTTGTTCCCCGCCGGACAGCGCCGACGGCTTCCGGTCCAGCAGGTCCGCGATGCCGAGCGTCGCGGCCGCCTCGGCGACGCGCTCGTCGATCTCCTCGCTCGAGAAGTCGGTCGCCGACCGCATCCCGAATGTCATGTTCCGCTCGGCGGTCATGTGTGGGTACAGTGCGTAGTTCTGGAACACCATCGCGATGTCCCGGTGGTGGGGTTCGCGGGCAGTCACGTCCTCGTTGCCGATGCGGACGGTTCCCGCGGTCGGCGACTCGAGGCCAGCGATACACCGCAGCGTCGTCGACTTGCCGCAGCCGGAGGGACCGACGACGACGAGGAACTCCCCGTCGCGTACCTCGAGGTCGATCCCGTCGACGGCGGTGACGTCGTCGAAGCGCTTCGTCAGGTTCGTGAGTTCGATCGATGCCATTATTGAACGCCAAAGGTCTCGAGCAGCGGTTTTCGGAACACGATCAGAACGGCCAGCGGCGGCACCAGCGTGACGATCGAACCGGCCATCAGCAGCGGCCAGGCGATCTCGCCGGATTCGACGACCCCCTGCAGGAGGCGGATGCCGACCTGTGCGACCTGCATCGACTGATCGTCGACGATCAGCAGCGGCCAGAGGTACTGGTTCCACGAGTAGATGAACATGATCACGGAGACCCCCGCGATCATGCCCTTCGACATCGGAATCAGAACGAACGTGAGGAATCGCAGGGGACCGACGCCATCGAGTTTCGCCGACTCGACGAGCGAGGCCGGAATCGACAGGAAGTGCTGGCGCAGCAGGAAGACGGTCGTCGCGCTCGCCAGATAGGGGATCGTCAGCGCCGCGAAGGAGTTCGCCCAGCCCAGATCGGCCGCAAGCTGGAACAGCGGGACGATCCGGACCGGAACCGGCAACATGAGCGTCAGCAGGACGACCGCGAAGACCGCGTTCTTGAACGGGAATCGGTAGTAGACGATCGCCAGCGCCGCCAGCAATGAAACGGCCAGTTTGCCGACCACGACGATGACCGACATGAGCAGCGAGTTCAACATGTACTGGCCCATGTCGTACCGGAACAGCACGTCGCGGTAGTTCTGCGCCGCCGTCTCGAGCGACAGCTCCGAGAAGCTGGTGAACGTCGCCCGCGTGCCGAAGCTGATCAGCGCCGCGATCACCAGCGGCAGCGCCATCAGGGAGACCGCGACCAGCAAGCCGGCGTGGGCTCGCAACGTTGCGCCGTCGACGGCGGGCAGCCCGCGCTCAAGATCGATCGGGAGTCGGCGGGACTCGCCGCCGGTGGACGCGTTCGTGCTCGGGCTCGCGTTCGCGTTCGTGTTCGAGTGTCGTGACATGGTTAGGCTCCGTAGTGCACGCGTTCGTCCGAGAAGCGAAGCTGCGCGTACATCAGGGCGCTCACGACGACGAACAGGACGACCGACTGGGCCGACGCGAGGCCGTGGTTGTTGAACTCGAAGGCGTTGCGGTAGAGGTCGAAGATCATGACGTTGGTCGCGCTGCCGGGGCCGCCCTGGGTCATCAGGTCGATGAAGGCGAAGGTCCCGAAGAACGCGTAGATCGTGTTCATCACGACCAGAAAGATGAGGGTCGGCGAGATCAGCGGGACGTAAACCCGAATCAGCCGGGTCCAGCGCCCGATTCCGTCGAGTTCGGCGGCCTCTCGGAGCGCCTCCGGCACGTTGTTCAGCGCCGCGACGGTGAAGATGACGTTGTAGCCGAGTTGCTTCCAGATCGCTGCGACCGCGACGACGACGAACGCCTGCCGACCGTCGCTGAACCAGTCGACCTCGATCCCGGTCGTCCCCTCGAGCACTGCCGTCAGCGTCCCGATCGAGGGGTGGATCAGGAACAGGAAGACGATGCCAGCCACCGCGGGCGGCAGCGCGTAGGGCCAGATCGCGGCGACCAGGTAGGCCGACTGGCCCCAGTCGACCTCGTACAACAGGAACGAGACGATCAGCGAGATCGTCATCACGCCGACGACGACCGCCGCCGCGAACGCGACCGTGATCGCGACGCTCCGGTGGTACGACGAGGAGGACAGCAGCGTCTCGTAGTTGCCGAGGCCGACCCACGTCCGCTCGCCGCCGAAAAACAGCGTCTGGTGGAAGCTCAGCACCAGCGCCTCGAGCGCCGGGTAGTAGAGGAACACCGCCGAGACCACGAGCGTCGGCGCCAGCAGGAGGTACGCGACGGAGATGCCCCACAGCTCGCCCAGCAGCGAGCGGTCGCCCTCGCGGGCGTTCGCGAGGGCGCCGCGAACGCCGTGCTCGCGCAGGTACGCGACCGTTCCGCGGACGCCTCGCTCCCGCAGGAACCGGCCGACGCCGAGGGAGCCGCCGTAGATTTCTCTCGTGTCTCGCGTCCCCATCGTTACGAGTCGCGGGTCTGGACGTATCGTTCCATCTCGTCCTCGATGGACGCCTTCATGCTCGCGAGTCCCTCCTCGAGGCCGGTCCGTTCCTGGAAGATCTCGACGGAGCCCTCCTGCAGTTGGACGGCCACCTGCCGCGCGGGCCCGACGAGCATGCGCCTGGTGGCGGTCGTCTGTTCGCTGGCCAGCAGTTGGTCGAAGGCCGTTCCGTGGTGAGGGCTCTCCTCGAACCAGCCGTCGCTCTCGAGTTGGTCGACGGCCTCGCCCCGGACCGGGTAGTAGCCGGTCTCCTTGTGCCAGGTGATCTGGTTCTCGGGGCGGCTCATGAACTCGAGGAACTGGCCGACCTCCTCGGCGCGCTGGTCGGACATGTCCTCGGGAACCCACAGCGATGCGCCGCCGATGACGACGCCCTCGCGGCCGTCGATGGCCGGGTAGAAGCCAGTTCCGAGTTCGAAGCCCTGCTCCTCGCTCTGGGCGATGGCGCCGGCGACGGAGGCCGTCGAGGTAAGGAGCATGCCGACGTTCTGGCCGTAGAAGAGGTCGGTCGCCTCGCCCCAGGCCTCCATCCCGGGGTTCGTGTAGAGGTCCTCCCGGGCCATGTCACGCCACCACGACCAGAGGGTCTTGCCGACGTCGGTCTCTGTGTGGACGGTGGTCGGATCGTCCGCCCAGCCGTTCTCGTTGTCGACGAGCGTCTGGCCAGCCAGCGCGTACCAGTGCTCGATAAACCAGACGTGGTTCGGCCAGGTGATGCCGTACTCGGCCGCGCCCGAGTCGACGATCTCGCGGGAGTACTCCGTGACCTCCTCGAGCGTCTCGGGCGGCGACTCGGGATCGAGGCCGGCCTCCTCGAAGACGTCCTTGTTGTAGTAGAGGATCGCGTTCGAGTTGTTGAAAGGCAGCGAGTAGAGCTCGCCGTCGATCGTGAAGAAGTCCGCCACGGGATCGAGGAAGTCGTCGACCGGGTAGTCGTTGGGGAGGATTCCCTCGACCGACTGGAAGGCGTCGGTGTCGAGGATCTGCTTGGCGTGGAGGCTGTCGATCTGGACGACCTCCGGCATCGTCCCGGCCTCGATCGCCGCGAACGACTGGTTCAGGGTGTCCTCGTAGCTCCCCTGATAGACCATCTCGACTTCGATTCCAGTCTCGTCGGTGAACTGGCTTCCCAGCGTTTGCATCGTCTCGCCGTTACTGCCGCCCATCGCGTGCCAGACGGTGACGACGTCCTCGTCGGGCGTCGACTCGAGTTCGGCGTTCGCTTGCTCCCCGCCGGGCAGGACGCTGCCGAGACAGCCGGCCGTCGCAGCGCCGGCGGCAAGCGCCGCGGCACCGCGTCGAAGCACCGATCTGCGTGAGTTTCGGATCACGGGTGTTCGGTCCGACAGCGCGGTAATGAACATTACTAGGAACTAACTATATTCACTCGAGGAGGGACGTATCGGTGTGAGCGGTACGCGAGCGTACTGTGACGATCATAGACACACCGCTGAGCTACGGCCTCGACGCGGTCGACCGCTATCCCCGCAAGTAACCGTTTAGGCGACAGGTCCCCCACGTGGGGGTATGACCGCCGATCCGCCGCTGGTGCTCGATATCGACGGAACGCTGACCCGCCCCGAGGGCTGGGGCATCGACCCGCGCGTCTTCGATCCGATCCGCGAGTGGGACGCGCCGGTTGTGATCGCCACCGGGAAAGCGTTCCCCTACCCCGTCGCGCTCTGTCACTTCGCCGGCGTCCCGGAACTCGTCGTCGCCGAGAACGGCGGCGTCGTCTACACCGGCGACGACGTCTTCTTCACCGCGGACCGCGAGGCCGCCCAGGCCGTCGCCGAGGAGTACCGCGCCGCCGGCTACGACCTCGGCTGGGGCAGGGAAGACACCGTCAACCGGTGGCGCGAAACCGAGATCGCGGTCAATCTCGAGCAGCCCGTCGAGCCGCTGCGCGAGATCGCCGCCGACTACGGGCTCGAGGTGATCGACACCGGCTACGCTTACCACGTCAAGGACGCCGACCCGAACAAGGGGGAGGGCGTCGAGGTGATCGCCGAGCACGTCGGCTTCGACCCTGCCGAGGCGGTCGCCGTCGGCGACTCGATCAACGACGTCTCGACCTTCGAGGTCGCCGGCCGGAGCTTCGCCGTCGCGAACGCCGACGAGGCAGCCAAGCGGGCGGCCGACGAGGTGCTCGAGGCCGTCCACGCCGACGGCACGCTGGCGGTCCTCGAGCGTGTGCGCGGCGCCCGCGAGGCCGACTGATCGGACTCAGTACCCCGCCTCGAATACGTCGACGATATCCTCCTTCTCCATCTGGCGTGGGTTCCGCTCGATGTTGTGCTCGGAGTGCTCGAGCGCGATGTCGGCGAAGGCGTCGAACCGCGACTCGTCGACGTCGCCGACCTCCCGAATCCGGTTCGGAATCCCGATGTCGTCGTTGAGCTCTTTGACGGCGTCGACGGCGCGCTGTGCGCGCTCGAGCGTCGTCTCCTCCTCGCGTTCGGGAACGCCCAGCAGGCCCGCAATGTCGGCGAACCGGTCGGGTTCGGCGGGGACGTTGTACTCCATCACGTGGGGCAGGAGGACGGCGTTTGCCAGCCCGTGGCCGAGCCCGCATTCGGTGCCCAGCGGGTAGGTGAGCGCGTGGACGGCGCCGAGCCCGGAGTTGACGAACGCCTGTCCGGCCAGCGTGGCGGCGAGGCTCATCGCGTAGCGGGCCTCGTCGTTGTGCTCGCCCTGGTGGACCGCCTCGCGGAGGTTGTCGCCGATCAGCTCGATCGCACGACGGGCGAGCGCGTCGGTGTAGGGCGTCCGCAGCGTCGAGACGTAGCTCTCGACGGCGTGGGTGAGCGCGTCTATCCCGGTCGCGGCCGCCACCTGCGGCGGGAGCGACCGGGTCAGTTCGGGATCGATCAGCGCCAGGTCCGCGAACAGGTGCTTGGAGTAGACGACCTTTTTGTTTCCGCCGTCCTCCTTGTCCGCGAAGACGCCGATGTGGGTCACCTCGCTGCCGGTACCGGCGGTGGTCGGCAGCAAGACTGTGGGGCGGCCCGGGCCGGGGACGTTGCCCATCCCGAGCAGTTCGCGGACCGGCTCGTCGTGCTCGACCAGCACGGACGCGAGCTTCGCAGTGTCCATGCTGGAACCGCCGCCGACGCCGATCACGACGTCCGCGTCGATCGCCGCGACCTCCTCGGCCGCCGCCTCGGCGAGCGCGAGTTTCGGCTCCGGCGTGACGCCGTCGTAGGTCGCTACCTCGAGTCCCGCGGCATCCAGCGCCTCGAAGACCGGGTCGGCCGCCCCGGCCTCGAGCACGCCCTCGTCGGTCACGACCAGCGCGGACTCGAGGTCGCGGTCGGCGGCGTAGCTCTCGAGTTCGGCCGCCGCCCCCATGCCGTACCGTACGTCGTTCGGACTCCCGACGCCGTTGACGTCGTCGATGGATCCGATGCCGTCGAACATGACGGAATAGATAGCGATTAGTAGCAAAAGTCTTTGCTTGTCGGTAGCGATTCGCAGTCGAACGCGGCGCAAGCGGGACGGCGGAACGCTTTTGCGGCCGCCCTCGAACCGGTACGTATGGCCCTCCTGGATTCGCCGCTTATCGCCGGCCTCGGGCTCGCGTTGACCGTGGCGCTGTTCGCGGTCACCTACTGGGACGCGGCGCGGATCGAGATGAGCCGACCGCTGCTGTGGGCGACGACCGTGGCGGGGACCGTCGCCGTCGGACTCGGGATGTACCTCTTTACGTCCGCGCCGCTGCCCGGCGTGATCATGACCGCCAACACCGGGTCGGTGCTCTACAAGTTCGAACGGGGGGAAACGACCGAGGACGACGAGCCCGCCGAACCGGGGCAGCTCCCCCACGAACCGGTCCGGAGACGCGACGGCCGTGAAGCGGACGAGGCGCCCGACTCCTCCCGCACCGGCTACCCGCGGTCGGCGCCCGAATCCGCGTCGGCCGACGAGTAACGTCGCGTCTCGACGCCGGCGAAAACCGGATGTTCAATACCACACGTCTTTTGTCGTCGCCGGGCCAATCGGCGCTACCATGAGCGACTCCGCCGATACCCCCGCTGGCTCCGGCGCGGGGACCGACGCCGACCGGGACGACGCCAGCCGGGCAGAGGGCGACCGCGACGGCGGCCCGGCGCAGGTCTCGAGCCCGGACTACCACAGCGAGAACCACACCGCCGCCCAGACCTGCGGCTGGACGGCCAACGCCCTGCGCGGGGAGGGCCGGTGCTACAAGAACGTCTGGTACGGCATCGAGTCCCACCGCTGCATCCAGATGACGCCCGTGGTCAAGTGCAACGAGCGCTGCGTCTTCTGCTGGCGCGACCACAAGGGTCACGCCTACGAACTCGACGACGTCGAGTGGGACGACCCCGAGGCCGTCGCCGACGCCTCGATCGAACTCCAGAAGAAGCTCCTCTCGGGCTTCGGGGGCAACGACGAGGTCCCCCGCGAGCGCTTCGAGGAGGCCATGGAACCGCGCCACGTCGCCATCTCGCTGGACGGCGAGCCCACGCTCTATCCCTATCTACCGGAACTGCTCGAGGCCTTCCACGACCGCGACATCACGACCTTCCTCGTCTCGAACGGCACGAACCCCGACGTCCTCCGCGACTGTGATCCCACCCAACTCTACGTCAGCGTCGACGCTCCCGAGCGCCACACCTTCGATCAGGTCGTCAAGGCCGTCGAGGACGACGCCTGGGAGCGCCTGCTCGAGACGATGGACGTCCTCGCCGACAAGGACGACACCCGGACCGTCCTGCGAACGACGCTGGTCAAGGGCGAGAACATGCACCACCCCGACTGGTACGCCGGCTTCTACCAGCAGGCCGACCCCGACTTCATCGAACTGAAGGCGTACATGCACGTCGGCCACTCGCAGGGCCGGCTCGACCGGTCGTCGATGCCCGACCACGAGGAGGTCGTCGAGTTCGCGGCGGACGTACAGGAGTACATGCCCGAGTTCGACGAGCTCAAGGGCGTCCCGCCCTCGCGCGTCGCCTTGCTCGCGAAGACCGAGGACACGTGGGTGCCCAAGCTGAAGAAAGACAGTGACTTCTGGGCGCGGGATCCGGTGACGGGAGACTGATCGAGCCCGATCGGCCCGGCCTGCCCGCCGCGTGCAGCGACCGCGGCTGCCTCAGCGTCGCGGATTCGCCGGCTCAAACGCCGACAATAGCGCTTCAGCGACGCGCTCGAGGCGCTCGCAGGGCGTGACGTTCCGCTGAGCGGGATCGAAGTCGATCACCCCGGCCGCACGAAGCATCGGAACGTGCACGTGCAGCAGTTCGACTTCGATCGCGGTTCGTCGATCGATCGACCCGGGATCGGGACCGGAATCGGAATTCGTCGGCGATTCCCCCTCGGCGATCGTCGCGACGAGTTCGTCGACCGTGACGGTCCCCCTCTCGCGGAGCGTCGCGACGATCGTCCGCCGGCGTTCGTTCGCCGCGATCCGGTGTAGTTCGTTCCGGCGCAGCCGGTTGGCGTCCCCCATGATCGATCGACAGCCCGATGTTTACAGCAGGGCCTTATCATGTTACCCGGTGAGACTGTTGCAGGGCGTGCACGACGGACGGTAATAACCGGTCACCGACCGGACTGGTCCTCGAACGCCGCGTACGGTTTGCGGCGAGCGTTCGACCGGTGCTCCCGGTACAGTTCGGTCGCCCACGCCGCGACCGACGGCTCGGTCGTTTCCAGCAGGGCCCGCGGGAACCCCTCGTCGTCCTCCACGCCGAGCTGAACCGTCCGCTCGTCGTCGATGCCGAGGTAAAACGGGAGCGGCTCGTCCGACACGAAGACCGTCAGCCGATCGGTCCGGAGCTGCTCGCGGTACAGCGGGGCGAACGACGCCGACTCGATCGTCCGTTCGACCTCCGGGGAGACGATTACCTCCGCCTCGAGGTCGCCGTTCGTGACCCGCTCGTGGAGGAGCTTGGTCCCCTCGAGTTCGGTCGACGGGAGGAACGCTCGAAATCGGCTCGTCGACCGCATGAACTCCGTCTGCGTGCGGCCCGGTTTGTACGGATCGCCTGGGGTCGAGGGGGTAATCTCCGCCCCTTCGAGCTGGTCGATCTCGAGGTCGTACTCCGAGAGCGGAAACCACTCGAGGAACGGCGAGAGCTCCTCGGCCGTGCGGAGGTTCCCAGCGAAGTCCAGAAACCCCTCGGCGACGAGCGTTCCGACGGGCGTCAGCCGGTAGTCGTCCCCGTGGCGCTCGAGCCAGCGGCGCTGGTCCAGCGCGGAGAGCGACCGGGCGACCGTCGACCGCGAGATGTCCAGTTCGGTCCGCAGTTCGCGTTGGGTCGCCGGTCCCGACTCGAAGAGCCGCGTCAGGATGTCGATCCGCGCGTCCGATCGAACGAGAAACGAGATGTGGTCGCGTGGCGCCGTCGAGTCCCCCATATACCACCGCGTTTAGAGACGAGCACCATAGTCGATTTGGCTCCGGTTATACCGATCGGCGTCCGTCCGAAGCCGAACCGTCGGTCGGCGAGAACACTTAAGGAAATAACGGGAAAACAAACCGCGAGTGAGCCTCCGCTCGTTTCTCGAGGACGTCGGCTCCCCCGATCACGCGCTGGCCGTCGTCGGCGACGCGGCCGAGCCGCTCAAGGGAATGCTCGCGGAGACGTTCGCGGAGACGCCGGTCGAGGTCGAGTCGAGCGAGTCGGCAGCGGCGCTCGACCTCGATCGCGATCTCGGTCTCGAGTCCGGGTCCGGGTCGCCTCCCGCGGACGACACCGTCGTCGTGCTCCTCGAGGACGGCACGCCGGTCGCGGCCTCCGCCATGGACGAACTCTACGACTCGCTGCTCGCGATCAACTCCGATCTCTTTACGACCGGCGCGCGCGGCCTCGGCGAGATCGAGCTCCCCGACGTCCTCGCGAACCTCGCGGACACCCGCCTGCGCCTGCGGGGGTATCCGCTCGCCCACAACGAGAAACTGGTCCTCGTGTTGCTCTCGCGGTACATCGAACAGCGCGCCTGGCGGGCCGACAGCGGCACGCTCCGGGCGGCGTTCCAGCACCTCTCGCGGCTCGACGACGAGATCGGCACGCTGGAGGTCTACGCGGAACTCGAGCGGGCGGCCGTCGACGTTCACGTGTACGGGACGCCCGACGAGAGCGGCGTGACCGACGAACTGGACGTGACGATCCATACCGGAACGGGCGAGGAGTACCGGAACGGGTGGTTCGTCGTCTACGATCCCGCCGATCCGGCGACCGATCCCGACCCCGCCGCCCTGCTGTGTCTCGAGACCGAGCCGCGGATCTGGGACGGCTTCTGGACGTTCGATCCGGAGCGCGTCGCCGCCCTCGAGGCGTACGCGGCGACCGAACTGTAGGTTCGGGTGGCTGGACGACCCCCAATCGAGTCCGACCGATACCGGCAAGCGCCGGGACAACCGGTGGCTTTTCCACCTGCGGGTTCGGAGTGGAGAGTGAACCGTCGACAACAGCGTAACAGTTGTGTTACGCATTCCATATTCGGTATACTTTTGGGAGGCCGGCGCTAACGTACAGCTATGTCACTGACAACTGAGTCCGCCGTCGGCCACGACGAACTCGCCGTTCTCAAGCTGCTGGCGCTCGAGGGCGGACTCGAGGGCGACGTCAAGATTTCCTGTTCCCGCCTCGCGGATCGGCTCGACGCGTCGAACCAGACCGCCTCGCGGCGCCTCCAACGGTTAGAGAGCGCGGCCCTGCTCGAGCGCGACACCGTCAGCGACGGCCAGTGGGTCGCGATCACCGAGGACGGCGAGCGCGTCCTCCACGCCGAGTACGAGGACTACCGGCGCATCTTCGAGGCGGACGCCGAGGTCGAACTCGAGGGGACCGTCACCAGCGGCATGGGCGAGGGTCGCCACTACATCTCGCTGCCCGGCTACAGCCGCCAGTTCGAGGAGCGGCTAGGCTACGAGCCGTTCCCCGGCACGCTGAACGTCGACCTGCGCGAGGACAGCGTCCGCCGGCGCAGCGCCGTCTCCTCGCTCGAGCCGGTGCCGATCGACGGCTGGGAGGACGACGACCGGACCTACGGCCCTGCCGTCTGCTACCCCGCGACGATCGAGACGAGCGACGGCGAGACCTACGAGGGAGCCCACACGATCGCCCCCGAGCGCACCCACCACGACGAGGACCAGCTCGAGGTCATCGCACCGGACAAACTGCGGGACGAACTCGGGCTCGAGGACGGCGATCACGTCACCGTCTCGGTGGGTGATCGCGAATGACGGGTCGACACGCGGGGCCGCGGTCGAACGCGAACGCGAACTCGAACGCGGACGCCGACGTCACCGCCGACGGCGACACCGCTAGCGCGGCCACGGCCGACGCCGACGGCGTCGACGAGGCCCTCGAGGCGCTGCGGGCCGGCGAGCCGATCCTCGTCCACGACGCGGCCGACCGCGAGGGCGAGACGGACCTGATCTACCACGCCGACGCGGTCACGCCCGCGGCCGTCGCGCGCCTGCGCAACGACGCCGGCGGCCTCGTCTGCGTCGCCCTGGGCCACGCGGTCGCGGAGGCGTTCGATCTCCCCTTCTACACCGAGGAGGTCGACCACCCCGCGGCCGGCTCCCACGACCTCGCGTACGACGACCGCTCGTCGTTCTCGCTGACGGTCAACCACCGGGACACCTACACCGGCATCACCGACAACGACCGCTCGACGACGATCCGGGCGCTCGGCGAGGCCGCCGCTGCGCCCACGGACACCGACTTCGCCGCGGAGTTCCGCGTCCCCGGCCATGTCCACCTGCTGAAGGCCGCGCCCGACCTGCTCGCCCAGCGGGAGGGACACACCGAACTCGGCGTCGCCCTCGCTGACGCCGCCGACCTCCCACCGGCGGTCGTCGTCTGCGAGATGCTGGACGACGAGACCGGCGAGGCGCTCTCGCCGGCCGACGCCCGTTCCTACGCGCAGCGCCACGACTTCGTCTACCTCGAGGGGCGGGACGTCCTCGAGCGGCTCGGCTGATCGACCGCGACGAGGCGGCATCAGTCGCCCTCGGACTCGAGGCCGGTCGGATCGGCGTCGGAGCCGCTCCGGTAGACCGCGTAGAGAACGAGCACGGCGATCGTGAAGTCGAAGCTGTGTTCGACGAGGTGGTGGACCGTCATCGGCACGACTCCGAACACGGTCCCGAGGCCGGTGATCGACCGCGCGACGAGCAGGCCCAGAACGATCGTGATCAGCAGGTACCGGCGTGATCGGCGCCGCGAGTACGCGATGACGCCGCACGCGAAAAGGATCGTCGTCCCGGCGACGGCTAAGATGATGATGGCGAGTAATACCGGCGCGAGCTTCGGGTCCAGCCACCCGACGTCGAACGGATTCGTGTAGGCCATCGCCGCTATCCTACATCGGCGGGTGAGTCACGTATGTGCTTCGGTCGGGTAGCCGAATCGCGCCGCTCGTCGCCCGGAACGCACGGATCCGCTCGCTGCCTGCAGTTGCAGGCTGCGCCTCGATTACCGCGGTTCCCGTAGTTCGATCCCGCCATCGAGACCCGTCGTACGACCCGTTCTCAAATACCGGGAACGGGCGGGACCCGTTATCAGTCCGGCATCGCTAGCCGCGAGTACCGATCGGAGCCGCAATCACTGCCATGACCGATACTCGACGTACGATCCGAGCGCACGTCCAGTCGAACGCCGGCATTCACTTCAACGAGCTCGTCCGCGAATCGGAGTTCGCGCCGGGCCAGATCCAGTACCACGTCCGCCGGCTGCTCGACGAGGACGCCCTCGTTCGCGAGGAGTTCTACGGCCGCACCCACTACTATCCCCCCGAGTACGACGAGTGGGAGCGCGCCGCGCTGGCGCTGTTCCGTCGCGAAACGACTCGCGACATCGTCGTCCACCTGATCGACGAGGAACCGGCCGCTCCCGAGGCGGTCGCCGACGCCCTCGACATCGCCCGGAGCACCCTCGAGTATCACCTCGACCGGCTCGTCGAACACGGTATCGTCGAGAAGCGGTACGACGATCGGAACCGAGTCACGCTCGAACTCGCCGCGCCCGAACGGACCGGCGAGTTGCTCGCGGCGGTGGAACCGACCGTTCCCGACCGACTCGTCGACCGGTTTACCCGACTCGTCGACGAGTTACTCGAGGACGCGTCCGGATCCGAGTCGGCGTAGTCCCGCTCTCGTTCTCGTCGGCGACCGTCCCCAACTGTCCCCGTCCCCGACTCCGTCCTCGAGTCGAAATCCGCGCATCCCCTCCCCCCCTCGAGTCGCGCCCGACGGTGGAGATCGGGCTCCACGAATCGCGAACACTTAGTACGGTGGATTTCAACACACCAGATAATGGGATTCGACGAGATGGACGTCGATACGATCTGGATGGACGGCGAGTTCGTCGACTGGGACGAGGCGCAGGTCCACGTGCTCACCCACGGCCTCCACTACGGGAGCGGGGTCTTCGAGGGCGCGCGCTGCTACGACACCGAAAACGGGCCGGCGATCTTCCGCTGGGAGGAGCACTTAGAGCGGCTCTTCCACTCTGCCAAGCCCTACGACATGGACATCGACTTCACCAAAGCGGAGCTCACCGAGGCGACCAAGGAGCTCATCCAACGGCAGGACCTCGAGTCCTGTTACATCCGGCCGATCGCCTTCTACGGCTACAACTCGCTGGGCGTGAGCCCGAAGGACTGCCCCACCCGAACCGCCATCGCGGTCTGGCCCTGGGGCGCCTACCTCGGCGAGGAAGCCCTGGAGGAAGGGATCGAGGTGATGATCTCCTCGTGGCGCAAGCACGCCTCGAGCCAGATCCCGACCAACGCCAAGACGACGGGGCTGTACGTCAACAGCATGCTCGCGGGCGAGGAGGCCCGCCGCAACGGCTTCGCCGAGGCGATCGTCCTCAACAAGGAGGGCCACGTCGCCGAAGGCCCCGGCGAGAACCTCTTTCTCGTGCGCGACGGCGAGATCTACACGCCCGGCCTCTCGGAGTCGATCCTCGACGGCATCACCCGCGACACCGTGATCGAACTCGCGGAGGATCTGGGCTACACCGTCCATGACAACGTCTCGATCTCGCGGGGCGAACTCCACACGGCCGACGAGCTGTTCTTCACCGGCTCCGCGGCCGAGGTGACGCCGATCCGGAAGGTCGACAACGTCGTCGTCGGCGACGGCTCCCGCGGGCCGGTCACCGAGGACATCCAGTCGAAATTCTTCGACGTCGTCGAGCGCAAGACCGACGAGTACGACGAGTGGTTCGAGTACGTCTGACCTGACGGCGTCTGTTCGCCGGCACCGTCGACTACCGGTATCGCGACCGATCGCTCCGTTTTCCGTTTCCCCTTCGCTCGAGGTGTCCGCGACGGGTCCGTCGCGAGGAGTCCAGGCGTCAGGATCGACACCGCCGAACGCGGGGAGGAGAGCGCCACGCAAATGCCACGTCGAAAACTAACCGGTCGGATCGTCGTCTCTCGAGTGATGCGATCACTACTCCAGCTACCGCGCTCGCGCTCGCGTTCTCGAGGACGATCCGAGACCGAATCCGTCTCCCGGCCGGGTACGAGCGCCGGCGGGGAGACCGACTCGATCGCCGACGATCCGCTGTTCCGCCTCGGCCGTGCCATCTTCGGCGGCATCCTCGCGTTCACCGCGGCGGACAACCTCCGGAACTTAGAGGAGCGGGTCCAGTACGCCGACGCCAAGGACGCACCGGCGCCCGAGCGGTCGGTCCCCGCGATCAGCACGGCGCTGCTGGCCGGCGGGCTCGGCGTGGCGCTGTGGCGCCGGCCGGCCGCGGGCGCGGCCGCGATCGCGGGCTTCCTCGCGGGGACGACGCCCGTGATGCACGACTTCTGGAACGCGGACGACGAGACGGAGAAACAGCAGGAGCTCACCCACTTCCTCAAGAACGGCGCGCTGTTCGGCGCGGCGCTCGCGTTCATGACCCAGGGACGACGGCGAGACGAGCAGTAGCGCGGTCGTTAATCGTCGGCGTCCGACGCCTCTGCGTTCTTCTTCGTCGAGCCCGTCGCCTCGTCGACGACGTCGATCGAAACGCCGGCGTCCATCCCCCGGGTTCGGTCCGCGTCGCCGAACCCGGCGCTCAGGATCCGCGTCAGCGCGTCTTCGACGTCCTCGTCGAGTTCGTCGATCCGATCGGGCTTCACCTCGATGACGTACCCGGTCGTGATGTTCGGCGACGTCGGCAGGAACAGGATCTCGCGCCCGTCGTCGGTCACCTTCCCCGTCTTGAACGCCGTCATCCGGAGCCCCTCCCACACCTCGAGTTTGACCGGCTTCTGGAGGGATTCCTGTTCGCCGAAGGCAGTTTCGGCGGCCATCTTCGACGCGTTGTAGACGACGCGGATGACGGGAACGCGGTTCGCGACGTTGTCGAGGAGCCGTTCGACGAGGCTCCCAACGGTGGTCCGCATGAGGTAGCCGACGGAAAAGGTGAGGATCGTAAAGACGGTCAGCGCGACGACGACCCGCAGGAACTGGGCGAGCTGTTCTCGCGTTTGCGCGTTGCCGAGCGGCTCGAGCGCTTCGGGTTTGAGTATAATCCCGGGCGTGACGCCGGCTATGAGGCCGTAGAGCCAGTAGAGGGCGTAGAGAGTGACGAGAATCGGGCCGAGGACGATGAGCCCGCTCGCGAAGTCCCGCTTCCACGAAGCCATGTGGTGTGACTCTCACCATGGGCTAATGAGCCCTTCCCTTTAGCGCCCGAGCACCGCCCGGAGGGCGAACCGCAGGTTCTCCGTCCGTTCCATCGCGCGCCGGTAGAAGTACGACTTCCAGCGCGGGCCGTAGGGCACGTACTGCCAGACCGGATACTCCGTAGCGAGCTCGTACTGCGCGTCCTCGCGGACGCCCATGAGCATCTGAAACTCCACGTCGGTGCCGTACTCGTCGTGTAACGCGATCGCGCGCTCGATCATCGCCGGATCGTGGCTCCCGACCGCGATCGTCGGCCCGTCGCCGTAGTGTGCGAAGGCGTACTCGAGCAGCGCCTCGTACTCGCGGTTGACCCGCTCGGCGTCCTTGTAGGCGATATCGGCCGGCTCGTCGTAGGCGCCCTTGACGAAGCGGACCTTTCCGGGGACGTCGGCGAGCCGTTCGACGTCGTCGCGGGTCCGCTTGAGATTCGCCTGGACACAGACCCCCACACCGCCGTCATACTCGCGGGCGAGGTCCTCGAAGGCGTCGAGCGTCGCGTCGGTGGTCGCGTGATCCTCCATGTCGATCCAGACGAAGACGTCGCGGTCGGCCGCCGCCTCGACGACGCCGGCGAGCTCCTCGCGGAACACGTCCTCGCCGAGGCCCAGCCCCAGCTGGGTCGGCTTGACCGAGATGCAGGCCTCGAGGTTCGAGCCCGCGATGTCGCCGACCAGCGCCCGGTACTCCGCCGCGTCCGAGCGGACGGGCGGGCGCTCGTCGTAGTGTTCGCCCAGCAGGTTGACGATCGCCTTGACGTTGCGGCCGTTGAGCCGGCGGACGTGCTCGAGGGCTTCCGCGGGCGACTCGCCCGCGACGAACCGGTCCGCGATCGGCGGAATCATAGCCGAGGTATCGACGGCCGGACGTAAGGTGTTTGGTGTCCGTGAAAGTACGTGCAGCGGACCGGTACGGGCGACGGCCGCGGTGCGCTCGAGCGGGACTCATCGCTCGCCGGCGACTCGACATTGCTATCGGCCCCGCCGCGGCGACGGGAAACCACCGGCGATTAAGACGCGGGGGTTCGTCCCCGCGGATATGACGCTACTCGAGACTGTCGTCGTCGCCTTCTGGGCGATGCTGCCGGCCTACGTCCCCAACAACGCCGCGGTGCTGGCCGGCGGCGGGCGACCGATCGACGGCGGCCGCACCTGGGGCGACCGGCGGGTCCTCGGGGACGGGAAGACCTGGCGCGGTACGGCGACGGGGATTCTCGCGGGGCTCGCGCTGGCGGCCGCGCTGACCGTTCTCGCGCCGGCCGTCAGCGACGCGCTCGGGTTCGACGTGCCCGGGTTCGAGCCGCTCGCGGCCCTCGGCCTCGCCGCCGGGGCGATGCTCGGCGACATCCTCGCGTCCTTTCTCAAGCGCCGGACCGGCCGCCAGCGCGGTGCGATGTTCCCCGGACTCGACCAGCTCGACTTCGTGGTCGTCTCCCTGCCGCTGACCGCCCTGCTCGCGACCGACTGGTTCCGCGACGTGTTCACGTGGGACGTCATTCTCGTCGTCGTCGTGGTCACGCCGATCCTGCACGTCTCGACGAACGTGATCGCGTACAAGCTCGGCCTGAAGAGCGAACCCTGGTAGTCGGAGCCGGGGCAGGTCGATCCGCGGCGCGGTTCCACACCGCTTATTTCGTCGGGGCACGCGCGTTCGAGCAATGACGAACCAGGAACTCATCGATGCGCTCCGAGACGCGGAGGCCGTCAAGTTCGGCGAGTTCGAACTCTCCCACGGCGGCACCAGCGAGTACTACGTCGACAAGTACCTCTTCGAGACCGATCCGACCTGCCTCGAGGCCATCGCCGAGGCCTTCGCCGAGCGGATCGAACCCGACGACAAACTCGCGGGCGTCGCGCTGGGCGCCGTTCCCCTTGCAGCGGCCACGAGCGTCGCGGCCGACGCCCCCTACGTCATCGCGCGCAAGCAGCGCAAGGACTACGGCACGGCCAACCTGATCGAGGGCCGCCTCGAGGAGGGCGAGGAGGTCGTCGTCTTAGAGGACATCGTGACGACCGGGACGAGCCTCGTGGACGCGATCGAGGCGCTGCGCGAGGCGGGCGCGACCGTCGAGCGCGCGCTGGTCGTGGTCGACCGGCAGGAAGGCGGCCGCGAGAACGTCGAGGACGCTGGCGTCGAGATGGAGGCGCTGGTGACTGCGGAGGAGCTGCTGGCGGACGCTGAGCGGGACTGATCACAGCGACATCGTTTCTACTCACCCTCGAGCGATCAGGATGACCGTCGACGTTCCGTCGCACGTGCCGCGAGAGCAGCAGACGATCAGCCTCTCGCCGTCGAACCTCGGGGCGTTTCGGGAGTGGACCGTCGAGGGAACCGGACTGACGGCCGCCGCCCGCGTCACCGATTCCGACGGTCGGATCGCCCTCGTCAAGAACCGCTGGTCTAACGGCTGGATCGTCCCCGGCGGCGCGGTCGAACCGGGCGAGGCCCCCGCCGACGCCGCGCGGCGCGAGGTGCGCGAGGAGACGGGGCTCGAGGCGACGATCGACGATCCGCTGTTCGTGATCGATCAGACGTACGTTTGCGAGACTGCGGACGGCGAGACTCGACTGTCGGCGCAGTTCCTCGTGTTCGAGGCCCGTGCAGACGGAGATATTCCCGACCCCGAGCAGTTAGGCGTCGAACGGGACGAGATCAGGGCGGCACGGTGGTTCGAGACGCTGCCGCCGAACCTGCACGAGGGCGACCTGTTTCGACCGCACCTCCGAGAATAACTATCCTGGACGGCGCTACCGCCGGCTCTCACTGCCCGTACGACTCGAACTGCTCGAGCACCGTCTCGAGTTGGTCGTCCGAGAGCGGCTGCGGTTCCAGTCCCGCCGACCGGGACTCGAGGTAGAGCCGCGCGAGGCTCTCGACGTGGTGAGTGTTCTCGAGGGCGGTCTCCAGATCGGGGGCGGTGACGACGAGGCCGTGGTTCTCGATGAGCGCGGCCGTCGAGTCGGCTTCGGTCATCGCGGTCACGATGTTTTCGGCGAGTTCGTCGGTCCCATAGGGGGCGTACTCGGCGACCGGAACCCGTTTGCCGACCGCGACGATCATGTAGTGGATCGGCGGCAGCGGCTGATCTGCAACGGCGAGCGCCGTCGCCCACGGCGAGTGGGTGTGGACGATCGCGCCGACGTCCTCGCGCCGGTAGATGGCGCTGTGCATCGGCACCTCGCTGCTGGGGGCCATCTCCCCGGCCAGTCGCTCGCCGTCGGTGGCGACGACCGGCACGTCTTCGGCGTCGAACCCGTCGTAGGGGACGCCGGTCGGGGTGATCGCGAAGGCGTCTCCGGGTCCGGCGTCGGTGCCGTCGCCGCGACCGCGAACGCTCAGGTTCCCCGTCCGACCCGGCGTGAGGTCGGCCAACTCGGACGCGTGCTCGACGACTGCTCGGCGCTCGGTCTCGAGGATCACGATACTAGATCGGTTAGGTCTCCGAGAGTATCTATGCTGTGATCAGCTTCCCGTTCCGCGGCAGCGCGTTCCGCCGATTCGTTCGCGTCCGACTCCTCGCTCGGATCGAACAGCACCGTCTCGAGGCCGACCGCGTTCGCGCCGACGATGTCGGCCTCGAGGTCGTCGCCGACCATCACCGCCTCCGACGCTCGGCAGTCGAGTCGTGCGAGCGGCAGCGTGAACATGACCGACGCGGGCTTCTCCTGCCCGGTCTCCTCGGACGTGAGCACGAGGTCGACGTCGTCGGTCAGCCCCAGCGCCTCGAGTTTCGCGAGCTGAATCGCCGCCGTGAGGTTGGTCGTGATCGCGATATCGATGCCTCGCTCCTGCAGTTCCTCGAGGGTCGCTTTGGCGTCCGGGACGAGGCTCATCTCCTCGAGGTAGGCGCTCCAGTAGGCGTCGCCGAGCGCCAGCGCGTCGCCCGGTTGCGGTTCGCCGGTGTGGAGCTCGAGGGCGCGCTTGAAGTAGAGGTAGCGCTCGTGGGAGGCGGCGGTCCCGCCGGCGTCGAGTTTCACCTCGCGGCGGCCCGCCTGGTAGAACTCGGTGAACGACTCGTGATCGAGGTCGTACCCCAACTCCTGGGCCCGCTCGAGCGCGGCGGTTTGTCCCGCGCGGTTACACGGCGGGTACGGGTACAGCGTATTGTCGAGGTCGAAGAGCACGGCGGCTGCCATGCGCTACCAGTTGCACGGCAGCGAGAAACGAGTACCGGTCTCGGTACCGACTGCCCGAAGGGCAAGATAGCGACGCGGCGCCACGACCGACGTCGCCGCGTTCGCAGCCCATCACAACGTTTTTAACCTGCTCGAGACTACCCGTATCCACGATGGTAGGTGTCCGCTTTACAGGGGCGTTTGCCCGCTTCTAATCCATACCCACACCTACCGCTCGCTGTGTCGCCGTCGAAGGACCGACAGAGCCGAGCGGCCCGGGCGGACCACCCGCCGAACTTCTCACAGAAGTTCCCGGATCAGTTACAGCCATAGCCACAGCTACACCCACACATGTCAGAATCAGATTCACAGGAGCAGATCGCAGTCGTACTGCCGGACGGATCGGAACTCGAAGTCGACGCCGGCGCGACCGTCGAGGACTGCGCCTACGAGATCGGGCCGGGCCTCGGCAGCGACACCGTCGCCGGCAAGTTAGACGGCGACCTCGTCGCCAAGGAGGAACCCGTCTACGACGGCGCCGAACTCGAGATCGTCACCGATGGGTCCGAGGAGTATCTCGACGTCATGCGCCACTCCGCCGCGCACTGTCTCGCCCAGGCCGTCGAGCGCCTGTACGACGAGGACGAGGTCAAACTCGCGATCGGGCCGCCGACCGACGAGGGCTTCTACTACGACTTCGACAACCTGGACGTCGACGAGGACGACCTCGAGGACCTCGAGGCCGAGATGGAGTCCATCGTCGAGGAGGACTACGAGATCGAGCGCGAGGAGGTCTCGATCGAGGAGGCCGAACAGCGCCTCGAGGACGAGCCTTACAAGCTCGAACTGCTCGAGGAGTTCGCCGAGGAGGGCGACACGGTCACCTTCTACTCGCAGGGCGAGTGGGAGGACCTCTGTGCCGGGCCGCACGTCGACTCGACGGGCGAGATCGGCGCCGTGAAACTGCTCGAGATCGCCGGCGCCTACTGGCGCGGCGACGAAGAAAACGAGATGCAGACCCGCATCTACGGGACGGCCTTCGAGGACGAGAGCGATCTCGAGGACTTCCTCGAGCGTAAACGGGAGGCCGAGAAGCGCGACCACCGCCGGATCGGCAACGAGATGAACCTGTTCTCGATCCAGGACGTCACCGGCCCCGGCCTTCCCCTCTACCATCCGCCCGGCAAGACCGTCCTCAAGGAACTCGAGGACTTCGTCGAGGACCTGAACAAGGACGCGGGCTACGAGTACGTCGAGACGCCCCACGTCTTCAAGACGGATCTCTGGCACCGGTCGGGCCACTACGAGAACTACCAGGACGACATGTTCATCTTCGACGTCGGCGACGACGAGTTCGGCCTGAAGCCGATGAACTGTCCCGGCCACGCCGCCATCTTCCAGGACCAGTCCTGGTCGTATCGTGACCTCCCGATCCGCTACGCCGAGAACGGCAAGGTCTATCGGAAGGAACAGCGCGGCGAACTCTCCGGCCTCTCGCGGGTCTGGGCGTTCACCATCGACGACGGCCACTTGTTCGTCCGCCCCGACCAGATCGAGCAGGAGGTCGAACAGATCATGGACATGATCACGGACGTCCTCGAGACGTTCGACCTCGAGTACGAGATGGCGCTGGCCACGCGACCCGAGAAGTCGGTCGGCTCCGACGAGATCTGGGAGAAGGCCGAGTCGCAACTCGAGTCCGTCCTCGAAGATCACGGCCACGAGTACGAGGTTGAGGAAGGCGACGGCGCCTTCTACGGGCCGAAGATCGACTTCGCGTTCGAGGACGCCATCGGCCGCTCGTGGGACGGCCCGACGGTCCAACTCGACTTCAACATGCCCGAGCGGTTCGACCTCTCCTACGTAGGCGAGGACAACGAGGAACACCGCCCGGTCATGATCCACCGCGCGCTGTACGGCAGCTATGAGCGGTTCTTCATGATGCTCATCGAGCACTACGAGGGCCGCTTCCCGCTGTGGCTCGCGCCCGAACAGGTCCGCGTGCTGCCGATCTCCGACGAGAACCTCGGCTACGCCCACCAGGTCGCCAACGAGTTCGACGACTTCCGCGTCGAGGTCGACGACCGCGACAGCACGCTCGAGCGCAAGATCCGCGCGGCCCACGACGACCGCGTTCCCTACCAGATCATCGTCGGCGACAACGAGGAAGAAGCCGGCAACATCTCGGTTCGGGACCGCTTCGAGGATCAGGAATACGACGTCGAGATCGAGGAGTTCAGGGAGCACCTCGAGAGCGAAATCGAGGAGCAGCGGACCCAGCCTGACTTCCTGCAGGACTGACCGCGGCCCCGTCAGTCGCTGACAGACAGTTCTTCTGTTTCGTCGTCGCTTTCGCTTTCACCGTCGACGAGTTCGCGAACCGTTCGGCTGCCGACGAACCGCGGCACGCGCTCGGCGTACCGCTCGTACTCCTCGCCGTACCGCTCGCACAGCCACGGCTCCTCGGCGAACGGCAGCGAGAGCCACCAGAACAGGTAGATCGCGCAGACGACGGCCACGGGCGCGGAGTTCGCCAGCAGCGCGAACCCGACCGTCGCGACGACGTAGCCGACGTACTGGGGATTCCTCGAGTAGCGGTACCAGCCGCCGGTTCGTAGGTCGCCGGCCAGTCCCTTCGTCTCCTCGACGCCGAGGTCCAGTCCGGCCGCGATGGCGACGGCGTAGCCGGCGACGAACAGCGCGGCGCCGACGGCAAGCGTTGGCCCCCGCGGCAGGCCGAGGCTGTTCCAGGTGAGATACGTGAGCGCGAGCATGACGACGTTGAGCGAGTGCGAGATGCCCCAGTGAACGTAGTAGCTCCAGTTGCGCTCGCCGGGCGGCCAGTACGAGACCATGCCTAACGCGCTGGCGACGATTCCCGTGAGGTTCGCGAGTGCGAGGCCGACTCCGGCGACGAACACTGCACTCGTCAGCGCGTCGGTCATCGGTGCACCACCGTCCCCATCGTCGGCAACTCGAGCGTCCGCAACTGTATCGGATCGACTGACGGGAGCCGTGTTCTATCGAGCGTCATGTGCGCACGTCGGCCGGCGATCGATCTGTCGCTTCTCACGGACACACTAGGGAATTTATGTGCGAGCCGGTCCGTCATCGATTCACTGCCGATGAAGTACCTCGACGTTCGACTCCGCCAGCCCGATCGGATGCTCCACCCCATGCAGCGGTTCATCCGCGAGGAAGACGCCGTCCGCTACGAGGAACTGCGCACGTGGAACATCCTCGGCCCGGAGGGCGACCGCGAGTACGAACTGTTCTACGCCGAGGCCGACCGGGAAGCGTACGTCGAGGCCATCGAGGCCGTCGAGTCGGTCCGCTGGTACGACCTGACGCCGATCGACGAGGACTCGTTCTACGTCTACGTCTGTCAGGAGACCCGCGAGGAGGACGTTCGCTGGCGGCAATCGTTCGCCGCGCTCGATCTCGTAATCGTCCCGCCCGTGATCTACGATTCCGAGGCCGCGTTCTACATGACCGTCGTCGGCGCCGGCGAGGACCTCCAGGCGATGCTCGAGGGGCTTCCCGACGAGATCGACGTCACCGTCCGGGCGATCGGGGAGTACGATCGCCATCACGCGCCGTTGACCGGCGATCTCACCGAACGGCAACTCGAGGCCGTCGCGGCCGCCGTCGACGTCGGCTACTACGAGGTGCCCCGCGAGGCGGGCGTCGAAGCCGTCGCCGAGCGGCTGGACTGCGCCTCGAGTACGGCCGCGACGCTGCTCCAGAAGGCGCAGGCGCGGGTGATGCGCCGACTCGTCCAGCAACGCGGACGAGGCCCGCTCGAGGACGGGTCGGACGTCCCCGCCACAGCGAGCGAACCCGTCGACTCCGATCGCGGCTAACACGTTCGGCGAGGACACGGATGTGACCATCTCACACGCGGGTACCGATCGAAACCCCCATAGTTGCAGGATCGTGCACATAAACTATGAACAGAGCAGAGAAGGCAGCCCTCCAGTTGCGGGCCGTCGACGTGTTGCGAATGCTGAAGGAGACGCGGACCTACGACGAACTCGCGGAGACGACGGGGCTCCCGGCCGGCGATCTTAACCGGTACGTCAACGGGCACGTTCTCCCCGGCACCGACCGGGCCCGCGAGATCGTCGAGGATCTCGGCCGGGAAGCGCTCGCTTCCGAGCTCAACGCGCGTATTCGCGTCGACGAGGAGGGGTACGTCGACAACTCCGCCGCGGTCTTCGATCAGCCGTTCCTCGACCTCGTCGCGCCCGTCGTCGCCGAGGGGTTCGACTTCGACCGGCCGGACGTCGTGCTCACCGCCGCGACCGACGGGATCACGCTCGCGGCGTCGCTGGCGAGCTACTACGGCGTCCGCTGCGCCTATGCGAAAAAGAGCAAGGAAACCGCCGTCGAGGAGTTCATCGAGGCCCGCCAGCGGCTCCAGTCGGGGATCGAACTGACGTACTATCTGCCGGAGTCGGCCATCGATTCCGGCGAATCCGTGCTCGTCGTCGACGACCTCATCCGCTCGGGCGAGACCCAGGAGCTCCTGCTCGATATCGTGACGACCGCACGGGCCGACGTCGCCGGCGTCTTCGCGCTCATCGCGGCCGGCGACGACGGCATCGAACGCGCTCGAGAGCGCACGGACGCGCCGGTCGGCGCGCTGACGACGGTCGAGGATCGCGAGTAACGCCGTCCGATCTCGAGACAGCCGATCGGATTAGCGAACGATCGTCACCGGTACCGGCGACCGCCGGGCGACCGTCTCTGCGACGCTACCGAGGAGAATTCTGCTCGCTCCCGTTCGGCCGTGGCTGCCGATCACGATGTGGTCGACGTCGTGTTCGTCCGCATAATCGACGATCGACCGCGAGACGCCGCCGACGACGTGGTCCGTCTCGATCTCGACGCCATGCTCGGCCGCCTCCTCGCGGGCCTCCTCGAGCAGGGTCTCGGCTCGCTCCTCGTGGTGTTCCTGCAGTTGGTCGTAGTTGGCCACCGTCCCGCCCTCGACGCCCGTCGCGGCGTAGAAATCGCCCGGATCGAGGACGTGCAAGGCGATGATCTCGGCGTCCGGGTACTCGGTGGAGGCGAACTCGAGGGCCTCGGTCGATTGCTTCGAGTCGTCGATCGGAACGAGCACGCGGTTTGGCATGCCCGACAGTACGCCGGTCGGGACTTAAGTTCCTTCCACAGTTGGCACTGATCGGGAACGTGACGGCGACTCGAAAAATCGGAGAGTGAACTGCGGCGTCGAAAACCGACTGCTCGGCGATGCGAAGCGGGTTACTTCGCGCGGCCTCGTCCGCCGGTGTTGGACGGACGGACCTTCTCGGCGCCCTTGCCGCGGTTGTTGAGACCGCGGTTGTCCTTGCCGGCGTTCGTCAGTCCGCGGAACGCGCGGTTCTGGTGGGCGTCGTCGCAGATCCAGTTGAGGTCGTCGTCGTTCTCGATCGCCGGGTGGTTCGGATCCACGAGGATCACTTCGAACCACTTCTGGCTGCCGTCTTCGCCGACCCAGTAGCTGTTGAGCACCCGCAGGTTGGGGTACTTCCGGGAGACGCGCTCCTCGCCGATGCGCTGGATGTTCTTGCGCCGCCCGATGCGGTTGACACCCTGGCGCTTGGATCGGCGACCGGCCTTGAAGCGTCGCTTGCGGGCGGTCCCTTTACGGACCGACACGCGGGCCACGACGATGCCCTGCTTGGCCTTGTAGCCGAGTTCGCGCGCCTTGTCGAGGCGGGTCGGGCGCTCGATGCGCTCGATGGCGCCCTGCTTGCGCCACTCCTGCTTTCGCTGCCACTGCAGCTCCCCGAGCTTGCCGTCGTCGGGGTCCTTCCATGCGTCCTTGATGTGGGAGTAGAAGCTCCGTGCCATGCGTATCACCTGCGGGCGTTTCCTGGTTCAATCTCGATCCTCGAGATCACATCCCGACCTGTGGCCGCGCCGCGTCGACCGCGACGCCGCGTGACAGGTGCCCGCTGGCGCCCGCGACCCAGCGAGTTGCCCGAACGTACCCATCGTTCCCGTATAAGCGCTTCGAACCGCCGAAACGGGGTGTGGTTCCGTATCCCCATCCCATCGCGTCGACCGACTGCACGACCGGAGTGGTCAGATAAACAATGTGAATAGGTGTGTAGATGTGGAAAATGGTCCCCGAACGGTCGCCGGCGATACTTTGTACGTCGGGGCGGACGATCGGTCTGCGCGCTTCGCGACGCGGTTTGAGGCCGTTTGCGTTGCTTTTTCTCGAGCGATCGGCCGAATGCGAACGTCGCTCGTCGATCCGGCGACTCGGATCGCTACTCGATCGCCCCCAATTTCGTATATCGATATTAGATTTATCACCGGAAATTGGCGATCCGCATTGAACTGGAGCGGACGCCCACAGGAACGGCGATATCGCTGAAAACCGTCGGCGATTCCGCTGCACGTTCGATTCGCCGATCGCAGAACGAGCGACCTGGCCGCGGCTTCGGAAACGAGAGGGCCGCTAGTCGATAAACGTCACCGAGTCGAACGCCTCGTCTTCGATCGCGCGGGCGATCTCCTCGGCCTCGAGGTCGTCCGGGACGTGCTGGGGGTACTTGCGCCGGAAGTAGCCGATCGCGTTCGAGAGGTCCCGCCGGAGGAAGTCCGCGGCGTTTTCGTGATCGGTCGGGACGGCCTGGGGCCAGTCGAAGATCGTCACGCCCGCCTCGCTGACGAAGACGTTGTACTCGCTCATGTCCGCGTGGACGTAGCCGTGCTCGTGTGCGCGCGCGATCTCGGACAGCAGGAGATCGAGGACGCCGAGCACCTGGTCGTCGTCGAGTTTCGTCCGCGAGAGCTCGACGCCGTCCATCTTCTCCATGACGATGGCGTGGCGGTTCTGGTCGATCGGCCGCGGCACCGAGACGTCCGGGTACAGCTCCTCGAGGATGTCGGACTCGCGCTCGGCTGCCTTCCGGGCGGTGTACATCCAGGAGACGTGCTCCCGATCGGACGCGTAGTCGCGTTCCTTGTGGACCTCCCGGAAGTTGGTGTACCCCTCGCGGTGGTACTTCAGCGCGAGCGGCTTGTACGACCGGACCTCGTAGACGTCGCTCTCCTTGCCGACGCCGAGGGGGGAGCCGAACTCGGAGATGGTGTCGCGCTGGACGAGCGCCCGCAGCGCGAGCGTATCGTACCCTTCGAACTGGAGGGTGTATCCCTCGTACTGGATGGTCTTTTTCTCGATCAACCCGCGCTTGAGACAGCGCTCGAGGCGGTAGTCGACCTCCTCTTCGGTCAGGTTCGCGAACTCCGGGAGCTTCTCCCGCTGGACCCACTCGGAGAAGCGCATCCCCTGCTCGACCCCCGACAGGAGATAGAAGTCTTCCTCCTCGAGTTCCGGGAGTAACCCGGCGACGTTCCGCACCATAGCGTCGGGTAGCCGGCGAGTACGTAAAAACGTCGTGACGCGCGCTCGAGGCAATCGGGATCGATCGTCGGTTCGAGACGGCTTTCGAGCGATTGGGACGGCCGGTATCCGGCGATCGCCACGGCATAAACTGAATTCCGATATACGAAATCGATCCGAACCGGTTCACTGCGATCGGTGCGGAGCCGCTCGAGACGCGCCGTCGGTATCGATTTAGGTTCGCCTAACATTCGAAAGCGATTTAGTTATTTAGGCGAGCCTAAAGAGCATGCGCGACGCGAGACAGACCGACGCACCGACGCGACGGGAGGCGATCAAGTACGGCGGCGCGGCCGTGGGCGGGAGCCTCCTCGCTGGCTGTACCGGCGGGAACGGGTCGGACGCGCCCGGCGACTCGAACGAGGCCGCCTTGACGAACGAGTCGGCCGGAGAATCGGACGGCTCGTACTCGGTGACGATGGAGCCGGTCGGGACCGTGGAGTTCGACGAGGTCCCGGAGACGTGGGTCCCCTACACCGGCGACTACGCCGACATGGGCGTCGCGCTCGGCCAGGCCGACGGGCTCGCCGCGATCGGCGTCCGGGCACGGTTTGGAACGCACCTCTACGAGGAGCTCCCGGACGTTTCGGTCGACGAGGGCGAACTCGCCGAACTCTGGCAGGACGGCACCGGGAAAGAACGGTTCTACGAACTCGGCGCGGACGTTCACCTCATCGATCCGAACTTCATGATCAACCGCCTCGAGTGGGACCGACGCGACGTCGACGAGATCGCCGCGCAGGTCGGCCCGTTCGTCGGCAACACGAGTTTCACGCGCGTCTACGACTGGCACGACTACCGGTACTACGGCCTGTACGAGGCTTTCGAGAAGGTCGCCGAGGTGTTCCAGGAGCGGGCCCGCTACGAGGCCTTCGCGGAACTGCACGACGAGGTCGTGTCGGACGTCCGGTCGCGATTGCCCGCGGAGACGCCCGACGTCGCGGTCCTGTACCCGGCCGAGGTCCCGCCCGAGTCGTTCTACCCGTACCGCATCGGCGACGGCATCCAGTCCAAACACTGGCGCGACCTCGCGGTCGGCGACGCGCTCGCCGATCACGGCGTCACCGACGCGCAGGCCGGCGGCGGCGAAATCGACTACGAGACCCTGCTCGAGATCGATCCGGACGTCCTCGCGATCAGGCTGCAAGGGGAGATCACCGAGGAGTACTTCGAGTCGGAGATCGCCTCGCACCTTCGCGATCACGAGGTCGCCAGCGAGTTGCAAGCGGTTCAGAACGATCGGATCGTCTACGGCGGGCTCACGTACCAGGGGCCGATCATCCACCTGTTCCAGCTCGAGCGGGCCGCCCAGGGGCTCTATCCCGACGAGTTCGGCGACGAACAGCTGTTCGACCGCCAGCGGGTCGCGGACATCGTCACGGGGGCGTTTGACGATGAGTGAGAGCGAGCGTGAGCGGGACGCCGACAGCGAGCGCGGGGCCGGGGACGAATCGGCAGCCGAAACGGCCGCGGAGGCCACCACGAGCAAGTCGTCGATGCGCGCCCGGTGCTGGACGATCGCGCACCGCTACCGCGAGCCGGCCGCGTACGGCATCCCCGAACTCCCGGCGTGGGACGTCCGCACCGGCCCGTCTGGCGCTCTCGCCTTCGCGGAGTCCGCGGATTCGGAGCCGTTCGTCCGGGCCGAACGGCCGGTTCGGGTGCGACGGTAGGGGCGTCGCCCTCGAGCGGAGTATTTATTAGTTAGTCGACAGAAGTCGCAGACACGATCGGTATCGATGGACGATTCGACAGCAGTCCCCGCGGCGGATCGGCTGACGGCCCTCATCGAGCGGCGCGAGCACGAGGCCGCGCGGACGTGCCTCGAGCGACTCGTCGACGCCGACCCCGAAGCGCGGAAGACGGCGCTTCGGGACCTCCGCACCCTCGTCGAGGGGGGAGCGACGGTTCGGCCGCTCGTCCCGACGCTCGAGCGGTTTCTCGCGGACGACGCCCGGGCGGTTCGGCTGACGACCGCAAAACTGTTCGTCGCCGTCGCCGAGAACGAGCCCGACGCCGTCGTCGCGGCGGTTCCCGCGCTCGGCGAGCGCCTCGCCGACGACGCGGAGTTCTACTACGTCCGCGCGCGCTGTGCCGAGGCGCTCGGGTACGTCGCACTCGAACACCCCGACGAGGTCGCCTCGCCCGAAATCCTCGCTGATCTGCGGATCGGTCTCTCGTTCGACGAGCCTGACGTCCGGCCGAAGCTGGCGAAAGCCCTCGCGTGCGTGGCCCTCGGCGAGCCGACGCGGCTTGCCCACCACGTCGACACCCTCGCCGAGTACCTCGACGACGAGCGCGACCTCGTCCGGTACCACCTCGCGACGGCGCTCGTCGCGATCGGCTGCGAGCGACCCGACGCGCTGGGCGAGGCGAGCGACGAACTCGCGGCGCGACTCGAGGACGAAACCGAAGACGACTACGTCCGCGGCCGCGCCGCGGAGGCGCTCGGACTGGTGGCCAGCGCGGACGGAGTCGGCGCCGATTCGGAGAGCGAAAGTGACGTCGAGGCGTCGGTGCTCCAGGCGGAGTTCGAGGTGCTCGAGGACGCCGAGACGGCGTTTCTCGCCGACCGCGCTCGGTACGCGGCCCGCGCGCTCGCCGTTCCCGACGCCGGTTCGGCGAGTGATGGATCGGGCGAGACCGCCCAGATCGGCGATATCGACGCGATTCGCAGCGAGACCGACGAGATCGCCGCAACCGTGTCGTCGCCGGACGACGACGGCGAGTGTCCCCACTGCGGACTCGCCCTGCCCGACGGCGCGCCGCCGATCTGTCCGCGCTGTGGCGCGCCGTACTGACCGCACGCCGCGGTCGCGGTGCTACTCGGCGTTCTCGCGGTGCTACTCGAGCGCGTTGATCGCCTCGCGCACGTTCCGTTCGGCGTCCGCGAGCGCTTCGACCGCTCGTTCTGCGGGCAGTTCGTACTCGATGAGCAGCGGGAGCGGACCGGCGTAGTCGGCGTGGTCGGCGAGTAGGCCGACGATCCGCTCGAGTTCGAGGACGCCGGCGCCCGGGAGCGCCTCGAGTTCCGCGTCGGAGGTGTCCTTGAGGTGGACGGCGACGATCCGGTCGCCGACCGCCGGGATCACGGCGGCGGGATCGACCGCCGCCGCGAGGAAGTGGCCGGTGTCGACGCAGACGCCCAGCCGCGAGTCGTCGTAGGTCTCGAGCACCGCGCGGACGTCGTCGATCGAGGAGAACACCCGCGAGAGGTCGTCGTGGTGGATCGACGAGTAGTTGTGGATCGCGACGTCGACCTCGAACTCGGCGCCGAGTTCGATCAGTTCCTCGGTGATGTCGTCGCGGTCCGGCGGGTAGTTGACCGTCACGTAGTCGGCGCCCAGCCGGGCCGCGAACGCGACGTACTCGCGGGCTTCGCCGGTGTCGGCGAGGTCGACGACGCCGTAGCCCCGAACGTCGAGGCCAGCGTCCTCGAGGTGGCGCTGGAGCGCAGCCAGGTCGTCGGCGTCGTCGGTCGGGGGGAAGTGGTCGGCCCAGAGCTCGAGCGTCGCGAGCTCGGTCGGCGACGCGGCGAGGCGCTCGAGGGCGATTTCGACGGGATCGTCACCGAAGACGACGCTCTGGACGCCGGGCTCGAACGGCTGTGACATGGCCCCAGTGGAACCGAGCGGTGCAAAAGCCTTCGGGAGGCGGACGGCGGCGGGAGGGTGGCAAGGCCGGTATGCGGGTTTATGCGCGGTCGACGTTCTGATCGAACTGCCAAGCCGGCGGTTGCGGTCGGCGAACTCGGTTCGCGTTCAGAACCGCGGGTCGCGGACGTCCGATCCCTAGTGCTAACCGCCTCGAGCGCAACTGCACGGGTATGAGCGACGCCACAGCCCGTTCGGACACCGACGACACGGACCTCTCGGATCGAGCGTGGCGGCTGATCCGCGACGAGCCCCGCGACGGCGCCACCCAGATGGCCCTCGAGGAGGTCGCCGCCGAAACGGCCATAGAGGACGGCGTCCGGACGGTCCGGACCTACTCCTGGGAACCGAGCACGCTCTCGCTTGGCTACCGGCAGGACGCTGAGACGGTCGACTGGGACTACTGCGAGCGCGAGGGGATCGACGTCACCCGCAGGCAGACCGGCGGGGGCGGGATCTACCACGACCGCTATGCGGACATCTCTTACACCATCGTCGCGCCGGCCGACGAGGTACCGGGCGACCTGATGGACTGTTACGCGCTGTTTTGCGAACCCGTCCTCGAGGCGTTCGACCGATTGGGCGTCGACGCCGACTTCGCGGCGACCGAACAGGAGGCGATCTACCAGCCCTCGTGTTACCTCCGGGATATCCATCCGGCCCACGACATCGTCGCGCCCGCGTCCGCACCCGCGGACGCGGACGAGACCGACGACTCGAGCGGGGATGCGGAACCGAAGAAGATCAGCGGCAACGCCCAGTACCGCCAGCGCGACGTCGTCATCCAGCACGGCTCGATCAGCTTCGACCTCGAGCCCGAGCGCCACGTCGGAGCCTTCGACGCCGACCTCGAGCCGGCGACGTTCGCCGAGCGCGTGACGAGCATCCGCGAGCAGGCGGGAGAGATCGACCGCGAGGAGGCGGTCGCGACGGTCGGCGACGCGCTCCGGGACTGGTGCGACGCCGACGAGGACGACTGGCGCGACAGCGAACTCGAGGCCGCCCGCGACCTCGCCGAGCGGAAGTACGGATCGGACGCGTGGGTTCGCGAGCGCGAGGTGCTCGAGGCGAGCGGGCGGTAGCGCGCAGTCGGCGGTACGGCCCGACGTACGGAGTACCGAAGTACCTATCACGAACCGGTACTGACGGAAATCCATGACCATGAAGGTCGGCGCACACGTTTCGATCTCCGGGTCGCGCGTCTCCTCCGACGACGAAACCCCGCCGTACGACGACATCCGCAACGCCGTCCACCGCCAGCGGGCCTTCGGCGGCAACTGCGGGCAGATCTTCACCACCTCGCCGCAGGTCTGGGCCCAGCCCGAGATCAGCGACGAGGCCGCCGCGGGCTTCCGCGAGGAGAGCGACGAGAAACTCGAGGGGCCGTGGGTGATCCACTCGGCGTACCTGGTCAACCTCTGTACCCCGAAGGACGACCTCCGCCGGAAGTCCAAGGAGAGCATGCAGGCGGAGCTCGACGCCGCCGACAAGCTCAGGATTCCCTATGTCAACGTCCACCTCGGCGCCCACACCGGCGCCGGCGTCGAGGGCGGCCTCGACAACGCGGCGAGTCTCATCGACGAACTCGAGGTCCCCGAGGACGTACAGATCCTCATCGAGTCCGACGCGGGCAGCGGCACGAAGCTCGGCGGCGAGTTCGAGCACCTCGCGGGCATCATCGACCGCACCGAGACGGACATCGGCATCTGCATCGACACCGCCCACACGCTCGTCGCGGGCAACGACCTCACCACCCCCGAGGCGGTCGACGAGACCGTCCAGCGGTTCGACGACGAGGTCGGCCTCGAGTACCTCGAGTACATCCACCTCAACGACTCGAAACACGACGTCGGCACGCACAAGGACGAACACGCCCACATCGGCGAGGGCTACATCGGCGAGGACGGCATGAAGGCCCTCGTCAACCACCCGGACTTGCGCGATCTACCGTTCGCGCTCGAGACGCCGACCGAAGACGGTCGCGGCTTCGAGTGGAACATTCAGAAGGTCAAGGAACTGCGCGAAGAGTAACGGACGACGGCACAGCGACGACAGTCGTCGCTCGATCGTCAACCTCGCGTCGAATCGACCCGTTTTTACTCCAGACGCCACTATTCGGCCCCGTGCGCGAGTTCTCCGAAGACTACCTTCGCCGAACCCGCCGGGGGATGTGGGACGACTCCCGGGAGGCCCTCGATCCCCTGAGCCTCGAGTCCCGCGGGCGGATCTTAGACGTCGGCTGCGGTACCGGCAAGTTGAGTCGAGTCCTCGCCGACGAGTCGCCCGCGGCGTGCGAGGTCGTCGGCTGCGACGCCGATCCAGCGCTCCTCGAGATCGCCGGCGAGCGCGTGCCGGTCGTCGCCGGTGACGCCCTTCGACTGCCGTTTTCGGACAACGCATTCGATCTCGTCGTCTGTCAGGCGCTGTTGATCAACCTGCCCGACCCGACGGCTGCAGTGGCCGAATTCGCCCGCGTCTCCTCGGACCTGGTCGCCGCCGTCGAGCCGAACAACGCCGCCGTCGAGGTCGACTCGAGCGTCGACCGCGAGGACGCCCTCGAGCGGCGGGCGCGGCGGGCCTACCTCGACGGCGTCGACACCGACGTCGCGCTCGGGGCCGACGCCCGTGAGGCCTTCGCGGACGCCGGCCTCGAGGTGCTCGAAACGCGGCGGTACGATCACGTCCGGACCGTCGAACCGCCCTACGACGAGGGTGCGTTGCTCGAGGCCCGCCGGAAGGCGACGGGCGCGGGGCTGGCCGACGACCGCGAGACGATGCTCGAGGGCGCGCTGACGGAAGCGGAGTACGACGACCTCCGGAGCGCGTGGCGGGAGATGGGCCGGGACGTCGTCGACCAGATGGAAACCGGCGACTACGAGCGCGAGGAGACGGTGCCGTTCTTCGTCACCGTCGGCCGCGTCGACGGCGCCGGGTTGGAGTCGTAGTCGCGCCGTCGAGCGTCGCAACCGGTGTCAGCGAGGCCACACCTACATGGTAGTGGCCCTCATTGCGGACGGTATGGCCGCGATCGAACTCGAGGGGCTCACGAAGGACTACGGCGAGGTGGTGGCCAACGACGACGTGACGTTCGAGGTCGAGGCGGGCGAAATCTTCGGCTACCTCGGGCCCAACGGCGCGGGCAAGACCACGACGATCCGGACGCTGCTCGGCTTCATCTCGCCGACGGCCGGCACCGCGCGGCTGCTCGGCCGCGACGTCACCGACGAGTCGGAACTGCTCGCGGCGAAACGGAACCTTGGCTACCTGCCCGACAACCCGGCGTTCGACGAGTCGGCGACCGGGCGGGAGATTCTCGACCTCCACGCCTCGATCAAGGGCGACGAGCGCAGCGCGGCCCTGCTCGAGCTGTTCGATCCGCCGCTGGACCGCGAGGTGCGGGAGTACTCCCACGGGAACGTCCGCAAACTCGGGCTGGTGACGACGTTCATGCACGATCCCGACCTCGTCGTCCTGGACGAGCCGACGGGCGGCCTCGACCCGCTGATGCAACAGCGGTTCGCCGAGTTCCTGCGGGCCGAACGGGACCGCGGCGTGACGGTGTTTTTCTCCTCGCACGTGCTGAGCGAGGTGCGCCGGCTCTGCGACCGCGTCGGCATCATCCGAGACGGTCGCCTCGTCGCGGTCGAACCCGTCGACGCCCTGCTCGACCGAAGCGGCAAGGTCGTCCACCTCCGGGCCGCCGATCCGATCCCGGCGGCGGCGCTCGATCTCGACGGCGTGCAC
This sequence comes from Halopiger thermotolerans, assembly GCF_054654555.1. NCBI lineage: Archaea > Methanobacteriati > Methanobacteriota > Halobacteria > Halobacteriales > Natrialbaceae > Halopiger > Halopiger thermotolerans. Next base: position 273,562 of record NZ_BAAIEU010000004.1, on the reverse strand, counting down.
GACCTCGAGACGGGCCGGGATCGGTCGGCCGGCGACGAATCGCGCGAGACGGATGCGGCGGACAGCGGCGAGCCCGGCGCAGTCACGGAGTGTACGTTCACGTTCACCGGCGACGTCAACGCGCTGCTCGAGCGGCTTCGCGAGCACCGACTGCTCGATCTCTCGATCGAGGAAGCGCCGCTCGAGGACGTTTTCATGCGGTTTTACGGCGACGGCGAGGACGTCGTCGCCGAAGCGAGATCCGCGTCCGGGCCCGAGCCGCCGGCGGGGGAGAGGGAAAACGCGGGCGCCGCGAGCGGGGTGACCGACGATGCTTGAACTCGCCCGGTACGACGGCCGCCACCGTCTCAAGGGGAGCGTCTACCTGTCGATCGCGATGTCGGCGCTGGCCGCGATCGTCGTCTGGATCTACCCCTCGTTCAGCGGCTCGTTCGAGGACGTCGACGAACAGTTCCTCCAGGCGTATCCCGAGGGAGTCATCCAGGTGTTCGACATCCGCACGATGGCCGTCCTCGAGGGCTTCCTCGCTTTCGAACTCTACGTCTTCGGCTGGACGATCATGCTCGGGCTCTACCTGGCCTACCTCGCCGCCGGGACGATCGCCGGCGACGTCGAACGCGGGCGGATGGACGTCCTCCTGTCGATGCCGATCTCGCGGTCCCGAACCGTCGCGGAGAAGTTCGCCTCGCTGGCCGTCCCGATCGTCGTCGTCAACGCCGTCGTGCCGGTCGTCGTCTACGTCGCGGCCGCGCTGGTCGACGAATCCGTCTCGGCCGCCGACCTGCTCGCGCTCCACGCGTTCGCCGTTCCCTATTTGTTCGCCTGCGCCGGCATCGGCCTCGTCGCGTCCGTCGTCGTCGACCGGGCGAGCGTCGCCCAGCGGCTCGCGCTCGGAGTCACCTTCGGCCTGTTCATGCTCGAGTCACTGCTCGAGGGGACCGACTACGAGGCCGTCGGCGCGATCGCGCCGATGCGGTACTTCGATCCGAACGCGATCCTGCTCGAGAGCAGCTACGACCCCGTCGACGCGGGCGTGCTCGTCGCGATGACGCTCGTCCTGCTGGCCGCGAGTCAGTGGTGGTTCCGACGGCGCGATATCGCCTGATTCGAGTGACCTCGAGACGGTCGGTGATCCCACCCCTGCGCGTCGAGGGCAGCACCGGCCGCTGGCGGCCGCGTTTCCGATCGCGGCTCGTCGAGGGATCGCGGCTTAGTCGCGCGATCGGTCGTCCGGGTAGACCGTGTTCTCGATGAGGGTTCGGACGCCGCGGCGAAACCGTTCCGACGCCGCGTTCGAGGAGATGTCGAACCGATCCGCGAGTTCGGCCAGCGAACAGGAGCGGGGGATGTCGAGGTAGCCGGCGTCGACGGCGGCGACGAGCGCCTCCCGCTGGCGGTCGGTCAGGCCGAACTCGAACTTCGATGCGGTGGTCGAATCGCCGGCCGCGTCGGACTCGTCACGCAGTTGCCGCACCTCGACGTCGAGGTCCCGCTCGGCGAAGAACTCGTGGAACCGGCCGAACGTCTCGGTGCTCGGAAACGCGACGCGAAAGAACCACCCCTCGCCCGTCGCGGTGACGTCTCGCAGAACGCCGCCCCCCTCGATGACAATGGGATAGACGCTCGCTTGATGGCCTTCGCAGGTGAGTTCGAGGTGGTAGAGCCGACGGTCGTCGAACTCGACGACGCGCAGGAGTTCGGCCACGGTCGGATCCGCCTCGAGCGCGTCGTCGAACGCCTCGAGCGCGTCGTCGTCGCCGTCGACCCAGACGAGCGTCCGGTGGGCGCCGTCGCCGGTGAGGTCCGATTGCTCCCACGTCACCGTCGCGTCGGGGACTCGCTCGAGCGTCTCGCGGAGAATGGGATAGTCGATCAGGAGAGTAGCGAAGATCATCGTCGTGGGTACGTTGTACAGGCCCCGCCCTCCCTTCGGGGTTTCGGCCTGCACAGCAGGAACTTCGGACGCTAATAAATAGCGTGAATACTTACGCGCGGTAACTAACCGACAGACATGTTCAGTAATGATCGATGACTGGGAGGTACACGGGGGACGACGAAGATGTTCCGATCGACCGCGGGTTCGCCGCGCTTGGCGACCCGTACCGTCGGGCGCTCTGTCGGTATGCGTTGCGAACGAACGCCGACATCGTCACGATCGAGGAACTCGTGGACTACCTCGCCGACGAGGCGACGGTAGCGACCGAGACGGGGGAGGACTGCGACAGGCAAACGCTCGAGACGGACCTTCACCACCGGCACCTTCCCGCGCTCGCCGAGGCCGGCATGGTGGAGTACGAGCGCCGCAGCGGGGCCGTCTACCTCGATCGCGATACGACCGCGGCGCTGCTCGAGCGCGTTCGGGCGACCGTCGCGAATCTGGAGGACGTGTCGACCGGACGGGGACGAGAAGACCGGTAGCCGGTCAGACGACGTCGCCCCGAACCGTTACGCCCTCCTGATCCTCGCGCCAAGCGTGGAGTTCTTTGGCCGCCTCGGTCGCCTCGTCGCCGTCCATGCCGAGCATCTCGAGGGCGTCCGACAGCGTCGGGAGGGCGAGTTCGCTCTCGCGGAGCTTACGGAACGCCTCGTCGCTGCGCACGCCGTCGGCCCAGAGACAGACGCCGCGGGGATCGAGCAACTGGGTGTAGTCGTCGCGCAACTTCGCGCCGCGCAGGCGCTGGGTGACGTTGTCCTCGAAGGGGGAGTTGCAGACCTCGAGGTGGATCGGCTCGTCGTCGTCGCCGATCAGGTGGGCGGCGAGACACTTCTCGGGGGCGGCGTGGCCGGCGGCGTTCGCCCGGAGGTACTCGGGGTGTTCAGCGGCCCAGTCGGCCCGGACGGACTTGCCGACGCCCTCGACGCCGTGGGACTCGCGGAACCGCGTTTCGGGGTCGTCGTACTCGCCGCTCGCGTCGCTCGCGGCGTCCGCGTCGCCGACGCTGTCGTCGCGCATCAGAATGTCTTTCGTCAGGTAGACGTCGAGTCGCTCGACGGGGTCGAGCCCCAGCGCGACGTCGCCGAACGCCCAGACCTCCCGCACCGGCACGGGCATCCGGTCGTTCTCGACGGTGTCGACGAGGTCCTCGAGTCGATCGACCGCGTCGCTGCGGTCAAAGCCAGTCATTACCGGAACTGGGGACTCGAGGCGCAAAACCGTTTCTCAGTCACAACTGCAGTGGGTGCGGGCGCGAAGACGGTCGCGGATCGGTCGAGAGCGCACCTTTTTATCGACACCGATCGAAGGGAATCATATGCGACACCGCGTTTTCAACGAGGACGGCGACGAGGAACTCGTCTTCGTCATGGGCTGGGGCAACCGCTGGACCCACGAGAACGTCAGCTGGCTCATCGGGAAGCTGACCGACGGCGGCTACCGGGTCCACGCGTTCGAACTGCCCACGAACATCGACGACTTCAAAGCCGACTGGCTCGAGCCGGTCGCCGAGTACGTCCGCGACCTCGACGGCTACCAGCTGCTGGCCCACAGCGCCGGCGCGCTCGTCGCGCAGGCCTTAGACGGCGCGGACAACCACGTCTACCTGAGCCCGTGGTGGGGGTACGGCGACGCCTACCCCGAGCCGGTCCTCGAGGCAGTCTCGCGGGTGCCGACGACGTTTCCCTTCCTCCCCGCCGGCGAGATGGACCGGTCGGCGCTGGGCGAGAAGGCGACCGACCACCAGCTCGCGACGCTGCCCCGCTGGGTGTCGCCGGCGTTCGTCCGCGAGACGCGCCACGCCCAAGAAGAACTGCTCGCGATCGATCACGACGCGGTCGTCTTCTGCTCGCTGCGCGATCCGGTCATCGATCTCCGGCCGATCGGCGAGCGCGTCCCCGCAGAGCACGTCGTCCTCTACAACGGGGGCCACGAACTGTTCTCCTCGGCGAGCCGGGACCGGCACATCGACACGCTGCTGGCCGCGCTCGAGGAGGGGGCCGAGGCCGTCGAAGCGGAAACAGCGGACGAGGAAGCGGCAGTACCGGCTTGAGACGGTCGATCCGTCTTCAAACCCGATTTACAGCGCGTCGAGAAGCGCCCGTAGTTGCGTCGGCCCGTTCGTAACGAGCGCACGAGGGAATCCCCGGCGCGCGGTCTCGAGCGCGTCAGCGAGTGCCGCCGCCGCATCGTCGAAGACGCCGGGGCCGTGGCCGAGCAGAATTCGCTCGGGTGCGATTCCCTCGAACGCCGCCGTCGGCGGGCGAAGCCGACAGAGGAGGTAGACGGCCAGCCGTTCGTCGCCGGTGAGATACGGCGGCGCAGTGCCGAGCAGATCCGGAACGTATAGCGTCGCGTCCGCGCGGCGGTACGCGATCGCCTCCCGCCAGCCCGGCAGCGGCGCCGCCTCGCGGAGCGTAAACCCCGACGTGCCGAGTTCGCCGTCGACGACCTCGAGCGGCGCATCGACGCGGTCGGGCACCCGATCGAGCCACGCCGGGACGTAAACTGGAACGTCGAACCGACGCGCGAACGCGCCGGCGTCGCGGGCGTGGTAGTCGGAGCAGACGACGACGCCCGCGACGTCGCCGAGCGATTCGATTTCGTCGTCGATTCCGGGCGCCTCGAGCGGGTCGAACAGCCAGACGTCGCCGCCGTCGGAGTCGGAATCGGGGTCGGACCGGGGCGCCCGCGAGCCTTCCGTCCCGACGAGGGCGTGGCTCGCGCGCAGTCCCGCCTCGTCGGGGTGCGCGATCCAGCCGAACCCGCCGTCGAACTCGTCGATGAGCCGATACCCCGTCGGCGGCGACCGATCGTACGTTCCCATGCGGACACCCTCTCAAGGGACGTCAAAAGGCGTATCGACTGACACGTTCAGCCAGGTAGCGTCTCCTCGAGTGCCCCGATGAAGCGGTCGAACGGGATGGCTGGGAGACGAAACGGACATACGCGTTCGTCGGCTACCTGACCGCGATGGACTGTAACCGGTGTGACGACGAGGCGGTCATGCACGCCGCCTATTCGGGGGCACACCTCTGCGAGGACCACTTCCGCGAGTCGGTCGAGAAGCGGGTTCGTCGACGGGTTCGACGGGACGACCTCGTGCCGCAGGACGCCTCGCCCGACGACCCCGAGACCTGGGTCATCGGCCTCTCCGGGGGGAAAGACAGCGTCGTCCTCACGCAGATCCTCCACGACACCTTCGCCGAGGACCCGCGCATCGAGCTCGTCGGACTGACGATCCACGAGGGGATCGAGGGCTACCGCGACAAGTCGGTCGACGCCTGCGTCGAACTCTCCGAGGAGCTCGACATTCGCCACGAACTCGTCAGCTACGAGGACGAGTTCGGCATTCGGATGGACGATGTCGTCGAGGACGACCCCGAAAACATGGCCGCCTGCGCCTACTGCGGCGTCTTCCGGCGGGACATCTTGGAGCGCTACGCCGACGAGTACGGGGCCGACCTCCTGCTGACGGGCCACAACTTGGACGACGAGGCCCAGACGGCGCTGATGAACTTCCTCGAGGGCGACGTCGCCCAGATCGCCAAACACTTCGACGCCAGCCTCGGCCCGCTCTCGGAGCGCGAGGAGCAGGACGATTTTATCCCGCGCGCGAAGCCGCTGCGGGACGTCCCCGAGAAGGAAGTCGCGCTCTACGCACATCTCAACGACCTCCCGGCGCACATCACCGAGTGTCCCCACGCCAGCGAGGCCTACCGCGGCGAGATCCAGCAGTTGCTCTACGATCTCGAGGAGAACCACCCCGGAACTCGCCACTCGATCCTGTCGGGGTACGAGGAACTGGCCGAGATGGCAGCGACGGAGTTCAACGGCGACGGCGACGACGAGGACGGCGCCGACCTGCAGGAGTGCGAGCAGTGCGGCTCGATGACGACCCGCGACGTCTGCCGGAAGTGCTCGCTGCTCGAGACGCTGGTTTGAACGCGGCTTCAGGTTTCTCGATCGTCGCGGCTTCTGCTCGGCTGTCGCCGTTTTACCGTAGTGTAGCGTAACTGTCTCTGTCACTCTGAACGCGTCTTACAGGTCCGCATCGCGGTACTCGCATGTCGGCCGGTCCGGATCGTTCGGCGTGCCGCAGTCCGGATCGTTCGTCACGGGCTTCGATCAGCTAGCATCGGTAGCGGAACGGTCGGCGGCGGAACTCGAGTCGAGGTCGGAAGGCGAGACCGGCTCGAGCGGCGCACGACGGGTCGAACGGTCACGCCCTGCCAATCGTCGCCCTCGTTCTCACGTCCGTATACGGCCGTAAACGCGCAGTACGTGCAGTACTAACGAGATCCCCTCACGAACCGAGACCGACTATCGCCGCCGCTCGCCAGCGAGGCCGGCGTGCGGTACGAGAAAACAGGTGTTCGAAAACGGATCCGAGTACGAGAGCGAACCGTATTACGGCGACGTGCCGGCTAGCGGATCACGTCGACGCCGTTTTGCTGTTCGACCTCCTCGCGGCCGCCGTCGCTCTGGGCGCCGTAGCCGGTGCCGGTACTCGATTTCGCGGTTTCGACGTTGTTGCTCGCGTCGAAGTCGGCGTCGTCGAGCCCTTCGATGCTCGCACGGGACTTGTCGGCCTGCTTCTGGGTCGTCGGACCCAGCACCTGGGCGCTCTGGACGCCGGTCATGATCGCCATGACGCGGACCTTGCCCTTGTAGTTCTCCTGGATGCGGGCGCCCCAGATGACGTTCGCGGACGCCTCGAGTCGCTCCGTGATGTTGTCTGCGATCCCCTCGGCCTCTTTGAGGGTGAGGTCGGGACCGCCCGTGATGTGGACCAGTCCGCCGGAGGCGCCGCGGTAGTCGACGTCCAGCAGCGGGTGGTTCATCGCGTCCTTGACGACCTCGTCGGTCTTGTTCTTGTCCTGGGTTTCGCCGACCAGCATGACGGCGACGCCGCCCTGGTTCATGATCGTGGACATGTCGGCGTAGTCCAGGTTGATCAGCGAGGGCTGGGTGATCGTCTCCGAGATGCCCTTGACCGTCTCGGCGATGATCTGGTCCATCACCGAGAACGCCTTGCCGATCGGGAGGTTCGGGACGTAATCGAGCAGCCGATTGTTATCGAGCACGATGATCGAGTCGGCCTGCTCGCGCAGTTTCTCGAGGCCCTCCTCGGCCTTGACCGTACGTGCACGCTCGACGTTAAAGGGCGTCGAGACCATGCCGACGACGATCGCGCCCTGCTCCTTGGCGATCTCCGAGACTACCGGCGCGGCGCCGGTGCCGGTCCCGCCGCCCATGCCGGCGGTCACGAACACGAGGTCCGCGTCGCCGAGCACTTCCTTGATCGTGCCCTGGGCCATCTCGGTCGCGCGCTCGCCCATCGAGGGGTCGCCGCCCGCGCCGAGCCCGTTGGTCAGGGACTTGCCGACGAGGATCTTCGTGTCGGCCTCGATCATCTTGAGGTGCTGCTTGTCCGTGTTGATCGCCACGGTGTCGGCGCCGTCGACGCCGATGTTGTACAGCCGGTTGACGGTGTTGTTGCCGGCGCCGCCGCAGCCGACGATGACGATGCGCGGATCGCCGAACTCGTCCCCGTCCATCTCGGCGTCCATCTGACGGGCTTCCTGTTCGGCGTTCTCGAGGGCGTCCTGAACGATATCCTGCATCGTTACACCTTGGCCCAATTGCGCTGACGGGACTGCTCGGTCTGTCCGTCGTACTCTTCGTTGATCATCTCGCGGACGGCCGACCGGATCGCCTCGCTCCGGTTCGGGAACTCGCCCGAGTCAACTAACTGTTCGACCTCCTCGATCTGCTGTTTCGGAATGCGCAGTGTCACACGCTCCATGGTTGGTATTCCCCGTTGAGGTAAGACGGCAGCGCGCCCCTGTCTGACGCGACGTGTCTTACACCGGAATCGCCCGACATCGGGCGGTTTCCGACGTCCGTCGGCCGCTGTAAGACGACCGTCTTACGCGAATAAACGCAATACTGTCTTGGATAATAAAAGTTTCGTCAGACGCAACTCTCACTGTCTTACAACAGTCACGACCGCTGACCGTTCGACTCGAGTACGTCCGCGGAAGGCGTCCGACGCCCGCAGCTGGGACAGAACGCCCAGTCCGATCGCAGTTCGTCGCCGCAGTCGCAGAACAACCGCCGGGAAACCTTCTCCCCGCAGTTGGGACAGAAGACGTGCTCGCCGTCGACGTCCTCGCCGCACTGGCCGCACGTGCGTCGTCGGTCCGACGTCGGGGACTGGGCCCCGCCCTGCTGTCGCTGCGGGCGATCGTCTCGGTTCGCGTTGTGGCCCCGGCCGTGCTCGTCCGACGCTCGTGTGTCGGACTGCGCCTGCGGACGGGCGGGCGCGTGCGACGAGACCGGGTCCCGTGTCTCGTCGTCATCGACGCGACGCGCTCGCTCGTCCTCGAGCGCGATCGTGACGTTCACGTCCCGCGGTTCGGCTGGGCGTCGACGCGCGCGCGGTTGTCGCTCGCGCCCGTCGCGCCCGTGCGCGGTGTAGCCTAGTTCGGCCAGCCGTTCCGTCACCAGTTCGTCGACGCGCTCGCGAACCAGCTCGTCGATCGCCGTGTCGTCCGTCCGCGCCCCGTCGTCGCCGTCGGCCCCGTCCCGCGCCGACGCCTCGCTCGCCTCGTCCTCGAGGTACGCCCGGAGCGCCTCCCGCATCGCCTCGCTCTTGGAGGTCTCGAGCGCCTCGAGTTCGTCGACGAGGTCGTCGTCGGCGCGAAACGTGATCTTGCTCATGGACCGGATACAGCCACATTATGACGCCTCCCATATCAATCATTCTGCCGTTCGTGACTCCCGACGGGTCGCCGTCGTCGAGAATGATAACCCTTATGTTGTCCACGGCGGCTACGTACGGGTGTAACCGCCCTTAGCTCAGACTGGTAGAGCAGTCGACTGTAGATCGACTTGTCCCCCGTTCAAATCGGGGAGGGCGGACTTCCTTCCTCGTCGAATTGTGGCAGAAGTCAGAAGCCACGTTTGCAGCCGTTAAAATAACTCTACTCCCGGATTCCTGTTTCGGAGAGTACCCGGAAATTCTTGAGTTGGACTTGCCCCAAGTCGCACCCCGGGGCCTTCGGGCGAATTTCATAGCAGAAATCGTAGGGGGTGAGCGGTAATGCAGCGCTGGGATCCCACCGCCTGCGACACCCAGCGTTGTCTCACCTGCGGGTCGCATGTCACGCCCGAGTTCCGGCGCGGCTACGGCGATAAGAACGACCGTGCCCATCGCTGCCCGAACTGCGACACGTACACGCGATTAACGGACGGCAGCGCCGCAGGGAAGAACGTCCCGATCTCCGATCCGCTCGAGGATCCGACGCGGTTCAACGAGAGCTACGAAGATCTGCCGTCGCAGGTTCAGGCAGTCTGTCGTGACGGCGCTGCCGAAGTCGCGACCGACGGAGGTGAGCGACAGTGACCGATCACTCCGCAGACGGCACTGATCGGGAACTGGCCCAGCAGGTGATTACGTTCCGAAAAAACGAGGGGGCGTCGTTGGTTGAGGCCGACACGATTCACCCGAGAGTGTGGAACGATTGGGATCCGCACTTACAGGAGTTAACTCCTATCGGACGGAGCCGTCCATTTCTGAGCTCTCTCGCCGCATATGCCGAACCACAGCGGCGACAGACGGCCACTTTTCGGTTGTGGTCGCCCAAGGGAATCACCTCAGAGTATCAAAACAGACCCAGCAACTTCAACCCCTTTAATAGATATACCGTAGGTCACCGAATTCCGACAGTCGGTTCAAATCGGTCACTACAGCCGGAAGCTGAACAGCGGGGTGATTCAGCGTGAGTCTCGAGCAGTTCGGGGTAACGAGCGTCGAGTCGCTCCGTAAGACAACGAGAAACCGCTTCGGAGAAACTGCTTGCCCCGTCTGTTCGAATTCCGTCGAGCATTCCGAGGGAATTGTTGAAGTTCCCGTTCGGCGACTCGCCGACGACGATCTCCGTGCGACCCTCAAGGAGTTCAATCGTGACTACGTTCGTTCACGCGGCCACCACTGCCGAAACGACGAGGTCGTGCTCCCGCGGACGGTTTCAGGTCGTGACGCCGCTGGATTCGCTTCGAGCACGTGGACGGGCGTTCGCGCGCAATTTGGCGACCAGTCGACGCACTGGATCCCGATCCATCAGGGCGATCTTCCCGAGCGCCCGCTCGAGGAGATCGGCGACCAGGACGATGCGAGCGACGATCGAACTCGTGTCGGACTATGGATGGAAGACGACTGCGACGTCTACGCGGGACGCGCCGACGGCGGTGAAAAACACCTGCTGAATACCGAGCCCGGCGACCGTGGCTGGTTGGGAAACCCGTATCCGGTCGACGAGTTCGGGCGCGAGCAGGCTATCGCGATGTACACGCATGCGGTTTTGCTCCGGTGCGAGCAGGACGTCGAGTTCCGTGACGCCCTTGGGGAACTACAGGGCGAGGGAACCGTGCTCGGATGCTGGTGCCGCCGTCTCGACGACGACGATCCAGCGTGCCACTGTGACGTTCTCGTCCGGGTCATCGACGACGTGCTCGTACACACAGACGGAGGTGAGCGCGCGTGAGCCGCAGCGACAACGCCGATCGCGGACTCGTTGCGGAGCAACACGCCTGCGATCAGTGGAACCTCGAGCATCTGGCCAACGACGCTGACGCGCCGGATTGGCTCGACGCCCGTGCCCGAACAGACATTGTCACTGACCTTGGATGTACCGTTCTTTCGCAGGACACACCAGTCGATACAAAGTCCTGCTGGCGGTCGTACAATACCGGCCGCTGCGGTCGGATCAAGATCACCAAGCGAAACCACGAGCGACTGCTTGAGGCTGGCGGCGAGTACGCGATCGTCGTTCTCGAGAACGATTCGACGGACGTTCTGCGGGCCGCGCTGACGTCGGCGACGACCGTCGACGCTATGATCGATTCGTGGTGGTCATCGGGACGGTCGCGACACGACGATGGCCCGTTCGTACAGCTGCCGTGGTCGAAGTTCTTCGACGATCTCGAGGGGGGTGACGAGACGTGAGCTCGGGAGCGGCTAATCCGAGCGGCGAGTCGACGGTCGTTCCTGGTGGTGACTACGATCTCCCGCGAAATGAGGGAATTGAGACGACGGCGAAGACCTATCCGACACCTCCCGGACACGGTGGCGGTGGGAAGTTCGTGCTAAACGACGCGCATCGGTCCGCTGAGAGCGTCCCGTTCGATGCTGGGGAGAACCGAAAGATCCCCGACGGGTCGCTTTACCAGCACGCACGCGCCGCGTATTATGCGCACGAGGACGAGATCGTCACCGATCACGAGGGGAAAGAACGGATCGTTCTCTCCCGAGACTACGTCGTTGATGGCGTTCCTCACGCGGTCACGCTGACGGACAGCCGGTGGCGTGGTGGCCGCGGTCAGGGATCGAACTACCGGCCGTTCTACAAGTACGACGTGACGCTGAAACCGCTCGATAGCGACGGTAACGTCGAGTGGTCGCGAACGCCACTGAATGCGCTCTCGTTGAAGATTCAACCGCAGTACGAGGGCATGGTCGACAGCGACGGTGATCCAGTGAATCTCCCGTACGGAACCGGGACGCTCGTTCACGTGCAAACGACGTGGGTCGAGCATCCGGAAGTGCTCGCCGATCGCGCTGCCGACCTGGTCGCACACGTCTTCGATTACGAACTTGAGGAACTCGAGATCAACGAGGAGAGTAAGGGCTTCTGGAAAGCCGAGACACACGTCCGGTGCGACGACGCGAAAACCGACGATCTCGTTCACACGGTCCGTCAAAGTGCGGATCTCCTCGCTGAACACGCCGCTGACGTCGAGACGCAAGGGCTCGCGTCCGACGGGGATTGGCTCGAGGCAAAGATCACGACGCGGGACTGGCACCAACTTGGATTCCCTCAGCTGGACGCGAACATCCTGCTGAAAGTGTACTACACGGACAATCCGAAAGCCGTCGAGTACCCGTTCGATCAGCCGAAAATTGAGGCGGCGCTGCTGGGGAATCCGAATGGCGACAACTACCACTGGGACGAGTGGGACAATATCATGCGGGCGCTTCGCGAGATCGTGCTATCGCACCTGGTGTGGGCCGATATCGGTGTCACCGATCTCGTTGCTGACGACGTCTTCGAGGGTCCGACTGCCGATCCGTATACGTGGCAGCATCCGGAGGGCCGGCGCTGGTGGCTGAAACAGCATTACGAGTCGCTGGTTCCCGAGCTGTATCGTGAGGTGACGAAACCGAATACCCAGCTCGTCTACGATATTCTCGATACCGTGCGTCGGCACGGGACTGTCTCGTATCAGACGCTCATGGACGAAACCGGTGCGGCCTATCGGACCGTTCGTGAGCACGTGAGCCGTCTCTCCTATCCAGGCGACGATCCCGAGAGCGATGAACCGGGGATCCTGAAGAAAGTACAGGGCGTTCAGACCTGGGTGGCGTTCTCGTCGCGGTTTTTCGAAGACGCTGCTGACGACGCACTTGACGAGGTTCATCCAGACGATACACCGGAACAGAAGAGCGAACGCGCTGACGAGCGTCGCGAAGAACGCCAGCAACGACAGGAAGATCGCGACGAGGACGACCAGGAAGAGAGTGGCGACGACGGTCGCGACGATCGACGCGATCGCGACGACTGGCGAGTGATCGACACGCTGCCGTACTCGCCTGCGAATATCGGTCGGTTCATCGAACGCGGTGATATCGAGGCTCAGGACGTAAAGGTCCGGATCACAGACTACAGCTGGCTGAACGCGACGGGCTAATCGGGTCCGTCGCGACGGGCACTCTTTTTCCCTTAGCTACAGCATTCGTCTGAATCGCCGATTTTCACCCGTCTTGTCGACTGTCTTTTACAATCCTGCTGTCTGTTTTTTATTTCAGTGGCTACACGGACAGTTCTTTACCCCGGCGTGCTCGAGATCGCGTCGACCGCGCGCACCAGCAGTCACACGCGCACGTCTTGGAACCCGGTTTTGACGGCGCTTCGACCGCTGTAGAGCGGTATCTATCATTTTCTGTCGGCACGGCTCCCTGCCAACCCCCCATAGCGTATAGTGCCGCTGGGGCGGCAGGGTAAAACGGCCGGGGGCATATCGCCCCCGGCCTACCGCACAAAGCCGGACTGGGTACGATCTCCGCGTGAGAGCTATTCTACTGGCAGTAGCAGCGGTTATTCAGGTGGCAAGGTCTTTCGCCAACTCCTTCTAAGAGAGTGTCAGTGGATACGGGCCGATTCGGCGATATCTTGTCTGAGATACGATATACACCCTTGTGAAAGTGAAATAGTAGAACGGGTATCTACAGTCAGAAACTCAAGAACCGAATACTTGGTTAGGAATTATCCAGTTCGATTGCTGTAATTCGGTACTCTCCGTCACCGACACGGTCAACTGCGAGCCGGGCGTCTTTGAGTTCGCCGTTCTCGTTGACCAAGCCGTCGCGCTCGAGGTCGTCTTTTGGGAGCGTCACGCCGCCGGATCCGTCCATATTTCTGAGTTTTCTGATCGGCATGATACAGCGGTTCCCCTCGTCCCCCCTCCATAAAGGGTGGTGCTTCCGGGGGGTCGCACCCCGGAGAACCCGTTACATTCCTGAATGTTATTGAGTGGGGAAATGTGCTCCGTCGCAGGCGAACGCGAGGTGCGTTCGCTGTACGCCCTATCCGTCTGCGGTGGGGTAGTGATACAATGGAGAAACCTGAGAAATCAGACGATACAGACGATGTACCAGCGTTTAGGGATTGGTCCAACGTCCGCGACCGGAGGGAGATCGCATGACGTGGGATCCGGATGGTCTCGTCACGGGTCCGGCGTTCCGCGAGTATGTCTCCAAGTTGTGTGCTAACTACGGCGAGCCCGCCGGAAACGGGCATTCTTCGGAAACCAACATGAGCGCAAACACTGGCGAGACGGTCGAATCAGAATCGAACACGAACGAAATCGGTCGACGCGCGTTTTGCGTCGGCGCGGCGGGGACGGTCGCGCTGGCGGCGACGGGCGCGGCGGCGGCACAAGAGGGCGACGGCGATCTCACGCTTAACTACAGCTCGGACGTCGTCGCGAATCCGTTCATTTCGGCGGACGTGACGATCGGCACCCACAAGTCGGGGTATGACTCGCCGCTGATGTTTGAGAACGACAACGGGGAAGACGTCGAGCTGCCGGCGGAGATCAACGATCGGCACCCGGACAACGCGGACGAGACGACGCAAAATCTGTTCGGATTCCGGGCGGACAAGGTCTCTACGGGCGCGTATAATGCGTGGCCGCGCGACACGAAATATGACGAGTCGGGCGACGGAGACGCGGAGACGGCCGTTACTGCCGTCGACGCGACGCACTGGTCGACGGACACATCGAACACGTCGGGCTCGCTCACGGTTGAGAACGGCGGCGACGAGGTCGACAGCGTGCGAATCGCGGCGTCGTCGATCGCGAGCGGAGAGAACGCGACGGCGACGTTTGACTTAACCGCGCATAACGCGGAGATCACGAGCGACGAAGAAAAGCGGTACCTGCAGCTCTGTCTTAACGTCGACGCGCTCACGTCGGGCGCGGTCGTCGAGATCCGCGCCGTCGACGAAGACGGCGACTACAAAGCGGGCGTGATCGATCCGTCGGCGGACTCGAGCTCGACGAACGTGATCGCGACCGCGACCGGCGCCGGGATCGTCTTTCAGAAACAGCTCGCGGATCTCACGGTCCAGGGATCGGGCGACGGCGCGATCAATAACATCCAGGCGCTCGAGGTCGACGTCGCGGAAGCGGACGCGACCGTCGAGCTGTTCGGGATCGATCTCGAGCGGAAGTCGAAATGGGAGTTCGGCAGACACGTCAAGAACGAAAACACCGACGACGAGGAGACGGTCACGGTCTACGAGCCGGGACCGGGCGTCGAGACGTACACGAGCCTGGACGGTGAGATTCTGTCGAACGCGACGATCCACGATCTCGAGGTGCCGGTGAAATACACGGCGGCCGCATCGGACGCGGGCTCGGCGTCGTCGACGTCGGCGGACAACTACCCGCAATTCGATCACCGGCTCGAGCAGGTCGAACGGCTCGAGACGGAGACGGCGATCGATCTCTCGCATTCGAATCTCAAACTCGAACTGGAACAGACGCTCCCGACGGACCGCTATCACACGCTCGAGCTGGCGACGGGGACGTCGTCGAAAGACGACCCGGAGGACATGTCGTTCTCCGACGTCTCGGGATCGCTGTCGGGCGTGGGTTCGACGGTCGTGCTCGAGGATCTCGTCGAGTCGGGCAAGGAGTACACGGTGCGGATCCGTGAGATCCTAACGAGCGACGAGTACGACACGGCGACGTCGGTCGGCACGATGGGCGGCGGTGGCGGCGCTCGCTCGACGGGCGGCGGCGGGTGGTTCTCCGGCGCTCGCGGCGCGCTCCTGGCCGTGTTCGCGACGCTCACCGGCTACTTCGGGATCGTCAAGCGCCGACTGCCGTTTTCGGGGTGATATAGATGCCGCAAGACCCTGATTCACTATACAAGCGGGCGCTCGAGACGCTCGACGAGGGCGGCTGGAGCCGGCTACTCAAGGGCGGGTTCGGCACCATATTCCTGTCGTGGGTGTTCTCCGTGACGGGGATCATGGGCTCGTTCTTTGAGCGGCTATTCGGGCCGTTCGGCAGGATCATGGCCGCGGTCGGGACGTACATCGATGCAACAGCCGGGGCCGGCGCTCGCGTCATCAATGCGGGCGGGCAAGCGTCCGCAAATTCATTCCTTGAGGGCATAGGGTCGTTCTTTGGCCCGGCAGCGCTCCCTGCGTCGGTGTTCGTGGTCGCGCTGTCGTTGATTGTCTTAGATTGGTGGTGGGAGCGTGTGGATTACTCGCCGATCGAACACATCACCAATCTATTCAGTCGGGGTAATTAGTGAAGATGGTCAGATTCCGATCCGGAGGTGGTGGCGGCGGCGGAGACGACAATTGGGCGTCGACGGCGTCGTCGTACGCCGAGCGGTACGTCTCCGACGGCTCAATCAAATGGGGAGAGTTAGTCCGAGATACGGCCGGGGCGTTCGTGGTCGGCTATTTCTACTGGATCACCGACGTCGTCGACTTTGCGACGGGGTGGATTAAGACGGCGATCGCGAGCGTCTCGACGTGGATCGGAGACGTCGCGTCGCTACTGTTCACGCTGCCGGCGGACGGGCTCGAGACGACGATCTCGGAGGTGTACGTGCTGGTTGAAGCGTCGGGAATCCTCGGGCTCGTCGTGGGGATCGTGATCGGCGTGATCCTGCTGGCGGTCGCGGAGCGACTGATACGGACCGTCGTGGGGGGATTGACATGACGTCGAGCTCGAGCGGCTCCGGCGGAGCGTCGGGGCTCGCGGACCACGCGGATACGCTGTCGGACTTAGCGTCGAATCCGACGGAATGGCTGCGAGAGCACGTCTACCAGCTAATTGTAGAGGCGTTCCTATCGCTGGTGTTCGAAGGGCTCGACATGCTCCGGCAGATAGGGGCGGCGATCCTCTACTCGTCGGTCGGGACGGCGCTACGGGCGTTCTACGACGCATTCGCGGTGATCGGCGAGATCCCGATCGACATGCTCCGACTGATGCATGACGTGTTCGTGTCGGCGTCGACGGCGGCGGGGCCGTTCGCACCGTTCATTTATATGGTGCTTTGGACCAGCGTGACGGCGATCGTGATCGGGCTCGGCTCGCTGGCGTGGTCGCAAATCGTGGGGCGTCTCCCGGTGATCTCGACATGAGTCCGGACAGTGATCGCGCGATCGCAAGCGCGCTGGCAGGGTTAGCGGCGGTCGTGTCGGATTTCGTGATGTTCGGCGGGGATATGCTGGTCTCGGCGCTCACGCTGGTCTTCACGGATCCGACGTCGCTCCTGTCGTTCCTATCGGTGCTGTCGACGTACGCGTCGCGCGTCGAGTGGCTCCCGGCCGGCGCGGTCGAATCGGCATACAATTTCCTGATCCTGGTCGCGGTCGTCGTGCTGGCGATCGGGATCCTCGAGCGAATCTATGAGCGTGCAACATGAACGGAAGAAAGCACAGCGGACGGTGGAATCGAACGCCGCTCGAGCGATCGTCGTTACACGCGTCGTATAATTTCGATCGCTCGGAGCGGGGAGATCGCGTCGGCGAGCTCGAGGGAGATTCCTCGAGGGGTGGTTTCGCGTGATCGCGCTGGTCGTCGGCGGCGGCGTGCTGGCGCTGGTGAGTGCGGCGTGGCTCCTAAGCTACGTGCGGCACGGAGACGCCGAGAGCGCGACGTCGACGGTCGTCGGGGCCATTGGGTCGCTGGTGGTCGGACTCGTGACTGTCGTCTCGACAGCGGGCGCAGAGGGCGCGGACGCGCTCGCGCAGATTGCGGACTTAGTCGGCGGGCCGGTGCTGTCGAATCTGTTCGCGATCGGGCTCGGCTACCTGGCGATCGGCGCCAACGCGATCACGCCGAAAACGTGGATCCTGTTGACCGGCACCATGTTGCTCGTGCTGTTCGTGATCGACCGCGGGGTCGGTGGATAGCATGACTCGAGCCACGCGTTACGGACTGGTCGCGCTGGTGCTGGTGCTGGTCGCGTCGGTCGCGCTCGGCACGGCGACGGCGGTCGCGCAACCGGACGAGCCGACGAATGAGACGATCACCGACAGCGCCGAGCTCGAGGGCAAGTATTCGCTCGAGACGCTCCGGAGCGGCGGTCGGACCGTGTCGGGCGCGGATCCATCGACGCGGTGGCTCGGCGACAGCGGGAGCATGTACGTCGATTACAGTAGCGCGAACCCGCTAACCTCCGGAAAGACGGAGGAATGGGAAGCGGAGAACCTGTTAGCGAACGGCGATCTCGTGCGGGTAAACGAGCTCACGTTCCACGCGACTCGGCTGCGGAACGCGGAGAGTGAGACGTACGAGCTCGTCGTCGTCTACTGGACCGAAGGGACGCGCCAGCGCGGGAATGCGACGGTCCCCGTCGCGAACGTGCAAGCGGAGGACCGCAAAGAGCTCCCGATTGAGGGCGCGTTCGCGCATGAGACCGTCGATCTCCGGCGGAGCGACGAGTCGCGGCGGGTAACGATGTGGCTCGAGGACAGCTCCGGGGATCGCGTCGACGGCGCGCAGTGGACATTTAAACACCACTCGCTCGCGACGGCGGCGGACGCGGGGATCGACGGCGAGGGGGACTATCTCTCGCGGGCGCTCATGGAGTTCCTGCTACCGATCGCGGGCAGGTCGTTCGTGGTCGGCGGCGCCGCGAATCGGGGGGTTAAACGCGCGGGCGTGGGGCCGCAATACGGCTACGTGCCGTGGATCGTCGGGCTCACGCTGGCGACGTTCATATTTGTCTCGTGGCAATTCACGACGCTGGCGGATCTCGTGGCCCGCGCACCGCTAATTCTGTCGGCGTACGTCGTCGGGATCGTCGGGATCGTCGTGCTCGAGGGCCAACAGTCGAATGTCAAGGAGACGGTGTTCCTCCGGCCGCACTTGGTCGACGTCGCGAACGCTCGCGGCGACGACGCGAAAGACTCGCTCCTGGCGGACATGAAGACGGAGAAAGTCGTCGATCTCCATAACGGCGCGAAAGCGGTCGTACGGCCGGGTGTGCGGCCGTTCCTCTCTCGAGTGTTCGGCGGGAAAGCGGTACTCGACCCGTCGCGGCCGCTCACGACGGAGATCAACCTGGCGGAAAGCGAATGGGATCAATTGATCTTAGTCGACCCGGACGCCGACGAGACGCTCGACTACACGCCGGAGGGATGGAAATTCGAGGTGCCGGAGCTGACCGACTGGGGCGACGCGCTCGAGATCGCGACGGGCGGTGCCGTGACGGTCGGAATCGTGTTGCTCGTCGGATTTCTGGCGTCGTGGGCGTGGGGGATCGGCGCCGGGCTCGTGGTGATCGCGCTGGTGTGCGCGACGCCGACGGAGACGGCGGCTCGCGTCGATCCCGCGAACGGTCACGAGCGGGCGGCGTTTATCAGCATGATGTACCTGGCGGAGAACCACGACGACGCGGAGACGCTCGAGTCGGCGCGCAAGAAGCTCATTCGCGAGCGGGCGCGCTCCGAGCGAGACGTCGACGAGGCGCTCGAGACGCAAGACGCGACGCTGGTTGAGGAGATGTTCGGGTCGGACGTCGACCGGCGGCTCGTCGACGACGCGAGCTCGGCGACGGACTCGAGCGACGATCGGGATCGCGAGCGAGCCGACCAGGAGATCCCGGAGGTGCCGGCCGATGACTGATCGCGATCTAGATCGCGACGGCGCCGACGTCGACGGCGATCGGGACGGTCGACGGGGATCGTCATTACACGGCGAGTGTAACGACGATCGCTCGAGCGACGTCGCCGACGAGATCCTCGAGTCGCACCGGCCAGCGCTGAAAAAGCTCGAGATCGACATTCGCCAGCTCCGCGAGGAGCTGTTGACGGGATTCGGCTCGCGCCGGGAGATCCTCGAGTGGTCGCAACGGTTGACGGTGCGGACGCTCGGCGAGATCCGGCAGTCGTGGTATCTCGAGCTGGCGCGGCAATTCAGGGGCGTTCCCTCGAGCGGTCGCGAGCGGGCGCTGTTGTCGGCGCTGTTGACGTCGGAGGAACGGACACGGGAGTTGGATCCGGACGCCGTCGACGGGCTCCGCGAGCGGCTCGCTGCGGTCTTGCTGTCGTCGTCAGAGCACCGGGCGTTTCGGGAGCTCCGGTCGGACGCGGGCGAATATCTCGACGACGCCGACAGCGAGAGCAAACACGACCCGCGAATGCAGCGGTTTATCGCTATGCGGCCGGCGCTCGACGAGCTCGAGACCTACCAACAGCGGGCGCTGTCGACGTGTCTTGACGGGCTCGAGGATCGCGGCGAGATCCTCGAGTGGGGGGAGGATCTCGAGCTGGCGACGCACGGCGAGATCGCCGAGTCGTTCATCGAACGATGCTACCGGGAGCCGTCGGTGGCGTCGCTGTTGACGTCGACGGACCAGGCGGATAAGCGCGCTCGCGAGTTGTTCGCGGCGTATCACATTATCCCCGCGTATAATGCGGGCGTGCGCGACCTTGCGGGTCGCGCCGGGGAACAGCCAGACGCAGATAAACCGGAGAAAGAGACTCCCTACGCATGAGTATCAAAGGATCACAGTCGAAGACGAATCAGGAGTATCGCGAGGAGGCTCTGGCCCAGTTTCAGGAGCCCGTAACCAACACGCAACAGGCGACCGACGACTCGCGTCGGCATATAGACGCGCGCTCAATCCGTGAACACTTCGGGATCCCGGCGTGGGACCGGGACGCATTCGAGTACCCGTCGGTCGTCCCCAACTGTCTTGAACATACGTGGGACGCGCCGCTGAATGAGGATTCGGGCGGGACAGACGCGCTGGTGCGTGGAAAGCCGGGGAG
Organism: Halopiger thermotolerans; assembly: GCF_054654555.1. Lineage (NCBI taxonomy): Archaea > Methanobacteriati > Methanobacteriota > Halobacteria > Halobacteriales > Natrialbaceae > Halopiger > Halopiger thermotolerans. The sequence continues at coordinate 253,252 of NZ_BAAIEU010000004.1, read as the reverse complement.
CGGAAAGTCGACGCTCGCGAATTATCTCGCGGCGCGGTTGATGGATATCAACGACGAGCGTGTCGTGTGGCGCGGCTCGAGCTCGCGGTCGGAGTGGCTCCCGCTGGCGCCGTGGACACGCCTCTGTCTCCCGGCCGGTGTTGGTATCTCGGCACGGCTCGAGAGCAAGGATCCGCGCAAGCCGGCGGTTGAGCTCCGGATCGACGATCTCGACGCGATCGTGCGGGAGATCGTGTATTACGAGGATCCGATCGATCTTAACCAGAAATTGCAGGAAGGCGCGTTTCACGTCGTGTACCCGGATCCGCGGATGCGCGGCTGCGAGCGCGTCTATCAGGAAAGTCCGGAGCGGACGTACGAGGCGCCGGGGAATCGGGAGCAACTGTTCCATGAAGACGATCCGGCGTCGCACTGGTGGTTCGCCTGGGTACTCGCCCGAGTCGAACACGGGCCCCATCATTGGACGTCGTTGATCTTCGACGAGGTCGGTGATATCGCGCCACAGAGCGCGAAGAAAGACCAGTTCGGGACGTACCAGAAAGTCGAGATGCTCAAGGACACGTGGGTCGACGCCCGCAAGTTCGGGCTGTCGATCTACTGTTTCGGCCACGCGGAGACGGACATTCATCAAATGATCCGGAAAAAGCTCCGCTGGCGGGTTCAGATGCGTGGAACGGCGAACCCGACGACGAAAAGCGATCTCGTCGGGTTCGAAAGCGTCCCGATGAACGCCGACCAGACGTCAAACTTCCCGATTGACAAGGCGTTGATGTACACAGAGACGAATTTCGACGATTTCCGTTTCACAGACATGCCAACGACGCACGACTACAAGCTCCGCATTCAGTTGGAGGGGGTTCGATGAAATTTAAAAAATTAGAGAGATCGGACGAAAATCGATCTCGGACCGGGGTCCGCGCGATCGCGGCAATCTCGCCGTTTTCACGCGCGCGTATATCAGATAAGCGCGTAGGGGTCCCCCCGCGGGTGCGCGCCAGCATAATGCGCGGCGGCGCGGGCGCTCGGAGAGTGGTAACGCTGGTGATGATTTTGCTGGTGGCGACGTCGCTGGTCGTGCCGATCGCGGCGGCGTCGACGGCGACCGCGTCGACGAGCTCGGCGCCGTCGGGCATGGTCGGCGTGCCGGCGGATCAAATCACGGCGACGCACGGAGACGCCAGCGCGTGGGACGTCTATAGCTCCGCACACGCGGATACGCTCGAGATAGAGATCGGCACGACGTCGAGCGGGGATCCGCTACTCCGCGCGAGCGACGACGTGAACCACGACGGGCGGACGCTCGCGATCGACGCGACGACGCTGGTCGACGCGATCGGCTACCGACCGGAGAAAGCGGTCGGCGAACACTCGAGCGGTGATCGGTGGACCGACGAGATCGCATATTCCGACGGCTATGCGCTAATCGAGGTAGAGAAGTTCTCTACCAACGATATTCGGTTTACCGGCACCGTGACGGCACACGTCTCTCGAGCCGCGGACGGCTCACAGCTCACGTACCAGATTGACAACAGTAGCGGCGTCGACACGATCTCGGCGGAGCTAATCGGCCACCAGAGTACGGCGTCGGAGACGATCACCGGCACGACGAGCGCCGGGTCGTCGGAATCGGTCTCGCTAATCGGCGAGACGACGCAATCCGCGGAGATAAGCGCCAAAGTCGACGATGGATCCGTGAGCTACGGGGAGACGTTCGGTATTGGGGGCTCGAGCGACTATCGGCCGCAAACAGTCACAAAAACGTATCAGACGGGCTTGTTATCGGTTAATGAGCTGGAAATAACATTTGGTTCCTCGGGCTATGATGGCTACGCGAACATCTACATTAACGGACAGAAAGTCGGGAGCCCGAAATTCCTCGACGGTAGTACGGTCACGCGGACAGTGAGCTTTAGCGAGATTGAGACGCCGAGTAAGGAGATGAATGTGACGTATGAGTACGACCCTGACCGCAATAACTACATGAGCGGGGTTGACATCACAAATGTAATATATCGGTCTCCGAACCCGACACAGGTCGACGTCTCGTCATCGTCGGATTCGGTCACGCTCACCGACGAATCGCCGTCGTCGATCGCGCTCGCGGATCAATCGGATACGCTGTCGTTTTCGGCGGATAACGGGCCTGTCGAGTGGACTTTAGACTATACGGCGACCGGAACGACCAAAGACGCGGCTGTCTCACTGAATGGGCAACAGAGCCAAACGATCTCGTCGCTCGGAGACGGCGAGCGGACGTCCGTCGATCTCGACCCGTCGGCGCTGCAAGACGGGAAAAACACGCTCACGCTCCATACGGGGAGCGCAAACGGGATTGCGACCGACGTCGGGCTCGAGTACTCGCACGTCGCGACAGCAAACCAGACGGTCGACTATCGCGGCGAGACGTGGTCGGAGACGTACAATATCTCGCGCAAGTGGGATTCGGCGACACAAGACGCGAGCGTGACGATTCCGTTTGCGTCGGATCGCGTCGTCGGGATCCGGGACGTCGAGTATCGGGTGAACGGTGGCTCGTGGCAACCGCTCGAGAGCTACCAGCTCGACGGAACGACGCTCACGGCGGAGTTGGGCAGTCTCGCGGAGGGAGACACGGTCGGGGTTCGTGCGACCGGATCGAAGGTCGACGTCTCCGGCGGCTCGATCGAAGTGCTCGAGCCGACGACGGAGGGCGATACGCTCAATTCGAAAGTCAAGATCACCGATCACTCGGATTCGTTCGCGATCGACGTCGGGGGCACCGTCGCCGGCAATTGGATCCACGACACGTATAACGAGAGCTGGACAGCGCCGGAGACGTCGGTCACGGTCGGCGCGGACGGAGCGCAAACGATCCACATTCCGGGCGCGAGCGCGGGCAGTACTACGCGCGTTCGCACGCTCCCGCTCGAGGCAGCGCCGAACACGGGCTCGGCGACTCTCGAGATCCTCGAGACGACGTCGGAGGACCAGGAAATGCGCTTTAGTGTGGATCCGTCGAGAGCGGCGTCGTCGGTGACGTACAAGTATCACGACACGGTCTCGGGAGAGAAATACTACCTGTATAGCGACACGCACGACGTCGTGCGCGACAGCGATACGGCACAGTCGCCGGTCTCGCTCACCGACGACGGCTATTCGGAGACGCTGGCGATCTTGCTCGACTCGGGCTCGGACTCGAGCTCGTCGTCGGGCGGCGGTGGCGGCGTCGGTGGCGGCGGTCCGGTCTCGACGGCGACGTCGACGGCCGGCGGCGTGTCGCCGACGATCATCCTGGTCGTCGCGACGGCGGCGGTCGGCGGGCTCGCGTTGCTCGCTCGGCGCACGGGACTCCCGGTATGGATCGCGGGAGTCGGCGCCGTGCTGGTCGGCGTGTTCGGGCTCGAGACGATCTCGCCGGGGACGATCTCGGACGGGCTTAGTTCGGCGATCGTGATGCTATCGTCGCGGGTCGGCCGGGTGATGCCGGCCGTGACGTTGATCGTCGTCGGACTGGGTGCGTATATGGTCGTTCGCTGGTGGCAAGGCCGTACCGGGCCGGATACGCGAGTCACGTTTAAACTGGGTGATAACAAATGAGCGCAATTAGTGGATTCTCAAAGCTTGTAATGGCACTTGGGACGGGTATCGGTGTAACGCTAATCGCATGGTTCGGCGCGTCGGTCGCGCTCGGCATGCTGGCGGGCGCTGGCGTGATCTCGGTCGGTTGGGGGCTCGGATCGGAGATCGGATTCGCGCTCGTCGTGGGCGCGCTCGCGGCTGGCAAGGTGGTCCAATGAGCGACATGCACGCGATCGCGGAGGGGATCGATCGGTGAGCGTCGACGACGTCGTCGAGTCGCTCGGGTGGCCGCTGGCGCTGGTGGCGCTGAACGGCTCCGGGTGGATCGCGCGGCACACGGTGATTCCGTCGGAGTGGTCCGGCGTCGTCGCGGGGTTCCTGGTGATCGCGGCGATCGGATCGGTCGTTTCCGTACTCCGAGCGGCCGGCGTCGATCTCGAGGGCGGGCGCTGTAAGGCGGAGACGAACGACGGCTCGCGCTGTCGGCTCGAGCGGGATCCCGGCGCGGATCTCTGTCACGTACACCAGCGCACGCATGACGTCACGCTCCACTCGTCCGCGCTCGCGGAGACGGACGGGTTCGCGGGCGAGCTCGAGCGCGACCAGGACCGCGAGCGCACGGACGAGACCGCGGACAGACGGGCGGGCTAACGCGCATATTCTACGCTGGCGGGCGTACGGACACGGAGACGCGCGAGCGGCGGCGCTCGCGCTCGAGGGCGCGGAGAATTAGTCGCTCGGCGTTTCGACGTCGACGTCGGTCTCGACGCTGAATGTGGTCTTGCCGGTCGACAGCGTGGCGGCGATCTCGCGTCGTTGCTCGAGAGTGAGATCGTCGCGGGAAAGGACTTGCTCGACGTTCGCGATAAGCTCGACGACGTCGTGACACGCGAACGCGACGGCGTCGGATCGATTACAATCGTAGTAGCTCGAGACCCGTTCTATCTGGTCGAATCGCCATTCGTTGCCGTCTCCGGTCCGGATCCGGACGGAGCCGGGGACGTCGTCGGATCGTGCCATGCTCGTGAACACGAGCTGGATTTCCTAGTATTCTCCGGTGACTGAAAGCGCGCGCATTTATAAGGGGCGGGCGCAGGCGCGTTCATTATCGCGTCGGCGGGCGGGCGCTGGTGGTCGCGAGCGGGCGGATATGAACACGGGCGCTCGCGACTCGTGTTCATATCGGGGAAATCGGTTTCGTCGACGCACAACCGGTGGGAGAGTGATTTGAACGATCCTATGAACAAAGATATACCGCAAATAATCTGTTGTATAGTCCAGTAACAGATTAGACACAGAACGGTTATATTGGAAGAGTAGTAATCAACATCCAAGACCTATGACTCGCTCAGAGCCAACCACCTTAGAGATTAAGCCTGAGCAAGTCAGCCTTCTCGCCCTTTTATTCTCTTCTGAAGAGAGTAAGATAAAAGGCAAGACCCGATTGCAAAAGCTTGCCTTTTTGTTGGACAAGGAAGAAGTAGGTGAGGAGAAGGATCTTTATAAATTTATAAAGTATGATTATGGGCCATTTTCCAAACAGCTAATGGAAGATGTTGACTTCTTTAAAGAAGAGGGATTTATTGAAGTAGATACTAAGCGCACTTTCAGCGGCAACACCAGATACGACTATAAATTAACAAACGAAGGCGAACAGTTAGCGAATCTGCTGTTCAATAATGTCGATGATGCTGAGGAATTGCATAACTCCGCAAAGGAGATTACAGAGCAATACAATGAATATCCCATTCGAAAGCTCGTTGAATATGTCTACGATGAATATCCAGAGTATAAGGAAAATAGCGTATACGAATATTGAATTTAAGCCTTTTAACCATCAAATGTTAATTCTGCTTCTTCACCTCCATTTTCTGCTTCTTCACCGTCACTCCCCTTATCTTTCTTACCACTCTTCAACACCCCGTTTAGTTCCTGATCTTTATCCAGATCTTTAAGACTCATTCTGCCCTGTGTGATTTCCACTTTAATTGTATTGGAATTATCCTCGTTTTTCCTTCTAAGATTGAATTCTGGCCATGAAGGAAGTGAAGGATCTTTCCAGAACTGAGAGTTTAGGATATTTCTTTTTTGATCCAGGCATGACTGAAGGAACCGCATATAATATCGGTCATACCAAGATCGGTTCTTATCTAGGGATTCTTGATTGAATTCTATCCTAGAAATGTCTTGGTGATGATGGTATGTAATTCCCTCTAATGATCTTTCTTCTACTTCACCTAACTGGTTACGACTAATTTCCTTCGAACCAGATAAGAGGAGATCATAGTTTTCTGATGGAGACCCAACCTGTTCTATATATCCTTTAATCTCTTTCCCGTCAACAGTGACTATATTTACAAGATCTGTCCGTGATGCTTGTTGAATCGCTGTTTCCCAAGGCTGGTCTAAGTCCCGCTTCTTTTTGTGCTGTTCATCAAACAAAAGGTACTTTGACATTCCAAAAAGAATCCCAATTATCAACCCCATGAAAATTTGAGATGTGATCAAGTTGAATGATTCTAATATAGTAAGGTCAGAAATAGAATCCATACTCAAAGATTCCGTTAAAGAAAATGGTTTAGTTATGAATTCGGGCAATGATGAAGATATTTTGGAAGATATTCCAGATATTCGGGCCAATTCGACGGACACTAATGAAAAATACCCGCCAGTCGCCATTAACACAATTTTCGTAATCCGTTCCATATTATCTAACGCAACATTAGACCACAGATATGCCCTAATCGTCACATAGCCAGGAATGAGAAGGAAGAGAAAGAAGACAAGGTTACCTGTGAAAGTAGCACTCCCATTCATTGATTACTGGATTTGTGCATCGGACCTAAATAGAATTTTCTTTACAGTATGATAGAAGGACTTGATCTCTCCAACATCTAACCGCGGGTATAGCCGGGGAGATTCTAGTTACTGAGCCCAATTTGCACAACCCCATTGGAATTATAGCCTATTCGAGTCACTCAAAGGCCAGTCACACTTACAGAAGGTCTGATTGGGACATGTTTCTGGGGCGATCGTCGCAATCGTTGCTCTGACTGATATCGGTCTTCTGCAACGGTAGCCGCAGTCAATGTGCAAAATCGGAGATCAGGTTTTGTCGATGTGTAACCTCTTGGGGTTAGGTTAGGAGTGCCATGAGAGTATCTATGTTGCACTTTTCCGTATCTATTTGGTATTTTGATTAGATCTTATTTTGTCCGTCCGCGAGGGAATACGATCCGGAGACTATATGCTAAGATGACCAACCCCACGGTAATAGAGCCCACTCCAAATTTGAGGATTAGGGATATTGAAGCAGAAAAGAGATAACCAGCCACAAAGACGGAACCTAAAACTACGAAGTATACACTTTGGCGTGCTCGTTTGTAACCTGGCCTTCCAGATGCAGATTGCCCCATATTTCCATAGAAATTCTCAATTCGTTCCATAAATATCGCTATTGCTGGTAGAGCTAGAGCAACCAATTGAATTAGCACTAAAGCAACATCCGTATCCTGTGACATTATCAATTGTTGGCAATGTGATCTACTTTATTCCACTCGTAGAATTACAACTCATCATGGTGCTTCAAAATCTGAGTGAACAATTCCTCGTCAATAATCCGTATTGGGATATCAAGCCGATTCCGGAGTATTTTGACTGTCTCATTCATCGGTAGAGTATGGGCAGCAATGATTATAGGAAACACCGCACATTTTTCAAATCGAACAAAGGGACGCAGAATTTGGTGAAGATACTGTTCACTTAGCTTATTCGCACTTTTTGCACCAGTTTCCCTAGCTGATTTTATCGGGAACGATACAAAAACCGAGTTTTGATCCCCTCTATCGATTTCGATATCAAAATCAGATATTTCTGCCCCACCATGTGATTTATTAACCTCTTGCGAAAGAGTAGCTCTACTTGTTGGAGAAATAGAGGTGTTATTCGAAAATATTGATCTGAGTTTAACTTGAATCTCCTCATCATCCATCGAGCGAACTTCTTCCAAATCATTCTGATTAGATGATACTGATTGAATAGCTGATTCTTTAGTATTCCAAACCTCTTGGAACACTGAATCAATATTCACGCGGAGGAAAAATGGGATGACTCCGGTCGGTTCCTGTATGTTTGCTCTCATCCAAGCACGTGCGATAGCCCATAGGTGGGGTTTCTCACTAGGTTTACTTTCTGGAAGGTCACTTGCCGCGACTTCCACCTCACGCCTTAATTTCCCAAGAGTATGGAAGATTTGCGTTCTATTTGAGGAAACTTCCGCTTCATCCGGCTTTCCAACACTGATGGGTAATATCTCTTGTTCAGCCAAATTATATGCGTACACTTGAAGCCCGGTAGAATGCTCAAAACCACTTCTCAACAAGTCCGCGTGGTCAACAACAATACTCTCAAATTGTGTTTGTAGCTCCTCTGATGTTGGGGCAGCGTGATCGAGTTCATCCTCTGTATTATGCCCTTCTCCCTGAATAATCGACGAGAGCGCCTCCAGAGCGTTGAGTACAATAAACCAGGTTATTCCATGGTGATCATCTAAATTCTCGTCAGTAAGAACTGTTGGAGCGCCTCTTGCTAGCCCATTTAATGATTTTAGAGTCTCCCGCCACTTCGAACTACTTCTGTCGATTTTTGCTTCACGAACCTCAATACCGCTCAGAGACAATATTATGCCCATACCCCTTTTTCGGGCCCTCCATGGGTTTTGTCGTAAATTACTACTATAGTTTCTCAAAGCAAGTGACTCATTCATCGTATATGAACGCTGTAAAACGTGTTGTCCCCGTGTGATCCAAGATTCTAGATGTGCTGTCTCTATCTCAGAAAACTGATCGCTAGAGCTTGCTCTTGCACTGAAGCGAACCAATTCGCCGATATCCTGCCTTTCTTCATAATTCGGATCAATTTTTCCAAGCACTTTGCGAACGTCCCTCATTCCTTCTCCGAATTCTTCCCGATATTCGTGCATTTAATCACCCCTCATCAGGTGTAGTAAATCGACTGACTCTTCATCGAGTCTTCGTCGAAATTGGCTCTCCTCTGGATGGATCTTGTCGAATTCAGTGGGCGTATATAACCACAAATCTATGAAGAGGTCTTCTGGAAATCTAAGCAGAGAACGGCGCATATCAAATCGGACTCCCCTGAAGTCATCAGATAAAATTAATAGGTCGATATCATTTGCTTTAAGTCCTAATTCAACCGCTGACCCAAATAAGGCAAGCCTCGTTGGACATACCGGTCTTACACCCGCTATTATTTCCTCTACGACCTCATCTGGCAAGGCGCAATTAGCCTCGGAGATAGTATCACATTCCACCATAGACTACTCTCGATTCTCTCAATAGACATCAATCCTTCTCGATTAAAAGTATGTTCATAGTTTGACTGGTACTTGAGACCGGTGCGAACGGAAGAGAAAACTCTTAATCTAATACCCTACAATCAAAATTTCACTGGTCTACCCATGGCAAGTATATGACTTCTGTTGCGACTGATAACTGAATCACATTAGCGAAGTCACCAATGATTTATAAAGTTTGATGACAGGTGAAGGGTTTTGTTTGTCTGACTAATCGACATGAACAAGACAGGCATCTACAACACTGACTGGTTAGGGCTCGAATGGTCTCCATGGCTATCACTCGATCGGGAGAATGGCGACTTGGGAACAATCTCGACCGATCCAGGACTGTACCGAGTCCGTCACCAAGACCGCGATGGCCTCGAGTACATCGGGGAAACCGGCCGGAGTACACGCGGACGCGTTGGTTCTCTTGCTCGAGGGGTGTACGCCGAAGAGATGCCGTACCGAGATCCACACACGGCTGCTCCGTGTCTGTGGTCAATTCGCGATCGATACGGTCCGGAACTCGAGGTTTCGTACGCAGTACCACCGGCAGCTGAGGACAAGCAGGAACGGAAGGCAATCGAGGCCGCGCTGATCGCGCTTGCACGGCGCGAAATGGGTGAGAGTCCGACGGCCAACTTCGGTCGGATCATCGATGGCTACAAACAGTCGAGCTATAGCAAGCACGGAATCGTCGGCGGTCCGTTACCTGAGGGAGAAACCGAACCGAATAGCGCGCCCGGACGTGGCCCAGTTCCGTGGGAGAAGACGGAGAACGTGATCGGTCCATCCTGGATGGGCCTCGAGTGGTCCGAGCCATACCCCCTCGCCGATCGTCTCGAGCCCGAGTTACCCGACAACGGCGTCTATCGGATCTGGTACCAAGGAGATGCGCCACCACTGGCATACATCGGTGAGACATCAGACTTTACAGGGCGGCTGCGACGACATGAGGACACCTTCGGCAGTGATGCGCTTTTTTCAGTTGCAACCGTGGAGGGCCTCGAGGCCAAGCACAAACGCACGGAGATCGAAACCGATCTGATCGGCGCGCACTATCTCACTACGGACCAATCTCCGCAGTCTCAATTCTGACTCTTTTCGATGAGCTCTTGATTAAACTCGTCTCCGTCTTCGCCATAGTGGACCCGTCGATGACAGTTCGGGCAGAGGGCGATAACGTTATCAGGATGATCGGGACCCCCATCGCTACGACGATAGAGGTGATGGACCTCGAGGAACGGGTTACCATCTCGCCCGATGAACGGAGCGGTTTCTTCACAGCCTTGGCAAACGCCATCAGCAGTGCGGAGTGCGTACTCCTTCACCGATTTTGACCGGGAGTAGGTTTTGCGTGTTGTCGTCGTGGTCTTGCCTTCCTCGGGTCCGGGTGCGGAGTTTCCTTTCGCACGCTCGTATAGCGTTTCGAGATCGAGATCGTCGAGATCATCGGCCTCGATCGTAACCTCGTTCTCGACCGGCTCAAGTTTAAATCGAATCGCGTCTCGAGGATTATCGTTCGTATCGGGGAGTTCCTCAGTGAAGCAGTCGACATATTCGAATTGTCCGAGGTAAGTAACGCTCCAGGCTTCGTCGTTGCTCTCGAAGAGGTGGAGCTCGCGACCGTCATCGTGGTGATCACGAATCGCCTTGTTCCCCTGGGTCATTTCCATGTCTCCTTCCCGACCTTCGCCCGTGTAGACGAACGTGTCGCCACGGAATTCGTCCTCGTAGCCGTGTTCTTTGCCCTCGTCGCCAGTAAAAAGGAAGACGTACGGATAATCACTACAGGGCGCAATTCCCCGATATCGAGCTCCGCCGTACTTCTCGTGTAGTTCGACCCGATGATACGTTTCCCCCTCCTCGAGTTCTGAAACAGCTGGAATATCTTCGATCATCAGTTGGTAGACGTAGATCAAACTCGATAGTCAATCAAGGAGATATTTACGGCTGAGTTGGAATTTAGAAAGACATGACGGGTACATCCGACGCCCTCGAGCGGTTATCCGATGAATTTGCTTCCGCTATTCCTGAGGCGGACGCAATCGCCGAACACGACCGGTGGAAACCCGGCATTGGTCCATTCGAGGAAGAAAATCAGATCGAAATGATCCTCGATACCCTCGAGGGGCGGCCACTTCGGGACGAGATCAAGACCGAAGTGGGCTATCTGAATGGCGAGCAACGGTGTGATCTTGTGCTCGAGTCTGACGGACTCCGGATCCCAATCGAAGCAAAATTACTCCGGTTCAGGTACGACAACGGAAATATCGATCCGAATAGCTTTGCACGGATTTTCACGCCGTTCCCCGAACGGAGTTCGTCGTCACTGTTAACCGATACGCAGAAACTCTATGAATCAGGATTCGAATCAAACGGCGGGGTTCTGGGGCTGTACTATGAGAAGATCGACGAACCGTACGAACGCATGAGTGCTGCAGCGATTGCCGAGAAATTCTGTATGGACGTCGATCACTGGTACGACTTCGAGGTTGAAACGCGGAATATTGCTCCGTTCGAAGGGCTACAGCATCCCGTTCATCAGCACGGCGCAGTCATAACGTGGGAGATTATCGGCTAAGATCGCTTTCTGTACTCAACTCACACGTTCTCCCGTTCGAGGATACCTCTTGAGGCGGTGCACATTATCTGGCTTGTCGACGTGCAGCCATTGGATAGGCAAGGGTTTAGAATTGACATGAATAGAGTGATGATTTGATAGCAAAGAAGAACTCATCTCATGGAATCTGTTTGCCTAAGGGATCTGAATTCATAGTTTGCTATGAGATTAGAATGCAGGTTGGTGCTATACTGGCGCTTCTCGGAACGATCACTGGGCTTGCTGGATTACTCATTCGAGTCTTGCCAAAATTCCCGCGGCACATTCGGGTTAAAATATTCTCCCATCTACCTTGGACAAAACAACCGTACAAAAAGAGGGTAGAGACTGTGCATGCATCAAGAGGAAGAATAATTAAAGTTAGAAACAAACATGTTTGCAGGAGTTTTGTAGACTACATTGACAGAAAAGGATTAGAAGAGCCACCGAGAGAAGTACCAAAACAGATCTCTACAGGCGCTGCAAAAATAATTGCGGAGTACGATGATGGAGAAAAAGAAGAATTCTATAGAGGAGGAGATCCACAAAAAGGATTCATTGAAATTATAGACCTAACCCTTGAGCAGACCTGTAACTTCTATGGGGGCCTGATTGCGGCTTTTGGTTCAATTCTCCTCATAATCAATATAATATACTGATGAAAGTGTAATCTTGGATCTCGAAGCTAAGGGCACAGAGGTCGGTACTGATCAACATACATTATCCGGCGGAAGATCGTTCTCCATGGTCACAATTCTGATCTTACTCAAGGATCATTTATTCGAAAACGTCTTGCAGGCTCGTAGACCAGAATAACCCAATGACAAAGATCGATACTATTGACCGAGAAACCGATTTAGTATTTCTATCGTTCTACGAGGCTGGCGACGTAGATGGTCTAACCAAGATTCAGAAGTTACTCTTTCTCCTTGAGCAGGAGTCAGAGCTAGCTGAGGAATATCCAGACTTGTCTTTTGATTTCGAAGCTTACGATTACGGTCCTTTTTCTGAACAAGTATATGATGAGATAGAACTCCTAGTCAATATGGGTGCTTTAGAGCCTGTTTCTCCTGATTATGACATCTCAGACTACGTTGATTCGGATAATTCAAATGAGTTTGCCGGGAAGCGGTTTCGGCTCACTGAAAAGGGGCAGAAGATTAGTAGAGAACTTTCGGAGATCGTTGACGAAGAAACGAGCCAAGATCTCTCAGATATGATGGAGCATTATAATGAAATGAGTACTGACGAGATATTGGAATACGTCTATGAACAATACCCGGAGTATGCTCGAAATTCAAAGATCAAAGAAGAAGTACTAGATTGATATGGGCGAATACATTTCAGAGAAATATCAACTAGGGATTATCACTCCTTTCCTCCGGGAAGAGGGGTGGGAATTCACAACAGAGGCGAAACTCTACGCAGTTCGAGTTGATATTGTTGGGTTCAACGGAGAAGATACAATTGCCATCGAGCTAAAATCCAAGGATTTTAAGCGTGGTAGAAAGCAAGCAGAACGAAATTGTTCCTTTGTCGATTATTCTTATCTAGCAATGTGGAAAGAAAATATCCCTAAAGATGCTGTAGAGCGTCTAGAAGATTCAGATATTGGCTTACTTGAAATAGATACTGAAGTGAAACGTTTATCACCTGCTAGTGAGTCAAACCCTAGCGATTATGCGAAAACGCGGGTGAAGGATATAATTCATGACCAAATTTGAAAATTCAATACACTACCTAAGTTTTGCTGATAGGCCAGCAATAGAAGAGAATGCAGATCAGATCGATTCGATCATTCTTACTTCACACTTGGTAGCCTATGGAAGTGGTAAGGTACCGACGTTACTCAATGAGCTACGGAAAGAGCATGATACTCGGTTCTATATCAATCCCGCAATAACAAATCTTAGAGTAGGTACAAATTTCTTGGATGATCAAAATGACGAGCTGAGCCCATGGTACCAGAAATATATAGAGATACTGGGTGAAAAAGTCCAAGATCTTTTTGATGACCATACTCAAATCCAGTATGAGAATCTGACTCAAGAAGAACGAGAGTCAATTTGTAAAAGCACTGCAGACTTCCAAGAGAATTTTGTGAAAGACGCAGCAGAGAATTCTACTGGGAAGTATGATTTTGTTGTTGACGATCTACGGCCTGAGGCAATCATCCCCTGGTACCACAAAATTACAGAACCTAAAGATATACCTCGCAACAGAGAATTAGCGCAACTCACTAATCAGGCTACAAACCTCCCAATAAAACCATGTCTATTTATCACTCCAGATTTTATTACTGATTCCACAAATAGGGATTCACTTATAGAAAGTGTAAAGAAAATAGAGTGTAGTGAAATCTTCCTTTGGGTGGAAGGTTTTGACAAATCCTCGGGAATCGGAACTCATCTTAATATCCTCAAAATAGTAGATGAACTATCTGAAATTGGGATCGGCGTTCATAGTCTCTATGGGTCATATTTTTCTCATCTACTAGCATACTTTGGAGCGACTGGTGTGGGATTTGGTGTATACCACAGCGAATCGAAATCAGAAAAAAAGGAAGAGTCAGGAGGAGATGGAAGCAACCTGAAACGCTACTACTTTGACCCGGTCAAAGAATTTCTTAACGTAGCTGATGTGGACACGCTAACAGACTTAGGTTCCACACCGATCTGTAGTTGTAATGAGTGTCAGTCTACTCTCTCAAGTTGGGATGACCTGTTCGAGGTAGGGGAGGATCCAGATTTCTTGCAGAGCCACTATATCTCCACACGAGGGATCCACAAGAACCGTATATTTGACCAGTCTCTACAGGAATCCTTAGAAGAGGTCAAAGAGGCTGAATCGACATATAAGGAAACTCTGAATGAGCTGGGTACCTCAAAGACTGGTAACCACCTACGGAAATGGAGACGGAGCATTGAGATATATGCTGAAAACCATTCAACAAAGAATGTCAAAGAAGTTCTAGACCAGACCATTTAGTGTCATTCTTCTTCATCTTCATCTACTGCATCTTCCGCTAATTTAGAAAATATCTCATCCAGATGTTCTGGTGTAAGGTCAAACTCGTCGGACCGAATTAATGTAGATATTTCCTCTCTTGTTAGCCCTTCACCCTCATTTAGCCGCTGTAACAATACTTCTGTATCTGGCTTTCTTTTTTTAACTTCAACATTTACTTCGACATCTTCTACAATGAACCCACGATCATTCTCAATATCAGAGACAGCTTCTTCTAACAAATCTTCAAAGGAAATTGTTTGTCCACGAGTTTCTTGATACAGGAAACCTATAGCATCAGAAACACCTGCTACGAACATCGCATCTTCGACCATCTCAGAAATTGATTCTTCAGACGGTTGTTCTGTGAGTTCAGAAAAAGTCTCTGGTTCCCGACTGAGTGGCGCAAAGACTTGATCTTTATCTCTCTTATCCATGAATCTGTACAAAATGCTGAAGTCTAAGAACGAATTTGTTAGCCTTTGACGTATTCTATACCTAGCATCCCTTTCTGACTGTTCGCTAGCGTATTCCTTTTTACCTCTTAGGAAATTCCTATCTGCTTCACTCAAAATACCTCTCGGACGACTGTCATCTGGTATCGGACTATCGAATGATGTCATAGTTGGTTTCGGCTTATGTCGTCCCTATTTCTCGCAATGGAGTTAGTGTTTTCGGGGTATGCCGTCGGTACCTTTATATGGGGTTAGAATATACTAGAGGCTGTCGAAGCGATGGTCACCGAAGAAATGTTGGCGGATCGTTCAACCCGTTCCACAACCCATCACGATCAAGCAACGGGTCGAACCGAATCCGTCTCCACTTTGGGCAAAGGGATTAGTCAGCAGGTGCGGGTAGTATCTGCATCCACTAGAAATTTGCCCATTGTTGCGAGGCGGGGGTCAATAAAGGAGGTGAGAAACATGACCACAATTTACCAAGACATTCAGGACTACCTTCGTAGCAATGGGCGGTCCACTACTGGTGAGATGTCGGATGCGCTTGGATTTAGTACCAGGCAAGTCCGCCAAGCTTGCAAGGACCTGAAAGACGACGGCAAGATCAACGGTAGCAAGTCGAAGGTGATCCCCGCGTACATCATCAACGGAGAGTACGTCGTGATCACCGAAAGCCGGAATCAGCTTCTACAGCTGGTGAAAGACCATGCTCCTTCCCATCACTCGCGTGCTAAGGGAATGTCGACGGAGCAGTTGCAGAAGCTGATCCGCAACCAAGTCGCTGATCAAGTCGTCGGAGGCCCCAAGATCTGGGAGTTCTGGAAATAGGCTCAGACTCCCGGATTGGTTTGAATCTCAATCCTCGCATAAGGGGACTCAGACAAATCCACAATCTCAATTTCATTAGAAGCAGTCAAAAGACGTTTAATATTATCTTCATCTATTGTCGCTGGTGCATTTTCAGGACCATGAGGACCAGAGAAAACTGCCAAGAAATCATCTGAATCTCTGCAATCAATATAGTGATTTCCGTATCGAGATCCCACCTTGATGATCTTTGACTCTCGCTGTGCAACCTTCACCCAATCCTCAACATCTAACTCACTACGTTTCTGAACTACCCCTTCATCTGGGTGTATCCCTATATGGGAATCTGAGAGTGCCATCTTTCGTCAAAAGTCGATAACGGGATTAATAGAGGTTCCGGCAATCTTCGTAGAGCTATCTAAGATGATCGTTATCAGGATTATATTTGCTTCCACACCAATTTAGTTCGATTTATGAAATTTAGGTATAGATTGTGTGTATGATCGATAACGCTCGAGCGCTCGAGACGGCCTACGTTCCGCAGGATCTCGAGCACCGGGAGGGGAAGATCGACCAGCTCGTCGGCGAGTTGAAGCCAATCGTCCACGGGATGGCGGGCGAGCACTCGTTTATTTTCGGTCCAAGTGGAACGGGGAAGACGACGCTCGCGAAGTTCGTCGTCCGGAAGCTCCAGGAGGAAGCGTTCGGCGTTCGGCGGGCGTATCACAACTGCATGTCCGCGTCAGCGAAGACCGACGTGCTGCACGGGCTCGTCGATGACTCCGGGATCGGGCGGCACTTGCCGAAGGACGGCGTGTCCGCAACTCGCTATCTCAACTGTTTCGAGGATACGGACGACCACATCGTCGCGATCGTTGACGAGGTCGACGTCCTGGATGACGAGTCGACGCTACTCGCGCTGTCGGAGATTCCGAATGTGACGCTCGTGATGATCACGATCAACGAGAATGACTTCTTTTCCGATCCACGATTCGACGGGCGTGTGCAGTCGCGGTTCGGGCGCAACGAGAAAATTCGCCTCCACAAGTACGAGCAGCACGAACTCGAGGACATTCTGTGGGCGCGGATCGAAGCCGGACTGAAACCCGGCGTGATCGATGAGTATGTCGTCGAGTACATTGCGAACATGGCGGCTGGGGACGCGCGCGAGGCGTTGATCCTGCTGCGACGCGCGACTAAGCGCGTGATCGGCGACGACCGCTCAGAGATCACGGTCGGCGACGTCGACGCCGTCGAGGAGGATGCGATCGCGGAGAAACGGCAGGGCCACATCGACGCCTTGGGGACGCACAAGCGACTCCTCTACGATATCATCCAGCGGGCCGGGACGATCTCGGCGACCGAGCTGAAGGAAACGTATGAGGAGCGCGCGCAGAACCCGCGCGGTGACACGACTCGCGGCCGCTATCTCGACGCGCTCGAGAATAAATACGAGTTGATTGCGTCGAACGGATCGACGCGAGGGCGGACCTATACGGTAGTCGACGAGTGACTTTGCTGGCCTTGTTGAAACCCTCAATTAGTGATAGCTCCTAGAGGTCGTGCTGAATATAGAGCGCGTCTGCAGCACAGTATTCTCCTCCCATTGACCGGGTTTCACCTTCAGAGTATCAAATTATTCTATTGGATTAGATTTTCTTAATTGGAATCGGAAGATCCGTTGGACTTGATGAATTATGTCCACAATTTGAATTGGATCAGTCGAATTTATCTCTACCTCAAGACCGCGATCTGTGAATTTAGAGTCCGAAACGCCCTCAATATTGTTGACATCATCTATGATGGTTTCTGGTCCCGGAAATGGGGTGCCTGCTCTTAATATCTCGTGAAATCTACGCGGTTGTCCCCCAGTTGCAGTTGTTGCATTGAATAGAGAAATATACCGAAACAAAATGGTAACACCTTGTGTCCGTGACAAATACCTGAAATCTATCAAACTGTGGTCAATTTTAAAGTCTGGCTTCTCTTCAATAAACGGATCTAACTGTTCCAGTGCTTCCCGAATAGTAGCCCGCTTTTGGAACACCCTTGTGTCATAAGCCAAAATTACATTCATCGAACTCAGGCAGACTGTGACCACAAGTAGGACCAGTTCTGGACCAACATCAACTGGAATCATAATTTGATAATCTCTTTTACGAATAGTGGTCCTCTCCGGTCAAATCATTTGATGAATGGATACTCTGTATACAGCACGCTATTCCTATCAGGTGCAGACGGTTTCAACAGAACCACTTTTCTCCATTTGCCCATCTTTTGCCCATCGCGAGTTAGGGCATGATTCCCTCGGTATCAGTGAATAGAGCGGATTCGGGTCGTCTTTTGCCCATCCCCGGTGTAGTTTTAATCCCATTTCTTCCCTCGAGTCGAGTATGTCTATCAAAACGCTCGATTCGAACGCAGAAGAGCCGCGATTACGGACGGAACTCGAGGATGGGCGGACTGTCGATATCGAGATCGTTGGGGCGACGAATAACAAGAGGCGCGTCGATGTTGATGTCGACGGCGGTCGGAAGTGGGTCTTCGCAATTGAGGGGAAGACTGCCGGCCTGATCGACCTACACGGCGCGGCGTTTTCCGAGGAAGAGGAGTTCCCCAACTGGCTCGAGCCCTTGCTGCAACGGATCGGTGTCGAGGGGGTCGAGAAGTGATGTTACAAATTCTCGGCGATCCACTCGCACCAGACGTGAAAACGGCGGTGATAAGCGTTCGCTCACTCGTCGTCGGGCTCGAGAGTAGTCGAAACGCGATCGCCGTCCGGATAGTCCCTGTCGATCTGGGTCTGGAGTTCGTTCAGGGTCAGTCCGTGCACTGCGACGATCTGAGCAGCGAGGTCGTTTGCTCGATTTGCCCGCTCGGGGTTCGTCTCTTCGAGTCGGTACTGCAGTCGGAGCAGTGCGTCAGCAATCAGCAGGTCATCCTGCGGATGATCGGTCCGCATACCACAGTTGCTCCCGGTTTCAGATATAAACTCACGGCGTCGATTTCTACGCCCTGCCGAAGCCGAGAACGGACACCAGTCACTCCCCGTCGTCTTCGAGTTCTTCGACGGCTATCTCGCCCTCGAGGTAAGCACGCCCGCGGTCAGAGAGCTGGTGGATTCCCCCGGATTCGTCGTAATATTCCACCATGTCTTTCTCTCGGAGAACCATTAGATGTTCTCTTACTGTTTGCCGTCCCCAATCGGTATTCTCCGCGATTAGTCGGGGTGTTAGGACAAGTTCAGTGCGCCCACCCTCATTTCGTAGGAGTTCAAGGATGTCTCTATCGACAGGAGTCATCCAGTCTGCGAGCCTCGGGCGCATCTAATTTGACAACGAACGCCCCTCGTTTGACTATTTTCATGACTTTCCCCCATATAACAATCTTGTATGATAGACAAACGCATCTGTTGGTAAAATTTATGTGTAGACAAACGAGACTGTTTGTAACGCGAGTACCACGCGGTCCCGACTGTCCGTTGGGACCGTACGAAAATTGCGGTCCGGTGCTAGGGACACCGGGTCCGCGCGGCTCGCGTAACCAGGCTACGCAAGCCATGTACGCCGATGATTCGCGGGGCCTTGAAAGCCCCGACACGACAGACGCATCACTCGCAACTGACCAACGACTCGTCGCCGACGGCGGCGCGACGTGGACCGATCTCACCGGGTTCCAGCGCGACTGCCTCGAGGCACTCGCTCGTCTCGAGCGCAACGATCAGAAGCGCCACGGAAACGGGATCAAACACGAACTCGAGCGTGAGTACGGCGAAGTAAATCACGGGCGGCTCTACCCGAATCTGGATACGCTCGTCGAACTCGACCTGATCGAAAAGTCGAGCTACGATAGACGCACGAATGAGTACGCGCTCACGGACGACGGGCGCACGCTTCTCCGCGAACGCACCAAGCGCCTCGCAGACACCTGCGAGATCGCGCTGGCCGCGACCGACGGAGGCGATCTTCTCGAGGACGGTGATGCGCGATGACCCTCGAGTGGCCCGACGGCTTCGAGCGGACGCTGGCCGAGCACCGAACGCGAAACAAACGCTTCCGGACGTCGCTACGCGACACGATCGATCAACTCGAGGATGAACTCGAGCTGATCGGAGCCGACGAGTGGCGTCTCTCGACGGACGCTCGCCACCAGAATCAGAATCCGTCCTACCCCTACGCGAATCAGAACCCGGACGATCCCGGTGCGGTAGTCCGGTGGACGATGGAGAACGGACAGTATGCAGTCGCGTGTGACGCGTACACGCGGCTCCGCGACAATATCCGGACGCTGTACCTCTACATCCACGAAAAGCGCAAGATGAGCCAGCGGCCGGTCAAGACGGGACAATCCGAGTTCGCCAGTGCGCGCCTTCCATCGGCGGACGACGAGCTTGCTGCCCCGAAAGAGCCACCGCACGAGATTCTCGACGTTGCGCCCGACGCCGATCCAGAGATCGTCGAAGCGGCAGCGAGGCAGAAAAAGAAGGCCTGCCATCCGGATGTCGGCGGCAATCGAGAGGAATTTCAGCGAGTTCTCGAGGCAGAGGAGGCGATGCTCGATGAGTAAGTCGAATACGCTGGCGCAGCGGCACTCGAATCCGGTCCCCGAGAAATCGCGCGAGTTCATCTGTGGCACCTGCAACGCGCGCTGTACGCGCGGTACGGACGGCGACGAATACGGCCACCAGTACGGCTGTCCCGAACGACCCGAACGGTTCCCGAGCGGTGGGTCCGGAAAAGCCTACTACAAGGGTGATCGCGATGAGTGAATCTGCTTCTAACAGCACGACACGATTCGAGTTGAGAGACATCGA
Organism: Halopiger thermotolerans; assembly: GCF_054654555.1. Classification (NCBI taxonomy): domain Archaea; kingdom Methanobacteriati; phylum Methanobacteriota; class Halobacteria; order Halobacteriales; family Natrialbaceae; genus Halopiger; species Halopiger thermotolerans. The sequence goes on along the minus strand of NZ_BAAIEU010000004.1, from coordinate 232,649 downwards.
GACGACGAGCGACGGCGGAGTCTTCCCCGTTATGCGGGTCCGATACCGGCGACCCGCAGACGAGCCCGGCGTTTGTCCGTTCTGCGAGTCTGACGACGACATCGAGTTTGTCGATGAAATCGGACCGGGCGGTCAATGGCGGAAGCGACGATACGAGTGCGGCTGCGGCGCCTACGGCGACTCGATTTGGACATGGCCTGCCGGCTACACGGAGTGTGATCACGATGGATAGAGACCGGCTCGCTCTCGAGCGACAGGCCGATGTTCTCGAGCGGCAAGCCGAGGCGCTCGAGGCGATCGCGACGGAACTGCGATATCAGAACGCGGTTCTGTGCGAGTACCTGGAAGCGATGGACGATCTCGCCGCGCGGGTGGATGATCACCACCACGCCGAGAGCGAACCCCGCGATCGATCCGGCCGCGCACTCCAGAGGGACGTTCAGGATCGGCTGTTCGATCGCGATCGCGCCGAAGACGAACACCCCGAACTCCGCTGGGGTGCCCCGGAGAACTGGAAGGATGGTGAGAGCCGATGAGTGAAAATCTCGAGCCGCTCGAGCCGTCCGAAGCACTCGACCTGTACCTCGAGTCGCGGAGCGACGATACCTCGGAGAAGACCCTCGATGGACAGTACTATCGCCTGCGGGCCTTCGTCGCGTGGTGTGACGAAGAGGGGATCGCGAACCTGAACACGCTATCAGGCCGTGACCTCTACGCGTATCGCGTCTGGCGACGAGAAGGAAACTACTCCGATGAAGAACTGAAGACGATCACCCTTCGGGGCGATCTCGCGACGTTGCGCGCGTTCCTCCGGTTCTGTGGAGAGATCGACGCGGTGAAAGAGGGCCTGTACGATCAGGTCCCGCTCCCGCGGTTGGACGGTCAAGAGGAAGTGAGCAATAGCACGCTTGATCCCGACCGCGCAATTGAGATCGTCGATTGGCTCAACCGCTACGAGTACGCCAGTCGGATGCACGTTATCGTCCTGATGCTGTGGCACACCGGGTGCCGCGTCGGCGAGCTCCGTGCGCTCGATCTCGGAGACCTCGACCTCGAGGGCGATCGTCCGCGTGCCGAAGGGCCAGCAGTCCATTTCGTCCATCGGCCAGAGACGGACACGCCGCTGAAGAACAAGCAGAACGGCGAGCGGTGGAACGCGATTGCGCCGCGAGTCGCCGAAGTGCTCGAGGACTACATTGCTGAGGACGGACCGCGGGTTGATATCACCGACGAACACGGTCGCCGACCGCTGGTAACGACTGAACATGGACGCGTCTCGACGAACGCCTGTCGGACGACCCTCTACCGTGTTACTCGCCCCTGTTGGCGCGGGAAGGAGTGTCCCCACGACCGCGAGCCGGAGAACTGCGAGGCGACGGACTACTCGAAGTACAGCAAGTGCCCGTCGGCTCGGTCTCCCCACGACGTCCGAAGTGGTCGAGTGACCGCTCACCGACTGGCCGACCAGGACCGATCGCTTGTGTCCGATCGCATGAACGCGAGCGAGGAGATTCTCGATAAGCACTACGACCGACGCAGCAAGCGCCAGAAGGCCGAACAGCGCCGTAGCTTCTTCGAACTATGAAAATAGCCATGACGGAATCAGAGAACACCAAACACGTTGAGGGTTCACGACGGGGAGGGCGGACTGCTTTTCCGCGACCAAATTCGTGAGCGGAACGAACGGGTAACCGAGCCGATTTGAACGCGAGAGTCGCACGTTCGCGGGCGAAGCGAGCCCGTCTCTCATCCGTTCGAATCGGGGCGGGCGGACTTCCGTCCTCGTCGAACCGCGGTAGCACTCGTAATCGAGACCGATTTCGGTCGGATCCGCGAGCCGTCCGACGACTGCCCGGCAGCGAGCGACGAGGGAAGCGGTGATGCGGCGCGGGACCGACTGCCGCGACCGGCGGACTGTCCCGCATGTGGACGGCGGCCAATCGCCGTGTCGCTATAGGACCTGATACGCCGTCTTACAGTCCGTGAACGCTACGCGAAACGAGGGGGTGCCGGCGGCGACCCTCGAGCGAGTTGGCGTGACGACTCGCGACGCCGAGCGACGCGAGCGCCCGCGCAAGCGGGGACCGATACGATCGGCACCGGCGTCACGGATGTCGGTTAGATTCGCCGTGAAGAATGGACTTAGTGCCCCGTCACCGGAGGTTAAAATATGGTCAGATTTGGCTGGTTTGCCTCTCTCGAGGAGTTCTCGCCTAACGAGTGTCTGCGGCAGGTCGAACTCGCCGAGGAGGCGGGCTTCGACACCGCGTGGGTGAGCGACCACTTCCACCCGTGGCTCGACCACAAGCAGGACGGGTCCTCTGGCAACGCCGGCAACGCCTGGTCGTGGCTCCCCGCCGCGCTCGAGCGCACCGACGATCTCGTCATGGGGACGGGCGTCACCGCGGTCATCCACCGCTACCATCCGGGCAACGTCGCGCACCGACTCGCGACGCTCGCCGAGATGTACCCCGACCGGATCTTCCTCGGCCTCGGTTCCGGCGAGGCGCTAAACGAGAGTCCGCTCGGCCTGCCGATGCCCGAGTTCGGCGAGTCCGCCAAGCGCACCGCCGAGGCGGTCCGGATGATGCGCGCGCTCTTCGAGAACGAGTTCGTCAGCTACGACGGCCAGTTCTGGTCGTTCGACGAGGCGAACCTCTACACCGGCCCCGACGAGATGCCGCCGGTCTACATCGCCAGTAACGGGCCGACGCTCGCTCGGATGGCCGGCGACCTCGGCGACGGCTACGTCACCGTCTTCGAATCCCCCGAACGCGTCCAGGAGGAGCTCTTCCCGTCGGTCCGCAAGGGCGTCGAGAGGTCCGACCGGAACGACTCCCTCGAGGGGATGGATCGCTCGATCCACCTCCACGTCTCCTACGACCCCGACAGCGAGGAGGCCGCCCTCGAGCCGTGTCTCCCGTGGCGCGGGACGATGCTCGACATCTTCTTCGAGGCGGACATCGCGGACCCGCGGGTCGTCCAGGCCCACGGCGACAAGGTCGATCCCGAGGTCCTCAAGGAGGAGATGACCATCACGACCGATCCGCAGGACATCGTCGACGTCACCGAGAAGTACGTCGACGCCGGCTTCAACCACATCGTCTACCAGAGCCACAGTCCGGATCAGGAGGCCTTCTGCGAAGTGATCGAGGAGGAAGTCATCCCACGCTTCGGGGACGTGACGGCGACGCCATGAGCCGATAGGGCGAGACGAACTGGACCGCCGCGACGCTGTCGGCCTCGGTTTTGGAATCCGTCCGCACCTGCGCCTCGGCGCCGTCGCGCTCGAGTCGAAAATGATGAATGACCCTGGAGAATCAGGTAGCCGCTGGGCAACGCGCCACCATCAACCAGGGCCATTTCCGGGTTGGGACGGGAAACACATAAACTCTCGTTGACTATTGTGCAAGCCCCTCAAGCCGGGGCGGATAACGACCGCGGGCCCGCGGATTCGGGGGCAGCGTCGAGGAGCGCGACCGAACCGACCGCGAGGAGCGGCGCCGCGATCGGGCCCGCAAGCGCCGGCCGGTCCCTTTTCGCTCGCCTCGCGAAAGCATCGGGCATGAGCGACGACGGCCCCAGTCGCGACCGCGCACAGGATCGCATCGACCAGCGCAAGTCCGAGCGGGCCGAGCACACCGAATCCATCCTCGACGACGTCGAGCGCCACCTCGGCGACCTCGAGTACCCGGTGACCGGCGAGGAACTCGCCTCGGAGTACGGCGACGAGGCGATCGACCTGCCGAACGAGACGGAGTCGCTGGGCAGCGTCTTCGACCGCCTGGCGAACGAGCAGTACGACGATCCGGAGGAGGTCCGCGAGGCGGTGTACGGCGAGATCACCGGCGAGGCGGGCAGTCCGAACGAGGCCAACCCCGAACGCGACCTCACGACGCTGGACGAGGAGAAGCAGGGCCCGCCCAGCGAGCGGGGTGGCGACTCGCTGTAACCTCGAGACTGGCGAGCGGCGAACGCAGGCGACGGACCTCGAGGGCGCCGGTGCTCGACCGCCGCGCCGTCGCCGGACCGTGATAGCAGAACGGATTTACGTTCCAATCCCCTTCGTTCGCGTATGGATTACGAGTCGAGTCTCGACCGGGCCATGGACGATGTCCCCGACATCGGGGGCGACGAACAGCGACTCCAGATTCCGGACGCCGAGACCCAGAAGGACGGCGCCTTCACGCGATTTACGAACCTCGGCGACATCGCCGACGTCCTCTCGCGCGAGGACGAACACCTCCACCGGTTCATCCAGCGCGAACTCGGGACCAGCGGCAAACTCGAGGACGGCCGCGGCCGGTACAACGGCACCTTCTCCGAGCAGGACTTCGACGCGGCCGTCGACGCCTACGTCGACGAGTACGTCCTCTGTTCGGAGTGCGGCCTGCCGGACACCCGCCTCGTCCGCGAGGACCGCACGCCGATGCTGCGCTGTGACGCCTGCGGTGCGTTCCGCCCCGTCACCAAGCGCTCGACCAGCAGCCAGCAGCAACAGCAGCAGGAGGCCGTCGAGGAGGGCGAGACCTACACCGTCGAGATCACCGGCACCGGCCGCAAGGGCGACGGCGTCGCCGAGAAGGGCGAGTACACGATCTTCGTCCCCGGCGCCGAGGAGGGCGACGTGGTCGAAATCTACATCAAGAACATCTCCGGCAACCTCGCGTTCGCGGAACTGGCCTGATCGACCGTCGCCGCCGCGGCGTTTTGCCCCGGCGTGCCGTCGGTTTCCGTCGGACCGCTTAATTAAAGTTCAGTTGTCCTAGTTACATCGTTGTGGGAGTATCGTTCGACCTCTTCGGAACGCTCGTCGCCGCCGACACGCCGTCCGACCCGGCCGACGCCGTCGCGACGGAACTCGCCGAGCGCGACGTGCCGGTCCCCGACGACTGGGCGACCGCGTACGCGGAGCCGCACGTCGACGCCCCCGAGGGCGCCGAGGTGCCGCTCCCGGCCCACGTCGCCCGCGCGCTCGCGAGCCGCGGGATCGACTACGAGCGAAACGCGGTCAGGCGGGCCGTCGTCGCGGCGTTCGATCCGTCCGTCGAGACCAGACCGGGCGCGCGCGAGGCCGTCGACGCGGCCCGCGAACGGGGACCCGTCGCGATCTGTTCGAACTGCAGCGTCCCGGAACTGGTCGCCCGCACGCTGATCCGGGCCGACCTCGAGCGCGACGCCTTCGACGCGGTCGTCACGAGCGTCGGCTGCGGCTGGCGCAAGCCGTCACCCGAGATCTTCGAGTTGACCGCCGACGAACTCGGCGTCGACCCGACGGAACTCGTCCACGTCGGCGACGATCCGGACGCCGACGGCGGCGTCGAGGACGTCGGCGGGACGGCGCTGTTGCTCGAGGACGCGGCGCTCGAGGAGATTCCCGACCGGCTGTCCGCGGAACTACCGGCCGGGAAGGAGGACTGACGGGCCATGACCGCGAGCGAGCACCGCGCCGGCGGACGAACGGGGGGAGGGACGTGATCGCGACGCTGGGGATGATCGGCCTCGCCTTCAGCCTCGATCTCCTGGTCGGCGAGCCGCCGAACGTCGCCCATCCGGTCGCGTGGTTCGGCCGGCTCGTGGGCGCGCTCGATCGCGACTGGAGCGGGACGGACGACGCCACGGGCGAGGACGCGGACCGGACCCGCGACCGACGCCAGCGACGCGTCGGCGTCGCGATTGCCCTCCTCGCGCCGCTCGTCCCCGCCGGCGTGGCCGCCGTCTTCGTCCTCGCCGCGGCCGCGCTCGCCCCCTTCGCCGGCGCCGTCGCCGCTGCGCTCGTGCTCTTTCTGACAATGAGCCTGCGTTCGCTGCTCGAGCTCACCGAGGCCGTGGTCGCGGCGACCGAAACGGATCTCGAGACGGCCCGCGAACGGGTCCGCGGACTCGTCGGCCGCGAGACAGCACCGCTCTCGGCGGCGGAGCTCCGCAGCGCCGCCCTCGAGAGCGCGGCCGAGAACCTCGCGGACGGGCTCGTGGCGACGCTGGTTCCGTTCGCGGTGCTTGCTCCGATCTCGCCGTCTGCCGCGGCCGCTGCGGCCGCGTGGGTCAAGGGCGTCAACACGCTCGACTCGATGCTGGGCTACCCGGACAAGCCACACGGCACCGCGAGCGCGCGACTCGACGACTTCGTGATGTGGCTTCCCGCCCGGCTCAGCGCGCTGGCGATCGCCGTCGCCGCCGACCCGCTCGCGCTCTGGCGGGCGCGACGGTGGGCGCGAGCGCCGCCGTCGCCGAACTCGGGGTGGCCGATGGCGACCCTGGCCTGCGCGCTCGACGTGCGACTCCGCAAGCCGGGGGTCTACGATCTCAACCCGGACACGCCCTTCCCGACGATCGCGGACGGCGAGCGGGCCGTGAGCGTCGTCGGTCGCGGCGCGGCGGTCGCGGTGCTCGTCGCCGTCGCGCTGGCAGTTGGCGTCGACGCGGTCGTGACCGATGTGGCTGTGGCGCCGTTCGAGGCGCCGTCTCGACTCGCGGCGTCGGAGGTGACGCTCCGATGACCGCCCGCGGCCGAGGCTGGCTCGGCGCGGTCCGCGCCGCGGTCGGGTTCCTGACGCGGCTCCCGGTCCCCCACCGCGAGGGCGACTGGGACGCGTTCCGGTCTCGGCCCGCCGCGTTTCCGCTCGTCGGCCTCGTCGCCGGCTCGCTGGCGGCGGTGCCGCTGCTTGCGGCCGACGCGCTGCCGGCACCGACCGTCGCGCTCGGCTACCTGCTCGCGGTCTACGCCGTGACGGGGATCCACCACCTCGACGGGATCGCGGATCTGGGCGACGCCCTCGTCGTCCACGGCGACGCGGCGCGCCGGCGCGAGGTGCTGAAGGACACGACGACCGGCGTCGGCGCGGTGCTCGCGGTGGCGCTGACCGTCGCCGCCCTCGCGCTCGCGGGGCTCGGACTTGCCGGCCTGTCGCCGCTGACGGCGGTCGCGGTCGCGATCGCTGCCGAGGTCGGCGCGAAACTCGGCATGGCCGCGATGGCCTGCTTCGGAACCGCCGGGTTCGAGGGGATGGGCCGGCAGTTCACCGAGCCGTCGACGCCGGGCGGATTCGTCGTTCCGGCGGGGGTCCTCGCCGGCGCGACGGCGCTGGTCTGGCCGCACCCGGCCGCCGTCGCGCCGTGGGCCGCGCTCGCCGGAATCGGCCTGCCCTGGTACTGGGCCGACCGCAACCTCGGCGGCATCAACGGCGACGTCTTCGGCGCCGCGAACGAGCTCGGCCGCGTCGTCGGCGTTCACGCGGGGGTGATCGCGTGGACGCTCTCGTGATGTGCGGCGGGAAAGGCACGCGCCTCGAGAGCCCCCACGAGAAGCCGCTGCACCCGATCGACGGACGGCCGATGGTCGACCGCGTCCTCGCGGCCCTCGAGGACAGTCGCGTCGAGACGATCTACGCTGCCGTCTCGCCGAACGCACCCGAGACGCGGACCCACCTCGAGCGCGTCGCGAGCGACCGGGCGGCCGTGACGACGATCGAAACGCCGGGCGAGGGCTACGTCGCCGACCTGCTGGCCGCCCTCGAGCGCGACGGCGTTTCGACGCCGATCCTCTCCGTCGCCGCCGACCTCCCGCTGCTCGAGGGACCGGTCATCGATCAGGTACTCGAGCGTCACCGCCGCGGAGACGGCAGTCGGTCGCGGACCGTCTGCGTCCCCGTCGCGCTCAAGCGACGGCTCGGCGTCAGCGTGGACTCGCGACTCGAGTCGCGCGACCACCTCGCGCCGACGGGCGTCAACGTCGTCGGCGATGCCGACGCGACCGATTCGATCGACGTCCACTTCGATCCGCGACTCGCGGTGAACGTGAACCGACTCGCGGACGCTCGAATCGCGGAGGAACGGACGAATCGCAGGGATGCAACCGAACGAGACGAACACGATACGCAGTGACCCAGCCATGCGCGTACTACTCGCAGCCGGAACGACCGACACCGCACTGATCGAGGGGCTAAGCGCCGCCGGCGCGTCCCCGGAACTGATGGCCCACACCCCCGCGGCCGACGCCGAGATCCTCGCGTACGGCGAGCCGGCCGCCGCGCCCGTGACGCCGGTGAGTCCGACCGGCTGTCCGACGCCCGCGGCGGTCACCCGCGCCGTGCGGGAGACGGTCGGCTTCGACGTCGCGGTCGTCGACGCCGGCCTCGCCGAGCCGACGGCGGCGCCGACGGTCGATCTCGGCCCTGCCGAACCGGGCGCGGACGTCCGCGAGCCCGCGGCCGTCCCGGACGCGGCGGCAATCTTCGACCGCGCGTTCGAATACGGCGCGAGCCTCCCGGACGACGAGTTCCTGCTCGGCGAGACGATCCCCGGCGGGACGACGACGGCGTTGGGCGTCCTCACCGCGCTCGGCGAATCGGTCGGCGTCTCCTCCTCGCTGCCCGAAAACCCCCTCAAGCGCAAGCGCCAGGTCGTCGGCGAGGGGCTGGCCGCCAGCGACCTTGAGCCCGGCGCGTGCGAGGGGAGGCCGCTCGAGGCGATCCGCGCCGTCGGCGATCCCGTCCAGCCGGCGGTTGCCGGCGTCGCGGCCGGCGCGCTCGAGTCCGGGGCCGCTGTCACGCTGGCGGGCGGCACGCAGATGGTCGCTGTCGCCGCAATCTTGCGCCACGCCGGTGTCGACGCGGCGCTGTCGATCGCGACGACCTCGTTCGTCGCCGACGAGCGCGGGAGCGAACTCGAGGCCGCCTGCGACCGTCTCGACTGCGACCTCACGGTGACCGATCCCGGCTTCGACGACCACGAGCGCGAGCACGTCGCGATGGCCCGCTACTGCGCCGGCGAGGCGAAGGAGGGCGTCGCGATGGGCGGCGCGCTCTCGCTGGTGCCGGACGGCCAGATGGCCGACGTTCGGTCCCGGTTCGAGGTGGTCTGTGCGCGACTCGGGATCGAAAGCGACGACCCAAGTGGGAACGGATCGAACCACCGAACCGACACCGATGCATCCTGACGCAGTGCGCACCGCCGAGCGCGTCCCCCACGGCGGCGAACCTAACCCGGACGTCCTCGATTTCTCGGCGAACACGAACCCCCGGACGCCCGACGGCGTCGAAGCAGTGTACGCCGACGCGCTCGAGGACGCGCGGCGCTACCCGGACGACGCGTACCCCGACTTCCGGACCGCAGCGGCCCGGTTCGTCGGCTGCGACCCCGACGACGTGATTCCGACGCCCGGCGGGCTGGCCGCGATCCGGCTCGCTATCGAACTCGCGCTCGAGCCCGGCGACGAGGCGCTGGTTCCGTACCCGAGCTTCGGCGAGTACGCCCGCGAAGTCCAGTTGCAGGGCGCCCGGCCGCGGTTTATCCGGTACGACGACCTGTTCGATCTCGGCAGCGAGGGCCTCGAGTCGGCCGCGCTCGCGATCGTCTGCACGCCGAACAATCCGACCGGCGAGGCGGCCGATCCCGACGAGCTGGCCGCGTTCGCGGCCCGCTGCGAGCGGGCGGGCACGACGCTGCTGGTCGACGAGGCCTTTCTCGGGTTTACCGACCTGCCGTCGGCCGCGCTTCGCGCGCGGGACCGCGACCTCAAGAACGTGGTCGTCGCCCGGTCGCTGACCAAACTGTTCGGGCTGCCCGGGCTGCGGGCCGGCTTCGCCGTCGCGAGCGGCCGGCAGCGTGACGCGCTCGAGACGGCCCGCCAGACCTGGTCGCTCGGAACGCCGGCCGCGCGGGTCGGCGCGCACTGCCTGCGGCGGGACGAGTTCGTCCACGAGACGCGCGAGCGCGTCGCGAGCGAGCGCAAACGCCTGCGGGAGGCGCTCGACGGACAGTTCGACGTCCACCCCTCGGACGCCCCCTACCTGCTGTGCGACGTCGGCGACCGCGACGTCGCCGGGGTGATCGAATCGGCCCGCGAGAACGGCGTCGCCGTCCGCGACGCGACGACGTTCCGGGGCCTCGAGTCGCACGTTCGCGTCGCCGTCAAGGATCGCGCGGCGAACGACGAACTGCTCGCCGCGCTCGGCGTGCGGGACGATCCCGACCGATGACGACGGAGCCGACCGACCGCGGTGACGGCGAGCGCGCGTACGAGGCGGTGCGACGGGACGGCGTCCTCCGGGTTCGTCGCGCCAGGTCCGAGACCGCGAGCGACGGCGAGACCGAGTGGCTCTCGACCGGCTGGAACGGCGGCCGCCGGACCGCCGGCTGCGCGTACAACGTCTCGGTTCCGGACGGGTGGGACCGAACCGATCTCGGGGCGTACGTCGACGAACGCCTCGAGCGGGCGGGATTTTCCGAAGGCGGCGGTGGCGACGGCCCCGAAACCCGCGGCGAGCCGCCCGTCCTCCTGACCGGCGTCGACCTCGAGGACGCCCGCGGCGCGCGGTGCGGCCCGGTGACGGTCTACGCCACCGCCGGCATCTCGAATCCGGCGGCGCTGCCGATGGCCCCCGACGCCGACGGCGACGCGGTGCCGACGGACGCGGACACGGGACCGGGGTCGGGCTCGGACTCGAGCACCGAACCGGATCCAACCGGCACCGTCAACCTCATCGTCGGTACGACGCGGGCCCTCGAGCCCGGCGCGCTGGCGAATCTGATCGCCGTCGCCGCGGAGGCGAAGGCCGCGACGCTGCTCGCGGAGACCGGCTTTCCCGGCACCACGACGGACGCGGTCGTTGTCGGCCACGATCCGTCGGGTCCGTCCGTCCCGTTCTCGGGCTCGGGAACCGCAGTTGGAGCGGCGACGCGGGCCTGCGTCCGCGAGGCCGTTCGGGCGTCGCTTCGCTCGCATTACGCGGGGACGGAAACGGCGGTGCCACCGTCGATCGAGGCGGCGACCCACGGCGTCTCTACAGACGTGCGCGCGACCGTGTTTCGACCGGCGGACGAACCCCGGCAGGGCGATTAAATGCGTTCGTGACTAACGGCTCAGCGATGGCAGGGGACGGAGCCGACGAGAGCGATCCGACGCGAATCCGCTCGCTCGCCGTTTCGCCGGAGGACGCCGTCAACGCGTACGCCTACGGGCAGGAAAATCCCGGCGAGGCCGTCCTCCGCGTGACGCCGCCGTTTCACGGCCGGATGCGAGCGCGGATTCACGTCTACCGAGTCGACGATACGCCGGTGACCGGGGCCGTCCACGTCTCGCCCGAGGACGTCATCGACGACGACGTCCTGGCGGCGTATCCCCACCTCGAGGACGAGTTCGCCGACCTCGCGACGGACAGCGTCGAGGAGTTGGACGACGCCGACGCTGAACGTCTCCGAAAGCGCCACGCCGAGGCCGTCGAGGAGTGGCAGGAGCGGGCCGAAACCGCCGTCGCGGAGACGGTGACGCTCGAGACCGACGACGGCCCCCACCGGGTTGAGGTGAAACGACTCGGCTGAGTCGTCCGGCAGCGCCGACGGGGACGTCGCGACAGGGTCCGCGGCGCGGATCCAGAGGAGAGGCGCCGTCCGTCCTGCACTTTCACTTTCACTCCGGACGGATCGGTTTGACGTACCGTCTGTCCGATTGAGAGGTATGGCACTGATCGTAGACGCGGCCGACGACCGGAGCGAGGTGGACAGCCGACGCGAAGGGACCGTGACGACCGCCGAGCGGCGTCGTCGCATCGACGTGACCGACCTCCCGACGGCCGGGATCGAGGAGTTCGTCCGCGCGAACGTCTCGACCGATCGCGTCTCCCTCGAGCACTGCGGCGCGCGGACGTATCTCGTGCTCGAGGAGTGAGAAGCGGGAGCGCGGCCGGTCAGCGGCGAGCCAGCACCCACTCGACCAACCGGCCGGGCAGTTCGTCCCGCGTCGACGGGTCGACCTCGTACGTCGCGACGTCGGGACGCGACTTGACCTCGCCGAGGAACCCGTTCGTGGCGTCGGCCTTGACTGCCGCGAGCACGGGCACCGACGACTCGAGCGCGCGTCGGGTTTCGACGACGAACCGCTCGCTCTCGAGTTGCATCGGCGCGATTTCGTCGATCACGATGCAGTCGGCCTCGCCGCGAGCGCGCTCGAGCGCCGCGCCCGCGACCCGGCCGACGGCCGCGACGTCGACGCGGTACTTGCCGACGTGGGGGCCGGTCTCGCGGTCGACGTGGGCCATGGTCGCCCGGCGATCGGTCGAGAGAGCGGCGATTTCGAAGCCGACGCGTCGACTCGCTTCCTCGTCAGCGTCGCTTTCGCGGATCTCCGGACTGACGAGTCCGCCGACCGCGAGGCCCCGATCGCGAAGTCGGGAGACGGTCCGCTCGAGCGCGGTCGTCTTGCCGCTTCGCGGCGGACCGGTGACGAGCGCGTTGGTGGGGGTGGCGGTGGCGGTGGCGAACTCGCGGTCGGGCATGCGTACCGGCCGGTAGGGCCTCGAGGGCCGAGAGTTTCCCGGCCGCGATCGACCCGCTATCGGAATCGGCGGTAGGCCCGGAGCAGGAGCGAGACGGCGGTGCCGAAGCCGGGAACGCGCGAGGAGACGGCCGCGGAGCCGAGCAGGAGGGCGCCGCTCTTCGGTCGTCCCTTCGCGAACTCCATGACGGCGTCGATGAGCGTCGTGACGACGCCGGCGTTTTTCAGCAGTTTCGTGCGGTCGGACGTGGCTGTCATAGATAGAGCGAGGACGAGCAACGGAAAACGGATCGGGGTTGCATATGCCACGTTCACACCGTCCGATCCCAGCCACGCCCGCGATCGCGGCCGATCGATACCGGGTAGAAAGGCACTTCAGCCCGACCCCCCTTCGACCGGACGTGAGCACCGAGGAGGCCCCTCGCCGCGTGGAAGTCTACCCCGACCGCGAGGTCGTCGTCGAGTTCGATCCCGACCTCACCTTCGAGTGCGTCGACGACTGCACCTGGTGTTGTTACCACGGGGTCTTGCTCTACGACCGGGACCTGCTCGAGTTGGCCCAGCGGGCGAACCTCGCGGAGACGACGACCGACTTCCGCGGCGAGAAGTTCGTCACCCGGGAGGAGAAAGCCCACGACGAGCACGTCGCCGACGACGGCTGCGCCTGCGCCTTTCTCCGGGAGGACGGACTCTGCTCGCTGCACCTCGAGGAGGACTGGAAACCGACGCGGTGTTCGGTCTTCCCGCTCGGCGTCTGGCGCGAGGACGGCGACCTCCACGTCGACATTCGCGATTCGGCCCACGACCACTGCGACGGCCTGAACGTCAGCGAGCGGCGGGTCATCGACAACCTCGAGGCGTTCCTGCCGGAGCTGCTGTGGGATCTCGAGAACCCGGATTCGGACCGCAAACTGTGACCGGCACTCCGTCGACGCTCGTTGTGCCGAACCCCGGGTCTCGAAAACGGATTTTCGGCATCGAGTGATACGTTACCACGACTCTCCAACCCTTTAAACGTCTTCGGTGCGTAGTGATATTGTGACAGAAAACTCCGGGCGTCGGAACCTCCGCATGCCCAACAACGATGAAGTATTCGCCGTCGTCACCGAACACCTCGGTGGAAACCACGTTCAACTCCGCTGTGAAGACGGCGAGGAGCGCCTGGGCCGTATTCCGGGTCGGATGAAGTACCGCACCTGGATCGAGCAAGACGACATCGTCGTCGCCGAACCCTGGGACTGGCAGGATGAGAAGGCCACGATCGAGTGGCGCTACACCAGCCAGGACGCGGACCAGCTCCGCCGCGAAGGTCACATTGACTGATAGCGGTCGCCGTTACGACTAATTTCGTCGCTTTCTCTCGAGAGTACCCGCTAGTGGCGCCACTGCGCGCGTGCAGTCGGCCGCGACAGCGAACGCACCGCTCCTGTAGCTCCCGTAGCGAGTCGCGTCACCGAACCAGCCGCTGGCCTCGAGTCGGCGCCGCGAAAAGCCGCACCGTCACCGCGTCGAATCACTCGGGGCCGACCGTCAGTGGTAGCCGCGCTGTGTCTGGTGCATCATGTCCCACAGCGCGTCTTCGACGGACTCGTCGGCCTGTTCCTCGAGCTTTTCGTACAGTCGTTCCGAGACGGTGACTTCCGGCATCGTTTCACCGTACGCGATCCGGGTTTGTAAATGTACTCGGATTCGAAACTGAGTTAATTATTGCGACGACGGTCACCGTTCGGTACCGATCGGTCGCCTATCGCGTCGCGCGTTTCCACTCTCGCAGCCCGAGCACCGACCCGTCGAGGTCGGCCGCGTCGGCCTCGGTCGCCGCCCAGACGAACAGCCCCGCGACGTCGTCGGGATCTCGGCCGGCGTCGCCCGCCAGGTCCGTCGCGACCTGTCCGGGATCGAGACAGCCGACGACGTAGTCGGTGTCGGCGGCGAACCCGCGAGCGACGGCCTCTGCGGTCGCCTTCGAAATCGCGTAGGAGCCGTATCCCGCCGCGGGCTCGCGGGCGACCGACCCGGTCGGTACGAGTACGCGCGCGCCGTCGTTCAGATGGGGCAGTGCCTCCCGAATCGTCGCAAACACGCCGCGCCCGTTCGTTCGCCAGTGGTCGTCGAACGCCGAATACGACTCGCCGTCCGTCGGCGTCTCTCCCGGTTCGCCGTGATAGACGCCGGCCGCAGGGACGACGACGTCGACGCCGCTGCGGGGTCCCGCTCTCGAGGCCGTCTCGAGGAACCGCTCGACGTCGTACTCGTCGCGAACGTCGGTTCGGAGGCCCGCCGCGGTCGCGGTCTCGGCCGTCGCGTCCTCGAGCGCCGCCACGGTCGCGTTGACCTCCGCGCCGTCTCGAGCGCCGACGACGACCGTCGCGCCCGCCGACGCGAACGCGCCGGCGACGGCGCGACCGATACCACGCGTGCCGCCGGTGACGACGGCTGTCAGTTCGGACATACCTCGCGTACGGTCGGACGGGACTGAAAGCTATCCCCAACGATGTCGGAACCGACCGTCGGCTTCGGTCGGTGACTTCGACGTTCAGGGCGGCGTACGTCGGTCGTCGGTCGAATCCGATTACCGAGTTGGCGCTCTCAGCGACCGAACAGCCGATCGTAGAGGCTGCGATCGGTCGGCCGCTCCGCGAGCAACACCGACGTGTCGACGTCGTTGATGACGTCCAGGTGCAGCGTGCTCGTGACGAGCCGCGAGAGTAGGCCGCGTTCGGTCGCCCCCATCAGGATCATCGTGTGATCGTCGGCCGCGCGACAGATCGCGTCCTCGACGTCGCCCGAATCGTCGACAACGATCTCGGCGTCGGACAGGTCGTGATCGACGGCCCACTCCTTGAGGAACCGTTCGCCGTCGTCGTATTCCTCGGGGCCGTCGACGACGTGGAGGAGGGTCACGTCGGAGCCGACGGTATCGGCGAGCGTGCGCGCGACCGTCGCGCTCAGGTCGGAGTCGGGGCCGCCGGCCGTCGGCAGGAGGAGCCGCGAGGTGTCGATCCCGCGGTTCTTCAGGATGAGATAGTCGCAGGGGAGCTTGGTGGTCAACTCGTTGAGCGGCCGTTCGGCCCGCGCGGCGCTCCACAGCGTGTTCTCGTCCCACGCCATCAACACGAGGTCGGCGTGCTCGCGGTCGGCGGTGTCGAAGATTTCTTCGAACGATCGGTGCGTGACGACCGTCGACGTCTGGCAGTCGACGTCGTGTCCGGTGACCGTCGCACTGAGGTCCTCGAGCAGTCGTTCCGACTCGGAGACGATCCGCTCGCGCTGCCTGTCGGCCGTCGCCGAGCTACCGGGCGTCTGGACGATGTGCTCGACGTGAACGATCGCCTGCTCGTGGGTGCTCGCGAGCGTCGCGGCGAACTCGACCAGCGGCCGTTCGGTCCGGGGATTGGCGATCGGAACCACGATCCGGTAGGTCTCGTCGTCCTCGGGCGCCGTCGTTTCCGCGGTGTCGATCAGCGGGACGTACGACCGGCCGGCGAGGCTCCCGAACGTCCACTCCTTCGGGGTGAGCCGGCGTTCGATGCCGTCGAACCGCGCGGACTCGAGGCGCTCCTCGCTGGTCTGATAGTAGTTGACGACGGTCACCAGCAGGATGCCGCCGAGCGTGTTGCCGAGCAACACCGGGAGCACGAAGTCGGTCAGTCCGACGAGGACGGCGAGTTCGCCGGCGAAGACCAGATAGAGCATCTCGGTGAAGGAGACGACGACGTGGAACAGGTTGCCGAGCGGAATCGCGAGGAAGGCGAGGTAGACGACGACCAGACGGGAGATCGTATCGCGAGAGGCGAAGGTCACCCAGACGACGCCGGCGACGATCAGTCCCGCGAACGCCGCTTTGAAGAACAGTTGCGACCACGACGTCTCGATGCCGTGTCGGGAGATAGACATCGCTGCGTACGCCGCATCGTCGTCGAAGACCCCGCCCCAGGTGAGCGCGGCCGCACCGAGAGCGCCGCCCGCGAAGTTGCCGGCGAGGACGATCGTCCAGTGGCGAAGCAGCATCGGCAGACTGGCCAGCCGCTCGAGGGTCAGCGCGACCGGCGGCAGCGTGTTCTCGGTGTAGAGCTGGTAGCCGCCGATGATGATGTAGATGAACCCGAGCGGGTACAGCAGCGAACTTAGGATCGGATCGCCGTCGGTGGCGCCGTACAGCGAGGCGTACAGCAGAAACGTGATCGTGATCGCGAAGCCGGCGGCCAGTCCGCTGAAGAACAGTTCTCGGTTGCCGGACGTGACCTCCTCGTCGGCGGCCGCGACGATCCGCTGGAAGACCTCGTCGGACGAGAATCGATCGCGGACGACCGAGCCGACCGCCGGGGCGCCGTGTCTTGATCGTTCGACGGCGTCTCGAACGGCCGTGCCCTGCTCGGCTGACGAGTCGGCCGACTCCGCCTGCGTCCGCTGGCCGGAATCGGTGCCGTCCTCGTCCCCTCGAGGGGGCGGAGAGCGTTCGGGTTCGGGTTCGGGATCAGCCATTACGGGGGACGAGTCGGTTGAAGAACTAAGATGTTGGCATTTTCGACGGTTATATTCCGAAACAGATTCGATTTCGAGGCGAATTTCGCGTACACACGTTCAGATAGGACTCGAATCAGAGACAGAACGCAACCCCGCCCTCGAGTCGGGCGACGGCCGCGTTACGACCGCCGGAACGCGGCCGACAAACGGCAAACGAGGCCGGAACCCGACGTATGTATGACGTACGTTTTTCAGGTCGCCGATAGTCACGGCTACTTATGCAATCGCTGGCCGGTTCGTCCGTCGTCGTGATCGGCGCCGGCGTCGGCGGCCTCTCGACGGCGTGTTACCTCGCCGACGCGGGCGCCGACGTCCGGGTGATCGAGAAAAACGAGCAGTTGGGCGGACGCGCGAGTCACCTCGAGCGCGAGGGCTTTCGGTTCGACATGGGACCCTCGTGGTACCTGATGCCGGACGTCTTCGAGCGATTTTTCGCCGACTTCGACCGGACGCCCTCCGATTACTACGAACTCACGCATCTCGATCCCCACTACCGGATTTTCTTCAAAGACGGCGATCAGGTCGACATCACGCCCGACCTCGAGCGGACCAAGCAGGTCTTCGAGGAGTACGAGGCCGGGGCGGGCGAGGCCTTAGAGCGGTACCTCGAGAAGTCCGAGGAGAACTACGAGGTCGGCATGGAACATTTCGTCTACGAGGACCGGCCGCGTCTGCGGGACTACCTCGATCTCGACGTGGCACGCCAGGCTCGCGGGCTCTCGCTTTTGGGTTCGATGCAGGGCCACGTCGAGAACTACTTCGACCACCCGAAGCTCCAGCAGATCATGCAGTACACGCTGGTGTTCCTCGGCGGCTCGCCGAAGAATACGCCAGCGCTGTACAACCTGATGAGCCACGTCGATTTTAACCTCGGCGTCTGGTACCCCGACGGCGGGGTCGCCGCGGCCGTCGACGCAATCGCGGACCTGGGCCGGGAACTCGGCGTCGAGTACGACACGAACCGGCCGGCAACGGAGATCAAGGGACGAGAGGGTGCCTTCCTCGTCGAGACGCCCGACGGCCAGCTCCGACCGGATCTGGTCATCAGTAACGCCGACTACGCCCACACCGAGCAGGACCTGTTGCCGCCCGAACGGCGCGGCTACGACGCCGATTACTGGGAGTCCCGAACCTACGCCCCCTCCGCGTTCCTGCTGTACCTCGGCGTCGAGGGCGACGTCGACGACCTGGCCCACCACACGCTCGTCCTGCCGACCGACTGGGAGGACCACTTCGACCAGATCTTCGAGGACCCCCAGTGGCCCGATAACCCGGCCTACTACGTCTGCGTTCCCTCCGAGACCGACGACGACGTCGCCCCCGACGGCCACAGCGCGCTGTTCGTCCTCGTGCCGATCGCGCCCGGCCTCGAGGACACCCCCGAGATCCGCCAGCGGTACCGCGACAAGATTCTGGGCGACATCGCCGACTACACCGGGACGGATCTCCGCGACCGGATCGTCGTCGAGGAGCGGTTCTGCGTCGAGGACTTCGCGAACCGGTACAACAGCTATGACGGAACCGCGCTCGGGCTGGCCCACACGCTCCGCCAGACCGCGCTCTTCCGGCCGCCCCACCGCTCGAAGGCCGTCGACGGCCTCTACTTCGTCGGCGGCGACACGACGCCGGGGATCGGCGTCCCGATGTGTCTCATCAGCGGCGAGCTGACCGCGGAGAAGGTGCTTTCCGATTACGAACGGGACTAGCGGAACGGGGAGAGCGAACCGATGACCGACGATCTGAATCGCGACGCCGGCGATCGCGACTCGCAGCCCTCGAGCGGCGACCGAGACGCGCGGTCCTCGAGCGGCACCGGGACGACGGACGACGCCGGCCTCCGCAGCCGACTCGCCTACCTGCTGGTCCTCTCGCGGCCGCGGTTCTGGCTCTACCTCGCGGGGCCGGTGCTGGTCGGGGTCGCCTACGCCGCGGAGTCGCGAGCGGACCTCGTCACGCCGGCGTCGGTCGTCCTGTTCGCCTACTTCCTGCTGCCGGCGAACGTCTTCCTCTACGGGATCAACGACGTCTACGACCGCGAGATCGACGCCGCCAACCCCAAGAAGGACGAGAAGGAAGCGCGGTACCGCGGCCAGCGGTACGTCCCCCTCGCGGTCGGGGTCTGCGCGGCGCTCCCGCTGGCGTTCGCGCCGCTGTTATCGCCTACGGTCTGGCCCTGGCTCGTCGCCTTCCTGCTGCTCGGGGCCGGCTACAGCGCGCCGCCGGTCCGGTTCAAGACGACGCCGATCCTGGACTCGGTCTCGAACGGACTCTACGTCGCGCCGGGCGCGGCGGCCTACGCCGCCGTTGCGGGCGCCCAGCCGCCGGCGATCGCCGTCCTCGGCGCCTGGCTGTGGGCGATGGGGATGCACACCTTCTCCGCGATCCCCGACATCGAACCTGACCGCGCGACCGGGATCCGGACGACCGCGACGGTGCTCGGCGAACGGCGCACCTACGCCTACTGCGGCGCGTGCTGGCTCGGCAGCGCCCTCGCCTTTGCCGCCGTCGATGTCCGCCTCGGCGCCGTCATGCTCGTCTATCCCGCCCTAATCGGGGCGATCGTCTCCTCGAGCGTCGCGGTCGACCGCGCCTACTGGTGGTTCCCGGCGATCAACACCGTCGTCGGCGCGGCGCTGACGATGGGAGGACTCTGGAGGGTCGTCCATGGATAGCAGCGGGACCGACGCGCGCGATGCGGGCGGCCCCGCTGCGTACGCGGAACACGGCGAGACGCGTACCGCCGTCCAGCGCCGCCTCGAGACCCTGATCCGAGACAACCGGTTCACGATCGCGGTCGTCTTCCCCGTCGTCGGCGCACTGTTGCTGGTTGCGAGCGCCGAGGACCTGCTCCCGGCGCCGCTGGCGTACAATCCGTTGCTGATCTTCGTCGGCACCGCGGTGATGCGGTCGCCGCTGATCGTCGGCCTCCTGCCGCGGATCGATCGCCAGGCGCTCGCCTGTCTCGGCCTGCTGACGGCCTACACCTACGCGATCGAGACCGTCGGGGTACGGACCGACTGGCCCTACGGCGCCTTCGAGTACGGGATCGAACTCGGGCCGATGCTGGGCGGCGAGATTCCGCTCGCGCTCCCGCTGTTTTTCATCCCGCTCGCGCTGAACGCCTATCTGCTCTCGCTGCTGGTGCTCGAGCGGTGGTGGCCGCGCGGGCTCGAGCGGGCGTCGGTCAGGCTCCCGGTGGCCGTCGCCGCCGTCGTCGCGGTCGACCTCGTCCTCGATCCGGGCGCCGTCGCGATCGGCTTCTGGCGCTACGAGACGGGCGGCTACTACGGCGTTCCGCTCTCGAACTACCGGGGCTGGCTCCTCTCGGGCGCCGTCGCCGTCGCGCTCGTCGACCTGGCCTTCGATCGGGCGGCGCTGCTCGAGCGCGTCCGGACCTGCGAGTTCGCGCTGGACGATCTGGTGAGCTTCGTGCTGCTGTGGGGCGCGATCGACCTGCTGTACGGGAACTGGATCGCCGCGGCCATGGCGGGGCTGTTCTGCGTCGGCCTGTTTAGCACCGATCGCTACGACTGGACGATGGTGCGAACGGCATTCTCGAGCGGGTAGCAGTTCCGAGCCGACAGCGCCCTCGAACGTCAGAGGAAGACGCTCGTGATGCTGTCGCCGGCCACGAGCAGAACGCCGACGGCGAGGAGGGTCAGCGTGAGCCAGACGCCCAGGGAGACCGCGGCGGTGCGGACGAACTCCTGGTCGTGCTCCGTTACTTCGAACGGACCTGAACTGGTGCTTTCGGCCATATCCGAATGTAGTCACTGCGGCCACACGAAAGGGAGTCCACTATATCACGGGCTTTGATAGGCGGTCCCGATTTCGGACGCGAGCGGGCTCGATAGCGTCATCGCGTCGGGAGCCCGTCGCCGCGCTCGGGCCCGCGCGGCTCGGGATCGGGATCGGGCTCGGGGCCGGGCCCGAGTTCGGAGTCGGTCTCCGCGTCCGACTCGAGCGCCGGCACCGCGGAGACGCGCTCGAAGACCGCCTCGGGGTCGCGAGACCACTGCCAGTGCCACCGCGTCTTCGCGAGACACCACAGCTTCCGCGTCGTCGACAGCGACGGTTCCGCGGAGAGCACGTCGTACTCCTGACGTCGGATCAGCGCGTGGTGCTCGGCGTAGAGCACGGCCGCCAGCAGCACCGGCAGTTGGCAGTCCTCGGGGAGGTCCCGAATG
This sequence comes from Halopiger thermotolerans, assembly GCF_054654555.1. Lineage (NCBI taxonomy): Archaea > Methanobacteriati > Methanobacteriota > Halobacteria > Halobacteriales > Natrialbaceae > Halopiger > Halopiger thermotolerans. The sequence continues at coordinate 211,661 of NZ_BAAIEU010000004.1, read as the reverse complement.
CCCGCGACGCCCTCCCGGTACAGATCCTCCGCGCGGCGAAGCTCCTCGCGCATCGCCGCCGCGAACGACTCCGAGTACTCGAGGCGCTCGATCTCGTCGTTCGAGACCCCGTGTCGCCGCAGCGTCTCCTGGGGGAGGTAGATCCGGTCGCGCTCGAGCACGTCCTCGCGGACGTCCCGCAGGAAGTTGGTCAGCTGGAAGGCCTCGCCGAGCCTCCGGGCGTGGGGGAGCGCGGTCGCCTCCGCGTCGGGCTCGAGGTCCATGATTGCGGTCATCATCACGCCGACCGCGGCCGCCGACCCGCGCATGTACGACTCGAGGTCGGCGTAGGTCTCGTACCGGCTCGTCTCGATGTCGGTCACCATGGCGTCGACGAACTCGTCGACCGTCGCGTCGTCGATGTCGTACTCCCGCCGGAGCTCCTGAAAGGCCTCGAGGACGGGATCCTCGGGCTCGACCTCGCCGAGCGCCTGCCCGCGCAGCGACTCGAGTTCGGCCCGCTGCCGTTCGGGGGGCACGCCCTCGGCGTCGTCGACGACCTCGTCGGCGATGCGGAAGAACGCGTAGAGGACGTGCGTCGCGTGGCGAACCCGCTCCGGCAGGAATTTGGTCGCAAGATAGAACGTCTTCCCCGTCCGTCGCTGGATGGCCTTGCCGGCGTCGATGTGTTCCCGTTGCATTGCTAACTTCGACCGAGTCGACGACGCGAACGCAACCGTCACCGACCGTCGGATGTCTGACAACGACAGATGAATATAAAATACCTAGGCCTCACTAGTGGGGTCGCCGGCGAACAGTTCCTCGAGCAGCTTTCGCTGTGCGGCCCGGAGGTGCTGGTGGAACGTCGACCGCGAGACGCCCATCGATTCGGCCAGCTCCTCGCCGGAGACGCCGCGGGGCCAGTCGAAGTAATCGGCGTAGTAGGCCTTCCGCAGCGCCGTCTGCTGGCGGTCCGTCAGCTTGGTCTCGATCGTCGACTGCAGGTCCCGCGGGGTCCGCGTCGGCTGGTCCGTCTCGTGGTAGCTGCGCAGTTCGACGCGGTCGTACCGCGCCTCGAGCAGGTCGTACGCCGAGCGGGCCGCCTGACCGTTGGGCAGCTCCAGCGCCAGATCGAGCACCCGATCGTCGGCGTCGAACCGCTGGATCACGGCGCCGTGGTCGGCCAGCGCGGTGATGACGCCCCCGTCGAGGGCCAACTCGAGGACGACGCTGTCCTCGTACTCGGTCAGCACGGACGCGGCTGCGACGTCCTCGAGGGCAGTTGCAGCGTCGACGGCGCGGTCGGCGTCGGCCGTTTCGACGCGGAAGAACGCCAGCGGCGTGCCGCCCTCGTCGTAGGTCAGCCCGCGGTAGATGACCGTCGTCGACAGCGCTGCGGCGAGTTCCGCGACGAACAGCGACGGATCCTCGATCGTCGCCTCGAGTTCGACGACGGTCTCGGTCGTCAGCATGCGGCGGGCCTCGATCGCGTTCAGCGCCGTCGAGACCGTCTCCGCGAGCGACTCGAGGATCGGCAGTTCCCGCTCGTCGAAGACCGCCGGCTCGGCGGCGAAAAGGGCGAGCACGCCGTAGGTGACGTCGCCGTAGGTCAGCGGGATCGCGGCGACCGAGCGGAAGCGGTCGCCCGCGCCGGTCGGCCACCAGCGGTCGGCGTCGTCGAACTCGTCGAGGTCCTGGATCACGTGTGGCTCCTCGGCCTCGAGCGCCCGGACGGCCGGGTGCGTCTCGTCCGAGTCGAGGACGAGGTCGTCGTCCTCGAGGGGGACGTCGTCCCGGCCGGCCCACTCGCGGGGCGAGACCCGCCGCGTCGTCACGTCGACGCGGCCGATCCAGGCGAGCACGTAGGGGTCAGTGTCGACGAGTCGGCGACAGACCCGCCGCTCGATCTCGTCGCGGCTGCCGGCGCCGACCGCGGCGTCGGTCACCTCGCGGACGAGGCCGTCGACGCGCTCGAGGACGTGCACCAGCGCGCGGTGTCGCTCGCGGGCGCGCTCGGCGGACTCCTCGGCGGCGATCTCGGCCAGCTTTCGGTCGGTGATATCGAGGTGGACGACGGTAACCCGCACCGCACCGTCGACGGTGAACCGGCTCGCCCGCATCATGAACCAGCGCTTTTGCTCGGGCGAGTGACAGGGGTACTCCATCGAAAACGAGTCGCGGTCGCCCTCGAGCACCGACTCGATCCCGTCGGTCGCACGCCGGGCGTACTCGTCGTCGTCCGCGTCCCTCGCGGCGGTCGCGACGTAATTGACGCCGACGTGGTCGTCGGTCGTCTCGACGGCTTCGAACTCGTGCCACGATTGGTTCGTCAGGAGGATCTCGCCGTCGCCGTCGAGAACCGCGACGGTGATCGGGAGCGTCTCGAGGGCGGCGGCGGCGAGTGCGTCCCGTTCCATTACCGAACAGTTCGAACGCGAACCGTAATAACGAACCCGGCGCGGATCAGCTCCTGTGCCGTCGGTCCCTACTCGAGCAGTTCGTCCCGGAGCATCGGGATGAACGTGCCGATGTCGGTGACCATCCCGATCGCCTGCGCGCTGCCGCGATCGAGCAGTTGGGTGACCGTGGCGGGGTTGATGTCGACGCAGACGGTCTTGGTGGTCGAGGGGAGGCAGTTGCCGACGGCGACCGAGTGCAGCAGCGTCGAGAGCATGAGCACGAGGTCGGCCTCGTGGGCCTGCTCGCGGATGGCGTTCTGGGCCTCGATCGAGTCGGTGATCGTGTCCGGCAGGGGGCCGTCGTCGCGGATCGAGCCAGCCAGCACGAAGGGGACGTCGTTCGCGACGCACTCGTACATCACGCCCTCGTCGACGACGCCCTCCTCGACGGCCTCCTCGATGCCGCCCAGGCGAGCGATCTCGCTGATCGTGTAGATGTGGTGTTTGTGCCCCTCCCGCGGGTGCTCCAGGTTCTCCGTGTCGACGCCCAGCGAGGTGCCGTACAGGTCCCGCTCCAGATCGTGGACGGCGAACCCGTTACCGGCGCTGATCGCGTCGATGTAGCCGGCCCCGACCAGCTCCGCGAGGGCGTCCCGGCCGCCGGCGTGGACGATCGCCGGGCCACAGACCGCGAGGACGTTCCCGTCGTTCTCCCGGACTTCGCGCATCTCGTCGGCGATCTCCTCGATGAGCGACTTCGAGGGGCGCTCGCTCGAGACGCCGCCCTGCATGAATCCGAAGGAGCCGCCGCCGTCGCGGGGCCGTTCGGGCGGTTCGACGCGGATGCCGGTCTCGCCGGTGACGACCAGATCGCCCGCCTCGACGGCGTTCAGGACCTTGGTGGAAACCCGCGGCGAATCGCCGTCCGGTTCGCCGGCGTCGCCGGCTCTCTGCGAATCCTCCGGCTCAGTCCGCTCGACCACGAGCGCGCAGTCCATCTCCGGATCCTCGACCTCGACCCACTCGCCGTCGACCCGGACGTAGGTCGGGTGGTTCGTCGTCGAGTAGAAATCGACCGGCACGACCCCGTCCTCGGGCGCCTCCTCGAGCGTCGCGTCGCGGGGGTCGGTGACGGTCGCGCCCTGCTGGTTGAGTTCGTGGAGGATCGCCCGCAGGTCCTCCTCCGTGTCGGCCATGACGGTCATCCGGCAGTACGTCTCGGCGTGCTTGTGGCGGCCGACCTCGAACTCCTCGACCTCGAACTCGCCGCCCATGTCCATCACGATGCCGAAACAGTGCCCCATCGTCCCCGAATCGATGATGTGGCCCTCGAGTTCGACCGTGCGCGCAACTGTCATTGGGGGGAGTTAGACGGGACGGCCTAAGATAGTGAAGGTTTTCGACCGGGTCGGCCTCGCGCCGTTCGCGGCGACCGAGAGCGGTCCGATCGTCTCGAAACGGTTAGTTTCATCATTCGTGATATGATACCATAGCAAACACTTTTGTACGGGGTCGTGGACTCCTCCGACGGAGATCGCACGCGCGTGCAACTCGCCGGCGGTCGGCCGCCGTCGCACCTGTCACGACGGCGATCGAACCACCGGCCGTCGGCCGACGCGACGCGCTCGAGGGAACGCCGGCGACGAACCGGTCGGACCGATCCGCGGCGAGCGGCGGGACGACGAGGAGATCTCCGAGTGACCGGCGGCTCGAGTCGACCGGGGCGATGGCGCCCGACTCGCACCGAACGCCGTCACACGCTCCCCCTTCCTTCCCCGATTCCACTGCGACGATCGCGGAGCAACCTATATGCCACTCGATGGCATACCATCTCGTATGGTCACCGACACAGCCACGGCGCTCTCGCGGTGTCGAAACTGCGGCTTCGAGGCCCCGGGCGGCGACGATGCGTGGGTCCGACTCGAAGTCCCGAAACTGGGGCGGATGACGCAGTGTCCGAACTGCGAGAGCACGGACGTAATCACGCGACGGTGAGATCGTCGCGGCGACGCGACGGCGCCGCCGCGCGGACAGACTCTTGAACGCCACGCCCGTACACGGGGTATGGAATCCGAGCGAGAACCCACCGCGGACGACCTGCCGGAAAGCGACGCGGAGTGGCGCGAGCGACTCAGCGACGAGGAGTACCGCATCCTCCGCGAGGCCGGCACCGAAGCGCCGTTCAGCGGTGAGTACGTCGACCACAAGGAAGACGGCAGCTACGCCTGCGCGGCCTGCGGCGCCGAACTGTTCGACTCCGAGACGAAGTTCGAATCGGGCTGCGGCTGGCCCAGCTTCTACGACGTCGACGAAGAGAAGGTCGAGACCCGCCTCGACACCAGCCACGGCATGCGCCGCACCGAAGTGCTCTGTGCCAACTGCGGCGGCCATCTCGGCCATGTCTTCGAGGATGGCCCCGAACCCACGGGCAAGCGCTACTGCATCAACAGCGTCGCCCTCGAGTTCGAGGACGACGAGTGACGTAATCGCGAGGCGGCGCGAACGGAGCCGGTACGAGGCGCTGGCCGGGCGACGCGAGTGCAGGCAGCATTCTTTTCGACGCACTCGGCCGACCACCACCCGTATGTCGAACGAACGACCCTCCGCCGAGGAGCTCCGTCAGGGAATCACCGTCCGGATCGTCCAGGGCGATCAGGACGTCGAGTCAGCGGACCAGGAGCCGATCGTCGGCGAAGTCGGGACGATCTACGGCGACGATCCGAAGGGGCCGGAGGTCGAACTGAAAAGCGGCGTCGTCGGGCACGTGCAGTCGGTCGTCGCGGACGAGTAACCGGTCGAACTGCGATCCCGCCGCGTACCGTCGTCTCGGTCCGGTCCGTCGCGTCTTCGTCGCGGCAGTTCGACCACAAGTCGACAGGCGTCATCAACCGAGAACGAAGGCCTGCGCGGTGACCGACGAACCGATACCAGCGGCGACGAGGACGCCGGCGGAATACAACAGCGCCCGCTCGCCGCTGAACACTCGCACAGCGACGATTGCCGGGACGGCGGTCACCAGCGCGGCGGGAACCACCGTGTAAATCACGACACCGGGAACGTATCGATCGAACCCCGTCGTATCAAAACCAACCAGTGACAGGACTTGAGCGACCGGTATCGCCGCGGTCGAGGCGAGACACAACAGTCCGAAACCGATCTCCCGCAGTCCGCTATCGGAGTCCGCCGGAAAGACCATACGGATACGCGCACCGTTTCGACCAAATATTTTATCGAGCTGATCTGTTCGCTCAGCGGGGTTCGCGATCGAACGGCCGTTACCGCTCCGAATCGTCCGCGCTCCGAAACGCCGCGTAGATCGTCTCCGCCCGCGTCTCGCCGATGCCGTCGATCCGCGTGAGCTCCTCGAGATCGGCCTCGAGCAGTGACTCGACGGTCGGATACCGCTCGTAGAGCGTGGCCGCCAGTTCGGGGCCGATGCCGTCGATGCAGCCATACATGCGCTTGGTCGTCGGTTCCCTGCGGCTCGCGACGGCGCCGACCGGGAGCCGCCGGCTCGAGGGATCCTCGACGTGTTTCCGGCCGAGTCGGATCGCGAAGTCGACCAGCCGGCTCCGATCGGTGCAGGGGACGACCGGCACCTCGTGGCGGGCCGTGATCGAGGCCATCGAGCCGCGGATCGACTCGGGCGAGACGGCCGTCCGCAGCGACTCGAGGTCGAGGAAGTCGCCCTCGAGGAGGACGTAGGAGTGGTCGTAGGAGTCGGCCATCCGCGCGACCTGCTCCTCGAGGTCGGGCCCGGAGCGACCCATCGCGGTGCTGACGTAGTCGCGGGGCGTCTTCCGCTCGAAGCCGATCGAGTCGATCGCGATGTCGCCCGACGGGAGCCGGTCGACGACGACCTCCGTCACGTCGGGGTGCTCGCGGACGGCCTCGACGAGGCCGGCGGGCTCCCGGTCGTCGACGGTGACGGCGACGCGCATACCCATACGGGACGGAGGGGCTCGAGACGGGAACGGGTATCGGTTCCCGTCCGCGGTTTGCGCCCTCGTGTCCTCGCGTCTTCGCGGCGCCTGCGCGAAAATCCGACTCGAGACGAGCGCCCGGTGGACGCCGCGAGATCCGATTCCGGCTAGGACCCGCCGCCGACCCCCTCGAGGTAGCCGATCGCCTCCTCGTCGGTCACCTGCCCGAACTCGCGGTAGAACTGCCCGACCGCGCGGAAGTTCTCGGGCGTCTCGAGCGCGATCACCTCGTCGGCCTCGCGTTCGAGTTCCGCGACGGACTGGGGCGAGCCGACGGGTACCGCCAGTGCGACGGAGTCGGCATCAGCCGCCCGCACCTGCCGGAGACACGCCGTCGCGGTCGCGCCGGTCGCGACGCCGTCGTCGACGACGAGGACCCGTTTCCCCTCGAGGGACGGCAACCCCGGCGAATCGCGGTACCGGTCCGCTTTCTCGGCGGCGTTTTGGGCCTCCTCCTCGCGAATCTCCTCGAGATAGTCGTCCGAGACGCCGAGTCGGTCGATGAGGTCGTCGTTGTACCAGACGCTGCCGTCGCTGGCGACCGCGCCGAGCGCCAGTTCCGGGTTGTTCGGTGCCCCCATCTTTCGGGCAACGACGACGTCGAGGTCGGCCCCGAGCGCGTCCGCGACCGGCCGCGCGACCGGCAGGGCGCCCCGCGGGATGCCGAGGACGACGTCGGCCTCGACGCCCCGCCGCTCGAGTTCGGCCGCGAGTCGATCGCCCGCCTCGGTTCGATCGTCGAACATGGTCGGGTATAGGCGGTCCAGACCCTATGCGTTACCGCAGCACACGACGGGCGATAGACGCGGCGCGCGGGACGCGGCCTCGAGTACCGGCGATCGCGTCCCGGCAACTGGACCGGACCGGACCGGACCGGAACACGCCTGCCGAATCGCTACCCGTCCCGCTTCGAGAAGTGACGTATGGGACGACTCCAGCGTACGCTCTCGAATATTTCCGAGGAGTCGGGCGAGGACAGCGGCCGCGTCGCCGTCGTCGGCGGCAGCATCGACTACCCGAACCAGCCGGCGATCGTCGGCATGGCGGCGCTGCGGACCGGCTCCGACCACGTCCGGACGCTCGTCTCCGAGAACATCTACGAGATCGTCGCGAGCCACTCGCCGAACCTGCTGGCGAGCTACTACGCCGGCGAGCGGTTCGACGACGACGCCGTCGAGCAGACCTACAACGTCTGCGAGTGGGCCGACGCGCTTGTGATCGGTCCCGGGCTCGTCGACGCGGAGACCGAGGCGGTCTGCGAGACCATCGACGGCGTCGATGTGCCGGTCGTCATCGACGCGCTCGCGATCGAACCCGCACTCAGCGCCGACCTCTCGAACGCGATCCTCACGCCCAGCGGCTCGGAGGACGATCCGATCCACGAGGCCTACGGCTCGTTCGAGACGTTCACGGAGGAGACGGGCGCGGTGATCACGCTGACCGGCGGCGTGGACGAGATCGTCGCGGACGGCGAGCGACTGCACAACGAGACGGGGACCTCGGCGCTGACGGTCGCCGGAACGGGCGACACGCTCGCGGGGATCACGGCGTCGCTGCTGGGTCAGGGGATGGAGCGGACGGAGGCCGCGGAACTGGGCGCCTGGATCCTCGGCAAGAGCGGCGAACTGGCGACGGCCGAGTTCGGGCCGGGCGTGCTCGCGACGGACGTGATCGATCGGATTCCGGATACGATTCGGTGACGGAGAGGGAGGGGAGGGAAGGGGAGACGGCGGATGGTGGACGGCGGCCGATTACTGCTCGTCCACTGCGGGCAGCGTAAACGAGAACGTCGAGCCCGCGCCGGGTTCCGAATCCACCCAAATGTCGCCGCCGTGGCGTTCGACGATCCGTTGACAGAGCGCCAGGCCGATGCCCGTCCCCTCGTACTCCTCGCGGCTGTGGAGCCGGTCGAAGACGGTGAACACCCGATCCTGATCCGCCGGATCGATACCGATTCCGTCGTCTTCGACCGAGAGCACCCACTCCCGCCCGCGGCGGGTCGCGTCGACGCGGATCCGCGGCGGCTCGTCGCCGCTGTAGGTGATCGCGTTCTCGAGCAGGTTCTGGAAGACCTGCCGCAACTGGCTGGCGTCGCCCGACACGCGGGGCAGTTGCGCGGCCGCGATCTCCGCGCCGGTCTCGTCGATCTGGATCTGCAGATCCTCCCGGACGTCGTCGAGCAGGGCGTCCAGGTCGACCGGTTCGAACGGATCGCCCTGCGTTTCGACCCGGGAGTAGGCCAGCAGTCCGTCGATCATCTCGCGCATGCGCTCGGCGCCGTCGACCGCGAACTCGAGGAACTCCTCGCCGTCCTCGTCGAAGGCGTCGCCGTACCGCCGCTCGAGCAACTGGAGGTAGCTCGTGACCATCCGGAGCGGTTCCTGCAGGTCGTGGGAGGCCGCGTAGGCGAACTGCTCTAAGCGCTCGTTGGACTCCTCGAGGGCCCGTTCCCGCTGGGTGCGCTCGAGTTCGAACTGGATCCACTGGGCCATGAGCCGGTGGAAGGTCCGTTCGGCGTCCGTGAACGCCCGGTCGCGCGAGTCAGTCGACACGAAGAAGAACGTCCGATCGGGCTCGTTCTCGAGCTGGATGCGGGTGCCGAGATAGGTTTCGACGCCGAACTCGTCGTACGCGATGGTGTTGCCGAACCCGGCCCGTTCGGGATCGGTGACGTCCGTCACCCGCTCGTCGCTCGTGGCTCGACAGTAGGTCTCCGAGAGCGGCGCCTCCGCGCCGGGCTCGAGGTGCTCGTGGTCGCCGTTCGTGGCCTGCACGGTGAACGAATCGGACGCCGGATCGACTTTCGCCATCCCGCCCAGCTCGAGGTCGAACCGCTCGCAGCCCAGTTCGAACAGGTCGTCCAGCTTCGCCTCGAACGACCGGTCGGGATCGGCGGCGATCCGGCTCAGCGTCTGCTGGTGGTGTTCGCGCTGTTCGCGCTCGAGCTCGTAGCTGATCCACTGGCCCATCAGCTCGATGAACGTCCGCTCGGTATCGGAGAACGGCCGGTCGCGCGGTTCCGTACTCCCGAACCAGAGGGTCCCGTACGGCGTCGATCCGTCCACCACTCGCGTCCCGATGTAGCTCGTCAACCCGAACTCGCGGTGAATTGCGTCGTCTTCCCAGTCGGTATCGCGAACGTCCGCCATGGCGACCGGCTCGTCGGCCTCGATAGTTCGGCGGCAGAAGCACCCGTACCCCGGATCCGACCACAGTTCCTCGTCGGGGTCGACGCCGAGGCCGACGCCCAGCTCCAGGCGGAACTCGCCGCCCCGCGACGGGAGGTGGTTCAGCCCGCCCATCTCGAGGCCGAACCGCTCCCGGCCCAACTCGAGGAGTTGCTCGAGTTTCTCGTCGAAGTTGCAGGTGGTATCGGCCGTGATCCGGTAACTCTCCCGGAGGAACCGCTCGCGCCGCCGGTGTTCGAGTTCGTACTCCACGCACTGTCCCATCAGGTCGAGGAACGTCCGCTCGGCGTCCGTGAACGGGACGTTCCGCGGCCGCTCGGAGGCGAAACAGAGCGTCCCGTACTCCTCGCCGCCGACGTGGACGGTCGTGCCGAAGTACGCGTCCAGGCCGAACCGCTCGTAGGCGGGGTCGTCGGTCCATCCGACCTCGGCCGCGTCACGCACGGCGATCGTCCCGGGCGAGGCGAGCAGCTTCTCGCAGTACGTGTCGCAGAGCGAGTCGGTGACTCCCGCCCGAATGCGGTTGTGATCGCCGACGGCTTCCACGATTTCGAACCTCCCTTCGCCGCGGGTTTCCGTGAAGTAGCCGATCTCGAGATCGAGCCGCTGGCGCCCTAACTCGAGGAGGTTCTCGATTTTCTCGCCGAGCGACGCGGCCGGGTCCGCGATCGTCTCGTAGAGCTCCCGCTGGTACTGCTCGCGGACCTCGATCGTCGTTCGCGCGTCGGCCCGATCGGCGAGCGTCGCGAGCTTCCGATCGAGTTCCCGCGAGGGGCGGTCCTCGCCGAAGTACTCCGCCGGCGGGGTGTAGTAGAAGTTCCGACAGACGGTCGCGTCGCCGTAGACGAGAAACGGATGGGTGTTGAGAACGTCGTGGAGAATCTCCGCCGGAAACCGGTTCCGGTTGTACTGACAGAGGACTGCGTAGTCCTCGCCGTCGTAAATCGGGTTGAGGAGTTCTTCGTACTCGCAGACGTCGTCGAGGTCCGTCCCGTCGTCGTCGAGCGCCCACGTCATCTCGGCGGCCGCCCTGACTCCGGTGAACTCGTCGTCCGTCGCCTCCGCGAGGGCGTCCTCCCAGAACTCGAGCATCGCCTCGGGATCGAACTCGCCGGTCCGGCGGTAGGTGTCCGCGGCCGTGTAGACGGCGAGCGCCCCCGACTCGAGGGCGCGGTCGACCTCGATACCGCGGGTTCGCATCGCCTCGAGGACCTCGTCGACGGTGTTGTCGTCGGCGACGTAGAGACACTGCTCGCCGCGCTCGAGTCCCTCCTGAATGAACGGAATGACGGTTTCGAACTGCTGGCGTCGGTCCTCGTAGATCAGGGCGTAGTGGTCGTTGTCGTCGTGGCTGTCGACCGATTCGGGCAGACCACGGATATCGACGTTCGACTGTGCAGACGTAAATCGGCGTCCGTCGTCGGATGCGGGACGGTGGCCGGTGTGAGTAGATAGCTGTTTGCTCATGAATTCCCTCCGATCGCCCGGCGGTCCGGACGGATACGGATTCTCGGCTTCGGCGGGCGGACTCTCCGTTCCGAACGGTACTCGTCGAAACAAGAGACGGGAGCGAGGGCAAAAAGGGTGTCGAGGGTCCCCGTTATATCGGGAGCCGCTCGGCGGCGTACACTGAATACCGTGCCCGTGGGACGATCGCTCATGGCGGAGCAAACGACTCGACCGGCAGTCGAGACCGACGCTGAGACCGACACCGACACCGATGCAAACGACATCGACCACCCCGTCTTCGCCGCGCTCTACGACCTGCTTCCCGACTCGATACTGCTCCGGCCCCACCGCGAGTACCTCGCGCGGGACCTCTCGGGCCGGGTCCTCGAGATCGGGCCGGGAGGCGGGGCGATGTTTCCCTATGTGGCCGACGGCGCCGCGAGCGACCTCGCGTATCACGCGATCGAACCGGACCCCAACATGCGCAGCCGGGCGGCGAAGACGGCCCGCGAAGCGGGCCTGTCCGTCAAGCTGCGGGACGCCCGCGCCGAGTCGCTGCCCTACCCCGACGACTCGTTCGACGCGGTCATCTCGGCGCTGGTCTTCTGCACCGTGCAGGACCCCGACGCCGCGCTGGCGGAAATCGCCCGCGTCCTGCGGCCCGGCGGCGAGTTTCGGTTCCTCGAGCACGTGGGCAACGACGGCTGGCGCGGAACCGGCCAGAATCTGCTGAACCCGCTCTGGAGCCGAGCGTCAGGCGGGTGTAACCTCACTCGAGAGACGATCTCGCTGTTCGCCGCCCACGACGCGTTCGGCGTCGAGGAAATCGAGCGCCTCGAGTTCGGGTTCTTTCCGGTGTCGCCGGTCGTTCGCGGGACGCTGCGCCGGGAGCGGGACGGACTCGGGCTGGGAAGTCGCGGACTGCGCTGAAGCGGCGCGGGCCCGAAGCCGCCGGGATTTATCGGGTCGCGCGTCCCGGCTCTCGGTATGAGCGACGATCGACTGCGGATGACCCCCGGACCGACCGAGGTTCCGACCGCGGTTCGCCAGCGGATGGCCGAGCCGACGCCGAACCCCGACGTCGAGAGCGAGTTCTTCGAGACCTATCGGTCGCTGACGGCCAACCTCGAGCGGATCTACGCGGCGGGCGGCGGGACGGCCGGCGCGGCCGCGAGCGCCGACGACCCGCTCCCCGACCGCGACGTCGTCGTCCTCGGCGGCGAGGGCATCCTCGGCCTCGAGGCCGCCATCGCCTCGCTGCTCGAGGAAGGCGACCGGGTGCTCTGTCTCTCGAACGGCCTCTACGGCGACGGCTTCGCCGACTTCGTCGAGGACTACGGCGGCGAGGCCGTCACCTGCGAGTTCCCCTGGCGGGAGACCCTCGAAGTCGAGGCCGTCCGCACAGAACTCGAGCGCGCCGCCGACGCCGGCGAGCCGTTCGACCTCGCGACGATGGTTCACTGCGAGACGCCGACGGGGACGCTGAACGACCTCGAGCCCATCCTCGAGGCGCTCGAGGACCACGACGTCATCTCGATCGTCGACGCCGTCTCGGCGGTCGGCGGGACACCCGTTCCGACCGACCGGATCGACGTCTGTCTGGGTGCGAGCCAGAAGTGCCTGAGCGCGCCGCCGGGGCTGACGACCTGCGCGATCAGCGACCGCGCCTGGGAGCGCATCGAGGCCGTCGAAACCCGGTCGCTGTACACGAACCTCGAGCCCTGGCGGAACGCAGCCGACGAGGACGTGGAGTGGTTCCCCTACACTCACCTCTCGGCGAACGTCGCCGGCCTCGAGACCGCGACCGACCTGCTGCTCGAGGAGGGCCTCGAGAACGTCTTCGAGCGCCACGCAGAAGCGGCCCAGCGGTGTCGCGAACGGGCGGCGGAGCTGGGCCTCGAGCTCTATCCCGAAACGGATGCAGCCTCACCGACCGTCACCGCGCTCGAGGTCGACGGCCGAGCGCAAGAACTGCAGGACCGGCTGCGCGAGGAGCACGATATCGTCCTCACCACCGGATTGGGCGACCTCGAGGACGACATTCTCCGCGTGGGCCACATGGGCCACAACGCGCGTCTCGAGAAGGTCGACGAGACGATGGACGCGCTCGAGGCGGTCCTCGAGTGACGGCGCGGGCGCGCTCGCCGTCGGTGACGGGTGCGACGCCGGCATGAACGCGTAGCCGGAACCTGCAGGTGGAACCGTTTCCCGCGTGTCGCCGCTACCCTCGCACATGTCAGAGCCCGATCGGGAGCCGACGAAGAAACCGACGAACACGAAGAAGGAGGCCAAACACGAGGACCAGTGGATGATCCGCAACTGGATCGCGCTCGCCACCGTCGCGATCTTCGGCCTGCTGTTGCTCGCGATCGCGCTGATGCAGGCGACCGGCCTCGTGGACCTGCTCGGCTCCATCGCGGAGACGCAGGCCCAGCAGTGGGGCGTGTTCGCCGTGCTCGTGCTCGCCTGGCTCGCGCTGGCCGGCTGGAGTTGGAAGGCCGTCAGCGGCTAACGGATCGTATCGCCCGCGGACGCGATCGGCGCCGGTACCGGCTCTGCACTCACTTTTCGTCCCTTCCTCGAGCCGTCCCCTCCGTTTCCCTCGGTAACTCCACGACGGCGACGAAGGGCTATCCGACGATTCGAAACGGCGGGGTGATGACCGGCCGACCGATTCGAACGACGGTGTGGCAGGAGGATCCGTAGCACGCCGAAATCAGAACGAAACCCGGTCAGTCTGACCCGACCGCCGACGTTTGCTGTAACTACCACTCGATATAAGTAGTGGTTTCCAGCTCACAGAGAAACGGCCCGTATGTATAGAATTCTTCCAATCTGCAGGACGGGAATAAATAACTATTAAGGTTATCGCACACCCTTGGTTGGATGGACATACTATGACACAGGTAATATGGATCATCGCCGCAGTACTGGTCACGTTCACGGCGGGGTACGTGGGGTACTCGAGGTACCTCACTCAGTTCGTCGAACTCGATCCTGACCGGGAAACGCCGGCACACAAGTACGAAGACGGGCAGGAGTACGTTCCGTCGAAGAAACCGGTGCTGTTAGGGCACCACTACTCGAGTATCGCCGGTGGAGCGCCGATCGTGGGACCGATCACGGCCGGCGCGATCTGGGGGTGGGTGCCCGCGCTGCTGTGGATCGCCATCGGGAACCCGCTGATGGGGGCCGTCCACGACTTCGTCTCGCTGTCGGGTAGCCTCCGACACGAGGGGAAGTCGATCGGCTACATAATCGGGGAGTACGTCGGCGAGAGCGGGAAGAACATGCTGCTGTGGTTCGCGTTCCTGACGATCGTGCTCGTCGTGGCGGTGTTCGCGCTGGTCGTCGGGATCGTCTTCAACGCCTACCCGCAGGTGGTGACGGCGTCGCTGCTGTACATCGCGCTGGCGCTGGCCTTCGGGGTCTACCTCTACCAGTTCAACGGCCCGTTCATCCCGGGGACCGTCGTGTTCGTCGTCGGGGTCTTCGCGGCCGTCTGGGTGGGGCTCGAGTACCCGCTCGCGCTGTTCGCCGGGGACTACCCGGCCGGGACGATCGTGCTGTTCGGCGGCGACGGGAGCTGGGTGCCCGGCGCCGGCGCGCTCGGCGGTAACACGGCGGGATGGATCCCGATCGTCATGCTCTACGCCGCGGTCGCGAGCGCGCTTCCGGTCTGGGTGCTGCTCCAACCGCGCGACTACCTGTCGTCGTTCCTGCTGTACGCCGGGGTCGGCGGTGCGATCCTCGCGATCATCGTCGGGACGTTCCTCGGAACGTCGTCCGAACCGCTCGTCATCGACAGCTCCCTCGGCGCGTTCGAAGGCTTCTGGGGCGTCGAGGCGGCCGGCTACGCGCCGCTGTTCCCGTTGCTTTTCATCACGATCGCCTGCGGGACGATCAGCGGCTTCCACTCGCTGGTCTCCTCCGGGACGACCGCCAAGCAGCTCGACAAGGAGACCGACGCCCGCCTGATCGGGTACGGCGGGATGCTCGGCGAGGGGCTGCTCGCCGCGGTCGCGCTCTCGACGCTCGCCGTGTGGGGTGCCCCCGACGCGAGCGGCGGTATCGGCGCCGCCCTGCCGAACTTCGCCTCGGGCGGCGGCATCATCCTCACGAGCTTCGGCATTCCCGAGACCGCGGGGGCCGTGTTCATGGCGCTGGTCCTCTGTAGCTTCCTGCTGACCTCGACCGACACGGCCGTCCGTCTGGGCCGGTACATGATGGAGGAGATCGTCGGTACGCCCGCGGGACGGACCGACACGGGACTGAACGCGGACCTGCGATCGATCGCCCGCGGTCGGTACACGAACCCGATCGTGCAGATCGTGCCCGCGTACCTGCTCGTCGTCTCCGGCCAGTGGGTCGTCCTCTGGCAGCTGTTCGGCGGTGCGAACCAGCTGCTGGCCGCGCTCGCGCTGCTGACCGCGACCGTCTGGCTGGCCAACTGGGACGACAGCAAACAGCTCGTCTCGACCGGCGTCCCGATGGCGGTCATGGTCACGATCACCGTCCTCGGACTCTCGATCCTCGTGTTCTACGAGAACCTCTACCTGAACCTGATTCAGGGCGGGGCGGGATCGATCGAGGCGACGCTCTCCTCGATCGTGCAGATGGCGCTCGGACTGACCCTCATCGGGCTGGCGCTCGCGCTCGTCAAACTCGGCTACCAGAACATCAGCCGCGTCCGGCGCGGCCCCGAGACGCCAGCCGCCGAACCCGGCGACGACTGACGCCTTCGTCGCCGCCGCGATTCGTTTTTTCGCCGTCGTTACGACCATAGTGCCGACAGTACCGAACGCGTGCCGACACCGATCGACGCGCAGACGCTCAGACGTCCGTGACGTGTCGCCGACGAACCGTCGCGACCGCGCTCACTGCCAGAATCGCTTGGCGAACCGCGAGAGAAGGCCCTCGTCGGGCGTCGTCACGTCGTCCCAGAGGGTAAACGCCTCGGCCACGTCGGCGGCCTCGCTGGCGACGTGGTCTTCCTCGTCCGGCACCACGACGACGAGGTTCACCTCGTAGTGGCCGTGATAGCCGAACTTCAGGAGGGTGCGATCGCGAAAGCCCTCGACGAACGCGCGGACGTCGTCGGGAATCTCGTTCGCGACGAGGACGAACGAGAAGTCCGTCCCGAAGTGTTCCTCGTCGGGGACGACCAACTCGTCCGCGAGGTCGTGGCCGAGGTCGACGAGCCGCTCGAGTTCCGCGACCGTCGGCCGCGACTCGCGGCGGGCGAAGAGGTACTCCTCGGCCTCGTGGTCGGCGTAGGACAGCGCCGGGTGGAAGAACTGCTTCTGGCTGCGGACGCGCATCTCCCCGTAGAGGTCCCAGCGCTCGCCGCCGACCCGGTGGTCCTTCTCGAGGTCGTAGTTGTACAGCAGTCGGTCGGACACCCGGTCGAGGTACTCGTCCTCCCAGTCGGGCACCGCCTCGCGGATTTCGGCCGGCAGCTCCGCCGGCGTCCGCTTGTCGCTCATCGTGCGTGGATCGGCCGCGGGTCGGTTCGGTCGCGGTCCGTCGTCGGGTCGGTTCCGTTCGAATCCATGACTCGGTTTCGCATACCGCCGGTTGCGCTCGGGATATGAAATACTCGTCGGTGGACGCCGGGCGGTAAGTTTTAGCCGCCGGAGACGTAGTTTCGTGTAAGGGATTCGCATGGGAGGCAAACGGACCGAGGCCTGCGGCCGGTGTTCGATGTCGACGGTCGTCGACGTCGCCTCGAGCGACGAGGACGACGAGGACGGCGGCGCTCGCGACCCGTTCGGCGAAAACGCGATCGAGGTCGACGACGAGACGCTCCGGCGCGTCTCGCCCGGCGCGTGGGTCGGCCGCGTGACCGACCGGATCGACGACTTCGGCCGCCGGCTCATTTACGGGCGCTGACCGCCGGCCGCGAGCGGCCGGTCAGGACATCGTCACGAGATACGTCGCCGCGAACAGCAGTATCGCCGCCGTGGCGACGTTGATGAGGCCGAACTCGAGGAAACCCAGAAACGATAGCCCCCAGACGATCGTCCAGCCGAACAGCGTCGAGAGGACGGCGTTCATCGCGAGCAGGACTCGCGGGTCCCCCTGCGAGGACGACGCGCCGGCCTCGAACCCCTCGTAGTCGGAGTCCTCGTCGTTCATACAGGGAGACGGCGGCACCGCCACTTATAGCTTCGCCGCCCGGGACCGCGCCGGTCGGGCCGGAAACCGCACGGTCTAACGCTTTGTCGCGCGAGTCCGTACGACGGGTATGCAACTCCGCAATCGGGACGGCGTCCCCGTCGATCCGGTGCCGTTCGTCGTGGTCGTCGGGCTCACGTTCATGGTCCTGCTGTCGTTCGGCCCGCTGTACGGACAGGCGCTCGGACTCCCGCTCGAGGCGGCGATCGCGCTCTCGGTCGCGGTCTTCACCGTCGCTGCTATCACCGCCTTCTACCGCCAGATCTGGACCGCGCGTCCCGAACTCGACCGCGAGGTGGCGGCCGTGGTCCGCGCACAGCGGGTGTTCTATCTCATCCCGATCCTCGGGGCCCTGCTCGTCGCGCTGGCCGTGCCGCTCGTCGTCGGCTGAGCGCAGCGGCGCCGACTCTCGGTCGTGCGTCTGTGACACACAGTCGCACGATATTAGTGGCCGCCGACCGAACGACCACGTATGGGACTCATCGATTCGGTGAAATCGGCGCTGACCGCACCTGCGTCCGCGTCGACGGGGCGGCCAGACGACGGCTCCGCGGGCGCCTACTGGTGTGACGACTGCGCCGTCCGGATCAGGGACGTCGACCTCGAGGGGGAGCCCGTCTGTCCGGACTGCGGCGCCGAGATGCGCTTCGAGCGCTCGACCGGCCGGGACTGCGCGTGTTGAGAGGGGATCGGAAGCCGGTCAGGGCTCGCGGACGACGACCTCCTCGCCCTGGTCGTCCGGGAACGGCCCCTCGAGGTCCGCCTGCCACTCCGCGTCGGTGACCAGCGCGTCCTCGAGCCGCTCTCGCAGCGCTGCCTCGTCGTAGTCGGTGCCGATGAACACCAGTTCCGTCCGCCGATCGCCGTGTTCGTCGTGCCACTCGAGGTTCGGGCGGTTCGACCGGTACATGTCGCGCTCGACCTCAGGGAGGCTCGCGATCCAGGGGCCCTGTGCGGTGGCCCTGATCGAGGGGCCGGCCTGTGCGATCGCGACGCGCATCTCGGTATCGGCGATCCAGGCGGTCCCCTTCGCACGGACGATTTCCGCGGGAAGGTCCTCGAGGAACGCGGCGAACCGATCGGGGTGGAACGGCCGGCGGCGTCGGTAGACGAACGACGAGACGCCGTAGACCTCGTCGGGGTGGTGGTGGCCGCGGTGGTCGTCGTGGTGATCCCCGCTCTCGGCGCGATCATGCGCGTCGCCGTCGTGTCCGTGATCGTCTTCGGCCGACTCGAGCGCCCGCTTCCAGCCCGGCAGATCGTTGACTCGGTTCGGATCGAACAGGTCCGCACCGAGCAGCCGGTCAGGATCGACCGCCGAGAACTCCGTGCGGATCGTCTCGGCGTCGGGCTGGAGCGCGACGACGAGTTCCTCGGCCTCCTCGAGGTCGGCCTCGCTGCAGAGATCGGCCTTGTTGAGCAAGACGAGGTTCGAGACCTCGACCTGTTCGACGAGCAGGTCCGACAGCGGCCGGTCGTCCTCGTCACCGCGGCGTTCGGGCGTCCCCTCGCCGCCGAAGGCCTCGAGGAAGGCGGGCGTGTCGAGCACGGTCACGAGCGTGTCGACGTCGTACAGCGCCGCGACCCGCGACTCGGTCGTAAACAGGCGCGCGACGGGCGCGGGCTCGGAGATGCCCGACGACTCGACGATCAGGTGATCGAACGAGCGATCGCGGGCCAGCCTGACCACGGCGGTCTCGAGGTCGTCTTGCAGCTCACAGCAGATGCAGCCGTTCGAGAGCTCTGCGACGCCGTCGTCGAGTTCGAGTTCCGAGCCCTCGGCGACGAGTTCGGCGTCGACGTTGACCTCGCCCATGTCGTTGACCAGCACCGCCAGCGACCGGTCGCCGGCGTTCGAGAGCAGGTGGTTCAAAAGCGTCGTCTTCCCCGCGCCCAGACTGCCGGAGAGAATCGTCACCGGAATGGCGTCGGCCGTACCCGTTTCCATACCTGAACGGTGGGACCGAACTGACTTCAAACCGATCATGAGAGTTTTTAGCACTCACTACCGAGGTACGGATATGGAGCTGTCAGACCGGATCGAATCCTACCGCGAGACGCTCGAGGAGTGGCTGCGAGGCCTCTACCACGGGATGATCTCGCACCCGGCCTACGAGAAGATCGAGAAGGAAGCGGAAGACACCGAAGACGCCTTCATCCTCGCGTGTTTCCCCGACGCCTTCGGCATTCCGTCGCCGGTCTCGTACTACACGGCGGAGCTGCTGCCGTACCTCGAAGACGAGTTCGAGGCCTGGGAGCGGCGGCTGTGGGACCGCGGCACGTACCTCGAACGAAAGGGCCAGCAGTACCACTTCTGATGGAGCCGTTCGTCTTCTTCGGCGGCAAGGGCGGCGTCGGCAAAACGACGGTGTCGTGTGCTTACGGACTCAAGTGCGCCCGCGACGGCCACCACACGCTCGTCGTCTCGACCGACCCCGCCCACTCCGTCACGGACGTCTTCGACCAGCCGTTCGACGATTCGCCCCGGCCGGTCGACGGGATCGAGGGACTCGAGGCCATGCAGATCGATCCCGAGGACGAGGTCACCCGGCACTTAGACGAGATCCGGCAGGACCTCTCCGAACAGGTGTCGGCCTCGATGGTCAACGAGATCAACCGGCAACTCGAGATGGCCCACGGGACGCCGGGGGCCTACGAGTCCGCGCTGTTCGACCGGTTCATCGAGGTGATGCACAACGCCGACGACTACGACCGGGTCGTCTTCGACACCGCGCCCTCGGGCAGCACCCTCCGCCTGCTCGGGCTGCCCGACCTGCTCGAGGGGTGGATCGACCGACTGATGCACAAGCGGCGAACGAGCATCGACCTCTTCGAGAAGGCCGCGGTCGGCAACAACGAGCCGCGACGCGTAATGGAGGGCGATCCCGTCCTCGCGCGACTGCAGGAGCGCAAGGAGTTCTTCGAGTTCGCCGGCGCGGCGCTGCACGACGACGCCGCGTTCTTCCTCGTGTTGAACCCCGACGAACTGTCGCTCAACGAGACGCGACGCGCGATCGACGACCTGCGGGAGAAGGACCTCCCGGTCCGCGGACTCGTGGCCAACAAGCTCACGCCGGCGCCCGATCCCGACGAGAACGGCCGCGGCGCGCGCTACCTCCGCGAGCGCGTCGAGACCGAGCGGGAGCGCCTCGAGACGATCCGCTCCGAGTTCGAACCGCCGCTGGTCGCCGAGATCGGCTGGCGGAGTTCGGAGGTCAAAGGCGACCTCCTCGAGGACGTGGCCGCCGAACTCGCCATCGAGACGGCCGCCGAACCGCCGACCCACGTCTGACTCGAGTCGGCCGCCGGCTCGGGCTACCCACCTCGCTCGAACTGAACAACGTGTCCGACCGACCGAGCGATACACCGTCGTGTTTTCTCGTGACACACCCTCGGCGGAAGGAAACGCGTTTAATCGGGCCGCTCCTGGGACGGCTAATGAGTACGAGTTACCGGATCGGACTGGTCGGCAAACCGTCCGTCGGCAAGTCCTCCTTTTTCAACGCGGCGACGATGAACGACGTGCCCGAGGGGGCCTACCCGTTCACGACCATCGACCCCAGCGTCGGCGAGGCCTACGTCCGGGTCGACTGCGCGGCCCCCGAGTTCGACGAGGAGTGTACCCCCAACGTCGGCTACTGCGACGACGGCACCCGGTTCGTCCCGACGAAGCTCGTCGACGTCGCCGGCCTCATCCCCGGCGCTCACGAGGGTGCCGGGCTTGGCAACCAGTTCCTCACCGACTTAAACGAGACCGACGTGCTCGTCCACGTCGTCGACTTCTCCGGCCAGACCGACCTCGAGGGCGAACCCACCGAGGACCACGACCCGCGCAAAGACATCGACTTCTTAGAGGAAGAACTCGACCAGTGGTATCTGGGCATCTTGGAGAAGGGCATCGAACGCTACGAGTCAGGGTACACGACCGAGGACGACGCCGTCGAGGAGGAACTCGCCGAACAGATGAGCGCGTTCAAGACCAACGAGGACGAGATCAAACGGCTCATCCGCCGGGTCGATATCGGCTTCGAACCCGACGAGTGGGACGACGAGGACAAGCTCGAGCTCGCCCGCGAAATCCGCAAGGAGACCAAGCCGATGGTCGTCGCGGCGAACAAGATGGACCTCCCGGAGGCCCAGGAAAACTACGCGGAGATCACGGCCGACCCCGACTACGACCACCTGACGTTCGTCCCCTGCAGCGCCCACGCGGAGAAGGCCCTGAAGTCGGCCGACAAGGCCGGCGTCGTCGACTACCGGCCCGGCGACGCGGACTTCGAGATCACGGGCGACATCTCGGGCGAACAGGAGCAAGGCCTCGAGCAGATCCGCGACTTCCTCGACGAGTACGGCGCGACGGGCGTCCAGGCGGCCCTCGAGACGGCGCTGTTCGATGTGCTCGGCGTCGTCCCGGTGTTCCCCGGCGGCGCGAACGGGCTGGGCAACGAGCGCGGCGAGGTGCTGCCCGACTGCTACCTGATCCCGCCGAACTCGACCGCGGAGGACTTCGCGTACAGCCTTCACTCGGACATCGGCGACGGCTTCCTGCACGCGATCGACTGCCGGACGAACCGGCAACTCGGCAAGGACTACGAGGTCGAGCCGCGGGACGTCATCGAAGTCATCACGACGAACTGAGTGCTTCGCCCTCGCTTCTCCGGCAGTCGTCGCCCGCCGTCGCTTCGTGCTCGCCCGTGCCGTCGTCCACTCTGGGGCGGCGATTCGGGTGATTGGAGGCTGTTCCTCGATGTTAGACGGTCGCGGTCGCCGCGTCTCGAGCGACGACTGTGTGCGGAGGCGACAAGTACTCACCCGAGGATCACGTCCCCTCGCGTGATGGACCGACGGACCATCGCGTCATATCGGCCCTCGAAACCCGGCCTCGCCGTGTTCGTGTCGGGCGTCACGAGCATGGGCATCGAGATCCTCGCGCTCCCGATCGTCGCCCCGCAGTACGGGAGCCACATCTACACCGTCGGCGGCATCCTCACGGTCTGTCTCGCCGCCCTGAGTCTCGGCTACTGGCAGGGCGGCAAGCGCGCCGCCAGCGCGACGCTCCGGGAGATGAGCTGGATTCTGCTCGGCACGGCGGTCTACATGGGCGTCGTGATCTACGCGAACGACCTGCTGGTCGTCGGGACGTCGACGCTCGCGCTCCCGGCGCGGTACGCCGCCCTGCCGTCGGTGATCGTCCTGTTCGGCCCGCCGACCTACCTGCTGGGCTTTATCAGCCCCTACGCCGCCGAACTCTCCGCGAAGGAGGGGACCGGCGAGGCGTCGGGCCACGTCTACGCGCTCGGGACCATCGGCAGCATCGTCGGCTCGGGCGCGACGACGTTCGTGCTGATCCCGCTGCTGACGATCGGCCAGATCGGACTGCTGTTCGGGCTCATGCTCGTCGCGACGGCGCTGGCCATCGAGGCGCCGTCGCTCCCGCGGAAACCGACGGCCGCCTCGGTCGTCGTCGCAGCCCTGCTCGTCGTCGCCGCCGGCGGCGGCCCGATCGCGCTCG
Source organism: Halopiger thermotolerans (assembly GCF_054654555.1). Taxonomy (NCBI): domain Archaea; kingdom Methanobacteriati; phylum Methanobacteriota; class Halobacteria; order Halobacteriales; family Natrialbaceae; genus Halopiger; species Halopiger thermotolerans. Next base: position 188,974 of record NZ_BAAIEU010000004.1, on the reverse strand, counting down.
ACTACCGGGGCGACGTCGTCTACGAGACCACCACCGCCTACCAGCAGCAACTCGAGGTCGTCGACGACGGCGACGTGCGGACGATGTACTTAGACGACGCCCGCCACAGCGCGATGGACCTCGAGGACCCCGATCGGCACGTCTTCACCTACACGAAGTACTTCCACCTCCCGATGCTGATGGCCGACGACCCCGACGAGATCGACCGCGTGCTGTTCATCGGCGGCGGGGGATACACGGGCCCGCAGGACTTCGAGGAGCGGTATAACGTGACCGTCGACGTCGTCGAGATCGATCCGACGGTCACCGCCGCCGCCAAGGAGTACTTCGGCCTCGAGGAGAGCGAGAACCTGACCGTCCACACGGGCGACGGCCGCCAGTACCTCGAGCGGACCAACGAGACCTACGACCTGATCGTCCTCGACGCCTACAAGAAGGATCAGGTCCCCTTCCACCTGACGACCGCGGAGTTCATGGAGTTAGCGTCGGACCGGCTGAGCGAGGACGGCATGCTGTACGCGAACGTCATCTCGGCGCCCAGCGGCTCCGCCGGCGCGTTCTACCGCGCGCAGTACCGGACGATGGACGAGGTCTTCCCCGAGGTCTACAGCTTCCGTACCTCGGAGCGGGACGCCATCCAGAACATCGAGGTCGTCGCGACGAAGAACGGAACCGAGCTGTCGACCGCCGAACTCCAGCGGCGAAACGACGCGCGCGATCTCGGCGTCGATCTCTCGGGGGCGATCGCCAACCGGATGGCCGAGCCGGATACCGACGACGCGCCGGTCCTTCGCGACGACCGCGGCGGCGTCAACGGGCTGCTCGACCCGATGCTCGGCCAGCGGTACGTCGTCGAGGAGACGGCCGGAAACGGAACGAACGAGTCGGTCGCCGACACCGAACCCGCGGCGCCGGCCGCGATCGGCGCACCGTCGCTCGAGGGGCTCGGCCCGCCGTCACCGGCGACCGAAGCGGAAACCGACGGGTCCCGGCCCGCTCCGACGGGCGCGGCCTGACCGTCAGCGGTAGATGTTTTTGTACCGTTCGCGGTACTCCCGCAGCGCGAGACGTGCCTTTCGACGGGACGGGAACCCGAATCCGACGGCGGGACACGAGTCGTCGGGACACTCCCACCGGAACGTCCCCGAGCGGGGATCTTTCGTCACCGTCGCGTCCTCGTCGCACCGCGGACACTTCCAGCCCCACCGGAGGTCGTTTACGTACTCTCGAGACATACGGTCGTAGGATGTGACCCGACGGGCTCGCGGAAAATAGGGCTCCGACTTCACCCATGCACTCTTTATACGGCCGCGACCGTCGTCGGTTCGAACTCGAGCACACGATCGAACCGAACTCGAGTGCGCGATCGAATATTCGATCCGCGACAGCAATCGCGTCGACGGACTACCGGAACGACTCGAGCGTCTCGGCCCCGTGGGCCATCGATTCCTGGGGGTTCTCGGGGTTGTCGTGCTCGTAGATGTACCACTCGACGTCGGCGCGACGGACGGCCTCGAGGGCCCGTTCGACGTCGAGGTCGCCCTCGCCGAGTTCGACGCAGGTCATCGTCTCGCTGTCGGCGTCGGCGAAGTGGGCGTGCGAGATCCGGTCGGCGTACCGGTCGACGACCGCGACGGGGTCGGCGCCGCCCGCCCGCGCCCAGCCGAGGTCGATCTCGAAGCCGACGGTTTCGGCCCGCCCGAGCAGTTCGTCCAGCCCTGTCTTGGTGCCCAGCGAGACGAACTCCTGATCGTGGTTGTGGTACTGCAGGTCGAACCCGTCGGCCGCGAGCTCGTCCGCGACGGCCGACAGTCGCTCGGCCGCCTCGGCGATCGATTCCTCGGACGCGAACCGTTCGGGCTCGAGCCACGGCACGACGAGCGTCTCGCAGCCGAGGCGGCCATACAGCTCCGTTACCGCGTCGTAGTCGTCCTCGAGGTCGTCGAGGCCGACGTGGGCCGCGGCGACCTCGAGATCGTTTCGCTCGAGGGCGTCGATTACCGCCTCGACGTCGGTCTCGTCGGCTCGAATGCGCAACGCGAACTCGACCCCGTCGAAGGACGTCTCGCCGACCAGATCGAGGATATCGGGCAGCGGTGCGTCGATGTCGCGCAGCGAGTACAGTTGAACGGCAGTCCGAACCATACCTTGAGAAGCAATACATCACCAAATAAAATTGATGACACACTCGCGTTCGTGACAGCCGACTGAATTGGTCCGCGGAGGAAACGGAACGGCCGCCTCGAGGCCGCCCGCTTTCGCTCACTTAAAGCGCACAGTGACGCAGGAGAACCGCTATCGGCCGGTCGGACGGAGACCCGATATGCAACTCGAGAAATCGTCGCAGCGCGGCGAGTGGAGCGGCACGGTGCCGACCGCCGTGGACGTCCGGGTGCTCGGGCTGGTCGTCGCGACGGCGGGGCTCGCGGCGTCCGTAAACATCCCGTACGGCGGCGTCCCGTTCGCGATCGTCGCCTTCGTAATTCTCGCGGCCGGTGGGACCGCAGTCCATCTGCTGGGCGAACGACAACTGCGTCGGATCACGGACGGACTCGTCGAGCGGTGGGTCGACGCCGGCGGCGACGTCGAGTCGGTGACGCGCTCGTCGAACGGGATGCGAACCGAGTGGACCGTCCAGACGCCCCACGGCGACGTCGTCATCGGCGGCGTCGCGCTGGCACCGATCACGAAACTGTCGATCGAGTGGCAGGGGATGGACGATACGATGGACGCGACCGACGCGGAGGAGAACCTCGACCGGCTCGCGGACGGGCTCTACGCCGAAATCTTCGAAATCGGATCGACGGCGCGGCGAGCGTAACGCCACATCGCGGTTCGGAACGCTATCCTCGCACGGATTCACTCTCACGCACCGCCGCTATCCCACGGCCACCACCCGAGGTATGAGATACCAACCCACACACTTTTGCCGTCGAATCGCGTACCCCTGCGCGGTAGCCCGTCACTGCCGGCACGACTCGATCCGGACGGCCTGAACGACGTCACCGACACGGTCTTCTCAGTCGCGTACGAATAGGCAGACATATACTGGACGAATAGTCGGGAAAAGTATTATACGTACCACTATCATTTTCGTTTGTGGGTAGATTACGAATGAAGCGATACGAAAACCACTACGAATGTGAGGAGTGTGAATCCGAGGTCCATCCCGTCTCGTACCGGGCGCGCTGCCCGGACTGCGGCGGCCCGCTCCGGGCCAGCCCGAGTTACGACGGGGCCGCGGGGAGTTAACGGCGCTCCTCGCACGGTTACCCGCCGGTGTGCGGTCGCAGTCGCCTCGGCGTCTTCGCGACCGACTGTGTCGATAGCGTACCGTCCGAGCGCACCGCTCCGTCCGCACGGTCGAACGACGACGCTATCCGCGTCGGAACCGTACCGCCGCCATGCTCGTCCTCGGCGACGCCCACGCCGCCGATCCGGCGCGGCGCGAGACGCTGCTCGAACTCTACCAGCGGGTCGACCCCGACCGCGTCCTCCAGGTCGGCGACCTCGAGCACTACGACCTGCCGGCGCCGACGTGGTTCATCGCGGGCAACAACGAGGACTTCGACGTCATTGAGTCGATGCGGGCGAACGAGCGGCCGTTCGGCGAGTCGAACGTCCACCTGCTCGCGAGCACGGCCGCGACGGTCGACGGGCTGCGAGTGGCCGGCCTCTCCGGCAACTACGCGCCGACGAAGTACGACCTGCCGCGATCGGAACTCGCGGGCGAGCGCCGCCGCCACTTCACCCGCGAGGACGTCGCGCGAGCGCGCGAACTCGAGGACGTCGACGTCTTCCTCACCCACGAGGCGCCGACCGGGCTCCTTTCCTACGGCTACGATCCAGGCTGCGAGCACGTCGACGACCTCCTCGCGGCGATCGGGCCGGACCTCTGTCTGGTCGGGCACCACCACAAACACCGCGAAGCCGAAATCGCCGGGACCCGCGTCGTGAGCCTCGCACCGGCCTGGGAGCGGTACTACACGCTCGATTCGGAGACGCTCGCGCTCGAGGCGCACGACCACGATATCGGCTCGGGTGACGACTGATCGACGGGACCCGTCCGCTGCCGTACTCGAGGCGACGAGCAGTCACTCGAGGGCGGCGGCGAGTTCCCGCTCGACCGCCTCGAGGTCGATCGTCCGCGTTCGGGACTCGACGTCGACCTCGTACCGCTCCTTGTACCCCGAGCCGGTGAGGATCGCGACGACTGCCTCGTCCGCCTCGAGCTCGCCCTGTCGGGAGAGTTCGCGGACCCCGGCAACCGCGACGGCGCTCGAGGGTTCGACCGAGAGTCCAGCAGTCGTCGCCAGCCGATCCATCGCCTCCCGGGTCGCCTCGTCGGGGACGGAGACGACCGCGCCGCCGGTCTCGCGGGCCGCCGTCAGCGCGCGAGTGCCGCTGGGCGGGTCGGCGTTGGCGATCGAGACGGCGATCGTCTCTCCCGGGTCGATCGCCGAGACGGACTCCCGACCCTCGCGGAAGGCCGTCGCGATGGGATCGCACGCGGCCGCCTGGACCAGGTAGAGCCGCGGGACGTCCTCGGGTGCCAGCAGATCCGCCGCCTCGAGTTCCCGGAGCGCCTTCCAGACGCCGCTGGCCTGGCCGCCGCTGCTGACCGGGAGGACGATCGCGTCCGGCGCAGTCGGCCGGAACTGCTCGAGAATTTCGTACGCGACCGTCTTCTGCCCAGCGACCCGCAGCGGCGTATCCGAGTTGACGAAGCGGCCGCCGTCGGCGTCGAGCGCGAGCGTCTTCGCGTACAGCCTGCCGTAATCGCCCTCGACGCGGAAGATCCGCGCGCCGTGGCGTGCGATCAACTCGAGCCGTTCCGTCGGGGTGTCGGCCGGCACGAAGACCGCCGCCTCGAGGCCGGCAGCGGCGGCGTAGGCGCTCGTGCTCAGCGCCATGTTGCCGTGGGAGACGGTGCCGATCCAGTCGTCGTCGGCTCGGGCCGCGTACCCGACGCCGACCGCGGTCCCGCGGTCCTTGAAGCTCCCCGTCGGGTTCTGTCCCTCCGGCTTCAGAGAGAGGCGACAGCCGGCGTACTCGTCCAGTCGCTCGGCCCGTACGAGCGGCGTCGCGCCGGGAACGGGACCGACCGGCTCCGAGGCGGTGGCGGCGACGGGAAGTGCGTCCTCGTAGCGCCACATTCCGGCGGTCCAGTCGTCGTCCGGCCACTCGAAGGCTGCCGCGTCGGCGTCGGCGTCGGTGTCGGTGTCGAACCAGAGCGGTTCGCCGCACGCACAGCGTTGACGCTCCTCGAGGCGGTACGCGTTCCCGCAGTCGTAGCAGCGGACCCGTCGATCCATTACGGTGAGCGTCGCTGCGGGGCCCTAAAACAGTGTTCGGTCGTCGTCGGCGAGCGGTCGTTCGGTCCCGCGGCGTCCACGCCAGCGGTTCGGTCGGTCCGTCGACCGAGCGTTAGCGCACGACTGGCGCCTCGACCGACCCGATCCGCTCGACGTCCGCACGAACTCGATCGCCCGGTTCGATCGGCTCGGCGCCGGGCGTGCCGGTGCTGAACAGATCGCCCGGCTCGAGGGTCATCACGCCCGAGTGGAACGCGACGATCTCGCGGGGCGGGAACAGCATGTTTCGAACCGCGTTTTCGGCGGCCACCTCGCCGTCGACGACCGTCCGGACCGTCAGCTCCTCGAGCGCGAGTCCGTCGTCGGGCTCGGGAACGGCGATCGTCGGTCCGACGACGAGGAACGAGTCGAAGCTCTTGGCTCGCGTCAGGAATCGCGGGTTGCGCTGCAGCACGTCCTCCGCGGTCATGTCGATGACGGGGAGGTAGCCGGCGATCACGTCGTCGACGGCGCCCTCGTCGACGCTTTGGCACTGCCGGCCCGCGACGACGGCGAGTTCGGCCTCCGCCGTCACCCGCTCGCTCCGCTCGGTCGGCGGCAGTCGGATCGGGCCGCCCGGTCCGACCAGCGCGCTCGAGGGCTTCATGAAACTCACCGGCTCGCCGGGACGTTGCTCGTCTAAGTCGCCGGCGTGTTCGGCGTAGTTGAGGCCGATGCCCCACAGCTTGCCGAATCGGTCGCGCTCGAGCGGGAGGCCGAACTGCAGGCCCTCGGCGTCGATCCTGTCGGCGGGCGCATCGTCGACGTCGGGCAGCGTCCCCGCCGCGGCCCACGGCAGGGCGTCGCAAACGGTCTCGAGTTCCGGCGCTGCGGCCGACAGGGGGACGAATCCCTCGTCGTCGCCCAGCAGCGGCCGCCCCTCGAGGGTGCGAGCGAGGTACTTCACGCGTCCCCGCCGGCGGTTTCGTCGTCCTCGGCGGTCTCGTCTCCGTCCTCGCGGTCCATCCAGAAGTCGAACGAGCGACCCGGCGCGAACACGTCGAGCCCGACCGCGCGCTCGTCGCCGGTGTTCTCGACCCGGTGGGACTCCCAGGCGTCGAGCCAGACGGAGTCGTACCGCTCGAGGGTCACTTCGTCGTCTTCAGTGGCGACCGTCAACTCGCCCTCGAGGCAGAGGCAGACCTGCTCGTTCTCGTGGTCGTGCATCGGCGAGCTGTGGCCCGGCGGCTTCTCGAACCACTCGAAGGAGAAGCGGTCGCTGCCGGCCAGCGCCGCGCGCCGCCAGTCGGCGTCGGGCTCGTAGGTCTCGGCGTCGTCGAACTCGACGGGCTCCATTATAGGTTCGAGCCGGTCGTCCCGCCGTCGATGACGATGCTCTGCCCGTTGATGAAGCCGGACTGGGGCGAGGAGAGGAACGCGACGGTGTTGCCCAACTCCATCGGGTCGCCGACGCGCTCGAGCGGGTTGGTCGCCCAGCTTTCCAGGCCCTCCTCGTAGGAGTCGTACTCGCCGCGCTCGACGGCCTGCTCGACGAGGTCCTCGATCCGGGAGGTCTCGTGGGGGCCGGGTAGCACCGCGTTCGCGCGCACGTCGGGGGCGAACTCCTGGGAAAGGGTCTTCTCGAGGCCGATGACGCTCATCCGGACCGAGTTCGAGAGCACGAGGTTGTCGATGGCCTCCTTGACGCTCCGGGAGGTGATGTTGACGATCGTTCCGTTCTCGCCCTCCTTGAGGTGAGGCTCGGCCTCGCGGGCCAGTCGGACGACGCTCATCACGAGCAGTTCGTAGGCCTCGTACCAGTCCTCGTCGTCGGTCTCGAGGAACGGACCCGACGGCGGGCCGCCAGCGCTCGTAACGAGGTGGTCGAGGCCGCCGAACTCGTCGACGGTCGTCTCGACGAGCCGCTCGATGTCGTCTTCGTCGGTGAGATCGCCCGGCTGGGCGACGACCTCGCCGGTCGCGACGTCCTCGATTTCGGCCTTCGCGTCGGCGAGTCGATCCTCGTCGCGGCCGTTGATGACCACGTTTGCACCCTCGCGGGCCAGCGCCTTCGCGGACGCCTTGCCCAGCCCGCTCGAGGATGCCGTTACCAGCGCCGCGTTGCCGTCGATCTGTAGGTCCATATCGTTCGTAATCGCCCACGAGAGGACGAAAAAGATTGGCGTTGCGGTAACGCGGCCGGCCGGAACGGCGGCGCTGGCTGCCGCTGGCGACGGTTCGCGTCGCTACGGCTCGGTCGGCACCCGCTGCTGGACGAAGTTCCGCACCCGCTCAGTGTAGGTTCGCGGCCGGTGGAGGTTGCAGATATGGCCGGCGCCCGCGAGGACTTCGATTCGTCCGTCTTGAGCCGCTCGAGCGTGCTCCCGCTCGCCGCGGCGCATGAGTTTGTCGTTCTCGCCGTTCAGGATCAGCGTCGGTCCGGGGTAGGTCGACAGCGCCGAGCGGAAGTCCTTGCCCGCAATGTCGGGCCCCGCGTCGCCGAACTGCTTCGGATAGAAGCCGGCGTCGATGATCTCCCGCTCGATATCCGGCGGCAGGTCGCGGTTGCGAACCCACCGCGTCGCGAACCGCTCGCCGGCGCGCTTGCCGATGTCCGGCTTCGTCAGGAGCCGCGTCAGGCCGCCGGTCGCCCGCGTCATGACCCCCATTCCGCGGACCGGGTTCACGCTGCTGCCCGAGAGCACCAGCCCGTCGACGTTCGACGGATAGCGGTGGGCGTATTCCGTCGCAACGTAGCCGCCCAGCGAGAGGCCGACGAGGATCGCCGTCCCGTCGGTGTGGGTTCGAAGGGCGTCGTGAAGCTGGCTTATCGCGGGTTCCATCCGGAACTGCTCGCGGGCGCGCGAGCCGTGGCCCGGCAGATCGGGCGCGACGACGCGGTACTCGCCGGCGAGGTCGCGCTGCTGCGGCAGCCACATCTTTCGCGTCATGGCGGCGCCGTGGACGAAGACGATCGCCTGCGCGTCCGCCGGGCCGTCGACGTCGACGGCGCCCTCGGGGTCTCGATCGGGAGGTGTTTCGGTCATGCCGAGATTCGTAACACGAGCAGTTCCTTAGTAGTCGTGCCGGCTACGCGAGTACGTCGGTCGCGGACGGACGAGCAACAGTCTCCGCGGACGGTAGTACCGGCTGCGGAGAAGACTGGGTTAAGCCGCCCGGAATGGTATGAATACGCATGGCTCGAAAAACGATGGTCGCGTACGACGACTCGCCGCAGGCGAAGGCGGCGCTTCGGTACGCGCTCGAGGAGTTTCCCGAAGCGGCAATCACCGCAGTCCACGTCATCCCGCTTCCAGAGGGCTACTGGACGCTATTCGTCGAGTCGGAGGACAACTTTCCGGGCCGCGAACGGGCGGAGGCACAGGCCCGTGCCCTCCTCGAGGAGGCCGGCGAAACCGCGGCGGCCGCCGATCGCTCCCTCGAGACGGCGATAGAGAAGGGGGAGCCAGCCCAGAAACTCGTCGACTACGCGATCGAGAACGGCTTCGATCAGATCGTGATGGGCAGCCACGGGCGACGGGGAGCCAGCCGATTATTGTTCGGGAGCGTCGCCGAGAAAGTCGTGCGGCGGGCACCCATGACCGTGGTGGTGGTCCACGAAACGGAGTAACGCTCGTCTCCGCTCACGCTCGCTGCCGTCCTTTCTCCCCTCTCGAGTCCGCCGGCCACTACGCCGGCGTCACCTCCTCCCGGTACGCGCCGTAGCGGTCCTCGAACACCTGCATGATCTCGCCCATCGTCGCGTAGGCCTTCACGGCGTCGACGATGTACGGCATGACGTTCTCGTCGCGCCCGCCCTCACCCCCGTCGTCCGCGATCGCGTCCGCCAGCGCCGAAAGCGCCGCGTCGACCGCTTCGTCGTCGCGCTCGTCCTTGACCGACTCGAGGCGCTCGAGTTGGCGCTCCCGGGTCGTCTCGTCGATCTGGAGGATCTCCGGCGAGGTGTCCTCCTCGATGGTGTACTTGTTGACGCCGACCACGACCTCCTCGCCGCGCTCGACGCGCTGCTGGTACTCGTAGCTGGCGTCCTGGATCTCCCGCTGGAAGTAGCCGCCCGAGATCCCCTCGAGGACGCCGTCCCGGAGCGAGCCGTCGCCCAGTTCCTCGATCTCCGCGAGGTACGCCGTGATCTGCTCTTCCATTTCGTTGGTCAGCTTCTCGATCGCGAAACTGCCGCCCATCGGGTCGACGATGTCGGCCGCGCCGGACTCCTCGGCGATGATCTGCTGGGTTCGCAGCGCGACCCGAACCGCCTCCTCGCTGGGCAGGGCCAGCGCCTCGTCGAAGCTGTTGGTGTGCAGCGACTGGGTTCCCCCGAGCACGCCCGCGAGCGCCTGAATCGTGACCCGAACGATGTTGTTCAGCGGCTGCTGAGCGGTCAGCGACTGGCCCGCTGTCTGCGTGTGGAACTTCATCCGCTTCGACTCCGCTTTCGCCGCGCCGTACCGATCCTCCATAGTGCGGGCGTACACCCGCCGCGCCGCGCGGAACTTTGCAATCTCCTCGAAGATCGAATTGTGCGAGTTGAAGAAAAACGAGAGGAGGGGCGCGAACTCGTCGACGTCCAGGCCGCGCTCGAGGCAGTCCTCGACGTACGCGAAGCCGTCCGCGAGCGTGAAGGCGGCCTCTTGGGCGGCCGTCGAGCCGGCCTCCCGGATGTGGTAGCCCGAGATCGAGATCGGGTGGAACTTCGGCGTCTCCGCGACGGCGAACTCGATCGTGTCCGTGACGACCTCGAGCGACGGTTCGGGCGGGATGACCCACTCCTTCTGCGCGATGAACTCCTTGAGCATGTCGTTCTGCAGCGTTCCCCGAATTTCGTCGCGGGGGACGCCCTGGCGGTCGGCCAGCGCGACGTACATCGCGTAGATCACCGGCGCGGAGGGGTTGATCGTGAACGACGTGGAGACCTCGCCGATGTCGATCCCGTCGAACAGGATCTCCATGTCGCGGAGGGTGTCGACCGCGACGCCCTCCTTGCCGACCTCGCCCTCGCTCATCGGGTGGTCCGAGTCGATCCCCATCAGCGACGGCATGTCGAACGCCGTCGACAGCCCCGTCTGGCCCTCGTCGATGAGGTAGTGGAACCGCTCGTTGGTCTCCTCGGCAGTTCCGAAGCCGGCGAACTGGCGCATCGTCCACGTCCGCCCGCGGTACATCGTCGGATACGGCCCGCGGGTGTAGGGCGGCTCGCCGGGAAAGCCGAGGTCCTCCTCGTAGTCCAAGTCCGCGATGTCCTCGGGCGTGTAGAGCCGATCGACCTCGTGGTTCGAGACCGTCGCGAACCGCTCCTGCCGTTCGCCGTGGCGCTCGAGGGCCGGCTCGAGCGTCTCCGCCTCCCACCGCTCGCGCTCCTCGCGGATGTCCGCGAGGTCGTCCTGATCGAACATGCAAGGGAGGACGACGGGACGAGCCTAAAGTGTTGGTACCACACCACACGACAGGAATGGCCGTGAACGAACGGACCCGTCCATTTCGGATGGCGGGTTCGATCCGGCTTGAGACGGCGATCGAGCGGCATCTCGAGGAGCGGCCTGACTATCACTCCCGCAGTTCCCGCGCGATGATCTCCTTTTGAATCTCGCTGGTCCCCTCGTAGATCGTCGTCACCTTGGCGTCGCGGTAGTAGCGCTCGACGTCGAAATCCGTCGTGTAGCCGTAGCCGCCGTGGATCTGGACGGCCTCGTTGGTCACGTCGACCGCCGCCTCGCTGGCGAAGTACTTGGCCATACTCGCGGCCATCGGATCGACGTCGTCGCCCTCGTTCTTCCGCGCCGCGTCGCGAGCGAGGAGCCGGGCCGCCTGCACCTGCGTCTGCATCTCCGCGAGCTTGTGCGCGATCGCCTGGTGGTCGGCGATCGGTTGCCCGAACTGCTCGCGATCGGTCGCGTACTCGAGGGCGTCGTCCAGCGCCGCCTGCGCGAGCCCGACCGCCTGACTCGCGATCGCGATCCGGCCGCCGGTCAGGATCGAGAACGCGGCCTTCAGCCCCTTCCCGACCTCGGTCAGCCGGTTCTCGGCCGGAATCCGGACGTCGTCGAACACCAGCGTCGTCGTGTCGCTGGCCCGCAGTCCGAGTTTGTCCTCCTTCTTGCCGACCTCGAGGCCCGCCGCGTCCTTGGGAACGAGAAACTGGGTGATCGCGTCGCTGTCGTTCGCACTTTCGTCTGACTCCCCCGCCACCTTCGCGAACAGGATCACGACGCCGGAGCGCTCGCCGTTCGTAATCCACTGTTTCGTCCCGTTAATCACGTACTCGCCCGCGTCCTCGTCGAGCCGAGCGGTGGTACTCATCTCGGCCGGGTTCGACCCGGCGTCGGGTTCCGACAGCGCGAACGCCCCGACCGGTCGCCCGTCGACCATCTCGGGGAGCCACTCGTCCATGTGGGCCTCGGAGCCGAACTCGCGGATGCAGGCCGTCGCGAGCGAGTGCACCGACAGCGCCGTCGCCAGCGAGAGGTGACCGTACGCGAGTTCCTCGTAGACGACGCTCGCCGTCAGCGGATCGGCGTCGAAGCCGCCGTACTCCTCGGGGGCCTCGAGGCCGGTGAGATCGAGTTCCGCGAGGCCGTCCCAGACGTCTTCGGGGAACTCCTCGTTCGCGTCCGCCTCCGCCGCGACGGGCCGGACCTCCCGCTCGACGAACTCCCGGACGCTGTCCCTGACGAGTTCCTGCTCCGGTGAAAGCGACATGTGGCAAATATTGCTGGCCGCAGTGGTAAACGTGCCGGCGAGGACGGGACTCGAGGCTGCAACCCGTAGCTTTGCTATAGCAGTATTCAGTTTACGATACGATCGGTCGCGCTCGAGAGGGCCGATCCGCGCTTCGACGAGCGGCGACGGTGCGCGGTCTCGACTCGAGTTCGCCGATCGCCGTCGATCGCATCGTCGGCCGATAGCGCGGACAGAAGGTCACGGGGGTCAGGGTTCGTCCTCGCCGCGCTCGACTTCCGCGTCGTCCCGGTCGAATTCGTCGTCCGGTTCCACGGCCGCGTCGGTCGGCTGGGCGTCCTCGTCGGGGTCGACTGCCGCGTCGTTCCGGTCGAACTCGTCGTCCACGTCGTCGGGATTGACTTCGAACCCGGAGGCGTCGTCAGTCATCGCGGACGGATCCGCCGAGAGACCCTGGTTCGCGGCCGATTCGGCGTCTTCCGTCGCCTCCGAGGCGTCCGTCTCGTCCATCCCGCTCGCGCTTCCCGCCGCGCCGCTGCTTTCTTCGCTTTCGGCCCGCACTCGATCGAGCAGCGCCCCCTCGAGCCGGACCGCCTCGTCGGTGACCTCGGCGACGGCCTCGCGGTCGAGCGGCAGCGACTCGTCGGCGCGGCTCTCCCAGCCGATCGAAGACTTGATCGAATCCACGGCGTCCGCGTTCGGCCGCACGTAGGCGACGTCGCCCTCGACCGTCTCGATCGTCCCGACTCGGTCGCCGTTGGCGTTCTCGACGGGCTTCCCGCGGTCGTCGTCCGTGAACTCGGGCATGCGTAGCGGTAGTCGGATCCGAGCCAAGCGACTGGTGCCTGCAACAGCCGTGGCGCCGAGAACCCGAATCGGGACGTTCTGGAGCGTTTTCCCCGGCTTGCCGGCCGAACGTCCACCGAAACCGGGATCGGCCGACGGTCCGTTCCATATATCGACGCGACCCCATACGTTTTTGCCCGCATACTGGAAACGGACGGTATGTCACTCGAAGACGACTCCCTCGAGTACCACGCGGAGCGCCCGCCCGGGAAACTCGAGATCAGGACGACGAAGCCGACGAACACCCAGCGGGAGCTGAGCCTCGCCTACTCGCCCGGCGTGGCCGGCCCCTGTCGGGCGATCGACGAGGACCCAGACGAGGCCTACCGCTACACGGTCAAGGGCAACCTCGTCGGCGTCGTCTCGAACGGCTCAGCGGTACTCGGCCTGGGCGACATCGGCGCACAGGCCTCGAAACCCGTCATGGAGGGGAAGGGCGTGCTGTTCAAGCGCTTCGCCGACATCGACGTCTTCGACGTTGAGCTCGACCACGACGATCCGGACGACTTTATCGACTCCGTCGCCGGCATGGAGCCGACCTTCGGCGGGATCAATCTGGAGGACATCAAGGCGCCCGAGTGTTTCGTCATCGAGGAGCGCCTGCGCGAGCGGATGGACATCCCCGTGTTCCACGACGACCAGCACGGCACCGCCATTATTAGCGGCGCCGCCCTGCTGAACGCGACGGAGATCGCCGGGAAAGACCTCGAGGATCTCGAGGTGACCTTCGCCGGCGCGGGCGCGGCGGCGGTCGCGACGGCCCGGTTCTACGTCTCGCTGGGGGTGCAGAAGGAGAACATCACGATGGTCGACATCGACGGGATTCTGACCACCGAGCGGGCGGAAGCCGGCGAGCTGAACGCCTACAACCGCGAGTTCGCCAAGGACGTTCCCGAGGGCGGACTCGAGGAAGCGATCGAGGGCGCCGACGTCTTCGTCGGCCTCTCGACCGGCGGCATCGTCTCGCCGGAGATGGTCCGCTCGATGGCTTCGGATCCGATCATCTTCGCGATGGCGAATCCGACGCCAGAGATCGGGTACGAGGAGGCCAAATCGGCCCGCGACGACACGGTCATTATGGCGACCGGTCGTTCGGACTACCCGAACCAGGTCAACAACGTGCTGGGGTTCCCCTTCATCTTCCGCGGCGCGCTGGACGTCCGCGCGACCGAGATCAACGAGGCGATGAAAGTCGCCGCCGCGGAGGCGCTGGCCGACCTCGCGAAGGAAGACGTCCCCGACGCCGTGCGCAAGGCCTACGGCGACCAGCCCCTGCAGTTCGGCCCCGAGTACATCATCCCGAAGCCGATGGACCCCCGCGTGCTGTTCGAACTCGCGCCGGCCGTCGCGCAGGCGGCGATCGACACCGGCGTCGCCCGCACTGACCTCGAGGTCGACACCTACGTCGAGCAACTCGAGGCTCGGCTGGGCAAGTCCCGCGAGATGATGCGCGTCGTCCTGAATAAGGCCCAAAGCGATCCCAAACGGCTCGCGCTCGCGGAGGGAGAGGACGAGAAGATCATCCGCGCGGCCTACCAGCTCCGCGAGCAGGGGATCGCCGACCCGGTCTTGATCGGGAACCGCGAGGAGATCGAGCACACGGCCGGCGAACTCGGCCTCGAGTTCGATCCTGAGGTGGTCGATCCCGAGACCGGCGAGTACGAGGAGTACGTCGACGCCCTCTATCAGCGGCGCAAGCGCAAGGGAATCACCCGGACGGAGGCCGCGGAGTTCATCGAGGACGGCAACTACTTCGCGTCGGTGATGGTCGAGCAGGGCGACGCCGACGCCATGCTGACGGGGCTGACCCACCACTACCCGTCGGCGCTGCGGCCGCTCCTGCAGGTGATCGGCACCGCCGAGGACGTCGCCCACGCCGCCGGCGTCTACATGCTGACGTTCAAGAATCGAGTCGTCTTCCTCGCGGACGCGACGGTCAACCAGGACCCCGACGCGGAAACGCTCGCGGAGGTGACCCAGCACGCGGCCGACATCGCCCGGCGGTTCGACGTCGAGCCCCGCGCGGCCCTGCTGTCGTATTCCGACTTCGGCAGCGTCGACAACGAAGGCACCCGCAAACCCCGCCGCGCGGCCGAGATCCTCCGGGACGACCCCGCGGTCGACTTCCCCGTCGACGGCGAGATGCAGGCCGACACCGCCGTCGTCGAGGAGACCCTGCAGGGTACCTACGAGTTCGCCGACCTCGAGGAGCCGGCGAACGTGCTCGTCCTGCCGAACCTCGAGGCGGGCAACATCACCTACAAGCTGCTCCAGCGACTCGGCGGCGCCGAGGCGGTCGGCCCGATGCTCGCCGGGATGGCCGAGCCCGTCCACGTCCTCCAGCGCGACGACGAGGTCAGGGACATCGTGAACTTGGCGGCGGTCGCGACGGTCGAAGCCCAGCGCTCGGAGTAGCCGGCGCGTCGCGCGTTCTCGAACTCGAGTCCAGTCGGCGAACAGAAGTCTCACACGCTGATCCGGGCCGACAGATACTGCCGGCTCGAGAGGGGACTGGGAACCGTCGCATGGTGGACTGGCGGTACCGCGATACCGTGTTGGCGCTGTGTACGCTCGCCTTCTTCGCGACGATGGTGGGACGGCTGGCGTTCAGTCCGGTCGTCCCCGAGATCACCGACGCGTTCGGGGTCTCGAACACCTTCGTCGGAACCGCGCTGAGGGGCATGTGGCTCGCGTACGCGCTCGCGCAGTACCCGAGCGGCGTCCTCGCCGACCGGTACGGGGAGCGACGTATCATCTTAGCGTCGGTCGGCGGCACCGGCGCGACGAGTCTGCTCGTCGTCTTCGCGCCGCACTTCGCCGTCTTCGTGCTCGGGACGATCCTGCTCGGCGCCGCCGCCGGCCTCCACTACAGCGTCGCGACGGCGCTGCTCACCCGGACGTACGACGACCTCGGGACGGCGGTCGGCATCCACAACGCCGGCGCGCCGGTCGCGGGGCTGGTGACGCCGGTCGCCGTCTCCTGGATCGCCGTCCGGTACGGTTGGCGGCCGGCCGTCGCGATCACGGCCGCCGTCGCCGCGCCGGCCGCCGTCCTCTTCGCATGGCGCGTCCGTCCGACCGATCCGCGCCGGCCCGATCAGCCTCTCCGGGACCGCCTCTCGCCGGGGCCGATGCTCGAGTTGCTAACCCGGCCGTCGATCGTCTACACCGGCGTCATCGCCATCGTCTTCGATTTCACGTGGCAGGGACTGGCCTCGTTCCTGCCGACGTTTTTCGTCGCGTACCACGAGTACGCGACGACGACGGCCGGGGCCATGTTCGCCACGTACTTCATCGTGCAGGGGGTGCTCCAGATCGGCGTTGGGCGGATCGCCGACCGCTTCGGCCGCGACCTCGGTATCCTGCTGTGTGCAGCGGCCGCTATCGCGGGGCTCACGCTGCTCGTCGTCGGCTCCGGCCTCCAGGTACTCATTGCCGGCATCGCGCTGCTGGGAACGGGCATGGGCTGGGGCGCCGCGGTCTTCCCCCGGTTCATGGATCACCTCTCGGAAGCCGAGCAGAGCGCCGGCTTCGGGCTGGTGCGGACCGTCTACATGATCGTCGCCTCCACGGGCTCGATCGCCGTCGGGTTCGTCGCCGACCGCGCCGGCTGGGCCGTCTCTTTCGGCGCGCTGGCCGCGCTGCTGGCGATCGTCCTCGGTTTGCTGGCGTCCAATCGAGCTCTCGATCTCAGGTATTAAATCTCTATCCGCTATACGAAATCCCGTCGGCTCGAGACGCAGCCCGTTCGAGAAGCGAGGGCGCTCGACGAACGGACGATAGATACATGCGGTTCTCTACGGTACGGAGTCGCATGGTCGACGTCCGGTTCGAGAACCACGACGCGCTCGCGCAGACCGACGCCCGCGAGGTGGCCCTCGAGTGCCTGCGTGCGGGAATCGAGGCCGCCCATCCGGCCGTACGAGTCGATGAGACGATCGCTGTTCACGGTGGAACCCTCGCCGTGACGGCCGTCGACGGGACGACGGCCGAGTACGACCTCGAGGAGTACGAGGACGTCTTCCTGATCGGCGGCGGCAACGCCGCGGGCCACTTCGCGACGGCGCTCGAGGGCGAACTCGGCGGTCGGCTGACCGACGGCGCCGTGGTTACGGACGATCCGAGCGAGACGGACGCCGTCGACGTGCTGGCGGGCGATCACCCGATACCCAGCGAGCGGGGCGTCGAACACGCCGAACGGGTGCTCGAGATCGCCGAGCGCGCGGACGAGAACGACCTCGTGATCGCGACGCTCACCGGTGGCGGCAGCGCCCTGCTTGCAGCCCCCGCCGAGCCGCTGTCGCTGTCCGATTTGCAGGCGGTCACCGAGGAACTGCTCGCCTGCGGCGCGACGATCGACGAGATCAACGCCGTCCGCAAACACTGCTCGGCGATCAAGGGCGGGCAGCTCGCCCGCGCCGCGGCGCCGGCGACCGTCGCGACGCTCGTCCTCAGCGACGTGGTCGGCGACGATCTCAGCGTGATCGCCAGCGGCCCCACCGTCCCGGACCCGTCGACGTACGACGACGCACTCGGGGTGCTCGAGCGGTACGCCCTCGACGTGCCGGCGGCGGTCCGAGACCACCTCGAGACCGGCGCGCGCGGCGAGCGCCCGGAGACGCCGACTGCCGGTGATCCGGCGTTCGAGCGGACGAGCGCACATGTGCTCGGGAGTGGGCGCACGGCGCTCGAGGCGGCCCGCAAAGCTGCCGCGGAGCGGGGGTACGAGCCGCTCGTACTTGCGGCGGGGGTGCGCGGCGAGGCGCGGGAGGCCGCGCTCACTCACGTCGCGATCGCCGAGGAGTGTCGCGAAACCGGCGGGCCGGCGTCGCCGCCCGCGGTTCTGCTCTCAGGCGGTGAGACGACGGTCACGCTCGGCGAGGACCACGGCCGCGGCGGACCGAACCAGGAGTTCGTCCTGAGCGGGGCGCTCGGGCTCGAGGCCGACGGCGTCGTCGTCGCGAGCGTCGATACGGACGGGATCGACGGGGCGACCGACGCCGCCGGCGCGATCGCGGACGCGACGACGGTACCCGAGGCGGACGGCCGCGACGCGCTCGAGCGCAACGACGCGCTGCCGACCCTCGACGACGCGGACGCCCTGCTCAGAACGGGGCCGACGGGAACGAACGTCAACGACCTCCGCGTGATCGTCGTCGACCCCGCGGAGTGACGGGGGACTGCACCGCGCCGACGACCGTTCGAACTCGCGGCTCGACGCTCTCGAGACGCGTCCTCGCTTGCGGTTCGACCATTACATACAAAACTCGATACGACGGCGATAGTATCACTTTCAGTATCACAAATCGGCCGGCGAAACGATCGCAGCCGGGCCGCGTCCGGAGTCGGACACGCAGCCGATCGCGACGTCGAACGGGGCCGGCCGATTACGTCGGTATTGCTGTAAACGTGCCGCCGTGCGGAAACCTTTTTTAGCGACGCCCGGTAGGCTGGGGTAGTGACCGAAACGAAGCCCGACGACCGCGCCGGCGACGCGTGCGGCTGTAAGGTCGGACGCATCGCCGACCGGTATGACCTCACCGGACTCGACGACGAACTCGTCCGCTACTGGACCGACGAGACCGACGATCGCTACAGCACTCGCGACCTCGCGGAACACGTCAACCAGCGCGTGCTCGCCGCGGCCCTCGACGAGGCCGGCCTCCAGTACAAGGACGGCGAAGTCGAGAACACCTACCGGCTGCTCACGAGCGACGACGTCAGCAGCGGGACGCGCGTCCAGACGCGCAAAGAACTCGAGCGCGACGCGGTGCCGATCGAGGACGTCGAGGGCGACTTCGTCTCCCACCAGACGGTCTACAACCACCTGACCGGCTGCCTCGAGGCCTCGCTCGAGTCCCCCAGCGACGAGGAGCGACTCGAGCGGAGCCGGGACAAGCTCGGCGCGCTCCGGAACCGGACCGCGGCCGTCACGGAGGACACGATCGCCCAGCTCGAGCGCGGCGACGTCCTCGATATCGGGGAGTTCAACGTGCTCGTCAACGTGACGGTGACCTGCGAGGAGTGTAGAACCCAGTACACGGTGCAGGATCTGCTCGAGCAGGGCGGCTGCGACTGTCAGCGGAGCGCGGACGCCGCGGAGTAATCGCGACTCCTTCGACGTCGGTTTCGCAGATTCGAAAGAGCGATTGCGGCCCCGATAGCTGACGAACTACCACATTCGAATGATGATGGGCAGTCTGGTAGGTCGGAGATTGGGTGGTCGCGTCGGAGTTGACCCGCCGGCTCACTCAATCGCGAACCGCAACAGCGCACCGACGCCGTCGAAGGCCTCGGCGAAGCGGTTGCCGTCCGGGAAATCGTCGGGGACGACGACCGTGTCGGCGCCCTGGTCCGTCGCCCGGTCGCCGAACGCCCGGAGGTGCTCGCCCTCGAGCGCCGTCGAGAGCAGCAGCGTTTCGACCGCGTCGTACTCGAGGGCGTCGTCGACCTCGTCGACGCCGTAGGCGACGGCCTCGTCGTCGTCGCGGATCGCCTCGAAGAAGTCCTCGAGGGCATCGCGGGCGTCGCGCCGGTCGCGCTCGTCGATTGCGGGCTGGCCCTTCTCCGCGAGTTGCCGAAGGCCCTGCTCGCTGGCGTACTCGACCGCGAACTCGCCGACGAGGCGATCCTCGAGGCGGTGATCGAGGTCGGCCTCCTCGCGGAAGTCCTCGACCGTGCCGGTCGTGCCGCCGAGCAGGACGCCGTCGACCGATCCGGTCTCGCAGAACTCGAGGGCGGCGCGCTCGGCGACCTCGTCGAAGAACTCCCGCTTTTGCCGTTCGCGGTCGCGCTCGAACCGCTCGGCCGACTGGCCGCCGGCGCTGGACTTGCCCGGGACGTCGCTGTCGAGCGTCTCGATCGGTTCGACGTCGCTGTCGTCGAGTCGGCCCAGCGCGGCGGCGCCGCGCTCGACGACGAGCAGCCCGTAGGTCGACTCGGGTTCGGCGACGCCTTCCAGCGGCGAGAGGTCGAACTCGTTGCCGTGCTCGTAGATCGACTCGTCGATCGGCGCGGGGAGGTCGTCGAAGACCGCCGTCACGAGGTCGCCGTCGGGCGCGCCGGCGTAGATGGCCAGTCCGTGTTCGGGGACCTCTTCGTAGTCGTTCAGTTCGCTGCGGACGGTCTCGAGGGCGTCGGTCAGCGGCTTCGGGAACGACTGTTCGTCGAGCTGGCTCGCCTCGGCGTAGTCGGTTTCGACCGGCTGGCGGGCCTCGCCGATCGATTCGTCCGGGGGGACCGCCAGCGTGACGAGGATATCGCGGTCGGCGTCGGCCGAGGAGAGACGATCGAGTCGGTCGTGGAGTTCGTAGTTTGCCATCGACATACTAGCAGGGTCGTCGACGCACCGGCGGTGCTCGTCACCAGTGATCGACGGTATCCGGCGTAGGCCGGGAACCGGGTTGAGGAATCTGCTGGCGCTCTCAAGTGCGAACTGCCTCGAGCGCCTCGAGAAATCGACCGACGGCGGGACCCGATGCGGACGCGGGAACGGAACCGAGTTAGTCCGAGCGGTAGCCGCGCGGTTCCTCCTCGAGCGCGGCGCGCTCGTCGTCGACCTCGGAGCCGACCGGCACGTCGAACGAGAGGCCGGGCAGCAGCGACCGGACGTCGATCGATTCGCTGCCCAGCACCGCGAAGCCGGCGAAGATCGTCAGGAAGCCGACGGCGGCCGAGGGCGCGATGCGCTCGTCCAGCAGGGCCCAGCCGCCGAGCGTCGAGACGGCCGGCACGACGTAGAAGATCAGGTTCGCGCGGATCGCGCCGGTCGAGTCGAGCAGGGCGAAGTAGGCGATGTACGCGAGGACGCCGGCGAAGACGCTGACGTACGCCAGCGCCGCGATCGCACCCGGGGTCCACGCGATCGACGCGGCCGATTCGCCGGCCAGCGCCGAGAAGCCGTGCGAGAGCGCGGCGGCGAGGGGCAGTCCCCACGCGATCCGGACCGTGCTCGAGACGGTCGCGTCGGCGCGGCGGATGAGGACGGCGCCGAGCGCGGCGCTGACCGCGCCGGCGAACAGGATCGCCTTCCCGACGGCGTCGCCGCCCAGCAGGTTCGCGGGGTCGGGGCTGACGACGAGTGCGACGCCGAGCAGACCCAGCACCATCCCGACCGCGCCGCGGGCCGAAAGGCGCTCGTTAGAGAGCAGCACGGCCGCGAACACTGGCGTCAGGATCGGGTTGAGGCTGAAGACGATCGACCCGACCGCGCTGGTCGCGTACTGCTGGCCGACGAACAGCAGCGAGTTCGACAGCCCGATCACGAAGACGCCGGTCGCGACGATCCCCAGCGCGTCGCCGCGGGTCGTCGGCAGAATCTCGTCGCGCGAGACCGTCACGGCGACGTACGCCGCCATGAGGACGGCCGCGACGTCGAACCGCAGCGCGACGAACAGCAGCGGCGGGAAGAACTCCAGTCCCGCTTTGGCCGCGACGAACGTCCCCCCGAAGAAGAGACTCGAGAGGACGAAGAAGGCGGCCGTTCGGCGATCTATCTCCACGAGGCGATCACCTCGACGTCCGATGCGTGCAGGAGGGACGCCTGACGGGGCGTCGGAGGGGCGCGCGTGAGAAGCATATCTATCCATAGGGGTGCAAGGGGGATAGTTTTGTTCAGAAAATATTTCACGGCAAGAAATATGCAAGACGGCGTTACACTCTTTCACGTCGTGAAATTATTTCACGGGGGGAAAACTGTTTACCGCGGCGGACTCGAGTACCCGTATGAACGCGACGGACCCGTCGGCATCGGCCCTCGAGGAGATCGAGTTCCTCGCGCTCTCGGCGAACCGCGTCGACGTGCTCCGGCTCCTCTCGGAGGGCCGGTACACGCGGACCGAACTGGCCCAGGAGACGGGCGCGTCGCAGGCGACGCTCGGCCGGATTCTGGGAGATTTCGCCGACCGGTCGTGGATCGAACGCGACGGTAGCGAGTACGCCGCGACGGCGACCGGCCAGCTCGTCGCATCCGGCTTCACCGACCTGCAGGACATCCTCGAGACCGAGCGGCGGCTGCGCGGGATCGTGGAGTATCTGCCGACCGAGACGTTCGGGTTCGACATCCGGCGGCTGGCGGACGCGCGAATCACCGTTCCGAGCCAGACCCGACCGAACGCACCGCTGCAGCGCCTGCTCGACCTGCTCGAGGACGCGACGGAGGTCCGGGCGGTCTCGCACGCCTTCAACGAGCAGAATCTGACCACCGTCCAGGAGCGAGCGGCGACCGGCGAGCAGACCTTCGAGGGCGTCTTCTCGCGGGACGCGATCGACGCGCTCGCGGACGACTCCGCGCTGCGGACGCAGTTGCGGGAACTGCTCGAGACCGATCGCGCGACGGTCCGCATCTACGACGACGAAATCCCGCTCGCGGCGATGATCATCGACGACGTCGTCTACCTCCTGGTGCGCGACGAGCAGGGAATCCTACGGGCGTCGATCGACAGCGACGACGACGAGATCCGCGCGTGGGCCCGGGAGACGTTCGCCGACTACTGGGAGGGAGCCGAGCCGCTCGAGGCCGACGCGCTGTCGTCCTGACGGCACGCCGGCCTCGAGCGGCGTTCGACGGTGCGACGGGCGGACCGCGAACAGCATTGCGCCCCCATCCCGTCCGGCCTCGAGCGCCGAGAAGGGTTCGAAGCCGGCGGCGTGTTCGCCGGCCGAATCCCTTTTACGCTATTCTACCAACTGGTAAACGTATGGTCGACAGCATTTCTATCGAGGCCGACTGGGACGTCCAGTACATCGACGGCGAGTGGACCACGGGCGAGAGCGAGGAGACGATCGCGGTCGAGGATCCGTCGACCCGCGAGACGGTCGCGGAGGTTCCCGCGGGCGTCGAGGCCGACGTCGACGCGGCCTACGAGGCGGCCGCCGCCGCGCAGGAGGAGTGGAAGGACCAACCGCCGGCCCGGCGAGCCGAGGTCATTCGGCAGTTCCACGAGGCCGTAGAGGAACACAGCGAGGAGATCGTCGAACTGCTCGCTCACGAAGTCGGCGGGACGCGGATCATGGGCGAGACGTCCATTCACATCGCCGGCGACCACGCCACCGAGGCCGCGACGCTCCCGCGGCGGATGAAGGGCGAACACGCCGCCTCGAACATCCCCGGGAAGGAGAACATCGTCCAGCGCGAGGCCAAGGGCGTGGTGACGGTCATCTCGCCGTGGAACTTCCCGCTGAACCTCTCGATGCGGGCGGTCGCGCCCGCCATCGCCGCGGGCAACAGCGTGGTGCTCAAGCCGTCGACGAACTCCCCGATCACGGGCGGGCTGCTGTTCGCGAAGCTGTTCGAGGAAACCGACCTCCCCGACGGCGTGCTCAACGTCGTCACCGGCCGCGGGAGCGAGATCGGCGACCGCGTGGCGAGCCACCCCGAGAGCGACGTGGTGGCGTTTACCGGCTCGACGGAGGTCGGCCAGCACGTCGCCAGCCTCGCCGGCGAGAACCTTGCCGTCCCCGCGATGGAACTGGGCGGCAACAACGCCTTCGTCGTGACCGACGACGCCGACCTCGAGCGGGCGCTCGACGGCGCGACGTTCGGTTCGTTCGTCCACCAGGGGCAGGTCTGTATCTCGATCAACCGCCACATCGTCCACGAGGACATCTACGACGAGTACGTCGAGCGCCTCTCCGAGCGCGCCGAGGAACTTCCGGTCGGCAGCGCCCACGACGAGGACACCGTCGTCGGTCCGATCATCGACGAGTCCCAGCGCGACGAGATCCTCGAGTACGTCGAGGAGACGGTTAACCAGGGCGCGACCCTCGAGACCGGCGGCAAGACGGTTCCGGTCGAAGGGGTCGACGACTCGCTGGTCGTCGCACCGACGGTCCTCTCGGACGTGACCAACGACATGGCCGCCGCGTGCAACGAGCACTTCGGCCCGATCGCGCCGGTCATCCCGTTCTCCGACGTCGACGAGGCCGTCGAGATCGCCAACGACACCGAGTTCGGCCTCTCCGGCGCCGTCCACGCCGGCGACCTCGAGGTCGCGAAGGACATCGCGGACCGCATGGAGACCGGGAACGTCCACATCAACGACCAGCCGATCAACGACGAGGCCCACGTCCCCTTCAGCGGCATCGGTGCCTCGGGAATGGGGTCGTACAACAGCGACGCGTTCCTCCGCGAGATCACCGAGACGAAGTGGGTCTCGATCCAGCACGAGCCGCGGGAGTATCCCTTCTAAGCCTTCACGAGCACGAGAGTAGCCCTTCTAAGCGGCCCGCTTCGCGCTGCGATCCCGGCCGGTCGGGACGGGCAGGTCGGCCGGTGACCGCCGCCGGTCCACGGTCGCCCGATATCCCCCACAGCTAAGAGAACCGTCGTCTCATTTGACATATGGGCGCGTTAACGTACGACTTCGACGACGAGACGGTGATCGTGACCGGCGGCGCATCGGGCATCGGACGCGAGGTCGCGACACGCTTCGGCGAGGCGGGTGCGACGGTCATCGTCGCCGACGTTCGCGAGGAGCCTAAACGCGAGGGCGAATCGACGCCGACCCACGAGCGCATCGAGGACGCCGGCGGTCGGGCGACCTTCGTCGAAACCGACGTCACCGACTCCGACGACGTCGCGGCCGTCATCGAGGCCGCCCGCGAGTTCGGCGGCGTCGACGTGATGGTCAACAACGCCGCGATCTACCGCCACGGCTCGGTGCTCGAGACCGACCTCGAGACGTTCGACCGGCTCCTCGAGATCAACGTGCAGGGGGTCCTCGCGGGTACCCGAGCGGCCGCCAGGGACATGCTCGACCGGGACGAGCCGGGGACGATCGTCAACACGGCCTCGATCAGCTCCGAGTACGCCCAACTGGGCCACTCGATGTACGACAGTTCGAAGGGCGCGGTGATGATGCTCACGCGCGTGGCCGCGCTCGAGTTAGCTCCCTACGACATCCAGGTCAACGCCGTCGCGCCGGGGATCGTGAAGACGGCGTTTGGCGCCGAAGGCCCTGCCCGCTCGCGGGACGAGGGACTCATTCTCGAGGACGCCGATATTCCGGACCCGCTCGAGCACGAGGGCGAGGTCGGGACGGACATCCCGATGGGACGGATGGCGGAGCCGGAGGACATCGCCGGGCCGTACTTGTTCCTAGCGAGCGACGACGCCGAGTACATGACGGGCCACCTGCTGTACGTCGACGGCGGGTACAGCATCCTCTGACGGGCGGGGAACGCGACGTTCTTTTTCTCAGAAATTCGAACGACGAAACCGAAGCGACGCTGTTAGTCGTCGGTGGGAGCCGTCGCGGCGTCGGCCGAGCCGGTCGTCCCGTCCGCGTCTGCGACGGCGTCGAACAGCGGGCTCTGTTCGCCGGGGACGAACGTGTTGAGCGCCAGCGCCGAGAGCGCGGTGACGATGACCGGCTGGCCGAAGAACGTCTCCGCGGCGTCGGGCAGGCCGGCGAGCGCTTCGGGCGTCGTCGCGATGCCGAGGCCGAGCCCCAGCGAGACGGCGACGACGACCGTGTTCCGGCGGTCGAGGTCGGCGTGGGTGACGATCAGGCGGAAGCCGCTGGCGGCGACCATCCCGGCCATCAGCAACACGGCGCCGCCGAAGACGGCGCTGGGGATGGTCGTGACGGCGGCGCCGACCGTCGGGCTCAGGCCGAGAACGGCGAGGAACAGGCCGCCGATGCCGACGACGTGGCGGCTCATCACGCCCGTGAAGTTGACGATGCCGACGTTCTGCGAGAAGGAGGTGATCGGGAACGCGCCGAAGACGGCGCCGACCGAACTCAGCAGGCCGTCGTTGAACAGCCCGCCGCGGAACTCCTCGTTGGTCGGATTCCGGCCCTCCGCGGCCGTGACGCCGGACATGTCGCCGACGGTCTCCATCGCGGAGACCAGAAAGAGCACGGCGAAGGTGGCGATCGCGATCGGCTCGAACTCGAAGCCAAAGCGGGTGGGCTCGGGGAAGGCGACCAGCGCGGCCTCGCCGACCGGCGAGAAGTCGACGAGCTCGAGGCCGGTCGCGAACGTCACCGCGACGGCGACCGCGTAGCCGACGGCGATGGCGACGAGCACGGACAGCAGTCGGGTGACGCCCCGAGTGAGCATGTTGAGGCCGACGGCGATCGCCAGCACGAGCGCGGCCAGACCGGTGTGGTACAGCGCGCCGAAGTCGGACGCGCCCGCGCCGCCGGCGGCGTAGTCCATCGCCACCGGAATGAGGTAGAGGCCGATGATGACGACGACGAGGCCGGTCACCAGCGGCGGGAAGAAGGGTTTGATGCGCTTGAACTGCCAGCCGATCAGCCCCTCGACAAGAAAGCCCGTGACGAGGATCGCGCCGAAGACGGCGGCCATCCCGTAGTCCAGCCCGATCGAGATCGACGCCCCCACGAACGTGAAACTCGAGCCCATGACGATCGGCAGGCGCGCGCCGACCGGGCCGACGGTGTAGGCCTGGATCATCGTCGCCAGCCCCGAAAACAGCAGGACCATCTGGACGATATAGGCCGTATCGGGACCGAGGCCGACCTCGCCCCCGACGACGTAGGCCACCGCCGTCGCCGGCACGATCATCACCGCGACGTGCTGGAGCCCCAGCAGGATCGATTTCGGTAGCGGCGGTTTCTCGTCGAGACCGTACTCGAGCTGAATCCCCCCGTCGGAGTCGGTTGCCATCTATGGGCGCCAGATTGCAGAGGGCTGCATAAAAAGTTTCGTAAACGAGCCCATAGCGCGGCCCGGGAGCCACATAGTATGCACATTCTTGACCACGAATTGCAGAGAGGTGCATACATCGGTCCGTTCGTAGTCGCCGTTCCCGGTCGACGGCCGCCGGGTCGCAGCGCTCAGTGCGTCGAGTGGACAGTCACTTCGCCGTCTTCGACCGTGATGTCGACGAGGCTCGTCGCCTCGTACGGCGTGTCGTCCATCGCCGACTCGCCGACCTTCCGCATCACGACGACGATGTCGACGATCTCGGCCCCGATGTCGTCCAGGGCCCCGCAGATCGCCGCCAGCGTCCCCCCGGTCGAGAGCATGTCGTCGACGATGACGACCCGGTCGCCGTCCTCGATGTCGTTGATGTACATCTCCGACTCCGAGTAGCCCGTCTCCTGGTGGAGCGACACCTCGCCCTCGAGGCCGTACTCGCGTTTCCGGATCACGACGAGCGGGATGTCGGTCTGCAGGGAGAGCGCGGTCGCGAGGTGGATGCCCATCGCCTCGGGGGCGACGATCTTGTCGACGTCGAGGTCGATCGTCCGCATGACCTCGACGACGACCTCGCGCAGCAGGTCGGGGTCGAGCCGCGGCACGCCGTTACTGATCGGGTGGACGAGGTACTCGTAGCCGTCCTTGTCGATGATCGGTGCGTCGTCTAAGGACTCGAGGAGCCGCTCCATACTGCCGGTTCGGAAAATCGAGGCAAAAATCGTTCGTTCTCGTCGTCTCCCCCTCGCGCTCGGCCCTGCCCTCGTGCTCCGCCCCACTCGCCGTCGTCACCAGTGACGCACTGCGGGTGGGACGGATCCGATCGGCCGGATGTCCGAGCGGCGCTCGGAAAGCTGGCACCGACCCCGATATATACGCCCGCGGATCTGAGAGAGATAGTAATCGGCGCAAAAAACTGAATATTCGTAAACATCTAGTAGTGGAAGCGATCTACTCAACGGCATGACGTACGAACATCTCGACGCCGATCTCGTCAACGAACTGCTCGGCAACGGCCGCGCGAGCCTGCGCAGCCTCGCGGAGGAGCTGGACGTCTCCGTCACGACGGTCTCGAACCACCTCTCCGACCTCGAGGAGGAGGGCGTGGTCGAGGGCTACACGCCGATCATCGACTACGACGCGGTCGGCTACGACGTCACGGCGATCATGCAGCTCAAAGCCGAGGGGAACGCCCTCCCCGAGATCACGGAGACGCTCCGAGAGCACGACCAGATGATCTCCGTCTACGAGGTCACGGGCGACTACGACGTCATCGCGATCGGTAAGTTCCAGGACACCGACGACATGAACGACCAGATCAAGGAACTGCTGACCGATCCCGACATCAACCAGTCCAACACGAGCGTCGTCCTCAACCAGGTCGCCGAGAACCAGCAGTTCGAACTGGAAAGCGCAGACGACTAGCGGACGTTCCGTCAGTCGGTCGCTCCGTTCGTCGCTGATCGATACCGCCGATTCGGGTCGTAGTTGCGGTCGAATCGGACCGGGACGGCTTATTCGGTGAGCGGAAGGTAGATCCCGAAGATCCACACCGAGAAGAAGGCGATGAGGATGCCGAGCCCCTCGGAGTAGGTGAGGAGTCTATCTTCCCAGCCGGGGAGGTCGCCGACGACCGCGTGACCGACGAGTTCGGCACCGCCGCCGACCGCGAGCAATCCGATTCCGAACAGGAACCCCGCTTTCGTCAGCAAGGAGTAATCGAGATCGCCGTAGCGCCGTTGCATAGCTAAGGCAGAACGATCCATCGAATTAACAGTTTCGTCCCCGGCTCGCCGGTCGGGCAGCGGAACCGAGCGGAGACGATACTGTTCCGCGAGCGACGGGTCAATCGACGCCGCCCGGTGCTCGAGGGCCGACGACGAGACGCGTCGAGTTCCCCGGAAGCGCGCTCGTTCGCTTGTTCGCGCCGGCACCTCGCTTATCCGGATTGGCGCCGAAGCGTCCGTATGGAGATTCGGGAGCCGGAACCGGACGAGGCCGAGCGGATCCGAGCGGTCGTGGACAGTTCGATGACGACCACGTTCAGGCTGAGCCCCGGCCAGATCGACGCGATCACCGAGACGGAGTTGAGCGACGAGGTCGTCGACGGAAAGCTCGGCGACGACGAGACCGTGTTACTGATCGCCGAAACCGGCGAAGACATCGAGGGCGAGGCGATCGCCGGGTTCGTCGAGGGCAGCCTCGTCGGCGACGGCGAGTGGGGCGAACTCAACTGGCTGTTCGTCGACCCCGAGCACCGCGGCCGCGGCATCGGCACGGCGCTGTACGAGGCCGCGACCGACGCCCTCCGCGATCGGGGGGCCGATCACGTCTGCGTCACCGTCCTCGAGGCCAACACCGAGGGCCACCAGTTCGTCGAGCGGTTCGGCCTCGAACACGAGGGCGACCGGCGGGTCGAGATCGCCGAGGAGTCGTTCGTGAAGTACGTCTACGCGGACCCCGACGCGGACCTCGAGTTGCCGAGCGAGGCGGGCGACGAGGACGCCGAAGCGGGCGCGTTCCCCGAGACCGAGGAGCGCGAGGGGCAACTGACGGCGACGACGGACGGCGGTGAGACGGTCTACATCGCTCGCGACGAGGAGGAATCCGGGACCGCGTCGTCCTTTTACGCGGCCTACGAGGACGCGGAATTCTCCGAGCAGTTCGGCTTTTACTGCGCGAACTGCGGCTCGCTCGACATCTCGCTGGACAACATGGACCGCCTCGAGTGCGGCGACTGCGGGAACTCCCACGCGTCCCGGTCGGGGGAGTCCTACGACGACTCGTATCTCTAATCGTCGAGTCCGTTGCAGGTGTCGGTTCCGTTGTCGGTGCCAGTCCCGTTGCCGTTGTTCGAGTCCGGTTTCGAGAAGAGACTGTCGGCCGTCGCCGCGCCGACGACGCTGAAGACCGAGCCGACGCTGACGGCGGTGAACGTTGTCACGACGACCTCGCGGGTCGATGTGCCGTCCTGAATGAACGCGTCCGGGGCGTCCAACAGTAACGCGAGCACCGTTACGGAGCCGAACGAGACGAGCATGAGTGAAATGAACCGGAGCGGAATCCCGGCGACCTCCTGTTCCTCGTCCACGTCGCGGGTCGTGTCCGCCGCGTACAGCGCGCCGTAGCCGATGCCGAACACGACGATCACGATCCCGAGCGTCTGCCAGCCGTTCATACTCTTGGCGAGCGTCCAGACCTCCTCGGTGACCACGAACGGCCCCGCGAGGAGGAACCCGCCGACGATCTGCTGGGCCGAGTCCGCGAGCCGGAACTGCCGCGGCCGGCGTGGGCGTCGAATTCTCATAGTCGGAGACTTACAGCCGACCGATATAACGCTCCCGCTCGCGCGCGACCGGGGCCGCAACGACGCGTCGCGATCCACTCGAGGGCAACGGCGTCGCTTAACGGCGGTTTACGGCTCGAGCGAGTGGATCGGCGCTCGAGGCGACTCGGGACCGATCGCGGCTCGGTGGCGTAATCGCTCGTTGCGGCGGCTCGAGCGAGGGCCCGCACGATTTTGCGGCCGACACCAGATTCTTCAGCCGGGACGGCGACGGTGGCGGTAATGCGCGGCTGGGTCGACGAGGCGGCGGGGACGATCGAACGGGCGCTCTCGGTGCAAACGGCGGGGTTGCTCGCGGCCGCGGGGATACTCGCGATCGGCGTCCTGGCGCCCTCGCCACCGTCGCTGACCGTCGCGGGACAGCGCGCGCTGGCGGTCTTCCTGTCGGCGCTCGTGCTCTGGCTCGCCCGGCCCGTACCGTACGTCGTGTCCAGCGTGCTCGGCGTCACGTTGCTGTTCGCGCTCGGGGCCGTCGACTCGTTCGCTACGGCGACGGCCGGCTTCACGTCGACGCTCGTGTTCTTCCTGCTCGCGCTCCTGCTACTGGGCGACGCCACAGCGCGGGTTGGTCTGGATCGGCAACTTGCGCGGCGACTCCTGCCCGCCCGGCGGACGCCGGGGCGAGCGCTTCGGGCGGTCGCCGGGAGCGTGCTCGCGCTGGCGCTCGTGATGCCGTCGGCGACGGCTCGAGCCGTGACGTTCGTGCCGATCGTGAAGCGGGTCGGGGCCGCGTTCGGGTCGGACGCCGAAACCGGGTTCGAGCGCGGGGCGTTTCTCGTCCTCGGCCACGTCAACCCGATCGCCTCGATGGGGCTAATGACCGGCGGCGGCATGGCGCTCGTGACCGCCGAGATCGTCTCGGAGACGATGCGCCCGATCGCGTGGGTGGAGTGGGCCGTCCTCATGGGGCCGCCCACGCTCGTCCTGTACGCGGCGGCGACCGTCGCGGCGGGGTTGTTCGCGCGGATCGGCGACGCCCGGGCGCTCGAAGCGAGCGCGGACCGCCGGTTGGAGTCCGACGGCGCCGGGGGATCAGGCGGCGCCGGGGCCTCGAGCGGGGCGGACGGAGACGAGCTTTCGGCCGCAGCGGACGACGACGGAGCAGCGCCGCTGACCCGCGACCAGCGGATCGTCGGCGCCGTCCTCGTCGGGACGGTCGCGGCCTGGATCCTCGGCTCGTTCGTCGGGATCCCGACGATACTCCCCGCCGTCGCGGCCGTCGCGGTCCTGTCGCTGCCGTCCGTGGCCGTCATCACGGCCGAGGATATTGCGGAGACGAGCTGGGGGATTCTCTTTCTCATCGGCGCGATGCTGTCGATCCTCGACGTCCTGCGGACGACCGGGGTGATCTCGGCGCTCGTCGACGGGTTGACCCGGTGGATCCCGTTCGCGGCGCTGGCCGACTGGCAGGCCGCGGCCGTCCTGCTCGGCCTCGCCGTCGGCGTTCGGACGCTGTTCTCGACCGGCTCGGCCGCGATCGTCGTCGCGCTTCCGATCGTCCTCGAGCTCGCCGATGCCGTCGGTCTCGACCGCCTGTCGCTCGCGTTGAGCGTGTTGCTGGTCGTCGGCTCGACGACGATCCTGCCGTTCAACACGACCGCAGTCTTGGTGTCGATGGACCGCGGCCCGCTCTCGCACCGCGATATCGCCGCGTTCGGGCTAGTGACGATGGGACTTTCCGCCGCGGTCGCCGCCCTCTCGTGGCTCGTCTACTGGCCGCTGGTGACCTGACGCGGTTTCGGTCCCCTCGAGACGGCGGTGAGCGCCGCCGGTTCCGGTAAACGTGAGGTATATATGAGCCGGGCGGCGTCTTGCCCGTAAGGAGGGTCTCCGATTCTACGCGTCGAGTTCACGACGGTACCGACGGGCGTGATGGCGAAGTTACATCGGGCGCTGGACGACGTCCGGAGCATCGAACTCGACAACGCGTTCTACGTCGAGGACGGCACGTGGATCGAATCCCTGACCGTCGCCGTCGACGGCGACTTCGACCCTGAGACCGCCCTCGAGGGCATCTCCGGCGCGTCGCTGTACTACGAGAGCGAGATCCCGACCGCGTCGGCGGACCTCGAGATCCGTCGGCTCGCGATCCTCGCGAACGAGTCGTACCCCTTCATTCTGAGCCTGATTCTGCGACAGGAGGTCATTCCGAACCGGATCGTCCTGCAGAACGACCGGTTCGAAGTCGTGACGACCGCGCGCGACTGGGACCAGTTCCGGTCGATGGCCGACGAGGTGCAGGAGACGCTCGGCGAGTTCGAACTGCTGTCGGTCGCCCGAGACGAGGAGCCCGGCGAGCCCCTCGACAGCGGCCGACTGACGGAGGTCCTCGTCTCGAAGCTCACCGACGACCAGCTCGCGGTCCTCGAGACGGCCTACAACAGCGGCTACTTCGACGTGCCCCGGGACGTCTCGGAGACCGAACTCGCGGCCGACCTCGACGTGTCCCAGTCGACGCTCAACGAGCGACTGCGGACCGCCGAGCGGACGCTGCTGGAACTCATCTACGGGCCCCGCGAGTGACTGGCGACCGATTCGGCTCCAAATCGGGCCGATAGTTCTTGCCCCGTTTTAAAGAATAATAGCTATCGCCCGGTATCGGGGGAACAATCATCCTAGATAGGCGGTAACGTGGGGGTGGATGTCGCAAGGAGAAAATGATGATAAATTGACGGCCGACGGCGCCGGGACGACGCGCCGGGGCTACCTCGCCGCGACCGCCGCGACGCTCGCGACGGGTGCCGCGGGGGCGCTCGCGGGGTGTAGCGCGAGCCGCGGAGAGGGCCTCGAGCCGGACGTCCCCGACGACGTTCCGGAGACCGTCGAGACGCAGTACTGGCGGGAGTGGGAGACCGTCGACGCCGACTCGCCGCCGCTGGAGTACAGCGCGACGGCCGGCGCGGTGCTCGATCCGGTGCCGGTCGAGTTCTCGAGCGAGGACGATCCCTGGATGCGCGAGCACGCGCTGATGGTCAAGCGCGGGCTCAACGACCTGGGGATCGCCGTCGAGCTCAACGATCGACCGCTGAACCAGCTGTACGCGCAGAGCTGGACGGCAAAGGGGCTCGAGGCGATCGTTTCGATGAGCACGCACGGTCCCGACCCGCAGCGGGGGCTCGATCCGAACCCGCTGTTGATGCGCCGGACCGAGGGGTCGCTCTCGAACTACGACAACTACTACCACCCCGAGCTGCAGGAGGTGCTCACCGAGCAGGCCCGGACGACCGACCGGGAGAAGCGGGAGGAACTCGTCGATCGGGCCCAGGAACTGTTCGCCGAGGACGTCGGGGGGCTCATCACGCTGTTCCCCGAGATCATCACCGCGGTGAACACCCGGAAGTGGAGCGGGTACGTGAAAACGCCGGGCAACGGGCCGACGCTGGACTCGTTCGTCTGGACCGAGGTCAACCTCCAGCCCGAAACCGACACTCGAACCTACGTCAAGGGCGTCACCACGTCGATGAACTCCCTGAACCTGCCGTGGGCCGCGGGCGGGGCGGAGGCCAAGCGGCTCACGTTCATCTACGACGGGCTGTTCGACGCGACGCCCGATCTGGACGTGGTGCCCGCGCTGGCGACCGGCGGCGGGTTCGTCGACGATACGACCGTCGAACTCGAGCTCCGCGAGGGGGTCGAGTGGCACGACGGCGAGGCGTTCACCGCCGAGGACGTGAAGTTCACCGTCGAACTGTACAAGGAAAAGTCCTCGACGAGCCAGGTGCCGTTCTACGAACCCATCGAGTCGGTCGAAGTGCTGGGCGACCACGCGGTCAGGTTCAATCTGAAGAACCCCGACGCGTCGTTCATGACTCAGCGGGTCGTTCGGAGCGTGATCCTGCCGAAGCACCGCTGGGAGGACGTCGACAACCCCTCCCAGTACAACCCGGACGAACCCGTCGGCACCGGTCCCTTCCAGTTCGAGGACTGGGAGCAGGGGACGCGGTTCGAAGCGTCGCGAAACGACGACCACTGGATGTTCGACGACGACTGGCGGGCCGACGCGCTGGGCGAGCAGGCCGAGCGCGGGCCCGGCGTCGAGAGCGTGATCTGGATCAACGTGAGCAACGTCGACGCGCTGATCGGGGCACTGCAGAGCGGCGACATCGACGCGATCGGGTCGAACCTCTCGGACCTGCAGGCCGACCGCGCGGCCAACACCGACGGAATCGAAAAAATGTCGACGGGGAGCTACGCCCCGCTGGACACGAAGCTCATGTTCTCCTGCCCGCTGGTGCGGGACAAGGAGTTCCGCGTCGCGCTGGCGAGGGCCGTCGACTCGAGGGGGTTCGTCGAGGACTTCCTGCAGGGCCAGGGGACCGTCCCGACCGGCGAGAACCCGATCTCGGAACTCACGCAGTGGCACAACCCGGAGACGACCGAGTACGGCTACGACGTCGAGGAGGCGCGGGCGATCCTCGAGCGGGCGGGCTACACGTGGGACGGCGACGGCAATCTGCGCTTCCCCAACGGCGAGGCCTGGGCGGCGTTCGTCGAACGAGTCCAGCCCGAGAACACCAACAAGCGCCGCGACGAACTCGATCAACCTGATTTCTCGTGAGGACGACCATGCAATCGAGACGACTACCACGGCTGACGAACGGCGGTTCGCGAACCGTGCGACGAGGGAGCCGTCCGGCGACGGCACCGGCGTCGGTCGCACGGATGCGAACGGCACCCGAGACGAATCGAACACCCGACCGCACGCCGACTCGAGCGGAGCGCACGCTCCACCGGGACACCGGCTCGAGCGGGCGGTCGGCGAACGGCAGTGCGATCGCAAACGCGGAGGGTGACCGATGACGAAGTTCCAGCGGTTCCTGGCCAAGCGACTCGCGATCTCCGTCCTGCTGACGCTGATCGCGGTCTCGGTCATCTTCGTCGTGCTCCGGCTCCTCCCGGGAAGCCCCTTCGAGGCGCTCGTGACCTCGGGGAACCTCACTCAGGACCAGATCGACGAGATACGGGCGATGTACGGCCTCGATCAGCCGATCTGGGTGCAGTACGTCAACTACATCAGCAGCCTGCTGACGTTCCAGTTCGGCTATTCCATCCTCCGGAGTCAACCCGTCTGGGACGTGCTCGGGCCGCGGCTGTTCAACTCCCTGATCCTGCTCGTGCCGGCGCTGGTGACGACGGCGGTCCTGAGTTCGGCGCTGGGCATGTACGCCGGCTGGAACCGGGGGAGCCGCCTCGAGAAGTTCAGCATCGTCTCGACGACGATGCTGCGGTCGACGCCGGTGTTCATCACGGCGATCTTCTTCATCATCGTCTTCGCGTACAACCTGGAGCTGGTGCCCGCGCTGGGGATGCGATCGATCCGGGCGACGCCCGACGGCTACGTCGAGACGTTCGTCTCGCTGGACTTCCTGCACCACTACATGTTGCCCTTCGCGGTGGCCGTGCTCTACTACAGCGGCGACTTCCTGCTGCTGGCGCGCAACGGCGTCGTCGAGAAGCGCGGTTCGGAGTTCCTCAAACTCCACCGCGCGAAGGGGCTCTCGGAGACCCAGCAGTTGGTCCGGGCCGGCCGGAACTCGATGCTGCCGATCCTCACGTACTTCACGCTCCGCCTGGGGATGATCTTCCAGGGCCTGATCCTGCTCGAGGTGGTCTTCAGCTGGCCCGGCATCGGCCGCGAACTCGTGTTGGCCATCGAGCAGCAGGACTACCCGCTGGTGCAGGCGGCCGTCTTCATCATGGCGCTCGCGGTCATCGTCGCGAACCTCGCGGCAGACGTCCTCTACGCGTACTTCGATCCGACGGTGTCGGCGAGCGGAGGTGAGTCGGCATGAGCACCGAGACCGACTCCGGGACGGCGCTGTCCGACCGGGCCGGCGCGCTGTGGACGCTCGTCCGCGACCAGCTCGCGTTCCTGCGGCAGGATCGGCTGGCGTTCGGCGGGATGCTCGTCGTCGCCTCGTTCGTGTTCCTCGGAGTGTTCGGCCCGTACCTGGCGCCCCACGACCCGATCCAGCACACCGTCCGCGACGGGTCCGGCTCCGTCCTCCGGCTGGCGGCCCCGAGTGCGGACGCCGTCTTTGGCACGACGGCGTACGGCAAGGACGTACTGAGCCAGTTCCTCGCCGGCGCGCGCCCGACGCTGATCGTCGGACTGTTCGGCGGACTGGCGACGGGGGCGCTCGGCTTCACGGTCGGCGTCGTCAGCGGCTACTACGGCGGCTGGGTCGACGAGCTCCTAATGCGGCTGACCGACCTGACGTTCTCGCTGCCGTTCATGCCGATGGCGCTGCTGCTGCTGACCTTCATGACGCCGAACATCTGGCTGATCACCGCGATCATCGCCGCCTTCCTCTGGAAGATGCCGGCGCGGGTCGTCCGCTCGGAGGTACTGTCGGTCCGCGAGCGAACCTTCGTCAAGTCCGCCCGCGCCAGCGGCGCGAGCGACCTGCGGACGATGCTGTACCACGTCGCGCCCAACGTCCTGCCGATCGGATTCCTCTACACCGCCTACGGCGTCGCCTGGGCGATCGCGGCGCAGGCGAGCCTGGCCTTCCTCGGCTTCGGCGACCCGACGATGACCAGCTGGGGCCGGATGCTCCGCCAGGTGTTCGCGTCGGGCAACATGCGCGTCGCGTGGTGGTGGGTGGTCCCGCCCGCCGTCGGTATCGCCGCGATAACCACCTCGGTGTTCCTCATCGGCCGCGCCTACGAGGAAGTCATCAACCCCGAAATCCAGACCGAACAATGACGCTACTCGAAGTCAATGACCTCAAAGTCACGTACGAAACCGACGACGAACCGGTCCACGCCGTCAACGACGTCTCCTTCAGCATCGACGAGGGCGTCAACTACGGCCTCGCTGGCGAGTCCGGATCCGGGAAGTCCACCGTCGCGGAGGCACTGCTGGGACTGCTCCCGGGGAACGGGACCGTCGAACGCGGGACCATCGAGTTCAAGGGGACGGACCTCACCGCCCTCTCCGAGGCCGAACGCCGCGACGTCCTCTGGGAGGACATCGCCTACATCCCCCAGAGCGCGATGGACTCGCTCGATCCCGTGATGTCGACCGGCGACCAGATCGCGCAGGCGATCCACACCCACCGCAACGTCTCCGAGGCCAAGGCGCGCGACCGCGTCCGCGAGCTGTTCGAAATCGTCGGCCTCGATCCGGACCGGATCGACGACTACCCCCACGAGTTCTCCGGCGGGATGCGCCAGCGGGTCACCATCGCGATGGCGCTGGCCCTCGAGCCGGACCTCATCATCGCCGACGAGCCGACGACCGGGCTGGACGTCATCGTCCAGGACAAGATCATCGACAAGATCCTCGAGATTCAGGAGCGGATGGACAGCTCGCTGCTGCTTATCACCCACGAGATCGGCGTCATCGCCGAGACCTGCGACGAGCTGTCGATCCTCTACGGCGGGAAGGTGATGGAGCAGGGCAGCGTCGACAACGTGCTGGTCAACCCCACGAATCCGTACACGATGGGGCTGAAGAACTCCTTCCCCGAGATCGACGAAGACGAGGGGGATCCGGTCGCGATCCCGGGGTCGCCGCCGAACCTGAACCAGGAGCCGGCGGCCTGCGTCTTCCGGGACCGGTGTCCGTTCGCCACGGAGGAGTGCGGGGAGTCCCACCCGGAGCCGGTCGACCTCCCCAACCGCAACCACCGGTCGGCCTGCCACCGCGTCAAGGAGGCCGCCCAGCTGCGGCGGGACGCCGGCGACCCGGAGACGTGGGACATCCCCGACGACGGGAGCGCCGACTCCGACCGGGGCGAGGTCATCCTCGAGACCGACGCCCTCGAGAAGTACTACGAGCAGAGCCAGTCGCTGGTCGACAAGTTCCGCGGCGAGGAACCCGACGCCGTGAAGGCCGTCGACGGCGTCTCGCTGTCGGTCCGGCGCTCGGAGGTGCTCGGCGTCGCCGGCGAGAGCGGCTGCGGGAAGTCGACGCTCGGCGAGACGATGGCCCTGCTCGAGGAGCCGACCGGCGGCGACCTCGTGTTCGACGGGGAGCCCTACGAGTACTATCGGGACGGAAACCTCCAAGAGTTCCGCCGAAAGGTTCAGATCGTCTTCCAGGATCCGTTCGACTCGCTGAACCCGCGCCAGACGGTTCGGAAGCTCGTCGGCGAGCCGCTGACGATCCACGACTACCGCACCGACGAGCGCGAGCAAGCCATCGTCGAGACCCTCGAGAAGGTCGGGCTGACCCCCGCCGAGAAGTTCCTCGACAAGTACCCCCACGAACTCTCCGGCGGCCAGCGCCAGCGCGTGGCGGTCGCCAAGGCGCTGGTACTCGACCCGGACTTCCTAATCTGCGACGAGCCGGCGTCGATGCTGGACGTCTCGCTGAAGGTGAACCTGCTGAACCTGCTACGGGAGCTGGCCGACACCGAAGACATCGGGATCGTCTACATCTCCCACGACCTCGCGAGCCTGGTGCAGGTCTCGGATCGGCTGGCGATCATGTACCTCGGACGGATCATCGAGGAGGGCGACGTCGATCGGGTCGCGACCCAGCCCAAGCACCCCTACGCCGCGTCGCTGCTGTCGGCCGCGCCGGAGAAGGATCCGACCGTCGACCGGACGCGCGTCCTGCTCGAGGGCGAGCCGCCGGACCCGGTCGACCTGCCCTCGGGGTGTGCGTTCGCCCCGCGGTGTCCGAAGGCGCAGGCGGAGTGTCGGGAGGGCGAACCGGCGATCGACGAGGCGGGCGACGAGACCCACCGGGCGGCGTGTTACTTCCCGGAAGACGGGAGCGGGCCGACCGCCGCGAACGCGCCCACACCCGGTCCCGACGTCGACGCCGACGACGACGAGTTCCCCGCCTCGGCGAACACCGATTCGGTGGGTGACTGACGCCTATGCGGGTCGCGACGGTCGCGGCGGCGCTCGTCGGGATCGATCCGCCGAGGGGGCTCGTGACCGCCGTCGGCGTCGCGACGCTCGGCGCGCTGTTGCTCCTGTCGGGGTTTTTCTCCTCGTCGGAGACGGCGATGTTCTCGCTGGCACAGCACCGGATCGAGGCGCTCGTCGAGGACGGTGCGCCGGGTGCGGAGACCGTCCGTGAGCTGCAGTCCGATCCGCACCGGCTGCTGGTGACGATCCTCGTCGGGAACAACCTCGTCAACGTCGCGATGTCGTCGATCGCGACGGGGTTGCTCGGAATGTACCTCGCGCAAGGGCGAGCCGTCCTCGCGGCGACGTTCGGCGTGACGGCGGTCGTCCTGCTGTTCGGCGAGAGCGCGCCGAAGTCCTACGCCGTCGAGAACACGGAGTCGTGGGCCCTGACCGTCGCCCGACCGCTCCGGCTCTCGGCGTACGCGCTGTACCCGCTGGTGGTCACGTTCGACCGGCTAACGCGGCTCATCAACGGTGTCGTCGGCGGCACCGCCGTCGAATCCTCGTACGTGACCCGCGACGAACTCCGCGAACTCATCCGGACCGGCGAGAGCGAGGGGGTCATCGACCGCGACGAGCGCGAGATGCTCCAGCGGGTGTTCCGGTTCGGCGACACCATCGCGAAGGAAGTGATGACTCCGCGGCTGGACGTCACCGCCGTCCCACGGTCGGCGACCGTCGACGAGGCCGTCGCGAAGTGCCTCGAGAGCGGCCACGCCCGACTGCCGGTGTACGAGGGCGACCTGGACACCGTCGTCGGCGTCGTCGAACTCGGCGACCTCGTTCGCGGCGCCCGTGACCGTGACGGCGACCCGAGCGGCGATTCGCTCGAGGCCTACCTCGAGGAGACGCTGCAGGTTCCGGAGAGCAAACAGGTCGACGACCTGTTCCGGGAGCTTCGGCGGCGCCGCGTCGAGCAGGCGATCGTCGTCGACGAGTTCGGGACGACGGAAGGGATCGTCACGACCGAAGACATCGTCGAGACGGTCGTCGGCGAGATCCTCGACGCGCAGGAGGACGACCCGATCGAGATCCTCGACGAGGGGACGGCGCGGGTCGACGGCGAGGTGACTATCGAAGCCGTCAACGACGCGATCGGCGTTGACCTTCCGGAGGGCGAGGAGTTCGAAACGATCGCCGGCTTCGTGTTCAACCGCGCCGGCCGGCTGGTCGACGCCGGCGAGACGTTCGCCTACGACGGCGTCGCGTTGACCGTCGAAGCCGTCGACGACGCGCGCATCACTCGCGTCCGCGTGACCAAATCGATTGAATCACCGCCCGCCGAGGCTGGAATCGCCGCGTCGGACTGAGCGACCGGCTGTGGATGCCGTCGCGTGCGAAGCGTCGGTCCTGCCCTCCCGAGACGTCGCGCCGCTCGAGCTACACGAACAGCAGGAGCACGGCGTCCCCCGCTGCGCCCGCGGCCCGAGACGCCGCCGGCGGCGGAGAGCTACCGGCTACGGGGGATTCGGCCGCCGACGCCCAGCCGACCGGCGAAGAAGTGGGTCAGCGCCAGGGCGACCGCGGTCGTGGGACGGAGCGTCGAATCGGGGAGCAGCGTCAGCTGCCCGGTATCGGGCCGGCGAGTAGTCCGAGCGAAACTGAAAGCATCTGACGGTGCTCCGTCGGTCGGAAGTCGTTGCTCGTCGGTCGTCAATCGTCCGTACTCTGCGGTTTGGCTCCGCCGATCGACATCGCGTCGCCGACCGTTCCTGCAGTTCGCCGGAGGAGTCGGACGAACGCGTGACGCCGCCGGACGAACAGCACCAGCCCGAGGACGACGTAGATCACGCTGTAGGCGAGCAAAACGTCGGTGCTCGTGAATGGGAACGCCACAAACTCACGGATGATCGCGAACTCGAGGAACACCTGCGAGAGGAACAGCCCGAGCAGCGCCAGGGCCTCTTTCACGGAGATCTCGAAGCGGATCAGCAGGGAGATGGCGAAGAACGACTGGGCTGCGGTCAGCCAGATCTCGGCCGACTGCTTGAAGTCGAACTCGAGGACGCCGTACTGGCCCAGCGCGATCGAGTGAACGACGACGAGCGTCCCGATCAGCAGCGTCCACTGGTTGAGCTTCGAGGAGATCAGGGCGTTGAAGCCCGCCGTCGAGCGCGCCTTGTTCACGAGGTAGACGACGACGATGAGTTCCGGCGCCTCAGAGGCCAGCGGCGCGATCCACTGAATCATGAAGAAGGAGGGAATGCCGACGCTCTCGCCGAGTTCCTCGAGGCCGTGGGCGAACGGCTCGACGGCCGTGAAGATCATCGCGCCGGAGAAGGCAAAGAGGACGAGGACGGTGGCGATTCGGCCCGGTTTCGAGAACTGCTGGAGGTAGGCCGGCACGCCGACGTGGTCCGTGTCGGGTTCGACCTCACCCCGCAGGATGACCGCGATGTAGCAGACGTAGAGCCCGACCAGAACCGCCATGTCGAGGATGTCGATTCCGCCGTTCAGCGGGACGAGAAACGCCCACAGCGTTGCCAACAGTAGGAAAACGATCTCGAGGCCGATCTCGCGGTCGAGCGTCACGACGTCCGAGAGGATCCCGGGTCGATCCTCGACTGCCGGATCGGCAGACGCGCCCGACCGGAAGATCGTAAAGAGGGCGACGCCGGCCCAGCCGATGCCGATGAGGATGCGGTTCGCGCCGGTCATGTTGGCGACGGCGAGGTTGCCGGCCTCGACCCCGCGTTCGGTGCCCGCGAACACGCCCGCGTTCCAGGCGTAGAGGGCGTCGACGGCGTACTCGGGGGCGACCGCGAGGACGGCGAGCACGGCGATCGCGAACGCTTGTGGAACGTCCTTTTCGGCAGTCTCGGCGGCCCACGCGAGCAGGAAGGCGGAACCGAGGACGGCCAGCCCGGTGACGGCCACCGTCCCGAGCGTCTCGAGGTGGGGAAGGATGCCGGTATCCCCCAGGACGGCGATCCAGGGAAGCGTCAGTGCGATCGCGGCGGCGAGGGCGCCGAGGGGTCGTCGTCTCATGGGTGTGGGGTGATCTGGCGCGTCGTCTCAGAGCAGACCCGAAACGTGACCCGATCGGACGACGATACGATTCCCGTACCGATGGCGGTCGGGCCTGCGACTGCCGGTTACCGGGCGGCGCAGCCGCTCGAGTCGTGGAACCGGACCGAAAGGGACGGACAGACGGACGACTCGACCGCGGAGTCGGAGGTCTCAGTTCGCGCGCGGGAAGTTGTCGATCGTCTCCGAGCGGAACGCGTCCTCGTCGAACTCGTAGTCGTCGCCGAGGAACTCGAGGATCTGGCGGGTGTCACGCATGGCGTTTTTCAGGCAGGTCGAGGCGCCCGGCGAGGGCGTGATGTTGAAGATGATGTCGTCGCCGACGATCTTCGCCTCGCCCATGTCCAGGGACTTCTTCTTCGTGTCGACGATCTGCGGGCGGACGCCGCCGTAGCCCTTCGCGCGCTCGATGTCCTCGAGTTCGACGCTGGGGACGACCTTCTGGACGTGCGGGAGGAACTGCCGCGGGCCGACCTCGGGGAGGTCGTAGACGAGGTTCCGGAGCACGTACGGCAGCAGGACGCGGTCGGCGAGGATGTTCGCGTAACTGAGGAACGCCGCCGCGTTCAGCCCGAACACGTCGAGGAAGTCGCCGACCGTCGAGATCCGGCCGCGCTCGAGGGTCGGGACGAGCTTCGCGGTCGGACCGAATCGGGTGATCGACTGGTCGTGGACGTCCGCGTCGCCGTGGACCGCCGCGAAGGGCAGTTTCTTCATCTGGAGCGTGTAGACCTTCCCGTTCAGGAGGTCGTCAGCCAGGAAGAAGCTCCCGGCGACCGGCAGCAGGACCTTGTCCTGGCCGTAGCCCAGTTCCTTCGCGAACTGGAGGCTGTGCGAGCCGGCCGCGACGACGGTCGCGTCGCAGTCGAACCGCCCGTTCGTCGTCTCGATCGTGTAGCCGTCCAGCGTCGGCGTGATGTCTTTGACCGCGGTGCCGGTGTAGACGTCGACGTTCGACTCCTCGCGGGCCTCGTCGACGAACGACTTGGTCGTCATTCCGTAGTCGACGACGTAGCCGTCCGGCGTCTGCAGGGCGAGCATCTCCTTGTCGGGGTCGCGACCCTCGACGACCTTCGGCTCGTACTCGGCGATCTCCTCGCGGCCGATCGCCTGCAGTTTCGGGAACAGGTCGCCGAAGCCCTCCTCCTCGTGGCGTCGCTCGAGCTTGGCGACTTCCTCCTTGCCGACCCCGAGCACCATCTTGCTGCGCTTGTCGTGCATCTCGCGGTCGGGGTCGTAGTTCTCGAGGTAGCCCGCGAGCAGTTCGGCGCCCTCCTTGACTTCCTCGGCCTTCTCGAGCGTGTAGTTGGTCTCGATGTCGCCGAAGTGAAGCGTCTGGGAGTTGTTCGTGTGGTGGGAGTTGATCGCCGCGATCTCCGGCTCCTTCTCGATCAGCGCGATCGAGTCGATCGTGGAGAACTTCGCGGTCGTGTACAGGAGAGATGCGCCGCTGATGCCGCCGCCGACGATTACGAGGTCATATTTGCCAGACATGATTGGTTGCGTAGTGTATCCGTTTCGACCAGTGCACTCCGTACGGATAACTCATATTTTTTCGCGCTGCGCATCGATGATTGACGAAATCGGGTATCGACGATACGAACGTGGGGTTTCGAACGCGGATCGGCGACCGACCGTCGGGAATCGCGGCCGTCAGTCCGCGTGCGGTGTCTCACGGCCGAAATTGGACTATCGAGTTCGGCTCCACCGTCGCCGTCCGGCACCGATTACGCGGCGTCGAGGCTCGCCGCTCGGAGCGAGTTTTTATATCCCCGCTGGCGAAAGTTCGCGCAGGCGGTTCCGATAGCCAACTTTCTCGGACGGATTAGCGGCCGAACAGGCTGCCGTCGGCGTACTTCTTCTCGTACTCGTCGTCGTCGGCTATCAGCATGAGAATTCCTTCGACCAGACCGAGGAGTGCAGGAATGCCGGTCCAGAAGAAACAGAGGTAGAGTACGCCGAGCGTCACGTTCCCCTGGTAGAACTTGTGCGCTCCGAGGCCGCCGACCAGCAACGCCAGAATCCCCGCCGCGACCTTGTCCGAGTTCGCCGAGCCGCCGTCGACCGACGGCTGTCGAACACCGCAGTCCGGGCAGAGTTCTGCCTGCTTGTTGATCAGGGTGCCGCAGTCCACGCAGTACTTCTCGTTCTCGGATCGCTCCTCGTAACTCCCCTCGAGCGAGATCGTCTGATTGACGCCGCAGTGGGTACAGACCTCCGCGTCGGCGGTGATCTGTTCGCCGCAGTTACTACAGTGTTTCATATCGGTGTCGGAATACCTCACACAGTTATCCTAAATATCTGCCCGTTTACGGAGCGCGAGCGAGCAATGCGCCAGCCAGCGCCGCGTAGCCGACGCCGATTGCGAGCACGACCGGTCGTCCCTCGAGTAGCAGGAGCGCCAGACCGAGCCCGTAGCCGCAGCCGAGCAGCGCCCCGGTCGCGGTCCGGACGGGATTGTACCCTCGAGCGGGACGGAACGTGGTGAGGGCCCAGTCGCAGAGCGCCGGCAGCGGCAGCACGGCGACGAGCGCCAGCGGGACGTCGTTCAGGAGGAACAGTGCGGTCAGGACGCCCACCGCGATACCGGGATAGACGCCCA
Organism: Halopiger thermotolerans; assembly: GCF_054654555.1. Lineage (NCBI taxonomy): Archaea > Methanobacteriati > Methanobacteriota > Halobacteria > Halobacteriales > Natrialbaceae > Halopiger > Halopiger thermotolerans. The sequence continues at coordinate 144,627 of NZ_BAAIEU010000004.1, read as the reverse complement.
GACAGCGCGCGCAAATGTGGACTCGCCGACCGCCGATGCGGGGCGAATAACAGCGGTGGTACTCCGACGGGTGGTGGTGCGAGAGGAGGTATCGCCTTGTTTCGGCCACTCCCGCTCGGAGTTCCGCACGATCGACCTTCACGGGACGTGACTCACGGAGAGCCGGTATGAATCTGCTGGATATCTGCGTCGCCGACGGGACCTGATCGCCGTCCGTCCCGACTTCAACGGCTTGAATCAGTAACGCGACGGTGGAACTGCGACGGCGTGGAAACGACGGTAAATGGTGCGGCGGAGAACGTGGATCGTGACGTTCGTGGTGATCGTCCTGATCGTCGCGACCGTGGCCTACGGCGCCGTCGCGGTGGATCGGCCGCAGGTCGAATCGGTCGACAACGACTGGGGTGCCGTCACGGAGAATCGGACCGAGGTCGAGTCGGAAGTGGCCATCGACAACCCGCTGTTGCTCCGCCTCGGCGACGCTGCGGCGGATCTCTCCTATACGGTGTCGCTGAACGACATCGAGGTCGCGGACGAACGGAAACGGCGCGTCAGCCTCGAGGGCAACGAAGACACGATCGTCGTCTCGACGTGGATCGACAACGACGACATCCCGAGGTGGTGGGCCTCCCACATCGAAAACGACGAGACGACGACGGTCCGGGTCGATCCCAGCGTCGTCGTCGACTACGGCGGCGTCCGAATCCCGGCCGAGGGACTGACGCGTACCCGAACCGTGCAGACGGACCTGCTCGAACCCCTGGAGATGAACGAAACCCAGCGGTTCCGGGGGTTCAATCAGACGGTGTTTGTCGTCAACGAAACCGACGCGCGGTGGGGGAACGCCACCGTCGAACGGACGCCGATTGAGGCGTCGGCGACGGTGACAAACTCCCTGTCGCTCCCGGTGCCGATCACGCAGATCGCGTACACGGTGCGGATGAACGGGATCGTCGTCGGGGAGGGCGTCGCCGCCCAACAGACCGTGCTGGCGCCCGATAGCACGCGGACGATCGCCGCCAACGCGACGATCGACAACTCCAAACTCGACGAGTGGTGGGTGACCCACCGCCGGAACGGCGGCGCCTCGAACCTGACGGTCGATTTCAACGCGACGGTCGAGTACGCCGGCGTCGAGCGGACCCTCCCGCTCGATTTCATCTCCTATCAGCGGACGTTCCGGACGGACCTGTTCGGCTCGGCGAACGAGAGCGGGACCGACGCCGCGGTCGGCGAAGACGGCGGCCGAGGTGAGGACGATAGGGCGGCCGTCTCCGAGCCGCAGTTCGTCGGCGACGTCGCTACGACGAGGCGCTCTTGAGACGACCGGCGCCTCGAGCGCCGACGGCACCGGCCGTCATGGTCACCCGGTCGCTACGGTCGTCTCGCGCGCCTCGCACGCCTCGAGATGCGAAAGTGCCGCCGACTGGGCGCCGCTCGCGATGGATCACGCGGTGCCCGAACAGAGGGTCAGCACGCCGAACGTCCGATCACACGCCCCCGTTCCCGGCGTTTCCGCGGTGTCCGTTGCCGTTGAAGAACAGTTTCACCGCCTTGTCTTCGTCTGCGGGGACATGCACAAGAACGGCATCCTTCGATTCGCTGTAGGTAAACGTCTCGGGTTCGGCTTTGACGGTCGCCGCGTCGTCGACGGCCTCGTACTTCGTCGACGCCGCCTGGACCTTCCGCGGCGCTTCCGACCGATCCAGTTGCAGCACGTACGACGACAACTGCGAGTCCTCGTAGTTCCGGGCGACCGACTCGTGTTCGAACGTGACGACGCCACCGGGCGTCGCCGAGACGGTAAAGTCGGTCACGTTGTACTCGCCGTCCTCGTAGGCGCGACTCTCGCCGTCGTCCTCGTAGAACGAGTACGTCGCTTCGTCGTCCACGTACGCGTCGAGGACCAGCGTCGTCAGCGGCTGCTCGCCGGTGTACTGCTGGACTTCCCGCATCGGGAGGATGGAGTCCGTCCGAACGAAGATCGGCAGGTGATCGAGCGGCGCGTCGACCGTGAGGGTCTGTCCGCCGTCGTACGACTCGCCGGACCAGTAGTCGACCCACTGCTCGCCGTCGGGGAGATAGACCTCGCGAGCGGTGGCGCCCGCCTCGAGGACTGGTGCGATCAACAGGTCGTCGCCGAACATGAACTGATCGTCGACGTCGCGGGCACGTTCGTCCTCCTGGAAGTGAAACACCAGCGGCTGCTGGACGGGTTTGCCCGTTTCGCTGGCCTCGCGGAACTCGTTGTAGAGGTAGGGAAGCAACCGGTAGCGCAGCCGGAGGTACCGCTTGCTGATTTCCTCGATGTCCTCGCCGAACGTCCACGGGTGTTGATTCCGCGGCTCCCCGTCGCCGACCTTGGTGTGGCTGTCCGCGTGATTCCGACAGTAGGGGACGAACGCGCCCAGTTCGATCCACCGGGCGAACAGTTCGGGACTGGGCCGGCCGACGAACCCCCCGATGTCGTGGCCGACGAAGGGCAGTCCCGACAGCCCCAGATTCAGCTGCATTGGGATCGACTTGCGCAGGTGAGCCCACGAACTCACGTTGTCGCCGGTCCACAGCGCCGCGTAGCGCTGTCCGCCCGCGTACAGGTTGCGATTCAACAGGAACGGCCGCTCGTCGGGCTTGTAGCGGTCGTAGGCTTCGTGGGCGGCCCTGGCCATGTCGAAGCCGTACATGTTGTGATACTCCTCGTGGAGCATCGTCTCCTCGCCGGTCCCGTGGACGTTGTCGACCGGCATCGTCCAGTCGTACTTCTCGTTCTCCTGGAACACCGCGGGCTCGGCCATGTCGTTTTTGATCCCGTCGATCCCGGCCTCGAACAGCACGTCGTGTTGGTCGGCCCACCACGAACGGACCTCTGATCGAGCGAAATCGGGCCAGACGGTCTCGTCCGGCCAGACTCGCCCAACGAAGGTCTCGCCGTCGGCGTTTTTCACCCAGTAGTCGTTTTCCGTCCCCTCGATGTAGACGTCGTACCGAGTGTGATCGTCCGGGATATCGGTCGTGAGGGAAACACCGTCCTCCTGCGTGCCAGTATCGGGCGACTCCGCGTAGGGCGAGTCGGCGGCTGAATCGTCGCCGTCGGATTTGTCGCTGTCGGCCCCATCGTCAGTCGTATCGCCTTCGGACTCATCACCGTACGAACTCCCGTCCCCGGACGAGTCGTCAGGCGAGTCATCGGCCGTCGGATCGTACGATTCCACCGCGGCGACGCCGGGGTCGTTGACGGCGACCGTTCTGATCCCCGGTACCGACTCGACGCGCCGGAGCGCCTCGCGGTACTCGTCGTCCCAGGTGAAGACGCGATACTCGTTCATGTAGTCGATGTCGAAGTGCATCGCGTCCAGCGGAATCCCCTTCTCGCGGTAGGTTTCAGCGGTCTCGACGATCTCCTCCGGGGTGTACTCCCACTTGCTCTGGTGGAGCCCGAGCCCCCACTTCGGCGGCAGTTCCATCGTCCCGGTCAGCTCCGTGTACCGCTCGAGTACCCCCTCGATCTCGGGGCCGTAGGCGAAGTAGTAGGTTAGCTGGCCGCCGTCGGCGAAGAAGGAGTAATAGTCGTCGGACTCGGTCGCCATCTCGAACACGGAATGGTAGGGATCGTCGAAGAAGATTCCGTAGGCGCCGACGTCTTTCACGCCGACGAAGAACGGAATGGACGTGTAGACGTAGTCGTTGTCCGCACCGTAGGCATACTGGTCCGTGTTCCAGTGCTCGAGCTTCTCGCCTCGTTTGTTGAGTTCGTTGCCGGGCTGTTCGCCGAACCCGTAGAAGGCCTCGTCCGCATCGGTTTTCTTGTACGCGTACGGTTTGCCGTCCTCGTAGCCCGACGATCCCTTCTCGAGGTAGTCCTCGTTGACGACGGTCCCCTCGTCGTCGAGGAACCTGACGCCGAAGCGACCGTTGTTGATCTCGACCGTGATCGTCTCGGTCTCGAGCGCGATGCGTTCGTCGGTTTCGTCAACGGTGAACTCGGGCGCATTCCACTCGGTTCGTCCCTTCGCAATCCCGCGGGACTCGTACTCCTCCCCGCCGGATTCGACAATCGAGACGCGAGCCAGGTCGTCGGCGAACAGCCGGACATAGCCATCGTACTCGCCGAGGTCGACCCTCACGCCGTCCTCGAGGACGTCGTAGCCCCGAACGGACAGGTCCTGTAGGTTGTCCTCGTCGAGGTCCGGTTCGTAGTGGATCTTCGAGTCGTAGTGATCGGCGCGAGCTGACGACGATGCGAGCGCGCTCCCAGCCAACAGCGCGGCCGACGTTTGCAGCACCGTTCGCCGAGTCGCAAATCGTGATATCTTCCTAGACATCACTATATAAATTTACTACAGTTTGTATTAAGATTTTTCTAGGTTCAAATTCATAGTATATTTTACGTACAATTTCGTCAGTCATATCGAGATGTGGCTGCTCGCTCGAGCGCTCGATCTCTGGTCCGGTATCGAAGCCGACGAGAGAAGAACGCGATCTGACCGCCGACGCTCGGTTCAATGGTCCCTCGACGAACCGACGGCAGGCGAGCCGACAGCGGGCGAACCGACAACGGAAAACGACCGCCACCGCAACCGACACGCACGACCGCAGGTTCCGTCGTCGGTCTCGTCGGTTCGGTCCAGTCCATGGGTATCGGTGCGCTGCTCTCGTACGGCGTGGCGTTGCTCGTCTGTCTCTACGGGCTCGCCGGCATCTCTTCCGGGTACTGGCTTGGTGGGGACAGCACGATCTATTCCACTGTCTGCCTCACTCCGCACTTCCGGCGATGGATCGGCTCGAGTGTGGGATCGCCACTCACATTCGTCGTCCTCTTTGCGATCGGCCGCTCATCGCCGACGGCGTGGCTCTTCTAGCGTTAGAACGGTTCTCAAAGCCAGTTGGGACATCGGCTCAGAGGATCAGTGTCGGCCCTGGGACGCGTGTAAAGCAGTGGCCTCGGCACTCATAGGGCTCGTCGTCGCCGGGTGCCGAGTCCGGCTCGGAGCGGGTGCATCGTCATCGGCCACGCGAGGCTACGGGACTCGAGTCCAAGACAATTTGGATTAGTGTGGCGTGATTCGGTTCGGATCGCAGACCTAAGTTACGAGCCGCCGGAGGCGAACGCGGCGTTCCACTCGTCGATGAGGTTCTCGAGGCGATCGGTGTTCCGGCGGGAAAACATCGCCGGCGCACGGTCGGTGCCGGACGGCCGATTCGCCGAGGGGTCGCTCGCGGGCGTTGCGCTCGAGGACGGGCGAGTCGATCGCTCAGTCGCGGGTGCGGGGGTCGATTCGGCGTCGGTTCGGGTCTGAGTCTGGGGTCGGGTGTGAGTTCGTGTCGTCATGTCGGTCGTGGTCTGAGTCGAGTGTTGGTGTACGGGTGGACGGATCGTCGGTGGGCGATGCAGACGTGGCTCGGCGTTTCGGGGCTGCTGCGCGTACGTGTACGACCGACATCTGTACCGAACGCTACTGGCTCGTCCATCATAAAAGTTCATGTTCTATAATCCACGATCGTGTCACGTCACCGAACCACATTCGTGCGCAACTGCTGTGGTCGAATGCCGACCGGCAAACTGCACGCAAGCGGTCCTCGAGCGTACGCCGAGCGAACACGGCGACCGAAGCCCGCACCACTAAGCCCGCACGCATCGAGTCTCGAGTGACATGGCGAGCGAACTCCGCGAAGCCGACGACGCGACGACGCCGAGCGACGACGAGCCCGTGGACGTGAGCTTCGTCGTCCCCGCGCGCAACGAGGCCGACTACCTGCGCGGGACGCTCGCCAGCCTCGCCGGCCTCGATACCGCCTACGAGTACGAGGTGCTAGTCGTCGACGGCGACTCGAGCGACGCGACGCCCGCCATCGCCCGCGAGTACGGCGCGACGGTGCTCGAGGGGCCGGGGACGAGCATCGCCGCCGGTCGAAACTACGGCGCCCGGCGCGCCAGCGGCGACTGGCTCGCATTCATCGACGCCGACACGCGGGTACGGGCGGACTACCTGACCGGACTGCTCGGGTACGCGGCAGCTACCGGCCTCGCAGCGGCGAGTTCGCGCTGTCGGATCACCGGTCCCCGACGCGCGAAGCTCATGGAGGCGACGATCAACTACGTCTTCCCGCGCCTCGAGCGGCCGATCCTGCCGGGGTTCAACCTCCTTGTCCGCCGTCGTGCGTTCGAGGACGCGGGTGGCTTCCCCGACGTTCCCAACGAGGATACGGCGTTTAGCCGGCGGCTCGCGCGGACGCACCCGACCGGCTACTATCCCGAACCGCTGGTCGAAACGTCGGGCCGTCGGATCGACCGGCGCGGCCTCACGGGGACGCTGACGTACTACCTCCGGCTGGATCTCGAGCGGATTCGAGCGAGTTGGGGTCGGTACGGATAGGGCGGCCGCTCGGCCGCCTTACGCCGACTCCGAGCGGCGGGATTCGGACACGTCCGTCAGTTCGAACCGGGCACCGCCGGCCTGTCCCGCGGTCGCCTCGACCGCCCAGCCGTGGGCTTGCGCGATGCGGTTGACGATGCTCAGTCCGAACCCGGTTCCGTCCGTCGCGGTCGTGTAGCCGGTCTCGAACACCTGGTCTCGCTCGTCGGGAGGTATCCCTTCGCCCGTGTCCTCGACGTAGAAGCCGTCCTCAAGTGCGCCGACGGTGACGGTGAGGGCGGCACCGGCGTCGGTATCGCCGTCGCTATCGGCGTCCGCTTCTCGCGGTGCCTCCCCCGGCGATCCGTGCTCGAGCGCGTTCCGAAACAGGTTCTCGAAGAGTTGCTGGAGCCGGTCGGCGTCGGCTCGAACCCGACGGTCCGCCGGCACCGACACCTCGAGCGCGGCGCCGTCCGTCTCGACCATCGCCCACGATTTCGTCGCGACCTCGGCGACGGAGACGGGGTCCGGATCGCTGACGGTCGCCCCCTGTTCGGCGAGCGCGAGCAGGTCCTCGATCAGCCGCTCCATGCGGTCCAGCGCCCGCTCGCACTCCTCGAGTTGCGACTCGTCACCCTCGAGCGCGAGGTCGAGCGTCCCCTGCGCGACGTTCAGCGGATTTCGGAGGTCGTGGCTGACGACGCTGGCGAACTCCTGGAGGCGGGCGTTCTGTTGCTCGAGGGCGGCCCGCGAGCGCTCGCGTTCGGTTTCGTAGCTAACCCACTTGGCCATCAGTTTGACCAGCGTCCGTTCGGTTTCGGAGAAGCCGTCGCCCTCGCGCGGGTCGCTCGAGGCGAAACAGAGCGTCCCCCAGATCTCGCCGTCGACAGCCACTTTTGCGCCGATGTAACTACCGAGTTCGAACGTCTCGTAGGCCGGATCGCCGATCCACCCCTCGTCGGGCGCGTCCGCGACGGTGACCAGCGCATCCGCCTCGATCGTTTTCCGGCAGTACGCCTGCGAGAGCGGACAGGAGTCGCCGGGCTGTAGCTGCGAATGGGAACCGCGGGACTGAACGACCGTCTGGGTCTCCTCGTCCGCGTCGATCCGGGTCAGGAACGCGTACGGTAACTCGAGGTACTCCCGGCCGAGCGCGAGCAGATCGTCGACCTTCGACTCGCGCGAAGCGTCTTGACGTGTCGAAATGTCGTACAGCGACTCCAGCGCCGTCACGCTGGCCTCGAGGTTCCGTTCCGCCCGCACCTGATCGGTGACGTCGGTCAGAAAGAGCGAGACGCCGTCGTCGGCCGGATAGGCGCGCACCTCGAACCAACAGCCCGGCGACGGGAAGAAGTCGGTGACCGTCGTCGCGGACTGGGTCTCGAACGCCTCCTCGAGTTGCCGCGCCGCGTCGGTTTCCGCGAAGTCCGGCACCGCCGCGTGGAGGCGCTCGCCCAGCAGGTCCTCCCGGGGACGCTCGAGCAGTTCGACCGCGCGATCGTTGACGTAGGTGAACGTCCAGTCCTCGTCGAGCGAGACGAAGGCGTCGGCGATCCGATCGAGGATAGTCTCGCGCTCGCGCTCGAGCGCCCGCCGGTCGGTGAGATCCCGGAGGACGGCCGTAAACAGCCGGTCGCCGTCGACGACGGCTTCGCCGAAGGAGATGCCGAGCGGGACGTCGTGCCCGTCGGCGTGGCGCCCGGGCAGTTCGATCCAGTCCCACTCGAGTTGCCGGTCGCCGGTCCGTCGATATCGGGCGAAGGCCTCGCGGTGATCCGCCCGGTAGTCGGCCGGGATCAGCGTCGTCAACGGCTCGCCGATCACGTCCGCAGGGTCGTAGCCGAGCAGGGGTTCGACGGCGTCGCTCGCGTACTGGACGATCCCGTCCGCAGTCGCAGTGACGACTCCGAACGACGCGTTCTCCGTAAACGCCCGAAACTGGGCCGCGGTCGCCTCGAGTTCCCGGCGCTCGGCCGCCCGCGATACCGCTCGCTCGACCCGGATCGCGAGTCGGTCGCCGCCGTCCTCGGTGACGCTCGCCGCCGGCAGACAGGCGGTCGCGCCGGCCTCGAGCGCCGCGCTCGCGAGCGGTTCGTCGCGACCGTCGGTAAGGACGACGACCGGCAGTCGTGGGGTCGCCGTCCGGATCCGCTCGAGGAGCGCGGGGACGTCGCGCCCGGGAGCGGCGCCGATCACGAGACAGTCGATCGTCCCCGTCCCGGCGCGGTCGACCGCTCGCTCCGCGTCGGGGATCGACGCGACCGTCACCCGATCGATGCGATCCCGGAGGGCTCGGCGAACAACCTCGGTCGTCGGCGGGTTCGTCTCCACGTATCCGACCGCAATCGGTCGGTCGGCCGGCTCCGGCGTCGTCGCGGCGGGCGCGTCAGTCATGGCGAAGTCGGTGAATACGGGGACGTCGGCCGTTCGGCTAATAAACCGTCCGGCTACAGGTAACCGATCCGACATTCGATCGACGTGCCGACGCGCCGGTCGGTTCGGCGACGGCCCAGCGAACGTCGATAGGGACGGCGCTTTTTGGCGTCGCCGTCGGCACTGTCACTGTCGATGACGGTCCCATCCCAAGCGGAACGGCTCCTCGAGAGCGAGCCGCTGATGGCTCACCTCGGAACGTGCGCGGACGGCCGACCGCACGTCGCGCCGGTCTGGTACCGCTACGACGACGGCGTCGTCGAGCTCGTGACGACGGGGCGGAAGCTGGCGAACATCCGCGAGAACCCGCGCGTCTCCCTGTCGGTTCAGAAGGACGACGCGGGGAAGACCGAGTGGATGGTGACGCTGCTCGGCACGGCGACGATCGTCGAGGACGAGGGCGAGACGACCGACGCCCGCCGCCGGATCAACGCGAAGTACGACGCGGACCCCGAGGCCTACGCCGACAACACGCTCGTCCGGATCGAGGTGGGCTCGACAACGTACCGGACCTACTGAGCGACCGAGCGACTCAGTGACCGGGCAACTCGGCGACTGGGTGACTGATCTACTGCTCTACCGATCGGCCTCGACGCCGACGGCCGCCGCCGGCAGGTCGCCGAAGCCACCCCCGTCGTACCGGTGCGGCGTCCAGCCGGCCTGGACCGCGCCGTCGATGTCGTCGTCGCTATCACCGACCATCGCGTACCGATCCGCCGGCAGCCGCTCCTCGAGCACGCGGTACGGCTCCGTCGCCGGCTTGTGGGCGCCGACCTCGTAGGAGGCGACGACGGCGTCGAAGTACTCCGCGAGGTCGGCTGCCCGGAGCTTCGCGAGTTGCCAGTCGCGGACGCCGTTGGTGAGCACGCCGAGGGCGACGTCCTCGGCGGCGGCCAGCCGCTCGAGGTCGTCATGGGCGCCGTCCGGCGGCGACAGCGCCTCGATCTCGGCCTCGAGCAGCGCCGTCGCGTACGGTTCGGGATCCGAACAGCCGTCGATCCGATCGAAGGCTCGTTCCACCGGCTCCGGCTCGAACGCGAAGAAAGACTCGAAGAACGCCTCCTCGTACGCGTCGAGCCACGCCGCGGGCGCGTCGCCGCGGACGGTCTCGATCGCGTCGGCCACGAGCTCCCGATAGGGCCGGTCGGAGCGGAGCAACGTTCCGTCGACGTCGAAGACGATCGCCGTCATGCCGTCGTCTTCTAACGCCAGCAATAAAAACAATACCTTGACACAACAGGGCGAACCGGGGAGTCGAGACCGGACGCGGCGTCACTCACGACCCGGGGACGGCCCCCGGAGCCCCGGATGCGTCTCGAGGTCGCGAACGCGGCGCATCTGGGCCCGCAGTTGCGCCGAGCAGCCGGGCACCTCGAGATCGAGGTCCTCAGCGGCTGTCCCGTCACCGTCCACGTCGGCGCCCCGCGCCTCGAGTTCGTCGACGGACTTCGGAAACGGCCGCAGATCCTTGTGGACGGCCAGTCCGGCGTAGGCACCGTCGCCGATGGCGATGGTGGTCTGGTTCTGGCCGTGGGTGACGTCGCCGACGGCGTAGGCGCCGTCGACGCTGGTCTCCCGGCGCTCGTCGACGTCGATCGCGCCGTCGTCGCCCAATTCACAGCCCAGGTCAGCGGCGAGGTCGGCGTTGTAGGAGGAGCCGTACATCGCGAAGCCGCCGAGGTAGTCCCGCTCGGTGCCGTCACCGAACGAGAGGCCGCCGAGCCACGGCGGTTCGTCCTCGGCGATGGTCTCGTCCTCGTAGGCCGAAACGACGGCCGTCTCGATTCGCTCGACCGGATGGGCGCGGAGTTGCGCGTCCGTCTCCTCGCCCCACTCGGGTTCGCGACCGTCCAGCAGGAGGTCGACGTCCGCGGTGAAGTTCAGCATCGTCATCGCGACGTGGGCCGCGCTCTCGGTGTGTCCCAGGACGAAGACGGGGCCGTCCCCCAGCGAGTACGCGTCGCAATGCAGACAGTAGTGGAGTCCGCGCCCCGTGAACCGCTCGAGTTCTGGGACGTCCGGACTGCGGTCGCGGAAGCCGGTCGCGAAGACGACCCGCTCGGCGTCGACGGTGGCGTGGGCGGCCTCGAGGCGGAATCGGGGTCCGTCGCCTCCGTCGCCGTCCTCGCCGCCGTCCGGCCGCGTCACGGACTCGACCGCGTCGGGATAGAAGTCGCCGCCGTAGTGCTCGAACTGGTCGACGGCGTGGGTCGCCAGTTGCTCGCCGGAGACGTTCTCGGAGACGCCAAGCAGGTTGTGGACGTGGGAGACCGCCGCGTGCCGGCCGCCCTCCTTCTCGAAGACGGCAGTACGGTGGCCGAGCCTGATCGCGTACAGCGCGGTCGTCAGGCCGGCGGGACCGCCTCCCACAACGGCGACCTCGTACTCGGGTGGGTCCGTCGTCATAGCTCGAGTTCGAGTCCCAGCGGGTTGAGTCCGAAGCGTGCATATGCGGCCACGGTCTCGAGTGCCAGTCGGGCGCTACGCCGCCTCGTGTCACCTTCGCTTGTAGTCTCGCGGAGTCCGGGTAGGGCTTGAAACGGGTCCGCGGTGGAGACGCATCCATGAGTCAGCTCCAGTCCGTCGACCTCGAGTTACCCGTCGCCGAAGGCGAAGACGAAGACGAGGCCGCCGACCTCGAGAGCGGATCGATCTTCTTCGTCGGCACCGCGACGATCGTCCTCGAGTACGCCGGGTTCACGATCCTCACCGACCCCAACTTCCTCCACGGCGGGGACCACGTCCACCTCGGCTACGGGATCAAGTCCCGCCGCCGGACCGATCCCGCAATCGACATCGACGAACTGCCGCCGATCGACTTCGTCCTCCTGTCGCACTACCACGGCGACCACTTCGACCGCGTCGCGGAGGCGGAACTCGACAAGGACCTGCCGATCGTGACGACCCCCCACGCCGCCGAAGAACTCGAGGCGAAGGGATTTCACCAAACCTACCCGCTTGAGACCTGGGAGGAGTGTCGGATTCGGAAGGGGGAGGTCAGGCTGTCGATCACCGCGATGCCCGGCCGCCACGGCCCGCCGGTCGTCGCGAAGGGGCTGCCGCCGGTGATGGGCAGCATGCTCGAGTTCCGCCCGGATGACGCCGACCCGGACGAGCCGCCGCTATTGCGACTCTACGTCTCGGGCGATACGCTCGTCTACGACGCCTTAGCGGAGATTCCGGAGCGGTATCCGGAGGTCGACCTCGCCTTGCTCCACCTCGGCGGAACCCGCATCCTCGGCGTCCTGCTGACGATGGACGCCCAGCAGGGCGTCGAGGCCGTCGATCTGATCGACGCCGACACCGCGATTCCGATCCACTACAACGACTACGAGGTGTTCCGCTCGCCGCTGTCGAACTTCAAGGCCGCCGTCCAGAAGGCCGGGCTCGAGGACCGGGTCGAGTACCTCGAGCACGGCGAGACGTTCGAGTTCGAGTCGCGGGGCCGGGACGAGTGACCGGCTCGACTCGCCTTTAATTACTCAGCGCGGCTCGAGTCACCGATCCGATATCGACGATGGCCGTGCGGTGGCGCGCGCTGTGTCGCGGTGAGCGGCGGCGAACCGCGACGCGAAGTCGTGCGAGGGGTGAGCGAACGAGCGGCGCGAGTGAGCGAAGCGGCTGGGGAGGGCGTGGCAACTCCGTGGAGCCGCGATAGCAGCGTCCGGTAACGGTATCAAGTGTGAGGAAGGAGTGACAGTCTGCGGGCGAACTGAGCGAGCGGCGAAGCAAACCGATTGTCCCTTCTGCTACCGTGGCAACGGGGATTTCCACGTCCTCCCCAGCCGATTCACTCGGTCACGTCGTTCCCTCGTTCATCCCTCGCGAGTATCGTCGCGTGCCCTCGCGTTCGCTCGGTCACCCGACAGCGCGCCACTGCCGTCGTCGGCATCACTCGGCGTCCATCGTCGGCATCTGTCGGCGTCCGCCGCGAGGTTCTGGCCCCGTCCAGATGAGCCGAGCAGGTGAGAAACGCTACTCCGCTATTCCTCGAGCCGTTCCCGCGCCGCGGCCACCACCAGCGGGAGCGTGATCGTCGCGTCGGCGTACACCGAGACGTTGTCGGCGTCCTTCTCGAGTTTGCCCCACGAGCGGGCTTCGTCCAGCGTCGCGCCGGAGAGCCCGCCGGTCTGCTTGGGGTCCATCGTGAGTTGGACGGCGTAGTCGTAGGCGTCGGGCGTGACCAGCATCGTCTGCAGCGTGAAGTTCTTCGGAACGCCGCCGCCGACGACGAAGGCGCCGGCCTCGTCGGCATCGAACGCGATGTCGGTCAGCGGCGTCATGTCGGCCAGCGCGTCCAGCGAGAAGTCCGACGTTTGGGAGTACATCCACGCCTGGAGGCCGAGCACGGAGTCCTGAACGGCGGGACAGTAGATCGGCACGTCGTTCTCGTAGGCCGCCGCGGCGATGCCGGCTTCCTCCTCGACGTCGTCGCGCTCGTTGACCTCGGCGTTCGCGCGGCCCAGTTCCTCGGTGAGCCGCTGGATGGAGACGACGCCCTCCTCCTCGAGCACCGGAAAGACCTCCTCGCGGAGGTGCGATTCGAAGGTCGCGAAGTACTCCTGGGGGAGGTAGACGTTGTAGATGCGATCGACTTCCTCGTCGCGAAGGGTCTCGTCGTGTTCGCGCTCGGTCTTGCCCTCGGCGTGGACCTCACCGTGGTGGTGCTTGCCGCCGATGGCCTCGATGGTGTCGTGGGTGAGGTTCGCGCCGGTCGTGACCAGCACGTCGATGTAGCCGTCTCGTATCAGGTCGGCGACGATCCGGCGCATCCCCGCGGGAACCATCGCGCCCGCGAGGCCGAAGAAGACGGTCACGTCGTCGTCGAACATCGCCTCAGTGACGTCGACCGCCTCGTGGAGGTTCGCGGCGCCGACGCCCGCGTTGCCGTACTCGTCGGCGAGTTCGCCGACGGTCATCCCCGCGCGGGCCTCGGCGTGGCCGACGGGATCGTGCGAGAAGGTCTCGCGGTCGGGCTCGCGGTGGCCGTGGTGGTCGCGGTCGTCGCCGTCCGCGCCGGCCTCGCCGGACGCGTCGCCGTCGGTCCCGGAATCGTGCTCGTCGCTCATGTCAACGCGTCCGCGAGCCAGCGGTTTGAACGCCGCGGTTCGCGCCGCGCGATTCGACTCGAGGATCCGCGTGTGACTACTCGAGGGTTCGAAAACTCGAGGACTCGAGACGGACACCTATTGGTCTCGAGCAGCGGTCAAAAAGAGCCGATCGCATCCGAAATACTGTCCGATCCGGACGAGGACGGAGCGTCAGTCGCCGCTCGGCTCGTAGTCGATCTCCACGCCCTCGTAGAAGATCGCGGCCGTCACGTCGCCGTCGGGGGCCGAGACCGTGAAGTACCGCGAGCCGTTGGCGGGGACGGTGATGATCTCCTGGACGTCCGTGCCGGGGAAGCGCACGACGACGCTGCGGGCGGGTTCGTCGTAGTTCATCACGTAGAACGTCGCCTCGTCGTTCTCAGGATCGACGCTGTCGAGGAACAGGTTGAGGTCGTCGCGCGGGATGCACTGCTCCTCGGTGTTGGCCGCCTGCGTGTCGAGCACGATGTCCTCGTAGAGCAGGTCGAGGGTCACCATGCCGTCCGACGTGGTCCCGTGGACATCGAAGTAGGTCGCGCTGTTGGGCTGGACGCCGACGGAGCCGCCGCGGTCGGCGCCGTAGACGTTGTACCGGACGCTGATCGCGGCGTCGTTTTCGTTCTCGACGCGGAACCGGGCCATGCCGGTTTCGTCGTCGACGCAGACGGCCTCGAGGTCGATTGCGCCGAGGTCGATCGTCCCCTGGTCGTCGTCACCAGCGCCGTCGTCGCCGCTACCACCGTTGTCGCCGTCGTCGTGGCCCTTCTCTTTCTTCTTTTTCCGCTTGGCGTGCCCGCCTTTCTTCTTCGCGTGCTTCTTGTCGTGGTTCTTCTCGTCGTCCTCGCCGCCGTCGTCGCCCGACTGCTCGCCGCAGTTCGGATTGGTGGTCGTCTCGCCGTCGTAGGTGACCGAGAGGACCTTGTCGCCGCTGCCGGCCGTGCGGTCGTAGAACTGGAAGGCGTTGAACTCGGCGACGTAGTACTCGCCGAACCGCGAGGGGTACACGTACACGTTGGAGGGCAGAACCGGCCGCACGACGTTCTCGGCTCGGTCCCGCTCCGCATTGTAAGTCCGGATCCAGAGGCTCGTCGGCAGCTCGTCCGCGCTCTCGAAGAGCACGAACACGGAGTGGCATCCCTGGAAGGCGGTGCGTTCGTAGAGCGGCATGTCGCCGCCGTCGCCGCCGCTACCGTTGCTGCCGTTACCGCCGTTTTCGCCGGCGCTAACCGTTCCGATGCCGAGGCCGGCGCCGCCGATGAGCGCGCCGGTCGTCGCGATACCCCTGAGACTGTCCCGTCTGGAGATGGTGCGTTCGTCGGTCATAGGTTCGCTCCCGGTCGCCGGCGTCCTCGCCGGCCCGGTGAGTGACGACTACTCCGAGAGACGGACGGTTTGTAATCAGTGAACTACCGAACGACACGACACTACTACCGAGCGTACCGTCAGTTCGCTCCGAAAGTCACGAATCGAAACAGTTCGAGGGCGCGCTCGAGCGGCCGTGAAACCGGCCACTAGCGGACGCTACGAACCGCCTTCCATCGATCGCACCTCGAGAAGTCGGGCCGTACGAGCGGAAACGAGCCGATAGCGGGAGACGGCGACGGCCGGAACCGTCGTCGACCGGTAACCGAACGCCCCGAAACCGAGCGCGTAAACCGGACCGTTCGACCGAGCGCACGACGCAATCCGGCCCCTACGCGCGTCAGGACCGGCTTACAGCCCCGTCGGCACCTCGAGGTAACTCGTCTCGAGGCCCCAGTTCTCGACCAGTTCCTGCAGCGACCGGACGCCGAACGTCTCGGTCGCGTAGTGGCCCGCCAGCGCGACGGTGATGCCGGCCTCCTGCGCCTCGTGGTAGACCTTCTGTTTCCCCTCGCCCGTGACCAGCGCGTCCGCGCCGCTCTCGACGGCCTCGTCGAGCCAGTCGGTGCCGCTGCCGGTGACGATCGCGACGTCCTCGAGTTCGTCGGGGCCGAAGTCGAGCACCCGCACGGAGTGATCGCCCGTCACGAGTTCGCTCTCGAGGCGCTCGCGGAGGTCGTCGGCCGTGTAGGGCTCGCTCGCGGTGCCGCGCTGGCCGATGTACTCGGGCCCGAGTTCGCCGAACGGCTCGCGATCCTCGAGCGCGAGCACGTCCGCGACGCCGGCGGCATTGCCCAGTTCCTGGTGGCCGTCCAGCGGAAGGTGCGAGACGTACAGCGCGCAGTCGTGCTCGATCAGCGGCGCGATCCGGTCGTAGGTGCGACCGGTGACGCGGTCGAAGCCGCCCCAGGAGATGCCGTGGTGGACGACCAGCGCGTCCGCGCCCGCGTCGATCGCCTGCTCGAAGGTCTCCTCGACGCCGTCGACGGCGAATGCGACGTGCTCGAGGTCGGCCTCGTCGGGGCCGACCTGCAGGCCGTTCGCGCTGGCGTCGAGGTCGG
Source organism: Halopiger thermotolerans (assembly GCF_054654555.1). Classification (NCBI taxonomy): domain Archaea; kingdom Methanobacteriati; phylum Methanobacteriota; class Halobacteria; order Halobacteriales; family Natrialbaceae; genus Halopiger; species Halopiger thermotolerans. The sequence continues at coordinate 128,328 of NZ_BAAIEU010000004.1, read as the reverse complement.
CGTAGTCGTCGTGGCGCAACTCCTCGTCGAGCCGTGCAGTGAATTCCGAGAGGTCCATGGTCATGGTCGGCCGTGGATAGGCGGCCCGGGGCTTGTATGCTTGCGGTTGCGGTTCCGACGGGATCGACCGCGATAGCGACGACTCGTCGCGACGGCGGTGTTCCGCGGCAATCGCATAGGGGGAGGATTCGATTTACCACGCGTCCGGCCGTACGCTCGAGCATGTCGCGTCGCAGGGTTTCCCACGAGGACGGAGCGATATACGAGTTCGCGCCCGATCTCGAGGCGGTCGAGACCGTCGAACCGGGCGCGGAACTGACGATCGAGACGCGGGACAGCCTCGACGGGGCGATCCAGACCGAGTCCGACGTGATCGAGGCGGTCCCCGAGGAGGTCAACGCCGCGACGGGGCCGATCGGCGTCGAGGGCGCCGAGCCGGGCGACGTCCTGCGCGTCGAGATCGAGGACGTTCGGCTCGCCGAGGACCGGGGCCGCGTCGTCACCATCGACGGGTTCGGGCTGCTCGACGGCGACGAGGACATCGAGGCGCCGCGGACGCGGATCACGCCGGTCTCGGAGGCGGGCGAGGACGGCGAAGGCGGCAGGGAACCGACGATCGCCTTCGACGACCTCGAGGTCCCGGTCGAACCCGTCATCGGAACGATCGGCGTCGCGCCCGCAACGGAGTCGTACACGACCCTCGTCCCTCACGACCACGGCGGGAACCTGGACACGACGGACGTGACGGGCGGCAACACCGTCTACTTCCCCGTCTTTCAGGAGGGCGCGATGCTCGCGATGGGCGACTGCAAGGCGGCCATGGCCGACGGCGAGATGTGCGGGACGGGCGCCGAGGTCGCCACGGAGATCGACGTCACGGTCGACGTGATCGACGGCGACGAGGCCACAGTCGATCTGGAGCGCCCGCTCGTCGAAACCGCCGACGCCTGGAAGCCGATCGCCAGCGCCGAGACGCTCGAGGAAGCCTGCCGACTCGCGAATCGGGACGCGGTCGACCTGCTTGCGGCGGAGCACGGCTTCGACGACACTGACGCGTACCTGTTCTCGAGCCTGACGGGTGGTCTCGAGATCAGCCAGGTGGTCGATCCGCTGGTGACGGTCCGAAACGCGATCCCCAAGGAGTACCTGTCGTCGCCGTTCTGAGCGCGGCGGGGTCGGTCGTCCGGGCGATCAGGCGTCGATCATCCGCTCGAGGATCGCCGCGGCTGCGTCGGATTCGTCGAGTTCGCCGGTCACGCCGATCTCGTCGATCCTGCCAGTGTCGCTGTCCTCGTCGCCGTCGACCTCGCCCGGATCGATCGGCGCCGTCAGCGTGACGTCCTTCGATTCGCGGTCGTAGTCGACGACGCCGTGATGATCGAGCCGCGGCAGGTGGTTGTGGACGAGTTCGATTCTGATCCGGCGGCGGACGGAGTGATCGATCGCCTCGACCGGGCCGGAGCGCTCTCGGGCGACGATCTCCTCGACGAGGTCGGCGACGGAGCGCTGCTCGTCCGGTGCTACGGACCGAAGCAGGTGCCGGCGGTGGGGGTGTGCCAGCAGCGCGTAGGCGGTCTCGAGGTCGAATTCGGATGGTTGCGACGCTGTCATTGCTCGCAGTTTGGCGACTGCGTGCCCAATTGTTGTCCCTAACTAGTAGGGGAAATCACAGTACGTGACAGTCCGCGATCCGACACTGTAGTCGCTGTCGACTGGTTTGCCGCTGGCAGATTCGCGGCGGACATCCCGACTAGACGCTACGGTGGACTCGAGAGCGACGTGTCGAATCGAGACCGGCGGACACCAGCGCGGCTCCGAACTCTCAGCCGCGGCGGCTCACAGCCGCTCGGCGGCGTTGGAAAAGACGAACTCCCGAACCAGCTTGCCGGCCAGGGACGCGGCCTGACCGTCGTCGCGGTCGTTGACTTCCACGACGTCGAAGCCGTCGGCGTGCGGGGCGACGGTGCGGACGACATCGCGCAGCTCGCGCGGCTCGAGACCGAACGGCTCGGTGGTCCCCGTACCGGGCGCGTAGCCGGGATCGGCGGCGTCGATGTCGACGCTCAGGTAGGCCTCGCGGTCGGCGACGCGATCCGCGAGGTCCTCGCGCGCGAACGCGCCGACCTCCTCGGGCGGGACGACGGTCACGTCGTCCGCGTCGGCCCGGTCCCACTCGGCCTCGCTGCCGGTTCGCGCGCCCAAAACGATCGCCTCGTCGACGGACGCGACGTCCTCGAGGATCCGTCGAGTGACGGCGGCGTGGGACAGCGGGTTGCCGTCGTAGGCGTCGTAGAGGTCGAGGTGGGCGTCCAGACAGACGAACACCTCGGGCTCGACGGCGCGGGCGCCGGCCAGCGAGACGGTGTGTTCGCCGCCCAAAAGGAGCGGCACGGCGTCGTTCCAGACGGCCTCGCGCAGCGTGCTCGTCAGGTACTCGAGGTACTCCTCGAGGTCGTCCCACGCGCGGACATCGCCGTGGTCGACGACGCCGAGCTCGGAGAAGTGCTGGTCCGTCCGGTGGTCGTAGTCGTCGAACGGTTCGGCAAAAGAACGGATCCGGCGGGGCCCGAATCGGGTCCCGGGTTGAAAGGTCGTCGTGGCGTCCAGGGGCGCACCGACGACCACGAAGTTCGCGCCTCCACGGTCAGCCTCGCGGCCTCGCGTATCGGTCCCCTCGCGTTCGTCAGCCGCCCCGGGGAACATCAGACGATCTTCCGCTGGTCTTCCATCTCGAGGTACTCGATGTTCTCGTCGGGGGAGACGTCGGCGTCGTCGGGGACGCGCATCGTGATCGTCTCGTAGGTCTCGAGGTCCATGACCTGCATGTCGTCGCCGTCGACGGAGACGACCTGGCCCTGTTTGCGCTCGATGATCGGGACCCAGATCTTCGCGTCGACGGGCTGGGAGAGCGAGCGCTTCTTCCCGTCGAAGACGCCTTCGGCCTCGATGCGGGCCTTGGCGCTGCCGTGTTTGCCGGGCTTGGCCGTGGAGTAGGAGTTGATCTTACACGGCGTGTCCTCGATCATCACGTAGCTGCCTTCCTGGAGGTCGCGAACTTCGGTCTGCTGTTTCGCCATGTCCCGGCGTAATCAACCGACGGCCATAAACCGTTTGGAATACGCTCCGGCCGTAAGCGGTCCGTTAACAGGCCGCTCCGTTTTCGCGTCGCTCGTCTCGAGCGGGCACTGCGGTCGGCCCGAGGTGGACTTCGACGCGGCGCGCCGACTCAATACAGGTGCAGCCACGACAAGTACAGACGCAGCGAGATTCCGAGACAGACCGCACCGCCAGCGACGGAGGCGGCCACGCGGCGCCGGAGCCGGCGACGGACCGTCGATCGGTCGCCGCCGACGAGCCACGGCTCGCGGGCGTCGTCGACGATGCGGCCGTCGGCGTCGGCCTCGCCGACGACCGTGACGGTTCCTCCCGGTGCGACCGTCCCCTCGCTGTACCGGTGTTCGGAGCCGCCGATGTCGGTATCCGCCACTCGGTCGAGTCGGCCGGGCGCCGGCGCGTCCGGCGACCGAACGGTCGAATCCGAGCGCGGAACGGTGACGCGTGCATCGGCGGGATCGACCGTCACGGCGACGTCGGCGGCGTCGGACTCGACGCGGAGCGGGACACCGCCCGACCCTGCCCGCTCATGCGTCCAATCGCTGTCGACCCCGAATCGGTCCTTCGCCTCGAGCAGCCACGTCCAGCAGACGGCCGGTCGTTCGAAGACGGGACTGGGTTCCGGCTCGGTCCCGTCGGCCGGGAGCGCACGTCCGGTTACGACGACGTCGCCGGGCGGTTCGATCCCTCCGGTACGAAGTCGCAGGATGCGCCGGCAGACGTACAGTCCGGCGACGATCGCCGCGAAACCGACGGTGATTCCGCCGACGAGCAACAGTCCCCATCCCCAGGCGGCTCGCAGCTCGCCGCGACTCCACGACGGATCGAACGGCGGGTCGCCGACGAGCGCCAGTAGCACGCAGCCGAAAAACGCCGCCAGCCACGCTGCGCCGATCGGCCGAATCGGCACGTGAAACCGGTGTCGGAACGTCCGCTTTCGGCGTTCGGTCACGATCGCGGCCACGGCGATGACGACGACGTGAAAGACCACCAGCGCCGTGACGAGGATCGTCACTCCGTTCATCCGGATCGAGCGCGAATTTCGAGCGCGGGACTATCAGTATTCCCGCCGCGTTTCGCGTTCGAGAACGAATCCAGGACACGGTGTGACCGCTCTCACCGGAGGTGCTCGGATCGACCGCTACCACCGGAACCCGTCCGCGTCGGCCGGCGGCTCGAGCGGACTCCCTGGCAGTCCGTCGGCGACGTCGGGGTCATTGTACGCGCCCGGCGCGACGTCGTTCGGCGAGTCCGGGTAGTACAGCGCGGCCAGCAGCTGAAGCTGTCCGCGACCGACCCCGAGTTCGAACTGGCCGCCGCCGTACATCGCGATATCGCGCTCCCGGCAGTAGGCGATCGTCTCGAGGAGCGATTCGAGCGAGCCGAACCGGGACGGTTTGACGTTTAGCCACTCCGGTTCCCACGGTAGCGCCTCGACATCCGCGAGGCCGTGGATCGGCGCGTCCCAGGAGACTCGTTCGCGGACGGCGGAATCCTCGAACAGATGCCGCGTCTCGTCGGTCAGGGCTGGATCCTCGATCACCGCCTCGGGGAACGCCTCGAGGACGAGTTCGTACAGTGCCGGCTCCGGCGGGGTGTCGACCTCGGTCCCCTCGTAGTGGCCCTTCAGATCGAGGATCCGGACGGCGTCCCGACCGACGGCGTCGACGATGTCCTCGACGAGCGCCGCGTCCCACTCCGGCGTCGGATCCAGCTTGAACTCGAGGTCGGGGTTCGCCGCGCGCAGTCGCTCGAGGCGGTCGACGGTCGGCGGATCGCCCAACCGGGTGCTCGCGACGAACCGGACCGGCTCGAGCGAGCGGTCGAACGCGCTCGCGAGGTCGATCCCGTTCTGGCGGAGTGCGAGGTCCAGCGCCGCGCTCTCGAGGCCCCAGCGCCGGTAGTTCCGGAAGACCTCGCGGTCGGGCGCACCGCCGGGAAAGAGGTCGAGGTCGGCGAGACGCTCCGAGAACGATGCGATTGTGTATTCGCCGGCGAGGTCGGGCAGCCCGGCCTCGGCCAGCCGGTCGTGGTCGGCGGTCTCGTAGGTGACGTCTTCGCCGCGGCCGACGGTCGTTCCACCGTCGTCGAGACTGGGACCGGAAAGTGTGAATTCGGTCGTGACGCGGGTGAAGTCGCTCGAGGTCTCGCGCTCGAGGCGCTTCGTTTCGACGGCGTCGATCTCGAGGGAGAGGTCCGCGATTTGATCGTACTCCATACGTCCACATCGGATGCCAGGGAAAAGTAGGTTGCAGCAACTCTGTTGAATCAGTCAAGATTTGACAGGGATTGCGTGCTGAATACAAAGCGTGAACGCAACACGATGACTGAACGCTGCCACGGATTGGACCTACGAAAGCGTTACCGTTGATCGACACACTCGCCAGCGACCGCAACAGCTTCGTCTGTCACGCGGACACTCCCGTCGAAGAGCCTGCACGTTCCGGCATTCCAGGCGAGTTCCCCGCGGAAATCGTCGCCAGAAACAGTTACTTCGTGTCGTCCATCTCTCCCGACGATGACTTCGAAGGCACGACTGACGCTGTTTTCGAGTCGATCCGACTCCTCCTCGTAGGTCGTTCCGTCCTCACCGGCAACTACCACTTGAACGGTCACCGGTTCGGGACGCTCGTTTTGGACGGTGAGATCGAGGCGGCCATTCTCCTCGCTTCCGTACAGTTCTGTACAACCTGCCAAAGATCCGGTCGCAGCAATGGCGAGAAAACGACGCCGATTCATACACTTCGATGGCATATACAGTACTTAAAGCCTGTCTCGTCGAGAATTTAAACAAGACCATTGCAGCGGCGAGCACCGGAGCGAAACCACGGGGCAGGCGACCAGCGGTCACTCCTCGCGCTGCTGGCGTCGCTGTCGCAGGTTCTGCCGCGTGAACTGCGGACGCGCGCGGGTCGATCTGGGTTTGCGGAAGGACCGGTAGAGTTGGACGATGACGACGACCGAGAAGACGGCCGCCACGACCGACGCCCTGGGCGCCTCGAGGGCGTAGAGGACGCCCATCGAGAACAGCGACATCGTCAGCAGCATGCCGTAGATCAGCCGCTTCGCGAACTTGGCGAAGACGTCGTCGGAGTCCTCGACGCCGATGCGGACGTAGAGGTCGTCCCGGTCGAGTCGATCGAGCGTCTTCTCGGCTTTGGGGGCCAGTCGGGTCAACGACTCGCCCGACTGGCGGATCTGCTCGGCGGACTCGCGGACGTAGCGCCGGATCGACTCCTCGCGGTAGCCCTCCTCGGTGAGGTAGTCCGTGGCGGTCGAGATGAAGTCGAACTCCTGGTCGAGCGTGACACAGACCCCCTCGACGACGGTCGCGACCCGCAACACCAGCGCGAGGTTCTTGGGCAGCCGGAAGGGGAACTCGTAGATCGAGTCCTCGATCTGGCCGACGATGCCGCGGACGCGGTACTGGTCGAGCGTCTCGCCGCGGGCGTCCTGAATGGCCAGTTCCATCACCTCGGCCATCACGCCCCGATCGGCGTCGGGGGAGAGCGTCCCCATCTCGATCAGGGCGTCGAGGATGCCGTCGATGTCCCGGTTGGCGACGGCGACGTAGAACTCGATGATCTTCTCCTGGATGAACGGGTCGACCCGGCCCGACATGCCGAAGTCGTAGAAGACGATCTGTTCCTCGTCGGTCACCGCCAGGTTTCCGGGGTGGGGATCGGCGTGGAAGACGCCGTCGTCCATGATCATCTGCAGGTACGCCCGCTCCAGATTCTCCGCGACCCGCGTCCGGTCGATCCCCCGGCGCTCGAGTTCCTCGAGGTCGTTGATCTTCGTCCCCTCGATGTACTCCATCGTGAGCACGCGCGGGCCGGAGTGGCTCTCGGCGACCGCGGGGATGCGAAAGCGGTCGTCGCCGGCGAAGTTCGAGCGGATCTCGGTCAGCATCTCCGCCTCGCGCTCGTAGTTCATCTCCTCGCGGATCGTCCGCGAGAACTCGTCGGCGAGGTTCTCGAGCGAGAACGACCGCGACTCGTCGACGAAGAACATCACGAGCGGCAGCGACCAGCGGATCACCCGTAGGTCGGCCTCGACGAGGGGTTCGATGTCGGGGCGGCGGATCTTCACCGCGACCTCCTGTCCCGGCTGGCCGTCGCCGCCGTCCGGCACGGTCGCCGGCCCGCCGTCGCTCCCGTCCCACTCCGCGGCGTCGGGATCGATCCGCGCCCGGTAGACCTGCCCGAGGCTGGCGCCGCTGATCGGGTCGGTGTCGAACTCGAGGAACCGGTCCTCGACGGGGCCGAGTTCCGCCTCGAGGACCCGCTTCGCTTCGCTCCACTCGGCCGGCGGCACCTCGTCTTGCAGGGCCGAGAGGACGTCGATGTACTCGGGGGGCAGGATGTCCGGCCGGGTCGACAGCAGTTGGCCGAGTTTGATGAACGTCGGCCCGAGGGTCAGCAGCGACTCGAGCAGCACCTCCGCGCGCTCGCGGTGGGTCTCGGGGTCGACCCGCCGGCCGGAACCGAACAGGATGAAGCGGTGGCGATCGCGGGCGTACGCGAGCAACAGCGGGAGGAACTGCCAGGCGACGACGACGAACCGCCGGTACGCGCGAAGCGATACCAGTCTCGGTCACCTCGGTTCGGGGTCGGATTCGGGTTCAGGGTCTGCGTCGGGGTCGGCGCCTGCGTTCTCAGCGTCCTCGTCCTCGTCTTCGCTCTCGCTCTCGTCCTCGCCGTCGCGGATCGTCCCCTCCACGACGTCGATCGTCGTCTCGCCGTCCCCGGTCCGCTTCGGAATCGAGAGTTCGAGCACGCCCCGGTCGACGGCGGCGTCGAGGTCCGCTTCGACCGCGTCGTCGGGAAGCGGCAGTTCGACGTCGAAGAAGAGCGATCGGTTCTCCTCGAGATAGCGGTAGTCGTCCGGGAGGTCCTTCCGCCGCTGGGCGTCGATGGAGAGGCGGCCCCCCTCGATCGCGACGTCGATCGAGTCGGCGGTGACGCCCGGCACGTCGAGGACCAGCAGGTACCGGTCGTCGCTCTCGAGCAGATCGAAGAAGACGTCGTCGGAGAGATCCCGCAACGCGTCGCGGAGCGCTGACATGCTTACTGGTTCGAACGCCGATACGAAAAAGGCCGCGGTACCGCAGTGGTGCGATAGCACGTCCCAATCGGTCACGCCGCGATGGCGACGGCGGAGTCCCCCCTACGCTTTTGCCCTCCGACACCCCGGTTCAGAGTATGAAGGGAGCCGACAGCGAGCGCACCGAGGCCGGGTTCAAGGTACGGACGCCGGTCGACGAGGCGCGCCGGATTCTCAGGGAAGCGATCGCGGAGCGTCGGCCCGCAGACGACGACCAGCCGTGTGCGACCGGCACGGAGACCGTCGACGTCGAGCGCGCGGACGGGCGCACCCTCGCCGCGCCCCTCGAGTCCGCGCGGAACGTCCCCCACTACCGGCGGGCGGCGATGGACGGCTACGCCGTCCGGGCCGCGGACACGTTCGGCGCGAGCGACCGCTCGCCCGAGGTGTTGCGTATCGCCGAGGGAATCGGCGCCGACGCGTCGGTCGAGCCCGGCGCCGCCGCGCGCGTCCACACCGGCAGCGCGCTGCCCGAGGGCGCCGACGCCGTCGTGATGATCGAGGAGGTCGAAGAACTCGAGTCGGCCGGCGAACTCGAGGTCGGCGACGCCGTCGCGGAGGGCGAGAACGTCGCGCCGATCGGCGAGGACGTCGCGGAGGGCCAGCGCCTCTACGAGGCGGGCCACCGGCTCCGCCCGTCGGATCTCGGCCTCATTCGGTCGGCCGGGTACGACCGCGTCGCGGTCGCCGAGCGGCCGACGGTGGGCGTGATCCCGACCGGCGAGGAACTCGTCGAGGGCGATCCCGGCCCCGGCGAGGTCGTCGAGACGAACGGGCTGACCGTCTCGAGACTGGCCGAGCGGTGGGGCGCGCGGGCGACCTATCGGGACGTCGTTACCGACGATCCCGACTCGCTGCGGGTGGCCATCCAGCGCGACCTGACGAAGGACGTCGTCGTCACGACCGGCGGCTCCTCGGTCGGCGAACGCGACCTGCTGCCGGAGGTGATCGACGACCTGGGCGAGGTGCTCGTCCACGGCGTCGGGCTCAAACCCGGCCACCCGGTCTGTCTCGGCATCGTCGAGGAGACGCCGGTGCTCGCGCTGCCGGGCTACCCCGTCGCCTGCATCGTCAACGCCGTCCAGTTCCTCCGGCCGACGCTGCGCTGGCTCGAGGGCACCGAGCCCGATCCCCACCCGACGACGCAGGCGGTCCTCGAGCGTAAGATTCCGAGCGAACCTGGAACCCGGACGTTCGCGCGGGTGCAACTCGAGGAGCGCGACCCCGACGAGATCGACGAGGGCGAACCGCGGTTCGCGGCGACGCCGACGCGGGCCAGCGGTTCGGGCGTGCTCTCGAGCGTCGCGCTGGCCGACGGCTGGGTGGTCGTCGACGACGGCCGCGAGGGGATCCCGGAGGGCGAGACGGTCGCCGTCGAGGACTGGGAAGTCAACCCGTAACGTCGGGATGGGAATAGGCTATCCCTGAGAGCCGCGTTCGCGCCGTCTATACTCCCCGAATATCACGGCGCCGACGGCGAGAGCGCCGACCGCGACCGCCGCGGTGAGCGCCGGCCGGTCGGTGGCGACGGCGGCCGCGGCCGCGAACAGCGATCGCTGCCGTCCGTAGTAGACGACCGCCCCGACGGCCGCGTAGAACAGCGCGGTGCCGACCGCCGTGTAGGCGCCGAAGCGGATCGTCCCCATGCCCGCGAGTCCCGCGGGGATCGAGACGACCGACCGCAGCGCCGGGAGAAATCGTCCCCAGAAGACCGACGACGTCCCCCAGCGGCGGAACCACCGCCGTCCGCGCTCGGTCGCGTCCTTCGAGACGTTGATCCACTCCCGGAACCGCTCGAGGCCGCTCGAGCCGGGGCCGCGAAACGCGTAGAACGGGACGAAGGCGCCGACCGTCCCGCCGGCGGTCGCCGCCCCGACGAAGACGAGAAAGGAGAGCGGATCGGCGATCAACAGCGCGGCCGCGGCCGGTACGACGACCTCGCTCGGGAACAGGGGGAACAGCATCGACGTCTCGAGGAAGGTGAACAGCAGCAGGGCGAGCGGGCCGTACAGCTGGATGAACCGCAGTGCGGTCGTTCCGAGCTCGGCCATGGCCGGGCTACGAACGGGGCGGGTATCACTGTTCGGTCGGCGCATTCGGGGCGGGTCGTGGCGGCCGGCACGACGCCGCGTCCGCGAGTGTGGGGTTGGGAATTCCGACCGAGCACTTAGAGGGACCGGCCCGGTAGTACGACGGACGGCCGCATGCGCGACCTCGAACTCGAGGGACTGCACCCGTCGGACCTGACGCGCCGGCACCGGCTGGTGCTCCTCTACGCCGTCGGCGTCGTCTCGGTCGTGGTCTTCTACGCGGTGGTGTACAACCTCGGCATGGCCCGGCTCGAGAACCGGCCACAGTCGATCTTCCGGTCGGTGCAGACGGTCACCGAGACGATGACGACGACCGGATTCGGCGCGGACGCGCCGTGGACGACGCCGGCGATGAACCTGCTGATGATCTGGATTCAGGTGACCGGCGTCCTGATCGGGTTCGTCGCCCTCCGGGTGCTGGTCATCCCGCTGTTCGAGCGCACGCCGCTGCACCTGGACGACCGGCTGACGGCCAAGGACGACCACGTCGTCGTCGCGGAGTACCGCCGCGACACCGACGTCCTGCTCGAGGAACTCGAGGAGCTCGACACCGACTACGTCCTCATCGAGTCCGACGAGGAGGAGGCGAAGCGGCTCTCCGACGACGGCTATCAGGCGATCCACGGCGACCCCGAAGACCTGGCGGACCTCGAGCGGGCGATGATCCGGGACGCGTCCCTGCTGATCACCGACGCCGAGGAACGGACGGCGAGCATCCTGCTAACGGCGCTGGAGGCCAACCCGGATCTGCGGACGATCAGCTTCACGGAGTCGACGCGCCACGACGCGGCGCTGACCGAGATCGGCGTCGACAGAGCCGTCGCGCCGCACGCGCTCATCGGGCGCCGGCTCGCCGAGAAGGCGACCACGCCGGTCGCGCTCGAGAACACCGACGACGAGGAGTCGATCACGGTTCGAGAGATCCTCGTTCGGCGCGAGAGTCCGCTGCACGGCGTTCGCCTCGGAGAGTCACCGGTCGCGGACCACCCGGAACTCACCCTAGTCGGCGGCTGGTTCGACGGCGTGCTCCGCCTGTCGCCGTCGAGCGACACTCGACTGACGCCCAACACCGTGTTGGTCGTCGCCGGACCCGCTGGAGTGATCGACGACGTCTCGAGCGAGGTAGCCGGCGTCCGGCCGTCGTCCCCGGCGAGACACGAACGGATCCTCGTCGCTGGCGCCGGCGAAGGCGGCGCGGCCGCCGTCGACGCGCTCCCCGACGACGTTTCGGTGACGACCGTCGACTGGACCGCGAACGCGGTCTTCGAGCCCGATATCGTCGGCGATATCACTGAACCGGGAACGCTCCGGGCGGCCGACCTCGGCGAGGCGAGCGCGTTGATCGTGACCGTCGACGACGACGCGAGCGCGCTGTTGACGATCGCGACGGCGCGGTCGCTCTCGGACGACGTGGAGATACTCGCTCGCGTGACCGAGACCGGAAAGGTGACGCCGGCGTTCAAAGCGGGGGCCGATTACGTGCTCTCCGTCCAGCAGACGTCGGCGCGGCTGGTCGCGGCGGAGGTCCACGGCGAGCGCGTCGTCGATCCGACGAGCCAGATTCGGATCGTCCGCACCGACGCCGCGCCGTTCGTCGGCGACTCGCTGCTCGACTTCCGGCGGGACACCGAACGGGGCTGGACGGTCGTCGGCATCGTGCGCGACGGAACGATACGGACCGACGAACACGCGACCGTCGACGCCGACGACGACGTCATCGTCGCCGGCAGCGACGCGACGATCCGGGAGTTCGAGCGGACCGTCGACGCCTCGTGACGCCGAGCGGCGCCGCTACTCGAGTCGCCGCCACTGCGAGTCCGACTCGAGGGCCGGCAGCGCCGACTCGAGATCCAACTGCGCGGCGCCGTAGAATTGCTCCCGCCCGACGGGCGTTCGGACGCGGATGACGACGGTGTTGCTCGTCACCCGAAAGATCGACAGCCGCCACATGCTACCCGCCGGCTCCCACTCGCTGTGGAGCGTCGCCTCCTCGTCGTCGACGACCCGCGAGCCGAGTTCCCAGCTCAGCCGAGTCAGATGCGGCAGATCGAACGGCACCGCCTCGGGTAGCGACGCGCCCGCTGTCCCCCCGTCCTGAAAGCCATGGGTAGCCATACCATGCGGTTCGACGCTCGGTCCTAAAAAATCACTCATCGTCGTTCATTTATAAACTGCGGCCGACGGGGGACGGGCTAGTCGCCCGGCGACGACTCGGGACGGTAGGTCCGGCTGATCGCCTTCCAGTGGCCCGCCTCGAACCGGTAGTAGGTGACGGCGGCGGGCACGAGCGTCTCGAGGATCAACGCGGCGTAGAGGGTCCCGATCCCCAGCGGCGTCACGGCCTCGAGGTACGGCAGCGGCACGGCGTAGACGCCGAGCGCGGTGACGGGAATCGCGAAGACGTAGCGGCCGAGCACCTGCCCGTAGAAGGGCCAGCTCGTGTCGCCGCTGGCCCGCAGCGGGCCGGTCGCACCGCTGCTGATCCCGAGGAAGACGACGCTGACGCAGGCGACGGCGATGAACGACGTCACAGTGGGCAGGATCGACGGATCGTCCACGAAGATGCGGCCGACCTGCTCGGCGAAGACCAGCACGAACGCGCCGGTAACGACGTAGACGGCGGTACCGAACCAGAGCACCTCGCGGCCGTAGGTGTCGGCGTCGACCTCGTCGCCGGTGCCCAGTTCCTGGCCGACCAGGCTCGAGGAGGCCAGCGAGAACCCCCAGCCGGGCGTGTTCATCAGCCCGCGGACGCGCCGGGCGACGATGTACGCGGCCAGTACGTTCGGCCCGAACAGCGCCACGAGCGCGAGCATGGGAAACTGGGCGGCCCGCCGGGCGATGTTCGTGAACGCCAGCGGCGTCCCGATGCTGAGGACGTTCCCGACCTCCTCGAGCGTCGCGCGAGGCGCCGCGAGGTCGACCGTCACCGGGAACTCGCCGATCAGCGGTAGTCGACCGGTAGTGAGCCCGACGGTAAAGGCTGCGAGCACGAGCACGTTCGCGACTGCAGTTCCGATCGCCGCGCCGACGACGCCCATCCCGAACGCGAATATCAGGACCGCGTTGATCGCGACGTTGACGATGGCACCGCCGGCGCGAAGGACCATCGGCGTCCAGGCGTCGTCAGCCCCCACGAGAGTCCGGCTGCCGATGAGGTTCAGCGCCGCGAACGGCAGGCCGACGGCGACGGTCCGGAGGTAGCGGGTCCCGTAGGCGATCGAGTCGGGGTCGTCGCCGACGAGCGCGATCAGTCGTTCCGGCATCGTGCGGAATAGGAGCGCCAGCGGCACCGCGAGCGCCGCGACGATCAGGGCACTCGTCGTTACCGCCCGCGAGAGGTCCTCGTCGGCGCCGGCGCCGTACCGCTGGGAGACGAGGCCGATGGTCGCGCCGGCGATCCCGCCGCCGAACGCGAAGCCGATCCCCCAGTAGGGCGTCGCGAGGCCGACGCCGCCGATCGCCGTCGGTCCGAGGGCCATCCCGACCATCGCGACGTCCGCCGCGGACTTGGACATCCGGGCGATCCCGGTCACGATCCGCGGCCAGGCGAGATCGGTCGTCCGCTCGACGCGCTCGGCGTCGACGATCCCGGCCCGCGCAAGCGCGTAGCCGACGGCCAGCAGGAGCCACCGGAACGGGTTCGGCACGTCGCTCCAGCGCCAGCGAAAAGCCACGCCGGGCCGTTCGCGATCCCCCGACAAAGATCTTCACCTCCCGGAATATTTGCACGGCTCCGACCGCGAGCGGTTCGACCGACGTTTTTAGCCTCCGGCCCCGAAGGGCCGGTATGGACCGCAAGGAGTTTCGCGATCTCGCCTCCCCGGCGGAGGCGCGCGAGGCGATCGACTCGCTGTCGCTGACGGCCGGCGTCGAACGCGTCCCCCTCGAGGACGCCCGCGGGCGCGTCCTCGTCGCGCGGCTGGACGCCGAACTCGACGTGCCCGGATTCGACCGGGCGACCCTCGACGGCTACGCCCTCCGGGCCCGGGACACGTTCGGCGCCGACGAGGCCGACCCCGCCTGCCTCGAACTCGTCGGCGAGGTACACGCCGGCGAGGAGCCCGAGGTGGAACTCGAGGAGGGGCAAGCGGCCGAAATCTCGACGGGGGCGGTGATGCCCGACGGGGCGGACGCGATGGTGCCGGTGGAACGAACTGACACCGACGGCGACGACGTGCTGGTCCGAACGTCCGTCGCACCCGGCGACAACGTCATGTTCGCCGGCGCTGACGTCGCGGCCGGCGAGCGCGCGCTCGGGCCCGGGACGCGGATCACGCCGCGGGACATCGGCCTGCTCTCGGCGCTTGGCGTCGACGAGGTGCCGGTCCGCGGCCGCCCGACGGTCGGCATCGTCTCGACGGGCGACGAACTCGTCCGGCCGGGCGATGACGTCGACAGCGACCGCGGGGAGATCTACGACGTCAACAGCTACACGATCGCCGCGGGGGTCGAGGACGCCGGCGGCGAGGCAGTGCTCTACCCCCACGCCGGCGATGAGCAAGACGAGATGGAACGGATCCTCCGTGAGGCCGCCGAGGAATGCGACCTCGTGCTCTCCTCGGGGTCGACCAGCGCGAGCGCCGTCGACGTCATCTACCGGGTCATCGAGGAACAGGGCGAACTGCTGCTCCACGGGGTCGCCGTCAAGCCCGGGAAACCGATGCTCGTGGGCCGCCTGCAGGATTCGGCGTACGTCGGCCTCCCGGGCTACCCCGTCTCCGCGATGATGGTCTTCCGGACCTTCGTCGCGCCGGCGATCCGCGAGGCGGCCGGCATTCCGGAACCCAAGGCCGCGACCGTGACGGGGCGGATGGCCCGCGAGGAGCGCTACGGCGAGGGCCGAATGCGGCTGATGCCGGTCGGCCTCGTTACGGACGGCGATGGCGACACCCTCGTCTATCCCGTCGACAAGGGCTCCGGCGCGACCACCAGCCTCGCCGAAGCCGACGGCGTCGTCGAGGTTCCGCCCGAGACCGACTACCTCGAGGCAGGCGAATCCGTCGACGTCCAGCTGTTCTCGCCGGACGTCCGGGCGCCGACCCTGCTCGGCGTCGGCGAGGACGACCCGACGCTGAACCGGCTGTTAGACCGCCTCGAGAACCCGCGCTACCTCTCGGTCGGCTCCCGGCCCGCGCTGCGGCGGCTCCGCGAGGGCGTGCCCGACGTCGCCGTCGTCGCCGGGCCGGTCGACCGCGAGGTCGACGCGGTCGAACTCGGCCGCTGGGAGCGCGACTGGGGACTGATCACGCGCGCCGGCAACCCGCAGGAGATCGAGGACCTCGCCGATCTGGTCGACCGCGACCTTCGCTTCGTCAACCGGACGACCGACTCCGGGCTGCGCACGAGCCTCGGCGCGGCCGTCGCCGAGCTGGCCGAGGATCGCGGCGTCGACCGGCGCGAGATCGTCGACGCCATCGAGGGCTTCGACCTCGGGCTGCGCGCCCACGAGAGCCCCGCCCGGAAGGTGATCGCCGGCGACGCCGACGCCGGCCTCGGGCTGCGCGAGACGGCCGAGCGGCTCGATCTCGCCTTCGTTCCGGTCGGCACGCAGTCGGTGCGCGTCGTGGCGAACCCGGACCGGATCGACAAGGGCGGCGTCGACGACCTCGAGCGGGTGCTCGCGGACGCAGACGACGTGTCGACCCGGTGATCGGGCGGGGCGAATTGCGACTGGCTGACACGACGGATCAACGAATCCGACAGTCAGCGGCCGCACAACAGCGGTTTTTAGTCCGCGACGGTGTACGACGCTCGATGGCTACCATAGCCGAGCTTCGGCTGCCGGCCGCGGACACGCTCCTCGAGACGGCGTTCGAGCAGGCGCCCGACGCCGCGTTCGAACTCGAGTCGGCCGTCTCGAAGACGCCGCCCAGTATCTGGGTCGCCGGCGTCGGCCGCTCGCGCGCCGAGACGGCGTTCGATTCCGATCCCGAGGTCGAGACGTACGAACTGCTCGTCGAGACGCCGGCCCGCCACCTGTTCGACGTCGACTTCGTCGCGGGGGCGGGACCCGAACGACTGTGCGACGCGCTGCTCGCGGACGGCGGCTCGCTGCTCGAGGCGCGGGGCTCGAACGGCTGGTGGCAGGTCCGCGCCCGGTTCGCCGACCGAAACACCCTCTGTGACGCCTACGATCGGCTCGTCGACCGCGGCGTCAACGCGGACCTCCGGCGGCTCACCGACGTGAGCGACGTCGCGACGCACGCGGAGGCCAGCAGCCGGCTCACGCCCCAACAGCGGGAAGCCCTCGAGGCCGCGCTCGAGTACGGCTACTTCGAGATTCCGCGCGCCATCTCGATGGCCGAGCTGGCGGACGAACTGGGGATCTCCCACCAGGCGCTCTCCGAGCGGTTCCGCCGGGCCTACGAGACGCTGGTCGACGAGCAACTCCAGTCGAACGGAGAGGCGTCGCTGGTGGACGGTTCGTAACCGAAGCGAGAGGTCGAGAAGCCGAGAAGCGAGGACCGCTCAGAACAGTTCGTCGAACGACCGCACGCGGTAGTCTCCGAGGACGCACCGGCCGCGCCGGTCGTGGCCGAGTCGCTCGACGTGGATCGCGTCGAGGCCGGCGTTCCAGGCCGCGCCGACGTCGCAGGCGCCGTCGCCCGCGAGCACGCCCTGGTGCCCGTTGTGCGCGACGCCGAGGTCGCGCATGACCGACCGGACGGGTTCCGGATCGGGCTTCCAGCCCGTCTCCTCCGTACAGCACAGCCGCGCGTCGAACCAGTCCCGGATGCCGACGTTGTCCAGCACCGGCTCGGCGAGAAACTCCTGACAGTGCGTGACGAGGCCGACCGGCGCCTCGAGGTCGCCGACGAACGCGGCGTCATCGTGGAGGTAGGTCTGTTCGGCTCGGACCTCGGGATCCTCCTCGTCGTGGAACACCTCCCAGAACGCCTCGGGGTCGATGCCCCACTCCCGGAGCTGTCGGTTCCGCGAGCCGGTCAGGCCGTTCCAGAGGATCTCGGCTTCCCGATCGGTGAACTCCCGCCCCAGCCGGTCGCCGACCCGGTCGAACACGTCCCGGGTGTAGGACCACTCGACGTCGACCAGGGTGCCGTCGAGATCGAGCAACCAGAAGTCGTACTCGGAGACCATCGGACACAGCAGTACGTGATTCGCGAGTAAATGCGTACCGGTCGTGACCCCCTCGAGAACGGGAGCGCCAACGGGAGCGGGGGCGATCAGAGGCGAACGAGAGGTAAACGAGCGTGATAGAAGTGACAGGAACGAACGGCAAATCGAGAGCGGTCAGGACGAATCCGTCACGCGAATGCTCGAGCCGAGATACTTCGAGAGCACCTCCGAGACGGAATCGGCGTTGAACGCCTCGAGGTCGGCCGCGATTTCGGCCTTCAGCGCGTCGAAATACTCCTCGTCGACCTGCAGTTCCCGGAACGACACCGATTCGACGGGCTGGTCGAGCCACTCCTCGGCGAGCTGGCGCGCGTACTCCTCGTCGGCGACCTCGCCGCGCCACAGCGTATTCCGGAAGAACAGCCACCCCTCGGTGCCCGGCGCCGGCGCCTCGCGGAAGACCGTGACGGTCGTCGCTGCGCTGCTCGGCTCGAGGCGGATCCCCGGCCGAGCGGGCTCGAGGCGAACGTCGACCGAGAAGACGTATGCGCCGTCCATGGGTGCGTGGGGGTGAACGCGAAACGTGAACGCGAGTCGAGCGGGTGCGTGAGCGTGCGCGGGCGTCCCGATCGTCGGCTCGCGGACGCCGAGCGCCCGATTACTCGGCGTTCCGCTCGGATTCGATCAGTTCCGCCATCTCGAGGTCGTCTTCGGTGATGCCGCCCTCCTCGTGGGAGGTGAGCCGCACCTCGACTTCCTTGTAGCGGATGACGATCTCCGGGTGGTGGAACTGCGACTCGGCGATCTCGCCGACCATCTGGGCGAAGTTGACGCCGCGGAGGTACTCGTCGAACTCGTAGGTGCGAACGATCTCGTCGCCCTCGCGCGTCCAGTCGTCGGGAAGTCCCGCCTCGATCTCGTCGTCGGACAGTAGGTCGCCCATGGCCGACCGAACGAAGGCCACTCAAATAATGGTTGTGCCGGTCGCGACGGCCGGTAATTCCGCCGGTTCGCTGCGTTCAGCCGGCGAGTCCGGGAAAAGCGTGCTGAAACGAGGATCGAAAGCCGCGAACGCCGCTGCGAGCGGTGCGGTCCGAGGACGGACCGAGAACGAGAAACGGCCGTGAACGACGTCGAGAAACGCGTCTTTCGCGGCGGTCCGAAGTCAGCGACGACCCGAGAGCGGGCTCGGTACCGCCGCGAACCGGGAATCGATCCCGCCGCGACGCTGGTCAGATGCCGCCGCCGAGGATCGCGCCGACGACGTCCTGCAGGGAACTCGCGGCGAGGATCACCGACAGGGCGACCAGCACCGCGTTCGCGACGTTTTGCTTCCGCGAGTTGACGTGCTCGCCCATCGTCTCCCTGTCGTTGACCGCCCAGAACAGCAGGACGGCGGCGATCGGCAGGCCGAACACGCCGTTCCAGGCGGGGAACAGGATGATCATATCGATCACGCTCAGGCCGAGGCCGACGTGGATCAGTGGCGAGAGCCCGCTCAGCAGACAGAGGCCCGCGAAGGCGACGCGGAACGATCGCCGCGCTTCCTGCGGATCGGACGAGCGGATCTCCTTCCCTCGAGCCTCGTGGAGGATGTACGCGGGACACCAGAGGATCGGGATGATGCTGTTGAACGCGGCCACGAGCGTCCCGCCGAGGAACAGCACCATCGCCCACGTGCCGAGGACGTCGGTCAGCGCCCGCCCCGGCGTGATGAACGACTCGAGTTCGGTGACACCGGCGGGCCGGAGCACCGCCGCGGTGGCGACGAGGATCGCGAGCGAGGCCAGTCCGCCGAGCACGTACCCCATGACGAGGTCGGTGCGCACGTCCCGGAGGTCGGCGGCGCTGGTCCACCCCTTCTCGTCGACGAACAGCGACTCGAGGAAGAAGTTAGGCCAGAGCGCCGTCGTACCGAGGATCCCGGCGGTGAGCGCCAGTCCGCCCGGCTCGAGGAACGTCCCGTTCGGGACGGCGCCCGCCGCGACGGCGATCGGGTCCGGATCGCCGGCGACCGCGACCACCGCGAACCCGACGAACAGCAGGATCATCATCCCGGCCATCAGGTACTCGATGAGGTCGTAGCGCAGCAGGCCGACGACCGCCGACAGGACCCCCGTCAGGACCGCGAGGGGCATCCACCCGATCGAAATCCCGACGCTCTCGAGCAGGATGGAGGTGCCGAGTCCGACGGCGGCGGTCAGCTCGAGCCCCCAGAGGAGACACCCGATCGAGACGAACGCCAGCAGCGCCGTCGCGCCCCGTTGACCGAGCTTGCGCCGCGTGAACTGCCCGAGCGAGTCGCCGAAGATGCCGACTCTGGCGCTCATGTCCTGCGCCATGATGCCCAGGAGGATGGCCAGTCCGATCAGCCACGCCATCGCGTAGCCGAACTGGACTCCGGCGGAACTCATGATGAAGACCGATCCCGAGCCGAAGTAGCTGGCGACCATCACGAACGCGAGCCCGAACCGATCGAAGAAGTCCGCGATCGGGACGAACCGGTCGCCGGCCAGCCGGGGGCGCGATCTCGTCGGGCTACTCATGCGAGACCACCTCCCGGACCCGGGAGTCGGCGTCGTACCGATCGTCCGTCACTGTGCCACTGAACTCGTGCGCCGTACCGCTTTCGTACGTACGTGTCATCGGTATGATCACCACGAACACGACGTCTATAGTCGGGTAAACCGCACGAGAGCGACAACCGCAGGAAGATGTTCAGCAGTAGAACCCGTAATCGTTTCGATAGAATGTGGGTCACGGTAGCGTAGCGAATCCGCCGTCGGCGGATCGAACTCGAGTCGAGGGAGACTCCACGCTCGAGGCGGGGATTCGACGGCGTGAGTCGTGGACGGTCGGCCGCAGAAACCGGTTAATCGTCGTCGGCGGTTCCGATCCGCAGATCGGAGCGTTCGGCGTTGGCCAGCAGCGACGGCGGCCCCGAGTCCTCGAAGTCGGGATCGAACAGCTGGAGCGCGGTGTTGATCGTGCTCCAGTCGTCCTCGGCGGCGGCCTGTCGCAGGCTCTTGGTCGGCGGCGCGAGCAGCTGGCTGACCAGGGCGTCGGCCATCGATTCGACGACCTCGCGTTGCTCCGCCGAGAGGTCCTCGTCGAGCCGCGAGAGCGCCGTTTCGAGTTCGCGCTCTTTCATCCGCTCGGCGGACTCGTACATCGCGGCGATGACCTCGTCGGCGCGGGCGCGCTTGTACTGGTCACAGAGTAGGTCGTACTCCCGGTCGATCATCGCCTCGACCTCGCGGGCGGCGTCGGCGCGCTGCTCGCGGGTCTCCTGGGTGATCGACTCGAGGTCGTCCAGATCGTAGACGGCCACGGCGGGGAGGTCGTCGGCGGTCGGATCAACGTCCCGGGGTTGGCCGAGGTCGACGACGACGCGGTCGGTTGCCGTGCCGCCGTCGGTCTCGGGCTCGAGGTGGTGCGGTTCCAGCACCGGCTCCTCGCTCCCGGTCGCCGCGACGACGACGTCGGCGTCGGTCGCGACCGTCTCGAGGGCCTCCAGCGGCACCGCCTCGAGCGCGGCGTCGACCTCGAGTTCCGCGGCGAGGTGGTCGGCGCGCGAGACGGTCCGGTTCGCGATGACCAGCTCGTCGACGCCCGCGTCCACGAGGCTGCGGGCGGCGAGTTGGCCCATCTCGCCGGCGCCGACGACCAGTCCGCTCGCGCCCTCGAGCGCGATCTCGGCGGCGGCGAGTCTCGTCGCGGCCGACCCCAGCGAGACGACGCCCTCGTTGATCTCGGTTTCCGTGCGGGCGCGCTCGCCGACGTGGATCGCCTTCGTGACGGCCGGCTCGAGCATCGAGCCGATGCCGCCGGCGTCGCGGGCGTCCTCGTAGGCCGTCCGGACCTGACCGATGATCTGGTCCTCGCCGAGGACGACCGACTCGAGGCCGGCCGCGACCCGCAGCAGGTGCCGCAGGCTCTCGTCGTGGTCGGTGTGGACGACGGCGTCGTCGTCGACCGCGGCGAAAAATTCCTCGAGCGCGGCCCGGCCGACCGCGGCGTCGGGGCTGACGACGTAGGCCTCGACCCGGTTACACGTCGAGAGGACGTAGGCCTCCTCGACATCGGGGACGGCGCACAGTTGCGACACGGCGGCCGCCTGCTCGTCCGGACTGGCCGCCGCGAGGTCGTCGACGGTGCCGCTCTCGTGGGTCACCCGCGCGCCCGTGACGACCCCCGACGGGATCACGCGCGCTCACCTCCCGAAGATGGATACGAAGATAGTTCCTCGCTCAGCACGTCCTCAATCACTTGACGAGTATTGGAAGTACCGCTACGTAAAGCTGTCCAAACGTCCGGAGAATTGACGGCATCCGTGACGATCTCTCGACGCCGGCTCGGCGAGACGTCCCGCGATTTGAGCTCCGACCGCAGCTCGTCGCAGAACGCCGCGACGTCGCCGGCGCCGTCCAGCGTCTCCTCGAGTTCCCGTCGGAGGTACTTGCTCAGCGCTGGCGCCGTCCCGCCGGTCGAGATCGAGACGACGACCGGGTCCTCGCGGACGGTCGCGGGAACGACGACGCTGCCCGCGTCGCGCCCGCCGGCCCGATCCGCGCGGTTGACGAGGATTCCCCGGTCGCGAGCCGCCGCCTCGAGGGCGTCGTTGACGGCCGCGTCGTCGGTCGCGGCGACGGCCAGCGCGGGGTCGACCCGCTCGAGCCAGCCCTCGATCTCGTCGGGGGCGGGCGCGGCCCGGATCAGTTCGGCGCCGCCGAACTCCCGGTCCGCGAAGTCGGGACTGATCACGACGACCGCGGCTTCGCGGGCGAACCGGCGGGCCTTTCGCGCGCCGACGGGGCCGCCGCCGACGACGAGCACCGTTTCGTCGGTGAAATCGTGGAGGAGTGGAATCATCGAGCGAGTGAGGTTGTCGACCGTCGGGCGGTGGTCGTCTTCAGTGTTGGCATTCGGACGCGTTACCGACGACTGCGGGTCTCGACCTAGCACTCGGCGTGTGGACCGTACGCGTCGAGCAACTCCTGGTACCGGTTCCGGATCGTGAACTCGCTGACACCGGTCGCTTCGTCGATGGTCTTCTGGGTGACCCGTTCGTTCGTCAACCGCGCCGCGGCGTAGATCGCCGACGCCGCCAGTCCGGCCGGGCTCTTTCCGACGTGGATCCCCTCGCCCTTCGCGGTCTCGAGGATCTCGCGGGCGACGTGTTCGGCCTCGTCGCTGATCGACAGCGCCGACGCGAACTGCCCGAGGTACTGCAGCGGATCGGCGGGGGCGATCTCGAGGCCGAGTTCCCGCGAGAGGTACCGGTACGCGCGCTGGACGCGGCCGATCTCGACGCGGCTGACCGACTCGAAGGTGGGCCACGTCCGCGGCGTCCCGTGCTGGCGGGCCGCCGCGTAGAGGCAGGCGGTCGCCACCGCCTCGATCGAGCGGCCGGGCAGCAGTTCCTCGTCGACGGCGCGGCGGTAGAGGACGGCCGCGGTCTCGCGACACGGCTCCGGCAGGTCCAGCGCCGACGCCATGCGCTCGAGTTCGCCGAAGGCGTGTTTCAGGTTCCGCTCCTGGGCGGTCTTCGCGGTGAACCGCTCGTCCCACGTCCGAAGCCGTCGGAGCTGCGCCCGCTTGCGCGCGGAGAGTTCGTTGCCGTACGCGTCCTCGTTGCGCCAGCCGATCGTCGTACTGAGCCCCCTGTCGTGTCGCCGCTCGGTGAGCGGTGCGCCGACGCGCCGTCGCTCGTCGGCGTCCCCGTCGTCGCCGGTCCGCCACTCGGGTCCGTAGTCGAGTTCGTCGTCGTCGAGCACCAGCCCACACTCCGTACACGCACGTTCGCCGTGTTCGGCGTCGTGGTGGATCCGGCCGCTACACTCCGGACACGTGGCTTGGACCGACGTTTCGGCCGATTCGGTCTCGCCGGTCGAGACGTCGGACGCTACTTCCTGCGGCGGTCGACCGTCGGTCGCGGTGGCGATCTGTTTAGTCATGGGTACGTGCGCAGGGACCGTCGAGCGGCGCTGCTAGTCAACGGTTGCCAGAGTAACCCTATGTACGACGGGTGGATTCCCACAGCGTGAGAACCGGCTTCCGATACTTGGTTCCGAGGCCGTAATCGGTGTGGATACCGGGCCGAATCGTACGGATCCGACCGCGGAACGGTCGCTACGTCGCTACTCCGAGCCCTCGACGCCCGTCACGTCGTACCCCAGCTCGCGGATGTCCTCGAGGATCGCCGCGTGGTCGGCGCTGGCCTCGTAGTAGATGACGATGTCGAAGCTGCCCTCGCGCAGCAGCTGCTGGCACTCCCAGACGAACTCCTCGTCCTCCAGGGTCAGTCCCTGGTGCTGGTTCGAGGAGAAGTCGGGGTCGTCGTTGCCCGAGTAGACGTAGCAGTCCTTCGGATCGTACCCCGCGTGTTCGGCGACGATGTCGCCGATGTCGATCGTCGCCTGCATCATCTGGACGTCTTCCTGGCCGCTGTAGTCGGTGTGGACCACGGCGGCGTTGAGTTCGATGTCGCCCGGCTCGAGCAGTGCCTTGGTGCGCTGGTAGAGGTCGTCGTCGATCGCGTCAGCCATTAGCCGCACCGAGAGCCGCCGGACAGATAGCCGTCACGATTCCGTCGAGCGGCGAACGGGTCGTTTGGCGGGTCTTTTCGGACGGTTCGATCGGTCGTGACGCGGTACCATTCGACGGGAGACCTCAGCAGACGGACCCGTTTCCTGCCGTGGAGTAACACACAAGACACATAGTCATCGGTCCCTTCAAATCGACCGATGAAGCGGTGGCTCCGTCAGCGCGTCGACGCGGCCTACGAGCGCCTGCTGGCCAGAGAGATCTCCGGCGCGCCGACACACATCGCGGTGATTCAGGACGGCAACCGACGATACGCTCGGCAGAACGGCGACGAGCCCCACGAGGGCCACCGTGCGGGCGCCGAGACGACCGAACAGGTCCTCGAGTGGTGCCAGGAGATCGGCGTCGAGGAACTGACACTTTACACGTTCTCGACTGAGAACTTCGATCGACCGGCCGAGCAGAAGGAGGCACTGTTCGATCTCCTCTGTGAAAAGCTGCGGGAGTTCGCCGACGCCGACCGCGTCCACGAGAACGAGGTCAGCATCCGCGCGATCGGCGAAATCGAGATGCTTCCCGAACGAGTGCAGGAGGCCGTCGACTACGCCGAACGGCGCACCCGCGACTACGATCGGTTCGTCCTCAACATCGCGCTCGCCTACGGCGGCCGGTCGCGACTGCTCGAGGCCGCCCGCGGCGTCGCCCGCGACGTCGACGCCGGCGACTTAGAGCCCGCAGAGATCGACGTCGAGACGATCGAACGGCGGCTGTACGACCGGCCGGTTCGCGACGTCGATCTGATCATTCGGCCCGCCGGCGAGGAGCGGACCTCGAACTTCCTGCCGTGGCACGCCAACGGCAACGAGGCGGCCGTCTTCTTCTGTACGCCCTACTGGCCGGAGTTCTCGAAGGCCGACTTCCTCCGCGGGATCCGGACCTACGAACACCGCAAGGAATCGTGGCGGCGGACCCGCGCCCGGCGGGCGCTGGCCCTGCTCGGCGCGGTCAGCGAGGCCGAGCTCACCGAAGCCCGCTCGATCGTCGAGCGGTTCCGCGACTCCCTGCCGACGAACGAACGTCCGCCGGAGGACGAACTCCGCGTCGGCGAGGACCTCGAGGGTAACGAGCCGGTAGCTGACTAAAACCGGCAGTTCAATTCGTCCGGTATCGCCGTTCCGACTCGACGAGTTTTCGATCGAAGCGCTGCCGGCAGCGCCCCCGACTATTTTGTCAATAGCCGAACCACATCCGGTAATGGATCCGTCGACACTGTTCACGCCGACGCGACAGGGTCGGGCAACGCAGGCGTACGAGGACGTCGTCATCTACGACGGGACGGACGAGGACGACGTGCTCTATGAAGGCCCCGTCCTGATCCACCCGAACGGCTGGCTCGAGGTTGAGGGCAATCGATTGCTCTCGCCCGGTGCAGTCCATCACATCGACATCTACGACGACGTCGATATCGACGAGGGCGCGGACGGGGCGGACGACCAGCGACGAGACGCGGACGCGACCGGGTGGGACAGGGACAGAAACAGAGACAGCGGCTGGGGTCACGACGACACTGGATCGACTCGAGACGACTGGTAGCGGTCGCCGCCGACCCGGAACCGATCAGCGGCCGAACCGCCGCGACCGATTGCAGAACTCCCGCACCGCCCGCAGGAAGTCCCGCTCGCGGAAGTCCCGCCAGTTGACGTCGGTGAAGTAGAGTTCGGAGTAGACCGACTGCCAGATCATGAAATCCGAGAGCCGTTCGGCGCCGGTCTTGATGACGAGATCGGGTTCCGACGGAAAGACGAGGTGTTCCTCGACCCGTTCGTCGTCGATCGCCGCGGGCTCGAGTTCGCCGGCGTCGACGCTCTCCGCGAGCGTCTGCACGGCGCTCGTGAACTCGTGTTTCCCGCCGAGGCCGATCCCGATCTGGATCGGCGCGTCCGCCGGCGTCCGGTCATCGGGGCCCCGAACCGCGACCTCGCGGCCGTCCGGGCCGTCGATCGACTCGAGTTCGCGCCGCAGCGTCGGAATCGCGTCGGCGTCGAGGACGCTCACGTAGACCGTCACCCGAGAGGCGTACGCGAACGCCCACTCGAAGAAGTCGGTGAGCGTCTCGTAGGCCCCCTCCTCGAGGAGGTCGCGCTCGGTGATGACGAGGGCGACGTGCTCGGGCGGGGCGGCGTCGTGGCGGCGGATTCGGAGGGCGAGGTACCGTTCGTACAGTCCCACGCGTCCCGCTTTCCGGTCCGAAACCATACCGGTTACGGGTTGGGTCGCATCGTGACGGGATTCGAAGGTCGCGTTTCGCTCGAGACCTACTGACACGGTCGAAACGTCCGCTGCGGCGAGTTCGGGAACCTTCAAGTAAACCCGACAGAAAGACTCCGGTATCGTGACAGCACCCGTCCGGCGAGCCGGCGTCTTCGCGGCCCTGTGTACGCTCGCGCTCGTCGTTCCGCTCTTCGGTCCGCAGGTCGCGGCGGCGATCGCTGCGGTCGTCCTCCTGGGGTCCGCCGCCGTCACCGACGGTCCGCTGTTCGATCTCCTCGCCTATCCGGGCGACTACGAGGACGGCCGCCTCTACGGCCTCATCACGTTCGTCCTCGCGATCGTCGCGCTCGGACTGATCAGCGTGCGGGCCTCGATGCCGACCGAAGTCTTCGTCGGCACCGTCTTCCTGCTGGGCTACGGGAACCTCGGCGAGCGGGTCGCTCGCCTACGCACCGACCACGACGTCGCCCGCGTGACGGTCTTCGCGGTCGTCGCGACGGTCGCCGCGGTCGTCGGACAGGTCGCGACAGCCGCTATCGACGGGACGGCACTCGGCCCGTCGCTCGAGGCGGCGCTGCCGACGATGGTCTTTCTCGCGGCCAGCGGCGCGTTGCTCGGCGCCCTGCTGCGGGACGTGCTCCTGCTGTACGACGATCCCGTCGTCATGCTCGCGGTCGGCTTCCTGCTGTGGCTGCTCGCGGAGCTCGAGCCGGCCCTCGGGACGGTCGAGATCGCGGCCGCGCTGGCGGTGACCGTCGGCGTCGGCTACCTCGCGTACGCGCTCGATACCGCCTCCGTCGCGGGGATGCTCACCGGCGTGCTCCTCTGTCTGCTGACGATCGTGCTGGGCGATTACGGCTGGTTCGTCGTGCTCGTCTCCTTCTTCGCGATCGGCGGCCTCTCGACGAAGTTCCGCTACGAGCGCAAGGCGGAACTGGGCGTCGCGGAGGACAACGACGGTGCGCGCGGCAGCGGGAACGTGCTCGGCAACGCGGCCGTCGCGATCGCCGCCGTGCTCGGCTACGCCGCCAGCTCCGAGGGGCTGTTGCCCGGCGATCCCGAACCCGTCGTGTTCCTGTTCGCCTTTACCGGTTCGCTCGCGGCCGCGATGAGCGACACCCTCTCGAGCGAGATCGGCAGCGTCTTCGAGACGCCGCGGCTGATCACCACCCTCGAACCGGTCGAACCCGGCACGGACGGCGGCGTCACCTGGCAGGGCGAACTCGCCGGCCTCGCGGGCGCAGCCGTCGTCGCCGGCATCTCGTACGTCCTGTTCCCCGAGGTCGGGGTCGCCGGCGCGGCGATCATCGTCGCCGCGGGCTTCGTCGGCATGACCGTCGACAGCCTCCTCGGGGCGACCCTCGAGGGGACGCTGCTGGGCAATCAGGGCGTGAACTTCCTCGCGACGCTGTCCGGCGCGATCGTCTGTGCGCTGCTGGTGCTCTCCTTTGCCGTGTTCGGCTGACCCGAGGCCTCTCGGCTCGTTTTCCGGTTCGGAAAACGCCGAACCCCGTTTTTATAGCGCCCCCTCGGAGACGGGGTATGGATTCGAGACGGTCGCTTCTTCGATCGGCGGCGGGACTCGTCGCCGGCGGGACAGCGCTGTTCGGCGCCGCCGGCGGCGCAGCGGCGCGGTCCGCCGACGCGGACGCGAGAGACGGCGAGAGTACGCGCGGGGCGGCGACAGTGGCGCTCGAGGCGAATCGAACTGCAATCCAATCTGCGGGCCAGCCCGCGACGATCAGCCCCGTCGTCGAGACGTTCAATCGGCGGCTCGGACTCGGGCACGGGTACGGGTTCGGCGCGCTCTCGCTCGCGGATGTCGCGTCAGTTACCGGCACCGGCCGCGTCGCCGACGGCGGCCTCGTCGGGGGAACGGTCGTCGCGACCGGATCGATCGCCGCCGACGCCGTCGGATCGATCCTGCGACGCCGCGGCTTCGCCGCGGTCGGCGAGCGAAAGGGCGTCGACCGCTACGCGACCCGCGACGGTCCGTTCGCCGTCGGCGTGACCGACTCCGCGGTCGTCGTCGGGTACGAGACGGGGCGACAGGGACGGCCGATCGCCGGCCGCTCGGACGGTGGCTCGCCGTCCGCGAACGGACTTGCCCGCGTCGATACCGTCGTTCAGCGGTCGAACCGGGCCGCAGCCGTTCGAGGGCCCGCATCGGCCCGCAACGGTTCGCCCGCGGCCGCCGTCGGGGCGGTCCTCGACGGAGACGGAAACGAAACCGGTGATCTGACCGTAACCGCGGCGCTCGACGCCGACACGCGGGCGAAAATTCGGTCGGTGCTCGCCGACGGCCGCCACTCCCGATCGCTCACACCGATCCTCGAGCGCGCGACGGCGCTGGGCGCCTCGGTTTCGATCGACCCCGACGCCGGTCAGAGCGAGGTCACGTACGGACTCGTCGGCGACGAAGAATTATCGGTCGCAACCGTTCGCGAGAGAGTCGAGGGGCTCGCGACCGACGCCGACGGGATCGGTTCGGTCCGCGTCGAGCGGCGCGGGCCGGGTATCGCCATCGATGCCGACGTCGCGACCGGCGCGCTGCTCGAGGCGCAGCTGGCTGCGGCCGGACTCGAGGCGGCGTTCGACGGCCGATCAGTCGTCGGCCGGTGATCGAACGGTAGGCGACGGATTCGAGTCCTGCTTCTGACCGGCATCCGAGACCGGGTCAGGCGCGGTCTCGTCGCTCGAGTCGTTCCAGTTGGCGTCTGCTCGAGCGTCCGCGTCGGCCTCGGGAGTCGCGGAGTCGGATTCGTGCCCGGACTCGGGAACGGTAACGACGCCGTCGGCGTCGGAGCGCAGTTGCGCGTACCCCGCCTCGTTCGTCACGAAGAATACTGCGAGCACCCAGATACCGAGGAGTGCGAGCGCGGCGGCCGGTGGTGGACTCATTACCGCACCTTGCTGTGGCTCGCATATCAATATCCCGGCCTCCGGACGCTCTGCGCCACGAATGCACACGGCAAGGGGCAAAACGCTGCGAATATGTGCGGTTCCCCGCGACGCCGCGATCCGCACTCGGTTTTATTCGATCGATCTCGAGAGGCCGCGTCGACGACCGCCGGTACGGCCGATCAGTTGTCGGTCGGCGGTTCCTCAGCGACGTCGTCGATCGCGTGGATCCGAACGTCGGTCGGTCGCTTGGTAAACTGGCCCAGCGCGTCCGCGACGATCCGATCGACGCCGCGGTCGGCCGCCAGATCGAGCAGTCGTTGGGAAAGGATGCCGTCCAGGACGACCGTCGTCGGAACCGTCTCGAGGCTCTCGAGGGCGTCGTAGGCCTCGCCGGCGTCGGCGTCGTCGATCGCCGCGCCGTCCGCATCGAGGAATCGAACGCGGCCGGAGTTCTCCCGGATGACGTCAGTGGCGTGCTCGTAGACGGTCGTCGGTTCGGGTTCGAGGTCGGTCGCGTCCGCATCGTCCGTCTCGGACTGGGACTCGGTCTCGGCTTCGGCCCCGGCCTCCGCCGCCGAGTCGGCAGTCTCCGTGGGTTCCCGACCGTGTGCGGGCGCCGGCTGCGTCTCGCCCTCGAGCTCGGCGCCGCCGCTCGCGTCCGCTGCCGATTGCGCGTCGCTCACCGCGCCCGACTCGAGCGACTGCGTCGGATCGGAGCCGGTCGACTCGTACTCGCGGGCCGACCGCGTCCCGTCGATCGCGGGCGAGTGCGGGAGGGCGTCGCTCGCGTCGCCGCCGTTCGTTTCGTCGGTCGTCTCGTCGGCCGTGTCGGTCGCGTCCGGCGCCGGCGCCGGCGTCGTACTCCCGTCGGTCGCGGCGACGGCCTCGCGAGGCTCGTTCAACCCCGAAACCGTCTCGTAGGGAACCTTGTTCCGCAGCGCGGCGAACAGCTGGTGGTGGTCGAGCTCCTCGACCGACTCCCCGGCGGGGGCGAAGGCGACGTAGTCGATGTCGCCGACCTGCGAGAGCTCCTCGAGGATGAGGTCGCCGCCGCGGTCGCCGTCGAGGAAGGCGGTGACCGTGCGGTGGCGGGTAAGCTCCGCGACGGCGTCGGGGACGTTCGTCCCCTCGACCGCGATGGCGTTTTTGACGCCGTACTTGAGCAGCGTCACGACGTCCGCGCGCCCCTCGACGACGATGATCGCGTCGCTCTCGGCGACCCGCGGCCCGGCGGGCAGCCCCTCGTACTCGGTGATGTCCTCGACGCGGACGTGCTGGCGGACCTCCGCGAGGATCTCCTCGGAGGTCATCACGCTGTCGTCGAAGGCCGTGTGCAGCAGTTCCTTCGCGCGGTCGACGACCTCCTTGCGCTTCGCGGCCCGGACGTCCTCGATCTCGGTCACCTCGAGGTCGGCGCGGCAGGGGCCGATCCGGGTGATCGTCTCGAGGGCGGCGGCGAGCGTCGCGGTCTCGACCTTGTCGAGGCTGGTCGCGATGGTGAGGTGGCCGTGCGACTGGCCGGCGGTGCTGGTTATTTCGACGTCGATGCGACCGACTTTCTTCGACTGGCGGAGATCGCGGAGATCGAGTTCGTCGCCCAGCAGACCCTCGGTCTGCCCGAAGACGGCGCCGACGACGTCGCTCCGCTCGACGACCCCGTCAGCCGTAACGTCCGCGTGAATGAGGTATTTCGAGGTGTCTTCCATTGGAGATCTGTCCCCGGCCGGGGAGGCGGTGACGCGAGAGGCGTGCAGAGACCGTTTGGTACGAATGTGGGTCGTGACGGGCAAATAGCTGTTGACATGCGAACCGTCCGACTAGTACGCGGGGCGATACCAGTACCAGTAGATGGTAACCGCGAGCAACACCGCGAGTCCGCCGAGGAAAAAGAGCAAACCCGGCGGCACCGTTTGCAGGACGGCGTCCGCCGCCTCGGCCCCGCCGTCGGCCGCGTTCTCGAGGGCCTCGTTGCCGCCGTCCGGCGCGGCGTCGTACGTTTCGTTGACGTCGGGCGCCGAGTCGCCGCTCGTCCCGGCGGCGTTTTCGGCGCCGCCGGACCCGCCGTCGGGCGATTCCTCGGCGATCGACATACCGTCGGCGCCGTCCGACCCGTCGGCGTCCACGGTCGATTCGTCCGCGCCGTTGCCGCCGTCCCGCGTCTCGCCGTCGGCGCTCTGCTCGGTCTCCGACGGCGACGCGCCACCGGCGCCACCGGTGCCCCCAGCATCGCCGGCCGCTCCGAACCGCCGCGTCAGCCCGTACTGGACGAGCAGGCTGCCGCCGGCGAGCGCGCCGATCCCGCCGAGCAGCCGCGACAGCGCCGCTTTGAGCTTCGAGGCCGTCGACTCGTCGCTCGTGACGATCAGCGGCCCGTCCGTCGCCGCGTAGACGCTCATCTCGTTGCCCCGCGAGGAGTACCAGGTGTCGACGACCTCGACAAGGCCGGCGTCTTCCAGCTTCTCGAGGTGGTAGCGAACGTTCTGAATCGAGGAGTCGACGGCGTCGGCGACGTCGCTGGGCGTCCCCGGCTCCTCGTCAAGTTGCGCGTAGATCCGGCGAGCGGTCGTCGACGAGAGCGCGCTGAACACCGCGTCGGCGTCCTCCCCCTCGAGTTCGACGATTCGGGGGTGGCCCTCCTCTGTCGACGTCTCCGAGCGGAAGGGGAACAGACGGGCCATATCAGGGTCGGATAGCATTCTCTCTCCGACACTTATACTCCTTTTCCTACCTGAAAGGGATCTTTTAGCTACCGGAACCGCCGGCCGGCGCCGGGATGCCGTCGCCGACTGCAACGGAGGATCGACGGTCGACTATCCGCGCGCTTGAAGAACGAACGTCTTCAATATTGGGTGTCGAACGAAACAATTACCCACGTCGAATACCGAGCGCCGATATGCGTGGACTCGAACTCATCGGCTGGCTCGCGGTCGCAGTTGGCCTCTGTGCGCTCGCGATCCCGTGGTTCCTCTGGGGAAACGACGCGACCGTCGCCGGCCTCCCGGTGTGGCTCTGGTGGCACGTCGGCTGGATGGGGCTCGCGTCGCTGATCTTCTGGTACTTTTCCCAGCGGGCGTGGGGGCTGGGAATCGAGCCGCGGTCGCGGTCGGACGCCTCGAGTAGCCCGCAAGCGACCCGCGATGACGCTCGCCCGCCGTCCGGCGGTGATGCGCCGTGACGGCCACGCTGCCGCTGCAGCTCGGCATCATCGTCGGCTACCTCCTGCTGGCGCTGGCCGTCGGGCTGGTCGCCTACCGGCTGACCGACCGCACGGCCGAGGACTTCTACCTCGCGAGCCGGACGCTGGGCACCGTCGTGCTCCTCTTTACGACGTTCGCGACCCTGCTGTCGGCGTTCACCTTCTTCGCCGGCCCGAACGTCGCCTACGCGCGGGGCCCCGAGTGGATCCTCGTGATGGGCCTGATGGACGGGATCATCTTCGCGATCCTCTGGTACGTCGTCGGCTACAAGCAGTGGCTGCTAGGCCGCCAGCGAGGCTACGTCACCCTCGGCGAGATGCTGGGCGATCGCTTCGCCTCGAAACGCCTGCGGGGCCTCGTCGCCGGCGTCAGCCTGCTGTGGCTCTTTCCGTACGTCATGCTCCAGCAGGTCGGCGCCGGGACGGCGCTCGAGGCGCTGACCGACGGCGCGGTCCCCTACGCGGCCGGCGCGGGGCTGATCACCGCGTTCATGATCCTCTACGTCGTCGTCGCGGGGATGCGCGGGATCGCCTGGACGGACACCCTGCAGGGCGCCTTTATGCTGGTGACGACCTGGGTCGCCCTGCTATGGGTGCTGGCCGAAGTCGGCGGTCCCGGCGCGGCGACGGCGGCACTTGCCTCGAGCGACGACGCCGCGCATTTCCTCTCCTTAGGCAGCGACTACTACACGCCCCGGTGGATGCTCTCGACGGCGATCACGATCGGCTTCGGCGTCGCGATGTTCCCGCAGGTGAACCAGCGGTTCTTCGCCGCGGGCTCGCGCACGGTACTCAAGCGATCGTTTACGCTGTGGCCGATCCTCTGTGTCCTCCTCTTTGTCCCCTCGTTCATGCTCGGCGCGTGGGCTCGCGGGCTCGGCATCTCGGTGCCGGAGGACGGCAACGTCCTCCCCGCGGTGCTTTCCGAGTATACGCCGGTCTGGTTCGCCGCGCTCGTCATCGCCGGCGCGATGGCCGCGATGATGTCCTCCTCGGACTCGATGCTGCTGTCGGGCTCGTCGTACTTCACGCGGGACCTCTACCGGCCGTTCGTCGACCGAACGATTTCGGACCGTCGCGAGGACCTGCTGGCCCGCGCCGGCGTCGTCGTCTTCGCGAGCGGCGCGTTCGTCGCGAGCCTGCTCAGCCCCGCGCCGCTCTTTGACATCGGCGACGCGGCCTTCGGCGGCTTCGCACAGCTCGCCTTGCCCGTTATCGTCGCGCTCTACTGGCCGGGGACGACCCGCACCGGCATCACCGC
Source organism: Halopiger thermotolerans (assembly GCF_054654555.1). Classification (NCBI taxonomy): domain Archaea; kingdom Methanobacteriati; phylum Methanobacteriota; class Halobacteria; order Halobacteriales; family Natrialbaceae; genus Halopiger; species Halopiger thermotolerans. Next base: position 94,760 of record NZ_BAAIEU010000004.1, on the reverse strand, counting down.
CGGCATCCTCGGCAGCCAGGCGTTCTACCTCGGCAACCTGTTCGTCGGGGCGATCGTCGGCGCGCTCGAGTCCCTCGCGGTCGTGCCGGTCGTCGGCGCCCTCTCGCCCGGGCTGATCGCCGTCGTCACGATGGTGTTCCGCGGCACGTACCTGGGCTGGACGGCCGGCCTCGTCGGCATGGCGCTCGGGCTCGTCCTCACCGTCGGCGTCTCGCTGGTGACGACGCCGGCGGCCGACGAGCGGCGGGCGATCTACTTCGACGGGCTGCGGGCGGAGTAACCGCTCCCGCCCGGTTCCGTTCGCAGCCGGCGCCGGAGAGCAACACACCGAAAAGGACCGCCCGCGTACCCGACGGCGATGACCGCTGATCTGCCGTCGTCGCTGGCCGACGCGTGGCGACCCGCCGGAACCAAAACCGGCGAGTCGAGCGTGATGGTCGCGTCGATCACCGCCGAAACGACGCTGTACGAACCCCTCGAGCCGACCGCGCTGGCCGACCGCGCCGCGAGCGCGATCCCGCTGCGATCGCTGTTCGTCGTCGACCTCTCAGTTTCGCCGTCGCTGTCGACGATCGGCGTCTCGCCGTCGGCCGTCTTCGAGAAGGCCGCGCCCAAGGCGAAAAACCAGTTCGTCGATACGGTCGAGGACGAGGGGCTGGTCGTTGAGGACACCCGCGACACCCTCGAGTTCGAGGCGCCGAACGGCGAAGCGGGCAAGTGGTACGTCCTCGACGTGAGCTATCCGCTCGAGGGGGACGACCGCATCGCCGCCGAAGCCAACGTCGCCGTCTGGCCGACCGAGGCGAACTTCGGCGTCGCCGGCGGCATCCTCCCGCTCGAGGACGGCGCCGTGGACGTCCCGGAGGACGCCGTCGCTCCGGAGCGCGACCGCGACACGATCGCGGAGTTGATCGAGACGATCGATCTCGAGGGCGACGGCGAAAGCCAAGCGGAGAACGACGAGTAACCGACTGCAGACTCAGCCCTGATGGCCCGGATAGTCGCGCTCGAACCGCTCCTCGATTTCGTCCTCGTCGATCCGGACGATCACCGGCCGGCCGTGCGGACAGGCGTAGGGGTTCTCGCAGTCGTCTAACTTCGAGAGCAGGTCGACCACCGACCCCTCCGTCAGCGACGTGTTCCCCGTCAGCGATGGGTAGCAGGCCAGATCCCCGAGGAACTCGTCGGCCAGCGCGTCGACCGTCTCCGCGCCAGCCTCGCGGTCGCCCTCGATGAAGGAGGTGAGAACGTCCCGCAGATTTTCGGGTTCCAGGGTCTCCTCGAGCACCGCCGGCACGGTCGTCACGGCGATCGTCCGGTCGTCGACGCGGTCGGCGTAGAAGCCCAGTCGCTCGAGGGCGTCCTCGTATCCCTCGAAGGCCTCGGCCTCGGCAGCAGTCAACTCGAGTTCGACGGGTGAGGCCAGCGCCTGCGCGGCGGGGTCGTCGGCGAAGGCGTCCCGCAGGTGTTCGTAGTTAACCCGCTCGTCGGCGGCGTGCTGGTCGACCAGCGCGAGCCCGTCGGGGGTCTCGCAGACGAGGTAGGTGTCGTCGAACTGGCCGAGCACCCGCAGCGGCGGCAGCGAGTCGAAGTCGGTCCCGTCGCCGGTCGCGGCCTCCCCCGTCAGCGTTTGCTGTTCGGTCGGGCCGTCGAACTTGCGGCCCGAATTGCGGTCCGAACGGTCAGGATCGGTGCGGTCGACGGTCGCGGCCGCACCGTCGCCCGACCCCGTCTTCCGGTCCGACTCGGGCGAACTTGAGCGGCTACTCGACGCGGATTCCGTCGACGGCGACTCGTCCGCGGAATCAGACGTCGGCGTCGACGCCGCGCCGGCCTCGATGCCGGTACGCTCCGGTCGGTTCGACCGCTCGCTCGGCGACGAGCCGTCCGAACGCGCAGCGAGCGACGCTTCCTCGCTCGCCGGTTCCGCGCCGCTGTCGGGCGCTGAGAGCGAGTCCGAAACCGTCGTCGCATCACCCGCCGATTCGGACACGCTCGAGCGCTCGGCACCCGACTCGGCAGTGCCCGTCGAGTCGCTGCTCGCGGCGCCGTCGGAGCCGGTGTCGGTCGCGGCCGAACTGCCGCCCTCGAGCGATCGCTGCGTTCCCGAACTGCTCGTGGGACTCCGCCCATCGCCTCCGCCGCTCGGTTTGATCCGCGCCTCGCCGGGCGCCGACCGGCCCCGCGGCGCCCGCGAGCGGAGCAGGCCGTGCTCGAGCAGCGCCGACTCCACCGCGGCGTCGATCTGCCGGCGGACCGCGTCGTCGTCGTCGAACCGCACCTCCCGCTTGCGCGGGTGGACGTTCACGTCGACGGCGTCGCCGGGCACCTCGAGAAAGAGGACGACGAAGGGGTAGCGGTCGCCGCCCAGTTGCGTGCCGTAGGCGCCCATGATCCCCTCCCGGATCGCGTCGGCGGTGACCGCGCGGCCGTTGACGTAGGTCGCGAGGTACTCGCGGCTCGAGCGGTTGGTTTCGGGGTGGGAGACAAGTCCCGAGACCGCGTCGACCGGTCCCGGCGGCAGTTCGTCTTCGTCGGCCTCGACGCGGATCATCGAGGACGCGACCTCGCGACCGTACACCGAGAGGACGGCGGCCTGTAGGTCGCCCTGCCCCGTCGTGGCGAAGACCTCGCGGTCGTCGTGGGTCAGCGAGACCGCGACGTCCGGGTTCGCCAGCGCGTAGCGGGTGACGACGCGGTTGACGTGGGCGAACTCCGTGGCCGTCGTCTTGAGGAACTTCCGGCGGGCGGGCGTGTTGTAGAACAGGTCCTCGACCTCGACGGTGGTCCCCTCGGGGCAGCCGACGGGCTCGACCGATGTCACCTCGCCGCCCTCGTAGACCAGTTCCGTCCCCGCGCCGTCGGCGCCCCGCGGGCGCGAGCAGATCGTCATCCGCGAGACCGAGCCGATGGTGTGCAAGGCCTCGCCGCGGAATCCCAGGGTTCGGACGCCCGACTCGAGGTCCTCGAGGCCGTCGATCTTGCTGGTCGTATGCTCGCGGACGGCCGCGCGCAGGTCCGCCTCGCTCATCCCGCGGCCGTCGTCGGCGACCCGGATCAGTTCGGTGCCGCCCTCCTCGACGGTGACGTCGACGCGGTCCGCGTCGGCGTCGAGGCTGTTCTCGACGAGTTCCTTGACGGCGCTGGCGGGTCGTTCGACGACCTCGCCGGCGGCGATGCGGGCGACGGTGTCCTCGTCGAGGCGGCGGATGGTCGTCGCCGCCTCGTCCACGTCCGCCGCGTCCGCGGATCGAGCGTCGTCGCTCATGCCTCGAGCACGCCCTCGACCGCGTCTTCGATCGCTTCGCGGCCGTCCTCGGGCACCGTCACCAGCGGCGGGCGGACGGCGTCGCTGGGGATTACGTCGCGATCCTCGAGGGCCGCCTTCGTCGCCGGGGCGAACCCGTAGGTTCCGCAGGCCTCGAACAGGTCCGCGATCGCGTCCTGCAGCGTCGCGCCGCGCTCGCTCTCGGCGGTCTCGTACAGTTCGCTGTAGGCCTCCGGAACGGCGTTCGACAGGGCGTTCACCCCGCCGTCGGCGCCCATCCGCAGCGACGGCAGCAGGAGGGCGTCGTACCCCTGCAGCAGCAGGAAGTCGTCGGGCGTCGCCCGCATCGCCGCGAGGAAGTACTCGAGGTCGCCGCTCGAGTCCTTCAGGCCGATCACGTTCTCGTGCTCGGCGACCGCCGCGACGGTTTCGACGGCGATCTCGCCGCCGGTGCAGGCCGGGATGTTGTACAACAGCAGCGGCAGCGACGCCTCGTCCGCGACGGCCTCGAAGAACCGCTCGTTGCCGGCCGGCGCGTTCGCCGCGTGGAAGTACGGCGGGACGACGACCGCGGCGTCGGCGCCCAGTTCCGCCGCCTCGTCGACGTACTCGAGCGTCTCGGCGACGCTGGTCGCGCCCGCGCCGGCGACGACCGGCACGTCGCCGTCGATCTGGTCGACCGTGAGCTCGAGGACGCGGCGCCGTTCGTCGGGCGAGAGGCTGGCGAACTCGCCGGTCGTCCCGTTCGGGAAGACGGCGTCGATGCCGCCCGAAACGAGGTGGTCGAGGAGGTCGGTGAAGGCGTCGTCGTCGATTTCGTTCGCGTCGTCGAACGGCGTCGCGACCGGACAGGTGATTCCCGCGAGGTCCTGCTGGAGATCCATATCGGATCATCTCTCGGCGGTCGCAAAAACGTATTCACTCCGGGACAGTCCGGGTTCGGAGAGCGTCTCGAAACTCGGACGGAGCCGTCCGAGCCGGGCTCGAGCACCGTCGAGCTACGACGCCCGGGAAACCAGCCAGAACGCGACGGCACCGAGGACAAATGCGACGCCGACGTTGACTGCGAGGCCGACCGCGCCGACGCCGACGACCAAAGCGAGCGCCCACAGGTCGTCCCAGTCGACGGGCTCGAACGCCGCGCGGCCGAGTTCGAGCGCGACGACGGCCAACAGAACCCCGAGCAGTGCCGTCGGGAAGGCGGCGAGCAGCGCGCCGGTCGCGACCAGCGCGAGCGCGACGTAGCCGATCCCGAGCAGGACGTTCGCCCCGCCGGTCCGCGCGCCGAAGGCGTACTTGCCCGCGAGGCCGCCGCTGCCGTGACACATCGGCACACCGCCCAGCGGGATCGCCGCGAGGCAGGTCACGCCCATGCTCGTCGAGAGGTCGTCGGCCGAGACGTCCCGATCGTAGAGGTCGCCACAGAGCAGGGCGGTCGCGATCGCCGCGTTCCCGACGGTCATCCCCAGTTGGGCGACGGTCCCCTCAAGCGCCGCGGCCGTGACGCTGGGCGTTCCCGCGGGAAAGAGGGCGAGTTCGGGCGCTTGAGGCATCGGCACGCCGGCCGCGGCGACCGCCGCGGCGGCGCCGAGCGCGAGGACGACCAGCACGCTGGACTGGCGGTAGCCCGCGATCGCGAGCAGGCCGACGACCGCGAGACCGGCCCCCGCGACGACCGGGCTCCCGAGCGAGAGGTCGAGTGCCGACTCGAGCAACAGGAGGGCGACGGCGAACTGGACGCCGCGGATGACCGGCTCGCCGACGACCCGCTGAACCCGTCCGACGAGGCCGAGTTGGCCGACCGTCAGTAGCACGCCGCCCGCGAGGAGGCCGGCCGCGGCGAGTTCGGGATAGGAGAGGGAGCCGACGATGGCCAGCCCGACCAGCGCCTTCATCGGCTCGACGGACAGCGGCATCCCGTAGTAGATCCCCCAGACGATCTGGAAGACCCCGAAGCCGACCAGCACGTGGGGCAGCGAGACGCTCGTCGTCGCGGCCAGCGCCACCAGCAGCGGGAGCACCGTAATCGAATCCCCTAGCGCGCCCGTCAGTTCCCCCAGGGAAAACTCGAGGTCGGATCGGCCCACCGCCCGGAACGAGTATGCCATCTACCTCCGCTTCGTGAGCGATCTTTTTGATCGTTTTGCGTAACCGTTCGAAGTTTCTCGAGCGAAAAATGATACCACGACCGGTTACGGCGTCGGGGGACGATTCGAGACAGTGCACGGTCCGCCGAATAGCGAACGAACCGACGCCGCTACGACCGATCCTCGATTTCGACCGTCGTGGCGTCCGATGGCGAGGTCTCGGCCGAGGGATCGTCGTCCATCAGCCGCTCCATCTCCCGCTCGAACTCCGCTTCGCTGATCTCGCCGTCGACGTACCGCTCCGTCAGTTGCTCGCGCCGTTCCGCCGTCGTCGGTTCGACCTTCTCCGCGACGTCGAACTGCCGCAGGACGGGGTACTCGCGCTCGAGGCGTTCGACGAGCGCGACGAGCCGGTCGCTCCGGGGGAGCGAGGCGCTGCGCAGGACGGAGACGACGGTCGCCGCGAGAAACAGGACCGCGAGCAGTCCGAGCACGACCGCGGCCGCGATCCACTCGGCGGCTTCGCCGATCATCGCCAGCAGGACGAACTCCTCGCCGTAGGGGACGCTGCCGGTGAGTACCGACAGCGCATCCAGCACGGCGAACGCGCCGACGCCGACCAGCAGTACCGCGGACGCGACGAACCCGCCGAAGTACAGCCAGCGACGAGAGACCATATCCGACCGTTGGTGCGGCGGCGAATTAAACGTACCGCGGTGCCGACCGCGGCGGCGTCATCTGTTCCGACGTCTCGAGGCGACGGATCACCACCGCTAAGACCGCTCCCTGCGACGGGCCGAGCGTGAGCGACCTCGGCAAAATCGATCGGACGTTCTTCGAACGGTACGTCGCGTCCAACCTCGGCGCGGATCGCGACGACGTCGCGCTCGGTCCCCAACACGGCGTCGACTTCGGCGTCCTCGAGATCGGCGGCCAAGCCCTGGTCACCGCGACCGATCCCATCTCGATCCTCCCGCCGCTGGGCCTCGAGCGGGCGGCGCGGTTCGCCCTCGATCTGATCCTCGCGGACGTGGCCGTCAGCGGCGTGGCGCCGTCGCACCTCTCGATCTGTTTCACCCTCCCCGAGGCGATGACCGACGACGAGTTCGCGACGGTCTGGGAGACGATCCACGAGGAGTGTGCGGATCTCGGCGTCTCGGTGGTCACCGGCCACACCGCGCGCTACTCCGATCCCTCGTATCCCTGGATCGGCGCAGCGACGGCGATGGGCGTCGGCGAGTTCGACGAGATCGTCCGCCCCGACGGCGCACGCGTTGGCGACCGGCTCCTGCTGACGACCGGTCCCGCCGTCGAGGCGGTCGGCCTGCTAAGTACCCTCTTTCCCGATGCGATCGACGTCTCCGACGACGCGCTCGCCGACGCACAGGAACGCCTCGCAGAGGTCCACTGCGTCCGGGACGCCCTCACGGTGGCCGCCGCGGGCCCCGTGCGGGCGATGCACGACGTGACGGAGGGCGGCCTCGCCGGCGCGTTGAACGAGATGGCCGACGGTGCGGACGCCCGGTTCGTCGTCGATCGCGAGGCCGTCCCGATGCGCCCCGGCGTCCGCGAGGTCTGTGCGGCCCTCGAGATCGATCCCTGGGCGACGACCAGTTGCGGCTCCTTGCTCGTCGCGGTCGATCCGGACGGCGTCGACGACGTGCGGCGGGCGCTCGAGGAACGGGACACCGTCGTCGCCGAGATCGGGCGCGTCGAGTCGGGAACCGGCGTGGTCGACGCGGCGGGCGAGCGGATCGAGCGCCCGGCCGGCGACGACTCCTGGGGCGTCTACGCCGACCTTGCGAGCGAGTAGCGAAGACTGATAGGCGTTGGCGTGGTCGCACCGCTCGAGTCGAGCGTCCGACGAGCGTCCGCCCAGTACACCACCATCGATTTGTATAACCGAGAAATACTACCGGATATGAGAACGCCAGCACCCGATACGCGTCCCGTCGCGCTGACGATCGCGGGCAGCGACTCCGGCGGCGGTGCCGGGATCCAGGCCGACCTCGCGACGATGGCCGCCCACGGCGTCTTCGGCACGTCGGCGATCACGGCCGTCACCGCCCAGCACACCCGCGGCGTCGAGAGTTCGTTCGTCCTGCCGACCGCGGAGGTCGAGGCCCAGTTCGAGGCCGTCACCGGCGACTTCGACGTCGCCGCGGCGAAGACTGGCATGCTCGCGACGACCGAAATCGTCGAACTCGTCGCCGAGAAGGCGAGCGAGTTCGAGTTCCCGCTGGTCGTCGACCCCGTCATGGTCGCGACCTCCGGCGATCGACTGCTCGAGCCCGAGGCCGAGCGCGCCTACGAGGACCTCCTCTCGGAAGCGACCGTCGCGACGCCAAACGCCGACGAGGCCGAGGTGCTGACCGGGATCGAGGTCGTCGACGAGGAGACCGCCCGCGAGGCCGGCCGGGAGATCCTCGAGACCGGCGTCGACGCCGTCCTCGTAAAGGGCGGGCACGTCCCCGGCGAGCGAGTTCGGGACGTGCTCGTCACCGCCGACGAAGTGCGGGCCTTCGAGCACCCGCGGATCGGCACGGACGCGACCCACGGCTCCGGCTGCGCGCTGGCGGCCGCAATCGCCTCCAGGCTCGCAAACGGGCAGCCGCTCTCGGACGCCGTCGGCGGCGCGACGGACTTCCTCGCGCGAGCGGTGCGGTACTACTACGACGTCGGCGAGGGCCACGGCGCGGTCAATCACATGGCGCCGCTGCGCAACGAGGCCGCGCGCGAGGCCACCGCCGAGGAAGTCGAGGCGATCGTCGAGGAGTTCGTCGACGCCGACGTCTCCGCGCTGGTCCCCGAGGTGGGGATGAACGTCGTCGGCGCGACGCCCTACGCCGAGGCCGTCGACGAGACGGCGGCCGTCGAGGGCCGGATGACCCGGACGCTGTCGGGCGTCCGGCCGAACCGCGGGGTGCGGTTCGGCGCCTCGAGCCACGTCGCCCGGTTCCTGCTTTCGGCCCGCGAGTTCTTCCCTAACCTCCGGTTCGCCGTCAACTGCCGGTTCGACGAGGACGTCGAGGCCGCGCTCGAGGACCTCGAGTGGGACGTGGCCGAGTACGATCGGTCGGACGAGCCGACGGAGACCGCGGCCGTCGAGGGAGAGACGATGCAGTGGGGCGCACAGCAGGCGTTCGAGGACCGCGACGAGCCGCCGGCCGCCGCGATCGACCGCGGCGCCGTCGGCAAGGAGGCGACGGTGACGGTCGTCGCCGAGGACCTGAAGGCGCTCATCGAGCGCACGCTGGCGCTGCACGCCGCAGTTTCGGCGGGTGACGGGCGATGAGCGCGAGCGCCCTCGAGTTGGACGTCGGCCTCGTGCTCCCCCAGTACGGTACCGACGTCGCGACGGTCCGCGGGACCGCCCTCGAGGCCGAACGGCTCGGCTACGACGCGGCGTGGCTCGAGGACCACTTCCAGGCGTGGATCGGCGACCGGCGGCGGGGGACCCACGAGTGCTGGACGACCCTCAGCGCCGTCGCCGAGGCGACCGACGAGATGCGCCTCGGGACGCTGGTCACCTGCCAGACCTACCGCCACCCCGCACTGCTGGCGAAGATGGCCGCGACGGTCGACCGGATCAGCGACGGCCGACTCGAGCTCGGCCTGGGTGCGGGCTGGTACGCCGACGAGTACGACCGCTTCGGCTACGAGTTCCGCGAGCCGCCGGCCGAGCGCATCCACCGGCTCGGCGAGACCGTTGAGATTCTGCAGGGGCTGTGGACGAACGACACCTACAGCCACGAGGGCGAGTACCTCGAGGTCGACCTCGAGCGCGCGTTCTGCGAACCCCAGCCCGTCCAAGACCCGCACCCGCCGATCTGGATCGGCGGCGGGGGCGAGGACGTCACCCTCCCCTACGCCGCCGAACTGGCCGACGGCTGGAACTACGGCACGCTCGAGCCCGAAGGATTCGAAGGGAAACTCGAGGTCCTGCGCGAGCACTGCGCCGACGACCGGCGGTACGACGAGATCACGAAATCCGCCGAACTGTTCGCGTTCGTCGGCGAGACGACCGACGAGGCCGAGAAGAAGCGCGAGCAGTTCCGCACCGAGTTCCTCCCGGGCGAGCCCGAGGAACCGCGGGAGTTCTTCCTCGCTGGCTACCTCGAGACGGCGTCGACCGGGACGCCGGCCGACGTGCGCGAGTCGCTGGCCGAGTACGCCGACGCCGGCATCGAGGAGGTCATGCTCGTGGTTCCCGACGCAGCCGATCCCGAGGCCGACAGTCTGGCGCTGCTGGCCGACGAACTGCAACTCCGGTAGCGCGGCGTTCGAATCCGGCGCCGGGACGATTTCCATGCCGCTCCGAAACCCCATCCCTTATTCGGGAGTACGTCCACGCCACGACCTGCCATGGTCGACAGTCCGTTCGACGTCGAAATCCGCGTCGGCGAGGTGCTCGAGGCGGAATCGTTCGAGGAGGCGAACAAGCCGAAGATGACCAAGCTGCGGATCGACCTCGGCGAGCACGGCGAGGTGCAGTCCGCCGCGCAACTGGACCACCACTACGACCCCGAGGAACTCGAGGGGCGGCAGGTGCTGTGCGCGACGAACCTCGGCTCGGTCCGGATCGCCGGCTTCAAATCCGAGGCGCTGACGGTCGGCGTCCCGGACGAGGACGAGTTCCCGGTCCTCGTGGAACCAGAGCAGGACGTGCCGCTGGGCGGGGTGTTGTTCTAACCGCGACGGGTCGGCGGTTCGCCGGCGTCGCCCGCCGCCGCGTTACCGATCGCCGACTCCCGACTCCGATGCTCGAGTCGTCCCGCTGCCTCGAGAGCGGCGACGTCCGAGCCGATCGGGCCGGTCGTGACATACTCGGGTCGATAGATCGCGAACCGCCTGGATCGCGTTCGGGGTGGCAAGTACTGATCATTTATCGACACGTCTCGGGAAGTCGAACGAGTCGGAACGTTTTTCTCGCCGTACGGTACCGAACGGCGGGATATCGAACCGGAGTTCCGATATCGGATAATTCTCCGGCAAGAATACTTATGGCACCGAGGCGCCCTCTCTGGACCATGTCACAGCACGGGCAGGCGAGGGGCGACGCCGGCGCGCCGCAGCGCACGTCGTTCGACCGGGCGAGCGTCGACCGAGTGAAGGAGTTCGTCGGCTTCGGCCCCGAGGACGAGCGCCGCCTCGAGGAACAGGCACACCTCTTCGAGCGGGTCAGCGACGACCTCGCCGAGGAGTACTACGAGAACGTTCGCTCCCGGCGGAAGCTGGACAACGCGCTCGCCGAGTCCGATCTCAGCGGGGCCGAGTTCAAGCGGGAACACCGCCAGTACCTCGAGGCGTTCGGCGACGGCGACTACGGGCCCGCCTTCTTCGAGCGCCGGGCCGAGTTCGCGCCCGCGGACCTGTTCGTCGAGCCGGGGCTCAACGAGTACGTCGGCTCGTACATGGTGTACTACGAACGGCTACTCGAGGAGATCGGCGACGAGGTGGCGGCGGAGTACGCGCCGGACGCGGAGACGGCCGCCGAGGACGATGCGGGGGACGCGGAGACGGACACCGCGGCGGCCGTCGAGGCCGCCGTCGACGAAACCGTCGAGCGGACCCTCTCGACGCTCCGGCTGGCGGTGCTGGACCAGCAGTTCGTCATCGGTTCGAAGGTCGACGACTTCATGGAGCAACTCGCCTCGATGACCCAGCGGCGGGAGTCGGTCCGCGCGGACCTCGAGGACGCCGTCGAGGAACTCGAGGACTTCACGGAGCGGATCGGCGAGGGAACGGGGGCGATCGACGACGTCGCGACCGAGCAGTCGTCGTCGACGGCCGAGATCGCCAGCGAGATGTCGAATCTCAGTGCGACGGTCGAGGAGATCGCCTCAAACACCGAGGAGGTCAGCGCGACCGCCGAGCGCGCGGAGGAGATCGCGGGCGACACGACCGAGACCGCCGAACGGGCCATCGACAAGATGGAGGGCGTCCAGGACGCGGCCGGCGAGGTCACCGAAGACGTCGAACAGCTCCGCGAGGGCGTCCAGCGGATCGACGAGATCGTCGAGGTGATCAACGACATCGCCGACCAGACGAACCTGCTCGCGCTGAACGCCTCGATCGAGGCCGCGACCGCCGGCGAGGCCGGCGACGGGTTCGCCGTCGTCGCGGACGAAGTCAAGAACCTCGCCGAGGAGTCCCAGGAGGAGGCGACCAACATCGAGCGGATGGTCAACCAGATCCAGGCGGACACCCAGGAGACCGTCGAGAGCCTCGAGGAAGCCAACGCGGAGATCGACGACGGCGTGGACCTCGTCGAGGAGACGGTCGAGAACCTCGGAGAGATCGAGACCGCCGTCAGCGAGGCGGCCTCGGGCGTCGACGAGGTCGCGACCGCGACGGACGATCAGGCCGCGAGCACCGAGGAGATCGCCGGCATGGCCGACGAGGTCATGGAGAACGCCGAGCGGGTCACGGACGAGGTCGAATCGCTGGCCGCGGTCAACGAGGACGTCGAACGGCAGGTGCAGGCCGTGACAGAGGCAGTCGACCGGCTCGCGGACGTTCAGGAGAACGCGGACGTCTGAGACCGGTCGCTCGAGACGGACCGAGCGCCAACAGGTGGTGCGACTCCGTTCGGAACCCGAACCCGTAGCACTTTACCCGTCGGAACACCCTCGAGCGTATATGACAGAGGCGACGGGTATCGTCGGGGAGTTCCTCTCGCTCAAGGAAGACACCGACGCGGATCTGCTGGCGATGCAGTGTGGCGACTTCTACGAGTTCTTCGACGAGGACGCCGAGATCGTCGCCGACGAACTCGATCTCAAGGTCTCCCAGAAGTCCTCTCACGGCTCCTCCTATCCGATGGCCGGCGTGCCGGTCGACGATCTGACGCCCTACCTCAAGGCCCTGGTCGAGCGTGGCTACCGAGTCGCCGTCGCCGACCAGTACGAGACCGACTCCGGCCACGCCCGCGAGATCGTGCGGGTGGTGACGCCGGGCACGCTGCTCGAGACGACCGACGCCGACGCGCAGTACCTCGCGGCGGTCGTCGACGGCTCGGGATCGGGGTCGTCCGCGAGCGACGCTGACTATGGACTCGCGTTCGCGGACGTCACGACGGGCCGGTTCCTCGTCGCCGAAGCCGACGACGGCGACGACGTGTTGACCGAACTGTACCGGTTCGACCCCGTCGAGGTGCTGCCGGGACCGAACGCCCGGACGGACGACGACCTGCTGAACACGGTTCGTGAGCGCATCGACGCGACGCTGACCCTCCACGAGACCGAGGCGTTCGCCCCCAAGCGCGCCGACCACGCGGTCCGCGAGCAGTTCGGTACCGAAACGGTCGAGCGGCTGGCGGTCGGCGAGTCGGCCATCGCGGCCGCCGGGGCCGTCCTCTCCTACGTCGAGGAGACCGGCGCGGGGGTGCTCGCCTCGATGACCCGCATCCAGGCCCACCACGGCGACGACCACGTCACGCTGGACGCGACCACCCAGCGCAACCTCGAGCTCACCGAAACCATGCAGGGCGAGCGCGACGGCTCGCTGTTCCGGACGATCGACCACACCGAGACCAGTGCCGGCGGCCGCCTCCTGAAGGAGTGGCTCCAGCGGCCCCGGCGGTCGCTCGAGACGCTCGAGCGCCGCCAGGAGAGCGTCGCCGCCCTCTCGACAGCGGCGCTGGCCCGCGACGAGATCCAGGACGTTCTCGGCGAGGCCTACGACCTAGCGCGGCTGGCCTCGAAGGCGACCCACGGCAGCGCCGACGCTCGCGACCTGCTCTCGGTCCGAGACACGCTGGCCGTCCTCCCGGAACTCGCGGAGACGATTCGGTCGAACCCGGATCTGGCCGACTCGCCGCTCGCCGAGATCGTCGACCGGCCGGATCGTGAGGCCGCCGCGGACCTCCGGGAAACGCTCGCGGAGGCGCTGGCCGAGGACCCGCCGTCGACCGTAACTCAGGGCGGGCTCCTCACGAGGGGCTACGATCCGGAACTCGACGAGGTGATCGAGCGCCACGAGGAAGTGCAGGAGTGGCTCGATACCCTCGCCGAGCGCGAGAAGCGCCAGTACAACTTGTCGCACGTGACCGTCGACCGGAACAAGACCGACGGCTACTACATCCAGGTCGGCAAGTCCGCAGCCGACGGCGTCCCCGAACACTACGAGGAGATCAAGACGCTCAAAAACTCCAAGCGGTTCACCACCGAGGAACTCGAGGAGAAAGAACGCGAGATCCTGCGGCTGGAGGAACGACGCGGCGACTTAGAGTACGAACTGTTCGAGGAACTGCGCGAGGAGGTCGCCGAACGGGCCGAACTCTTGCAGGACGTGGGCCGGGCGCTGGCGACCGTCGACGCGCTGGCGAGTCTGGCGACCCACGCGGCCGAGAACCGCTGGGTGCAGCCGGATCTGCACCGGGGCGACCGCCTCGCGATCGATCAGGGCCGGCACCCGGTCGTCGAGCAGACCACGGAGTTCGTGCCGAACGACGTCGAGATGGACGAGGATCGCGGTTTCCTGGTCGTGACGGGGCCCAACATGTCCGGGAAGTCGACCTATATGCGACAGGTCGCCTGTATCGTCCTGCTGGCGCAGATCGGGAGCTTCGTCCCGGCCAAGGAAGCGGAGATCGGCCTCGTCGACGGGATCTTCACCCGCGTGGGCGCGCTGGACGAACTCGCGCAGGGCCGCTCGACGTTCATGGTCGAGATGAGCGAGCTCTCGAACATCCTCCACACCGCGACCGAGGAGTCGCTCGTCATTCTGGACGAAGTCGGCCGCGGGACGGCGACCTACGACGGCATCTCGATCGCCTGGGCGGCCACCGAGTACCTCCACAACGAGGTCCAGGCCAAGACGCTCTTTGCGACCCACTACCACGAACTCACCGGGCTGGCCGAGGAACTCCCCCGCGTCGCGAACGTCCACGTCGCGGCCGACGAGAGCGACGGCGAGGTCACCTTCCTCCGGACGGTGCGGGACGGGCCCACCGACCGCTCCTACGGCATCCACGTCGCCGACTTGGCCGGCGTTCCCGACCCCGTCGTCGACCGGGCGCGGACGGTCCTCGAGCGCCTGCGCGAGGAGAAGGCCATCGAAGCCAAGGGCGGCGGCTCCAGCGAGCCCGTCCAGACTGTGTTCGACCTCTCGAGCGGGCAGTTCCGGGGGTCCGCGAGCGCGGACGGTGGAAGCCCCGAATCGGGCGACGACTCCGGCGCGTCGACCGAGGAGACGGTCGATCCGGAGGCCAAGGACGTCCTCGAGGACCTCGAGTCGATCGACGTGAACACGACGCCGCCGATCGAGTTAGTGTCAAAAGTGCAGGAACTCCAGCGGCGCCTCGAGGACTGAACGGAATGGGGCGTGCTCGAGGTCGGGGCAGGGTTGAAATCGGAGACCAATAGCAACCCAGAGCAACCGAAGCGCAGCCATAGCGGTAGTTTTCGATTACCGAACGCGATACCGATCACCGTTCGGCCCGAAACCGGGCTGCCAGAGCACTTAAGACGGCCGCATGATAACGCAGGTGATAGTTACTGTTCACCCATGGGACGGAAACACAGCGGGGGGCGGCCACGACGGTCCTTCCTGAAGGCGGCAGGTGCGGCGGGACTCGCCGGTGCGGCCGGGTGTCTCGATCAGCTATCCGAGGAGCAGGAGTTCAAAATGCTTCACGGCTGGGCCGAAGGCGACGGACAGGCGGCCATCCGGGCGCTCGTCGAAGGGTTTCAGGAGGCCCACCCCGACGTCGACTTCGGCGTGCAGGACGTCCAGGGCGGTGCCCGCGACAACTTAGAGAGCGTCGTCACGACGCTCCTCCAGGACGGCGATCCGCCGAGCACCTGGCAGGAGTGGCCCGGCGCCAACCTCCTGCAGTTCTCGGGGGACTTAGGCGACATCGAGGGCGACGTCTGGGACGACGACATGAAAGAGAACTACCGCGAAGGCCCGCAGGCGGCCGCTCGGCCGGACGGGACCTACGTGGCGGTGCCGCTGAACATCCACCGGATCAACAACCTGTTCTACAACGTCGCGGTCGTCGAGGAGGCGGGCGTCGATCCCGAATCGCTCGAGGGACCCGAGGACCTCGTCGACGCCTTCCAGGCGGTCGCGGACAACACCGACGCGACGCCGTTCGCGAACGGGACGAACGAACTGTTCACTACCTTCCAGCTCTGGGAGACGATCTTCCTCGCGCAGGCCGGGCCCGAGGCGTACGATCGGCTCATCAACGGGGAGTTCGACGACGAGCAGGCGGTTCGGGACTCCCTCGCGGTGCTGGCCGACTACAGCGAGTTCTTCCCGGACGACCACTTCTCGATCGACTTCACGACGGCCAACGAGCGCGTGATAAACGGCGACGCGGCCTTCATCCACCAGGGCGACTGGGCCGCCGGCGCCTACCGGAACGCCGACGGGTTCGAGTACGAGGACGACTGGAACCACGTTCCGTTCCCAGGTACCGAGGGATTGTACGCGCTCAACATGGACTCCTTTACCTACCCGGCGGACAACCCGACGCCCGAGGTCACCAAGACGTTCCTCAGCTACGTCGGCTCGACGGACGCCCAGGAGCGGTTCAACCCCCTGAAGGGGTCGATTCCGCCGCGAGTCGACGTCGACGAGAGTCAGTTCCCGCCGTTCCTCCAGCAGCAGATCGAGGACTTCCGAAACGCCAAGGGACAGCCGCCGTCGATCGCCCACGGGGCCGCAGTCCGGCCGGAGCTACGAGGCGAGGCGGAGAACGCCATCGACGCCTACCTCGGGAACTTCAGCCCCGACGATCACGCCGCCGACCTCCTGAGCGCGTTCTCCTCGTAGGCGTCGCCCGCGCGGAGTCCATCGCCGTCGCCGCGGCGAGAGACGCCGCTTTTCTGCCCGCGGCTCCAACACCCGGCGATGACAGCGACGAGCTGGGGCGACCTCTTCGAGCGCGCCGCGAGCTACGACGTCGATCTCGAGCGGATCCGAGCGCGAGCGGTGAGCGACGACCCGCCGAACGAGGACGCGGACGAGACGAACGGCGACGGCTCGTTCAAGGGCGACGACCGAGCCCGAGACCGGGAGGACGACGATGACTGAGCCCGCCGAGCGCGAATCGGACCGGCCGAACCCCGCCCGCGTCGTCGCCGACGCCGACGTGCTCGCGGCGGACCTGTTCGTCGACGGCGACGCCCGCGCGGCGCTGGATCACGTCCGCCGCCACGACTGGATCGACCTCGTGGCGAGCGATCACCTGCTCGAGCGGACCGAGCGGCTCGTGACCGATCTGGCCGACGCCGACCTGGCGGCCGACCACCGGGCCCGTCTCGAGGCCGAGCGGGTCGCGGTCGATCACCCGCCCGAGGATCACCCGGCGCTGGCGTCCGCCTACCGGGGGAGCGCGGCGCACCTGTTGTCCTACGACGAGGGACTCGGGTCCGCGACGGCCGGCCTCTCGATGCAGCCCCATCTCTCGGTGAGCGTCCGCCCGCCGGACGCGTTCGCGCAGCTGTTCGATCCCGAGAGCCTCTACGAAGCCGTCGAAGGCGGCGAGTATCCGGGGCCGGATCGGGATCCGCGTCGTTGAATCGGGGAGCCCGACGGCCGGCGGTCTGCCGCAGCGTCAGTGGTACTCCGCCAGCCACTCCGAAAACGCCTCGAGCGCGCGGCCGCGGTGAGAGATCGCGTTCTTCTCCTCGGCGCCCATTTCGGCGAACGTCCGCCCGTCGTACTCGAAGATCGGATCGTAGCCGAACCCGCCCTCGCCGCGGGGGGCCACGATCGTCCCCCGCACGGACCCCTCGAAGGTCTCCGTCCGTTCGCCGTCCGCGAAGGCGACGACCGTCCGGAACTGCGCCCGGCGGTTCTCCTCCTGGCTGACGAGGTTCCAGAGGCGCTCGACGCCGACGGTGTCCTCGACGTAGGCCGAGTACGGCCCGGGGAACCCCTCGAGCGCGTCGACGAAGAGGCCGGTGTCGTCGACGACGACGGGTTCCGTGCCGCCCAGTTCCTCGTAGGCCTCGCGCGCGCCGCGGGCGGCGATCTCGGAAAGCGAGTCGCTCTGGACCTCGGTGTAGTCGTACTCGACCTGGTTGACGGCGGTGATCCCCTCGAGGTATTCCTGCGCCTCGCGGACCTTGCCTTCGTTGCCGGTGACGAACCGAACGAGCATGGCTTGTGCGAGGCGGGGTGCTCCGAGGGAATATAGCCGTCGATCGGACGGAGCGCCCACCGCAGGCGGTCGCCCGCGGCGGCGGTGCGCCGCAACGCGAACGTTTTCGGAGCCGCGCGAGAAATCCCCACCGGTGAGCACGTCACCGCCCGTCCGACTCGGCGTCGTCGGACTCGGATTCATGGGACAGACCCACGCGACCAACGCCGAGGAGTTCGGCCACGAGGTCGTCGCAGGAGCGGACGTCGTCGCCGAAACGCGCGAGGAGTTCGCGCGGGCGTACGACGCGACGACCTACGAGGAGTTCGAAGCGATGTACGAGGCGGAGGCCCTCGACGCCGTCGCCGTCTCGACGCCAAACGCCTTCCACGAGCCGGCCGTCGTCGCCGCCCTGGAGCACGGCTACGACGTCCTCTGCGAGAAGCCCCTCGCGGACGACTTGGCGAGCGCCGAGCGAATCGCGTCGGCCGCGGTCGACGCCCCGGGGTTCTGTATGGTCAACTTCCACAACCGCGTCTCGACCGCCGCCGCGGTGTTCAAAGACTACCAGCTCGAGGGGTACTTCGGCGATATCACCCACGTCGACGCGAACTACGTCCGCCGGCGGGGCATTCCGGGCGTCGGCTCGTGGTTCACCAACGCGGAGCTCTCCGGCGGCGGCGCCGTCGTCGACATCGGCGTCCACGCCATCGACTTCGCGCTCTACCTGATGGAGTACCCGCCCGTCGAGGAGGTCTTCGCCGTCACGCGGACCGAGTTCGGCGACCGCGAGGACTACGTCGACCCCGGCGACTGGTACGAGGCGACCGACGAAGCGATCTTCGACGTCGAGGACTCGGCGACGGCGATGATCCGCTGTGCCGGCGACAGGACGATCTCGCTCGAGGTGACCTGGGCCGCCAACCAGGCCGAGACGAACGACTTCGTCGTCCGTGGCACCGAGGCCGGCGCCGAACTCGAGCTCGGCGGCGAGGACCTGACGATCTTCCGGAGCGGAACGCAAGGGACCGACCACAACATGGACGCGACGCTCACCGAGGGCGCGCTCGACCACACCGGCTGGGAGGGCAGCGACAAGCGGTTCCTCGAGGCCGTCGCCGCGGGCGAGCCACCCGCGCTCAACACGATCGAGCAGGCGCTGACCGTCCAGCGCGTGATCGACGCGATCTACCGGTCCGCGGAGAAGGGAACGTCGGTGCCGGTTACCGTCGACTGACGCGTTACTCTTACTCGTCGTCGACGATGACTTCGACGGGCTCGTCCTCGCGGTCCTCGTCGACGCTGCCGGCGCCCTGCTGTTCCTGCCAGAGGAGCGCGCCGGCGACGGCGACGACGATCCAGGACCGCCAGTTGGCCAGGTTCAGGGTGTAGCCGATGCCGAACGGCTTCTCGACGAGCATCCCTTCGCCGGGCTGCCAGTGCGCCGAGAGCATGCGACTGATGCTCGGCCGTTCGAAGTTGTACGGGACTCCGAGGATCTCTCCGGAGCTCGGTTTGTCTGCCATGCGCGGTGATACGTTCTCCCCTGTCAAGAGTATTGCGTGCTCGTCTCGGCAGGCGAAAGCGGGCCGCCGTTCGGTTTCGGGGCCTCGAGCGCAGTGCGTCAAACTCGCTGGTGCCGCGAT
Source organism: Halopiger thermotolerans (assembly GCF_054654555.1). NCBI lineage: Archaea > Methanobacteriati > Methanobacteriota > Halobacteria > Halobacteriales > Natrialbaceae > Halopiger > Halopiger thermotolerans. The sequence continues at coordinate 75,662 of NZ_BAAIEU010000004.1, read as the reverse complement.
GGAAACACGCTTCCCGTCGGCGTACTAACCGGTTCGTATGGTCCTCCCGCTCGAGATGGGGTGGCGTCACCTGCTGTTCGAGAACTGGCCGGTCGACGCCGAGCTGCTCGAGGCGCACCTCCCGGACGAGTTGGCGGTCGACACGCACGAGGGAAGCGGCTGGCTCTCGGTCATTCCGTTTACGAACGTCGCCGTTCGCCCGCGCGGCCTGCCGGCGCGCGCCGGCGTCCGGCTCCCGGAGATCAACGTCCGGACGTACGTCACCCGCGACGACAGCGACGGCGAGCCGGCGGTCTACTTCTTCAGCCTCGACGCGGACGGGATCGCGAGCGTGCTCGGGGCGCGCTTCCTTCACCATCTGCCGTACTACTACGCCCGAATCGCGCTCGAGCGGACCGCCGACGGCGTGCGGTTCGAGAGCCGACGGCGACACCCCGGCGATCGGCCGGCCGTCTACGAGGCCACCTACCGGCCGACGGGCGAGCCGTTCGCGGCGCCCGAGGACCCGTTAGCCGAGTTCCTCGTCGAGCGCTACCGCTTCTACGCGGAGGCGCCGGACGGCTCGCTTCGGTACACCGACGTCGACCACGAGCCGTGGACGCTGTACCCGGCGACCGCGACCGTCGAGCGGAACACGCTGCTCGCGGCGAACGGGTTCGCGCCGCCCGAGTCCGAGCCCGCGTACTACTACAGTCCGGGCCTCGACGTCGTCGCGGCGGCGAGTCAGCGGTGCGATCCGTAGCGTGAGAGGACAACGATGGATACGCTATCGGAGGCTAGTTACGGATTACTCCGATCGGGCACCAACAGGAATTAGTACTGGTGTTTAGTAAAATAACTAAATGCCACCGAAGTGTTGGGAGACGATCGAGTTTTTAAGCGGGTCGATCCATCGGTACCACGTGTTAAAGGCGCTCCGGGAGCACCCGATGGAGATCAGAGATCTGAGGGACCAACTCGACGTTCCACGAACGACGATTCAGCGGAACGTGAGCGAATTAGAAGAAAAGGGATGGGTTCGGCGAACTGACGCGGGGTACGAAACGACGCTCGTCGGCGGACTGATCCTCGATAAGTTCGCTGCTGCAGTCGATTCAGTTCGCCAGGTACAAAGCGTCGCTCCGTTCTTCGAATGGACGGGCGAACTACCGGGAATTACCGCTGAGACGCTCGAGGGCGCCGTGGTTACGACGCCGGAACCCCACCAACCACACAATCCGTTGAACGCCCTCGTCGACTCCTTACATGATGCTACTCGCGTACGGGCGATCCTCCCGACGATTTCGACGGTGTTCCTGGGTCAGTATTTCGACACTCCGAAAGCGGAAAAAGCAGTCGACGAACTCATTTTATCGAAGGAGATCTGTGAGTCGTGTCACTATATCGACTCGGATCATAATCTGTTGTGGAGACAAAACGGCATCAACTGTTACGCCTACGAGTCTGATATTCCCGTCGGCATTTTCCTTTTCGATAATCAGGTGTCGCTTACGGCGTACGACGACGAAGGACGCATCCGAGCGCTGCTGGAATCCGAAGCTACGTCCACCCGTGAATGGGCGGAAGAGTTGTACGGCGAATACCGCTCGGTAGCAAACGAACTGTCCGAAATCGAGCCGTAAGAGATCAGGTCGATTGAACGCTCCCTTCCGTTCGCTCGAGTATTCGAACCGAGTCCCCCACCTCGATGGATTTCTTCCACTCCGACTGCGGAACAGCCGTATTAACCATCAGTCGGAAATAGTGATCGAACCAGTCTTCGGTGGCCCATTCCGGTAGCGTTTCCTTCCTTCGTCGGACGAATATTTTCTTGAATTCCGGGTACTCTTCGCCGGTGTCCGGATCTCTGGTAGGAACGACACATCGAGAGCAGGGATTCGAACCGCACAATTCCGCACCGCCGATCGCGAATCGAACGGCGTGTGATTTGTCAGCATATAGTTTATCCTCCCAAAACGGTGGTACGCCGCGTATTTCGATATTCGGACGCAGTCTACGGCGCATTTCGTCGATATCGATTCCGTCGAACCACGACGAGACCGTTTCGAGCGTTGATCGACTGATGACGGTCGGTCCGGACGCAACGGTATCGTCGGGGAATCCACCTTCCGAGTCACGTTTTATCCGTACCGAGTAGTCAAAGAAATCACTCAACACGTTTTCGAGCTCAGTCCGCTCCGCTGGATTAGTTAAATCGTATCGGGATCGCTCCGCGTTAGTTACCTCGTATACCGTGAGCGTACTGGTTGCGGGGTCAAACTCCGATTCGATTTGATGAATCTTCGGTTCGCGCTTTCCGTTCACGTACCGATCGTTTTCGTCAAAGAGGGCGTATTCTCGATCGTACGTGAGCGATCCGTTCGCCGTGATCTTCGCCTGCGTGATGTCAACCTGATCTAGTTACTTTATCGGGTGCACCCGTATCCGGTCAACTTTCGGGGTTATTTCGGTCATTTCGGTATTGCTGATCCTCTCGAGTTAATTTTTGTTCGGGTCGTTTACCGGTATCCAGGATGCGTAGAGTAGCTCCTCCCGGACTTCGCGACGTTTCACCAGTAGGAATCCGCCGAAGATCGTTCCTAATCCAACGAGAGTGAGTATATCCAACTGTTCCTGAAGCACGATCCATCCGATGACCGCACCGAATGCTGCGGCCGCGTACGCGACGAGATTGATTTCTATCGGTCCGAGGCGGTCGAGTAGATCGAAATAAATGAAATACGCGACCGCGCTCGAAAGGACCGCCAGGTAGAGTAAATTGACTACGGCGCCGGACGTCCAGTCGACCATTCGGAGGGAGTCTCCGGGACGGATGAAGGCAGCAATATGGAGCAACATTGCACCGAACCCCATTGACCACGCTTCCATCGTCAGAACCGGCTGTTTATCAGCCGGGAGTTGCGTGAGAACACTACCGCCGCCGAGGCAGGCTGCGGCTCCTAGTACGAACGTCTTTCCGATAATATCGCTCGAAAAGAGGGTTGACGGCGTCGGACGGGCGATGAGAGCGACGCCAGCGAACCCGAGTAGCAGTCCGACGACCCCGATAGTATCGAGCCGTTCGTCGGGTAACAGAACGCGCGAGAGTATCGTCGCAAAAATCGGATTGAGCCCCACGAGGATTCCTGCTACTGCTCCGGGGATGCTCTGTTCGCCGATGAAGATGAGGTAATTGTACGCCGCTATAATCAAGATACTTCCGATAGCGACCACTACGAAATCGGGTTTCGTTCTGGGGTACCAGTAGTCGTATTTGAACGCAACGTATCCGATCATGATGATACTAGCGATATCGTATCGGATAGCAGCGAAAGTCGCCGGGGGTAAGTACGCGAGGCCAGCCTTAATCGAGATGTACGATCCGCCCCAGATGATAGAAAGGACGAGAAATAGCGCTATATTCTTGTATTTAGACATTATTGGATCGGTGCGTATGTTATCGAGAATTTGTGGAAGTCACCTGGGGAGTTCGAACCTCAAACGGGCAGTCGGTATGGCTCTCGTCGTTACGCTCCGGTAACATATATTGTTTCCACTCTCTATCGCCTTTTTCACCCCAATTGCCGATATCGGGATGCGGGGGGACGTCGTCGTATTCTTCGAGGCGCTCGCGGATTATTCGACGGGCCCGCTGACCCGCCTCCGTGTCGGCCGTGATTCCTTCGAAGATCGCGCGCGGTTGAACGGTGATCTCTAACCCGTGGGGGTTCAACCGACTCTTCCGCTTTTCGTAAAACGGAGCGCGGCACGTCGGAAAAATCGGTTCCCCGCCGAAGCAAAACTCCCACTTCGGTGTATCCGGGTCGGTCGGGATCTCGTCAGGCCACGGTTCGGAATCGTTGTCGTGGAGGAACTGGAGGATATCCCAAAAAATTTCGTTGTACTCTTCTTCGGTCAGCTGCTCCTCGCTAGGTTTAAAGAACACCACTAACGAGGCCCGTTCGCTGTAGTCCTGATAGATGTTTAAATACTCTAAAATCGTGTCGCAAAGTGCGAAGAGCGACTCCTCGTCAGTCATGGAGTCACAGAACGTGTACAGTGGCCACCCTTCTTCTTCAGAATCGACGCCGAAATAGCACGGGAACGGCGTCTCCCCGTGGAATTCTGCAAACATGGAGTCGCGAAATTCTCGATAGTGACGCGCTGCCCATTCGGGAAGGGTGCCATCCGTTGATCGCGTTTGGATTTCGTCCTGTTCAAACAGTCGTGTCAAGTCCGACATCAGGTTCGAGTAGTAATTATGTGTAGGTTATATTATCTCGTGGTGGCAACCCGCTAAATGAAGTTCGAGCTATCGGGTGAGCGGTGCCCAGGCAGTGGGCAGCGTTCGAAGCTCAGTCACTACTCGTACGGTGACGCGCCGGAACGCACGACCTGGAAGCACGTATCCACCGTTCGCGGCGATCGCAACCGTCGAAACGAAGCGAGTCTCGACGTCGTCGCGGCGGCGAGTCAGCGGTGCGATCCGTAGCCCCCGTCCGCTCCGGCCGTCGAACGGTCCCGATCCGTTAGCCGTCGAACAGAGCCCCCATCACCGCCGCTTCGGCCTTCTGGAGATGTTCCCCCGCTGTCGCAGTCGCACAACCCAGTTCGTCGGCGATGTCCTCGATCGTGGCGCGGCGGGGAACGTCGTAGTAGCCGCACTCGAGCGCGGCTTCGACCGCCGCCCGCTGTCGCGGCGCGAGGCGGTCAGTCACCCGCTCGGGCGCGACTGCGGTCCCGCCGACGGCGTCGACCGTCACGCCGACGCCGCTCGGGACGTCCTCGACCGCGGCCTGGATGTCCCCCTCCGAGCCGATGATGGTGAACGTGTTGCTGCCGTCCCGGTTGCACTCGATCGGCGGCACGGTCATGAGCGTCCCGCGGGTGAAGTTCTCGAATAACGTCCGCGCGGCCGCGGAGACCTCGCCCTCGAGGAAGCAGTGACACTCCCGGTCCGACAGCGGCAGGATCTCGTACTCGCGGGCGCTCTCGTGGTCCTCGAGGACTCCCTCGAATCGCTCGTAGTCGCCGCGGAGCCGCAGGAGGAACGTCGTGGGCGGCTCCGAGACGTTCCAGTTGACGATGCGGGCTCGCTCGAGGTAGTTCGCGCCGCCGGCGAGCAGTTCGTAGATCGGCGGCGAGTACTCCTCGGCGGGACGTAACGTGATTCGAACGCGCTTCATGGCTCGTGTCGGTCGCACTCGACAGTGCAGTGAAACGTCTCGGCGAACGAGTACATAAATGCCGCAGAAATATTCGGTACTTCCCGAACGTCGCTTCGTGAACTGTGCTGAGTCATGGACGAACGGAGTGAATGCCGGTGTGGTAACTGAGTGAACAGGAAGTAGAATCCACGCATGAGGAGAAGTGAAGTAAGAAGGCTGAGATACGCTGTTCTAGGCGAATGCTGTTGCTCACCCGGAGCTTGCCCAAGGCCGCGGGCTGACCTCAGCCCGCGGCCGGCGCGTATGCTTCTGGCACACCTGTTCCGTTCATCTCGATCTCCCAACTCCGCTCTAGCTCTTCCTCTAATGCATGTCTGATCCAGTCAGAGAACGTCTTGAACGTGAATTCCTCGGGCAGGTCGCGCCCGCCCCGCTGGGGGCGGGCGACGACCGCCCATCGAAGCACAAGCCAGAGGTTCTCCAACAGGAATCCAACCAGGACGAACGCGAAGCGGATGATTGGGTCTTGTGTCGTCGTTACCACTCGTGCTTGGCGAAATACACGGTAGCTCGTTTCGATCGCTGACCGTTTCCGATAGAGCCGTTCGACTTGTTTCGGCGTGCGATCGGCCAGATCGCACGCCACATAGCCTCGCACGACCTCGCCACTTTTCCCGCGATCTCCGGCGTGATATGACACAGCGACCGCGAGCGGGAATTCCAGTTCCCGCTCGCGGCCTTTGTACATCCGATAGGTTGTCATGTACGAGCAGTGCGTATCCAGCTTCTTCCTCATGCGCTTGCCCTTCTTTTGGACGGGAACGACAGTCGCAGCAACCTCCCGTGAGCGGCGCAGAATACGTTCGTTGTAGAAGCCGCGATCAGCCAACAGAAGCTCTATCTCGAAGGGATAGGCCTCGACGCGGTCGAGGACGCGCTCGACCGCGTCGGCCTCTTTCTCATCACTACGGACGTACGTCATCGCCAACGTCACTGGCTTTCCGTTCGAGACGAGATACGCCGTGCAGTACCGGTGGCACGTCGTTGTTCCGTCTTTCGCGTGCATGCGACAGAGTTCACCTTCTTCATCGGCGTACGTTCCGTGGTAGGGGTTATCGACGAAGTCAATGGAGACGATCCTCGACCGATCAGGGTCGAGGATCGTCATCGCTAACTCTCTGAGAAGGCGGTTAGCAACCCGCTCAAGCCACTCCCGGTTGAGCGTATGTAGCCAGTCCATGACAGTATCGTCACAGACAGCGTTGTCGTTGTCCTTGCACGTCTCCCAGATGGACGTCTGATTGACTGCTGCAAGAATGACAACAGCCCAGATATCGCCGGGATCGAGGGGCGAGCCCTCGATCCCTGGCAAGGGGAGCTGGCAGATGACGTCTTCCGCTAAATCTTTCACGTCCGAATCCGAAAGAACACCGTCTGGCTGAGGGATACTGAACACATTCACTCAACCAGACATCTTCCTCATGAGACCAACGCTTTAGCTCCAGCTCTCACACCAGTCGGGAAGTACCGATATTCGGCATCACAGCTACTCCGTCGGCGGTCCCACTCGAGGATGGAGATGAAGCGACCGACTCGAAACGTCGGCGGACTGGATCGCATCGCTCGCGGCGTCCTCGGCGTCTGGCTGCTCGTCACCGCAGCGGCGGCGTACTTGGACGATGCGACCGAACGCGCCGCGATCGCGGGGATCGCTGGCCTCGGATTGCTCGTCAACGTCGCGACCGGGTTCTGCGGCGGCAACTACCTGCTCGGCGTCGATACGACGAGCGGCGACGCCTGTGACGTGAACTGATCGGGGTCAGGCGTCCACGCTGTCGGCCTCGACGTCGTCTTTGCCTTCATCTTGGACGTACCGACCCCGTCCCTCGACGTCCTCGAGGCGCTCCAGGACCCGTTCGTCGCCGACCTCGCGGTAGCCCTCGAGCACCGCCTCGCGCAGCGGCTCGGGGTCGTCGGCGGTGCCGACGAGGCTCTGGTCGAAGACGTGGACGTCCATCGCGTAGTCCTCGACGTGGTCGGTGTGGTAGCCGAGGCCGAAGTCGATGAGGTAGGTTCGGTCGCCATCAACGCGCACGTTACGAGTCGTGGGGTCCCCGTGCACGAACCCAGCGTTGTGCAACCGCGCGAGGTGTCGTCCCACGTCGCGAACTCGCTCGACGGTCAGGGACTCGCGGAGGTCTCGATCGCCGACGTACTCGAGTTCCAGTCGAGCCTCCTGCGGATCGACGTCCGAGAGCACCGGCGTCGGCACGCCCTCGCGCCGGGCGAGGCTCGTGAGGCGGGCCTCGAGGGTCGTCCGCTCGCGTCGGAGCCGGTCGTCGAGTTGCGGGTGCCGGTAGGTCTTCGACTCACGGCGTTTGGTGACGCGGCCGGCGTCGGGCTCGAGGTCGACCAGAGCCTCGGCACCCTGCACCCGTCGTTCGCTCTCGCCGGCACCGCGTCCGGCTGCCAACTCGGGTTCGTCCGCGCGCCACGTGACCGGTACCTGATCCGGCCGGAAATTGGGGTCGACCGTCGAGTCCTCGAGCGCGATCGTGTCGCCGGCGTCGTACATCTTCGCACCCAACACGGCGATCATGCCGGCGTTGTCCCGCAGGAATCGGGGCTCGGGCGCGTGGAACGCGGCGCCGCGCTGGTCGCACATCTCCTCGAGCATCTCGCGCAGGCGGGCGTTCTGCCCGACGCCCCCGCCCAGCACGAGTTCGTCGCTGCCGGTCAGCGAGAGCGCGCGCTCGGCGACCTCGGTCAGCATGCCGAAGATGTTCTCCTGTAGCGAGTAACAGATGTCCTCGACCGGCACGCCGTCGTCGTACCGCTGCTTGGCGGCGCTCATGATCCCCGAGAAGGAGAAGTCCATCCCCTTGACGACGTAGGGGAGATCCACGTACTCGCCGTCTTTCGCGGCCTCCTCGACCTTCGGTCCGCCGGGGTGGGACCAGCCGACGTGGCGCGTGAACTTGTCGATCGCGTTGCCGACGCCGGTGTCCATCGTCTCCCCGAGCACGCGGTAGCGGCCGTTCCGATACGCGAGCAGGTGCGCGTTCGCGCCGCTGGCGTTCAGACAGACCGGCGACTCGAAGTCGGCGGTGTGGCGGCCGATCTCGAGGTGGGCGACCATGTGGTTCACCCCTACAAGAGGCACCTCGAGGCTCTGGCTCAGCGCGCGGGCGGCCGTACCGACGGTCCGGAGACAGGGGCCGAGCCCGGGGCCGCGAGAGAAGGCGACGGCGTCGACCGGCGGTTCGTCCGCGGGGCCGTCGTACGTGTCGCGGGCGTGCTCGAGGGCCCGTTCGACGACCTGCGGGATCGCGTCGTGCATGTGCTCGGCGGCTTCCCGGGGATGGATGCCGCCGCTGTCGGGCTGGTAGGCGTCGCTCTCGATGAATACGTCGTCGGTCGCGGAATCGAACACCGCCGCGCTGGCGGCCCAGGCGGTGCCCTCGATTCCGAGAATGCGGGTAGTAGAACTCACGTGTCTTGATCACTGCGCTCCCGCCCGCAGAACCGTCGCGATCGACTGCGAGCGAGAATTAGAATCTCCTCGAGGGCGTTACTCCCACTCGGTGTAGCTGCACTTGCCGCAGTGCTTGCGGTCGCCGTGGTCGGCGAGGAAGGAGTCGCCACACCGGGGGCACTGCTCGCGGTCCGTGCTGCCGTCGTCGTTGTAGAGTTCGTAGCGCGCCATTTTATGCTTCCTCCGCTTCAACGTCCGCCTCTTCCTCGACGCCGATCTTGTTGCGCTCGAGCATGTGGTCCTGCTCGACCTCGCGGGCGAAGTCCGCGGACTCGTAGACCTTGGCCTCGCCGACGGTCTTTCGCATGCCGAACTTCGTGTTGAGGTTGCGGATGACGACCTCGTCGGCGTTCTTGTTCAGCTTCGCCGCGAGGCTGTCCCGAACCTGCAGGCGCTCGGGGGTGGCGTCGTCGTGGGTCAGTTCGAAGGTCACGTCGGTACGGTGCAACATGGGGTTGTCCTCTTCGGAAACGATGTCGACGTCCATGATATCACTCAGTTACCCTACTATCCCCGTGTAGCGCCTAAAAGGATTTCGAAGCCGCCACCGACGTCTCGAGTTCGCTCCGGGCGTCGACGGTTGCGATCGCCGTGGGTCGCCCCCGCCCTTTCGCCCTCCGCTACGACCGCGACCCTCGAGCGCCGCCGAAACCGATGGTAGTTAATCGTCTCCGCGCCTGAAATTAGAGTTATTCCTCTCGAGCGAGCAACACTAATCATGGTAGAGACAACCAAACACAGTCGACGGCTCACCGGCATCGAGATCGTAATCGGCGGGCTGCTGTCGGGGCTCGTCGGCGGCGTCGGCATGGGGCTCGTGCTCCTGCTCGGCCCGGACGTGTTCGAGCTCCTCGGCGCATTGCTCGGATCGGCGACGGTCGCCGCGGGGTGGATCGTCCACCTCTCAGTGAGCATGGTGTTCGGGATCGCGTTCGCCGTCGTCGTCTCGCGCCGCTCAATCGAGCAGTTCGTCACGTCGTTCGACGAATACGTCGTCGCCGGCGTCGCGTTCGGAACGGGAGTCGGCCTCGTTGCGGGTGGGCTCATCCTCCCGGCTGCGGTGGCCCAGGCCGGAGTAGCGACGCTCCCGCTGCCGTTCCTCCCGCTCCCGGGACTCGCGGCGGAGTTGCTCGGCGCGGCCGTCTTCGCCGGCGGCCACCTCGTCTACGGCCTGCTCGTGGGCGCGACCTTCGCGACGATCAGCGGCGCCGTCCCGCGTCGGCTCGCGGACCGGACGCCGATCCACAACTGACGCCCTATTTGTTCACGACGGCGAGTCCGCGCGGCGCCTGCGTCTCGAGCGCGTCGGGCCAGTCGATGCCGACCGGGCGCCACCGATCCCCGAAATTCGAGGTGGCGAACAGCCCCTGGTTGTTGACGCCGTAGACGACGCCGTCGCCCGTCTCGTCCGTGCCGAGTGCAGGGGCGTCGAAAACCGTTCGGACGACTCCCTCGCCCATCGGAATCCCGCGGTCGTCGAGACGGTGCCACCCCTCGCCGGCCGTCCGCCGGTAGACGTACGATTCGGCTCGCTCGGCCGTGTGGGCCGCTGAGGCGCCGCTCGCGCTCGAAACGAGTACCCGATCCGGATCGGCGGGATGGGGGACGACGCTCCAGCAGTACGTGTGCTCGAGGCCGTCCTGAGGCCGCCGCCAGGACTCGCCACCGTCGTCGCTCTCAGCGTAGCCGTCGCCGGCGGCCGCGTAAAGACGGCCCTCGCGCTCGGGGTGGGTCGCCATGCTGTGGTTGTCCCGCCGCGACCCCTCGGGACGTTCGTGCCACGTCTCGCCGCCGTCCGCGCTGTAGATGAACGCACCCGCTTCGATCCCGACGTAGAGCCGGTCGGGGTCGAACGGGTCGACCTCGAGCCAGCGCACGTGGTGGGTGTGCGGCCGCGGCGGGAAGTACCACTCCGGCTCGGAGGGGAGGTCGGTCAGGCCCTCGAGGTGCGTCCAGGAGTCGCCGCCGTCCGCGCTGCGGTAGACGCGGCTCGGCTCGGTCCCGGCGTAGATCACGTCGGGGTCGTGCGGACTGATCGCCAGCGACGTGACGGCCGCGCTGACGAATGCGTCCGTCTCGAGGCGCTCGAACGTCTCGCCGCCGTCGCTCGAGCGGTGGAGGCCGTCTTCAAAGGTTCCGACGAAGACGCGCTCCGGCGCGTCGGGGGAGGCTGCGACGCACTCGAGGGAGCGACCCTCGAGGGTCGACTCCGCGGTCCAGTCGTCGGTTTCCGCTCCCGAGCCGCGACAGACGAGCAGGCGGTCACGGAGTGCAACGTACGCTATCGCCATAGCGGAGCTACGGGCTGCTCGTACAAACGAAGTGGGTCCAATGCGTCCGGGGCCGCGACCGCGAGCGTCGCGCAGCGGGCGACCGGCGTGCAGCGGCCGCTCGAGCGCCAGTCACCGCCGTTCCGGCAGCAGATAGCTACCTCTCGCCCGACCCCGTAGCTACCGTGAGGCGAGGACACATGGCACAAGCACACCGACTCGACTGTGAGAACGCGGCCGCCGATTGCCGATTCATCATCCAGTCGGAGGACGAGGACGAAGCGGTCGAACTGGCTCGAAATCACATGAAGGAGGTTCACGGACAGGAGTACACGGACGACGACCTGCGGCGCGAGCACATGCAAACCGTCTAGGGACGCGGTTCGCGTCGATTCGCGTTCGGCAATTTTCCGGGGACCGCGACCGTCGCGCTCGAGCGAACGAATAGTTATAGCGGCGCTGCGAGTAGTCCTCTCATGGACCCTGCTACCAATAGCCGTGCTTCCGCGGGGTCGCCGATCGACGACATCGCCTACCTCGTGCGCTCCGAACACCGCGTCGCGGCGCTCGTCGCGCTCGCGGCGCGACCGCGGAGCCGGTCCGAACTCCGGGAGCTGGCGGGCGTCTCGTCGTCGACGATCCGGCGCACGCTCCGCGAGTTCGAGGACCGCAACTGGATCCGCAGAGAGGGGTACCGGTACGAGGCGACGCAGCTCGGGGCGGCCGTCGCGACCGCGATGGAGGAGGTGATCGCTCGCGTCGAAACCGAGCGCGCGCTCCGCGACGTCTGGCACCGGCTGCCGGGCGAGGACCACGGGTTCACGCTCGAGATGTGCGCCGACGCGACCGTGACGGTCGCCCGACCCGCGGACCCGTACGCCCCGGTGAACCGGTTTGAGTCGCTGCTCCGGCGGACGACCGCGTTCCGGTTCGTCGGCACCGATATCGCCCTGTTCGAACCCTGCAAGGACGTGCTCCGGCGGCGGATCGTCGACGGCATGGAGACGGAGATCATCGATCCGCCCGACCTCGCCGCGTACATCATCGAGACGTACCCGGACCACTGTTCGGAACCGTTCGAGAGCGGCAACCTCGCGGTGTTCGTCCACGACGACTTACCGCCGTACGGGATCGGGATCTTCGACGACCGGATCGCCGTGAGCTGTTACGAGCGGGACAGCGGGACGGTCTGCGTGCTGGTCGACACCGACGCACCGCCGGCCCGCGAGTGGGCGGAATCAAGGTACGAGGCCGCGCGGCTCGAGGCGCGACCGCTGACGGTCGAACTACCGTGAGCCGTTCGGGACGCGCTCGAGGCACTCGATCTGTTCCGCCCGCACGCTGTACGTCTCGGAACGGCTCTGCGCCGTCTTCACCATCCGCTCTAACATCGGTCGAACGGCAACGTCCGACCGCCGGTCACCGGCTGCGCGACCGGCAGCGCGCGCCGAGTCGGCGTCAGATAGCTAGCTAACCCGCGAGCGCCTCGGCTCTCGTGGGGAGGAGAGACGACCCATGACACCAGACCAGAACACACACGGCGTCGACCTCGAGACGTTCGCGGCGTTCGCCGACCACGCGGCCGACGATCCCGACGCGGTCCAGCTCGGACTCGGGGCGGCGGCGACCTACGAGGGAACCTGCGCGCACAGCCTGGCGAAGATCGACAGCTACGAACTCGGCGGCGAGGAGATCGCGCGCGAGACCCGCGAGTACACCATCCCGTACGGCGGGTGGAAGGAGGTACTCGACGCCGGCGGCTGGACCGGCAGCACGGACCGGATGGAGCCGATCGAGGTCGCGCTCTCGGCGCTGGCCGCCTGCATCAACGTCGGCATCACGATCAACGCCGTGGCGAACGGCGTTGACGTCGAACGCCTCCGGACGCGCGTCCGGACCGATTTCGACCCCGCCGTCCTGTTCGGACTCGCAGACCTCGAGGCGATCGACGGCGTCTTCGAGAACACGACCGCGGAGATCGAGATCGAGGGCGAGGGCGTCGACGAGGACCGCGTCGACGAGTGGGCGCGCCGAGCGCCCGTCTACGCGCTCGTCGCGCTCGGACAGGACGTGCAACTCTCGGTAGAGACGCCGGTCAAAGCGGCGGGCGACGACTGACCGGCGGCGACGAACCGCCTTTTCTCGGCCCTCGAGCACCGTCCGAAGTCGCCGTGTCTCACCGTTCCGCGCGGCGGTAGATCGAAAACAGGACCGTGAGCAGAAGCGAGAATCGGGCTCGAGTCGTCAGTCGTCGTCCATCGACGCCGTCACCGGCTCGACGCGCTCGCCGCGCGGGCCCTCGATGTCCACCTTCGGGAGCAGGTCCCGCAGGTAGCGGCCGGTGTGGGAGTCGTCGAGTCGCGCGACCTCCTCGGGGGTGCCGGTGGCGACGACCTCGCCGCCGTTCTCGCCGCCCTCGGGGCCGAGGTCGATGATGTGGTCGGCGTTCTTCACGAGGTCGAGTTCGTGCTCGATGACGACGACGGTGTTGCCGTTGTCTGTCAGCCGGTGGAGCACGTCGATGAGCTTGCGCTCGTCCTCGCTGTGGAGCCCGGTCGTGGGCTCGTCGAGCAGATAGAGGGTTTCGCCGGAGTCTTTCTTCCCCAGCTCCTCGGCGAGCTTGATGCGCTGGGCCTCTCCACCGGAGAGCGTCGTGGAGGGCTGGCCGAGCTTCATGTAGTCGAGCCCGACGTCCTTCAGGAGCTTGAGGCGCCGGCGGATCTGGCTCGAGGACTCGAAGAACTCGTAGGCCTCCTCGACGGACATCTCGAGGACGTCCGCGATGGTCTTGCCCTTGTAGGTGACGTCGAGGGTGGCGTCGTTGTAGCGGGCGCCGTCGCACTCCTCGCAGGGGACGTACACGTCCGAGAGGAAGTTCATCTCGATCTTGACGGTGCCCTGCCCGCCGCACTCCTCGCAGCGGCCGCCCTTGACGTTGAAGGAGAAGCGGCCCTTCTCGTAGCCGCGCTGTTTCGAGAGCTTCGTCTGAGCGAACAGTTCGCGGATGTGGTCGAAGACGCCGGTGTACGTGGCGGGATTGGAGCGGGGCGTGCGGCCGATCGGCGACTGGTCGATCAGGCGCACGGTCTCGATCTCCTCGAGGCCCTCGAGGCCGTCGTAGTCGCCCGGAATGACGCTCGTGTTGTCGTTCATCTCGCGGGCCAGTCCCTTGTAGAGGACCTCGTGCATGAGCGTCGACTTCCCGGAGCCGGAGACGCCGGTGATGGCCGTAAAGCAACCCAGCGGGATGTCGACGTCCAGCTCCTTGAGGTTGTGCTGGCGGGCGCCGAGGATCGTCAGGGCCCCGTCGGGGTCGCGCCGTTCCTCGGGGACGGGGATCTGCTTGCGTCCGGAGAGGTAGTCGCCCGTGATCGAGTCCTCGCAGGCTTTGACCTCATCGACGGGGCCGTTGACGACGACCTCGCCGCCGCGCTTGCCGGGGCCGGGGCCCATATCGATGACGTTGTCCGCGCGGCGCATCGTCTCCTCGTCGTGTTCGACGACCAGCAGGGTGTTCCCGAGGTCGCGCAGTTCCTCGAGCGTGTCCAGCAGGCGGTCGTTATCGCGCTGGTGGAGCCCGATCGAGGGCTCGTCGAGGACGTACAGCACGCCGACGAGGCCGGAGCCGATCTGCGTGGCGAGCCGGATGCGCTGGCTCTCGCCGCCCGAGAGGGTCGAGGCCTCGCGGTCGAGCGTCAGGTACTCGAGGCCGACTTCGACCATGAAACCGAGTCGCGCGCGGATCTCCTTCAAAATCTCCTCGGCGATGACCTTCTCGCGCTCGGTCAGGTCCGCCTCGAGCGACTCGAAGTGCGCTAAGGCGTCGCCGATGCTCATCGCGTTGATCTCCGTGATCGAGGTGCCGTCGACCAGCACCGCGCGGCTGGCGGGCTTGAGGCGGGTGCCGTCGCAGGCCGGACACTCCGTGACCGACATGTAGTCCTCGATGTGTTCGCGGGTCGAGTCGGAGTCGGTCTCGACGTAGCGGCGCTCGAGGTTGGGGATGACGCCCTCGAAGCGCTTCTGCTTGCGCCGGGTGCCGTTTTTCGTGTTGCGCTCGAACAGCACCTCCTCGTCGGTGCCGTAGAGGAACGCCTGCTGGATATCGTCGTCCAACTCCTCGAACGGCGTCGACAGCGAGACGTCGAAGTGCTCGGCGACGGCGTCGAGTCGCGTGCGGTAGTACGAGCGGTTGTAGCTCCAGGGTTCGAAGACCTCCTTCAGCGGCTTGGACTCGTCCTGAATGACGAGGTCCTCGTCGACCTCCTTGGTCTCGCCCAGCCCCTCGCACTCGGGACAGGCGCCGTGGGGCGAGTTAAACGAAAAGGAGCGGGTCTCGATCTCCGGAACGTCGATGCCGCAGTGGGTGCACGCGAGGTCCTTCGAGAACTCGACGACGAACCGATCGTCGTCGTCGTCGCTCTCGTCGCCGAGCGCGCCGGTCCGGCGGGCCTCCTCGCCGAGGTCCGCCGCGGCTTCCTCCGGCGGGTCCGGGAGGATGACCTTCAGGACGCCCTCCGCCTCGTCCAGCGCCGTCTCGACGCTGTCGATGATCCGCGGGCGGTTCTCCGTCGAGACCTTCACGCGGTCGACGATGACGTCGATCGTGTGGTCGAAGTTCTCGTCCAGATCGGGATCGTCCAACGTGAGGTCGTGTTCCTCGCCGTCGATCTCGACGCGGGCGTACCCCTCCGACACGAGTTCCTCGAACAGGTCCTCGAACGCGCCCTTCTGGTCGCGGACGACCGGCGCCGCGAGCTTGGCCTTCGTCCCCTCGGGGAGCTCGAGGATGCGCTCGACCATGTTCTGGGCGCTCTGCTCGCCGACCTCGCGGCCGCACTCCGGACAGTGGGGGGTGCCGACGCGGGCGTAGAGCAGCCGCAGGTAGTCGTGCAGTTCGGTGACGGTCCCGACGGTCGATCGCGGGTTGTTCGCGGCGTTCTTCTGGTCGATCGAGATCGCCGGGGAGAGCCCCTCGACGGTCTCGACCTGGGGCTTGTCCATCTGGCCCAAGAAGTTCCGGGCGTAGGCCGAGAGGCTCTCAATGTACCGCCGTTGCCCTTCGGCGTAGACCGTCTCGAACGCGAGCGAGGACTTGCCCGAGCCCGAGAGGCCGGTGACGACGGTGAACTCCTCGCGGGGAATCTCCACGTCGAGGTCCTTGAGGTTGTGTTCCTCCGCACCGCGGACTTCGATGTAGTCCTTGCTCATGTCTCGCTTGCGATAGGTCGTGAGTAACTGGTCGCGCGACTCGATACCCGATTCATTGTAGGTGTATCAGTGGCCCGAGGAACTTAACGAGTCTGAAACCCGCAGCGGACGGTAGCTGCTAGCACCTACCGCAGTCGGGACTGCAAGACGCCCAAAGCGTCTTCGGACGGAAGCACGAACGGTCGGCCATGAGCGACGAGACCGAGCCCGATCTGTCGGTCGACGAGTTCGTCGAGTACTGTCGGACCCAGGCCGGCCTCCTCTCGGGACAGGTCGAAACCATGGGCGAGGAAGCCGACGAGCTACTGGACGAGATCGAGGAAACCGTCGCGGACATCCGCTCGCGGCTCGAGGACGGCCAGAGCGCGAACACAGAGGGGACGGCGACCCCGACCTCAACGGCGGAGCCGGGCCCGGACGAGGTCGACGTCGACGACGTCGAGGAGATGGCGGCGGCGCTCGAGGAGAAACAGACCGTCGTCGAGGCGAAGCAGGCGCGGATGCAGGCGTTTCAGGAGTTGGCCGCGGATTACACCGAACTCGCCGAGGAGTTGCAGTCCGAGGCCGACGACGGGCGGGCGGCGATGAGCCGCGTCGTCGAGTTCGAACTCGAGCGGGACGCGCCGGCGTACTTCGACGAGCGGCAGACGCTGGCCGAAGCGGCCGCCGAGGCCACCGAATCGGACGAATCGGAGACCTCCGAAGCGGAACCCGAGTAACGAAACGCATCGGGTCGCAGGAGACGTTTTATACGTTCGTCCGGTACTGTGCGCGTATGTCCCAGACCACCCACAGATGCCTCTGCGGCGCGACCCTCCAGTTCCGCCAGGACATCGTCAAGGAAGGCGGGGGCGTCTATCCGACCTGGAAGTGCAAGGACTGCGGCACCGAGGTTCCGGGACAGATCGCCGAGAAGTTGCGCCACCAGCATCCGTCTTAACCCCGTTCCCATCCTCGAGTGACGTACACCTACGGCGACAGCGCCTCGAGCACCGCGTCCACGTCTGCGGGCGTGTTGACCGCGTGGACGGAGACCCGCACGGCGTCCGGATAGGGCAGCGAACGGACGGTGATATCGCGCTCGGCGAGTCGCTCGACGGTCGCTTCGGGGTCGTCGACGTCGACGGTCACCAGCCCCGATTCGAACTCGCGGGGACTCAACAGGCGCTCGTCCGGAATCCCGTCCTTGAGACGCTCCGTGAGCCCTTCGATCCGATCCCGAACCGTCTCGAGGCCGACGGCCTCGAGGCAGTCGATCGCCTCGACCAGGCCGGCGTGCGGGGCTGGACTCGCGGTAGCGACCTCGAACCGCCGCGCGCCGGCCGCGTACTGATACTCGGCCGCCTCGGGGTCCTCGACGCTGCGGTAGCCGATTGCGGGCGGGACGAGCGCCGACGCGACATCTTCGTCGACGTACAGGAAGCCGGAGCCGAAGGGGGCCAGCAGCCACTTGTGGCCCGCGCCGACGACGAAGTCGGCGCCCCACTCGGCGACGTCGACGGGCCGCTGGCCGGGCGCCTGCACGGCGTCGACCAGCACCGTCGCGCCCGCGTCGTGGGCGATGTCGACGATCTCCCCGACCGGCAGCCGGGTGCCGTGGGTCCAGGTCAGCGAACTCACGCAGAACAGCGACGCGTCGGCCGCGGCCGCCTTCACGTCTTCGAGGTCGAGTCGCCCCGCTTCGGTCTCGAGGACGCGGACGTCGATCCCGCGCTGGCGCTCGAGGCGCCGCCACGGGAGGACGCCCGCGGCGTGCTCGAGGTCGGTGCGGACGACGACGTCGTCCGCGTCCCAGTCGCTCGAGACCGCGCCGGCGATTCGGTTGATGCCGTCGGTCGTGCTCTCGGTCAGCGCGATCTCGTCCGGCGCGGCGCCGAGCAGGTCGGCGACGGCCGCCCGCGCCTCGTCGTAGGCGTCGAGGGCCGCGGGGTACATCCCCTCCTCGCCAGGGGCCGCGTACTCGTGGTGTTCGAGGGTCGATTCGGCCGCCTCGACGACGCGGCGGGGACTCGGCCCGCTCGCGCCCCAGTTGCAGTAGACGCCCGACTCGATGCCGGGGATCGTCTCGCGGAGTGCCGTCGGATCCAGCGCCATCGGGCCGTGGTTCGCGCTCGAGGGAGTTCGTTCTGGCGGCGTTCCACGGATGCGGACGGCACCCGACAGTTGCGAACGAGCCTGACGGGTACCGGACGGTCGAGATCGGGATCGAGGAACGAAGAATGGGTGATAAACCGGGGAATGGAGCCATGGAGCGTGTGACAGGGATCCTGGCTCCACGAGACGGCACGGGTCGAACGAGCAAAACCTTGTCTACTCGGTCCAAGACGCGTCGGCCGATGCGACGCGGACGTCCGCATGCTCTGCCCCCGGCCGCTGCTACTTTCGAACGATAGTACCGCCCGCGGTCCTGATCACGACGTCGCCGCTCCCCGGATCGAACGTGATCGATCGGCCGGCGCTGCCGCCGACCTCGACCGCGCGGACCGGAATCCCGTAGGACTCGAGCAGCGCCTTCGCGGCGGTCACGTTCTGATCGCCGATCGCTCGGCCTGGGCCGCTGAACTCGATCATCGTCGCCCCGCCGACGAGTTTCGCCCACGAGCGGTCGGCGACGCCGCCGGCCCGCTCGAAGTCGTCGAGCATCGCCTCGAGTCCGGTGTCGGCGAACTTGGCGTCGGGTTCCGGGCGGTCCCGCGAGTCGGCCGCGGGAAGCATGAAGTGCAGGAGGCCGCTGACCCCGCGCTCGGGGTCGTGGAGCGCGACCGCTACGCACGATCCCACGCCGCTCGTTTTCAGCGGTCGGATCTCGCCGGTGACGGCGTACTCTGCGACTCCGACGGGTATGCACTCGTATTCACTGTCGACCACGGAATCACCTCGGTTCCGGCCCCGTCCCCGACCGCCCCTTGAGTGCATACTGGCCGCTGCTCTGTGGTAGCCTTTCCGGCCGTTACCCCCGCGCCGCCGGGTAAACGGTTGGGTTCAGTGATAGCCGTCGGTGAAATCGAGCACGCTGCTACCGCCGTCGATTTCGTCCGCCGGCGACCGACCGGTCAGAGTTCCCCGCGCAGGACGACCTCGTCGTCGACCGACTCGAGCATGTCCTCGGTGACGACGTAGTCCTCCTCGTCCTCGCCTTCCTTGCCGAGCGACGCCAGCACGTGTTCGGCGACCGACGGGTTCGGGTCGACGTAGGCCCGGGACCCTTCGACTTTCGCTACGATGCCGAGCTCTTTGCCCTCCGCGTCGACGACCGTCTTTCCGACGTCGTCGTCCGTTAACGGTGCCGTCATACCCGACGGCTACGAGGAGGTCGAGGGTAAACGCTGGCCCGTCCGCTGCCGGCCGGCGCCGTCGACCGACGGGCCGCCGGCGTCGGTCGCGGTCGGAGCCGCCGCTCGAGTCCGAGTTCGGATCGACGGGTGCGGTTCCTGCAGAGGGATAGTACTAACCCCGCGTCCGACGTGGAGGTGAAACGCGGCTTCCCGACCGGCGGACGCCGAGGGTGCAACCGCTATCGACACCGCCACCGCCACCGCTACCGCCGCCACCGTCGCCGCCGACGGCGGTAGCCTCGCGTCGCGACGCGGCGGACCGGGCGACCCGCTCGGGAGGCCGAACCGACCACCACACGCCACACGTTACACCCATGACTCGAACACTCGAACTCAGCGACGATCTCATGAACCGACTCGAGAGCCACTGCGAGGAGGGACAGTCCCCCGAGGAGTTCGTCGAGGAGTTGGTCTCGATGTACGAGACCGAAGGGACGTTCCTGCAGGAAGGCTACTCGGAGTAAGGCGCAGCATCCTCGATCCTCGAGACCGCCGAAAACTCGAGCCGGGAGCGGCGGAATCGCCGCCGGCGAACCGGTAGCGGTTCAGCCTCCCATCAGTCTTCCATCACCGTATCCTCGTGGTCGTGCTCCGCTCGCAGGTGTTCGACCGCGTGGAGTTCGACCACCGGAACGACCTTGGAGATGAGCAGGAAGAACAGCGTCACCATGCCGATCGTGCCGGTAATCGAGGCGAGTTCGATCAGGCTCGGCACGTACCATCCGGGCGTCGCGGCGTAGATGTCGAACACCGGGTGCAGGAACCCCTCAACGACGAACAGGACCTTCTCGGTCAGGGTCGCGGCGAGGACCGCGATGGCGGCGACGATGGCGCGCCCTTTGGAAAACAGGGACGGCCGGATCGTCTGGGCGAAGATGTACGCGAGGGTGCCGGCGACCAGCAGCATCGAGAGGATGTAGGCCGGCGTGGACAGCGCCGCGTGCCACGTGTGATAGAGACTGACGGGCGGCGAGAACGTCCCGGTCGTGATCTGCTGGAGCTGCAGCCAGAGGAACAGGAGACAGAAGAAGCCGAGCCACATGAGCAGTCCCCGGAAGATGTCGTCGGTGATGATGTGCTCCCAGTCGTAGGCGCGGCGGAACGAGTAGGAGATGAGGATCACGCCGCTGATCGCCGACGTCAGCGCGATCATGAGGAACTGCGGCCCCTGCACGCCGCCGAACCAGCGCGGATAGGTCGGGAGGAGCGCGAACAGCCACGGGATGACGCCGCCGTGGAGCAGGAGCGGGGCCATGATGATGACCGCCAGCGCGAGCCACCAGACCATCCGCTGGACGATCTCGTCCTCGCGCTCGGTGTAGCCGATCGTCAGGATCTTGTAGATCGGTTCGAAGGCGTCCGGCAGGTCGTCGCGCAGTCGGCTGATATCGTACCGCAGCGTCAGCGAGAGGTAGGTCGCCGTCAGCACGAAGTAGGCCGTGATGACGGTCACGTCCCACACCAGCGGCGAGTTGTTGACCGTGATGTGGTAGTGTCCGACGACGCTCGTCACCATCCGATCGGGGCGCCCGAGGTGGACGATGATGTAAAAGCCGGCCGCCGAGAGGCCGCCGATCGTCATCAATTCGGCGAGGCGAGCGATCGGCATGTACCGCTCCATCCCGAGCAGCCGGACGGCCGCCGAGAGGATGATTCCGCCGTGGGCGATCCCGACCCACCAGATGAACGCGCCGATGTACACTCCCCACGTGACGCCGCCGCCGGTCCCCCAGTCCGAGAGCCCGGTCACGGCCATTCCTTCCTCGAGCTGGTAGGCCCAGCCGATGAGAAAGACGACGAACGCGAGGGCGGCGATCCCGGCTACGACGAGGTACTTCACCGACGGACGCTGGATCGGACGAACGATGTCCGCTCTACTCGGCGTTTTCGTACTCATATGCGAGGGTCTCCCATAGTACCTCGGCCAGTCACATCGTTTCGGCGGTTACTTTTGCAAGCATTCGATAGGCGCTGCGGAACCGGGACACCGATCCGTACTGGATCGTCCGTCACGGATCCGATCCAGCCGGCCCGATCGCTCTGAAGGGGCGCCCGTCGCAACGGAAAACAGTGCGCTCGTGACGTCGGTGATGGAGCGAGCCTAGCGGCAAGCGATTCGGTTCGCCGCGAACGTCGACATCGGTGACGGGATAGGCGACGTCCGTTCCGGGGTCGAGCCGGCACCGGTGCAGGAGGCGGCGAAAAGACGGCCGGTCGGAGTCCGAGCCGGCCGGGCGGGTTCTGGTATTACTGTTACTGTTGCTGTTCCTGCGCCGGCGCGAGCTCGTCGAGGTCGACCTGCTTCTCGAGCAGGACCTCCTTCTGATCGGCGACCTCGCGCTGTTCGCGCATCAGCTGTTTGAACTTGCTCTGGGGCGAGAGGTCGCCGATGAGGACGCCGCCGACGATCTTGCCGTCCTTGAAGGCGATGCGGCGCCACTCGGTGTCGCTGTACTTGCGCTCGGCGTGGTCGTCGCCAAGCGTCGGGTGGCCGAAGGAGAGGAAGGGGAAATCGAAGTGCGTGATGGAGTAGGAGGAGACCCACTCGAACTCCTCCTCCTCGGCGTCGGCGGCCATGTTGACCGCGGCGACGCGACCCTGCTCCTTCGCCGAGCCCCAGGAGCCGTTCTGGGCCTGCTCGCCGAGCAGCACGTCGTAGAAGCGGGTGATGTCGCCGGCCGCGTAGACGTCCTCGAGGTTGGTCTGCATGTACTCGTCGACGACGATGCCGTCGTCCTGCTCAATGCCGCTGCCGCGCAGGAACTCGGTGTTGAACGTCAGGCCGATGGCGACGCCCGCCCAGTCGCACTCGTAGCGGTCGCCGTTCGGATCGATCGCGGCTTCGACGTGGCCGTCGTCGTCGACCTCGAAGCGGTCGACGCCGCTGTCGAAGACGGGCTCGACGCCCTTCTCGCGCATGCCGTTGTGCATGATCTCCGCGCCGTCGCCGGAGAGCGCGTAGCGCCACCAGCGGTCGCCGCGCATCAGGTACTTGCCCTCGATGCCCTGCGCGCCACAGACCGCCGCGAAGTCGATGCCGAGCAGGCCGGCGCCGACGATGACCGCCTTCTCGGAGTTCTCGGCGGCCTCGCGGATGCGCCGTGCGTCCTGGAAGGTCCAGAAGTGGTGGACGCCCTCGGCGTCGCTGTTCTCGACCGGCAGCTGGGTCGGCGTCCCGCCGGTCGCGATCAGGAGTTTGTCGTAGCCGATCGCCTCGCCCTCGTGGGTGTGGACGGTCTTCGCGTCGGTGTCGACGGACGTAACGTGGGTATTCAGAGAGAGTTCGATGTCGCGCTCGTCGTACCAGTCCTCGTCGTGGATGGAGATCGGCGCCTCGGGAAGCTTCCCTTTCGCGTGTTCCTTGATCAGAATGCGGTTATACAGTGCTTCCCCCTCATCGGTGATGACGGTAATCTTCGCGTCCGGATCTTCCTCCCGGAGGGTCTCGGCAGCCGAACTGCCAGAGATCCCGTCACCGATGATGACGTACTCTGTCATATCCGGACCGTTCGTAATGCGGGTTAAAGTGGGTTGCTATCTCGTCTATTTTGACTGGCCGGCTGAACGGTCCGAACGATTGTCCGGTTCGACCGAATCCGTTCCCGTAATCTTATGATTATACGGACCGTATCGGGGGACGATTTGTATTCGGAAATGTTGCCGGTATCTCAGAGATCGGTCACGGGACTCGAGGCGAGCGCGCTCGAATCGCCGCCGTCCCTACGCTGTTGTCCGAACCGCTCTTTATGCCGCCCGCCTTACGGCGGGGTATGAAACTTCGCCAGAACGCGCGCCACTTCGCCTCCCGAAAGGCACTCGAGACCCCTGTCGTCCGCTCGGTCGCCAAATCGGGACTCGTCCGCCTCCACACGAAGGTCTTCCTCGGGAAGGCGGATCCGGACCACGCCGACGAGCGCAAGGAGCACCTCGACGGCCTGTTCGACGCGACGGTCGACACCTATCTGCGCGCGCTCAAGGACGGCTACTCCGAGGCCGAGGCCCGCGAGATTACCCACATTCAGGCCAACTTCGACTTCTACAACCACGGCTGGACGGAGATGATGGAGTTCCCGGCCGACGAACTCGAGGACCACTACGAGCGCTACCGCGAGTTCTTCGAGCGGTGGGACGTTACGATCGACGACCCGCTCGGCCAGTTCGCGCCGCCGGAGGGGCTACCCGAGGCGCCGTCGACGCCCGAGAAACTCGAGGACCCCGAGCACCCCCACGCCGAGGGCGGGTTCGCCGACGACGTCTACGTCGAGAACGACGAGGGCGAACTCGTCGTCGGCGGACAGGACGAACCCGCGGACGTCGACGTTTCGCAGGCGGTCGGCGTCGGCGAGGACGACGCCGATTCCGAGGACGATCGGACGGCCGCATAGACGGCGTCTCGTCGGACGGTCGCGTCGCGACACTGCCCAGTTCTGATCCGATTCTGCGGCCGACGACGCTCCCGACGGCGATTCCTCGCGACGATCCGGCCGATTTCGGCGCCTCCCAAGCGGCTAAGTACCCGGAGAACCGGGGTTTCACAGAGGAATGGACGCGAACGATCGTTCGATAGCCGGCTTTACGATGGCCGGGCACGCGCTGGTCCACTGGTTCGAAACGTCGATCCCGATCTTTCTGGTCGTCTGGCTGAACGAGTTCAACGTCGACGTCGCCCTGCTCGGCCTCATCGTCGCGCTCGGCTACGCGCCCTTCGGCGCCGGCGCCCTGCCCGGCGGCATCCTCGCCGACCGGTACGGTCCCAAGCGGCTCATTCTGTCCTGTCTCGGCGGGATGAGCCTCGCCTTCCTCCTCCTGTCGGTCGGGACCTCGATCTACGCCGTCGCCGTCGGCCTGCTGCTGTGGGGCGTCGCCGCGAGCGTTTACCACCCCGCCGGCCTCTCGCTGATCAGCACCGGCGTCGAAGCACGGGGAACGGTCTTCGCCTGGCACGGCATCGCCGGCAACGTCGGCATCGCGCTGGGCCCGTTCGTCGCCGCGACGCTGCTGATCTTCCTCGAGTGGCGACTCGTCGCGGCGATCCTCGCGGTCCCCGGACTGCTCGCGGCGCTGTACGGACTCACGGCCGAGTTCGATCCGACCGCGGCCGTCGACGGCGACGCCGACGTCGACGCCAGCGCTGACGAGGCCCTGTCCCTGTCCGATTTCCTCGCGAACTCCCGGACGCTGTTCGCGAGCGCATTCGCGCTGGTCTTCGTCATCGTCGCCTTCGAGGGGCTGTACTACCGCGGGATGCTCACCTACCTCCCCGAGATCCTCCACGGTCTGCCCGCGATCGAGGGGCTGCCGATCCCGGCCGACCTCGAGGGGATCGAGCCGAGCCGCTACATCTACGTCGGCCTCCTGGTCGTCGGCATGGGGGGCCAGTACGCCGGCGGGAAGCTGACCGATCGCGTCGACCCCGAGCGCGGGCTCGCGGCGCTTTTCGCCGTCTTCGTGGTGCTCGCGCTCGCGTTCGTCCCCGTCGTGGAGATGGGGCTGGGCGCGATCGTCGCGCTCTGTGCCGTCTTCGGCTTCTTCCTGTTCGCGATCCAGCCGTTCTACCAGGACGCCGTCGCCGTCTACACGCCAGCCGACACGCGCGGCCTTTCTTACGGCTACACCTATCTCGGAGAGTTCGGCATCGGCTCGGCGAGCATCGCCGTCGGCGGGTTCGTCCTCGACGCGTTCTCCGTGACCGGCTTCTTCCTGACGATCGCCGGCTTCGCGCTCGCCGGAACCGTCCTCTCGGCGGGGCTGCTCGCCGGCCTCGACCGGTTCGTCGATCCGGAGCGGACGGTCGACGCGAAAGCGGACGACTGACGGGGGCTCGCCGCCGTCGTTCGCTACCTTTTTGCCTGCACTGTGGCAAGCACTCGCCATGCTCACCGTGCGGGCACCAGCGACGAGCGCGAACCTCGGGAGTGGCTTCGACGTCTTCGGCGTCGCTCTCGGTACGCCCGCCGACGTCGTTCGGGTCGAACGCGCGCCGGAAACGACGATCACGGTCACCGGCGCCGGCAGCGAGTACATTCCGGAGGATCCGGCGAAAAACACCGTCGGCGCGGTCGCCGAGGCGCTCGACGCGCCGGCCCGTATCCACATCGATAAGGGGGTCCGTCCCTCCTCGGGCCTGGGCTCCTCGGCGGCGAGCGCGGCCGCCGCGGCCGTCGCGCTCAACGAGCTCTACGATCGCGGCCGCTCCCGCGAGGAGCTCGTCCCCGTCGCCGCGAAGGGCGAGGCGCTCGTCTCCGGCGAGGCCCACGCGGACAACGTCGCCCCCTCGCTGCTGGGCGGCTTTACCATCGCGACCGACGACGGGGTCACGCAGGTCGACGCGCAGATCCCCGTCGTCGCCTGCCTCCCCGAGACGACCGTCTCGACCCGGGACGCCCGCGAGGTCGTCCCCGACGACGCGGCCCTCGAGGACGTCGTCGACACCGTCGGGAACGCCGCCACGCTGACCGTCGGGATGACCCGCGACGACCCCGAACTCGTGGGCCGCGGGATGGAGGACGCGATCGTCACCCCCGAACGGACGGCCCTGATCGACGGCTACGAACAGGTTCGCACCGCCGCCCTCGATGCGGGCGCCACCGGCGTCACCGTCAGCGGGGCCGGCCCGGGCGTGCTGGCGGTCTGTCACCGGCGGGATCAACGGGCGGTCGCGTCGGCGATGCTCGAGGCCTTCGACGCGGTCGGGATCGACAGCCGAGCCTACCAGACCCGTATCGGCGAGGGCGCACGCTTGTACCGGGAGTGACCGAGGGCGCCTCGAGGCGGATCGATGGGTGCCCGAACCGACGCCGCGCTCGCGCTGATCGCCCTGCTTGCGTTCGCCGCGATCGGGCTGTTCGTCGATGCGTCGCTATCGATTTCCTATTTGACCGGCGGTGCCGCCGCGACGATCGCGTTCGAGCTGATCGCCGCTCGTGACCCCGATCGGATCAGGCGATACTGGGACCGGTGGCCCGTCCAACTCGCGTCGCTCGCGCTCGCGGTCGGCGGCGCCGCAGTCGGCGCACACCTCGCGCCGACGGTCGCGGTATCGCTGTGCGTCGGGGCGGTAAGTTCGTACCTCGGTCTGCTCGCGGCGATTCGGTTCGGACTAGTACCGCCGCTGCGGACGTGGTGGGAGTGACGACGGCGGGTTAGCGGCGGGTCGATCGTCCGCTCGGCCAGCGACGCGCGTAAACGCGCGGGAGCGCGTCGACGCTGGTCCCCCGGACGTTCGCCGGCACCGTCGAAACGCGGGTCGAGACGCCGGCAGGAAGCGGGCCGTACGGCACCGTCGATACCGCCGTCGGGTTCTTTGATACCGGCCGCCGACCGGCGTAGCCCGTCCCGCGCTGGTTGGACTCGTAGAGTTCCGCGAGCGCCGTGTGTGCCTCGAGGGCCGCGGTCCGCGCCGGCTCGAGGCCCTCGGTCGCCTGCTGCTGGATCGCGACGTTCCGCGCGTCGGGCGTGATCTCGTCGACGAACGCTTCGAGGTCGGCCATCGCCTGCGACCCGCCGCCGGCGCCCTCGAGCGCCCCGAGGTCGACGACGTCTGCGAGTTCGTCCCTGAGTTGTTGCGTCTCACTGCGGAACGCGAGGAGGTCGACGCTGTTCCACAGTTCGCGCAGGACCACGGCGCGCCGGAGCGTGCTGAGATCCAGCGCGAGGTCAGGGTCGCGCTCCAGGATCGCGGCCGGAATCCCCGCTGGATCGACCAGATCCGCCAGCGCGGCCGTGTCGACGGCCGCCGGGAGCCGCTCGAGGTCGATCGTCCCGAGGACGTCCTCGAGTGCCGTGACGACGTCCAGCAGTTCGGCCGCCGTCGCCGACAGCGTCTCGTCCGACGCACCGTCGGCGTCCCGGAGCAACCGCTCGGTGGTCGGTTCGAGGAGATCGAACAACTGCTCGAGGGGAGACGCCGACGCTGCGCTATTCATAGGGAGGATACGCTTCGCGGGGAGAAAACGACCGCGCCTACCGCTCCCGGGTCCCGCGTCCGCGGTACCGAGCCCGGCGACCGCAGCGTGTCCGCAGTCGCGGCTCTCGACGGACGACGCCGTCGGGCCGGTCGCGAGCGAGAAAGCAATCGGCCAGTAGCGACCGCGTCAGGGCCAGAGCCCGCGGGCCTCGTGGGCGCTGCCGATCCGATCGAGCGCGACGATGTACGTCGCGTCACGCCAGGTCACGCCGCGCTCGTCGACCTCCGTCCGAACCGCGTTCCAGGCCGCTTCCATCTCGGCCTCGAGTTCGTTGTGGACGCGCTCGAGCGACCACGAGCGGCGGTTGATGTCCTGGAGCCACTCGAAGTAGCTCACCGTGACGCCGCCGGCGTTCGCCAGGATGTCGGGGATCACGGGCACGCCGCGCTCGGTCAGGATCGCGTCCGCGGCGCTGGTCGTCGGCCCGTTCGCGCCCTCGACGACGAGCGACGCCCGGACGTCGTCGGCGTTCGCCTCGGTGATCACGTTGCCGACCGCGGCCGGGATCAGCACGTCCACGTCGAGCTGCAGGAGCTCGTCGTTGGTGATGATCCGGTCAGCGCGCTCGTTCGCATACTCGGTGACCGCCTCCGGCTCCTCGTCGTGGGACGGAATCTCCTGGACGGGGATGCCGTCCGGGTCGTAGGCGGCGCCGTTGACGTCGCTGATCGCGACGACCGTCGCGCCCCACTCGTCGAGCAGGCGCGCGGCGTTCGCGCCGACGCTGCCGAACCCCTGGACGGCGACCGTCGTCTCCTCAAGGGGCCGGTCGTAGTAGTCGCAGGCCTCGCGGGTGACGATCGCGACGCTGCGGCCGGGGGCCTCCTCGCGGCCCTCGCTGCCGCCGACGACGGGCGGTTTGCCGGTGACGACGCCGGGGATCGTCTCCCCCTCCTGCATGCTGTAGGCGTCCATCAGCCACGACATCGTCTGCGGGTCCGTCCCCATGTCCGGAGCGGGGATGTCCTTGTTCGGCCCGATCGCGTCGCGAATCTCCTCGGTGAACCGGCGGGTGAGTCGCTCGGTTTCGGCCTCGCTCAGGTCCTTCGGATCGACGACGATGCCGCCCTTCGCGCCGCCGAAGGGGATGTCCATCACCGCGCACTTCCAGGTCATCCACATCGAGAGGCCGATGCACTCCTCGCGCGTGACCTCGGGATGGTAGCGAAGGCCCCCCTTGAACGGCCCGCGCACGCTATCGTGCTGGACTCGATAGCCCGTGTAAACCTCGAGCGAGCCGTCGTCGCGCTCGATCGGCACGTTGACCTCGTGGACGTGCGCCGGGTGTTTCAGCCGTTCGACGACGTTCGGATCGAGTTCGAGGTGCGCCGCGGCGTGCTCGAGTTGCCGAAGCGCCGTTTTCTGCGCCGATTCTTCGTCGACTGGTTCCTCGTCTTCCGTCCCTGCAGGTACGTCTGCCGCTGTTGCGTTCGAAGCCATGTAGATCGATATCGATAGGTACGCTTACTCGAGAGAATTCGCCCGGTTCTGGATCCCCGCCCCGCACTCCGGGCAGTTCCCCGGATGTTTGCTGGCCGTGATGAGCTTCCCACACCGGAGACACTCGTACGTGGAGTCCGTCTTGGAACCCGCTGTTGCGTCGAACATCACCGCCGACTACGATACGGATATTTATAGTATTTATTCTATTATGTGACATAATGTACCTTATATGGATTAAGGTGGCATTGAGAGGCCGTAATTTCGCCGGCACAGCGCGCTCTCACAATCCGTGACGAACGAGAAAAATACGTCTCGAGACGTCGGGACAAAGCGATTCGAAGGCGATTCAGAGAGCGATCGCAGAAGGGAGACGAACGCGTGCCGGCTTAGACGCCGCGGCCCTGCAGTCGCTCCTCCTCGGGGAGGTCGGCGTTCGCGTCGCCTTTCATCCCCTTGCCGAGGTTCTTCGAGATCTCGGCCAGCCGCTCGGGGTCGTCCCAGTTGTTCGTCGCCTCGACGATCGCCTCGGCCATCGCGGGCGGGTTCTCCGCGCCGAAGATGCCGCTGCCGACGAAGATGCCGTCGCAGCCGTGGTGCATCATCAGCGCCGCGTCGGCGGGCGTCGCGATGCCGCCGGCGGCGAAGTTGACGACCGGCAGGCGGCCCATCTCGGCGGTCTCGTGGACCAGTTCGGCGGGCGCCTCGATCTCGCGGGCGAACGCCTCGCGCTCCTCTCGGGTCATCCCCTCGATTTTCCGGATCGCGCCCTTGATGTTGCGCTGGTGGTGGACCGCCTGGTTGACGTCACCGGTGCCGGCCTCGCCCTTCGTGCGGATCATCGCCGCACCCTCGTCGATGCGGCGCAGCGCCTCGCCGAGGTTCCGGGCGCCGCAGACGAACGGCGCGGTGAACTCGCGCTTGTCGATGTGGTAGGCGTCGTCGGCCGGGGTGAGCACCTCGGACTCGTCGATCATGTCCACGCCGACGGCCTCCAGGATCTGGGCCTCCTTCGTGTGGCCGATGCGGGCCTTGCCCATCACCGGGATCGAGACTTCCTCGACGATCTCCTCGACGTCCGCGGGGTCGGCCATCCGAGCGACGCCCCCGCGCTTGCGGATGTCCGCCGGCACCGCTTCCAGCGCCATGACGGCGACCGCGCCGGCGTCCTCGGCGATCCGGGCCTGCTCCTTGTTGACGACGTCCATGATGACGCCGCCCTTCTGCATCCGGGCGAAGCCGCGCTTGACGAGGTCGGTCCCGCGGCGCAGTTCCTCGAGATCGGCGTCAGTGGTGGTATCTGACATACTGCGGCGTTAGGATCGATCACACTTACGCGTGTCCTTTACGGCTATCTGACCGCCCAACTCGGCGGACGGGCTGACGGTCAACTCACTCGATCGGACCACCCGCTTCCAGCCGCGCGCGAACGTCCGCGCCGTACAGGCGGGCGAGCGGACGCTGCCACAGTCCCACCTCGGACGCCAGTTCGGGCGCGACCGACAGGCTCGCGCCGACGGGCGACCCGATCGTAATCTCGCCCCGGATTCGGGCCCGCGCGCGACGGAGGGTTCCGTCCTTCGTAGCGTAGCTCCGAAGCGTCCAGTCGCGCCGTCGACCGCCGATCAGCGGGCGGGGTACCTCGAGTCGAACTGCCAGTTCATCGCCGGTTTCGGTACCGTCGCCGCCACCCCGCCCGCTGACGGCGGCTCGAATCCCGCGCGGCCCGTCGGCGACCGTGAGGGCGATCCGCTCCTTCGGATACCCCCAGATCTCGCGGCCGAGCGCGACCGACGCGTCGGTCGTGACGGGGAGCCAGTGGACGTAGCCGCCGAGTTCGCCCTCGTCCTCGAGGACCTGCGCGAGCGGGACGGACGTGCGGGCGCCGCGGACCGCCGGGACGATGACGGCGAACTCGTCGTAGGGCTCGAGGCCGGCGCCGTCATCGCCGTCGCCGCGGCCGACCTGCCGATACCGAATGCCGACGAGCGCGACGCAGCCGATTCCCGGCGCGATCGTCAGCGGCTCGAGGCCTGCGGGCAGCACCGCCTCGAGCCGCCGGCGGCGGGCGGGGACGACGACCCCGCCCATCGCGAACGAGAGCTCGAGCGGCAGCGAGACCGTCTGGCCGGTCGAGAGGCGGACGCGCGATCGGTCGCGGTCGGAGCGTGGCGGATCGGCGAATACGGATGGCGGATCGGCGGACATAGAGTAGGGAACGGGCCGACGGACGACGCCCAGCCCGATAGTTCGCGGGGGCTCGGTACCGGGTTCGGACGCCGATACCGCTACCGTTTTGCTCCCCCCGTTCGTCGCGCCGGACGAACACAATGGGCACGTCGACCGGGCTGCCGGACCGCGAGTCGCTGCCGACGTATCTCGCACCCGTACCGAAGACGCTCGAGGACCTGGGGCTTCGATTCGCGTGGCTGGTCGTCGCGATCAACCTCGCGGGGACGGCCTTCGGCTTCTGGTACTACTCCGGGCAGTTCGCGACCACGCCGGCCGCGATGTGGCCGTGGGTGCCCGACAGCCCGATGGCGACGCTGCTGATCGCGCTGGCGATCGCCTGCTGGAAGCTGGGCCGCGAGCAGCCGTGGCTCACGGCGCTGGCCTTCTTCGGAAACATCATTCTCGGGCTGTGGACGCCGTACACGCTGCTCGCGTTCGCCGATTCCTACGGCTACCTGCACCCGCTGATGTACCAGTTCCTCTTCTGGAGCCACCTCGCGATGGTCGTCCAGGCGCTGGTCCTCCACCGGATCACCGACTTCCCCGTGTGGGCCGTCGCCGTCGCGCTCGTCTGGTATGGGAGCAACCTGATCGTCGACTACTTCGTGCCGATCGTCGGCGAGCCCCACCACACGCTCATCCCCGTCGCGCGCGAGACGCCGATGTTTCTCGGCGCGGACGCGCTCGGCGTCATCGCGGCCGGCGAGGTGACGTTCACGCTGCTCGCGCTCTTTCTCGCGCTCGCGATCCGCGCCGAGAAGCTCGCGCTCCGCATCGAGAACGGGGCCGCGGCGGCCTCGCGTTCGTAACGCGTCCGACCACGAATCGCACGACGGCGACGACGAACGGAGACGCCGCCGGGGGTCCGTCGGCGTCCGACGCGGGGCCCGGCCGAGCGCCACACGTTTATTGATCTGCGTCTAGGTGGGTCCCATGGGAGTTCCCGGTCCCGCTCCGGACGTGACGCTCGAGGACGTCCGGTGCGCCCTCGCCGAATCAGACAGTCCCGACGCGCCGATCACGGCCGGGGAAGTCGCCGAGCGGCTCGCGTGTCGCACTCGCGCGGTCCGGACCAAGCTGGGCGAACTGACCGAGCGCGGCGAGCTTCGAACGAAGCGGATCGACGGGACGCGCGTCTGGTGGCCCGTGACGCGTACGACGGGGCGGCCGACTGACGGCCGAGGCGAACGGACGCCCCGGGACGGGACGCCGGCCGCCGACCGTGCAGATCGACGACGGCGACGAGACGACGGCGCGCTCGCCGAGCGGATCCTCCAGACCGTGCCGGTCGGGATCGCCGTCGTCGCGGCCGACGGGACGATCGTGCGAACGAACGGACGGCTGTTCGAACGGCTTCCGCGCCCGGACGGGGACCGCGAGGCCGCCGCCGTCGACGCGTGGACGCTCTACGACGCCGCCGGCGAGCCGATCCCGCGCGGCGAGCGACCGTGGGCGCGGGCCGTCGCCGCCGGCGAGCCGGTCGCCGACTACGAGTGTCAGGTCGACGGCGCCGACGGCGAACGGCGGTGGCGGTCGATCACCGCCGCGCCGCTGGCGGGGGACGACGGTGACGACCTCGTCGTCCTCACGATCGACGACATCACCGACCGCAAGGAGCGCGAACGGAAGCTCCGCCGGGAGTACGATCAGACCGAAAAGCTGCTCGAGACGGCGCCGATCGCGATCGCCGTCCAGACCGCCGACCGGGAGACGATCCGCGCGAACCGGCGCGCGCAGGAGGCGTTCGGGCTCACCGAGGCGGAGTTCCGCGAGAACCCCGTCGACACCGGCGGGTGGAAGATCTACGACGAGGATAGAAATCTGCTCGACTCGAGCGAGACGACGTCCGCCCGCGTGCTGGAGACCGGCGAGCCGATCTTCGACGAGGAACTCGTCTTCGAACCGCCGAGCGGCGAGCGGCTCCACTTCCGGGTGAACACGGCGCCGATTTTCGGTCCCGACGGTGAGATCGAGCGGATCGTCACCGCGGCGAAGGACGTGACCGAGCTCAAGGCCCGCGAGCGCCAACTCGAGCAGCGGAAGGCGGAACTCGAGACGGAGTTGAGCGAGATCCTCGGGCGCATCTCGGACGCGTTCTACGCGCTCGACGAAGAGTGGCGGTACACCCACCTCAACGACCAGGCGACCGCGATCATGGACCGCTCGCGGGAGGAACTGCTCGGCCGGCCAGTCTGGGAGACGATTCCAGACGCGGTCGAGCCGTTCTTCCGAGAGCAGTATCAACAGGCGATGGAGACCCAGGAGCCGGTCAGCTTCGAAATCGAAGCCGCGACGTTCGACGCCTGGCTGGAGTTTGCCGTCTATCCATCCGAGTCAGGCCTGTCGGTCTACTTCCGCGATATCACCGAGCGCAAGCAGTACGAGCAAAAACTCGAGGCCTCGAACGAACGGTTAGAGCAGTTCGCCTACGCCGCCTCCCACGACTTACAGGAGCCCCTGCGAATGGTGACGAGCTACCTGCAACTGCTCGAGCGCCGGTACGCGGACGACCTCGACGAGGACGCCGCGGAGTTCATCGACTACGCGGTCGACGGCGCCGAGCGTATGCGCGAGATGATCGACGGCCTCCTCGAGTACTCGCGGGTCGAAACGCAGGGCGACCCCTTCGAACCGGTTGACCTGAACGACGTGCTCGCGGACGTCTGCGAAGACCTCGAGGTTCGGATCGACGAAAGCGACGCCGATATCATCGTCGAGGACCTGCCGCGCGTTGACGGCGACGCCAGTCAGTTGCGGCAGGTGTTCCAGAACCTGCTCACCAACGCCGTCCAGTACAGCGGGGACGACCCGCCGCAGGTGGTGGTCAGCGCCGAGCGATCAGGAGACATGTGGGAGGTGTCGGTCTGCGACGAGGGGATCGGCATCGACCCCGCCGATCAGGATCGTATCTTCGAAGTCTTTCAGCGGCTCCACAGCCGCGAGGAACACCCCGGGACCGGAATCGGACTCGCGCTCTGTCGGCGCATCGTCGAACGCCACGGTGGCGAGATTCGGGTCGACTCGGAACCCAGCGAGGGAACAACGTTCTCGTTTACGCTTCCGGCGGCCGAGACGGCCGACGACGCGGGAAAATAACTAGACGACTGCGAGTCAGTCCTCGAGGATGACGACCGCCGACTCGGTCTCGATCATCTCGCCTGCACCGGAGTAGGTACGCTCGTACTCAACCTCGAAGAGGTCGGCCTCGAGTTCCTCGCCGGCAACGCGAAGCACGCCCGCTTCGTCATCGATCTCGTAGTCGCCGCTCTCGATCCCCGAATCGATCTCACCGACCTTCGAGCCGAACTTCGGCCCGAGCGTCGAGTAGTCGAGGTCGATCGAGGCGACCTCGGTCGTCACTTCGGGCTCGTCCTCGAGCACCGTCAGCTCCTGGACGTGCATCACGTTCTGGATCGCGTCCTCGAAGCCCTCGATCGGCCCGTACACGGACACGGACTCGAGGTCGGCGTTCAGCGGCAGCTGGTTCTCGCTTTTGTACCGACGGAGCGCGGAGATGACCTCCATCGCGGTCTCGCCGGCCTCGAGGTCGGCATCGTACCCCTGCGGCTCGGGCCAATCGCGGACGTGGATGCTGTTGGCCTCGAGGTTCGCGGGGTCGTCGCTGTAGACGGCCTGCCAGATCTCCTCGGTCGCGTGGGGGAGGAACGGTGCCCACAGTTCGAGGAAGGTTCGGTGGGCCGTCCGCAGCGCGTACTGCGTCGAGGGGTTGTCCTCGCGGCCCTTGGCGATCTCGAGGTAGTCGTCGCAGAAGGTGTTCCAGAAGAACGTGCGCAGGCGGTCGCGTGCCTTCGCGAACTCGTACTCATCGAGCTGGGCGGTGAGTTCCTCGATGGCGTCGTCGAGTTCGGCGAGCAGCCAGCGGTCGATCGGCTCAAGCTCTTCGGGTTCGTCGGGATCACGCGGCGCGAGCGTGTCGGTGAGCTTCGAGGCGTTCCAGAGCTTGCGCAGGAGCTTCTCGCCGGCGCGCAGATCCTTCTCTTGGTACGGGAAGTCGTCGCCGACCGCGGCGCTTGCGGCCCAGAAGCGGACGGCGTCGACGGGGTAGTCCGCGAGTACATCGTCGGGGTCGACGACGTTGCCCTTCGACTTGGACATCTTCTCGCGGTTCTCGTCTAAGACGTGGCCGTTGATCATCGTCGCGTCGAAGGGCACCTCGCCGGTGTGCTCGTAGCACTTGACGACGGTGTGGAACAGCCAGAACGAGATGATGTCGTGGCCCTGCGGGCGCAGATCGAACGGGTACAGTTCCGGCTTCTCCATCGTGAACTCCTCGTTCTCTTCGTCCCAGTCCCAGCCAGCGTTGATGAGGGGAGTCAGCGAGGAGGTCGCCCACGTGTCGAAGACGTCGTCCTCGGCGACGAACTCGTCGTGGCCACATTCCGGACAGGCATCGACCGGCGGCTCGTCCGAGAGCGGATCGACCGGCAGATCCTCGCGTGCGGCCATGATCTCGTGGTCGCAGTCCGCGCAGTACCAGACCGGGAACGGAATCCCCGAGTCGCGCTGGCGGGAGATCAGCCAGTCCCACTCGAGGCCCTCGATCCAGTGTTTGTACCGGGTGAACATCTTCTCGGGGTACCAGTCCATCTCCCGGCCGGCCTCGAGGTACTCCTCCTTGTGGTCGAGGAGTTCGACGTACCACTGCTTGGAGACGCGGAACTCGACGGGCGTCTCGCAGCGCTCGTGGACCTGGACGGTGTGGGAGATTTCCCAGCGGTCCCGCAGGTAGCCTTCCTCGTCGAGGTCCTCGACGATGGCCTCGCGGGCTTCTTCGGTGGACATGCCCTCGTAGTCGCCGGCGAGGTCAGTCATCGTCGCGGACTCGTCGATGGCGACCCGCAGCGGCAGGTCGTGGGCCTGGTACCACTCGATGTCCTTCTGGTCGCCGAAGGTACAGCACATGACGATCCCGCTGCCCTTCTCCATGTCCACGCGCTCGTCGGCGATGATCGGCACCTCGTGGCCGAAGATCGGGATGCGGGCGGTCTCGCCGACCAGATCTTGATTCTCGTCGTCGTCGGGGTGGACGAAGACGGAGACGCAGGCGGGGATGAGTTCGGGTCGGGTCGTGGAGATGACGAACTCGTCGCGGTCCGTCCCGTCGCTGACGACCTCGAATGCGATGTCGTTGAAGTGCGAGCCCCGTTCGTCGTCCTCCATCTCGACTTGCGAGATGGCCGTCTCGCAGTCGGGACACCAGATCGCGGGCGCCTTCTTGCGGTACTCCCGTCCCTTCTCGTAGAGGTCGAGGAAGGACAGCTGGGAGATGCGCTGGACGCGCGGTTCGATCGTCTTGTAGGTGCTCGTCCAGTCGATCGAGGTGCCCAGCGACTGCATCTGCTCGGTGAACTCGGCCTCGTACTCCTGACAGACCTCGCGACAGAGCTGCTGGAACTCCCGGCGCTCGTAGTCCTGGTGGCGGATGTCCAGTTCGCGCTCCGTCAGCCGCTCGCTGGCGATCCCGTTGTCGTCGTAGCCGAACGGGAAGAGGACGTCGCCGTCGTGCATCCGCTGGAATCGCGCGGCGAAGTCCTGTAGCGTCGAGCCGTAGAGGTGACCCATGTGCAGGCTCCCCGAGACCGTCGGCGGCGGCGTGTCGATCGCGTAGAGGGTGTTGGGGTCCCGTTCGGGGTCGCTCTCGTAGGCGTAGACCTCCTCGTCGACCCAGCGCTGCTGCCAGCGAGTCTCGACCGCTTCGGGGTCGTACTCGCCCTCGAGGCTCGGTCCGTCGTCGCTCGCGTCTGCGTCTTCCTGCTGCGGATCCATACTCATGCTCTCACCGCCCGAATCGGGCGTCGATGCGTCGTCATGATCGCGGCGTCGGATTGACTACTGTCCATGGTGATACCGGTCGTTGCTCGGTGAATTCTGGTCCGCCACAATACATCCGTCGAAACGGGGTTGGTATGCGGGGCTACGGGGCCCCTACGAAAACGGCGTCGCGCGGGCCGTCGAACGGATCGGCCGGAACCGCGACTGGCGCGGACATACACGAGTATACTCGAGCCGGCCCTGTTAGCTGTTTCGCGTTCGCTCGAAGCCGTGAGCCGTGCGCGAGTCGTCTCCACTCCGGCCGCACCGATCACTCCTCGCTCTCGAGCGCGGCTTCCGAATCGGAGTGAGCGCGCACCCACAGTTCGCCGATCCGGGAGAGCCGGGTCCGGTAGGATTTCCCGTGTTCCTCGCGCTCGATGTAGCCCTTTCCGCCCGGCCCGAGGCGGTCGACGTTGTAGATCACCTTCGAGCGGAAGCTGTCGGTGTACTCCTCGTTGAGTTCGCGGGCGAGCGATTCGGCCAGTTCGGAGACGGAATCGAACTCGCCGTCCTCACCCAGCTTGTAGAGGATGAGCTCCTCGAAGGGTTTGACGTTCGAGAAGGACGCGACCGGCAGTTCGACGATGTGGCTGCCGTCGATCTCCTTCGCGCCGATCGTCGTCCCGCGCTCGTCGAACTCCGAGAGGAGGTCGCGGGCGCTCTCGAGCCGATCCCCGATGCGCTCGTCCGCGACCTCGCTGCCCCCCGCTTGCTCACGTTCGGCCTCGAGGTCCTCGAGCAGGTCGATCTGCTCGCGCAGTTCCTCGGCCAGTTCGGTCTCGAGGTACTTCTCGGGGGCGGTGTAGTAGGTGTGGATCTGCTCGCGGTCGTCCTCGCGCTCGACCATCAGCGAGTTGGCGGCGGTCGCGAACGCGAAGCTGACGGTGCGAGGCATCGCGGCGATGTTGACCCAGACCTCGTTGCCCCGATCCAGTTCGGCGGTGATGAGGTCGTAGGCCTGCTCGAAGGCCTCGTCGTAGTCGTAGACGTCCTCCAGAACGAACCGCTCGGTGCTCGCGCCCAGCAGGTTCTGGAAGTCCGTCTCGAGTTTCTCCGAGAGCCGCCGGGAGTACTCCACGTTGGCTTCGCTGCCGACGGCCCCCTCGAGCAGGATGACGCGCTCGACGTCGATCTGATCGCGCACCAGCGGCGCGATCAGCCGGTCGTAGTCGAAGCCGACCGGGACGATGTGGGTTTGCATACGCCCGGATTGGGCCGTCCGACTCCTAACAGTATTGATCGAGCGAGCGCGGCGGCGACGAACAACGGCTACGGGACTCGAGCCCCAAGCCCCTCGCATGACGGCCACCGACGTCGACCGCGAACTCGACGGCTCGAGCGCGGGCGGGCAGTTCCTCCGCACGGCGCTCGGCCTCGCAGTCCTGAAAAACGAGGCCATCCGCCTCGAGCACGTCCGCGGCGATCGATCGACGCCTGGCCTCCGCCACCAGCATCTGGCGGTGCTCGAGACGATGGCCGAGATTTGCGACGCCGACGTTTCGGGCGCGGAAGTGGGCGCGGAGACGGTCGAGTTCGATCCGGGGCTCTCGACGGGAGCCGACTCGCGTTCGAACGCCCGGCGACACCCGCAGCTCGAGGGCGGCGAGTACGCCGTCGACATCGGCACCGCCGGCAGCGTCACGCTGCTGTTCGACGCCCTGCTGCCGCTCGCGACGATCCTCGAGTCGCCGCTGCGGGTGACCGCCACCGGCGGAACCGACGTGAAGTGGTCGCCGCCGCTGGACTACTTCCGGCGCGTCAAGCTCCCACTGTTGCGCCGATACGGGCTCACCGCGGCCTGCGAGGTCGACCGCCGCGGGTTCTATCCCGACGGCGGCGGGCGCGCGACCTTGCACCTCGGCCCCTCCGAACTCGAGCCGATCGAACTCGCCGAGCGCGGGCCGCTCGAGGCCCTGCGGATC
The DNA here is from genome assembly GCF_054654555.1 of Halopiger thermotolerans. Classification (NCBI taxonomy): domain Archaea; kingdom Methanobacteriati; phylum Methanobacteriota; class Halobacteria; order Halobacteriales; family Natrialbaceae; genus Halopiger; species Halopiger thermotolerans. The sequence continues at coordinate 36,768 of NZ_BAAIEU010000004.1, read as the reverse complement.
TATTCGACGGAGTCCGAGTCGCTGGCCGACAGGGACGTGGCGTTCCGGCAGGTCGAGGGAGCGCTCGAGCGGCTCGCAGTCGATGAGATCGAGCCCGCGGAGCGGTGCGAAACCACCGCGGCGAGCTCCAGCCCCGGCTCGGCGCTCGTCGTTCGGCTCGACCACGGCACCGGCATCGCGGGTTTTGCCGCGCTGGGCGAGCGCGGCAAACCAGCCGAGCGCGTCGGCGAGGACGCGGCGGACGCCGCGAACCGCTTTCTCGAGCGCGATGACGCGGCGCCGGTGGATCGCCACATGGCCGACCAGTTGCTCGTCTTCCTCGCTATCGCGGGCGGACGCGTCCGCGTGCCTGAAGTAACCGATCACGTCGCGGCGAGTCGCGAGTTGCTCGAGGACTTCGGGGCGTCGATCGATCTCGACGAGGACGACGGCGGCGACGGCGGGACGACCGACGCCCGCCCCGCGACGGTGACCGCCGTCCCCTCCATCGACCCGCCCGCGAGCCGCTAACCGTCCCCGCAAGACGTCGCGGCGGCGCAACCTCGAGTGACAACGACACGACTTATACCGGCCCCGTCCGTTGACCGACCTATGACGCCGATCGATCCGCACGCCCGATGGAGGGATGTACCGTGAGCGATCTCGTCTCGTTCGGGGAGACCATGCTGCGGCTCTCCCCGCCCGACAGCGAGCGCCTCGAGGACGCGGACGAGTTCGAGGTCCACGTCGGCGGCGCCGAGAGCAACGTCGCGATCGCCGCCCAGCGGCTCGGCACGTCGGCGACGTGGCTCTCGAAGCTCCCCGAGAACCCGCTGGGTCGGCAGGTCGTCGGCAAGCTCCGCCAGTACGGCATCGAGACCGACGTCGCCTGGAGCCCGCAGGGACGAGTGGGGACCTACTACATGGAACAGGCCGGCGAACCCCGCGGGACGAACGTCATCTACGACCGGCAAAACGCCGCAGTCACGACCGCGAAGACCCGCGAGTTCGACCTCGACGCGATCAAGAACGCCACGGTCTTCTTCACGACCGGCATCACGCCCGCGCTCTCGCCGACGCTGCGCGAGACGACGACGAACCTGCTGAAAGCGGCCAAGGAGGGCGGGACGACGACCGCCTTCGACTTCAACTACCGCGCCAAGCTCTGGTCGCCCGCGGAGGCCGAGGAGGTGCTGACGCAGCTGTTCCCCGGGATCGACGTGCTCGTCATCGCCGCCCGCGACGCGCAGAACGTCCTCGGCCTCGAGGGCGATCCGCGACAGATCGCCCACCAGCTCGGCTCGCAGTACGACTTCGAGACGGTCATCGTCACCCGCGGCGCCGATGGGGCGATCGGCTGGCACGACAACGTCGTCCACGAGCAGGACGCCTACGAGACCGACACCGTCTCGCCGATCGGCACCGGCGACGCCTTCACCGGGACCTTCATCGCCCGCCGACTCGAGGGCGACGACGTGCCGACGGCCTTGGACTACGCCGCGGCGGCAGCCGCGCTCAAGCGGACGATTCCGGGCGACGTCGCGCTCGTCACCGAGGAAGAGGTCGAGACGGTCGTCAAAGAGGGTGCGAAGGCGATTTCGCGGTAGCGGGTCGGTGCTCTCGTGTGAGCTGAATTATTAGATCGGCCCGCCGTATACGGGGGCGCACCCGTCATTTGGACGGATTTGCCACAAGTCGCTTTACGTCCCTCTCGCATTCTCCGGACGCAATGAACGCGAACCGTGGAGCCACAGTGCTCGTTGCACTGCTCGTGGCCGCGAGTACGATCGGACTGGCCGCGGGCGTCGGTGCAGCGGGCGCAGCGACGACCGACAGCGGAACGGAATCGAGTACGACCGCCGAGGGTAAGGCCTACGCGGGGACCCACGTCGACTTCGCGGTCGACGGCGACGCCATCGCCAACTACACGATCGACGGCGAGGAGGCGTTCTCCTCGGTGGCGGTCCAGTCCCAGAGCGATGCCGACGCGACCGCCGGCCTCGGCGCCGACGTCTCCCTCGAGGCGATGACGGACCTGCGCGGTGCGGGGCTGTCGCTGGCCGCAAAGACGGAGACGAACGCCCGGGTGCAGGCCGATAGCGGCGCGACGCTGTCGGCCCACGACAACCGGCGCGGCTCGCTGGTCGTCCGCAGCGGCGGCGAGAGCCAGTACGTCCAGGCCGAGCTCGGCGCCGACGCCAAGGCCGAACAGGACGGCGACAAGGTCCGCGTCGAAACCGGTAGCCGCGAGGGCGTCTTCCTCGTCGTCGGCGACGGCAACGTGACCGTCAACGAGGAGGGCGACGTCACCGCCGAACTCGCGAGCGACGCAGCGCTGACCTTCCGTTCCTACGAGGACGGCGAGCGCGACGAGAGCGCCGAGTACGAGGAGTCGCTGATCGCCGACGGTAAGGCCGCCGCCGAGGTCCACGTCGAGGACCGCGACGGCGAGACCGCGACGAGCGCGGTCGCCTACGGCGAGCAGATCAGTGCCAACGTCACGCAGGCCGCGGAGAGCGAGGTCCAGATGACCGTCGAACGCGCTCACAGCCAGGGGACGGTCGTCATCACGACCGTCTCCGAGGAGGCCGTCGGGAGCCTCGAGGACATCAACGTGACCGTCGACGGCGAGGCGGCCGTCGAGGCCGACTCGAAGAGCGAACTCGAGGCGGCGACGCAGAACGCCGACAGTTCGAAGTACATGGTCGCCCAGCAGGCTGAGGCGAACGGCGAGGCGACGGTCTACATCGCGTTCAACCACTTCTCCGAGCGGACGGCGACGATCGACGGCTCGGGCTCGGACGACGGTGGGTCGAACACGACCGACGACGGAACCGACTCGAGTACTGACGACTCGACCGACGACGGGTCGAACACGAGCAACGAGACCGACGGAGAGACCGATTCGGACGACGGGACCACGGACGACGGAACCGACTCGAGCGACGGCGAGACGACCGACAGCGAAAGCGGCAGCGACGGCGGTGAGAGCGGCGGCGACAGCCTCCCCGGCTTCGGCGTCGGCGTCGCGACGGTCGCGCTGTCGATCGCCGGACTGCTCGCACGGCTGCAGGACTGATCGCCAGCCCTCGAGCGAGGGCTGAGCCCGAGCGCCGAATCCGAGTTCGAATCGCATTCGACGGTTCTCCTTCTTTCGGCGATTTCGCCAGTCCGCCCTGCCCCGTTCTCGAGCACTGGAACGGCGGACGAACGCATTTTTGCGTCGACAGCATAGCGAGCCTATGGTCCACGTAGCCATCGTCGGCGCCTACGGGAGCGCCGGCGTCGCCGCCGCCGACGAACTCCTCGATCGGGCCGCCGAACTCGAGGGGACGGACGGGGACGGGGACGAGCGCGCGGACGGAACCGACGCGGCCGACGGCCTCGAACTCACGCTGATCGACGACGGCGACCCCGGCGGCGGCCTCTGCATTCTGCGGGGCTGTATGCCCTCGAAGGACGTCCTCTCGGCCGGCCAGCACCGCTACCAGGCGCGCCACGACGACCGCCTCGAGGACGCGCCCGCGGTCGATCCCGAAGCCGTCGTCGCGCGGAAGGACGAACACGTCTCGACGTTCGCCGCACACCGCCGGAACCACGTCCACGACCTGGCCGAGCGCGAGGGCGTCGAGTTCGTCCACGACACCGCGCGGTTCGTCGACGACCGCGTGCTCGAACTCGAGGGGAGCGGCCGGCGGCTCGAGCCCGACTACGTCGTCGTCGCGACGGGGTCGGTGGTCAACGTCCCCGACCTGCCGGGGATCGAGGACGTGTCGTTCCAGACCAGCGCGGACGTCCTCGACGCGACCGCGTTCCCCGACTCGGGGATCGTGATGGGCCACGGCTACGTCAGCCTCGAGTTCGGCCCCTACCTGCGCGAGGTCGGCGGCGTCGACCTGACGGTGATCGAGCACGACCGGCGGCCCCTCGAGGACATGGACGACGCCTACGGCGACGCGCTGCTCGACCTCTACCGCGACCACTTCGGGATCGAGGTGCTGACCGAGACAGACGAGAAACGCGTCGAACCGACCGAGGACGGTGGCGTCCGGATGGTCGTCGAACGGAAGGACGGGACGGAGCGAGCGATCGAGGCTGACGAACTCTACTGTTTCACCGGTCGGCGCCCCAACCTCGAGGGGCTGGGGCTCGAGAACACACGCCTCGAGCCGGGCGAGGGATGGGTCGGGTCGACGATGCAGACCGCGAGCGACGAGCGTGTCTTCGTCGTCGGCGACGCCAACGGCCGTGAACCGATTTTGCACGTCGCCAAGGAACAGGGCTTTGCGGCCGGCGAGAACATCGTCCACCACGCTCGCGGCGAGGAATGCGAGCCGTACGCCAACGTCCCACATCACGTGATCTTCTCGGGGCTGGGGGTCTACCCGTTCGTCCGCATCGGCCACACGCCGGCGACGGCCGCCGAGTCGGGGATGGACGCGTTCGTCGTCACCCGCGAGGCGTCCTCGGACGGCGTCTTCAAGAGCAAAGGCCACCCCGAGGGGCGCGCGACGCTGGTCGTCAGCGCCGAGACCGGCGCCGTGCTGGGCTACCAGGGACTGCACCTCCACGCCGACGTGATGGCCAAGACGATGCAGGTCGCCGTCGAGATGGGGCTGGACGTCCGCGACCTGCCCAAGCGGGCGTACCACCCGACGACGCCCGAGATTCTGGACGGCCTCTTTCGGGAGGCCTGTTCCGAACTTGAGGATCGCCAGCAGTGCGTCGGCGACACCGACGGCCGCGACCCGTCGCTGTAGCGGCGGTCCAACGGCTGCGGTCGTTCGTTCTCGCGGCGCAGCCACACCGTCGGGACGCCTGTCATACACCGTGCAGAAACAACCACGAGATTCTGTAGTACTCCGTTAAACGTATCAGCACCCGTTAAAACGATCACTTTCCGGCCGCGTTCTTTTTGTCGGTGCGGTGGTAGACCCGCCCGTGACTGACGCGGTCCGGCGGGCGACCACCGACGACGCGTGGGCCATCCACGAAGCGGCGCGGGCGAGCTGGCACGCCGCCTACGACGACATCCTCGGCCCCGGGACGGTCGACGAGGTCGTCGACGAGTGGTACGCGCTCGGCGACCTCGAGTCCTCGATCGCCGACGTGATCGGGCGCGACGACGCCGAGTTCCTCGTCGTCGAACCCGACGAGTCCGGCGGCGGCCCCGAGGAGTGTCGCGGCTTCGCCCACGCCGTCCCCTGGCCCGAGGACGACTCGGTCGCGTACCTGGCCCGGTTCTACGTCCGTCCCGACGCGTGGGGCGAGGGCGTCGGCACGACGCTGCTCGAGCGCCTCGAGGCGCGCCTCGCGGGCTCGTTCGATCGCGTGCGGCTGGCGGTGCTCGCGGACAACGACGTCGGGCGCTCCTTCGCCGAATCGTCGGGTTTCGCCCGACTCGCAGCGCGCGAGACTGGGCTGGGCGAGGAACTCGAGGAGTACGTCTACGAAAAATCGCTGTGATGGAGAGACCGACCGCGAACGATACGTTCGTGGCTACAGCGTCTTCTCGGCTTCCTCGTCGTCGACCACTTCGATCCCGCGGTTGTTGACCGCCATCGGATCGAGGCCGACCTCCTGGAGGAACTGCTTGTACTCGCGTTCGCACTGCTCGGCGTCCTTCTGCTTGTCGCTGGCGCGGTCACAGAGTTCCACGAGGTTCTCGGGGACGTCGTTCTGGTAGACGATCCAGTGGTTGATCAGGTCGCTGAGTCGGCGGATCGGGCTGGTGAAGTGGCCGTAGATCTCGAAGTTCAGCGCGTGGTGGCCGCCGAAGGGATCGTTCATGTACTTCGCACGGGGCATCACCTTCATCACCGCCCACTGGATCTTGTCGAGTTGGCGGCCCGGCGCCTCCTCGAGCGTCGCGTTGACCGCCTTCCGCGGGTCGTCCCACGAGTCGCCGGGGATGGAGACGCCGTCCAAGTCCTGAATCTCCCGGAGGGCCTCGGACCACTCGTCGGGGCTGGGCTGGGGGTGGACGCGGTACATCGCCTCGACGCCGCGGTTCCACATGAGTTCGTGCGTGACGGCCTTGTTGGCCTTCAGCATGCACTCCTCGATGATGGTGTGGGCCCGATCCCGCGAGGGGTTCAGGACGAGCGAGCCGTCCTCCTTGCGCTGCTCGTGCATCCGGTCGGCGAGTTCGTAGACGAGCTTGTTCTCCTCGTGTAGGGGCGCGTCGGGGTCCTCGAGGCGGTTCTCGGCCTGCGTGTAGGTGAGCCGCTCGTCGGATCGAATGACCGACTTGTAGATCTCGATGTTCTCGTAGGAGAGGTTCTCCTTGTCGAGGTGCATCTCGACGGTGTGGGCCAGCCGGTCCTCCTCGGGGACCAGCGAGCAGACGGTCTCCGCGAGGACGGGCGGCAGCATGTGGATGGTGTAGCCCGGCAGATAGACCGTGTTGCCACGCTCGACGGCCTCGTCCCACATCGCCGTGTCGGGGTTGACGTAGTGGGTCACGTCGGCGATGTGGACCCAGAGGACGTACTCGTCGTCGCGCTCCTCGATCGAGAGGGCGTCGTCGAAGTCCTGTGCGTCGATCGGGTCGGTCGTCCAAGTCGTCAGGTCGCGGAGGTCCTTTCGTTCGTCGACCTCCTCCTGAATCTCGTTCTGGACGTCGTCGGTTCGGGCTTCGGCCTCCTCGAGGACCTCGGCGGGAAACTCGTCGCGGATCTCGAACTTCTCGAAGAGCTCCTCGCGCTTGTTCTCGAGGTGGCGCGCGAGGTCCTCGGAGATTTCGACGGGGCCCTGGCCTTCGGCCGTACCGGCCTCGGCCTGTGCGTCGTTGCTCATGGAGTGGGCTACGGACGTGAAGGTCAAAGACGTGTCGGGACGGCGAAACCGACGCGAACCTGTTAATGGGAAAACCTATTACCGATACAACACGATTGCAAACGATGTCCGCAATCGCCCTCCGCGGCGTCGCCAAGCGCTACGGCGACGTCGCCGCCCTCCGCGGTATCGACCTCGAGATCGAACCCGGCGAGGTGTTCGGCTTCCTCGGCCCGAACGGCGCGGGGAAGTCGACGACGATCAATATCCTGTTGCACTACGCGCACCCCTCCGCCGGCACCGTCGAAGTGCTCGGTCGCGACGTCACCGACGACCCCGTCGCCGTCCGAAAGCGCGTCGGCATCCTCCCCGAGGGGTTCGCGCCCTTCGAGACGATGACCGGCCGGCAACACCTCGAGTACGCGATCGAGGCCAACGAGGCCGACGACGACCCCGACGCGCTGCTCGAGCGGGTCGGCCTCGAGGGCGCCGGCGACCGGCTCGCGAGCGACTACTCGAAGGGGATGGCCCAGCGGCTCGCGCTCGCGATGGCGCTCGTCGGAGAACCGGACCTGCTGATCCTCGACGAGCCGTCGACGGGACTGGACCCCCACGGCGTCCGCCGGATGCGCGAGATCGTCGCCGCGGAACGCGACCGCGGCGCGGCCGTCTTCTTCTCGAGTCACATCTTAGAGCAGGTCGAGGCGGTCGCCGACCGCGTCGGCATCCTCCGGGCGGGCGAACTCGTCGCCGTCGACACGATCGACGGGCTGCGCGCGGCGGCCAACGCCGACGCGGAACTGACGGTCGAACTGGCCGACGGCGAGGACCCCGAGACTGTCGCGCCCGCCCTCGACGACCTCGAGGGCGTCTCCTCCGTGGTCGCTCGCGACGGGAATCTCGTGGTCGCCTGCGCGCGGGACGCGAAGCTGACCGTCCTCGACGAGATCCGGACCGCCGGCGGGACGATCCGGGACTTTACGACCGGCGAGGCGTCGCTCGAGGACCTGTTCGTCTCCTACACGGAGGGATCGCGATGACCCGCGGCTGGCTGCTGATCGCGCGCAAGGAGGTCGGCGACGCGATCCGGAGCCGGCAGCTGTACTCGAACGCCGCGCTGTTCGCGCTCGTCTTCGCGCTGATCGCCTACCTGCACGTCGATCAGGCCCGGGCCGGCTACGCGGAGCCGGCGAACCTCGTCGGGCTGCTCAGCGGCGTCAGCATCGTCCTCGTGCCGGCCGTTGCGCTCATGCTGTCCTACGCAGCGATCGTCAAGCGACGCGAGGACGGCCAGCTCGCACTGTTGCTCGGCTTGCCCCACGACCGGCGTGACGTCGTCGTCGGGACCTATCTCGGGCGGTACGTCGTACTCGCCGTCTCGCTCGTCGTCGGCGTCCTCGCGGCCGCGCTGGTCACGCTCGCTTTTTCGGTCGAACTGGCCGCCGTGGAACTGGGCGGCTACCTCGTCGCCGCGGCCGTCCTCGGGCTCGCCTACGTCGCGATCGCGACCTGCCTCTCGGCGCTGACGCGGGACCAGACGTGGGCCTCGATCGGCGCGTTCCTCGTCTTCATGCTGTTCGTCTTCGCCTGGCGGTTCGTCCCCGACGCGACCGTCTTCCTCGTCAACGGCCTCGAGATGCCGAGTCAACGGCCGTGGTGGCACCCCTACGTCGGCGCGCTCTCGCCGAGCGTCGCGTACGAGCGAGCGCTGGGCCTCGCCCTCGGGGGGAGCGGCGACCGCACGCTGTCGGCGTTCGGCGCTCTCGTCCTCCTCGGCTGGTGCGTCCTCGCGCCGGCGGTCGGCTACTGGCGGTTCAAAACGAGCGATCTCTAGTCGTCAACTCTCCTCGCGCTGCTCCTCGAGCGGCCCGTACCGTTCCTCGACCGCCGCGATATACCCTGCGAGAAAGGCCGTCTGGTCACGCTCGCCGGCCTCGAGGTCGACTAGGAGGTCCTCGAGTTCGTTCCGCGGATGGTGACAGAGCTCCCGATCGCAGGACTTGCAGAGGTACTCGAACTCCTTGTCCTCGCGGTCCCAGCGGTTGCCATACTTGTCGTATTCCCGGGCCATCGACCGGGTGACCTCGTCGCCGCAGGCGAGGCACGTGACCGTCGTCGATTGCTTCCGAGAGGACCAGGGCCACATGGTCGGACCATCGCCGTGCGGTCACTTAGCAATTGCCGCACGTTCGCTCGCGGGCGAGTATCCGGCCGTCCGACCGGTCGCCGGAACGGGTCTTTTATCTCCCGACCGGCCGTTGGCCCGGATATGGAGGTCAAGTCTCGCCACCACCTGCGGAGCGACGCCGTCTCGGCGCTCGAGGACGCACTCGCCGACCAGCTCGGCGTCGAGCCCGAGGGGGACGCCTACGAGCGCGTCGAGTTCGAGGACACCGACTGGGAAGTCGTTCTCATCGACGGCGAACCGCAGGTCGCGTACTTCGACGAGGAGCCGTTCCTGACGGTGCGAGGCGCCAACGCCTACGAGCCCGACAAGCGGCTCGTGACGGTCGACGCCGGCGCGATCTCGTTCGTCAGCGACGGCGCGGACGTGATGCGCCCCGGCATCACGGAGGCGACCGACGACATCGAGCCGGACGATCTGGTGATCATCGCCGAGGAGTCCCACGGGAAGGTGCTGGCGATCGGCCGCGCCCGCGTTCCGGGCGACGACATGGTCGGCGACGAGGGGAAGGTCGTCGACTCGCTGCACCACGTCGGCGACGAACTCTACGAGTTCACCGGCTGATCCGGGTCGCTCCGGGCCGCCCCGTCGAGGCCGACGAACGAGTACACGTTTCACGACGGGCGCCCTACTGACGGACATGTGCGGACGGTATACCCTGACGCTCGAGCGCGACGCGTTCGAGGACCGATTCGACGTCACCGTCGACGACTCGGTCGGCGAGTTCGAACCTCGGTACAACGCGGCACCGGGCCAGGAACTGCCCGTCATCACCGACGATGCGCCCGAGACGGTCCAGCAACTCGAGTGGGGGCTCGTGCCGTCGTGGGCCGACGACGACAGCGGCGGGATGATCAACGCGCGGGCCGAAACCGTCGACGAGAAACCGAGTTTTCGCGAGGCCTACGAGCAGCGCAGGTGCTTGGTTCCTGCGGACGGTTTCTACGAATGGGTGGAGACGAGCGACGGCAAACAGCCCTACCGGGTCGCCCTCGAGGACGACCGGCCGTTCGCGATGGCCGGCCTGTGGGAGCGCTGGGAGCCCGACGACGGGACGACCCAGGCCGGCCTCGACGCCTTCGGCGGCGGCCTCGAGGACGACAGCGAGGACGACGGCGCGCTCGAGACCTTCACCATCCTGACCGCGGAGCCGAACGACCTCGTGGCCGATCTCCACCACCGAATGGCCGTCATCCTCGAACCCGACCGCGAGCGGGAGTGGCTGACCGCCGACGATCCGAAGGCCGCGGGCTTGCTCGAGCCCTATCCGGCCGACGAGATGCGGGCGTACCCGGTCTCGACGGCGGTCAACGATCCGTCGAACGACGAGCCGTCGCTGCTCGAGCCCCTCGAGACGGCCTGACCGGTACCGGCCGCATTTTGTCCCGGTCAGCGGCGATGTGCGCGACCCGTCGGGACCCGCCTTCCAGTTCCAACGAGTATAAGGATTAGGTCTACCTAATCCTCGCGCATGGAACGGAGACGGTGCGACGCGACCGCGGTGCTCGCCCGTCCGAACGGCGCGATCGTTCAGCGGAGGCGGACGCCGTGAACGCGGACAGACCGCCCGCGGAGAGCGCCGAACCGGTCGCCAGCGGCGTCGATCGGACCCCGGTCGACGGCGCCGACGTCTGCGTCATCGGCGCCGGCCCTGCCGGCGGAATCGTCGCGTCCAGGCTCGCCGCCGCGGGTCGCGAGGTCGTCGTCCTCGAGGCCGGCCCGCGGTTCGATCCCGAGGACCGGCTCGCGCGACAGGAGCGAGCGATCAGACCCGCCTACGACCGGCCGGACGTCTGGGACGGCGACCCCGAGCGGGACGCCCACGCGGCGTCGGGCGAGTGGTTCTACCCGCTGAATCACGCCCGCGTGAAGGGCGTCGGCGGGTCGACGCTCCACTGGCAGGGGATGGTGATGCGCCTCCACGAGGACGACTTCAACTCCGCCAGCGCCCGCGGCGTCGGTGCCGACTGGCCGATCGACTACGATGATTTGCGGCCCTACTACGCCGAGGCGGAGCGCGAACTCGGCGTCGCCGGCGCCAGCGACAACCCCTTCGCACCGCCCCGCGAGGAACCGCACCCGATGCCCGCGTTCGAGCCCTCATACAGCGACTCGCTGTTCGCCGAGGCCTGCGAGGAGCTGGGGATCGCGATGCACTCGGTCCCGAACGCGCGCAACTCGGAGGCTTACGACGGCCGCAGCGCCTGCGTCGGCTACGGCACCTGTCAGCCGGTCTGTCCCGCCGGCGCGAAGTACGACGCGACGGTCCACGTCGAGCGCGCCGAGGAGGAAGGGGCGACGGTGATCGACCGCGCGCCGGTCCAGCGACTCGAGCACGGTCCCGACCGGATCGAGGCGGCCGTTTACGCGACGCCCGAAGACGAGGAGCACCGGCAGGAAGCCGACGCCTTCGTCGTCGCCTGCGGCGGCGTCGAGACGCCGCGCTTGCTGTTGCTGTCGGAATCGAGCCACTACCCCGACGGCCTCGCGAACTCGAGCGGCCTCGTCGGGAAGTTCTTCATGGACCACCTCTTTGCCGGCATGGGCGGCGTGCTCGACGAACGGACCCGGCAGAACCACGTCGGCTTTCTCACCAGCGAGTCCCACCAGTTCTACGACGACGCCGACGCGGAACAGGCGCCGTTCAAACTTGAGTTCTTCAACTACGACGGCCCCTCGCCCGTCGAGATGGCCCTGACCGGCGAGGACTGGGGCGACGACCTGCTCGAGCGCCTGCGCTCGGAATACGGCAACCACATCGGGATGGGCGGGCTGATCGAGCAACTCCCCCGCGAGGACAGCTACGTCGGCCTCGACCGGTCGACGACCGACGACCGCGGGAACCCGGTGCCGGACGTCCACTGGAACGTGGGCGATCGGGCGCTGCGAACGATCGAGCGGGTCAACGAGATCCAGGAGCGGATCCTCGAGGAACTGGGCGCCGAGATCACCTGGCAGGTCGGCCCCGACAACACGGGTCCGGCCTACCACCACATGGGCACGACGCGGATGGGGGCGGACCCCGCGGAGAGCGTGGTGAACGCCCGACTCAGGACCCACGACCTCGAGAACTGCTGGATCGCCTCGAGCAGCGTCTTCCCGACCGGCGGGGCGATGAACCCGACGCTGACGATCGCGGCGCTCGCGCTGAAGGCGGCCGATCACGTTCACGAGCACCTGTAACCGCCGCGACTATTTTTTAGGCGAACCTAAAGAAATAAGTGCGGCCGACGGAGAGTACCGCCAATGAGTAGCGGGAAACGGACCGAATCAGAGGCGGCAGACGGAGAGACCGACGGCGATCGCGACGAGTACACCTTCGAGGACGTAAGCGTCGTGATGGGGACCTACAACGAGGAGGAAGCGATCGGCAAGGTACTCTCGGACATCGACGAAGTTACCGACGGACAGGCCGAAGTCGTCTGCGTCGACGGCTCCTCGGATCGGACGCCCGAGATCGCCCGCGAGCACGGCGCGACCGTCATCGAGCAGCGCCCGCAGGGGTACGGCGTCGCCGTCCGCGCGGCGATCCTAGAGCCCGACCGACCGATCGTCGTGACCACCGACTGCGACGACACCTACCCGATGGAACAGCTTCCGGAGTTCCTCGAGCTGATCAACGAGGGGTACGACGTCGTCAGCGGCGACCGGCTCTACCACGGCGCCGACGCGATGCCGGCGTTCAACCGCTTCGGCAACCACGCCTTCGCCGCCGTCGCCAGCGTCCTGATGGGCACCCGCGTCCACGACACGACGACCGGGATGCGGGCCTACCGCCGCGACGTCGTCGAGTCCATCGAGTGGACCGAGAACACCGGCCTCTCGGCTGAACTGCTGATCCGGCCGTTGATGCGGGGCTACGACGTCCGCGAGCACCCGATCGAGTACCGCGAGCGCGCCGGCGAGACGAAGCTCGACCCGATCCAGGGCGGCGCGGAGATCGCGAAATCGATCGTCAAAGTCTGTCTCGAAGAGCGGTTCCGCTAGGCGTCGGCGGTGCGGGTGGCAGGAGCGCAGATTCGCGGCCTGCGCTACTCGCGCTCACGTTCGTTCGCAACGCCGAGAAACACCAGCGCACCCCCGAGCAGCGCCGTGTTCTTGAGGAAGTTGATCATCTCCTGTTGCTGTTGCTCGGGGTCGTCGACGGTCCAGAAGTCGTGCATCGCCGGCGTCACACCCAGGAAGAACGCGGCGGCCGCGCTCGCCGCAACCGCCGGAATCCGCCAGAGGGCGATGCCGACTCCGCCGACGAGCAAAAGCGTATGTGCCCCGATGTTCGCGAGGCCGGGCATCGGGATCCCCTTCGCCGCCGCGTACTCGGCGCGCTCCTCGGTGTTCATCAGCCCGTCGACCGCCATCGTCGCGAGCACGCCGCCGTACAGCAGCCGACCCAGCCGGACAGCCGTCGTCCGAGAGAGCGGTTTCGAAGCCGGACCCTCACTGTTCGTCGGGGACCGCTCAGTCGCTTCGCCGTCGGTCACCGATCGCTGGCGGAGGGACTCAAGCATACAGGAACGTACGCTCGAGACGCACTTAGAAGGGGTGGGCGACTCGAACGCCGAGTAGGCCGTGGAACAGATGGAGAGCGGGCCAGTTCCGCGTTAGGATTCCACGCTCTGCGTGAGGACGAACACGAGCAGCGCCATCAACAGCGAGCCGAGCAGCGTCTCGATGCTCGCGATGGCGCGGGCCCACTGGCCCACCGGCTGGATGTCGCCGTAGCCCAGCGTCGCGAAGGTGACGACGCTGAAGTAGAGGCTTTTGAGGAACGCCCGGACGATGAGGCGACCCGGCGTGTCGGCGGGATCGTCGATCGCGTACGTGACGGCGCTGTCGGTCCCGACCTCCTGGACGCCGCCCGTCAGCGGGTACAACATCGCACAGACGACGATCAGCAGCAGCGAGGTCGCGACGACCCGCCACGGACTCGTCCCGTAACGCATGACCCACCGCGAGCCTGCAAGCTTGATCGCCTGCAGGTAGTTCCCGGTCTGCCAGGCGCGCCGGCGCCGGAAGTCCTTCTCGCGCAGATAGTACGTGTGGACCAGCTCGGGGAACGCGTTCTCGGCGTAGAGGCGCTGGAGCTCCCGATACACCCACTGCACGGAGTCCGCCCGAGACGTCGCGTCGTCCCCCGACGCCGTGGCGAGTTCGTCCTCGTAGACCGATCGGTCGCCGAACTCGGTCTCGAGGTTGAGCCGGACGTCGGTCAGGCCCGCGCGGTAGAGCCGGGCCTCGCGGAAGTCGGCGTCCCGGAGGTCGGTGAAGACGAACGCCGCGTCGTGGAGGTTCGCCCCGCGAAAGGAGGTGCCGTGGGCGTCGACGTCGCGGAACGTGGCGCGGCGAAGGTCCGCGCCGGAGAGGTCGGCACCGTCCAGCACCGCGTCCGTGAAGTCCGCTTCGACGAGCGAGCAGCCCGCGAGGAAGGACGTCCCGCTCAGCGTCGCCTCGCGGAAGTTCGCGCCGTCGAGGCGTTCGCCGGCGGCCGGCGCGTGCTCCTCGTAGGCCGGGGTCGGGACGACGGTCTCGGTGTGCCAGATGCAGCGGTCGGTCTCGTTCCACGTCGGCCGGTAGCAACAGATCGCGCCGGCGTCGCCGACGCCGCTGCTGGTCGTGACGTGTCCGCATCGGTCCGTCGGCGGCGTCATCGCTATGGCGTCCGTGGCGGGGCGGCGGCCCCTAACGGTAGTGCCTGAAATACGCAGCGACGGGGTTCGATCGACGACTCACCGACGAACCGTCACTCCGCCGAGCCGGACGGCCCCCGCTGGTAGCTGTCCGTCCCGCCCGGATACCCCTGCGGGTTCTCGAGGCCGACCAGTTCGCCGCCGGTCGGCGACGCGTACAGCGCGAACAGCAACTCGTTGACGACGTAGTAGCGGACCCGCTCGACGGAGCCGCCGTCGGGGTTCGACGAGGCCGCGTCCGCGCCCATCCGCCGCAGCGCCGCGTCGCGCTCGTCCGGAGAAAGGGCCGCGAACGAATCGTCGTACCACGCGTCGGCGTACTCCTCGAGGTACGCGGCGGCGTCGGCGACCTCACCGGCCCACGCCGAATCGACCGCCGCACGACCGCTGACGTAGGCCTCGACGAACTCGGTGACGCCGTCGACGGTCGAGGGATACAGCACCTCGGCGGCGGCGACCATCGTCTCGAGGTGGCCGTCCGCGATCGAACGGTTCGACGAGTCGTCGGACGACGAGCGCGACAGTGCGAGGGCGCCGCCGCCCGCGATACCGGCGGCGCCGAGCGCCGCGATCGCGTCCCGTCGCGTGAGTTCCATGGCCATAGTAGAGTGAGTGCGGTTTAGTCGTTGGCAGTTCCGGTCCGATTGCCGGTCCCATCGCCGTTCGCCTCGAGCGCGACGAGATCGGTCCGGACGTCGACGCCGTTCGGCGACTCGCCCGGGATGTACGCCGCCGCGCCGCCGCAGTCGCGGATCGCGGTACACCGTTCGACGCGGGGCGTCAACGCCTCGGCCGCGTCGCCGTCCGTGCGAACCGGTAACTCGAACCGGTAGCTGTAACTGCCCCCGGGGCCGCGGTCGACGAACGCGGTCAGCGTGACGTCCTCGCGGTCGTCGACGGGAAGCGAGGCGTTGAGGTCCCTGTCCGCGCCCCGTACATCTACGGTATCGTTCGTGACCGTCAGCAGCAGACTCGTCGATCCCGAGGCGTTCGGGGCGACGGCCGTTTCGCTGCCGTCGTCCGTGGTGACGGTGACGGTGATTCCCGACGCCGCGTCCGGGACGGCGACGGTCGCGTTCAACCGCACCGCGTCGCCGGTGACGTGTTCGACGGGCTGCAGCCGCGACTCTTGGGGAGAGCCGGCGTGCGGCGACCACGCCCCCCGGTACGCGAACCGATACAGCGACCGGTTGGGGTAGGCGTCGGCGACGGCGAACGGTCGCTCGTCCAGCGCGTACACCCGCTGTCCGTCGAAGTCGGGATCGTTGCGGACCGCCTGGAACGGATGGTTGAGCCAGTCGCCGTACGGCGTCGGGAGGAAGACGACCGACCGCTCGTCCGGCGCGTCCTCGAGCGGCTCGTAGACCCGCTCGTAGGTGTCGGTCGCCGCCGCGTTCCGGTCGACCTGCTCGTCGACGCTCGCCGCCGTCACGCTGCCGACGGCAAGGGCGCTCACGAGCAGCACCACAGCGAGCGTTGCGCGGGCGGCCCGCGGCGTCAGTCGTCGCTCGGTCGTTCGCCGGAGCGCATCGACCAGTGCCAGCGCGCCGACGGCCGCGAATGCCGCGAACGGTACCAGCAGGTCGAAGTGGTAGTACGGCCCGTGGGTCGCGATCAACCCGTCGTCGGCGACCTCGAGGGCGCCGAGGATGTTGAAGTTGCCCCAGAAGAAGACGTTGCCGACGACGACGCTCGGGGCGACGCCAGCGAGGACGGCCTGCTGGGGCGAGAGTCCGCGCCGAACGGTCGCGGCGAACCCGACCGCGGCGACCGCCGCACCGAGGAGCCCGCCTGCGATCCACTCGGCGGCGAACGTCCGCAGGACCAGCGCGTTCGAGCGCAGCGCCAGTTCGACGGTGTAGTCGGCCTCGTGGCCGAGGAGCTGCCGGTGGCCGAACCCGGGCCCGTCCAGCGGGGCGAACGCCTGGTAGGGGAACACCAGCGGCGAGCCGGTCACGACGGCGTTGTAGGCGAGCGCGAGCGCGACCCCGGCGAGCCCGAGCGCCGCCGTCGCGAACTGGCGAGGTAGGGCCGCTCGAGGATCGCGCCAGATGGTCCAGCAGGCGTGGACGATAAAGGGCGCGGCGAACAGGACGGCGGTGTAGGGCCGCGCGAAGAAAGCCAGCCCGATCGCCGCGCCGGCGCCGGCGGCCCAGCGGCGGTCGTCCGCCCGGTCGGCCCGGAGGTAACAGTAGGCGAACGCCAGGTTGAGCATCGTCGTCGGCGCGTAGGGAAGGAAGACGGCCGTGTCGATCAGGAACAGCGGCGAACAGAGCACGGCGAGGGCCGCCGCGATACCGGTTCGCCGGTCGAACGCCTCCCGGACGACCAGCGCCACCAGCGCGAGGATCGCGGCGGCGATCGCCGGCAGCGTGATCCGGTAGCTCCAGACCAGTTCGCCGATCGCGAAGATCGCCGCGGGGACGGGCGCGTACTTCGGGTAGAGTCGATCGCCGTCCTCGACGAAGAACCACGGGCGGAAGGCGTCCTCGACGGGCGGGTGCAGGAATAGTTGGCCGTCCAGCAGCATCGCCGCCTGCTGGAGGTAGACGCCCTCGTCGTGGTTGAGCGAGTGGTACCGGAACGTTTCCGTCGCGAGCAGCCAGACGGCGACGGCGCCGACGAGGGCGACGACGGCGACCGCGGCGTGCCAGGTCCGACGGTTCACGGTCCGTTCTGCGGTGCGTTCGGTCCGGGTGCGGCCGCGGATCACGATCGACTCACCGTCCCTCCTGCGTCAACAT
Source organism: Halopiger thermotolerans (assembly GCF_054654555.1). Taxonomy (NCBI): domain Archaea; kingdom Methanobacteriati; phylum Methanobacteriota; class Halobacteria; order Halobacteriales; family Natrialbaceae; genus Halopiger; species Halopiger thermotolerans. The sequence continues at coordinate 19,396 of NZ_BAAIEU010000004.1, read as the reverse complement.
GACGGCCATCGACAGGCCGGAGATGCCGACCAGCACGAGCGCCGGCACCGCCGCCTGCCCGTACAGTCCGGCCTCCTCGACCCGCCAGATGAAGGTGACGAGCGTCTCGAACCCCAGCGGACGAAGCATCAGCGTCGCGGGCAACTCCTTCATCGTCGTGAGGAAGACGAGCGCGGCGCCGGTCACCACGCCCGGCAGGATCAGCGGCAGCGTTACCGACCGGAACGTGTTCAGGCGCGAGCGCCCGAGCGTGCGGGCCGCCTCCACGAGCCGCTGGTCCACCTGCAGGGTCGACGTTCGAATCGAGCCGATCGCCTGAGGCATAAAGCGGACGACGTAGGCGAACACCAGCAGCGGCACGGTCTTGTAGATCGCCGGCAGCACGTCGAGGGTGAAACTCAGCAGGGCGATCGCCAGCACGATCCCGGGCGTCGCGTAGCCGACGTAGGGCGCGCGGTCGGCCAGCGCCGCCAGCCGCGAGTCGGTCGTCGCCGACCCGATCGCGATCGGCAGGGCGACCAGCACCGAGGCGATCGCCGCCAGCAGGGCGACGTACGCCGAGTTGAATCCGTACTCCCAGTCGAAGGTGAGCCGACCGATCTGGTAGCCGGGACCGCCCGTGACCAGCCACACCCCGAAGATGGCGATCGGCAGGGCGATCGCCAACAGGGCGATCGCCGCGGGCAACACGAGCGCCGCGTACCGCCACCGGCCGAGCGCGAGGTCGGCGGTGCCGCGGTGGCCGCTGCTCTCGTAGGCGCCGGACTCGTCGGCACCGATGCGCGACTCGAGGGCGAGGATGACCGCCGTCACGGTCAACAGTTGCAGCGACAGCAGGGCGGCGTAGTCCCGGGCGAAGGCGTTGTACCGGGCGTAGATGAACTGCGTGAACACCTCGACGCGCATGATGTTGGGCGTCCCGAAGTCCGCCAGCGCGTACAGCGCCACGAGCAGGGCGCCGGCGGTGATCCCCGGCAGGATCTGGGGCAGCGTGATCCGCCGGAACGCCTCCCAGCGGCCGGCGTTGAGCGTCCGCGCCGCCTCGACGAGCGAGCCGTCGAGCGAGAGCAGCGAGGCCCGCGTCGTGAGGAAGACGTACGGGTAGGTGTAGAGGGTCAGCACGAACGCGGCGCCGGTGAATCCGTAGATAGAGGGAACCGAATCGACCCCCAGCGGCGCCAGCAGATCGGCGAACTCGCCGTTCGGGCCGAACGCGGAGACGAACGCGAACGCGCCTAGGTAGCTCGGCACCGCGAGCGGGAGCGCGGCGAGGACGGTCCAGAATCGCGGAAACGGGATCGACCCCTGTACCGTCAACAGCGCGAGCGGCACGCCGACGAGGATGCTCGCGCCGGTGACGACCGCCACGAGCGCGACGCTCCGGACGAGCACCTCGAGGGTCTGAGGGGCGACCGCGAGCTCGAGCGCCCGGCCGCCGAGGGCGGCGGCGTCGACGACGAGCCACAGGAGCGGAAGGACGAGGACGGCGGCGAGAGCCGCGGCGAGCAGCGTGAGGCCGACGCCGGCGGCGTCGTCGCCGTCGGCGGCCCGCTCGAGCGTCCTCGAGAGCCGCTTCCGGAGGGTCATCCCGAGACGCCGGCGTCCTCCATCAGTTCGAGGGTCGGCTCGAGGTCGGACAGTTCCGCGAGGTCGATCTCCGGCGGGTTCAGGTCGGCGATCGACGGGAGGCCGCCGACGGGATCGACGCCCTCGATCATCGGGTAGGCGAAACTGACCGTCGTGAAGTACTCCTGGGCCTCCGCGGACAGCAGGTGGCGGACGAAGTTGTCGACGAGGTCGCCCCGCTGCGTGCCCTTGACCTTCTGCGCACCGGCGACGTTGATCAGGGCACCGGCGTCGCCTTCGGTGAAGGCCAGATCAATCGGCGCGTCGGGCTGCTGGTTCTTGACGCGCATCGCGTAGTAGTGGTTGGCGAACCCGGCCGCGAGCGAGCCGTTGGCGACGTTCTGCGAGACGGCGTACTCGTTACCGTATCGCTCGGTCCCGGCCTCCTTCATGTCGACCAGCCACTGGCGAGTCGCGTCCTCGCCCTGGATCAGGCGCATGGCGGTCACGAACGACTTGAACGCGCCGTAGGTCGGCGCCCAGCCCATCGTTCCCTGGAGGGCCTCGGTCCCGGGGAAGTCCTGAACGGTGCTGGGAATATCGGACGCCGAGAGCTCGTTCGTATTGTAGGGAACCGCACGGGCGCGTCCGGCGACGCCCGCCCAGGCGTTGTCGTCGCCGACGAACTGGCCGTTGGCGACCGGTCCGACCGCCTCGTCCGACAGCGGTTCGTAGGCGTCGTTGTCCGCGACGAACCCGAGCGAACTGGCGTCGATCGACCAGAAGACGTCGGCCTGTGCGGCGCCGGAGTCGACCTCTTCGACGATCGTCTGGGCCAGCGACGAGGACGTGTCGGCGTTGGGATAGACCTCGAAGTCGGGGTAAATTTCCTGGAGCATGTTCACGAACTCGTAGTAGATGCCCCCTTCCCCGCCGCCGATGTAGAGCGAGAGTTCGCCGGAGAGATCGGGGAGTTCCTCGATCGACGTCCCGCCCGGGGCGGGGCGACCCTCGGCCAGCGCACCGGAGCCGCGGAACGTCGAGAGCTCCGGAATCTCGGCGCTTTCTCCGCCGCCGTTGAATCGATCCAAACAGCCCGCGACCGCGGTCGCGCCGAGCGCCGATCCGATCTGTAGCGCTTTCCGACGCGAAATCGCGTTGTTACCACTGTCGTCCATATTTGGTTTAGGCTAACCTAAAAACTTATAGGTGACGATTAACGGTCGGCTGCGACCCGAACGGGTTCGTCGGCCTGCGCCGACAGCGCCGACAGGCACTCGAGCCAGTCGAGCATGTGTTCGCCCACGTAATTAAAGAACGCACCGTTGTTGTAGTCCGACCAGTCGCCGTCGACGAGTGCTCGAGCCATCGCCTCGAAGACCGCCTCGTAGGAGTCGGCGTCGCTCCCGGCGTCGTCGATTATCCGCCAGAGGTGTTCGTTGAGCTCGAGGCCGGGCACCTCGTTGTTGAGGTCGTCGAAGGTGCTGCGGGGCGCCTTGTTGTGCTCGCACAGCGGCGCGCCGTTGTAGATGCGCTTGCCGAGCACGTCGCAGGCGCGCTTCAGGAAGACGCCCGACCAGATGTCGTCGAACCGGCCGACGTCCCATTCGTTGTCGTCCATCGGAAGCTGGTAGAAGGCGGGGATCACCTCGCGCCGGAAGGCGAGGTTCATCGAGCAGACGGTGAGGTAGTTGCCTCGCGCGGCGACGAAGTCGTCGCCGAAGTCGTCCGTCGAGGTGCGGGTCTGGGCCTGGCCCTCGAGGTCGCCGTCCATGAGGATGCGGACGGCGTCGAGGTCGGGGACGTTGGTCCACAGGCCCTGCGAGGCGACGACCTGTCCGCCCTCGATCTCGGTCGTGTCCGTCTCGACGGTTTCGCCCATCGCCGAGTAGGGGTAGCCCCGCGGGTAGAGGCCGTGCTCGTCGGCGTTCTGGTAGAGGACGTTGACCCACTGCTCGTCGGAGGAGACCTCCTCGATCTCGCCCTCGAAGGCGAGGTTCTCCATGTGCGTGCCGAAGAAGTCCTCCTCGGGGTGCGGAAGGGTGTCGTCGTCGATGAAGAAACCGTACTCGAACTCGTCGTGGGCCCACATGTACAGCAGGCCGAAGCTCGTCTCGGCGTGACTCGCCGCCGGAACGACGTGGCCGTACTCCTCGATTCCGTGCTCGGCGTACCACTCCTCGCGGCGGCTCCCGTCGAAGACCTCGCCGGAGACGCCCTCCTCCTCGAGCAGCCGCTCCATGGCGTCGGTCTCGCAGAAGTCCTCGGTCACGAGCACGACGTGCAGCCGCGAGAGGTCGAACCCGTGTTCGCGCGCGTTCTCGAAGTACGAGCGCATGCACTCGTACTCCCGGATCGTCGGTACGACGACGCAGATGTCCTGACTCATTGCTCTCCGATTTTTAGGCACACCTAAAAAGTCCGTCGGTCCTCGCTCGAGATCGGACGGTCGTCGGCCGTCGCCTCGGTGGCGGCTGCCTCCGCAGCCGTCGCGTCCGAGATCGAGATTCCGAGCCCGGCGACCGCCGCGCCGCCCCCGACCAGCGTGACGCCGTTTTTCAGCGCGTGGTCGACGACTGCGGCGGCCAGCGCCGCGCTCGCGCCGACGGGCGTCAGCCCGACGACCAGCGCCGTAAACGCGGCCTCGTAGAGGCCGACCCCGCCCTGCGAGAGCGGCAGCACCTTCGCGAGGTTCCCGACGCTGACCGCGAGCGTGCCGACCGCGAGCAGCGGGCCGACCGCGAGGCCGCTGTCCAGCGCCGCGAGGACGATGACGGCCGTGAGCACGTCGAGCATCCAGACGAGCAGGCTCGTCCCGGCGACGGCGGCGAGCACCCGCGGGCGACGCGCGACGACGCCGACATCGCCCGCGAAGCGGAGCGCCGCCTCGAGCGCCCCCTCGAGTCGCGGCGCCCCGTCGACGCGGGCCCGCAGCCGCGCGGCGATCCGCGAGCCGTAGCGCGAGCGGGCGGTCGTCGCGACGACGAGGCCGACGCCGGCGGTGGCCGTACTCACCGCGGCGGCGCCGACGAACGCGACCCGCGCGCCGCCGGCCTCGGCGGCGATCTCGAGCGGCCCGACGTCCCCGCCGATCGCGAGCCATGCCGTCGCCCCGCCGGCCAGCACGGCGATCGTCGCCAGATCGAAGAGGCGCTCGACGGCCAGCGCAGCGAACCCCGCCGTGTACGGAACGTTCTCTCGAGCGTTGACCACGTACGCGCGGGTGGCGTCGCCGGCCCGCGCCGGAATCGCGAGGTTGGCCGTCTGGCTGACGAAGACGGCCGCCGTGAGCAGCCCCGTCCCGGCACGGTGGCCCGTCGCGCTCAGGACGTCGCCGTACCGGCGACCCCGGAGCGGCCACGAGACGGCGTAGACGGCGACCGCGAGGGCGAGCAGCCGCGGGTCGGCGGTCGCGACGTCGGCGACGACCGCCTCGAGGTCGAGTCGCCGGGCCGCGACGACGAGCGCGAGGGCGACCAGTACCGTCCCGGCGACCGTCAGCCGGCGGCGAGTCAGCGCGGCTCGAAAGTCCCCGCTGCCGTCGGCGGCGCTCGTCGACCGCTCGTCCGACGCTCGCGACGTCTCCCCATCGCCGCCGTCGTGCATACGCGAGTGCTTCGCATCCAGATATTTAAGCCCACCTAAAACTCGATCGGACGGGGTCCTCGAGCGTGCTCGAAAGACATTCCGGCGACAGAAAACGACGGCGGGACGTCAGCGCAGTTCCGCAAGAATCTCCCGCGTCGCCCGCCGCACCGCCTCGTCGCTCGAGAGCGACGGCTCCCAGCCGAGCGCTGCGAGCTTCTCGATCGAGAGGCGCATCTTCGGCACGTCGCCGGTCCAGCCCCGCTCGCCGCCGGTGTACTCGAACTCGGGCTCGAGGCCCATCTCGTCGGCGACGATGGCCGCGATCCGATCAACGGAGGTGGTCGTGCGCGTGCCGAGGTTGTAGGTGTTCATCGCGGCGTCGGCGTGCTCGACGACGTGCAACATTGCGTCCAGACAGTCCTCGACGTGGAGGTAGGACTTCTCCTGACGGCCGTTGCCGAGGATCGTCAGCGTCTCCGGATCGTCTCGCAGTTTCTCGATGAAGTCGGGGATCACCGCGCCGCGCAGGCGCGGGCCGACGACGTTGGCGAACCGGAAGTTCCACACCGTCAGGTCGTGGCTGTGCGTGCGCGCTGAAAGGAGTCCCTCGTCGGCCAGCTTGCTCGCGCCGTAGGCGCTGATCGGCTCGAGCGGCGCGTAGTCCTCGGGCGTCGGCCGCGGCGCCTCGCCGTAGACCGTCGAGGAAGAAGTGTAGGCGATATCGGTCACACTCGCGTCTGCCATCGCCTCGAGCAGCGTGCGGGTCATCCGCGTGTTGTCCTCGAACTGGCCGTGTGGACGGTCGGTGTCGACGCGTTTCGACGCTGCGAGGTGGAAGACGAGGTCGACGTCCGAGAGGCGGGCCGCGAGCGCGTCGGCCGACATCGACGTCAGATCGGCCTCGACGAGTTCGGCGTCATCGGGGACGCGCTCGGCGGCGCCGTTCGAGAGGTCGTCCACGATCGTCACGTCGGCGCCGTCCGCGAGCAGGCGCTCGGTGAGGTGGGAGCCGATGAACCCAGCTCCTCCCGTCACGAGAACGCGGCCGTCTAAACCGGTCATACCGGTGGGTTCGGCGAGAGAAGGTTAATTGTTCGCTTTGACGCCGACGCGTCGAGCCGTCGTCGCCGTCGCGTCGCTCGAGCGGCGTCGACCCCGTCGCGCAAATCGAATATACTTAAATATGGCGGGAAACCCCGGCTCCTGCAGGAGTTGTTCGAGTGGTATCACGTCCCACTATCTCGGGCACACCAGCACGCTTTCCGGTGGTTTTCGGGTTCCAATCGCACGCTTCGGCGAGGACACTCGTCTCGAGAGAACGGTACACTTATGTAGAATCACAATCAATGGTTCGACCGACTATGAGCCAGCGAATGCAGCAGGGACAGCCGATGATCGTGATGAGCGAGGACTCCCAGCGCGTCAAGGACAAAGACGCGCAGGACTACAACATCAGCGCCGCACGTGCGGTCGCTGAAGCCGTCCGCTCGACCCTCGGCCCGAAGGGGATGGACAAGATGCTCGTCGACTCGATGGGCTCGGTAACCATCACCAACGACGGGGTCACCATCCTCCAGGAGATGGACATCGACAACCCGACGGCCGAGATGATCATCGAGGTCGCCGAAACGCAGGAGGACGAGGCTGGCGACGGTACCACGACGGCCGTCGCGATCGCCGGCGAACTCCTCAAGAACGCCGAGGACCTCCTCGAGCAGGACATCCACCCGACGGCGATCATCAAGGGCTTCCACATGGCCTCCGAGCAGGCCCGCGAGGAGATCGACGACATCGCGCAGGACGTCGACACCGACGACGAGGAGCTCCTGCGCTCGGTCGCCGAGACCTCGATGACCGGCAAGGGCACCGAGGTCAACAAGGAGCACCTCTCCCAGCTCATCATCGACGCGGTCAAGCAGGTCACCGTCGAGGACGAGGACGGCAACAACGTCGTCGACCTCGAGTTCCTCAACATCGAGACCCAGACCGGCCGCAGCGCCGGCGAGTCCGACCTCCTCGAGGGCGGCATCGTGGACAAGGACCCCGTCCACGACAACATGCCCACCGAGGCCACCGACGCTGACATCCTGCTGCTGAACGAGCCCATCGAGGTCGAGGAGACCGACGTCGACACCGAAGTCTCCGTCACGGACCCCGACCAGCTCCAGAAGTTCCTCGACCGCGAGGAGGAGCAGCTCCGCGAGAAGGTCGACCAGATCGCCGACCTCGGCGCCGACGTCGTCTTCTGCCAGAAGGGCATCGACGACCTGGCTCAGCACTACCTCGCCAAGGAGGGCATCCTCGCCGTCCGCCGCGCCAAGAAGTCCGACCTCGAGTTCCTGCAGGAGGTCGTCGGCGCGACGGTCGTCTCCGACCTCGACAGCGCCACCGCCGAGGACCTCGGCCACGGTGACGTCACCCGCGACGAGGAGGACGAGATGTTCTACATCGAGGGCGAGGACGCCCACGGCGTCACCCTCCTGCTGCGCGGCTCGACCGACCACGTCGTCGACGAACTCGAGCGCGGCGTCAACGACGCGCTCGACGTCGTCGCCCAGACCGTCTCCGACGGCCGCGTCCTCGCGGGCGGCGGCGCCATCGAAGTCGAACTCGCCAGCCGCCTGCGCGACTACGCCGACTCCGTCTCCGGCCGCGAGCAGCTGGCCGTTGAGGCCTTCGCCGACTCGCTCGAGCTCGTCCCGCGCGTGCTCGCCGAGAACGCCGGCCTCGACTCCATCGACACGCTCGTCGACCTCCGCGCGGCCCACGAGGACGGCGACATCGAAGCCGGTCTGAACGTCTTCACGGGCGACGTCGAAGACACCTACGAGGCCGGCGTCGTCGAACCGGCCCACGCCAAGGAGCAGGCCGTCACCTCCGCCGCCGAGGCCGCGAACCTGGTCCTCAAGATCGACGACATCATCTCCGCCGGCGACCTCTCGACCGACAAGGGCGAGGACGAAGAAGCCGGCGGCCCCGGCGGTGCCGGCGGCATGGGCGGCATGGGCGGCGGCATGGGCGGCATGATGTAAGCCGTCTCCGTCGCACGCGCCACCTACCCCACGCCGACTCGCCGTTCGCAGATCGCACCGCTCGCTCACCACGGGGCTCGACGTCCTGACGCTTTGCTCTCGCTCCCGTTTCCGTTCTCCTGACGCACGCGTTGTATTACGGCGCCACTCCCGAACCGCCGAGTCTTTGCGCCGACGGGATAGCGTCGAGGCTGAGAGGGGGTCATCGGAAACGTCGATCCGTCGCTCGTCTCAGGAAACAGTCTGGAAACGTCACACAGCCGGACTCACGTCGGATCTGACGTTCAAACGACCTATTGGGCTGGACGGCGTAGGGCGCACATGGCATACCGAACGACCCTCGGTTGGTCCCTGCTCTCCTCCGGCATCGTGACGCTCGTTCTCAAAGTCCTCCCCGGGGACTCGCTGTGGTGGGGGCTGCTGTTTCTGGTCCTCGGAGTCGCGCTGTTGGCGTACAGACAGTGATCGCATGCGGGGCGTCGCGAGCCGCAGTATGGTAACCCGACGATACCACGACAGGAAGCGGGCGAGCGACGTACTCGAGACCGACGATCGACCGCGTACCGGTCGGAAAACTAAGTAGACGGACGTCGTTTGTGGAGGCATGGTCGCACCGGGCCTCGAGATCGCGCTCTTTGGCGCCGCCTTTCTCGTCGGTGTCGTGCTGGTCATCTGGTGCGTCGAGGTGTTCATCGAGGCGGTCGCCCAGAGCGCCGTCTCCCTCGGAATTTCGGGCTTTTTCCTCGCGGTAATCCTGGCCGGGATCGACCTCGAGAACGCCGCGCTGGGGGTGACCGCCGCCGTCGTCTCGCTGTCTGACCTCGCGCTGGGGACGGTCTTCGGCGAGTCGCTGTTCGTCCTCGCGGTCGCGCTCGGCCTCGCGGGGGTGTTCGTCCCCTTCGAGATGGAGGTGCCGCGGGTCTATCTCGCCATGCTGTTGCTCGCTCCGCTCCCGGCGTTCGCGATGTCGCTGGGCGGGACGATCGGCCCCGAGTACGGGGCGGTGCTGCTGGCGCTGTTCGTTCCGCTGCTCGCGTACATCTTCTGGCACGAGCGCCGCTCGGAGACGACCTACCTGCTCTCCGGCGAGGTCGAGGAAGCGATCGACGTCGACGACGACCTCGAGTCCGAGAGCAACGAGTCGTCCGGTGACGCATTGGTGACCAACGGGGACGGACACGGCCCGCACGCGGGCCGCGAGACGCCGGCGGTCGCCGACGGCGAGCGGGGCGAGTCGGCGCTGGAGTCGGACGCGGATCGAGACCTCGATCTCGACCTTGACCTCGACGAGTTCGTCCCCGACCTCGAGGGCTACAGCGGTCGGGTCACGGTCGGCGTCGCCGTCCTCGCGACCGTCGGGATGACCCTGGGCTCGTTCATCACGGTCGGCAGCGCCGAGCGCCTGTTCGTCGCCTTTGGCATCTCGGGGCTGGCCTTCGGCGCGACGGTCCTGAGCTTCATCGCCTCGATCGAGGAGTTGGCGCTGACCCTCGAGCCCGTCCGGCAGGGTCGGCCGCACCTCGCCGTCGGCAACGTCGTCGGGAGTACGGTCTTCTACATGACCGCGAACGTCGGCCTGATAGCGCTGTTGCACCCCGTCGACACCGGCGGCGCGGTGATGACCGTCCACTGGCCGTTCTTCGGCGCGTGCCTGCTCGTCGCGACGGCGATGCTAGCTCGCAGCCGCGTCACCCGCGCCGGCGGCGTACTGTTGCTCGCACTGTACGCCGGCTACTGGGTGTTCAACTACGCCGCGTGACCCGGTGCGCGCGAGTCCGGGGCTCGAGGCCGTCGCCGGATTTCGCCGCCGCCTCTCGCTTCTCGGGTCGTCTCCGTTCGCCCCAGCCGAACATCGCCCCGATCCGCCGTCCGCAACGGGCGCCGAAAAGCGGCCCGCGTTCCCGCCAACGCTACTAATTTATGGGTTGAACCGATACCGCAGGGGCGTGAGCGCCGACACCGACGAGACGCCGTTCGACGCCTACCGCGAGGACGTCGAGCGACCGCTGACGAGGTTGTTCCGCGAGTACGCCCCGGGCCGACTCGGCTACTTCGCGATCGGGATGGTCGCGAACTTTCTCGCCCGCATGGCGAGTCTCGTGCCGCCGTTAGTGCTCGGGGCCGCCATCGACGCGATCTTCGTCGGGACGGGCCCGTTCGAACTGCCGGTCGTCCCCAACGCCTGGTTGCCGGACGAGTCGATCCCGCAGTTCCGGTTCGCCGTCGCCGCGATCGTCGCCTCGTTCCTCGCGACGGCGGTTCTGACCTGGATCTACGGCGTCACCGCCAACCTGTTCGCCCACGACGTGATGCACACCGTCCGGGTCGACTCCTTCCGGAAGATGCAGCGCCTGGACATGTCCTTCTTCGACGAGAAACAGACTGGCGAGGTCATGGCCGTCCTCAACAACGACACGCAGAATCTGGAGCGATTCCTCGACGACGCGCTGATGAACTCCGCGCGGCTCATCGTGATGGTCGGCGGCATCGCGGGCGTGCTCTTCTACCTGAACTGGCAACTGGCCGTCGTCACGCTGTTCGCGGTGCCGGCGATGGTCGCCTTTACGATCTGGTTCATGCGCGCCGTCGAGCCGCGGTACGTCCGCGAGCGCTCGGCGGTCGGGCGGCTCAACACCCGCCTCGAGAACGCCATCGCGGGCATGGCGCTGACCAAGACGTCCTCGAGCGAGGCCTACGAGCGCGAACGGGTGCGCGACTCCTCGAAGAACCTGTTCGAGCGGACGATGGACGTCCTCAAACTGAGCTACTTCTACCGGCCGGGGATGGAACTGCTTGCCGGCGTCGCCTTCGCCGCGACTTTCTTCGTCGGCGGCTACTGGCTGACGGTCGGCACCGCGCCGGGGCCGTTCACCGGCGAGCTGTCGGTCGGGGAGTTCGTCATCTTCCTCACCCTTACCCAACGGATCGTCGACCCGCTCGCGGAGGTCTCGAGCATCGTCGACCAGTACGAGAACGCCAAGGCCTCGAGCGAGCGCATCTTCGGGCTGATGGACATCCCGGTCCACGTCGACGACCCCGAGGACCCCGCGGACATCGACCCCGTCGAGGGCCGCGTGGAATACGAGAACGTCTCCTTTAGCTACGCCGACAGCGAGGTGCGGGCCACGAGCGAGGACGGGACGGCCTTCGCGGAGACGGTCATCGAGGACGTCTCCTTCGAGGCCGCGCCGGGCGAGACGGTCGCGCTGGTCGGCCCGACCGGCGCCGGCAAGTCGACGGTGCTGAAACTGCTGCTCCGGCTCTACGACGTCCAGGAGGGGTCGGTGAAGATCGACGGCCACGACGTCCGGGACGTCAGGCTCGCGGACCTCCGGTCGGCGGTCGGCTACGTCAGCCAGGACACGTTCCTCTTCGACGGCACCATCGCGGACAACATCCGCTACGGGCAGTTTGACGCCTCCGACGAGGCCGTCCGGGAGGCCGCGAAGGCCGCGCAGGCCCACGAGTTCATCGCGGACCTCGAGGAGGGTTACGACACCCGCGTTGGCGAGCGCGGCGTCAAACTCTCCGGCGGGCAGCGCCAGCGGATCGCGCTCGCGCGGACCGTCCTCGACGATCCGGCGGTGCTCATTCTGGACGAGGCGACCAGCGCGGTCGACACGGAGACCGAACTGCTGATCCAGCGGTCGATCGATCGACTCACCGAGGATCGGACGACGCTGGCGATCGCCCACCGGCTGTCGACGGTCAAGGACGCCGACACCATCCTCGTGATGGCGGACGGCGAGATCGTCGAGCGGGGGACCCATGAGGAACTGCTCGAGGCGGACGGCCAGTACGCGACGCTGTGGCGCGCACAAGCGGGTGACCGAGAGGCGGCCGCCGAGGCGCTCGTCGACGATTGAGACGGTCGGACGATCGTGCGGAACTCGAGCGGACGAGCGGACGATCAGTAATCAGGTGTCGTCGACGTCGAGCTCGAACTGTTCGTTTTCGCTGACGGCGTTGAGCACGACGCTGGTGTTCGAGGACTTGATGTCGGGATCGGTCAGCAACTGCTTGATGTGGTCGTTCATCTCGTCGGTGTCCTGGAACTTGCCAATCGCGATGACGTCGTAGTCGCCCGTGACCTCGTAGACGCTGGTCATCTGGCGGTGGTCCCGCAGCGTGTCGGTGATGTCGGGTAAGGCGTTACCCTCGACCTGCAGCTGGATGACGGCCGTGACGTCGTAGCCGAGCGCGTCGTAGTCGAGCCGCGGCGTGTACCCCTCGATGACGCCCTCCTCCTCGAGATCGGAGAGGTGGTTCGAGACCGTCGTGACGGAGACGTCCAGGTCCTCGGCGAGGCTCCGGAGGCTCGCGCGGCCGTCCCCGAGGAGGGCATTCACTAGTTTTGCATCGAGATTTTCGTAGGTCATCACATCAAACAACTCAGCCTAGCCTTTAGAAATTTACGAATATACAGTTTCAGTGCGGTGAGGGGATATTTGCTCGGAGCAGCAGGGTTTTAGTATCGGAGATTCTTGGGAAGGACGACTGGAAAGATGACAAGCGGAAACATCAGCGAGGCTGAACAAGCCGTACTCGACGAGATCGAGGAGCAGGACGTCGACTTCCTCCGACTGCAGTTTACCGACATTCTGGGCACAGTCAAGAACGTCGCCGTGCCGGCGCGACAGGCCGAGAAGGCCTTCACCGAGGGGATCTACTTCGACGGCTCCTCGATCGAGGGCTTCGTCCGCATTCAGGAGTCGGACATGCGTCTGGTTCCCGATCCGGACACCTTCGCGATTCTGCCGTGGCGCAACGACGAGGACAGCGCCGCGGCCCGGATGATCTGCGACGTCTACGACACCTCGACGGATGAACCGTTCGAGGGCGACCCGCGACGGGTCCTCAAGAACGCCCTCGAGCGCGCCGAGGAGATGGGCTACACCGTCAACGCGGCGCCCGAACCCGAGTTCTTCCTGTTCGAGGAGGACGAGGAGGGCCGCGCGACGACCGAGACGAACGACGCCGGCGGCTACTTCGACGTCGCGCCCAAGGACCTCGCCAGCGACGTCCGCCGCGACATCATCTACGGCCTCGAGGAGATGGGCTTCGAGATCGAAGCTAGCCACCACGAGGTCGCGGAGGGCCAACACGAAATCAACTTCACCTACGACGACGCGCTCGCGACCGCCGACAACGTCGCGACCTTCCGCACCGTCGTCCGCGCCATCGCCGCCCAGCACGACTACCACGCCACCTTCATGCCGAAGCCGATTCCGCGCATCAACGGCTCGGGCATGCACACGCACCTCTCCTTGTTCACCGAGGACGGCGAGAACGCGTTCCACGACGAGGACGACGAGTTCAACCTCTCGGAGGAGGCTCACGCCTTCACCGCCGGCATCCTCGAGCACGCGCCGGCGATCACGGCGGTCGCGAACCCTACCGTGAACAGCTACAAGCGCCTGGTGCCGGGCTACGAGGCGCCGGTCTACGTCGCCTGGTCGGACCGCAACCGCTCGGCGCTGATCCGCAAACCCGCGGCTCGCGTCCCCGCGGCCTCGCGGATCGAACTGCGCTCGCCGGACCCGTCGTGTAACCCCTACCTCGCGCTCGCGGTCATGATCCACGCCGGACTGGACGGCATCGAGCAGGGCCTCGAGTGCCCCGACCCGGTTCGGGAGAACATCTACGAGTTCGACGAGCAGAAGCGCGAGGAGTACGGCATCGACACGCTCCCGTCGAACCTCGGCCAGGCCGTCGACGCCCTCGAGAACGACGAGGCGATCTACAACGCGCTGGGCGAGCACGTCGCGCCCAAGTTCGTCGAAGCCAAGCGCCAGGAGTTCGAGGAGTACCTCGTCGACGTCTCCCAGTGGGAACTCGACCGCTACCTCGAGAAGTTCTGAGGCGGCCGCGCCGCGACTCCGTGACTCGCGGCTGATACCGGGACCGACCCCGTTCTCTCCGGGCTCCGATTTTGCGTCGGGTCGATTCGTTTGGCGGTTTTGGTATGGCGATCATCCCCACTGCACCGCAGCAGCAGCGCTGTCCCGACGACACTACCGAAAGCGACTGACGCAACGACGCGTACCGGACGGTCGAGGCGTTCGACCGAGCGGGACGGGAGAGAAGCGGCGGATCCGGGAGGAGGGAACGCAGACGGCTCGAAGCGGCCTCAGGACCGTCGTTCGCTGATCCAGTTCCGGAGGCGACCCGGTACGCCGAGCAGGGACAGGCCGGCGCCGAACAGCACCATCAGGACGTAGACGCCGAGCGTCGACGTCCAGACGACGAACATCGCGAGGATCGCCCAGGGACCGTCGAGGAAGTAAAACGCCGCGATGGCCATCGCCGTCCCGTACAGCAGGACGAGGTAGGGCCCCCAGCCGTGGGCGTGACCGCGGCGAACGCGGCGCCGGACGTAGCGTTTGAGTTCGCTCTCGAGCGACTCCTTCTCGACGGTTCGGCGCTCGACGTCGTCCTCGAACTCCTCGACGCGGTCGCGCAGGCGCTCGATCTCCTCGCGGAGCGCTTCGGGGTCGTCGGCACGGTCCCGCGTGCGAGCGCTGCGTGCGTCTCGCGGTTCGGTCCCGGTGGTGCTCGTGACCGTACCCGAATCTGCGCTCGAACGATCGCTGTCCGAGTCGAGGTCGCGGTCGCGAGGGCGGGAGTCGTCGCCGGCGGTTCCGTTGCCGTCGCCCGCAGTCGCGTCCGCGTCCCCCTCGTCGGCACCCGTGGCGTCGTCAGTCATCGCTTCTGTCAGGATCTGTCGACGGCCGGGACTTTGTAGCTGCCGATCCACTTCACGGTCGGCGAGGACGGCGTTACAGATGGCGCCGAACAAGAGGATGATCGAGCCGAGGTATAGCCAGATGAGCACGAGAAAGACCGCTCCCAGGGCGCCGTAAACCACGTAATCCGTCGCGACGGAGGCGTAGATCGAGAACGTCCGACTCAGGACGAACCAGCCGACCGCGGCGACGACCGTCCCCGGCAGGGCTTCCCACACGTCCACGTCGGCGTCCGGAAACACGACGTACAGCGGCAGAAAGGTCGCGATCAATCCCAACACGAGAAAGACCGAGCCGAGGTACTCGAGGCCGACCAGCGGCGCGAACCGAATCGCGAACTCGAGGGCGCCGACCAGCCCGAGCCCGACCGCGATGACGAGGAAGACGATCGTCGCGTCCCAGATCGTATCGATGACCGACTTCTCGCCGACGGTGCCGTAGACCTGCGAGAAGGCCCGATCGAGACCGCGAAGGACGCGACTTGCGCCCCACAGCAGGCCGAACGCGCCGACGACCGTCGCGCTCTGGCGGCCCGTCTCGTCCAGCACCGTCTCAGCGACCAGCTCCCGCGCTGCCGGCGTCAACACGTCGCTCGCGGCGACCGTGAGCCGCACCGCGAGCGCTTGTCCCCCGATCGACGCGGCGATGCCGAGCGCGAGTAACAGGAGCGGGACGAGCGAGATGAATCCGTAGAAGGCGACGCCGGCCGCCAGCAGCGTCA
Source organism: Halopiger thermotolerans (assembly GCF_054654555.1). Lineage (NCBI taxonomy): Archaea > Methanobacteriati > Methanobacteriota > Halobacteria > Halobacteriales > Natrialbaceae > Halopiger > Halopiger thermotolerans. The sequence continues at coordinate 3,743 of NZ_BAAIEU010000004.1, read as the reverse complement.
GCTGCTGGGTTTGAGCGAGCGTCGTCATCCGCCGTGCGACCTCGAGCCCTTCGCTGCGGTTGATCACGGGCCGGACTACGATCGGTACCGAGGTATGCGGCCGTGTGGCACAAGCCTGCTCACTAAAGGCGGCTGCGAACGGCGTCGACGCGTCGGTTCGCGAAGTCGACGCCGCGCCGAAACTACTTTTCGCTGTCACGTCGATCGGGACCTATGGAGCAGCGACGCTGTCCCGACTGCGGCGTGACGATGGAACCGGTGCCGGTTCGCGACGGCGAAAGCATGCGGCTCTCGATCGCGACCGGCGAGCGCGACGGACTGCTGGGAAAACTCGGCCTCAAAGAGCGGGCGAAGCTGCAGGGCGTCTGCTGCCCCGAGTGTCGACTCGTGCGGTTGTACGCCGAGGACACCTAGATTGACGACGATCCAGCCGCTCAGCGGGTGCGAACGTCGCGTACCGTCCATCGCCGGTTTACGGCGGTCACCGAAAGAATATGCCACACTCAAACGAGACGTTGGTACCGTGTCCCTGCTTCACTCGCTGCGCAACGATCCGCACCTCCGGCGTCCGGTGGCCGCGTTCGTACTCCTGTTGACCGTCGTACTGCTCGGCGACCGAGTGTTGACGGGAGCGTTCGCCGACATCGGCGGCTCGGGACTGCCGGGATGGCTCCCGCAGTTCGCCACGCCCGGACAGACGGTGACCTACTACGTGCTGGTCTTCGATGGGGTCAAATTCGTCGTCCTTCCCGGGACCCTCCTGTGGATCGCGTACGCGTACGGACGCCACGGAGTCGAGAGCCCTACCGATCCCGCCGACTAGCGGAGTGTTGGCCCGGAAATCAGGTCGGCCGCGTCACGGTGACCGGGAACGCACGGGCAGTTCGGTATCGGAGCGCCGCCGCCGAACTCGCTTCGAGTTACTCGAGCCCGCCTTCGGTCGCCGCCCGAATCTCCCCGACGCTCGCGTCGGTCTTGAACGTCGTCCCGCCGTAGTGCGCTCTCGAGGCCTCGTAGCCCGCCGCGCGCAGATCCGCGAGGAAGTCGTCCATCGCGTTGGCGGGCAACCCCCAGTTGCGACAGAGCTTGTGCTGGTCGTAGTGGGTCGGCTCGTCGAGTTCCGCCTCGAGCGTCTCGCAGAGTTCGCGTCCCTTGTCGGCGGTGCCGAAGTCGTCGGGAATTTCCTCGCGGACCGCGGCGACGAACTCCCGGTCGCGGACGGGGCCGAGCCAGACCGGGCCGGCGGCGAGGATCCGGTCGCCGTCGCAGTGGGGACAGGTCTCGATCGGGTCGGCGATCAGTCCGGGATCGGCCTCGCGGTACATACAGTCCTCGCAGTGGTAGAGGTAGCCTAACTCGTCGATCGACGCGTCCGCGGACGTCGCCTTGTGCTCGAGTTCGAGGTAGGTCCGGACGTAGTGGCTCGTCGCGTGGGTCAGTAGCGGTTGGACGCCGACGTCGAACCGGGCCGCACTGCGCGCGAGCGCCGAGATGAGGATCCGGACGCCCATCTCGGCGTGGTAGTCGGTGTTTCGCGGGACCGCCGAGTACGAGCGGACGCCGCTGTTGAAGTGCGCGCCGCACAGCGGCGCGGTGTCGGTCGCGGTGACGCAGACCAGATCCCGGCCGTTGGCGAAGGCGGCGTCGGCGAAGGGCATCGGCGTCCCGTAGGGGTCGAGGTCGATCACGTCGAAGACCTCGTCGTGCATGAGGGCGTTGACGTCGCGGTGTTCGACCCGCGCTCGAGCGGCGCAGTCGTTGCGCTCGAGGTTCTCGCGGGCGAGGTCGACGGCTTCCGCGTCGACGTCGCAGCAGGTGACGTCCCAGCCGTCGGCGGCCGCCCGGACGCCGCGGACGCCGCTGGCCGTCATCGCGTCCAGGTACGTTTCGGCGCGGGGCTCGCGCTCGCGGTAGGCCCGCAACGTCGCGATCGTCAGATCCCGGTTCAGCTCCTGGCGCGGATTGTAGAAGACCGACTCCTCGACGCCCTCGGTCTGCTCGCCGGGGACCTCGAGGTCGATTCCGCCCTCGGTGACGCGCATACTCCCCCTGGACGGCGCCGGTCGAAAAACGTCGTGATCTCGGTCGGCCGCCTCGAGTCGCCCTAACTGCTCGTTTCGCGGAGCTGCGCGTTCGAGCCGTCGGGTTCGGCGGCCGGCAGCGTCACCGAGAACGTCGACCCCTCGCCCGGCTCCGACTCGACCCGGATGTCGCCGCCGTGGCGCTCGGCGATCCGCTGGCACAGCGCGAGTCCGAGCCCCGTCCCCTCGTACTCCTCGCGACCGTGTAGGCGCTGAAACACCTCGAAGATCGGTACTTCCCGACTGGTGTGAGAGCTGGAGCTAAAGCGTTGGTCTCATGAGGAAGATGTCTGGTTGAGTGAATGTGTTCAGTATCCCTCAGCCAGACGGTGTTCTTTCGGATTCGGACGTGAAAGATTTAGCGGAAGACGTCATCTGCCAGCTCCCCTTGCCAGGGATCGAGGGCTCGCCCCTCGATCCCGGCGATATCTGGGCTGTTGTCATTCTTGCAGCAGTCAATCAGACGTCCATCTGGGAGACGTGCAAGGACAACGACAACGCTGTCTGTGACGATACTGTCATGGACTGGCTACATACGCTCAACCGGGAGTGGCTTGAGCGGGTTGCTAACCGCCTTCTCAGAGAGTTAGCGATGACGATCCTCGACCCTGATCGGTCGAGGATCGTCTCCATTGACTTCGTCGATAACCCCTACCACGGAACGTACGCCGATGAAGAAGGTGAACTCTGTCGCATGCACGCGAAAGACGGAACAACGACGTGCCACCGGTACTGCACGGCGTATCTCGTCTCGAACGGAAAGCCAGTGACGTTGGCGATGACGTACGTCCGTAGTGATGAGAAAGAGGCCGACGCGGTCGAGCGCGTCCTCGACCGCGTCGAGGCCTATCCCTTCGAGATAGAGCTTCTGTTGGCTGATCGCGGCTTCTACAACGAACGTATTCTGCGCCGCTCACGGGAGGTTGCTGCGACTGTCGTTCCCGTCCAAAAGAAGGGCAAGCGCATGAGGAAGAAGCTGGATACGCACTGCTCGTACATGACAACCTATCGGATGTACAAAGGCCGCGAGCGGGAACTGGAATTCCCGCTCGCGGTCGCTGTGTCATATCACGCCGGAGATCGCGGGAAAAGTGGCGAGGTCGTGCGAGGCTATGTGGCGTGCGATCTGGCCGATCGCACGCCGAAACAAGTCGAACGGCTCTATCGGAAACGGTCAGCGATCGAAACGAGCTACCGTGTATTTCGCCAAGCACGAGTGGTAACGACGACACAAGACCCAATCATCCGCTTCGCGTTCGTCCTGGTTGGATTCCTGTTGGAGAACCTCTGGCTTGTGCTTCGATGGGCGGTCGTCGCCCGCCCCCAGCGGGGCGGGCGCGACCTGCCCGAGGAATTCACGTTCAAGACGTTCTCTGACTGGATCAGACATGCATTAGAGGAAGAGCTAGAGCGGACTTGGGAGATCGAAATGAACGGAACAGGTGTGCCAGAAGCATACGCGCCGGCCGCGGGCTGACGCCAGCCCGCGGCCTTGGGCAAGCTCCTGGTGAGCAACAGCATTCGCCTAGAACAGCGTATCTCAGCCTTCTTACTTCACTTCTCCTCATGCGTGGATTCTACTTCCTGTTCACTCAGTTACCACACCGGCATTCACTCTGTTCGTCCATGACTCAGCACAGTTCACGAAGCGACGTTCGGGAA